>NZ_CP071682.1:0-643193 GCF_017357285.1 Rhizobium ruizarguesonis | reverse complement strand
GCCACCGTCGCTTCCAGCGAATAGGCTATTTTTTCTCGTGATCGCTTGGGGTCTGATTGCTCGCTCGACTATGTTGGAGTCGAGTTCGATGCGGCCGTCGGTCAGGAAGCGCTCGAAGATGTCTCGACGCGAGATGGCATACCGCAGAGCTTCGGCGAGTTTGGATTTTCCAGAGACCCGCGGCAGGGTCGCCTGCCAGAGAGTGAAGAGGTCACGGACGATCGCTGCGGAGATCTCCTGGCGTGCAGCGACACGAGCTTCAGGGTTTTGGCCGCGCACACGCTCCTCGATCTCCCATAACCTCGCCATACGCTCGACGGTGTCGGTAGCGACTTTCGAGCTCTTTGCGACATGCAACTCGTAGAACTTTCTCCGGCTGTGCGACCAGCAGCCGGCCAGGATGGCGCTGTCATTGCCTCCATCTTTCCGGACGAGCTTGTTATAAGCGGCATATCCATCGACCTGCAGGATTCCACGATAGCCGCTCAGGTGTCGTGCGACACACTCGGTGGCTCGACTGTCCTCGAAGCGATAGGCTACCATCGGTGGACCGCTGCCCCCAAAAGTCCGGTCATCCCTGGCATACGCCCATAGCCATGCCGTCTTCGCTGATCCGGAACCAGGAGCAAGTGTGGGCAAGGTCGTTTCGTCGGCAAAGATCCGTTCGGCCTTCTTGATCTCATCGAGGATGTAGTCGGCGAGGATATTGAGCTCGAACCCCAGCTTGCCCATCCATTGAGCCATCAGCTTGCGGTCGAGTTCGACCTTGTCGCGTGCGTAGATGGCTTCCTGGCGATAGAGTGGCAGCCCGTCGGCATATTTGGAAACGGCGATCTGGGCCAGAAGTGCTTCCGTGGGAATGCCACCTTCGATGATGTGTGCCGGAGCCGCCGCCTGGACGACACCATCCTCGTTCCTAAAGGCATACTTCGGCCGGCGGGTGACGATGACACGGAACTTCGCTGCCACGACATCCAGCCGCTCGGAGACGTCTTCTCCAATCAGGATTTTGGTCTTGCCCGCATGTTCTGGAAGCTCTTCCGGTTCGATCACGACCTCGACGCGCTCAAGATGAGGCGCAAAGCCCTTGCGTGGCCGCGGAGCGCGTTTGCTGTCCGCGCTACCGCGGCCTTTCGTGACCTGAGCCTTGATCGTCGCAATGCCGGTCTCGATCTCTTCGAAGACAAAGGCATGCTGCTCGTCATCGACGGTGGATGAGCCGAGCTTTTCCGAGCGTCGGCCAAATCGGGCGCGATCGAAAGCCTTCAGGATCTGCGTCAGCCGCTCGATGCGCTCATCGGCGTCCGCGTTGCGGGCCTCTAGATCGTCAACCTGTTTCTCCAAAGCCTCGACGCGGGCTGCTTTTGCGGCCATGGCAAGGACGATGGCTTTGAGAGCCTCTACATCATCCGGGAGCTCAATCTCGGGCCGCGTCATGGGTATGATCAGAGCATATTTTGCCGCGCTCCGCCCATGGTTTCAGGGACCTGATTCACTTCGCCGCAGCGGTTTTACCCAACAATCTCGGGAGGCTTCACCGGCGTGGATCGAACCCGCTTCCAGTCCATTCCGTCGACCAAAGCCAGAAGCTGGGCATGATTGAGCTGGACGCGATGATGGCCGATCCGGGGCCAGCAGAACTGAGGCAAACGCCGGAGCCATCCCACCACACGATCTTGACTCGGTCTGCTCTCTTGGCCCGAAAGACATAAAGTGCACCGTTGAACGGATCACTGCCGGCATCCCGTACCAGCGAAAGCAAGCTGTCCGGCCCCTTTCGGAAGTCGATGGGATGGCTCGCAAGAAAGACCTTCACGCCGGACGGGATCATGCCGACCGCACCGCTCGGATCACCCGCTGCAGGTGTGCTTCGCCGATATCTGCGTCGGCCCGGATAACGACGTCGCCGATGACAAGCTCGATCATCGCACGTGCGCCAATCGTCCTGGTTCCTGTCTGACCAGCCCGATCTTGCGAGGAGGATCGTTGTCCGTCACGAGCATCACGACGCCAGCCAAATAGCTGCGAGGGATGTATGCCGATGCGATGCGCAATGGCCGAGACGCTTGCGCCGGGCTCCATTGCCTCAGCCACAGCCCGCGCTTTAAAATCATCGGACCAACGGCGCCGAAATTGCCGTGGGGCGCCCTCAAGCCGTTCCGGAACAGCCTCGATCATATGGAAGTTTCTAGTTCCAGAGCTAGGCGCAGACATAGAAGCTCACAGTTTGTGAATCGTCTGTCCCGCAATACAGCGGCCAACGCTACCGACGCCAGATGGGGTCAGCTTGTCGCTTACTTTTCACCCAGCATGGCGCAACATGTAGCCAAGGCCACGGAGAGTTGCAATCTGGGCCGAGCTGCCCTCGAGCTTCTTCCGCACCCGATGGACGTAGATTTCGATCGCGCTTGCGTCCGCTGCGTCGTCGAAGCCGAAGACACTTTCCGACAATGTTGCCTTTGCGACCGTCGTACCGACCTTTAGGGCAAGGTGTTCGAGGACCGCATGTTCTCGCGGCGTTAGAACCAGCGTCTCGCCCCGCAGGGTGAACTGGCGCGTGCCGCCGTCGAAAATTAGATCTCCGATGGCTATCTCGGGCGCTGCCCGGTCATGGCCGCGCCGGACAAGCGCACGGATGCGGGCTTCCAGCTCCGCTATTTCGAAAGGTTTGGCAAGATAATCGTCCGCGCCGCCATCCAGTCCGGCGACCCTGCCATCGAGGCTGGCATTGGCCGTGAGGATGATAACCGGAACCTTGTTGCCGGCTTGTCGGAGCCCCTTGAGCAGCGTCATTCCGTCAATTTTCGGAAGCGACAGATCGAGAATGACGACGGCATACTCCGCTACGTTCAGGAGATGTCCCGCGTCTTCGCCGTCGTGTGCGATATCGACCGCATAATTCGCCTGCTTGAGCGCCTTGCCAAGCCACGCTGCTAACGCATGATTGTCTTCGACAAGCAGGACTTTCATAGGAGGACACTACTACAAATCATCCGGAAATGTCGCGACGTTAGAGGTGCTACTCCTAGCATAGCGCAACTAAGAAAAGACGGCACTGTCGATGACTTCTCGGACAAGGGAATTCATAGAGTCCTTCAAAAACTCATAAGGCCATCACCTGTGCATGAATTTCCGCCTCGCAGCTCGCGCGACGCTCTCGGCCAAGATCAGCAGGCATCCGACGATCAGTATGCCGGCGCCGATTGAACCGCCGAGTAGCCCCCATTTCACCGAAAAGCCGACGGCGATGATCAGGGCTAGCGCCAAAAGGGCAAGTGCGCCGTCGTCTATGAACATGCCGACGAGTTCGTTGGTTGCGATTTTGAGAATGTTCATTGGGCAGGCTCCATGTGCGCGTTGTAGTACCGGCGAAGCATTTTGACGGCCACCAAAGAGAAGAGCGCCAATACGCTGAAGATCGGCAACAGCGAGAGATCGGCGCCCGGCCAAACCGTGCCGATACCTTCTCCCACCCAGAAAATTCCAAACGCGCTCAGCATCAGGCCAACCACGAGTTTGAGCGTGTTTTCCGGAACGGTCGCGAGCGGCTTGTGAACCAAAAGGCCGGTAAGGAGAACGAGAAGGCACGCCGCCAGCGCTCCCAGGCTCGCATAGCCGAGCATTCCGGGACGTGCGCCGGTGGCGATCACAATGAACACCACTTCCACCCCTTCGAGCAGGACCGCCTTGAATGCTGCAATGCCGGCCAGAAAGTTTGCCCTGCGGTTGTCCGCCTGCCGACGAAGGCTGTCCGTCTCCTCGGCAAATGCCCTTTCCTCGTCATGCAGGTCGATGAAACCAGAAGCACGCAAGATGGCTTTTCTCAGCCAGCGCAGGCCGAACAGGATCAGCAGCGTGCCGATGACGAATTGCATAATGTCGAGCGGGATGAGGCCGAGTAGCGGCCCGAAGACCAGTACCAGAGCGGCGAGAACGACAAGCGCCAGGCCCATGCCGATGAAGGCCGGTCGCCAACTCTGGGTCACGCCGACCGCAAGGATAATGGTGAACGCTTCGACGACCTCCACGAAGGAGCCAAGAAAGGCTGCTGTCACCGTGGAGAGGATACTTGTTATTGTTGTCATGATGAGCGTCCGTCTTTGGTCCAGGAGAGTTCGGAAAACGTCCGATGAGAGTTCAGGCCGTCAGGACGGTGCAGCGTTTCGCGGGGAGCGAGAAGCCAGAGCCTAGCCCTAAGTTCCTTTCGCAGCCAGTCGATGCGCACGTGGCACCCGCAGGCGCCAGCAGCGTCCGTGAAAATGCGCTGTCGACGACCTTGTCGGTCAATGGCGGACAACCATCTTCATGCAGGTCAATGAAGCCGTTTTGCTGCTAGCCATAAGACACCACCAATCCATTCAGGTAGATAACACGCCATATTCCTCCGGATGAAGCAAAATTAGCGACGGTGCCATTATATATCGCGCTCGTCGCCGGTGAGGGTCCACAACCTTCTGCGACGCCGCCTGTTATGGTGATCGTCGCGTCACCATGCGTATTTAGTAGAACGTTCTTGGTACAAACTTATAGGCAATACGGCTTGGCGCCGGACCCTGGAGACTTTCCATGCATCGTCTGAGCATAAAGTCCGGTCTGCTGCTGGCTCGAGATTGTGATCTAGGCGCGAACGTTTCCGTCACCACCTGCCACAACAATGCTTTAAATCGCCATTCACATCGGCAGCATTTGCCGACACAAGAAGCGAGGGAACGTGCGTATTCTGCTTGTTGAAGACGACAGCATTCTCGGCTCATCGCTGAAGAGGGCGCTGGAGAAACATGCCTATGGAGTCGACTGGATGCGCGACGGCCAGTCAGGTCTCGAAGCGGCGGAGCATTCGCATTTCGCAGCTGTCATCCTCGACATTAATCTCCCGGTGCTGGGTGGCATCGACGTCCTCAAAGGCATGAGGCGGAAGGGCAACACCGTCCCGGTCATGCTCCTGACAGCACTCGATGCCGTCAGGCAGAAGGTCGAAGGGCTTGACGAGGGTGCCGACGACTATCTGATCAAACCCTTCGACCTTGACGAATTGCTCGCGCGCCTGCGCGCCCTCATCCGTCGCCGCGAAGGCCGGGCCGAAAGCCTCCTGCGGTGCGGCGATATCGAGGTGGATCCGTCGGCAATGGTGGCGCGCAAGGGCAGTCTACAGGTTCATACCACCGCCAAGGAATTTCATCTGCTCAAGCTCCTGATGGAACGAAGCGGCCGCTATGTGACGAAGAACGATATCGAATACGCTCTCTACGATGCCAACAGCACCGTCGAAAGCAATGCCATCGAGGTGACGATCTACAATCTGCGCAAGAAGCTCGGAGCTGATTTCATCAAATCAATCCGTGGCATCGGTTACATGATCGAGCGATGAGCCAGGCAACCCTCACGCGCAAGATTTTCTTCAGGATCGCGCCGGTCGTGGTGGTGACGATTATGGTGATCGGCGCTTTCGCCTTCACCAGCGCCACGCGCGAGATAAACAACATCTATGATGCGCAGCTCATCAACGATGCGAACGTCTTGTGGCGATTGTTGCATAATCGGCTGCAACATTCGCTCGACCGCACGCCGCAAAAGGTCGACGATATCGATTTCAGCATGGACAATCAGCTCGCCCTTAATGAGGATGCAGACGATTATGCCGACGCGCACATGTTCCGCGCCTGGGTGAACGGCAAGATCATGTTCTTCAGCAGCACAGCCTTTCAGTCCGACGTGCCAAACCAGCAGGCAGGTTTCACGAACCTAAGCTATCGCAATGAGAACTGGCGCGTCTATTCACTGCCGATCCCCGATTCCGGCATCGTCATGGAAGTCGGCGAGAAGATTTCGCTGCGCCAGACATTGGTATCCAACATTCTGCTGAATCTCTTCTTTCCATTGCTCGTCCTGGTACCGGTGATCGGCTTCTTGATCTGGCTCGGCATCAATAGCGGCCTGCGCACCATCCATGGACTGGTCCACCAGATTCGTACCCGTTCCCCGGATGACCTTTCAGAAATACCGGTAGGCGATCTGCCTAGGGATCTCCTGCCGCTCCGCCGTTCAATCAATCAGCTTCTCGGCAAACTCGGGCGGTCGCTGACGCTGGAAAGGCGCTTTTCGGATCTTGCCGCCCATCAACTGCGCACGCCGCAAGCAAGCGTCAAACTGCTCTTGCAGATGCTGGGTAGCACCGACGACGAACTGGAGCGCAAGGCGATCATTGGCGATCTGGTTACCAGCAACAACCGGGCAACCCATCTGATTGAGCAATTGCTGCGCCTTGCGAGGGTTAGCCATCATCCCCTAAATCCGATGCCTGTTCATCTCTACCATCTGATGGCATCGACGCTCGCGGAAGTCGGCAACATCATCACCAGCCGTAAGCTCGACGTCTCTTTGGTCGGTCCTGAATCGGCCGAGGTGAGGACGGACGCATCGCTGCTGCAGATGATGGTCGGCAACCTCCTGGACAACGCGATAAAGTACACCCCACCCGGCGGTCGGATCGAGGTGGTTCTCGCCGCGGAGCCTCACTTCTGGCTGATTTCAATTAGTGACAGCGGACAGGGAATTCCACCCGATGAACGTGAGGCCGTCTTCAAGCGCTTCTATCGCCTCGACACCCTCAGCGCCGAGGGCGCCGGCCTCGGGCTTGCCATTGTCGCCGACACGGCGGATCGTCTTGCGGCATCGGTGAAGCTTTCGACACCGATCTGGGGACACGGCCTGCGGGTGGAGTTGCAACTGCCGAAGACCTGAGCTCGGACCGATACCTCCCGATCCCGATCGAATCCTGTGGAAACTGACCGTGCTCTCAACGCAAGGCATTTTCGGACGCGGCGTGTCCCGCATTTTTCATTTTCGCATCATTTTGCCTTCAGTCCTGCCTCATCGACGCCCGGTAAACACCGCCGCAGAGAGTTCGAAAGGGCATTTGATGCAGGTCTTCTCCGATTTTGACGGCACGATTTCCATCCAGGACGTGACGGATATCGTACTGTCGCATTTTGCCGATCCCGAATGGGAAGAGATCGAAAAGCAATGGAAGGACGGCTTGATCGGATCGGCCGATTGCATGCGCCGGCAGATTGCCCTCATCCGCGCAAGCCGCGGCGAGCTCGGCGCACTGCTCGATACGGTCGCGATCGACCCCGGCTTCAAGTCCTTCCTCGATTATTGCCGCTTGGCCGGCCTGCCGGTGAGCGTCGTCTCCGACGGCGTTGACCATTTCATCCGTCACGTCCTGCTGCGTAACGGCATTGCCGATCTTCCCGTCATTGCCAACCGCCTCACCTACCGCCTCGTCGACGGCCGCGAGGCCTATGCCCTTTCGCCCGCGCTCACGGCGGCCGGCTGTTCGTCGGGTTCGGGTGTCTGCAAATGCCATGTCATCTGGGGCATCGAACCACACATCTATATCGGCGACGGACGAAGCGATTTCTGCGTTGCCGGCATGGCCGACATCGTCTTCGCCAAGGACAGGCTCGCAGATCACTGCACCGACCATGGCATCCCCTTTATCGGCTTTGCCGACTTCACCGATCTGCGTTCCAAGCTGAAAGTAGCCCTTCCAGGCATCGCGCGCCAAGGCCGCGCGGTCCCCCAATCCCAAATCGCGTGAACCAGACCAAGAGGCATCTGATGAACATTGTGAATGTCGAAACCTTCACCGAAAAGTCCCTGCTATCCGAACGGTCGGAGGCCGAGCTGCGGCTGATGGAAGAAGCCTACTGCTCGCATGGCGATACAGTCCATTACGCGGCGGAGCCGAAGTTCTTCGAGGAATGCGAAGGTTCCTACGTCTATGATGCCAAGGGAACGCCGTTTCTCGATCTTCAGATGTGGTATTCCGCCGTCAATTTCGGCTACCGCAATGAAAGGTTGAATGCCGCAGTGCATCGGCAGCTGGACCGGCTGCCGCAAGTCGCATCGCAATATCTGCATCGCGAAAAGGTCGAACTGGCCGCCATGATCGCGCAGGACGCCGAACGCAAATTCGGCCGCAAGGGCCGCGTTCATTTCAATGTCGGCGGATCGCAGGCGATCGAGGATTCGTTGAAGCTGGTGCGTAACTACACCGGCGGCAAAAGCCTGATGTTCGCCTTCGAAGGCGGCTACCACGGCCGTACGCTCGGCGCCTCGGCGATCACCTCCAGCTATCGCTATCGCCGCCGCTTCGGTCATTTCGGCGAAAGGGCGCAATTCGTCGAGTTCCCTTACCATTTCCGCGGCCCGAAAGGCATGTCGAAGGAAGAACATGGAGAGCATTGCGTGCGCAAGTTCGCCCGCCTTTTTGAAAGCGAATATAACGGCGTCTGGGATCCCAAGGTCGGCAGCGCCGAATATGCGGCCTTTTATATCGAACCGATCCAGGGCACAGGCGGCTACGTCATTCCGCCGATGAACTTCTTCACCGAACTCAAGAAGGTCCTGGATCAGCACGGCATACTGCTTGTCGTCGACGAGATCCAGATGGGCGTCTACCGGACCGGAAAACTTTGGTCGATCGAGCATTTCGGCGTCTCGCCCGACGTCCTCGTCTTCGGCAAGGCGATCACCAATGGGCTCAACCCGCTGTCGGGCGTCTGGGCCAGGGAGGAAATGATCAGTCCGACCGTCTTCCCGCCCGGCTCCACCCATTCCACCTTCGCCAGCAATCCGATGGGAACGGCCGTTGCGCTCGAAACCATGAAGATGCTGGAAGAGGAGGATTTCGGCGCGGCAATCATGGCCAAGGGCGCCTATTTCCTCGATGGCTTGAAGCAACTTCAGAAGCGCCATGCGATCGTCGGCGACGTCGACGGGCTTGGACTGGCATTGAGATGCGAGATCTGCAAGGAAGACGGTTTCACGCCCGACAAGGCGACGATGGACTGGCTTTGCGACGAAGGCATGAAGGGCGATCTCCAGGTCGGCAACAAGGTCTTTGGCCTCGTTCTCGATGTCGGCGGCTACCACAAAAACGTCATCACCTTGGCGCCGAACCTGCTAATCTCACTCGAAGAGATCGATCTGGCGCTGACGCTGCTCGACCAACTCTTCACGCGCGCGGCTCGGAGGTAGCACGGTGCAGCTTCTCCTCCTTCATCTCGACGATGCTTTGGAGTTGCAGCCGGACTTCGTGCGCGCCTGCACGCTTGTAGGCGCGTGCCACCATGTCGACAAGCGGGGCGGCAGTGCGATCAGATTGTGGGGCAGGCAGAAGATGCTGTCCGACCTTGGCCGGGATATATCCCGATCGCTGCCCTCTCGAGCCCGGGGACCGCAGCTTGCCTTCATGGGCTCGGGCGACTTCCACCATGTGACCGCTTTGCTGCTCGATACGGCCCTCGAACGGCGGCCGGTTTCGACCACACTCGTTCATTTCGACAATCACCCGGACTGGGTGAACTTCGAGGGCGGCATGCATTGTGGCTCGTGGATCAACAGTGCCCTGTTGAACCCCAAGATAGAAAAGGTCGTCACGGTCGGCGTCTGCAGTAGCGATCTGCGCAATCCCGAACGTAAGGGCGCCAATCTGCGCTGGTTGAGGGAAGGCAAGCTGGAGCTTTACCCTTACGAGCATCCACCAAGCCGCGTCTCTGCCGAATACGGCAGCGGCGCCAGCTACCGGCAGGACGGGCGCGCCCTCTACTGGAATTCCATCTCCGAGATCGGCGAAGAGAATTTCATCGACCTGATCCTCAGCCGCATCGGCACCGAGGCGGTCTATTTCACGATCGACAAGGACGTGCTTGGCGCCGATGACGCCGTGACCAACTGGGATCAAGGTCGCATGCGCCTGCCCTATCTGATGGCGCTGATCAGCGAGATCGGCAGCCGCCATCGCGTCGTCGGCGCCGACGTCATCGGCGATTATTCGATGCCGAGCTACGCCGGCGGCCTGAAGACCCGGCTGCTGAAGCAGGCGGAAATCTTCATCGATCAGCCGCGGCTGCGGCAGGCGGCGGATGCCGTGCGCAACATCAACAGCGCCGCAAATCACGCGTTGTTGGAAGTCCTGGCGGAATCGATGGAATGACCGGCGGCCTCACCTTGCCGATGTTCGGCCTGATCCTGTTCTGCGTGGTCGCGGAAACCGCCCGCGAGGTCTGCTTCAAGCAGGCGGCCAGCGACAGCGCCGTTCTGGCAACCCTGGCCAAGCCGCTGACTTGGCTCGGCATCGCCTTCTGGGCGATCGAACTGCTTGCCTGGACGGCCGTGCTCGCCCGCGTGCCGCTGACCATCGCCTTTCCGCTGATGGCGCTCAGCTATGTCGGGACCGTCGTCGCGGGTGCCGCCGTCTTCAAGGAAAATATCAACTTTCGCCACGCGGCGGGCGTGTTTCTCATTACCGCCGGCGTGGCCTGCGTAGGAGCAACCGGACTATGAGAATCTTTGCTCATACCAGATGGGATGCCGCCCCCGTGCTTGCGGCCTTCGCGCATCTCGTCTTTGACATCTACCTGATCGTCGGCTTCGAAAGCCGGCCGCTCTGGGTCTCAGCGATCCTGGGTTGCCTCTATGCCGTATCGATATCCTGGAACATCAACAGCATCTCGCATAATTTCATCCACACGCCCTATTTCAAGCCGCGCTGGATGAATTATGGCTTCAGCCTGCTGGAGTCGGTGGGGATCGGTTTTTCTCAGACCTATTACCACTGGGTGCACATGCGCCATCACTCTGGCAACAGCGACCGGCCCGATGAGACCGGCGCGACGGTCGACCTTCTCTCGATCTATCGCCACGGCCGCGACGGCCAGCCAGAAAACGTCTGGTCCTACACATTGATGAGCTTTTTCCGCGACAGCCTCGGCGACATCCACAAGGCCATCGCCAAGAACCGTCCTTTCGACGCCGCATGGGGCCGTTTCGAACTGCTTGTCTTCCTCGGCCTGGCGGCGATCGCGCTGATCTACGATTGGAAGGCCGTGCTGTTCTTCGTGCCGTTTTATTACGCCGGCAACTGCCTGTCGTCGCTCAACGGCTACTACGAACACCTTTATGGCGATCCGGACGAACCGATTGCCTGGGGCGTGAGCAGCCACAAGCCATTCTACAACTGGCTTTGGTTCGGCAATGGTTATCATGCCGAACATCATTACCGGCCGCGCACCCACTGGACGAAACTTGCGGCACTACACGAACAGATCAGGGAAGACCAGGATAAGGCCGGCACGCATGTGATCAGCACCTGCCATGCCCTAGGCTTCATGGCTCCGGAAAACCGCGAGCTGGAGCTTCGGCATGAGATCTGAGCAGTTGAGCTTCTTCCTGCCGGGAACGAACGGCAAAGGTGTGCTGCTGATCCACGGCTTGACGGGCGCGCCCGCCGAAATGAAGCTCTTAGCGCGCCAGCTCAACCGGCGCGGCTACAGCGTTCACGCTCCGTTGCTGGCCGGTCATGGCGAAGACATCAGGACGCTGCGCCGCACGCAGTGGGAAGACTGGCTGACAAGCGTCGTGCGCGGATCCGAATTCCTGGCAGAACACACGCAAGCGGTTTTTGCCGCCGGCATCTGCGTCGGCGGCAAGCTGTCATTGCTGGCTGCCAAGCACCGGCCGGACCTGATCAAGGCGGTGGCGATCTATTCGCCCTGCTTCCACTATGACGGCTGGGACGTTCCGCGACATTATACGATGCTGTCGCCGCATATCGGCTGGCTGTCGCGGGTGCCGTTTCTCGACCGTCTCAACTTCAGGGAAAACCAATCGCTCGGCATCAAGGATGATCGCATGCGCCGCCTGGTCGAGGACATGGCGGGCGAAGGCATGCTCGAAAAATTCCCCGGCCGCGGCATCGTCGAAATGTATCGATTGGGCAAGGCGCTTCGGGGTACCCTGCCTCAGATCCAGACGCCAACCCTGATCCTCCACGCCGAAGAGGACGATCTCAGCAATCCCCGGCATGCGCTTTACATATCCGATCACATCGGCGGGCCGCATGAACTCAAGTGGATCAAGGACAGCTACCACATGATCCATCTCGACCGCCAGCATCGACAGGTGGCCGAATTCACGGCCAATTTCTTTGAGGCAGGCCATGCTGAAGCTCGCTTATAGACAATTTCCCGCCGAAAACGGCGAGCCGGTCGCACAGGTCTACGACACGATCCGAGCCATCGGCCGCGAAGCGTGGAATGCCTGCTACCGCGGCCAGGTCGAAGATTATGATTGCCTGCTGGCGATCGAAGACGCCGGCATCGGCGAATTCGATTGGCGCTACATTACGATCGTCGAGAACGGAAGGATCAGCGCCGCCGTGCCGGCGTTCCTGTGCCCCTATCCGCTGGACACGACACTGGAAGAGGGTTTGCCGCGCCGGTTGATCCGCCGCGTGCGACGGCACGTTTCAGGCTTCCTGGTACTGCGGCTTGCCTGCCTCGGCTCGCCGTGCACCGAAAACGGCGTCATAGGCTTTCATGCCGAGGTGCCGGAGGAACGTCGTGAAGCACTGCTCGGCGAACTGCTCGACGCCTTCGAAAGTCTTGCGGCTCAGGAAGGCTGCTCGCTGATGGGGATCAAGGATATTCCCGCGCCGGTCGCCCTGGAATTCGGGGCCGTGTTTTCAGAACGGCGCTATGCCGCAATCGGCGGCCTGCCATCCGCCTGGCTCGATATCGATTTTCAGACGATCGACGAATACATGGCCCGGCTGTCTGCGGGCACGCGCAAGGACATGCGGCGCAAGATGAAGTCCTTCGACGCCGTCAGGGTCGAAATCAGAACGGATGTGGGTGACGTGCTGGCACGTATCATGGCGCTCTACCACGATACGCGCAATCGCAGCGAATGGCAGTTCGAAGAGCTGACGCCCGCCTATTTCGAGGGGATCCTGACCCATATGCGCGGCCGTTCGTTCTGCGTCCTTTACTATGTCGGGGACGAGCCGCTGGCTGCTAATCTCATCGTTCACGATGATCGAGTCGCGATCGACAAGTTCTTCTGCATGGATGGCGAACAGGGACGGCCGTACAATCTCTATTTCCTGAGCTGGTTCACCAATCTGCGTTATTGCCTCGATAGCGGTCTCAGCCGTTACCAGAGCGGCCAGGCATATTATGAAAATAAGGTACGGCTCGGCAGCCAACTAACGGCCAACACCATGTTTTTCCGCCACCGAAATCCCGTGCTCCAGACATTGCTGCGGCTTATCTCCCCACTTTTTTCCGCGGAGCAGGCCAAGTGATGACATCGATGCGCCTAACATGGCTTGCCGTGCCGGTCCTCAACACGCTGTTTCAGATTTTCATGAAGCTCGGCGCCGTGCAGTTGACCGGTGCGCACGGAGCGACCCTGGCGCACGACGCACTCGCCTCGCACTGGATCCTGGCGGCCCTCGTCGTCGAGGTTGCCTGCTTCTTCGTCTGGATGGCCATTCTGGCCGAACTCGACCTCAGCCGGGCCTTTCCGCTCTCGGGTATCAGCTATGTCCTGATCATTGCGAGCGGCTGGTTGATGTTCGGCGAGCCGGTTGTCGCACTCCAGATCGTCGGCAGCGGCCTGATCCTTGCCGGCGTCTGGCTGATCGCCGGCGCATCGGAGGCGACGCACCCGGTCAATGACCCCCGCAGCGGGCACGCGCTGCCCCACGCGCATCCTGGCAAGGATCGGTGATGGCGCAAGCACAACGCTTCATCTTCGAGAGGATCGGCGCCGTGGCCGCGGCTTTCACCAACTGGATCATGGCGCGGGCACTTTCTCGCATCGTCACCCACGGTTCCCTCGACGTTACCACGTCCGATGGCCGCCTGCTCTCCTTTGGTGACGCATCCGGTGAACGGGTGCATGTGCGCTTTGCCGATCTGGCTGCGCAATGGGCCTTCCTGATCGATGCCGATATGCGGCTCGGCCAACTCTACATGGACCGCCGATTTCTTGTCGAACATGGTTCGCTTTACGACTTCCTGGCAATGATGTTGCGCGAGGCGCAGTACGCCAGACATCCCGTCGTCGCCCGGCTGATCGATGGCGCCCGCACCCGGTTGCGCACCTTCCGCCATCGCAATCTGCCGGCGCGCTCCAAAGCCAATGTCGCCCACCATTACGATCTGGATGGCCGGCTCTACGAGCTCTTCCTCGACGCGGACCGGCAATATTCCTGCGCCTATTTCGAGAGGTCCGACCAATCGCTCGATGCGGCGCAGCGCGCCAAGAAGCGGCATCTCGCCGCGAAATTGCAGCTTGAGCCCGGCAAGAGTGTGCTCGATATCGGTTGCGGCTGGGGTGGGCTGGCCCTGCATATGGCCAGGCATGTGCCGCGCGGGCATGTGCTCGGCATCACCCTGTCGGAAGAGCAGCATGGCTATGCCCTGAGGCGGCTTGCCGAACACGGGCGAATGGAGGCGGGTATCCAGTTTGCCCTTCAGGACTATCGCAGCCTGAGCGGACGGTTCGACCGGATCGTGTCGGTCGGCATGTTCGAGCATGTCGGCCTCGGATCCTACCGCGCCTTCTTCGAGAAATGTGCGGACCTGCTGGAAGATGATGGCCTCATGGTTTTGCACACCATCGGCTGCTCGGCGACACCCGGCTTCACCACGCCTTGGCTCGACAAATATATCTTTCCCGGCGGCTACATTCCTGCACTGTCGGAAATCCTTCCCGAAATTGAAAGAGCCGGTCTTGCGGTTGCCGATATCGAGGTCCTCCGCCTGCACTATGCCTGGACGCTGGCACATTGGCGGCAGCGCTTCCTGGCGCAATGGCAAGAGGCTGCCGCACTTTACGACGAACGCTTCTGCCGCATGTGGGAATTCTACCTTGCAAGCGCCGAAGCCGCATTCCGCTACGAAGATCTGGTGGTTTTCCAGATCCAGCTAAGCAAGCGCAACGACGTCATTCCCGTGACGCGGGACTATATCGGCCAGCATGAGAAAGCGGCGGCGCAAAGCTCAGAAGCCGATCTGGAAGGAGCGGTTGAGCGTGATGCCAATGACGTTCTGGTCGGCTGAGCCAAGTCCTGAGGTGACCGGGCTGTCGGCGGCATCGCCCACCAGGCGGCTATATTTGTCGTAGATCTGCACGCTCCAGGCCGGTGAGAGCGTATAGGTGGCAGCCACCATGAAACCGATGGATTTGAGACCGCCATTCGCGTCGAACGCCTCGACGCGACCGCTATTGGCAGCTTCCTCGGCGGAAACTGCGAAATTGTTGCGCATATAGGCGCCGTTTGCCAGAGATATGCGCGGACCCGCAGATAGTAGCCAGCGATCGCCGACCGGCTGGAACCAATCGAGATAGAGATCGGCAAGCAAACCGTCGCCGCCCCACAACGCCTGACGTGTTTCCGCCCGCATACGCAGGCGATCCTCTATCGGCCAGTATTGCGCAAAGACGCCGGCGTCCAGATTCCACTGGACCGAATGCAAACCCTGCAGTTCGGATTCGTTGAATGCCGACCGCCCTCCTCTCAGGCCGACGACAGAGCCGATTTCGACGCCGCCGATATCGAACAGACCGTAGTCGATATTATCGTCCGGCGCGCTGTATTCAGGCGCTTCGCCGAACCGTCGAAAATCGAAAGACGGCATACCACTGAAAGAAAGGTGCTTCGATCCTTCATAGGAAGGACCGTATTCGACGGATCCGCCAAGGGTTATGATCCACTGGTTATCGGAGGATTTTGCATCCTGGCTCAAGGCCGATTGGGACCCCAGGAATATCAGCGGCAACGATAGCGTCGCCGCCCGGAATAATGCCCTGTCCGATGAGACCATATAAGCCCTGCTCCGCGTCTCGAACGTCAGCAAACGATCCCTCTGTCCAAGGCGCGCTGCTGCAGTCCTTTAAAGCAATTCTATCTTCTATGCCAACTGCCTTAGGGGCATGCAGGTTGATCTGGAGCGCCGCACTTCTTTTTCTCTGCGGCCGGCGGTCGCTTCGCCTGCTGCTCGACGATTGCCGGCTTGGACTTGGGCTGAGGCTTAGGCTCAGCCTGGGGTTTGGGTTGAGCCTGTATCTTCGATTCGACCTTTAGCTTGGGTTCGGCCGGTGGTTTTGGAACAGGTGCCTGCGCCGGACCTGCAACATGCGGCTCCCTCGGCAATGATGGCGGCGCGGCAGACTCTCGAGACGGCGGCGAAACAACATGGCGCAGATTGCCGAGCTGCGGCTCGCCGTTATTGGGAACGCCGGGTTTTGCTGGCGTATTGTCCATAATTGGCGGTGCCGCAGAGTTTGCCGGCAGGCTGCGAGCGTCGGGGTTCGGGGCTGCGACACCTCGTTTCGGCTTCGCATTTGGAGCTGCCGTTTGTGCCGGGGTCTTGGCGATCTGGCTTTGACCTTTGACGGCAGGGGCATTGGCCTCGGGCAACTGCGGCTGGCCCTTTGAACCGGGAAGCGCATGCGCGTCGGGAGTTGTGCCCTGAAGCGTCGGTTGCGCGACCGTCGTCGGACTACGCGCCGTATTCGATTCGGCTTTGGGCGCCTGCGTCTTTTCTGCCGGGGCCGACTTCCGCTTGGTTGTCAGCTTGCCGGCGGGCGGCAGCGGCTCGCCGTTGGCGCCGGGAAGCTCGTGGGTGGCAGCACTTCCGGTCTGGATCTGGGGCTGGTGCTGCAGCTGTTGTGCCTGTGTCTGGACGGAAGGTACGGGCGCCAGCGCCAAACCGGCTGCAGGTGTCGGTTTCCCGGTTGCGGCCGCGACCTGCTTTTGCAAAACCGCAGCCTTTTTCTGTACCGAGGGCGGCAAGGCGACGTGGAGCGCAGCTGCACCCGCCCCGGCGATGACGGCCGCGCCGGCAAGCTTTTCTCCCGTGGTCAATCCGGGCGCAGCCGGTGCGGCCTCGTTCTCGCTGACAACCGTGTTGTTGATGACCGTATTGTGAATGTTGTTGAAAATGATGTTGTTTTCGGGCGGCACTATATCACGCGGGGGTTCCACCCATTCGGGGACCGGAACGAAGACCGGCGCCGGCAGCACGTAGAGATCGACCGGTGGTCTTGGCGGCGCAAGCGTTACGAAATCCGGCGGCGGCGGTGCCAGGAAGACGACCGGCGGCGGCGGCGCATAACCGAAGTCCGCATCACCGAAGTACAGAACAGGCCGGTCGACATAGACGATTTCCGCTGGTGGCGGCGGCGGCACGTCATACTCGATCACCGAAAATGACGGGGGCGGCTCGAGCGCTGCCTCGAAATGTTCCAGACGACGGCGGGTATCCCAGACATGGGGACCACGCGGATAACGTCTCAAATAGGACCAATAGGCCTCAGGCGTGTCCGCATTCCAGGTTTCGCGCCAGGTGATCGCTTCGCGGCGCGCTGCAATGATCGCACGCACCCGCCTTGCCATGGAGTCGTTCGGATAGGCTGCCAGGAAATCCTCGTAACCGCGCATCGTGTCGCGATCGAGCGCAGCGAAATAGGCATCGCGTTCATCGAATTCGCTGATCGGCTTCGTCCGGATAGAGGTATTGTCGTAGCTGGACAACTGAGCCGGCGGCGGATTGGGACCACGACCGAAAAACGTGAAGGCATTCTTGAATCTGGAGGCATTCCAGGAAATCTGCGCGCCCTTCGTCAGATCGCTGACTCGCAACCGTGTCCGGTCAAACACATCGTCGAGAGGAATCCCGCCGATGCGGATCATTTCGGCGAGAGCATGGGCATAGGAGCCATAGGGGCCGGGCTCCTGCGGGGCGACCGTGCCTGGCGCGGCATTGAAGGCGATCAGCTGATCGGCGTCTGGGTCGACGAGCGCCAAACCACCGGCCAGCGGCTGATTGGACTGCACGAATGGATTGCTTCTTGCTGCATCGAGCACGACAATGCTGCCGCGATTGTTGATGCCGGCTAGCGATCTCGAGAAATCGGTTATCCGCAGAGCTTCGACCGGTACATCCCTAGCGTTTACGATCTGGGCGTCGACAGGCAAGAAATAGTTATCGCCCTGGTACTGCACGCCATAGCCCGCCAGATAGACGAAGACGACTGTATTGGGTCCCGATGCATTCGCTTTCGTCTGAAAGTCCCGCATCGCGTCGCGCAATCCGTTCTGGTCGAGATCGCGCGCACCGATCACATCGAAGCCGGCGGCCTGCAGCGTTTGCGCAATCAGCCCGGCATCGTTGGCCGGCGTCGGCAAGGCGCCTGCCTTATAGGCGGCGTTACCCACGACGAGGGCTATTCTCTTTTCAGGGGAACTTTGCGCTTCGGCTGGATTTACGGAAGCGATACCGGCCAAAACCAGCATAATGGCAAAGAATGTCCAAATCGTTTTTTTACACCTCAGCCCTGTTGTCCAAAGAAGAGAAGGCATAGCGGTTTCTTCCAATCAACATGCGATGCAGTTCCTGTGAGCCCCCAGTCGGGGCCAAGCGTATGTGCTTTCGCCAGTGACGGCTGGCGAGCCTTGCGTCGCTACTTAGCAATGGTTTATGAGCGCTGGATTAGGCGAAGCTGAAGCGAAACTGAAGACAAGTCTGTCCCTCCGTAAGCCGCCGGCATCAACGTCCCTGGCTTGCGGCGTCTGGCAAGTCGCCGCGCCATGAGAGAGCCGGGATCGTATAGGTCGTCTGCGTTATTTCGGTGACGGACGACTCGGAACACATATCGCCAAAACTTCCTGGCCAGGCACCTGCAGCCCGCCCGATTGCGCCGATCTCCGCGAATGAACCCCGACTGAATGATGCCTTCAGCTTCCGTTTCAAAGGGAGCGTCTAGAAGAAGGACGTTCAACCGCGGTCTTATCCGCCTGAGGAGACATAGTCATGATCCGCACCTCTATCATTGCAACTGCACTCGTCGCTCTCGTCGGCATCACCGCCGCAGCCCCGGCCATCGCCAATGATGTTCGTATCGAACAATATGGCTGGTCGAACTCTGCCGGTGGGGCACAGGAAGGATACGGAAACCGCATCAGAACCTACCAGAACGGTGGCTACAACCGGGTTCTCGGCCATCAATATGGCCGCCATAATCTTTCAGCTGTCGGTCAGGAGGGCAATGACAACTATGGCGCCACCTATCAGCGCGGCAACCGCAACGTAGCGGGAATTGGCCAATTCGGCTCCAGCCATACGACCATCCTTACCCAGGACGGCAATGGCAACATCGCGGCCGGCGTCCAGGTCGGCCATGGCTGCAGCGCCAATGTCAGCCAAGGCGGCAACGGCAATGTCGCGGCTTTTGTCCAGGCCTGCCCGTAGGCGGCTGCAAGAGGTCAAGATCGCAACAGCAGACCATTAGGGGAAACGACCATGCCAAATAGCATCAAACATCCGCACCGCGTGATGACGGTTCTCGCACTGGTCCTGCTTCCAGTCGGCGCGATTGCCGCCGTGACAACTGCCAACCAATCTGACCGGGCGCAGCTTTGTGAAATCAAAGCAACCCCTGGGGAAAGAATGGTGAGATTGGACGCACTCGTCCACGCCGACAAGCATGTCGGCGGGACTTACACCTTCCATGTCGAAAAAGTGGGAGACGGCGGAAGCTCCACGATCAACCAGAGTGGCGATTTTGATGCCGTCGAGGGACATACGGCAATCCTTGGTTCGGTCTCGCTCGACTCGAAAGGAGCCAAATACAAAGCCACACTGGACGTGGTCATCCGGGATAGGAGTTTCAGCTGCACGAAACAGATCGGGGGCGACTAATCGGTCTCCACACGCTGCAATTTCCGTAAAGGGGCGCCGGTTTCCGGCGTCCTTTTGCTTTGTGCGCCAGGCATGGCGCGTGGTGTGAGAACACCGCTTGGCCGGGGTGGTATCCGGCCGATGACTTGGAGGTGAGAGTCCTCTGCGGGCCCTGGTGATGGGAACCGCTAGCTGAACAGCAAGGGCGTCGTCGCGAGGCGGGGTCTGAAGGAAGCTGGAGGCAAAGTGCCGGCCTGACGAACAGGAAGCGCATATGAGGCGACCGCATCCGGGCGAGGGGGCAAACACACCCGAAGCCCGATATCACCCGGAGGGTGCGGCCGTAGATGCGACAGGTATGTGGCACGAAGGTCACGCGTCTTACCCTGGGAGGTCTGCCGACCTGCCCTGGTTTTCAGGTGTTGCTACCGGCGTCGAAAGGTGTCGGGATGGGGCGGCAGAAGTCAGCAGACGCCGTAGTAGCCGGACCAACCGGTGAAGGGCCGAACATGTCGACGGAGGCTGGACCGCTTTTCCGACCGCCTTGAGCAGATGCCTCGCAAGAGGGCCTAAGCCGGAGGTAGCGGGCGGAACCCGCGAGATAGGGCTGGGCGCTTGTAGGGCGGCGGGCATTGGGGACCATGAAACCGAGCGCGACATGAACCGCCGTGTACGGAACCGTACGCACGGTGGTGTGGGAGGAGGGATGCCGCAAGGCTCCCTCCTACCCGATCAGGTCGAAACGACTGAACGACAACTGAACGGGCAATTCCGACTGGGTTCAGCTGCAAGATGCGAAAGTCGATCATCGGCTGAGGCAGCCGGATGGAGATCAGAATGAGCCGCAACGTGTTTAAGATCCTTACCGTCACTCTTCTTGCCGGGAGCCTGGCGCAAGTAGCCTTGTCTGTGCCAGCCTATGCCGGCGGCCGAATCTCGTTCAACCTCGCACCGGACGACGCCGAGGATGCGGGTCTTTTCTCAACCGGGCTGCGCGTCTATTCGCTCTACCGCGGCCTGAAAGACGCCGACATCCGGCAGTTGGGCCGAGGTAACGGGGCTGGAATCGCTCAGGCTGGCCGTGGCAACCTCGGCTTCATCCGGCAGCGGGGCAATGGTCATTCTGCGACCTTGCGGCAGAACGGCTACAACAATGCCTATGGCATTTTCCAGTATGGGCGAAATGCTGAAACCGACGTGGTGCAGGATGGGGATAATGGCAGTGGTGCCACCTTCAGCTACGGCTGGTAAGACGGACCACCCGGAGAAGGTCGTCTCAGCGCGGCTTTCGAAAGACGAGAAACGAGCAATTCTTGCTTCGCGGGCTTCTGACCTTCAGGCGGTCGAATCGTTGCCGGACTGGGGCATCCGTCGGCGTCCGCCATCCAGTTCGATCGTGGTCCCCTTGGCGCGCGATCCGCATGGATGGGTCCAGCTTCACGTCCGACGCTATGGCAGCCATGGACGCTGCGGCAAGTATACAGGGACATTCTCGACGCACTGAAGAAACTCGACGAGTGGCAAGACGAAGTCCCGCAGACGCAGCCCCCCGTCCGGTTCTCCTTGGATAAGCGGAGGCCAAAGGTGAAAGTCCAGCGAACCCAACCTCGGAGTGGCACCACCACCCATGATCCCGTGCCACAGCGGCTCTTGGTGATTCGCGCTATTTGGAGAACCTCCGACGTCTTGCACGGCTGGCGGACCGCATTGGCCGCAGCGAACTGATGCCAAAGGCAAGGGATGCGATAGCTTTCCGCCCCCTGCTGTTGAGCCTGTGGAACCCAGACGCGGCCGGCGGCGCTGTTATGTCGGCCGCCGGTGGCGACAAGCACCGCGAGAATGCCGGCGATTGCCAGCAGGATGGCGATCAGCGGGAAGGAGACCACGGGACTTTTCTTGAGAATAGATCATGTCCCTCTCCTATAGCCCCGGTGGGGATGGCCTCCATGTTGAGTATACCGTCGAACGGACAAACTGGCTCGGCTGCGGGCCGGCGACGTGGTCCCCAACCGTGCTATGGATACCCAACGATGATCCTGACCAGGGGCATCGCCAAGATCGACCTCTTCAACACCTTTGACATGGACGCCGGCTTGCACCAGGGCGCGCCTCCTTCACCATTCGACAGTGATCACCATCCGAGGTGATAGCTACAGGCTTCGCGAAAAGCGCCGTTCCGGCCTTCTGCGGAAGGCCGGAACGGCGCTCGAGACAAACGAAACAGCAAATCAATGAAGGGGGTCAGTTCTTCGTTTCGCCTACGGTCAAATCTTCACTTCGCTTGACAATGCTGACTCCGGACAACCAATGGCCTTTGGTAGCGATCGTCGGGACCCGGTTGGTACACCAGACGGACGAATGCGATCCATCGTGAAAGAGAACTGAAGACACACTCGTCTTCCGTGTTCAGCCTATACTGGCGACGGGCGTGGAGTCTGGTTCCTGGCCGCTTCCACCGCGTGATCGAGGATCTTCCGGTGACGAACCAACTCCCGATCAGAATTGTTGGACTTGCCGAGTCATAGTGCCGACATCCGGATTATGCCGATTAGGGAGTGGCAGCGCCGGTGGGCAGCCGCCTCCAGCACAGTTCTTGCGGCATAAAAAGGGCGGCATCGGCAATAGCGTTGCCGGGCGACCGAAGGTCCTATCCGACAAAATCCCTTACGAATTCGTCGCCAGGAAGTGCCCGAAGACCTCCAGCAAGAAGATCGTCGGTGCAGCGCTTCTGGCGCTCACCGATCCCGATGTCACAGATCGACATGTGCTCGACACCATCTATGCCCTTGCAATCGATCATCGCATGGACGAGATCGGCGATGGCGATCCAGGCGATGAGCAAGACAACAAATCCGAGATCGCCCCGTCCGTGAAGCCTTCCAAGAGGCGTCTTGATTCATCCACGTCGCCGAGCATTGCGCCGTAAAACCCGCGACCAGCGCCATGCTTTTGCCACTCCGCCGACATTCGATCTCTGCATTGCCGCGCTAAATTCAAAGCTCAAGAAGGAGGACTGCTATGCAGGACATGACGATGTCAGAAGTTCTGAAAGATCCGTTGATCCGGCAGATGCTGCGCGCGGACAACATGAGTCTCGGTGCGTTTGCGGAACTCCTCGAGAGCGCTGCCAACGACCTCGACCGCAAATTGGCGGCCAGCAGTCTGACAGCACAAGGAAAATGGCCAGTTCCGCCCGGGCAAGAGTATCAATCTGTGGCCTGATGCAGGTCTTTCTTCGCAGGTTTTGGGTTCAACCTGGGCAGGCCTAAGGCTCGCTCTAGCGGCGGGCCTCCTTTTTTGCAACGAAACCTCGATTGTCCGATGATCGAAACCCAGTCAGTTTTGTTTTTTGTATCGATGAAACGACAGGGCAGTTACCCGCAGCCGAAGGTTCTTGCTGGTTCCGGGGTGATTTGCTGCGCGATTATAGATGGGCCAAGAGAACACGCCCGTCCCATTCTTCATTCGTTTGCTCGTCAGCGCGTGATACGAGGTTGCTGTTAGCAAAGGATTGCGCCAGCGCCTGCCTCGGCGCGTTGAAGTCCGGTTGCGTCGAAACCAGAGTGATCAGCGAGAGAGGGCGATAGATACGCTCTTCCGTGACCGAACCCACCCAAAGCGGAGTCGGCTGTCCGTCCGTGAGTTCCAGGTCAGTGGTCCACAGGCGAACAACGAGACGCGAACTTGAGTTGGCGGGCAGGCCCCAGGATCGGACGAAGGTTAGATCTGGCAGACGTCCGCTCGCAAATCGAGGAACGACCGGGACAGCAGCGGCGTCGGTGGATGCAGTGAGCCATGCGAGGGTGGTTTCCGGCGTCCAACCCGTCGAGGGCCTCCAACCATGTTGCTGCAGCACATCCTGCAAATCTGGTAGACCGCCCGCCCATTGGAACGTCAGCGGTTCCTCCACTTCACCGGTGAGATCGATCCGCCGCTCCGGTAGCCTCTGCCAACCTGTCGTCCACCAGTCGGTAACAGCCGTGATCTGTGTTGCGCTCTTGGCTGCATACCGCTCCACATCGATCGAATGGCTTCGATAGATGTTTCCTCCTCCAGCAAGGAGAAGCGCTACGGACGCCGCGACAAGCAAGGCTGGCGATCCTATTCGTTCGGCCGGCCGCCGCAGATAGAAGAGGCCGAGCAGGATCAGCCACGCGGATCCGAATGCCGCCCCGCCAACCACATCGGAAAACCAATGCGCACCGAGGTAGAGACGCGAGAACGCGATCAGGAAGATCAGCACCGCAGCGCCGACGGCGACGGACACCTGCAGCGCCGGACGAAGCTCGCGGGCAATGAGAGATGCAAGAAAACCGTAGAGCACCATGTTCGTCGTGCTATGTCCGCTCGGGAAGGAATATGCACTCCAGCCGGAATAGAGCAGCTCATCGGGTCTTGCTCTGTGGAGTGTAACCTTGACGATGGTGTTGAGAGCCGACGCCCCTGCGACAGCAACTAGCCAGAAAGCAGCCGTGCGCCACGCACGCTTCCACACGAGCCAGAGGAACACGATCGCCGTGACGGCTACTACGACTCTGGTGTCGCCAAGCTCGGTGATACCGATCATGACCGCATCGCCGGCTGGCGTGCGAACCTCCTGCAATGCGTTGAAGATGGCGCTGTCGGCAACGACCAGCGGATCACCGCTGATCACATCCTCGAGAACCCCGAAGAACAGCCAAGCCGCGCCGCCGAGGAGGACAAGCATCAAGGCGAGAACCCGCGCTTCGGAACGCTCCGGGTCGAGCAGGCTGGCGATACTGCGGCTGAGCCAGGTGTCTCTGGTCGAAGCCCAGTTCCGTATCTCTGTAACAGCAGCGTCTAGAAGCGGAACCGCGCGCCTCAACGTCCATCGCGCGATACGCAGCATGACCCAGCCAGCTGCGAGCAGCGTGATCAGAAGGATCGCCAGCGGCTTTGCGGCGGCGCCGAGAGCGCCGAATGTGGCGCCGACGAGAACGCCCGGCAAAATGTGTGACGGCGCCCAGGCAAGGGCCGAGGCGATGTTGACGGCATAGAACCGTCTCACCGACATTCCGAGCATGCCAGCAAGAAGTGGCACGAACGCGCGAACTCCCGGCGCAAAGCGGGCGATAAAGACACTCTTGTCGCCGTGCCGCTCGAAAAAGGCTTCACTACGCGCGATCAGTTCGGGGTGCCTGTTCAGCGGCCAGCGCCCAAGAATCTCGCGGTGGTATCGA
The DNA here is from genome assembly GCF_017357285.1 of Rhizobium ruizarguesonis. Taxonomy (NCBI): domain Bacteria; kingdom Pseudomonadati; phylum Pseudomonadota; class Alphaproteobacteria; order Hyphomicrobiales; family Rhizobiaceae; genus Rhizobium; species Rhizobium ruizarguesonis. The sequence continues at coordinate 618,451 of NZ_CP071682.1, read as the reverse complement.
TGGCCAAGCCAGAAAGAGACACCATCCCCGACGATCGCACCTGATGTCGCTGCGGCGAGCAGCGGCCACAGCACCAGGACACCACTCGGAACGAGAGCGCTGAGCGCAGTATCACCGCCGTGCCCGGAACGATGACGCCGATCATTGGGATCGACTCAGAGAGCGCAAGCAGGAACACCGCGAGATAGGCAATGTGCGAATGTGCGCTTAGCCAGTCGATTATCGATGAGAGCAAGGACGCCATTGCCGGCGTCCTATAGGATGCTGGTGATTAGCCGGTCGGCTCTGGTGCCTTCCCGATATAACGCACGGACAATGAGCGCTGCTATAACCCCGGTCAGCGCGCCGCCGAGGACGTCGCTGGCATAATGGGTGCCGATATAAATACGGGAGAAGGTGACCAGGCAAGCCGCGGCAAGAAGCGCAAGTCCGGCACGCCGCGAGCCATGAAGGAGAAAGGCTGCCGCAATGGCGAAGGTTGCCGTTGCGTGGTCGGAGGGGAACGAAAAGTCGGCGCTGCGTTCGATCAGCAGGTTGGTTACGCCGCCGTCATAAGGGCGGGCCCTGTGAATGAAGAGAAGAATGATCTGGTTGGTGCCGAGCCCCAGTAGAAACGAGAACCCTGCCGCAACGAAGATATGGCGCATGTGCGGTCTGTCGGGCCTCCGCCACCATTGAACAGCGACCGCCAGAACCATAAGCGGAACGCCGATACTGGAGATCCAGATCATCAGAAGATCGAGAGCAGCGCTATGTCCTGCCAGTCCGTTGATCGCATGCGTTATAGCGGCGTCGAGTTCATACATCGGCAGTCTCCAGTTTGACTCAAAGCAGCCTCAGGCGCGCTGCCTTTGTGATTGATTGGACGGGATCACATGGCCGGGCGGCAGATGCTCACACATGGATCCGATCTCCCAGCCGCACGCGGACGATGAACAGTCCGGCGAGAGTCATCATGGTGAAAGCGGCTCCCGCCAGGAATGTGCCCTGCGGCCCCGTCATGTCCCAAAGGGCGCCGGCGACGACACTGGCTACGAGCAGTGAGATCCCTGTGACCAGGTTGAACACACCGAAGGCGGTTCCCCGCAGTTCGGCGGGAGCGCTTTCGGCAATCAAGGTTGCCAGCAGGCCTTGGGTGAAACCCATATGACAGCCCCAGAGCACGACACCAAATCCAACCCAGACAATATCGCCCGCGAATGCAAGCGCGAGGTCGGCTGCGAGTAGAAGGACGAGTCCGACGGCTAGTAGGGTTGTACGATTGACGCGATCCGACAGCACACCAACTGGATAGGCGGAAAGGGAGTAGGCGAGGCTCATGACGACCAGGACAATGGGGATCGCCGTTACCGAGAAGCCGATCGATTGTGCCCGCAAGATCAAAAATGCTTCGCTGAAACGGGCGAGCGTTAAGACGGCCGCGACCGCGACCACCCACCAATAGGTCGCTCCCAATCGGCGCAGTTCATCGCGATGCAGCTGCATCCGGGCGCGACGCTGCTCCTTGGGCCGATCCGGCTCCTTGACCCCAACGACGATCAGACCAACGGACAGGAACGCCGGGATAACGGCGATCCAAAACACTGCCTGGAAATGGTCGGCTGTTAGCCACATCAAGCCAATGGCGAACAGCGGCCCGAGAAAGGCGCCGACCGTGTCCAGTGATTGCCGCAGGCCAAAGCTGGCGCCACGCAGATCGGGTGGGGCGATGTCGGCGACAAGGGCATCACGGGGCGCACCTCGAATGCCCTTGCCGACGCGGTCTATGAAGCGCGCCGCGATCAGCCATTCGATGGAAGCAGCCAGCGGGAAGATGGGCTTGGTGAAGGCGGCCAGGCCATAGCCGATCGCCGCCAGTAGCTTGCGCTTGCCCAGCCAGTCGCTGAGTGCGCCGGAAAAGACCTTCGTGATTGAGGCTGTCGCCTTGGCGATACCCTCGATGATGCCGACGCTCAATGCTGACGTCCCAAGTACTGTGACCATGTAGATGGGTAACAGAGCGTGGATCATCTCGGACGATATATCCATGAGCATCGAGACGAACCCGAGGACCCAGATGCCCGTCGGGAGACCGGACCTGCGGATAAGCCGAGTGCCGATGCTTGCAGTGGCTCGGTCAGCCCTGTCCGGTTGACCGCTCATTTATCGGTTCTCGTCATGAGCATCGAAGACCCTTTGCGCGTAGCTGTCGAGCAATGCCTCGCACCCTCGCAAGCGCTCGCTCGCCTCTGCCGCGAGCGTGGCTCCGTAAAAATCGAGCTTCTTGATCTTCTCCAGCCAGCCCTGGAGCTTCTTTAAGTCGGTGTCTTCCTCTTCGAGTTCGGCATAAGTAAACTTGTTGATCGCGATCTCCTTTGCGATCTCGGCCTCGAAATCGGCGCACCGTCCCAGAAACTCCCGATACTGATCGTCGCGATCGGCTTTGAAGCGGGATACGACCTTGTCCTCTTGCGCGCGGTCGAGGGCGACCGTCTCCAGGATGACGGATTCACCGCCCATCTTCGAAACATCGTTCTCGAGCATCTTCAGGCGTCGGACATGATCGTCGGTCTTCGGCAGCAAGCAAACCCCATTCTGCAGATAGACGGCGCCCATTCCTTTCAGCCGCCGCCAAAGCGCGATGCGTTTGGTCGCGGGGTCTGGGGGCACTTTGTATGTGAGCAAGAGCCAAGCTAAATTCGTCATGTAGCAATCGTATTGCAACGACCGTTACAAATCAACCGCGACGACCAGTTCGGCGAGGGAGTATCGTTGATGGCAAAATCGCGCGCGCGCTGCATCTCCGTAAAATTTGCTCTCACTAAGCCCAGATGCGCCTCGCCCATGCTGCGATGGCGCAGCGTCGGCCCGAAGGGGCGAACTCAGGATCCGGAAAGCGCGTCCTCGGTCTAAGCTAAGCTTCCGCTGAAATATGCATGTCAGGGCCCCAAAGCCGACACGGGCGTATAGGGAAGCCCATAGCCACCAGGTGAAGATCGAGTGGATAGAAAGCGTCCGCTCTTTTTGGAACCACAGCAGGAAAGTCAGCGCCAGGGCGATCGAGAAAGCAATCGTCGTAGCCATCAGTGGCACATGGAAGTTGTAGACCAGATTGTCGTAATCAATGTGCCAACAATGCTGATCAGCACCACGGAAAGCCAATAGGCGGCGGGAACATATTTCCTCTGCGCAAACTGCCAGACCAGTGCGACCGCCAGAATGAAGCGCAGCCGGGAATGCCCGTCGAGGATTTCGTCAAACCAGAAGAGCGTACGCCGCCGTCCTTTCTCGTCAAGCCGTTTACAGACCAGGTCATGCGCATATTCCGCCCAGAGTAATGTCCGCATTGCGAGATGAATCAGGGCTTCCTTGACCGGAATGAGGAATGCAGCGCGCGGTGGCGTGAGAGCGAGAAGGCTCGGAGGTTTGCGCCACACTGTTTCCATTTCATACGGATTGGTGAGGTTACTGTCACACGAGCGGAATATCGGGGTGCTAGCGTCGGCATCGCTGTTCAAAAGGAGTTACCATGCGCAATCTAGCCCTGTCGCTCGCCCTCGTCATCGGCCTTGCTTCTTCCGTTTTAGCAGAAGATGCCAAGCCATTTTCCAATGCCAAGGAAATCGACCTCGTTTCGCTGTTGCCGACACCGCCCGCCAATAATTCGCCGCAGATGCAGGCCGAACTCGCTGAAATACTAACGATCCAGGTTACCCGCACACCTGAGATGGCCGCACGTGCCGTCGCCGATGCGGATGAAGATGTCTGGCGCTTCGCCGATGTGATCGACAATCCCAAGTTCACCAAGGAAAACCTGCCGAAGTTCGCCGCCTTCTTCGACCGCGTCGTCGCCACAGAAGGCGCTGTTGTCGATCCGGCCAAAGATTTCTGGAAGCGTCCGCGGCCTCACCTCTACAGCGACCTGGTCAAGCCGATTGTTCCCCTCTCGAAGTCGGGTGCTTATCCGTCGGGTCACACCACCGTCGGCACGCTGATGGGCATCGTCCTTTCCAACATGGTGCCGGAGAAAAGGACCGAGCTGATGGCACGCGCGTGGGAATATGGTCATAACCGTATTGTCGGCGGCATTCACTATGCTTCGGACGTCGAGGCTGGCCGCATCGCCGGCACCGTCATTGCCGAAACGATCCGCACCCATGACGACTACAAAGCTGAATTTGAAGCCGCCAAGAAGGAACTTCGATCCGTCCTTGGTCTGTCCCACGTCTGAGGCGATTGACTAAACATCCATTTGAACCGCCGGCGAGAAATCCGGCGGTTCTATGCTTTCAGGCATGGTCGCCCTTGGATGACCTCGCGTTAGAGTTTACTGCCTTCAATTAACGTTTCCGGCAATTTATGCAGCACTGTTGCATGGATCAGACTTTGGACGAGGCAACCCTATCCACTGCATTTTTCATGCAACGCGCTCGAACTTAGGCCGGCCAAGTTCTGTCATCCGGTTAAGAACACGGACGCCAATCTTCGCTTCAGTCTTCTGATTGTCAAAATGTCGGGCTTTGAGTTTGGGCCCGATCACAGCCTTCCATCGACCCATCTGGGTCTCAGCGCGACTGCGCTTGTTGTAGCCGGTGGATTTCTGCCATGCCATCCGCCCTTTGGTCTGGATTTCTGCAATATGGCGATCGCGGACAGATGGAACCAGCACCGATTGAGGGCTGGCAACGGCAGTCTTGGGAGGTGGGATAATAATCTCCACGATCTCACCAAAGCGTGTCGCCAGAAGATCTCGGCTTGGCGTTCCATCATAGGCGCCGTCGGCAATGAACTTCTCGACGGGGCCACCGATCTGGTCCAGAAGTCCTGGTAACGCTGTCGGATCGCCGACATCATCCACGGTCAGATCGGAACAAACAATCTCACCACTGACAAGATTGAGACCAAGGTGCAGTTTGCGCCATCTTTTGCGTTTGGCCTTGGTTTTATGCTTGTTTTCCAGCCACTCGCCCTCGCCGAAGACCTTCAAGCCGGTGCTGTCGACAACCAGATGGACCGGACCTGATGTTGTGGCTCGGGACTTTGTCGACGGCAACGCCAGCCCTTTGCTCCGGCGAGACAGGGTGGAGAAGTCAGGCACGGCAATATCGAACCCCATCAGCGCCGCGACACTGCGCATCAAGCCTTGGGTCTGGCGTAGCGCCAGCCCGTAGACGACGCGCAGGGTCAAGCACAACGTAATCGCCAGATCCGAGTATTTCGGCTGACCACCCCGCGATGTCCGCCTCCGCGCCGTCCATAAAGACAGGGCCTCATCCTTCACCCAGATGGTCAAATCACCACGTTGACGCAGGCTTTCATTATATGCCGGCCAATTCGTCACTTGATATTTCTGCTTGGCAATCTTGTCCCGCCGATCGGCATTGAACTTGTGCGGCATCGTCGAAATCCACATCAGGAGACTGAAAACTTGAGACTGAAAACCACCGCTCAATATCAGTCGACGGGTGATCCACGCAACAACGCCGTCCATACCCACTCACTTCGACTAAGCAATGAAGAGCGAACACAAAAGACCGCCGCACTTTACGACTATATCACTTCGGAACGTTGTGCCGATCTGTTCAGTCGGTTCGATACCCATGCCGACGATCTACTGGACGTGCAAGAAAAAGAGAAACGTGCGCACGATGCGACCTGGAAAAAACAGGGAGAGCTGATCCGTGCTGTTCAAAAAGTCAAAGCGCAAATGCAGCATGAGATCGATATGATTATCACCACGAGCGCGGCGTCAGAGTAGGATGATGAGCAAACCAGCAGTCGGCCGCGAAAACGTCGTCAATTTACAGGAGCGCCGGCTCGACCGGACGGTCCTGCGAACCTATCGCACCAAAGCAGACATTGATGACATTGTGCCCAATGACAAACAGCCTCGTCTGGGCCCGAAAGTCGATGAAGAGCTTCAACGGCAGATCGAGGCGAACGGCGGTCTGTTTGAACCGCTGCTCGTTGAGCCGCATCCCGATTTTCCGGGAAAGTTCCGGATCATTGATGGCGACCGGCGCTGGACAAACTCGCGAGCTTTGGTTGATCAGGGCAAGGAAGACTACCGCCAAGTCCCAATCGAAGTGACGGATCGCACACTCAGCGAAGAGGATAGGCTTCGTGTGTGGATCTACATTCATCGCCAGCGCAAAGAGTGGGATGCCAAGGAAAAAGAGATGGTTGCCTACAGGTTGGTCGACCTCATGGGACGGACCAGCGCCGCGAATATCCTCGGCATTACAGTTCGTGAACTCGACAACCTGGTTGATATTTTTGAGCTCTCGGAAAAATTCACCAGTTTGCGGGATCCAAGTGCAGCGATAACGTGGTCAAGAGAGTTGATGGGGGTCAGTAAGAAGTTACTTACACCTAGCGTGGTCGAGGCCATTATAAAAAAGGTCAACCAGAAGCGTATTACCAATTCCAAGGACTTGAGGAAGCTACGGTCCATCTTGCCGGACCCAGTTGCGAAGGCGAATTTCCTTTCAGAGGTCGGTGATCTCGACACCGCTATGTTGCGACTGGGACCGACTGAAAAAAAACCCAAGGGCGGACTTCCTGGGGATTTGGACAGCGTCATGGAATCGATGAAGGCCCTTCCTTGGACTGCGTTGCAAGAGATGAGGGGCGACAAGGATCTTTTGGAAAAAATTGATGAAGCCGAAGCGCTTCTTCGATCCCTGCGCAAGGCACTCTCCTAACGGTATGAGTGTATGAGGTTTCGGAGGGTCGTTATCTCTTTGCCAACACTGAAGACCTGCGCCTCCTCGCCTCCTCATGCATGTTGACGGGCGTGGCCGCGAGAACGCGCGTAACCAACGACGTAAGAAAACGGGCCGGTGAGAGGTCATCTGGAGTTCGTTCTTCGAGGATCGATACCTTCGGCAGGGCCTTGACGATGCTCTCGACCGTGCTTTCAGCAAGGTGCGCTATTTCACCCTCGGCCGGATCTGTTATCGGCTGCGGGCCTGGCTCTAATATGCCGTCGGTGGGTTCTTCTTCGTCGACCGCCGGCTGTACCGGATCAGTGGAGTATTCCATCAACACCAGGCAGGTGGAGTGGTAGGCATCGTCCTCACGGCCAAGCTTGGACAAAAGGTCGAACAACCATTCTGCCGTCTTGGGTTCCTTTTCCAAGATGTCAGACCGCAGACCGAACAAGAACCCCAGTGCCGCAAGGGGGTGGCGCAAGCGAAGATTCTTGGCATCGCCGTAGGATTCCTCGATGCGGTTCGGCGCATTTTTTCCATATGAGGAGTCCATTCGCTTCGTAGATATCAGCAATTCTGGGCCGGTTACCCAATCCGTGATGATGACATCGACTTGCTTCAGATAGTTTTTACCCAGAATTGAAGCAGAGGAGGAGGTCACGCCGGGAATGGACGAGTTCGACGTCAAATGGGATTGGACCTTGGCTCGTATCGCTGTGGGAAGCGACTTGACGAAAGCCGAGACAGGCGCGGGAAGAACCCGCGGATTAGCAGGCCTCGGCCAAACCTGGTCCGTCCCGAAACCAGCCCTCCGAAGTTCGTAGCTGAGCCAGACATCGAGGGCGAGTGCAGGCACTCCCGTTTGCGTCCCTACTTTCAGGTGCAGCGGAACACCGAGCAATAGCGCAAGGGTGTCGTAATCGGGATTGATGAACGGCTGGCCGTCAGTTCCAAGAACCCATGGATTGTTGTGTTCCCCGCTAGGTGCGGCAGCTTCGACGATATGATCGAATATTTCCCAGGCTTCTGCTTTCGAACTTGGTTTAGCGGCCACTTGCTGACCTCACATTGCGACGGTTCGCCAGTTCCGCGCGTGCATTCCGGACGGCTGCCATATGTGTCGCCGAAACCTCGCCGTCCACCAGCAGTACCTCGTCAACCAGATTAACGGCATCGAGCAGCCGCCCTTTGTCAAGGAGCTTTCCAACGCCTCGCTTAATCTTGCGAAGCTCATCGGCGCGAGAGGCGACCAGGGTCGGGGAAGGCATGGCCCACACGTCTGCCTCCTTTGGCTCGATCTTCAGGATCCCGCCTCCATAGGCGCGGCCGACCATTTCGGCATGTAGCAAGGTGATTGAGTTCAAGCTGGCGACAGGGAGGAGCTCGCGGCCCAAGGCAGTATATGCCTCGTTCAAGTAAACCCCATGCACCGAATTAAGGTGACGCGCCTTGGCCGAGTTTTCCGTAATCCGGGGGGTGTCCGCATTCATGCACGTCAGTAAAAGGTCCGCGGGTGAAACGAGCGGTACCCGATACCAGGTCTTGCGAACCCGGCATTTATAGGCGGTGTCGACGCCTGTCCTGTGGCCGTCGGCGATATATGCCGCGGCAGCCTTGGAAGGCGGGTCATTTGGATAGAATAGGTGGATCGCGTTGCCCTCTTCACCAAGTTTCTTCAGCTGGGCACTCGAAAGCGAGAGGCCCCGCAAATGCGAGCTTCCGGGTGGCGAAAGGCTAAGCAACTCGTCTGGGCGCAGTCCGAGCTCGGCTACGCGCTGGGGGGAAAGCGTGAAGTATTTGTTGTTTCCGGTTACCATTCCGAGCGTTGTGTCGCCCCAGGTTTCTAGGTCCGTGTAGAGGCCTGCTGTCGAAAGAGCGTGCAAAAGATGCACCGCGTCGATATCGACGAGACTGCTGGTCCACTTGCCCGCTGGGTCGGCCGGTGTCCAGCTCAGTCCCGGACCTAAAGTGTCGAGCGTTGCAGCGTTCTTGGTTTGCCGGATCGTTGCAAAATCCGCCGGCCCCTCAAGGTAGCCATCAGCGAGGAGAAGTACGACATCCGCTTCCGCCTCCGGGAACACTTGCTCATCGAACAATACGAGCTGCATGTCGCGAAATCGACTGAACAGGAATTTGCGGACGGGAGCGGCATAGTTCACCGAGAGCAGTTCGGCGGGCAAGACAAAGGCCAGCCGGCCGCCTTTCTTAAGGAACAACGCCGAGTGCACGGTGAACGCAGCCCAACTGGATGCGAGCCCCGTGAGGGAAATGCCGCCTCTGATGGCCGCCTCCCGGGCCCGGGCACGGGCCTCCCCGGTAAAGTCCTGGTATCGGATGTAGGGAGGGTTTCCGATGACGGCGTTGAACGCGGGATCAGGCGTGACGGCAAAGAAGTCGGACAGTAGGATATCGGCCTCGCCCCCGGCATCAGAGACCCGCTTGCGAGCAACATCTGCGCTGTGGGCGTGTATCTCCACGCCATGAACCACAGGGCACGATCGCCCTCGGGGAGCGAGTTCACGAAGGCGATCGACCGCGGAAACCAGGAATGCAGCGTCGCCAGCCGCGGGTTCGAGCACGCGCTCATCGGGCCCGCGAATGGCCCAGTTTGAAATGAAACGGGTAATCGCTGGAGGCGTGAAGAACGCACCTCTCTCCTTGCGGAGGACGGGAGTGTCGATAGGGTCGCGATGGGTAACGAAAGTCACGGCTAGCTCCCGAATCGTGCACGCATGGGTTCGCTGTCTTGCCGCATACCTATCCTACACAGATGAATTTCTGTCTACTCTTTGTTCTTATTTTCAATTTGCCGATCCAGCGGAAAAATTGCTCCAAGTCAAAAATTGCTCCAAGTCATTGCGTTTAAATGGCCTATAACAGACTACACGACTTGGATGGAAAACCCAGTCGGGGACAACTGCAATTTGCGTTGAGGAACAGTGAGATCCCGCATTGTTTTGCAGCACTCAGGTTGTCAGAGGGATGGGGCGACGGGTTACCTGAGACGATCTTGTAGAAAAGCCGCTCGAGAGCAGAGATGCGCTGTCGTGCCTCGCCGCCAGACTATCTCTCTGATATATACTGCTAAAACAGCAAAAGGTCTTTCAATGCTTCAGCGCCCGGCGATTATCGACGAACTGCAGGTGATTCTCTCCGAATGGGTCGTCGGACTGGAATCCCCAAAGCCGATTGGCGCCTATCTTTTCGGTAGCACGGTAAATGATGGGGGTGTTCGTTTCGATCCGAAGGCCGGAGACCTCGACGTCATCGTCGTCCTGGATTGGGATCGGGTGCCTCCCGGCGAGAGGGTCGAGCAAATTAATGGGCTACGCCAGGCGAAGGAGGAGCTTGAAAACCGCTTGTTTCGCAAGTTACGCAGGGAGAAGGGGTCCGAGAAGATCGTCAGCCTTGTTCCCGTCACTCCTTTCGAAATCGAACACGCTGTGCATAAGGACAACGTCAAACACATCCTCACGGATGCGAGGGCGTTCGATCTGCTTGAGAAGTGCGAGATTGCAGGCCTTAACGGAGGCCGGGCCTCTCATCCCTTAAGCGATGCCCATCGATCGGTGCTCGCCTTCTTGCAGAAGAAGCGCGCGGAAGCCCTGTCCGTTTCACCCAATGGCGGAGGAGGCCTCAAGGTCGAACCTCACGGCGATCCAGTGCCGAAGGAGCTGATGCGAAACTTCGCCGTCGCGACGGCCGAACCCGGGATACATCAGGATATCTCGGATATCGCCCGCGGTTTACAAGGGATCTCTCATTTTGCGCGGGACGCTGCCGGCTGGACACCGATGACCAGCGCTTTCGCCCAATGGCTTGGTGTAAAGATGGGAGAGCGCGGGTCCGTCGATCCGGTGATCAGCTCAGATCACTATCTGCTTCTAATCGAGACGATATACGATCAGGTCCGCGTCCAATATGCGGGAGATACGGCGATCCGATACGTAGGGCCAGGGCCGATATCAGCTCCACCGAAGCACGCTCCGCCAACACCAGCGCTTCCGTCAACCCACCGACTTGAATCGACCTTTCGAGTGACAAAGGCGGACAAACTTGGCGGAACGAAAACCGACATTCTTCGTGCGGTTCGCGCGGCTCGTGCGAACATGAAGGCCCGGGTAAGCAATCCCTTTGAACTGCTGTTCGAAGAGGACGCCAAGGCTTCAACTCTTTTCGAAATAGATGACGTCGATTTGGATGCCAAAGCTCACCGACAAAAGGTAAAGGCCTTTGAGCGTCGAACGCTGGTCGCGGCACGCCAGGCACGCTGGCAACAAGGGGTCGAGCTCATCCTTTGGTACGGAGGAACGTTGTTCCGTGGCGACGAAGAAACAATGGAGGAGGCCTGCAGAATAGCGATCGCCAATTGGTTTGCTGTCGCAGCGACGAACGTGGTTAATCCTGGCGGTATGTTCGAGGCTTTCCACCTCGACCTCTACCCATCATATGGAATGGCCCTCAGTTTCTCTGGTAAGCCCTCGTGGGTAAGGGACGATGGAAGGCCCAGTCCCATGTACAAGCTCGATCCTATGGATCTGGCGAGAGGCTTCGTACCAAATCTTGTCTCGAAATATCTACACCTCGCTTCACAGTCGGGACGTGCTGACCTTCAAGACTACAAGGACAGCGTCTTCGACATCGCGCGGTGGGATTATGGACTGAAGTGATCGCGCGTCGGCGGTTCGCTCTACCGAAGCATTTATTTCCGACGGACGCCGCTTTAAGTCCCTCTCAGACAAAATCTGGACGACTGGGCTGCATTGGAGAATCTGGGAAGGGTAGCGATCAGAGGTCACGGGATAATGAATGGAACCATAGGATTAGCAAAAGTTCTGACGTGCTCACTAGTTCTTATCCTTTCAAGGCGAAGGATAGGGACGAGCGTCTTAATTGGGACCGCCTGCAGACCGTCTGCTATTAGGTGCCGAGCCCGGATCGTGGACGTTTGATTGACGCCAAGCCAAATACCAGATCCTGTTCCATACGCCGTCCTTGGGTCCTATCACCCTCCTGCATCCGGTGCGAGTTCGCCTGTATCGTTGATCCCGATCAAGCCCTGCTATGGGAGAGCTGCTTGTCAATCCCGGTCTTATTGCGCCGCATGCGCAGCAGCGCGGCGCTGACCCCGAAATGCCGGGCTAGCGCCGTATCGCTCATCCCCTGTCGGATCGCCTGAAGCAGGGCGTCGCGAGGAAGAAGCAGCGCGCCGGCGAGGCAGTCCGCTTCCTCTTCGTGAACTTCGTTGTACTCATTCATCATCATGTGCCCGTCCGGCGTGTGAAAGACATGTGCCGGTTCGTGTTCAAGGATGATATGCGCGAGCTCGTGCGCGAGAGAATTGTTGCGTCGGCCGTCGTCGGAGATGCTGTTGAGGATAACCAGCACCATGCCTTCGGCCTCGATCGTCACCGCGTCCCAGCTGTCGGCGTCGTCAACGGTCAAGTGGTCCAGTACCTCCTTGCCGATCCCGGGAATATCCTGTGGAGACCAGACAAGGATGCCCAGATGCCGGGCCAGCAATACAGGATCGAGCGGAGCGCCACGTGCAAGGCCGAGATCGCGCCGGTAGTTCGCGGCCGCGTTCTCACACCATGTCTTGAAGCCACGACGCAACATGGCCAAGGTCAGCCCTCGTTCTTCCGGATTTCCGCCATCGCTGCTTGGGCAGTCAGGATCATCAGCGCGAGATTTTGAGCTGTCTTGGCACTGACAGTTTTCTTTTTTCTGAAATGCACGCGCGCCATCGACTGCGGCGCCGCCGTCACCCCGACCACATCCTCCACGCCAATGCCGAGCCAGCGGCAGATGCGGCGATAATTTGCAAGGTCAGGCATGAAGCCTCTTTCCACCCGCGACAGGGTGGCGTGACTGATGCCTATTTCTTTCGCTGCTGCTCGGATGCCTTGTGTGCCCCGCTTCTCTTTCACGCGCAAGCCGAGGTTTTCCAGCGTTACCATATCATAGGCTCCTCCGTTGGTTCAGATGTAAGACGATGGTTGACAAGTGAGACGACCCGGCTCATGCTGTCTTACATCTGATACAGATTCGCACGGGGCGAGTCGGCGGTCAACCTCTTACCGAAGGAGAGCACTCCGATGTCCACTACGAAAACCTCCATCGTTAACGCCGCTACCGCGACCGGCCAGAAGTGGCCGGTCGAGATCGCTGGCGCCGACCTCGCGTTCACGTCTCATGTTCTGCGCGACCCGATGCCTTCAGGCCGCCAGATTATCGCCACCGCCGGCCACCGCGACCCGGCCGGCTATATCGTCCTGCAGTGGCTGTCGGACGGCGCCCTTGAAGAGCTGCGTCTCGAGGAGTTGACCGACATCGTCGCCAAGGGCATCGAGCGCTTCATCGTCGTCGAGAGCGACCGCAGCTTCCGCCTTGAGGTGGAAGGCCTGCGCCTCGAGTGGCCGTGCGCGCCGATCTCTGCGGCAACGGTGAAGGCACTCGCCGGTCGCGACGACGAGGCGCTCGCCGTCGTGCTGTTGCGCGAGGGTCGTGACCGCGTGCTAGAGGACGACGAGATCGTCGACCTGTCCGGCGACGGCGTCGAGGTCTTCAAGCTGCGCCCGCGTCCGGCCAACGTCGAAATCGGCGTCAACACCAAGCCGGTGCCCATCCGTCGCGGCGTGCACACCGGCCTTCAGATCAAGCAGGCCGCCATCAATGCCGGCGTCGCGATCCAGCTCGACTTCATCCTGAGCCTTGAGACCGGCGCGGGGCAGACCCGCATCATCGGCGACCGCGACCGTGTCCGCGTGAGGCCGGGCCAGCAGTACCTCGCCATCGCTGACGACGACAACAGTTAGGACCCGCAATGACCCCTGCCGTCACCAAAGCTGTCGACGCGATCCGGAGCCAGTTCGGCGGCGATAACGTCCTTGTCGCCGCCGATCGCGACGGCGGGGCTTACGTGATTGTGGAGGGTGTCCCGATCGGGGCGCCCTTTTTGCAGGCCGTCAGTTGGATCGGGTTCCACATTCCGTCGACGTGCCCCTATGCCGACGTTTATCCGCATTTCGTTGTCCCGGACCTTGCGCGTCTTGACGGGGGCCCGCTCGGCGAAGGGCTGTCGACCGGCCACAGCTTTCCGGATCAGGGTTCCCTCAAGACCCAAGGCACCATGTCGGCACGTTCGGCCATGCAGGTTTCCCGTCGTTCGAACCGCAAGGATTCGGCCGGCATAGAAACGCCCCTCCACAAATTGCTGAAGGTGATCCAATGGCTGAAATCATGATGACCGGGCCGTGGTCGCTGACCATCCCCGAAACCATGTACGATACGCTCGACAGGCATTTGTTTCCCGGCGACCACGACGAGCACGGCGCCGTCATGGTGGCCGGTGTCTTTGCGGCGCCTGACGGATCGGTGCGTCTGCTCGCGCGCGACCTGTTCCTTGCGCGGGACGGGGTCGACTACGTTCCGGGCAAGCGCGGCTACCGCATGCTCAAGGCGCAGTTTATCCAGCGCCATATCCTGGCGTGCCGCGACGAAAAACTCGTCTACCTCGCAATCCATAACCACGGCGGCCGCGGCACCGTTGCGTTTTCACCCGACGACTACGCGAGCCACGAACGGGGTTATCCCGCGCTGCTCGACATCAGCGCCGGCAACGCCGTCGGCGCGCTGGTGTTTGCCGCTGGCGCAGTTGCCGGTGACATCTGGCTGCCCGGCGGGCGCCGCGTGACCTTGGAGCGGGCGGAAATCACCGGCCGCCGCTGGCAGGTGCTGCGCCCGGCGCCGGACCGCGCGGCGCGCAAGGCATTGCCCCTTTATGACCGGCAGACCCGCATCTTCGGCGACGCCGGCCAGCATGTGCTGGCGGGCATGAGCGTGGCGATCGTCGGTCTCGGCGGCGTCGGCTCGCTCGTCGCCGAGTACTTGGCGCGGCTCGGCGTCGGGACAATCTGGCTGATCGATCCCGACCGCATCGATCCAACAAACCTTCCGCGCGTCGTCGGCGCTCGCCGGGCCGACATTTGGTGGGCGCTCGGCGGCCCGTTCGCGCCCGCCTGGCTGCGCCGGCGCGTCCTGACATTCGCGTCGCGGAAGGTGGACATCGCCTGGCGGGTGATCAGGCAGGCCAACAAAGCCACCCGCGTCAAGATCGTCGCCGCCAACGTGCTGGCGCCGGAAGCGGCAGCGGCACTGCTCTCCTGCGACTACATCTTCCTGGCCGCTGACGAGATGCGCGCCCGGCTTCTCGTCAACGCGATCGTTCACCAGTACCTCATTCCCGGCGTCCAGATCGGCAGCAAGGTCTCGGTGGCGGACAACGGCGATGTGACCGACGTGTTCAGCGTCGTGCGGCCGCTGCGCCCCGGCATGAACTGCCTGTGGTGCAATCAGCTGATCAATCCTGGCAAGCTTGCAGACGAGGCGAAGAACGACGGCGAGCGCAAGCGCCAGCGCTACGTGGACGACAAGGATGTGGCGGCGCCGAGTGTCATCACGCTCAATGCAGTTGGCGCGGCTCATGCCTGCAACGATTTCCTGTTCTATGCGATGGGAATGTCAGGGGCGGCGTCCACCGATTTCGCCCGTTACGACAGTCGCTCGCGGGCCGTAATGTTCTCCACGCCGCGTACGGACCCGGACTGTACGGAATGCGGGAGCCGCAAGGGCAGCCGCTTGGGACACGGGCAGTCAGGCCCCGACCTCCCAGTGTTCGCTAGGTAAAGTTCCTCCGACGCGCTTTGTCTCTCTATGCACGAAGGCGTGGTGTGAGTTCCAGGGAGGCGACACTCTTTCTTGACCACACTCCACTGGCAATCACGGTGTTGGTGGAACAGCAGCGAAGATATGTTCGAGCATCGAACTTTTAGCTGGCTGCTAGTGTCAACTTTTGGGGGCTCTCGGTTTCGGCCCGAATGACCGGGATGAAGGCGCAATGCAGTCGTTTGCAGACCTAAGCGTGCCGCGCCTTACGGGCCGGAAAGAACTATTCTTTCACGAGCCCTGCAAGCCTTGTTGCTATGATGTTCACTCTTTGGGCGGCGAAGATCGCATAATGGATCGTCGGGAACCTGTGAAAACGTCTCGGGACGAACTGCTGGTAGCTCGTTTCCTTTCAAGAGCGTTGACGTATAGACCGCCTCAGCTCCCATTCGATTGGCCACAAATTCTGCTCCCGGAATGGTGCGGTGGATCTGATATGAGCATGTCTATAGACTGGCAGTCCGCTAACCGTTATTGCGGGTATACCAGCATTTCACCAAACCATCCCGCGGATCCGCCAAGGCCCTCCTATATTGAAAAAAGTGCAACGCAGTTTTGCCATCGAGTACAAAACCGGCAGGCGAAAGCTTGATACCAGGTCGAACTCGATCTGGGGCAACATGGATCTAAAGTCCGTCGCTCGTAACCTGGAGGAAGAGGCATTGCCGTTTCTGTCGGGTAGCTCTCAGAGTGGCAAATCCAACAATGAGATGTCTTTACCGGAACCAGATCAAGCCGAGGCGTTGTTGACACCGCCTCTCGGGGCGTCAACAACAGCATCAGATACACAGGAGATGAGCATGGCCGACGAGACTGATACGGCAACCAGTGCCGATGCGCCGATCGTTGTTGAAACGCCTATTGCGCCGAAGAAACAGCGCAAACCCCGCGCCAAGAAAGCGGCGGCACTCGAGAGCGCGTCGGCTGACGCTATGGCAGAGCCAGCAGCTGCTCTGGCCGGGGCCGGTGGTGTGAAGAGGAGAGGGCGCAAGGCAAGGGTGATCGAAGCTACGGCGAGCGCCAAACGCGCAGCTGTGCGCCGTGCTCCAAAGGCTGTGCAGACAGCGCCGGCCGCGCCGATGACGGCGATAGATGAGATGGCGGATCTCTTGCAGTTGGAAGAGGAAAATCAGCGGCTGCGCAAGCTTCTGGCTGAAAAACTTCGCGCTGAAAATGCCGATCTGCGCAAGCGGCTCAAGCTCGATTGATATAGGCAGCCGGTCAACCGCCGGCCGGATTTCCATGCTTATCCAGTATACATTTTGGCGGCGGTGGATGCTGTTGCCGGAACTAAAACTCACTGCCTGCTTGCGGGATAAAGCGCGAGGTCGGATAGATGGCATCTCCGTGGAAAATTCTTGCCCGACTGATCTCACCGGGGCGCGAACAGAAGCGAGAAAACGGCTCGACGGCGAAGGCTACGCCGGACGCGTTGGCTATTGCCGGTCCGACTGAAGCGCCTGCCGAGGAAAGTGTGAATGGCACTGATCGACCGGCAAGCGAAGAGCTACCTCGTCACGGTCAAGTCGATGCAATTTCCGTTGAGCCTGTGCATTCCGAAGAAGCCGTAAACGACGTCCACGACAAGGTCGACGGGGAAGTCGCCGAAATCGTGGAGGTCGCTGATCCCGCTACATCCGGTGGTACTGGTATTGACGGCACCGCTGTACATGATGCCGCTAGGATCAAGCGAACTGCCGAGGTCGCACTGCGCGAGCAAAGGAGCCGCAGCAAGGAAGCGGTGGCGATTGCGAACGATCCCCAGGTTATCCACACTGCAAACGAGATGAGCCTCGATGAGGAGATCAGGGTGCTCAGGGAGCAGCTGGCCAGAAAGCTAACGTTGCAAAACGCGCAGTTGAGAAAAATGCTAGAGCGGTTTGAACGGTGAGCGTGGCGCGCTGCCTGCCCTTTTAAGCTTGTTGCAGGTGAACAATCTCAGATTTGAATAGGGTGTCGCCGATTCGAGTCCCATCAAGGCGAGGGATGGCGACAATGGTCGGCAGCGACTGAAATGTATCAAAGTCGTTAGGTACCCAACGACGACTGCGCTGAAGCCACCAAAGGTAACCTCCGCGGGGTCTAGCTGCCGTTCGGCATAAATTGGCGTTGTTGCGTGGATCACCCGTCGACTGATATTGAGCGGTGGTTTTCAGTCTCAAGTTTTCAGTCTCCTGATGTGGATTTCGACGATGCCGCACAAGTTCAATGCCGATCGGCGGGACAAGATTGCCAAGCAGAAATATCAAGTGACGAATTGGCCGGCATATATTGAAAGCCTGCGTCAACGTGGTGATTTGACCATCTGGGTGAAGGATGAGGCCCTGTCTTTATGGACGGCGCGGAGGCGGACATCGCGGGGTGGTCAGCCGAAATACTCGGATCTGGCGATTACGTTGTGCTTGACCCTGCGCGTCGTCTACGGGCTGGCGCTACGCCAGACCCAAGGCTTGATGCGCAGTGTCGCGGCGCTGATGGGGTTCGATATTGCCGTGCCTGACTTCTCCACCCTGTCTCGCCGGAGCAAAGGGCTGGCGTTGCCGTCGACAAAGTCCCGAGCCGCAACATCAGGTCCGGTCCATCTGGTTGTCGACAGCAGCGGCTTGAAGGTCTTCGGCGAGGGCGAGTGGCTGGAAAACAAGCACAAAACCAAGGCCAAACGCAAAAGATGGCGCAAACTGCACCTTGGTCTCAATCTTGTCAGTGGTGAGATTGTTTGTTCCGATCTGACCGCGGATGATGTCGGCGATCCGACAGCGTTACTAGGACTTCTGGACCAGATCGGTGGCCCCGTCGAGAAGTTCATTGCCGACGGCGCCTATGATGGAACGCCAACCCGAGATCTTCTGGCGACACGCTTTGGTGAGATCGTGGAGGTCATTATCCCACCTCCCAAGACTGCCGTTGCCAGCCATCAATCGGTGCTGGTTCCATCTGTCCGCGATCGCCATATTGCAGAAATCCAGACCAAAGGAAAGGGCGGATGGCATGGCAGAAATCCACCGGCTACAACAAGCGCGGTCGCGCTGAGACCCAGATGGGTCGACGGAAGGCTGTGATCGGGCCCAAACTCAAAGCCCGAAATTTTGACAATCAGAAGACTGAAGCGAAGATTGGCGTCCGTGTTCTTAACAGGATGACAGAACTTGGCCGGCCCAAGTTCGAGCGCGTTGCATGAAAAATGCAGTGGATAGGGTTGCCTTGTCCAAAGTCTGATCCATGCAACAGTGCTGTTGGTGGGAGCCCAGGCACGTGATATTGCGGCACGGTGACAAATGCCCGATGTCACCGCATTTATTCTTCCACCAACCGCAACACTGGCGGGGCTCCACATGCGCGGAACGCCTTTAGGTCGACTTGAACCATCGGGCCACGCGGCGTGTGCATGGTGAGGGTGCTGATATCGACATCAATACCGGATTTGTGTACGTCGCGGATGGCGTCGTTCATTTGTTGAAGGGCTGCGCCTAGTCTTTCCTCAGCATGCTTCTGTCTTGCGAGGTGAGATGTCATGGTTGTCCTGATCGTTTGCTGTTCGCTTTCCGCTTATGCGGGTAGCTTTTTGGTCCGCGCTGGGGTTATCTCATCCTGGGGAAACGTGCGCGGATCCACGGAAGTTTTTCGTTATAACAGTCGAGAAGACAGCCTCATCCGACACTATTCGTTTTCACTGTCGGATCGACTGGAGATCGAACTGCGGAGGCGTGATCATAATCGGCTCGGCTTGCCATTCAGCTATGTTTAACGCGATACCCGGGCCGGTTAACCTGACGGTGCCAATCACCCGTCCTTGTAGTAATAGCTATAGCCGTTGAGCGCCGGGGCGCCGCCGAGATGGGCGTACAGCACCTTCGAGCCCTCGGGGAAGAAGCCCTTGCGTGCGAGATCGATCATCCCCTGCATCGACTTTCCCTCATAGACTGGGTCGGTAATCATCGCCTCGGTGCGCGCCGCGAGCCGGATCGCCTCGTTGGTCTCCTCCGAGGGCACTCCATAGGCGGGATAGGCGTAGTCAGGGTTGATGACGATCTCGTCTTCACGCACCGACCGACCAAGGTTCACGAGTTCCGAGGTCGCATCGACGATCTTCCGCACCTGATCCCGCGTCTGCTGGAGGGTGCCCGAGGCATCGATGCCAATCACCCGGTCGGCCCTGTCTAGTGCGGCAAAGCCGACGATCATTCCGCCCTGGGTTGAACCGGTGACAACGCAGACGATGATATAGTCGAAGATGAAGCCGAGGTCCTTTTCCTGTGCCGCGACTTCCTCGGCGAAGCCGACATAGCCGAGGCCTCCGAACTTGTGTACCGAAGCGCCAGCCGGGATCGCGTAGGGCTTGCCGCCCGCATCCTCTACCGACTGAATCGCATCCTCCCAGCTCTTGCGGATGCCGATGTCGAACCCATCCTCGACCAGCCGGCTGTCGGCGCCCATCAGTTTCGTCATCAGGATATTGCCGACACGGTCATAGACCGCATCGTAGTGCGGTACCCATTTCTCCTGGATGACGACACATTTCATGCCGATCTTCGCCGCAGTCGCAGCCACCATGCGGGTATGATTCGACTGGACCCCACCGATCGACACCAGCGTATCCGCGCCGGAGGCGATCGCGTCGGGCACGATATATTCGAGCTTCCTGAGCTTATTGCCGCCCATGGCGAGGCCGGAATTGCAGTCGTCGCGCTTGGCATAGATGTCGACCTTGCCGCCCAGCGCCGCAGTCAGCCGCGGCAGGTGCTCGATCGGCGTTGGGCCGAAGGTGAGCGGGTAGCGTTCGAACTTTTCCAACAGTGACATCGATCAGGGCCTCCGTGCCGAATTTGTGGTCGAAGGCTAGTAGATATCGTTTGAAAGGTGCTCTCTAATTTTGCTTTAAAAGCTTTCTTTATCGGCGTAATTTTTCGGTGGTAGAATCCACTTCTTCAATAATACGAGGTAAAATGAAAGAGTCTTCCACAGAGGATTTCGATAGGATAGACCTCAAGATTTTGCGCGCCCTGCAATCGGAGGGCCGGCTCAGCAATGCCGATCTCGCCGAGCGCGTGAATGTCAGTGCTGCAACTTGCCACAGGCGAACTCAACGCCTCTTCGAGGAGGGCTACATTACCGGCGTGCGGGCGGAAGTCGCGCCGGGCGCCGTAGGCCTCGGCGCGATGGTCATGGTTGGCGTGGTACTGGATCGCTCCACGCCTGAGAGCTTTGGTGCCTTTGAGGGCGCGGTCATGGAGCTGAAGGAAGTACTGGACTGCAATTTGGTCGCCGGAGATTTCGATTATCTCCTGAAAATCCGCGTCCGCGACATGGCCGATTTCAACAAGCTCCACGGCCAGAAGCTGATCGCCCTCCCAGGCGTGCGCCAGACGCGCACCTTCTTCGTGATGAAGGAAGTCAAGGAGAACGCGAGGTTGCCCTTCTAGCGTCGTCGGCAGCTATTGTGGATGCAGCATCTATTGTCCGGTTCCGCGCAGACAGCGGATGTCAGGCGACTTTTTCTGACATCACCGGCCCCACGCTCTGTGCATCAAACATACGGTCTCACCGTTCACACGATGGAGGCACTCCATAGCGAGGTTATTTGTAGGTCTGCGATAGTTCAGTCTCCCGACGATCCTTGATGCGCAGCTGCACCAGCTTGACGCCAAGCGGTACCAGCCGGGCAATCCACTCGGCGCCGTCGACGATCAGGTAGAACGGATCAAGCTTCAGGTGAACACCGCCTTTCCAATCACCGGCGTGGAGGGGACGGCCATGTCGCGTGGCTCCAGCACGCCAGCGTCAAAGGCCTGCTTGCCGGCGGCGATTGCCGCGGCAAAGGCAGCTGCCATCGCCGCGGGATCTCCGGCGCCGGCAACGGCGGTGTTGAGCAGAACCGCATCGAAACCGAGCTCCATCACCGCAGTTGCGTGCGACGGTCGGCCGATGCCGGCGTCGACGATCAGCGACACGTCGAGAGCGGGATCGAGATGCTCGGAATGAAGGAATGGGAAACAAAGGGCGTGAAGGTCGACCTAACTGATCTAATAAGGCGTCGCCGGTTCAGATCCTTTCAAGAGCAGGCATGGCGCATCGACTGATCACCTCAACCAGTACCCAAAGAGAACTAAGGTCGGTGGACTGCAATCACCACCGCGGTTACGCCTCTTCATCGCTTTGCTGGGATATGGCCCAGGACAGTCTCGATGATTTGAACGGCGTCGCCATCGCCATCTCCGCGCCAAGCGATGACCTGGTCTGGCCGAATGAGCACAAGCGGCTCGCGATAAATTGCCCGGAGTTGATCCTCTTTTATATCGACGACGGTAAGATCCATTCCGGCCATTCTAGCGGCTGTAACGAACTCGGTTCCTGGCGAGGAGGAGGGGCGAAGCCGCAGGAGGGTCCATTCAAACCCAAATCGGTCGAACAATGACGTTTGAGAATTCAACCAAATATGGGGCGCTCTGCCCCCCGGCGCGGCATTTGGAACGTAGACTTCCGGCAGGTCCGGAGCTCGTCCTTCCCCTTCGGCGAGGATTATCGGCGAATGGTCGTAGCGAGCGCCGAACGTCACGCCGGGTATGTTGAACTCGGACCGCCCATGGGCCTCCAGATAGGCGCCGGCTTCCCGTCGCAAATCCGATCCGAGATCCGAGTCCGCCTCGATGTCGGGTTTCGGGACGTAGTTTCCGATGGATTCGGCGAACGCCCGAGCGAAGCCGGTGTTTCGCACGGCCACCGGGCGTCGCTCCAGTTCATAGGTATCGAGAAGGAATGACGGTGCATTTCCTTTCACAACAGAAGCGAGTTTCCAACCTAGATTGACCGCGTCATCCACCGCCGTATTGTACCCCAAGCCACCGGCTGGCGTAAAAAGATGAACCGCGTCGCCGCCGAGGAATATCCGGCCAGCCTGAAACTTCTCGGCGACAAGGGCAAACCCGGCCGTCCAGGTGCCGCGAGAAAGAATTTCCCCCTCAACGGGATACCCGACCACCGTCTGGAACATCTTCAGCGCTTGCGCATCGGATATATCGTCTTCGCTCTCGCCTTCCTTTAGTTGGGTGTGAAAAGCAAACTCGCCTTTGCCGTCGACGGCGGCCATAAACGCCCGGCGCTCAGGATTGAACGCCACGTTCATCCAGGCGGGTGCAAAGGGAACAACCTCATAGAACTGCGGGCAGCGAAGATAGAGGGCAAACATTTTCCCGCCGAAGAAATCTCTGACTGCCCCGCCATCGCCCTGATATCGAATGCCAAGTGTCCGACGTATGAAGCTTTTCGCGCCGTCTCCTCCGATAAGATACTTGGCTCTTACGGAGCGCGTGCTCTCGGAGCCGACCTGACTTGCGGTCATGGTCACGGCGTCACCAACGTTCACCGCTGCTATCTGGGAACTGGAGCGCCTTAAGGCGCGTTGGAAAGTTTCGATCAAGGCACAAATTATGCGTCTGCAGCGGCTTCAGATTCTGGACAAAAGTTCTGCAACTCGTCTCTACAAAATCTACAGTGCGAAAGGCTACTCCAGGCGGGAGCCGTTTGACGATGTTTGGCCGATGCAGGAACCGACATTGCTCGCGGATGTGTTCAAGGCATTGGTCGATGCGGGGCAAGTCACCAAAGAGGATTTGCGCGAAGATCTACCGCTGTTTCCGAACGACGTTGAAAGTCTGACAGGTCTACCATCCGGATGGCTGAGCTTGCAGGCTGCGAGAATCGTGGAGCTTAAGCCCGTCGTGACGCCGCGTGACAACCTCGGTGGGGTTCGCGGAGAAGTAGTGCCGATCAAACGGAGCGGTGACTGATAACCACATTTCGGTCCAGTTTGCATTTTCAGCCGCTTGTTAAATATGGGAAATCATTGTTGAACGGGTAATTCTCCCGCCCTGTCGACGGTTCGAATCCGTTCAAGAATGCACTCGAACCGGTTGGTCGGATGGCAGTGGAACTCCGCTATCTGCGCTCGGAAATCTATCGCTGGCTGAAGCGGATCCACCGATCAAGTGGCTCACCGCATTCGATCGCTTCAAGGCCTGAATACCGGGCCGTCGAATGACGCGCAAAGATGCGCCTCTCAAGGTGGCGACCCCGTCGACACTTTGAATCGGCGCAGACTAAACAACAGGACAGCGGCGGCGAAGATTGCGACCAAAGAAGCAATCTCAATTACGGTTCGAAATCCGTAGGCCCGTGCTATTACCCCTACGGAGGGGCCGGCCAACCCGCCGCTGATCACTATTGTGTTCCAATAGATTGCCGTTGCATATGCCGGGCGAGCTTCAGCTTGCGATTGGACGAAGCTGGTACCAAGGCTGGCATAAGGCACGTAGTACAGCCCCTCCCTTGTCGCACCGACAACATCGGCGGATAGCTCTGGACCATGGTAACGAGCAAACAACGCTGTGGCGATCAATGGCGTCCGAATCCCGAACCAGGCGAGTGCTGCTTGCCCTGCGCCTCGCATTTGCGCCAAACCATTTCTGAGAACAGACATTTGAAGCAAGCTCCACACATGATTGTGCGATCATGGTAATTACAACGGAAGGTAGAGCAGGTTCGTTTAAAACGGACCTGCCAGAGGAAGGTATCCTCAGTTGGCGACGAAAGAGAGGTTCCACAGGACTTTGCCATGGGAGATTGTCGGAGCGGAGGTCTGCGTGCAGGTAGGGGCCTGAGTTCCACCTGAAATGGCGACCCAAGCCGGCGTTCCGGCAAGTGAAAGCGCTTGGCCGGTCGCAGGATCATAGTTGACGCTCAATGAGGCTCTGCACGTCCGAGCCGGAACGACACCTCTGGTCACATCGAAACGAAACGTCATGAAGCCGTCGATGGTGTTGCCTTGCACCGTAAAGACAACTGACGCTCCATTAGAGATGCTGGAGGGGAAGTTGGGCGTGCAGCCGACGCAACTGATACTGCCGACATTCGCAGTACCGGATGTGCTGTTGTTTTTGATTGTCACCTCAGCCGTGGCAGCAAGAGCCATAGCAGGAATTGCCGCTGCCATGACGGCAGCGAGAATCAATTTTCGAAAAAGCATGGTCATTTCTCCAAGTGTCACAATATTTTCTTTGGACGCGTCAGGTTATGCCGGGTGTTGAGCATCGCTCACACAAGAGCTTGAACAACCGGGCGGAGAACTCGCATCTGCCGTTTCGAAAACGGGAACGAATGCGCCAGGGATTCCGATCAATCGGGAGCCTGCAACATTTTGTTTAGCTGTTCTCCGCTGTTCGCAATCTCTTCGTTCCAGATCGCACAAAACCTTCTGCCAACCAAATTCGCAGTCACCGACTGCAAGCCATGGCCCAGTGGAAAGCCGTCAGCGGCCAGCTCGTCTGAAACTGTCCGCACGGGCCTTGACTGTATTCCCACGGTGACGGCCGTCTTGTGATGTGAAGCCGAACATTGGAAGTCCTGGTGGTAGCACTAGGAGTAGTCCTATGACGAAGCAGCATATTGAGGTGATCACGTCGGTCGAGCGTCGCCGGCATTGGTCTCGCGAAGAGAAAGAACGGCTGGTCGCGGCGACGTTAGAGCCGGAAGCGGTTATCTCGGATGTGGCGCGCTCGGCCGGGATTCATGTCAGCCAATTATTCCGGTGGCGCAAAGAACTCTGCCAGATATCAGCGCCGTCCGTTCCTCCATTCATTCCGATTGAGGTCGTGGCGGCGTTGCCAGCGCCTGATCCTTTGGAGACGACACCGGCACCACGGGCGCGCAAGAAGACAAGCATCGTGACGATCGAGCTTGGCCGCGGCCGGCGCATTCGTGTGGACAGCGATGTCGATACGGAAGCTTTGGGTCGAATTCTCGACGTGCTGGAGCGACGATGATCCCGGTTCCGAGCGGCGTAAAGGTCTGGCTGGCGACCGGCTATACGGGCATGCGGAGGGGATTTCCTGGGCTGTCGCTGATGGTGCAGGAGACGCTGAAGCGTGATCCGCATAGCGGCCATTTGTTCTGCTTCCGCGGCAGGAAGGGCGGCCTGATCAAGGTGATCTGGCACGACGGCCAGGGTGCCTGCCTGTTCACGAAGAAGCTGGAACGGGGGCGCTTCATCTGGCCATCGGCGGCCGACGGGACGGTGGTGATTACGCCGGCGCAGCTCGGCTATCTGCTCGAAGGCATCGACTGGCGGATGCCGCAAAAAACCTGGCGTCCGAGCTCGGCTGGATAGTGGAAATGGCTGGAAAGGTGGGAGCGAATATGATTCCATCTCGTTATGACCGATGCGGCAGATCAGCTTCCCGACGACCTTGCCAGCGCGCATGCGATGATCCTCGCCGAGCGCGCGGCACGCCGTGAAGCCGAGGCCGTTGCTGCCCGTGCCCAAGCGGTGAACTCACATTCGGATGCGCTGATTGCCCGGCTCCGGCTGGAGATCGAGAAGCTCAGGCGCGACATCCACGGCAGCCGCTCGGAGCGCAAGGCACGCCTTCTCGAACAGATGGAATTGCAGCTCGAGGAGTTGGAAGCTGATGCCAGCCAGGACGAAATGGCTGCGGAGCTGGCGGCAAAGTCCTCTAAGGTCCAAGCCTTCGAACGCAAGCGTCCATCCAGGAAACCGTTTCCGGAACACCTGCCGCGCGAACGTGTCGTCATTAGCTCGCCGACAAACTGCCCATGCTGCGGCTCGGCCAAGCTGGCGAAACTGGGCGAGGACGTTACCGAGACATTGGAAGTGATCCCGCGCCAGTGGAAAGTCATCCAGACGGTGCGCGAGAAGTTCTCATGCCGGGAATGCGAGAAGATCGCCCAGCCGCCGGCACCCTTCCATGTGACGCCGCGCGGCTTTGCAGGGCCAAACCTTTTGGCGATGATCCTGTTTGAGAAGTTCGGTCAGCATCAGCCGCTGAACCGGCAAAGTGAGCGCTATGCCCGTGAAGGCATCGACCTCAGCCTCTCGACGCTTGCCGACCAGGTTGGCGCTTGCACCGCGGTCTTGAAGCCGCTGCATGGCTTGATCGAAACGCATGTGCTTGCTGCCGAGCGTCTGCATGGCGATGACACGACCGTGCCGATCCTGGCGAAAGGCAAGGCCGATACCGGGCGCATATGGACCTATGTCCGGGATGATCGGCCGTTCGGCGGAACATCACCGCCAGCAGCTCTCTATTATGCCTCGCGCGATCGGCGGCAAGAACACCCCGAGCGCCATCTGAAGACCTTCACCGGCATTCTGCAGGCTGATGCCTATGGCGGCTACAATCCGCTGTTCAAGGCAGAGCGCCATTGCGGTCCGCTGACCCAGGCATTGTGCTGGGCGCATTCGCGTCGCAAGTTCTTCGTGCTTGCCGACATCGCCACGAACGCCAAACGGGGAAAGAACGCGACGCCGATCTCGCCGATGGCGCTCGAGGCAGTGAAACGGATCGATGCCCTGTTCGACGTCGAGCGTGACATTAATGGTCTCGCTGCAAGCGAAAGACTGGCGCGACGTCAGCGGGACAGCCGTCGTCTTGTCGAAGAGCTTGAGGCTTGGATGCGGGCCGAGCGGACAAAGCTGTCGCGCAGCTCGCCGGTCGCCGAGCCAATCGACTACATGCTAAAGCGCTGGGAGGGGTTTACCACCTTCCTAACCGACGGACGGATTTGCCTAACCAACAACGCGGCTGAACGGGCGCTGCGCGGTTTTGCTCTCGGCAGGAAATCGTGGTTGTTCGCCGGTTCTGATCGTGGTGCCGATCGCGCGGCCTTCATGGCAACGCTGATCACGACCGCCAAGCTCAACGATGTCGATCCGCAGGCATGGCTTGCCGATGTCCTGGCACGAATTGCTGACATGCCGACAACAAAGCTTGCAGAGCTGCTGCCTTGGAATTGGACAGGTCCGCGTCCTATGATGGCGTTGGCATCATGACCGTCGATCGCATCGCCAGGCTACATATCCAACTCGACGGTATCGAACCTTTGATCTGGCGCAGGGTCGAGGTTCCACTCACGATGAGCTTGAAGGGGCTCCACGATGTCATTCAGGCCGTGATGCTGTTCGAGGATTATCATTTGTTCGAGTTCGAGGCTGGTGGGCGGTGTTACGATGTGCCGGATCCAGAAGACCTCTATGAACGCAAAACCTTTGCAGCTCGCAACGTCCGCATCGCGGCACTCATCGAGCGTGGGATCGCGACCTTTAGCTACACCTATGACTTTGGTGATAACTGGCGACACACTATCACGGTCGAGGCAGTGGAGGATGGAAACCCCAGCATCGAATATCCGCGCTTCATCGATGGTGAGCGCAGAGCGCCGCCGGAAGATATTGGCAGCACCTCGGGGTTCGAGGAATTCCTGAACGTCATGGCGAAGCCACGACATGCGCAGCATCGAGAGTTCGTGCGTTGGTATGGTGGCCGCTTTGACCCAGAAGATTTAAGCGTTGATATCGTTCAAAACCGTGTCGCTAAAATTGCCCGCCGTCGGACACTCGGAAAAGCTGGATTTGCGAAGAGCCAAAACCGGCAGCACTGACCAAATCTGAAAGACACAGAACGAGGCATCATGGGCTACCGCAACTCCGCCCTCTATACCCTGAAATATGTCGCAGCGATGCTTGATGAGGACGAAGACTTCTTGCGAGAATGTTCGATTGAGATGTTCTCTGAAGATGGCTGCTTGTCTGCATATGACGACTATCCGGCCTCGGAGCTCAGCGAGCACATCATCTTGTTCACCCAAGTGGGGATCGAAAACCTTCAACAAATTATCCGCAATCTTCGCGGAATTGGCGACCCGCCATCGAAACCAGCGGCAGAAAGAAATCGCAAAAAGCCTCGGCTACTGCGGTCCTGACCGGATGGTTACCCTTGACTCGCCTGCCATTCAAACAACGTGACAGCGCCCGACCTGAGACAAGGCATCGTGATCCCCCAATGATCGCGATCTTGCCAGGCTTTAACTTAACAGCTGCTGATATAGAACATTTACGCGACACGGCCGTAAGCTTCGGGCTCAGCGGCCAGAACAGTGACCGGCGCGTTGCGCACTGCGGTCGCCACTCAAGGTATGAAAGACTAACGCGCGTTTCGCGTTGGTTAAACCAATGGCCATCTACAACGTGACGAGCGAGGCGCGGATCTTCGTGGAGCCGTTGGTTTTGATCGTGTGTCCGACGAGATGGGGAGCCACCAAACCGCCGAGGACAACCGCATCATCGCGGCAATGGGGCGGCGTTAATGGTTACCAGTCGTATTTTGTCTGGCAATCGGCGCCTCTTCGGCAGCCAAGGTTAAAGTCGCCGCATGCGATCGATGTGGAGCTGAGAAAGTAGCCAACGACGGTATAGATCGCCGCGACCGTCAGATTGCCCTCGATGTCGCTGCTGCCTCAGTTCAGATGCGTCGCCTCATCGACCTTGGCGAGCAGCGTGCCAAGCGGTGGGTATAGAGCGGAACGGCATTCCAATCGCTATTGTGCTGCAATCCCGAATGCGTTCAAGACCTCTGTCGTTACCGTGCCGGTTATCTTGAGGTTGTTGTCCTTCTGCATCTGGCTCAGCGCCGCGCGCGTGTCCTCGTCGACGACGCCAGTCAGGGCGCCAGCGTAATAGCCGTAGGCCGTCAATCCCGACTGCACCTGGATGACGATCCGCCTGAACTTGTTCGCGTTTCCGGGCAGAGTTTTCGCGGGTGCCATCTGCTGCGGAGCGGCGGGCGCAGGAGCGGGCGTCGGTGCAATCAGGGCCGCCGGTGGGGAATAGGTTGGCGCGGTGTAGCGAGGTGGCGGCGGTGGCGAGGGTTCACTGTAGGAGGGGCTGCTATCGGTCGTGCTCGGCAGATAGCCGCCGCCGCCGCTCGACCGGTGGCTGGAGTGGGAACTGTGCGAGCTGTGGCTCGAATGGGAGCGATGGCCGGCCAGCGAATAGAGATGCCTGATCTTCAGCCGCTCGAGAATCGAATGCGGGTCTGGTTTCTTGACGATCGGATCAAGCGGCATGGCGTCGGTCCTTACCGGCAGGAATCCTGCCGCCAACAGCGACGGGATGAGAAATACGCGTCGTTTCATATCGGCCCCAGCCCCCTGAAACCTTTCCTGTGATCATACCATTCGAAAAATCCTCCGCATCGCTGCCGTGCGGAGCAGTTTGTGCAGAAGGGCTCTTGCTTGTTCTTCCAGTCTGAGATCGACGCTGCCGCGAGGTGGCGGTAGCGCTCCGCGACCGAGCAGAGCGGGAAATTATAGAGCTGGACCGGCACATCCCTTGCGGTCGCGATATTGATGGCGCGCGCGAGATTGGCGAAATCCGTCGAGGTATCCTTGAAGATCAAATCCCAATTCATGCGGCCGAAGCCGATGTTTTCGAGCTGCATGATGGCCCAGCGTTCGACGAAGGGCAGGGCGGTGCCGACGAAGCCGGCCAGCGCAGGTAGGTCGACGTCGTTTTGCCGCATCACTACCGTTCGAAGCTCGATGGCGGCACCTGCCTCGAACAGCATAGCGAAGGATTGGATGAGCCGGTCGAAGGCACGCTGCTTCTTGACGATGGTATCGTGGAGTTCTGCCTTAGCCGCATAAAGCGGGATACCCCAGAGGATGCGCGTGGGGCCGATCTCTTGAAGCGTGGCGATGTCCACTTCGTCGAAGTGCTGGCCGTTCGACAGGATATGGAATTTCAGGTCCGGTCGGGTCTTTGCCAGCGACAGCAGCATGTCGAAGAGCTTGCCCTTGTGGAGGAGAGGCTCGCCGCCGGAGAGGCCAATATAGGCATTCGCCGGCGCAAGCGAGGCGGCGGTCTCGAGTTCCGCAAACAGGTCGACATGGTTCTTCTTCGGAGGCTGCGAGCACATGACGCACAACTGATCGCACTGCTCGGTAATCAGAAACGTGTTGTGCTGCGAATCCGCCCTGATCAGCCGCCGAGCGCTTGCCTGTCCCGGCAGGACCATGATGACGTCGTTGTCGAGCGCGACACCGTCCGTCGCGTGGAGAGTGAGCGAGAACCCCTGGAAGTCGTATTCCCGCCGAGTTCCATCGGTCCCGATCAGGACAGCATCATTCGGCCCAAGATCGTCTGCCTCGTTCCGCAGTCTGACGATGAGAGGATCGACGATCGGAAGCGGCTCGACCTTGATGCGCAAGTCGATCATGAGTGGACCTTCGTCAATAGCGGATCGATCTCCTCCAGGCCCGACCATAGTGCGATCGATCTCCGCACCTTCGGGTCGTCGGAAAAGAGCAGCTCGAAGACGAGATCGAAGATCGCTGTATGCCGCTGGCAGAAGTCGGTCTGGTGGCGGGGCAGGTCGATCCGCCCATGTCTGGAGAGATCGTCAATGAGGTCGACGCCGCAGAAGGCCTGATAGGGACAGTGCACGCAATCAGCGTCGAAGAGATTGAGCGCCTCCATATTGAGAGCATCGACGATTGTCCGATCCAGTCCCGTGCGGACGTCGCCCATGCGCAGATCGATCTGGTCGAGCCGGCTGATCATGCGCGCCTCGTCGGTCGGGTAGAACGAACCGTCGTGATCAATCACCAAATAACTTCTGCCGACGATGTTGGGGTTCCTGAGGTCGACATGATTGTCATGACCGCCGCGTACGACCCGCCGCAGGCAGTGGGAGAAATAGAACTCCTCAATCGTCTGCTCCGATGTCGCGTTGTGTTCGATGAGGGACATGATGAACCGACGGACATAGTCGCTCCAGCGACCGGCGACATCTTTTGTCCGGAAGCGTTTTCGGGCAAAGCCCTGATGATTGACCGGGCGTAGATAGATCGACCGGAAGCCAAAGGACGAGTAGAGCTCGATCACGTCGCAGGGATCGGGCAGGGCATCGAGGTCGAAGGTTGGTAGTGCTGATACCCGCTCGGGCCAGGAGTCCGTCGCTCGCGCCAGATTCCGGAAGAACCCCTGTGTCGTCGCAGCGCTTTCGGTCCGGTGACGTTGATGCAGGTCGATTGTGGGATCGAGCGACGTGCTGATGGAGGTATCTTGCGACGACAGGAAGCCCCATGCCTGCTCGCTCACCTCCTGAAGATTGGTACAGACGACGAATTGCACCTTCTCGAAGCGCTGCCGCGCGAAGGCGCGGACCTCCTTTAGAATGTCCAGTCGAAGGAGGGGCTCGCCGCCCTGGAATTCGATCTTGATCGTCCTCGTCGAGAGCCCGTCGAGGAAGCCGAGGACCGCATTGAGCGTTGCCGCATCCCAATCATGTCCGGAGGCGTTTTCGTTGACACGGCTGACCTGGCAGTAGGCGCAGGAGAGATTGCAGCGCAGTGTGGGCACGAGAATGACGTAGTCGAGCTCGGAAGGCGCGTGCAGACGCTTGGCCCATCGGTAGGCAAAGGCACTATAGCCGAGGTCGCCGCTCTTTTCGAAAGCATGCCCGTTCGTCTTGAGAAACGCCTCATCGCCGGGCGCCAGCCTGTCCTCTACGTAGCGATCGAGGAACGTCTCGCTGGAACGAAAGAATCCCCCGGCGTCGTCGCAAAAGATGAAACCTTCCGTGCCGATCGGCCGGAACTTCAGCGGCATCACGGTCATCGCAGCAGTCTTTCGATGACTGCCCGGCGAAGCATATCGGTCTCACGATGGATCTTTTGGCGATAAAGCGTATGCCGAAATGCGGCGATCAGATCCAGGTCGCAACTGCTCACCTCGACGCCGTCCTCCGTGGTGGTGACGACCACCTCGGGATGCAGATAGGAGAAGCGCGCTATGGCTTCATCAAGGTAGGGCCGGAAGATCGGCGCGATGTCCAGGTTCACTTGTGTCATCCTGAGGAGCAACCAGAAGGTGATAGCATAGATTGGTTGCGATGATTCCTGAATCTGAACGCCGAAGTTGATACCGACTTTTTTTGGACTTTGTGCCAATAGGATAGAAAAGTCGCATTGACGGGTGTTGAGGGCGGGTCGGGAGCATTGGCGCGTCAACCCAGCGGTGTATAGTCATCCGTCTCGGGGAATGAGTCACATGACGATCCAAGCGAAATTCTCGGCATTGGCGATGGCGTGCATGTTTTGCGCGATCTCGACAGGACAGGTCCACGCAGAAATCAGACCGGTTCGCGACGTCCAGAAGGCGCTTGCCGATCAGGGTTTTGATGCGGGCACGCCAGACGGGATCTGGGGATCGAAATCCGTCGCCGCACTCAAGGGGTTTCAGCGGGCCCATGGGCTCACGCCTTCCGGCGTCGTGACCCAGGATTCGCTGAAGTCGCTGTTTCCGAGTTCGAATGGCGATGCACAGCCCGCCGCGCTTCCGGTGAATGTGGTTGCGGTACCCATCGTATCTTCGGTCGATCCAAAGCCTGAGGTCCTTTCTTCCGAGCCGGTGAGCCTTTCGCCGCAAGTGTCGCCGCCGGCTCCCGCCATCCCCATCGCAAACCGAAGCGGGAGCAAGAGCGGAGACAGTTCCGGTTACCTCGTCGTCGTATTCCTCATTATGGTGGCCTTCCTTTTCTTCCGGAGAAAATCAAGGAAAAGAACCGTGTAGCCGGTTCGATCCAAGGCTGGAGTCAAATCGGGTCGGCCAGTTGATGGCCGCCGCGCCGCGCGTTGAAAAATCGAAGACGGATAGCTGCGAGAATTCGTAGTTTTGGAGGTCTTCCCCTTGGTCCCTCGACGTAATTTTCACTCTGGAGGGAGAGCGCCGCCATGCTGTCCGCTTGGGCATGCGCTTGGTGCGTGGACTAGCGGCGGTCGACGCAGCACGCATAGTGGCCGCCCGTGCCGATCACCCCTTCGACAGCATCGATGACATGTGGCGGCGCGCGAGCGTTTCGGCAGCATCGTTGGTCGATCTGGCGGAGGCCGATCCTTTCCTGCCATCGCTCGACGTTCAGCGACGGGATGCGTTTGGATCGAGCATGATGGCTATCAATGGCCGAATCCAACGGGAAGGGGAGGTCGTGCACCTCATAGCCCAACAGCTCTTCGATCTGTCGGGCGACCTATCCGCCTTGGCGGATCGTGATGGGGAGTTCAAACTGCCGACGGGTCGCGGTGACGAGGCTTATCATACCGCCAGATCCCACGTTTGATCGATGCCCGGTTACCGTGACGGTACCGCACCTCGACCTCTGCTACGAAATTGGCGATGGCCGCGGCTTCTATAAGCTGGAGGGTGTTCGGCGGCGGGACGATTCTGTCGCCGAAGTCTAAGCCGACGCACTTCACGTCCGAGGACATCGGGTCACAATCAAGCAGCTACGGCAAGAAGACGAGCACAGCGACTGAATCGGTCATCCGCCCGCGGTAAGGATAACCAAGAGACCTGAAAAATACCTCACCTGGGCCGGTCGCCGTTACATGCCGTTTGGCCTCGGTCCACGCCCAGCCGCTGCGCGTTACGCCGACGTTCCAGTGATCGATTGGGCTCGATCGCAGCATGGCCTGAATATAGCTGCATGCCTGCGCGCGCTGCTGAACGATGAGGATATCGCCGAGATGCCATCCGGTCTGTTCCGCAAGAAAACCGTCGCCCTCTGTTTTCCATCCGGCAGATGAACATCCACAAGCGGAGCCATATGTGATCGCCAGGACTGGAACTGTTCTTTCGGTGGCAGGTTATGCGTCGAAAATCGCAAGGGCACCAGCGCCGCCGCTCCAGGTGCGCCGGTCATTCCTGTCCCGCAGCGGGGTCATCTCCAGACTCCGTAACCATCCAATTCCTCCAGCGCATAAGCCGATCCGGGCTGCTGAAACTGAAGCAAACAATCGTTTTCGCGGCTGAACCGCGCAGCCATCTTACAAAAGCCGAATTGGCTAAAGCTTTACGTGCATAAGCTACTTATCATATTCCCTGGTGAGCAGAAATGGACGGACCGATAATTTTCAGGATGCGGCGATAACGACAATTGCGTCCTGTTCATATATCTAAATGAGTAGTGGTTAATTCCGAAGGAAGTTCGGAAATTCCAAAATACGCAGCTGCCGGTGCAATGTAGTTTCGGGGCGCCGGCAACATAAAACGATATTTATTCAAAACAAAACATGCAAAAATAGGAGGATAGGTCGTGAACTATCGGAGAATTGTTCTTGCGCGCTTTGCGCAAGCGTTGGCTTGCAACAGGAATCATTCTACGTGCACCCGCTCAGGCGCCGGGAAGAATTCCACCGCCTATTGTGCAGATACATGCGAGACGCTCCTGATGCCGGACATCGGCAAATAATGGCGCGCGAGGGGTTGCGCGCAGCCGAGGCAATCTGTGTCGATGCGTAATGGCTTGAGGCTTGCATGCAACCCCTACCATATCCACCCATTGTCGAAATTGTTGACGCTGCCTTTCATATG
Organism: Rhizobium ruizarguesonis; assembly: GCF_017357285.1. Lineage (NCBI taxonomy): Bacteria > Pseudomonadati > Pseudomonadota > Alphaproteobacteria > Hyphomicrobiales > Rhizobiaceae > Rhizobium > Rhizobium ruizarguesonis. The sequence goes on along the minus strand of NZ_CP071682.1, from coordinate 583,810 downwards.
GCAGAGCGGAGGCTAAGATGACCACGGCATGTGATGAGAAACATATCGAATTGAAGCCGATTTCGAACTGCAGACGAGAAGTCGAAGTCGCGATGGTGGAAATGCTCGTCAGTTTGCAGAAACGTGGATGGTCGGCTGCGGAATTGGCACTGGCGCTCGCAGATGCCTCCGAAGATCTCGTCATGCTGATTGCGACCAAAAGGCTTCGACCGAATTAGGTCGTGGTGACGATTTAACGGTTTGGGATTCCGCCGGAGGCGCAAATCAGATTCAAGGCTGACTTTTGGATATCGGCCGTGGATTGTGATGCGCTTCGGGATGACCAGTGGGAACGGATCAAGGATTGTGTGCCGGGCGGCACGAAGGGCAAACGCGGCCCGCGCACGAACAACCGGCTGTTCCTGGACGCGCTGTTGTGGGTGGCCCGTTCCGGCGGTCGCTGGCGTGACCTGCCCGAACGGCTCGGCGGGCACTGTAAACTTAACGCTGCGAAGACAAGATCTGGGAGTGAGGCTTTGGTTCATTCGGCGTGGCGCGATTTGGCGCCATGCTTGGATGGCAGTTGCTCGCAATTCTCGATGGTGGTGGATGGAATATCGTGGCGGGGAACGTTAAAGAGGTTGGCGATCGGGTCGTGTACGGAAACGAAACGCTGAAGGTGTCGCGCTGACTTGAAGCGCTTCATGATCCTCTCCCGCCGTCGGACGGGTTGATGAGAGGGTACTGTCACATTGATTGAGCGGTAAGGAAATTGAGGTAGCAGCGCACCCATGACCGTGAGTGCACCGACAAGGCGGCCAAGCGCCTGCTGACGCGACTTCTGAAGAAACACGGCATGCCGCCAAAGCGTATGATCACCGACAAATTGCGCTCCTACGGGGCGGCCAAACGCCAGATCATGCCGAATGTGGAACACCGCTCGCATAAAGGCTTGAACAACCGGGCGGAGAATTCTCACCTGCCGTTGAGAAAACGGGAGCGAACGCGACAGGGTTTCCGGTCGGTTGGCTCATTGCAACAGTTCGTGTCGATCTTCTCCGCCGTCCGAAACCTCTTCGTCCCATCCCAGACCAACCGCTCCGCAGCACAAATTCGAACCCATCGACGCCAGGCAATGGCCGCGTGGGAAGCCGTGAGTGCACGGCCTGCCTGAAAAGCGCAGGCTCGGCCTCACGTGGCCGCATTCAAACAACGTGACAACGCCCGGCGAAGAGCTTTTCACGCCATAGGGCCATGCCTGGCCTTTTTGAGGGAACGAGCGTCTGACGGCTCAGGAAATAGCCCGCGTCAGGGAATTGAAATTCGGCATGCGCAGCGTCGCCCTTCGCTTTGGCGAGGAGTCCCTTCCGGCGCGCAAAGCGAAGGTCCGCGCAACGGCTGGATTTGCAAGCTATGGAGAGAAATCATGTTGGAAAATCCGCATGTAGCGCGGATATTCGAACATGAATTACCCATGCAAACAAAACGTGTTGCAATGTCTGTACATAGAGCGGATAATTGGACATGATTCACGATAAACGGGCCGCGCTTTCCGCCTATACATCAAACTTGCTCTCCCAGGGGCGGGTGGTTTTTGATGGCCGAGAGGCGATCGAAGCGCTGGGCATCAATCGTGGCGCGTTCCTGGACTCAGCCGAGCGTTTGCAGCGTCGAAAACTACTCCTCAACCCGCGCCACGACTTCTATATCGTGGTCCCTCCACAATTCATGTCATTGGGCGCTCCGCCACCAACCTGGTACATTGACGCGCTGATGCGCCATGAGGGGAATTCCTATTATGTCGGTCTGCTTAAGGCTGCCGAACTGCACGGTGCCACGCATCAGGCCGTGATGGAGTTTCAAGTCGTGGCGGCCAAACGGCTCCCCAAGATCAGGGCCGGTCGCAACCGCGTCGTCTTCTACTACCGAAAGGATATGGAGACCGTCGCCGCGGGCGTTGTCGACAAGAAAACCGAGACAGGTTCGATGAGAGTGTCGTCACCAGCTCTCACAGCGCTCGACATTCTGCGGTATTCTCGTGGCGCCGGCGGTCTTGATAACATCTTCACTGTCCTCAGGGACATCGCGCCGCAGATTGATTTCGAAAGCCTGACCAACCTGTCGCGCGTCACCGAACGGCCGGTCGTGCAGCGCCTCGGCTACCTTCTCGACAGGCTGGGTCACGGCACACGCCTGGCGTCGATGCGTACCGCCTTGGAAGACCGCGGCAACCTGCCCTGGACGGAGCTGGACCGCAAAGAAGCCGGCGATCCCGACTTTTCTACTGAAGTGCTCGAGCGCGACCCGCGTTGGCGGGTCATCGTCCGCCGCTATCCGGAGGCCGATGAATGATACCAGCTCAGAATATTGTCGCGTGGGGCAATGTCGCGCCTTGGGCCGATCAACGTCAGATCGAACAGGATCTGATTATCAGCCGGGCGGTGGTCGCGATATTCACCGACCCCTTCTTGCGCGAAGCCTTGAGGTTTCGCGGCGGCACAGCCCTCAACAAACTGCACTTCCCGGCTCCGCTGCGCTACTCGGAAGACATTGATCTCGTGCGCACAGAGGCCGGGCCGATCGGCCCGGTCCTGGACGCCTTGCGTGTCGTCCTCGAGCCGTGGCTTGGACACGGTCAGTACGAGTCAAGTCCGGTCGCACCCAAGTTGAAATTCCGGATTGAGGCCGAGGACGGCGGCGGCGTCCCCATCCGCCTCAAGGTCGAAACCAACATCAGCGAGATCGAAGCGTATGATCCGCCGATCGACTTGCCGTTCGGCGTGACCAATCCATGGTTCACCGGGAATGCGTCCGTCCCGACATTCTCCCGTGAGGAAATGTTGGCCACCAAGCTGCGCGCGCTGCTGCAGCGGGAGAAGGGTCGCGATCTCTATGACCTGGCGCATGGCCTGGAGACGTTTGAGGGCCTGAATGTGGAGAAAGTGGCTGACTTTTTTGGCCGCTACGTCGCACTTTCGGGCCAGGTGATCACGCGGGCACAGGCTGAGCAACGGATGTTCGCGAAGCTTGCCCGGCCGCGCTTTCTGACCGACATGCAGCCATTGCTTCCGACACAGCAGGCCGAAGCGCTGACCGACCAAACGACCCTCCAGTCATTTACCAGCGTTTTTGCGGCATTCATCGAACGCTTGCCCGGTGACACGTGGTTACGCACCGCTGAAATGCGCAAGCGCTTCGGCGTGGTGTAGAGATATGAATTGGAACGATGACGTCGAGGGTGGCCTGGGATGAGCGACGGAACGAGAGAAGAGGAGCCGCCGACGCACTATCTTCGCCAGGACAATGATGGGTCCGGGACGCAGGTGTGGCGTATCCAAGACTCTGAGGCAGTGAGGCTGGGTGTTTCCAATCCCGAGCAGGGCGCGGGGACCTATATTAAAAGGGGCAAACGGGCCTCGATTTGGGCGGCATTTCGAGAAGACACTCCTTGGTTTACTCCTGGCGGACCCGAGACCGGGCCGTTTCATCGCCTCGATCTCCCGCCAGCTCACTACTATCGTCGCATCGCCAGGCCGCTAAATGGCAGCTTCGCCCATCCTAAAAACCCCGACGCCGGCGAAGAGCGCGACACGATTGCCGTAGGTGCTGGTCAAGCGCGCGCTCTGACGCATCATCTCGATCGCATCTGCCAAACCGTCCATCCCCATACCGAAACGCTGGGTGTTTACGGTCACGAAATCCGCAACCTGCTGATCCTTGCAGCGACCGAGGTCGAAGCGCATTGGCGGGGGGTCCTGGTCGCGAACGGTAGGTCGGGCCAAAAACTCAACACGAACGACTATGTGCGGTTGCTACCGGTCATGCGCCTCGATCAGTATGCGGTCGGCTTTCGTCCCTATCCGTGGCTAACGCCTATTCGCCCCTTCGCCGGGTGGAATTCTCAAGATCCCACCAAGACTCTCCCCTGGTACGACGCTTATAACCGGGTCAAACACGATAGAGAAACACAATTCAGTGACGCGCGGCTCGAACACACGTTCAACGCCGTCGCCGCATGTGTGATTATGCTTGCAGCTCAATATACCCCGTCGATCGGCTTGGGTGGTCACTCGGATCTGAGCTCTTTTTTCCAGTTTGCCGAGACGCCGGAATGGACACCAGAACAAAGCTACGCGAGCATCTCACACGACCAAGATGGCCGCTGGGTGCCGGTTGATCACCCAGCGCTCGTACGCAAGCAATGAGACTGGATATCGGCAGCGGGGGAGGGGGCGGCGCGGGCAATCATGGACGACATCGATCAGGGTGGACGAGTCATCCTTGCGCATGTGAGTGTAGCTGCTGCTGAATGACGTCTGTGTGGACGTCGATGCGATAATATTTGAGCGTAGGCAAACGTACATCTTGCGCCAAACGCTTTCTCATTTATGAGGCATCATACATCTAGATGGATGAGGGTCTTATGGCAACCGGATACATGCTGTTGACAGGCGCAAGCCGCGGGATTGGCCACGCAACTGTAAAGTTATTTCAGGAGAAAGGCTGGCGCATCCTCACAGTGTCGCGACAGCCATTTTCAGAGGAATGCGCCTGGCCGACAGCAAAGGAGAGTAACATACAGGCTGATCTTGCAGATCTCTCTCAGGTCGGCCCGCTAGTCGCAGCGGTTAGGGAGCGTCTTCCTGATGGGAAGCTTCACGCACTGGTCAACAATGCCGGCATTTCGCCCAAAGGCCCGGGCGGATCAAGGCTGGGTGTTCGCGGAACCGATGCTGAAACCTGGACGAAAGTGCTGAACGTCAATCTGATCTCGACGGCGCTGCTCGCGCGGGCACTCCTGCCGGAGCTTGAGGCGGCCAAGGGTCTCATTGTCAATGTGACCTCGATCGCGGGCTCGCGCGTTCATCCTTTTGCGGGCGTTGCGTATGCGGCGTCAAAAGCAGGCCTCGCTTCCTTGACCCGCGAACTCGCCCATGAGTTCGGCCCGCGTGGTGTGCGTGCAAACGCGATCGCTCCAGGCGAAATCGAAACCTCAATCCTGTCGCCGGGCACCAACGCATTGGTCGAGCAAGAAGTCCCGATGGCTCGGCTTGGAACGCCCCGCGAAGTGGCAGAAACAATATACTTTTTATGCAGTGACGCCTCCTCGTACATCAATGGCGCCGAAATCCACATCAACGGCGGACAGCATGTCTGATCTGCCGAGGGGAGGGGCGGTCGTGGAATGCGATCGGCGGGCACCGTAAACTTAACGCTGTGCGCAGATAGCCGTATTGGCGCGGAGCCGCCAAGCGAGCGGGAATTGGGTGGAGGCCGGATCACGGTCGATAACGTACGCCCTCGGCCGTCATACCCTCGACAGACGAAACATCCGTCACTCGATCCCCACTAGCGACCAGAAGCTCTCGCCTTCTTGGGAGCCGAGATACCGCTTTCCCGCTCAAGCTTTTTGCGAGCGAGTTTACGGACGCGCCTGATACCCTCGGCCTTCTCACGAGCACGTTTTTCGGACGGCTTTTCAAAACGCTCCCGAAGTCGCGCCTCCCGGAAAACGCCTTCGCGCTGCGAGCAGCAGGCTGCAGCCAAACTGCTTGAAGCAGCCGAAATCCTCGCCAGGCAACCCGAGGCCATGCAACTTCGTTATTTGAGTACATTGAACGTCATCGCCGGCGAAAAGACCTCGACGATCATATTTCCATTTCCGATGGAGTTCGGCAAATTGATGCCGCCCAAACCGGACCGATGACGACGCCTTGAATGCGTTGTTTTTGCCGATGGAACAATGGTCCTGCGGTCAAGGTGTCAGCTAAGAAGTGCGTTTGGGACCTTCATCGGCAACGCCATAACCTGCGAAGCGGTGGGCGATCATCGAGCCGTGCAAAATGCCCGCGTTGACCTGATAACTTCATCCAAGTAACGAGATCCCGCGCTCCGAGCATCACTTGGACTCAATACCAAGCGCGCTTAAAAACTCGAGCATGGGATCATTAACGGCACGCTGGCGCAAAATCCGGGCTTCTCTGATTTCCGTGTCGTCTGCAGCACCTTCAATTTCGAACTGCGCCACGGCAACGTTGCCTTCGCGCAGGTAGCCTTCGTCTGGCTCGGGATCACAAAAACGGGTGAGCAATAGCGTCAGGGCACGTTCGATTACCTCCCGATCGTTGCCTTTCAGAGCCTCTTGGAATTTGGCGATTGCACCGGCGAGCCCGCCTTCTCCGTGTTCGAGGCAGTAGACGAGATCGTGCGCATCTTTGCGCTCACGCCGATGATCAAAGGCAAACGCCTTGAGGCATGTGAATGCCACGATATCGGCGTAGGGGATGGAATCTGTCGAGCGGCCTTTTTCACCCAACAGATCAGCGGTGACTTCCATCCGATCGTGATGCCCGAACACGAGCGACGCGTGAGGGATATTCACCGCAGAAACATTTCCTTCCGTCGGCAGTTCCTGCAATGCGCCACCCCGGAGCTTCGGATCGTCTGCCAAGAACTCCAGAATGACGAGAATGCCGTGCTTGAAGACCAGTCATTTAGCATCCCGGTTGATCAGATCGAATGCCGTGTTTTCGGAAATTTTCAGTTTTCTGAAGCTGTGGAAAAGACGAGGAAAGCAAGTTGGGAAGCTCTCCTCATTAAGAATTCTGCCGCCTTCGACGGGGCTTTGCTCCGCATGGCAGATCATCGGATTGAAGATGGCCGCTTAGTTGTTGCTGCAAATAGCACATCGTTTTCTGCATATGTTGCAACACGCGACCCCAGATTTGGTGATGTGTATCCGCACGCGGCACGAGCTGATCCGCTCGGAATGACTGCTGTTGTCTTGACAGCAGACGACAGTGTCATCGTCACGAAGAGAAGCCTTGCGGCGGATCAGAATCCTGGCGGGCTCTATCTTATCGGAGGCTATGCTGAACCCGGTAAAGGCTTTGATACGGTCGATCTATTCCAGGAAGTTGCTCGTGAGATCGCAGAGGAAATTGCTGTCTCTGATCTTACTCGCTCTGCATAGTTTGCAATTGGCCTCGCTTACGATCCTGTCTTCTGCCACCCGGAACTATTCCTGTTGACAGTCAGCAAATCGACAGCCGCCGATATTGTAGAAGGCGCTCAAAGTGCGCCAGATCGAAACGAAGCCGCTCAACTCCTCGCGTATCCACTGAGCGACGTCCTTGATGAGGGCGGCCCACTGGCGAATGCGCCGAAAACGTGGAGCTTCATCAAAGCCAGAGATTTTCTGGCACGGCATCTGCTGGCGAATGACTCCATTTAGAGTTTTCGGACAGACTCCGGGACCGGAAGAAAGCAAACGCTTGGCGTCGGCTAGCCAACGGGCAATAGCTGGCAGGCAATTTCCGATGTTTCGTGCGGCCGCCTCGTTGGTGCCGTTGCCTAGACCGCTCGAACTTCGGCAATCCGCTTGATCGCGTATTCGTCCTCCCAGCAGACAGCGGCTTCCCATGCGGCCGATGCTTGCGCGGCGATGTCATATGCGCCGCCTTCCAGACCGGCGGGATTGTAGGGCAGGATGAGGTCAAGGTCGGGACGTCGACATGAGCGCGGCTCTGTGAACGAGCATGAAGTTGCGCGAACGTTTCAGTGTGCGGTGCCTGGTTTCTCGTTTGCCCTCACGATGGCGTCCGCTTCCTTGCCGTATAGCTCCTCGAAGTGATCGAAGGTCTTGGAAAAATAACCAATGCCCTGCGTCGCCGAACGCAGAGCCCGCGCCAGATCGTTAAGTGCGCCACCCGGAACGAGCGCCCGGAAGATGTCCCATCCCTTGGTGGTTTCATCACGGTCGAAGCCGAGAACCTGACCGTTGAGAGCGGCGACGATCTGGACAAGGCTGCCTGAATAGACCGACGGGATGTGGAACTCGCTGCGGAAGACCGGCTGCATCAAGACCGTCGATCCTTCGGAAAGCGCCTGTCGCACCCCCATTTTCGACGCAGTCCGGAAGGCGTGTTCCGAACTGTCGACGGTATGGTGCTGACCATCTAACAGCGTTACGCCGACATCGATGACTTCGAAGCCTAGCGGTCCTTTCTCCATCGCTTCGCGCGCGCCCGCTTCGACGGCAGGGATGTAATTGCGCGGAACGGCGCCGCCCTTGATGGTTTCGCCAAAGGTGAAGCCCTGGCCGCGCTCGTTGGGGTGAATGCTCAACTTCACATCCGCGAATTGCCCGGCACCGCCGGTCTGTTTGCGATGGCGGTAATGAACCTCCGATGGTTTCGTGATCGTCTCGCGGTAGATTGGGCTGGGCGTTCGGTCGGTCACGGAGATGTGAAAGACATCGGACAGCGTTCGGCAGAGATCACGCAGATGCACCGGCCCCTGGGCGCGGACGAGTTGAGCGCCCGTGCCTTCCTCCTGCAAGACTTCCAGACCGCGATCCGTCTCGGAAAGTTTCGCCAGCGTTTCGGAAAGTTTGTTTTCATCGCGCTCGCTGCCCGGAATTAGGATTCTTTCAAGCATCGGCGTGGGTGGTTCCGTCCACTCAGGCGGGGCGACCACCGCGCCGGAGGTCAACAGCGAAGGGACGGGCAGGTGGTCGGACTTGACCGTCGCGAAGACATCCCCCGGCGCAGGCAGAACCGCCAAATTGGACCGCCCGTTTGCGAGATTTTGTACGGCGCCGAGGCTGGAGCCGCCCAGTGATGCGCCTTGCCGTAGTCCCTCGCCAAGTGCGCGCACGAGCACCGTCTTGCCGACATTCTGGCGATGATAGGCATGGAAGCTCACGGCCACCAGCTTGCCTTCATCGACAATTCCCGTAGGAGCGAGACGCTGCCGAAGAACCCCTACCGGCGGCGCCTCGTGGCGCAGCGCCTTCATCAGCCTCATCATGCCGTTGCCGTGACTTGCGGCACCGATCAGGACTGGAATAATCCTGTTTTCCCTGAGAACCCGTGATGAAATGGCATAGAGGGCATCACTGGATGGCTCGCGGTCCTCGATCAGTTCCTCGAGAAGCCAGTCATCAAATTCGGACAGGTGTTCCAGGAGCTCGGTGCGCGCTTCGTGCTCGCGTTCGGCAGTGCTTTCGGGGATTGCGATCAGCGCCGAAGGCTGGCCTTCCCGGTATCGCCACGCCCGTTCCGAAATCAGATCGCAACTGCCAATGACCCTATCCCCCTCGCGGATCGGGATCTGGCGAAGCAAAAGGGTGTGGTTGGTGTAGTCTTGAAGCGCGGCGATCACGTCCCTCAACCGCCCTCGCGGTTCGTCCATCCGGTTGACGTAGAGGATGCAAGGCGTCCCCGAGGCTTCGACTATCCGCAGATAGGGCGCGGCGAGCACAGCCTCCGCGGGTGCCGATGAAACGCACAGTATGCAGGCGTCGCTGGCAAGAAGCGCGTGCTGCGCATGCGCCAACGCTTCGTTGGGTCCTGGCGCATCCAGTGCACACCACGCCTCGTTTCCGAAGGTGAATTCTGTGAGGTTCAATCCATAAGGGGAGCTGGATTTTCTCGGCGTCCCCTCCAGGGAGCCGAGCTTTTCCACGACTGTCGATTTTCCGGTCTGCGAGGGTCCAAGCACGGTAAAGCAGCGCATCGGCCTTCCTCCAACTGCCATAAATACAATTTTCAGCCATCATAGGATGCCCTGAACCGCTGCAAGACGCCAGAGGTGTTCAGTGTCACAACGCTTGACCTGGACTTGCAATTGAGGCTGATCCCATTCTCGTAGAACTCGAACCATCGCCGGACAGCCTCGGAAACCACTGCCACCATCGGCTCGACCTGCCGTTCATCCATGTCGAACTCGCTCTCAGCGATGAGATCTAGGAGCGTGCTGAAATCCTTCAACGGGAAACGTTGGCTACACGTCGGACACGCCAGCAACGTGACGTGCGAAGCCGAATGTCCCCCGCGTCGATGTGAACCGTTTGCAGTTCAAAGCCATCGGAGGCCATTCGATCACCTTAGATTTGGGTGCGCGACGTCACCTTCCCGTGATTTCCCGAAAAAAGCCCCGCCGAGACGGGGCAAGTTCATGGATCGCAGGGGAGGAACAAACACCCGTGCTTTCCTGCAGGTACAACAAAAAAGGGACCGGTTAGGTTCCCGTCAGCGCTCGCCACGGATCAAAAAAGAAGCCGCCGAAACGGAGCAAATTTGTGGAAAGGACGGACCGCACAGGAAGGAAGGGAAGCGGACAACCCCAGTATGGGGCGCCTGTGCGATCCTTGTGGCCTAACTGAAGATAGTCGGAAAAGTTCCCAATGTTCCACTTCATCGAGAAGTCGCAGCACTGCGACATCGGCTGAAGATCAACTGCGACGGCCGCGTCGAAGGGGAACCCTTCCGCATCAAGCAGGTTAGACGTGCGCGGAGACGCAGGGGCGATGTCACGTTGTTTCATCAACGCCCGGACAAGGCTTTTGTCTGACCTCAGACTGTTGCGCCGGCCACAGCATTCCACTGCGCCATCGCGCGGATCCGATGAATGTGGATGGCGAGGGCTGACCGTTTCTGGTGCGGCGGGACGAAGAGATTTCGGACTGCTGAAAAGACTGAGATGAAACGTTGCAAGCCGCCGGCAGATCGAAATCCCTGTCTCATTTGTTCTCGTTTTCGAAGTGGCACGTGAGAATTCACAAAGGACGGTGCTGTACGCGGGCGCCGCAAGCTCGTCGCAGCCTGCTTGGCGCGCGAGACAGCGACATTATTAAGTTTTGTTGCTCGGGGCGCCAACAGGTTGCAGGACATTTGTGACACATCTAAACCGATCAGCGCAGTCGTCACGCAAACGCGTCCAGTTTGAGTTTGAAAATCACCAAGGAACATCCTCATTGCTGAACGGCCATCGCCGATGCCTCGCCCGGGCCGCCAGTCAGATTTCCAGGGAGCACGTGATCCCATGCATGGAAGTTCGCTTTTCGACAGATTGATCGACGCGACGGTCGCCGCCGCCAACGAACATTCCCTCAAGACGGCATTGAGCGACGTTGCTCGTGCGCATGGATTTGAGCGGTTTGCCTACCTTAATCTCCATACAGCAAAGAGCTTTGCCGTCTCCACCTACCAGAAGGAATGGCAATCGCTCTATTTCTCCCGTTCGTATATGGCCATCGATCCTGTGGTGACGGCAGCCAAGCGACTGAGGCGAGCGTTCAGGTGGTCAGTCGATGTTGAACGCCGGCGCGCGGACAACAGCATCAAGGAATTCTACGATGCCGCGGCTGAATTCGGGATCCGATCAGGTCTGTCGATTCCCATCTGGACGGGGTTTGGCCAGTTTGCCATCTTGACGCTGGCGTCAGCCAGGCATCTGGAGATGTTGATGCCTAGAGGGACCGAACTTCAGTCGGGGTGTGCGGCACCCGCCAAACAGAAGAGGTCCCAGGAAGGCCGGTAATGGCGCTTGCGGGTGTGGGTGCTGTAGGCCGTCTCGCCGGGGAGAGATGGACGGGTGGGGGTGCCTATCGTCGCCTCGTTTTGCCTCCTCTATCCGTAAGCGCGATTTTCCATGCGCATTGACGGCTGCGGCACCGCTGAAGCGCACTCGTACCGGGAGAGATACGCGGCTCTGTCGGGCCGCAGAGGTTTTGGAGAAGTTGAACGGTAGCAAGTCGCCGACGTCGGCCTCTTCGCCTCGCTGTGGCAACCCGGTGAGCACATGGCGCAGCCAAGTGAGTGGATCGACGCCACAGGCGCGGCAAGTCGGCATCAAACTATAGATCACTGGCTCGCCTTGGCTCCGTCAGCGGTGTCGGGCACACATATTACTGACCGGCGAATATCTCTGGCTGAAGGGAGCAAAGGCTTAGAGTGTCATTTCCGCCCCCAGCCGGAACCAACCCCTTTTATCGGATCGACATGCGGTAGCAGTGCTCTATCATCCGTCCCCTAAGGTTAAGATCGGTCATGCCAAATCTATCGACGTAGCCCAGCCCCAGGGCGAGTATTCCCTGCCCGGCGACGTTGCCCGGGTTATGGCTGTAGTGAGCTACGGCCATTTCCACTTCCTTCGTATAAGTGGCAGGGCCTTGCAGCAGAGAGACAATCGACTGGCCTCGGGCATTCAGCAATCCGGCTTCGCTTGCCAATCCGAGTTCAACCAATTTGGCTTTTGTCTCTTTGAAGGTTGACGGCGTCGTCTTTTGAAAATGTTCAAGCACGGCCTTAACTTCTTCGTCGGTGAAATTGGCATGCTCCATGGAATGATCCTCTCAAAACAGGAAATCCGTAAAACCCTGTATAGAACCAGCGATATACCCGCGTCTCCTCCGAAAGCCAGACCCTGGCTACCCAGCTCGAGGCACTCCAACAACGTGACCTGTTGGCTTAGGCCGCAGAGGTTTTGAGGTTGAACGGCAGCAGGTCGCCGATGTCGGCCGCTTCTTCGCGCTGCGGCAACTCAGTGAGCACGTGGCGCAGCCAGGTGAGCGGGTCGACGCCACAGGCGCGGCAGGTCAGCATCAAACTGTAGATCACGGCGCTGGCCTTGGCTCCGTCAACGGTATCACTGAACAGCCAACTTTTTCTGCCGGTAGCAAAGACCCTGATGTCGCGCTCCAGAATGTTGTTATCGATCGGCATCCTGCCATCCGTGATATAGTGCGTCAGATAATCCCATTGGTTTAGAGTGTAGGACACGGCATCGCCGAGCTTGGTATCCGGCACGACCATCGGCGCGATGTTGTCGAGCCACGACTTGAGCGCGTTCAGGACAGGCAAGCTGTGCTGTTGGCGAAAGCCGCGAATGCAGTCGGCCTTCGTCTCTCCGGCGTCTGGGGTTTTGTCTCTGGCCTGCTTTTCGATCCGGTAGAGCTGTTCGAAGAACCGGAGCGCCTGTTCCGGCGGTCCGCCCCCGCTCTTCCTCGTTTTGAGGGCCTCGACAAAGCGCCGCCGGGAATGGGCCATGCATCCGACATGGGTGGCACCATCCAATGTGCGCCAGGCTGTGTAACCGTCACTCATCAGTATGCCGCGGTAGTCACCGAGAAAGGTCTGGGGGTGAATCTGACCTTGGCCGGGCTGATAATCAAGCAGTACGATCGGCTCGCTACTGTCCTCGCCACTCCGGTATGCCCACATATACGATGTGCTTGTGGCTTCCTTGTCCTTTTCCTTTAGGACCTGAACGGTCGTCTCATCACCATGAATGAGAGGCTGCGACCGAAGCCGTAATCTCAGCGCATCATAGATGCGGTGAAGATGCCTCTCACTCGAGCCGATCACCCAGTGAGCGAGAGCGCCACGGCTGACCGGAACGCCGGCACGCTCGAATGTCTGAGCCACGCGGTAGAGCGGCGTGCCATCGACGTATTTGTGGACGAGCGCGAAGGCCACCGTCGAGGCGGTGGCGATGCTGCCCGGCAAGGGCTGCGTCGGCATCGGTGCAATCACGACGGGCGTATTGATCCCGGTGCGGTCGCAATGGCGGCAGGCATACTTGAACCGCACGTTCTGCAGGACCTTTGCCTTGACCTCGATATGGAGCTGCTCGGTAACCGCCTCGCCCATGCGATGCATTTGGCCGTGGCAGCACGGGCAGGCCTTCTGATCGTCGGGAAGGTCATATTCGACACGCTCGCGCGGCAAATCTTCCGGCAAAGGTCTGCGGCCGCGCTTCTTTCCCGCCGCGCTCTCGAAAGGCGGCAGGCCTGTTTCTGGAAGATCGACGACGTCGCCGTCGTCACTATCATCTTCACCCGCCGCCTCTTCGGCTTCGTTGAAGATGCGATCGATGTGCTTTTCGCTACGTGGGGCAAAACGATGGAGCCTTGCGAGCGCCAGTTCTTCTTCCAGCTTGACGACCCGCTGCGAGGGGGCTTCCTTCTCGGCTTTGAGCGCAGCGATTTCGGCGGCGTTGGCCGCCAACTGCGCCATCAGCTCTGCAACGCTCGGTTCGCCGGTTCGATTCATCGTAGTTTTGAATCTGAACCGCCCCTTTGCGTCAACAGCTCAATTCGCCACCTTCAACCGGCGATCTGATACTGCCGCACGGGATGGCGGATCATCGCATCGATATCGATCCCGTCGAGAATCCAGTGCAGTTGCTCGGTCGTCAGCGTGACCACCGGCACCTCTCGGCGCGGCCATCGGAACTTGTCTTCAGTCAACCGCTTCAGGATCAGCACAAAGCCCGAGCGATCGAAGAATAACAGCTTCACGCGGTCACGCCTGCGATTACAAAAGGCAAAAACTGCCGGGGCAAACGGATCGATCGCCATCGTCTCCTGGACCAGAACCGCAAGGCTGTTGATGCCGGCTCTGAAGTCGATCGGTTCGCGATGCAGATAGACTTGAAGATCAGCGCCCAGCTTGAACATGACCCAAGGCTCCGATTACGGCCGTCAATGCGTCCAGATCGCCGCATTCCAGCGTCAATCTCACACCATTCGGCAATGACGCGCTCATCTTCGCTGGAGGAGACAGCGGGCCGTTCCTCTCCACTTTTGGCGGCAGCTCCTCACGATCCGTCGCAAGCATCTCAATGTCAAACTTGCTGCTCGCGGCGGCGACCTGAACCGGAATAAAGACTGATGGCGAAGACGGCGGCAATGGATGGGCCTGGGTGTGTTTCCTGATCCATTTCCAAACGAGGTTCGCGTTGACCCCGTGTAGGCGCGCAAGTTTCGATACCGATGCGCCAGGTTCAAGGCAGGCCGCAACAAGGCGATCTTTCGAACGTTGATCGAAACGGCGTCTCCCATTCCGACCAACCAGCCGCACGGCAAGTTTTTGACATTCATCCATAACTTGGTGTCCACCTCTTTTAGGTGGACACCTCATGCCAAAGCTCACTCAATTACTGAAGGTGCGGAGAAAATCGCGCTTAGTGCGGCTGCAAAGCCGATGAAAGATAGTTGATGAAAGTTCAATACGGAGAAGAAGTGGCGAATCACTCTGACCCCGAGTCATGCGGGGCACATCGCGAGGTGTGCGTCGAAGCGTTGACAGGGGAAACCGGCAGGCCGGCCATTGAGCCGCGAAATGATCAGTTCGGGATGCCGACGCTGTTAAGCGAAGCGGAAGGCAACACGGTGCATGGCGTCAATCGCAAGCCATGCCCCGATCCCGCGCGGTCGGAGACCCTGTGCATGCCGGGAAGTCTTTCATACGGAAGCAGCGAGATCTCATCAGTGTCCAGTGCAAATGGACTGGACGGGACTGGGAAGATCGTTGATCACAATCCAGTCGTCAACGCTGATGAGAAGTCGGATACGCCCATAGTACTGCAGAAGTTGCCGAACAAGGGAGATGATCCTGCGGAGGCGATGGAGGGAAGGGGTGTAATCGGAGGGAACGCCTTCGAAACTCCAGCGTGCCGGACACAGAGCCGGATAAGACACGCTTCGATGGGGATTGAAGGTGTACGGGAAGCCGCCAAGCGGAACCCGAAGATGCGTTTCACGGCGCTGATGCACCACGTCACTCCGACGCTGTTGGTGAAGAGCTTCCATGCGCTTCGCAAGCAGGCGGCGAGTGGAGTGGACGGCGTGACGTGGTACGATTATGAGAAGACCCTCGAAGGGCGCGTGCACGAATTACATCTGGAGATTCAGTCCGGTGCGTATCGTGCACAACCGTCCCGACGGGTCTACATTCCGAAGAATGACGGAAGACTCCGTCCCCTCGGTATTGCAGCACTGGAAGAAAAAGTCGTGCAGATGGCCGTGTCCACGGTTCTGAACGCGATTTATGAGCAAGACTTCCTGGGCTTCTCATACGGGTTCCGACAAGGAAGGGGGCAGCATGACGCGCTGGACGCCTTGTGGGTTGGGATCGACAAGCGGAAGATCAACTGGATACTGGACGCGGATATTCGCTCGTTTTACGATGAAATCGATCACGAGTGGATGCTTCGTTTCCTGTCGCATCGAGTGGGTGACCGCCGGCTGATACGTCTGATCTACAAATGGTTGAAAGCGGGCACGATTGAGGATGGCCGCCGCGTCGCATCAACGCGAGGAACTCCTCAAGGCTCTGTAATTAGCCCCGTGCTATCGAATATCTATCTGCATTACGCATTGGATTTATGGGTCCAGCAATGGCGTATCCGAAACGCTAAAGGCGACGTGATCATTGTACGTTATGCCGACGACAGCGTGATTGGGTTCCAGTACGAAGGAGAGGCGCAGCGCTTCCTGCAAGCATTGCGGGAGCGTCTCGCTCAGTTTGGCTTGCAACTACACCCGGAAAAGACGCGGCTAATACGCTTTGGGCGGTATGCTGCGCGAAACTGCCGGGAGCGTGGGATCCGCAAGCCAGAGACCTTCGACTTTCTGGGATTCACACACTGCTGTGGTAGGCGGCGCAATGATGGGGGCTTCAAGATTGTCCGTCTGACAATCAAGAAGCGCATGCGCACGACGCTGATGGCCATTCGGGAAACGCTAATGCGAAGACGCCATGAACCGATCGCAGTAGTAGGTCGATGGCTACGGCAAGTGTTACAGGGGTATTTGAACTACCATGCGGTGCCAGACAATCTAAGACGATTGGGAGGGTTCCGCTGGGAAGTTGGTCGAGCTTGGCGACACGCTTTGATGCGTCGAAGCCAACGAAACCGGCTGTCTTGGGATCGTTTCCAAAGGCTGCTTCGCAAATACCTGCCGCCATGTCGCTTGTTGCACCCGCATCCAGATGCTCGGTTCACCGTCACAACATCCGATAGGAGCCGTATGCGGTAGTGCCGCACGTACGGATCTGGCCGGGGGGCGATGGGTAACCATCGTCCCTACCGGGACCCTCTATCCGACGTAAGCTGCTTATCCACGGACGGAGAGGGCCGGGCAGGGTCCAGTCGACAACCCCGTTTGGCCGGGACATCAACTGAATGTTTTTATCGCTCGCGTTGGGCGAAACCACGCGATTTCAATACGAGGGACTCAAAAGGTAACAGCTGTTACCTTTTGAGTGCAGACAAGGATGTGACCCTTCTCCTACCTCAAAAAGCTCACTCACTAAAAGCGACACAGCTTCCGGGAACTTCGGACGTGACCGGTAGGTGCCGAGCGGTCTGACGTTCAAAGTGTGACGGATGCGCCGATCCCTTCCCCCGAGGACAGAAGGAATCGGCTTTCGGGTGGTTCAAGCAGCGTATGAACATAGATGAAATGCGGCCAGCCTTCCTACGTCCAGTTCCACTTCATGAGTTATAGGCGCCCCTTAGCGTATGGCCTGAGGAGGCGCGTCCGTCTGGCCGAAGAGATCGTGGCAAGCCCGGAGTGGCAACAGGTTTGCAACATGACAAGTCGTTCGCGCGATAGGCGGCTCGGCCGTCTAATGAACCAGGCGCTTAAGAGCGAACGAACCAGAGATGACAAAGCTCAACTACACGGGAGCCGCTCATGGGTCTCTGCGCAACGGCGGGGCTCGAATCGATCAACTCAATCAGTTTTGTAGATATTCGACGTTCAATCATCCTTGCATTTGTGGAGGATAGTTCCGCAATTGCAAGGATACACGTTGATGTTTGGGCTGCGTCAGTTGGCGCGTCGCGCGGCGTTCACATTGCTGTGCGCCTAACGGCTCGCCCTGCCGGTCGTTCGGAACGCCATCTTTAACCCACGGCCGATGGCGTGGGGCCTTAACTCCAACGGTCGATGAACGACAGCGAAACGCAACATTCACAGCCTGTTCAGCGCGCTAATGTCATCAAGTCACCAGAAAGAGCCTTACCTCCCAACACAGGCTTTGATGGAGTAGCCGATGAAAAAGATCATTCTCTCGACACTTGCCACACTGGTCGCGACCGGCAGCATCTTCACGTCCTATGGCTCCGCGAGCGCACATGACTATCGCGAGCACCGGCACGGCGACAGGGGTGCTGCCATCGTTGGTGGGCTGGCGGCTGGGCTCATTGGCGGACTGGTTGCCGGTGCTCTCATCGAGGACAGGGATCGTCCGCGGTATGATGATGGTGCAGATTATCGCTACAGCGGCCGCCCGCGCTATGAAGGTAATGTCGGTTATCGCGGTGACCCGGGCTACCGTTATAGCGGTGGTCCGCGTTATGAGGACAACTCCGGCTATCGCGATTTTGAGGGCTCAGGCTATCGTTATTACAGTGGCTGGCGTTGATGTAGACCAGGTAGGCTTCCAGCGTTCCACGAGGGCGACCTGAATTGCCCTCGCAGCACTTTTGCGCCAACCGAGCGATTTGAGGGTCAGTTCCTTCAAATTACCAGCCTTGCGGCCCGCCCGTTCGTCTGTTCTGCGTTGTTGTAGTAGCTTGCAGCCTGCGCACCGATTTATGAGGGGACTGCTGCTTTCGCAGAGCTGCGACCCAAAACCATCACCATTGGCGAGGCGACCGGGCCAGGAGTTCTTTTTCCGCGAGCTTTTCGCGGACCATAAGATGAACGGCGCTCGACGGTCCAATCATGGCCGCGGCGCTTGAGGATCCGAACCACACTGTCCCAACTGTGTTGAGGCCGGAATTGTCACACCATCGGCAGCCACGTCTGCGCCGACGCAATGAGCTCACCTAGATAGAGTTTCTCGCGCGCTTGCGGCACCGCTTTAATTGCTTCCGGTCGCCGTTCTGGAAGACCTGGGCGTGAGAAAATGACCCTTTCCGCTCGTGTTTTGTGATCAAGATAGGGAGAGCATGTCGTGCATTTCATGGCCGCTGACGAGCAGCCTACTTCGCGACGGGGAGGGGCAGCGGCCCAGGGGGAAATGCTCGGTCGGGCCCTATCGCTTCAAGTGGATCCATCTTGCGGTCGCATGGGGTCACGCAGGGCAATTCAGGTAAATAGGGCAATACAGACGGCCATCCAGATTAACGCCGTCCCCAGTACCATCGCTCGCCTGGCGACGACGACTTTGTCTGCATCCTCCTCCGCTACAGGTGTAGTCACAATCCAAGGCACGGAACCAAGTGCTGCAAATCCGATGATAGCCAGAACCATCACAAAATAGTCGAATGAATGCCAGGCCCCATGTTCATACACCCCCCAGTAACCCAGAAAGGCCATTCCGACTGCAAACATTGTGGCGGACGCCGAGCAGAGCCCTGTGACGGACCCGGTAGGTGCGCGCATGTTCCTCTTTTCACGTGTTTCCAAGTTCATGACGCGATATCCATGACGGTTGGCTGTCTCTCTGCAAATATGTCAGGAATTGAGCGCGGCGTGAAGCGCTGGTGACTGCCTGGGACGGCCGCGAAATTCTCCGCCTCGGCATGGGATGCTGGGCGATCAGTGGCCACTTTCCTCCGTGACAGAAGAGCGTTGCATCCGCGCGTCGCATACGAACATCATATATCACACCATTTGAGCTGCCCGCCCGCTTCGACGTGTCGCGCTGTTGTAGTAACTTGACGCTTGTTGAATCGAGCGGTGGCGGGACTGCTCCATCGCCTCAGGCAGGGGGATGCCACGGTTTGCCGCCTCGGTCAGATATCCAGATCGTAGCCCGTGCGCGGAAAACTCCCCACGCTCTAATCCAGCCAGTTCCACCCGCTGCTTGATGATCGCATTGACCGACTGCGGATCGATCGCCCGTCGCGAAACAGTCCCCCATCGCCCGATCGCCCGAAACACGCTGCCGCTGTCGATCTTGGCGGCCACCATCCAGGCATTCAGCGCATCCACCGGCCGACCGGTCAGGTAGACAACGTCGTCCTCGTCGCCGCTGGTCGTCTTGGTGCGGCCGAGATGGATGGCGAGAGAGGGGAGGGGGCTCCCGCCTTCGACCGGAATGGGCGGCTCGACGGTCAACTGTTCGCGGCGCAGCCCGGCGATCTCGCTGCGCCGGCGACCGCCGGAGGCAAAGGCGACCATCAGGATCGCCCGGTCCCGGAGATCGCGCAGACTGTCGGTCGCGCAGGTCGCCAGCAGTCTTGCCAGGACGTCGCCGGTGACCGCCTTGGCGCTCTTGCGAAGACGTTGTCTTGGCGCGGCTCGGATCGCCAGCCGAATGGCTGATTTGAGGGCAGGGGAGGCGAACGCGCCGTCGAGGCCCCGCCACTTGGTCAGCGTCGACCAGTTTGCCAGCCGCCGCCGCACCGTGGCTGGCGCGTGTGGACCGACGGATTTCAGAAACCCTTGGCTCCTGAGGCTTTCGTCGACGTCGGCCGGCATACCGTGATCGGGTGCGTAAGCCCGCTTTTCCGGATCCCAGAGGTGATGAGCGACGAATTTTAAGAGCAGCGCTTCGGGCGCCGGCCAGGGCAGCGACTTTTTGGTGGCGGCCACCAGGCAATGACTCTATACAATGTTTCCGACTTCAGACGTATAGCTCAGCCAGCGCCAAACCATGCACCAAGCAGGCTTCCGGCAAGCAGGTTGACGACAATTGCCCAATTGTCGGCAATCGCGGCGAAGGAGATAGTTCCTGCTCGGAATGGCAAGGCGGTTGCGACCACCACAAGGCTCATGGACTTGTTGAGGATTATCGCTTCCAAGGCGGCAAAGTTAAAAACCCCGATCAATATTGGCAGACGGAACTCCGCCCCTCCGAGGCCGATCAGGCCTCCGAGAGCGCCAATAATTGCTCCAGCGCCGAAAGTGGCAGGAGGACTGCGGGTGGTGGATGTGTTGGCAGCGTCACTCATGGCCGATATGTATGCACAAATATCTCGAACCGCACAGAGAGATGATGGGGTCGAGCGTTCTACCTGCGAGAACAGCGCATAGCCCGGCGGCTGGGTGTGAACCGAGGCGCGACAGCAAATACCCAATCTGCGGGGCAGGGAGGGGCCATTTCACAGCCCGGATGCCTTGGTGAGATTGACGCGGAAGCGGTCGCGCCGGCGTTGGTACTTGCGGGTCATTTCAGCGCTGGCATGACCAAGCTGCTTCTGGACGTAGCGCTCGTCGACCTCGGCCGAGGAGGCAAGGCCAGCACGCAGCGAATGGCCCGAGAATTTCTCCCCGCGTTCGCTCTCGGAAAGATCGCCGCGAACACCGGCGGCAAGCGCCGCCGACTTGACTAGGCGGGCGACCTCCCTGTCGTTGAGACGATCTGGCCCAACGTCTTTGCCTTCGCCTTACCGACCTCGCGCAGACGCCCGATGGCGTGCTGGTCTCGAAGGAAACCGTGAACGACTATCAACTCAGCCGCGGCGACAGCATCAATCTCCGCCTGCAAAACGCGGCCGATCATCAATATCACGTCGTGCCGTTTCACATTGTCGGCGTGGTGCGCGAATTCCCGACTGCACCCAAGGATTCATTTCTGGTCGCCAACGCCACGTACATTGCGCAGCAGACAGGTTCCGCGGCAAGCGAGATCGTTCTCATCCGATCGAATGGCGATCCGGCCCGCGTCGCACGGGCCGCCCAAAGCGTGGCTGCGGGTCTTCCTGGGCTCAAGGTCAGTCAGATCGGTGATGTGGTCGCCCTGATCGGGTCGAGCCTCACCGCAGTTGACCTCGCCGGTTTGACGCGGCTTGAGCTGATCTTCGCCTTGGTCATGCTGGCCGCCTCGGGCGGACTGGTGCTTGGCCTCGGCTTTGCCGACCGCGAGCGCTCCTTTGCAATCCTCGTCGCGCTCGGGGCCAAACCACGACAACTCGGCGCTTTCGTCTGGAGCGAAGCCGCATTGGTCACCGGCAGTGGCATGTTCCTCGGTCTCCTGGCCGGAACCCTGGTCGCCTATGTGCTCGTCAAGCTGCTGACCGGCGTGTTCGACCCGCCGCCCGAGGTACTTTCCGTGCCTTGGTTCTATCTCGCCGCTCTCATCGTCACGGCGGCCGGCGCTGCTTTGCTGGCCGCGACTGGCGAGGCAATGCGCAGCCGGACGCACATCACCGAGAAGCTCAGAGGTGAATGAGGACGAGCGTTACTTAGCAAGACCATGCTGCCGTTGTGAAAGTTTGCAGAGATGGGGCTGAAACCGTGAAAGGAGAACGAGAATGAAAACGCAAATGATGGTGGCCACAATGCTGGTGCTGGCGCCGATCAGTGCCGCATTCGCTGCCCAGACATCCGGCACGATCACCGCAATCAGCAAGAATGCCGATACGATCACGCTGTCGGACGGCAAGACTTACGTCCTGCCCGAAGGGATCGAAGACACCAAACTCCGCGTCGGCGAGAAGGTCCAGCTAACCTATGCGGACAAGGGCGGTAAGGCGGTCGTCTCGCATCTGGTTCCGCAGAAGTAAAGATTGCGGCGGCCGGTGCCATTACCGGCCGCTGCTTTCGGGCACGGTTGGCACGCTGTTGATTGTGTGCGGTGCCACGCCGACGTCCGTTCTAATTCTCAGCTAATTGAACCCCCGTAGTCATAGCAGGCCAGCCGAACGCCGCTGGCAAAGCAGCGAGCGTATTGCGCTACCACCGCAGGCGCGCCATTCAACCGGCGAGGGACGATCCGGAAGTGATGCCTTCCTCGCATTGCCAGAATTCAGGGGAAATCCGCTGATGAAACAGATTTTTCTTGCCATCGCGCTCATTGCCGCGCCGGTGGCGGCGTTTACCAGTTTTGAACTCTACGCCGGTACCGCGCCCGCCAAAACGGCGAGCCTCGGCGATCTGTCGTCGTTCAAGACCATCATAGTTGACGTCCAGACCTTCGCTTCCAAGGGCGACCTCGCCCCCGCCGCAAAGCGCATCACCGATTATGAAACAGCGTGGGACCAGGCCGAGACCGCGATCCGCCCGCTCAATCAGAACGATTGGGGCAACATCGATGAGGCCTCCGACGCTGCACTGAAGGCCCTGCGCCAATCGAGCCCGTCGGCGGACAAGGTCAACAAAACCCTCGCCGCCCTGATGGCGGTTCTCAACAATCCTGCTCAGCCCGCTCAATAGGCGGACGAGGAACAGCGTCACCCCGCGCCCGGACTGCCCTTCGAGTGGTTCGACGCCTATGCAAGGATACTCGCTATGTCTGCATCGACCAGCAAAGCTGCTGTTTATAATCGCGTTCCCCGTGTCACGGCCGCCTTCTGGCTCATCAAATTGATGGCTGTCACTATGGGGGAAACGGCGGCCGACTATCTCAATCTGCAAATGGGTCTAGGGCTGACCGCGACATCGCTGATTATGTCCGCAATTCTGGCGGTTGCATTGATCTGGCAGTTTGCGCAGAAGAAATATGTTCCCGCCTCCTACTGGCTTTCCGTGCTGCTGATCAGCATCGTTGGCACGTTGATTACCGACAATTTGGTCGACAACTTTCATGTACCGCTGCTGGATACGACGATTGTTTTCTCAATCGCCCTGGCGCTGACTTTCCTGCTGTGGTTCCAAACGGAGCGGACGCTTTCGATCCACTCGATATTCACCGGGCGGCGCGAGGCCTTCTATTGGCTCACCATTCTGTTCACCTTTGCGCTCGGCACGGCGGCCGGCGACCTGGTGGCTGAAAAATTTGCGCTAGGATATCTGGCTACCGGCGTTCTATTTGGGATGATCATCATCTCGCTCAGTGTCGGCTACTTCTTCCTCGGTCTCGACGCGATACTCGGCTTCTGGCTGGTCTACATCCTGACCAGGCCTCTTGGCGCTTCGTTCGGCGATCTAATGTCTCAACCTGCGCAATATGGCGGGCTCGGTCTCGGCACGATCATAACCAGCGCAATCTTTCTCGCTGCAATCGTCGTGATCGTCATCTTCATGAGCGTGCGGCATGAAGGCGAGGAACTGGCTGCGATCGATGAGGATGACAAGTTGGCAAAGGCCAGCCGAAGCCAGCGGTTAACGGTTGCCGAAGAAGAGCTCTGAGCGCGCCAGCGATCCATTGTCACCGCTGCGGCATTCCGCGCTTCCCGGCCTTTGCGAGCATCCGCACTGAAAATGATCAGCTCAGATCTCTTATGCGGCCGCCGGTGACGGTTTTTCATTGAAATCGTTAGTGAAAAATCGGTCCACATTCAGCGCTAAGCCTATGGGGCTTATGACATTTCGCGTTTGGAAATGACAAAGTAAAAGCCACACTAACAGAGGAATCGATTATGGCCGCCAATGCTCTTGTCCAAACCCGCATCGATGCCGAGGTACGGGATCGTGCGTCCGCCGTGCTCGAAAGCATGGGGCTGACGGTGTCCGATGCCGTGCGGATCCTGCTGACCCGAACTGCCAGCGAAGGTTCTCTACCGCTTGAGCTGGTGACCAACAGCGAGGGACATGATGCCTGGTTCCGGTCGAAGGTGTTCGAGGCCCTGAACGACACGCGGCCCGACATCCCGGACAATGAGGCCGAGGCGCATTTTGCGGAGCGCCGAGCAGCGGCCCGGCGCAGAGCACGCGACCTGAAAACGTGAAGCTCTTCTGGTCTGGTCCGCCTTCGCGCTCTCTGATCGCGACGGTAGCTGATTTCTAAATCGCTGAAACCAAATCATGAACTTCGGCGCAAGAAATGAGGTGCCGATGGTACCGATCCGTTCAAGGCGGTAGGCTCTGTGTGAAACACACTGGTCTGGATACGTCGGTTGATTGTCTTTACCAACTTAACGAACTTGACGAGCTGACAACGACTGGCTACATTGCTTTCGAAAGGTGGATTGTCATGCCAGTCACGAAAACGACAGCAACCGAAACTCCAAACATCGCGCTATCGATGAAGCTGCCTCGCAAGGCCGATTTCGAAAAAGCGTTGCTCAATCAATATACCAAGGCGGTGCAACTGAGCCAGAAGGCTGGCCATCAGGTGAGTTTCCGTGTCATCGTGGATCCGCGCGCCGGAGCGCAGACGATTTCGATCGTCGAGGAAGATCCGCTGGTTGGCGACGGTGCGTTTCCGGCCGAGGAGGCTGGCGAGCCGGATGACGAACTGAAGGCAGCCTTGTCCGCCGCCCGAGAGCGCGGCCATCGCCGCGTTGCAGAGATTCTAAGCGAGGGCGACATGCTGAGCGCCGACGCCTTTTCCGGTCTTCTTGGCGTTTCGCGGGTCACGGTCAATACAAAGCGTCAAAACGGCCAGGTGCTCGGCCTGGATGGCGCCAAGCGAGGGTTCCGTTTCCCGGCCTGGCAGCTCGACCAGGACGGCCGGCCCTATGCGGCGCTTCCGAAACTGCACGAGATCCTGGCGGGTGCCTGGACCGTTTACCGCTTTCTTGTTTCACCCCATGGCGCTCTTGACGGTCGCACCGGGCTCGACGCCCTGAAGCGGGGCCAGGATAGCGACGTGATCGCCGCAGCGGAGGGCATTGCCCGCGGTGACTTCCGCTAAATGGCTGGTATCAAACCGCCCGCCGGTTTCGAGCGTCAACCGCTCGATATCGAAACGATTCCTTCAGGGCGTCGGTTTGGCCGGATCTACGCAAGCGCCTTTCCGGACCCGTTGGGATTTGGAAGGACGGCGAGCCGTTTTAGCGACCCGCGCCGACGTGATGCAACGAAGCGCTTCGGCGTTCTTTATCTGGGTGAAACACTCAAGGTCTGCTTCCTGGAGGCGGTTCTGCGTGATCGCTGCGACGGGCTTATCGGCGATCTTCCGCTTGAGGAAAAAGAGATCTATGCGCGGTGCTACGCTGAGGTCGAGACGATCGCAGACCTCAGCCTTGTTGACCTGCGCGACGATCACGCCATCAGGATGGGGGTTCCAACGGACGTGGCGAAATCATCGCGTCAGAGCCTGGCGCGCTCCTGGGCGCTGGCTTTCCACGAGCACCAGGCGCTTCCCGACGGCATCATCTATCCATCTCGCCTGAACGGCCACACGAATATCGCTGTCTTCGAGCGTGCCGTCTCCAAGCTGGCGCCGTCCCGGGTCGTGCCGCTGATCGGCGCTCCGGGGCTCGCCGCGGTCATCAATGACCTGCGGGTGAGCCTGGTCAATTTCCCTTGAAACATTGCCGGTTTGAGTGCTGCTCGTTCATCCCGGCTCGGTTGAGGAGCCTGCGTTTGTCAAACACTGACGCCTCATTTTTGAGTGTGTTTCTCGTCGGTAAATGACAAATTTAGCGTTTCCAGCAGCGTGCCCAGCGTTCCGTCCTTTCGAAACCGAATTCCCGGAATTGCCAGTCGCGGGCGTTGGCCGCCCGAGATGGCTGGGGGAATTGATGGGCGTGAAAGCATGCGAGTGTGCTGAGTTCGAATTAGGAGCCTGTGATGCCAAGGGTCGTTTGTGTCTACTTCCCCTATCTGTCAACAGACCGGATACGTCGGCATGGAGAGGCAACCGTGCCAGTTGACCAGCCTCTTGTCGTTATTTCAAAATTGGGTCCGAAGCGCTGCGGTCACAGGATTTGCGAAGCCGAGGGTGAAAAAGACAGGATGACCCGCACCTGGTTTGCCCTAAAGAACCAGCCGGTCTTCGCATGGGCAGGGCTGTGGCGCATCAGCGACGAGTGGGGTCCGGTCTACTCCGGTGTCATGACGGACGCCAATGAGGCGACCCGACCCGTGCACAATCGGATGCCTGTCTTGTTACATCCCGACGAGTACGAACAATGGCTTCACGGCAGCTTCGATGATGCACTGGCATTTCAGAAGCGGACATTTCCGCCCGAGTTGGTGACGATGGAGCGGACAACCAAGCTATGGGCGAAAAAGAAGGCTGCACCCGAGGCGCCTCTGCTGCTTTAACGCCGGTCTACGTTCTATCGCTGGAGTACCACTCGGCATAGGTCGTGTTTTTTGCCATGTGCCGGTTATAATCCAGCGCGCCGTCATCCCACCAGGGCGCACCGCGCTCGCCGAGAGCAACCTTGGCATGATCAACCAGATGTCGGGCTTTTGCCGTTGCCCCCGTTCGCAGCTAAAGATTTTTGGTCTTGAGCCAGGTACTAATGGTTTGGCTAAGCTCTGCTTTGCGTTCCAGCGGTAGCCAATGGCCCCCCTGCAGGCTCGCTATAGTGAGGTCTGCACAGGCCGCGCGCATTGGATCTCCTTGACGATTTCCGGTGATGCTACAAATCTGATCAAAGTCGCCATTGATAAAAAGCACCGGCTGCGACAAGCGGCCGCCGTTGGCTGATTCGTGGGCATAGGCGACGTCAGCGTCATCGTTCGTGTACCAAGCGCAAGGGCCGCGGAAGCCATGGGGCTTGAACGCTTGGACAAGTGTTGTGAAGTCGGCCAGGGGCCAAAGGTCTGGGTTAGGTTGCGTCGGCGGGGCGCGATGTGCGGCGCCGAAGCGCCCTCCGTTACGCGTAACCATTGCCATCGGCGAAACCTTCCCAACTAGGGTCGGATTGCCAGGTTGATAGGCCGAGGCGAGATATGCTTCACGGTCTGTATCAAGGTCAGCGACCGCCCCGTCGAAGTTGGTATTATAGTAGCGGGCGTAGCCCCACTGGCCATCCGGAAACTGCTCAGCTGGATAAATGGTCCGGTCAACTAGCGGGACAAGAACATTTAGGGCGTTGCCATCAGGGAAATATGCCCAAGAAGCCAGGACAACTCCTCGGGTTCGCCCAGGCTCATGCGCGGCCACCGCCCCTGTCACGATACTGCCCCAGTCGTGACCAACCCAGATCGCTGGCTTACCCCCTAGGTGATCATGAAGTTCCACCATGTCCGCGACGATTTCCTTCATGGCGTATGCGTCTTTGTCGGAAGGCGCAGAAGAGCCGCCATAGCCCCGCAAATCAGGAGCGATGCAGTGCCAGCCGTCAGCGGCGAAGGCATCCATCTGAGTGCGCCATATCAAACTGAGACTAGGAAACCCATGGAGGAAAATGATCAAAGGTCCGTCGACGGGACCCGACTCGAGGTAGTGGGTTGTATGACGAGGCGAGCTAAATACGCTTGAAACCAACGTCGAGGAAGCTACTTCCCCCCACGCCGTTCCGGACAGTGTAGCGCCGCCCATCCCGAGCAGGACCGTACGGCGGTTAAGCGTCAGTTCTAGAGCAGATCTCATTGTTTGAAGTTGGGCGGTCATGGTCGAATACTCCGTTCGAAACAGTGATCTGATTGTGAAAAGCAATTTTGCAGGGCGCCTTCATGACGCTGGCCTGGAAATTTTAAATGGGCACGCAGGCACCACCGCTATGCGATCCCCCGAGACAAACGTATTTGAGCTCCAGGAATTCCTCGATCCGACGTTTGAGCTCAGCCCAGGGCGCAGACGCCTGTCGTTATGCCGGGCCAGGTGAGATCAAATGAGGAGACCTTTTTAGTGAAAATTCGCTATGTGACATCACCTGAAGCCTACCCGGATTAAATTCCCAAAGCTGTTGCGACGAGGTTTTGCATCGGTGTGGTCGGGCGACCAATCAGCAGGCGCAGCGCGCCCCCGTCATCGAATAGCGCACCGCGTGAGGCCGCGGCATCGGCATCGGCAAGTAGAGCGGCGAGGTCAGCCGGCAACCCTGCGCCGGTCAAGACACTTTCGTAATCGGCCCCGGAGAGATCGTTGTAGACGACGGTCTTGCCAGAGAGCTGCGAGACCTCTGCCGCAAGCTCAGAAAGTGTGAATGCATGGTCGGAAGCCAATTCATACGTGCGTCCAGCATGACCATCGCTCGTCAACACCACCGCTGCGGCCGCAGCATAGTCCTTGCGCGCTGCAGACGAGAAGCGGCCGCCTTTTGCGGCACCGACGAAGGCGCCGTGCTCAAGCGCTGCTGGAAGCGCGAGGAGATGGTTTACAGTGTACCAGCCGTTGCGCAAGATGACGGCGGGAATTCCGGAAGCCTCAATGATCTCTTCCGTCTGGCGGTGCTCGACAGCCAGCCTCGCGGGGGACGTATCGGCGTGGAGCATGCTCGTGTAAGCGAGGAAGGGCACCCCGGCCTGGCCAGCAGCATCGATCACGGCCCGATGCTGCGGCAGCCGTCCGCTCACCTCTGTCGACGAAATGAGCAAGATCTTTTCGACACCTTCGAGTGCCGGAGCCAGCGTGTGGGGACGACTATAGTCCCCTTCTCTCACGGTTATGCCGCGATCAGCCAGATCTTGGGCCTTTGCGGGATTGCGAACCACCGCGCATGCGCGATGATCTGGGCGGGAAAGCGGTGGCGCTTGAAATGCTGGGCAACGGGTTTGGTCGAATCTTTACGGTCGACCTTCCATTACCATCTCGATCAGCACCAATCGTTAGGGCGAGGCCGCCCGAAATTGCCAAATTCAGAAAAAAATGTCGATTCCGCATTTGGCGAGAGCAATGTGGCCACGCCCACTAGGTTTTTCTAAAGTTTTCAATGCACGCATGTCGCTTTGGTTGCAGAAAGAATAACTCGCGGTAAACGAGATTTTAATACTGCCACATTTTGGGCGACTCGAAATTCACCAAATATTTCAAAACGTAACTTTGGATCGATTTGGATATTGTGGCAGTAATAAGGCTATGCTTCTCAAGCACTTACTGTTGCGTTGCTGTTGCACCCTCAAAAATGTCGCCCTATAACCTGCCGCCGTAACGCTGGATTAACCACAAATGTTAACGGGCGGGGGTTGAGGAACAAGACCATGACAACATACTACGTAGCGACGACCAGCAGCGGCGGCGGTAACGGCAGTGCCTCGTCTCCTTTTCACACGATCAACGAGGCAATGGCGGCAAACCTTAAGCCCGGCGACGAGGTCGTGGTGAAGCCAGGGACGTACAACGAGAGCATCAATATCGACAAGGACGGCTCGGCGGCAGGCGACATCACGCTGCGCTCGGAAGTGCCTGGCGCAGCACTGATCCGGCCGCCCGCAGGCTCGTATACCGGGATCAGTGTCAACGCCAACTACGTGACAATCGACGGCTTCGACATCAAGGGCGGCAACGGTGACGGCATCGAAGCGAACAACGTCCATCACGTCTCAATTCTCAACAACAAGGTCCACGACAGCGGGGAGTCGGGCATTCAGTTCAACTATTCTGACTTCGTCAAGATCGTAGGGAACGAGACCTACAATAACGCGTCGTCAGGCTGGTTCTCGGGCATCTCGATCTACGAGAACCGGAACATCACCGGCGATACCTCGACGACCGGCTACCGGAATATCGTACAAAACAACATCTCGCACGACAACGTCACGAAGACGGGTGCGCACACCGATGGCAACGGCATCATCATTGACGATTTTCAGAGCACACAGACGGATGGTCATCCGAACTATACGTTTAAGACCCTTGTCGACAACAACCTGGTCTACGAGAACGGCGGCAAAGGCATCCAGGTTGCCTGGAGCGACTCCATCACGGTGCAGAACAACACAGCATACCACAACAATCAGGACCCGCTGAACGACGGCACCTGGCGCGGCGAACTCAGCAACGCGCAGTCGAGCAACAACACCTGGGTCAACAACGTCGCCGTCGCCGACCCATCGGTGAACAAGAACAACACCGCGGTCGATAACACGTCGTACGGCGGCTATACCAACGCCAACGTCGTCTGGGCCAACAACAACACCTACAACGGCACGGCCGGCCAGGCCTCGGTCAGGACCGACGGCGGCAACGCTATGCCGAGCACGGCGAACGGCAACAAGCTCGGCATCGACCCGCATTTCGTGGGGGCAGCGAGCGACAACTTCCACCTCGCCTCGGGCTCGGCAGCGATCGACGGTGGAACCACCAAGTACGGCGTCGGCTCGACCGATCTGGACGGCCACGCTCGCGTCGTTGGAACTGTCGATATGGGTGCCTACGAATCGGGCTCCAGCGCGGGACCAACCACGCCGACGCAGCCGGGAACGCCGACCACGCCGACAGAGCCAACCACGCCGACGCAGCCGAGCTCCGGCTCGGGAACGCCGACCACGCCGACGCAACCGACAGAGCCGACAACGCCGACCACATCGACGAAGGTATATACCGGCACCGAGGGTAACGACTACCTGCCACACACCGGTCAGTCCAACGGCGGCAACGAAACCTACGAGGGTCTCGGCGGCAATGACGTGTTGAAGGGCGGCGCCGGCTCGGACGTCATCATTGGTGGTGCCGGAAGGGACATCATGAGCGGTGGCACCAGCTCGGATACGTTTACCTTCAAGACAGCGACGGAGACCGGGTCCGGCTTGAACCGCGACGTCATCACCGACTTCCAGCATGGCATCGATAAGATCAACCTCTCGGCGATCGATGCGAATGGCTCTGCACAGGGCGATGCAGCCTTCCATTTCCAGGCGCAAGAGAATGCCTTGTTCGATAAGAAGGCTGGCGCGCTCGCTTGGCACTATCAAGATAATGCTGGATCCGATCACGATATTACCGTTGTCCAGGCCGACCTCAACGGCGACGGCGTTCATGACTTCGAGATTCAGCTGCAGGGCCTCGTCCACCTTGGGGCTGGCGATTTTCTTCTGTAACTATACCCGTTGCGGCGGTCGTCCGATCGCCGCAACAATCGTCCCAACAGTTCGAAGCCGACGAGCAGTTCGGTCACAATGAGCAGCGGTCATCTCCAGGCTTCTCCTGGTCTCTTCTAGGGACACGCCATGTAGTTCCATAAATTTGGGTTATCCAACTCGAACCGATGATGAGGTCTTCGGGTCGCATCCTTTCAAGGCGCTCGACTGGGGCGTACGCTTATTTAAGAGCGCTTACCTTAGCTGCTTCGTTATTTAAGCGAAGGCCTACTTGCTTAAATAGCAGCTGAAAATCATAATCAGCCCACTGCACTTCGGCCGGGCGGCAGCCAAGGTACGCATCGCCCAGCCAGCGCTCAGCAATCATGTGCAGGCGCTGGAGCGCGAACTCGGCTGCCCGCTGTTCATCCGCTCGACCAGACGGGTGGAGCTGACGCGGGCAGGGGAGATCTTCCATGAGCGCTGCGTCGGGATCCTGAGCGAGGTCGATCTTTCCGCCGAGATCACCAGGGCGGTGGCCGGCAAGACGATCCGGCAGATCAGAATCGGCACCGTCTATCCGGCGACCACCGGCGTGCTGCCGGCGTTTCTTGCAAAGATCGCCCGCAAGTATCCGGATATCCGTATCCATATATCAAGCGGCAACACCGGCGACATCATCCGTGGTCTGGAGAACGGCCAGATCAATCTCGGCCTCATCCGGCCGGTGGAAAACATCGGCTCCTTGCGCTTCGCCTCGATCGCCCATGAGCGGTATCTCTTGGCGGTGGCCCGTACCAACCGGCTGGCGGAGCAGGCGGAGATTTCCATCGACGACCTGCGCTCGGAAAGGATCATCGCCTTCAATCGCAAGAACCTCTCCTATACAGAGCGGTACTTCAACGAGAAGTTCGAGGAATACGATCTGACCCGCAACATCGCCTATAGCTGCGACGACACCTATTCGCTGGTGTCGCTGGTCTCGGCCGGGCTTGGCATCGGCTTTGCGCCGGAATGGACCGAGGGCCTGCCGAACCGGGCCTTCGAGCTGAAGGCGGTCAGGGGCATCGATTTCAGGATCGGACTGGGTGTTGCCTGGAACAAGATCCTATGGGGAGTGGATAGCGGCCTGCACCGTGGCAGAGTGGGTTCGCTAAAAATCTCTCTGGAGGCTCATCATGCTTACGACAGCCGATAAACCCGATGCACCTGCCGCCATCCGCGTCGATCTTGGCGCAATCTTCGTTTCATTGGAACTCAGTAAATCGACCTGGCTGGTCACATCGCTTTCGCCAGGAAGCGAGAAGATGTCTCGTCATACGGTCGCCGGCGGCGATATCGCCAGCCTGCTCGCCTGCTTTGCCGAGATGCGTCAAAAGGTACTGACACGCGAGGGCAAGCTTTACTCATTGGTGGTGATCCAGGAAGTGGGCCTGGATGGCTTCTGGATCGGGCGGACGCTGAACAAGGTCGGTTGGATCGAGAACCACTTTGTCGAGGCAGCATCGATCTCGGTGCCGCGTCGTCGACGTCGCGTCAAGACCGACCGCATTGATGGTGAAACGCTGGTGCGCACGTTGCTGGCCTGGAAGCGAGGTGAGCCACGCGTCGGTTCTATGGTCAAGATGCCGACGCCTGAGGACGAGGATCGCCGCCGTATTGGCCGCGAGCGAAAAGTGCTGGTTGCTGAGCGCGTTCTCCACGTCAACCGCATCAAGGGACTCCTCTTCTGCCAGGGCATCCGGGATTATGCACCTTTGCGCCGTGATCGCCGAGTGCGTCTGGAAGAACTTCGCACTGGGGATGACCGTGCGCTCCCCAAGCACATAAAGGCACAAATCTCCCGTGAGCTCGATCGTCTTGAGCTGTTGCTCGAGCAGATCAAGACTGTGGAAGCTGAACGAGATGCGCTTATTGCTGAGCAGACGACGAGCGCATCGCCAGCGGCGGTGCTGCTTGGCATCAGGGGCGTTGGTTCGGAGTTCGCGGCAATCCTTCACTCTGAAGGCCTGTTCCGGCACTTCGACAACCGCCGTCAAGTTGCCGCCTATGCCGGGCTGGCGCCGTCGCCTTGGCAAAGCGGCTCGATCAATCGTGAGCAGGGCGTATCGAAAGCGGGCATCCACGGCTGCGAACTACGATGGTGGAGCTTGCTTGGTTATGGCTGCGCTACCAGCCGAGCTCCAGGCTGTCCTGCTGGTTCAAGGACCGCGTTACACAGAATGGCGGTCGCTTCAAAAAGTCGATGATCGTGGCGCTGGCCCGCAAGCTGCTGGTGGCCTTATGGAAGTATGTCAGCGCCGGCGTTGTCATCGAGGGGGCGGTCATGAAATCCGCCTGACCGATGCCAGCTTACCTGCAAGCTCTTTCAATCCCCAGGGCCGGATCAGCCCTGACGGATCCAGGTGAACAGACCGTGGGTCTTCATGGCTTTATCAGCCGGGAACAAGGTTGGTCCTGTTCTCCTGAGCTCTTGCCCGTCGCAAGCGGGATGGTGGTGCAGCCGCCGGAGCGGCGACCGTATGTGAGGTTGTACAGGCTCGCAGGTCGAGCCGGTAAAGTATCGGGCTCAGACTTGGATCCGAAATAGGAACGCCAACATGCCACCTTGATAGCCGTTGACGCCAAACTCCTCATGTGAGGAGGATCCGACCGCCTCGCGCGACGACATCGTCGATATCGCAAGGTCGTTGGCGCGGCCGGTGAGGTAGGCGATCTTCGCTGCTGTTCATCTGTGACGCGAGCGGCATGACGCCGCCTCGCGGATCAGCCATGTCCGCCTCCGTCCAAACCTCCCCCTGTAGATTGCGGCCACCGCGTCCTGCCCCGGCTTTGGGTCCTGCCAGGCTCGCGCCGCCGGCAACGGCTTTGCCGTCCTCCACTTCGTTGCGGCCCTGCGGGTGCAGGCGCCGCTTGCCGCCCGGCTTTCGGACCGCCGTAGCAGGTCGCGATGGCCGCGACCTCGAAACCGAGGTTCCAACATGTGCAGGCAGCAATCCAATCAACGATCCGATATTTACAGCCGCATCACCAACACGATCATCGCCGATCTCGAACGGGGTGTGCGGCCATGGACCAGACCCTGGACGACGGGACATGCGACGGGCGAGGTCGGCCGGCCACTGCGCCACAACGGCCAACCCTATTCCGGCATCAACGTCCTGCTGCTGTGGTCGCAAGCCATCGCCCGCGGCTTTGCCGCATCACGCTGGATGACGTTTCGCCAGGCAATCGAACTCGGCGGCGCCGTCCGCAAGGGCGAAACCGGCACGACCATAGTCTTTGCCAGTTCGTTCAGCCGCACCGAGACGACCGAGACAGGCACCGAGATCGAACAGGATATTCCATTCCTCAAGACCTACACGGTGTTCAACACCGATCAGATCACCGGTCTTAACGGCCGCTTTGACGAGATCGCATCTGGTGAGGATCCGATGAGGCGGATCGGCAATGCCGGTCGCTTCTTTGCCAATACCGGCGCACTGATCCGGCATGGAGGTACGGCTGCCTATTATGCCCCTCACCGGGATTACATCCAGATGCCATGCCTGGATGCCTTCCGGGACGATGCCGCTTATGTCGCCATCCTCAGCCACGAGATCACGCACTGGACCGGCGCACCGCGACGGCTGGATCGCGATCTCAGCCGCTACGCAAAAGACCGGAGCGACCGCGCCCGCGAGGAGCTGATTGCCGAACTCGGCAGCGCGTTTCTCTGCGCCGATCTTGGCATCGTCCCAGAGCTCGAACCACGCCCCGACCACGCACGCTATCTCGATAGCTGGCTGAAGGTTCTCCACCACGACAAGCGCGCCATCTTCTCGGCGGCAGCCCATGCGCAGCGGGCGGTCGATTACCTGCATTCCTTGCAGCCGGAAGCCAACGAGGAGGAGGCGGCGGCGTGAGCCGTCTCTTCCTTCCTCAGCCGTCTTTTCCTTCACTTGAGCATGAGAGATGCGGATGCCGATCACTGCAGCGGAAGGTAGCCTCGCGACCGCTTCTTGCGCAAAAGGGAGCAGGAGATCGACGGCGGAGGAGGCGGCCAAACAGACTGCCGAGGACATGCAAGCAATCGGTGAGGACGACGCCACGCCAGTTCTGCAATATTTTGCAAGTGTCGTTCATCAACGAATGTATTGCCTAATCTGTGGTGCGGACCCGGACACTCTTGAAGGAGGCAATCCGGATATCGCCTACCATGTCATCCGCAACAGCCCGAACATCGCCAAGCACTACTGGTCTGCGGATATCGAGCCCTACCCACCCAGGTAGTAGTGGGCTGTCTCGTACCAGCTCGGCGGCGGATGGGAACGATTGGAGCAGTGACTGCTATCGGCCGTCTTGCGAGCGCGCGGCCCCGCCAGGTACAGGCGGCGGTCGCGGGGGAGAGATGGCCGAAACCATCTCTCCCCTGACGGTGCAGCAGGTTGTTGCACAACTGGTCGTTCTACTTGATTTTCCCGGCCAATGGCCGTACATCTGTTGAAAAGGAGAATGTCGATGGTCCAATCTGCAGTACATCCGCCTCGTGGACGGGTCCGTGGCGAGCGTCTTGAGACGCGCGTAACGGCTGACCAGAAAAGTCTTATTGAGCGCGCCGCAGCCCTCCAGGGCCGGACGGTGACTGATTTTGTGTTGTCCAGCGTCCAGGAGGCCGCCCGTCGGGCAATCGAAGAACATCAGCGTCTGGACCTCTCGGTCCGCGACAGCGAGACCTTCGTAGAAGCATTGCTCAACCCGCAGCCAGTCAATGATCGTCTGCGTGACACGGTGCGTCGCTATCGCAAAACGACCGGCGTCTGACGGGTGGCGGACGACATCGGAGAAGCCCCGCGGGTCGAGGTCCTCGGTGCTCACCACGACAGGTCTGCGTTCGAAAGTGGCGTGGAGCCGCTTGATCGGTATTTCCGGGTTCAGGCCGGTCAGGATGCCCGCAAGAACATGGCCGCGCCTTTCGTGCTGGTGCTGTCGGACGGTGCGGTCGCTGGCTACTACACCCTTTCGTCGACGGCGGTGAATCTCGGGGAGCTGCCCGAAAAGGCAGTGCGGAAACTGCCGCGCTATCCGGTCGTTCCAGCGACTCTTCTCGGTCGACTTGCGATCGACCGACGCCACCAAGGCAAGGGCGTTGGCCGGTTTCTGCTGGCGGATGCCCTCTTTCGGGCCGTCAGGAGCGAGATCGCGTCCTTCGCAGTGGTCGTAGATGCTAAGGATGAAAATGCGCGCCGCTTCTACGAGCGTGAAAGCTTTTTTCCGTTTCCCGACCAACCAATGAAGCTGTTCCGGCCGATGGCGGACATCGAACAGCTCTTCAAATAAGAAATGGGGGAAGGGAAATGAGGGGCGCGCGCAGCATGCCAGCCCGACCATCGGAATGTCGGCATGGCTCCGGCCGAGATTCGACGCCGCAGACGGCGCACGGGAAAGCCGGAGCGGACCGTCGGCGGGTGCCGGCGCCTTCCCGATTGTCCAAAGGCGCCAGTCACGCTGGGTGAACTGGGGAGCAACGGAGAGGACGAATGCTGCGAGTTGCCGGTTGGCATCGATATAAAAACCGCTTGCGGTCCATTTGCCGACCGATGGGAGCGTATCGCCCTGCAGAGCGAAACACCGCCGGTGATCGAATCTGACAGCTCCGACCGGTGAAGTAACGAAGACTTCTCAACTGCGAACGAAGGGGAATTATGATGCTTCCCCATGCGGGCGTAGGCTCGCTTCCTTTCGAAACCAGGGCCGGCATAGGCCCTGCGCTGAACTATTGCCGTGACGTATCTCCGGTCTCATCGTCCGCAATTTTACGAAGAAGATACAGCAGCGCAATTCTCTCCGCCGGATTGAGGGGAGAGACGGTTTTTTCGCTGATGAGATATGCGCGAGGATACATGTCCTGAAGCAGCGCCTCACCCTTCGGCAGGAGAGAAATGACGACCTTGCGGGCGTCGGCTTTGTCTTTGGACAGGTCGATCAATCCACGTGCTTTCAGACGCTCGACGATCCCGCGGATGGTCGCCTGATCGACCGAGGTGGCCTTCACCAATTCGACCTGAGAGCTCGGGCCGAGATCGTGTAGCGCGCAGAGCGTGACGAACTGGACGGATGTCAGGTCTGGGTCACTGGCGTTGGCCTGGAAGATCGAGAGATGCCGCTGATAGGCTTTTCGCAGCAAGTGACCCACCTGCTCGGTAACATCATAGGCGGTTTCAGACACCGCGGCTTCACGTGGGCGTTCGATGTCTTTGACAGTCATGTTAGCGGGTCCATCGGTTGCGGCGTCTAGTGCGTCCATGCAGGAAACACCACAGCATGTTTCACCGGTCAAGGCATACGAGGCTCGGGCTGCTTGGCGTGTCTTCACGCCAAGCAGGTTGGTTGCGATTACGATTTGACGGTGTGCTTCATTTCCTTGACGGCGATATCGCCGTTCAGGACCATCGGCTCATCGTCGAGAAAGAGCGAGCAATTGCGCATCGGGATATCGAGATGGCAGGCCGTGTCGTTCGGGCCGCCCAGTTCATTGTTCGGGCCGGTCGAGAACATGACATTGCCGTAGAACGAGCGGGCCTCCATGCCCATGCCGCCCGGAAATTCACCGGGCACCATGCGATGCCACTTGGCGTTCTGATTAAGACCCCAGCCGACATGGCTCATGCCCATGCCTCGCGGATCATTGAAACCGTCCATGTACGACTTGACCAGCTCGGCATCGAGGCCGCCGCGAATGTCGGTGATCCAACCGTTTTCAATGGTGTAGTAGATCGGATCGCGGACGTAGATGTTCTGCGGCAGCAGAATATCGCCCGGGGCAACGACGATCGTACCGTCGACGCCATCATCGTCACCACCCGTGAAGACAAAGCCGGACGGCCAATGATCCCAGCGGCCTGGCTCGTCGGTGCACGCATATTCCGTGATGGCCGGATAGGTGTTGAGTTTGTAGGTGACATCCGTGCCATGCGCCGAGGTGATCCGCATCACCTTCGCTTTGGAGAGCAGCTCTCCGGCAAATTCGACGCGCTCGCGCAGTTCCTTTGTCGGCAACATGCGGGCGAGAATCTCCGGCGGTTCGACGGCGGTCAGGATACGTGTTCCGGCCGCCTGGATCGCCATCTGCTCCGGGCTGAAGAGCAGGAAGATGCAATCGATCAGCATATCGGCGGCCTTTAGGGCTTCGACCGCGTCAGGCATGGCGGCAAGTCCGGTCTGGCCGACGGCCCATGCACCTGCCGGCGGCACCGGTGGCAAACGCATGTGATACATCTTGGCCCCAAGACGCATGCCCGCCGCCATGAAGGCGTCAGCGTAATCGAGGCGCTCGTTGCCCTGGGTCAGGACGATGAGTTTTTCGCCCTCGTGGACGCCCGACATCTTCAACTGATGTAGGCAGATTTCGGTGAAGCTGAATTGATCCATGCTCGTTCCCCTATCTTACGTGAAGGCTTGGCTGTTTTTCTAAAGTTACAGACAGTCGGACTTGATCTTGGCGATTTCGGCGATGGCATCCTCCCTTGAAACGACATCGCCGTATTTGCTGTCGATGTCGAAGAGGTTGGCATTGTGCGGATCGGGGTGCCGGTCGCCGACGCAATCGCGCACGACGATGGTCCGGAACCCGTGCTGGACGGCATCTACCGCACTTGCGCGAATGCAGCCGCTTGTCGAGCATCCGGCAAGAACGACGGTATCGATACCCTGCGTGTGAAGTAGAGAGGCGAGACTGGTGCCGAAAAAGGCGCTGGCATATTGCTTGACGATGACCAGTTCGCCCTTTTCCGGCTCGACGCCGTCGCAGAATTCGGCCAGCACGTTGCCCTCGACCATGGCCATCATGACCGGAGCCTTTTTCACCCACATGCCGCCATCGGCGCAGTTCTCGGCGAGATAGAGAATGCGGGTGTGGATGACGGGAATGCCTGCGGCGCGCGCGGCGACCAGAAGTGCCGGTGTTTGTGCGACGGCATCGACGACACCCGGCGCATAGAGCGGCGCGCCTTCCACCGTATAGGCTTTCAGGAAGTCGATCACCAGAAGGGCCGGCCGCTGGCCGAAACCGATGCGGTTGCCCCAAACGCCCTGATAGTTGGTTTCAGCACTCTGCATGGGGCACTCCTTGTTTTCCTCCGCCGCAATGCGGCCGGAAACGACAAAAACGTCAGGTTCAATAAGCACCGGACAGCAGCGCACCGGCACCCGGCACGACGGCTTCCAGTCCCAGTGATTTCAGCATGCAATAGGTGGTGGCCACGGCGGCGGTGAGCACCGGTTTGCCGGTCATGGCCTCGACCTTGGCGATGACGGGCAGCGACGGCATCTGCACGCAGGCCGAAAGAACGATGACATCGACATCGGAAAGATCGAGCGTCTGGACGATGGCCGGCAGGGTTTCCGGATCGTGGCGGGCAACATCCAGATTGTCGGGAATTTCAAGCGCCCGCCAATCCATCACTTCGAAGCCTTCCTCGCGAATATAGTTCACGACGAGTTCGGTCAGCGGCTTCATATAGGGCGCGACGACGGCGATCTTCTTCGCCTTCATCACCTTCAGGCCCTCGATCAGCGCGCCGGCGCTGGTGACGACCGGGATGTTCGTGTCGTTTTCCTGCGTGCGGCCGGTCAGGCGCTTTTCCGACTGGCGATGGTAGCCGAGGCCCATCGCCATGATGGCGACGAGGCAGGCATATCCCAGCACGTCGACGCGGGCATCGGACAGTTCGATGGCGCACCGATCGGATTCGGCGTCCATGGCGGCCAGTTCTTCCTTGACCACCTTCTTCATGCGCATGCGGCTGGAATGGAAGGTGAAGCGCTCCGGGCGGATAAGCTGGCGAGCCATCAGCATCGCCGGAATTTCCGTCTCCATCGTCGTGTTGGAACTCGGCACGATCTGGCCGATACGATAGGGTTTCTGCACGGACGGCTCCTTTGATGAGTGAGCGGG
The DNA here is from genome assembly GCF_017357285.1 of Rhizobium ruizarguesonis. Classification (NCBI taxonomy): domain Bacteria; kingdom Pseudomonadati; phylum Pseudomonadota; class Alphaproteobacteria; order Hyphomicrobiales; family Rhizobiaceae; genus Rhizobium; species Rhizobium ruizarguesonis. Next base: position 543,845 of record NZ_CP071682.1, on the reverse strand, counting down.
CGCACATTAGGGCGCTCTCGCTGCGGCAATAAAAATGGCGGGCCAAAGACCCGCCATTAGCGTTTATCGGGAGAGGAAATCTCCAAGCGCTTCGAAGAAGCCGTCGAGATCGTCCCAAGGGATCATGTGGCCGGCATTCGGGACGCGGCTGATCTCGATAGCGGGGTTGAGCCCACGGATTTCCGCTTCATCTTCCGGCGCGATCACGCCGCCACGTCCCGCGACCATCAGCATCGACGGCTGCTTCAGCGTGGCGAAATCCGGGAAGATGTCGTCCCGGTGGAAGTCCTCGAAGGCGGTGACGATGGCAGGCTCGAAGCAGGTGTGCAGCCATTCGGCGCGCAACCGCAGCTGGCTTTCCGACCATGTCGGGCAAAACGCCTTCATGCCCTCGGCATCAATGCCTGCCAGCGCGAGGCGAATGCTATCGACATACCAGGGCAACTTGCTCGGATAAGGCCGGCGGCCCGGCCCGGAGACCGGGGGATCGATAAGGGCGAGGCGGGAGAACTCGCCGCCGGTATTTGCCGCCCGCATGGCGATGCGCGCACCCATCGAATGGCCGAGCAGCGCAGGAGCGCCAACACCGAGCGCCTGGGCAAAGCCGATGACATCGGCGGCCATGGCATCGAGACCGTAGTCGAGATCCGGACCGGTCGAGGACAGGCCGCGGCCCCGGACATCGAGAACGTAGACGTCATGGCGTTCGGCAAGGCGCTCGGCAACGAAGCCCCAGGTGATCGCCGGGCTGGTGATGCCGGGAATGAGGATGACCGGCCGACCCTTGCCGCCATGGCGCAGATAATGCTGGCGAATGCCGTTGGCAGAGGCATTCGCGCCGTAGAGAAGGGCCGCGCTCATGCGACGCTCTTGTCGAGGATAGGCTCGGCATAGACGTCGTAGCCATAGACCCATGAAGGATCTTCCTGCGTCTGCAGGAACGTATTGGCGTTGGACACGGTCTGGACCTGCGTTGCGCGATCGCGTCGGCTGGCCTCATAGAGGCGGAAGGCGGTCGCGTAATCCTGCGATCCGGTTTCCTTCAGGCATCGCGCCAGCATGGCCGCATCCTCGATCGCCATGGCGGCACCCTGAGCCATATGCGGCTTCATCGGGTGGCAGGCATCGCCGAGCAGGACCATGCGGCCCTGGCTCCAGAGCGGTAGCGGGTTACGGTTGAACAGCGGCCACTTGGTGACGTCGTCGGTGGCTTCGATCAGCGCCTGGATGACCGGATGGTATTCGGCAAAGGCTTCCGACATTTCTTCGCGGCTGCTTTGCACGAAAGCGCCGTCGAATTCCCAGGCGGGGTGCGGGACGCCGGTCACGTAGTAATATTCGTCGCGGCGGCTGGTGGTGTAGTAGACCATCATGTGGCGATCCGGCCCCCACCACTTGACGCAATCCTCGAAGGTCAGGTCGAACTTTTTCAGCTTTTCCGCCGAGATCATCGCGCGATGACCGACCCAGCCGCTATAGTTCGGCTTTTCGGCACCCAGCAATGTTTCGCGAACGCGCGAGTTGATGCCGTCGGCACCGATCACGATCGAGGCGCGCGCCGAGGTGCCGTCCTGGAATTCGAGGTAGACATCCGAGCCATTGTCTTCGAGGCGGGTCAATCGCTTGTTGAACTGGACGGTGCCGGGAGTCATGGTGTCCATCTGCAAGGCAGAGAGATCGCCGCGATGGACGGTACAATAGGTCGCGCCATATCCTTCGAGCGGAATGCGGGAGAGATAGTCTCCCGTCAGGCCATCCCGGCTGAACCAATAGGCCGGCGTGCTGCTGATATCGACCAGCTTCTTGTCCATGCCGATGCGCTGGAAGATCTTCAGGACATTCGGTCCCATGTGGATACCGGCGCCGAGGCGGGAAAAGCTCGGGGCCTGTTCAAAGATCTGGACGTTGAAGCCGGCATGCTGGAGCAGCGCCCCCGCTGCCGCGCCGCCGAGGCCGGCACCGATGATCGCGATTCTTTCATTTCCGGTGGACATGGCGACCCCTTTTTCCGTTTTTCGCCGTATCGCGCTGGCGATAGGCGAATTGGCTTACTTATAGCGTATACGCTTTAAAATGCAATAGCGAGACAAGCATTCGTGGCGGCTGGTTTCGTTGGATATCCCAGCGTACCGCGTTTTTCGACGTTTGCAACAACGAAATTCGACTTGCCAGCGCTCCATATGAAGCGTATACACTATTTATATAAAAATAAGGGGCAGTAGATGCGTGATGTCGGGGACAGTCGCATCGTTATGATGCGCACGCGCCGCCAGGGCGCCCGCCGTATAGCGATCCGTCCAGTAGCAAAAGGCCTGGCTATTTGCGCGATGCTGGAGGAGCTCCCGTGAAGCCTCCCGTTTCCGTTTCACTGAATGTCAACGACGCTCTTTGGCGCGTTAGCGCGAAACCGGAAACACCGCTTCTTTACATATTGCGTAACGACCTGTGCCTGAATGGACCGAAATATGGCTGTGGCCTGGGTGAATGCGGCGCCTGCGCGGTTCTGGTCGACGGCCGTCCGGTGCGGTCTTGTACTGTGCCGCTTGGCGCGATCGGCAAACGACGCGTGATCACGCTCGAGGGGCTGGCGGTGGATGGGCTTCTGCACCCGGTACAGCAGGCTTTCATCGAAGAGGCGGCGGCGCAATGCGGGTATTGCCTCAACGGCATGATCATCGCCACGGTTGGACTGCTTCAGCGAAATACGGATCCCGACGAGGGCGATATTCGCGATGCTCTGCGGCACCATCTCTGCCGGTGCGGAACGCATGTTGAGATACTGGCCGCTGTGCACCGCGCCGTAACCCTTACCAAAGCCGGCCGGCCAGACGACTCGATGACCGACGACATGACGGAGGTTTCGCGATGAACCACCGCGAAGCACCCAAGTCCGCCTACATGGCAGCCGCCAGCACGCTTCTCATTGTCAATGACGCGTCGATGGGCGACGCCGCCGAGCTTTATATCGCGGTGGGGGCCGATAGCCGGGTGACAGCGTTCAACGGCCACGTCGATCTCGGGACAGGCATCCGCACCTCGCTGGCGCAAATCGTCGCCGAGGAGCTCAGCGTGCCGTTCGAACAGGTGGACATGGTTCTCGGCACGACGACCGCCGCGCCCAACCAGGGGGCGACCATCGCAAGCGAAACCATCCAGATCACCGCAGTGCCGCTGCGCCAGGCCGCCGCGACCGCCCGCCGCCATCTTCTCGCCAAGGCCGCCGAGAAGGTAGGCGTGCCGATTGAGCGGCTGCGGCTGGAGGACGGCACTATCCGTACCGACGGCGGCGAGAACTGGCAGCTGAACTTCGGCGATGTTGTCGTCGGCAGCCATGTCAGGCTGTCGATCGACAGCAATGCGGCGCTGAAGCCGCCGTCGGACTATAAACTGGTTGGCTCGTCGCGCCCGCGCGTCGATATTCCCGAGAAGGCAACCGGGCGCTGGACCTATGTCCACGATGTGCGCGTGCCTGGCATGCTGCACGGCCGCGTTATTCGCCCGCCCTATGCCGGATTCGATCACGGCGAGCATGTCGGAAACAGCCTGATCTCGATCGACGAGACCTCGGTCGCGCATATCGACGGGCTGGTCGGCGTCGTCGCCATCGGTGATTTCGTCGGTGTTGTCGCGACCCGTGAGGAAATCGCCATCGAGGCGTCCGGAAGCCTGAAGGTCGTGTGGCGCGCGCCGCCCGAGTGGCCGGATCTGAACATGCCGGAGAAGGCACTGCGTGCCAATCCGTCGACGCCACGCAAGCTTGCCGATCGCGGCAATGTCGACATGGCGTTGGCTGGCAGCGCCCAGCCGATGAACCGCACCTATGTCTGGCCTTACCAGATGCACGGTTCGATCGGCCCGTCCTGCGCGGTGGCCGATTACAATGACGCCGGGCTGACCGTCTGGTCGGGAACCCAGAACCCTTATCCCATGCGCCGCGATCTGGCGCTGCTGCTCGACATGCCGGAAGAGCAGATTAGGGTCGAGCGGCTGGAGGCGGCCGGCTGCTACGGCCGCAACTGCGCCGATGACGTAACAGCCGACGCGGCGCTGCTGTCGCGGGCCGTCAAGGCACCCGTCCGGGTCCAGCTAACGCGCGAACAGGAACATGCCTGGGAGCCGAAGGGCGCCGCCCAGATCATGGATGTGCGCGGCGGTCTCGACCTGGAGGGAGGTCCGTGCGCCTATGATTTCGAAACGCGCTATCCCTCCAATCTGGCGCCAACCCTTCCCCTGATCCTCACCGGCAAGCTGCCGCCCGTTTCCGGCGTCGTGCAGATGGGCGATCGTACTGCCATCCCGCCCTATGCCTACGGCAACCTGCGCGTAACCGTGCACGACATGCCGCCGATCGCACGCGCCTCCTGGTTCCGTGGCGTGTCGGCGATGCCGAATACATTCGCCCACGAATGCTACGTCGACGAGCTGGCCGCCGCCGCCGGCGTCGATCCGGTCGAGTACCGGCTCCGTTATCTCCACGACCCACGCGCCGTCGACCTGGTGCACGCGCTGGCCGAACGGGCGAAGTGGGTGCCGCATACGACATGGGGCACGCTCGGCGGCGAAGGTGATCTGCTCTACGGCCGTGGATTTGCCTATGCCGTCTACGTCCACGGGCCGTTTCCGGGTAAGGCCGCCGCCTGGGCGGCATGGGTTGCCGATGTCGCCGTCAACAAGAAGACCGGCGAGATCGCGGTCACCAAGGTGACCTGCGCGCAGGACTCGGGAATGATGATCAATCCCGACGGCGTGCGCCACCAGATCCACGGCAACATCATTCAGTCCACCAGCCGGGTTCTGAAGGAAAAGGTCGAATTTTCCTCGACCGCCGTGCAGTCGAAGGAATGGGGCGGCTACCCGCTGATCACCTTCCCCGAGGTGCCTGATATCGACGTGCTGATGGTGCCGCGGCAGGACGAGCCGCCGCTCGGCGTCGGAGAGTCCGCCTCCGTTCCCAGCGCCGCGGCCATCGCCAATGCCGTCTACGATGCCACCGGCATTCGTTTCCGCGAACTGCCGCTGACGCCGGAACTGGTTCTCGCAACTCTGAACGGCAAGACGAACGAAACGCCGGTCACTCCGGTCGCGAAGAGGCGGAAGTGGTGGACCATGGGTCTGTCAGCCGTCGGTGCCGTCGCGGCTCTGTCCGGTATCGTGACCATGGCATCGCCATGGCGCCCGGCGATCGGCACCATCCAGCGCCCGGACGCCAATGTCTACAGCGCCGCCACCATCGAGCGCGGCCGGCTGGCGGCGGCGGCCGGCGCCTGCAATGTCTGTCATGTCGGAAACGACGGAACACCCTTTGCCGGTGGCCGGCGCTTCGACACGCCGTTCGGCGCAGTTTATGCCACCAACATCACGCCCGATGTCCGAAACGGCATCGGCGCCTGGTCCTACCCGGCCCTCGAACGTGCCATGCGCGAGGGCATCAGCCGCGACGGCCATCACCTCTATCCCGCGCACCCCTACACCTCGTTCGCGGGCGCCGAGGATGCCGATCTTCAGGCCCTCTACGCCTACATGATGACGCAGGCGCCGGTCGCCGAAAAAGCGCCGGAGACGAAGCTCAAATTCCCCTACAGCATCCGCGCAATGATGGCGGGCTGGAACGCGCTGTTCCTGAAGGCGCAGCCGTTCAAATATGTCGAGACCCGCGATGCGCAGTGGAACAGGGGGGCCTATCTCGTCGAGACCCTGGGCCACTGTTCGGCCTGCCACACCGAGCGCAATGTGCTCGGCGCGGAAAAGAGCGGCAGCGCCCGGCTTGCCGGCGGCTTTGCCGATGGCTGGGAGGCGCCGGCCCTGAATGCGTTCGCCAAGGGCCCGGTCGGCTGGACGGCAGACGCCTTCTATGACTACCTGCGCACCGGACATTCGCGCGATCACGGCAGTGCCGCCGGCCCGATGGCGCATGTCGTCGAGGTCATGCAGCCGCTGCCGGATAGCGATATCCGCGCCATGGCCACATATCTCGCAAGTCTCAACGAGGCTCCCGCCGATAGCAAGGCGCAGAGCCAGGCCGCCCTTGCCGCGAGCGAAGCGGCCAAGGCTTCCGCCGCGCGCATATCGCCGAAGGGCGAGCGCCTGTTCAATGGCGCCTGCGCCACATGCCACACTGGAAACACGATCCTGTCGTCGTTGGCGCTCAACAGCAACGTTCATGCGGCGACCCCGGACAATCTTATCCAGGCAATCCTGAAGGGTGTCGAGGCGCCGGCAATCCTGGCGCAGACCACCGGCCGCCAAGCCCCTGAGGTGATGTCGATGCCGGCTTTCCGCCAGACGCTGAACGACGGCCAGATCAAGGATCTCGCCGATTATCTGAGAGCGCGCTTCGCCCCCGACAAGCCGGCCTGGACGGAAACGACCAAAGCCATGCAACGCGTGACGGCAGCAAGCCACTAGGGAGAGACGAGTTGGAGCAGATCCGAACCGAGCAGGATATCGGCCGCCGCGACTTGTTCGAGAACCCGACAGCTGCGTTTCGCCCGTCGGCCTACTGGTTCTGGCATTCGATCCCGGCAGAGGACGTTTGCCACGCGCAGCTCGCCGATTTCAAACAGAAGGGGATCGGCACGATCCTGATCCAGGCCCGTCTCGCAATGTCGCGCGATGACTACCTGTCGCCGCCCTTTCTGGACGCCTATCGTGTTGCGGCTGGGATTGCCGGCAAGCTGGGCCTGAAGCTCGGAATCTACGACGATTACAACTGGATCAGCGGTCACGCCGGCGGCCGGACGGTCGTGGACCGCGACGACCTGCGCGAGCGCCACCTGTTCTGGTCGTCCTCGGGAGAGGCGCGGGGCGAGATCAGCGGCATCCATCCGCCGTTCACCCGGACGATGGGCCCCGATATCGTCGCGTGGCAGTATGAGGGCAGCATCGTCGAGTGGTGCCAGTGGACCGTCGAGGCAGCGCTGCTGCATCCGTCGGTCGGCATCGACAGCCTCGACCAGGTGGTCGACGTCACGGCGCGGACATTCGTCGTCGAAAGCGACCGAACGTCGTGCAGCTACCTGTTCGAGGGCGTGCCCGATGGGGGGCAGGTGCTCACGGTGTTCGTCAGCGCCCGGTCGAGGACCTCGCGGCTCATCAATTATCTCCTGCCGGAGGCTGCGGAGCGGTTCATCGAAGTCGGACTCGATCCGCTGATCGAGGCGCTTGGCGATCTCGTGCCCGACCCCGTCGGCTTCGTGTTCTACGACCAGCCGGCGGCGGGTTTCTACAAGTGGAGCCAGATCTCCGGTGACCTCGGCAACAGCCTGCTCTATGCGCCGACCCTGCCGGACGCCGTGTCGCGCGGCACGGGAGAGACCTTCGCCAGGGCCCTGCTGGCGCTGGTGGGTGACGTCGGGCCTGAAACCCTGCGACTGCGCGCCCAATTCTACGCCGCCTATTCGGCCCTGATGAACGAGGCCTTCTCCGGCACGTTGCGCCGATGGGCCGAGGGCACGGGGATCGTCCTCACCGGGCACGAGATCCTGCCGCATGTCAGTTCCTGGTCGTTGAACGGCGGTTTTACCACTATCGACCCCAGGGTGGCGCTTGCAGTGGATTTCTTCGGCATCGATGCCTACCGGCACGAGACGGCCGTTGATTCCAACAATTTCGTGGCGCAGCTGGCGCCGAAGCTCGGCGATTCCGTTGCGCGTTCGAATGGTCGCAGCCGATGCGTCGTCGAAACCTATGCCAGCGCCGAGCGAACGCCCGTGCGTGCCGCCGGGCAATGGGAACTGACCCTGGAGACGATGCGGGCGCAGGCCATCCGGCTTCACTGCCTCGGGAGCCGACAGTTCCTCTGGCACGGCGTCTACCAGACGGATGGGCGCGACGGCGATCCGACGCCGTTTTCCAATCCACGTTTCGATTTCGGGCCGGGCATCAATTTCGAGCCGTGGTGGAGCTACCACGATCTGTTTGCCGAGGAGACGGCACGGATTTCCGCCTTCATCGAGGGGGCCACGCCCCGCACGCCGGTTGCTATCCTTTATCCTCTTCATACAGCCTTCGCAGAAGGGCCGCGCCACAGCCATGCAACCCATATCGGCGCCTGGTGCGAAGGGCTCTTAGCAGAAGGCTGCGACTTCATGTTCGTCAGCGAGGCCGATTTGGCGACCGCTACGATCGAGAACGGCCGCCTGCGCGCGTCCGGCCTTGTTTTCGATGCTGTCGTTCTGCCGTCCGTCACCGTGCTCGAGACGACGAAGACCTTGCAAACGCTCGCCGTCTTCAAGGCGGCGGGTGGTGTTGTCTGGTCTTCAGGCGATAGCCTGTCCGCTGTTTGCGACGGTATAACACGCGAGGCTGTCGAGGTTTCGATGCATATCGAGAGGATGCCCGGTGACGGTGATGTGGGCGCTCTGTTGCGGTCGCTTCGATCGACCGGTCCCGATGTGGCCTTCCATTCGGTTGATAAGCCTTGGCAATGGATCGGATACGAAACTGATGGTTGGTGGCGGATCGTGTTGTTCAACGATGGCTCGACGGAACGCGTCAGCGAGATTTCCTTCGGAGATGGCTTCGAGTGCGAGGTCTGGTCGGCGACAACAGGCACGGTAAACGAGGTATTCGCCTTTGAGCATTTGACGGTCGTTCTTGGCCCGCAGGACGTGCGTTGCCTTCGATTGCGGCAGGTGCCGGAGACGGTAGCGCGGGAAGGTCATCTCTCGGATCAGCCTGTCGTCGACGATGGTCGTGCCGTACCGCTTGTCGACGATTGGAGCTTCGCGCCGGGGCCTGATGCTGAATTCGTGCCGATCTCGGTCGAAACCGGTTGGGAAATGCAGGGCTTTGCCGATTTCTCCGGGACCGGCATCTACCGGTTGACGCTCGAAATCGGCGATGAGGCCGATTGGATCCTCGAACTGCCCGCCGTCGATACGGTGGTTACTGTCCGGCTGGATGACAGGCAGATCGGTCGCCGCGGCTGGCGGCCCTACAATTTTGCTCTCGGCAGGTTGACCCCTGGCGTCCACAGCCTTGAACTGCACGTCGCTAACACGGCTGCAAATCGGTACTACAAGAATACACCCTACCTCGGCGACAGCCTCGACAAGAGTGGATTGGCCGCAGCACCGAAACTCATCCCGCTGACAAACTGACCGGAAGTCATAGAGCCATGCCACAACATTCGACGATCCCCCTGATGCGTGCTTGGAACAGCTGGTCCACCCGGCCGGCCGAAATGGTCTTCCTGCCGCTCGGCGTGCGGATCACGCCGATCCTTTATTCGACCCGCAGCAAGACAACCTCCGCCATCGAGCCGCGCCGCGATACCGTTCGGCTGGGACGCCATACGATCGACGGCTCGTTGATCGAGCTGGAGACAGATCACAGCGGCACGACCGTAGCCTTCTCGACGACGAAGACCGACCCTTTCGCCATTCGCGGCAGCTGGGACGGCAAGGTGTCAGCCGAATGGGGGCTGCGTTTCTGGCTGACGCTGGCGATCTCTTGCGATGGAGGTGAGGTGGCGGTCCATGATGCAGGACGAAACGTCACGCTCTTGAAGATCGGTACACGGTTCGTGGCGGTCGCGACCACCGAGGTGCCGGTGCATGTGACTGGCCACGAGACGATCGACGCCTTGCGCGCGGATTTCGAGGAAAACGGCTACTTCTATACGGCGACCCGCAAGAACGAAGCGCCGGTCATAGGCTTGCGCTTCAATCTTGAGATGATGCGCCAGGGGGCCTATGCCGCAGGCGTCGCCGATAGTGCCGAACTGGCGATCTCCAAGGCGCAGGCCTGCCTTGCCGCCGGCGCGCCAGCTGCGATCGCCGATGCGCAGACCGGCGTGTTCGAGGGCGCACTCGACGCGATGCGTGACGTCGTCGCCTGGAACACCATCTGGGACGAAATCAACGCGCGTTCCTACACGGCGGTCACCCGGATCTGGAACCTCGGGAAATTCGCCGTCTGGTTCAACGACCAGATTTTCGCTGCCCTTCTTGCGGGCGTGTTCGACGCCGATCTGGCGCGCGAGAACATGGCGACCGCGATGGCCGGCGCGACCCCGCAGGGCAATATCGCCTGCATCGTCACGTCCAACGATGCCTGGGTCGATCGCACCCAGCTGCCGTTCGGCGCGTTGGTCGTCTGGCAGCTCTACCAGCGGACGGGCGAACGATCGATAATTCAGGCAAGTTACGAGGCGCTGGTACGCAATCGGCGCTGGTGGCAGGACAACCGTGATCCTGATGGTACCGGCCTTTTGTCCTGCGGAACCTCCGACGTGGGCGAGGGCCTCTACAAGGGGACGGCCTTTGCCGCGCGCAATGAAACCGGCATGGACAATTCCGCGACCCATGACGAGGCCGTCTACGATCCCGTCACCCGGACGCTGTCGACCTTCGATCTCGGCGTCAACTGCGCGGCCGCTCTCGACGCCGAAATGCTTTCGAAAATGGCCGCCGTGCTCGGCAAGCATGACGATGCCCGCGAATTCGCCGCCTTGGCCGAACGTCAGCGGACGCTGATCTCGCAGACGCTCTGGGACGAGAGCCGCGGCATCTTCGCCAATCGCCAGCGGCGCGGCGGTTTCGTGCGCTCGCTGTCGCCGACCAGCTTCTACCCGCTGCTGTGCGGCGCCGCGACGCCGGCGCAGGCGGCACGTCTGCTCGAGCATCTGAGCGATGAGACGACCTTCGGCGGCGATTTCGTGCTGCCGAACGCAACGCGAGACGATCCGGCCTTCACCGACAACGTCTACTGGCGCGGGCGCATCTGGCCGAACGTCAACTACATGGTCTGGCTTGGCCTGCGGCGCTACGGTTTCGTGGCGGAGGCGAGCAAGCTGGCAAGCCAGAGCTACGACCTGTTCATGAAGAACTGGCGTTACGATCGCATCGCCGCTGAAAATTACAACGCGGTGACCGGCGAGGCAATGGATCAGGGCGATACCGATCCGTTCTACATCTGGGCCGCCATGTTGCCGCTGATGGCTGCCAGTGAGATCGTTGACTTCGATCCGTGGACCGGATGGACGATGCGCCATGCCGGCCGGGATGTGGTGCTCGGACCTATGGTCTCGCCGTCGGGAACGCTCGAGCTGGTCGTCAAATCCGGAACCCTGGTGATGACGTTGAACGGTAACGCAGCGCTGAAGACGGATCTGCGCACCACGCTGTCGCGCATCGTCTTTGCCAACGGGCGGGTGGCCTGCACGATTGCTCCGGTCTCCGAGGCTGGTTACATCGACTTGCCAGGCTTGGCATTGGGCGATGTTCTTGCCGCCCGTATCAACGGGCAGGACATCAACTATGTGTCGGGCGGCGACGGATTACGCGTCATGATTGCTGGACACGCAGAGGATCGCCGGCTGGACGTCTATTTTTCATCGTCAAGCGCTCACTAAAGCAAGGCAGTGCTTGACAGGTCTCGATTCCTCACCGATAGTTTGTGTACATATAAAATAAAAGACTGATGCTAAAGTCAGAGGGTTGAACGAACAGCTTGCAGGAGATCCGTGGATTCATGCCGGCCGCTCAATGAAGTGTTGTGCTTTTCTTACAAAGTGGTGTGCCGCTGCGTCGCAGCGCGCGCTTCATTTCGCCGAGACGTCAGCGCCCCACGGACAACGCTCATCTGCTTTTAGTATGTATACAAACGATTAAGCGCGCTTTGGCACGTCGTTTGTTTTCAAGCTAGCCGATCCGTTGAGGTCGATGACCGCGGGTCATGATGGTCCATAACTGTGTATCTTCAAGAGGGGTGCCACAATGACTGAACTCACCAGACGCAACACAATGAAGTTGATGTCCGCAGCACTGATTGCTGGCGTCAGCATCTCCACCTTGCCGCGCAAAGCCTTTTCGGCCGGATCCATCACGGTCCTCAACTGGCAGGGCTACGGAACCGACGAAGCCTGGTCGCTGAAGGCTTTCACCGAAAAGACGGGCATCACAGTCGTCCACGACTACTACAGCTCGGAATCGGAAATGCTGACCAAGATGCGCACGAATCCGGGCGCCTATGATCTGGTTATCCTCAACGCTGCGCGTTGCGCCCAGGCGGTCGCCGAAGACCTGCTGCAGCCGATCGATTTCAGCAAGGTTCCAAACGCGTCAACAGTCGACGAGACCCTGCGCGCCAACCCGAACTTCAGCAAGGACGGCAAGGGTTATGCCGTTCCGTGGGTCTGGGGCATGACCTCGCTTGCCATCCGTGAAGGCATGACCGTTCCCGACAGTTACGCGGTGCTCGCCGACCCGGCCTATAAGGGCCGTGTTGCCATGGACGACGACGCCATCATCAATGTCGGCGTTGGCGCGCTGATGAGCGGGCAGGACATCAACGATCCCAAGGATCTGGCTGCTGTTACGGCCGCGCTGAAATCGATCAAGCCGAACGTCAAGTTGCTGTGGTCGACGGAAGATCAGTGGAACAAGTCGTTCGCCGCCAAGGAATTCGACCTGTCGCTGTTCTGGTCGGGCGGCTCGGTGCGATCCAAGCGCGTTTCTAAACTTCCGGTTCAGTTCGTAGTGCCTAAGGAAGGCGGCGTCGGTTGGGTCGATGGTCTCGGTGTTCCGACATCGGCTCCGAATCCAGAAGGTGCTCTTGCATTCGTCAACTGGATGATCGATCCGACATTCTATGTCGAATGGGCAACCAAGATCGGGGCCCCTGCTTCTTCAAATTCGGCAGCCCTGTCAGCACTTCCTGCCGACGATCTCACCCGCTTGGTCCACAAGACCGAATATTTGAAGACGACGTCCTTTGTCTCGGGCATTCCCGACGACCGGCGCGAAGCCTTCAACAATATCTGGCAGGAAGTGAAAGCCTTCTATGCAGAATGATCGTCTGACATCAGCGTCAGAGCGCGGACCTTCGGGTCCGCGCAGCCGGCGCCCACTCCCGCCATGGGTTTCGACGACGGCGTTGCTGCTGCCGACCTATGGTTGGCTGACACTTGCCGTCTTTCTGCCGCTGCTGACCATGTTCGTGTTTAGCTTCATGTCGGCGACACCGATGGGCAAGGCCCCGATCATCTTTACGCTGAAGCAGTACCGCGCGTTCATCGATCAACCCTATCTGGTCGGGATCGGCATCACGTCGCTGCTGATCGGCTTCTGGACGACGCTGTTCTGCGCGGTGCTTGGTTTCCTGGCGGCCGTGGCACTGGTCCGCTCGACCTTCGGCAAGACGCGAGAGATGTTGTTGATCCTCATTCTCCTGCCATTCTGGACCAACGGTCTTGTGCGCGTCTTTTCGTGGACCATGGTGCTGCGCGAAAACGGCTTTCTCGACAGTCTGCTGCATATGATTGCTCCGGACGCGGGTTCCATCGGCTTTCTCTACACGCGCTATGCCGTGGTGGTTGGTCTTGTTCACGGCTACCTGCCGTACATGATCCTGACCTGCTACATAGCGCTGGTGGCCATCGACGACGCGATCATTGAGGCCGCTTCAAGCCTCGGCGCGCGCTGGTGGACCATCCTGTTCAAGATTTTGATGCCGCTTGCGGCTCCCGGGCTGATCTCCGGCGCCGTTTTGATCTTCATTCCGGTCATCGGTTCCTTCATGGAACCGCGCATTCTGGGCGGTCGTGTCGGCGTGACCATGGGAACGGTGATCGAGGATCAGTTCACCCAGGCCTTCAACTGGCCCTTGGGCGCATCCTTGTCCTTTACGCTGCTGGCTGTCGTGCTCGCAATATTCGCAACCTTCTCCGGTGTCCTGCGCCGCGGAACGGTCGCTTGAGGAAGGGATCATGAAAACGCTCGGTCCAATCTATCTCATCGCCATCCTCATCTTCCTCTACACGCCCATTCTCGTGATGATGGCGATGGGGTTCAACGCTTCGCCACTTTACGAACTGCCATTCCATTTCTCGCTGCAATGGTACGACGCGCTCTGGGACAACAGCATCCTTCTGACGGCGGGCCTGAACAGCCTGGTGATCGCGAGTATCACCGCGGTTCTGGCGACGGCTTTGGGTACCATGGCGTCCGTTGCGCTGTCGCGCCGGACCTTTCGCGGCAGAAGTCTCCTGCAACTGATGCTGCTGCCGCCGATTGCCATTCCCTGGCTGATCACCGGCACGGCCATGCTGATCTTCTTTTATTGGACCGGTATCGGGCGCGGCATGCACGCCCTGTTGATCGGCCACGTGGCGCTCGCCATCCCCTACGTTGTTCTGGTCGTCGGCACGGGCTTCAAGACAATCCGCGCCGACCTTGAGGAAGCCGCGATGAGCCTTGGTTCGACACCGGTTCACGCCTTCTTCTCGGTGACGCTACCGCTGCTTTATCCGAGCATCCTTGGCGCCGCGCTCTTCGCCTTCGCCGTGTCGCTCGACCAGTTCGTGATTTCCTACTTCCTCGCAACGCCCGGATACACCACCCTGCCGGTGCAGATCTACTCCTCGATCCGCAAGGGCTTCACCCCTGAAATCAACGCGATCTCCACCGTGCTTCTGCTCGGCTCGATGACGATCATCCTGATTTTTGCGCGCTTCGCCAAGCCCGGAGACACAAGTGACAAACGTTAAAGTCAATTCCGTTGCCAAGACCTACGGCACCACACCGGTCCTGTCCGATATCACCACCGAGTTCCCTGAAGGCTCTTTCACCAGCCTTCTCGGCCCATCCGGCTCCGGCAAGACCACACTGCTTCGCATCATCGCGGGCTTTATCAAGCCCGACCAGGGCGTCGTCACGATCGGCAACAATGATGTCACCGACATTCCGGTCTGGGGCCGTAACATCGGCATGATGTTCCAGTCTTACGCGCTGTTTCCGCATATGACGATTGCCCAGAACGTCGCCTTCGGTCTCGAACGCCGGGGCATCAAGGGCGCCGCCGCCCGCAAGGAAGTCGACCGTGCGCTGGAAATGGTGCATCTGCCTGGCTTTGCCGATCGCATGCCCAAGCAGTTGTCCGGGGGCCAGCAGCAGCGCGTTGCGCTTGCCCGCGCCATGGTCATCAAGCCGAGCGTGCTGCTCCTCGACGAGCCGCTGTCGGCGCTCGATCGGCGCCTGCGCCAGGAAATGCAGGTCGAACTGCTGCGCATCCAGCGCGAAAGCGGCCTGACGACGATCTTCGTCACCCACGACCAGGAAGAGGCGCTGACGCTGTCCGATAAGGTAGCGATCCTCGACAAGGGCCGCATCGTCCAGATCGGCGAGCCGGAAACCGTCTATGAGCGACCGCTGACGCGCTTTGCCGCCGAATTCCTCGGCGACTCCAACTTCCTCACAGGCACCGTGGAGAACGGCGCGGTGCGTCTCGCCGATGGGACGGTCGTTCAGACCACCGCCACGTTGCCCGCAAGCGGTTCGAACGTCACGCTCGCCGTGCGCCCGGAGAAGATGTCGATCGCATCGGGTCCGACGGATGGCAACGGCCTGACGGCACGCATTACCACCGTCATCTATGCAGGTCCCGTGCTGTCCTATCTGCTGGAAACCGCAGACGGTCTGCCGCTGAAGCTGTTTGCACAGAACCGCGATGGCAAAGTCCTGAGTGATGGCGACACCATCACCCTGACCTGGGCCGCGGAACACACCGTCCCGGTGGCCGACTGATGATGGCACCCGCGCCACTCTCCAGGAATGCGTTGCATGTCGTCATCGACATGCAACGCCTCTTCGCTGAGCAAACGGCGTGGTATACGCCAGCGATCGAAGGCATCCTTCCCAATGTGGTGGCGCTCAGCAAAGCGCGGCCCGCTGAGACTGTCTTTGCTCGCTTCATGGTGCCACAAAGTGCCGAAGATGCTACGGGTCGCTGGAAGACCTACTATCGTCGCTGGCCATCGGTGACGCTGGATGAGCTCGATGTCGCCATGCTGGATCTGGTGGCGCCGCTTACAGCGATCGCCGCTCCAGGCTCCATCGTCGACAAGGAGACCTACTCGGTCTTTGGCTCGCCCGGGTTTACTGCGCGTTTGCAAGGATCGGCAACGGACACGCTGATTTTCTCTGGCGTCGAGACCGACGTCTGCGTCTACGCCAGCGTTCTAGATGCGGTCGACGCCGGCTACCGGGTCATTCTGGCCAAGGATGCGGTGGCAAGCGGCGACATGAAGGCACATGCCATGGTCATCGAGATCCTGGCGCCAAGGCTTTCGGAGCAGATTGAAATTCTAACGACAGAAGCCATTCTGAATTTATGGCGAGAGTGAATTCGGCAGCGCCATTGCCGGTCATCACGAGGAACAGGCAGATTTGAGAGATCCGATGGACGTTCCGTTCAAAGAAAAAGACGGCCGACAAAAGACCGCAGCGACCGAGGCGCAGGGCCAGCAGGCCCAGTATACACTTGGCGAGCAGATCGGCTTCTACCTGCGCCAGGCCAACCAGCGGCACGTGGCGATCTTTGCGAGCCTGATGGCGGAGAAGCTGACCACCACCCAATGGGCGGCGCTCGTCAGGCTGAAGGACCTGCAGCCCTGCTCGCAGGGCAACCTCGGCCGCGAGACCGCCATGGATATGGCGACGATCAAGGGCGTCGTCGATCGACTGGTGAAGCGTGGCCTCGTTCACACCGCCCCCGACGCGACCGACGCGCGCCGGCTGGTGCTGACGCTGACGCCGGAAGGCGAGGTGACAGTCGCCCGCAACCTGTCGGTCGCGCTGCAGATCTCGCAGGAAACGCTGAGCACGCTGACGCTTGCCGAGCGGATGATGCTGATGGAACTCCTTCAAAAGATCTGTTGACACACGCCTGATCTGCAGTACCGGAGACCAATCATGTTCCAGCCGAGCGACGCCGACATTCGAACGCTTGTCGATCAGATGACGGTGACCGAAAAGGTCGAACTTCTGAGCGGACGTGGCCTGTGGAAGACGGCATCGATCAAAAGGCTCGATGTTCCTTCGATCGTCATGACCGATGGGGCCTATGGGGTGCGCTATTCGACCACCCAGATCGACGCCGGCGACAACGACGAAGACAGTCTGCGGGCGTTCCTCGATCTCGTCGGGCAACAGGGCGACGGATCGGGCGGCATGTTCGGTGCCACCCGTCCAGCCACGTGCTTTCCCAACGGCAATCTGCTGGGCTGTTCCTGGGATATTGATCTTGCCTATCGCATGGGCGCTGCGCTGGCGGCGGAGTGCCAGGATTTCGGGGTTCATCTGCTTTTGGGCCCCGGCATCAACATAAGGCGCACGCCGCTGGCCGGGCGGGCCTACGAGTATTATTCCGAGGATCCTGTCATTAGCGGCGACATGGCATCAGCCGTCATCTGCGGATTGCAGGATAACGGCGTCGGGGCGTCGCTCAAGCATTTCGCCTGCAATAATTCCGAAATCGAGCGAACCACGACCAGTTCCGATGTCGATGAGCGCGCCCTGCGCGAAATATACTTGGCAGGCTTCGAGCGGGCCATCGAAAAGAGCGCGCCGTGGACCGTGATGAGCGCTTATAATCCGCTGAACGGCATCCAGGCCGCCGAACATCATTGGCTGCTGCGCACGGTGCTGCGCGAGGAATGGGGCTTTGACGGGCTTGTCGTGTCCGATTGGCATGCGATTAAGGATCGTGGCGCAGCACTCGATGCCGGCACCGAACTGGACATGCCGGAAAGCAAGCCCCGCAAGGCGCGTCTCCATGCATCGATCAACGCCGGAGACGTGGCGCCCGAGGTGATCGATGCCGCCTGCGCGAGAGTTCTGGCGTTCGTGCGCAAGTGCAAGTTGGGCGAGCGGCGCGGCACGCCGGCGGGTCTCGAGGCGCATCATGCGCTGGCGCGCGACATAGCGGCGGAATCGATCGTGCTGCTGCGCAACCAAGACCAGGCGCTGCCGCTCGATCCCGACCGGGCGGGTGAGCTTCTCATTGTCGGCGACGGCGCCGTCACCCCTGTTATCCAGGGCTCCGGTTCGGCGACTACCAATCCCTATCGCGTCGACAGTCCATTCGTTCGGATCGCTGCGCGGGCAGGAGACAGCCTGAAAGTCCGGCATCTGCCCTTCTCGCCGGTCGCGCAGCCCGACGTGACGGCGTCGATCGAGGTGATCGTCGAAGCCGCGGAGCGTGCCGATGTAGTTGTCGTGTTTGCGGAAAACGAGAAGAGCCGTCACGGCGAGGGCAACGACCGCGACACACTGAAACTCGCCGCCAGCCACGATGCGCTCATCACGGCGTTGGCGGCGACAGGTCGCAAGCTCGTCGTCGTGCTCTCGATGCCAGACACGGTCGAGATGCCATGGATTGGGGATGTCGACGCCGTCCTGGCCAGTTTCTATGCCGGGCAGGGCGGTGGCGAAGCACTGGCCCGCATCCTGTTTGGCGAGCAGAACCCGTGCGGCAAGCTCTCCGCCAGCATGCCGGTTCGCATGCAGGATATTCCGGGCTGGCACACCTATCCGGGCGAGCATGGCCGGCATGTCTACAGCGAGGGCATTTTCGTCGGTTACCGGTTCTACGATCTGAAGGCGATGACGCCAGCCTTTCCGTTCGGACATGGGCTCAGCTACACCACGTTCGCCTATGAGGATCTCAGGCTCGATACGCAGGAGATCACGCCCGGCGCCGGCTGCACCGCCGCCCTTACCATCCGCAACACAGGTACGGTTGCCGGCAAGGAAATCGTGCAACTCTATGTCCGGCCGATTAAGCCGGGTCTCAAACGACCCCTCCGTGAGCTTAAGTCCTTCACCAAGCTTCATCTGGCGCCAGGAGAAGCGAAGACGCTAACGCTTGGGCTGGCGCAGCGCGATTTCCAGTATTTCGACACGTCGCGTTCGGCTTGGGTTCTCGATGCCGAGGCTTTTGTCATCGAAGCGGCTGCATCCTCCAGAGACATCCGCTTGTCGATCACCTTGCCATGCAGGTCGGAGGCTCCGGCCCTGCCGACGATTTCGGCCAACTCTCCGACAGCGCTTGTATTTGCCCACCCGAACACCGAGCCCGCTCTCGTTCGTTTCTTCGTCAGCAGGCTTTCGATCTCCGCTGCCGAAGCCATGGCCCTTCTTGCCAAGACAAAGGGCTCCTTTCTCGGCTTCTACGACACTTTGAGCTGGTATGTCGGAGACAGCGTCAAAGAGGCGGATATTGCCGAAGTCTTTTCAGAACTGAACCAACACTAGATTGAGGCCCGCGGGAATGACCATCCAGACGAACCTGACCGACCCGCTGCTGACGGCCGAGCTTTGGATGGAAGCGGGCCGAGCTGTTGCGATTGCGACGGTGATCGAGACGTGGGGTTCGGCGCCGCGTCCGGTTGGGAGTCATCTGGTGGTCGATGGTGATGGGAACTTCGAGGGTTCGGTTTCCGGTGGCTGCGTCGAGGGTGCGGTGGTTACCGCCGCTGCCGAGGTGATTGCCGCCGGCAAGGCGCAGATGCTGGAATTTGGCGTTGCGGACGAGACCGCCTGGCGCGCCGGGCTGTCGTGCGGCGGGCGCATCCGTGTCTTTGTCGAGAGGCTCGGCTGATGCGCCGCGACAGCCTGCAGCGTTTAAACGCCGCGCGCCGGAAACGTCTCGCCGTCGTGCTGCTGACAGATTTTCGGGGAAAAGAGCATGTCTTCCTGGAAGGGGATCCAGTCGAGCCGCCATTTGCCGCGCTCGTCGAAGGCGCCTTTCGGTCTGGCCGCTCGATGGCTTTCGACACGATAGATGCCAGCGGCTTCCTCAATGTCTACATACCTGCCCCGCGCATCGCCGTCATCGGCGCCGTCCATATCAGCCAGTATCTGACGCCGATGGCAAGGTTGGCCGGCTTCGATGTGCGCATCATCGATCCGCGCACAGCCTTTGCGACGCGTGATCGCTTTCCCGATGTGCAGATGTGCACCGATTGGCCCGTCGATGCATTGATGGCGGATCCACTCGACCGCTATACCGCCTTAGTCGCACTCACCCACGATCCCAAGATCGATGATTTTCCCCTGGCCGAGGCATTGCGCACCGGCTGCTTCTATATCGGCGCGCTCGGCAGCCGAAAGACCCACGCAGCGCGGAGGGGCCGCCTTGCCGCATACGGCTTCGGTGCCGATGCGCTTTCAACGATCCACGCGCCGATCGGGCTCGACATCGGCGCATCCAATCCAGCTGAGATCTCCGTAGCGATCCTTGCTCAGGTCATCAAAGCGCTTCGCACGAGCAGCCGCCAGACGATGCCTGCGTAGCGCCTACGGAGAGGCTCACCCTCCGACGATGACGCAGATGGAAAATAGCTTGCCCAGACGCTAAGCTGCTGCAAGGCGTTGTTTCGAAAACGCATTGCTGCCGAGGTAAAAGCCGCTGCACGTTCGCGACCTCGCAACCGGGAGCTTGTCGACGGAGGACGCTGCGGCGTTGGTGGGATCGGGAAAGAGATGGGAGCAAAGCCGAATGTATCAATCGTCGTGCTGGCGGCTGGCTTGGCAACGCGCATGGGCTCGAATGGCGGGCACAAGCTGTTGGCCATGTTTGACGGAATGCCGCTCGTGCGTCGCTCGGCTTTGGTCGCCAACGCCAGTGCCGCCCTTTCCATCATCGTCGTCCTCGGCCATCGGCAGGACGATATCCGCGACGTTCTCACCGGCCTGCCCGTGCATATTATTGTCAATCCAGACTACCGAGCGGGCATGTCGAGTTCACTGGCGGCCGGATTTGCCGCTGCTGTAGCCGACGGCGCCGATGGTGTTCTGATTTTGCTTGCCGATATGCCAGGCATTTCCACGGACAATCTGAATCAACTGATTGACGCGTTCCAAGTCGCGGACGGCGCCGCAATCGTTTGCGCCGCTTCTGAGGGTATGCGAGGCAACCCGGTAATCTTGCCACGGTCCCTTCACGACAGCGTTCTCCGCTTGAGGGGCGATATCGGTGCCCGCGACCTGATCAGAACATCGGGGCTGCAGGTCATTGAGGTCGAGATAGGAACCGCGGCGCTAACCGATGTCGATACCGCCGAGGCGATCGTCGCTGCCGGTGGCATTCCTGTTGAGGACTGCTAAGCGATGCCGCCGCTCGACCCAGCGGGTTCTCACGGCGTTTGGACGCCTACGCTCATTGCAGCCAGCCTGCTTCTGAACAGCTCATCGAACCCCGTCTGGGACGGGTAGAAGCCTTTGCTCGCCGACGAATTGCCTTTATTGCGGACGGCGGCTACCAAGGACACATCGCGGATGATGGCTCGGATCGCTGAAGAGTCATTCCCTCAAAGCCCGCGATCCATTCTTGATCTTTTTGAGCGATTATCCCTTTATCCCGGCGGAGAGCATGATGGCGCGCGTGATCTGCTTCTGGAAGAGGAGGTAGAGTATGGCGACGGGAAGGCCTGCCAATACCGCCGCAGCCATGTCCTTGGCAAAGCGCACGCCGAAAACGTCCTTCACCTGGGTGATGCCGACGGGAATGGTGATCGTGGCGTCCGAAGTCGCGACCAGGAACGGCCATAGGAAATTGTTCCATGCCGCGATAAAGGTCGTGATACCAAGCGCGATGATCACGCCCCAATTCATCGGCACATAGATCTTCCAGAGCGTTCGCAAATGGCCCGCATTGTCGAGCATCGCCGCCTCGCGGAATTCCTTCGGGATCTGGTCGAAGAACTGTTTGAGGATGATAATGACCGATGGCACGACGAGTTGCGGCATGATGATGCCGCCCCAGCTATTGATCAGCCCGAATGAGTTCATCAGCACGAAATGGTTGATGATAAGCGCCTCCGCGGGGACCATCACCGAGGCAATCAGTGCGCCGTAGATCAGGCGGCGGCCGGGAAACTGAATTTGGCTCAAGGCATAGGCACAGCAGACGCTGGCTGCCAGCACCACCAACGCAATGATCGTCGATGTGCTGACCGAGTTGATATACCATTGCACGATACTGGAGCGCTCGATCACGTAAAGATAGGGCTCGATCGTCGGTTCTTTAGGCAAGAACCCGGATGCCGGGCTCGCCACCTCAGTGTCGGATTTGAGCGAAGTCACGATCGCCCAGTAGAGCGGGAAGAACCAGATCAGCGCCCCGAGCACAGTCAGTGCGGTCAGCGCGCGGCTACTCCGACTGCTTGCGGCAATGCTACCGCTTGTCCGCGCCAGAGCCGCTTGTTGATCGGTTGCCAGTACGCTCACTTTTCACCTCGCGCGCGCAGGAATTGATATTGGAAGACGGACGCAATCAGGATGATGATGAACAGTATGGTAGCGACGGCCGCACCTTCTCCACCCTTGTTCTGCTTGAAGGCGAGATCGTAGATGACGGTCATGACTACGGATTGCGCGTCAGCCGGCGTGTGGGCGAAATAGCCGAGCAGATACGGCTGCGAAAAGATCTTGAACTGCGCAATCAGCTGCAGCGTCAGTACCAATGCCGTGACCGGCCAGATCAGCGGCCAGGTTATTTTTGAGAACACGCGCCAGCGGCTAGCATTGTCGAGCGCCGCCGCTTCGTAGATGTCGGGCGAAATGCTGCGCAAGGCGGCAAGAAACAGAAGAATGTTGAAACCGATCGTCCACCAGATCGTGACGACGGCGACAGAGGGCATGAAATAGGTCGGCGAACGCAGCACCGGCAGCGGGCGGCCACCGGTAAACAGCCCGATGACATTCTGGATGACGCCATATTGCATGTTTGCGATCCAGGTCCAGATCTGGGTCACCACCGAAACCGGCAGAATGGAAGGCAGAAAAAAGCACGCCAGGACTAACATCTGTATGCGCCCGGTCAGACGATTGACCCCCATAGCAACGAACAGCGCCAGAGACGTGCCGGGAATGACGGTCAGAACGATGAAGTACAGCGTGTTCAGAAGCGCCTTCTGAAATTGAGGCGAAAAGAGTTGGCGCGCGTAATTGTCGACGCCGACCCACTCGCCGGGACCGATCAGCGGCGCATTGGTGAAGCTCATCGCCACCATGCGCCACGTCGGATAGGCAA
Organism: Rhizobium ruizarguesonis; assembly: GCF_017357285.1. Classification (NCBI taxonomy): domain Bacteria; kingdom Pseudomonadati; phylum Pseudomonadota; class Alphaproteobacteria; order Hyphomicrobiales; family Rhizobiaceae; genus Rhizobium; species Rhizobium ruizarguesonis. The sequence goes on along the minus strand of NZ_CP071682.1, from coordinate 521,027 downwards.
AGATCACCAGAAACGCGATGACGGCCGGTGCGACCAGCAGCGCTGCGATCAGGCTGTCCTGCTTCTTGTTGCTGACTGCAGCCATCTATCACCTGCCTCGGTTATGCGGTCCCGGGGCAGGAGCTGCCCCGGGTACTGTTGAAGGAAAACGTCACTGCGAGTTCATGTGATCGCGGAACGTCTCCAGTGTCTCCTTCAGTTCGCCGTCGCCGTTCAGCGGTCCGGACGCCATGTTCTGCCAGTCGTCGTCGAACTTGGACGCAGCGCCGGTGAGCGGCGTCTTCGGCATATAGAAGGCGTTGAGCGCCATGGCGGCATAGTCCGCTTGCGGCTTGAGTGCCTTATAGGCATCAGACGTGCTGACCGGCAAATAAGCCGGGATATGGCCGGCGCCGGCCCATTCCAGTGAGTTCACATTCATCCATCTGATGACTTCGAGAACTGCGGCACGCTTTTCCGGCGTCATGGTCACGCCGACATTGTTGGGCATGACAAACGAGTGCGAGTCCGCCCAGTTGGCAGGCTTGCCCATCCAGGCCGGAATGTTCACCATGCCGTAATCGAAGCCGCTGCCCTTGGCCACTTCGGTTTCCATGGTCGGCAGCTCCCAGTTGCCGTTCAGGAAGAAGGCGGATTGTCCGGCCAGGAAGGTCGGAGTGATGGTTTCAGGGTCGATATAGGGCTGCGCCCAGCCTTGCTTCACCCAATCGGTGACCTCGCCATAGGCTTTTTGCATCTTGTCGAAATTGTCGCCCTGCAAGAATTTGCCCTCGGTGGTCAATTGACCGCCCAACTGGCCGAACAAGGTATAGATGTCGCGCAAATCGCCGCTGGACGACGCGATGACGACGCCGTTCTTGCCGGCTTCCTTGGCCTTGGCCAACAGCGCACGCCAGCCTTCCAGCGTATCGATGCCGGTCGGCTTGCCGTCCTTGCCCAGTGCTCCAAGTTCCTTCAGCACATTCTTGTTGTAGTAGAGCACCTCACCGTGCACGTCGAACGGTACGGCGTAGCGCAAGTTGTCGACCGTCGAGGCGGCAATTGCATTCGGCGGATAGTCGCTGTCCTTCAAACCGACAGCTTCAAGCTCCTTCGGATCGATTGGCGACACGGTCTTGGCCGAAACCGCACCGGCAAGGCGCGACAGGTGGTAGGTGGCGATGTCAGGTCCCTGGCCGACAGCAGTTGATGTCTGCAGCTTGGTGTAATACGGGATGCCCCATTCGAGGGTGGTGCCCTTGATTTGGATCTTGTCCTTATGTTCGTCGTTGAAGCGCTGGATCAGCGCCTTCATTCGCACGCCGTCGCCTCCCGACAGAAAGTCCCACCAGACGACATTTTCGGCTGCGAATGCCGGGAAGGCAATCATGACGGCGAGCGCCGCAATCGATGTTCTCAACAGGTTAGGCATTCTCACTCCTCCAGAATGATCAGTTTTCCTGCCGGGACCTCCTTCGGAGGGCGGCCTTACTGTTTTCCGCAGCCTAGCCGGCCGCGTGATACCCTTTGCCCATTTCATCAAATAGCATCGCCTTCGCTCCTTCGACGGCAAACGCGATTTCGGAACCACCACGGGCCGTGGTGATTGGGGCGTCAACGCCGATGACCTGCGTCCCGTCGGCGAGTTCGGCGTGGACGAGAGAGCGGTCGCCCATCTGCTCCACTGTGACGACTTTGCCCCTCAGCGTGCCGTGCGGCGAGACCGTCAGATTCTCCGGCCGCAAGCCAAGCGTGAGGTTGGCACCGGGTAACCTGTCGGACGGAACCGAGGTTTGAAGCCCGACGCCGCTGCCGGTTGTGACAATCGCGCCGTCCGGACCGCTCTCAATCCGTGCCACTGGCAGGAAATTCATCGGCGGCGAGCCGACGAACTGGGCGACGTAGCGTGTGCTTGGGCGGGCATAAATATCCATTGGCGCGCCGACCTGCTCGATCCGTCCTTTGTTCAGAAGAACAATCCGGGTCGCCAGCGTCATCGCCTCGATCTGATCATGGGTTACGAAAACCATCGTGGCGCCAAGACGATCATGCAGCTGTGACAGTTCGAAACGGGTGCGTGTACGCAGGCCGGCGTCCAGGTTCGACAGGGGTTCGTCAAAGAGGAAGACTTTTGGCTCGCGCACGATGGCGCGGCCAATCGCGACGCGTTGACGCTGGCCGCCGGACAGCTGCGCTGGCTTGCGGTCGAGGAGATGGTCCATCTCCAGCATCCTGGCCGCCGTCGCAACGCGGGTCGCAATCTCGGCTTTCGGCGTACCGACATTGACCAGTCCAAAGGCAAGATTTTCTCGCACGCTCATATGCGGATAGAGCGCATAGGACTGGAACACCATGGAAACGTCACGCTGGCCGGGGGCAAGCTGGTCGACACGGCGCCCGCCGATCCAGATTTCTCCGCCCGAAACCGTCTCCAGTCCGGCGATCATGCGCAGGAGGGTGGACTTGCCAGAGCCGGAAGCGCCCAGGAAGACGATGAACTCGCCGCTGTCTATCCCGAGCGAGATGTCGTTGAGCACTTCCACCGTCCCAAAGCTCTTGGCAACGTTGCGGATGCTCACGCCTGCGTCTGTCTTGGCCACTTAAACCTCCTCCCGGTCATGTGCGGCGGTTCAATTCTACAAACGGCCTATCCCGCGGCCGCCGTCTCGATGATGCAATCAAGCAAGGTCGCTGCGACCGGATCGGCGCCCGCGGGTTCGCGCATCACGCCGAAGGTCGTGGCCACGATACGACCTGAGCCGACCCGCCGTTCGGCAATGGTCGCGCAGGGCTTGTGAATCCAGCCCGCCATCGTGCCGGCATGGACCAGCCCGTCGAAATGGATCGGCCGGAAGCCGGTGATGACGCGGTTGGGGTTGACGCCGACAAAGGATAGGTCGGTGAGCGGGCCGCCCGGCAGACGTTCAAATACCCCGGAACGCTTCACCCAGCTGAAGCCGGTGACCCAGTTGCCCTTCCAGATGGTGCCGTTGCGTTCGGTGACGCGCATCTGCGGCATGGGCTGCCCGCGATCGCCTCCTGTCGGATAATTCCAGTTTGGCTGGTCGTTGCGCAGATTGCCAAATGGCAGGGGCGCAACATCGGCCAGCGACACGTAATGGGCGCCATGCTCCATGGCATCGATATCGGCCTGGCTCAATGTCGACACAACCCGCACATGCGCCTTGTCGGCGTTTACGACCTCATAGCCGAGCGCGGCCAGATAACCTGCGATCTCAGGCTCTGCGGACGAAACCGAAAGCACAGGCTTGGGCCGGCGGGCATAGACGCTGATATCGAGGCTGTTGCGTGCCAGCTCCTTATCGCCGGCGGTCAGCGTGAACTGGACACTGACCCGATTGCCGGCTTTTTCTGCGGCGAGGGATAGTTCAATTGCCGGCAGGCGGCACACTGACGTTGCATCCACCGCTTCGACCGCCATCTTGCCGGCGGCTGTACCATCGACATTCCAGCTCAACTCGGCCGCTGGCAGCGCCTTGCCGCCCGTCGAGATTTCGAGCTCGATGCTGGCTGTGTCGCCCGCCCAGACCGCATAGCGCTGCATGCGCGGCACGATGACCACGTCGGTGTTAATCTCGTGGAAACGGTTGTGATAGGCGCGCGTATTGCGCTCCATGTCCATGAGGCCATTGGCTTCCCAGTGCAGATCGGTCAGCTCGGTGATGACATAGCCCTGGATCGAGGCATGGCGGCGCATTTCTTCGATCTCGAATTTGAGGGCATTGAACTGATGCCATTGCGTGTCCTCGATGAAGGAGCCGAAGGACGGAAAGACCTTGTCGAACTGAAAGGTGCGGAAGCGCTGCCCGACACCATGCGGATAGGTCGCACCTTCGCTGTCCCACTCCAGCCCGTTGATGAACCAGAACGGCTCCTTGCCGTCCTGCAGCAGCTTGTCTGGATGCGGCAGGCCCCAGACGCCGAACTCGGAGACGACGAGCGGCTCGTCGCCGCGCCGTTTTGCATCGCCGTTCGGCGAATAGGACCAGTCGGGCCGCTTGGCGAAGGCCGAAACCCAATCGGCCCACTCGCGCGCCATTTCCGGAACCGAGGCGTAATAGTGGTAATCGTCGATGTCGGAGACGACATGGAAGTTCGGAATGCAGGCGGAATTGTCCACCACCAGCCGTGTCGGATCCTTCTTTTTCAGCCAATGATAGGCGTTGTCCAGCCAGCTGCGCTGATCGGCACTTTCGACAAGACGCGTCCCCCAGTCTTCGTTGATGATGGTCCAGATCACGATAGAGGGATGGTTGCCGTCGCGGCGCAGGATCCCTTCCATCGTATCGAGCAGGCGCTGCGCCGACTTCTCGGTGAACGTCTGGACGTTGGGGATTTCCGTCCAGACCAGCAGGCCAAAGCGGTCAGCCACATCATAGTAGCGCGGATCAGGAACCTTGATATGGCAGCGCAGGAGGTTGAGGCCAAGCTCCTTCGATTTACGCGCCTGGTCTTCCAGAAATTCCAGTGACGGCGGGGTGTAAATGCCCTCGGGATAGTAATCCTGATCCAGCGCGCCGCGCATATAGAATGGCTGGCCGTTCAGGAAAAACTTTCCATCTCGCGCTTCAAACGTCCGAAAGCCGAAATCCTGGACGTCGGCATCGATGACGACGTCGCCCTGACACAGTTCGACGACAGCCCGGTAAAGCGTAGGATCATCGAGCGACCAGGCCTCGACCTTGGCGACCTTGAGCGCGACCGAGGCGTGTGCCGCGCCGTTGAGAGCAAGCTCGGCGGACGCCGCCACCGCGCCATTGCGGTCGAGAAGCCTAATGTTCAACGCACCAGTGAAGGCCGCGGCCAGTTCGACATCAACCGTCACGCCGCCGGTGGCGAGGTCGGCGCGAATGCCCTGGTGAGCGATATGGGCCTCAGAGCGGCACTCCAGCCAGACCGACTGCCAGATGCCGCCCAACATACCGTACCAGCTCTGCTTGCCGTGCGGGATTTCATCGAATGGAAAGTCGGGGAAAGCCCGTCCGTCAGAACTCGGCAGCGCGACCCGTACGTCAAGACGCATTTCACCGCCCAGCAGATCGGCGGGGATGACAAATTCAAACGGCAGATAGCCGCCTTCGTGAGAGCCGAGGCGCCTGCCATTGACCGACACTTCGGCGAAATAGTTCACCGCGCCGAAATGTACGATCACCTGTCGATCTTGCCACTTCTGCGGCACGGTAAGCGTGCGCGAATAAGTTGCCACGCCCGCGGCGGCGCGTAGATCCGGAAAGTGCGCCTGCCAAGGAGCGGGCACGGCAATCGTCGCGGGCTCGTGTCCCTCCAGCTGAAAGTCCCAGGTCCCGTCGAGAGACAGGCGCGCACGCGGCCCGGAATGGGTGTCGGCGAAACGGCGGGAGGCGATGGTCATGAGCCGCAAGCTTTCCAGTTGGATGTAGTCACAAAATAAGTTACAGATAGGTTTCGTAACTTAAAAATGTAACTCCCGCAAGCCCGCCGCTTCACATTATCCGTTAGATTTTCTAACGTGCATGCCAACTGTTTGAGAGAGAAACTGCGTGAACGACAAAATAACGAAACGACCGACAATGTCCGACATCGCTGCAAAGGTCGGCGTTTCGCACGCGACGGTTTCACTGGTGCTGAACGAGGCGCCCGGCAAGCGCGTTTCCCAGAAGATGCGCACTCATGTGCTGGCTGTGGCCGAGGAGCTTGGCTATCAGAAGACCACGCCCGTCAATGGCCCGATCGGCGGCGTCATCGTGCTTTTGATCGACGATCTGATGGCTTCGCATCACGCCGCGCCGCTGATTGAAGGCGTGCGTGAGGCAGCAGAAGAACGGGGCTTGGCGGCGATCACCGTCGTTACCGGCGGACAGGTCGAATTCGCAGAGGTCATTCTCGACTATCTGGGTCGGCGCCAGATCATCGGAGTGGTCTACGCCACCCTCATCACCCAGTTGGCGCCGGTGCTGCCCTCCAAACTTGCCAACTACCCGACCGTGCTCTTGAACTGCCATCAGCAAAGGGCCGAGTTCTCGTCGATCATTCCTGGCGATCTTGCCGGCGGTTTTGCGGCGACGGAGACACTGATCAAGGCCGGACATCGTCGCATAGCCATGATCGACGCAGGCAAGGAGCGGCTTGAAGCGTCCCGAGATCGTTTAAGCGGCTATCGCCAGGCGCTTACCACCTACGATATCGCTGTGGATCCGGAGCTGATTGTGTCCGGCGCATGGTCGCTCGATCTTGGGCGTGAGAAAATGTTGCAGCTGCTCGACCTGCCGTCCCCGCCGACAGGAGTGTTCTGTTTTTCAGACCGGGTGGCGATGGGCGCCTATGATGCAATCAGACTGCGTGGCTTGAAAATCCCCGAAGACATTTCTGTCGTTGGCTTCGATGATGACAGCCTTGCCCGAAAAATCCTGCCGCCACTCACCACGTTGAAACTGCCGCACGAGGACATGGGCCAATGGGCCGTGGCTGAGCTTCTAGAAAAGGTGGCGCAGCCGAAGAAGCCGCCAGTACGGTTAAAGATGGAATGCCCGTTAATCTTGCGCGCTTCCGTCGCCCGACTCGTGAAGGCACGTGGGGATTCTTCGTGATTTGATACCTCTAAAGTTGTCCCGTCGAAGTTAACTGGGGCGACCCGCAGTGCTCTAAAAAGGTATGTAAACAGATCATAATTCATAATATGATCTGTAAATAGATCAATTGCCTTGACTACTTGAAGGAGTAGAGATATGTAAACGTAACATTCAATGGGCGATGATAGGTTTAGAGATCAAATGATTGCTGAGTCAGAGGCTTTGCTTGCGATCGGCCGGCTGTTGAAAACGGCACGTAAAAACTTGGGGCTCACTCAAGAGCAGGTTGCCGACTTGGCAGGCATATCGCGTCCTCGCTATCGCGAGATCGAGGCTGGAAGCGCCGCTGCTCGCACAACGACCTTGATCAACATTTCTCGGGCGCTCGGTCTTGAACTGATGCTCATCCCGCAGGCTATGATCCCGGCGGTTGATGCCCTGCTGCAGCCCGATGGTGCTGAAGACGACCTTCCGGCGTTCGTGGCCAGCGCCGATGGTGATGCAAATGCCTGAGGCTCCTCTCTATCCAAGATCCATATCGTTACTTGAAGTGCTGCTGAATGACCTGAAGGTTGGCACGATTGTCAGAACGCCCGGCGACTTCAACGCGTTCAGCTTCGAGGATAGCTATCGCGCAACGGGCGGCTTTCCGGTGCTCAGCCTGTCTTTCCGCGCAGCCACCGGCGGTCTGCGCAAAGACCCCAAGCCTGTTGCCAGAGCGTTGCCGGCGTTCTTTGCCAATCTTCTTCCCGAGGACAAGCTGCGTGAGGCGATGGAAAAGCACCACGCTGGCAGTGTTCGCGCCGGAAACGACTTTGATCTGCTGGTTGCACTCGGGTCGGATCTGCCGGGTGCCGTCCGCGTTGTGCCAAGCGAAGGAACGGTTGCTCGCGTCGACGATCCGTCACCTCTCAAATCAAAGGCCCGCTTTTCGCTCGCCGGCGTGCAGATGAAACTTTCCGTCATCAAGAACACGGGCAAGGGCGGCGGTCTGACGCTGCCACTGGGCGATGAGCAGGGATCCTATATTGCCAAATTTCCGTCGACGTCGTTTCCCGGCGTCTCGGAAAATGAATATGCCAATCTCGCTCTGGCTGAAGCGATCGGCATGGAAGTGCCGGAACGTGAACTCGTCGAGCAAGCAGAGTTCGAGGGCATCCCGGAGGAGTTCGAGACGTTGTCGGATGGAAAAGTCCTGCTCGTCAAACGTTTCGATCGTGGCGCTCGTGCCGAACGAATTCATATCGAGGATTTCGCTCAGGTGTTTGGCATCTATCCCTCACGCAAATACGAGGGCGCAGCCTATCACGATATTGCTGCTGCTCTCGGCATCGCCGTATCGTCGGCGGCGCCGATTGAATTTGTCCGTCGACTGGCGTTGGCCGCCATCACCGGCAATGGCGACATGCATCTCAAGAACTGGTCTCTGATCTATCCTGGCGCGTGCGATAAACCCGAGCTCGCTCCAATTTATGATGTGCTGTCGACCATTCCCTACATCCCCGCGGATGCCATGGCGCTGTCGCTCGCCGGCGAGCGTTCCTTCAAGGCGATGAATGCACAGCGATGGAAAGTCTTCGCCAATCGTGCACGTTTGCCGGAAGCGGCGGTGCTCAAAGCGGTGGTCGATACCGTTGAACGTGTCAACGAGCTTTGGTGGTTGCTGCCGGAGCGTGAGGTCGTTCCGGCAAAAGTACTTGAGCGGATCGATGCTCATGTGAAGTTGATGATACCAATCCTCAGCACGTGCGCGGATTAGCCTAACGGCGTCGTCTGTCCGAACGGCACAGGGCCCGCACTAGCCGGCACGCAAATTTTCCTGGCGCATTTTCACCCGTTGCCAAAGGGCATCGTCGATGATCCTGAGCGACCGGACTTTCCTGGATGACATGCAGCGCGGCGGCATTCTCTCGCGATAAGGCACGACGCGCTTGAAGGCGTGCATTGTGACCGATCTCCCTGTTTTGAATGGCGGTCACCATGGTAGAGATTGCACATGGGATTCGGGGTTTTCATTCACCGCACAGATTCGATCTACGACGACAGCCCGGCTGAACAATATCAGTTCCCGAGCCAATATCTCGGTCGCGTCCAAGCCTGTCTTAGCGACTGGGTCATCTACTACGAGCCCCGAAAAGTTGCAGCAACGAGAGGATATTTCGCGGTCGCTAAGGTCGCGCAGGTCATTTCAGACCCCAAGACACCTGGAATGTATTTGGCGTTGATCGAACCCGGCAGCTATCTCGATTTCGTCAATGCCGTTCCGTTCAATGGGCCAGACGGCGTCATCGAGCGAGGTGTGTTGAACGAGGAGGGTCGGATTTCAGGGCGGGCACAGGCGGCAGTGCGACCGGTATCGGCGGCAGATTTCAATCGCATCCTATCGCTAGGTCTGGCGGAAGATCAGCCTGAGTTACCCCGATCGGGCGAGCCGATAGAGACGCTATTGCCGAGTGGTTTCTCGGATAGAGTTCAGGTCCCCCTCATGGTCGAGCAGGAGAGGGATCGGGTTATGCAGCTTTCGTCGCGCATAGTTCGTAATCGTCTGTTTCGTCGTCTCGTCCTGCAAGCCTACGACAAGAGATGCGCGATTACGGGATTAAAGCTGATCAATGGTGGCGGTCGTGCTGAGGTGGATGCGGCCCATATCCGCCCAGTCGAGGCAAATGGCCCTGATATTCTCTCCAACGGGATAGCGTTGTCCGGGACCGCCCATTGGATGTTTGATCGAGGCCTCATCGGCCTGTCGGATGATCTCGAAATCCTGGTTTCGCGCCATGCAAACGATCGTAACAGCATACAGGGTCTTATCAACAAGACAGGAAGGGCGATCGTGCCGAGTGGAATTGTTGAGCGGCCGCATCCCCAGTTCATTCATTGGCATCGCGAGAATACCTTCAAGCACTGAAACGAGCGACAGGTTGTAATCGGCCTAAGGAATTGTCTCATGTCGCTCTCCAAGGCTTAGGATCTGATCAGGCTGGCGCGGCTAGCCACCACGCGGCGCACAGGGGTCAGCCTGGATGAAATCTGTGAGGAATTTGCGGTCTCGCATCGAACAGCACAGCGCATGACAGAAGCGCTGGAGACCGTTTTCACGAATGTCGAGGCGGTAGATGGTCCGGACCGCCGACGGCGCTGGCGCGTCGCCGACCCAATGCTCGACCGGCTGCAGATCCGTTAGGAAGCCGCGATCGCGGCCCTAGAGCGTGCTGTTTTTAGACGGCAGCATATCCTGAGTTTCTAAGATAGTTTGCGCATTCGTCAGGCGCGAATGCGTCGAGCATGTGACCGGCGGTGCGCCACGTTGTTTCGACGCTTCGTGGCTCGGCCTTTCTGATGAGATGCTTGAGCTTGGCGAAGACCTGCTCAATGGGATTGAGGTCTGGACTGTAAGGCGGCAGGAAGATGAGATGCGCGCCGGCAGCCCTGATTGCACGTCGGATAGCCTGCCCCTTGTGGCTGCCGAGATTGTCGAGGATGACGACGTCGCCTTTGGCAAGTGTTGGCACAAGGATTTTCCTGACATAGACGTTAAAGAGCTCGCCATTGATCGGCCCGTCGATAACCCAGGGCGCGTCGATACGGTCGCTGCGCAGGGCCGCGATGAAGGTCAGGGTTTTCCAGTGGCCGTGCGGGACTGAAGCGGCGAGCCGCTGGCCACGTGGTGCCCAGCCCCTGAGCGGCGCCATGTTGGTTTTGATCCAGGTCTCGTCAAGGAAGACCAGTCGATGAGCCTCGATCCGGTGCTGGTGGTTCTTCCAGCGTTGCCGTTTGCGGGCGATGTCCGGTCTCGTCTGCTCGGCTGGCAGCACCGTTTTTTTGAAACTCAAGCCTTCAGCCCGGACAAACACCCAGACAGCACGGCGGTCGGTCTTGATGCCACGCTCGGCAAGCTCCGCAACCAGCCCACGTGTCGTGAACGGGCCAGAGCAACAACGTTGGCGCAACCACTCGGCCCGCTCATCCGACAAAGTCCGTTTCTTGTGCCCGCCAATCCGGCCTGGCGTAAGAGCGCCTGTCTCGGCCAGGCGCCGCTTCCATTTTGAAACACACGAAGGGCTGATCGATAGTGCGGCCGCAATAGAGCGTATCGTCTCGCCGGCCGTTAGCCGCGCCATTGCACGCTCTCGAAGATCTTCAGAATAAGGCTGTGTCATCGCCGCTGGCCTGCCTTCCCCAGCAGCAATGTTGAATCACATTCAAACTGATTTGCGAATCTGGAGGGTTCTGTGAGGTCCGCGCGCCGTGCGTGCGGCATTCACTGATCGGACCTCATTGAAGCCGGATTGAGCGAAGGCGCGGGTTGTTTGGCACTATGGGGATTTAGCCGAAGTGGTAGATGGTGTCTGGCAGGGGTGAGCCTTGGCGGAGCACGTGGACAGGTCTGGAAGGGTTTTGAGGGTATTTGCGGTGTCTTTGACGTTCCTATCGGCTGGTTTGCGTCGGCCGAACTCTTGGTGGCGTTGCCGCTCAGGCACGATTGGCCAAAGCATTCGCCTCGCGGCCCCTCGGCATGCCGACGCTGATCGTTGCAATGATGCCGCGCATGATATGATCATGAACTGTCGTTCCATGCTGGCCGGCGTACCGGCTGGATCGGGGCCCACGCGGCAATGATCGTCATGGTTCCGCCGCAACAGGAGCAGCGGTGTCGCAAAGGTGGTGGCTTTGCGTCCGGTTCTTCGACCGGCGGCGGGACGTCGAGCAGGCTTCGGCACAGGTCCAGCTTCAGTTGCCGATGGCCATTGGCAAGCAGGCCGTAATGACGAATGCGGTGAAAGCCGTCCGGAACGGTGTGAAGCAGGAAGCGGCGGATGAACTCGTGGGCATCGAGCGTCATCACCTTTTGCCTGCCGCCCGTTCGATAATCCTTCCATCGGAATGTGACGCGATCGCCATCAATGCTGACGAGCCGTGAATTGGAGATGGCAATGCGATGGGTATAGCGGCCGAGATAGGCCAGCACCTGTTTGGGTCCGGCAAATGGCGGCTTGGCATAGACGACCCAGTCGATGCGACGCGCTGCTTTGATGGTTCGATTGAAGGCGAGCGGATCGGCCAGACCGGCGATATCGCCGAAGAATTGAAGTTGGCCCAGATCGTAGGCCTGCTTCAGCTCCTTGAGAAACAGCCGCCGGAACAGACGCGACAGGACCCGTACGGGCAGAAAGAAGCTTTGCCGGCAGGCAACCCAACGGGACTGGTCGAATGACAACCCACCGCCCGGCACGATGCAATGGATATGCGGGTGATAATGGAGGTTCTGTCCCCAGGAGTGCAGCACCGCGATGAAGCCGATCTCCGCACCCAGATGTCTGGGATCCGCAGCAAGCTTGCGCAGCGTCTCGGCGACGGCGCGAAACAGGATCGTGTAAACGGCATTCTTGTTCTGGAAGGCGATTGCGGCGATCTGCTGCGGTAGGGTGAAGACGACGTGGAAATAGCCGACCGGCAGAAGGTCGGCCTGCCGCGCGGCAAGCCAGTCACGGCTCGCCTGTCCCTGGCACTTCGGGCAATGCCGGTTGCGGCAGGAATTATAGGCGATGCGGAACGCCGCGCAGTCCTGACATTGCTGGACATGCCCGCCCAGGCGAGCGGTCCGGCACATCTCGACCGCACTCATGACCCGGCGTTCGACACGCCCGAGATGAGCGTCGTGTGTTTGACGATATCTTTCCCCGTGGCGGCGAAAAATGTCCGCCACCTCCAGTCCCGCCGCCATGGCGAAGCTATGCTCAGCCTGGCGGCACCACCTCTAACGTCAGCCGGTCGAGCGGGCTGGTCGTGCTGCGGATCAGGGTATTGGAAACCTTCGTGTAGCGTGCCGTGGTGGACAGATTGTTGTGGCCGAGCAAAACCTGGATGATGCGGATGTCGGTTCCGCTTTCCAGAAGATGGGTGGCAAAGCTGTGACGCAGCGTATGTACCGTCACCCTTTTGTCGATGCCGGCAGCAGTGCACGCCGAACGGCAGGCAGAATACAGAACCTGGACGTCGATGGGCTTGGTCTCGTCCCGGCCCGGGAACAGCCAGACCTCGGGTCTCGCCAGCCGCCAATAGACCCGCAGGATCGCGAGCAACTGCCCGGACAGCATGACGTTGCGATCCTTTCCGCCCTTGCCATGCTCGACGCGGATGATGCCGCGTTCGCCATCAACGTCGCGGACCTTGAGATGGACAGCTTCCGAGGCGCGCAGCCCCGCTGCATAAGCTGTCGTCAGTGCGGTGCGGGTCCTCAGGCTCGGAACCGCTTCCAGAAACCGCACGATCTCGTCGCCGTTTAGGATCGTCGGCAGCTTGGCGGGTGTCCGGGCATAGGCAATGCGTTCCGGTATCTCGGCATGACCGAGCGTGACGCCAAAGAAGAACCGCAGGGCACAAACTGTCTGGTTCAAGGCCGGCCACGATAGGCCCGAGGAGACCAGATGCACCTGAAACGCGCGCACGTCTTCCAGTCCAAGACGGTCTGGCGAACACCCGAAATAGCGCGAGAACTTCGTCACCGCATGCAAATACGATCGTTGCGTCGCTGGCGAAAGATTGCGGATCGTCATGTCATCGATCATGCGCCGGCGCAGCGGGCTTATCTCTGTCATCGTCATCTCCTGTTCAAAGGTTGGCTAAAACAGCCCAATCCTTCAAATCAGAAGCGCATCATGCAAATCCCGCACTCCAAGTGCCGCGCCAGCGGCTTCGTTCAATCCCAGATTCCGCTAAATCACAGCATGCTCTAGAGATCGCCAGCGGGACGGCGCGCGGCGATGACCGTTTGCGCCATGGTGCCGCGCTGGATGATCTGCGCGATGCTTTGTTGGCGCGCTTGACCCCTAAAGGTGCCTTGCTCACCGAGATCGATCTCGAAGCGGTCCTCTTGACGATGGGATCGGTCACGTGCGGCTTATCTGTAACCGCCCGATTGGCACCGCCTGCCGCCTAACGTCTTGATGGCCTAAGAGACGTGTTTAACGACGTCGTTAGCGACGTGTCTTAGGCGAGGATTGCGATGCGTGTTGAAATTCTTGGGCAGGAACGTCGACGGCGGTGGCGCGAAGAAGACAAGCTTGCGATTGTCATGTCGGTTGGGGTTGCTGGAGCCACGATCACAGAGGTTGCTCATCGTCACGATTTAACGCGGCAGCAGATATACGCCTGGCGTAGCGAGCTCAAAAAGAAGGGGCTTTTGTCGGCATCTGCGAATGCATTGTTCATTCCAGTCGATATGAATGCCGTGCAGACCGATGTCCCTGAACTCAGGGAGAGCTGCTGCGGGATGATCGAGCTACGATTGAGCTGCGGCCGCACACTTCGCTTCGAGAGTTCGGTGGCGCCCGACATCCTGACGCAGGTTATCCGAGCGGTGGAAGCAGCATGATTGGACCTGGGACCGGCGTTCGGGTGTATCTTGCGTGCGGCATCACGGACATGCGCAAGGGGGTGGAGGGCCTTGCCGCGCTCGCGCAGGATGTTTTGCGTCAGAAGCCGACTGGCGGCGCGGTCTTTGCCTTTCGCGGTAAACGTGGCGATCGTTTGAAGCTGCTCTATTTTGATGGCCAGGGCTTCTGCCTGTAGAAGGGGCGGTTTCCTTGGCCTTCGGCATCCGGCGGGACTGCCCGGCTGACGTCGGCCCAACTGGCGATGTTGTGGGAAGGGATCGATTGGCGTCGTCCTGATTGGGGTGCGCCACCGGCCCGTGTCGGGTGATTTTATCCCACTGAAACCACTGGTTTTTATGGAAATTTATCCTGGCTCGTGGTAGTCAGGATCATGTCTAGCGCGACGACAAATCTTCCGGACGATCCAGCCTTTCTCAAGGCAATGATTGCCGCTTTGCAGGCGGAAAACGCGAAGATGTCGGCCACATTGCAGGCGCATGACCAGTTAATCCAAACGCTGCGGCTGCGCATTGCCAGGCTGAAGAAACAGGTCTTCGGCAAGTCGTCTGAAAAGATTGAGCGTGAAATCGAGCAGTTGGAACTGGCGCTTGAGGATCTGTTGATCGCCGCCGCTGAAGGCAGTACGGCGCCAATCGATGAACCTGATGAGGCGGCGTCTGTTGTTCCCTTGGCGGATACGTCTGAAAAGATCATGCGCCGGCACCCACGCGTCTCGGACAAGGCGGTTCGCGAGCGCCGAGAGCTCGATCCTGGCTCCTGCTGCCCGGAATGCGGAGGTGAATTGCGTCTTGTCGGTGAGGACGTCAGCGAAATCCTCCACATGATCGCCGCGCAGATGAAAGTCATCGAGGTTGCTCGACTGAAGAAGTCCTGCCGCTGCTGCGAGAAAATGGTGCAGGTGGCAGCACCCAGCCGCCCGATACCGGGCAGCATGGCGGGCGCTGGCCTCTTGGCGTATATTCTGGTCTCGAAATTCGACGACCATTTGCCACTGTACCGGCTGAACGAGATCTTCGCCCGCATGGGCGCCGACATTCCCGACAGCACGATGGTTGATTGGTGTGGTCGCGCCATGCAGGTGCGTCGCAGCTGTCGCGGCCGGATCGGCCCAGAATTCGACCCATAACATCGCGGAGTAGTGCCAGAGCGGCGGCAGGATCAGAACGGCAGTCGCCCGAGGCGAACGCGAGAAGACAAAACCCTTCAGCATTTCCGGGCTCTTCAGGGGCAGACAATCCATCCGCTGCCGGTGCGAAAAGGTTTATTCGGGCCGGAGTACTGCTGTTGGTATGGACATGCGACAGTCTTGCATTTCTCCGCACTCCTGGCGTGGGTGAATTCGCAGTCTACATCTCCACACAGCCAGTGTTGTCACATTTTGTTGCATTGCAAGATGCCCTCAGCAGGACTACCAAAAGGCCTCAATGATTGCGAAGAATGCGCCGTTTTGACTAGCAAGCCATTGAAATAACGTAGAATAAGATTAGTGAGGAAGCCTTCCTGCATTACTAAAATTTAATTTGCCCTGTGCAGCTCGATGGCCTTCCCTGGGCTATTTGTTAGCAGCAGCAGCATTTAAGGAAAAGCGACCCGTGAGTACTATTCCGACAGAGAAAACCGTGCTGGTGTTTCAGGGCGGTGGTGCTCTGGGTGCTTATCAGGCGGGCGCCTACGAGGCTTTGCACGAGGCCGGCGTCCGGCCCGACTGGCTGGCCGGCATTTCCATCGGTTCGATCAATTCGGCGATCATCGCCGGCAGCCCGGTCGATCGGCGCGTCGACAATCTGCGTACCTTCTGGCACCGGGTCTCCTCCGGCCTGCCCGGACATTTCCTCGGCAACGGCGATGCGATGCGGAAGTGGTTCAACGAATCCGCCGCGGTGCTCGGTTCCCTGACCGGCGTTCCCGGCTTCTTCACGCCACGGGCCTTCGCACCCTGGAACATTCCCGGCGATCCGATGGCCGCGATCAGCCTCTATGATACGGCACCACTGCAGGAGACGCTGGCGGGCCTGATCGATTTCGACCTGATCAATTCCGGCGCTATCCGGCTCAGCCTCGGTACCGTCGATGTGATGAGCGGTAATTTCAATTATTTCGACAACCGGCATTGCGATTTTACCACCCGCCACGTCGCCGCCTCCGGGGCGCTGCCGCCGAGCTTCGCGCCGGTCGAGATCGATGGCCGCTATTACTGGGATGGTGGCATCGTCTCCAACACGCCGCTGCAGCGCATTCTCGGCGCGGAGGAACTGGAAAGCGACCTGTGCATCTTCCAGGTCGATCTGTTCAGCGCCACGGGACCTTTGCCCAAGGATTTCTTCGATGTAGAGGCCCGTGAAAAGGAAATCCGCTTCTCCAGCCGCACACGCCTGAACACCGACCAGTTCCGCAAGCTACAGACGATCCGCATGGCGGCCAAGCGGTTGATGGAGAAATTGCCGGATGAGCTGAAGGACGATCCGGACGCGCGGCTGCTGGAAAAGATCGGCAATGATTCCGCCGTCACGATGGTACATCTGATCTATCGCCATGCCGCCTATGAAAGCGGGTCGAAGGACTACGAGTTTTCCCGGCTGTCCGTCGAGGAACACTGGAAGGCCGGGCACGACGACGTGGTCCACACGCTCACCCATCCGGACTGGCAGAACCGCACCCGCCCGACAAACGGGATCCGTGTCTTCGACCTTGCTGAAAAACATGTGCGCGAGAAAAAATCATGAAAATAGATGATGTAAGACGCAACGCATTCGCCATGCCGCTGACGAGCCCGTCCTATCCGCCTGGGCCGTACCGCTTCGTCAACCGCGAATACATGATCATAACCTACCGGACCGATCCGGAAGCCCTGCGCCGCGTGGTGCCGGAGCCGCTGCAATTCGACGAACCGCTGGTGAAATACGAATTCATCCGCATGCCGGATTCCACCGGATTCGGAGATTACACCGAATCCGGCCAGGTCATCCCGGTCACCTATGAGGGCGTCCATGGCGGCTACGTGCATTCCATGTATCTCAACGACGACGCGCCGATCGCCGGCGGCCGCGAGATCTGGGGCTTTCCGAAGAAGCTGGCCGAGCCGTCGCTGACTTCGGTCAAGGATGCGCTGGTCGGCACGCTCGATTATGGCGGCCAGCGGGTCGCCACCGCGACGATGGGCTTCAAGCATCGCACGCTCGACAAGGACAAGGTGCTGGAAGGCCTGCAGCAGCCGAACTTCATGCTGAAGATCATCCCGCATGTCGATTGCACGCCGCGCATCTGCGAACTGGTGCGCTATTACCTGGAGGACCTGACCGTCAAGGGCGCTTGGGAAGGGCCGGGCGCGCTGGCGCTTTTTCCGCATGCGCTGGCGCCGGTTGCCGACCTGCCGGTGCTTGAAGTCAAATCCGCCGTCCATATTCTCTCGGACCTGACGCTGGGCCTCGGCGAAGTGGTCCATGATTATCTTGCAAAATAGGGAGTTAAAACCATGAAACTCAAGGACAAGGTCTGCATCGTCACCGGCTCGGCCAGCGGCATAGGCCTGGCGATCGCCAGGAAATACGTGTCGGAAGGCGCCAAGGTCGTCATCGCCGACCTGAAGCTCGACGCGGCTGAAGCGACGGCGAAGGACCTGACCGCCGCCGGCCCGGGCGAAGCGATCGGCATCGCCATGGACGTGACCATCGAGGAAGCCGTCAATGCCGGCGTCGCTGCTGTCGTCGAAAAGTGGGGCCGGGTCGACGTGCTCGTCTCCAATGCCGGCATCCAGATCGTCAACAAGATCGAGGACTACGCCTTTTCCGACTGGAAAAAGATGCTGGCCATCCATCTCGACGGTGCCTTCCTGACGACCAAGGCCTGCATCCCGCACATGAAGGCGCAGAAGGGCGGCGCGATCATCTATATGGGCTCGGTACATTCGCATGAGGCCTCGCCGCTGAAGTCGGCCTATGTCACCGCCAAGCACGGCCTGCTCGGCCTTGCCCGCGTCGTCGCCAAGGAAGGCGGACCGGATGGTGTGCGCGCCAACGTCATCTGCCCCGGCTTCGTCCGGACGCCGCTCGTCGACAAGCAAATTCCGGAACAGGCAAAGGAACTCGGAATTTCCGAAGACGAGGTCATCAAGAAGGTAATGCTCGGCGGCACGGTGGATGCACAGTTTACCACGGTTGACGATGTCGCCGAAGTGGCGCTGCTGTTTGCCGGTTTCGAGACCAATGCTCTCACCGGCCAGTCACTAGTCGTCAGCCATGGCTGGTACATGCAGTAACGGTCTCGCTGAGGCATCGCAGCGGCTACAAGCAAATGTGGCGAAAAGGCATGTTACGAAGCTGACGTATCGCGTGTCGTTGAAGCCTTAGCAAACAACGATCTTTCCCTTCGAACTGCCGCGGTGGCATCGTAACGTTAACCGAGCAGCGATCAAAATGTGGGATCTGGCGTCATGACCAGATTAGCTCGTTATCGTCGTCACCGATTTCCAGCTGGCGTGATTGCCCATGCGGTTTGGCTCTGTTTCCGGTTTCCGTTGAGCCTGCGTATGGTCGAAGATCTGTTGGCCGAACGCGGCATCATGGTGTCTCACCAGACTGTGAGACTTTGGGCGGAGAAATTCGGTCGGCATTTCGCCAATGAAATACGGAGGCGATCCGCCTGCAAGCTCGGCGACAAATAGCATCTCGACGAGGTCGTCATCACCATCCAAGGAAAGAAACACTGGCTCTGGCGTGCCGTCGATCAGGATGGTTTTGTTCTCGACGCCCTGGTGCAAAGTCGCCGCAATGCCAAGGCTGCAAAACGCCTGATGCGAAAGCTTCTTAAGGGTCAAGGCCATTTGCCACGTGTGATGATCACCGACAAGCTCCGATCCTATGGCGCCGCAAAACGCGATATCATGCCCAGCGTCGAGCATCGCTCGCACAAGAGCTTGAACAATCGAGCCGAGAATTCCCATCAGCCGATCCGACGGCGTGAGAGGATCATGAAGCGGTTCAAGTCAGCGGGGCACCTTCAACGCTTCGTTTCCATCCACGACCCAATCGCCAACCTCGTGCACATTCCCCGCCACGATATTCCATCCGCCCACCATCGAGAACTGCGAGCCACCGCCATACAATTATGGTCCGATATCGCTCGCCTTGACGCCAACTGAACGAAAGCGACACGCCCGCTTTAATGCCTGAGCGCGTTAACTTTACGATGCCCGCCTGGCATTTGAATCGATCTGGTTGTCTGGCAATTAATCTCAGGCATCCGGCCGCTCGAGCATCGGTCTTCTGGACCAGAAGGCTTGGGGCGGCTACATCCTACCAGGGTGGGCAAGATACCATGTTCCGGTTGCATGGCACGAACGCGCCTTGGTCCATCGGGCACGCGGTCTCGAACGGCTGCATCCGAATGACGAACGCCAATATCCTGGATCTTTTATAGCCGCGCGCCCGTGGGGACGCGGGCCTTGGTCATCTGATGCACGCTTACCAAGGGGGACAACGATCCGTTTGGTCTGTGACCTTTCTGCACTAGTTACTTATATAAGTAATCACTACTATCTGATTCGTCGCCGACCACAACGTGTGCGAATCTAAGGATAGGGGACTTCTTGATGAGCAGAATTCTAGTCTTGATCATTGCAATGTTCGCAGTCGCCAACCTGAGCGCCTGCGGGACGATCGGCAAGGGCAAGGGGAAAGCTCCGCCGCCAGCCGAGGCGGTCTACAAGTAACCACCAGTGTTTAGAATGTGGAGAAGGGCGATGCTGCCCTTCTCCACACATGCTTGGCTCGTTTTTCGACTTTCGACGCAAGACTGGCATATGAGCATTTTCAGGCCCGGCAACTGCCAGGGCTCGCAGTATGGAGCCTAGGAATGACGCTTGGAAGAGCCCGTCTGCCGCTCGTTATCCTGTCGGTATTTGCGATATCTTCGTGCCAGACGGAAGATAAAAGTCCCCAACCACATTTCACGACCAATAGCCGCGGCCAGAAAACCACCGGCACGGCTCAGGCCAATGCCGACACCCACTTCATCGAGTTTCGCTCGCGCTACGCACTGACCTATGGGCATACTTACGTCGTTTTCGGGCGTGTGGACGCGAACGGAAATATGATCGATCCCGAGGTTGCTGGCCTTGCCCCTGCCTCGCCGGATGCCGCGCCCTATGTCATGGGGCATTTCATACCGGTTCCGGCCACGACCGGGCAGACCGACGGCGATCTGGAAGAGCAGTACAGGTCGGCAAGCTGGCGGGTGATGCTCACGGACGACGAATACAGCGGCGTTGTCGCTTTTATCCGCGAGCAGCAAGCGAACTCCCATTTCTGGCAAGCGTCGGTCGACAATTGCAACAACTGGGTTGGCGAGATCGCGCGCCACATGGGCTACAAGACGCCCAGCATCTGGCTGAGGCCGCAGCAATTCATTACAGAACTTCGAGAAATGAACACAGTCTGAGTGCGTTTCGGCCTGCCTATTGGACGCCGTTTGGAGTGCGCCCTTGAGGGCGGACACTGATCAGGCCGCTGTTTTGCCAGTCTCCCGGATGTGTTAATCCTCGAACTGAAACGGGCTCAGGTAGCCGAGCGCTGAATGAAGTCTGCGTGTGTAAACCTTCCCCGTGAAGTGGGGAGGGTGTGGCTGGAGTGGCCATTTATCGGTCCCACGGGCGCTCTCGCCGCATCGCTCGTAACCGCCTCCTTCATCTTCCTTCTGTTTGCCGTCTTCGGCGCGTAGGCTGCTTGCGTCGGCCCACGTGCGATATCCTCATCAAGGATGATGATGATCAACGCTTTAGGATATTAAAGCGGCATTATGGAGCAAGTGCCGGCACTTGCTCCATAATGCCGCATATTTTCGGGGGCGCGTAGTCCTGTTTCTCTGACATCTTCATCTCCACTGTTCAGTCTGCCGTTGTCATGTCGTCGCCGGATAGTTCGATGGAAAGAGTGCGCGCTTGGTCTCCTCGTCGTTGACGCGCTTAAACGAATGATCCCTTCCGGCCTCCCGGGCGCGAACGACAGCGGGGCGCGCATCAATGGCCGCTTCACGTTGGGATACGCCGCAAGCGGATCTTCGGCCACTTTGAGGACGCGCGAGGCCCGATCCAGCCATCCCCAAGCCGATATGTCCGCAATTGTGTAGGTATCCCCGACGGCGTTGGTGCAGCGTTCAGAAACAGGTCATGATTCAGTCTTTGATAGACATTTCATTTTATTGCTCCCGCCGAGGCTTGGAAACGAACAGATTTCGGGCGTCCGCAGGCAAGCATTCGGTTGAGGATGGTGACGCCGATCGCGGCCTCTGTCTGCTGAGCAAGGCACGACAGAGCCCGCAAACGTGGTCCAATGATGCCTTCGTATCGACCCATCGCGGTTTCAACCAAAGCCCGTTTGCCATAGCCGGTTGATGTCTGCCATTTCAGCAGGCCGTCTATCTGCATGGAGGCTATGTGGCCGTCTCTCTGGCAGCATGTTTGGACGTTGGGCCGTTCAACCGCGTTCGAACGCGGTGGAATAACGACCCTCGCGCCTGAGCTGTGGCGCAGAACTGCGTGGTAGGTTGGAGTGCCATCATAGGCTCCATCGGCAGTGAATTGGCAGATCTCTTCGTCTATCTGGTCAAGCAACGGCTCCAGCTGCGAGACATCGCCGGTTCCCTGATTTGTCAAACTATGTGGCATGATCTCGCCACCGTCGGCGTCAACAGCCAGATGCAGCTTGCGCCAACCACGCCGAGACTTCGCTCCGTGCTTTTCTTCCAGCCATTGGCCCGCGCCATAAATCTTCAACCCGGTGCTGTCAATCAAGACGTGAATCGGCCCGTCCGCCACGGATTGGCGGTCATTGCTTTTGCTCGATGGCTTCCAGGTTCTGGCCCGCCGGCTCAGCGTGGTGTGATCGGGCACAGCCAAATCCAATGCCATCAATTCCAAAACAGAGTTCAAGAAACCCTCGCTCTGGCGCAACCGCAATCCGAATACCATGCCCATTGAACTTCATCTTGCCGATGCGATGACGGCGGGCAGCGTTATGTTTGTGCGGCATGCGGGATCAATCAAGCTATTTTCGATACCAGCCCCATAGATCCAAAACGTTGAAATTTGGTCCGTGCACCAATGCCTTCCATATATGGCTATTATCCCACACGATTGAGATTGGGCTCGTCGCTTCAGATACATTCAAGAGCAACTAGAGGAACGAGAACGGCCGAAGGCGGTCCTAAAAGCACTATGGCGTTTGTCATTCATTTGCATTATCATCTCGCTGAAAAGTGGAGATCGCTATGGCTGCAAATGCACTGGTACAAACTCGTATTGATGCCGAGGTTCGGGATCGTGCCTCCGCAGTGCTTGGAAATATGGGGCTGACCGTATCTGATGCGGTTCGTATCTTACTCACCCGAACGGCCAACGAAGGTGCGCTGCCGCTGGAGCTTCTTTCAGGCAGCGAGGCCCATGACGCTTGGTTTCGCACCAAGGTACTTGAAGCGCTGAACGATATTCGACCGGACGTCTCAGATGATGAAGTCGAGGCGCATTTCGCTGAACGTCGAGCGGCAGCCCGCCTTAGCGCGGGTGCGCGCAAATCGTGAAGCTTACCTGGTCTGCGTTTGCGTTATCGGATCGCGACGCCATTTTCACATACATAGAAGCAGAAAATCCGTCAGCCAAGGCGACGTATTAGACAAGTGTTCAGCTCTCGAGGACGTTTGCCAGTCAACGGTGGTCGCACTTGCTCAACCCGGAAGGTGAAGATCAGCTTCGAGGCTGCAGCAGCGCCAAGGCGATCGTCGATGCGGCTAGGACGGCGGTAACGGTCAAGGGACCGACAGCGCCGTAGTGATCGACGACATAGCCGCCGAGAACCGCGCCGATACTGATGGCGACCTGGAAGGAGACGACCATCAGGCTCCCCGCTGCCTCCAGAGCGTCGGGGGCTCCGCGGGACAGATTGGTCGGCAGCACTACCGGTGCCATGCCGAACGCGAAGCCCCAAAGTGAAACGAAGGTGAACGCAACGCCGATGTGAGCACCCGAAAGCACCAAGGCGAGCGCCGCAACGGCCATCAGCGCGGCAGTGACACCAAGCGCCAGGTGGATACTTGCGTCGGCCATTCGGCCACCGGCGACGTTGCCGATCACAGAGGCGATGCCAAACCCGAGCAGCGCTAAGGCAAGCCATTCGGTTTCAAGGTGCGTCACTTGTTCCAGGAACGGACGCAGGTAAACCGAGCCGGCAAAATGCCCTGTCATTAGCAGAAGGATGGCAAGCATTCCCAGTTGAACGCCACGCCGGGCTGTCAGCCGGAACACGTCGGCTAGGCTGTTGCTTGTGCTTGCCGGCAGCGTTGGCAAGCTGAGCGCCTGCAGCAGCATGGCAAGTGCGGCAAGTCCGGCGGTCATCGCCATGGCGATGCGCCATCCCAGCCAATCGCTGATCAAAGCGCCCATCGATGGCGCAGCTATGGTGGCGAGCGAGACGCCGAGGGTGACAACAGCCATGCCCCGACCTGTCGCATTGGCGCCAACCAATCTCGCTACGACCGCGACTGAAAGCGCCCAGAAGCCGCTGAGCGCGATGCCGAGCCCAGCCCGTCCCACCAACAATAGCCAAAAATCGGACGCTAGGGCTGCAAGAATATTGGATCCGATCGCCAACGCACTAAGACCGACCAGCACCCCCTTGCGGTTCAGTCTGCCGATGAAAACATTGCTCAATAGGGCCGTCACGGCGCCGACTGAAGCGGTAGCCGTGACGACCTGTCCGGCAGTTCCCTCGGTAATCCCGAGATCGCGCGCCATTGGCGTCAACAGGCCCGCCGGCAGGAACTCAGCCGATACAAGCGCAAAGCTTGTGGCGGCCATCGAAAGAACGGCAAACCAAGTGGCAACGCTCCAGGCGGCTGGCTTGCCGGTGTCAAAGTCTATCGCGGCGTTGTCGAGTTTCGATGTCGTGTCCGTCATAGAACTATCTCCACGTTCAGAGATTTCATAGACGAACTTCTCAGGATGATATGTGTCTTAAAATCCGAAATTCATGTCTAATCGTCCAGAACTTGTGCGGCGCACAATACCCGGTGACACGCTGGTGATGCGCTTGAACGCGCGAGCGAAGGATGCCTCCGACTCATAGCCCAAACGGGAAGCAACTTCGGCAACTGACATGCCGCTTTGGCCCAGCAACTCGCGGGCAAGCTGCATCCGCAGACGGCCAAGATAACGTGCCGCGCCTTCTCCTAAGATAGCGCTGAAGCGCTCGGCAAAGATCGAGCGCGACTGGCCTGCCACGGCCGCGAGGCTTTCGAGGGTCCAGTTATGGCCGGGGTCCCGGTGCATGGCTGCCAAAACACGACCTATATGGGGGTCGCGGATGGCGGCGAGCCAGCCGGTGGTCGAGGCTCCGCTGCAATTCACCCAGCAGCGGATAAGCCGCGCTGCGAGCAAGTCTGCCATACGAGATAGGACCGTCGCGCTGCCCATCTGGGGCTGTGAAGCCTCCGCCGACATCGCCGCCAGCAGGGGACGGACGATCGGGTCATTGCCGGCTACATCGCAGCCCTTGATGATTGGCGGCATCAAGGCGATCAATGGACTAATCGCATACGCGCTTAAAGCCATGGAGCCGCAGAAGAGGGTGCTGGTCGCACCCGTTCCTTCCCGCACCACTTCGCAGACGTTGCTGCCCAACCTTGTTATCTGACAGCTTTGGAGCGAGTCGCCCTCAACATCTGGCGCGCTGGCTAATCTATGCGCGATACCTTGGGGCAGCAACACGAGATCTCCATCGTTCAACTCCTGCCACCCTTGAGCTTCGGTATGGATCCAGCACGGACCCTGGCTCACGAAGTGAAAACGAAGTAGCTGTTGTGCGGGAAAGGCAATGCTCCATGGATGTCTGAGTTCGCAGCGCCCATAGTTGACGCCACTCAAGCGAAAGTCTTGCAGCACTTCGCTTAGCGCATCCATTGGGATATTTGACGGTGACAACGGTCGAGACGAATGGTCAAGCATTTAGCCAAATTAGGTCTCGAGCGTCCGGCATGCAAGCACGATTGTGTCGCGCGGTATTTTAATGTGAACTTCAGCGTGATCGCTGCCAGCAGCGGCCTCTCTGAAGCTGTCAGCCGATGGATTGAAGTCAAGTCCGAAACGGCGTGGGGTATGTCGGTTCGACTCTCACGAGGCGAATTTCTATCATGACTTCTGTGACGCGATGCTGCGGACCGACAGTGTGCCAGCGCACCGAGCCCTTCTGGTAAACGCGGGGTGGTCAACTCTTTGTTGCTTGCGCGTTCAAAAGGTCCGCAGGATGCATCCCGCACAACGTCGGGAAAGAACCGCACCGGGAATAGATAACGCCAAGGCTATATTCAGGGCGCGACGCGCACGATCAGCTTTCCGAAATTCTTCCCTTCCAGGAGGCCAAGGAAAACCTCCGGAGCGTTTTCAAGTCCGTCAATGATATCTTCCTTGTACTTGAGCCGCCCTTCAGAGATCCACGCTCCGGTCTGATGATAGAAGTCAGGACGCTGTTCGGCAAATTCGCGCTGTATGAAGCCTCGTATGGTGAGGCTTTTCCGCAGGATGGCACGCGTCACGGCAGGAAGCTAATCCGGTCCGCTCGAGGCAGAGGATGAATCGTGGTAATGCGCGATGAGCCCGCAGACCGGTATGCGCGCGAAGTCATTCAGCAATGGAAACACCGCGCACACGCGACTGACGCCTACCCAACTAGATTCGATCTATCAAACCGGATGCCCGATGAGGACCTCAGAGGGGCGCCGGGGACGGGCGAAGCCGAAACAACCCCTCCCTAGGAGCGGGCCCATGTTACCCTACGATGGCCGGACGTTCTCGTGGTAACATTTCTCTATGGCCTCAGCGGCAGTCCCGCCAAAACCCATCACCTTGTTCTCGTCGGCCGGATCGCAGATCCAGCGGTCCTCCTCATAGACGGTGACCTTGAAGCCGAGCCGCTTTGACGCCTCCTCGGAGAGTATTTGTTCCGTGCTGGTAAGCTTGTGCGCGCGTGACATCTTTCGTCTCCAATAGTTTTCACTGCCCTACTTATAGAAGTAATTCATGTAGGAGCGGGGAGGGGTGCTATCGAGGTAGAACGTCTTTGACGTCCTCGCCGTGATCGCATTCGCTGCTTGGCGTCGGACATCCCGGCGGTGCGGTCATCGCCCCCAAACTCGATGTCAGAAGCGTGAGATGAAGACCTACGCTTCATGCCGTTTTTCTTGCACCCGTTTGCAATGCCCAACTGCTTGAGACGGTGTTCTACAGCAAAGGTGGAGATAGTCCTCAGAATGCTGCTATCCGTCACAGCAGCGTCCGAGAGTACAAGCACGGATACGCGTACGGTCTTTTTACTTGTAACCTTCTGGAAGCGCTTAACGGTAAAGTCGTAGAGTTCTTTCTCAGACAGGCCCGCTGTTGCTCCCTCTAGGGCCGCTTCGTATATTCGCTTCCGTCCTTTACCCATAACGGGCGTCCTCCTGATCCCTCTGCAACAGATAGCGCGCAGTCAGGAAATTGCATTGACCCATATCAAAGAAAGCGTCTCCTCGGGCCAATGATAACGGTTCAGCGCCCGCGCCAACCAGGTGAGCGGCGCATCGCGTACCTTCGTCGTGTGTGAGGAGGCCAACCGCGTCATTGCCTACTACGCGCTCGCTTCCGGCCGTGTTCGGTGCGGAACAGACCGCGTTCTTGCAGGATCGGCACCACCGCCTCTGCGAAGGGGGCTTGATCAGCGACTTTTCAGAGATTGTGGGATCGAGCCAATCAGCCCTACGCACATCGCGCCCAGGATGACGACCTGCCGGTCGTGATATTGCGCGATGTCCGGCCTCGGTTCCATCGTCAACATGGTGAAGGCTTGTCCGACCACGGCGTTTCGCGCCAGATACCGGTTACGCAGAAGAGCGATCTGTCCTTGCGCTTCTTTTCGGTCATTGGGGCCGGTACCTCCGGCGGCAGGCCGGCGCGTAGCAAGCGTCTTGGCCGAAAGGAGCGCGTAAATAATCAGCAGAAGGCAGTCGAGATATTCGATGAACTCAAGGCCGAACTGCGAAACTCAAACTGCGGCTGGCCGCACGCGAGATTTTCATGGCCGACAGGAAGGTCGCATCGAGCCTGGCGTACCGGATCGACCGGCGGGCCAGGCTCGATGCTTCGCTTCACTTATTCAACGCGTCTTTCAAAGCCTTGGCCGGCGTAAACGCCAGCTTCTTGGCCGCTGCGACCTTGATGGTCGCGCCAGTTGCCGGATTGCGCGCCTCGCGCTCCGGGGTTGCTTTCACTTTAAACTTCCCAAATCCTGGCAGCGAGGTTTCGTTACCGTCCATCGCAGCTTGAGTGATCGAGGCAATCACGGCCTCGACGATCGCCTTGCCCTGTGCCTTCGTCAGGCTGTGTTCGCCTGCAATCTTGTCGGCGATTTCATTCGTGGTGGTCATTGTGCTTCTCCGCATCATTGTTCATGCGCAATCCCTGACAGCGGATTGCGCTGCTGTCATTGAGGCACTGCGGCATCGTATGTCGAATTGTCCGGATTTCCACAGTTTCCGACCGGGCGACAGCCCCTGGTGCGCGATCGCGTAATCGGACGCAGAGATGAGCCATGATATCAGTTTTGTGTGCTAAGGAGAAAAGGCCGTCCGCGACTTGATCGTCGAGGAACTCGTCGACGCTGGCTGGTTCCAGAGTAGCAACCCGAGGGTCTCTCGTCGGCTCACTGTAAAGCATCGCCCAACGCGGCGACGAAACCATCGCTGCCCGATCTGGCGGCGGGGCGCCCAACGCAACTAATGGATCCTTCCAACGATGCAGCCTTCGCGCTTGATTTTGAACGGCGCCCGCACATCGCTCCTTGCCCGGCTGAATCTCAAACATCTTGATGGCCTTAAAACACAAAGAGACGTTGAAGAGGAATGCTTGCTCGTGTTTCCATCATGATCAGATCTTTTTCCCACCTTGAATTTTCAAACCTGTTTCGCCATTTGTTCGGCGCAAATTTCGCTTTCTTGGAGAACACAAGCACATGACAACGACTGCAGAACAGACCGCTGAAAGCCACGTTTTTGAGGCTGACGTTGCCCGCCTTCTGCATATGATGGTCCACTCCGTCTACTCGGACAGGAACGTTTTTCTGCGCGAACTGATTTCGAATGCGGCCGATGCCTGCGAGAAGCTGCGCTATGAAGCAATCGAGAAACCGTCGCTCCTGGGAGCCGATGCCGAAAGCCGGATCACGCTGACGCTGGACGAAGAGAACCGTCAGCTTGTTGTCGAGGACAATGGCATCGGCATGAGCCGCGACGAGATGATAGAGGCGCTCGGGACGATCGCGAGGTCGGGGACACGGGCGTTCATGGAGCGAATTGAAGCAAGCAAAGCCGCTGAAGGCGCTCAACTGATCGGGCAGTTCGGCGTCGGTTTCTACTCCTGTTTCATGGTTGCGGAGCGCGTCGATGTGATCTCCCATCGTGCCGGATCGCAGGAAGCGTGGATGTGGGCCTCCGACGGCAAGGGAAGTTACAGTGTCAGCCCTGCAAACCTCGCCGAAGTTCCATCCTGCGGTACACGGGTTGTCCTGCATCTGATGGAGGATGCGAAGCAATACACTTCCCGTTGGACGGTCGAGCGTATCGTCAAGGAACAATCCGGCCACGTGCCGGTCGCGATCCGCGTTGTCGAGAAGCCCGGCAGTGAGCCAGTTCAGATAACGGACGGCAGCGCGCTGTGGACCAAATCGAAGAGCGAAGTCACCAAAGAAGAGTATACGGACTTCTATCGTGGGGTCTCCGGGCAGTACGACGAACCGGCGCTGACCGTCCATTTTCGTGCTGAAGGCCGGCATGAATATACGGCTCTGGCGTTCATACCCGGAACGCAGCCTTTCGACATGCTTGATCCCGAAGGCAAAGGCAGGATGAAGCTTTACGCAAAGCGGGTCTTCATCACCGACGATGCGGAACTCCTACCGAGGTACCTTCGCTTCGTCCGCGGGTTGATCGACACCGCCGATTTACCCCTCAACGTCTCTCGTGAGATGATTCAGGAAAGTCCGATCCTGATGGCGATCCGCAGAGGCGTCACCAGCAGGATCATCACCGCGATCGAGAAATTGAGCGAAAGTGACGCCGAGGCCTTCCTCAAATTTTGGGAAAACTTCGGAGCCGTCCTTAAGGAGGGCATCTACGAGGACTTCGAGCGTCGTGCTCAGCTTATGGCGCTTGCCCGGTTTCGGACGTCCACATCGGGCGAGGGCTACCGTTCGCTGGCTGAGTACGTCAAAGATATCAAGGAAGGCCAGAACGCCATCTACTATCTTGCGGGCAGCAGCTTGGACCAGCTCAAGCCATCACCTCAACTGGAAGGTTTCCTGGCGCGTGGGATCGAAGTGCTGTTCTTGACAGACTCTGTCGACAGCTTCTGGGCGATGAATGCACCGGAATTCGAGGGCAAAGCGTTTAAGTCCATCACTCAGGGTGCCGCGGATCTCGCACAATTTGCAAAGCTCGATCGTCAGGCAACGCAGGAACCAGAGACCGCCACCATGGCGAAATTCCTTGCGTTCACCAAGCAGACGCTTGCTGACCATATTGCCGATGTCAGGGCATCCGATCGTCTGACGGAAAGCGCGGTCTGCCTCGTTGCACCGGAAGATGGCTATGACAGGCAGATGGAAAAAATCCTGCGAAACGCCGGTCGCCTTGAAGATGCAGCCAAGCCGATCCTGGAGATCAATTTGGTGCACCCTTTGATCAAGGCGATTGCGAGCGTGGAGGGTGATGCCCTGTATCAGGAGGACGCCGCGTTCTTGTTGCTGGACCAAGCACGCATTTTAGATGGCGATCGGCCTACAAATCCACGCCGATTTGCCGAGCGGCTCGCACGGGTCTTTCAGAGGTCGGTGCAGCCGTAGCAACAAGGAGCAAGGTGGGGGTGGGCCCAACCTCCACCATATATCCTCCGAATATTCCTGCCCTCATCGACCGTGGATGCCGACGTTCAGTTGTCTAGGCAGGGTTTGCGCGTTAGCGGCGTTTTGTGGCTTGAGCCTTTCGGCTGCTGCCATCGCAGAACGGTGGAGCAAGGATCGACGGTACTGATTCCTTGCTGCTCTTCAAGGACTCCGACGAAATTGCCATGATAAGCTCGTTCCGCCGCGACAACTTTGTCGGCATCTCGACGCAGTGAGGGTGAAGACGCCAAAGTCTAAAATGGGAGGGGGAGGCCGCTGTTTCGAACTCAAGGCGAAAGGTGCGGGGCCATTGCGATGTTGAAATACGGGCCAAACCTAGTTTTGCGCCCGGTCTCAAACTGACCAGGAAGTCTGGTCCCGCGTGCTTCCATCAGAGCCTTCAGCGAAAATGAACCGTTTTGATCCACCGGTTTGCTCCCCGACCATCTCGCCCGGATCGCAGATCATCGTGCAAATAGGATCAGTGCGTTGTTGCCGCGGCAGCGGAAAGACCGCTCGTGGCGGTCTTTCCTGTATCTGCAGACCGATTAAAGCTTCGATCAACCGGCGGCCTTGATGCTGGTATTGCACAGGCTCCAATAGCCGCCGCCCTTCTGGATCCACTTGAGATCGCCGAGCGTGCCGGCATCTTTGGCCGCATGGTAGGAGTCGACGCAAGTGTGCAGGCGGGCCTTGCCAGGCGTTTCGCTCGAATACTTCTTGTCGATCGCCTTCGGGAACTTGACGCTCTTCGGCGCCGCGGTCGTCGGCTTTGCCGGTTCCTTCTCGCTCGTGGCGGTAACATCCGCCTCGTCAGCCTTGTCGGCAGCAGCAGCGTCGGCGCCACAGAACTTTGCGCGGAAATCGTTCCACTTCACGTCCTTGGCGGAACCGTCGGCCTTGGCGGCCTGATACTTTGTGCTGCACTCCTTCATCGTCAAGGCATGCGCCGGCGACGACATGATAAAAGCAGCGACCAGCGAGCCGGCAGCGGAGAGAAGCAGTTTGTGTGACATATGATTGGCCTCCGTCGATGATGTTGACGTTTCAGTCTACGCTTCCGCCTCGGCGCTAAGACGCTGACAACGGTAGGATTCCATTCGGGCTTGCCTGATCTACGGCCGTCGGAAGGTGCTCCGCGAGAAGCTCGGGTACCTTGCTGATATCGATGCCGAGATTGGAGGCAAGGGCCTGTAGCTGCTCTGACGAGAGCGCTGCGCGAATTTGGTCCGCGGTGATCGGGATATTGTCTCCCGTGCCTATCCAGGAGGCTACCTGATGGCCAAGCCCGCTTTGATTGAGTTGCGTGAGAACGCCATCGAGCCCGCCGGCATTCTGGAAAACATCTTCGGCGACAGCCAGAAGATTGACTGGCCTGCCATTCAAGACGTCGCTGACGACACTGCCCAAACCATCGAAAAGCCCCATGACACTCCCCTTGGTTCATTCGCCGTACACCACAAACGCTTACACCTGCTGAATGAACCTCAGATGAACAAGGGCGACCACTGCTTCCGGGTAGCACTGGATACAGCGCAGCGCATGCCTGTTTCAGATGCGATCGTCATCGTTACCTCAGTGCTAGCGGATGATGTTTCCGAGCCGCCAGAATACCGCTCAATAGGGCCCCGTTCGTTCGGCAATCGCGCAGGCCCAGGGGCGCAGACCTGACCCGCCGGTCTTGCGCGTCGTCACAGCGTCGGCGGCTTCATACAGATAGGTTCTTGCCATCTTATCGCCTCGCCTCGAGACGAGGCCATTCTAGCTGACCTCGCCGGAATCGAGGACGACCGGGATGGCGCGGTTTGGACGCTGGCTCACAACTTCCCGAACGCCACGCCTCTCCAGCCCCAGCCAGCCCGATGAGCGGCCTCAATGAGGGGCGTCTTTATTTCAGCGGTATTGAAGCGATATTCGTAAACCTTGCCGTAGGACAGGTCTTCCTTGAAGGCAAAGGCCATCTCGAAGCTTTTTTCCCACTTCCGACCGCGGAACGCATTAGCGCTCAACGCAAGCGTGGGCACGCCGGCGCGCCATTCGACGGACCATTCCTGATCGACGACGCGGACTTCGCAATTGGAAGGATCGAATTTCATCAGCACCTTGAACACCTTTTGCAGGCCGGCTTTGGCGAATAGTTCGTACCAGCGGGCATCAACGATCTTCCATTCAGCGACAAGATCGACGCCTTCCGGCTTGCCGTCACGAACGACGAACGGCGCAGTCTTTCTATTGATAGCGAGAAGATCATTGCGAAGCGTTGCCGTCGATTGGCGGTCCGCGCCCTTCGGCGCCGGTTTATATCCTATCAGCCAGTCGAACAATTTCACGGCAGGTTTCCTCAATCAGGGGCACTGTGGACAATCTCTACGGTGAAACACATTAAAAAATCGAGATCGTATCCCATCGAGTTCTCTAATCGCTATTGTCAAGCGTGGCTCTCCAGTTTTGTGATGCGTGTCGGGTCCTATGTCGAGCCGCCAACTCCGCCGATATGGGCTCGTCTCTGATGCAGACATCCGCGACTGAAAACTCAGCTGCGAGAAATCGTCGTGTTGGAGGACTTCCCCTTCGTCCCCTGACGCTCTGGAGGGAGAGGGGAGATTTCGCAGAGGATTATGCCTGGTCTTGTCATGCCTGTTGGCACCGTCGGTCGCGCCAGCGGAATGCAAGCCATATCAAAAATGGAGGATCCGTAGCCCCCGTCGCTTCGGATCGGTTCTGGGCTTCGAGCCCGGAAACCGATAGGGTCCAACGATCAGGACGGACGCTTCAAACTCGTTTGGAAAATCAAAATGGTTCGACCGGTCCGTGCGATCGTCATTGCAGTGCTTGTGCTGCTTGTTGCCTTCGTATCGGCCTGGTCGTCGCTCGCGCTTTGGTACCGCTTGCCGTTGCCCGAGGTCGGCAGGCAAGCCAGCGCCATCTTGTTCGGGCTTTTTGGCGCATGGGTCATCGTGGCGCTCTTTGGCAGGAGGCGCTTTCGTGCGGTCCTCGGGTTTGCGGCCGCGTTCGTCCTTGTCCTCGTCTGGTGGAGCACGATCGAGCCGCCGGCAAATGGCGCGTGGGCTCCGGACGTCGCTCGTCAGGTCACCGGCGAATTCGACGGTGATCTGTTGACGCTGACAAATGTCCGCGATTTCGAGTGGCGCAGCGCCACCGACTTCACGGAACGATGGACGACGCGCAGTTACGACCTGAACAAGCTGAAGAGCGTCGACATGTTCATGTCGTACTGGTCAGGTCCGACCATCGCGCATGTCATGATGAGCTTCGGCTTCGACGACGGCCGCTATCTGGCGTGGTCTATCGAGGTGCGTCGCCTTTCCGGAGGTTCGTTCTCACCGCTGGCGGACCTTTTCAAAAACAGTCCTCTGGTCATCCTCGCCGCAGACGAGAGAGATGTGATCGGTCTCCGCTCCAATTTTCGCGGTGAGGACGTCCAGATCTACCGTCTGAGGGCGTCGCCGGCGGCTGCGAGGCTTCTTCTGCGCGAGTACGTCTCCGACGCAAACGCGCTCGCGGCGACGCCCGCCTTCTACAATTCGCTGACGACCAACTGCACGACGACGATCGTCAAGATGATGCGCGTTGCAGGCGACGCCGTGCCGACGGACTGGCGCCTCGTCGTCAATGGATACCTGCCGGAATACGCCTATGACCGGGGCGCGCTGGATACCTCGGTTCCCTTGTCGCAACTGCGGTCGGCCGCACACATCGCTGCAAGGGCGCGCGATGACGGTGTTTCTCCGAATTTTTCGCAGGCCATTCGCGTCGGCGTCCCGTCGCCGCAGGACGCGTTGTGACCTCCGCCGGAGGGTTGATCAAGCAAAACGACTAAGCAGGCAACATAATGTCTCCCTAGATTGACGACGATGATGCGCATCGCCTTCTGGGGCTTTTCGTATTCGGCCCAGCACCAATTCGGAGCCGAAGGTTGACCCCTCGTAGGCAAAGCTCTTCCTATTGATTTTCAAATGTAATCCGACGCCAGGGCAGAGGTCATGGCCAGCGCCGATCATGACCGTGAAGCGCTAAGGCCTCCTTCTGGAATCCTCGGCGAATTTCGAATCCGTAGCGGAATGGTACCCAGTGCGATGTCGCGTTCCCAGTAGGGCCGGCCGCCCTCATCCCAACGTGCGTTGGCGACGATCAATGCGACGGTGCCCGACTTCGAAGAACAGGACGAAGCTCGGCATAAATGATCTTCGCGGTCTCTCGATCGGTCAGCAGATTTTGTGGTAGGAGCGGCTCATGACATCACTGATCGATTTTGATTGCCGAAGCTGCGGAGCCTGCTGCTCCTTTTCGCCGACGTGGCCCAGATTTTCCACCGAAACAGAAGCTGCTCTCGATTTGCTGCCGGCGCACTTTGTAGCCGCGAACGAGCAGGGAATGCGCTGCGACGGTGCGCGTTGCTCCGCACTCGTCGGTCGCGTCGGTTCAGAGACATCCTGTCAAGTGTACGATCTTCGGCCTGACGTCTGCCGCGCCTGCGTTCCAGGGGATGGCGCCTGCTTGACCGCGCGCGAGTTCTTCGGGATCGGTCCGTCAAATTTGCCGCCCGGTCACATTGATGCGCGACAGCCTGTGAGCTGAGATGCGTGGCTCCGTCCGGGCCCTTCTTCGCCGCCTCCTCCGAGTGCGAGTAGACGCATCGCCCTTCAGTGATGTTGGACATGAAAATTTAAATTGGTCGTCTTTAGACTTTAAATTAGACGGAATAACAGGACGTTCCATTGCAAGCCGTTCATCTGCTGAGACATCTGGCCACCTTGGCACTTTGCCGATCGTTCCAGATAATCGCTGCCGCATTGGTCCTAGGTACCATGGCATGCGACGCGGAGCCGGTTTCGGTGGTTTCTTTGGGGCCGCTGCCGGGACGGAGCGGCCTCAAGTCGATAACCATAAGACGTGACGTCGGTCCTCGTGTTCAAATCGTTAGGATAATCCGCCCGAAGGGACGTTCCTCGATCAGATAACGCATCGCTTCAGCCGCGTTTTCCAAGGGAAACGTCCGCGCGACGATTGGCGTGATCTTGCCCGATGCAAGCAAACCCGAAATCGCCGACCAGGCTTCCTGGCGGACTGACACGCTTTCGGCGGAGAGTGTGAAGCCCTTGATGCTTGCCGTTTTCCAAATGAGGTCGGTTACGTTGATCGTTGATTCTCGTCCCGCGGAATAACCAAGGGTTGTCAGCGACCCACCCCGTGCCAGGACCTTGAGCGCTTCGCTCAGGATGTTGCCGCCGATGCCATCGATGACGATATCGGCACCATAGCCATCCGTGATGCGATTGACGCCGTCGGCCAGATTTTCGGCAGACATGTCGATGACATCCGTGAAACCTAACGCTTCTGCTTCTTTGGCCTTTGCGTGGCTTGCTGTAGAGGAGATGCTGTAGCGGGCGCCAAGCGTGCGCGCCAGCTGGGTCACGGCATTGCCGATCGACCCGCCGATTGCTGGAGCAAGGACGCTCTTGCCGGGCTTAAACCCTGCATTCATGAGCGCGATATAGGCGGTCAGGTAGGCAACCGGAATTCCGGCCGCGGCAATATCGTCGATAGTGTCGGGGATGCGATATAGCAGTTCCTTCGACGCCGAGACGTATTCGGCATAACTGCCATCCTCGAAGACACCAAAAGACCCGCAGAAGACGACTCTCGTCCCGTCGGGAAAATCGCCGTCGCCGCCTTCGACAATGCCGGCCCCCTCGTTTCCGAGGACCAGCGGCGCCTTCGCCGGCGGAAATTGTCCGCTCAGCACGGTATGGTCGAGCGGTGTAATGCCGGCCGCTGTCACGCGAACCAAAACCCGTCCTCCGGAGGGACTGGGCTTTGGGATTTCGGCGAGCCTCAAGTCGTCATAACCTCGAAAGTCATCTGCTCTCATTGCACGCATGTTCGATGTTCCTTTGCTACGAACGTTGGCAGTTAGGATTTTGCGCCGCGTGCGGGGTATCGCGTCGGGTGGCTGGCTTTCAGCTGAAGTAAAATGACCAGTCATCTTGTACCGGCTGAAATTTTCTATGATGTCGCTGTGGCTGAAGAAGCCAGGGAGGTGAAAGCGACCTTTTCGAAGTCCTCCAGCGGCGCATGGCTTTTATCCACCTTTGCCCGCATCATCGCCCCTTCCCAGCTGTTGAGAAGAAACGCAGCGAGCGACCGTGCATCGATATCCAACCTTACCGAGCCATCGGATTGCGCTTCGCGGACACAGGTCTCGATTGCTCCGCTCCAAACCTTCAGCAGGCCAGCGAGCTTATCGCGGATCGGCAGACTCTGATCGGACATTTCAGCGCTCATGTTCCCGACGAAACAACCCGTCTGGTACTGATTCTCGCGCGCAGTATCATTGAGATGCCGGAAATAGCGATTGAGCCGTGTCAAAGGTGGGGCGCCTGCCTCGGCGAGAAGTCGAAGCGAGTCCTCGACTTTTTCCCAATAGCGGTTCAAGGCATCTATTGCGAAATCTTCCTTGCTTTCAAAGTGGTTGTAGAAGGAACCTTTCGGGACTCTGGCCGCTTCGGTAATGTCCTGGATGCTGCAAGCGTTGTATCCCTTCTGATGAAGGGTCCGGAGGCCGGCAACGCCGATCTGTTCTTTT
Organism: Rhizobium ruizarguesonis; assembly: GCF_017357285.1. Lineage (NCBI taxonomy): Bacteria > Pseudomonadati > Pseudomonadota > Alphaproteobacteria > Hyphomicrobiales > Rhizobiaceae > Rhizobium > Rhizobium ruizarguesonis. The sequence continues at coordinate 484,522 of NZ_CP071682.1, read as the reverse complement.
ACACTGGCTCTTGGCATGAAATGAAAATGACCGGTCGTCTTGGAAATGTCAAGAGCAATCGTTGCCCGTAGAAAAACGACCGTTTGACGACCTCCCTTTTCATACATACCCATATTTCGGTAACGATTGCATGCTCAAATCAAACCGAGTATCGGCTTGTCCGAACTGAGGTAAGAAGTGCCCAAGGTCAACCCAGAGATCCTGCGTTGGGCTCGCGAGACGGCGGGTCTAAACGTGGAAGAAGCCGCTGAGAAAATCGGCCTTAACGCTGCTCGCGGAGTTGCGGGTAGCGATCGGTTGACCATGCTGGAAGCCGGAGAGGTTGAGCCTTCTCGACCTCTTCTCCTTAAAATGGCAGCCCTCTATCGTCGGCCTATATTGACATTCTACCTGGCCAACCCGCCCGCTGTTGCTGCGCGAGGGGAGGATTTTCGGACCCCTCCTGCCGACTTTGCGCAACGCGACGCTGCGTTGGTCGACACGCTCCTTCGGGAAGTGCGCGCGCGCCAGGACATGGTTCGTGCTGTCCTCGAGGCTGAAGAGGAGGCTGATCGACTGGGCTTCGTCGGGTCTCTTCAAGGGCAGAGGGATCCTGAGGCAATTGCCGCCGCAATCCGGCGCTCGCTCGACTTCGACCTGCAGATTTTCTGCCATGGAAGCGGCAGGGGAACTCCGAGGGGTTTCGCCTATCTTCGCGATCGCGTCGAAGCTGCCGGCATTTTCGTCCTGCTGATCGGGAACCTTAGCAGCCATCACAGCGCATTGAATGTCGAGCTATTCAGGGGTTTCGCCCTTGCCGATCCGGTCGCACCTTTTGTCGTGATCAACGACCAGGACAGCGAGCAAGCTTGGTCATTCACGCTCCTGCACGAGCTCGCACATATTTGGCTCGGGCAGACCGGCGTGAGCGGCGGTGGACCAAGCAATGCTGTCGAAACACTCTGCAATGATGTGGCGGGGAGCATTCTGCTGCCCACAGCCGAAATAGCCGCGGAAGACAACCTTGCCGGCGCTGCGCAGGAGCGTATCGCTGCCCGCATCTCTGCGATCGCGGAATCGCGGCAGGTGAGCCATTCCATGGTTGCCTACAAGCTTTACCGAGAAGGCATCATTGATCAACGTATGTGGTCTTCGGTAACGGCACTCTTCCGACAGCGGTGGCTGAGAAGCAAGGCCGCACAGCGCGATCGAGCGCGTGAGAGCGAAGGTGGCCCCAGTTACTATATTGTGCGTCGCCACAAGCTTGGAAACCGACTTGTCGAGTTGGCCAAACGGATGCTTGCGGATGGCGCGCTGTCGCCATCAAAGGCAGCCACTATTCTCGGGGTTAAGCCGAGCAATGTCTATCCTCTGACCAACAGTGCGGCCTGAGGACATATGGTGCGTCTTCTCGACGCAAACGTCCTGATCACGGCGCACAATCTCTATTATCCGATCAATCGGGTGCCTGAATTCTGGGAATGGCTTGTCCATATGGGTAACACCAATCGCCTGAAAATTCCTGTCGAAATCCTTGAAGAGATTACCGAGAAGTCTCCGATCGGCCAATGGCTGAAGGAGGCCGACAATGCTGCCAGCCTTCGGCTAGACGAGGATGCTGACCCAGGGCTGGTTCAAACTGTAATCGCGGCCTATGCTGCCGATCTGAACGACACAGAGTTTATCGAGATCGGTCGAGATCCCTTCCTGATCGCCTATGCGATGGCCAACCGGGCGGAGCGCACGATCGTCACAGTCGAAGCTTCCAAGCCGAAGACCCAGCGGGCAAACCGGCGTATATCCGATGTTTGCAATGATTTGCGCATTAACTGGTGCGACAGCTTCCAGATGCTGTCCGTTTTGAATTTCACGACAAGTTGGCGCTCTGCACTCGACGGAAACGGTCACGACTGATCTGGTGCCGGTTCGGTGTAATTGCGCGCAGTAATCGCCCTTAGACTTCACCTAATCAAACTCGGACTGGAAACACCGGCGTCGCGGGTCCGGCATCGGTCATTTGCCGTACGCGATGAGAGCGCCGCGCTAAGTGACTGCTGATTTGGGCCCAAAAGTTTCCGAGCGATTTCATGATCGTTTGGAACGACATAATCTATATCGGTCTAATTTTGAGGGCGCTGGCCTGCTTGCCGCTACAGCGATGCCAGCCACCTGAGTGGCCACCGTACCCGATGAGCGCGGCAATAGGGTTCTCCGCAGGGCGAGCTAAGAGCGCATCAAGTAAAAGAGCACCGCCACAATCGGAATAATGGAGGCTGATCGGCGAGTGCCCCTACCGGTCATGTCTCGCTTGTAGGGCATGACAGGTCAAGCCTCAGCGCGACGTCAATCGTTGCATGTCCCACTCAGCGGCGAACCGGACGGCGGCTCGGCCACCGTCCCATTCCACGAACTAGCGGCCGCCCTCGATCTTGCGGTGGCGCTGGTTGATACCGCCCGTGCCGTAAGGATAGTCGAAAGGCTGGGGCGCACTCACCTCGTTCAGCCGCGCCATGTCGTCGTCGGAGAGCTTGAGTTTCATGGCGCCGAGGTTGTCGGCGAGCTGTTCCGGCGTGCGGGCGCCGAGGATGACGGATGTGATCGCCGGCTGCGCCGCCGTCCAGCCGAGCGCCACCTGCGCCATGCTGACGCCGTGCGCCTTGGCGATCTCCTCGACGACAGCGATGATCGCCCAGGTTCGCTCCAGCGCATTACGCGGCGCATAGGATTCGCCGCCGCGATTGGGGTTTTCACCGAGGCGGGTGGCGCCGGTCGGCATCTCGTCGCGCTTGTACTTGCCGGTCAGCCAGCCGCCGCCGAGCGGCGACCACGGCAACAGGCCCATGCCGGCATCCTGGCAGGCCGCGACAATCTCAAGCTCGATGTCGCGCACCAGCAGGTTATATTGCGGCTGCAGCGTCACCGGACGCGTGTAACCCCGCGCCTTGGCGATCTCCGAGGCCTTGGCGATATGCCAGCCGACATAATTGGAGAAGCCGTAATAGCCGATCTTGCCGGAGGAAACCGCATCGTCGAGGAAGCGCAGCGTTTCCTCGATCGGCGTCAGCGCGTCCCAGGCATGCATCTGGTAGAGGTCGATCTGCTCGAGGCCGAGGCGGCGGAGCGAATCGTCGAGCGCCTGGCTAAGATGCCGGCGCGACAGGCCGATATCGTTGGGGCCGTTGCCCATCGGAAAACGCCCCTTGGTAGCGACGATCGCCTGGCGGGCCTCGGTCGGGCGCGCCTTCAGCCAACGCCCGATGATCTCTTCCGACTTGCCGGCGCTATAGACATCGGCGGTATCGATGAAATTGCCGCCCCAAGCGAAATAATCGTCGAGCAGCTTGTGCGAGGCGGCCTCATCGGCCTCCGCGCCGAAGGTCATGGTGCCGAGGCAATAGGCGGTGACGACGGTCCCGCTAGGACCGAGCTTGCGATAATCCATGTTTATCTCCTTTTTGAACACAACCGCGGCATTAACGGCGGCTGTCATTTCGATGTCGACGGCGGTGAAAGAAAGAGCAGCGAACTACCTTCACGCGTCCCAAACGGGGCACCAATCGCCGTTTACCAGTCGCATGCCCTTCTCGAGGCCTTCGATCCGTTTGATCTCGGCCGGCGTCAGCGTGATCTTGCGGGCTTCGAAATTCTGCATGATGCGGCCCCTCTTGCTGGAAGACGGGATGACGACATGCCCCTTGGCGATCAGGAAGGCGAGCGCGATCTGGTCGCTGGTGGCGCCGCGGGCTTTGCCGATCTCTTCGAGAACCGCGTCGCCGACGACGGCGCCGCGCGCGAGCGGTGAATAGGCCGTGACCGCGATACCGAGCTTTTGGCAATAATCGATGATCGGCCGGTTCTGCATATAGACATGGCACTCCACCTGGTTGGTGGTGATCGTGCGGCTGCCGAGCAGGCGGATGCTTTCGTCGATCAGCGCTTTGGTAAAGTTCGAAACGCCGATCTTCCTGGCAAGGCCCGCATCGAAAACCTCGGCGAACTGGCCGAGATAATCGGCAAGCGGATATTTATTATGCGGCGAGGGCCAGTGCAGGAGCAACAGATCGACCTGGTCGACGCGGAGCTTCTCCAGGCTTTCCCTGACCGAAGGCATGACGGCTCCGGGGCCGTAATTGTCGGGCTTCACCTTCGTGGTGATGAAGATTTCGTTGCGCGCCACGCCGGCGTCCTTGATGCCGCGGGCGACATCCTGCTCGTTGCCGTAGCCCTGGGCGGTGTCGATGTGGCGGCATCCGGCTTCGAGCGCCCAGATGACGCCCTGATGGGCTTCATCGGCCGAGCGGTTCCATGTGCCGTACCCCATCTGCGGGATGCCGGCGACGGTTGTTTCTTTCGTCATGATCTCTTCTTATGCCGCAATTCAAAATGCTACAGTGTCGCTTGCGCGTCTGAAAAGCCGCGCGGCGCTGTCGTCAGAAACCGGCGACGTGCAGCGATTTGTAGGGGGCTTCAAGCGCCTTGACGTCATCACCGGTGAGTTCGAAGTCGACCGCGGCGATCGCATCTTCGAGATGGCTCATCTTGCTGACGCCGATGATCGGCGAGGTCACGACCGGCTTCTGCAGCACCCAGGCCATCGCGACCTGCGCCATGGACGTCTTGCGCGCCTTGGCGACGGCTTCGACGGCCTCGACGACGTCCCGATCGCCGGTCTTCTCATACATGCTCTTGTTGTAGCGGTCGGTGGTGGCGCGCTTGGTCTCGGTGCCCCAGGGACGAGTCAGCTTGCCGCCGGCAAGCGGGCTCCACGGCAGGACGGCGATACCCTGATCGTCGCAAAGCGGCAGCATTTCGCGTTCTTCCTCGCGATAGGTGAGGCTGACCTGGTTCTGCATCGAGACGAACTTCGTCCAGCCGTTGACCTCGGCTGCATGCTGGAGCTTGGAAAACTGCCAGGCCCACATCGAGGATGCGCCGATATAGCGGGCCTTGCCGGCGCGCACGACGTCGTTCAGCGCCTGCATGGTTTCTTCGACCGGCGTGAACGGGTCGAAGCGGTGGATCTGGTAGAGGTCGACATAGTCAGTGCCGAGGCGGCGCAGGCTGTTGTCGATCTCGGTAAGGATCGCGGCGCGGGATAGACCCTGGCCGTTCGGGCCGGGACGCATGCGGCCGAAGACCTTGGTCGCCAGCACGATCTCCTGGCGGGGCGCCAGTTCCTTGAGCATGACGCCGGTGATCTCTTCGCTGGTGCCCTGCGCATAGACATTCGCCGTATCGAAGAAATTGATGCCGGCATCCCATGCGCGCTTGTAAAGTGGCCGCGCCTCTTCGAGCCCGAGAACCCACGGGCGTTCGTCGGTCTGCTTGCCAAAGGACATGCAGCCGAAGCAGATGCGGCTGACTTCAAGCCCTGTCTTGCCAAGTCTTGTGGTCTTCATGGTCTTTTCTCCAAGTTGTTGATCGGCGGTGCCGGAAATGCGCCTCGCGGCATCATGCGCCGGTAACGTATTTTCGCCAGTTGTGTTCTTCCTTGAAACCCAGAACCTCCCGGATCTTCCGGTTCGAGAGCGGCGCTTCGAATTCGCCGAGCTCCCGCAGGATCGGCGTGTTCGGCGCCCATTTGCCGAGGAAATCCCGCGTTGGCTCGTTTGCCGTGATCGTGTCGTTGACGGCATTGAAGACCTGGAAACCGAGGCCGTCAGCCTGCAGGCAAAGATCGACGATCTGCCCGAGATCGCGGGCATCAATGTAGCTCCAGGCGTTGCGCTTGCGCGATGGCGGATCGGCAAGGAAGCCTGGAAAACGCTCATATTCATGCGGTTCGATGACGTTGGCGATCCGCAGGGCGTAGATGTCGATGCCGCTGCGCATCGCAAAGGCGCGGGCCGTCTTCTCGTTGACGACCTTCGAGAGCCCATAGCTGTCCATCGGGTCGATGCACGACGGCATCGACCTTGGCCGGTCCGCCAGACGCCTGCAGACCCTCGCCGCTGAAATGCATCGACAGGGCGTTGAAGGTCTGGCCGCTGTCGGTGAGATCGGTGATCAGCGTCTGTACGCCGGGGCAGTTCAAGGCAACGAGATCGAGGTTGCGGACCCTGTATCCCTTCCGCACCAGATATGGAACCGCATGGCGGCCGGCCTTGCCGCTGCCACCGGTAAAGATGATCCGCTTGCTCATGTGGTGTGTCCGCTTCCTGATGAACGTTCGACACAAGCGGTACAACGCGGCAGAGCGATGAATCAATAGATTGGAAATCACTGAACCGGTGAGCCAAGCTCATCGATTGGGGGCTGCCCCCTACAAACCGTTCAGCCCGCGAATGAGCTTGATCAGCACGTCGACGCCGAAGGGAAGCTGCCGCCGGCTGGAATAATACATCGAAAACGGCGGGCCCATCGACGCCCACTTGGGAAGAACGACCTCCAGGCGCCCTGCGGAGACATAGGGGCTTGCCAGCCTTTCCAGGCAATAGCACAGCCCGGCGCCTTCCAGGGCCGCATTGATGGCAAGATCGGTTTCGCCCGAGATCAACGCTCCGGGAACGTCGATCTCGCGGCGGTCATCGCCGCGTTCGAATTCCCACTTGTAGATCTGGCCGCGGCCCGTCCGTATCCGGATGCAGCGGTGAGAATTGAGGTCCTCTGGCATGACAGGGCGACCATGGTTTCTGAGATAATCAGGGGCAGCGACCGCGATCCATTTTAATGGAGGAGTGAGGGGAACTGCGATCATATCTTCCGGGATGGTGCCGCTGTACCGGATACCGGCATCGAAGCCGTCCGCGGTGACATCGACGAACTGGTCATCCACGGCGACCTCAAGTTCGACATTCGGGAAGCGCTGCTGGAACACCGGGATGGCTGGCCGCAAAAGCAGAACGGCGGCATCTTTCAGAACATTGATGCGAATGCTGCCGGCGCCACCTTGATAGTGCCCGTTCAAGTCCTCCAATCCGGAGTTGATAAGCTCGAGCCCGGCAGAAATCTTCTCGGCGAGGGCTGTTCCGGCGGCGGTTGGCGCAACGCTGCGGCTGGTTCGATTAAGGAGGCGGACGCCCAGCCTTTGCTCAAGCGCCTTCATGCTGTGGCTGAGGGCAGAAGCCGTTACTTCTAAGTGATCCGCCGCTTTCCGAAAACTTCGGTACTGGACTATCGCGAGAAAGATAGACAGCTCGTGAATTTCATTGCGCTTGAACTGCATGTTGATCTCAGCAGGCTAGTTTGGCGATACTTCGCAACCGGTCTTAAAGGTTCTAGCTCGTTCGGTGCACTCGGATGCAGCTTTCCCGGCTCGGATTGTCCACTGCCGATCACAGAATTACCCCGTATCATAGGGCCTTTCAATCTCCGGCAATGGTACAGCAAATGTGAGGGTGCTTTACGACCTGGTGTCGGAGCGCCCTGAGCTACGTTGGCCAATGTCGCGTCTTTTCCGAGGCGCGGTCATTGTTGAGCACGATCCCGGCCACTTGCAGCAGGTCGGACCCTTTTGGCAATTTGGCATTTACCGGCTTTTAAACCGGGCAGCCTCACCTTGGAACGGTGGTTCTTGTGCGCACGATCAAATTACTGACGGGGATTGCACTGGGTGCTCGTCATTACGATTGGCTTTTTCCCCGCTCATATTGCGCTGGTCGCGGGGGCCTTCGCCCTTCGGGACGGCGAGCATCTAGGGGTCCTGTTCTGATCTTCGGTTGGGATTGTTTTCGCCATCTTCGCTTTCATTACCGGTTTATGGATCACTGGAGAGAACCGAGCCGGCGCATGGAGCCTGCTTGAGACCGCGCATCTCATATTCGCGGTTCACGGCGCAAGCGGGCCTGGCCCGTGTCAGCGCAATTCGTCGGCTCCAGGTCGCGCGGGAACGCGTTCGCCCGCAACAAGATCGCAACTACCCCGATTGTCTTTGCGACGATGAGAACGGGCGCAAGAACAGCCGGTATCCCTGGCGGCCGCGCGAGCCTAGACTCGATCTCCTAGTGAAGTACCGCGAGCTTCGCCTCCCGCTCGACAAGTCCTTCGACGGTACCGACAAGCTTCGCGGCACGCCGCAGGATGATGGCACTATATTCGCTGACCGCGATATCGTAGGACATCCGCTCTAGACATCCGGCCACTTCCACCAGCGCCGTGCCGAGCTCGCCGCGGCCCGTGCGATCCGCCAACCGCGAAAGCCGGCGAAGGTTTTCAACATACCGCGAAATAACCAGCAGCCGCTGCGTCACAGGCTCCTGGCTCGTGCGATGATACAGGTGGATTTTGCTCTGGTTGCCCTTCATGGCCGGCCTCCGCTCAACTCTGGAAAATCCGGCGCTGCGCGGGCTGCTTCTGCCAGTCCTCGTCCCACCGCTCGTCGAGCTTCTGGAGCGCGTCGAGGATGTCCTGGTATGGAACCGGCTTGGCGACGCCGGGCGGATGCCGCAACATCGGCAAGGATTCGACCGCAGGGAGGTCCGACATCCATGAGGCGAGGATGGCGCGCTTCTCGTCGGTCGAAAGAGGCCCCGACACGACCTCGTCCGGGTGGTCGAAGTGCCTGTGCGGATGGAGGATGTGCGACGCCGAGTCCGCGTCGACTGCGGCATTCGAAGGGGTCTGATCAGTGGCGTTCGTATTCATCTTGTGTCTCCCAAAAACTTCCAGCAAACGGAGTTGAAAATCTCCAGGTGAAAAAGAGATTGTTTCAACGAAAACAGCGTTCAAGGGGTTTGAAGCATCGGGTCCAATTTTTTTAATGTGCCTCTTGAACCAGACATCGGTCCAAACCAGATCATTTCCGTCGGCCGCCTGATGGGGCCGACAGAACCGGAGACGCCAAGTTTCCGCGTCTCCATTCCAACTCGCTTTACGGAGGTTTTGGCTATGAGAAATGACTTCGACTTCGCACCGCTTTATCGGTCCAGCATCGGCTTCGACCGCGTCTTCAATCTCCTGAACAACGCGCAGCGCCTGCAAGCCATCGACACCTGGCCGCCCTATGACATCGTCAAGACTGGCGAGAATGAATACCGGATCCAGATGGCGCTCGCCGGGTTTGCCGAAACGGATCTCGACATCAGCCAGGAGCGCAACGTGCTCATCGTGAAGGGTCAGAAGGCGGAAGAGAAGGACGGTGAATATCTGCACCGCGGCATCGCCGGGCGCGCCTTCGAACGCCGCTTCGAGCTCGCCGACCACGTCAGGGTTGAAAATGCGTCCCTGACGAATGGCCTTCTCAGCATCGAGCTGAAGCGGGAAATTCCCGAGGCGATGAAGCCCCGCAGGATCGCGATCGGGAGCAGCGCCGAAACGCAGGCTCCGCTGCAGATCGACGCGGAAAGGCAGGTCGCCTGATTTGGAGGGAGCGCCGTTTTAAACGGCGCTCCTGTCTGCGTGTCAAATAGGAAGCCCGGTCATGTAAGAAAGCCGGCGCCGTTTGGAGCTGGCGAACTCGCCTGTTGCCAGACGGTCTTCGAGAAAGTTGTTGCAGAAGACGGAAACGAGGAAAGAGCGGATCGCTACGACCACGTCAAGCGACAGGCATGCGCAGAAAATATTGAACGAGATGCTCAATAAGACTGATGCAAATGATGCGGACGGATTGGCAGCTCGCAGCAGCAACCGAATTTAGCCTTCGAGAGCGGTTGCTTCGGTTACCGTCGCTCCTGACATGGCGAGATAAGCGCCACTTAGCATGACGATGATGCCAACCACGTCGGCTGCGGTGACCCATTCAGCAGAAGGCAGCGCCAAGGACGACAGCGATCACGGGCGAAACGAAGGCATAGCTCCCGGCGCGGCATGCGCCGATGTCCCGCAGCAGGCGCATGAAGGTCGTGTAGCCTATCAACGAGCCGAAGATCACCAGGAAGAACCAACCGAGCCATGCGACCGTGCCCCAGTCGCCGGAGAGCGCGGAATCAGCCCCCGGTTCGAAAGCCAAGGCTGCAGTCAGTAGCACAATGCCTCCGACCAGGGTCGTCATACCTGAAACGAACAAGGCCGGATAACCCACCTCGTCGCCTCCAGATCGACGTCAGCGAATTCAGAAAGGTGCAGTCCCTCGAAGCGTCGGAGCGCCGTCTGCTGTTGGAGGTCGACCATCGTTCGAAAACGACCTCGCCGTCGTCGACAGCGTCGTCCGTCTGGCTGGCCAGCTGACCGGGCGAGACAGGCTGCCGTGTCCAGCAAACGGTGCAAGCATCGTCTATCCCACATGGCCTTCCCGTTATGATCTCCTCGCCTTGGGCAATGACGCCCTGGATGGCTACGCAGGTCTTGCCACGCGCGTGTTTTCCGACGACTTCGAAGACCGGTTCATGGCGCTCGAACCGGCCTGCATCTCGTCGCGGTGCTGCAGGAATCCTGCTTTGCCTGCTTCGGACTGGGCGGCGCGCCATATTCGGCCTGCCTTCAGGATCTGCCTTTCGGCGAAATAGATGTCCTCGAGCGCATCAAGGAAAAGGTCGTCGAGAGTCTTCGTGGTTGCCGTTAGGAACCTCTCCATGCGCACGAAGTTGAAATCGAGGGGGAGGAAAGCCGATGAACGAGAATTGGATCCATCTTTGCATCGACATGCAGCGGGTGTTCGCGGAGGACACGCCCTGGCACGTACCATGGATGCGGGAAGTGTCGCCTCAAATCGAGGAAGTAGCCAGTCGGTATGCCGAGCGGACGGTGTTCACTCGCTTCATCACGCCGGAAAAGCCGGAACAGATGTCGGGGATGTGGCGGGCCTACTACGAAAAATGGCGGACAATGACGCGCGAGCAACTCGATCCGGGTTTGCTCGACATCGTGCCAGCGCTGAAGCATCTTATCCCGCCGGCACGCATATTCGACAAGGTGACGTACTCGCCTTGGATAGGCGGTGAACTTCACCAAATCCTTTCATCGGAGGCAGTCGATGCACTCGTTCTCACCGGAGGGGAGACCGACGTCTGCGTTCTTGCTGCAGCGATGGGCGCGATCGATCTGGGATATCGCGTGATCGTGCTGCGCGATGCCGTGTGCAGCGGCGCCGACGAGACGCACGACGCATCACTTGAAGTGCTGGGCGACAGATTTTCTGTGCAGCTCGATCTGCTTACCACGGAAGAGTTCCTCAGTTCGCTCTAATGCGGCTGCGGAACCGCAACCTTGTTGTCGCGTTTTGCCAGCGCCGGAGGAATGTATGTCCAAGTTTTTTCAAAGTTCGTTACCAATATCGCCGACCTCTCGGGCAGGCCCGGAACCTTTGTTGTCGCCGTCACACTTGTAATCGGTTGGGCGGTGCTTGGGCCCTTCTTCGGTTATTCCGAGACTTGGCAGCTCGTGATCAACACGAGCACGACTATCATCACGTTCCTGATGGTCTTCGTTCTCCAGAACTCACAGAACCGCGATGGCAAGGCCCTGCAGGCGAAGCTTGACGAGCTCATCCTAACCTCGCAGGCTCAGAATAAATTCGTCGGGATCGAAAAGCTCGATGAGCAGGAGTTGCGCAGGAAGAGCAAGACGCTCGCCGAAAAAGCGGAAAGCAAACAGGCTCCGGCCTAATCGCCTCCAGGTGCGACGCAGCATTGCGCGATGAAAACTTGATTTCGATGAGGCGCCGAATGGCGCAGAACAGCGCGAACTCGTCATTGCTTCGAGCTGCATACAGTCTCTGGAAGGTCCGATTGCGCAACGAAGACCTCTTCCATTCGGGGTGCCATCGGATGGCCAGTCCTTGATCAGGATATACGCTGCGTCGCCGAGCGTGCGTACAATCTTACGCGCGGAGCCCGACCTTGCACCAAGGCGCCCGCGCCGTGCCTGCTTGGTGGTTGAAGGTTTTCGGCAGGGTCCTAGTGGATTGATTGAAACAAAGGAGTCCGAGTTGGGATTCCTTTTCGACTTTCGTTGTGCAACGATATCGTATGCGTACAGGTATCAGATTTGACGTGGCCGCGGCGGATCGAGCCCGCTTGGAAGCGATTGTTGCAGCTCCAACTTCTGCTCAGAAGCACGTGTGGCGAGCGAGGATCATCTTGATGAGCGGTGATGGCTCGGGAACGGTCGCAATCATGGAGGCAACCGGCAAATCCAAAACGTGTGTCTGGCGTTGGCAGGAGCGCTTCATGACTGAGGGCGTCGATGGCCTTTTGCACGACAAGAGCAGACCGCCCGGCATTGCGCCGCTTGATGGCGAACTCGTTGAGCGGGTCGTCGCACTGACGCTTGAGACGCCTCAACAGGAAGCAACGCATTGGACTGTTCGTGCGATGGCCAAGGCCGTTGGGATTGCAGCCTCTTCGGTTGTGAAGATCTGGCATGAGCATGGCCTTGCCCCGCATCGCTGGCGCTCCTTCAAACTATCGAACGACAAGGCCTTTGCCGAGAAGCTTCATGACGTCGTCGGGCTCTACGTCTCGCCACCGGCCCATGCCATTGTCCTGTCCGTCGATGAGAAGAGCCAGATCCAGGCACTCGACCGGACGCAGCCAGGACTTCCCCTGAAGAAAGGGCGCGCCGGCACGATGACTCACGATTACAAGCGCCATGGCACCACCACCCTGTTTGCCGCCCTCAATATCCTCGACGGCTCGGTGATCGGTCGAAACATGCAGCGTCACCGGCATCAGGAGTTCATCCGTTTTCTCAACGCCATAGAGGCGGAGTTGCCAAAGGATAAGGCCGTCCACGTCATTCTCGATAACTACGCGACCCATAAACAGCCGAAGGTCCGCGCTTGGCTAGCCAGGCATCCGCGCTGGACCTTCCACTTCGTCCCTACATCCTGTTCATGGCTGAACGCCGTCGAGGGCTTCTTTGCGAAGCTGACGCGCCGACGTCTGAAGTACGGCGTCTTCCAGTCCGTCGTCGACCTCCAGGCTACCATTAACCGCTTCGTCAAAGAGCATAACCAAAAACCAAAGCCCTTCATCTGGAGGGCAGATCCAGACGAGATCATTGCAGCGGTCAAACGTGGGCACCAAGCGTTGGAATCAATCCACTAGATCTCATCGCTGAACAAGGAGATCCCATGGCTGGACGCGATGTCGAGCCGGTGGCCGCGGTGGTATCCGAGGCTGTCCGGCGCTGGTACGAGTTCTACGAAGTCACGCCCGATAACAAGGCGTCGGACGTCCTTTGCAATGCGGCACTCAACTTCTACGGAGACGGCTATCGGACGATCGACGACATTGCCACGCTGCTGATCGGGACGTATCCCGGGCTGTCGGCCACGCGAATCAACGCGCCGACATCGCAAGCTGTCCACTAGGACCGATCGACACTAATTGTATCCAGATCATGACCGCAGCGAGATGAATGAATCCTGTAAGCACGTAGCCACGAAACGATCTGCTTGCCAAACACCAGGCCTTGACGGGCCATCGCGTCGATGCTCTTACGGCCGCAAGCAGGAGGGCGACATGATTGCCAGCGCTGAAAGGCCGTTTCTGCCGCGCTGCGAACGTCATCTGGCTTCCCCGGTACGTCCGCGGGAAGGTCGACGATAGGACTTTTGTTATCGATGTTTATTCAGCGGCCTGCTGCGGGTGAAGAATGAGGGCCTTCGGCATGGCGATCCGGACCAGAAACTCGTAGTCATCAACCATACGATGGACATCCGATCCGGTGCTGGCGACAGTCCAATAGTCGCGGGCGGCCCCGAAAACGGTCGAAATTTGCACAACTTCCCAGGCGCTTCCCACTTCCCGGCGTCTGGCCCAGTAGAAACACTCTGATTCAAGACTGGACAACTCAAGCATCCGCGAACTCCCAAATCGCCTAACTCGCATGCCACGCTGAACCGTTCGTTGGAGCGGGGTCCAACTTAAGACAGCCAATCCGACCGATGGTGACCCTACATGATCGTCCAGCGGCTGTCATCGGGCGTTGCAAGAATCCCCAAGCGATTGCGAAGCCGTCCTCGTCGACGTATTGCGACGCTCAGCCCAAAAACGAGTTTGCGGAACGCCGCTGGTACCGATTGAAGAGCGGTATCCACGATTCCATTCCAGCTACGGAAGGCCAACAGAACCAGCTGCATGCGGGCGACTTCGGTGTGGTTTCCCCAATGCCGGCCCAGCATTCAACCTATTCCTCGGCGTCGGAATAGGTCTTGTATTGCAGCTTCTGGAGCGACGCATCGAGCTTGAGGATGAACCCTGTCGGCGCGTAATCAAGAGCGACCTCTCCGAAAGCCGCGAGGCTGGAGTTGACGAGGCGTGTGCCGAACCCCTTGTTGCTCGGCGCCACCACTGCCGGCCCCCCGGCTTCTTGCCACCTGAAGTCCAGGCGCTTTTCGCCCGCCTCGCCGCGCACGGACCACTCGATTTCAATCGTCCCGGTATCGACCGACAGCGCGCCATACTTGTTGGCGTTGGTGACAAGTTCGTGCAGCACGAGGGAAAACGAAAGAGCCGCCTGTGGCCCCAGTTCAACCGCAGGACCGCGTGCCTTGAAACGTCCTGACGCCTCAAGTCCAAGATTGATCGCGGTCGCCTCGACGATCGTTGCCATGGTCGTGCCCAGCCAGTTCTGCTGAAGCAAAATGTCGTGCGCCTTCGAATAAGCATTGATGCGTGCCGAGATCGATTGCTCCGCATCCTCCATAGAGCTGGCGTTGCGGAAGGATTGGCTGGTGATAGCCTGAACGACGGCCAGCGTATTCTTCATGCGGTGAGAGAGCTCGTGCATCAGGACGCGCTGTCGCTCCTCATTCTCTCGCTGCTCGGTGCGATCTCTCAGAATCTTTACGAAGCCCTCGGCTTCCCCGTTGTCCGACGTCAACGCCATCATCTGCCCGGATGCCCAGAACAATGAGCCGTCCTTGCGAACGTGCCAGCGCTCATCACTGCCATGACCTTCCGTCAAAGCGGCGGCCATTTCCCGCTGGAGAATCCCGGCCTGCTGGTCTTCTTCGGTGAAGATCATGGCCGCGGGCTGGCCGATAATCTCGGTCTCATCCCATCCGAGGATCCGGCGCGCGCCCTCGTTCCACGTGGTTATCAGCCCATCCAGGTCCGTGGAGATGATTGCATACTCGATCGCGCTTTGCAGGATGGCTTCGAGAAAGCGCTCTCGGGAGCGGCTGGAACTGGAAAAGAGTTTCATGATCATATGGTGCGCCTGATCCTCCAGAGCTGCAAGGCTGATCGACCACATCCCGATTTTATAGCGGAGGCCATCGTGTCGGCCAAGATCGTGGGTGTGTGGCACTTCGTCCGGCAGCTGCCGGATGAGTGAATCGCGTACGTCAACAAGCGATCTTCTCGGAAACAAAGATACGCGAGCCACGTTATCAGCCGACGTCTTAGTGAGCGTGGAAGCATGACAGGCCATTCGAGAGAAAAACTGCACGGGGATTTGCCTTCCGCATCTTCAAAAGCAGCTTCCGCCGATCGGAAAGAGCTGGCAGCGATCGCATTTGAACGCACCAGGATGCCGATGGTGGTCACCGACGCGCGTAAGTCCGATCAGCCGATCGTCCTTGCAAACAAGGCATTCCTTGAACTGACAGAGTATGCTGCCGAAGAAGTGCTGGGCCGCAACTGTCGTTTCCTGCAAGGTCCTGCCACATCTCCGATCGCCGTCGCTGCAATTCGTGCCGCGATCGCCGACGAGCGTGAGATCAGCGTCGAGATCCTCAATTACAAGAGAAGCGGAGCGCAGTTCTGGAACCGCTTGCATCTAAGTCCCATTCATGGGGATGACGGAAGGATCCAGTATTTCTTTGGCTCTCAAATCGACATGACGGAGTATCGGCGGATCGAGGCACTGGAGGCCTCCGAGCATCGCCTGCTGATGGAAGTCGACCACCGATCCAAGAATGTCCTGGCAATCGTCGACAGCATCGTCCGTCTGAGCAATGCCGATGACCCCGCCCTTTACGCCGCCGCTATTCAACACCGCGTGCAGGCGCTCGCCCGTGCCCATACCTTGCTTGCTGCACGGGGATGGACAAGCATTTCTCTTGAGGAACTCATTCGCCAACAAGTGACGCCGTTCGCAGCCACCCGCGCTATTTTCAGTGGGCCTGACATCCGAATGCCTGCACCGGTCGTCCAGCCCCTTGCGCTCGTGCTCCATGAACTCGCTGTCAATGCGGCCCATCACGGTGCGCTTGCCGCTGCGCAAGGCAGGCTGTCAATCAGTTGGAAGCCCCGACCGTCCGGGGCCGGCTTTAACATCCGGTGGCAGGAGGTGGGCGCCCCCACTCCACCCAAATTGGCCAAGCGAGGTTTTGGTACGGTGATTGTCGGCGCAATGGTCGAAAAACAGCTTAAAGGACGTCTTGAGAAAACCTGGTCGGATGAAGGGCTGCTTATCGACATTGAGGTCCCGTCTGCCTGCTCGAGCTCCGTGTGACGGCGCTTTGTCAAAGGGAAAGCGATGTCAAGAACCCGTCATCGGGATCGCACGCTTGGCGTCGGCTATCGATGGGCTGCGAACGATACGATACCGTTCCTCTACGAGATTGTAGATTCCGAAAGCTGCCAATCCCATGGCGACGGCGACGTAGAGAAATGAGCCCAGTGGAAGCTGGTGGAGCCATTCCAAGGCGTCGCCCATGCTGCCGGCTTGTCCAGGATCTACCCGGAAACCTGCATAGGCGAACAGTAGGCCGGTCATCGCGAACACCACGCCGCGGGCGACGAGACCGTAGATGCAAATTAATGTCACGATTTCCTTCTGGCCAGGTAGCTGAAGATAGCGCTCGAACTTCCTGCTGATGCCCTTGGCGGCTGTGAGGACTCCGCCGAGGTGAAACCAGCCCCGACGGCGACCGCAAGGTAGGAACCGAAAGGCTGCGACATGCTCGCCAGAACCTTCACTACCTCCGCCCATGAAAAAGGCTTTTCCAAGTGCATATCCGGCAAGCCCTAGATAGGTGATGGCACTGCCGAGGAGAGCGGACCGGACCGCTAGGGGCCGATCCCCACTTCGACGCAAGGCAGAAAGCACTTGCCTCATGCAAATTAGATGATAACGTTTCAATTAAATTGCATGCCGGAGGGTAGCAGTAATCGTTTGGGAGGACGTGAGATGACCAGCAGCAGCAGATTTATGCCTCAATTCCATCGCCGTACTCTGCTCGCCGGGGCAGGAAGTGCCGCATTGGCGGCGTGGGCCGGCCGCGCCCGGGCGCAGGATGCGGTGAGTGGCGAGCTTGTCGTTCTCAACTGGATCGGTGGTTCCGAGGCTGAGATGATGAAGACGATTCAGGCGGAGTTTCTGAAGAAGTATCCCAGTGTGAGGATCCGCGAGGTCAACATCACCGGGCAGGGCGATATGCGTGGCGGCATCCGTACCGCGCTGCTGGGAGGTGAAGTGGTCGACGTTCTGATCAACACCTGGCCCGCCTTTCGCAAGGAACTGTCGGATGCCGGCATGCTGCGGCCGATCGACGATCAGTGGAAGAGCTTCGGCTGGGACAAGCTCATCAGCCAGTCATGGAAGGATCTGGGTTCGATCGACGGCGCGGCCTACGGGCTGACCTACACATTCGGCGACCGTTCCGGCATCTGGTACAAGAAGGAGCATCTGGTCAAGGCGGGGATCACGGCGCCGCCGAAGACGTGGGATGAGTTCCTGTCGACGTTTAGCAAGCTGACCAAGGCAGGCTACGCGGCGCCGGTTGCAATTCCCGGCAAATACTGGGCGCATGCCGAATGGTTTGAAAACCTGCTTCTGAGAACCGCAGGTGTCGAGACGGCTGCAAAGCTCGCGGCTCACGAAATTCCATGGACGGATCCGGCGGTGAAGACGGCGCTCAGCAAATATGCCGAGATGCTGTCGGCCGGCTGCTGCGGCGCGACGAACACAATGCTCGCCAATGACTGGGACGGCGAGGCCGATCAGATTTTCCAGGCCAATGCGAAGAACTATCTTCTGATCGGCATGTGGATGAACAACCGGGCCAAGAATGACTACAAGCTCGTCGAGGGCACCGATTACGACCTCTTCCAATTCCCATCGCTCGGCATGGGTCACGACGACACCTCGAGCGTCGATGCCAAAGAGTTCCTGGTGACGAGCAACGGCGCCAATCCCAAGGCGGCGGACGCTTTCCTCGACTACTGGACCAGTGCGGAGGCTGCCAACCTGCTTGCCAAGAACGGCTATGCATCGCCGAGCAGCCACGTCGACAGCACTCTTTATGGAGAGGCGCAGAAGACGGCAACGGCCGCGGTCGCCAGTTCGAAGTTGCAATTCGTGCTGGGCGACCTGTTACCTGGCGATCTCGTCGACGAATATCGCGTTCAGTTGCAGAAGTTCCTGCAGGATCCGTCCGAGGCCAATATCGACACGGTTCTTGGCTCCATCGAAACCAAGGCCCAGGGTTCCTACTAATGGCTGGTACCTCCGCCTCCTCGGTGCGGGAAGCGGCGGGCGTGATGCAGGGTTCTGCGCTGGCGGCTGGCATCGAAGGTCGCCGGCGTCTGCTCAGGGACACGCCCGCCGCGCTTATCCTGATTGCACCGGTCATCTTGCTGTTTGCGATCGCCGTGGTCTATCCGCTGGCCGAGACGATCCGGCTGAGCTTCTGGGATATCCAGGGGCTCAGAAAGCCGGGCTTTATCGGCTTCGGCAATTATGCGCGGCTGTTTTCGGACGCTGCCTTTCGCAACACGCTGCTGACGACGCTGATCTTTACCATCGGCACCACGGTGATTTCGGTGGCAATCGGCTGGGTTCTGGCAATGCTGTGCGCATTCGCGCCGCAACAGACGCTACCGTTCCGGGTGATGATCTTTGCCGCCTTCGGCATTTCGGAAGCCGTTTCCGGTTACATGTGGATTGGCATTTATAGACCGGATGCCGGCGGTCTGCTCAATTCGTTGATCCAGCTTGTCGGGTTTTCCGGCTTTGCGCATGCATGGCTCGGTGACGCCAGTACGGCGCTCTGGGCGCTGATCATTGCCGCGTCCTGGAGCGGCGTCGGCCTGCCGCTGATGCTGATCTTCGCCGCCATCCAGGCAATCCCGAAATCGGTGCTCGAAGCAGCCTATATGGATGGCGCCAAGCCGTTCTCGACGATGCGCCACATCATGATGCCGCTGTCGATGCCGGGCGTGCGTGTCGCGGTCTTCATCAATCTTCTGGGTGCGCTGCGCGCCTTCGACATCATCTACATCCTCACCGGCGGCGGGCCAGTGCGCGCCACCGAAACCGTCGGTTATTTCATGTACCGGGAATCAATGACCCAGTTCAAACTGGGCTACGGTGCGGCCGCAACCGTTATCTTGCTGCTTGCCGTGCTCATTGTCTCGATTCCCGCGATCGTCCAGCGAACGGCCGGTGCAAAATGATCGGCAAGGCTCCCCGCTGGATTATCGTCGTCGTCGGCATCGTCGCCTTCATCTGGATCGTCCCGATCGTCGGTATTGTCGTTACATCGCTGCGTCCACCGGAAGGCGTTTCGCTCGGGTGGTGGCGCTTCGATCATTTTGACTTGACGTTGAGTGCCTGGCGCCGCGTCTGGGACAAATATCCCCTCGCAGAGTCCATGGGGGTGACGATGAAGCTGGCGGGCATTGCAACCGCTTTGACGATGCTGCTGACGCCGGCTGCGGCCTATGCTTTCCACTTCCTGACGTTCCCCTTGCGCCGCGTGCTGCTGATCATCATCATCAATGCCTTCGTGCTGCCGCAGCAGGTCGTCATCATCCCGCTTTTCACGCTTTGGCGCGATCTCGGGCTGATCGACAACATTCTTTCCGTGCTCGTTCCCTATGTCGGGATGTCCTTTGCCTGGTCGATCTTCCTCGTCAAAAACTTCTTCGAGGATTTTCCGCGTGAACTCATCGAAGCCGCCAAGATCGATGGCTGCGGACCACTTGCGACCTTCCGCCACGTGGTGCTGCCGAACAGCCTGTCACCAATCTTCGCCGTTGGCATCCTGCAGTTCCTCTGGACATGGAATGCCCTGCTGCTGCCGATGCTCTTCCTGCGCAACAACGTACCTCTTCCCGTGCTGCTCGCCCGTATTTCCGGCAGTTACGAAATCAACTGGGATCTGAGATCGGTGGCGGCCATCATCACCACCATCGTTCCCCTGCTCGTTTTCCTTGTCTTCCAACGTCAGTTCGCCGCCGGATCGCAGACACGCGCCGGCGCAAAGGAATAGGACCATGCCCAAGATCACCAATAAGCCGCTGCGTTATCGCCAGATCCATCTCGATTTCCATACCTCCGAACATATCCCCGGCATTGGCGCAGATTTCGATCCGGACGCCTTCGTCTCGACGCTGAAGGCGGCGCACGTCGATTCCATCACCATATTCGCCAAGTGCCATCATGGCTGGTCCTACTATCCGACCAAGGTCGGCAAGCCGCATCCGCAGCTTGCCCGCCCGGATCTTCTCGGGGACATGGTGAAAGCGCTTGCTGCCGCCGATATCGACAGCCCGATCTATATTTCCGTGCAGTGGGACGAACTGACCGCGCGAGAGCACCCGGAATGGCGCGCCATGAGCGCCTCGAACCGCTACCATCATGACCGTCCTGCCGATCCCTCGGCAGGCAAGCAGCTCAGCCCCGCCTGGCATACGCTTTGCCTCAACCATGCGGGCCTGCGGCACTATATTCTCGATCAGGCACGGGAAGTCGCAGAAAGCTATCCGACACAGGGGCTGTTCTTCGATATCATTCTGACGCCTGATTGCGTCTGCCCGGCCTGCATCGAGCGCATGCAGTGCAATGGCCTCGACCCGGAAAATCCGGCAGACCGCCTGAAAAACGACGAAGCCGTCAACGAGCAGTTTCGCCGCGAAACCAGCGAGGCGCTGTGCGAAGAATTCCCCAACCTCAGGGTGTTCTACAATTGCGGTCATATCCACAAGCACGGGCCGGAGCGCTTCGCGACCTATTCTCACCTCGAACTCGAAAGTCTGCCGACCGGCGGCTGGGGCTACGATCACTTCCCATCCAGCGCCCGTTATGCGGCCACGCTCGGCATGGATTTCCTTGCCCATACCGGCAAGTTCCACACCTCCTGGGGCGAGTTCGGCGGTTTCAAGCATCCGGATGCGCTGGAATATGAATGCGCCCAGATGATTGCGCTCGGTTCCAAATGCCTGGTCGGCGATCAGCTTCATCCGAACGGGGCGATCAATCCCGATACCTATGCCTCGATTGCTCCGGCCTATCATCGCGTCGAGAAGCTCGAACCCTTCCTCGAGGGTGCAAAGCAGGTCTCCGAAATCGCAATCCTCTCGGCCGAACACATGAACCCGACAGGTGCACGCAACCATCCGAGCGATGATGGCGCGGCCCAGGTGCTGCAGGAGCTGAAACGTCCGTTCGACGTGCTCGATCTATCCGGCCGCTTCGAGCAATATCGGTTGCTGATCCTGCCGGACGAGATCCCCGTTGACGCGGCGCTCGCCGCGCGTCTGAAGTCTTATCTTGCCGGCGGCGGCAGGATTATCGCCTCCTGGCATTCGGGCCTCGACGAAGACGGCAGATTTGCAATCGACTTCGGTATCGAAAGGGGTCCTGGCCCCGTCGCTTTCAGGCCGAGCTATGTGAAGGCCGGCAAGGATCTCGATCCCTCTATGCCGCAAACGGCCTTTGTCTTTTATGAGGAGGCCGAAACGGTTCGCTCCGTCGGTGCAACGGTATTGGCAGGGATTTTCCCCTCCTACTTCAACCGCTCCTACAAGCATTTCTGCTCGCACCAGCACGCGCCCGACGATCCGGATGCCGATATGCTCGGCGCGGCCGTGACCGTGAACAAGGGTGCAGCGTATATTGCCTATCCCATCTTCCGGCTCTACCGGGCGATGGGTCAACCGCTCTACAAATATGTCGTTCGCGGGCTCCTCGATCGTCTCGTTCCCAATCCGGCCATGGTCACGGACCTGCCCTCTTCCGGCCGGGCAACGCTGACGCGCCAGATCGAGCACGACCGCCATATCCTGCACTTGCTTTACGGCCCACCGCAAATCCGGGGCAAGGACGTGCGCGGTGATGACGGCTCGACCCGTATCATGGAGATGATCGAGGACATACCGGCGATCGGCCCCGTCACGGCCACCGTCCGGCTTCCCGCAAAGCCGAAGCGTGTCTTTGACGCGATGACCGGTGAGGATGTGGCGTGGAATGCCGGCGACGACGGAGCGATCAGCATCACGCTACCGCGCCTGCGCATCCACAGCGCCGTCGTCTTCGAAGGCGCCTGATGCAGGTGCAAGCGATGGGACCGTTGGACGTTGCTCTTGCTGCCGGCGCTACTGGTGGGCAGCGGGGCGCTGGGCTATACGACGGAAAAGTGCCTGACCAGGCACCATTCCCCCTAAATGCGTGCAGGAGCCCACTCGACATGCGACAGACGGACCAAGCGGCCGGAAGGAGGCGGGGAGCCACGATTATCGATGTTGCCAGGGTGGCAAACGTCGCTGTTGGCACCGTATCCCGATATATCAACGGCCAGACCATTCGGCGCTCAAATCGTGAGCAGATCGAGCGGGCGATCCAGGATCTCGGCTATCGGCGCAATGCCGCTGCCGCCTCGATCCGCACCGACCTCACACATATAATCGGCTTCCTGGTACCGACTTTCGACGAATTCCACGCGCGTATGCTCGAGCACCTTGCCCATTCGGTGCGCCAGACCGGACGCGCACTTTTGACCTACTGCCACGGCGGAGATCCTCGCGTGGTTGCCGAGGCGCTGGATTTCTTCGCGGCGCAGCGCGTCGATGCGCTGGTCATGGATGGTACCGCGGAGGTTTATGATCGCGTCGACGACCTGATCAAGCACGACATTCCGATCATCTTCTACAACAATGACGTCCGCGGCCTGGCCGCCGACCGGGTGATGGTCGAGAACCAGCGCGCAAGCCATCGCATCGTCAGCCACCTGATCGACCTCGGCCATAGCCGCATCGGCATCCTGACCGGCGACCCGCGCAACTCTTCGGGTATAGAGCGGCTTGCTGGCTACGAGCAGGCGCTGCGCGACAGAGATATAACAATCGATCCGGCCCTTGCTGCGCGCGGCAACTGGCGCATGGACGGAGGCTATGAGGCCACCAAGCGGCTGATGTCACTCGAAACCCCGCCGACTGCAATCTTTTCCGCCAATTACGGCATGGCAGTCGGGGCGCTCAGCTGGCTGAAGGAAAACGGCCGGCATGTGCCCGAGGATATCTCGCTTGCAAGCTTCGACGACGTGGCCATCTTCCGCCTCTATGAAGCTGGCATCACCGCCGTTGCCCAGCCGGTGGCAAGCATTGCCGAAACGATCACTGACATTCTCGTGGAACGCCTGACAGAACCGTCTGGGGACGCGACGCGCAGCGTCATTCTCGAATGCGATATCATCCTGCGAGGCTCGACGCGGCGGATCAACTGACGCGTCTGTCCGCCAAAGGATTAAAGGGAGGAAGCTTTGGCCAGCGTAGAATTGCAGCATATAGACAAGTCCTACGGAAGCTTCCAGGCGATCGGCAACCTCAATCTGAGCATCGAGGACGGCTCCTTCACGGTCTTCGTCGGTCCCTCCGGCTGCGGGAAATCCACCTTGCTGCGGATGATCGCCGGTCTCGAAAAGATCACCGCTGGAGAACTGCAGATCGACGGCCGGCGCATGAACGACGCTGACCCGATCGAGCGCGGCGTTGCGATGGTCTT
Source organism: Rhizobium ruizarguesonis (assembly GCF_017357285.1). NCBI lineage: Bacteria > Pseudomonadati > Pseudomonadota > Alphaproteobacteria > Hyphomicrobiales > Rhizobiaceae > Rhizobium > Rhizobium ruizarguesonis. The sequence goes on along the minus strand of NZ_CP071682.1, from coordinate 460,990 downwards.
CCAGAACTACGCCCTCTATCCGCACATGACCGTCGAGCAGAATATCGGCTTCTCGCTGCGTATGGCTGGCATGGGCAAGGCCGAGATCGAGCGCAATGTCGCTGCCGCCGCGACGACGCTGCAGATTGAGCCGCTGATGAAGCGCAAGCCCGCGCAACTTTCGGGCGGCCAGCGCCAGCGTGTCGCCATTGGCCGCGCGATCGTGCGCAACCCGGCCGTCTTCCTGTTCGATGAGCCGTTGTCGAACCTCGACGCAGAGCTCAGGGTCTCTATGCGCGTGGAGATTGCCAAGCTGCATCGCCGCATCGGCGCAACGATGATCTATGTCACCCACGATCAGACGGAAGCGATGACGCTTGCCGACAAGATTGTCGTGATGCGAGCGGGCAAGATCGAGCAGATAGGCACTCCAGACACGCTTTATGCAGATCCGGACAATCTCTTCGTTGCCGGTTTCATCGGCTCGCCGCGGATGAATTTCCTGGATGGGACGCTCGGAGCTGATGGCCTGGTCAGGCTCGAATGCGGCGCGGTCCTCGGGCCAGGCACCTTGCACGCGGCGGGCGACATTCCGATCAAACTCGGTATTCGGCCGGAACATTTCGTCGGACGTGACGACGCCGGTGGCGCGATCGATCTTAAGGTTGATGTGGTTGAGAACCTCGGCGGAACTCGCTTCATTTACGGCACGGCGAATTCGGGGCAACCGGTGATCGTCGAGGATCGCTCCGAGACGGCCCGTCGCCCCGGAGACACCGTCACAGCCGGTTTTCCTGCAAGCAGAGCGCTGCTCTTCGGCGCAGACGGCCAGCGAATTCGCGAAGCCCGGCGGGCAAACGGCATTTCGGCGGCGTGACCATGGCAGACAATCTTCTCTGGTACGATGCTCCGGCCCGGCTGTGGACGGATGCATTGCCGCTCGGCAATGGTCGGCTCGGGGCGATGGTTTTCGGCGACCCGCTTTGCGAGCGGCTGCAGATCAACGAATCCACCTTCTGGGCCGGCGGCCCTTATCAGCCGGTCAATCCGGATGCTTTCAGACATCTGGAAACGGTCCGGCAGCTGGTCTTCGACGGCCGTTACGCGGAAGCCGAGGCGATGGCCGAAAGACACCTGATGGCCCAGCCGATCAAGCAGATGTCCTACCAGTCGGTCGGCGATCTCCACATTGAATTTGCCCAGGCCAAAGGCGTCTCGCACTATCGCCGCGCGCTCGATCTCGAAACCGCAACGGCGACCGTGTCCTATGTTGCGGACGGCGTCGCCTTTCTGCGCGAAGCCTTCATATCACCGGTCGACGGCGTGCTGGTTTTGCGGCTCTCGGCCAACCGGAAGGCTGCGATCAATTGCCGAATATGGCTGAACAGCCCTCAGCGCGGGGAGGTGAGTGGCAGCGAGGGTTCACTGATTTTTTCCGGGACCGGAAAACCGGAGTCCGGCATTGCCGCTGCGCTGCACTTCGCCTTCGGCATTAGGCTCATCAACATCGGCGGAGTGGTCGGCAGGTCGGCCGAAGCACTGTCGGTCGAAGCAGCCGACGAAGTGCTGCTCCTCCTCGATGCCGCAACAAGCTTCAAGCGGTATGACGACGTGTCGGGAACTCCCGATGCTGACATCGCCGCGAAGCTTGGGCAGGCCCATCACCGTGGTTTCGCGCCGATGCGTCGCGATCATATCAAAGAACATCAAAGACTATTCCGTGCCTTCGCCATCGATCTCGGCTCGACTGCGGCGGCATCCCTGCCGACCGATCGCCGCATCGCTGACTTCGCCAGCGGCAAGGATCCCGCATTGGCTGCGCTTTATGTGCAGTTCGCCCGCTATCTGATGATTGCCTCGTCGCGTCCCGGTACCCAGCCCGCCAATCTCCAGGGCATCTGGAATGCAGAAACCGATCCGCCCTGGGGCAGCAAATATACCGCCAACATCAATCTCCAAATGAACTACTGGTTGCCGGCGCCCGCCAATCTGCCCGAGTGTATTCAGCCGCTTGTCGCGATGGTGGAGGAGCTAGCCGAGACGGGCAGCGTGGTCGCCCACAGGCATTATCGCGCTCGTGGTTGGGTGATGCACCATAACACCGACCTTTGGCGAGCCGCGGGACCGATCGACGGCGCCAAATGGGGCCTCTGGCCGACAGGCGGCGTCTGGCTGACGGCGCAACTGCTTGATCTGTGCAACTACCTCGATGACCCGGAGGCGATGCGGCGTAGGCTGTTTCCTGTTGCGAAAGGGGCCGCGCAATTCCTCTTCGATGTCCTGGTTCCGCTTCCAGGTACGGACTATCTGGTGACGAACCCTTCTCTGTCTCCCGAAAACGTCCATCCGCACGACGCGTCGATCTGCGCCGGTCCGGCAATGGACCGCCAGCTCATCCGGGACTTTCTGGGGCTGCTTCGTCCCCTTGCAGCCTCCATGGCCGGCGAAGACGATCTCGTCGCGGACGTCGATCGCGTCCTGCTTCGAATTCCGCCAGACAGGATCGGCTCTGCTGGCCAGTTGCAAGAATGGCTGGAAGATTGGGATATGCAGGCGCCCGAAATCCATCACCGCCACGTCTCGCATCTCTACGGTCTCTATCCGAGCTGGCAGATCAATATGGAGGACACGCCGGAGCTTGCCGCCGCCGCTCGCCGCTCCCTCGAAATCCGCGGCGACGACGCGACGGGATGGGGGATCGGCTGGCGCATTAACCTGTGGGCACGGCTTCGAGACGGCAATCATGCTTTTGACGTGCTGAAGCTTCTTCTTACCCCTGAGCGGACCTATAACAACATGTTCGACGCCCATCCCCCGTTCCAGATCGATGGGAATTTCGGTGGTGCGGCCGGCATACTGGAGATGCTGGTTCAGTCGTCTCCGAGGGAAATTCATCTCCTGCCGGCGTTGCCCGACGCGTGGCAGGCGGGGTCTTTGCGCGGTCTGCGTGTTCGCGGTGGACTGCTGCTGGATATTGACTGGCGCAACGGCATGCCGACGATGGTCACGCTGTCGGCAGTTCGGGCTGCAATCGCGAAGCTTCGTTTCGGTCAAAGGACATGGAACGTCGATCTGGGAGCCGGTGAACGTCTTGTGCTCGACGCCATCGATGGGTTTTCCAAGCGAAAGACGGGTAGCAGATAGCCTCCAGCCGACTGCACGGCATAGGCGTCAGCCATCGTCATGTGCGGATATCTGAGGGACAGAAGCGCGTCCGTGACCGGTAAACGAGTGCGGGAAGCGGATGAACAGGGAGGAATTGGAAGGGGCTGCCTGCCCATCCTTGTATTCTTCGTTGCGGTCGGGGAAGTTCACGCCGACGCAGATGATCTTTTCCGGAGCGGGCACAGACATTTCGCAGCAGATCTCCGAGGCCGGGAAATCGGGCTGCAAGCCCGCCAGCCGTGTTGCTTAGGGAGAGAGAGCACGCCGCTACCAAGTGCTCGTTCGGGCTTTTCGCTGAACCAATCGCGCGCCCGGAAACTGGCTACGCAATCCGTTAGCCGTTGACGCTCCGAGCAGTCGCAGCGCTACCTCCGCCGGCAGCCCGGCGCGTAGCAAGCGCCTTGGCCGAGAAGAGCGCGTAAATGATCAGCGGAAGACAGACGAGATAGGATGTCCGGATGCCAGCATGTTCGGCAATGAAACCGAGCAGCGGCGGCGCCAGGAAGAAGATGACAAAGCTCATCTGGCCGAGGGCGGCGACGTTGAGATACGCCGCGCGATCTGTGCGTTGGGCCGCCGCCGAAACGGCGAGAGGATAGACCGCGCTGCAGCCGGCGCCCATCAAGGCAAAGCCCGCCAGCGCGACATAGGGATGCGGCGCTCCCGACACGGCGCAGATGCCGATCGCCGAAAGAACAAGCAACATCGTGGCGACCGCCCGCGCGCCAAACCGATCGACCAGCGGATCGACGAACAGGCGCGCCAGCGCCATGCAGAAGGTAAAGAGCGTCAATCCCAGTCCGCCAAGGAAGGGCTCGACCGAAAACACATCGCGCATATAGATCGCCGACCAGTCGATCCCGGCACCTTCGACCAGAAAGGCCGCGATGCCGATCACGCAGAGCGGCATTAGGCCCCAGGTGGGAAGCGCTACCAGCGGTGCCTTGCCTTCATGCAACGCGATCCGCGCCGGCGCATTCCGCATGCCGGAAATCGCCCAGATGCCGATGACAAGAACCGCGACAAAGGTCACGGCGAGATGGAGTTGCATCGAAATGCCGGCTTGGCGGACCACTGAGGAGACAAGTGCTGTGACGAAGAAGCCGAGGCTCCAGAAACCATGTGCCCTATTCATCACGCCGCGTCCTAGCTGCGCTTCGATGCGGTCAATCTCAACATTGAGATTGATCTCCAGCGCCCCGGCGAGCAGCCCCTCGACGAAGAGCACACAGAACACGACCGGCGCCGCACCGATCCACGGCACCAGCGACAGCAGCGCAGACGTGCCGAGAACAGTAATGAATGCCGTCGTACGCGCGCCGAGCCGGGCGATTAAGGGCGAAGATAAAGTCAATGAAATCAAGGCGCCGATCGCAGCCCCTATCAGTGTCAACCCAAGCTCGGACTTATTGACGCCAAGCGCAACCTGCAAATCCGGCATCCTCGACAGCAGCGCCCCGAGCGACACAGCGAAGAGGAAGAAGCAGACATAGATCCGCTGCTGCGGCGCGATTTTCATGATGCAACTCCGGGGATTGACGCGTCGAAGCACGCGCGTATGGACCTGTAATGTCTATCTCACGAGGCCAAAGATCGAAACTTGTTTCTGAGGTAATGCGTCGAAGAAGGTGATCGTGGGGGCCGGCGCGATTGGCCTAGCCGCGGTGACGTGCGCGTGCCGTTTGATCAAGCTTGCAAGCTCGCCACCGCGATTGGAACGCGAGCTTCCCTTCTCCGCCAGATACAGTTCCGTCTAGCTTGACGACGGATCGCTTCACGCTGACATCATGACATGGTGCGTGTCCGAGAGCTTTCGGTATCCTCGCACGGGGGAACATAAGATATGTGCCACACAATCATGTAGCCGGATGGGTTCGGGTTTGAAGTGGACTTGCGAAAGATGCCAATAGGTTATTGCTCGCGAGGAAAGCGCAACGAGACACACCTACTCTCATATCGACCGGATGACCGCTGCAAGATCGCTCGCTGGCGGCCGGCCGGCATCAGCGTCGAAATTATCGCCGAGAAACTCGGGCGGCATCGCTCGTCGATCTTTCGTGAGATCAAGCCCCGGGAATATTGAATTCGAAAGCGGATAGTAATACCTAATATCAAAGCGGTATTACGAGGTTTTAGCATGACCACGACAGTCACAGCGAAAGGGCAGGTCACCATCCCTAAAGCGGTTCGAGAATTGCTCGGGATCGTTCCCGGAAGCGAGGTCGATTTTCATCGGACTGCAGATGGTAGTGTGGTACTGACAAGAGCCGACAGGAAGCAGCCCACCAGCCGCTTTCAAAAGCTTCGGGGACACGCCGGACAGGGTCTCAACACCGACGCGATCATGGCGCTCACCCGTGGTGGCGTGTGACGCTCATCGAGACGAATGTCCTGCTCGATCTCGTGACCAATGACGGAACTTGGGCTGACTGGTCGATTGAGCAACTCGAAGCGGCCAATCTCGCCGGCCCGCTGCTGATTAACGATGTCGTTTATGCCGAACTTGCGGTCCGCTATGAGCGCATCGAGGAACTGGACGCGTTCATCGACGAGGCGGGACTGGTCGTCGCGCCGTTTCCGCGGGCGGCGCTGTTTCTTGCCGGAAAGGCCTTCACGCGGTATCGCCGGGCCGGTGGGTCTCGAACGGGTGTCTTGCCGGATTTCTTCATCGGCGCGCATGCTGCGGTTCAGCAACTTCCGCTGTTAACGCGAGACGTTGGTCGATACCGGTCATACTTCCCAACTGTCGTGCTGATCTCACCGGCTCTGTGATTTCACCGCAGGGGAGGGGCAAGATCACAGCCTTGGCATCTTGGCCGGCCCTGAACTTTCAAGAACGGATTGATGGTTCGAATATCATCAAAGGCGGGCAATAGTGGTCGAAAACGACTCCTCGTTTTGCGTTTGCAGCGACGGCGGCCGTTCCGAAACCAACTCCTCAACTTTATTGGGCCTCGTGATTACCTCTGCAACATCTTGTCAATCCCAGGCTCCGGCCGTATTACTATTTATAGTTGAGGGCGCCTTCCTGGAGGAATGATGTACACATTGATCGTTTTCTCCGCGATCACCATCAGTGCTCCGGCGGCGCGGAGCTGCCTCCGCATCGGGCATGGTTCCTCCCAGCGCAAGGAGGCGGTTTCCCGATTCGACGCGTAAAAGGTCTCCAACGCCTGGCGGACAAGCGCTGCGCGCTCCTTGGTGCCGGTCAAGAACCTTGCTTTGTCCAAGAGTGTGTCGTCGAGATTGATCGTTGATTGGAAGGCGTACGGGAGGCAAGCGTTCCCAAGCAGAAAAGCTCCAGTTCCCATGGCAATGGCCCCATTGCGGAACCCCTCGCGCTGGGGCAAATGTCACCTCACGCGACGTGAGGCGGGATTATGTTATTTCAGATTGAACGGCTTGTTTCAGAACATCTCAAAGGCGCGGCCGATGTATTGGTAAGCGCCTACGCTCGCCCTCCATGGAACGAGAATTGGTCGCTTGAAGCGGCGGTTGAAGATATAACCTATGTGCTCGACACACCCAGATCGATTGCGCTTGCGGCAATTGATAGAGGCAAGGTGCTCGGGATCGCATTGGGCATACGACAGCGGCGCCATGCCGGTTCAGAAAAGCTCGTCCAGCATCAGGTGGAATTGTAGCTTGCCTTGGTCAGAACATATCTCAGCAACGCCGTCAAAGGTTGTCGGTTGTCAAATGTTTGTACCTTTGCGCATCCCTCACTTTCGTGGCTCTAGATTTCGTGGGGTAATCCTGAGTCAGCCGGGCGTTGGCTGCCACCGGCCCTGCCACCGGAGACTATGTCTGCCATCCGCCTCGTTTTGTGACGGCCTTCTCGCAGCCGGATTCTGGCCGCGTGTTTGGAACTAATGACGGGCGAGACTGTTTCAGCAGTGACTTTGGCAAGACGCTTATGTTCCCTCCTGGCTGGGTAAGCCTCGATTTTGAGGAGACTCGCTTCATGAAGATTTCATCCGGATTTCGTTCAGTCGCGGTTGCGGTTGTCGCTGCAGCAGGAATCAGCTTCGCCGGCTCCGCGCATGCCGACAGCGGTACGATCAGCTTCTCAGTCTACAAGGCTGCTTTCTTTGTAGGTGGTTCTGGAGGCGAGGGCACGCTGACCTTCCATGGTCGCCACTATCCCATCTCTGTCGGCGGCATCTCGGGCGGCCTCGCTTTCGGGGCTTCTAAGACCTATTTCCGTGGTGCCGTTCGCCACATTCGCCGCGCCCGAGATGTGACGGGGGTCTACGGTGCGGCGGGCGGTGGCGGCGCGGTCGGCAAAGGGGCGCAGGTGATCGTCATGACCAATGATAAGGGCGCCCAACTCGAGCTCTCGGGCAAGCAGGTGGGCCTGCAAGTCAACGCCGATCTCAGCGGCATTGCCATCACGGTGAAGTAAGGGCCGTCGCTGCGTTCGTCGTCCCTTCAGTCGGCCCACTACGCTGAATACAAAGGTCAGCTTTCAGCACTACCATCTAGGAAGCGGTCGTTCCACTGTCGGCCCCTTGGTTTCCTTTAAAGGCGGTGCTTATCTGCGATAGCCGTATCGGGATTGGAAATGCTTAGGAACTCCCGGACTTTGCTGCCATGTCCACGTTCAGAAATTGTTCGAGCTCTGTGATGCTTGCCACCACCGCATCAAACGCCGGTGGCGTTCCGAAAATCATGCCGGACATTCGCGCGTAGTCGGCCGCGAGCTTCTTGCTCATTTCGCCGGTTGGCACCAATCGGAAAGTGCCGGCTACCGCTCGGTCGTAGCGATGGTCCGGCGCCCGAAACATCAGTTCCTTGTGCGCTCGGCAGGCTTCCGCAAGATCAAGCATTCCCGCAGTGGTCTTTCCGTAATCGGCGTGCGTCCATATCTGGTGAACATCGTAATAGTGCCTCGAATATCGATTGAGATCGGGAACCTTCCGTTCCGGATTTTCTTCAATGCTGCGCTTTTCGGTCATCTCCGTCATCGCATGCAGAATGAGAGCCTTTTCCCAGAACGTGCGCTCGGGCTTGACCGTAAGCACGTTAGGCACTGAAAGGTTGAGGCCAGCTTTCATTTCCGAAGCAAGGTAAGGCAGAATTTCCCGCGGTTCGGCGGGGACGGGGTCCGGTCGCGCTCCGCCTTCAATACGCACGGCTGCTTCGACATAACCGCCGCTCGTATCAAACACGCTTGTATATCGGAGAACCAGAATGTCGAGCGCGTCCTTCTTGCGATATGCGTCGTAGCCGAAGTCGAGTCTGAAATGCCTGGTGTGTCCGGTCTCTTTTTCGACGGCGGCGATTTCCTGGATCAGGAAGTCTCTGAGAGGACCGGCGATATATTGTCGTGCTGCCTCGTCGACCTGATCGGCAAGCGCCTTCTGTTGCTGATTGACAGAGGGCAGAGCTGCAATATCGGCCTCGAGCGGCACCTTCAGATCCGCCTTGTAGATGCCGATGTCGATATCCTCGGAAAAGCGTCGGATCAGACCGTACGCCTTGCTGAGGCTGGTGCCTCCCTTGAAGTAAAGACGTACGGGATCAGCCGGGCGCCGATTGAACAGAAAGTCGAGCACCCAGCAGACATAGAGGTCCTTTTCAATATTCTCAGCCCGTGTTTCCAGATCGGAAGCTACGGCGGAAAAGAGCGCCCTGCGCTCATCGACAGTCGAACGGAGGATTTCAATGAACGCCTGTTTCATGCTTTTCCAGTGTTTCGTGGGTTGAGGGGCGGGGAGCACGGATCATCGCGTCCACGGCCGAATACATCCAGGCGGGGATGGCGTGGATGTTTTCGCGCAGATCCTCGATGATCGCCTCCCGGTGCGGGTTTTGCGCTAGGTGGCGCGCGATGCCCTCGACGACGATGTCCAAGTTGGATCGTTCGTCCCGGAACCAATTGAGCGCCTGGACTACACGCATGGCCGGCCGTCCCGCCCAGAAGGCGGTCTTTGCCGAGATGCGCTTGAAATCCAGCGTGTAGATAACCGGTTTCGTCGCGTTCGGATCGCCGGCGTTGGCTTCGATCTCGATCGTCCTTGGATAGGTATCGGCGTAGATCGTCGAGCGTGCCGGGACGGCTGTCGTCAGACCGAGGTCGTTGGCGGCGGTCATGCCATCCACAAGGACTCGCAGCTTGTCGCGCCGGGCAATCGCATCGATGAATGAGGCCCGCGGCGGAAAGACCATCTTGCCGGTCAACTGGCTTGTGGCTGGCTTGTCGTATAGGCCTCGGTGAGGGCGACGAATGGCGCCTCGGTTGGCAAGCCGCTGCACTGCCTTTTCGACGGCGTTGGGGGTTCCGATATCCAGAAAATCGGCACGCGACCAGACGCCGGCAGGTGCGGCCTTGGCGATACGGTCGTGAATGCGCTCCAGTGTATCGGATGTGGGATCAGGCATTACAGCGCCACCTCTGACCGAAAAATATATACAAATTTTGGTCAGTAACAAGAGCTGCCTCGATTACTAACCAAAATTTGTATCAAATTATTGGTCAGCATGAGGTGTGGACGCGCACTGGGAACCCTTTCCTTTGAAATTTCCGTCGCGCTGGGGCAAATGTCACCTCACGCGACGTGAGGCCGGTTTATGTCATTTCAGATTGAACGGCTTGTTTCAGAACATCTCAAAGGCGCGGCCGATGTATTGGTAAGTGCCTACGCTCGGCCTCCATGGAACGAGAATTGGTCGCTTGAAGCGGCAGTTGAAGATATAACCTATGTGCTCGACACACCCAGATCGATTGCGCTTGCGGCAATTGATAGAGGCAAGGTGCTCGGGATCGCATTGGGCATACGACAGCGGCGCCATGCCGGCCCGGTCATTTACCTCGACGAGCTTTCGGTGCTGCCCGAAGCACAGCGTGCGGGAATAGGGACCGCACTCCTTTCGGCGGTTTTTGAAACCGCAAGCGGAGAAGGGTGTAACAGCGTTTGGTTGATCTCGAAGAGAGATGGTGAGTTGTCAAAATTTTATCGGCATTGCGGATTCGCGATGAGCAACAACCTTGGACTCTACTCCAAATCGAAATGATCTTGGGCAGTTTGTTCGCGGAACTGAAGGCTGTTCTGCCCAAAGTCGAGCGCTGCGAAATGTCGGATGCGCCCCGACGCGAATGGGGGCATCGCCTGCGCAACCGGGCTCATTACCCAGCCAATTCGAATTAGCCATAGCATCGGAGGCAAGATACAATCCTATCATGATCTGCGCCGGAGGCTCAGATTTTACCTGGCCAACACGGCGTAAGTCGGGGGCTGCAAAGCGGAGCCGGCCGTCGTCACGGCGTATGCGAATTGGGCCTGCTGATCGCTGCCAGCCGCCTCCTTGTTTGTCGTCGGTGAACGACAGTTGGAGAAGCAATACCCGCCTTGTCGGCCACGCGCAAAAGAGCATCCCGAAATTGCTCCGGAACAACCGTCCGCTCATCGCTACGCATCGAGCGGGCGTTGTGTGGCAATCGAGATCGGTTCCTTGAAGTGAACAACAATCCTACCTTCGCGACAAGCATCCTCCGCTTCCCAACCGAACTTCCACGCGTCGTGACGCGCAAGCCAGTCTCCGAGAGCACTGGTATCACCAGTCGGCACCCTATGGGCCGCGAGGTATGGATTCTCGTGGGCCTTTAGTCCGAGTACCCGCGCCCTTGAGCCTGCTTCCTGTAAATCGATCAGCTCTTCAATTGTCATGCGCGATCCCCCACGGTCAGCAACGGTAACATTGCCGTCCGTGCATGCAAGCGAATGCTAATTAATGGGTTAATTTGGCACAGTTGCGAGTGCAAAGCGCCCCTGCTCCGGTGGCGCCGCCCGCGCCATGAAGTTGAAGCTCCGCCTATGGGCCTGGAAAAAAGCGCCCTTGACTCTTCCTAGAAAAAGAACAAAAGAAGAACATCATTACAGCGACCCGATACCCCTCCCGAGAATGGAGAATGCTGCATGCCTACGATCTTATATAGAAATGATCCGGACATCGCGCCCCAGGACGTCATGAAGATCGCGGTCTACGCCGAGCATGTCGGCAGACAGTGCTATGACGTTTTCGAAACGGATGGTTCGAGGTCTCGGTCAGAAAGCCTGTCCCGTCGGGCGCAGGACGTGTCTGATTCACTTGATTTTGGAGACGACCCATACTTTTCACCCGAGACGACGAAAAAGGTTCTCGACCTTCGCAATACAGTCTGGGGCATGTGCTTCGACTATTTCGGCGAGCGCGGACATCTCGGCAAGTCCATGGACCTGCTCAGAATGGCCCAGGACGTGGAAGACGTTCTCGACAAGCTCGTAATCCGCTACCTTTCTCCTGAGGAACTGGAAGAGGCTGAGGCTGATTGGGCACATGAATCTCAGTTCTATCCGAAGATCGAAGGGGACAATCCAAATATCATTCCCCGCGATGACAAGGGCTTCGGGGCGAGCGCTTGAAATCCTGCCTCGTCATAGCCGGTCTATTTTGATCGAAACGAGTTCCTTCATATTTGGCAGCGCCGGTGGCCCGACAGCCGGTTCCGCAGTCTACTTCGCCGGCTTGAACGATGCTTCGGCTGGGTCCATCGGATTGATAGGTCTGCGGGGTCGGTTTCCCATAGTTTCTGCCATAAGGGACGGTCCGGGTCGGGCGCCATTCAAACGCTCTGGCCCAGCCGATGCTGGCGGCCTAAAGCGCAAGCCGCAACTGCGGTGCTGTATGAGAGGCCCGCCGTTCTTCCAGTGAGGACAGCGTGACGCCGAGCAGGCGTATCCCTTTTCGCGGCGGGAAGATTGGCGCAAGGAGAAGGTCGACCACCTCCTCGAGATCGGTGGTCGTCGGCAGGGGAGCCAGAACTGTCTTGCTGCGGGTGATCTGGCTGAAGTCGGCATATTTGACCTTGAGTGTCACCGTCTTGGCGCCAATTTCATTGGCCTCGCAGTAGGCCCAGACTTTCTCAATCAACGGCTGGAGCCCTTGGCGCGCGGGCTCAAAGGAATGGATGTCCTGCGAAAACGTGTCTTCTGCGCCGATGGATTTCCGCACCCGGTCCGGCTTGACCTGGCGATTGTCGATCCCGCGAGCGATCCCATAGAAGTACGGCCCTGACTTCCCGAAATGTTCGACGAGAAAGTCGAGCGTTCTCTCCTTGAGGTCAGCTCCGGTCTCGATCCCGAGCCGATGCATCTTCTCGGCCGTCGCCGGCCCGACGCCGTGAAACTTCTTGACGGGCAGGCGTTCGACGAAGGCCGGACCGTTCTTCGGCGTGATGACGAACTGGCCGTCCGGCTTGTTCTGGTCGGATGCCATCTTGGCGAGGAACTTGTTGTAGGAAATGCCGGCCGAGGCGGTGAGCCCGGTGGTCGCCTTGATCCTCGCGCGGATCTCTTCGGCGATCTCGGTCGCAATCTCCATGCCCTTCAGGTTTTCGGTGACGTCGAGATAGGCCTCGTCCAGCGATAACGGCTCGATCATCGGCGTGTACTCGGCAAAGACCGTCCTTATCTGCAGCGAGACGGCCTTATAGACATCGAAGCGCGGCTTGACGAAGATGAGGTCCGGGCATTTCCGCTGCGCAGTCACCGAAGGCATGGCGGAATGCACACCGAACTTTCTGGCCTCATAGCTGGCGGCCGCCACCACGCCGCGGGCAGCAGGACTGCCGACGGCAACCGGCAAGCCACGCAGCTCCGGATTGTCACGCTGCTCGACCGATGCGTAGAAGGCATCCATGTCGACATGCACGATCTTGCGCGGCCGCCTGCTGCTTTCTTCGCCTGTCATCCTCTAGTTTCCATCAGCGAGACCATTCCCCAAACATGGAAAGTGTGCTCCGCACTTGTCACCTTGGGGCGTCTGCATCCGTTCGCAGCCCATGGCCATGCGTCGGCGGATTTCCGCGAAGCTGACGCTTGCGCCAAACGCTTTCACCAAGAGATTGCGCTCGTGGGCTGAATGGCGATCGCAGACACGACAGATGAGTTCGATCACCTGGACCTTGTGATCCTTCAGTCTCGGAACCCTATCGTTCACAGGCCGCGTTCGGCGCATTCGAAAATATTCCTTCTTCGCCATCCGATTGAATCCGCTGGCGATTTTTCTGCCGTGCACTCGTGCTCAACTTCAGCGGGTCATATGCGCATTGACTCATTTAGGCCTTGAGAACAGATACAGAACATATTGCTGTTACTCAAGCTGAAAACGGGTTGCCGTCGAAGGGAAATCATGAACTCAGCCGTCGGCCCAAACGCTGTCCTCGACGGCCTGCGCGAGCAGATAGCGCATCTGGAAAGCGCCAGCCAGCGCAAGCGAGGCGTTTTGCCGTTCGGCGTGGCACAGATCGATGAGCGGCTTCCGGGCGGTGGATTGGCCTACGGGGCGCTGCACGAATGCGCCGGCGGCGGGGCCGGCACCGTCGATGGCGCGGCGGCCGCCCTGTTCGTGGCTGGCATTGCCGCGCGTACCAAAGGCAAGGTCGTCTGGTGCCTGACACGTCCCGACCTGTTCTTCCCGGCCCTGGCGCAAGCGGGCCTGCATCCGAACCGGGTCGTCTTCGTCGAGTCCGACAAGGAGGAGGACGTCCTTGCCAACATGGAGGAGGGCCTCTCGTATGGCGGTCTCGGTGCGGTGATCGGCGAGATCGTCCGCCTGCCGATGGCGGCGTCCCGGCGGCTGCAGCTTGCTGCCGAGAAGACCGGCACGATGGCGCTCGCAGTGCGGCGGTGGCGACGGCAGACCGAGGCCAGCGACTTCGGGCAGCCGACGGCGTCCACCACGCGCTGGAGGGTGAGCGTCATTTCAAGCGAGGAGCTGCCGGTTCCAGGCGTCGGGCGGGCGAGGTGGTTCCTGGAGCTGATGAGGGTGAAAGCGGGTGAGTGCGCCGAGTTCGAAGTAGGAGCCTGCGATGCCGAGGGTCGTATCGATATTTTTCCCCGACCTGCCAACCGACAGGATCAGGCGGGCCGATCCCGCTATTCCCGTTGAGCAGCCGATCGCCGTCATTTCGAAGAGTGGCTCCAAGCGCTGGGTCTCGGCCGCCGACGCCGCCGCCAGAAAGGCCGGAATCCACATCGGCATGCCGGCCGCCAAGGCGCAGGCGCTCTTCCAGGGCCTGCGGATGATCGACGCCGATCCGGCCGCCGATGCGGCGGCGCTTGAGCGCATCACCATGTGGGCGCTGAGCCAGTATTCGCCGATCGTCGCCGTCGACGCGCCGGACGGCATCGTCATGGACACGGAAGGTGCTGACCATCTTCAGGGCGGCGAGGAGCCCATGTTGACGAGCATCGCCAATCGGTTCCGCGCCAAGGGCCTGACAGCACGGGTCGCCATCGCGGACACATGGGGCGCGGCTTACGCATGTGCCCGTGCCATTGGCCGCGAAACCGTCATCGTCCCGAGTGGCGAGACCATCCGGGCCGTCGAACGCCTTCCGATCTCCCTGCTGCGGCTACCCGAGAAGATCGTGGTTGATCTGCGCATGCTCGGCTTCCGGACGATCGGCGAGCTGTCGGTGACGCCGCGCGCTCCCTTGGCGCTTCGCTTCGGCCCGGAGATCGGACGGCGTCTCGACCAGATGTTCGGTCGCGTTTCCGAACCGATAGATCCGATCCGTAGCCCAGAACTCGTCGAGGTCGTTCGATCGCTCGCTGAACCGATCGGTGCAGCGGAAACGATCGACAAGTATGTCGGCCGGCTGATTGTTCAGCTCGTCGCCGAACTTCAACGGAAGGGTCTTGGCGTTCGCCGGACCGATCTCATCGTCGAGAAGGTCGACGGGACCAGACAGGCGATCCGGGCGGGCACCGCCAAGCCGGCGCGAGACGTCGCCTGGCTGACGAAACTGTTCCGCGACCGGACGCAGACGATCGAGCCAGGTTTCGGGATCGAAAAGCTGACCCTCGTCGCCGTGTTGTCGGAACCGCTCGTAGAGCAGCAGAAGGCTTCCTCGCTTGTCGACGACGAGGACGCCGACATCACGCCTCTGATCGACGTCCTCGGCAATCGAGGCCAGCGCGTCTACCGGGTCGCGCCAGTCGCGTCCGATGTTCCGGAGCGTAGCGTCCAGCGTATCGCCGCGGTCGGCAAGGACGTGACGGAAGATTGGGTCCACCATTGGCGGCGGCCGGTGAGGCTGTTTGCCCGTCCCGATCCGATCGAGGCAATAGCCCTGCTGCCGGATCATCCGCCGGCCAGCATCACCTGGCGCGGCAAGCGTCATCGCGTGAAACACGCGGACGGACCGGAACGCGTCTTCGGCGAATGGTGGAAACGCGACAGCGAACTCGAGGCGGTGCGCGACTATTTCGTTATCGAAAACGAAAGCGGCGAGCGATACTGGATCTTTCGCTCCGGCGACGGCATCGATCCCGAAACAGGCCCCCATAGGTGGTTCATGCACGGGATATTCGGATGAGATATGCCGAGCTCCAGGTCACGACGCATTTCAGCTTCCTTCGCGGCGCATCCTCGGCCGACGAGCTCTTCGTTACCGCCAGGGAGCTCGGCATCGACGCTGTCGGCATTGTTGATCGCAACAGCCTGGCCGGAATTGTTCGGGCGCTGGAGGCGTCGCGCGCGACAGGCGTCAGCCTCGTCGTTGGTTGTCGGCTGGATCTGCAGGATGGCATGTCGATCCTCGTTTATCCCACAGATCGCGGCGCCTATTCGCGGCTCACCCGGCTCCTCACGCTTGGCAAGGGAAGGGGCGGCAAGGCGAACTGCGTCCTGAGCCTCAACGACGTCGCTCCCTATTCCGAGGGGCTGCTTGGAATCCTGGTGCCTGACCTTGCTGACGAGAACTGCGCCGCCCAACTTCGCAAGATGGCTGAGATATTCGGGGACCGAGCCTATGTCTCGCTTTGCCTCCGGCGTCGTCCGAACGACCAGTTGAGGCTGCACGAATTGTCGAACATGGCAATGAGGCACCGCGTCCGAACAGTCGTCACGAACGACGTCCTCTTTCACGAGCCGGGCCGACGGCAGCTCCAGGACGTCGTCACCTGCATTCGCAACAAAACCACCATCGACGACGTTGGCTTCGAGCGTGAGCGCCATGCCGACCGATACCTCAAGCCTCCGGAAGAAATGGAGAGGCTGTTTCCACGCTACCCCGAAGCGTTGGCGCGGACGACGGAGATCGTCGAGCGATGCAGGTTCTCGCTGGAGGAGCTGACCTACCAATATCCCGAGGAGGCAATCCTCCCTGACAAGAGCCCGCAGGAATCCCTCGAGCACTATGTCTGGGAGTGCGTGCCCAGCCGCTATCCGGAAGGACTGCCGCCGGAGGTTCTCAGAATCGTCCGTCACGAACTCGATCTCATCCGGACGATGAAATACGCCCCATACTTCCTGACCGTGTTCTCGATCGTCCGCTTCGCCCGGTCGCAAGACATCCTTTGCCAGGGGCGGGGCTCGGCGGCGAACTCGGCTGTCTGTTACATCCTCGGCATCACCAGCATCGACCCCTCGACCAATGATCTCCTGTTCGAGCGCTTCGTCTCCCAGGAGCGCGACGAGCCGCCGGACATCGACGTCGATTTCGAACATGAGAGGCGTGAGGAGGTCATTCAATGGATCTACAAGACCTACGGAAAGGACAAGGCCGCACTCTGCTCAACAGTCACACGCTACCGGGCGAAGGGTGCCATCCGCGACGTCGGCAAGACGCTCGGCTTGCCTGAGGACGTCATCAAAGCCCTGTCCTCGGGCATGTGGGCGTGGTCGGAAGAGCTGGTCAGCGATCGCAGTCTTCGTGATCAGGGCCTGAACCCTGAAGACCGCCGCCTTGCGCTAACGCTTAAGCTTGCGCAGCAGCTCATGGGCGCCCCTCGGCATCTGGGACAGCATCCTGGCGGCTTCGTTCTGACGCACGACCGCCTCGACGATCTCGTCCCGATCGAACCCGCCGCAATGGCCGACCGGCAAGTGATCGAGTGGGACAAGGACGACGTCGAGGCGCTCAAATTCATGAAGGTCGACGTCCTGGCGCTCGGCATGCTGACCTGCATGGCGAAGGCCTTCGCGCTCATCGAAGAACACAAGGACGAGCACCTTGATCTGGCGAAGATCCCTCAGGAGGACCAGGCGACATATGCGATGATCCGAAAAGCCGACACCCTCGGCACTTTCCAGATCGAGTCGAGGGCGCAGATGGCAATGTTGCCGCGCCTGAAGCCGCGGACCTTCTATGACCTCGTGATCCAGGTTGCGATCGTCCGGCCTGGCCCGATACAAGGTGACATGGTGCATCCCTATCTCCGACGCCGGGAGGGCAAGGAGCCAGTCGTCTATCCGACGCCGGAACTGGAAGCCGTTCTCGGCAAGACGCTCGGCGTCCCGCTCTTCCAGGAGTCTGCCATGAAGGTGGCGATGGTTTGCGCCGGATTTACCGGCGGCGAGGCCGACCAGCTTCGCAAGAGCATGGCCACCTTTAAGTTCACCGGCGGCGTCTCGCGCTTCAAGGACAAGCTCGTGTCCGGCATGATCAGGAACGGGTACACGGCCGAGTTTGCCGAGAAGACCTTCAGCCAGCTCGAAGGATTTGGTAGCTATGGATTCCCGGAATCCCATGCGGCATCGTTTGCCTTGATCGCCTATGCCTCGAACTATGTGAAATGCCACCACCCTGACGTCTTTTGCGCGGCGCTGCTGAACTCGCAGCCTATGGGATTTTACGCGCCGGCCCAAATCGTCGGCTGTGCCCGGAACCACGGGGTCGAGATTCGGCCCATCTGTGTCAACCGTTCGCGCTGGGACTGCACGCTTGAGCGTATCGGCGATACCGACCGTCACGCGGTCCGCCTCGGGATGCGCATGGCGCGCGGCCTCGCTGCCGCCGATGCCGCGCGCATCGTGGCTGCCCGCATGGATCACCCGTTCGAAAGCGTTGACGATATGTGGCGACGGTCTGGCGTCCCGGCGGCTTCTCTGGTCGAGCTCGCCGAGGCCGACGCCTTCCTGCCGTCGCTGGGACTGCAGCGGCGCGGCGCCTTGTGGGCGATCAAGGCCCTGCGTGACGAACCCCTTGCGCTCTTTGCAGCCGCCTCGGAACGAGAGGCGAGGGCGATCGCCGAGCAGCAGGAACCCGAAGTCGCTCTCCGCCAGATGACGGAGGGCCACAACGTTGTCCAGGATTACAGTCACATCGGGCTGACGCTGCGCGAACATCCGGTTGCATTCCTTCGAAAAGCCTTGACGGAACGCCGGATCGTCATCTGCGCGGAAGCTATGAACGCAAGGGATGGTCGTTGGTTGATGACGGCTGGCCTTGTCCTTGTCCGGCAGAGACCCGGCAGCGCCAAGGGCGTCATCTTCATGACGATCGAGGACGAGACCGGTCCGGCCAACGTCGTCGTCTGGCCCAAGCTCTTCGAGCAGCGGCGTCGCGTCGTCCTCGGGGCATCGATGATCGCGATCAATGGGAGAATTCAGCGCGAAGGCGACGTCGTCCATCTGGTTGCCCAGCAAGTCTTCGATCTGTCCGGCGATCTTTCCGGGCTGGCCGACCGTGACGCCGAGTTCCGGCTCCCGACGGGCAGGGGAGATGAGTTCGCGCATGGGTCGCCCGGAAGTCCGGATTCGCGGGACAGGGTGGCGGCCGCAAAGCCCAGAGACATCTTCATTCCGGATCTGCACATCGACACCCTGAAGGTGAAAGCGCGAAATTTCCACTAAGGGGCTGGCTTGTCCTCGCAGGATCCGCAAGCCGTGCAAAAATCCTCGCTGCAAAGTCCACACCGTCGAAACAAGACGCTGAGCGTCGCTGAGTAGTGCTGGAGGGAAATCAATTCGTTTCGAATGACTGCATAAAAGCGTAGACCATAGGATTTCATTTAAAATTACAACTGTTATTCAAGTAAAATTAAAAAGCAACCTCGAATACACTTCCGTGACATGAGGTATACAAGTGGAACCTTTGAGCGTTTCTGGTGTTTTATTTTGGTCGCCCGGCGATTGTTGTTTACCCCAGGCAACCACCACTCCCGTGCGCTGGGCGGCCACTCGTCCCTAGCGTTTAGTAGTTTGATTGAGAGCGCTCGAATGGCTAGCGGAGGCTATCATCGTGGGAAGGGGCACGTTCCCCCGGAGGCAGGCTTAATAAATCGCCTGCGAGTTCGTATCGCCCGCCCGCCGAGACAGTTTCGTCTGGCAATTGGATGGACAGTGTACATGGCTCTCGTGTTGCTCATGTTCGTTGTGACCTTGATGCCGGTTTGGTGGTCACAATAATGTTGCGGAGAGGCATCCGTCGACTGCGGTTGCGCGGGGATTCTAAAGGGCCCCCGATCACTGGAGGGCAAGCCCAGACGTTCCTGACCTCACACTCCGGACTTAATTGGCTGGAATTCGCCGGCGGACGCCTGCTAAATTGCGGTATCCTAGTGGGAAGTCGCCGTTTCTCAGATCTAGCAGAACCCGTTCAACTTGAGGATCTTATGGGCGTCGATTGCCGCCTGGAGCTCATCTTCTGAGTTTCGATCTCCTCGGTTGGCGTCGGGATGGTGCAATTTGAGCATCTGCTTATAGCGGCGTCTAATCTCCTCAGGCGCCGCGTCCTGCGAAAGGCCGAGCGTTTCGAAGGCTTTTGCTTCCAATACCTTGAGCTTGCGTCGCTGGAGATCGGCTTTCGTTGCTTGATGTTGTGCAGCAATCTTGCGTGCGTTAAGGGTTTTTGCCGTACCGGAGCGGACGGTCGAAGGAAGCGGCATCTCTGTCACGTGATCAACGCGGGTCCCCCACGTCTTACGGCTGCCGCTTGCTGCTTCCTTCTGATAGCGGGCGGTCACCGGATCGGACAGATTGCTCGCGAAATTATATCCCTTGTTGTATTCCCTCGTATGTTGCGGGCAGAACATAAGATACAAACCATCCCCATCTCGCCCAACGGGCGCACGATTGGTGCCGTCTCTTTCGCAGCCGTCCCACTGGCATTTCGACTGGCAAGGCTCCCGTAGCGGAGCTGATTTTTTGCTCGTTGGCCTCAGGCCGACGAAAATTTTCGAATCAAATGTCATCGCGCGTTATATGGCGGTCTCCATCGGGCCGGCAAGCATCCACGCAGAGTGGTCGGTCCAGGCTTGCAAGACTGCGGCTGCCTTTCGAGCGGCGATCCTCAGACGGCCTCGCATCAAGCCACAAATATCAAACAGGTGAACAATCTAGCTCGGTCGACCTGGGCTTGTGATTTCTATTGGGAAGTTTCGATCATCCGGCGCGGGCACCCAGCATAGCCGGTGCGTTTAGTTCGGAAACAATTCGTAAAAGACGGAAATGTTCAGAGCATGATCGTGCCACGAACCGGTGAGTTACTAGCAGGACGTCCTTCGAAGATTCACCGCCGATTAAACAAGAGCAAAGGCGCCTACTCGTGGCTGACATCAATATACCGTCTTCTCCGATCCGAAAAAATGACAGCGCCTATCAAATCGAATGCAAATTCGCACTCGAGCCCTCACTTACCAGGCTTTTCGAAAAGGCACGCTCCGCCGGCTGGGACCCACAGCACATTGCCCTCGCAGTCGCCGCGCTCGGTTGGGAGCTGCTGGTCGATCAGCGCGATAGGATGCAATGTGAAGGATGCGGCATTGAACACTAGGCTTCATCCGGTCCGCGGCATCGGCGGATAGCTCTGCCAAAGCCAGGATATGGATGGTAACGAGCAAACAACGCTGTGGCGATCGATGGCGTCCGAATCCCGAACCAGGCGAGTGCGGCTTGCCTTGCGCCTCGCATTTGCGCCAAACCATTTCTGAGAACAGACATTTGAAACAAGCTCAACGCATGGTTGGGCGACCATAGTAAGTACAACGAAAGGAAGAGCAGGTTCGTTTAAAACGGACCTACCAGAGGAAGGTATCCTCAATTGGCGACGAAAGAGAGGTTCCACAGGACTTTACCGCGGGAGATTGTCGGAGCGGAGGTCTGCGTGCAGGTGGGGGCCCGAGTTCCACCTGAAATGGCGACCCAAGCCGGCGTTCCGGCAAGTGAGAGCGCTTGGCCGGTCGCAGGATCATAGTTGACGCTCAACGAGGCTCTGCACGTCCGAGCCGGAACGACACCTCTGGTCACATCGAAGCGAAACGTCATGAAGCCGTCGATGGTGTTGCCTTGCGCCGTAAAGACAACTGACGCTCCATTAGAGATGCTGGAGGGGAAGTTGGGCGTGCAGCCGATGCAACTAATACTGCCGACATTCGCAGTACCGGATGTGCTGTTGTTTTTGATTGTCACCTCAGTCGTGGCAGCAAGAGCCATAGCAGGAATTGCCGCTGCCATGACGGCAGCGAGAATCAATTTTCGAAAAAGCATGGTCGTTTCTCCAAGTGTCACAATATTTTCTTTGAGCGCGTCGAAAAAAGGCCAGTGCAGCTCTCTGTAGGCGTGATCCCGGAGGTAAATAACGTTTTCGTGAAGCTCCACACGAATGAGGGACTTGCCGGGTGGGGCGAAGCGAGCCCTTTCCTCCTCTCACGGGAGATAATCAATCTGCCAACATCTCAACTGCCAAGCGTCTCGGGGAGTTGATCTGAACCCTTCAAACTGGGCCAATTTTAGCTAGAGTTTTCCGGTGCGTTTTCCTTGCTGGGAAAGGACGGAAGACGATGAAGGCATCTCCGAGATGGACAAAGTCGCAACCTTCCTCGGTCGCAAGCTGCCAGTGGTCGTTGACGGTCAGCTGAGATTGATGTTTAGCGCAGACTGCAACTGCGCGACGGATCTCGGCGCGTAGTTCAGTCTCCGGACGATCCTTGATGCGCAACTGCACCAGCTTGACGCCAAGCGGCACCAGCCGGGCAATCCACTCGGCGCTGTCGACGATCAGGTAGAACGGATCGAGCTTCATGTGAACACCGCCTTCCCGATCACCGGCGTGGAGGGGACGGCCATGTCGCGCGGCTCCAGCACGCCAGCGTCAAAGGCCTGCTTGCCGGCGGCGATTGCCGCGGCAAAGGCGGCTGCCATCGCCGCGGGATCTCCGGCGCCGGCAACGGCGGTGTTGAGCAGAACCGCATCGAAACCGAGCTCCATCACTGCAGTTGCGTGCGACGGCCGACCGATGCCGGCATCGACGATCAGCGACACGTCAGGGAAATGGGCCCGCATTGCTCTGAGCGCTGTCGGATTGAGCGGCCCGGCGGCACTGCCGATCGGAGCGCACCAAGGCATCAGCACCTCGCAGCCGGCCTCCAGCAGTCGTTCGGCCACGACCAGATCGTCGGTCGTGTACGGGAAGACTTCGAAACCTTCGTTGACGAGAATGCGAGCCGCCTCGACGAGGCCGAAGACATCCGGCTGTAGCGTATCATGGTTGCCGATGACCTCGAGCTTGATCCAGTCGGTGGCGAATAGCTCGCGTGCCATCCTTGCGGTCAGCACCGCTTCCCCGACGCTGTGGCAACCTGCAGTGTTGGGAAGGATACGAACGCCGAGTGCGCGGATCATCTCGAAGAAGGCGCCCCCAGTGCGGCCGCCAGACATCTCACGACGAAGCGAGACGGTGACTATTTCCGTCGCCGATTGCCTGACAGCCTCGGAGAGGACGGCAGGAGAGGGGTATCGGGCTGTGCCGAGCAGCAGACGGGAGTTTATTTCGGATCCGTAAAGCGTCAGCATCCGTCAGCCTCCCTGCATCGGCGACAGGATTTCGATCCTGTCATTGTCGTTGAGCGAACGATCGAACCGGTCTTCGCGATGGACCAGCTCACCGTTGACGGCTGTCGCCAGCCAGTCACCCTCGTATTCCATCAGGACTAAAAGCTCCGACAGCGTCTCAGCCGCGACATCCTGGGCCTCGCCGTTAACGATCAATTTCATGGGGCATTCCTCCCGTGGTATGTTGGTTGAAGACAAGTTCAGCCGCCTCGGCCGCCATGGATGGCGCGAGCAGAAAGCCGTGGCGGTAGAGGCCGTTGAGCGAGATCACCGTTCCCTGATGGCTTGCACGTGGAAGATTGTCCGGAAAGGCTGGGCGAATTCCGACACCCGTTTCGATTATGGTTGCATCGGCAAAGGCCGGAAATAGCGTGTATGCAGCGTTGAGCAGTTCCATCAGTGAACGGGCGACAATAGGCCCGTCGAATTCCGTCTCGATCATTGTCGCGCCGACCATGAACACACCGTCTCCACGCGGGACGATGTAGACGGGGAAACGCGGATGGAGCAGGCGGACCGGCCGGGAGAGATCCACGTCAAAGCTTTTAAGGTAAAGCATTTCGCCGCGGACGCCGCGTAACTCCTTGGCCTCGCCGATCTGCGCAGCGCCCGTGCAATCGACGACACTGTCGAAGCTCTCCTCATGCGAGCTCTCGCCCACGAAGGTGACCCCCTGAACCGTCAGCTTGGTGCGCAGCAGAGTCAAAACTCGCCGGGGATCGAGATGGGCTTCGCGGCGAAAGAACAGCCCGTGCCGGAACCGCCCGGCAAGGGAGGGTTCCAGCGCCGCGATCGCCGGCTCTTCCAGCCATTCATAACCCGTCGTGCGGCAGGCAAAGCGTCGCAGTTCACCAAGATCGCGAGCAGAGGCGACCACGAGCGTTCCGTTTCGTCGCACCTCTCCCGGCACAATTGCCTCCCATTTGTCGGCGGCGGTGAGACCGCGCATGAGTACCGCAACATCAGCACTCTCCCGCTCGCACCAGGGCGCCAACATTCCGCCCGCGAGCCACGAAGCAGCACGCCTGAAACCGTCATATGGATCGAGCACAGTGACCTCGGCATCTCGAGCGCGCAGTTCATGCGCCACCGTCAGGCCGGCAACGCCGGCCCCTTTGACAAGAACACGCATCTCATTCGCTCGTTTGCTGCAGGGTTTCTACCGGCATATAGAGGCCGCCGCCCTCGCGATAACGTGCCGCCATCGCCTCCAGTCCCTCCTTCTGCGCTTCGGCGCGGATATCGTGCGAGATGCGCATCGAGCAGAATTTCGGTCCGCACATGGAGCAGAAATGCGCGACCTTGTGCGCCTCCTTCGGCAGCGTCTCGTCGTGGAAGCTGCGGGCGGTTTCGGGGTCCAGCGAGAGGTTGAACTGATCCTCCCAGCGGAATTCGAAACGGGCACGCGAGAGCGCGTCATCGCGCAGCTGTGCCGCCGGATGCCCCTTGGCGAGATCGGCGGCGTGAGCCGCTATCTTGTAGGTGATGACGCCTACCTTCACGTCGTTGCGGTCGGGAAGCCCCAGATGCTCCTTGGGCGTGACGTAGCAGAGCATCGCCGTGCCGAACCAGCCGATCATCGCTGCGCCTATCCCAGAGGTGATGTGATCGTAACCCGGCGCGATATCGGTCGTCAGCGGCCCGAGCGTGTAGAAAGGCGCCTCGCCGCAGACTTCGAGCTGCTTGTCCATGTTCTCCTTGATCTTGTGCATCGGCACATGGCCGGGGCCTTCGATCATCACCTGGCAGTCTTTCGCCCAGGCGACCTTGGTCAGCTCTCCCAGTGTTTCCAGTTCGGCGAACTGCGCCGCATCATTCGCGTCAGCGATCGAGCCGGGGCGCAGGCCATCGCCGAGCGAGAAGGAGACGTCATAGGCGCGGCAGATGTCGCAGATCTCCTCGAAATGCTCGTAGAGGAAGCTTTCGCGGTGATGACGGAGACACCACTTCGCCATGATCGAACCGCCGCGCGAGACAATGCCGGTCACCCGGTTGACGGTGAGCGGGATGTAGTGAAGCCGCACGCCGGCATGGATGGTGAAATAGTCGACGCCCTGTTCGGCCTGTTCGATCAACGTGTCGCGATACACCTCCCAGCTCAGGTTCTCGGCAATGCCCTCGACCTTCTCCAGCGCCTGATAGAGCGGCACGGTACCGATCGGCACCGGCGAATTGCGGATGATCCATTCGCGGATGTTGTGGATGTTGCGGCCGGTGGAGAGATCCATGACGGTATCGGCGCCCCAGCGGGCCGCCCAGACCATCTTCTCAACCTCCTCCGCCATCGATGAGGTGACGGCGGAGTTGCCGATATTGGCGTTGATCTTCACCAGAAAATTGCGGCCGATGATCATCGGTTCGGCTTCCGGATGGTTGATGTTGGCGGGGATGATCGCCCGACCCGCCGCCACTTCCTGCCGGACGAATTCCGCCGTCACATGGTCGGGAATATGGGCGCCGAAGCTCTCGCCGCTGCGGACCATGGCTTCGGCCCTCGCTTTGGGGCCGAGATTTTCGCGGATGGCGATGAACTCCATTTCCGGCGTGATGATACCGGCGCGCGCATAGGCGAACTGGGTGACGGCCTTGCCGTCCTTTGCGCGCAGCGGCTGGCGTAGCGCGGGGAATTCAGGCGTCAGCCTTTCGCCGCTGGCAAAGCCGTTGTCTTCGGGACGGACATGGCCCTGATAGGCCTCGACGTCGCCGCGGGCGAGAACCCAGTCGCGTCGCAGTGAGGGCAGCCCCTGTTCGATACGGATCTCGGCGCCGTCGATCGTATAGGGGCCGGAGGAGTCGTAGACGACAACGGGCGGCTCGCCCGATGTCGGATGCAGGCTGATTTCGCGCATCGGCACGCAAATGTCGGGATGGATGTCCCCGCGAATGTAGATCTTCCTGGATGCCGGCAAGGGGCCGGTGGTGACGGTTGGGGTGATATTCTTTGCGGCGATATTCATGGTTTGAGGCTCCAAGTTTGAGTTTGGAGACCCAGTCCTCAGCCGGAATGATGGAAAGACGCCGGCACGGATTCCACGCGTGAATCCGAAACCTCTCGAGCGCTTGCACCGTCCCTACGCCAGTATGAACTGGATCAGGTTCAACGGGTCACTGCGCGCGATAGCAGTATCTCAGCCCCTTGCCGGGACCCCCCTGGTGAATGCAAAAAAGGGTAGAGGCTTGCCGAGGGGACTGTCAAGCGACAATCTGCGACGGCTTG
The DNA here is from genome assembly GCF_017357285.1 of Rhizobium ruizarguesonis. Classification (NCBI taxonomy): domain Bacteria; kingdom Pseudomonadati; phylum Pseudomonadota; class Alphaproteobacteria; order Hyphomicrobiales; family Rhizobiaceae; genus Rhizobium; species Rhizobium ruizarguesonis. The sequence goes on along the minus strand of NZ_CP071682.1, from coordinate 435,027 downwards.
GAGTCAGGTTACACTCAGGCTACCGTGCGTGGTCGCCGCGATCAAACGAATCGACAAGTCAGTCGCCCGACCGGCACGCTTCCGCAAGGCAGGCGCTCTTGTCGCATGCCGTGGCTGTCGATTTTTATCCCGCGCAGTTCAGCAAGTATGCTGAGTACCGAAGCGCTATTGAGAAAGCAGGCGCGGAACTGGAAAGTCTAGTACTTTGTCCGTGTAGCTTTCGACCAAGGCGCTAAACGGCTTGCCATCTCGAAGTTTCAGTATGGCACGATGTTCGAGCAGGAACGGCGGCAGGCTGAGGGAACTTGTTTCATGCGCTGTTAAGCCCTCCATGTCCCAGCCTTCGGATAGAGGGGACCAGAGCAACATGGCAGACAGGTTTGTGCGAGTGAAATTAAGAGCCTGAACGGCTCTGCCAAACGCGATATCGCTGGTCTTCAAAGCCTGATTCATCTCTGCAGTTAATTTTGCGGGTACATACCAATTGTCGGCTTCCGACAAGATGCGGTCGCCGCAGACCAGGCGGACGCGGCGATAAGCGATCAGCTCACCGGGTCCGACGGTCAGAAGTTCACGGATGTGCTCATCGGCGGGCTTGTCTTGCCCGCCCACACGCTGAGCTACAATCTTAGAACCTTCCGGTGCGAGCTTGTGCGCGGCGCACCAGCGATCAAGGGTCAACGTAGCACTGGCGTTACTCAGGAGATTGGCATTCAAGGTCTGAAGGACCGCAAGCGCTTCCACTCGAGATGTCGGCGAGTTCAGCCACTGAGACCCTATAGACGGTTCTTGCGCAATTGCGATCTGGGTGCCCAGGACGATGGCAGTCGCTGCAAGTGCGGCGATGCGAATGCGTTTCGAAGAACAAAATGACACGGAGAACGAATCCTTTCTGCAGTAAATTTGATGGGCGAACCCTGCGCGTCAAATTTCCTTGATTTTGGCAGGCGAGCGCGCGTTGTCAGCGTATTTGATGCCAGCAGCAAGATTTGAACTGCGCCTTGCGGGTACCGTTTAACGGTCGGGTTCCCGATAGACTTTCATACCATCTTCCGATGTTCCTGCCGTGCTGGTTCACACCTGTTGAAGCCTGTGTGCCCGAGCCGTCCTTTGCTTGCGTCGCATCAAGGTCGTTCATGATATCCTCCATCCGCTCGCCGACCTGTTGTTGGAGTTTGCAAGCGTTGGCGACCGAGCCGGCGCTTCCATCCTGGAATATGGAAACCTGATAGACGTGGATTTCAAAGGAGGAACGTGGCGGCCGGTCCAAATTCTCCCAATTCACTTAACGGTTTAGCGCCTTTGTCGTCCTCTCGCTCGTTGCGGGATGTTCATACAGCTGGATCGGATAGAATAGGTAGCAACCGAAAGCAAAATCCAGGAGCAATTGTTCGAAAAAGGTCTTCTTCGTCGACGCAGAGCCCTCCTGCCGGTCGAGTGACAATTGTAGACCAGGCAGCGACACGCCGTCGATGGTTGCCAGCCGCAGATGCGAATAGCCAAGGCGCTTGTCTGATTTCTTTTGGTGATCCATGTCGTCGTGCTCCTTGTGCAAGCCTCCCGACGATGACGTCGCCGGCAAGATTTCGGCATTCATGGGAAAGAATCTTCCTGTTGCACTGTCGTAACTCGTCATAACAGGACACTTGATGAAAACGACAAGCAACGCAACAGATGTGCCGGATATATTTTAAAGTATATCGTTTCAAATTTGGCAGATCTCATTTTCTATTGTAGGAAATCCGTGAGTTGTGGAATATATTATTGTATATACTTCGATATATATATATCGCATTTCATGTCTTTGGCGGCCGCATGAAATGGCAACTCTCTAACGGCTACGGCAAACGCTCGCTGGTCGAAACGGCAATCGGGCGATAAAAGTCCATCATCGGGCGGCGTCTGCGGGCGAGGTCGCGGCCTGGTCAGCAGACCGAAGGCGTCATCGGCTGCGCCGTTCTCAATCGCATGCTTGACTGCGCACGCCCGAAATTCGTCCGCCGCAAGGCACCCTCGGCATGATCAGCCGTTTCAAAGATCCCCATCCGTTCAATTCCAGATCTGTGCACTAACGCCCGCGGTCGTCGCCGATCGCATTTGTAGAGTTTGCTGTCTCAATGCATCACTTCTTCTCGGAACTTAACGCGGCCGCAGAGAGGAACGCGCGGAAGTCGACCGTCGATTCAAGGAGTCGGACGCTGACGCTGACAGGGTCGCCATGGCAGGGGTACGGCCGTCAGCATTCGGTTGAGAATTCAGGCCATGATCGTTTTTACCCCTCGTGTATTTGCACAATCTATGGCCAGCGATTGGACATGGTCATGAAATAAAATTGCATCGACAAGTGCAGATGACATGTCGTCGCCAACGACCTCTCCGGAGAGGTCTGCGCCGGAGCCAGGAGGTCTGCGAGGGCGAGTGTAGAGTTGCCGCCTCGACCGGCCCAGTTCAGCGACTGCCCGGTCCATTGCGGCGGCGCCGCTCTTGTTAATCTCTCCTGCCATCGGGTTCGATACTCCTGAAAATACCCGGGGATTGATGAGGTTCTCTCATTCACGACGACGATTCTTTCAAGAATGAGAGACTTCACAAACAACGATGAATGGACCGCAAAACGAAATAGATAGAAGCTTACCAAAACTGCGTCACGTTGCCTCGCGATCACGCGAGAGCTGACGAAGAGATTGGACAATATGGCATGTGTCGGCTTTGCATCATTGTGGTGTCATCTGTGAAAGACGCTCGACATTGGCGCTGTTGAAGACTGCGCACTTAAATCATCAAATCAGGCACCAAAAAAGAAAACTTGGGGTTCGCGCGAGCCAACGTAGCGGCGAAGGAGGGGCTAGTCGTCAGCATCGAGATTGTCTTGATATCTTATGGTGATGTCCGGCCTTTTTCTGGGAGCCCTGATAATTGTTTTCGGCCAGTGTGCTGGAAACCCGGCGTGAGGAGGGTGCAGCCGGGCACCGCTTTGTGGAGGAAGTGAAAATGAAAAAGTTTATCCTGGGTACTGCGATGGCGCTCGTCATGTCGACGGCGGCTCACGCGGAAACTGTCGGCGTCTCGATGGCGAAATTCGACGACAATTTCCTGACGGTTCTGCGCAACGGCATGACCGATTATGCAAAGACACTGAGCGGCGTGACGCTGCAGGTCGAAGACGCACAGAACGACGTTTCCAAGCAGCAGAGCCAGATCCAGAATTTCATCGCCTCCAAGGTCGATGCGATCATCGTCAACCCTGTCGATACCGATGCGACCACGGCAATGTCGAAGCTCGCGGCTGATGCCGGCATTCCGCTGGTTTACGTCAACCGTCAGCCGGTCAACGTCGACACGCTGCCGGAGAAGCAGGCCTTCGTCGCTTCCAACGAGCAGGAATCCGGCACGCTGGAAACCAAGGAAATCTGCCGCATTCTCGGCGGCAAAGGCAAGGCCGTCGTCATCATGGGCGAGCTCTCCAACCAGGCTGCGCGCATGCGGACCCAGGACGTTCATGACGTCATCAAGACGGATGAATGCAAGGGCCTGGAGATCGTCGAAGAGCAGACGGCGAACTGGGACCGCACCCAGGGCGCCGACCTGATGACCAACTGGCTCTCCAGCGGCATCGAATTCGACGCCGTGATCTCCAACAACGACGAAATGGCGATCGGCGCCATCCAGGCGCTGAAGGCGGCCGGCAAGGATATGACCAAGGTTGTCGTCGGCGGCGTCGACGCCACGCAGGACGCGCTTGCCGCCATGCAGGCAGGTGATCTTGACGTCACCGTGTTCCAGGATGCCGCCGGCCAGGGCAAGGGCTCGCTCGATGCAGCGCTCAAGCTCGCCAAGGGCGAAAAGATCGACAAGAAGGTCTACATTCCCTTCCAGCTCGTGACGCCTGCCAACGTCAAGGACTTCGTCACGAAGAACTGAGGCGAACGCCACACAGGATGCGGGCTTTGTCCGCATCCTCTTTTCGGGCGCTCGAAGTTCCTCAAATCCTTAAAGATGACGGACCCTTGAGCTCAGGCTGCTGCGCTTGATCCCGATGCGCCGTTCTCAGGCGATCTCTTCAAGACGACGGCCGATCAACAGCGCCCGGCAGGTTTCTCACAGGCTCTGGCCGAACCTGCGGGCCATGAGCGTATCGTGCCGAGGCAACTCTCGAGTTGTTTGTCTATCGTTCTCCGCTTGGGAATGATCAGTGCATCACTCCCTACGAGCTTCCCTACCGGGGCGAACGCTCCTGCCAGATCGGAAGCTACTTGTCGGCCGTCGTGAGTGTGCGCCGCAGTTGGGAGCTTGGGTTACCTCTCGTCGGCTGCTACGCAAGTGTTGTCCGCCCTTCATCGCGTCAGGCCTGTACTCCGCTGCACAAACTGATAGAAAGTGCGCCCGCGGAATTCGAAGAAACTGTCCGTTGCCGGACGCGGTCGGCAGCGGTGGAACGAGAAAACGGATGCACGTTTTCCGGCCGCCAAAAGGAGCCTTAATCGACATGAACATGGTCTCGAAGATTGCGAAATCCCCAGTTGCCCCGTCCGTTGGTGCTCTGCTTGCAGAAGCTCGCCTGGCTCGCGGCTATTCGCTGGACGACGTCGCAGAAACCACTGGTCTGACTGTGGCAGAGGTGACAGCTCTGGAGAATGACGCGGATTTCGACGCGTCGAGGATTCGAAGGACTGCATCCGCTCTAGGGATTCTAGAAAAGATATGCGATGCGCCGCGCTGACATCGTTGAACAGCTTTTTCCACGGCTCTACCTCCTCAAGGAAGGTGGGTGCAGCAACTCACGGGTCGCGCTTCAATGGGATGCTGTTCAACTCGGGCACAGTTTTCACGGGTAGGGCAGGGAACCTCGGCTTGTGATGTTCGACAACCAGCTGACTCTTCAAGGGGAATGGCGCGGTTGGCATAGTTCTTCCGCTCGCAAATTCGGCATCATCGCGTGCAGCTCGATTCCAAGGTTCAGCAGTCTCTTGGGAAACTTCGTGGGAATCCGCTGTATGATCTCCTTGGGGTTTGACGCCCATCGAAAACTCAACACGCGGTTCACGCGGGTGGCTTACCCAATAGACGCTAGACGATCAACCGGAAGGACAAATAAAACATGCAACTGAGCCCCCCGCCGCCCGTCGAGTCCGCGCTCAACGCTATTGGCAATACACCGGTCATACGCCTGCGTCGCGTCGTACCGGACGGGAGCGCTCAAGTCTTTGTGAAGCTCGAGTATTTCAACCCGACGGGCTCGTATAAAGACCGCATGGCAAAATCCATCATCGAAGAGGCTGAGCGCCGCGGAGATTTGAAGCCAGGAATGACAGTAGTCGAGGCGAGTGGGGGAAGCACGGGGTCCTCGCTCGCCTTCGTTTGCGCGGTGAAAGGCTATCATCTCATCGTGGCTTCTTCAAACGCCTTTGCCATGGAGAAGTTGCGTACCATGCGCAGCTTTGGCGCAACCGTTGATCTGATCCACAGTCCGTCCGGCGAAATCTCGGCCGATCTGATTCCGTCTATGATCCGTCACGCCCAGGAGGTCTCCAACCGATCAGACTGCTATTATTCGGACCAGTTTAACAACCGTGACGCCTTGATTGGCTATGAGGAAATCGGCCATGAGTTGGTCAAACAATTTCCAGACGGTATCGACGCCTTCTGTGGCGCAGTTGGTGTGGCCGGAATGACAATGGGCGTGGCAAGGATTGTGAAGTCGCGCTCAGCGACGGTTCGCATCGTGGTTCTGGAGCCGGCCTCTTCACCCGTCATATCGAAAGGTTGGGCCGGAACCCACCACGTCGAGGGCATAGGGGTAGGCTTCGTTCCGCCTTTGCTCAATCAAGATCTCTATGACGAAGCGCGCAGCATTCCGGAAGAGGAAGCACGCGCTATGTGTCACCGATTGGCACGGGAGGAAGGATTGTTGGTCGGCACGTCCACGGGCCTCAATGTTACTGCGGCGATTCGTTTGGCCAAGGAGTTGGGGCAGGGTAAGACGGTCGTCACTGTCGCGAGCGACACCGGTCTAAAGTACATGAACGGGAAGCTTTTTGCAGATGCCTGACAACGGTCGAGCGACGGCCGGGACAACGCTGGACCTTCGGTTGAATTGGAACCTGCGCGACACAACGGTTGGCCCCGGCCTCTCGGCAAACGCGCCCTCGTTGTATCGGTAGCGCAGTTTTTTGGAGCATCCTGTCAACGGGGCAGGGAAGGTTCATGATCGTGCCCACGAGTAAATTTCATATTCCGTCCAGACGCTGCCACGACGATCGCCAATCTAAACGGCGTCGAAGCCCAAGCCTGGCTTGGCCACCTTCTTGCCTGCGTTGCCGATGTGTCCGTCAGAAAGCTGATCAGCTGCTTCGGTCGAACTGGTAATCGACTCATTGAACTCTTAGGCGTGGTAGTCTGCGGCCCTGACGACGGATTACGGCCTAACATTGTCGCATGAGTGATTTTTACTCCGACTCCGACGCAGGAGCCACCCTATTGCCTGCCGCGACACTAAGGGATGCCGGCGCTGCCGAGAGGTAACGGACCGTTGGATTCATGGGGCGCATCGCGAAAGATGTCCGGATTACGCCAATTGCGGGAAGAGCGAGTAACGCGATCAGAACCGTTGCTTCATACGTAGCCATGTCGGGAATCACTACCTCGAGCAAGAAATCATGGTCTCCCGAGACGAGGTGACATGCTATTACTTCGGGCATGGAGGTAGGCCGGCGCGGATGACCGCGGACGATCAAGACCGCCAGCCTTTTCCTCAGGCGCTCTAATCTGTTGCGGGACCGCCGAAGGCGTAGTCCGAAGTATTTTGGCCGCCCGCTCAAAGCTTGCGTTGCGAAGGACTGCGACGAGTGCCACAAGTTGAAATCGATCCAACGTCGTCAATCTGCCTTATGCCAGTTAAGGAAATCTCATTTGTTCGCGCCCAATCCCCGGCTTAGACAATGAACACCCAAGACATCATGATGATAGGCAAAGGAGCCCGCTAGAATGACTATTGTGTCGCGAGACAAGTTCGAAATGCTGTCGAACATGACGCCCTCGCTCAAAGACGGCGAGTATGTGTTCTGCTCGATACCCAATGAGGGGAGCAAAGTCCACAATCTGAATCCGATTGGGACATTTCACGAAAGAGAAGGTTTGACAGTCATCCTTGAGAAAGGAGAGGCGCACGAAGCGGGGTTCGAAACTTCACTTGCGATGCGCCAGATCACCCTCAATGTGAATTCTGCGCTCGATGGCGTCGGCCTTACGGCGGGCGTTGCTGCCTCTCTCGCAGAAGCTGGCATACCGTGCAACATGGTGGCAGCATATCACCACGACCACATCTTTGTTCCGGCGGGCCTAGCTGATCGAGCATTGCATCTGCTGGAAACGCTGCAACGCGAGTCCGCGCGGGCGATGCGCAAATGTTGACGAACAGGAATCCCCGCACATAGCGGGCGAAGCGTTACTGACTTCGCGGGCAAGCGGCAGCACGAGCAGACCTGGGCGTTCCTCGCCGAGGCTCCATCGCGATCAACCGAGAAGATCGTCGGTACGGGCGATTATTGTTCTGGCGAAAGCCGTTCGCAATCGCCTGACGCGGGCAACACATCGAGTTTTTAAAGGGAGCATGACAAGGGACACTGTCGGCCGAGTTAGGGCACTCCACGATCTTTGGAATACGGGTAACGTAGAGATGTGCGATCAAATTTGAGGATGCCAACTGATCGAGGTCACGCGGATCAACGATATCTACTCAGGTTCTCTACAAACGGATTTGGGCATCCCAACACCAACTCGCTTAATCGTCTTCCGCACGTCAATCTTCCCATCCACCATGATCTTTAGCGCTCGGATCATGCCGGCGAGGTTGAGCAGAACACCCTCGACTTCGTCGTTATTCGCAGCAGCCGCTGTCATCAACGCAGCGATCTCAAGGTCCCCCATCGCAACATAATTTCCGCGGCTGGGGCGAGTGCCGGTTTCCAGGCGCATCTCCCGCACCATTCTTACCGCGCGTTCGACTAGGCGGCGGTATTCGTCAGTGCTCAGTTTGTCGACCTCGTTGGCCGCCCGGGTGAGTTCAGAGATAAAGTCGGCAGTGTAGGACATTTGCAGATGGTTTGCCGATGGGTAGGACCTGTCAATGTTCGCCAGAAGGCCGGGGTGTTTGCCGGGTTCCTCGCGGCCTGCATCGGTCTTGCCGAGGTTACCGAATAGCTTTAAATATTGCGCGGTATTAAGTGAACATTGTGGCCGAATGCCGCGATAATGCGACGCACCGACAATCCGCGGGCGGGGCCATCCGCAAAGGCATAGCCGGCGCTGCCGGTCGCCCACGCGATCCTAGACCCCTCCATCCCGCCGTGACCGGCGCGCTGGTCTTTCACAAACGTCAAGGAGACGACGATGACCCTTCATCAGTGGTTATCGCCCTGCTAAAATTCGACGTGCGACGACGTTGTCGATCGCGGTGCCGTTGAACAACCATCTCTTGTCACTCTAGTCCGGAAAATCATCTCGCAGGTTGAACGACAGGTCGTAGGTCTCAATGGCCGGGGCGGCGGTCATGATCTCGAATCCGAATAGTTTTGATTGCTCTTTCAACCATTCCATTTCCGAGAACCGGGAGCCAGCAAAGACGCGGGTGATCGAACGCTTTGGCAGGGTCAAACCAAAGACGGTTTTGTCGGTAAGGCCGATCTTCTTCCATAATCCGTCACATGTTATACGATCATTCCAGACTTGTCCGTGAATGTCGGCTACGGCGCGTACCTCCTCCTCATATGCCCACGAGATCGGCTTGGAGAGAAACAGCCGCTGCAAAAGCTCGTAGTTTTCGATATCGAATCGCTGGTCACCGATCTCGGCAATTCTCGTCCTGTTCTCGTACGTGTCTCTATTTGGCCGCTTCATATAAATAACCGAGCCGAATTGAACGGGTATGAGCAGACCGCGAGAGGTAAGCCTCGCCACGTCCGCATCGATCTCGATAACAGCCCCGGATGGCTATCAGCATAATGAGACCACATCAGGCCGTTGTCATAAGTGCGAGTGAAGCTTGCGACCGCGCATTGTCCCCACGTGGTGTCGGCATTTCTTGCCATCTCCTCTCCAGTCACATAGGTGTCGAAGAGAGTGTTCATGCCTCTGGGATAGGCAGACCGAAGCACGCGCGGCTGATCGAAAGGATCGTTAAAATCAATCGGCCGTGTAAACCCGATCCGGTGGCTTTCGATAATGCCGCGAAGCGCGGTGAGGGAGACATATTTATATACAATCAAATCAGAACTCCTAAATAATCGTTTGGCTCATATGGCACTGCCACGGGGCGAGTGAGTGATCGCTGTATGTTGCTGGCGCTCTCGTCACGCGCGAATGTGGCCAATGGTTCCATTTCGTCAAGGCGCGCACTCGCGGGACTTCTGCTACTGATCGCGACCTCACTGCAGGCAAGCATTCGGCAAGCGTTTCCGGGCACCTCTACTGCGCGACGAATCTCGGCGCGTAGTTCAGTCTCCGGACGATCCTTGATGCGCAACTGCACCAGCTTGACGCCAAGCGGTACCAGCCGGGCAATCCATTCGGCGCTGTCGACGATCAGGTAGAACGGATCGAGCTTCATGTGAACACCGCCTTTCCGATCACCGGCGTGGAGGGTGCGGCCATGTCGCGCGGCTCCATCAGGCCGGCGTTAAAGGCTTGATTGCCGGCGGCGGTCGCCGCGGCAAAGGCGCCTGCCATCGCCGCGGGATCGCCGGCGCCGGCAACGGCGGTGTTGAGCAGAACCGCTTCGAAACCGAGCTCCATGACCGCAGTTGCGTGTGACGACCGACCGATGCCGGCATCGACGATCAGCGACAAGTCTGGGAAATGGGCCCGCATTGCTCTGGGCGCTGTCGGATTGAGCGGCCCGGCGGCACTGCCGATCGGAGCGCACCAAGGCATCAGCACCTTGCAGCCGGCCTCCAGCAGTCGTTCGGCCACGACCAGATCGTCGGTCGTGTACGGGAAGACTTCGAAACCTTCGTTGACGAGAATGCGAGCCGCCTCGACGAGACCGAAGACATCCGGCTGTAGCGTATCATGGTTGCCGATGACCTCGAGCTTGATCCAGTTGGTGGCGAACAGCTCGCGGGCCATCCTTGCGGTCAGCACCGCTTCCGCGACGCTGTGGCAACCTGTTGGGTAGGATACGAACGCCGAAACGGTCGGCATCGGGCTTCTCTCAACCCACCGGGCAAAAAAATAGGCGGCCAGACCATCATGCCAGATGATCTTCAAAATATCCGATCTGCGGCCCTGAAGACGAAGAGATCCCCTGACAACGGATCATGCTTCAGAACCTCCTGCACCCCAAGACACTGTCTATATTGACGCCCATATAGACAGAACATCGAGCTCGCCTCAATTCTCAGGAAGGCAGCCCACCACGGACGCGTATGGCACCCCTCAAGGTGGGATTATCTCACCTAGCGAGTCATAGATGCGGTGCAGATGCTCCTCGCTCGCAGCGATCACCCATTACCGAGAGCACCGCGGCTGATCGTCGGAACGCCGGCACGCTCGAATGACGGCTGCCCGCGAAGCCGATCACCCGGTACAGCGCTATGAAACGTGCAGGCGCTCGCCTTGGGACGCGCTCGCCCTCAGGCCGCGCGTCCATGATCGCTCCATCAAACCTCCACGGGACTTGAACTTACTAAGTACATACAGACGGCAACAAGGAGACACCGATGATGACTCACTTGGCCTTGTGCTGCCGAGACCAACTAAGGGGACCTTCCGCAATGACCGAGCAGTGAACAGAAAAACTTCGATGCAGTCGCCCGCGGTGCCCTCATGTGTCACCAAATCCGCTCTACCGTAAGATGAGACTTTCTGATGTCTGAGGTCAAACCGCAAGCAAATGCCTGTCCTCCCCCCATAATTGGGCTAAAAAAGCCACTTGGAGTGGTGGGGGGAATGGGAAGTCTAGCAACTGCGAAATTTCTGCAGGCTTTGGCTCAAAAAAGTGGCGTGGACACAGATCAAGAGCACGTTCCATTTATTGCTCTATCACTTCCCAACATTTCTGATCGATCAAACGCAATATCTATCGGCAGCAACGCGCCGTTGCGGCAAATCCTGGAACGCACGCAATGGCTCGAGAAAGTTGGATGTGGAGCTATAGCCATCCCCTGCAATACGGCACATTTTTGGTCTTCCGATATTGCAAACGCTCTAACAATAAAATTCATTAGTATAGTTGAGGTTACCCGCGACTTTATATATGAGCATAACGGCACGGATATGGATAACCTGCGAACAATTGTCTTAGGAATGAAAGCAACTGTTCAACACAAATTATATGGAAATTCAACGGCAGGCTGGGGCGGCGCTGTCCCTGACGTCGACTCAATTCAACAAGACGCAGCAAGGGTTATTGATGACGTCAAGAGCGGAAATATAAGTCGCGCCAGGTTTAAAATGGCATTACTGGTAGCGCGAACACGAAGCCTCAAGCCGGACGCTATTATACTTGGATGCAGTGAACTATCTGTCGCATCGCGAGACCTTTTCAAAGGTTCAGATGTTATAGATCCGCTAGATATTCTTGTAGACGCGTGCATTTCATGGTTTCGCAATACATAGACATCAATATAATCTTAAGATCGAAAAAATGGTAGAAAAAGTCGAAACTTGTACGTGGAAATATTGAGGTTGACCACCTCGCAAACTTAAGTGGTGTGGTGCATGCCGATGGCTATGGGGGCTACAAGAAGCTCTACGGCAATCAGATTGTTGAGGCCGCCTGCATGGCGCATGTGCGCCGCAATTCCATGATGTGATCGAGCTCAAGCCATCTCCGACCGTTGACGAAGTTCTGTCGCGCATTGGTGCACTCTACGATATCGAGGATCGTATCCGCGGCATGTCGGCTGACGAGCGGCGTACACTGCGCCGGTAACACGCCAGGCCCATTCCGGCGGACCTCAAGAGCTGGATAGACGAGACGCTCTCGACGCTGCCACAGAAGCAGAAGCTGGCCGAGGCAATGCGATATGCCCTCTCGCGATGGGCAGCATTGAGCGTCTATCTCGACGACGGTTGCGTCGAGATAGACAGCAATATAGCTGAACGAGCCATGAGACCGCTTGGAATCGGAAGAAAAAATTGGCTCTTCGCCGGGTCAGACAAGGGTGGCGAGCGCATCGCCAAACCTTCAGTTCACGCCCTCCAACACTAAATCCTCTTTACGCCGGAGGCGTTCTTTGGCAGCCGGATCTTGACTTTGAAGCCTCGTCCGCAATCAGTATCTATGACGACTTCGCCGTGATGGACACTTGCTATCGTCTTTACAATTGTAAGGCCAAGACCGCTGCCTTCGGGAACGCGCTCTCGCGAGTCACCGCCGCGCCAGAAGGGATCGAAGACTTTATCCGCTACGGCGGCCGGCAAGCCAGGGCCTGTGTCTTCGCAAAGTATCATGGCCCAATCCTCGTCTTCATAGGTCCGGATGGTCACGGTATTCCCCGGTGCGTAGCGGCGGCAGTTATCGAGCAGCGCGCGCAGCACCAGGTGCACTCCCGCGGGATCGGCGATGCAAACTGCACGATCGAACTGTCGCTCTATTGTGATGCCGGCAGCGACCAAATCGTCCTCCATCGAGGCGGTCAGCGTCTCAGCTTCCACCGCGAGGTCGATCTCTTTGATGTTAAGATCGAGCTTGTTGGCGCTCGATAATCGAAGATTTTCTAAATCGTTGGCCATAGGAGCAAGACAGCTGACATGGGGAATCATGCGAGCGAAGAGCTCCCGGCTTGGTTCGATGGCTCCAGTCGAAAGTCCACGCAGATTGCCAAATAGCACGGTCAGGGACGTGCGGAATTCATGCGCAATCGCTGAGTTCCGGTATCTGAGATCTGCTTCCAACTCCTCCAGGCGTTCGGCCATAGCGTTAATATCGGCAGTAAGTGCATAGGTCTCCTCGAACGAGTGCGGGGGCGCCGTGACACGCACTGAATAGTCACCGGCGGCTATCGAACGGGTTGCAGCTGCAATTGGTGGCAGAGCGCCCACTATGTCTTGGGCTAGGCGACGGCCGACAATGACGGCGGGAATAAGACCGATTGTTACTATTAAACTGAGTACGGCGACATCCCTCCAGTGCGATCCATTGGTTTCCCGAAAATAGCCCAAAGACTGCAAGCGATGCAGTATCGTGAAAAAGATCGTAACTCCAAGGTAAAAGGCCCCTAAAGATATGAAGGTTTGCACGCTCAAAGCGCGAACGATCATCGTTTTCAAATTTCTAGTTTTGTATTCAGCCATCTTTAGTGTCCATTCGATATCCAATGCCCCTGACGGAGACCAACATGCCACGAAGGCCAGCGGCATCTAGTTTGGATCTCAGATTGCACATATGAGAATCAATGGTCCGCTCGAGCGGCACATTGTCTGGAAAACATTCGTCAACCAGTTCACCACGCTCGAACACGCGGCCGGGGGAACGAGCCAAACGAAAGATAAGCTTGAACTCCGTTGGAGTCAGCTGCAGGTCTTTTCGTCCGGTCGGTTGATCTACCCATGCGGTGCGTGCGGAATGGTCGACGGTCAGTTTTCCAAGGCGGATTGGCAGATTGGCGATGCGACCACCGGCCCTCCGTAGCACCGCTATGGTACGGGCTACCACCAAGTCCGGATCGAACGGTTTGACAATGTAATCATCTGTTCCGAATCGATAGCCCTGCAGTTCGTCAATAGGCTTGTCCCGGCCCGTCACCATAATCACCAGCGTGTCGCCGCGCCGCCTAATTTCAGCCAATACCTCAAAGCCGTTCCGGCGGGGCAACGAGACGTCGAGCATGACGAGATCGGGTTTCAGTTTCATATGGTGCGCAAGGCCTATTTCTCCATCGGAGGCCTCCACTGTTCGATAACCTTCTCTCTCAAGGTAAGTTCTTAATAGAGTACGAGTTTCCCCATCGTCGTCGATGATGAGGATCAATTCATTACACATGGCGTGCCTCCTAAAAGTAGTGGATTCCAGAGAGGTATCGCCACGCGTAGCGTCAACCGCGAACTCGAATCGGTGCAACCTTTGTTGAGGACGTAGCTTATGTGCCTGCCCGCAAAGTGGACACCAACCCAGGGAAGAAGGTCAGCGGCGATAACCTCGCCTTCCGGCAAATATACTTTGCAAACGAGCGGTCGGATAATATTTGGAAATGTCTGTTACATTGACCATTATACTTTCCTGTAGGTGTGGATTGTTGAATGGGAGAGGTCTGGCATCCCATCTTCTTTCGCAAATGTAATTTGTGCGCCGATAACGGAATTGACCGCAGTGGTGTACGACGTTCCAGCTGCGCGCTTTTTGTTGTGATTTTGCCAAGCAAGAGCCCCAATCGACTTGTCTGGGATTAACAGCGTTCGCGTTTGCTGCAGAGTCAGGGATGTTCGACTGCGGCGCCTCCGCCGTCGACGCCCGCTGTGGCAGCACCGAGCTCGATCGCGCGCATCCCGCTGACATTTCAACGCTCCTTACCCGAGGACATAGTAATCGCAACGATATTCACTTGCGCGCTATCGGGTCGACGGTATGAAGGCCTACAGGGGTAAGCTGGTGCCGCTAACCCGGGTTGTCCGCCCCTTCATCGCCTCAGACCTGTACTCCGTCGCGCAAACTGATAGAAAGTGCGCCCGCGGAATTCGAAGAAACTGTCCGTTGCCGGACGCGGTCGTGAGCGGTGGAACTAGAAAACGGATGCACGTTTTCCGGCCGCCAAAAGGAGCCTTAATCGACATGAACATTGTCTCGAAGATTGCAAAATCCTCAGTTGCCCCGTCCGTTGGCGCTCTGCTTGCAGAAGCTCGCCTGGCTCGCGGCTATTCGCTGGACGACGTCGCAGAAACCACTGGTCTGACTGTGGCAGAGGTGACAGCTCTGGAGAACGACGCGGATCTCGACGCGTCGAGGATTCGAAGGACCGCATCCGTTCTAGGAATTTTAGAAAAGATATGAGGTGTGCCGCGCAGACATCGTTGAACAGCTTCTTCCACGGCTGCACCTCTTCAAGGAAGGTGGGTGCAACTCACGGGTGGCGCTTCAATGGGATGTTGTTCAACTCGGGTACAGTTTTCAACGGGTAACCAAAGCTCGGCTGGACGTGTTCGTCCAGCCGGCTGGGCAAGATCATTTTGTTGAGCGAAGTCTTTCGTCGAACCGCAAGCTTGGGCTTTTGCCGGCCTTCAGCGTGCGGGGATGAAAATTCGAACTGGTCGCTTCTCGACATTAAACTAGACGGAATATGATTTAAGAATGGGCCGGATTAAGACCGCCCCTACGGCAAAATCCTACATAAAGGAAAAGCCCGGCCCGTTGCGGAAACCGCGCTGGCCGACACGCGCGTCGTAGACGAAGTCCAACGTGCTCCTGATCTGATGCTAGTGGATTGATTCCAACGCTTGGTGCCCACGTTTGACCGCTGCAATGATCTCGTCTGGATCTGCCCTCCAGATGAAGGGCTTTGGTTTTTGGTTATGCTCTTTGACGAAGCGGTTAATGGTAGCCTGGAGGTCGACGACGGACTGGAAGACGCCGTACTTCAGACGTCGGCGCGTCAGCTTCGCAAAGAAGCCCTCGACGGCGTTCAGCCATGAACAGGATGTAGGGACGAAGTGGAAGGTCCAGCGCGGATGCCTGGCTAGCCAAGCGCGGACCTTCGGCTGTTTATGGGTCGCGTAGTTATCGAGAATGACGTGGACGGCCTTATCCTTTGGCAACTCCGCCTCTATGGCGTTGAGAAAACGGATGAACTCCTGATGCCGGTGACGCTGCATGTTTCGACCGATCACCGAGCCGTCGAGGATATTGAGGGCGGCAAACAGGGTGGTGGTGCCATGGCGCTTGTAATCGTGAGTCATCGTGCCGGCGCGCCCTTTCTTCAGGGGAAGTCCTGGCTGCGTCCGGTCGAGTGCCTGGATCTGGCTCTTCTCATCGACGGACAGGACAATGGCATGGGCCGGTGGCGAGACGTAGAGCCCGACGACGTCATGAAGCTTCTCGGCAAAGGCCTTGTCGTTCGATAGTTTGAAGGAGCGCCAGCGATGCGGGGCAAGGCCATGCTCATGCCAGATCTTCACAACCGAAGAGGCTGCAATCCCAACGGCCTTGGCCATCGCACGAACAGTCCAATGCGTTGCTTCCTGTTGAGGCGTCTCAAGCGTCAGTGCGACGACCCGCTCAACGAGTTCGCCATCAAGCGGCGCAATGCCGGGCGGTCTGCTCTTGTCGTGCAAAAGGCCATCGACGCCCTCAGTCATGAAGCGCTCCTGCCAACGCCAGACACACGTTTTGGATTTGCCGGTTGCCTCCATGATTGCGACCGTTCCCGAGCCATCACCGCTCATCAAGATGATCCTCGCTCGCCACACGTGCTTCTGAGCAGAAGTTGGAGCTGCAACAATCGCTTCCAAGCGGGCTCGATCCGCCGCGGCCACGTCAAATCTGATACCTGTACGCATACGATATCGTTGCACAACGAAAGTCGAAAAGGAATCCCAACTCGGACTCCTTTGTTTCAATCAATCCACTAGATGTTTGATCCCAGGCTTTGATGGAGCATCCTTGTCTTCCAAATCAAAGGATGCGCTATGGGCCAGGTTCTTTATGGGAGCGCCACGACGACAGAGGCAGTTCGTCGAGCGATACAACGTAGTCAAGAGGCCTGATGGCGCTTTCGAAGCGTTACGGGATCAATCAGAAGACCGTCGCCCGGTCGCGGACCTTCCGACCGGCCCGAAAGAGCCGAGATCGACGGTCTCTGTTGAGGAGGAGGCTGTTGTCGTTTTGGCATAGGAATTGGCGTTGTCCTTGCGGTCCCGCATGTAGGGGGCAAGGGAAAGATAAAGCGTCTGGAGAAGAACTTCGCCCTCGGCGAGATCCCGGAACGGTCTCCCGCTCGAGCCGGAAATTCGCAGCCGCTTTCCGGATGGGCGCGATGCAAAGACGATGCAGGTGGCAACGGGTTGACTAGCCATGGTGTGCTCCTCTTCGGTTTTTTCCTTGGTGTATCAGGAATTTGCTTCAAGCAAACCCGTGCTCGCCATCTGGGCCCTACCGGAGCACCCCTTGTGGCAGTGCCGCGGGCGCATTTCGAATGGCCGCATGATTTTATCCTTCAGTGATACCAATTTGGGGAATTATGCAGCAACCGACATCCGACGGGTTCCCACGAGACGAAGTCGAGAACACGTGCTGACACATGACTACACGGTCATCAGTCGGCGCTTCTTATATGATGGTCAGGTTGCTGGTGATCCAACTGCCCGCGCACCTCGTTTCCGCGTTTCAGGAGATTGAGGATTGGACAGAGCTTTTCCACGGTCGCCTGCAGTCTGGCGACGTCCGCGGTACTTGCGGGAGATACCAGGGTGACCAGGTAGTTGATGTCCTGGGGATAGACGGGAACGTCTTCATATCCTTCTGCACCTGCACGCAGATCGATCGTGGCGGAGACTTCCGCATTCAGCGATTCCAGCGGCACGCCCTGATCGGAAGCATAGATCAGAAAGGTATGGGTCAGGCAGCTCGAAAGCGCGCCGAGCAGCAGTTCTGGAGACGACGGACCCAGATTGTAGCCTGCGAAATCTGGCGGGCTGTCGGAAATGACCTGGAAATCCCGAATTCGGATACGACGTACGCCGCTGCGGCCTTCAGCGCTTGCGCTGGCCTCCATTGTGACCGCACTCAGATCGCCCCTTCTGACGCGCGCCCGCCGATCGAGTAGTGCTTCGTGCTTCTGTCGGAGATACTCATTCAAAGTTGTCATCGCTTGCTAATATTCCTGTTGTCGAGACCGATGCCGGGATGGCCGAAGCGCCGCGTTGCGCGCGCCGTTCAACCACGAGCTCGTGAGAAATGGGATCAATGGAAACAATCTTCGCTACGCAAGACAGTTGCTGGAGGTTCAGCCTCTTTGCGATTCCGGGTCCGACCGGGGCTGTGTCGCCGTCAATTGTCTGCTTCCCGATTAAGACGATATCAGGCCCCCTAATGTCCGGCACGTGTTTGATACATACCACGATGTGCATAGTCGTTTAAGCTCCCAATCGGATTTGGGCTTTAGGGACCCGGCTTACTCTGAGCACTACTCGTGCCAATCAGGTTGCGCCGGTAAGCCTTCGAGATTGCACATGTTTCGTTGTCGCTATGCGGAGGGGTTTTGTAGGGTTGCCGACATGTCGTGTCGCAATCCGCCCCGATCACCACCGCGAACGGATGGCGGTTCGATAGGCTTCAGGTCGGACAACTCCATGATAGCTGCGATACGAGCCGGCCCCCGGGAGATAGCACGGGGACTGAAGTTCTGGTGCGGTGGGCGTGTATCGAGCTTCGGTTTACCGTTGATAATCTGACTAGCGACACCCGTATGCGCGATCAGAAGCAGAGCGATCGAGAAAATAACGCTGCGGCGCCTAGTGAGGTTGGACAAGCGTTTTAGCTGATGTTGCGGCGTCACCAGGATCATTGCCAGAAGCGTGGAGAAACCCTTGCTGGGGTATCTATTGAAAGAGAAACGTCTATAACCGCTGTTGCAGCGCGTCGAGTTCTTGGGTCTTCATCGCCTCAATCGTTGGACCAACGGCCGTCGCGCGAGATCTTCAAGTCGAGGCAATGCCATTCCTGCCGATAGGTTCTCAGCTCAGCGAATTAGGCAGCGAGATGCTTGTATCCGGAGAAGAACAGGGCGGGCCGTTGTTGACACTGCCGATTGAGCAGGAGACAAATGCATTGGCTTTACAGGAGACCATAATGGCCGACCAAACCGATATGATGGCCAATGCTGAAACGGCGACCGCCGCGGCGCCCGATGTACCGAAGAAGGTGCGCAAACCTCGCGCCAAGAAGGCGGTGCCTGAAACGGCCGCAGCCGTCGTTTCGGTGCAACCGGCAGCGGCTCCGAGTGCCACAGCTGGAAAGCAGAAGAGAGGACGCAAAGCAAAGTCTGACGAAGGTACGATGAGTGCCAAGCGCGCGCCTGTCAAACGTGCTCCGAGGGCTGTGCAGAGAGCGACTACGCCGTCGGTGGCAGCTGTTGATGAGATCGCGGATCTTCTGCAGCTCGAAGAGGAAAACCAGAGGCTGCGCAAGCTGCTGGCGGAGAAGCTCCGTGCTGAAAATGCCGATCTGCGAAAGCGACTCAACCTCGGTTGATTGGCAGCAGACGGCCAAGCGCTGGCCGCATTCTCATGCTTATTGAAGTGAAGATTTTGGCGGCGGTTCGTTCTGCCGCCAACGTTTTTGCTTGCAGTTTGCATACGGGATGGAAATCGAGGTGGAAATTTGAGCATTTTGGTAGCGAGTAGGACCGGGCGACAATCGCAATCTTCTAGGAAGGAGAGCGGTGGACGATGACGGTGACCTTCAAACTTCGTATTGTAACGGGCGCCTATTTCGAACGATTTGGTCCTTTTGACCTAGGAGGCAAGCGTCCTGAACAAGATGGCTCGAAAAGACGCGTGCTGGAACCTCCCACTGGAAATGCGACGGATCCAAATGGCAGATGCTCTTCCATCAACCGCCTTATCTCGCAGATGAGCTGCCTCAGCCGCGTCACGGCTGAACCCTGCCGCATACCGCCAGCCACTCCCGCAGAAATGGCTTTGTCAATTAGCCTCGACCACCAAAGGGCGCGTGATATCGTGTTGTACTTGCGCATCAGGTCACTCGGGCCGAAGAGCGGCAGCGTGTGAAATTCGCAGGCCGTTATGGACACCGCCGGCGCGATAGTGGTTATTTGCAGGCTTGTTGCGATGCTGAAGGCGTCGCTGAAAAAATTACCACTGACACCCGAGGCTTATTAAAGTGAAAAAAGTACAGCGCAGCTTTGCCGTCGAATACAAATCTGGTCGGCGAAAACTAAACTCCAAGCCGAACTCGATCTGGGCAGACACCGATCTTAAGTCCGTTGCGCAAGATCTGCAGGACGAGGCGATGCCATTTTTATCATTAGCTCCTCAGGCAAGGAGCAGCGAGATGCTTGTATCCGGAGAAGAACAGGCCGGGCCGTTATTGACACTGCCGATCGAGCAGGAGACAAATGCATCGGCTTTACAGGAGACCATAATGGCCGATCAAAACGATACGATGACCAATGCTGAAACGGCGACCGCCGCGGCGCCCGATGTACCGAAGAAGGTGCGCAAACCTCGCGCCAAGAAGGCGGTGCCTGAAACGGCCGCAGCCGTCGTTTCGGTGCAACCGGCAGCGGCTCCGAGTGCCACAGCTGGAAAGCAGAAGAGAGGACGCAAAGCAAAGTCTGACGAAGGTACGATGAGTGCCAAGCGCGCGCCTGTCAAACGTGCTCCGAGGGCTGTGCAGAGAGCGACTACGCCGTCGGTGGCAGCTGTTGATGAGATCGCGGATCTTCTGCAGCTCGAAGAGGAAAACCAGAGGCTGCGCAAGCTGCTGGCGGAGAAGCTCCGTGCTGAAAATGCCGATCTGCGAAAGCGACTCAACCTCGGTTGATTGGCAGCAGACGGCCAAGCGCTGGCCGCATTCTCATGCTTATTGAAGTGAAGATTTTGGCGGCGGTTCGTTCTGCCGGCAACGTTTTTGCTCGCAGTTTGCATACGCAGTAGAATTCGAGGTCGAATAAAATGGCGTCTCCATGGAAACTTCTTGCTGGGCTGGTGTCACGGCGACGCCAGCAGAAGCAAGAACACGGCTCGACCGATGACGCGAAGCCGGACGTATTGGCCATCGCCAAGCCGACTGAAACAGCAGACAACAACGAGTTGGACGGCGCAGAACGTCCGGCGGACGAAAAGCCAGTTCTTCATGGTCATTCCGCGGCGGTTCCGGCGGACCCGGATCATTCCGAGGAAACGGCAAGCGTTGTTGATGACACGACAGATGTCGAAAGCGCCAAGCCCGTGGAAGCGTCGAACCGGGCTTTGTCCGATGAGGCCGATACAGACGCGCATGTCGCACCAAAAGCCTTTCGAGTTGTCGAAGGTCAAACGCGAAAGCGCGGCACGCGGGGCATGAAAGCGAAAACGATTACAGTCGTTATCCCACCTTCTCCAAGCGCTCTCACCGCTTCTGACGATGCAATCAATCTCGACGAAGAAATCAGGCTTCTCCGGGGCCAGTTGGCGCGCAAGCTTCAAATGCAAAATGAACAATTGAGGAGGATGCTGGAGCGGTTCGGACGTCAAGCGAAATGAAGAATTAACCCCAGATTGCCTCACGGTGATTGTTACCGATAGGGTCTCTATCCCGAGTGGATGAAGCTGTTGTTGGCATCCTGGTTCGGAGGATTTATGACGCGGTGGTCGCATCGTTTCCGTTGCGGTCATCATCGCCATCGGCGTCAACAGCGATGGCCGCCACCAGGTACTGGACATGGAAGTCGGTACGTCCGAAGCCGAGCCGATCTGGACGGAGTTCCTGCGCAAGCTTACGCGCCGAGGTTTGCGCGGCGTGAAGCTAGTCGTCTCAGGTGCGCATGAAGGGCTCAAGGCCGCGGCCACCAAGGTTCTCAGCGCCACATGGCAAAGATGCCGGGTTCACTTCATAAGGAATGTACTGGCGCATGCCGGAAAGAGCGGCAGGCGGGTCGTCTCCGCCTTCATTGCCACCGCATTCGCTCAGGATACGGCGGAAGCTGCCAGCACGCAGTGGCGTAATGTTGCCGACCAGATACGACCGAAAGTGCCGAAGCTCGCCTCCATTATAGATGATTCAGAAGAGGATGTGCTTGCCTACATGACGTTCCCGAAAGAGCACCGGGCAAAGCTGCACTCGACCAATCCAATCGAGCGTCTCAATGGCGAGACCGAGTGTGAATTTCACCGCCGGAAGCGCTCCAATTAGGGGCAGGCCGGCCACCGGGTCGGATGTGCTGCGTAGTAAGGCCGGTGGATGGGAAACCCGCTCTGCTGGTCGCTGTCTTACCCGACAAGCGGTCCGGCAGCCTTCATTCGCGAGGCCAATTTGGCCAAGATCTTCAGTCCATTTTCAATAAGCAAATGTGCCTACTTTGTGTCGGATTTGTCGGACCGCGGCACACAACGTGCGATCCCCGGGGCGCTGCATTTGCGTCGGAACCACTGGAACTGATGACATTTCAACTACGCCAGCCGATTTGGCATGGATCTTGAAAGGAGAGACCCGTGCCCGACTAATCAAATTGTGATCCGGGATTCACGGGTGTGATAGGGACGGCAATTTTGCCGCTGTTGATGTTTCGCGGGCATGATTGATCGGAATCAAAGCGGCTCGACCTGATACCTGTCATGACGCGCTTATTCCGGGCGCACGAAGCGCGGGTAAAACACTGGGGAGGACAACATGACCTCTGGTTTGGGTATTGGCTCGCCAGCCCCGTCGATCAAAGCGCTGGACTGGCTGCGTGGCGATCCGCTTTCCAACTTGCAGCTCGGCACGATATACGTACTCGCGCTTAGTTCGACTACCTGCGGTGTTTGCGGACCGGCGCTGTCCTATGTGGCGCAGTTGCAGGAGAAATACAGCGACATGGGAGTTGAGCTCATCGGGGTCGCAGCAAATGAGGAAGCTGCAACGGCTGACGAGGCCCTGGCTCAGATGGACGCATGGGTAACCAAATGGCTCCCGAATACGAAAATTCGGATCGGGTTCGATTACTCAGGCGAAATGGCTATGCATTGGCTGCAAGCCAGCCTGACTTTCCATGTTCCAGAGGCGTTCATTGTCGACCGAGACGGCAGCATCGCCTTTATCGGTGATCCGGATGTGGTCGAGGACGTTTTGCCAAAAGTGATGAACGGCAGTTGGCGCGCCAGCGCGGAAGCAAAAAATGCCGAAATCGAGCGCATTGCTGAAGTCGACATTGATGCTCCGGCGAACGCGTTGCGTCGTCGAATCCGGGCGGCGACCGAGATTGAGGATTGGAAGACGGCGCTCTCGGCCATTGAAGAGGGCATCAAACTTTTCCCGGACAGCATCTCCTTGCGCCAGTCGCATGTCTCTATGTTGATGGGAGAAATGCGCGAGATAGGGGCGGGCTGGATCGCATTAGACCAATTTGCTCGTGATGCAATTGAACGAAACTCTGAAGATTGGCTTCTCGCGGCCATGCAAGAACTCTTCGGTCCACACTACGATTACTCGGGCCTTCCATTGGCGGAACGCTTTTCGATGGGCAAGGAGCTCTCCGATCGAATCCTCAGATTGTTTCCGCAGCAAGATGCCCTCTCACGCGCTGAGTCTTACGAGACGATTGCCTTTTACTGCCGTGAGAGCGGCGACAACGGCCTGGCAGTGGGGTTGATAGAGCTGGCTTTGAATTTGGTAGACGGAGGGCCACTTCCAGACGAAGATAAGCAGGAATGGCTGGCGCATTTGCAGCGGGTCCTGGCGGAGCACAAGGGCGAGGCGGCTTTTTACGGGGGAATTTGCATGCCTCCGCCGAAATAGCCTTGAACATAGAACCTGTTGGCGCGGCTTAGGCAGCGTCGACAGAAATTCTGACGAACCATTGGCGCAAAACCATGTTTTACAACTGGATCGCTCCCTTTTCGCGCGAGTTTCTGCATTGGATAGGTTCGTGGGGTTTGTGGCCCAGTCCCAAGTCCTTGCGAGAGAGCATAGCCAATTGTGCCCTGAACGGTGTTGGGTTCTATGAGCCAGCGATGTCGAGCCGGGGCACCCCCTGAAAACACATCGCGGTTGCCGCAAGCCAGAAAAAGCAAACACGCTCGTTTCCGGCGCCCCTTTTGTAGGTGGCGTGATGTCTTGGGGAGAGGCTTTGGCGAATGAAGGAATGTCTTCAATTTGTCACCGCCTCCTTTAAGGGCGAATGAATGAGCTTCGCCTCCTCAAACCCCTTGGAAGGTTCTGACCTTTTACGGTCCTGAAGAGCGACGATCAGTTTACAAGATAATCCGTCACTTTTGTCATCTCTGCGACCAAGCAATGTTTCCCGAACCGTTCATTGTCCAATCTGAATAGCTAAATAATAGGGAATGATCTAGTGCGGCTCACCGCGACCCGCCACGTCGGTCGAACAATTGATTCAAACACCAGGAAGCGAAATGGCACATGTACATCAGATCACTTCTGGGGGAAGCTGGTGTTATCCGCAGGTCTACCAAGTCCGAGGGCATTGGCCCGCGGTGGCATTCGGGATATTAGCCATGGCTTTGGAGATTCTGACGGCGCGTCGCGTCAGGGAGAGCACCACTTTGAAGCCATGACAACTTAAGGGATGAAGATATATAGCAACAGAATCGATAGGGAGCTTGCGTTACATGGCGTTCGGTCCGGTGCGCCCCCAAGGCTGATAACCGCCGCCTTGGGCACGGGACGCCGGGGCCGCCACATATGGACCGTTTGCGTATTGGCCGCGAAAATTTCGCGGTCTGTAGGGAGCCCGACGCCATACATTTAGACATCGAAAGCGTTACGACGCGAAGTCGCGAGACCGGCTGTCGTGGCGGCTCCCGCGCGAAATACATCCCGCGGATGTTTGCAGAAAATTCCTTGGCTCCCCTTTGGGACTTCTCACCTCAAAGGCCAGCGTCGCTTCATTCAGCGTGTCCAACCGTATGTCGGTAAGACCGTCCATTTCTTCCGTTGGCCAAACGTCTTCCGGTGACTCTGAAGCTCTCTTCGATTCCATATGTTAAATGGATTGCCCCTTCGTTGGGTGCTCACACATAAACCTGGCCCATAGCTCGTTCCTTCGTATTCCCACGGTGACGGCCGTCTTGTGATGTGAAGCCGAACATTGGAAGTCCTGGTGGTAGCACTAGGAGTAGTCCTATGACGAAGCAGCATATTGAGGTGATCACGTCGGTCGAGCGTCGCCGGCATTGGTCTCGCGAAGAGAAAGAACGGCTGGTCGCGGCGACGTTAGAGCCGGAAGCGGTTATCTCGGATGTGGCGCGCTCGGCCGGGATTCATGTCAGCCAATTATTCCGGTGGCGCAAAGAACTCTGCCAGATATCAGCGCCGTCCGTTCCTCCATTCATTCCGATTGAGGTCGTGGCGGCGTTGCCAGCGCCTGATCCTTTGGAGACGACACCGGCACCACGGGCGCGCAAGAAGACAAGCATCGTGACGATCGAGCTTGGCCGCGGCCGGCGCATTCGTGTGGACAGCGATGTCGATACGGAAGCTTTGGGTCGAATTCTCGACGTGCTGGAGCGACGATGATCCCGGTTCCGAGCGGCGTAAAGGTCTGGCTGGCGACCGGCTATACGGACATGCGGAGGGGATTTCCTGGCCTGTCGCTGATGGTGCAGGAGACGCTGAAGCGTGATCCGCATAGCGGCCATTTGTTCTGCTTCCGCGGCAGGAAGGGCGGCCTGATCAAGGTGATCTGGCACGACGGCCAGGGTGCCTGCCTGTTCACGAAGAAGCTGGAACGGGGGCGCTTCATCTGGCCATCGGCGGCCGACGGGACGGTGGTGATTACGCCGGCGCAGCTCGGCTATCTGCTCGAAGGCATCGACTGGCGGATGCCGCAAAAAACCTGGCGTCCGAGCTCGGCTGGATAGTGGAAATGGCTGGAAAGGTGGGAGCGAATATGATTCCATCTCGTTATGACCGATGCGGCAGATCAGCTTCCCGACGACCTTGCCAGCGCGCATGCGATGATCCTCGCCGAGCGCGCGGCACGCCGTGAAGCCGAGGCCGTTGCTGCCCGTGCCCAAGCGGTGAACTCACATTCGGATGCGCTGATTGCCCGGCTCCGGCTGGAGATCGAGAAGCTCAGGCGCGACATCCACGGCAGCCGCTCGGAGCGCAAGGCACGCCTTCTCGAACAGATGGAATTGCAGCTCGAGGAGTTGGAAGCTGATGCCAGCCAGGACGAAATGGCTGCGGAGCTGGCGGCAAAGTCCTCTAAGGTCCAAGCCTTCGAACGCAAGCGTCCATCCAGGAAACCGTTTCCGGAACACCTGCCGCGCGAACGTGTCGTCATTAGCTCGCCGACAAACTGCCCATGCTGCGGCTCGGCCAAGCTGGCGAAACTGGGCGAGGACGTTACCGAGACATTGGAAGTGATCCCGCGCCAGTGGAAAGTCATCCAGACGGTGCGCGAGAAGTTCTCATGCCGGGAATGCGAGAAGATCGCCCAGCCGCCGGCACCCTTCCATGTGACGCCGCGCGGCTTTGCAGGGCCAAACCTTTTGGCGATGATCCTGTTTGAGAAGTTCGGTCAGCATCAGCCGCTGAACCGGCAAAGTGAGCGCTATGCCCGTGAAGGCATCGACCTCAGCCTCTCGACGCTTGCCGACCAGGTTGGCGCTTGCACCGCGGTCTTGAAGCCGCTGCATGGCTTGATCGAAACGCATGTGCTTGCTGCCGAGCGTCTGCATGGCGATGACACGACCGTGCCGATCCTGGCGAAAGGCAAGGCCGATACCGGGCGCATATGGACCTATGTCCGGGATGATCGGCCGTTCGGCGGAACATCACCGCCAGCAGCTCTCTATTATGCCTCGCGCGATCGGCGGCAAGAACACCCCGAGCGCCATCTGAAGACCTTCACCGGCATTCTGCAGGCTGATGCCTATGGCGGCTACAATCCGCTGTTCAAGGCAGAGCGCCATTGCGGTCCGCTGACCCAGGCATTGTGCTGGGCGCATTCGCGTCGCAAGTTCTTCGTGCTTGCCGACATCGCCACGAACGCCAAACGGGGAAAGAACGCGACGCCGATCTCGCCGATGGCGCTCGAGGCAGTGAAACGGATCGATGCCCTGTTCGACGTCGAGCGTGACATTAATGGTCTCGCTGCAAGCGAAAGACTGGCGCGACGTCAGCGGGACAGCCGTCGTCTTGTCGAAGAGCTTGAGGCTTGGATGCGGGCCGAGCGGACAAAGCTGTCGCGCAGCTCGCCGGTCGCCGAGCCAATCGACTACATGCTAAAGCGCTGGGAGGGGTTTACCACCTTCCTAACCGACGGACGGATTTGCCTAACCAACAACGCGGCTGAACGGGCGCTGCGCGGTTTTGCTCTCGGCAGGAAATCGTGGTTGTTCGCCGGTTCTGATCGTGGTGCCGATCGCGCGGCCTTCATGGCAACGCTGATCACGACCGCCAAGCTCAACGATGTCGATCCGCAGGCATGGCTTGCCGATGTCCTGGCACGAATTGCTGACATGCCGACAACAAAGCTTGCAGAGCTGCTGCCTTGGAATTGGACAGGTCCGCGTCCTATGATGGCGTTGGCATCATGACCGTCGATCGCATCGCCAGGCTACATATCCAACTCGACGGTATCGAACCTTTGATCTGGCGCAGGGTCGAGGTTCCACTCACGATGAGCTTGAAGGGGCTCCACGATGTCATTCAGGCCGTGATGCTGTTCGAGGATTATCATTTGTTCGAGTTCGAGGCTGGTGGGCGGTGTTACGATGTGCCGGATCCAGAAGACCTCTATGAACGCAAAACCTTTGCAGCTCGCAACGTCCGCATCGCGGCACTCATCGAGCGTGGGATCGCGACCTTTAGCTACACCTATGACTTTGGTGATAACTGGCGACACACTATCACGGTCGAGGCAGTGGAGGATGGAAACCCCAGCATCGAATATCCGCGCTTCATCGATGGTGAGCGCAGAGCGCCGCCGGAAGATATTGGCAGCACCTCGGGGTTCGAGGAATTCCTGAACGTCATGGCGAAGCCACGACATGCGCAGCATCGAGAGTTCGTGCGTTGGTATGGTGGCCGCTTTGACCCAGAAGATTTAAGCGTTGATATCGTTCAAAACCGTGTCGCTAAAATTGCCCGCCGTCGGACACTCGGAAAAGCTGGATTTGCGAAGAGCCAAAACCGGCAGCACTGACCAAATCTGAAAGACACAGAACGAGGCATCATGGGCTACCGCAACTCCGCCCTCTATACCCTGAAATATGTCGCAGCGATGCTTGATGAGGACGAAGACTTCTTGCGAGAATGTTCGATTGAGATGTTCTCTGAAGATGGCTGCTTGTCTGCATATGACGACTATCCGGCCTCGGAGCTCAGCGAGCACATCATCTTGTTCACCCAAGTGGGGATCGAAAACCTTCAACAAATTATCCGCAATCTTCGCGGAATTGGCGACCCGCCATCGAAACCAGCGGCAGAAAGAAATCGCAAAAAGCCTCGGCTACTGCGGTCCTGACCGGATGGTTACGTTCCTTCAATTGCAAGGAAATGATGAACCGTCAAAATCCGGGATTGAACACTCAAACGCAAATGAGCCTCCGAGTGGGCTTGCCCAAGGGCAACAATGGATGACGCGGCGTGAACTTGACGGTGGAATAGTCAGCGTGTGTCAACGGATTAAAAGACTTTGCATTTGTAGCCGCAGCGTCGTCCCGTCTTTCTGTCCTCTCGTTGATGTGGATCAAGGAGCAATTTGCGGCTTCGTGACAGTTCTGGCGAGAAAGACGGCCGCGACGCGGTCGTCGGCGCATTGAGGACGACATCATGAATTACACAACGGAAACGATGGTGATCGCGGTCGCGGCGTTTCTAGCGCTGCTAGTAGCCGCATTCGCGCATGATCATCTCTTTGCGGTCCATATGGGCATACTTTGCCTCTGCCTCGTTATGGGGGCTGTGCTGATGGTCAGGAAGGTTGACTTTTCGCCGGCAGGACAACAGCGCAACGTCGATAGGTCCGGCTATTTCGACGAGGTGATCCGGTATGGCCTGATCGCCACGGTATTCTGGGGCGTGGTCGGCTTCCTGGTTGGCGTGGTCATTGCGCTGCAGCTGGCCTTTCCCGACCTCAACATCGCCCCTTATCTCAATTTCGGAAGGCTGCGGCCCGTTCACACATCGGCGGTCATCTTCGCCTTTGGCGGCAACGCGCTGATCATGACGTCGTTCTACGTGGTGCAACGCACCTGTCGCGCACGTCTTTTCGGCGGCAGCCTGGCCTGGTTCGTATTCTGGGGCTACCAGCTTTTCATCGTGATGGCTGCGACCGGATATGTTCTCGGAATCACCCAGGCCCGTGAATATGCCGAACCTGAGTGGTATGTCGACCTCTGGCTGACCATCGTCTGGGTCGCCTATCTCGCCGTGTATCTTGGAACGATCCTGAAGCGCAAAGAGCCGCACATCTACGTGGCAAACTGGTTCTATCTCGGCTTCATCGTCACCATCGCCATGCTGCACGTGGTCAACAACCTTGCGGTTCCGGCCTCGTTCCTTGGCTCCAAGAGCTATTCTGTCTTCTCGGGCGTCCAGGACGCGCTGACCCAATGGTGGTACGGCCACAACGCCGTCGGCTTTTTCCTCACCGCCGGCTTCCTGGGCATGATGTACTACTTCGTGCCGAAGCAGGCCAACCGACCGGTTTATTCATACCGGCTCTCGATCATCCACTTCTGGGCGCTGATCTTCATGTACATCTGGGCCGGCCCGCATCATCTGCACTACACGGCATTGCCCGATTGGGCCCAGACGCTCGGCATGGTTTTCTCGATAATGCTCTGGATGCCCTCCTGGGGCGGAATGATCAACGGTCTCATGACCCTTTCAGGCGCCTGGGACAAGATCCGCACCGATCCGATCATCCGTATGATGATCGTCGCGATCGCCTTTTACGGGATGTCGACCTTCGAAGGCCCGATGATGTCGGTGAAAACCGTCAATTCGCTCAGCCACTATACCGAATGGACGATCGGTCACGTGCATTCCGGCGCTCTCGGCTGGGTGGGAATGATCACCTTCGGGGCGATCTACTACCTGACGCCGAAGCTATGGGGACGCGAGCGTCTCTACAGCCTGCGGATGGTCAACTGGCACTTCTGGCTCGCAACCCTCGGGATCGTCGTCTACGCCGCCGTGCTTTGGGTTGCCGGCATCCAGCAGGGGCTCATGTGGCGCGAGTACAATTCCCAGGGCTTCCTCGTCTATTCCTTCGCGGAGACGGTCGCGGCGATGTTCCCCTACTACGTGCTGCGCGCGGTCGGCGGAACGCTTTACCTGGCGGGTGGTCTCGTCATGGCCTGGAACGTGTTCATGACGATCCGCGGCCACCTGCGCGACGAAGCTGCAATCCCAACCACTTTCGTGCCCCAACCACAGCCTGCCGAATGAGGTGAGACATGGCATCGATACTAGATAAACATCAGATCCTCGAGAAGAACGCGACGCTTCTTCTCGTCGGCTCGCTGCTCGTCGTGAGCATCGGCGGCATCGTCGAAATCGCACCGCTGTTCTACCTGCAGAACACGATTGAAAAGGTGGAAGGCATGCGGCCGTATACGCCGCTCGAGCTGGCCGGCCGGAACATCTACATCCGCGAAGGCTGCTACCTCTGCCACAGCCAGATGATCAGGCCGTTCCGCGACGAGGTCGAACGCTACGGCCATTACTCGCTCGCCGCCGAGTCCATGTACGATCATCCTTTCCAGTGGGGATCCAAGCGAACCGGGCCGGATCTGGCCCGTGTCGGCGCCCGCTACTCCAACGAATGGCATGTCCAGCATCTCGCGGATCCACGGGCAGTGGTGCCGGAGTCGATCATGCCGCGTTACGCCTTCCTCAAAGAGCAGAGGGTGACGGTCAAGGACGTGGGAATGGACCTGAAGGCCAACGAGGACGTGGGCGTGCCTTATAACGACGACATGCTGGCGAACGCGGAGGCCGACATGAAGGCCCAAGCCGATCCGAACGCAGATACGACGGCCCTGCTTGCCCGCTATCCGAAGGCGAAGACCGGCGATTTCGACGGCGATCCTGCTGCGCTGACCGAAATGGATGCCCTGGTGTCCTACCTGCAGATGCTCGGAACGTTGGTCGATTTCTCGACCTACGACGACGCGACCGGCTACCGATGAGGTGATCCATGGAAACCTACACTGCAATGAGACACTTCGCCGACAGCTGGGGCCTCCTGGCAATGGCGGCATTCTTCGTCGGCGCGGTTGTGTTCACCCTTCGCCCAGGCAGCAAGCAAACGGCGAAAGAGGCCGCCGATATTCCCTTGAAGGATGATTGAGATGTCGGAAAAACATATCGATGAATTTAGCGGCGTCGAAACGACCGGACATGAATGGGACGGCATCCGCGAACTCAACAATCCGATGCCCCGCTGGTGGGTGTGGACCTTCTACGCCACCATTGTCTGGGCTTTGGGCTATGCGATCGCATATCCCGCGATCCCGATGATTACCGACGCCACGAAGGGCATGCTGGGCTATTCCAGCCGCGCCGAGCTGCAGCAGAACCTGGATCAGGCCAAGGCATCGCAGACGACGCTTCATGATCTGATCGCCGCCAAGACGGTGCACGAGATCGATTCCGATTCTGCCCTTCGCGAATTCGCGGTCGCCGGCGGCGCATCTGCATTCAAGGTGAACTGCGCGACATGCCATGGCTCGGGAGCAAGCGGCGGCCCGGGATTTCCGAACCTCAACGACGACGATTGGCTGTGGGGCGGAGACCTGGATGCCATCCAGGCGACGATCGCGCATGGGATTCGCTTCGACGGGGATACGGACACTCATGCTTCCGAGATGCCGCCCTTTGCCGATGTTCTGGATCCCCTCCAGACAAGGCAGGTCGCGGCTTACGTCTGGGGACTGACCAATACACCGTCGGACCCCGGTCTCACAGAGGCCGGAAAACAGGTCTTCGTCGATAACTGTGCCGCATGTCACGGCGACGACGCCAAAGGAAAGGCCGACATGGGCGCGCCAGATCTCGCCGATGCGATCTGGCTGAAGGCACGCGGCGAGGATGCGATCATGCGCCAGGTAGCCGCTCCCAAACACGGCGTCATGCCTGCTTGGGCAGGGCGTCTCGGCGACACGACGGTCAAGGAACTGACGATCTTCGTCCATTCGCTCGGCGGCGGAACCTAAGGAGGATGCCATGTCAGATCATGACCACAATCTAATCCTCGGCCTCTACGGCACGCCGCGCGCTACGATACGATCACGCGGCTCGACGCGCCAAGGCCACGCCGCCACCTTCCAATCAGGACGACCTCGCAAAGAGCGCCAGTTCGATCATCAGTTGGACCTGCCTCAAAGACCACGAGCAGACAAGCCGGTAGCTGTAGCGTTGTCGAGGACGTTCCAGCGAGGTTGTTTGTTCGCCCGCAGCCCCCGAGGCCACGCCCTCTCTCCATGGCGTTTTCCTTTCGCACGAAGGCCTCCGCTCTTGATCTGCATCAATGATAAATGCGCAGCAGTTGGGACAACGGCAGATGAAATCCGATAGGTCCCATGAACCTCTGCACCGCACCAGATCCCGATACACCAAAAGGCTCAGTGGCGTGCCAGTCAACGCCCGTCGCAACCGGCAGCCTCTCTACGCTCCTCGGAAGAAGGTTTTCCCCAAGCATGCAGAGGGACGTTTCCGTCGGTTCAAGTGGATCGTCCTGCTGATTACGCTTTGCATCTACTTTCTCGCGCCATGGATTCGCTGGGATCGCGGTCCTTACGCGCCCGACCAGGCAATCCTCATCGATCTCTCTTCGCGACGCTTTTTCTTTTTCTTCATCGAAATCTGGCCTCAGGAATTTTATTATGTAGCGGGTCTCCTCGTCATGGCGGGGTTCGGCCTGTTTCTTGTCACTTCCGCGGCTGGGCGCGCATGGTGCGGCTACGCCTGTCCGCAGACCGTCTGGGTTGATCTCTTTCTCGTCGTCGAACGTGCGATCGAAGGCGATCGAAACGCGCGAATGAAGCTTGACGCTGGCCTCATGAGCTTTGCCAAGCTGAGGAAGCGCGTCGTCAAACATTCGATCTGGCTGCTGATTGGCGTGGTGACAGGCGGAGCGTGGATCTTTTATTTTGCCGACGCGCCGAGCCTGCTTGTTTCGCTGTTCACCGGCCGCGCTCCTGCAGCCGCCTACACCACCGTCGCCATCCTTACTGCAACCACCTACGTGCTCGGCGGTCTCATGCGAGAGCAGGTGTGCACCTACATGTGCCCGTGGCCACGCATCCAGGGTGCGATGCTCGACGAGAATTCTCTTGTCGTCACCTACAATGACTGGCGGGGCGAGCAGCGGTCGCGTTACCCGAAGAAAGCTCGAGCCAGGGGCGTGCCGGTCGGGGATTGCGTCGATTGCAATGCCTGCCTGGCCGTGTGTCCGATGGGAATCGATATTCGCGACGGGCAGCAGATGGAGTGCATCACGTGCGGGCTCTGCATCGACGCCTGCGACGGTCTCATGGAGAAGCGCGGGAAGCCTCGCGGCCTGATTGCCTACGCCACCCTGAGCGAATACTCGAGCAACATGTCGCTCGCCACGGACGAAGGACGAATGGCCGTCCAGCCGTCCAGGATTCGAAACGATAATGGGACGTTCGTTCCGGCGATACGGCACTTCGACTGGCGTATCATCTTGCGCCCGAGAACAGTCTGTTACGCGTTCGCCTGGGCGTCCGTCGGCGTGGCCATGCTGGTCCATCTCGGCTTTCGGGAGCGCCTTGAACTCAACGTCGTTCACGACCGAAACCCCCAATATGTTCTGGAAAGCGACGGCTCTCTGCGGAATGGCTATACGCTTCGGATCCTGAACATGGTGCCGACGCCGAGGGATGTGAACATAAGCCTGGTCGGGCTGGAGGGGGCGACGATGCGCATTCCCGAGTTGGGCAAGGAAGACGCTCGCAGCTTTAGAGTCCCTGCCGAACCCGACGCGGCCACGACGCTCAAGGTCTTCGTTACGCGCAAGCCTACCGGAGCAGCGATCAATGAATTTCTGTTCGTTATCGAAGATACCGATCATGCCGATCGGGCAACCTACCGCGCGGCGTTCAATGCACCGGGAGACATCAAATGAAGACCTCCGCTCAGGGTTTTACAGGCCTGCACATGCTGCTTGCGACCTCGGCATTCTTTGGCGTGGTGATCGCGGTGAACGTCACCATGGCCTTCTATGCCTCCTCCAGTTGGAGCGGTCTGGTCGTGGAAAACACCTATGTCGCCAGTCAGGAGTTCAACCGCAAAGCCGCGGCGATGAAGGCAATGGCCGCTTCCGGCATCGAGGGCAACCTCTCCATAAAGGGGCACGAGATCCGCTACGACATTCACGACAAGAGCGGATCGCCTGCGATCGTCGACGACGTCGTTCTGAATTTCAAACGGCCCGTCGGAGACCACGAGGACTTCCTCCTTACGCTCAGGAAGACAGCCGCGGGGCGATTCGAAGCGGAGCATGATCTAGCCGAAGGTGACTGGATCGTCGAGGCCATCTCGCGAAACGGCGGCGTGGTCGTCATGCATGAGGCAAAACGCATCCATACCGCGGAGTTAGACCAATGACCTGCTGTACCATGGACGCGGAAAGCGTACTTGCCCTCAGCACGACATCATTCAGTGCCGAAGAGGTCCGCCTTGCCAGCCAGCCGCTCGGCGAAGGATTGCGCCAGCTGGACCTGAGCGTTTCCGACGTCCACTGCGGCGGCTGCATTTCGACCATCGAAAGGGCGTTGTTGACGCTTCCCTTCGTCAAGACAGCGCGAGTCAATCTCACGGCGCGAAGGGTGACCTGCGTCTACCAGGAGGAGATCGAGACGGGCGCAACCGATCCGTCCAAGATCCTCGCAGCGATCAACGCGGCCGGATATCGCGCACATCTCTTCACCCCCTCAGCTCCCGAGAACGACAAGACTAGAAATCAGCTTCTCCTCGCGATCGGCGTTTCCGGTTTTGCGGCTGCCAACATCATGTTGCTCTCGGTATCGGTCTGGTCGGGCGCAGATGCCGCGACGCGCGATATGTTTCATTGGATCTCGGCGATGATAGCAGCGCCCGCGCTGGTTTATGCGGGGCGCTTCTTCTTCAAATCGGCCTGGAATGCGCTGCGGCACGGGCGCACCAACATGGACGTTCCGATTTCGCTCGCCGTGACGCTCTCCTATGCCGTTTCATTGTGGGAGACCGTCCATCACGGCGAGCATGCGTGGTTCGACGCTTCGGTCTCGCTGCTCTTCTTCCTGCTGATCGGCAGAACTCTCGATCATGTCATGCGGGAAAAGGCTCGGGCGGCGATCAACGGGCTCGCAAGACTGGCCCCGCGCGGAGCATTGCTGATCAATCCGGACGGGTCGCGACGCTACATTGCGGTAGAAGAGATCGCGGCTGGGGATGAAATCTCGATAGTCGCAGGCGAACGGGTTCCCGTCGATGGCATAATCGTCAGCGGAGAAAGCGACCTAGACCTCTCCATCGTCACCGGCGAGAGCAGCCCCGTCGCCGTCGCCAGCAACAGCGAAGTGAGTTCTGGGGCGATGAATCTGACCGGCTCGCTCGTGTTGCGAGCGACGAGAATTGCCAAGAATTCGCTTCTCTCGGAAATCATCGGCCTCATGGAAGCCGCCGAGGGCGGAAGAGCTCGCTATCGCAGGATCGCCGATCGCGCTGCGACACTCTATTCCCCGGTCGTGCATCTGCTGGCGCTGGTCTCCTTCCTTGCCTGGGGCCTCCTGGGCGGAGACTGGAAACAGGCCATGCTGGTCGCCGTAGCGGTCCTGATCATTACCTGCCCATGCGCATTGGGTCTTGCCGTGCCCGTGGTCCAGGTCGTCGCCGCGGGGGAGCTTTTCCGGAAGGGCATCATGGTGAAGGACGGCTCAGCACTCGAAAGACTGGCCGAGACCGACACCGTGGCCTTTGACAAGACGGGCACCTTGACGATGGGCAGTTCGCGCCTTGTCAGGGTGGACGCCATCGACGAGAGCGCCACCGCAATCGCCCGTGGATTGGCAGCGCATTCACGGCATCCTCTTTCTCGGGCCCTGGTACGGGACACCGAAACCGACCTCATGTCCTTCGACATCGTCACGGAAATCCCCGGCGGGGGACTGGAAGCCAGGAGCGGAGCGGATGTCTATCGATTGGGCAACGCGGCGTTTGCCTGCGGAACCAGCTTCGTGCCCCGCATCGCCGACAGTCCGTTCTCGGAAGTGGTCCTGTCGAAGAATGGTGTCGATCTTGCCCGCTTCTTCTTCGATGACACGCTTCGTTCGGGTGCTTGCGAGGCCATCGACCGGCTCGATGCAGCCGGCCTTGAAACGCTGATCGTGTCGGGCGACAGGCAGACCGTCGTCGACAATACGGCGCATGCCCTGGGTATCGACAGGGCTTTGGGCTCTCTGACGCCGAAACAGAAGGTCGAGGAATGCCAGAGGCTGAATGGCCAAGGTCGTCGCGTGCTGATGGTTGGCGACGGTATCAACGACGCCCCGGCACTTGCTGCGGCGCATGTCTCGATGGCGCCGGCCACGGCCTCCGATATCGG
The DNA here is from genome assembly GCF_017357285.1 of Rhizobium ruizarguesonis. Taxonomy (NCBI): domain Bacteria; kingdom Pseudomonadati; phylum Pseudomonadota; class Alphaproteobacteria; order Hyphomicrobiales; family Rhizobiaceae; genus Rhizobium; species Rhizobium ruizarguesonis. The sequence goes on along the minus strand of NZ_CP071682.1, from coordinate 398,809 downwards.
CAGACAGGCCGCCGACCTCGTTTTCTTCAACGATCGGCTTGACGCTGTTCCGGAAGCGATCGCCGTTGCGCGAAGATCCGCCAGCCTCATCCGGCAGAACTTCGCTCTCGCCATCGGTTACAACGTTCTGGCGGTGCCGATCGCCATCGCCGGATTGGCGACGCCGCTCATAGCGGCGGTGGCAATGTCGACATCCTCGATCATCGTCGTGACCAACGCACTGCGCCTGAACGCTTTCGGCAAGCGTCGGGATATGCAAATTCGAGGGGGGATCGGCAGGAGGGCGGAGGTCGAAGCCGCATGAACATGCTGATCTATCTCATACCGATCGCGCTGCTGATGGGAGGAATGGGACTCCTGGCATTCCTTTGGTCGCTGAAGAGCGGCCAGTATGACGACCTTCAAGGCGCCGCCTGGCGAATCCTCGCCGAGGACGAAACCGATCAACGAAAACCCTAACCACCTACTGGGTCCAAACACGAAAGGAATACGGACAGTCGCGACAATCTGCACCGTCGTCGTTTGTCGGCTGCGCGACAAATGCCCTTTCGCAACCAAGTTCACTACTCGCCATAAATCACTGAAACTCAAGCATATTCTTTTTCGGAATCCAGTCGATGGTTTGGCACGTTTCTTGAAAGCTATCACGCGCCGCGGCGCCCAAGTTGCCCCAAGTGGTTCATGATGCCAAGCGTGCCAATTTCACGTGAAGGCATCGATCTCCGTGCCCTGCGGTCATGATCAGGCATGGTCCCAAGAATTAAGTGGAACTTTATCATGAAACTGTCCGCCAATCTCTTACTGCGCCAGAGCCAGTCCCTGGTGATGACAGCGCGACTGAGGCAATCCATCCAGTTGCTGCAGATGACGCACTTCGAAGTCAACCAGTTTATCGCTCAAGAAGTGGAACAGAACCCGCTGCTCGAATTTCCGTACAACGATGATGAGGCGGGCGGCGATGCCGAAGAGGAGCAGTATGCTCATCAGCCGGAGGATGCGGGATCGGACGATGGCTATGACAACCGCACCGAGGCGCTCTCCAGCGACTGGTATGATAACGGCGGCAGCGCCAGCACCAGCCGGCTGAACGACGAACTCGACGCCAATTACACCAATGTCTTTCCCGATGACGGTGCCCCGCAGCGCCTCGATGCGCCGGAGCTCGTCAGCCAGTGGAAATCGATGCCGGGCAGCGGCGAGGGCGCCGACTACGATCCTGACGATTTCGTCGCCGGCCAGGTGTCGTTATGCGATCATCTCGCCCAGCAGATCCCCTTCGTCCTGCCTGACATGGCCGACCGGCTGATCGCGCAGAATTTCGTCGACCAGCTCGACGACTGCGGTTATCTGCAGGCCGATATCGTCGAGGCGGGCGAGAGGCTGGGTACGAGCCTCGCACAGGCCGAGCGCGTGCTCGCCACCCTCCAGAGCCTCGATCCGCCGGGTGTTTTCGCCCGCAGCCTCGCCGAATGCCTGGCGATCCAGCTCAGGCAGAAGGACCGATACGACCCGGCCATGCAGGCTCTGGTCGAAAATCTCGAACTACTTGCCCGGCGTGATTTTGCCACGCTGAAGCGGCTTTGCGGCGTCGACGAGGAAGATCTTCTCGACATGCTCGGCGAGATCCGTCAGCTCAATCCGAAGCCCGGCAGCGGTTTCGAGGCAGGTGTTTCCGAAGCGATCATGCCGGATGTGGTCGTCAGAGCCTCCTCGGAAGGCGGCTGGCTGGTCGAGCTCAATCCGGATACTCTGCCGCGCGTACTGGTCAACCAGTCCTATTTTTCTCGCGTGACCAAGACCAAGGATGCAGAGGTTCAGGCCTTCCTCTCTAATTGCATGCAGACCGCCAACTGGCTGACGCGCAGCCTCGATCAGCGGGCAAATACCATCATGAGGGTGGCAAGTGAAATCGTCCGCCAGCAGGACGCCTTCTTACAGCACGGCATCGATCACCTGCGCCCGCTGAACCTGAAGACGGTCGCCGAAGCGATCAAGATGCATGAATCCACCGTCAGCCGCGTCACGTCGAACAAATATATGCTGACGCCGCGCGGCCTCTTCGAACTCAAATATTTCTTCACCGTCTCGATCAGTGCCATCGCCGGCGGCGACAGCCATTCGGCCGAGGCCGTGCGTCACAAGATCCGCGCGCTGATCCTGCAGGAGAGTCCGGAGGCGGTGCTTTCCGATGACGATATCGTCGACATGCTGAAGAAGGGCGGCGTCGATCTCGCCCGTCGCACGGTTGCAAAATACCGGGAGGCGATGAACATTGCATCTTCGGTCCAGCGCCGCCGCGAGAAGCGGGCGCTCGCCAAGGTCGCCGGTTTCTGAGGCTATCATGCTTCGACCTGAACCGAAAAATCCTGCCTTAAGCGGCGCGACTCTATGAAAGCTAGCCCTCGGGTGACTTTGGATCACGCCCGCGGTGCTTGCGCTGGCCAAGTCTGCCATTTTTATTGTGGGCCCGCGGGCATGTTTTGTGTCCGAAATGTGCCCGGCACCACATCCGCCGGCACCGCGCTTAGCGTCGCAACCGCAATCGGGGTTAGATCGCACCCTGCGCTCGAGCTGGATCAAGAAGTGCGGCGGCTATGACAGCATCTGCGACAGCAAACTCAATTCCTCAGATATCTCGGCGCAGGAACAGGTTTCGCGGTGCCACATCGTACAGGGGCGACGTACATTTTTCGACAAGCGAGCCTGCCCTAGGTAGCGATTACCTGGCGCTGCATGGCCATTCTGCGGAACAGTTTAACGAATATCAAACAGCGCAATCATCTTCGTGAGCTGCGATTTTTGTGCCGATTGATTGCGCCAGCAGTCCTCTCAAGCGTTGCCTTCTGCGTCAAGGGGACCATACGCCCCTGGGTTTTCCAACCCGATCAGGGCGTTCCGCCGGCAGAGTTCTCCTCCCGCCGTACAGGGGCTTGCGCGAGCCGTTGGCAGCTAGGAGGCGCGCTGAAGACCGACCGCTATGTCATCAAGGGGCCGCTAGTCATATAGCACCGCGGCGCGGATTGCCGCCGGCCGCATCAATGGGCCGAGAATGCGAAGTACCTGCGCGATGAGTCTAGCGACCAAGGGCCGGCGCAAGGGCATCAAGAGCGCGCCGGAACGAGGACGAGATGCTGGCGCGCTGCAAGGTGAAGGGTTGATTTCAGCCGCTTTGCACTGTCCTCGTTTACCACAACTGGAAAGCGGCGATCCAGAACCTGCATTCGACAATAACTTTTTCGAATTCACCGGTCGCGTCTGTCCGCGCCCTGTCCCTGCGATGACGACTGCATGTTGAACTCGACGATGTGCCGGGGTTATCAGGGCGGTGGAACAGGCGATCGTCGCTAACGATCACCCGGCTACCAAGTCGAAGCATCCCTTAACCGATGGCCAGATCAAGCGACTTCGCCGCCGCCTCCATTCGGGCGTCGCCTGTGGCGCTGTTTAGTCGTTCTCTATCACAAGATCGCGAACGGCTGCAGGATACATTTGTTCGTGGATGTTTTGCGCATGTGCCAAGGCGCTCTCGTAGTCAACGTGAAGGTGGACGCGCGACATCGCGCCATTAAGCTCGGTCACCACGACCCTTGATCCGATGGCGACCGCGCGCGTGCCTGCCGATGCGACAAGGCGCATCGCAAAATCGATGTCGGTTATGATGCAAAGGCAGGGCCTGCCGTCCTCTTCAAAGAATATCGAGCTAATATCGTGTTGATCAAGAAGCACAAGGAGATTGTCGCGTTCTGCAACACTCGCGACAGCTAATACTGCTGCGTCGCGTGCTACTGTCACGGAACCGGAGTATCCGTGGCCTGTGATGATCGTGCCCGTCGCCACTCCGTCACTAGTCAGTGCTTTGCAAACTATGGTGACTGCGTGCTTTTTAGCATAATCCACTGCCCTATGGTGCAGAACCTTAGCGCCCTGCCGCGACATCTGCGCAATTGTCCCATACCCAATCTTCGGGATGAATCGTGCCCCTGGTACAAGATGAGGATCTGCCGTGTAGACGCCCTTAACATCTGAATATATTTCGCACGCTTGCTCTCCTAACATGGCAGCGATCACGACTGCTGTCAGATCGGAGCTGTTTCTGCCGAGAAACGTTAGTTTGCCCGACTGATCAATTGCCTGACCACCCGCGGCAATGACAATGTCATGCTCCTGAAGTGCAGCCCTGATTGGCTGAGGATCGACGCTTTCAACTGACGCCCGGCCGAAGTCTGAATTAGTGCGTATCCCGAGGGCATAGCCATTCAACGACGTTACGGGAATCCCGAGGCGACTGACTGCAGCCTCCAACATGCAGGCACTCAGCATCTCGCCCGTGGCAAGTGCCGCATCGAGATTCGATGGTGATGCTTCTTTGTTGACGCCAAGCATGGTTGCTTTCAGCTTGTCGGTCATTCCATACATTGCGCTGACCACGGCGATAATCTTGACTCCGCCTGCAGCCCGCAGCTCAGCTAGATGCTGAGCAACTCGAGCGTAATCACAAGGATCTCGAAAACTCGAACCCCCGAATTTGACAATGGTCGTCTTCATGTTTCATCCATCAAGTTATTGGCGATCGCAAGCTGTGCGATGAGGAGTGCGTTCAGTGCGGCCCCAACCTGAACGTTGTCGGCTACAACCCACATCCACAGCCCGCGCGGATTCTCTGGATTAACTCGGACCCGACCGACGTGAACATCTGCAGGATCTCCCAGATAGCGCGGCGTTGGATATCCGTCGCGAATTTCATCAGCATAAAGTCGAACACCTGGTTCATTTGCCAGGAGCTCACGGACCTGTTCTAGTCGAACATGATCGTCGAACTCGACGTATACCGCCTCGGAATGGCCCGTCTTTACCGGCACTCTAACGCAGGTGGCGGTTAACTGCAGATGAGGCATACCGAAGATCTTCCGTGACTCTTGAACCAGCTTGCGTTCCTCTAGAGCCACGCCTTCACGGGAAATCTCTCCGATCTGAGGTATGACATTGAATGCAAGAGGGACAGGGAAGCTCTCCGCAGCGGGTCCGGTGCTCCCCTCGAGCCAGGCTACGGCACCGTCTTCTAGCTCGTTAATCCCGCGCAGGCCAACTCCTGAGGCGGCTTGATAGGTGGTCAAAAGAACCTGGTTAACGCCGAACGTCGCTATCAGCGGTCGCAGTGCCCGAACCAGCTGTATCGTGGAGCAATTTGGATTTGCTATTATTCCAGACGGTGGACGAACCGTAAGTGAACACGCGTTAACTTGTGGTACGATGAGGGGTACGTCAGGCCTCATTCGAAAGGCATTCGAGTTATCAATCACCAAGGCTCCTTGGGATGCGAACCGAGGTCCCCATACGGCGCTTACGTCGCCGCCTGCAGAGAAGAATGCAATGTCGGTTTTGGTATCACCGATATCGCTAATGTCGCGGAGTGCCTCAACTAAATATGTTTGGTCTCGAAACTTGAATTGGCGCGCACCCGAACTGGAGGCGAACAGTCGCAGTCGATTGATCTTAATCTCGCTTTTTTCCAACAACTTGATCAGGGCCGTTCCGACCGCCCCGGTTGCTCCAACGACAGAAATATCTAATGGTCTCATGAGTACCTCATTTAGACGCTCGTGGTTGGATCTTGCTTTCAAATTTCGAAGCCCGCTTCGGCCGCCCAAGGATGTAACCGGAAGGCTGTCGTCGCGGCTTAATGCACAGTTCAATGCCTCCTCTCTTCAGATCGTTGGACTTTCGACCTGGTGTTTCCTGTGATGATTGCCCCCGAATGGCAGATTGGATGCCTAGAAAGAGCTTCGCGTCGCAAGCCGGATTTGCTTTCACGCTAAGCTGCCATGCCGCCTTCTCCACGTCTTCGAACCGATGCGATAGTCTCGCAATGTGGACGGCGCCGGCGGCTTCTACCGCTCGGAACGGAATTCAAGATTCGTGCACCGCACGATGATCAACGGCGATATGAGTCTGGCAGTTCTTGGGACAGACGCGGGCGCACGCTCCGCAGCCGATACAGCGGCCGGGATAATCAATGACCATGATCACGCGACTGAGCTCACCATTAAAGTCGTCCTCGCCATCGCAGACACCGAGCATTTCACCTGCCTCGTCGATGCCGTAGGGGTGCATGACCTCACGTGAGCAGACCTTGAAGCAGCGACCGCAGCCGATGCACATCGCAGGGTTGATCGAATCCAGATATTCCGGCATCCATCGGGACCCGTCGCGAGTCACGCATGAGCTTGTCATAGATTCCTCCGATTTAGCGAGTTCTGGCAATGACATATGTGACCGCCGAAGGCGCGCCGATTGCCAGACAAAATGCGAGCCGGCAGCTGTCTAACGCCGCTATCCTTTCCCAGTGCAGTCATCACCTTCGCTCCGGTGTCTTCCGATCTCGTCGGAGATATCCTCGAACCCAGCGGCTTGCACGAAGGTCCACGCGTCGCGTATCGCGTCGTAGATAGCGAATGGTCTGGCCGACTCAAACGACGCGTTCAGTCCCTCCATATCTTGCGTGACGTTCGCAATTCGCAAGCTGGTCACCTGCCGTTTCGGCCGCTGTTGGTGGAGTCTGCCATTGAAGAGCGAGAGGCGGCGAATTGGTCTCATTTTGCGATTCCCGCCTGTCGCTTGAGTAAAGTGGGCTGGGAGTCCGGAGGGTGGTTAGCCTGAATGATGTTCGCGAGGTCAAAGATCAGGTCGCGGGTTCCCCGGTATAATATTGTAAGCTTGTGTTGGCTGCCGACGCGGTCGAACATGGGCAAACCAAGCCGCATCAGCGGAATGCCGAGGCGTTTGGCAGCTTCTCGGCCGTGCGAGTGTGTGACGATAAGATCGGCCGTTGCGGCGAGACTTTCCAGATCACTGAGGTCGCCGACTTTGACGGTCTTCGCCGGTACCATCTCGAGCGCCTTCGAAGTGCCGGTCGTGGTGACCGCGGCCGCAATTTCCGCACCCATGGCAGTAAAAAAGTCGGAGAGCTGGAAAAGTTGATCCGGCTCGGAGGCGATTGCGATCTTCTTGCCAGCCATATGAAAATGTCCGTCGAGCATGGCATCCTGCAACTGCATTCGGTTGCGGCGGACATTGAGCGGTGTCTGTTTGCGTGACATAGCGGCAAGCACGCGAATAAAGCGATCGACGTTCTCTAGGCCCGTCAGCGATCTAAACAGCACATACGGCACGCCGGTCAGTCTCTGCAGCGCTTCAGCCGGTCGCCGCATATGCTCACCGATTGCGATACACTGCATCGTCGCACCGAGATCGCGGATCTCCTCCACTTTCGTGCCGCCATACGTTGTCGGCATCCATTCTTCCGGGATGGAGCCGTCGAGCGCTCCGGATACGTCCGGCAGAATAACCGGGTCGAGGCCGAAGCTTTCGGCCGTCTCGCGCAGATGTTCTATGTCAGCAACCGTTAAGTTCCAGCCAGGCAAGATCGCGATCTTCCTCGGATTGCGATACTGCTTGTCAGGTCGCGCTACTGCCTCGATCACGGCGGTAACAGCTTTAGACCAACCCTCCTCTATGGCGCCGTCAAAGTCAGGCGTGTTGGCGACTATCACTTCGGTGCCCACAAGTTCTATCGCCCGCCTGCGTTTGATGTTTTCGACGTCACCGGCGACATCCTCGTCGCGGGCCTCTACCGATGCGGTCGTGCATATCCCGATCAGTCGTGGCCTTGAGCGGGCTTTGAGGCTGAGAATTGCCTCTTCGAGACGATCCGCGCCGCCGACGATTATCGCGGCTTCGTTCATCGCCGTCGTTTGCAGCGGGATCGCTTCATTGAAATGCCTCACGAGCAGTGCGAGCGCGAAGCTTGTACATCCCTGGCTGCCATGGAGCAGAGGTATTGCGCCGTCGACGCCCAGAAAGGCGAAGGCAGCACCAAGCGGCTGAGACGACTTCAGGGGGTTGACCGCCGCCGACTTAGTTTGAGATACGACGCGTGCCATAGTACGACCTCAACATTTTTTGCGAGTGATCTCGCGGTTTGGTTCGACGCGCTTACACTTTTCTTTTCGCTCGTTTTTCAACGACTAAGGCCGGCTCCCATGGCGCCGGCGCGCGCACCTGCGGCCACATCGGATTGTGGATTGCCAGGTCAATTTGTCGAGCAAGTTGCACCATTCCCTCATAGCCAGCGTAAGCGTGATGACGCTCCTGGTTAATGTCGAGCCAAGGTAGTTTAGCCTTTAACGCTATATACTGGGTGCGTCCGCCCGACAGCATGATGTCAGCCTTTCTGTCGAGTAGAAGCGAGAAAAGCTCGCGCGGCGACTTCGACTCGAACAGGAGGTTCTCCTCCCTCAGGGTCTGCTTCACTCGCTCCCTATCTTCGAGCGTCGATTTCTTGACTGATGTGCCGACGATCTCCATGCCGATCTCCATCAAGGCATGGACGACCGACCAGGATTTCACGCCGCCTGTATTTAGAAGCACGCGCTTGCCCTCAAGGCGAGGTCGGTAGGCTTCCAGCCTCTTCCACACCTTTTCCTCTTCTTCCGCTACAAGGATTTCCGTGCGATGCAAAAGCGAGGGGTCAGCACCCTTCCTTACAAGCAGATCGGCGATCCGCCGGAGCGCCTCCGAGGTGCCGGAAATGCCATAGAAGGAGCCCTCGAAAAATGGAATGTCCCACCGCTCCTGCATCTTACGTGCCAACGTAACGAACGCTGTCGAACACACCGTCATCGCTGCGCGCGAGCGGTGGGCGGAGGCGACTTGCAGATATCGCGCGTCTCCGGGAATACAGGCGCGGACGCGGATGCCGAGCTTATCCAAGAGCGGCTTCACCTGCCAGAACTCACCAGAGAGGTTAAATTCGCCGAGTATGTTGATGTCGCAAAGGCCTGGTTCATCGGGCTCCACGGTACCTATGACATGCTTGAGCAGCGCCTCGCCCGCTAGCTTGTTGCCGAGGTTTTTAGATCCGACAAAACCTGGCGCATTGACCGGCACCACCGGTAAGGCAAATTCGTCCGTCGCTCGCTTGCAAACAACGTCGATGTCGTCACCGATCATCGCTGTAACGCAGGTTGAATAGACGAAGATTGCCGCGGGCGCATACCCATCCTTGATTTCCCGGATCGCTTTAAAGAGCTTCCGTTCACTGTGGCCCATTACGATGTCGATTTCCGTAAGATCGGTCGTGAAGCTCGTGCGCCAAAGTGTTGGACCTGACGAGGCAGCGCCACGGTTGTCCCAGGAATTTCCCTCGCAGGCGAGCGGCCCGTGAATCAGATGTGCGACATCGGTTATCGGCTGCAGTGCGACCTTGGCGCCGTCGAAAGCGCAACCGCCGACGGCCGTTCCCGGGGCCATTGGCCTCGCGCAATTCCTTGGGCGCGCCTTAGGACCCTTGCTGCCGCTCCTTTCACTCGCTAGCTCGTGGAAGGCATCTTTGACTTTGGCGTTGAGCGAGGACATTCGTTTGCCTTCATATCTGGTTGAGAGATAGGCCGCCTGGCCGGCCGCCGCTCTTAGCGCGTGAGGTCATACGAATAGTCTGTCACACCCGCGTGCATTGTTTCGCGATCGAGGTTGTCGAAGATCTTGTCGAGGATCGCCGTTAAAAGACGCAGTCCGCCTTGGTAACCCATGAGTGGGAATCGATGATGATGGTGCCGGTCGAAAATTGGAAACATCAGCCGAACCAGTGGGGTACCGGTGTCCCGTTCGAGATACTTTCCATAAGAATTTCCGATCAGGAGATCCACCGGCTCGGTGAACAGTAGCGAGCGCAGTGCCCAGAGATCTTTGCCTGGCCAAACCTGTGCATTCTTCCCGAAGGGCGAGGATGCGAGGAGTTCCTTCATCTCGTCCTCCCAAACTGAGGTGCCATTTGTGGCGAGGCAGTGGGTTGGCTCGCCGCCGGTCTCCATGATGAAGCGCGCCATCCCATAAACGAAATCTGGATCGCCGTAGATCGCGTATTTTTTTCCATACAGCCAAGCTTGGCTGTCCGCCATCGCGTCGATGAGTCGCCCGCGCTCCAGGCGGATCGTCTCGGGAATTTCTCTCCTGGAAATCCCAGATATCGCCATCAGGAGCTCGTCGGTAGCTTCGACGCCGAGAGGGTAGCGGAAGGAGATCGTCGCTTGTCCAACGTCTCTGCAGTAGTCTAGCGTCTTGCGAGTGTTGTAATATTGCAGGGACAACGTCCCCTCCGCGTTCAACGCCGCCTTCACGTCATTGATTTTGGTCCCCCCGTCATACATCCGAAAGTTACCATCGGAGGGGGTATCGAACTGATCTGATGCGTCCTGGATGAACATGTAATTCACTTGCATCAAGTCGAGCAGGCGTTTTAATTCGCGATTGTTCCCAACGCAGAAGCCATCAAATCCAGGAATGATGTTGATAGAAGCGGTGGCTTCACTTCGCGCGGTGCCCTTCCAGAAATTCTCCAGCACACCTTTTACCATGCTGTCGTAGCCATCGACATGGCTGCCGACAAAGGCTGGTGTGTGGGCGAAGGGGACATCGAAATCGCGCGGGACCGAACCTTCACTTTTGGCATTTTCGATAAAACCATGCAGGTCATCTCCGATGACCTCGGCCATACATGTGGTCGAGACCGCGATCATCTTCGGGTTATAGAGCTTGTACGTGTTGGCGAGACCGTCGACCATATTCTTCAGGCCACCAAATACAGCGGCGTCTTCTGTCATCGATGACGAGACCACCGATGACGGCTCCTTGAAATGGCGCGATAGGTGCGATCTGTAGTAGGCAACGCAACCTTGGCTGCCATGGACGAACGACATCGTTCGCTCGAATCCCGCCGCTGCGAAAACCGCGCCGAGTGGCTGGCAGGCTTTGGCTGGATTGACGACAAGGGCTTGGCGGGCCAAGTTTTGCTCGCGGTATTCCCAGGTCTTCGTGAATTCGCGTTGGTCTGACACGACCTGATCAGGGTGTGGGCATTCGAAGTTCAACTTTTTCTCGGCTAACATCTGCCTGTATTCCGGCTCGCAGAATAGGGGCGCGTGGTCGAGAGTTTTCTCAGCTGATTGCGGCATAGGGTCACCTCTTTCGATCTGGCCGCGGCTCAAGGGCGGTCCAGAAACATGCGTCGCTTAAGCCGTTGCGCGTTTTTTACGCGCGAACGCTATGTTCTCACCCAGCAACCGCCGCCAAAGCGCGGTCATTTTTCCAGGGCGCGTCGTAGAGACCCCAAACTGGATTGTTGATGGCCATGTCCATGTCCCGAGCGAAAATCGCGAAGCCGTCATAACCGTGATACGGACCAGAATAGTCCCAGGAGTGCATCTGACGGAATGGAATGCCCATTTTCTGCACCGGGTATTTTTCTTTAACGCCGGACCCGACGAGATCGGGCCGAATTCCCTCAATGAATTTCTCAAGTTCATAGCTAGTCACATCGTCGTAGATCAGCGTGCCTTCTTTTACATAATGGCCAGTGCGCTGATAGTCGTCGCCGTGACCGAATTCGTAGCCGGTTCCTACGATTTCCATACCGAGGTCCTCATAGGCGGTGACGACGTGACGAGGACGCAATCCCCCGACGTAGAGCATCACCCGTTTGCCGGAAAGGCGCTGCCAGTATTTGTCGATTACGGCCCAAACGAGGGGTTGGTATTTGGCTATGACCTTTTCGGCTTTCTCTTGGATCTCCGGCCCGAAGTGTTCGGCTATGTTGCGCAGCGAGGCATCGATTTGGGAGTGTCCAAAGAAATTATACTCCATCCAAGGGATGCCATATTTTTCCTCCATGTGCCTGGAGATGTAATTCATCGACCGATAGCAGTGAATGAGGTTGAGTGCCGCTCTCGGCGCGCGCTCTACTTCGGCGAGAGTTGCATCTCCCGACCAGTTGCCGACCACGCGCAATCCGATCTCTTCGAGCAGGATGCGCGAGGCCCATGCGTCGCCGCCAATGTTATAGTCGCCTATAACATTTACGTCGTAGGGACCTGGGTCGAATTTTATGTCTTTCTTTTCGAAGACCCAATCTCGAATTGCGTCGTTGGCGATGTGGTGGCCAAGCGATTGCGACACGCCACGGAACCCTTCGCAGCGTACCGGCACAACGGTCGTCGCGTGTTCTTTGGCCTTTTTTCGCGCTACGGCCTCGATATCGTCGCCAATCAGGCCGATCGGACATTCTGATTGCAGGGTGACGCCATTGCTTAGCGGAAAAAGTTCAGCGATCTCATCGATGACCTTTTCCAATTTCTTGTCACCACCGAAAACGATGTCCTTTTCCTGAAAATCGGAGGTAAATTGCATGGTCACGAACGTGTCGATGCCCGTCAGGCCGACGTAATAGTTGCGACGTTGCGACCAGGAATATTGACCGCAGCCCACAGGCCCGTGTGAAATGTGAACCATATCCTTGATTGGTCCCCAGACGACACCTTTTGAACCGGCGTAAGCGCAGCCGCGGATCGTCATCACGCCTGGAACAGACTTGATGTTCGACTTTACCTCGCATTCGCTGGTCGCGTTTCCGTCCTTTTCGCTCGTTGCAAGGCTAAGGTGCTTACTGCGGCGCTTTGCTGCTTTGTCCGGGTATTGGGAGAGCACATCCGCTATAAGCTTCGCATGGAAGTCACTGTCATTGTGGTATTTGAAGGTCATTGACGCTACCCCTTGAAAAAGTCTGGGTGAAGTCTCATTGGCGAAACCTCCCTCACGCGATGCCGGGCGCTTTGCGTGTCGCTGGTCGCACGTGTCAGTGTGATCACTGGGCAGCTGTCAACTTGGCATCCCTGGCTTGAAGTTCGGCAAGCATCTGCTCATCGGTTTTCATGATCCCGAAATCGAGAAGCATGTCCTCAAGTTCTTCCATGGTGATGGGGGTCGGGATGGTGCCTTTGCCAGAATTGTCATGTATTCTTTGGGCAAGTGTCCGGTACTCGGCCGCTTGCTGAGAGTCCGGCGCATATTGGATCACCGTCATCTTTCTAAGTTCGGCATGTTGGACAATGTTATCGCGTGGCACGAAGTGGATGAGCTTGGAATTGAGTTTGGCAGCCAGCGCTTCGGCGAGGTCGAGTTCGCGGTCGGTCTGACGCTCGTTACAAATGAGGCCACCCAGGCGCACGCTGCCGCCTGCAGCATATTTCAGGATGCCCCTGGCGATATTGTTGGCGGCATAGAGCGCCATCATTTCGCCGGACATGACGATGTAGATTTCCTGAGCTTTGTTTTCACGGATCGGCATCGCGAAGCCGCCGCACACAACGTCACCGAGCACGTCATAAGACACGTAGTCGACATCGTTGTAGGCGCCGTTCTCTTCGAGAAAGTTGATCGACGTGATAACGCCGCGTCCCGCGCAGCCGACGCCTGGCTCCGGACCGCCAGACTCCACGCATTTGATACCCTTATAGCCTACCTTGAGCACGTCTTCGAGTTCAAGATCTTCAACCGAACCTCTCGTTGCTGCGAGATCAAGAACCGTATCCTGGGCCTTCGAGTTCAAGATCAGGCGCGTAGAATCAGCCTTAGGGTCACAGCCGACGATGAGGATCTTCTGCCCATGGTCTACAAGGGCGGCCAGCGTGTTTTGGGACGTAGTGGACTTGCCAATTCCGCCTTTTCCATAGAATGCGATCTGACGCAGAGCTGCCATGCTTGGCGTTCCTTCATGTGTTCGAAGCAATTTGGTTACCCGCAACGCGGATGCGGCGGCCGTTCCGCTGCCTCTCAATAGCTCTCAAGATTCGTGCCAAGCGGCCGATTGAGCTGACGAACAATAATTCGCCGCGATTCCAGCTATGTGGGCGTAAAATACGGGATTGAGAACACAAACGCTTGTCAAGTAACCGACAAAGGTGATGACAATGTCGAAATAGATTGTCACCCTCTGAGGGCCAATGAATGGTGGCCGTTTGTGCAATATCTGACCAACCGGCAGGATGTCTCATTTATCCATGCGTAGCTTCTAGAGCATGCTGTGATTTAGCGGAATCTGGGATTGAACGAAGCCGCTGGCGCGGCACTTGGAGTGCGGGATTTGCATGATGCGCTTCTGATTTGAAGGATTGGGCTGTTTTAGCCAACCTTTGAACAGGAGATGACGATGACAGAGATAAGCCCGCTGCGCCGGCGCATGATCGATGACATGACGATCCGCAATCTTTCGCCAGCGACGCAACGATCGTATTTGCATGCGGTGACGAAGTTCTCGCGCTATTTCGGGTGTTCGCCAGACCGTCTTGGACTGGAAGACGTGCGCGCGTTTCAGGTGCATCTGGTCTCCTCGGGCCTATCGTGGCCGGCCTTGAACCAGACAGTTTGTGCCCTGCGGTTCTTCTTTGGCGTCACGCTCGGTCATGCCGAGATACCGGAACGCATTGCCTATGCCCGGACACCCGCCAAGCTGCCGACGATCCTAAACGGCGACGAGATCGTGCGGTTTCTGGAAGCGGTTCCGAGCCTGAGGACCCGCACCGCACTGACGACAGCTTATGCAGCGGGGCTGCGCGCCTCGGAAGCTGTCCATCTCAAGGTCCGCGACGTTGATGGCGAACGCGGCATCATCCGCGTCGAGCATGGCAAGGGCGGAAAGGATCGCAACGTCATGCTGTCCGGGCAGTTGCTCGCGATCCTGCGGGTCTATTGGCGGCTGGCGAGACCCGAGGTCTGGCTGTTCCCGGGCCGGGACGAGACCAAGCCCATCGACGTCCAGGTTCTGTATTCTGCCTGCCGTTCGGCGTGCACTGCTGCCGGCATCGACAAAAGGGTGACGGTACATACGCTGCGTCACAGCTTTGCCACCCATCTTCTGGAAAGCGGAACCGACATCCGCATCATCCAGGTTTTGCTCGGCCACAACAATCTGTCCACCACGGCACGCTACACGAAGGTTTCCAATACCCTGATCCGCAGCACGACCAGCCCGCTCGACCGGCTGACGTTAGAGGTGGTGCCGCCAGGCTGAGCATAGCTTCGCCATGGCGGCGGGACTGGAGGTGGCGGACATTTTTCGCCGCCACGGGGAAAGATATCGTCAAACACACGACGCTCATCTCGGGCGTGTCGAACGCCGGGTCATGAGTGCGGTCGAGATGTGCCGGACCGCTCGCCTGGGCGGGCATGTCCAGCAATGTCAGGACTGCGCGGCGTTCCGCATCGCCTATAATTCCTGCCGCAACCGGCATTGCCCGAAGTGCCAGGGACAGGCGAGCCGTGACTGGCTTGCCGCGCGGCAGGCCGACCTTCTGCCGGTCGGCTATTTCCACGTCGTCTTCACCCTACCGCAGCAGATCGCCGCAATCGCCTTCCAGAACAAGAATGCCGTTTACACGATCCTGTTTCGCGCCGTCGCCGAGACGCTGCGCAAGCTTGCTGCGGATCCCAGACATCTGGGTGCGGAGATCGGCTTCATCGCGGTGCTGCACTCCTGGGGACAGAACCTCCATTATCACCCGCATATCCATTGCATCGTGCCGGGCGGTGGGTTGTCATTCGACCAGTCCCGTTGGGTTGCCTGCCGGCAAAGCTTCTTTCTGCCCGTACGGGTCCTGTCGCGTCTGTTCCGGCGGCTGTTTCTCAAGGAGCTGAAGCAGGCCTACGATCTGGGCCAACTTCAATTCTTCGGCGATATCGCCGGTCTGGCCGATCCGCTCGCCTTCAATCGAACCATCAAAGCAGCGCGTCGCATCGACTGGGTCGTCTATGCCAAGCCGCCATTTGCCGGACCCAAACAGGTGCTGGCCTATCTCGGCCGCTATACCCATCGCATTGCCATCTCCAATTCACGGCTCGTCAGCATTGATGGCGATCGCGTCACATTCCGATGGAAGGATTATCGAACGGGCGGCAGGCAAAAGGTGATGACGCTCGATGCCCACGAGTTCATCCGCCGCTTCCTGCTTCACACCGTTCCGGACGGCTTTCACCGCATTCGTCATTACGGCCTGCTTGCCAATGGCCATCGGCAACTGAAGCTGGACCTGTGCCGAAGCCTGCTCGACGTCCCGCCGCCGGTCGAAGAACCGGACGCAAAGCCACCACCTTTGCGACACCGCTGCTCCTGTTGCGGCGGAACCATGACGATCATTGCCGCGTGGGCCCCGATCCAGCCGGTACGCCGGCCAGCATGGAACGACAGTTCATGATCATATCATGCGCGGCATCATTGCAACGATCAGCGTCGGCATGCCGAGGGGCCGCGAGGCGAATGCTTTGGCCAATCGTGCCTGAGCGGCAACGCCACCAAGAGTTCGGCCGACGCAAACCAGCCGATAGGAACGTCAAAGACACCGCAAATACCCTCAAAACCCTTCCAGACCTGTCCACGTGCTCCGCCAAGGCTCACCCCTGCCAGACACCATCTACCACTTCGGCTAAATCCCCATAGTGCCAAACAACCCGCGCCTTCGCTCAATCCGGCTTCAATGAGGTCCGATCAGTGAATGCCGCACGCACGGCGCGCGGACCTCACAGAACCCTCCAGATTCGCAAATCAGTTTGAATGTGATTCAACATTGCTGCTGGGGAAGGCAGGCCAGCGGCGATGACACAGCCTTATTCTGAAGATCTTCGAGAGCGTGCAATGGCGCGGCTAACGGCCGGCGAGACGATACGCTCTATTGCGGCCGCACTATCGATCAGCCCTTCGTGTGTTTCAAAATGGAAGCGGCGCCTGGCCGAGACAGGCGCTCTTACGCCAGGCCGGATTGGCGGGCACAAGAAACGGACTTTGTCGGATGAGCGGGCCGAGTGGTTGCGCCAACGTTGTTGCTCTGGCCCGTTCACGACACGTGGGCTGGTTGCGGAGCTTGCCGAGCGTGGCATCAAGACCGACCGCCGTGCTGTCTGGGTGTTTGTCCGGGCTGAAGGCTTGAGTTTCAAAAAAAACGGTGCTGCCAGCCGAGCAGACGAGACCGGACATCGCCCGCAAACGGCAACGCTGGAAGAACCACCAGCACCGGATCGAGGCTCATCGACTGGTCTTCCTTGACGAGACCTGGATCAAAACCAACATGGCGCCGCTCAGGGGCTGGGCACCAAGTGGCCAGCGGCTCGCCGCTTCAGTCCCGCACGGCCACTGGAAAACCCTGACCTTCATCGCGGCCCTGCGCAGCGACCGTATCGACGCGCCCTGGGTTATCGACGGGCCGATCAATGGCGAGCTCTTTAACGTCTATGTCAGGAAAATCCTTGTGCCAACACTTGCCAAAGGCGACGTCGTCATCCTCGACAATCTCGGCAGCCACAAGGGGCAGGCTATCCGACGTGCAATCAGGGCTGCCGGCGCGCATCTCATCTTCCTGCCGCCTTACAGTCCAGACCTCAATCCCATTGAGCAGGTCTTCGCCAAGCTCAAGCATCTCATCAGAAAGGCCGAGCCACGAAGCGTCGAAACAACGTGGCGCACCGCCGGTCACATGCTCGACGCATTCGCGCCTGACGAATGCGCAAACTATCTTAGAAACTCAGGATATGCTGCCGTCTAAAAACAGCACGCTCTAGGACTTTGTTAGAGCAGCCATCACCAGACCGGCCGTAACAAATTCTGATCACTTGCCGCAAAGCGCTGTCTCCGGCGATGACAAGCGCCATGCCGCGTCTGGTGCCCGCATAGGGTTAACGTCCTACTCTGCTGTCCATTATGATAGTGGCAGTGATGTCAACGAAGCTCTCGCCCCCGCACACACGGTCAGCAATCATGACCCTTAGACGACGAAGAAGGCGCCACTTGTGACCACACGTCGTGCGGCATGGTCCAAGTTGCCTAGCTGCTTCTTCAAGGGCACCCGCCCGGCGTAGATCGTTCAGAAAGCTCGGCTTTTCAGTAGCGTACCACCTTTGCCAACTTCAGAACAAATGATCTGCTCGTAATTTTCGAGCCTTCGCCGAGTACCATTTCTCCGCGTCAGGGATCTAAGTTGGCAAATTCCAAATGGCCTATTTAGTTGGGGTACGTCATGAGTTACGGCGTTGTCGCTACCTTTGTCGGTTACGTGACAGGCGTTCTTGTTCTCAATCCCGTATTTTACGCCCACATAGCTGGAATCGCGGCGGATTATAGTTTGTCAGCTCAATCGGCCAGCTTGGCACGAATCTTGAGAGCTATTGCGAGGCAGCGGAACGGCCGCCGCATCCGCGTTGCGGGATAACCGCGTTGGTTTGAACACGTTAAGGAGTACATGCATGCCCGACTTAAAGGTAGGAGACCTAGCACCTTCAATCAACGATTTGGAATGGGTTCGTGGCGAGTCTCTTGAGGCTTTTCAACGTGGCAAAGTTTACATCATCGCGTTTATGACAACTACCTGCCCAGCCTGCGCGCGCGAGATGCCCCGTCTCAGGCAACTGCAGAAGAAATACCGAGATGTTGGTCTTGACGTCATCGGTGTCGTGTTGCTTGAACGCGATTCAACGGCGGCTGAGGCTCGAGCTGATGTGCACGCATGGCTGAACCGGACGTGCCCAAATCTGAATTTTGGAATAGGGGTCGATTTAACAGGCCAAAAATACAGGCTCTGGATGGAGCCGAGCCATTCTACAGAAGTGCCTACCCTTTTCATCGTCGACCGCGACGGAAACGTCGCCGCTATCGACCCTACGGGCCTCGATTACGTTGTGCCGAAAGTGCTTGACGGCAGCTAGCGCAAGGCCACGCAGCCTGCTGAATGCGTCGATCACACCCGCCTCCACTGCCGATTCAAAGGGATCACAGCAAAAACATAAACTAACTCGCTTATGAGGTCCGCACGCCACAAGCGGTCTTCCGTGCATAGGAGACACGATGTACGACATTGTCACGACAATTCGCGGGTTCAGCGACATGCCTTCATTTCTCAGTCCCATATTTGAGCGCCTAAATAGCTGGCATAGCAGTGAATAATATGGGTCGGCTACAACGAAGCTAACTGGCACGAAACTTGAAAGAAATGGGCCGGACGACGAAGGTCGCCAAGTTATAACCGCTGTGCCAGCCGGCATTCCGTTCGGACCCTGGCTTGTGACAGCAGACCGAAATCGCAGCGGAGGAAGATCGTGTTGATTGACAGCAACTCCAACTCGCTTTCTGCATTCCAAAACCTCGAATCGAATGTTAGGTCGTATTCGCGATCCTTTCCCACCGTATTTAGGAAGGGCGTGGGAGCCATTCTCGAGGATGAGAAAGGTTTTGAATACATCGACTTTCTCACAGGCGCCGGCGCTCTCAACTACGGTCATAACGATCCCGATTTGCTCAACGCCGTGGCGGAATACCTGAAATCGAATGGAATCATTCATGCATTGGACATGGCTACGTCAGCCAAACGAGAGTTTATGGAGTGTTTTGATGCGACAATTTTGCACCCACGTGGGTTGAAATATAAGTTTCAGTTTCCCGGTCCCACTGGCACCAACGCCGTGGAAGCTGCTCTAAAGCTCGCACGCAAGGTTACGGGACGTCGCAATATAATATCATTTACCAACGCTTTTCATGGAGTGAGCCTGGGCGCACTTGCGGTCACGGGCAATCGACACTACCGCGATGTGGCGGGCCTTCCTCCGGCAGGTGGCATATTCATGCACTATGACGGCTACTTTGGAGCCGATATAGACACGTCGGAATACTTGGACAAGGTGCTGTCTGACGCAAGCAGTGGCATTGATCTGCCAGCTGCCATCATTTTGGAGACCGTTCAGGGCGAGGGGGGCATAAACGTTGCGAGCGAGAAGTGGCTGCGGTCGGTTGAGCGACTTTGCAGAAAGAATGACATTCTCCTCATCGTTGACGACGTTCAAGCAGGATGTGGGAGAACCGGCAGTTTCTTCAGCTTTGAGTTCGCCGGTTTATCACCCGACATTGTCGTTCTGTCGAAGTCACTGAGTGGCCTTGGGCTGCCGCTATCCCTTTTGCTGCTCAAGCCGGAGCTCGACGTATGGCAGCCGGCAGAGCACATCGGGACGTTCCGAGGCAACAATCTTGCGCTCGTGACAGCGACGAGCGCTTTGAGGAAATTCTGGGCGAATGACAATCTGTGTGACGATGTCATGAAAAAGGGAAGCGTCATGAGCGAGCGCCTGCGGCAGATCGCGCAAAGCACCCAAAAACACAATCTATCCGTCCGGGGAAGAGGCCTGATGCTGGCGCTCGACTGCGCTACTGGCAACTTGGCCGAAAAAATCCAACGCAAAGCCTTTGAGGGGGGGCTTGTGGTCGAGAGATGCGGTGCGGAGGACCACGTTATCAAGTTTCTTCCACCCCTGACGATTGATGCGCAGACGCTTCAACGGGGTCTGGACATTCTGGACCTGTCTGTCCACGCAAGCGCTTGACGCTCAAACCCTTATGGGCACGAGCTTCGATGCAGGGGCCAAGCGAGCCATGAACTCACTTCGAAGACACGTTGAGGGACGTTCGCGGAAATAATGTCGAGATTCACTCCAGCGGCGAGGGGAGCGAGCATCTCGATGGAACACCAAGGGAGTTCTGGCCAAGAGGAGCGACATTGCAAAACAGCAACCCGAAATGAGCGAGAGCGAGCTCACATGTCTTGGCCAAACTGGTCTTTGTTGAGCGTTGCAACCCTCGTCCGTACCGCGTGCCAAGCGATAAAGGGTCAACAGCCGATGGTCACAAGAGCACTCATTTTGGTTGAAGGCGATCCCGCGAGCAATGGTTTGCTATACGTTCAAGCGGCGCAGCGGCTTGATCTTCATCCAGTTATCCTGTCGACTGATACAGCTCAGTACGACTGTCTTGCGGACGCAGGGATTGAGGCAATCCGCGTCGAGACAAACAATTTCGATGCGGTGATCCGCGAATGTTACCAGCTGCGTGCGACCTACGACGTTGCCGGCATTACGTGTGCCAAGGAGGCTGTATGTGCGGTGGCCGCCAAAGTCTGCCGGCATCTCGATCTGCCGGGGCCAAACCCCAAATCAATTGAGCAATGCTGCAACAAATTCGCTCAGCGCCAGTTGCTCGAGGAGGCCGGCGTTCCCGTACCTGCTTATCGCGTCGCAGCGAATGTGAAAGGCGTATTAGGCGCTGCAGCGGAGATCGGCCTGCCAGTGATACTGAAGCCAGCCGTCGGAAACGGCAGCAGTGGCGTCTGCTTATGCAGCGACGTCAATAAGATAGCCGAACATACAACCTATCTGTTAGGCGGGACGTACGCTTGGCGGTCGTCGCCGAGAATATTGGTCGAAGAATTCGCACAGGGCCCCCATTATATCGCTCATACGATGGGACATGAAGTCATTGGAATTGAGGCCGCCGACTTCGATCGTCCACCGCATTTCGTCTTTCGTCAGTCGATTTTTCCAGCGTTGCTAACTCGTGAGGAGCGTCAACGTATCGACGATGTTTCGCTGAGCTGCTTGCGAGCTCTCGGTCTTGGCTGGGGACCTGCTAACATCGAACTCCGGTGGACAGAGCGTGGCCCGGTCGTCATTGAAGTCAATCCGCGTCTTGCCGGCGATCCTCAATTGGTTCAGCTGGCTCACGGTGTCGATCTCGTTACCGAGCACATCAAACTTGTTATCGGCGACAAATGTGATTTGCTTCGAACGCGTTCGCAAACTGCGGCGTTTCGAAATCTACTTCCCGATCGCGATGGCACCCTCGACTGGATCCGAGGCGCTAGTCAGGCAGCGGCTGTACCAGGTGTCGTTGAGGTGAAGCTCCATGTCGGACCCAAGGCGCCGATCATCAGGAAAGGCGATTACCGAGACAGTATCGGGCACATCATCGTCACTTCGCCCTGTCGGAAACAGACGACGACCATACTTCAGCGCGCCTTCGACCTAATCGATTGGTCGATTAAACCGTTTGATGACGCGGAAGCCAGCGATGATGCTTTTAATGTTTCTTAAAACGTTGAAGCTGTTGGAGACATCACGGACATGACCTTCGAACGACAAGCGTCGTCTGGGCCGCTCTACATGTTTCCGTCCGCTTTTCGACGCAGAATGACTGTCGCTCGCGAGCTTCGAGTTCTTTGCAAACGGCCGGTTGTCATTGGCTTTAATTCAATACCTTGCGCTAAGGAAGTCACCATGACTACCCGTTCAATCAGACTTCGTATCGCCGTTCTCTTTGGAGGGCGATCTACAGAACATAATGCTTCAGTGCTTTCGGCGACAAACATCATGCAGGCTATAGAGCCAACCAAATACGATGCCGTTCCCGTCTTCGTCACGCGGGAGGGACGATGGTTGTTGAGCAAATTTGAGAATGATACGCTCGCGACCCCATCAGCGGGAACAGAGGTCTGCCTCGTCCCCGGCGGACGTGGGCGCATGATAGCAGTTATGCCAGACGGCAGCATAAGTGGCGCTGGGACAATCGATATCCTGTTCCCGGTGCTGCATGGGCTCCATGGGGAAGATGGCTCCGTGCAGGGGCTTGCAGATGTCGCGCGAGTACCGCTCGCCGGCTGCGGCATCCTCGGTTCAGCGACGTCGTTGGACAAGGAAATCGCGAAACAGTTGCTCAGGTCGGCGGGGCTGCCAGTTGCGCGTTCAGTCACCATTCACATGGGCAAGACGCCTTCGCTGGCCGCTTTGCAGCGCGAACTTGGTTCGCCGATTTTCATCAAGCCGGCACGGCAAGGTTCGTCAGTCGGAGTGAGAAAGATTTCTGGGACGCAGGAGTTCGCGCTAGCGCTTGCCCAAGGTTTTAAGCATGACTGCAAGCTGCTGGCTGAGGAATTCATCCCCGGGTTTGAGATCGAATGTGGCGTGCTGGAGGATACGAAAGGCGGACTCTTTGTCTCTCGCCCGGGTCAGATCAAAGCATCCGAAAGCCACGGTTTCTACAGCTATGACGCAAAGTATGTCGACAGGGACGGTGCGGCACTGACGGTTCCCGCGGAACTGCCGGAGGATGTCGAGATGCAGATCCAGGAGGCGGCAGCCTTAGCATTCAGAGCTTTAGGTTGCGACGGCATGGCTCGTGTCGATTTATTCCTGACTGCGAACATGCAGTTCTATATCAACGAGGTCAATACCATCCCAGGCTTTACCAGTACCAGCATGTATCCGAAGGTGCTGGCAGCGAGCGGCGTCAGTTATCGCGAGTTCATTAATCGGCTTGTAGAACATGGATTGGCAAGGGCGGCACGAGCAACCTGAACCGAGTTAAGATGTCGCCGGAGGTTAGGCGCTGCATCGTAGGCTCTAGCTTTCTAGATCTCGCGTCGATCGAGTTGCTCGCCACAAAAAGCAGCGACTGGCGGCAGGGCGAACACGAATGTTCCCTGGTCAGCGTCATGAACGGAGCGACCTGAGAGCTGCGACGCGCCATGCTCGACATGGAACAAGGAAGCCGCACCCTCGAACCCACATGGAGCGCGCAAGCAGAGATTCATTTGTACCTCCCTCTATTACTTGCGAACTCAGACTTCGGTCTGACCTCGGTAAAAAGTGTGATCCGAAGCTTTTGATGACCTTCCCGCCAAAACTCATCCAGGTTTTAATTCGCTCGAAGGGCCGAACGGCGCAGTCCCGACATGACAACGAACATCCGAAATCAACTGTCGGGTTTGTAATGTCCGCGCCACATTCTTGTCGAACCACTGGTTTGCCATTTTTAAGCTAAGCGACGGAATCAAAACGTAAATACATGTCCATGGCTCACCGCCCGAACTCGGCACGAACCTTGCAAAGAGGAATTCGGCAGGAACAGCCACCTGACCATGTCGCGGAAACGGAGATCGATAGATTGAAAAAAGCAACGCAATGTCTGCTCGTTATACAGGTTTTCCCCGGGCTAACGGCATCGGCATGCACAGAACGGCTTCCAACCCGAACTCGCGGACCTCGATGCCGTTCGGCAGTGACGACACGTAGCGGACCTCATACTGAGCGCAAAGGGTCAGGACGGTCCTGCGTCTCGCGACAGAGCAAGGCTCGATGAAGAGCTTCAACTCGTGACGTCGTCGAAAACCGCTTGTGCTTCAGTCCTTCAGGAGATAGCGATGAGCGAACTTGTTGGCATTTATGTTGATCATCAGATGACCTCGCCACTTGCCATGGCGCAACATTCGGCGAAGATCAAGCCGATTGCGGGCGAACTAGCGCGAAAAGGAGTTCTGCTGGTTACGACCTGCCTACGGGTTGAGGTCTATTGTAACGAGTCGGCACTCGGGGACATCAATAGCACGGTATTTTCTGGCTTTGCATGTGGACGCATTCAAGGTGCGGTCCCTATTGTTCAGCGTCTTGCCGAAATCGCAGCCGGCGCCCGTTCCCAGATCCTCGGCGAGAACTACGTCAGCGATCAACTCGAAAAAGCTAGTGAACTTCTTGATCCAAACCTTCCGATTTTTCAAATAGCACGGTTCGCGATCGATGTGGGTCGCAGAGCGCGTGCGCGACATGGGTTCATTGCACCGTTCAACTATGACCAAATCGTCCGGGACATCATAGATGACCTGTTCAAAGACGGAGCGCCACGCGACCGCCTTTTAATGATTGGGGCGGGTATGCTGGGTCGTGACCTGATCAGGAGTGGCGTGGGAGAGCGTTTCCGCTCGACAGAAATCGTAACGCGGAATCCCAAGAAACTTCGCAAACGTCTCCGCAGATTGACTGACGTAGAAGTCGCGCTCATCCGCCCGGCAGAAGTTGGACGCGCACGCGGACCGCGGTCGATCGCTGTGATCGCGACCACCGATGTGAATGATGAATACGCAACCATTCTTCGGAATGCGCTTCTGTGTCTCGAGCCTCGCGCCGTAATAGATCTGTCATCAATCCCGGTTTTGTCGAGCTCAGCAGTCGGGAAGCTCAACTATGTGACCATGTACGACGAGGTGTTTCTCAAATTCATCGAGAAAAACAATAAGCAGCTGGCTGCGAAACTGCCCCTCGTATGCTCCGAGATTGCGGCAACAATCGGTGTGGCGCAAATGGCCACTAACTGAGTTTTGGAGATCACGGCACGCATGGCGTCAAAGGCCATTGCCGTGGGTGTTTTCGAGCACGAGCGTGGACGTCAACAACCACAAATGACAAGTCGCAGCACCTGCCGAAACTATAGAGGATATGCGAATCGTACAAAAAGAATACGCCGATTTAGGCTGAGGCTATCCCACCGCAACGAGAGGGCAATGCAAGTGGCAACAAGAGCATTTATCCTAATTGAAGGTCATAGGAGTAATGGGCTACTTTACATTCAAGAAGCCAAGCGCAATGGACTTTACCCAATTACCCTGGCAGCTGATCCAGCTCAATACGACTACCTTTTGGCGGAAGGCACTGAGGCGATCCGTGTCGATACAAGTGATCTCGAGGCGCTGATTCGCGAATGTTCCGGGCTACGCGCGACCTATGACATTGTTGGCATCACTGGTTTTTCTGGCGTCGACGAGTCGCTTTACGTGACTGTTGCAAAGCTCTGCGAGCATTTCGCTCTACCCGGACCAAATCCCTCATCGATTGAACAATGTGCTAACAAGTTTACTCAACGCGAGCTCCTCGCAAAGGCCGGCGTTCCCATGCCTGAATATCGCTTAGCAGCGACCGCGAAGGAGGTAGAGAGCGCGGCAGCCGAGATTGGGCTGCCGGTGATTATTAAGCCAGCTGTAGGCGGTGGCAGCATCGGTGTCCGATTGTGCCGCAATGCCAAAGAGCTGACCACACATACGGCCCATCTGTTGGACGGGACGCCCTTATGGGGGTCTTCGCCGCGGATACTGGTGGAAGAATTCGCAGAGGGCCCATTCTATGAAACAACGACGATGGGAGACGCGGTCATTGCGGATGGCACGGCCAACTTCGTCCCCTCACCGCATTTCGTCCCGTGCGGGAGCGTGTTTCCGGCAGTGCTATCTGATGAGGGACGGAAGTCTATTGCCGATATTTCGCTGACTTGCTTGCGCGCTCTTGGGCTCGGCTGGGGGCCCGCGAACATTGAGTTCCGGTGGACAAAGCGTGGCCCCGTGGTTATTGAAGTGAACCCACGCCTCCCCGGCTGGACCACCCCTTGCTTGATTAAACTCGCGTACGGCATCGACATCATCGAGCAACATATCAAGCTTGCCATCGGTGACGAATGCGATCTGCGGGCAAAGCATACGAACACTGCGGCCGCGCGGTTCCTAGTTCCTGATCGTGACGGCATTCTGGATCACACCGAGGGTACCAGTCTGGCGGCGGCTGTGCCAGGAGTTATCGATATCCGATTTTATATCGAACCCGGTAGCCTTATCATCCGGAAGGGCGATTATCGAGACATGATCGGACATGTCATCGCTGCCTCTACCAGCCATTCTCGGGCTGACGCGATACTTCGACGTGCTGTTAGCTTGATCACTTGGCCGATCACACCATTTCCGACCGTTAACGATTAGCAACAATCTACATCCTTCATCTCCCCGCGCCAGCGGCGCGGGCATGGGACGGGATTTTCAATCGAACATTGATGTGATTAGGAACGAAGGGAACCGTCGATGACAGCTCATATCACTGTCACGGGCGCGAAAGCTTACAGACGCCGCGTTCGTTGTCCGAAAGATCTCTCCCACCTCGCTTGCACCCTGAGGCTGCTCTTATCAACGGATAAATCCGGTCAGCCTGTCCTGTCGCATGACCGTCTAGCAGATGCGAGCTCCTCGTCGCGCAGCCTAGTGAGACCACCATGACATTCAGGATGAGCGATACGGGAGCTCCGTCGCCTGTGCAAACTGCTTCTCCACCATTCGTTCCGCCGGCTGATTGCCTCGGTCTGGGAACGGGTCTCATACCTTACCAACAAGGGTCCCGCACCTGCGTGACGCGCTCAGTGCGTGTCGCAAGCGCAATGCACCGAGTGGGAAGTCCATGACGAACGAAAATGATTACCTTCCGGAGCCAGGCCCAACGGCCCTCGCCCCGCTAAACAATGCGGCGTTTCGATCCATCTGGATGGCCATGCAGATCGCTGATATGGGATGGGTCGTGCAAACGCTTGCTGTCTCTTGGCTGCTCACGAGTTCCTCTTCTCCGCGAATAGTTGCGCTTGTGCTGGCTTCCACAACGTTGCCAGCCTTTTTTGTCTCGATCATCGCCGGAGCCATTGCTGATAATTTCAGCCGCCGTCTGTTGATGCTCGCGGGGCTTTCCGTGGTCGCGATAGCCTCGATTCTGACAGCGCTATCTGCTGCCTTTGACTTTACCAATCCCTGGTTGTTTCTTGGATTGAATTTTCTGGCTGGCTGCGGCTTTGCGCTGTACGAACCCGGTTGGCATGCTTCCGTGGGCGACATCTTTCACAAGCGCGAAATTCAAGCCGCGGTGACGCTAATCTCTGTTGGCTACAATACATCGCGCAGCGTAGCGCCAGCCTTGGCAGGGGCGATCCTGGCATTTCTATGTCCGCTGTCAGCCCTCGGCTTCGCCGCGGTTACCACTTTGGCACCAATCGGCGCGGTGTGGCGCAATAGCTGGCCCGCGCGTTCGTCCATCCTACCTCCTGAACGAATTGCGACCTCAATCCAAAACGGTTTACGCTTCACGGCCCTAACCCCAGATCTAAGGGCGGCGATCATACGCGCCACGCTGTTTGGGCTGGCATCCAGTTCTATCCTTTCGCTTCTGCCAGTGATTGCTCAGGATCGAGCAGCTGGCGATCCTATGGTCTTAGGCATTCTTTCGGCGGGCTTTGGAACGGGCGCGTGCCTCGCTGGAACAAGCAGCCGTTATCTGAGGATCATGCTGCCGCAGGAATTGTTGATGACGCTCGCCGCTGGCGCTTGTGCTGTGTGCTGCCTCGCGCTTGCCCTCACGTCGTCGATGATCCTCGGGACGATAGCGCTGGCCTTGGGGGGTGCCGGTTGGCTTATTACCTGGTCCGGGTTCGATGGTTGGGTACAGCGGGCTAGTCCGAGGTGGGTGTTTGGGCGATCCTACTCAATATATTATGCCCTTCTTAGTGGCGGTATCGCTGTTGGAAGTTGGATTTGGGGGACCGTTGCTGAAGGCCTGTCCCTGAATTCAGCACTCATATGGGCTGCGGCCGGCTTGTTTTTGCTCGCAGCCGCTGGATATCTTATGCCGGCCCATGTCGTGGTGGAAAGAGATCAACGTTACTCGGAATTTCGGCCCCCTGAACTTGATCTCAATTTGGACCCTCGAACCGGCCCCATAATCTCAAAAACAGAATATTTCATCGAAGAGGCCGATCTTGAGATTTTCCTCCGCTATATGCGAATTCGTCGTCATTCTATGAGTCGAGCAGGCGCGCGAGGCTGGAGTCTTCAACGAGATCTTCGAAAGCCGTCAAAGTGGACGGAGACGTTCCGCACTCCAACGTGGACTGACTACCTTCGCCTGAACGGCAGGCTTTCTCTCGCCGATCAGGAGGTTGGTCAGTTGCTTGTCGCGCTGCATGTGGGTACGCCGCCCCAGCTCGAGCTTGCAATTGAGCGACCAATCTAGCCGCCTGCACGTCGCTAACGGCTAACATAGTACCATTGACGTGGCTTCGAAATGAAGCTCATTCTTGAAGTGACAGGAGCTTGAAAGGTTGAGCTTCCGCTAAATGGCAAGCGGCTGAAAACGAAGAGGATGTTCATGCTCTGTAACCGATCCTCTGCCCAAAGACCGTGGCGATGACTAATTGGATTTAGCTTCGAACCGGTATTGGTGTCTCCTTGTTAGCGTATTTGCCTACCGAATTTGTTCAGGTGCTCGGAGGCCGCCTAGTATTTTCGTTGAGGCGCGACTAGATCGTGACGGGTGATCTCGCATCGTTTGCAAGCTCGCCGCGTGGCCTACAATGGGCTTTTCAGGCGAGCGTGGACTACGGCTACGCACCATGAATATCACAGTCATGCGTTTGATGCCGATAACGGCCTACTACATTGCAAGGAACTGCAACGAGGGTTGCGGAAATTAATCTGCTGTCGGCAGCTTGAGCGGATCGTTTCGCGCCAAACGCCTGGCTTTTCATTTCCAGCATTGTCGCTACACGGCCTTGCCGTTGCAGCCTCGATTGAAGCCGCGCGTGTGAACCGCACCACCGCTGTTTAGACAATCTGCTGCAGTGTAATTGACTACGTCCGTTCGAATTAGTCGAGGCAGTTGCGCATGGCGAGATCACTTTGCAGCGAACTGGTTGGGGCTGAGGCGAAGTGCTGCGGCACGCCTATGTCCTTCGAGCCTTTCAGTTGCACTTTGACGAGTAGCTGCCGGAGCAACTGCGGCGACCCCGCGTTCGTCAAGCCATTGATGGGTTGCTACCTTCACGTAGGAGCCCACCCAGAGGCCGCCCGTGTAGCGCCCCGCACCCATAGTCGGCAGAGTGTGATTCGTGCCACAGCATTTGTCGGAATAGACAACGCTGGCAAGGTCGCCAATGAAAATCGAGCCGTAGTTTCGAAGCTTCTTCGCGGTCGCGTGCGGGTCACGGGTGTGGACCTGCAAATGCTCGGTCGCAATGTGATCAGAGTAGGCGATCATTGTCTCTTCGTCTTCGACGACAGTAATCTCGCCGTAGTGATTCCAAGCCACGCCTGCCACCGGAGCCGTCGGCAGGTTTTGCAGTTGTTTCTCGACTTCGATGAGAATTCCTTCAGCGAGATTGCGGTCGGTAGTAACGACACCAACTCGCGTACGAACATCGTGCTCGGCTTGGGCAAGCAGATCCGTGGCAATCGTGAATGCATTTGCCGTTTCATCAGCGACGACAAAAATTTCGCTTGGCCCGGCGAGCTGGTCGATACCCACCTTGCCGAATACCTGGCGCTTCGCTTCGTTGACGAAGGCGTTGCCTGGACCGACAATCTTGTCGACCGCTGGGATCGTCTCAGTGCCATATGCCATGGCGGCGATGGCTTGCGCGCCACCAACGCGGAAGATTCGGTCGGCGCCGGCTAGATGGCAACCCGCTATCATTGCAGGGTGAGCGTTGGGGGGCAGGCACGCAATGACTTGGTCGCAGCCCGCGACCTTAGCCGGCACGATTGTCATCACCGGAGCCGACAGAAGCGGGTAACGACCGCCGGGCACATAGCAGCCAACCGTTTCGATTGGGATCACACGGTGACCAAGGTGGAGACCGGGAAGGCTCTCGATTTCGAGTGGTAGAATGGTGCCGAGCTGCGCCTTAGCAAAGCGGCGCACGTTAGCAATTGCAAACTCGGTATCTTCGCGCGTCTGCGGCTCTAGATCGGCGACAACTTTCAGCTTCTCCTCTTCTGTGACCTCGAAGCTCGTGACATCGACCTTGTCGAAAGCGATGGAATATTCGCGGATCGCTGCATCGCCACGCTCGCGGACATTCGCAATAATATCCTTAACGGTGTTTTCAACCTGAGCCGTATCGGAAACGGCGTCTCGGACCGGTTGTTTGATCTGGATGAACTTGCTTTTCAGCGCATCAAAACGCGGTGTCATCAAAACCTCCTAAATTGGGATGAGTAAGGCCAGCATCGGGCAGTCCGACCAGTCCGGCAATTGCAACTCCAAACGGTGTTCAGTATATTCACCGCACGTAGTCGCTATTTGGTCCTAAGGCTTCTTTTCAACGTGAGGAGTGTCATTATCATCCTCTTTTGAACATTGCGGGAGCAAGTGTCACATGCCCAAGATTGGGAGCAAGCTGCACGAACTGCGCCGTCGACGTAACTTGGGTGTCAGAGAGCTGGCCGCGCGTTCAGGGATTTCTCATTCAACCATTTCGCTGATCGAACGTGACAAGATGAGCCCTTCGATCGATACACTCAGCGCAGTGCTTGAAGCCTTGGGTACGACAATGCCCGGTTTCTTTTCTGATTTACAATCAACCCTGCCATATTCACCATTCTACACAGCGGCTGATCTAGCTGAGATTGGAAACGTTGATACGATTTCGTACCGCGTGATCGGACTGGACCACCCAAACAGACAGCTCCTGATGTTGCACGAGCGCTATGCGCCTGGTGCAGACACAGGGGAGGGGTTTTCACACGCGGCTCAGGAGGCTGGGATGGTGCTATCGGGGATGGTTGAAGTCACGGTTGGAGACAAAAAACGAGTGCTCAAGCCAGGCGACGGATATTATTTCGATAGCCGTCTTCCTCACCGCTTTCGCAACGTCGATGATGGACAGAGCGAAATTCTCAGCGCGATCACGCCGCCTACATATTGAGCTAGCAGTGGTGAAGATAGTAACCAGATCGGTTAGACCTACTTCTCAACCGCGTGGAACGTGCTTGTATGGGAGCAATCCACAACGCGAAGGCATCGGATCACGGTTCCATTACAGCCGGTATCAGGTGCAGGACGCTTTTTGAACAGGACGTCTCAAAGATTGTGGAAGAAAAATCTTAATGCTTCCGCCGATCGAGGCGAGTAGCACACAAGAGGGTGAACAAAATGAACATTCTGATCAATCGCCGTCGTTTTATGCAAGCTTCTTCTGCAATCGCAGTCGGCGCTCTGGCTGCTCCCGCCGTCAGCGCGTCCGCGCAGGCAAGGGGCGAGCTCCGCGTGTTGACCTACGGTGGACAACTTGGAAAAATTGTGATCGACGCTTACGCAAAGCCGTTCGAGGCCGAAACGGGTATCACTGTAATACCGGTTACGCAAGACTTTGAGCTCGCTCAGCTTGAGTTGATGCAGAAGACCAACAGTATCAGCATTGACGTGGGTCCGATGGGGAGTGGAGCGGCGCTTCAGGCTGACAAAAAAGGCTACCTTGAAAAGATTGACTACTCCTTGTTCAGAAAGGAGGATGTCGAAGGGCTCCTGCCAACTGTAAAGCAGGATTTTGGCGTCGGCTTCTTCTTCTACTCGCTCAATCTGGTCTACAATACCAAAAAATATCCTGCTGATAAGCCGCGCCCCAGCAATTGGGCGGAATTCTGGGACGTCCAGAAATTTCCGGGCGTGCGCTATATGGTTTCAGGACAATATGGAAACGAGGGCCCTTGGGAAGAAGCCCTTCTGGCAGACGGTGTTTCACCAGACAAACTTTACCCCATGGACATCGATCGCATTTTCGCCAGCTTGGACAAGATCAAGCCTCACGTTCGCAAATGGTGGACCTCTGGGTCGGAGATTCAGCAAGTCATGCTCAGTGGCTCTGGCGACTTGATGCAAGCCTACGATGGCAGGGCAGCACATTCCATCGCCCAAGGCGCCGCGCTTGAGATGAGCCGCAGCCAAGCGAAACTGACATGTGATTATTGGGTAATCCCAAAAAATGCGGCGAACGCGCAGAACGCACAGAAGTTCGTCGAATTTGTCTCCCGCGCTGAGAATCAAGCGAACTTCGCTAAGCTCTACCCTGAGGGCCCGACCAACAAGAACGCGTTCAAGTTGCTGACAGAGGAAATCGGGCTCACGCTTCCCAGCCATCCCAGCAACGTCCAAAAAGCGATTCTATTGAACGGTCCGTGGTATTCTGAGGTGGGCTCCGACGGGCTTTCGAACATGCAGCAACTCGTACAGCGCTGGAGCGAATGGGTCCTTCGCTGAGTCTGTCGCCAATAGGCTCTGCAAGTGCCTTTGCGTTATGGCCACCGTGTTCTCGCTCACGTTTAGAAGGATAGCGTCATGACACCTCCCGCTACATTACGCTCGGACGCCGCGCCTCCATTGAGGCTGGCGGACCACACAAATATCGAGGATCAGAGCTTGGAAAGCAGCAGTTCCGCTCAGATAGAGTTTCGCGACGTCACCAAGATGTACGGTCCTATTGCTGCGGTTAGTCGACTCTCACTTTCCATTCGTTGCGGTGAGTTTCTCACCATTCTTGGTCCCAGTGGTTCCGGAAAAACCACGGCTCTTATGATGCTGGCCGGATTTGAATCGCCGACCAAAGGTGACATTCTAATCTCCGGGAAGTCGGTGGCGGCCGTGCCTTCGTACCGACGAGATCAAGGGATCGTCTTTCAAAGCTACGCGCTTTTTCCCCACCTCACGGTACGACGGAACCTGGAATTCCCGCTTGAAATGCGGGGCGTTAACGCCAGAGATCGCATGTCGCGTGTCGACCGGATGCTAAAGCGCGTCCATCTCGAAGCTTTCGGTGAACGAATGCCTTCGCAACTAAGCGGTGGACAGCAGCAGAGGGTGGCGTTGGCGCGGGCTCTGATCGCTGATGCCCCGATTCTCTTATTGGACGAACCGCTCGGAGCGCTTGACAGGAACCTTCGTGAGCAGATGCAAGGCGAGATCAAAGCTCTCCATCGCGAGTTTGGGAAGACGACAATTTGCGTAACGCACGATCAGGAGGAAGCTCTGACGCTCTCCGATCGGATCGTCGTTATGCGAGGCGGCCGGATCGAACAATTAGATACACCTGAAGCGCTCTACGACCGCCCCGCAACGCGCTTTGTCGCGAATTTCCTCGGTGAGGCGAACATGTTGGATAGTCCTGAATTCGGTTTCGAGAAAGAGGCCAATCCTGGGACTGTGCCAATGATTAGGCCCGAACGCGTTCGGATCGCTGCGGAGCGCGCCACGCCGCTTTCAGATCGAGACAAGCGATGTGTGGCCATCGGTACTGTTGAAGACATGATTTATGCCGGTCCGCTGAGAAAATATCAGGTACGGGTCGGCACTATTCTGCTTGTTGTGCGAGAACATGTTGCGTCTGCTCAGGAAACTTTCCGGCTTGGCGATACCGTCCGACTTGATTGGCTGCGCGTTGACGTCCGATCGCTGGGCGAATGAAGCTGAGGGTCAAAGGCATGCAACGACTTCAGAGACTGGTACAAGCGCCATTCACCTTGGTATTCCCGGCTCTTGTCATACTCCTCGCGGTGTTTGGGATACCGACAATACAGCTGTTTCTAGAGAGCGTTAACGCACCCAACTTCAGCCTTCAGAACTACACGTCCTTCCTAGGACAGTACGCCAATATCAAGGTGCTTTTCCAGACGCTGGAGATCAGTGCGATCGTCACCCTCGTTTGCCTTCTGATCGGTTACCCGACGGCTTATCTCATCTCAACGGCTGGAAAACGGGCGCGCATAGTTCTCGTGGTGCTGGTCGTCATTCCTTATCTCACTAGCGCGCTGGCCCGTACATACTCCTGGATCGTCATTCTTGGCGACAATGGCTTAATCAACAGTATCCTTATGGATGTTGGTCTTATCTCCAACCCGAAGCCTCTCATCTACAATCGTATTGCAGTCTATATCGGGATGGTCCACATCATGCTGCCAATGATGATCCTTCCACTTGTCAGCGTGATGATGGGAATCAATACATCGCTAATTGCTGCCGCAAAAAGCATGGGCGCGAGAAAGTCCACGGCGTTCTGGCGGGTGTACTTTCCCTTGAGCATATCTGGCGTACGCAGCGGATCGCTGCTGGTGTTTGTCATCTGCCTCGGTTTCTACATAACGCCGGCGGCGTTGGGCGGCCTGGGCGATGCGATGCTTTCGACCTTCATCGCGTCCCAGGTGGCCACTGGCTTCAACATGGGTTCTGTAAGCGCGTCATCGTTCGTGCTTCTAGCAATCACCATCGTCCTGCTGTCGATTTTTGGCCTTAACCTCTCAGGAGGGCAAGATCCCGCACCGAAAGTCAGAAAGAGATGGCCGGAGCGTGCTGGGATCCTTCAAATGATCCGTACTTATTTGAACGAGCTCTCTGTCGCCTCCAGAGCCAAGCGATGGCCCGTGGAATTGTATCAGGCCACGGATGACCTGGGTTTGTCCTGCTTTGCTGCACCAGCGTTCCTAACGATCGTGATTTTGTTCCTGCTATTTCCGGAGATCGTCGTCATCGTCATGTCCTTCAGCGATGGTGCGACATTGCAGTTTCCGCCGACCGCGCTGTCGCTGCGGTGGTATGTATCGTTCTTCAGCGACTTTTCCTGGTACGGGGCCGCTTGGGTAAGCGTCAAGATCGGCCTGTGGGTCACTTTCTTGTCAACGATAGTCGGAACGCTAGCAGCCTACGGACTTAGCCGCGTAAGGTCCGATTTACGCAGCACCATCACCATGGTTGTCCTGACGCCGATCACCATTCCGGTTATCGTTGTTGCCGTCGCCAGCTACTTCGGCTTAGCCAATCTTGGCCTTATCGGCACAGAGACTGGGATCATTCTAGCACATGCAATCGGAGCAATTAGCTACGTGGTCGTCATCGTGGCGGCAACGCTTGCCAACTTTGACAGGCGGCTTGAGCAAGCTGCACTGAGCATGGGCGCTCGGCCTTTGAAGACGTTCATAAGAGTTACGCTACCGCTTATCCGGCCGGGCATCCTTGGCGGCGCCCTGTTCGCCTTCATCCATTCATTTGATGAGGTCGTTTCTACATCACTAGTGAGTGGTTACTCGGTCCGAACTTTACCGCTGAAAATGTGGGAGAATATCCGCAACGAGATCGATCCCACCGTTGCGGCTGTTGCATCGCTGCTCACGCTTTTGCCGATACTGTGGATGATCGTCCTTTATGTCACTTGGTGGAGGGCCCGAGCACCGTTGGGTGCGCCGTTAGATGTCCAAGCTTAGAGGGAAGCTGTGTATGTCTGCTTTGCATGGCATCGCGAGTGCAGCGCAACCGCGAGTATCCTCGCGAAGTCTCATCGGACCTTTGGCGTTATGTCGGACTTCTGGGCTCAGCACCGAGAGCTTGAGCGATGGTGATCAACACGAGGCGGCCGGACTATTTCTTTTTGAGG
This sequence comes from Rhizobium ruizarguesonis, assembly GCF_017357285.1. Lineage (NCBI taxonomy): Bacteria > Pseudomonadati > Pseudomonadota > Alphaproteobacteria > Hyphomicrobiales > Rhizobiaceae > Rhizobium > Rhizobium ruizarguesonis. The sequence continues at coordinate 363,297 of NZ_CP071682.1, read as the reverse complement.
CTCAAGAGGCGATTAACTGGCGGGTGACCCCCATGATTGTGAGGAAAATATGAAAGGTATTGGCTTGGTTACTCTCTCTACCGATCCAGTAGGCGAAGATGCGTTCAAAGCTGCCATGGCGGGCGCTCCGTTGCGCGTTTTCACCACGCGGACTGGCTACGATGAGGAAAATCATGAGGAAGGCGGCTTCATACCGAGACCGGATTGGCCAGTGCTCCTGGCTACCTTGCCGCCTGACGATCTGGTCGATGTGATCGTCTTTCTCTGCACCTCGGCGACAATAGCACTTGGAAACGATGAACTCGTTCATCGCCTGAGTTCAGGGCGTCCCGGTCTTCAATATACTTCACCGGGCATGGCTGCGGTCGCAATGATGCAAGAGTTCAATATTAAGCGGATCGTCTTGCTCACACCCTACGGACCCGCTCTGCACAATGCCTTTGCACCCTATCTAGCTCGCTACGGAATTGAGGTCGTCGCCGATCTTTCTCTCGCGCATTCTATGAACCTGGTAACCGACGACGATATTGGTCGCGTGCCGGTCAATCGGATACAAGCAGAATTGAGCCAACTCCTAGGGAATGCACAGCCAGTAGACGCGGCCTTCGTATCTTGCGCGGCCTTCACGGTAAAGCCATCTGACTTGGTGGAGATGACTAGGGCGCTTGGATGTCCGGTGTTGGCTAGCGTGCATTCCACAGCATGGCATGTTCTGGACCTCGTAGGCGAGCATGACCTCAGGGATAAGTTCGCTTTGGACCTTGGGCTGCAACGCGTGTCTCAACCAATGAATTCGATTTCATGACCCGTAGCCCGACAGTGCTCACGAACGATCTGCTCTCCCGTGAGGAGCGTGAAGCCGTTATCGAAATGCGGCATGCAATGCATCGCGAACCAGAGTTATCAAACCAGGAGACTAAAACGCAGAAGCGGATCATCGAAGCGTTGAGGCGATTTGGACTGGATGGAGCTAAGACGTTTCACAATACCGGTGTCTATGTCGATATTGAAGGCCTGGCTCCCGGCCCAATACGTTCGATCGCCTTGCGAGGCGACATAGACGCGCTGCCCATTCACGAAAGTCGTGACGATCTTCCCTATCAGTCGCAAACCCCAGGCGTTATGCACGCGTGTGGGCATGACATGCATGCCTCGATCGCACTTGGAACGGCTTTGGCGTTTCACCGGATGCGACAGAGCTTCTCCGGCAAATTGCGAGTGATTTTTCAGCCCGCGGAAGAGGCAGAGCCGCTCGGCGGACGGAGTGTCGCGGAAGAGGGGTTGTTGGTCGGGTTCGACGCCGCGGTCGGTTTTCATGTCGACACCGATATTCCTGCAGGATCCTTTGGCGCCTGTGCCGGCGCAGTGACAAAATCCTCTGAACAATTCGAGCTGAATATCATCGGCACAATGGCGCATGGCGCGGAGTCATACGCGGGCGTTGACGCCATCACAATAGCGGGGGCCTTCATCAACGAGGTTCAAAAGGTAGTGTCACGCGAGATGCCCGTCGATGACGGGGCAATCATCACCATTGGCACCATTCACGGGGGTGAGGCTACGAATATCATCTGCCCTTCAGTTGTTATGACAGGAACGATCCGGACCAGCAGTCCTGAGCGGCGGAACCTCTTGATCCAGAGGGTTCGTGAGGTCGCCGAGGGTGTGGCTGCTACGCACCGCGGCCGGGTGGAATTCAGCTGTCAGTCCGGCGAACCTGCCGTCGTCAATGACGCAGGGATGGTCGAGCGTTTTCGTCAGATCGTCATCCGATCCGCCGGAGAAGATAAATATTTGCAGGTAAAACCGAGCTCTGGCAGCGATGACTTCGGTTTTTACTCTGGTTGCGTACCCTCGGTCTACTTTCAGTTTGGTAGCAGAGAGCCTGGAAATGAAACGGGGGTACACACGCCGACCTTCGGAGCATCGGACAAAATCCTCATTCCTACCGCCGAGCTTGCCATCCAATATTGTTGGGAGCTCCTGCATGATTGACTGCTCTGACAAACCGACGACGCGGAGATGCGTCGCGCGCTCTGTGAGGAAGCATTCAAGCGATCCTCAAAATGCTCAGCAGAGAGTCAGCCGCTTCCGGTGCTACATCGCACCGGAAGAAGAATTCAAACCATCCAGAATCTAAGAAAAGGTTGATGTCATGGCAATGCCACAGGGACCGCAGGTTTTTCCACGAAGCGAGTATTTGAGGCGCTTAGCTGCCGTAAAAGCCGAAATGGTGCGGCGCGAAATCAGTGCTCTGATGGTGGTCGTGCCTGCCAACATCACCTACCTCACTGGCTACACCGCCAAGTCCGGCTATGTGCCACAAGGTCTAATCGTCGCGCTCAACAATGAGGAACCAACCTTCATCACACGCCGCATGGACGCGCCAGCTGCGATACATCAAATGTTTGTCGATCGCAGCGGGGTTATAGGCTACCCCGAGAGCCTCATCGCAAATCCTGAAAAAGATGGCTGGGATGCGCTCATCGACCACTTGCTGGAAGCTGGGTTCGGAGAGGCCAATATCGGGATCGAAGAACAAAGCCTATCAACTCGGACGGTTGAAAAATTCCGTGCACGGGTGCCAGCAGCGGAAATCGTGGATTTTAGCAATACCGTTTGCTGGATCCGCGGGATCAAATCCGATTTGGAAATCGCGCTCATGCGCGAAGCGGCGGCTATCGCCGATGCGGGGATGTTGCGCGCAGCCGAGGTAATCCGTCCGGGTGTCAGTGAGGCTGACGCCGCAGCAGAAACTATTGCGCAGCTTGTTAGAGGGACGGGAGGTAAGCACGGCACCGATGCGGCTGGCTTCACTCTTTGTGCTTCGCCGCGAACATCGACTGCACATATCTCATGGGCGGAAGATCATTTCCGAGATGGTTCGCAGATCAATATCGAACTCGCTGGGGTTCGACATGGTTATACTTCAGCCCTGATGCGAACATTTTCGATCGGCAAGCCGTCTGATCTTTTGCAGCGACTCCATGAAGGGGAGGTGGCGGGCCTTGAGGCTGCTCTCGCTGCTGTGAAACCAGGCGCGACCTGTGGGGACGTTGCCACCGCGTTCAACGAAACGTTGGGAAGATTCGGTTTTGAGAAGGAATCCCGATGTGGCTATGCCATCGGCATTGACTGGACCGAACCGACAGCGAGCTTTAAGGTTGGAGATCCCACTATCTTGAAGCCGAACATGACGTTTCACCTGATGTTGGGTAACTGGATTGGCGAAGATCTCGGTTACGCAATCAGCGAAACACTTCGGGTTACGGATTCTGGCGCTGAAACGTTCAGCACCCTGCCACGAGAGATCTTCCAGATCTAGAACGCGGATTGGTGCGGAGGCTGATGCAGGTGCAGTGCCGCCGCTCGGCGTTCAATAAAGCTTCAGCTTATCCCACCCAACTCGCGAGAATTTGGATGGCCATCGATTGTTGGAACTCCCGGCTCCGCTGGAAGTGTCGTCTGAGGAAAAACAGCTAAGCAATTTCGCCCGGGCGCCACGAACTCCTCGGAGGGACCGCGCGTTAGAATTGAGTCTTCTCAAGTAGCCTTGATGTTAGCCCAACCGCAACAACAGTCAGGTGAACCATGGCAAAAAGGCGAATACTTACCGGTGGGATCGCCCAGGAATCCCATAGCTTCAATCCGATCGTAACGCGACGCGAGCGCTTTACCATAGTCGAAGGCCCCGCTGCTGTTGAATTAAACCGCGGTGCGAATTCCACGTTTGGCGGGGTGATTGACGCGGCATGCGAGGTGGGCGTCGATCTGATCGTTCCCACGCTATTTCGAGCGCAATCCGGTGGACCTGTTCAGGATCGCGTCTTCGAGGAGGTGAGTGAAATTATGGTCGATGCCGCGAAACGCGGCAACTTCGATGCTATTGTACTTCCGCTGCACGGAGGCATGCTCACCGAGAGCTTGGCGGACCCTGAAGGCGTGTTGGTTGAGCGCCTCCGTGCGATCGTTGGGGGAGATGTGCCGATCACAGCTGCATTTGATCTCCATGCCCACGTCAAAGAAGGCACACTTGAACCTCTCGACTTCCTTTCCGGTTACCTGACAAATCCGCATGAGGATCAATCGGCGACCGCAAAAAGAGCTTTCCAGGCAGCAATGAGAATTCTGGACGGCACTTTCAACCCGGCGCTCGCCGCGACATTTCTTCCCATGCTGACACTGGGAAATGATACGACCCTGTTGGGGCCGCTCGTGGAGATCCATGCCCATGCAAGAGACGCGGTAAATCAAGGCAGGGTTCACGACGTGTCGATCTTCAACTGTCAGCAATTCCTTGACGTCGAAGGTATGGGACAGACCGTTTTGGCATATGGAAATGGCGAGATTGATGAAGCTCGGGAGGTTGCTGGCGAAATCATGCAAATGATTTGGAACTACCGTGACAATCTCATTGCAAAGTATCCCGATCTTGACGATGAGCTGAGAAAAGTCAGGGAATCAGAACGGTCGATTATTATCGGCGATCAGGGAGACCGTGTCGCTGCAGGCGGACCAGGCGACAGCACCTACATTCTCAACTATCTCTTGGCGAACAATATCGATGTCGAAACCTATTTTCCAATCTACGATCCAAACGCAGTGGAAACATGCAATCGCGCAGGCGCAGGAAAGATGATTAGCCTAAGGTTCGGCGCAAACTATTCCATAGTAAGCCCCAGCGTGACCGTCGATGGAACAATTATCAAGATTGGAGAAAATGTCCCTGTGGTATATGACGGGCCGTCTGATGGAGGCACCAAAACATACATAGAGAAATATGCTCTTTTCCAGATCGGAAAAATCAAGGTGCTGCTCACAAACCAACCCTACGCCTATATCGATCCAGATTATTTCAGGGCTATCGGTCTAGAACCCGAAAACGCAAAGATCATCGTTACTCGGTCTGGGTACCATTTTCAACTCAATTTCGCAAAAGTTGGTCGCGTTGTTACAGCCGACACTCCCGGAATGACGTCCTACAATATCGACCAATTCGGTTGGCGTCATGCGCGGCCGTTCTATCCGCTGGATAAAATTGAATTTGAACCGCGCCGATATGAAAAGCTTCGCCGTTGAACATTCCGGCGTGATACTCGAGTTGTATCGCTAGGGATGCTTCTCGCCAACGCCGCGACTGAGGCTCCGATCGGAGCCTACTCCGCTGCAACATTTTCAGGCTGCGCAAAAGGTATAGGGTAGCTCCGTTGTTGAGGACTCGTTACCGCCAGTTAAACGCTTGCAACGTCGCTAACCTGATATTTTTTGGAGAGGCGACTACGCCCGGTTTCGACATCCCCCCGTCTCTAGCTCGAAAGGTTCCGCGCTTGCCAAATTTGCCGCATGCCCTTGCTCTCGTGCTCCAAGGCCAACCATCTGCGAATTTGATACGGCGTCGCGTGCACGGATTTTCGCACGGTCCTGTGGAAGAATTGAAAGGTGCACGGAGTATTGGTGGGCGATGACGAAACGTCGCCGACAACCATTGGCCGCCCGTAGATCCACATCGCGCGGATTGAGTAATAACAGCTGTTTGAGGCGCTTACGGTGATTATAGTGAACGGCCGCGAGGCGAAAATCGCCCCAGGCCCCTACATGTCATGGCAATTGCTGGGTACGCGTCTTCATTTTAACTCTGTGTCGGTGACTTTATCGTCCAGCCCACATAGGACTACTTTCAATTATTCAGTCAATCTTCTTATAATTCGGAACAAAGGGGATTCTAATACCCCGACGAAATAAAAGGGAACGAAGAAATGTTGAATACCAGGCACTATCGCCCGAGGTGGAATTCGCAGGTTCGGCCTAAAGCAATTTTTGAATTCAATGCTCCAACTGTTGCCGGTCCCTATGTAGACGCTCCTGTCAGCATGCGACTGATGTAGAAGCATCAGAGGTTGCCTGAATGTAGCCGTCGGAAGCAAGTGGCGGCCTGCCCATTCTGCAAATTGCATCGGACAACTCAGCCTCACCTTCAAGGAAACCTCTTCGCTGTCTCTAGCGGGGGATGATGCACCACGCCCTTATCGGGACGAGTTGGTGAATCCGAATATCTCGCACCGCCCACTCTATAGAGCCTCCGCGGCTCTCTATCACTAGTTGGAAGGAACTCGATGAAGAAGGGGACGCGGAGAATAGCGATAGGTGGATTTATTCATGAGACGAATACGTTCTCGCCCATCCCGACGACCATGGCGGACTTCATGAATGACGGCGAATGCCCAGGCATTCTTCGTGGAGAAGAGATCATTCGTCGCTTGAACCGAGGCAACGAATCCGTTGCCGGTTTTCTTTCCTCGCTTTACGAACTCCAACCTGATTGGCTGCCCATGGCGACCCTATGGGCCGGCGCGGCACCATCCGCCGCTGTACCAAGATCGGTTTTCGAACCGATCTTGGAAGAGTTAGTTGCCCGCATCAAACACGCTTTGCCCCTTGATGGCGTATACCTAGATCTGCACGGCGCCATGTTCAGCGAGGGTTATCCTGACGCAGAAGGAGAGATCCTCTACCGTGTGCGCCAACTGGTCGGCCCTGACGTTGCAATTGTCGCTAGCCTCGATCCTCACGCGAATGTATCTCCCCAGATGGTTGAATATTCGGACGGGCTAATAGCCTATCGGACTTACCCTCATGTCGACGTTGCTGAAACAGGTAGCCGCGCTTTTCAATTTCTAGAGCACATGCTTCTGACGGGCAGCAAACCCTCGAAGTCGCTCCGACAAGCGGACTTTTTGATTCCCGCTGTGTTCCAACCCACCTCGATCGCGCCAAATGACAAGATTCTAGAGCACATGCTCGCACTTGAGAGCAACGTTCTCAGCATCAGCTATTGTCCCTGCTTTCCGGCGTCAGATTTTCCCCATTGCCGGCCGGCCGTTCTCGCCTATGCGGACGACCAAGAGGCCGCTTCCTGCGCAGCTGACACTTTAGCGGAGCTAGTGCAGCGCCACGAAGGTGACTTTGTCGGCCGACTTTATCAGCCCGGCGAGGCTGTAGCAGAAGCTCTTCGTATTGCTGCCGATGAGAGCAGACCAGTCATAATTGCCGACGTGCAGGACAATCCTGGCGCCGGTGGTAGTTCTGATACCACCGGAATGCTGCGCACACTTATTGCCGCGAAAGTCAACGATGCAGCTATCGGACTGCTGTTCGATCCGGCCGCTGCCGCGGCAGCGCACCAGGCGGGCGAAGGTGCTGAAATTCGGCTTGCTCTCGGAGGGAAATCGGGCGTGGAGGGAGATACTCCGCTTGAGGGCGACTTCATTGTCGAGAAAATCTCCGACGGGGCAGTGTTTGCAAATGGCCCCATATTTTGGGGGGTGGATGTAGCACTTGGGCTCATGGCATGTCTTCGGATCGGTGGCGTCAGGGTCGTTGTTTCTTCTAATCGGGTCCAGATGCTCGACACGGCCTTTTTTCGAGCCGCGGGCATTGCGCCCGAGCAACAGAATATCCTGGTTGTGAAAAGTACCGCTCATTTCAGAGCGGATTTCGGACCGCTAGCTGCGGACATTCTATTGGCGGCAGCGCCAGGCGCAATGCCAGCAGATCCGACGGGTCTTCCTTGGAGGAATCTCGCGCCTGGGATTCGAACGAGGCCATTGGGTCCTCCCTTTCATCCCATCGCATCAATCACCTGAACCAAGATCAATCGGAGGAGAGCAAAATGAGAAATGGAAGCTTAAGAGCTTTTTTGACTAGCGCGGCAGTAGGCTTCTTTTGCGTTGTTGCAGCCCCGGTCTTCGCAGAGCAAAACGTTTTACGCGTCGTCATCGAATCGGACCCGCCCACGCTAGATCCGACGCAGTCAACGTCAGCTGTTGTGACGTACTTCGCGGACCTCGTATATGAGCCGCTGTTCGCGTACGACTCAAAGGGAAGTGTGCAGCCACAGCTTGTCCAGAACTATACCGTCAGCGAAGACCATCTCAAATATACGTTCACCTTGCGTGACGGCGCGACTTTTCACGATGGCAAGCCGGTTAAATCGGCCGACGTGATTGCGTCGCTGGAACGCTTCTTCTCAAAAGATTCGTCGGGTTCCGAGCTCAAAAAGCGTATCAAGGCGCTTCAAGCTTCCGATGATAAGTCTTTCACCTTGACGCTGTCGGAGCCATATGGATTCGTTTTGGACGTCTTGGCGAAACGCACGCCGACCATTCCCTACATATATCCAGCGTGGACAATCGCCGCGGGCACAGGCGTACCGATCAGCGATCACATTGGGAGCGGACCCTATATCTATGATCCCCAGGCTTCGCGCCCGGGTTCAGTTCTGACTTTGCGCCGGAATCCTCAGTACGCCGGGCGCGCTGAGCCGCAGGATCTGCTCGCCGGAAGCCGAAAAGGCGGATCTGATGTGATCGAACTTCATTCTATGCCAGATAGTCAGACGGCCGCAAACGCTCTGACTGCCGGTGAAGTCGATTTCATTTCCGACCTTGACCCGGATTTGGTTGAACAGCTGCAGACTACGCCCGGGATCGTCGTTGGTCCTTTCGATCCAAGGAGCGGCACCATTTTGTTGCGTTTCAACTCCTTGACTCGACCCTTCAACGACGCGAGAGCGCGGCGCGCGGTTGCGATGGTCACCGACCAGTCGCAGTATTTTCCGCTGGTAACCGCAAGACCTGAGGATGGAAAAGAATGCAAATCCATATTTACCTGTGACAGTCCCTACACGAACTTCGTTGGAAGCGACGTCATTGGAAATATGAACGTTGATGCTGCCAAAAAGCTTGTCAAAGAAAGCGGCTATGATGGCACGCCCATTGTTGTCCTTCAGCCAACTGACGTTCCAAACCTGAAGGCGGTCGCGCTGGTTGCGGCGCAGCAATTGCGTTCGATTGGTTTCAATGTGGAGGTTGCGGCTTCGGATTGGGCAACCTTGATCCAGCGTCGCGCGCTCAAAGTGCCGCAGTCTGAGGGGGGCTGGAATCTATTCGTAACTACCGCGACAGCTGACCAATTGGACTCGCCATCGAACTCACTGCCAGCGAATATGAATTGCGAAACCTCATGGGCTGGGTGGCCTTGTGACAAGGTAGCCGAAGACATTAAGTCGGCGTTTGAAAAGGCGACCAGTGTCGACGAGCGAAAAAAACTTGCGGCCGACTTTCAAGCCCGAATCTTGGAGGTCATGCCCTACGTGCCCGCCGGGCAATTCGTATCGCTTTCCGCGTGGAGCGACAAACTTCAAAATATCGCTAAGGGCCCAGGGGCACCCTTTTATGGCATCGTAAAAAAAGCTGATTGAGAGGCTCAAGCGATATGATGAATTTCGTTCTGACGAGGGTACTATCGGCACTGCCGATAGTTCCAATCGTGTCCGTAATCGTTTTTCTTTTAGTCCATGCGGGTGGGAGTGATCCCTCCCGAATACTAGCCGGAGACACAGCCAGCGAGGAAGCGATCGCGGCACTGCGTCACCACCTGGCGCTGGACCAGCCCCTCTTTCGCCAGTTCGCGGTCTGGTTTGAAAGGCTGCTCCACGGAGATTTTGGCTCATCGATCTTTTACCAGCGCCCGATCATTGATTTGGTTTTGGACAGGGTTGGCGCAACACTCGCCCTCGCGGTCGGCGTTATCTTCCTTGCAGTTGCAGTTGGTGTACCTCTCGGCGCGGTAACGGCGATGTCTTTGGGAAGTCGGCTGGATAAGTCGCTGACAGCTATCGCGTCTCTGGGGTTCTCCCTGCCAATTTTTTTGGTCGCTTATGCACTCGTGTACATATTCGCCCTGAGACTGGGCTGGCTCCCAGTTCAAGGGTATATTTCCCCGGCCGATAGCATAGCAGGATTTTTACGATCCCTGATACTTCCCGTAATGACGCTGGGGCTGTTCTATATCTCACTCTTCGCTCGCGTCACCCGCGCTACCGTTTCTGAAATCCTGAGGCAAGACTATATAAAAACCGCCGCAGCAAAGGGAGCGACGCCCGGTAGGATATTGTTCGCACACGCTCTACGAGTCGCGGCTGCTCCGCTGCTAACTTTGACCGGCACGACATTCGCTGGGCTACTGGGCGGCCTGGTTGTCACGGAGAGCCTCTACAACATTCCTGGACTTGGGCGATTGGTTTCCGAGGCAATCCTCAAACGTGATTTCCCGATCATCCAAGGGCTCGTTCTCATAACCTCCGTTTTCTATGTTTCGTTCAATCTCGTGATTGATTTGCTTTGTGGATTTTTCGACCCGAGGGGAGCGAGATGATTAACTCAAATCAACGGTGGTACATTCAGCTTTTGCAAGATCCTCTGACAGCGTGCGCGCTCTTTTTCGTTCTGTTGTTTTGCCTAACGGCGATAGCGGCGCCCCTGATCGCGATTCACGATCCAGCGCTTCTCAACCCAACGTCAAGGCTAAGGCCACCATCGTGGGACAACTGGTTGGGAACCGACCAGCTGGGGCGAGACGTGTTCTCACGAGCGTTATACGGTGCTCGGGTCTCGCTTGCCATTGGCGCGATTTGCGGATTGGTCGTGCTCGTCACAGGAGCGATACTTGGGCTTCTCGCTGGTTATGTTCGCTGGCTAGACACAGTGATTATGGCCGTAATGGACGGTTTGATGGCTGTGCCTGCGGTATTGCTTGGGGTGGCGTCCCTGATGGCCATCGGAAGCAACACATTTGGGTTGATATTCGCTATCTCGCTGCCTTTTTTGCCTGAGATAACACGTTTGACACGCAGTCTGGCTCTTACCATACGAAACGAGCCATTTGTCGAGGCTGCGGTTATGGCCGGCACGGGTACTGCACGCATACTGTGGCGGCATATTCTGCCGAATGCAGTCGCGCCATTGATCGTGTTGACAAGCTACGTCGCAGCGTCTTCTATTATTGCCGAGGCAATACTCAGCTTTATTGGGATTGGTACGCCACCAGAACTCCCGAGCTGGGGCAACATGATCGCTGATGGACGAAATTCATTTCAGCGCGCGCCTTGGGTAATTTTTGTCCCAAGTACATTTCTCGCGCTCGTTGTCCTTGCAATCAACATTATTGGTGATCGGATGCGCGATGTGACAGATCCTCTCAGCCATGGAGGTCATTGATGTCTGTCCCTGATCCGGTACTTTCTATCCAGAATTTGACCATCACGCTACCTTTGAGCGGAGATCGCCGAGAGGCGGTCAAAGACCTATCCCTTGACGTCGCGCGGGGCGAAATAGTCTGCATCGTCGGCGAAAGCGGATCCGGAAAGTCCGTGACGGCTTTCACGATCATGAACCTACTGGCGCGTGGCCTTGTCGTCCAAACCGGAAAGATGTGGTACGGCGGGCGCGACCTTCTCGCACTGAATGTGCGTGATCGGCGGGAGCTTTCCGGAAAATCGATCGCGATGGTATTCCAGGAGCCCATGTCGGTGCTCAACCCGGTTCTGACTATCGGGTGGCAAATCGAAGAGGTTTTGAAAATACATGAGAGGACGTTGTCGGCGAGCCAGAGACGTTCGAAAGTTCTCGAAATTTTGGACGCGGTGCATCTGCCCGATCCGCAAGTGATTGCACGAGCCTACCCGAGCCAGATCTCAGGCGGGCAGCGGCAGCGGGTGATGATCGCAATGGCGATCATCTTAAAGCCAGACATCTTAATTGCTGATGAGCCGACTACGGCTCTAGACGTCACAACGCAGGCGCAAATCCTGCGACTGTTGGACGAACTGCGACGCGAGACAGGGATGGGCGTTCTCTTTGTTACCCATGATATCGGAGTGGTTCGCGATATCGCGGATCGGGTAATAGTTATGCGGGGCGGACGGGTGGTCGAGGCCGGCACAGCCAGCGATGTCCTCGACAATCCTAAAGAAGATTATAGTCGATTGCTGATAAATTCTATTCCGTCCGCCATTCCTCCAGAAGTGAAGCGGACATCATCGGATGACGTGCTGTTGACTGTACGGGGGGTGGACAAAAACTATAGGCGTGGTGTTTTCACCGTACACGAAACTAAAGCCGTCTGCGGTGTTAACCTGACAATAAAGCGTGGGGAGGTTGTGAGCATTGTCGGCGAGTCCGGGTCTGGTAAGAGCACGCTCGCCCGGATAATTGCAGGTCTCGTCCCGAGCAGCGCCGGCTCGGTAGAATTTAACCGCAGCCTTGAGGTCGTCCGAGGCGGCCCTTACCGCCAAGTGCAGATGGTGTTTCAGGACCCCAATCGTTCACTCAATCCGCGTATAATGATTGGATCGTCGCTTATGGAAGGTCCGATTAACATGGGCGTTTCCCGTGCTGAAGCATTGACGCGGGTTGAAGCTCTTATCGATCGGGTCGGCCTAGACCGACGCGCGCTCAGTCGCTATCCACACCAATTCAGTGGCGGTCAACGTCAACGAATCTGTATTGCGCGTGCCCTTGCGATGTCTCCCAGCCTTCTTGTCGCTGACGAGGCCGTCTCTGCTTTGGACGTGACGGTCCAGAAACAGGTACTCGATCTACTGGCCGAGCTTCGTGAGGAGCTTGAACTGAGCATACTATTCATTACCCACGACTTGCGGGTTGCAGCGCAGATAAGTGATCGAATCTGTGTAATGCAGCGCGGGAGGATCGTCGAGGAAGGAAGAACCACGCAAATATTCAGCCAGCCTTCGTCTGAGTATACCCGTCAACTTCTCAATGCGTTGCCCGGTCGGCTCAAAGCTTTCAACTGATTGTTTTGCGGGGAAGCGGCGTTGTTCGTGTGAGGACGCTCTGATGCCGACATGCGTCGATCACCGACGTCGCTTTCACAGAAAAACTTCCTGCTAAGCGCGCGCGAGACCCGCTTGGGGTCAAAAATAGGCCGGCTGGCCTAGTTGTGTACATGGCGGTCGTCGCAAGGGAAGGAGGACAACCTCTCAGCGTCAGCCACCAAGCACCTCAACGCTCAAAGCCCCGATCGCGCGTACGGGTCCCAGAAGTAGCCAACCAACATCTTCGACATTCGATCATCGCCAAGGTTACGTGCATGGCTGTCGCGGTCCATCAAGTTAGGGAAATGACACTTCAATCTCTATGGTGAGATGGAAAAATGGGCGGCTGTAAGAGCGCGGTGCAACAGATAGATGAAGACTGCATCTCGGCCCGTTTGAGAATACAGTAGCTTAATCTTCGATCGGAAAGGCAAATCCGGCTTTCACGCGGTCCATGACAACCATTGTTTTGAAACCTTTGATGTCATTGTTCTCGTAGAAGAAGCGCCGTGTGAACTGTTCGTAGTCTTCCATGTCTTTTGCTGTGACGACGAGGAGAAAATCCGCGTCGCCGGTCACGTAGTAGCCGATCATCACTTCGCGGGTGTTCTTGATTGCAGTCTTGAAGCGATCGATGATATCAGCCCTCTCTCGCTCAAGCGACACCAGAACGACGACGGTTACATGTCTGCCGACTGCCTTAGGGGACACGATTGAAATATCAGCCTCGATGACGCCCTCTGCCCGCAAGCGTTTGAGCCGGCGTTGGCAGGCAGTCGGTGAAAGATGCGCTCGTTCGGCCAATTCCTCCGACGTGAGCTTGTTGTTCTTTTGAACGGCGTTAAGAAGCGCGATGTCCGCGCGGTCGAGTTCCATGTCCGAGAAATCCTGCAGCCAGCGTTGATACTCGCAGAATTCCTGCATAGACGGCATCATATTCGCCGTCAATCTGCATCGATTTAGCATCAGATTGCCAGTGTCGAATATAGATGCGGGCGCCAGCGGAGCATATCGAGCTGCGTTTCTGTCCGCCGCTTCACATCATCGCGCTACGGAAGGGCTTGCAATGACCATCAACATCAAGGACATCGGCGAGAAGGACCGCAACTCGGTCCTGCATCCGTTCACGCAACTGAAGGACTTTGCCAGCGGCAAGCTTGGCGAGCCAACAATTGTTGAGACGGGAAAGGGTATCCGCATCCAGGACGCCCGCGGCAATCAGCTGATCGACGGCTTTGCCGGGCTTTACTGCGTCAATGTCGGTTATGGCCGCACCGAAGTAGCCGAGGCGATCTCACGCCAAGCTTACCGGCTTGCCTATTACCACTCTTATGCCGCTCACACGACCGATGAATTGGCGATCCTGTCAGACCGTCTGGTGAAGATGGCTCCGGGCAAGATGAGCAAGGTGTTCTACGGCATGTCCGGTTCGGACGCCAACGAGACCCAGGCCAAGCTCGTCTGGTACTACAACAATCTGCGCGGCAAGCCGACCAAGAAGAAGATCATCTCACGTGACCGCGGCTACCATGGCTGCAGCGTTGTCTCAGGTTCGATGACCGGCATGAGCTTCTACCACGACCATATGGACCTTCCCTTGCCGCAGATCAGCCATACCGGCGTGCCGCATCACTACTGGGGCGCCAATCCTGGCGAGACGGAGCGGGAATTCTCCACGCGCCGCGCTGCCGAGCTCGATCAACTCATCGAACGGCTTGGGCCCGACAATGTCGGTGGATTCATTGGTGAACCAGTTCTTGGCACTGGCGGCATCACACCGCCGCCGGAAGGTTATTGGGAGGCTATTCAGCTGGTGCTTAAGAAGCATGACGTCCTGCTGATCGCCGACGAAGTCATTACCGGTTTTGGCCGCACCGGTTCCATGTTCGGATCGCAGCATTATGGCATCGAGCCGGACTTGATCACGGTTGCCAAGGGCCTGACGTCTGCCTACTTTCCGCTCTCGGCTGCGATCGTCGGCGAGAAAGTCTACCAGGTGCTGGAAGACGGAGCCGACAGGGTCGGCGCTTTCTCGCACGGCTATACCTATTCCGGCCATCCGATTGGGGCGGCCGCTGCCAATGTTGTTCTCGACATCGTCGAACAGGAGAACCTGCCCGGCAACGCCCGCGAGGTGGGCGCCTATTTCCAGGCGCAGCTCAAGGAGAAGTTCGCTCAGCTGCCGATCGTCGGCGAGGTGCGTGGCGTGGGGCTGATGGGAGCAATCGAGTTCGTCGGGGACCGCGAAAGCAAGACCCGTTTCGATCCGTCGCTGAAGGTTGGTGCACGTGTCTCGAAGGCAGCGCGCGACGGCGGTCTGATCGCCCGCGCCATGCCGCATGGCGAGATCCTCGGCTTCGCACCTCCACTGGTCACCACTAAGGACGAGATCGACGAGATCGTCTCGATTGCCGAGAAGGCGGTGCGCTCGGTCATGGACGAACTGGTGCGCGACGGCCAGAAGATCTGACCCGTAGCGACTTGTGCTTTCCGGCCATCGCTGAACGGCCAGCCGCATTCAGATTGTCATTGTCAGCCACTCAAGTGGGCAGCGGGTGGAGGATCAAACTTCACCCTGCCCAAAGACCATAACCGCCGTTCATGCCGGCGCTTCATCAGGGAAAGGGAAGTTGGCCTATGACCGCTGCCAAACTTCATATCAAAGTGGGCTTGCCACCCGTATCGGTTTACAGCCCTTTTGACGGCTCTCTGATCGGATCGATCGAGTCAACGGACGCATCCGACGTCGACGAACTCATCGCTCGTGCTCGTCGCGGGGCCGAGCTCTCGCGTAACCTGCCGCGGCACAAGCGAGCAAGCATCCTCGAGGGAGCCGCGCAACTTATCGAGCGCCGCCGCGATGCCTTTGCCGAGACCATTGTGCGCGAAGCGGGAAAGACGATCGTTCAGGCACGCAAGGAAGTCAGTCGTTGCGTCAATACGCTGAAACTCTCAGCCGAGGAAGCAAAGCGCAACGCAGGCGAGATCGTCCCCTTCGATGCATTTGCTGGGTCAGAACAGCGCCAGGGTTGGTTCACACGGGAACCGCTCGGTATCATCACCGCTATCACCCCCTACAACGATCCTCTGAACCTGGTCGCACACAAGCTCGGCCCGGCAATCGCAGGGGGCAACGCCGTGTTGCTGAAGCCGTCGAATTTAACGCCGTTCTCCGCCATCAATCTCGTCGATGCCCTTTTGGAAGCTGGCCTGCCTGACGATGTCATCACCATCGCTCATGGTGACAGGGAGCTGGTCACTGCCTTGATCTCGTCCCACGATGTCCGCATGGTGTCGTTTACCGGTGGATTTGCCACCGGCGAAGCCATCAGCCGCGCGGCGGGGCTGAAGAAGCTGGCGATGGAATTGGGCGGCAATGCCCCCGTCATTGTAATGAATGACTGCAACTTCGATAAAGCGGTCGAGGGCTGCGTCTCCGGCGCGTTCTGGGCAGCAGGACAGAATTGCATCGGCGCCCAGCGCGTCCTCGTGCAGGCGGCTATATATGAGCGGTTTCGCGATGCCTTTGTCGCAAGGACCAAAAAACTTAAGGCCGGCGATCCGTTGCGTGACGACACCGATGTGGGTCCTATGATCTCGGCGGGATCGGCCGAACGCACTGAAACTTCTGTCAACGATGCGATAGCCGCTGGAGCCACCCTCCTCTGTGGTCATCGGCGCGAAGGATCACTTTACCATCCGACGGTGCTCGAAGGCACGCCCCGTACCTGCGGGCTATGGAGCGAGGAAGTCTTCGCGCCCGTTGTCATGCTGGCTCCGTTCGAGACCATAGACGAAGCCATTGAGATGGCCAATGATCCCGAATATAGTCTGCATGCCGGCATCTTCACCGCCGATCTCAGGGTCGCGCTGGACGCGGCAAACCGGGTTGAGGCAGGCGGCGTTATGATCAACGATAGCTCTGACTATCGCCTCGACGCCATGCCTTTCGGCGGCTTCAAATACGGCAGTATGGGCCGAGAGGGCGTTCGCTTCGCTTACGAGGACATGACCCAGCCAAAGGTCGTCTGCATTAATTGGGGGTGAACTAAAGGTCCTGTAAGCGCAGCTTTCGATAGCTCGCTTGTGGAGTTCTCATGATTTCCCGTGATTTCTGACGGCCTGCAACTTATGCTGGAAGATGCACCAATGCCATCTATAAGATCCTCTAATGAAGTATCTGGAGCGCAGGTATGCTTGAGCATGAATACACCCAATTGGGCGGTATCAGCCGCCTGAGCGTTGGCAGATGGCTGGGCATGATATCTGCCATGGTTTCGGCGGCCATTGTCTTCGTACTTTTGTGGTCCGTGAACCTCGCGCAAAGTATGGGGTTGCCGGTCAATCTTCCTCCCAGCTTATTGTCGTTGGTTGGAGCCGGCGTCGTCTTCAGCATACTTGCCTGGCTCTTGAACCGGCATGCGTGGCGCTGGCGGCTCATGCAGCTTGTCCTTCAGGTTCCCGACCTCAGTGGAGACTGGACATGCACGGGCAGGACGATAGAGACGAATTTAAATCCCGCTTACGATTGGACTGGAAAGGTCACTATCGTCCAGTCGTGGGACAAGATTCGTATCCGTTTGAAAACCGATACATCAGCCTCCAACAGTAAGAGCGCGGCACTTATCAAGGACGAGGCAGACGGCTGGCGGATATTTTACAACTACAGCAACGAGCCGAACATTGAGCAGACCGAACTTCGCACCCACAAAGGATTCGGCGAGATCCTGTTCAGCAAGGACCTGAGGAGTGGAGACGGCGAATACTTCAACGGTCATGGCAGGTACACGTTTGGAACAATGAAGCTGGAGAAGATCGACAATGGCTAGGGATATCGGCAAGCGTTTGAATCAACTCCATACCAGACGATCAGGGGTCGATAGGCTCGGGCGGCTCGCTCAGGATGCGGCGACCGAGATCCTGCAGAAAAGCTCTCGTGAAGAAAGTTGGCAGAAGCGGGCGAGGGATCAGCCTTATACCCGGTACTGTCTGGGAGCGATGCAGGAAGTCGACCAGGACTACACGCGAATAAGTGTGGAGACGGCCGAGCGCGTTGGTAAACAGTTGCTTGAGGGCCTCCAGGCTTCCAACATACCAGTCGAGTTTCGACTGCAAGGATCCGTGCCGCTCAATGTCCATATTCGAGGCGTCAGCGACGTCGACCTGTTGACGCTCGAAACCAGCTTCTTGCGATACGATTCCACCGGGCGGATGGCCCAGTCGGGTTTGTACTATCCTTCCAACAAATCGTCCTTGGAAGTTCTTTCCGCTCTGAGAAGTGAGTCGGAGAAGATTTTAAAGGCTAAGTACCCAGCAGCCACGGTGGATACCAGCGGGGGAAAGGCGATAGCGATTTCCGGTGGATCGCTGCCGCGGCCCGTCGATGTCGTGCCGTCACACTGGTACGATACCGCGGACTTTCAGGCTTCTGAGCTTCAACGCGATCGAGGCGTCTTCATCCTCGACAAGAAGGTGCCCACTGAACTGTCGAACTTTCCTTTCCGTCACATTCACGAGATCAATCAGCAGGACTTAGCGGCAGGAGCAGGGCTGAAGAAGGCCATCAGGCTTTGCAAGAATGTCAAGAACGACGCGATCGAGGACGGCAAGAAAATCGTCTTTCCCAGCTTCGATATCGCCAGCACAATGTATCATTGCGATCTCAACGGCCTAAGAGTGGGGACGTTTTACGAACTCGCCGTCCTCGCCGAAACGCAGCGTTTCCTTGATGAACTCTACCACAACTCCGAGAAGGCGAAATCGCTATTGGTGCCTGACGGATCCAGACGGATCTTTGACTCGGATGAGAAATACGAGGGGCTGCGGACGTTGTCGGTTGAGATGGACGACCTTGCGAAAGAGGTGGCGAAAGAACAAAGTATTCTGCTGAAGTACGGGGGCACCGATCCCTCTCTTGGAGATAGCCGCAGGGTTCTGAACGGAACTTATGTCGCTAGTTAGCCGGAAGCGGACGATGCCTGGCGGGATGCGCGAGCCTCCTGATAGCCGGCGACGTCATCCCGGACAACATTTGACTCGTTGGAGAACCCTAGTGGCACTTCGGGCTCGACACGGAGCCGGAGATCGCCCTTAACGACAGGGCCTGGACAAAGCTGCGAATCAAAAGCTTCGGATGCTCGGACACCATCGGGCCTATCCGGGCTTCTGGTATGTTGAGAGGAACCGGGCGGTTAATAGGTCGTCAGGCTTAGATTATTTCGCTGGACGTATCAGCGAGACTAAAAAGACTAGCGACACGGAAAAGCAATGGAGCTGGTGAAAGTTCCATAAAAAGGATGCACAACTATAGAGTGTGCGAGGTAAGGGCATTTTTTGCTTAGTGCCAAAATGTAGCTGGATCAATGCCGTTTGATGATCCCAGCTTTGTTGAAGTGTTCTATTTCTGCAAAGTTGGAATGTCACACCCCCCGCGTTTGGTCCGAGATGACGGCCTCACGTTCGCAACGATCTAGATGCGCTTCGAGCGCGGCCCTGCAACCGGGACCTGCGATGGCATTCTTCTTGACGTGGCCAACCTCGCGCTCGCACTTGCCCTGGCCGATGGCACGCCACCACCCGCACCGTCAGCTTCTCCCGCAGATAGAGCCGGAAAGTTCTTGTGGTTCACAATGTGCTCTCGCGTTTGAGCAGCACACGAGTGCGTCAGTGAATGTGAAGTGCCCCCCGATTTTGGGCCAGCAGAAGCTGGAATTTTCCGGGGTTATGGCTCAGCTCGGCGGGGGTGCCGATGAGCCGTTCATAAGCGAAATCGGCACCTTGTTGCCGATGGCGCTATGTGGCCTCTCCTCCATCTTTTGGTGGGCATCGACAAAGGGTCGTCTGGAATGAGCCATACACCCCACACGGGTCGCTCCATTCAGTGTGCGCCAAGCGGATAGCCATTAAGCGTGTTGATCATGCCAAAGCTTACTCATCACAGAAGGTGCGGCGAAATTCGCGCTGACAAACTTCGGCGAGGCACAATCATCGTCGTCATTGGAGGGAAGGAGGCAAACCTTTTTGACAAGGTTAAAGCAGATCAGGAGGATGATCTAATGCCGATCCTCTTTAATCAGGACTGATGCGCCCATCGCCGTAACTTGGCCCGCGATGTTGAGCGGAAGGCACGCGCTCCCTTAGATCGTCCTGCGATAACCTTTGTCAGCTCTGACTTCTTCACGAATTTATACCTTTAGCGCCCTACAGCGTGAACCTGGATCGCTGAGTTGTTGCCATGAACGGGATGGTGCCAGGGAAGGAGAACATCTCGCCAGTGGCAATCAACCAGCAGCTCTACGCGGTACAACGTCATCTCGTATTGCAAAATAATGTTCAATATTGCATATTGATTATGTCGTCGTGTTTGTCGCGCGACCCTAGGTTGCTTTTGAGGGTAAGTTATGAAAGTTGCTGTACTTGGTGCCGGAATCGTTGGTAGTGCGACGGCCTATATGCTCGCCAGAGATGGTCACGAGGTCACCATTATTGATCGCTGCGACAGGCCTGGCATGGAAACGAGCTTTGCCAATGGCGGTCTGATGACGCCTAGCGACTCCAGCCCCTGGAACTCACCTGGAACCATCAAACGGCTTGGTAAGATGCTTTTTGACAGCAACTCTACGTTAAAAATCAACCCAAGTGCCATCCCATCGATTATCGGCTGGGGGCTAAAATTTCTCTCGAACTCAACCCACAAGAGGCATAAAGCCAATATGGTTTCGAACATCAGGATCGCGAGCCTGAGTTTAGAAACGCTGCGCAGCATTCGCCAGAATTCTACCCTGCATTATGACCAGACCACGCGCGGGACGATGAGGGTCTTCCCTCGAGGCGGCCGCATGTCGGAGTTCGTGCAGATGTGCCGCGAGATGCAGGGGTGGGGTGTCAAATTCGACGTTCTTGATCAGGAACAAATTCTGGAGAAAGAGCCGTGTTTGAAGGACGTGATCGATCGCTACATCGGTGCGGTATACTTTCCAGATGACGAAAGCGGCGATGCCCATAAGTTTACGAATGAAATGGCTCGCCTCGCTAAGGAACTGGGGGCTCAGTTTTTGATGAGAGCTAACATATTGGAAATAGTCAAACAGTCCTCTTCGCGGATCTCCCACCTCAAAACGTCCGTTGGAGAAATTCATGCCGATGCGTACGTACTCTCTCTTGGTAGCTACAGCCCCATATTTGCCCGCCCCCTCGGTATTCAGCTGCCGATCGTGCCCGTGAAAGGCTATTCCGTGACCTTGCCTCTAAACGGATGGAAGGGAGGGCCGACACGTCCGGTCATGGACGACGGCTACCATGCAATGATGGTCCCGATGGGAGATCGCTTGCGCATGGGTGGGAAAGCAGAATTCGCTCAATATAATACGAAAATCGATCCCAATGAAGGCCGACGCGTCCTCGACGACATTCTCAGGATTTTGCCGTCCATGGCTGCGCACGTCGACGTCAGCTCGGCTTTGACTTGGTCAGGATTACGCCCGATGACGCCCGATGGACCTCCGATCGTAGGTCCGACGCCATATGAAAACCTTTTCCTCAACACTGGCCATGGCCCGCTTGGATGGACGATGTCGTGCGGTTCAGCGAAAATTACAGCAGAACTTGTAACGCATGGACGGGTTTTGAGCAACAGCGTCGACCCCAGGGACTATATGTTGAGGCAAGTTCGTCGCTCGGACCGTTCCGCTGTCTCTTTGGCCCAGAATGGGCTCGTAAGCTAGCGTTTGGCGGAACGTGACCACGGGTGGTCAGCTACGAATTACAGTAAGCGAGTGCCGCCCGCACGGGCCGGTCACAAGCGTTGGGCAACGTCGCAGCCTTATTTGAGCATACATGCTCAAAATTGCGCGATGGCGTGGCTAAAATTCTGTCCTCTGGGAGAGAACGTACCTCCGCCAAATCGACACACGGCAATCCGACCCGAATTCGCCTGGATTTGCCGTGTTTTGTTACGAAGATGATTGAAATCCTAGGCGGGAGTCTGCGCAATCTAATCCTGATCCTGTGCTTGAGCCTTCCTGCGTATGCTGAGTGTTCGGTCGAAAGTGGGGGCGGTTCAAATCAATAGAGCCAAATACGCTCACCGGGGAAGCGACTTCGGTGGGGCATTGCCAAAGCGATGAATTCGTCGTCGCCCATATAGTGCGATTGAAACGATTTCGCACAATGTATGGCTAGTCCAAGACCTTGCAATCTTCTGCTTTCCACGAAACCGTCACCGGTGTTCCGCCGGCAAAGTGAGCCTGCCCCCGGTTCTGCCGCTTCACGGTAATGGTCTCATCACCACAGCGGACCAGGTACCGCGTCATTTCGCCGAGGAACAATGCGTTTTCGACCACGCCGTCGAGCGCGTTGGGCAAATCCGCTCCCACCGAACGAAAGTCGATCTCGACGTGTTCCGGACGAACAAACATCCAGCCGTGATCGCCGTCAATCTGCCCAGACAACTGCGCCGCCCCTGGTGTGTTGCCTGCCAGGGTAACCCTGCCTGCTCCGTTTTCGATCACGTCGACGCGACATGGAATCATGTTGGATTCGCCGACGAATGATGCGACGAACCGGTTTCTCGGCCTGCCGTAGAGCGTCTTGCTATCGTCCACCTGAACGAGTCGGCCTTCGTTGATAACTGCGATCCGATCCGACATGGTCAGCGCTTCATCCTGGTCATGGGTCACGAAGACAACCGTCATATTCAGTTCCTTCTGAATACGCATGATCTCAATCTTCATGTGCTCCCGGAGATTACGATCAAGCGCGCCGAGAGGCTCGTCCATTAGCAGAATGCTTGGATTGAATACGATGGCTCGTGCCAGTGCGATGCGCTGCTGCTGGCCACCGGAAAGTTGGTTGGGATAGCGGCCGCTATACTGTTCCATCTTGACCAGTCGCAAAGCGCGCGCCACGCTGCTCTCGATTTCCGCTCGTGTGGACCTGCGAACTGTGAGGGGAAACGCGACATTCTCCGCGACCGTCATGTGAGGAAACAGCGCATAGTTTTGAAACACCATCCCGATGCCGCGCTCATAGGCGGGAAGATCCACGATGGAACGGCTTCCCAGAAAAATGTCTCCTGACGTCGGCGTTTCGAACCCTGCTATCATCTTCAATGCCGTTGTCTTCCCGGAACCTGATGGTCCGAGAAAGGTCACAAACTCGCCTGGCTGGACTTGAAGATTGAAGTCCTTCACAACCTGAAGCGGGCCGTAGAACTTTTGGATGTTTTTCATTTCAAGGCTTGTAGACATTTTTCGCCTCCGGTCATTCGGCAATATTGTTAGAGGTGCGCGTGTTATGACGCTCCCGGATGAACTGCACTGCAATGATTGATCCCGTCACAAGAACAACAATCAAGGTCGAGGCCGTGCTCAGCAACGGATCAACCTGGTAGGCAATGTCGCCCCAGAACTTGATGGGCAACGTTGGTGTTTGCCGTCCCAGCAGAAAAATGCCGACAAGGAGTTCGTCGAAGGATGTCAGGAAAGCCAACAGTCCCGCCGTAAGGAGAGCAGGTTTGAGAATGGGTAGCGTGACAAGTCGAAGTGTTTGTAATGGACGAGCTCCGTGCACTGCAGCTGCTGGCTCTAGGGACTGGTCAAAATTTCTCAGCGCCGCAGCCATGACCACGATGACGTAGGGCACGGCGAGCAGGACGTGCCCCATAACCAGCCCGCCGAAGGTGCCGAGTATGTGTAGCTTTGCTTCGAAGACGTATAGCGAGGTTGCGATAATGACCACTGGCACCATCAAGGGGGAAAGCGCAAACAGGAATAGCGCTTTCTTGAATAGAAACTTTGTCCGCACCAGCCAAAACGCGCCCATCGTGCCTATGATCGTCGCAACGCAGGCGGCAGCGATACCCAATTGAACCGAAAAGAAGAACGACTGGTGCCATTCTGTAGCACTCGCCAGCTTTTCCCACCAACGCAGCGAAAATCCTGGGGGCGGAAAGACGACGAATGAAGACGAACTGAAAGACAGCACCACGACGACAATCAACGGCGCCGTCAAGAAAAAGAGTATGAGGATCGTGTATACCCACAACCAACGGGAATTGCGGGTGAGGATGGGTTTTGTGAGAAAATGCACCGATGCCTCGACAGTGTAGAGAAGAGGACCGATCGATCGTTTCACTTTCTTGAGCAGCCGTGCCGCAGCGCGTGGTTCTTCATCGGTGAGGGTGACTGTTGACGATGACCATATCATTTCCAGCGGGATAAACAGGCTCGCAACGAAGAGAATGGCGATTGTCACCATGAGCAGCACGATGGACGAAGCATATCCGAGTTCGAAGTTCAACAGCGTTGTCATCTGCGCGACAATCAGTTGTGAGATCATTGTGTCACTCGGGCCGCCCAACAGGGCAGGGGTGATGTAGAATCCGATGGCGGAAATGAAGATCAGGACACCTGCAGAAAAGATACCCGGTAATGTCAGTGGGAAATAAACGCGCAGGAATGCCTGTACCGGCTTTGCCCCCAGTATCTGGGCGGCTCTGGCAACATCATGGTCAATGCGCACCATTGACGAATACATTGTGAAAATGGCGGTCGGGATGAAGACATGGGCCATACCAACGACCACAGCAAAAGTGGTGTTGAGCAGGGTCAAGGGTTCATTGATTAAACCCGCCCAAATCAGCGCGTTGTTTATGATACCTTCGCGACCAAGTATGATCATCCAGGCGTAGGTTCTAATTAGGAAAGCAGTGAAAAGCGGAATCAGCAGGAAAATACTGACGGTGGACAATGAACGTGACTTAAGCTTGGTCAGTAGATAAGCGACCGGGTATCCGGCAGCGAGGGATACGACTGTCACGATCAACCCGATCCGAAGGGTATAAAACAGTATGTTCAAGTTCGTCTCGCTCGAAAAAACGCGAGCGTAGTGACTGAAGTTGAATTTCGCTCCTTCGAAACTGCCCCAAACGATATAGGACAGCGGAATCGCAAGAAAGCCGATCAGGAGGATGAGGAGCGGACCCGAAACCAGAGCTCCTCTAATCCAGCGATTTTCTAACAGGGAGTTCATGACGGTTAGCCTCTTTGCCAGGCGCTTTATACCCGTGCCGCTCGCGCTTTCCTGTACCACATTCATAACTTTCACTCCGTCGCTGCTCCGAATGCAGCGCTAATAATTCCCGCTCGGGGCATTTTTCACCCGCAATAGGTTTCCCGACTGCGGCCAGCCCCAACGAGCAGAAAACGGCTTGGAAGGACCACTATTACGCGTTGGCCTCATAAGCCTTTTCTTCTGACGGCATCTAATTCAAGAAATCTTCAGAAGTTGGAGGGCTTCCACGCAGTTCGCGATGTCCCAAACACCAGCTTCATTCCTGTTCCCGTTTCTTTGCGGTTTGGCCAAAACGTTCGTCACGTCCTAAGCCGCGTATATTGTTATACAATATCATATATTGGAAAAGCGGGAACGTCAATGCGGTTTTGGTTCCGCCGTCTTTGGTAGATTGTCGGAGGCAATCGCTTAAATCAAAGATCCTCACCCTTGCGCCCAACTATTTCGCGATGGGCTCGGGCCTTCTGGATCGATGCGGCAGGACGATGGTGTGAGGATGAAGGCGTTTTGCGGCTCTACGCCCGGACGCGTTTGCAACCATTTGCGGCTCTTTCGCCATCTTTTTTTAAGAATTCCGGTATCGGCAGCCACACGGACCCAATCCTGCCGCTAGACTAGCAAACTGGGTGTTGAGGATCGTCGTGGGGAGGCTAAGCGTATTGGGACTGGCCGTAGATATAGCCAATCTTGCGGAACACTATTTTGCGTGCGCCTCTTCAACAATGGTCAACAGAGCTTCACCTTTGCGGATGGAAGGGTGAGTAATACGCCAAAGGACGAATCCCGTCGCCGGAGCAAACACCTCGTCCAGGACATCTCCAAATACGTCGCGCACTGAGCCGAGACGCTGCCCTTGCCTCACGATGGATCCCGGCTCGACTTCTGCATGAAAATCCCCATCGCTCGGACATTCAACCCAGATGTAGCTGTCGCATAATGAGCGTCCATTGGTGGCCGATGACGGTTGGGAATCTATAATTCCGAGCAACCGGGCTACGTTCAATACTCCCTCGACATGAAAGGAAATATCGGCCTCGCTCAAAAGACCATTCGACCCGGCCTCGGTCATTATGGCGATCTGCTTGCGCAAAGCGCACGCTGTCGGAGGTCGACCCGGTTTCTTCATATATTCCGGGCCAAGGGCAAGCACGATCTCACTGTTGAAGCACATTGCAACGTTGCATGCCGCGGCGTCGAATTCATCATCACCCGTGCGCTGGAAAATGGTGAACCAGGATACCTTCTCTTTCAGATCCCCTCCATGCATGTCGATGTAGCAGTCTGCGCCCTTGACCCACTCGTTGAGGACGGCGTCGCAGAGGACTTCGGAAAAGGTCCCGTCGGTTCGACCGGGGAACGTATGGTTGATGTTCTTGCCGTCGACGGGGCACACGTACTCGCTATATTTGTGGATGGCTGGCTGATTGATGACGGGTACAATTGACACTGACCCCTTCATCTTTTCGGGCTCGAAAA
The DNA here is from genome assembly GCF_017357285.1 of Rhizobium ruizarguesonis. NCBI lineage: Bacteria > Pseudomonadati > Pseudomonadota > Alphaproteobacteria > Hyphomicrobiales > Rhizobiaceae > Rhizobium > Rhizobium ruizarguesonis. The sequence continues at coordinate 337,076 of NZ_CP071682.1, read as the reverse complement.
GCCTCTGAAGCCGTATGGACGCCTCGATGCTAGATACTTCATTGACATGCACTCCGGCAGACACACAAAGCCGGGGGCCAGGTTGCGTTCCTCGGATTTCGCATAGCGGCCAAGTATAATCCCCCAAGACCTCGTTGTCGAAGCGGAATGTTCCTCGGAATACGCCTTCTTCACCGTATCTGCAGCTATTCTCTTGAGCGGTTATCTTCATTTATGATCTCAACGTGATTTTCGGAACCGCCGCCATAGGCCATGTTCGCCCCTCAATTTTATTGCATAATAATATTATATATTGTAGATTGCCGATGTCAAGGGAAGCTGCATGGCTCCCGTTCACAGTGACGACTATGCCGAGGATCAGCGCGGGGCTTCAGCCTTTACACGCGCATTGAATAGCAATATGCACTACCGCATTCCATTTTTAGTTTGAGAGGCACGATGCTTGATCGCGGCGGTAAGGGCAAGAGCGGAGTCAATCCACCTGCTTCGTTCGAAAAGACCAACGTGGACGAGCGTCTTTATCTTGGCACCATCGAAAAGGGGATGCTCGTACTAGACACGTTTTGCTCAAATCCGCGCCCAATGACATTGGCTGAAGTCTCCGAGGCTTCCGGCTTGAACAAAAGTGCGACCCAGCGCGTGCTCTACACTTTGCGGGCGCTCCGGTATCTGACCCATAGTGAAACTACTCGGCAGTATTCACTTTCTGTCAGAGCCATGGACATTGGCAACGCGTATTTGCGAAGCAATCCGATCGTGGAAGCGACATTTCCTTATTTGCTTGAGGCGAACAAGCGTTCACAGGAGACGGCCAATCTGACGGAACTCGATGGTTCTGACATCGTGTTCATCTCACGTGTGCCGAGTAGAAGCGTGATGAGTTCATATGTCACGATTGGGACGCGTCTTCCTGCTTTTGCGACCGCGCCAGGGCGTGCGATCCTCGCAAACTTGGACCCGAGCGTAGCAAGCGAGATCCTCAAAGCACCTTCCTTCGACGCTCTAACTCCCTTTACGATCCAAGACCGCTCGAAGTTGCTCGATGAGCTGGATAATGTGCGCAAGAAGGGGTTTGCCATCGCAAACCAAGAGGCAATGCTCGGCGACATTTCAATCGCTGCACCGATTTTCGGGTATGATAACAGAGTGGTCGCAGCGGTTAACATCGCAGTTTCCACCGCTAACTGGACCATTGAACGAGTCGAAGCTGAACTCAGTCCGATTACCGTCGAGATTGCTAGACAGATGTCCAAGGTAGCGTCGCAGTACCGGCGAGCCTGAAGCCGCCACCCTGAGGAGGGCGTGGCGCGAGCACACTTTCCGGCAAGTTGTCATGCTCGGAATCTTCTGCCGGAGGAGCATATCTCAGGCGTCGTTCCAGAAGGCTTCTACGTCCATACTGTTATCGGTTTTTTGAGGACGTATTGGATAACGTTTGCGACAATAGACGGTTTGACCGATAGAACTAGCGGATTGGCGATCGAATTCGCAAGTGACCGCAGGGCCAATCCTCGACGACGTTCAAACACTGAGAATTTGTGCCTGCCATCTACCCACCTCCGGGAAATTCGCGCCTACCGCCAGCCAGCACCATACGTGTCGGGTTGGCGTAACCGCGCTCCCGCTCCCGCAAAATCCTTTCTTATATCGATTCCAAGCGACCTATGCACCGGATGATCGTTGCCGTCTCTCGTTTCCCGGTCGCTGAAACGCGAGGAATGACCGGGTCACATTCCAGCGACCTGCTTAAACACGCTTGACTTCACGAACAGGTTCGTCACATTATGCGATATATAATATTGCATTCCAATGAATGGTGGATCATGGATCGCTACATAATCGTTGAAAGAAGAGACGAGGTCGCAGTGGTCACACTGAATCGGCCCGAAATTCTGAACGCCTGGCACAAGCCAATGCGGAGCCAGTTTGTTGAAGCACTCGTCGATCTCGAGGAGGACAGCACAGTCCGTGCGATTGTACTGACCGGGGCAGGGGACCGGGCATTCTGTGCCGGCCAGGACCTCAACGAAGCCAAGTCCTTCGACGGAGAGACAGGCTCCGAATGGATCGCTGAGTGGGAGCGGCTGTACGGGGCAATTCGCTCGCTCTCCAAACCTCTCGTTGCGGCTTTGAATGGTGTGGCCGCCGGCTCCGCGTTTCAGGTTGCGCTGCTATGCGACTTTCGCATCAGTCATGCCGGAGTACGCATGGGTCAGCCTGAGATCAATTCCGGGATCGCCAGCGTAACCGGGCCGTGGATCATGCGCGAGATGCTTGGATTGGCTCGAACAACCGATCTGACGCTTAGCGGCCGACTGATGGGTGCCGACGAATGTCACTCCATCGGGATCATCAACAAGATTGTTCCGCAGGCAGACGTCCTGACAGCTTCGCTTTCACTCGCCCTTGAGCTTGGCGCCAAGCCTCCAGTCGCCATGCGCCTCGATAAGCAATGGCTGCGCGAAATGACCGAGCTTGGGTTCCGCCAGTGCCTGGATGCGGCAGTCCGGATCCACCGGGAAGCCTACGCGTCGGGTGAAACAGCTCAAATGATGGAGAAATTTTTGGCGGAACGGGCATCTCGAAAGGCGTGACTTTTTCATGATGGACAATCTCAAGGGCTTCATTGCCGACTTCAATGCAAAAGCCGACCGAAGCCCTGATCAGGTTTTTGCGATTTTCAACGGTCAGCCGATCACTTTTGCTACGCTGAAAATGGAATCAAGCGCGTTCGCCTCGACACTGCGACGCAAAGGCGTGCAACCAGGCGACCGTGTCGCAGTAATGATGCGGAACTCCCGTCTATCGCTTCCTGTCCTTTTCGGCATTGCAAAGGCTGGAGCCGTTTGGGTGCCGATCAATGCGCAGCAAAAGGGCGACGGGCTTTGCTACATGCTCGAGCATAGCGAACCCAAGCTCATCTTATGTGACCCTGATTTCCGATCAACGATCTCAGGGTGCGGTGCTCAACTACGCTCCGAAAACATCATGTTGGTCGGCGGCGATCAAGATCATTCGGTACCGGAGGCAATCCTGCTCGGCGAAAGCAATTTTGTTGATGCTGTTCCAGATGCGCACGATTTGTTTGCGATCATGTATACGTCGGGAACAACTGGTCGGCCGAAGGGTGTGCTAGTTACCCACGGGATGCTGCGGCTCGCGGGGGAAGCGGTACGGACCCTAACCTCAATGGGTCCAGCAGACGTGTTTTTTGTCTGGGAGCCACTCTTCCATATTGGCGGGGCCCAGCTTTTGGTTCTGCCGATCATCGAAGATGTGACGTTGGCCATGGTCGACCGCTTCAGCGCGAGCCGCTTCTGGGATCAAGTTAGGAACTCATGCGCAACTCATATCCATTATCTCGGTGGCATTCTTCAGATTTTGCTGAAGCAGCCGGGGAGCCTGCTTGATCGTGAACATTCGGTTCGGATCGCGTGGGGAGGCGGGTGCCCGAAAGACGTTTGGCCGGAATTCCGTGATCGCTTCGGCGTTGAGATCCGGGAATGCTATGGGATGACCGAAGCAGCGAGCATTACGACCTGCAACACCAAAGGTGTCGTTGGCTCCGTCGGAAAGCCGACGCCTTGGTTTTCTGTTTCGATCGAGGATGAGGTGGGCAACCCCGTTGCGAGCGGAAATCGAGGAGAGATCGTCGTCAGATCCTCGCTCGCTGGTGCTCTTTTCAAGGGTTATCTCCGCAACCAGGAAGCAACGGGAAAAGCGCTCGTAAACGGGGCGCTTCACACTGGAGACGCAGGCACTTTAGACGGAGACGGAAACCTGTGGTTCCATGGCCGGTTGACAGACAGCGTCCGGTGTAAGGGAGAGAATGTCTCTGCTTGGGAAGTGGAGCGTGTCGTTGGTACTCATCCGGCCGTTGAAGACTGCGCGATGATCGGAGTAGCTGCCGATGTGGGTGAGCAGGACATCAAATTGTTCGTGAAAGCGAAGACCGGAAAAGTTATCGAGCCTGAGCATCTATCTCACTGGCTTTCTGACCGCCTCGCCTCCTACCAGAACCCTCGCTACATCACAGTGGTGAAGGAATTTGAGCGCACGCCAAGTCAGAGGATCATGAAGCATTTGCTTCCCAAAGATCTAAACGATTGCTGGGATCGGCTGGCAGCAAAAGAGCAAGCTCGGGCTTAGGCTGGGGTCACAGGTATGCAGGCCCACCGCGCTGAACGCAAATTTAGATTGGCTACCTTGTTGAAGCGTACGGAGTACAGCGCAGCGGCAACGCAGAACGGGACGGGATGGTGAAATGAACCGCACATCAATCAAACTAGATGAACCCTTGATCCTCGTCGGTTGCGGCAATATGGGCTATGCACTGCTACGGGGATGGATCGACACGTCTACTGTCGATCCCGCCGCTGTCCACGTCGTCGAGCCAGTCAGAGTTCTGCGGGAGAGAGCCGTGGCGCTCGGCGTGAATACCCATGAGACCTGTGAGACGCTACCAGCAAAAGCAGGAATCATCGTCTTCGCACTTAAGCCTCAAGCCCTCCAAAATGAGCTGCCTCCCTATCAGCGCTTTTCAGATGGCACCGTTTTCGTGAGCATCGCGGCGGGCGTTCCCGCTGGGAAGTTGAAACTATTGCTTGAATCTCCACGTATCGTGCGTGCGATGCCGAACACCCCGACCGCTATAGGAAAAGGCTCAACGATTATTTTTACCGATAGCGCTGTAGAAGACGGCGAGCTTGAGAACGTCTTATCGTTGTTCAAAGCCGGTGGTGCGGTTCATCAAGTCACACGAGAAGACCTTATAGACGCGGCCACAGCAATAAGCGGCTCAGGGCCGGCGTACATCTTCTACCTCATCGAGTGCCTGGGTGATGCGGCTCGTGAACTAGGTCTGCCGGCGGAAGTAGCGAGCAAATTGGCCAAAGAGACTGTTCACGGTGCGGCGGCGCTAGCTTTTGCATCCAATGACCACCCAGCGGAGCTTCGACGACAAGTCACAAGCCCGAATGGAACCACCGCAGCGGCTATGTCGGTCCTTGCGACAGAAAGCGCACTTTCTGCACTCATACTGCGCACCACTAAGGCAGCTTTTCAACGATCATTGGAACTTGGTGGAGCAGAGGAACTTGGATTAACGTCAAGCGGCCAGGGGACCAAATGACAGAAGACATCTTATACCTGAATGCATCAGACATAGATCAATTGAACATATCGCCATCTGAACTGCGGGCGGTGCTTCGAAAGGCATTTGAAGCCTATAGTTCAAGTGAACTGCGGATCCCTTCCAAGCAGACTGTGAGAGCCGCACCAGATCGATATTTTCAGACGATGGCCGCGGTTTGCAACGAACCTCCCTTGGCGGCTGTAAAGTGGGTGAGTGTCGTAGGAACGAACTCTCAGCGAGGACTGCCAAATGTTAATGGCCTAATCATCCTCGGCGATGGTGAAACCGGACTGCCGCTCGCCGTTGTGGACGGTAACCGCCTCACAGTCATGAGGACCGCAGCCATGTCGGCACTAGCGTCTGAGTACCTCGCATCACCGACTAGCACTTCGCTAGGCTTCGTAGGATGCGGGGCACAGGCATACGGCCATCTGACGGCGCTGCGAGACGTGCTTCCGGGCTTAGCTGACATCGTATGCTTCGACCGCCGTATCGAGTCTGCGGTATCACTCGCTGCGCACGCCGACGCAGACGGCGCCAACGGTCGAACCACCACCAGCCCGGATGATGTCCTTCGATGCGACATCGTTGTCTCCACCGTTCCGAGTGTCGCAGGTATGGAGCCGTTCCTCGATGCTCGGAAGCTGACGGCGGGTAGCCTGGCTATCGCAATCGATATGGGGCGATCGTGGTTGCCTGATAGTTTTGGAGCATTTAGCTCGTTCATCGTCGATGACAAGGTGCAAGCCGAGGATCCTGATAGCCGATCAAAGCTAGCTTATTCTGGTCCATTTAATGCGGACTTGGCTGATCTCGCAAGCGGCGTTTCGAGGGGCCGCACAAGCGGATTGGATCGTATCCTATTCATCTATCCTGGTTTTGCGTTGGCGGATCTTGCTGTGGCGGGTGAACTCTACATTAGGGCTCGGCGGGAAAATGTCGGGACAAAATTGCGCCGCTAATAGGATCCAGTTCCGGGTTGCTCCAATGTGATCGTTTTCCAACTTAGATGAACGCCAAGTCTGAATTTTGGCGTCACACACCCTCAACCTCCTCCCGGCTCCGCCCCGGCTGCGCTGCAAGTACAGCTTCGTATGCAGGCGATCGGCCGATCACGCACACTGCAAACCAGTGTGCCGAGAACATACGGTGACATATCCTTAGATTTGCTGAACAGGGCAGCTTTAGTAGAGTGCGCCCATCGTTAAACGACAGAGATCCGTAATGCCGTAGACTGGTAAGCCAATTTTCTTTCGCAGTGCCGGAGCAACGCAAGGGAAAGCGGTGCAGGTCAGTAGAATGTTTGCAATGTCTGGGTGAGACGCTCGCAAGCGTGTTGCACCCGCAATCACATCTGCCTCAAGGCCCGCCATCTTTTCAGAGATAGTCACCTCCGCTGGATTGCGCGTCTTCACGCTCTGCTCATACGCACCTTCGCAACCGCCGAAAACTACCCTGCTCCGATCAGCCGAATTCTCAATGCCGAGGGCTGCGTCATCGTAGGGGGACGGCAAGGAGACACTCAATAGTCCAATTTTCGCCGCACGGCTCGCCTGACGCAGCAAGAGAGGCAACAAAAGCAGACTCGATAAAATCACCGGAACGTCCACCGCTGCTGCCACCGCAGGCTGATGCCAAGAAAAAAGGCCACAATCTGAAGCAACTGCGACAGCACCCCTTTTTACCAGACGTTCGGCAGCGACGATAAGGGCGGGCTCAATCGAAGAATCGCGGGCCCAGAGCCGATCCATATGGGCCCCTTCGACTTTTTCCGTGATGATCGGAAAATCGAATGTCTCAGGGTTAGCGACATAGCCGCGCGGCAACACGGAGTCGCCCTCGGTCGTCAGAACGCCCAGCGGGCGTCCAATCATTCCATTGCTGATCATTCTATTTCCTCCTCTGGAAACTGTCACAATCCAGTAGTGTCGTCCGCGTGAATTATTATGCAATGTGCAATATTGCAATTTCATTTTGGAAAGCAAGGATTGCGCAAAGGTCTTCGGGCACGAGGTGTGATTGGGGTGCCCAAACTCGGAAATTCCCCATGGGTACAAGATCTTGCACCGTTCAAAGCGTTCAGTTCCGAAAACTGTGGTTGGTTTGATTGCAGGCAGCCCTGCCTCATCGCTGCCGGGCGTCAACTCGGTATCACGTCGGCTTCAACGCGTAATTTGGTTCAAGATGCGTATGGTGCCGGGCGCACTGAAGCAGCGATCAACCCGTTCCTACCACCCTCCACCCCTCGCCGGAAACATTTTCCTTGACGAAAATAAATTAAATTATACAATATGGCGTATTGCTATGCGATATTATGTGCATGATGCAGTCGCTAGGCATGTCTGGAGATGCGCTCGAGTCTTTATGACGTCGGAATCCAGTTCGAGCTTTGCACAAAAAAGGGGAACAGAGGATGAGCAACAGAATAGCAAGCGCTCTCGCGGTCTGTGCGGCGATATTGCTTTCCGGACTACCGACCGCAACTCGCGCGGAGGAGATCCCGGAAAATCTTAAGGGAACTGGGGAGGTGGTCGTTGCCACCGCCGGCGGCGCTTTTGAAGAAGCGCAAAAAAAGGCTTGGTTCGAACCGTTTGAGCGCGATACCGGCATCAAAGTGATTACCATCCCTTCAAGCGCTAAACTGCTTGCCTCGGCAAAACTCGGCCAACCAGAGGCCGATATCAGCAATATCAATGGCGGTGAGGTACCAACATGGGTTGACAACGATGCTCTGGAAAAGATCGACTACACCTTTTTTGCCAAGGAAACTCTCGCAGGGCTTCCGGAATTCATGAAGGGTGAATACGGCCTCGGCTCTTTCTATTACTCAGTTGTGGTCGCATACAACACAGCCAAATTTCCCAATGAGCATCCGAAGAATTGGACGGACTTCTACGACGTGAAGGCATTTCCAGGAAAGCGAAGCCTCCCAAATTGCGACCTGATGCTGTATGGCGCGCTCCTCGAAGGGGCACTGATCGGTGATGGCGTCCCAAAAGACAAGCTTTATCCTCTCGATATGGATCGAGCCTTCGCGAAGCTTAAGGAAATAAAGCCCAATGTTGGTCGCTGGTGGGCAACGGGCGCAGACGCGCCGCAAAGCCTTATCGGCGGTGAAGTTGATATGGCCGCTGCATGGAATGGCCGCATCGTCACTGCCAAAAAACAAGGTGCGCCACTGGAACTGTCATGGGATCAGTCCATGCTGCAGTATGATGATTGGATCATTCTGAAGGGCGCGTCCAATAAGGAAAACGCTTCGAAGCTGCTCGCCTACATTTCGCGGGCAGAGGCACAGGCAGCATTTGCAGAAGCAATCCCGTACGGCCCGGTCAACAAGGATGCATTCAAGCTTTTGCCGAAGGAACTGGCGGAAACTATACCTGGCGCACCTGGAATCATGGAACAGCAGATCGTACAGAATTACGATTGGTGGGTTCAACGGGGTTCGGATGGCCGCACCAACTATGATGTGGCCATAGAGCGCTGCACCACATTTCTGTCACAGTGAGGCTTTGCAGCTGCGGTCCATAGGTCCGCAGCTGCTTTATAAAGGCGATCCTCGCCCTTTACTAAGCAGCACGATGTCCTAGGCAATTTACTGGCACCGACAAACCCGCTTAGAGAAGTACCTTTTTGACCCTAACGCGGCTGGGTCCCCGCTCTTCCGAGTTCGTGCGGTTCGCCATCTGGAGAATGGAGAAACTGATGAGAATTGCCGTAGGTGGTATCCTTCACGAGACGAATACGTTTCGCAGGCAAGATGCACAGCTTTTAGATTTTGAGATCGTACGTGAGAAAAGTCTTATCGAGGCTCACAGCGGAGTTCGCTCCTATATAGGCGGAATGCTAGACGCCGCGGAGAAGGCAGGGGCAATCGTTCAACCGACGATGTTTGCATCCGCTGAAGCCGGCGGCGTCATTGAGAAAGAAGCTTATGCCAACATGCTTGGCGATCTGCTTGCCGGTATCGAACGCGCGCTCCCGGTCGATGCGGTGGCGCTGGCTCTCCATGGTGCGGGCATTGCGAAGGCGATAGGCAATATAGAGATCGACATTTGCCGAAAAGTTCGCGACCTCGTTGGCCCAAATGTCAAGATCGTGCTCACCCTTGATCTTCACGGGAATCTCGATGCGTCTCTTTCCGAAATTGTTGATGCAATTTTTGGAACAAATTTCCATCCCCATACCGACATGTTTGAAAGAGGGCAGGATGCGATAAATATCCTCCCTGAATTGCTTTCTGGGCGCATCACCCCGAAGCTGCACATTGAGAAGCTTCCCATCCTGCTGGTCACCGCGACTACCATGTATGGCCCGATGGCGACGGTTAACGAACTGTGTCGCTCCATCGAACAAGAGCCTGACATAATCGCATGCACTTTCTTTCACGGATTTGTATGGACCGATACCGCTGACACTGGGCCGTCGGTGCTAGTAATCGCGAACGGAGATGCACAAAAGGCTCGTGAGGCTGCCCAGCGCGTCGCTCGGTTCGTCTGGGAAAGACGGGATAAGTTTCGGTCAAACGCTCTTTCGCCGGAGACGGCGATCGAGTCGGCGCTAAGCTCTGGCGCCTGGCCAGTCGCTCTGTTGGATGGGGGAGACGATCCCGGCGGCGGCTGCCCTGGCGATGGGACACATTTGCTACGCGCCATGCTCGACGCGAACCTGACCAATACGTGTTTTGCGGCAATGTTTGACCCTTCAGTCGTAGCGAAGGCTCTCGCAGCGGGCGTCGGTGCCACTATGGAGGTTGAACTTGGTGGCAAAACGGATGTTCGGCACGGAAATCCTATCGCTGCGACGGCGTACGTTAAGGTTCTGACCGATGGGCAGTTCCTTTGCCAGTCTCCGATGGGCGAGGGAAGCCAAGTCATTATTGGCCGCACTGCAAGGTTGCAAATTGGTGGGATCGACGTCATTGTTGTCTCCGAACGTCATCAGCCAATCGACACCGAAATCTTTCTGATTCATGGTATCGACGTGACACGCTACCGCATAATTGCGCTGAAGTGCACGAACCACTGGCGCGCTGGCTTTGCGAAAGTCGTAAAGCGTGACTTCCTCGCCGACAGCCCCGGGATCATGAGCAGGAATCTCTCCGACCATTCTTATACCCATGTCAGCCGGCCGATCTGGCCGTTAGATCAATCGGCGGCGTATTAACAAGAATGGATATCGGCATTCTAACTGTTTGACGTGTAATATTCATTGGAGGACTTCACACACGAAACACCGAGCTCCGCGCAAGGTATTCGAAACCCAATAGCGTTCTTTGAAAAGCTCGCACGGGGTTCGACTACAGTATCTACGCTCTCAATGTGTTCGGAAAATTTTCAACATAGCTGGGTTGCGTTCGCTGGAAATTGCCGGGACTTGGTCGCCGTTGTCGTAGCACAGTGACCTTTTCTGCCGTCGACACGCGCGCCTGATTGATGATGAAGAGACCGCCGAAGTTCCATAAGGTTTGTTACGCCACATTGTTTTGTAGCCGGGTACATTCTATTTCCAAGTGCGACATGCCAGTAATTTCAATGGCTTCACTTTGGAGATTTTGGCATGTCTCGATGCTATACGCAGATCACCCTCGCCGATCGCCGACGCCTGCATCACATGGTGGCGGCAAAAGTTCCGGTAAACGAGATGGCACGTCAGCTTGGCCGTCATCGTTCGACGATCTATCGCGAGATCCGACGCAACACGTTTCGCGATCGCGAACTACCGGACTATGACGGTTATTACAGCACCGTTGCGAACGATACTGCCAAGGACCGACGTCGCCGGCTGAGAAAGCTGCGGCGCCACTCGACGTTGCGCACAGAGATCATCAACCAGTTGGAGGCTCGCTGGTCGCCGGAACAGATTGCCGGACGCCTGCTGTCGGACGGCCTCAGTCGTATTCGCGTTTGCAAGGAGACAATCTATCGCTTCATCTACAGCAAGGAAGATTATGGGCTTGGTCTCTATCAGTATCTACCAGAGGCACGCCGAAAACGTCGCCCAATGCGCTCCAGGAAGCCGCGCGACGGTGCGTTTCCAGCCACGCACCGCATATCCCAACGGCCTGATTTTGTTGGAGATAGATCACGGTTTGGCCATTGGGAGGGCGACCTCCTCATCTTCGATCGCCCACTCGGGCATGCCAATGTCACCACTCTCGTGGAGCGCAAGAGCCGCTATACCGTTCTCATCAAGAATCCGAGCCGGCACTCGCGCCCAATCATGGACAAGATCATCAGAGCGTTTTCTCCTTTACCGGCGTTCGCGCGTCAAAGCTTCACATTCGATCGCGGTACCGAGTTTGCCGGGTTTAGGGCTTTGGAAGAAGGGATCGGTGCGTGCAGTTGGTTTTGCGACCCAAGTGCGCCTTGGCAAAAAGGGACCGTCGAGAACACCAACAAGCGCATTCGACGCTTCCTGCCAGGCACCACAGATCTGGCAGTTGTGTCGCAACGCGACCTTCTCCACCTCACGCGTCATGTCAACGATCAACCGCGCAAATGCCTCGGATACAGGACGCCGACCGAGGTGTTTATGGCGCATTTGCACGAAGATAGGTGATCCCCTACTCTGCAAAACAGGCGTGATGCACTTGGGTTAGCTTTTCCACCGCAAAGTTGAAGTGTCCTGTTTCTGCAAAGTTGGAATGTCACACTCCCCAGGTTTGGTTACGCTGATGACGACCTCACGTTCACGACGATCCAAATGCGCTTCACACGCGCCTTGCAACCGGAGATCTGCGATGGCATTCTTCTTGACGTGCCCGACCTCGCGCTCGCCTATGTCATGCCGCCCGCGTGATGCGGTGCTGCGCAACCGAAGTGGTGGCTCAGCACCGCATCACGCAGTCAGCGCGCAAATGCAGCAACCAAAAACCGTCGGAGCGAGCTCGAATTGGTTAATCCTCAAGCTTGTGAAGCGAGTTCCGATTGCACGACCTCGAAACGAATCGTCGCGCCCACCCGTAAGCTGATCTCGTTTACAGAGTTTGCTACCAATTCTACGAGGCTCTCGAGCGAATGGATTCGTTGATTGTCTCCAGCGAGGGTGAATTTTCCCAGGAACAACAAGGCGCACACTTTGTCGGGCCGAGCGCAGAAGACCAATTTACTGCCCTCGGCTTCTAGCACCAGGAATGCGTCATCGGATGCCATTCCGGGGAACATTTCGTAAGCTCGAGACAGTCTGGATCGGATTACAGCATATTGCTCTGATGTTTCAATGGCACCGACCAGGGACAGGTATGGCAATCTGGTCGAGCTCCGCAACCACACTTCAGTTCCGTCGGCTTTTAGAAACATAAATATCTCCGCCGTACCTTAGAAAGTAACAGGTCTTGAAGCACTCCGTGCTTCAGATCGAGAAGAACATGGTTGAGTACATGACTTTACCTCAAAGCATATTCGGCCACATGTCCTCATGTTGTTTCGTGCCTGTCCGGGTCCTTCCAGGTTCTCCATTCGTAGTTACGAAGGACGATATAGCCGGGGCCAGTTCCTATTACATAGTTTGGGTTTAGCGGTGTTTTGCCGAGCGGGGTGCAGATTACGTATTGCGGTACGGCAAAGCCGGTCGTGTGCCCACGCAGGCTTTCAATAATATGCATGCCAACATTGATTGAAGTTCGGAAGTGCTCAGCGCCTCGCACTAGGTCGGCGTGGTATAAATAGTATGGCCGCACGCGTGCAATAAGGAGTTTGTGGACCAACTCTTTCATAACCTCGACAGAGTCGTTAATTCCTTTCAAGAGCACCGACTGATTACCCACTGGCACTCCCGCTTCGAGCAGCCGTTCGATCGCCAATTTCGCTTCAGACGTGATTTCATTGGGGTGGTTAAAGTGTGTATTGATCCAGATGGGATGATACTTTTTGATCATCTGGCAGAACTGGGGCGTGATCCGCTGCGGCATCGTCACAGGTATTCGTGTGCCGATGCGAATAATCTGAACGTGAGGAATTTGCCTGAGGCGTGACAGTACATACTCTAGCTTTCTATCAGAGACGGTCAGCGGATCGCCTCCGCTTAGCAGTACGTCCCGAATCTCTGGACGCTCGGCAATGTACGCTATACCTCTGTCAATTAGCGCTTGGTCACTGACCATTGACTCTCGGCCCGCGCGAATCTTTCGTGAACAGTGCCTGCAAAAGGTGGGACATAAGTTCGTAAGATAAAAGAGAACGCGGTCGGGGTACCTGTGAACGATGCAAGCGACGTCAGTCTTTCCCTCCTTCCAAAGAGGATTTTCGGAATCAACGCCGGACTTGTGGAACGAAGGAAGTTGGTCAATATGGAAGATGTCGTCGAGTTCCTTGATGCTCGGAATTGCCTGTAGCCGGATGGGATCGTTCGGATTGTCCTTTTCTATCAGCGATAGGTAATAGGGTGTTGCCCGGAAAGAATATCGCTCACCCACCTTATGGAAAGCTTCTACTTCATCGGGAGTGATGTTTAGCTGCTCCTTGAGCGCCTCCAATGTGGTGGCGCTGTTTGCAAGCTGCCAACGCCAATCATCCCAAGCCGTCGGGTCCGTCGTCAACATATGATATCTCCGGTTTGAGTTTCTGTTGGCGGTATTGAGCATCCAGGACGAAGGGTCCCTTCCGCAGTGAGGTCTGGAGAAAACCTAACATTTTCCTTCGTTCCTCAGTTCAAAGTTACCGCCACCTGGACCTACTCAGCTGCATCTCGTGCGGCATCTAGTCGAACGACCACAATCGTTTTTTTCAGTCACGTCGCTCGACGGAGAAGAGATTGTTACACGACCGTCAAGTTCCAAGCAGCCTCCCGCTACCCTGTTCACCCGGGGATGGCGCGACTGCCCAATCAACTAGGTTCAACGCGCGGTGAAGTATCGCTTCGGCTTCTGCGTGGTTGGTCGAAGCGGCAATAACATGTCCAATTATGTCTAGATAATCACCTTTCCTGACAAGAGAGACTCCCGGGTCAACATAGAATCTAACCTCAGCAATACCTGGTACAATCTCCGCCAGATCGGTACCTCTGATGTGAGCCAGTGTGCCGTCCCGATCAGGTACGAAAAAATGGGCTGCCGCGACGCGGGATCGGCTTTTATGCAGGTCGCACTTTTCCCCGATAACAAGGCTGATGTGTTGTTCGATGACATCTAGACCGTAAGCCAACTGGACCAGCCGAGAAGTGGTCCAACCCGGAAGCCGTGGGTTGACTTCCATCACGACCGGGCCTCGTTTTGTCCAGCGGAGTTCAACATTTGCTGGGCCCCAGCCGAGGCCGAGTGCTTGCAAGCACCTCAACGAGACGTCCGTGATACCCTCGTGCTCCTCATCAGTTAGCTGGGCTGGAAACATGCTTTTACGAGGAACGAAATGAGGCGGGGGCCCAAATTCGCCTGAACCGATCGCAATGACTGCGTTCCCCATTGTAACAACGTCATAAAAAGGCCCTTCTACGAACTCCTCGACAAGTATTGTCGGCGAAGACCGCCAAGGGAAAGCCCCTCCCAGCAGATAGGTTGTGTGTTCGGCTAACTCAGCGGCATCGCGACATAATCGGACACCGCTGCTTCCGTTTCCAACTGCGGGCTTAACAATAACCGGGAACCCGATGTTAGCGGCAGCCCTATCCACAGTCATTGCACTAGCTGCCCATCGAAAGGTCGGCACTGGCAGGCCATTTTGCGTCAGGAGCTGACGTTGATTAAATTTGTCGCAGCAACGTTCGATCAAAACGGGGTCCGGGCCTGGTCGGTCGAAGCACCGGCATAGCTTTCCGACCGTCACGTTAACCGACTCGCCGCGGGTCGCAAAACCGACAAACCCGGCAATATCATAGGTCGTAGCCAGATTGAGGCACTCACGCCTCACCGCATCGAAATCGTCAGTATCGACCATTATCGCCTTACCGCCTTCCGCCATAAGGTAGTCATACTGCGTTGGATCAGCCGCCAGGGTAATCGGTTGAAGTCCACGACGTCGGGCGGCCTGGACGTACAGCAGACCATTGCTTCTCGACCCTTCAATGAGTACGAGTGCTTTTGTTCGCATTGGGCGTTGACCCTCCATCCGTCCGAGGCTGTATCCGAGGGCAAATTCGCACTGAATTGTCTCTAGAGGTTCCCATTTTTCCAAGGTTCGCGTATTGCATCGCAATTTACTGGCCACAAGAGTGTCCTCTGCGTGAGTAAATAGATGACGTAGTCTAGAACACCTCAGCTGTCGGTAGCGTTCTCTCGATATCGGAAAGAAGTAGCGGCAGTTTAGACGCCAAATGCTGATTGTTCAGATCTATAAGCCTGAGAAAATCTTGGTCGTACATAGTCACATAGTTGAGTTTCGGGACCGCGCATTTCGACAGCACCGGAATTGACGAAAGGTCCACTATGGTGCGTGGCTCCAGTCGCAGGAGGGCGCCTTTTACAGCCGCTTTGTAATCTTCATTTAAATCGGCGGTTGCGATAACAGCGCATGATTGCAGCTCTCGCACGCCCCCAATCTCTTCTGGACGCATGATGGCGATTCCCCTGTCAGAGGAGGTCCGGAGGCGTCTGCGAAGTTTTTTAGGATTCCGCGTTACGACTACAGTGGAACAGAACCGATCTGCCACTCTAGTGCTGATCAAGTCGCGCCCCAGCATACCTGCCCCAATCATGTAAAGACGGCCGGGTTCCTCTATCCCCTTAAATTGCTCGGCTATTAAGTCGTAAACAATTCGATCATAGTTGAACGGTGCGATGAAGTGCAGTCGCACTCGCGATGCGCGACCCACACCTAGTGCCAGCCGTGCGATCCGAGAAATTGGAAGCGCCGGATCAAGGAGCGCGACAGCATTCGAAACTTGCTCGCTAACATAGGGCTCCCCCAGGATCTGGGATTTAGCACCGGAAGAGATCTCCGCGAGACGCTTAGCAACAGCCCTCGCACCTTTGACAAGCGCGCGCGGAAAACCAGAGAACAAAAGATCTATATTTCCGAGCGCAGACTCTTCGCCATAGACTTCAACGCGCAGGCAGGTTGTAATTAAAAGGATCCCGCTTTTCGCTAAATCGATCGCCATTGGTTTGATCTTCGCTGAATGCTGCGCCATTTGAGATGGCGACGTCATTTCGTGATCAACGTAGTGCCCAACGATATCGGTCATCGTTTCAATCCTGATCTCGGCTGAGGGTCTAGGGTTGTCAGAGGCGCTTGACTCGAAACTCCAATG
The DNA here is from genome assembly GCF_017357285.1 of Rhizobium ruizarguesonis. NCBI lineage: Bacteria > Pseudomonadati > Pseudomonadota > Alphaproteobacteria > Hyphomicrobiales > Rhizobiaceae > Rhizobium > Rhizobium ruizarguesonis. The sequence continues at coordinate 320,755 of NZ_CP071682.1, read as the reverse complement.
GACCGCGCCTCTGATGTAGATGTTTTCTCAAGCTGTCACTTCGCGCAGCGGTGGCTCGTGTTGGTCTCCTTTCAGGCATCAGTTGGCAAAGAACTGCTAGGTCCCGTTCGCCTCAATAGCGTCTACAAGTCGCGAGAGCGCGTGGACGTAGGCGGCGCATCGCAGGGTTATGTTCTTGTCCTTCGCACACGCCCATATTGCGGCTCCTTCCTCTTCCATTTTCGTCTTCAGCCGGGCATGTATGTCCTCGATGGGCCAGTAATAGCCTTGGCGGTTCTGTACCCATTCGAAATACGAGACAGCGACCCCACCCGCATTCGCGAGGATATCCGGAAGAACGACGACGCCCCTGTTCTTGAGGATCTCATCGGCCTCCAGCGTGATCGGGCTGTTGGCGAGTTCGAGAATGATCGGAGCCTTTACATTGGCAGCGTTGCCCGCGTGGACCATGTCCTCCAGGGCCGCCAAAACGAGCAGGTCGCAATCGACCGAAACCAGTTCGTCGGCAGCAATTATCGAGACACCGTCTGAACCCGCGAAGCTGGTAACGCTTCCGTGGCGCTCTTTAGCACAATTCAGCTTTTTGATATCGAGGCCAGCCGGGCAATAGATCGCACCCTTTGAGTCAGAAACAGCCACGACTTTGTATCCGGCGGCTTCGAGCAAATGCGCTATGTGATATCCGGCGTTGCCGAAGCCTTGGACTGCCACTCGCGCTCCCGGCACTAGTCCGAGCTTCTTCGCCAGGAATTGGAGGAGATAATAGCCGCCACGGGCTGTCGCATCATCACGCCCAAGTGAGCCGCCAAGGCTGATCGGCTTACCGGTGATGACCGCAGGGGTCACCTCGCCCACGATGGAATCGTATTCGTTCGCCATCCACGCCATGGTCATCGCGTTGGTGTTGACGTCAGGCGCCGGGATGTCCCGGTTTGGTCCGATGACCTTGGCGAAGATCTGGACATAGCCACGTGCAAGGCGCTCCAGTTCAGTCTCGGATAGACAGTGAGGATCAATCTGGACGCCGCCCTTGCCGCCACCAAACGGCAGGTTCACCACTGCGCACTTGATAGTCATCAGGAAGGCGAGCGTCTCTACTTCATCTGCCGTTACACTTTGGTGATATCGGATGCCACCCTTGGTTGGGCCGCGGGTATCGTCATAGCGGGAACGCCAAGCCCGTAAGTGCTTGTGGGAGCCGTCGTCCATGCGAATCGTCAGACGAGCGTGCGTGGTCTCTAGTGGGAACTCCCATCTTTCGAAAATTGTCGGGTCGATGTTGAGGTGCTTGGCCGCATCAACAAGACGTGTCAGAGCATTTTTCAACTTACGGGTCATTTAGCGTATCCCCCAATTCTGATGATCACCGGTACCCGTGGTACGTGATGGTCCACGAGGGCCGCTAGCTTGTTTTGGGACGTAGGTGGACTTGCCAATTCCGCCCTTTCCATAGAATGCGATCTGACGCAGAGCTGCCATGCTTGGCGTTCCTTCATGTGTTCGAAGCAATGCGGTTATCCCGCAATGGATGCGGAGACCGTTCCGCTGCCTCGCAATAGCTCTCAAGATTCGTGCCAAGCAGGCCGATTGAGCTGACGGACAATAATTCGCTGCGATTCCAGTTATGTGGGCGGAAAAAGGCGCGCGATCGAGGAGGTAGCCTTTGTCGCTGATCTGACAAAGGTGACGACAATGTCGCAAATCGTTGTCATGCGTCTGACGGACCACAAGCTGGCTTCGGCTTGTTCGTTTGGTCAACCGATCAGAACGGCGTTGATGTAAACGATTGAGACGGAGAAAAGCCAAGAGCTCGATGCGCTGCAGCAGCGTTTATGGACGGCTCTCGATTGATATTTCCAGCAAGGGTTTCTCCACGCTTCTGGCAATGATCCTGCTCACGCCGCAACATCAGCTAAACCGCTTGTCCAACCTCACTAGGCGCCCGCAGCGTTATTTTCTCGATCGCTGTGCTTCTGATCGCGCATACGGTGTCGCTAGTCAGATTCAATGGTAAACCGAAGCTCGATACACGCCCACCGCACCAGAACGTCAGTCCCCGTGCCATCTCCAGGCGTATTATTCGGCGTTGAAATCTTCCGGCTCGTGGCGCAGCTATCACGGACTTATCCGACCTGAAGCCTATCGAACCGCCCCTCCGTTCGCGGTGGTGATCGGGCGGATTGCGACACGACATGTCGGCAACCCTACAAAACCCCTCCGCATAGCGACAACGAAACATGTGAAATCTCGAAGGCTTACCGGCGCAACCTGATTGGCACGAGTAGTGCTCAGAGTAAGCCGGGTCCCTAAAGCCCAAATCCAATTGGGAGCTTAACGCCTATGCACATCGTGGTCTGTATCAAACAAGTGCCGGGCTTCGGACGCCTGGTATCGTCTTCGTCGGGAAGCAGACAACTGACGGCGACACGGCCCCGGTCGGACCCGGAATCGCAAAGAGGCCGAACCTCCAGCAATCGACTTACATGGCGAGGAGCTCTGGAATGGCCTCGTGCTGCATCTGCATTAGACCTCGGCATCTTCCCGTCACGACGGTGACTATCGTCACGCTCTCAGAAGAAAGAATTCGCAATGTCACGCATCCGCAGAAGCCATTTCAGAAGACGAGATCACCAGCGTTTGTTGTCCAACCGATGGAACGAGCGCCGCTCTTCGAAATCGGAGCAACTCGAGCTGATACTTGGCCGGAAGGGCTCATTCCTCGAGCACGAAGCGGCCCATAGAATACTGTGGAGCATAAAACATGGCGTCTAGTTTAAATCTCGGCTCTCCAGCCCCGCCTATCAAAGTGCAGAACTGGCTGCGCGGCGATCCGCTTTCCAACTTCCAGCTCGGCAAAATATACGTCGTTGAGTTCTTTTCGACTACCTGCGGTTATTGCGCGCCGGAGCTATCCGACCTGGCGAAGTTGCACAAGAAATTCATCGACACGAGAGTTGAGTTCATTGGGATCGCAGCAAGTGAGGAAGCTGCAACGGCTGACGACGCCCGAGCCCAGGTGGACGCGTCCATAACCAAATCGCTCCCGAATACGAACATCCGGATGGGATTCGACCACTCAGGCGAAATGGATGAGGATTGGCTCAAAGCCAGCTTGTCGTTCCACGTTCCAAAGACGTTCGTTGTCGACCGAGACGGTAGCATCGCCTTTATCGGTGATCTGGTTATGCTCCAGGACGTTTTACCAAAAGTGATTGACGGCAACTGGCGCGCCAGCGCGGAAGCAAAGAATGCCGAAGAGGAGCGGATTGCTGAAGGCGAGACTTATGCTGCGCAGATTGTTTCATGATCGAGTCTCGGCGGCGATTGAGATTAAGAATTGGAAGGCGGCGCTCTCGGCGATTGAGGAGGGCATCAACCTGAACCCGGACAGCATCTTCTTGCGGCGCAACTTTATTGGCACGAGTAGTGCTCAGAGTAAGCCGGGTCCCTAAAACCCATATTCGACTGGGAGCTTAAACGACTATGCACATTGTAGTCTGTATCAAACAGGTGCCGGACTCTGCGCAGATACGCGTCCACCCGGTGACGAATACGATCATGCGCCAAGGCGTACCGACCATCATTAACCCTTACGACCTGTTTGCTCTCGAAGAGGCACTACAAGTTCGTAACCGCTATGGGGGCGAGGTGACTGTTCTCACGATGGGGCCGCCCATGGCTGAGCAAGCGCTACGCAAAGCCCTCACCCACGGCGCAGATCGCGCAGTGCTTCTCACCGACCGCCACTTTGCTGGATCTGACACGCTGGCGACCTCGTATGCTCTTTCTCAAGCAGTAGCGAAGATTGGCGAGAGCTATGGGGCGCCAGATATCGTCTTTACCGGAAAGCAGACAATTGACGGCGACACGGCCCAGGTCGGGCCCGGAATTGCAAAGAGGCTGAACCTCCAGCAACTGACTTACGTAACGAAGATTGTCTCCATTGATCCCACTTCGCGCGAGCTCATGGTTGAACGACACGCGGAGAGCGGCACGCAGATGCTGAAGAGCACGTTGCCGTGTCTCATCACCGTGCTGGAAGGTGTCAATGCAATCCGCCGGGGCTCTCTCGATGACGCCTTCCGTGCCGCGCGAAGCCCGGTTCTTAAATGGGGGGCCGCTGACGCCGGCATTGGGGAGTTGACCAAATGCGGCCTAAGGGGATCGCCGACGGTCGTGAAGCGAGTATTCGCCCCCGGTCCCCGCGCCGAAAAAGCTATGCAAATGGACATTAACGACAAAACGTTGGCCGAGGTCGCGGCGGACACGGTCGCTGCAATTTTTGCCCGCGAGCCTGTTTTGGAACGCAAGCTCACGTCCCATGGCAATCGGTGAGCAGCGAGGAGTAGATTTTGGTCGCTAGAAAAAATGAAACGCCGGCAAACGCGGTCGGCCGCGCCAGCTCAGGGAAAAAGCTGCTTAAGTGTTTCGAAGATCACCGGCACGTCTGGGTCTTCATGGAACTTGAGCGCGGCAAGGTTCATCCCGTATCGATTGAACTCCTCGGCGAAGGCCGCAGACTAGCCGACAAACTGGGCGTCCAACTGGCCGGGGTAATCCTCGGTTCGTCTGAAGGCGTGGGGACCAAGCCTGCGATCGAAGAGGCCTTCGCTTACGGAGCCGATATCGCCTATCTGGTAGAGTCGCCGCTCCTCGCCAACTATCGAAACGAACCCTTCACGAAGGCTTTGACGGATCTGGTCACTACTCACAAACCAGAAATTCTCCTTCTCGGCGCGACCACGCTCGGCCGCGACCTCGCCGGTGCTGTAGCGACGACCTTACAAACAGGGCTTACGGCTGATTGCACCGAGCTGGATGTTGATGGAGATGGTTCACTCGCAGCGACGCGGCCAACTTTCGGCGGGTCCTTATTGTGCACGATCTACACGCTGAACAGCCGGCCGCAAATGGCAACGGTGCGGTCCAGGGTCATGGCGACGCCGCAACGTGAGGATAAGCCAATTGGGCGCGTTATCCAGCACGAACTCACAATGGTCGAGGAAGCGATCGTCACCAAAGTCCTCGCATTCCTCTGCAACGACGGTTCTGAGCAATCCAATCTGGCCAACTCCGACATCGTGGTTGGGGGCGGACTCGGCCTCGGCGCTGCGGGAAACCTGCAGCACTTGAGAAACCTTGCAACGACGATCGGCGGGGGAGTCGGGTGCTCGCGGCCACTGGTCCAAAAAGGCTGGATGCCTGCTGATCGACAAATTGGTCAGTCCGGCCATACCATTAGACCTAAGCTCTACATCGCGGCGGGAATATCTGGCGCGGTCCAGCATCGCGTTGGCGTCGAAGGAGCCGATCTGATTGTCGCTATCAACCTCGACCAGAACGCTCCGATCTTTGACTTCGCCCACATCGGCGTTGTCGCTTGCGCGCTGGAGTTCTTGCCGGCGTTGACAGAAGCTTTCGCCAGGCGAATGCCACCGCACAACTCTATCAAGGGTATGGATCGAGGAAGGCTAGATGACCAAGAGTAAGTTCGACGCGATCGTCATTGGTGCCGGTATGTCCGGCAACGCCGCAGCGTATTCGATGGCTCGTCGCGGTCTAAAAGTGCTGCAACTGGAGCGCGGAGAACATTCGGGCTCTAAGAATGTTCAGGGGGCTATATTATATGCGAACATGTTGGAGGCGATTATCCCAAACTTCCGAGATGACGCTCCCCTGGAACGGCATCTGGTCGAGCAACGATTCTGGCTAATGGATGACTCGTCGCACACGGGCGTGCACTATCGCTCTGATGACTTTAATGAACTGAAGCCAAACCGGTATACGATCATCCGTGCCCAGTTTGACAAATGGTTCTCATCCAAGGTGCGCGAGGCGGGCGGCACAGTCCTTTGTGAAACGACAGCGACGAAACTTGCTCGAGACCGGAGCGGTAGTGTAATAGGCGTTTACACGGACCGAGAGGGCGGTGTGATCCTCGCGGACGTAGTCGTCCTCGCTGAGGGCGTGAACGGACTGCTTGGAACACGAGCCGGCTTGCGCGATATGCCGAAGCCAGAAAATGTGGCACTCGCTGTCAAGGAAATGCATTTTATGCCGGAAGAGGTCATCGCAGAGCGCTTCGGCCTCACCGGTGGCGAAGGCTGTGTGATCGAAGCCGGCGGCACGATTTCACGCGGAATGGCCGGACTGGGCTTCCTTTATACCAACAAGGAGTCGATCTCGGTGGGGATCGGCTGCCTCGTCTCCGGTTTAGCGGAAAGCATGGAAAATCCGTACCGCCTTCTTGACGCCTTCAAGCAACATCCCTCGATCCGACCATTACTGGCCGGATCAGAGATCAAAGAATACGCCGCGCATCTTATTCCTGAGGGGGGCTTCAAGGCAATCCCGCAGCTCTTTGGCAACGGGTGGATCGTCGTGGGCGACGCGGCGCAACTAAACAATGCCGTGCATAGGGAGGGATCAAACCTTGCGATGACATCCGGCCTCATGGCGGGTGAAGCGATCTTCCAGATAAAGAGCCGTGGCGGTTTGATGACGAAACGCAATCTCTCTCTCTATAAGGGCATACTGGACAAGTCGTTCGTCATGAAAGACCTGATCAAACACAAAGATCTTCCGAGCCTCCTCCACACCGACAGTCACAATTTTTTCATGACGTATCCAACGCTTATATCTCAGGCGGCGCAAAATTTTGTGCGCGTCGACGGTGCACCTAAAATCAACAGGGAGAAGGCCACAGCTGCCTCCTTTATCAACGCACGATCCCGTTGGGGGTTGATTAGCGACGCGGTCCGCTCCGCCGTATCTTGGCGTTAAAAGGAAAATTCGATGAAGGCGACCACCATTGAGCGCATTGAGGATAAGCTGTACCAAAACCGATATCTCGTCGATACTGGACGTCCGCACATTACGGTGCGACCGCATCTGTCGCCGAGCCCAAACCTCCTCGCCTTGACGCAAATCTGTCCGGCCAAATGCTACGAGGTGAACGAAATTGGTCAAGTGGCGATTGTTTCGGATGGCTGCTTGGAATGCGGCACATGCAGAGTGTTATGCGAAGCGAGTGGCGACATAAAGTGGAATTATCCCCGGGGAGGGTTCGGGGTCCTCTTCAAATTCGGATGAGGAGTCCCTACCTCCGCCGGGATAGCAGCGATCGATGCAGCTGCTGCATTAGCGGCGGCGATTGAATGTGCATCCACTCAACCTTTCGAAAGGCTAATTTTTGCGCCGTCGATAACACGTATTTTTAACTTAGGAATATGCGTTAGCATATTTCGCGTACCAGGGTAAAAAGCAGTGCACCCTCCCCTGTTTGTAGGCATGATTAAACCAGAGGCGCGGCTCCATATTCTCTACGACATCTCCAAAGAGCTTATCTCTTCTTTTCCTCTAGACAACTTGCTGAAGGCTGCCATGAACGCCCTCGTCGAGCATCTGCGATTGCGCGATGGCGGAATCGTGATTCACGGCTCGGGAGGAGAGCCTTGGATAAACGTACGGGCTCCCATTGGGGACGACGTTCGCTCACGTTCTCTGACGATTGAACAGGCGGACGCAATAGATCGTGTCATCGCTAGCGGTGAGAAGCACTTTGGGAAAAATTCTGTCGTTCTCCCCGTTAAAGTAAACCGGAAAGCAATCGGCGCATTGTGGATTGATTTCGCGCAGAAAAGCGGAGATCAGGACGAAACCCTTCTGGCAATGATTGCCGTCCTGATCGGCTTAACCTGCCAGCGCGATCGCGAATTGTGCAGCGATGGCGGCGCAGTCGCCGAGGAACAACAAGCAGGACAGATTCCGAAAATCAAACCGAAGCCTCATCCCACCCAACTCGATAAAATCGACTGGATCGTTGGGGAGAGCCCCGCGATCAAGAGGGTATTAGCTACCACCAATATCGTGGCCGCGACGAACTCCGCGGTGCTCTTGAGAGGAGAGAGCGGCACTGGCAAGGAATGCTTTGCTAGAGCAATACACGCATTATCGATACGGAAAAGCAAGGCGTTTATTAAGTTGAATTGCGCTGCGCTGTCGGAAACCGTTCTGGAATCCGAATTGTTTGGCCATGAGAAGGGCGCTTTCACTGGCGCTCTCCTTCAACGAGCTGGACGTTTCGAACTGGCCAATGGCGGAACGCTGTTGCTTGATGAAATTGGCGATGTATCACCACAATTCCAGGCGAAGTTATTGCGCGTGTTACAGGAAGGCGAATTCGAACGTCTCGGCGGAACGAAGACATTGAAAGTAGACGTTCGAGTTATATGCGCCACCAACAAAAACCTTGAAGTGGCCGTCCTTCGAGGGGAGTTCAGAGCCGACCTCTATTACCGGATCAATGTGGTGCCGATCATTTTGCCGCCACTTCGGCAGCGCGACGGAGACATTTCGCTTCTAGCGCAAGTGTTCCTCGAGCAATTCAACAAGGCAAATGATCGAAATTGCGACTTCGCCCCGTCGGCCATAGACATTTTGTCGAAATGCGCCTTCCCCGGCAATGTTCGCGAGCTGGACAACTGCGTTCAAAGGACCGCCACTCTCGCCAGTTCAAATACCATCACTTCATCGGATTTTGCCTGTCAGCAAGACCAGTGTTCTTCGGCGCTCCTCTGGAAAGACGCCCGCGACGGCACTGGCAACGGCCCGGTGCATAGTCTCAACCCGCGAGATACAATGTTAGGCGGACTGGGGGCCAACGTAGGCACTCCCAGCGGTGCCGCAGCCACAATCGAGGCAGCGGGTCTCACTGAGCGTGATCGGCTGATCAATGCAATGGTGAAGGCTGGCTGGGTACAGGCCAAAGCGGCTCGTATCCTGGGTAAGACGCCGCGGCAGGTCGGCTATGCGCTACGCCGGCATCGTATCGATGTGAAGAAAGACTAAGCGGAGAACGATATGAAGAATGTCGTAAGCTTTGGTTGAGTCGGCCTAACGACTTCGGGCGCGATCCTGTCTTGATTTCTACAAAACATCTCCGGCAGCAAGCGGGAAAAAGGGCGGTAAAGGCGACATAAGCGCTGAAACAATAATATCTCATCGACCGGAATCTCTCTTGCTTTTGGAGCTGTAACCTTTCCTCAACAGTGGAACAGTGCGATGTGGGAACCGGAAATAAAGGTCGGGACGACCAGCAGTACCCCCTCCCACCGGGCGCCGATGGCTCCCGCTATGCCCGGTGGCCGCGCATCTTCGTCCTATGGCCTTTCGGTGACGGATGACAAAGATGCGCGGATCTGGGAGAGAATCAAAGATCATCCCTGCTTTTCAGAGCAAGCGCATCACTATTTTGCTCGCATGCATGTCGCGGTCGCACCTGCGTGCAACATCCAGTGCAACTACTGCAATCGCAAATATGATTGCACCAACGAAAGCCGTCCCGGGGTCGCATCAGTAAAGCTAACTCCCGACCAGGCACTACGCAAGGTGCTTGCCGTCGCCAGCAAAGTGCCGGAGCTTTCCGTAATCGGCGTTGCCGGACCGGGCGACGCTTGTTACGACTGGAGGAAGACCGTCGCGACGTTTGAAGGAGTTGCGAGAGAAATACCTGACATCAAACTATGTATCTCCACCAATGGATTGGCGCTTCCGGATCATGTCGATGAGCTAGCTGACATGAATATCGATCACGTGACGATCACCATCAACATGGTGGATCCGGTAGTCGGGGCGAAGATCTATCCGTGGATACTCCACGGGCATCGTCGATACACTGGCATAGAAGCTGCCAGGATCCTTCACGAGCGCCAAATGCTGGGTTTGGAATTGCTGACCAAGCGCGGCATCCTCACCAAAATCAATTCGGTTATGATTCCAGGCGTCAATGACACGCACCTCGTCGAAGTTAACCGATGGATCAGAGACCGCGGCGCATTCATGCACAATGTGGTGCCCCTGATTTCCAAGCCTTCGCATGGTACTTATTACGGTCTTACGGGTCAGCGTTGCCCGGAGCCGTTCGAACTGAAGGCACTTCAAGATTGTCTCGATGGCAACGTCAAGCTTATGCGTCACTGCCAACAATGCCGGGCCGACGCCATCGGTTTGTTGGGCGATGATCGCGAGCGAGAGTTTGCCCTCGACCAGATCTCCACCAAAGTTGAATTCGACACCAGCAAGCGCGAGGCCTATCGCAAGCTGGTCCAGCACGAGCGAGGGGATCAACTGGCAGCAAAATTGGACGCGAACAAAGCAGTCAAGTCACTGAGTTCTTCGGGAACCCTTGCTGTTGCCGTAGCGACTAAAGGTGGCGGCCGGATCAACGAACATTTCGGTCAGGCAAGAGAATTCCAAGTGTATGCAGTCTCACGAAAGGGGATCAACTTGGTGGGACACCGCAAGGTCGAGCAGTATTGCCTCGGTGGTTTAGGCGAGAAGGCCACTCTCGATCACACTATCGTTGCACTCGACGGCATCGACATTCTGCTTTCTTCCAAAATCGGCGATTGCCCAAAGAAGCGGCTGGCAGAAACTGGCGTGCGAGCCAGTGACGCATTTTCCTATGATTACATCGAGACTGCGATTGGCGCGCTATACGCCGCCGAGTTTGGCGGCAAACCGGCGATGCCGACGGCTTTAGGCCCCTCTAATTGAATCAGGAGCTAAAACATGGCCTTCAAGATCATTATATCCCAATGCACCCAGTGCGGCGCTTGCGAATTTGAATGTCCCTCAGATGCGATCAGTTTCAAAGGTGAGGGATATGTTGTGGATTCAAAAAAATGTACCGAGTGCAGGGGTGAGTTCGACACGCAACAATGCGCTTCGGTGTGTCCGATGCCGAAGACCTGCGTCCCTGCCTGATCGTCACCAGACTAAAGCGCAAAGAATGGGACGAGTGGCCAGTGGTCTCCTAGGCGAATATGAGGTTAAAAATTCACGTACCACCAATATCCCATCCAGTGAGCGATGCGCGCAACCTGAGTAGCCGACGTAGGCCCCGGAACGGATGCCGTCCAAGACAGAGCCATAACGGAGGTGTCGGCCTGGTCATATGTCGTACCAAAATAATAGGCTTTGATAACGCTCGACTTTCGATCTTCAAAGCCGCCGTAGCGAGAAGGGACATGCATGAGAGTGACAATCAGCAGAACTGACGTCGGCTTATCGGTCTATATTCACAAGAAAGACCTTGAGGAACCGATCATCTCGGTTGAGCACAAAAACCTATGGGGCGGCTTCATTTTGCTGAAAAATGGATGGCGGATAGCCCTCCCCGAGCTATCGCAGAACAGGCGCCTGCCCGTTACTGTCGACGCGAGGAGGCTATCCAGTTAGCGTGTGCGCGGGTCGATAGATGAGCGTCGATGCCAAGCGCAAGCGGGCATACACCCCGAATAGGGGGCATCGAGTTCCCGATCCATTGAAGGCGGCCATCGGCAAGAGGCCGCCCGTAAATCAGGAGGAATCCGACATGACCCAACTCAACGACACAACGCTTGAGAAGCTTGTGGACCGCATCCTTGGCGACCTTGGCGGTGCATTCAGCGTGCCGCTGGTGCGGATCGGCGATGACCTCGGCCTCTACAAGACGCTGAAGGAGATCGGACCCGCGACGGCCGAGGAGGTTGCCGTGGCCGCTAGATGCGCGCCTCGCTATGTGCGCGAGTGGCTGGCAGCGCAGGCGGCTTCGGGCTATGTGCATTACGAGAATGGCCAGTTCTCGCTCACGCCGGAGCAGGCCTATGTGTTTGCTGAACCCGACAGCCCGTTCAACCTGATTGGCGCGTTCGATACCGCTGCCGCGATGGTCGGAAATCAGCCGAAGGTGCAGTCTGCCTTCAAGACCGGTGAAGGCGTTGCCTGGGGCGACCAGGCTGGCTGCATGTTCTGCGCTGTCGCGCGGCTGTTCCGCCCTGGTTACGTCAATGCGCTGGTCCAGGAGTGGCTGCCGGCGCTCGATGGCGTGATCGCCAAGTTAAAATCGGGTGCAACGGTGGCCGACGTCGGTTGCGGGCACGGGGTATCGACGGTGCTGATGGCGCAGGCCTTTCCCAATTCTCGGTTTGTGGGCTACGACTTCCATATGGGCTCGATCGCGGCTGCGAAAGCGCACGCTGAGGCGCACGGGTTGACGAACGTGCAGTTCGAGGTGGGCCGAGCGGAAGATTTCGACGGCCGGGATTTCGACTTGATCACCTGCTTCGACTGCCTGCACGACATGGGCGACCCGAAAGCCGCGGCGTCTCATATCAGAAAGGCGCTGAAGGACGGCGGCACGTGGATGGTCGTCGAGCCGATCGCGGGAGATACGTTGGAGGAGAACATCAATCCGGTCGGGCGTCTCTACTACTCGGCGTCGACGATGATCTGCGTTCCCACCTCGCTTGCGCAGGAGACTGGGCTGGCGCTAGGCGCGCAGGCAGGCGAACGGCGGCTGACCGAGGTGATCCGGTCCGGCGGTTTCACCCATATCAGGCGCGCGGCCCAGAGCTCGCTCAACATGGTGCTCGAAGCAACCTGATGGCAAGGAGTGGCGCGTCCGTGTCCGGCCAGCTGGGGCGGTTCAGAAGCCGGAAAACTCCAGCCTCCGGTGGTCCAGAATCCTGGGGCGGTTCAAAAGCCGCCGAGGCTCTAACCGCCGCTGGTTGAAAGTTCAGTGGCAGGTCAATCGCTCCGCGCGACGTGACGTCGAAAGCGGGTAGCCATTGAGATTCGGACTATCCTGGGGCTCGAGGGCAGATCCGGTCGTCGCGCTCTAACTCCCTGCCGGACGAGAGAGAGCTGCGATACCCGCCTCATCGGCCACATGTAGAAGCGCTTACCGGAGTTGTTCCGGGGCAGTCTTACCGCTCAATGCGTCGACGCAAGCTTTGACGGCAGCCACATATTCCTCGCCGTCATAGCGTCGTTGATCAAGCGACGCGCCGCGTTGCCCAGCGTTCACACGATCTTGCGAGATGCCGGGCCTTGCAACGCAAACCCGCATTCTTTGCCCAGCGTGCCTTGGGCCCAGCGTGCTTCGTCGTTGACTGTATCGCCTCTATCCTGCGCCATTTTAGCCGAGTGGCTTTCTGACGGGACCGTAACGGTATTCGAGAGGCAATTGAAAGTGAGGCGAGACACCGTCCGAAGATGGCTCGCTCAGTTGTTGGTAATGATTTACGAACGCCCGCTTATGATGGTTTTCATGTCTGGCTGCCAATGTCTCGATTTAATGCCGAAACATTGTGCAAGGGGGCTTTGGCCTCAGGCGTGATCGTTATTCCTCCCGCGCAACGGTTGTTGATCCTATGATCATAAACGCCGGTGATCGCTTATGTCTGGGAAGCGTCGTGGTCCGATTTATCGTCAGCTATAGCAACGATATCGAAAACCCCTGAACAATCTCAATGAAAGCCGTTCTGAAGTGTCGATAACCTACTGAGATTCTGTTCAGGGTCATCGCTTATCGGCTAGACTGGTAACACGACGACTGAAAAGATCATGGATTTCGACATTGCCAATCTGCTCGATTCAGACGAGGCAATGGAAGCCGGCGATTCAAAATTTATCGCCTCAGCCCTCGGCGTTCTTGCCGCGCGAGGCGCACCTGACAGCCGTTGTCGTATCCTTAGAAAGAACCCGTATGACGCGGAATTAGTTGTCGCCAAGGATTATGTCGAAATCGATGTCATCGATTAGATGAGCCACGCCAATTGTATCGTAACGCTGGCCGGGTAAGTTTCGAGAAGGCCATTTCGATCGACTTCCTATCGCGCTGCCATTTTCGAAACATGTGCTCGCGGACAGTCGGCAACGTCCCTGCTCTCCTGTCCCTTCCCGCACAGCCTGCCAGTCAATTGATAGCGTGGATGGATGCCATGCATAGAAATGATTTTACCAACCGTATGAAAATCCAATAAAAAAGTCGCGAGCCGATATGGAATGGACGAACAGGAGTATTTGTACCGGCACAATGTGATCGCCCCAGCGAATGAAACGGAGAAAAACATGTCTGATGCAAAATTGCAGAGCGTGCTTTCGGCTCTTGCGGAAGTGCCCAGACAGCTGAACGCTCTGCCTTCCAGTAAGGCGCCGGATGCTGGTTGCATCAAGCTAAACACGAATGAAAATCCATTTGCGTTGCCGGCAGTTGTCATGCAGAGCGCTATTGCTGCCCTCGAACGGCAGTATCTGTATCCGGAAAATGACAACATCAGTCTGAGGGAAGCAGCCGCCCTTACCTATGACCTCTCCAGAGATCAGGTGATCGCCGGGAACGGATCATCTGAACTTCTCGGGCTTATCTACAGGGCATTCCTTGCTCCGGGTGACACTGTCGCGATGGTGTCGCCGGGGTTTTCATTCAACCGCAAACTGGCCTTTTTGCAAGGAGCTGATTTTCTGGAAATTGGGTGGGGGGAAATTCACTCATTGCTGTCAAAGCAATTACTCCTCGGACCAGCAAAAGATGCCAAGTTCATTCTGTTGGCTAATCCGAACAACCCAACCGGAACATTTATTCCGATTGCTGACATCGAACTCCTTGTGGCACAATCGGATCGGTTGATTGTTTTGGATGAAGCCTATGTCGACTTTGCACCTGACGATGCTCTACGTCTGGTTAAGCGTCATGCGAACCTCCTGCTCTTAAGAACATTTTCGAAGAGCTATGCTGCTGCGGGCATTCGAGTTGGGCTCGGATTCGGTCATCCTGAGGTCATCGGCAGACTGCGAAACATACAGAACGTCTTCAACATGAACGTGATTGGCCATGCTGTTGGCGTCAGCATCCTTTCGAATCGGTCCGCCTACGACGAGAACCACAAGCAAATTAAGTATGAGAGACAGCGAGTGAGCGCAGCGCTCTCGCAATTTGGTTTCACCGTAACTCCCTCGCATGCAAACTTCCTGCTGGCCCGTGTGCCAGCAGGAAGAGATAGCGTCTGGTGGCAAGCCTCCCTGGAGCGGAAAAAGATACTCATTGCTGTCTTCCCCGATAGAGGACTGGAATATTCCATCCGCGTTAGCATCGGTACAAAAGCGCAGATGGATGCATTTCTTGCGGCGGTCAGCGATATTATGGGAGCTGAGGATCTCGAAGGCCGGCCTTAAAGCAACGCTGCCTCTGCTCTATGCGTTGCATAAACATGATATGGCGGGCAACGGGAGGCCGCTGCTCGATACTATCCGCCCGGTTTGGACCGGCCATCAAAGTCAAATCAGGAACCATCTTCACAAAAGGCGCGCGTCGGCACGACCTGCAAAGCGTCGACGAAGCCACCGGGTCGGCATTCTCTAGGTCTTGGTGATGTAGAGCGGGCCGACGCCTGACGGTGGACTTTCGGCAACAGCAAAATCACAGATGGCTGCGGGCAATTTCGAGATCTCAATGATCTGCCCTCGCAGACGCAAAGCTCAGAGGTAAGTTCGCCCTGAGCATGAGATCATGTCCGCTCAGCAATCCAAGTCTTAAATTTGGATCGGTGCCTGAAGGATGTGCATGAACGTTGGAGATACGGAATGAGAAACGCCTTTCCTGCAAAGCTAAGCTTCGGCATCTTTGATCATTTGGACGAGGATGGTCGCGACCTCGCACAACAATATGCAAATCGCCTTACGCTAGCAGAGACCTGCGATCGGCTCGGTTTTTATGCGTATCATCTCGCAGAGCACCATTGTACTCCGCATGGCAGAGGCCCATCGCCGAATTTGTTCTTATCGAGCGTGGCACAGCGCACTCGTCATCTTCGCGTCGGCCCCATGGTCATGCTGCTAAGCCTGTGTCATCCGCTACGCGCGTTTGAAGAGATCTGTATGCTTGACCAGTTGAGCGGTGGTAGGCTCGAGTTGGGCATAGGCCGCGGATCACTCCCAATCGAATTGGGTTACTTTGGAATTGATGCGGACGCGGTGCCGGAGCGTTACGTCGAAGCCAGTGAAATCCTTGTCAAGGCAATGAAGGGCGGTACGCTATCCTACCAAGGCGATCACTTTGAGCTAAACAACGTACCATTGACGCTGAAGCCTTATCAGCGTCCACATCCGCCCATTTGGATCGCCACCAACCGGCCCGAGTCTGCAGCTTGGGCCGCTGCAAATGGCGCGAATATCGCGTGCCTAGGACCCGCGTCTGTTGTTCGAAAAATTACTGATGCCTTCCATTCCCATCGAGAGGACTACGATGGCACGAACGACCAAGCCTCATTTCTCGGATTGCTCCGAATGGTGGTGGTCGGACGTTCTGCCGCGCATGCCTATTCACTCGCGGCACCTGCTTACGAACGATGGGTTCAGAGCTTCAAATTTCTATACGATATCAATGCGATCCCAGTTCCGTCAAACCTGCCGCTGACCTTGGATGCCGCAATTGAGAGTGAATTGTGCGTAGTAGGAACGGCAGCCTCTGTGCGACGGTCTCTTCTTGATCAGTTGGAAGAGGCAGGCGCCAACTATCTTCTGTGTCAACTCGCGTTTGGAGATCTGCCATTGGACGCTTCAATATACACTGCTATGACCATTCAGTCCGACATTATGGATCGGGTTGGTTGACTTCGGCAACCACTTGGCGCGCCGCCTGACCTTTCCCCGTGGACTCCGCAACTAACACCAGTTATCCCATGCCGCCTCCACGACACCAATTGAATCAAGGAGTCGGCCCGAAGGAGCCCCGGCCTGACCTTGCTCGAAAGTTTTTCGGAGTTCCCTCCAACAGTTTTGTGACGTGGCGGATGTCGTCACTGATCAGATTAAGGCTGGCTTAGGGGAATTGCCAGGCTGTCTGTTGCTTTCTCTAGCCGATAACGTGGCGGTTCCGGCCTAGGTTTCTGTGGGCCATGTCATCGAGGATTGTGTCGTCCCTAGAAACCGCAAGATCGCGTACAGACCAACGGCTATCGCCGACCCTGATTGATCAGCTGACGGGGCTCGGCAGCACGGTCGTCATCGGCGGCATCGCTGGGCTCACGCAGACCATGCTGGCCGAGGCCGGAACAATGGTCGTTTGACCTTGGCATTAGGCCGCGCAATCGTAGTGAGGTGCTGACGGTGGCAGCCGTAGCAAATTGGTGAGGCGGCATCACGCCGCTGGAGCCGGGGTCGTCGCTGCCCCAATATGGTTAGCGGTGATGGCCGCGGAGACGCGATGTGCCCTTTTACTTGCTAAGCAGCATTCTTCACCGCATCAGTCGCCGCCGAAGCAATGCGGTCGACAAGAAGAATGGTACGACTATGTAGATGCAGAGAACGCCGATGTGCAGGCAGACATTGGTGATTGATTGGCCCAGCATCGTCGGGCGGATAACATCTACCGCATGTGCCAAGGGCAAGAACGCCGCAAGCTGCTGGAATGCTACAGGCAATTGGTCGATGGGAAAGACTGCGCCTGATAAGAACAACATCGGTGTGATGACAAGCGTTTGATAAAATATGAAATAATCGTAGCTGGGCGCGAGGGCCGTGACCACCATACCAAGGCTCGCAAAGGCAAAGCCAGTAAGGGCAATGACCGGAAGAGCATAGAGAAGAGACAGCCAGTGAGTGTATCCCAACATGGCGGCGACGATACCAATGCCAGTGCCTGCGAGCGACGCCTTAGTTGCCGCCCAAGCCATTTCCCCAACGACGATATCCCCTAGCCTGAGCTGTGTGTACAACATTGCTTCCCAGGTGCGCTGGCCCTGCATTCGGCCAAAGGCCGCATAGATAGTCTCGAAAGTTGCAGCAGTCATCGCGCTTGTCGCGATCATTCCAGCCGCCAAAAATGCGGTGTACGATACGCCGTCAACGTGCCCTACCATCACTCCCAATCCAGCGCCGAGCCCGAATAGGTATATTATGGGATCGGCTAGATTTCCGAGAATGGATGCCAGCGCCGCTTTTTTCCAAGCCAGATAGTTTCTGCGCCAAACTGCGAGCCAGTTCAAACCGCCAGCGGGTAATGTTGCTACGCTCATCGTCTACTTCTCCATCTCGCGTCCGGTTAACCGCAAGAAGACATCCTCTAGATTTGGTGGACGCTCCAGCAAGCGCAGGCCCGAATATCCACGCAGTTGCGCGCGCACCTGCTCTGGATCAGGCGTGTAGCAGAACAGGGTCTCTCCGCTGATTTCCAGTCGCCTAGCGTTTGGCCTGATCAAAAGACTAAGCTCCTGCGGATCGCCACCATAAATTTCGATCACGGGACAGCCAATCTGCTCCTCGATCAGGGCATGCGGTCGGCCTTCGGCGATCTTTTGCCCAGCTTCAAGCACGCACAGCCGGTCGCACAACCGCTCAGCCTCTTCCATGATATGGGTGGTCAGAAGAATTGTCTTACCTCGTGCCAATAGCGATCGAAGTCGTTCCCAGATCAAGTGGCGCGCGTGTGGGTCGAGACCAGTGGTCGGCTCGTCCAAAATGAGTAGCTGCGGGTCATTAATGAGCGCACGCGCCAACGTGAGGCGCCGCTTCATCCCTCCAGATAGGTCTGCCACACGCGTATTCGCCTTGCTCTCAAGTCTCGCAAATTCAAGCAGCGACGGGATGACCGCTTCGATTTCTCGGGTGCTCATGCGGAAGTAGCGGCCGTATACTAAAAGGTTTTCGCGAACCGTGAATTCCAAGTCGAGATTATCGAACTGTGACACGATCCCGATTTTCGCGCGTGCCAAGCGAACCTGGCCCGGCTCCTGCGCTCCGAGTACAGTGATCTTGCCTGCACTTGGCGACGTCATTCCTAGGATCATACGGGTGATCGTACTTTTACCTGCGCCGTTCGGTCCTAAAAGACCAAAACACTCTCCTGCGGCGATAGTAAACGACAAGTCATTGACGACGACTTTACCACCATATGATTTCGAAACGCCGGCCAGGTCGATTGCGACTGGGGACAACGAGCCAGAAGGCGAGTCTATAGCCTTAAATTTCGAACGGCCCTGCCGCTCCGATATGATGATATGATCCTGGTGCGGATCAGCGATTGTCGTCTTCAAATTCGCCAATTGCCCGTTCATTTCTTGTCCCAAATTTTGAGCTGCGGTGACCCGTTCATCACTCGCCACTATAGGCAATTTCAGATGTCGCCCGCCCTGGCATTTTGGTGGCGCCCTGCTGACCAACAGTGGGCGCAGTAGCGACTGATCCGCGCGACAGCCAGTCGCTATTGGACAAGGTACAAAGGGCATAGGCCTTCAAGGGAATTAAGAGAAAGATGTTCACGAGCGTGTGGAGAGCAAAACCCAGAAACCTAAGTTCGCGGGCGCGATAGGCAGCCACGCTGCATCGTACAAGAGTCATGGATCCGATCACCAGGATCGTCCACCATGGTACTGTGGCGGTCAGCGCAAACTGGCCAATACCCGTCAATACCGACAGCGCAAGAAGCAGAAGGCCGCCATTTTGCCCGATTACGTCCAGCGTGAGATACCGATCGAGGCCAGGCAGTATGGGGAGCGCAAGCAAAGTATCCCGAAAGGTGCTGCGTGCCCACCGTAGTTGTTGACGCAAATAAACACCCATTGTGTCAGGAACGACTGTCGCCGCGATGGCGCTCGGAACATACTCAGTTCGAAAGCCTGCGCTCAGCATGAGAATCGTCAAATGGCGATCTTCACCGAAGTCACTCGGCTTGCCGCGATAAAGCTGCGTCTCGTACTGATCGAGCAGCGAAAGCATAGCAGACCGACGGTACATCGCACATGGGCCGCAGCAACACATAACTGCACCGAAGCGAGCTTGTGCCGCGCGCTCCTCGTTACAGGCAAGCCAGTACTCCATGTCAATCAAGCGAGTTAGCCAGGTGTCCGCCTGGTTACTGGCTTTCATTTGGCCCATCACCGCACCGACTGCTGGATCGCGCATCTTGTGGGAGAGCTTCGAAACGACGTCGGGGGCGATCGTCGTGTCTGAGTCCACATTCAAGATGAGGTCCCCAGAGGACTGGGTTATAGCGGCGATTTGCGCTTTGCGCTTTCCAACATTTTTAGCGAGAATTGTGAAGTTGAATCTTTCATCGTCTGCATAGGCAGCGCGCTGAGCCTCCACCGCGTCGCGATTTTTGGAACCGTCGTCGACTACATAAAAACGCAATTTTCCAGCGTAATCCTGTTCCGCGAGAGACGCGAGGCATTCGGAGAGAACGATTGGGTCCTCATTGAAGCACGGCACAATGACATCAACGCTTGGTAGACGGGTGGTTTCGACGTCTTTCGCAGGTGTTGTTGGGATCGTTGTCCGCCGAGCATGAAAGACCTGCGCGCTCTTGTAAACGGTGGAGAGCATTGCATAAAGTGAAACGGCGGCGATGCTGGTTGTTGCGAGCAGGGTCATGGTTTCTCGTTTGTTCAGTGTTTCAGGGAAGTGAACGAATTTCGAATCCGCGGCTATGCAGTGCCGGAATAATTCGAGAGAGTGCTAACAGCGTCTGGTCCCGCAGTCCGGCAAGCGAGCATTGCTCAACCTCATCGGGAGGACACCCGTCGTGCAAAAGCACGATTGCCCCAGGCCGAGCAGCATCAAGCACCTCATCAACGATCACGTCGACGCCCGGGCAAGACCAATCTCTAGGGTCGGCCGACCAGTGCACGGCTCCAAGTCCAGCCCTCAACGATGCTGAAAGAACGTCTTCAGTCCAAACCCCGTAAGGCGCTCGTAAGTGCCGGACCAAGGCTTGGGGACAGGCCGAGACAATGGCTTGATGCGCCTCGTCTATTTCACGTTTAACATCCTCGGGACCGCAGGTGGCAAGATCGGGATGCGTCATGGTATGATTGGCGACATCGTGACCTTCCGCCACAATACGTCGGATGAGTTCTGGGTGATCCTTCACGTATGAACCGATGGCAAAAAATGTCGCCGGGACGCGGTGCTCAGCTAGAACATCCAGGATTTGCGGCGTGCAGAATGGATTAGGACCATCATCGAACGTCAAGTAAACGCAGCGATCTTCCTGGCCGCTTGTGTGATTGACCAATACTTCGCTCATATAGGCAGGCCGCTTCATAGTTCCGACCCGTTTCGTTCAATCAACGAGCCCGCAGGCCACTCCGTCATTGGACGGTCGAGGGGAACTACCAAAACGAGGACATCTTCAGTGCGCGTGGCTGGCAGGTCGGAATGCGCGTCTGGAAGCGTTGAGCGCACACGTAGCCCGGTCATCATATTGGCGGTACCGTCTCGGCAGTATCTTTCCATATGATTCCGCATGGCGTGGCGAACTGTTCCAAAGGCAAATGGAACGCTCAACTCGCGCAGAACCGGAAACATAGCGCGGACCGAGTGGGCGATGCCTAATCCCTCTAGATCAGGCCGCACTCCGTACAGACCTAGCTCGGCCACAAGCAAATCAGTCGTGCCGACCTTTATGAAACGTCGTAACACGCCCATGTGGCTAGCTACGCCGCGAGAGTCGTATGCGATTGCGCGGCGTTCGGGCCTCGCACCACCCCAGCTTCGCCCAGTCTCGAACGGCTTGGCATTGAAAGCTCCCGTCGGCCCATAGGTCTTGCAAAAAAACTCAGCGAGTTCCGCGTGGTCTGAGGCTTCCAGCTCATTTTCCCAGCATATTTTCCATCGCACTTCAGAAGACATGCAAAAAGCTCCACATTGTTTCTTCACCCAGCCACGATCAGAGGTGCGCGTGATTGTTGCGCATCACTATTGGATTGCCGGTTTGACAATCGAGCGGTTAAGAGAATTAAGAATTCAAATCGGGCCCCTGCCCGGCATTTCGTTTTTTCGTTCGCGGCCTTGATATTGATCAAGTTCCGGCTTTTCTATAAGTGATCCGAAAGATTGGTAAAATTGATTGTTTGGATGGCAATCATCTATGGAATGGATATAAACTTATGCGTTTTAAAGGCCTCGATCTTAATCTTCTTGTAGCGCTCGACGCTCTAATGACCGAGCGCAAGCTCACAGCAGCGGCACGCAGCATCAACCTCAGTCAACCCGCGATGAGCGCTGCTATCTCTAGGTTGCGCGACTATTTCCGCGACGACCTTTTTATCATGCAGAGACGGGAGCTAATTCCGACCCCGCGTGCAGAGGCACTTGCCCCCGCTGTTCGCGAGGCCCTCTTGCATATTCAGCTTTCCGTCATCGCATGGGATCCAATAAACCCTGCGGAGTCCGACCGCCGATTCAGAATTATCCTTTCAGATTTCATGGCCTTGGTCTTCTTCGAAAAAATCATAGTGCGCTTAGCTCG
Organism: Rhizobium ruizarguesonis; assembly: GCF_017357285.1. Taxonomy (NCBI): domain Bacteria; kingdom Pseudomonadati; phylum Pseudomonadota; class Alphaproteobacteria; order Hyphomicrobiales; family Rhizobiaceae; genus Rhizobium; species Rhizobium ruizarguesonis. The sequence goes on along the minus strand of NZ_CP071682.1, from coordinate 298,683 downwards.
GGAGGCGCCAGGGGTCAGCTTCGAGTTGCTGCCACTTGACGACGATCCCGAGGAGCTTCTCCGCCGCGGGGATGTTGATTTTCTGATCCTACCCGATCTATTCATGTCTGGCGCCCATCCGAAGGCAAGGCTTTTCGAAGAGAGACTGGTGTGCGTCGGCTGCTCCACGAACGAGCAGTTGCAAGGGAAGCTCTCCCTGGAGCAATATATGTCCATGGGACATGTTGCGGCTAAGTTCGGACGTGGTCTTAAGCCTTCCGTTGAGCAATGGTTATTGCTGCAGCACGGCCTCAAGAGGCGTATTGAACTCGTCGTCCCGGGGTTTAACTTGATCCCGCCGTTGCTGTCAGGCACTAATCGAATAGCAACCATCCCCCTGCGGCTGGTCAAACATTACGAACAAACTATCCCCCTGCGGATTATTGAGCATCCTTTGCCACTTCTTTCGTTCACTGAGGCTGTCCAATGGCCGGCTCTTCACAACTCTGATCCTGGAAACGTATGGATGCGCGAGATTATGATCCAAGAGGCTTCGCGCATGGAATCCGAGACCGAAAGTTGTACGTCTTAAGCGACCCCCCGGGGTCATTTCACAGCCGCAGTAGTTAGACGGGCGCTGATCATTGGAACCTATGCATTCGGTCCGCAAACGAGGCATCACGTTACAGGCGGGCCCCGCTGCCTCAGCTCATCTAGCGATCGAAGCCATTGTGCCGAGAGCCATCGTTTCTACCTGAAAAGGTGCCATTTGTTTGCTTTCCCTGGCTTAATGCAAAAGTGATCAGAACTCTATTCCTGTCAATTATGTTCGGCTCATTGCTGAAAACCAGCATCACGTCGCGGCGACTTCACCGACCTCCCGCACATGCTTCCTGCGCCGCACTGACAACGCGCCGGCCCGGGAAAGCGGCCAAAGCTCAATTCTTTCGAACGGCGTAATCACGCTTTTCCTGGAGGGTTTGCAACTGCGCCGGCGCATGAATTCAGCTGCGGCAATGCCCGAGCCACAATCCATAGCGTGGATGCTTTTGATCCACACAATCAATTTTACCAATCATTCCACATGATCCATAGCAGGGCAACCGCGCGGTGACGTTCCGGTAAGTTTATCGTTTTCTGTCGTCACTTCGCAGACGAGCCGGAACATCTTCCGATGTTAGCAGCAATTAGATCGAGCCTTCTCGCAAGGCCGTCGGCTTGTCGAAATTAGGCATGATGGAAAGGAATACAAATGGCTGATCAACTCACACTGGAAATTATCAGTGCGATCAATAAGCTCGTCAAAGCGGAAAACGCCGAGAGAACGACCGTAGCGCTCGGCGAAATAACGACTGACACTGAGTTGACTTCGCTTGGCATCGATTCGCTGGGTTTGGCCGATGTCCTTTGGGATCTGGAGCAAATCTACGGCATTAAGATCGAGATGAATACGGCCGATGCCTGGTCGAACCTCAACAATATCGGCGACGTGGTGGAAGCCGTCCGTGGCTTGCTCACCAAGGAGGTCTGAATGGACAGGCGCGTCGTTATCACCGGATTGGGCGGACTGTGCGGACTAGGCACCGATGCTTCCTCTATCTGGACGGAGATGCGCGAAGGCCGCTCCGCCATCGGCCCGATCTCAAACTCAGAGATTCATGAGCTGAAGGGGATGATCGGGACCGAGATCAAGGTGCTGCCTCAACACGACATTGATCGCAAACAGCTCATCTCCATGGACCGCTTCAGCCTGCTTGCCGTGCTTGCAGCTAAAGAAGCCATGCTACAGGCCGGCCTTTCGTGCAATGAAGGAAATGCCCACCGTTTCGGCGCGACAGTGGGCGTTGGCTTTGGCGGCTGGGACGCTACCGAGAAGGCCTACCGCACCCTCCTATTGGGCGGCGCGACCCGCACTGAGCTATTCACTGGGGTAAAGGCAATGCCTAGCGCGGCTGCCTGTCAGGTAAGCATGAACCTCGGGCTGCGGGGGCCAGTCTTCGGTGCCACCTCTGCCTGCGCCTCGGCCAACCATGCGATCGCTTCAGCGGTAGATCAGATCAAGCTCGGTAGGGCGGACGTTATGCTAGCTGGAGGAAGCGACGCGCCACTCGTGTGGATCGTGCTTAAGGCATGGGAAGCAATGCGCGTACTCGCTCCAGATACTTGCCGGCCATTCTCCGCCGACAGGAAAGGACTGGTTTTGGGCGAGGGTGCGGGCATGGCCGTGCTGGAAAGCTATGAGCATGCCGCCGCCCGCGGTGCAACGATGCTTGCCGAGGTCGCCGGCATCGGCCTTTCCGCCGATGCCTACCACATCGCTGCACCAGCTGTGCATGGGCCGGAGGCGGCGATGCGCGCCTGCCTTGTTGATGCGGGTTTAAATGCCGAGGATGTAGACTACCTCAACGCCCATGGCACAGGCACCAAGGCCAACGATCAGATCGAAACGACGGCGATCAAGCGCGTCTTTGGTGACCATGCTCGATCGATGTCCATCTCTTCTACCAAATCCACTCACGCGCACTGCCTCGGGGCAGCAAGTGCGCTAGAAATGATTGCTTGCGTGATGGCGATCCAAGAAGATGTCGTGCCGCCGACCGCCAACTATCGCGAGCCGGATCCCGATTGTGACCTGGACATTACGCCAAATGTGCTCCGGGAGCGTAGGGTGCGCGTGGCCATGAGCAACGCCTTCGCGATGGGCGGCATGAATGCTGTCCTTGCGTTCAAGCAGGTGCAATGAAGTGGGATCGTCACGATTGACCCCTTGTAGGGCCACTTCAAATGCCTGAAGCAGGCGCCGCCGATTCCCGTCAGCAAGGTTTCGCTGCAATTCCCCAGATACTCTCGCGTCTGAAAGATGTTCCTCCGCGCAGCCACGTTACTCCGCTTTCACCACGCGTCGCGGGGAGCTGGTGCCTGACTATTTTCGTCGCCGGAGCTCTCACTCGGCTCGCCGGTCGACTAAAGTTGATGCCTCATCCTTTTCTGCCACGAACAAGGAGTGTTACTATCAATTCCACCTCCGCCTGCGCCCGCCATCGTGCCAGGTGCTAGCTAGCTTGATCGCGAAGTAGGCGCACTCAAGTACCGTCATCCCACGAACAAGATCTGAGAAGAGACGATGACACGCAGCCAAAAAGAAAAAATGCTGGCAGGCGAAATGTACAACGCAGCGGACCCCGAGATCCAAGCCGAGCTGCTCCTCACCGGGGCTTGGCTGAAGCGGTACAATGACACGCTGGGCGACACCGCCGAGCGGTGGAATGCGCTCCTTTTAGAACGATTGGGCGCGGTCGGGCTTGGAGCTGTTATTCGTCCGCCGTTCCACTGTGATTACGGGTTTAACATCCGGATCGGAGCTTGGGTTTACATCAACTACAACTGCGTCATTCTTGACGTGGCAGCGGTGACTATCGGTGACGGAACCGCAATAGGCCCCGCTGTGCAGATTTATACCGCGGACCATCCACATGATCCAGAGCAGCGCCAGGCTGGACTGCAGTTGGGACGACCTGTCAGCATTGGCAGGCACGCCTGGATTGGCGGTGGAGCAATCATTCTCCCGGGGGTGACGATTGGCGATCACGCTGTCATTGGCGCTGGTAGTGTGGTGACGCGAGATGTTCCTGCAGGAAGCACGGCCATGGGAAATCCAGCTCGTGTCAAGCCTGGTGGACGCCCGACGCAATCATAAAAGCAGGCGTTGGGGTAAATCCGGCCGTAAGGGGTAGTTTCTTTGCTTGTGCGAATGGAACTTCTGGGCCGCCATGGCCCTTGCGGTTCCAACTGTCGGCACTTTCACTCCGACGTAAATCTCTTTGCAAATGCGGCTGGGCAGTCGAGCTGACCGGTTCGTGATCACGTTTGCAGGCAAAGGGGCAATTACGACTTAGGGTCAACCCGTAGACGCAGACCGCTTCACCTGTAGAAAAACGAATTGTTTTTTCAGTCCGTGGGCACGATGAAAGACAATTCGTCGTGTCGAATGGACATGCGCGCGCGGCATGTCGTCGGCAAATCCCAATCCCTGTTGACTGGAACATCTTTGTCAGAGGCTACGCCCATCATCAGGGCGTAGCCTATCTGTCGACACTTTGCAGAAGGCATCATTCGCTGCGTGCAGCGTTTATCGAACCTATGAGTACGCCGCATCCATGACGTGGATGATAGCTATCGCAACAATCAATTTTACTAATCTGTTTAGATTTATTAGCACGCGCTGGAGGACACGCACCGAGCGGCGTCCGCCTTCCTGATTACCGGTCGGGGGCTATTGGGACATGGGTGACGAGCATGTGTGGGATTGTTGGCATAGTGGGACATAAGCCCGTGTCGGAGCGGCTGATCGAAGCCTTGGAGCGGCTGGAATATCGCGGCTATGATTCAGCCGGCGTTGCTACGATCTTCGAGGGAGAATTGCACCGACGCCGTGCAGAAGGCAAGCTCGTGAACCTTAAAACGAGATTGAAAAAAGAGCCCCTGAGCGGCACCGTCGGCATTGCGCACACACGATGGGCGACCCATGGCGCACCGACAGAATGCAACGCTCACCCGCACTTTGCCGATGGTGTAGCCGTTGTTCATAACGGCATCATCGAAAATTTTTCCGAGCTGAAGGACGGATTGGCGGAAGTAGGGGTCAAGTTTACGACCGACACGGACACCGAGGTGATTGCACATCTCCTGACAAAATTCCGTCGGGATGGCATGGGATGCCTTGAGGCAATGCATGCCATGTTGAAGTGCGTCAAGGGCGCCTTCGCTCTTGCCATCCTGTTTGAGGATGATCCCGCCACCATTATGGTGGCGCGCAATGGACCACCGTTAGTGATAGGCCACGGCGATGGTGAGATGTTTCTAGGCTCCGACGCGATCGCTCTTGCTCCGTTCACCAATGACATCACATATCTGAACGATGGCGATTGGGCTGTTGTAGGCAAAACGAGTGTCCAGGTTTTCGATATCGAAGGCAAAGTCGTTACGCGCCCGCGGCACAGATCGATTGCTACCGCCGACCTGGTCTGCAAGGGCAATCACCGGCACTTTATGGAGAAGGAAATCTACGAGCAACCCGAGGTCCTCGCCGGTGCTCTTGGTCACTACATCAATGTGAACGAAAATCATGTCAAAGCCATTTCAACCGACATCGGTTTTGCCAGGGTTGAGAGCCTCGCAATTTCTGCCTGCGGCACCGCATACCTTGCGGGACTGATTGGAAAATATTGGTTCGAGCGCTACGCACGCTTGACGGTAGAAATTGATGTCGCCTCCGAATTCCGCTATCGAGAAATCCCATTGTCGCCACGGTCGGCAGCGCTCTTCATCTCTCAATCTGGTGAGACGGCTGACACGCTTGCATCGCTCCGGTATTGCAAAGCACAAGGTCTGAGAATTGGTGCTGTCGTCAATACCCCAGAATCAACTATTGCCCGCGAAGCAGATGCCATCTTTCCGATCCTCGCCGGGCCAGAGATCGGCGTTGCTTCTACCAAGGCATTCACATGCCAGCTTGCTGTTCTCGCTGCGCTAGCCATCGGCGCGGGCAAGGCGCGGGGCACAATCACGGACGACGAGGAACAAGTGCTCGTCCAAAGTTTGGCGACGTTGCCGGGCGTTATGCGACAGGTGCTGAACCACATCAAGCCGAAGATCGAGCTCTTGTCACGGGAATTGTCGCATTACCGCGACGTGATTTATCTCGGCCGCGGCACGAGTTTCCCATTAGCCATGGAAGGTGCGCTGAAGCTCAAGGAGGTCTCCTATATCCATGCTGAAGGTTATGCAGCAGGAGAATTAAAACACGGTCCGATCGCCCTGATCGATGAAAATATGCCAGTCATCGTCATCGCGCCACATGATCGGTTCTTCGATAAGACTGTCTCCAATATGCAGGAAGTGGCCGCCCGCGGCGGCCGCATCATTCTGATCACCGACGAGACGGGAGCTTCGATGTCGAAACTCCCCACCATGCACACTATCGTATTACCCAATGTCGAGGAGATTATCGCGCCGATGATCTTTTCTCTGCCGCTACAGCTTCTTGCGTATCACACGGCGGTGGTCATGGGGGCAGATGTGGACCAGCCGCGGAATCTAGCTAAGTCAGTCACAGTCGAATGATTGTGACGATTGGTTAAATCGCAACTCGCTCCGAGAAAATCCACGACTTGATCAGTCATCAAATAAGTGAGGTCGAATGCACGAACTTTCGCTCGCCGACGTGCCGTCGCGAATTGGCCAGGAACTCGGCAAATCCGAATGGATCACCGTTGATCAAACTACAATCGATCTCTTTGCCGACGCGACACACGATCATCAATTCATCCACGTGCACCCGGAACGCGCGGCAGTCGAAAGCCCGTTTGGTGGCACGATCGCTCATGGCTTCTTAACACTCTCGCTTCTGTCGGCGATGAACTTCAGCGGCATGCCAAGGATCCGCGAGCAGACCATGGGCCTTAACTACGGCTTAGACCGGGTGCGTTTCATGTCACCGGTCAAGACCGGCAGTCGTGTGCGCGGTCGCTTCGTTCTCTCTGAATGTCAATTTCGCGGCGCAAGCATGCTGGTGACCACCTACGAGGTGACGGTCGAGATCGAGAACGAGAACCGACCGGCACTCACTGCCAATTGGATCACGATCATTCAGTTTGACCCGAACGACAGGCCTAAAGGGATTTGACGCCAGCCCGCGCCAGTTGCCTGGTCTACGGATAGCATCGCCATGGACCTACGCGCTGTTTTGCATTAAGCGTCTGTTTTCCCTTACGATCGTGCCTTGCGAACGCCTATTGCTTTCGGCAGGTTGATTAGACTTGCGCCGCAAGCAAAGCGGCAGACTGCATGATGCGCAACATCTTGGAAAGCGTTGTCAGCGAGATGACTAGGCTCGTTCAACGTAAATGATTGTTGAAGTAACGGCGGTTGCTCATTTCCGGCCGAGCAGATCACCGAAGCCTGTTGCCAACGCCAGTATGTTGACGACAGTACTGGTAACGGCAATGCCAACCTTCCTCGACGGAAGACGCACCGCCACCGAGAGGATGTGACCGCGTGGGCCCCTCGCCATGCGCAGCCATCAAACGGGAAATAATCCTGCTAAGGCCCTCAACGCGGACTTTCACTAAGATGGAATTGCTTCGCGGGCCTGTACAGAAGACGGACGCTACGCCGGCGTCGCTCCTGATACCACGCCGGTCTTCAGCAGCAGGGCCAACTCCGCCAGCATCTCACGATCCTCTCGACCAGGGTCACGTCTTTGCGGTTGAACAACGCCGACATTGGACAGCACGCGACCGGCCATTGGACCTTGTTCACGTGCCGGTGCATTCGATCAAAAACTATGTCGTTTCTATTTTAGGTACCGCGCCACGTTAGAAAAGAGAAGCGCCCCAAGGGTGGAACGCTCCTCGGATCTTCGAATTAAATGAAGCCGAAATTTTCCGCCGTAAGCGAGGTAAGATCCGACATGTCGTGCAGATTGTCGACATGAGCGAAGGCATGCGCGTGGTTCGCAGAATCGACATAGGCTAGTGTCGCACCGTGAGTTTTGCCTTCCTGACCGAGAGTTTTTTCATCATGGTAGACAATGATGTCACCGCGGGCTTCGCCGTGAATAGCGGTCGCGGCGGCAGAGCTAGACGTGAACCCTCGATCAGTGATTACCACAACGTGCTCACCGTGCGCGTTCGCGGCCTCGCCATTGTAGAAAGTGTCCACAAATTCGCCTGGGAAACCCTTCGAATGGTTGACGAAATTTGCGCCAAACAGATCCCCTTTACCAAAGTCACCGGCGTCCAGGACAAAACGGTCTTGCTTCGGCTCGAAATCCATCACGGTCGTATAGCAGTGCGTTGTGCCAACCATAGGGTCGTGGAACCGAAACACGAAGGCGTCACCGTCTTTGCCGCCATGCAAAAGATCTGCGCCGTCACCAGCCACAAGGGTATCCCTCCCGGGGCCGCCGTCGAGCCGGTCGTCGCTCTCGCCGCTATGCGGTATTACGCGGGGCGCGTAGGTGGTGTCGCTAAACAACAGGTCGTCATCAAAATCACCAAAGATTGTGTCGGAGCCATCACCGGCTCGGACAATGTCATGGCCCCGACCGGCCTCGATCCTGTCGTGGCCGTCATGAGCCCGAATCAGATCATCGCCGCCGCCGGCTTTAATCCAGTCATTGAAATTGCTTCCATCGATTATGTCCTTGTCATCGGATCCGTAAATAAAGGGGCTGTTATCAGTGCCTTTGAACATCATCGCATATACTCCTTATGAGGCAGCCTGCGCCGCCAGCAGCCCTTATGTTTTCTAAGAGCGAATTAGTGAAATCCATTGTTTTGATGGGAGCGATTTGAATGACGGATGCCAAAATGTCTATCTCGGCGGCACTGTGCGCCCTTCGCGGGGCCGGCAGAATATGAAAAAAAGGCTTGGCGAGATGACAATCGGCGGCCAAGCACCGGCAACAATGTCCGCGACACCTCGTTGACGAAGGCGAAAGCTTCCTCCCTCGTATAAGCTGCAGACGTAATCTGCACAGCACCTGATCTCAAGGTGCTTTACAGATCGAAAACCTCAGCTCCAGGCATGGAGCGGTGGCTTCTCACCATTCAGGAAATACTTACCCAAAATGGCGTACTTCCAGCGGACCGGGTCGTGCAGAGTATGGGTGCGGGCGTTGCGCCAGTGGCGATCAAGCCCGTGCTCTGCAAGGGTCGAGCGCGTTCCTGCCAGTTCGAACAACTTGTTGGTAGCCGCAATCGCGATTTCAGTGGAGAGGATCTTCGCTTCGGCGGTAACGATCTGGGCTTCCGCAACGGTTCCCGCGTTCGGATCGATGATCGCCCGGTCAATGGCATAACCTGCCTTTTCAAGCAGCGCCTGTGCCGCATGCAGTCTTAACGTCAAGTCCCCGATCGCCTGGATTGTGTAGGGATCGTCCCAGGCGTTGTCGACGCCGGAATCCACCCAGGCGCGGCTCTTGGTGCGCACAAAGCTCACGGTCTCGTCAATCGCGGCCTGTGCGATGCCGGTATCGACAGCCACTTGGATAATCTGGAAGATCGCTCCGTCGGCGGTCGGCACTTCATAGCCCTTATAGCCGGGCACGAGATGCGTCTTCGGCACTTTGACATTGTCAAGCAGGACCGTGCCCGACAGCGTGGTACGCTGGCCGAAGGAGGACCAGTCGTCGATGACGGTAAGACCAGGCGCACCGCGCTCGGCAATGGCGTACCAGGCCTTGCCCTCGTCATCCAGCGCCACGATCGGCACCAGATGCGCGAGCAGTGCCCCTGACGAGTAGAATTTCTGGCCGTTGACGACGACATGATCGCCGGCATCGACGAACTTGGTCTCGAAATCCACCGCGCGCTTGGATCCGAATTCGGAGAAGGCATTGCCGAAGCGCGTTCCTTTCAGCACTTCCGCGAATAACAGTTTTTGCTGGGCTGGGCCCGAAACCGTGCGGATCGCTGCCACGACGCCAAGATGGTTCTGCGCAATCTGTCCGATCGATGAATCGGCCGCCGAGATGATCTCGATGACCTTCGCAACCGTCGCATAAGAGACTTCGGGACCGCCGAAGGCCTTCGGCACGTTGATAGACCAAAGCCCGCTCTGCGAAAACGCGTCCAGTTCCTTGACCGGCCAGATGCGGTCGCGGTCGCGCGCTGCCGATTCCTTGACGAACTCTGCCGCAAGTGTCTTGGCGATGGCAATCGCTTCGGCGTCAGTCTTGATGATGTGGGCTGGCTGCGACGGGCGCAGAACAGGTGGCACGGCCTTTGCGGCATTTTCGGCATTTATGGTGGGAAGGGTCATAGTGGATTCTCCTCTTGGATTGGATTAGCTGACAACAGCCGGGATGGAGGGAGCCACGGCCTTTTGGCCGAGGTAGAAGGACTTGATGTCGTCGCGCGCCCGCAGATCGTTCGCATTGCCAGTGAGGACGGCAACGCCGTTTTCGAGAATGATGGCGCGATCGGCATATTTCAGAGCGACGGCAGAGTTCTGCTCCGCCACAAGGATGGAAAGGCCCTCTTCTCGATTGAGGTGGCGAAGTATACGGAAAATGTCCTGGACGACGATCGGCGCCAATCCCATGGATGGCTCGTCAAGCACCAGCAAACGTGGCCGCGACATCAGTGCCCGGCCGATCGCCGTCATCTGTTGCTCGCCGCCCGAGGTCAGGCCGGAGAACGCGCGGCGCTTTTCCCTTAACCTGGGAAAATGCGCGTAGACTTTCTCGATATCTCCAGCAATTTCAGCGCGTGTGCTGCCCCGGCCCAACCCACCAGAGATAAGGTTCTCCTCGACCGTCAGATTGCGAAAGCAATGGCGACCTTCAAGTACCTGCACGAGACCAGCGCGTACCAAGGTGCCGGGGCTTGTGCGTAGGACATCGAGCCCGTCAAACCGGATACTGCCTGAAACGACCTGCCCACGTTCGGCTGGAAGCAGGTTGGACAGCGCCTTGAGCGTTGTCGTCTTGCCGGCGCCGTTGGCGCCGAGGAGTGCCAGGATTTCACCGCGTGCCAGATGGATGTCGACGCCATCGAGGGCCGTGATGGCATGATTGTACGTTGCCTTCAGACCATCGACGGCAAGCAGAGCAGTGTCGTGACCCATGATCGTGTTCCTGTCCATGCCTGAGAGCTGCAATTGAAAAAGGAGAAGGCGCGAGGCTGGGTTGAGAGGGAACAACAGCCATTCCCACGCCTTTGCTTGAAGCCGCGCCCGCCGCGCGCGGCTTCAATGGATCAGTTGGTCGCTGTTTCGGCGTCTGCCGCCGTACGAAGCTTGATGCCCTTTTCCGCAGCGTAAGCCTCCGACGACTTTTCGATGATCGGACGTAGCAATGCCCAGTCCGGCGCGATCCAGTCAGAGACGACGTTCCAGTTCTTCCCATTCCACTGCTGGAACGTCACGTAGCCGTTGCCCTCGTGGTTGTCCCAGGTGACATTGATTGAGTGGAACAGGCCCTTGGCGCCGAGCGCCTCGACACGCGCCGGATCGAGCTGCAGGTGTTCAAACCCCCAGCGGACCTCGTCGCCGGTCAGCGTCCGCTTGCCGAACTTCTCCTGGGCGATACGGATCGCTTCGACATTGAGGATGCCGTTGACGATACCGAGATTGTGATAGACCGAGCCAATGCGGTTCTTATCTTCGAGGTTGCCCTTGCCGGCGTCGTAGATTGTTTTGACGATTTCCTGGACGACCGGATATGCGGCGCCCGATGCCTGGGTGGTGATCGCCGTATAGCCCTTGGCGGCATCGCCAGCGGGGATGACGTCTTCTTCTGAATTGGACCAGACATTGCCGATAATGTGGTCTGCCGGGAAGCCGACCTTCGCTGCGGTCTTCAGCGCGACCGGGTTCATCACGCCCCACCCGCGCAGGACGACGTAGTCCGGCTTGGCGCGCCGGATCGTGAGCCACTGCGACTGCTGTTCGTTGCCGGGATGCGGCACCTCGATCTGCTGCAGTTCGAAACCGTATTTCTTCGCCAGCAGTTCATAGATCGGAATGGTTTCCTTGCCATAGGGCGAGCCGTGATAGAGAACGACGATCTTCTTGCCTTTCAAGCTTTCGAGTCCACCCTCCTTTCCCGCGATATAGTTCACGATGCCGGACGTTTCGCTGTAGGGATTGAGAAGCAGCGGAAAGACGTAAGGGAAAACGCGGCCGTCGGTCGAATCGGTGCGACCATGGTTGATGGTGATCAGCGGCACCTTGTCTGCGGTGATGCGATCGATCATCGCATAGGCAATGCCGACGGAGAGCGGGTTCCAGGCAGCCACGCTCGGGTTGCTCTTGAGGCGCTCGTACGCTTCGACGCCACGCTCGACCTCATACTGCGTTTCAGCTTCCGACCATGTCAACTTGACGCCGTTGACGCCGCCGTCGCGCGTGTTGATCAGATTCAGATAATCAATGAAGCCACCGAAGAAGCCGGTGCCGCCGGCAGCATAGGGGCCGACGCGATAGCTCTGGAGCGGGAAGTATTGTTCATCCGCGTGGGCCATCGGCAGCGCCACCGTAATGGCGAGGCTGGCGGCAAGAGCCACGATCTTGAATTTGGCAAGGATCGTCATTTTTGGACATACTCCGGGTATCGACCGGGCAAGGCGCCGGTTCGGGTTGATCTGATGAAGGCTGTTGGTATTTCAGAGCTTTGAAGGCTCCGTTTCGATCAGGACCGCACGATCGCGGCGCCGATGCGTTTTCGAACCCGGTCCCAAAGCGCGACAAGCCCATCCGGTTCGAGGATCAGAAAGAGAATGATGAGTGCGCCGAGCACGATGCGCTGGCTCATATCGAGCACGCCCGAATTGAAGATGTCGCCGAGCAGGAACGAACCAAGCCGCGACAGGACTAGTGGAAAAACAACGATCAACGCCGCTCCAAAAAAGGCCCCCCGGATCGAGGCAAGCCCACCGATGATGACGATGAACAGGATCTGGAATGAGCGGTCGAGATTGAAGCCGGCAGGCTCGACCGTGCGGAGATAGGCGAAGGCCCACAGGACGCCGGCAATTCCGATGATGAAGGAGGAGACCGCGAAGGCCAGAAGCTTGGTCTTCAGCACCGGCACGCCAATGATCCGCGCCGCTGTCTCGTTGTCGCGCACGGCAATGAAATTGCGGCCGGTCTGCGAATTCATCAATCGATAGGTCAGCACCGTGAGGACGGTGACCACCGTCAGCGCTAAATAATATCGTCCGACCGGGCCATCGAAGACAAGGCCGGAGACCGAAAGCTGCGGCGCATCGATCACGCCGGATGCGGAATCGTTGGAGAACCAGCTGAATTTGGTCAGCGCCCACTGTACGAAAAACTGCGCGGCGAGGGTCGAAACCGCAAGGTAAAAGCCCTTGAGGCGCAGGCTTGGGAGGCCGAACACCAGGCCGATACCGGCGGCTGCTAAACCCGCAAGAACCATGCTGACGATCAAAGGCAGACCGTCGACGCGAAGGTTGAAATTGAACGCGGCGAAGGCGCCAACCGCCATGAAGGCAGCACTTCCAAGCGACACCTGCCCCGCATAACCCGTCAGGACATTGAGACCGAGGCCGGCGAGGCTGAGCGCCAGGAACGGCAGCAGGATAGCCTCGAACAGATAGTCGGACCCGAGAAGCGGCACAACGACATAGGCAATGGCAAGCGAGGCCAGTGGCGTCGCCCAGCGGGCGGGGAAACTGTATGCCGGAAGATCATGAGTGATCGTGGACATCGGTCAGACCCTTTCCACGAGCTTCTGGCCAAACAGGCCGGAAGGTCGCACGAGGAGGAAGGCGAGCGCGATGACATAGGCAAACCAGCCCTCGATACCGCCGCCAAAATATTCACCAATATAGACCTCGGCCAGCTTCTCGGACGCACCGATCAACAGTCCGCCGACGATCGCACCGAGGATCGAGTCAAAGCCGCCGAGCACAAGAACAGGCAGAGCCTTCAGGACGATCAGCGACAGGGAGAATTGCACTCCGACGCGGGCTCCCCACAACAGGCCGGCGACCAGCGCCACTAGGCCTGCAGCCGCCCACACCGTCGCCCAGATCCAGGGGAGCCTCAATCCGACGGTGAGCGCCGCGAACTGGTCGTCGGCGACGGCGCGAAAACCAAGCCCGATGCGGGTGTAACGGAAGAAGAGAGAAAGCAGCAGCACCATGGAGGCGGCAACGACGGCTGCGAAGATGTCGAACTGACTGATGTAGACACCACCGACGTCGAACGGCACGTCCTCGATACCGAGGTTAAGGCCGTGCACCTGCGTGCCCCAGATCAACTGCGCCGCCCCCTCGATGATGTAGGAGAGGCCAAGCGTCGCCATGAAGAGCGTGATCGGCGGCTTGTTGGTCAGCGGCCTTAACACCGTGCGCTCGACGGCTATTCCGATAACGACCATGATCGCGAAGGTAATAGTGAATGCCAGCGGGAAGGAAATGCCCCGTTCTGTCAGGCTGACGAAGGTCAACGCCGCGAACAGAAGCATCGCCCCTTGCGCAAAATTAAGAACGCCGGATGTCTTGTAGATCAGCACGAAGCCGATCGCGACCAGCGAATACATGACGCCGGACAGAAGGCCGCCGACGAGGACCTCGGTGAAGAACAGCCAGTCGAAATCAGCCATTAGATGCCCTCCCCGTTTTCGTTCTCAGGGGCGACACCGAGATAGGCATCGATCACGCGCTGGTCGCGCTGGACCTCGTGGGGCGTTCCATCGGCGATCTTGCGGCCGTAGTCGAGCACGGCGACGCGGTCGGAGAGGTCCATGACGACCCCGATATCGTGCTCGATCAGCACGACGGTGGTACCGAACCTGTCACGGGCGGCGCGCACGAAACCGGCCATCTCGTTCTTTTCCGTCGCCGTCATGCCGGCCATCGGCTCATCGAGCAGCAGGATGTCGGGCTCGGCCACCAGCGCGCGCGCCAATTCCACCCGCTTTTGCAAACCATAAGGCAGTGTACCGGCCAGACGATCGCCGAAATGCGAGAGGTGGAGGAACTCGAGCACGTTCAAGGCCCGACTGCGGGCATCCGTCTGTTCCGTGCGGGCACGACCGAGGCCGACGATCTGTTCGATGAAGCTCGACCGCGTCGTGTGCGCCCGACCAATGACGACATTGTCGAGAACGCTCAAGCCCTTGAACAAGGCCAGATTTTGAAACGTGCGGGCAATACCCAAACGGGCGAGCTTCTGTGTCGGGACCTGGGTGTAGAGGCGCCCGGAGAGCCGCACATGACCGCGATCCGATCGGTACACGCCGCTGATCACGTTGATGATTGAGCTCTTGCCCGCGCCGTTCGGCCCGATAATGGCGAGGATTTCTCCCCGACGCGCTGACAGATCGATGTCCGTCAGGGCGACGACACCGCCGAACGACAAGGTCACCCCGACAAGATCTAGAATTGTCTCACTTGTGGTCGCTTGCCGCTCGCCGTCCTGGCGCAGCTGACCGTCAAGTCCAGCCAAGTGCTCCTGTATTTCCGGCGGAAAAGGCGCGGAACCCAGCGATCCAAAAGCCAATGTCATCGTGCGCATGCCCCCGTTTTCCATTACGCCCAGTCGATAGCTTTTTGCGCAATATCCCGCCCGCAGGTGTCGCCATCTGCGGCTCCGTTATTCCCCGTGGCGGCCGAAAACCGGCCGCCTGTCTCATGATGACTTATTCCGCAGCAATTGCGCTCGAAGCTTCGGCCTCTTCGATCGCCCGCACCAGCGGGATCACGTGTTTGCCGAAATACTCGACCTCTTCCTGGAAATGCAGGAAGCCGAGCAGGATGAGATCGGCCCCGGCACGCTTTAGATCGACCACACGCCGCGCCACCTGCTCCGGCGTACCGATCAGGTTGGAGCGGAAGCCGTCATTATATTGGACCAGATCTTCGAAGGAGGATTTCGCCCAGTTGCCCTCGCCTTCAGGCGACGCCTTTCCGGCATTCTTGACCTCGTGGCCAAAGGCATTGACCGCGTCCGGATTGGCCTTCTCGATGATTTCGGCAAGGACGGACCTTGCCTCTTCCTCGGTCTCGCGGACGATGGCGAAAGCGTTGACGCCAACGCGGACGGAATGACCGTTGCCCTTGGCCTTGCCCTGAATGTCAGCGACCTGCTTGCCGATTTCCTCTGGCGTGTTGCCATTGGTGAAGTACCAGTCGGAAACGCGCGATGCCATGTCGCGCGCGGCGCGCGAGGAGCCCCCCTGGAAGATTTCCGGCTGCGGATCGATCGGCTTGGGCTTCAGCGAATAATTGTTGAAGCGATAGAAATCGCCGTGGAACGTGAAATTATCCTCGGTCCAGATACCACGTAGCGCGCGGATGAATTCCTCCGAGCGGCGGTAGCGCTCGTCATGATCTAACCAGTGCTCGCCGATCGCGTGGAACTCGCCGCGGAACCAGCCACTCACGACATTGACGGCGACACGGCCATTGGTGAGGTGATTGATCGTGGCAATCTGCTTGGCCGCCAGTGTTGGGTTCCACGGTCCCGGCAGAATGGCTGCGATCACCTTTAGTGTCGTCGTGGATTCCAGCAGTGCATGGCTAAAGGAGACTGATTCATGCTGGAACTCGGCGCCGTAACCGGCGGTGAAGCGAATCTGGCTCAGTGCGTAATCGAAGCCGCTCGCCTCGGCGATTTGCGCCAGCTTTCTGTTGTACTCGATCGTCCAGCTGGTGCGTTGCTCGATGTTGGAAATGACGAGGCCGCCCGAAACATTGGGCACCCAGTATGCAAATTTGACCGGCTCTCTACTGGCATAGGACATGGTACTCTCCCTTAAAATGGCTAGGCTGACGCGGCGACGAGCGCTGGACGGTTTCCACGAGCGCGGGCGGCGGCAGTGTGATCGGCGACGGGCAGCACCTGCGCGAGTTCCGAAACGGCGCGCTCAATACGCTCGCGAAGCACAGGGCTGGTGATCTCATAATCCACGAAATCGGATTCGGTGGCGTAGATCGAAGTCGGCAGCGTCAGGGCGTTGAAGAAGCCGAACAGCGGGCGCAACTGATGTTCAGTCATCAAACCGTGCAGCGGTGTGCCGCCTGTGGCAGCTAGAATGACCCGCTTGCCGGTCAGCGCGCGGTAGTCAACAAGATCGAAAAGATGCTTGAGGGCGCCCGTATACGATGCCCGGTAGACCGGCGACCCGACAACCAGGACATCAGCCGCCTCGACGGCGTCGATAATCGCACGCCCCGCGGCATCCAGCTGGTCGGATCGAAGCGCCCTGAATAGAATCGGAGCAGCGTCAAACAGCTCTATGGTTCGGCTTTCGAGGCCCAGCTTCGATGCCGCTGCAACGACGACGGCCTCCACAACAGAGGCAGTTCGCGACGGCTGCTTGACATTGCCCGATAGACCCAGAATTTTCATTTCGCAAAACCTCATTTGTTGTCATAGTCTATATATTTAATATACTAATGATAACGACAGGATGCTAATATTCCTTCCAGTTGTGGAATTCTGATCCTGAAATCGAGCATGCCGGCCGAAATAATAACTAAGCAGCCCGTGCGCGGAGCCTCTATGTGGCGTGACTTCGGCGCGCCATTGGCCACCAACCGGTGTGCTGAAGATAATCGTCTTATAGGAATTCGAACCACCGCCAAAAGTCTAAGCGGACGATTTCCCCTTAGATGCCTCCGTTCCCTCGATCTGACATTTGAGATCTGATCTGCTGGTCCTGAAGGGAGCCGAACCGGTGGCTCGTTAGAAGAATTTCAAGGCACTAATTAATTGGGTTATATTGAGATGGACAGGCAACACGATGTTGATTGCGACTTAGAATTGACCCAGCGCCGGGTCAATTCATAGCGGTTATCAACATCGTAGCTTGAAGGCGCTACCTCCGCGCCACCATATCGCTGAAGTACCTTTGGCCGCAGCAATCGCGTCCGTTGGCCACAATAGCTTGAACCACCTTCCCCGTTCGATGCGGGCTCTGCGGTAAGGGTACGTTCGCGCTGATAACGGCTTGCTGCCGCACAGTCTTGCGAGCAGCCGAGCTACGCCATCCAGGATAGCCTATGTGCTCGACGAAATCGTGCAGGTTCGCCGCAATACCAAGGCTGCCAGTCGTTTGTTGATGCGTCTGCTAAAAAACCAGGGCATGGTGCCGAGGCGCATGATCACTGACAAGCTCCGCTCGTATGGAGCGGCAAAACGTCAGGTCATGCCGGGTGTTGAGCATCGCTCACACAAGAGCTTGAACAACCGGGCGGAGAACTCGCATCTGCCGTTTCGAAAACGGGAACGAACGCGCCAGGGATTCCGATCAAACGGGAGCCTGCAACATTTTGTCTCGCTGTTCTCCGCCGTTCGCAATCTCTTCGTTCCAGATCACACAAAACCTTCTGCCAACCAAATTCGCAATCACCGACCGCATGCCATGGCCCATGGGAAAAGCCGTCAGCGGCCAGCTCGTCTGAAAACTGTCCGCACGAGCCTTGATTCGTGCCCATGCTCAAGGCTTCAGACGAGTTCGTCAGAAGCGAAAGTTGAGGCCCGCCTTGATTACATTATCGTTGAGGTCGGACTTCGAGCCGATGCCTGCGCTCGGGGTCGGGACGGCGTTGTTAATGACGTAGTTGTACTCGATCTTTGCCGACACGCCGCCCGAAAACGCGTGCTCGACGCCGCCGCCGAAGAGGTAGCCCTGTTTCCAGCTATCCGGTCCGGATTTCCACTTGTCCGATCCGGATGCGGGGCGGCG
Source organism: Rhizobium ruizarguesonis (assembly GCF_017357285.1). Lineage (NCBI taxonomy): Bacteria > Pseudomonadati > Pseudomonadota > Alphaproteobacteria > Hyphomicrobiales > Rhizobiaceae > Rhizobium > Rhizobium ruizarguesonis. The sequence continues at coordinate 280,478 of NZ_CP071682.1, read as the reverse complement.
GCCCTCGAACTCGGTCGTTGTGACGCCCGCGGTGCCGTAGACGAAAGTGCGGTCAAAGCCCAGACCAGCCTTCGCCTTCGCGGCACCGCGGAAGCGGCTTTCCACCTTACCGCCAGGCACACGCACTTCGTTGTTCATGTAAGAGCCTTCCAGTTCTGCGCCGAAAACGCCTGGTCCGGCCTGGAAATTGTAACCTACCTGAGCGCCCACCGCTGGGGCGCGATCATTGTTGAACGGGTTGAATTTGGAGGCCGCGACACCTCCGTGAAGACCGGCGTAAGCCCCGGCCCACGAGAAGGTTCGCGGTGCGTCATAAGAGGGGGCGTTCGGAACGCTGTGGTCAGCTAGATCGGCCGCCGACGCGCCGCATGCCAATAGGATCGAGACGCCCACGGAGAAGATTTTTCTTTTAATTAGCGACATATATAACTCCATAACGAGCGGAAACTAACATCCGGTGCTGGGCTGGACTCCCAAAGGTCTGCAAACCCCGCCCGACCCGCGATAGCCGCGGAGAGGGCATCATGAGCTTCCATGAGAAGAGCCAGATCGCTCGACTGGATCAAGTTTCGCATCGCGTCCGTTGGGTCTTGTGTCGACCCGACGCTTTTTGGGACATAGGGGCGTTGTCCCCTGCTGTGCCGGAGCCTACCTCCTGGACCATAGCCCCGGACGTTCTTCCCTGCGACAGCCCTTCGCCTGTTGAATATTCCAGCGTTGTCACTTTCATAAGCAGACTCTCTACAAATACGTGATTCAAGACAAGGGACGCAGAGGATATATTTAATATTATATTCGTTTAGTCTATGTAAAAGAACGGTAATGCATTGATAGTTCACCAATAATTGGAAAAATATACAAAAATATATTTACAAATATATTCTGGTTTATTTTCCAGCTGGTGACCTGAAAGATGCGCTTTTTGGTTGTATGTATCAAGGGTATCTAATATGGTTTTTAGAGTTTAGCCGCCCACCGAACTGGGCACTCACTGCTTAGATGTGACGACGTTAATCTTGAGCCGAACCGGGAGGTTGTCGTGAAGGAAGAATCCTCAACGGTCTCGAATCTGGTGTTCGATTTCCTGTCAGAGTCAGCCAGTGCAAAGAGCAAAGACGATGTGTTACTCTTACTTGGCAAAATTTCACAATATTTCGGGTTTAGTTATTTCGCGATATCCGGAATCCCCTCGCCTCCGGAGCGAATTGATCCCTATTTCGTTTTGGGCAATTGGTCCGCCGGGTGGTTTGATCGCTATCGTGAAAACAACTATGTCCACGCCGACCCCATTGTACAGCTTAGCAAGACATGTGATCACGCATTTGTTTGGTCGGAAGCTCTGCGAGATCAAAAACTCGATCGGCAGAGCCGTCGCGTCATGAATGAGGCACGCGAATTCAAGTTGATTGACGGCTTTAGCGTTCCTTTACACACTGCCGCTGGGTTTCAATCGATTGTCAGTTTTGGAGCGGAAAAGGTAGAGCTCTCAACCTGCGACCGAAGCGCGCTCTATGTGATGGCGGCTTACGCGCACAGCTTGCTCCGCGCCCAAATTGGGAATGATGCCAGTCGAAAAATTCAGGCCTTACCCATGATCACAACGCGAGAGCGCGAAATCATCCATTGGTGTGCCGCAGGCAAAACAGCAATAGAGATTGCAACGATTCTCGGACGATCCCATCGAACCATCCAAAATGTCATTCTGAACATCCAGCGAAAGCTCAATGTGGTTAATACACCTCAGATGATTGCCGAAAGCTTTCGTCTCAGAATCATTCGCTGAAATATATGGAGTTTTCGGGCACTTCAAAGATCGGGCCTATTGGATCACGACAGCCATCACGATCAGATAGTAGCCCCGTTGAAATGCAGAGCTAAATTTGCGCCTGAATTGATAGACAGGCGCAACACAGTTTTCGGTAGGTCGAGCAGACAGGATCCATTGGGTGGCTGCGAGGACGTGCTTTGAATTTGTTTCCTCAGAAGTCGTCCAATGACCACCTACCGCCAGACGGCCCCCCCGAATTGACCAGTCGCGTCTTTTGGGGTGATCCCCGACAGATCGCAGTGGCTGGCATTTTCTGGTCGGGCAGCTTGGATTAGCCGCGCACTTTTGACCGGCGCATTTATCATGCAATACGCGTTAAAGCGTGCAGGTAGCCCAGGCAATGTATTCGCCAGGTTACCATTTGGTCTGCAGTTGACGCTTGCCCCCTCCAAACGTCCGGATGGATCCACGGGCTCACCGCTGAAGTCGCATGTTTTCCCGGTTGACGTTCCCGGATTTCCAAGCGGGCCGGCAAGCGTGACGCCGCGGATCACAACGCCAGTTTCTACGGGCTTCGCCGCGACCTTGCCTTTTTGGTGCTCCTCAGCTGCGGCTCCCTGCGCGAAGGTGACGGTCAGGGCGAAAGCAGCTAGGTATCCGAAAGCTCTCAAAGTAGCGGTCATTAAGCTTCTCCTCTTTTGCCGGCCGGCAAGATGTCGCTTCCGGACTGATGTCTCTGAATCGAATGAAAGGATCTGCGACCCTTTCAAGTTACCGAAACTTGATCAGGTAGTTCACGGCCACGTTCTTGGGACGCGTCTCAAGAGCTGTGCGTGCCGGATTTTCCGGTGAGCCTGTCGATTTGCTTGAAATGGAAGTTCCGGCGGCACTGCCTTGTTGCGAAATTCCCGCCGGCGTCGTTATCTCATAGGGATGCGCATGAACTTGCAGAGCATCGCATTGGAGTGATCCAACAACATTCGCAACATTATTGCCAGTTGGATCTAGCCGTCGTTTCGCGTCAGGGTCCATACCGGCACCGGCATCGAAACCACGCAGGAACAGCCCACGGTAGTCTGGAATCCGAAATTCCAGATCGGCCGTAGAATTCCGCTCTCCATAGAGTCCGCCGAGAACGGCGTAGAGTTCTGGATAGGCGGCTGCCCTGAGATAACGTCCGTCGCAAAGCATCCATCCCTGGGCTTCGATGTAGCAGATAGGAGCTTCCGCATTTGTACCCGCAGCCACGCCAGAGCTCGCGCAGGATGTATTGCTCCAGATTGTATTGACCGAGCTCGAGATAGGGGCAACTTGCCCCGCAAACGAACACACCGCACCGATTGGAGGCCCTGCAAACATCTTTGGTTCCTCGGTCAAGATTGATGTGTGAGTGAAGGAGTGCCACTTATCAGCAACAAGAGGCACTCCCATGCATCAGTTCCGACCTGACCGGCGGAGCTGAAGCCAATTCACCTTGCCATCAAGCCGGGTTGACATCCCAGGTATTGTCCTCGTGGAGCACGCCTACGAGATTGAAGACGGCAGAGGGAAACTTGGCTTCACTGGTCTGGGTGATCGTGTCGATACTGAGCACCGAGCCGATAGACACATTCGTTCCCGCCGCAATCCAATAGCTCGGAGTCGGCGTGAACGTGTGGAACAGATTGGTGCCCGCTTGTACAACATAAGTTCCTGTTCCGGACATGCCGATGCCCACGGAGAACCGGTTGTTTGGCACATTGCCAGCATCGTTGATGACCAGTGATCCTGCAGGATCCGCCTTGATCGGCACGGTCAGGCCGGGTCCACCACTTAATGAAAAAGTAGTGGTGTTTTTCCCGCTGGGGCTGCAGTCCTCCACCCCGGAGGCAAAAAAGTCCACGCCAGGAATCAGTTGTCCCGTGTCGCTCCAGACGAAATTATAGGCGAGCTCCCAAGTGAATTTGATTTGATTGCCAACCCGAATTTGATACGGAGAGCAGAACCATGCCAAGGAGAAAACATTGGCAACAGGTTGAGGCATCTTTTGATAGACATAGAAGGTCCAAGGTTGCGCCGATTGATTCTTCAACAGCAACGAATATTGCGTTCCTTGGGCAAGCGCCGCGCTTCCCGGCTGTGATGCACGGGCATGATCCGTCATTTCCTTGTCTACGTAGCTGACATGCAAGGACATTTGATTCTCCCTTTCCGCTGATTTTCTGTCTTCACGCCAGGACCGATCCAAACGTTTGGACTGCTCCTTGGCCCAGCTCCAACTGAGGCGAGTGTTATTGGAGACACCAATTCAGCTATAATCATTTCTGGGTGACGTAAATGAGTAGATATACTCCCTGACAGACCATCACGAACCCATAGGCATGCCCCCGAGACCCGGGACGGAAAGAGCGGTCGAAGCCTATTTGGTCGGTAGCGGATAAGCACCGGCCGAGATGGTTTTCTAACGTGATCCCATCAACGAAAAGCTGCCTGAGAGGCGGCTTGATCGAGCCTTAGGCGCCTTTGACGCACACCGGATGCTCTGCAAATTTACTCTAGCGGTACGGGATGATGGCATTCTTAAGCCCGTTTTGGCCGATCTTTCCGTTACCGCCATTTCCCATGCCGCGCGGATTGTTTGATTTCAAACCATGGTAGCGCGACGAACGACGTTAATCATCCGCGACCTAACTCAGAAATGAGTATTTCTACTCATTTTGAAGGACAGAAAGATCGCGCATAGTGATCTCCGGGGGCAGGGAGCGATGATGAAGATTTGTATTGGGGACTCTCGGGCTAACGCCGTGCTCATGGAGAAAATCTGGCGATTTCGACACCAGCAATTTGTGGAACGACGTGGATGGCAGGCATTACGCAAGAGTGACAGACGGGAAATAGATCAGTTTGATCACGATTGCGCTATTCATTTTAGCGTTCTCAAGAACGACGCGGTGATCGGGTATTCTCGGCTCCTTCCTACGGTGCAGCCACATCTTCTTTCAAGCGTCTACCCGCAAATCATGCGGGGCCAAAAGTGGCCAAGGTCGCACGACGTTTTCGAATGGACGCGGTGGGCGGTTGCAAGCGGTGACGAAAGGATTGACGGGGTTCGAGTATCGCGGGTTTTAATGATCGGGTTGATGGAGTTTTGCCGCGTTGCCGGCATCACCTCGCTTATCGGCGAGACGCACCCAAAGCTGATAAACTCCTTGCGCGCCAACGGGTGGCAAACACACATACTCTCAGAGCCCAGCATTTTCGAAAACGAATTAGTCGTGCCACTCGAAGTCATCCCCTCGTCCGCCCCGCAGACGTTGAAGGCAACTAGCTAGCATAGGAAATTCCGCTCGATGTTTGAACCTTACGGCTCAGGAAGTTTTGGTCACCAATTCGCCGCCAGTCCGGCTCATAAGCGCACACAAGTCCCCGCCTGGAATTCTTTTGCACAAGCGGTGCTACATCGCAATCAATGCTTAGGTCAGAGAGCCAGTCACGTAGCCGCCCGGATCGATTGCAGCCTAATGATTCCGCAGCCTATGCCACCCTAGAACGGCATGGGACAGTCAGTGTACCTCAGTCACTCGCGTCATTGGCATCCCTTTAGGGGGACGGCGAGGAAAGCAACCAACGGAGAGTCATAACATGGAAACGACAACTACCCGCAAGCCCGTTAATCTCATCGGTAGCGAGTTGAGCGTGTTTGCCAAGGCGCCGCGCGTCGGACCGACCCCTTCGACCACAGAAATTGCTGCCATGATCAAGGGGGGCAAGCCAGGCGACATGGACAAACTGGACGTTTAAGTTTCATCCGTGTGACCGTCGCCAAGGCGGCGGTCACTGCCCCTTTAGATTTTCATCAACTAAGCGATCACCCATGTTCAAGGGAACGATTGACCGAGGTCATCTCGAGTGCGTGGCTGAGCCCCCGATGTACCCGCCGCCCTACCCCAACATCTCTATCAAGATCCTAGACCATCCTTTGCTCGAAAGCTTCCGGTGGGACACCACTGATCAAATCATCCTGATCTGCCGCGAGCGTTCCGCCGAAGCGAATGGGCAGCTTGTGGCACTCAGGGATTGGCCGATAGAACGAGCGCAGGATTTCTGTGCCTTTGGGCAATGGCCATTGGACTATCAGACAATTTCGATCAACCGCCATTCCGGCACGGTGACCTTCAGCGCCGGACATGGAGGTGTTGCGCCACTTTATCTGAAGGTCAGCGGCGAGCGCATTGATCTCTCCTGGTCGATAGCGGACTTTTATTCGGGCATGACCCTCGCCGACATCGACACGGACCGAACTGGCCTGCGTCTTGTCGGCACGCTCCCCTATGCAACAACCACGATGTTTCGCGGTGTTTTCATGCTGACGGAGCGCGCGTCGCTTTGCATCAGCAGGACAGGAGACGTCGAGACGAAATATCCCCCTCCGGCACCGTATTTCATCCCGACCCCGCTTGTGGATGAGGCCGATGTTGCAGCCGCAGCATGCCGTTTGATCGACACCCTGCTGCGTCGCTGGCCCCTCACGCCGGGCCTCACGGCTAGCGAATTCAGCGGAGGATTGGATTCGGCAGTCGTTGCCGCCATTTTGGCGGGGCAGCAACCTGACGCCCTGCAAACCTATGCCTTGGAGGTCGAGGGGCCAGCTCGAAGTCAACAGACTTCGCGGCGCGAAATAGCAATCGAGCACTTTGGCTTTCGCGACCAAACGCTGCGTGTTGACACGATACCAATGGTTCCGTGTGGGTTCGAAGTGAGTAGCGACTACGTCCCCGCTCCCTACAATGCCGATCTGCAGCGGCCCCTCCATCAACTATTGAAGTCGCTCGCCACTGCCTCAGCCCCGCGGGCGGTCGCAACTGGTACAGGCGGTGATGAGTTGCTAATGGCCCATGCTTTCGAGCAAAATCACGAGCAATTCGCTCGTAATATTAGCGATGCATTCCTTCCTGCGATCCTTCCCTCCGCCATGACGCTGGTGCTCAAAAACCGATTGCCCGACTATGCAGCAAGCTGCGATCGGGCACCCTTCCCTATCCTGCCAATCTCGGTACTGGAGGCACACGCCGCGCGTGCTCCTTTGTTTGCGAGCCATGGCATATGGCCAATTAGCCCATTCGCCCAGCCAGAAGCCGTACGATTTTATCGGAGTTTGCCTTTTGCCTGGAGGCACGAAAAGGCGCTGCATCGCCGGATGTTGGAACGGCTTGGATATCCCAAACGGTTCTTCGGCGTTTCTATAAGAGAAAATTTCGAACACTATCTGACCGGCTCGCTGATTATCGGTGCTAGCGAGATCACTAGTCAATTATCCCGTCGTTGCCTGCTGCATGAACTGGGGCTGATCGATGCTGACCGCCTGATCGCCACAATAGACGACATCCGATACGATTCTCCGCTTAGCGAGCTCGGCTTTATCTTCCACGCAATTAACGTTGAACACATGCTTCGGCGAATTGACGGAACTTGAAGGAGATCACCCACTAACGCAGCGGGACTTCGACACGCCTGCAATTAGGTCCCTTACAATTCCGCCTGGTGCCGTCGCGAGGCAGATCGTGATTACTCTCGCAATACCGGCCAATAAGACTTTCGATTTCCTTCGCTACAGATAGAACCCGGCCGTCCGCACCTCGTGCACCAATAATCTGAATACCGATAGGTAGCCCCGTGGCGCTAAAACCGCAGGAGACCACACATGCAGGTTGCCCTGTCAAATTTAGCGGGTAGCTAAAGCCAGTCCATTCAGTCCAACTCTTGACTCCGGTATCGGGTGGAGCGTTCATGGCCGTTGCAAAAGGGAGATGGGCGGCGGCGGGCGAGATAACGACGTACACGCCGTTTAAAGCCACATCCAATGATGATCGAACAAGTCCAAGACGTCATCGATTGGAAGTGTAAATGGGGTGATGGATGCGCCCTGATCTGCTAGCGTTTCCATCGCTGACGACACAGCGTAAGCGCTCCGACTGGAGGCTGTCTCCAGAAACCTATTTTCATCGAGCGAAAACTAACCTCTAACATCGTCCTCTTACCGGCACGAGCGCCGGCAAGGTCCCCTCCCTGCCCGCCCCTCACGGCATAGCCGCTGGGACGGGTTAATTGGTTTCTCTGCGTTCCGCGTCCAGCCAGTTTTCGAGCTTCAGTCCGGGATACGCCAGGAAGTCCCGCGTGTTGTTGGTCACCAATACCGTGTCCAGAGCGATCGCATGCGATGCGATCAGTTTGTCGAGATGATCTTTCTTCCGGTCTCTCGTCGCCATTCGAACCGGACCGTAGGCACGCGCTGCTGCGATCCCAAACGGCTCTACCGTGATTAGCTCGGCCAGGGCGGTGAGATTATCAAGTTCTCGTTCCGGATCATCGGATGCGGAAACACCGTACTCGAGTTCCGCGAAGGTGATGGCGGACATCACGACGTCCCCCACATAGCAACTGGCAAAGCGGCGAGCGACCTGCTCCGGCTGGTTTTTCATCAGGTAGATACACATGTTCGTATCGAGCATGTAGCGCGCCATCAGATCTTGTCCCGCTCGTCTTGCTCATGGGACTCTCTTCCGTCACGCATGAAATCCGGAGAGAAGCGGGCGAATACATCCAGAACGCCGGCCAGGGAGCGATGTACAGGACGGATTCGAAGCTCGTCGCCGATGCGCTCGATCTCCAACTCAACATCGGTTCGCTCAAACGCCAGTTCCGCCGGTATGCGAACCGCCTGGGAATTTCCATTCTTGAAAGCTTTAGTGGTGTGCATGTCATTAACCTTGTGTGTACGTGGATGTACTATATCCTAGGCTTTCCAAATAGTACATCCCCAGTGTGTACGTAAATGTTTGGCGCTTGGGGCGACGGGGCGCATCTCGCAACAGGGTGAGGTCGCTCGTGCCGAATCGTGTGCTGGTCCACCCGCCAACGGGTATTGGCCAGCGGGGCATCAAGGCGCCCATCCTTCGGCGGCTCGGGTCGCGCGAGCCACCGTTTCTTCTGAGCGCGGCCGCGAGGAAGGCCCTGATCCTAGTATCTGGCGGGGGTAGCGGGTCGCCGAAGTGTCGATGCGACGTCAATCTTCGTCAACCCCGCGGTTTTGGCCGCCCTACTCTTGCATCCCGCGATCGGAGGGTGAGCACTTTTGCCGATGTTCATAGCCACCCCTGTCAACTTCATCGAAATGAAATCAGAAATTTGTCCACCGAACTTGATAGGCTTGCCGTTTATCGTGACGTCGCTGACCAAATAGCCCCGATCGGCGGGTACTTCAAAAACAGCGCGGACAGCCTTTTCAGCTGTTCCACGCGTAATTTTCCAGAAGAGGGCCGGTTGCGTCCCATCGGGGCTTGCCCAACCGGCCGTGTTCAAACCTGCGAAATAGATACCAACCGGATTGGCGAGTGAAATGTTTGCCTCAGTCCGCGCCAATAAATTGACGCCGCCCCCGATGGTCGGGTCACTATGCCTTTCCGCTTGCCCATAAGCGCCGCATCGAATGAGGTCCTGGTCGTTCGTTAACAGCACGCCTTTAGGCGCACGCGTATTGCTCGCCCCGGCGGCGAGTTCAATCTCTGCGCCAAGAGTGTTGTTCTGTTGGATCAGGTGCATGGCACCCTTAGACGTCCCGCTGTTCCACTTGTTTCTCGGATTATAAGTTCCGGCCGAGGTCAAAAGATCATTAGGCTGAACCGCAGGGTCTATGTGGCCACGGTAAAGGTCCAAAACTTTAGCTGGATCGGTTGCCGCGAGAAATTGCCAGTATTCGGGCCCCTCGCAGGTAAATGTCACGCGCGAAATACGCCCGTCGGCCAAGCGGGTTACACTCCACTCGCAATATTCGTCCTGCACGTCCCTGCTTCCATCAGCGGTCTTCCAACGCTCTTCGTCGGTGGCCGCATCGATTGCCACCAGGCGGGGAAACGCGGTCCAGCTTATATCTTTTTCGACAGCATCTGCCGCCAACGGCGTCTTAGTGACGTTGAAGAAGCGTGGGCGCGGGGCGTCAAAATCGTAAACGTCCGGCTGTCCGGCCTTCGCATCGTCAAGCTGTTGCGACATCCAGTCACTCCAAGCCTCTTGTTGCTGCTGGTTGAAGTCCTGCAAGAATCCAGGTGGGTCAAAACTTGGCATCACGCTTCCTCCGGGTCGGGTAAAACATGGGCGTCGACATCCATGCGTAGAAAATCAGTGATCTCAAGAGTGCTGGCGATCGGCAATGTCAGACCGAACTCCGACAAGGGGCGCTTACGGAACTGCCGACGTCTGGATTCGGCCAGCCGAAAAATTTCGTCAAAGCCATCTGCCGTACCCAACTTCTCGGTGAGCTTCGTCCAATGGGTCTCGATCATCGTTGCGAACGACTGTTCCCAGCCGCTTGGATCGACGTCCCATAGGGAGAGGAACTCTGCCCCCATTTCGCCTCCGGGATCGCGAACGGCCTGAACGAAAAGCGCCTCGCCGCTGCCGTCCAGCTTCATTTGGGTGGGGAAAAACCGCAGCAGATATTCTCGTTTTCGGGAAAAGATCGGGTTCTGGAAATCGACCATAAGCAAACAGGCTGCCAGGCGACGGGACAGAACACCTCTTCCCAGCAGGCCGGCTAGAATAACCCGGTCCTCCAGAGACGGCTCCGGAACGGCGAAGGCGAAATCGACATCCCCTTGAACCACGACGCCCCCGTCCTGCCGTTGGACGGCGTATCGACTGAGGCAATTCGTATAGAACGCGCCCGGAACTTTCAGACGCTGGATGTTCGCAGGTATGTTCAGTTCATCAAGCAGGCACTCTGTGTTCAAGAAGAACGTCGTGGGCAAGCGAAGCAGCTCATCTGGCGCCAGTGATGCCGACTGTTGAGGAGAGGATGTAAGATTGACCGTCGTCGTCGTGACAACTTGTCGTAGGAAGCTCTGGGCATTGGAAAGGATGCCATTTTGAGCCTCACGATCGAATCTCGATTTCGTCCAACGGGAGGTGCCAGAGCGCACGATAAGTTCGAGATCCTCAGCACCCTTGACCTGCGAACTGTGGTAGAGAGTGTCTGATCGCAACGGATCGTCAGGAGCAAAGATCTCGTCTTGAATCGGCGACGCCTGAGAGTGCCAGTGTAGCCATGGCACTTTCAGCTCTTTCATGACCGGTCCGCCGTTTACATGGCTGTCGAACGGACCGCGCCCCCGGGTTGGCGCTCGTAGCGAATGCCACGAGTTCCCAGCCCAAGACCAGGTTCCACTACGCCGCTCGTAAAAATTATAAGCGCCCGCGACCGGATCCCAGGCAAAAACCTGTAAAAAGATGCCGCTGGAATTGAAAGGAGGCGCCGTCGATACGAATATCTCGGCATCTTGTTCGCGGTGCCGTGTCACAACCAGCCTCAAATGGCGATCTAGATCTGCAGTGGAAGGATCCCAGGCAATTTGCCCGCCGTCTGCGACCCGATAGATCCGCTGATCTGGGAGCGCATCTGGGCCGACAACAGCATCAAGGACAGCCAGCAATTCAAGCAGGGTCTCCGGCCGGTGCCCGGGAGCAAGGACCAGCTTCGCAAAAGCGTCATTGACTGGTGAAGCTTCTGCCCTTGGATCGAGCACCGACGCCTTACGGTCGATCCCTAGGATAAAGCGCGCCGCGGCGCCGGTCGGTATATCCTTTAGGGGATCGGCGAGCCCGTCACGAGACAGCCCGGAGGCATTCCGGTGGTAAGGAAAATTACGAGTGGGAAATCTTGAGGCGCCTTCAAACTTCATGTTTGTCACCACTGCGTTTTGGTGGTTGGCCGCTGAATTCTTTTACTGCTTTGTCTCATTAGGGCTCGGCTCTGGCCTTTCGAGAGCAACCCCCGATTTAGCTTACCGGGGGCGGGCCACGCTCACCTACGAACCCAAGCTCATGGCAGCCTATGTCCGGCCCTCCCGCAAAGGCACCTAGTTGAGTGGAATCGATTCCACATTCGCCGGAGCTGTTGCACCGTCCGAACCAGCGGTCCCCTTATTCGCCAGAACACGATATTGGATCGTGTTCTGGCCTGAGATGACCTTTCCTTGAATCGTCGAGATCTTCAGTTCACCGGCCACTGAATAGTCGTTGCCGGTATTGATGATGTGAGCTTTGAGCGATACGATCCGCCATATCTGCGATCGTCGAAACAAGTGTTTTAATGTTATCCTCTGATAGGCCTACGTTCTTTAGAAGGTGGCGTATTTTATCATAACCTGCCTCAACGCCGCCGAAAAGATATCGGAAGAAATTCAGGTTCCCCTTTCCATGGACGCTTTCATAATGTTCGACCTCTTCACGAGCTGATGCCGAAAGAAGGGATTTGAACAGCGCGTCAATATCCTGAGCTTCTTGGCTCGTCAGTGCTGGGACCTTAATTTCTGCGTCCACCCAGCCCTCTGAACGCGCTGGATCGTATAGTCGATGCCCGAAATTATTCCGTCGCCATGAGCATCGACCGATAATGAATCTTCCGCTTACGGGCCTTGAGCGCCATCAGGAGCTAACACCCCATGCAAAAGCGAAAATTGTATTTTCTGAACTGCCATTGATTTTAACCCTTCAGGAGGAATCTTCGTGGATTTAGACTTTTGGTTCGCCAAAAAAAATGTGGCTGCGGTAGTGGTGATCTACGTCATGGTAGTGCCGATAGCCACCGATCACATGGGCGTCGTCCTTCCAAATGCCCTGGCCTCGGCTGAGCTCCTTCGCCAGAGTATTAGCCTTTGATTTGGTCGTATATACGTCCTTGCCGTCCTTCAGCCGCTGTATTGCTTGCGCCTTATCGATCCCATGAAGACGATAGATCTTTACGCTTTTATTTACGCCTTTAGATATTATCTGCGCTGGGTAGTAATCCATGCCCGTATAACTCCTTTCTGACGACGTTTAATGGCTTTAGTGCTGCCATGGTTTGTGAATCGTCCGTCCGCAATACAGGAGCCAAGCCACGTTCGGCGAGCGCGATACATCAGGAGTATAGCGTGCCAACTACCGGCAGGCTGTCGCCGTCATTTGTATTGAGGTGTACTTTGGGAGCCAAAAATCGCAGTTGCTTGTGATATTGCCCTTGTTGGATTGTTGCATCCATAACGATTGCAAAGAGACTACCGGTCACGTCATAATCGAAGTCGCGGTTATATATAGTGCCCTTGTAGTTGAACGTTGACTCGTTCTGAGCGATCTCCATCATGCCGTTAACGATTTTCCGCTGGTCCTCCGCACTCAGGCCCCAACCGTCCAACGTGTGTTTGACATCACTATAACTTGCTGACACGCCGCCCGACCAAAAAGCGAAGAATCCTAAGCCTCCGCTAACGTTCGTCGATTCTGTTTCCTCAAATTTATGAGAATGCGAAGCGTCAAGCATTCCTTTTATCATGTTGTTCAATGCAATCACGTCTGATGGAGTAACACACTGAAGTTTAATATTTAAGGCGACATCAATTTGCCCATGTGCAGGCACTGTATACATCACGCCTATGAGCTGTCCGCGACCGTATGAGGTAATTGATACTCCGTTCTCAACGGCCGGATCGGATCTAAATACAGAAATATGGTGCAGTACTGTCTCTATTCTTCCGACATTCGTGATTGGTTCAAATGTTAAGATGCGTGCTTTTCTAAGTCTGCCGTTCATTACATCCTCCAAAAGTTGATCCATCGCTCCAAGAAGCCAGTCTTTTGAGACCTTCTCAATTGCAAGGCGGACAAATTTGCGTAGAATCAGGCAGCCGGCCTCCATGTCTTGCAATTTGTCAATCAACATGTCTGCATAACTGGAGTAGGTTGAGGCTGTCCGGCATAACACTGATGCCATCGTTCTAGTAACGAACGTGCCGTCTCCCAATCCTTCGCGTCTATCGCCGTCCAGATGCGATCGATCAGGGATTGTTCAGCGGAGTCCATTGAGGGAGCTGTTTCACCTACCTTTAGGTTGGGCATGCTTGGCGTTCCTTCATGTGTTCGAAGCAATGCGGTTATCCCGCAATGCGGATGCGGAGGCCGTTCCGCTGCCTCGCAATAGCTCTCAAGATTCGTGCCAGGCAGGCCGATTGAGATGACGAACAATAATTCGCTGCGATTCCAGTTATGTGGCGCGAAAATACGCGATTGAGAACAAGGGCGCCTGTCACGTAACCGACAAAGGTAGCGACAATGCCGCAACGTCATGACGTACCCCAATTGAATAGGCCATTTGGAATTTGCCAGTTACGATCCCTGACGGTACTGGTAACCCTCCCCGCCATTAAGGGGCTTCAAAAGTGGAATTTTCTCGGGCTTTATGATCGAGGAGATTTCGATGAAGACGAGCAGATTTAGCGAACCACAAATCCTTGCCATTCTTCGCCAGGCGGAAGGCGGTGTCCCTGTACCCGAGCTTTGCCGGGAATATGGCATGAGCACGGCGTCATTTTACAAATGGCGATGGCGTTGGTGCACGGATGTGGAACTGAAGGGATGGGGATCTTTGAAACGGCTGATTATGGCTTGGCTGCCTTGCGGCGGACGGCTTTCGGGCGTGCGCAAGCAAGCATGCGGTTGAGGACGGCGCAGCCGATGGCGACTTCGGTCTGCTGACCAGGCAGCGACCTGGCCCGCAGACGCCGCCCGATGACGGACTTGTATCGCCCGATTGCCGTCTCAACCAGCGAGCGTTAGCCGTAGCCGTTAGAGACCTGCCATTTCATCCGGCCGTCACTGTTGATTGCGGCGATATGCCGGTTCCGTTGGCCGGGAGGTCTATCGTCGCTTGGCTCGACCGCGTTGGCGCGAGGCGGAATGACGATAGCCGCCGCCGCGCTATGATCGATGACTGCCTCGTATGTAGGTTTTCCATCATAGGCACCGTCGGCTGTGAACTGTCCGATCGGACCGCCAATCTGGTCCAGGAGTGGCGCAACTTGAGAGACATCGCCAGCATCCTGATGGGACTGTCAGGAATTTCGTGTACGGGCGTGCATAATGGGTACGAAGGAGACCACCCATGGCACGACGGAAAGAGCCTATCATCGCGGACAGCATTTTGGACCAGCTTCTCGCCGGTTCTGATGCGAAAACGGCTTTCGAGAGCAACGGTCTGCTCGATCAGTTGAAGAAGGCGCTGGCGGAGCGGGCGTTGAATTCGGAGATGGATCATCATCTCTCCGACGAAGAGACCGTCGGCAACAGCCGCAATGGCTACGGCCGCAAGACAGTGCTGACGGATAGCGGCTCTTTGGAGCTTTCCATCCCGCGCGACCGGCAGTCGAGCTTTGATCCTCAATTGCTTGCCAAGTATCAGCGCCGCTTCCCTGGCTTCGACGAGAAGATCGTGTCGATGTATGCGCGTGGGATGAGCACGCGTGAGATCGTGGGGCATGTCCAGGATCTTTACGGGATCGACGTGTCGGCCGACTTGATCTCGGCCGTCACCGACGCGGCGCTGGACGAAGTTGCGACCTGGCAGTCGCGGCCTCTGGAGCCGGTCTATCCGTTGGTGTTCTTCGATGCGCTGCGGGTCAAAGATCAGAGACGAAGGCCATGCAAGGCGGTGCACATCGCGCTCGGCGTGCGCGGCGATGGCACGAAAGAGATGCTCGGCCTGTGGATCGAAACGAATGAGGGTGCCAAATTCTGGCTGCGGGTGATGAACGAGATGAAGAACCGCGGCGTCGAGGACATCCTGATCGCCGTCGTCGACGGCCTGAAGGGCTTTCCAGACGCCATCAATGCCGTCTTCGCGCAAACGACGGTGCAGACCTGCATCGTCCATCTGCTGCGCAATTCTCTGGATTTTGCATCATGGAAGGACCGCAAGGATTTGGCCCGCGAGCTGAAAGCAATCTACGTAGCCATCGATGACAAGGCGGCGGAGGCGGCGCTGACAACGTTCGAGGGTGGCTTTTGGGGTCGGAAATTCCCAGCCGTCGCCCAGATCTGGCGGCGAGCCTGGCAGGAGGTCATCCCCTTCTTCGCCTTTCCAATGGATGTTCGCCCGATCATTTACACCACCAACGCCATCGAAGCCCTAAATTCCAAGCTGCGTCGCGCCGTCCGGGCAAGAGGTCATTTTCCGAGCGATGAGGCGGCGACAAAACTGCTCTACCTGGTCTTGAACAGATCGGAGAAAGAGTGGAAAATGCCGCCGAGGGAGTGGCGATGGCAAAATCCCAATTCGCCATTCTCTTTGCGGACCGCTTTCAGGCCGCAAGGGCGTAAGAGCAAATGTTCAACCGCACGCCCGTACACGAAATTCCTGACAGTCCCTCCGAAACCTCTTCGTCCCATCCCAGACCAACCGCTCCGCAGCACAAATTCGAACCCATCGACGCCAGGCAATGGCCGCGTGGGAAGCCGTGAGTGCACGGCCTGCCTGAAAAGCGCAGGCTCGGCCTCACGTGGCCACATTCAAACAACGTGACAACGCCCATCCGGGAGCTGGCGACGCAATCATCTCGAAACAAAGGACGACCTCATCGGAAACGGCAACAAACTGAGCAATAGTACTTATTTACGACATCACAAATATAGCTAGTCTAGCGGCGTCTTGTCCCGCCAAATTTCAATCAATTGTGGAGTCAGCCGATGACAGCAGCGTTTTGGAGTCAGCCGACGACACTTGCGGATTTGACCAGTACAGGCGTGGCCATCGGCGCTCTTGCGCGTGTGGTTACTCTGACACCTGCCTTCGCGCAGACCGACTTGGTTGCGTTGTCGCGCTATTTTTCCTGATGCGGCTTTGCGGGAATGATGGAGGATCAAAGTGCTTTTCCCACTCGAATCAGCACTGAAGGCGGATTCCAAGTCTGTCGCAGCGTCTGGCGATTACGATATCGTCATCGTTGGTTCCGGCATTTCCGGAGCTATAATTGCCAAGCAGGCTGCAGAAGCTGGCAAGCGTGTCCTTGTGCTTGAAGCCGGAACCGGTGCCAATAGCTCTTTGGCAGGCTATAACGATCTGCTGACGACCTTCTATTCGGCAGCCACCAAGGATAACCAGTCGCCCTTTCCGCTGAATGCGAACGCGGCCATGCCCCGCAGCACGCAGCTTCGCAAGCTGCAGGCGGGGGAAACCGATAGCTCGACCTATATCGTTCAATCCGGACCTTATGCGGCAATATGCGGCCCATCCTGTCGTTCACGGTTCCGGAATATACCATGAAGGGTGCCGCCTATGGCCGCCAGTTTGCGCGCACCGTCTTTACGCGTCTGGGCGCGCAGGATCATACCCATTACGACCCTAGCGATTTCGGCTGTGTGGCCTATGAGGGGCAAGGCTATGCGATCCGCGGCGGCAATCATCTGGCCGGCACCCACATCATGGGAACGACGAAGACCAATTCCGTCGTGGACAAGAACCAGCGCAGCTGGGACCACGAAAACCTCTACCTCGTGGGCGGCGGCAGCATGCCGACGATCGGCACGGCCAATGTCACCTTGACGCTGGCCGCCATGTGCTTCCGAAGCAGTCGCGACATTCTGAAATATCTGCACTGAACAAAGACCAATATCCGATACGCGGAACGAACTGCGGAACTCGATGCAAGCGACACGAAGCCGGACTGTGCACCTAACTATATTCCAGGGAGCTTGAGGATGGATCCTTATGGCATTAAGACGCTCGATGAGTTGAAAGAGTTTCTCTACCGGGCGATGCAGCTCGAACATGCGACGATTCCGCCGTATCTGACGGCGCTTTACTCGATCAAGCCCGGTGTAAACCGGGATGCGGCGCAAGTTCTGCGCGTGATCGTCGTGGAAGAAATGCTGGATTTGACCATTGCGGCCAATATCCTCAATGCCATCGGTGGCACGCCGGATCTTACTAGGCCAGATTTCGCGGTTAACTATCCCGCCTCGCTCCCTGACGGCGAGACCGACTTTAAGGTCAGCATACAGGCTTTCGGCCGTGAAGCGCTGGCGACATTCTTGAAAATCGAGCGGCCGGCCCGGCGCCCCGAACATCTCGCTGGCAAGGGCCTGATACAACGCAAGAACTCCCCGCATATCACAGCGCTTGGCAGTGATCCGAGGCACGAAGATCTCCATTTTTACAGTATTGGCGAGTTCTATTCGGCAATCGCAGACGGCATCAAATACTTAGAAGCCGAAGCGCGCCGGGCGGGCACAACGATTTTTATCGGCGACAAGTTTCGCCAGATTACCTCGGAATATTATTATTCCGGCGGCGGTGAGTTGTTTCCCGTGACCGATCTGAAAAGCGCCCTCGAAGCCATAGAGCTCATCATGGAACAGGGCGAAGGTGACGGTGGCGGTATCTACGACGATGACGAGCACGAACTGGCCCATTACTATCGTTTCGATGAACTGGTCAAAGGCCGCTATTACCGGAAAGGTGATCAGCCCGACCACCCCACGGGTCCGCATTTGCAGGTCGACTGGGAAGGCGCTTATCCCATCAAACCGAACCTCAAGGTGGCGGAAATATCCGAAGGCTCGGAATTGCGTGAGGCGGCGACCGACTTCAATACATGTTATGGCGAGTTTCTGGAGCTTTTGACGCGTGCCTATAATGGCCAGCCGAGCTTGCTGCTGGAAGCCGTTCCGATCATGTTCGAATTCCGCAATATAATCGTTGAACTGATCCGCAATCCCCTGCCGGGCCATCCCGGTAAGTACAGCAGCCCCACCTACGAGATTCCCCACAGTGCCAAACAGGCAGCTGTCGCCGGGCAGGCGGAGGTGATCGCATGAGCAGCCGTTTCGATGCATTTCTCGACCTTTCTGTCGAATTGACGGCCTTTTTCCGCTTCGATCTTTTGGGAACGGGCCTGGCGGAACTCTATCTGGCATCGTCAACTTAACGGAATGTGGAATTCGATGTGCGATGAAGGTTCATGACAGACCGTGATCCAGTCTATCGTCGACATCGCTTTCCCGCTGAAGTTATTGCCCACGCCGTGTGGTTCTATTTCCGTTTCCCTCTGAGCCTGCGAATGGTCGAGGACTTGCTGGCTGCCCGTGGGATCATTGTCTCGCACCAGACCGTCCGGCTGTGGGCGGAGAAATTCGGCCGCACCTTTGCCAACGAGATCCGTCGTCGATCATCCGGTCGGCTTGGGGACAAGTGGCATCTCGATGAAGCCGTTGTTTCAATCCGCGGCAAGAAGCATTGGCTGTGGCGCGCAGTTGATCAGGACGGTTTCGTCTTGGAGTTTCTCGTACAAAGCCGCCGAAATGCAAAGGCTGCCAAGCGCCTGATGCGCAAGCTCTTGAAGGGTCAGGGACGGTCGCCGCGTGCGATGATCACCGACAAGCTGCAGTCCTACGGCGCAGCAAAGCGAGAGATCATGCCGGGTGTAGAGCATCGCTCCCACAAAGGGTTGAATAATCGGGCGGAGAATTCTCACCAACCAGTCCGGCGGCGAGAGCGGATCATGAAGCGCTTCAAGTCACAGCGACATCTACAACGCTTCGTCTCCATCCATGATCCGATCCCAACCTACTTCAAATCCCGCGCCACGACATCTCCTCCGGCCACCAGCGCGAACTGCGCACGGCGGCGATGAGCCTGTGGGCGAAATTGCCCGAGCATGAGAGATATCTGCGGATGGCGTCTTTCGCTGGCCTTTCATCCGTTAAGTTTACGATGCCAGATGAGCACCCTCAGCGACGCGCAAAACCGAGCGCCAAAGGCACCGATAATGGCGTTTCGTTGGCGGGATTGGCAGATGTGCCTGCCATGATCTGCGCAAACAGGTGCGAACAGTTAGGGCTCGATCTTACCATGCAGTCAGGACTTGATGTAAGGTCGCACCAATTGCTTTGCCTTTTGAAAAGATCCGCTCGTTCGTCAGGCGAGCAAATCAGCTACGAGGCAATACTAGCAATCGCCTCCAGGAATGCATCGATCTCTTCCTCGGTATTGTAATAATGTGGCGACGCTCGCACCACGGGCGGGAGTTGTCGCGTATAGGCGTCGACGGGTGTACTAGAAGGAGGGGAAACTGAGACGTTGATTCCCTTGCCAGTCAGATAAGCCATGACGGATGACGAGTCCCAGTCGTTGACAGTGAATGAGATGATGGAAGCAAGGGGCCTCCCGAGATCATGCACGGACACGGCTCGTATACCCCGCAAGCCTTCGCGAAGCTTTGACGAAAGGTGATTGCAGCGCTCTTCGATATTTTCGAGCCCAATGTCGAGCGCGTAGTCCACTGCTGCCCGCAGGCCGAGACGAACCGAACAGTTCTTCTCCCATGTTTCAAAACGCCTGGCATCAGGGCGCAATTCGTATCGATCCGGACCAGTCCAGGGCGCGCCATAGAGGTCGATCATCGCTGGCTCGATCTTATCCACGAGTGATTTACGCATGTACATGAATCCCGTTCCGCGTGGCGCTCGGAGAAACTTCCTGCCGGTAGCAGTCAGGATGTCGCAGCCGAGCGCGTTGACATCGATCGGGATTTGACCCGCAGCTTGGCATGCGTCGAGAAGATAGAGGATGCCGTTTTTTCGCGCTATTCGACCGATCGCTGCTGCTGGATTGATAAGCCCGCCGTTGGTCGGGATCCAGGTAACCGCTATCAACCGAACGCGATCATCGATCATTTTCGCCAGTGCGTCCGGATCGAGGACCCCAGAAGCGTCATTCGGAATGACTTCGATCGATACGCCGGTGCGTTTGGCAACCTGCAGAAAGGCGATGTAGTTGGCTGCAAATTCGACACTTGCCGTCAGGATCCGGTCTCCAGGTCGGAAAGAGAGGGAATAGAAGGCGCGTTGCCAGGCGATCGTCGCATTTTCAGATATCGCAATCTCGTCGCGGCCACAGTTTACGAATGTAGCCAAGCTGTCATATGTCCCCTCCAGTAGAGAGTTGGACTCAGCTGCGGCTTCGTATCCGCCGATCTCGCCTTCCCGGCTTAGGTACCCAACCACCGCTTCAATAACAGGGCTCGGCATCAGCGCAGCACCAGCATTGTTAAGGTGGTTTCTGTTTTTTGTGCCGGGGGTATCAGCACGCAAGCGAAGAAGGTCCAAAGTCTTGCGAGCGTCGCGGCTGATTTGCGACATGAGGGGTTCCTTCCTTTGATCGAGCGTCAATCTTGTTGACGCAATCGGCGTTGTCACGGAAGCTGACAACTTCGCAACCCGATGTGCAGAATTGAGCGACGGGACGTAAGCGTCCGCCAATTCGGCCGGCAAGAGCGCTCCGCGCAGTCCGATTTGCGAAACTTCACGAAGACCAAGGTGAGTTTCTCAGAAGGCGTTGTTCGTCTCGACGTACCAGCTCTTTCACGAATTGCTTTACGGCTCTCACTCTTGGAAGATAAGCTAGATCCTGGTGTGCTGACATCCAGATCTCGCGCTCGCCGCTCAGTTCGTCGAGCACTGGAACGAGACCCAGGTTTAGACTGAGTGCGAATTCGGGAAGGGCTACAATTCCTGCGCCCGCAGACGCCGCGAACATCTGCGACATCATGCTATTTGAGCTGAACGCAATTTTTGGGGTGGGTACGAGTTCCTCTAGCCAGAGCACGCTTTCAAGCTGAATCAGCTCCTCAATATAGCCAACAAAGCGGTGCTCGCTAAGATCCGCCGCCTGAGAGGGAACTCCATTGCGCTCAAGATAAGCCTGCGAAGCGAATAAGCCAGTCTTGAAACGTCCGATCAGCTGACTGTCCAGAGAAGTTCCATGGGGCTTGAAGAAGCTTAGGAATAAATCCGCTTCCCGGCGAGCGACCCGAACCGTTTGCGGCGACGTTACAAGCTCGAGGTCAAGATCAGGGTGCCGGCTACTGAGTTCAACGAGGCGCTCGGAGAGATAAAGCGTTGCGATGCCTTCCATGGTGGCCAATCTGACTGTGCCGCGTATTTCGTCACGATTGCTTACGTCGCTGCGAAGAGCATTCACGCCGTTCTCGATTTCCTCCGCTCGCCGCATTGTAACCAGGCCGGCCGGTGTCAGCAGAAGTCCGTCCTTGGTCCGCTCGACGAGGGCACCGCCAACCGTATATTCCAGACGAGCAAGCCGGCGAGATACGGTGGAATGGCTGACTTTTAGTTCGCGAGCGGCGCCGGTCACGCTCTTGCACCGGACGACGATGAGGAAGAGTTTGAGATCGTCCCAATCAAGATGATCGATTGCAGTCGCCATGCTACCTCCGTCTATTTTTGCACAGGGTAGTGCATCCTATTCGGGTTGGCTCGCAAATTCGTTTTGATAGTTTCAAACGTGCTGTGCCGCTGTATGTGTGGTGCGCAGTGAAGCAAAATATCTTGCGGAAACGCTTATCGCCAGCAGCCCGCACTACTTGAACCTACCTTGGGAGAACGCATGTCCAGACGAACTGTGAATGCTTCAAACGCTTCGGCAGTGGGACCGTATTCGCACGCGATATGGGCCGGCGATCTTCTGTTCTGCTCCGGCCAGACACCGCTAGACCCCGGCACCGGCAAACTTGTCGACGGAAATGTAGCCGACCAGACACGCCAGTGTTTCGATAATCTGTTTCAAGTCCTTGAGGCAGCGGGCCTGGGGTCGGATGATGTCGTATCCGTCAATGTCTATCTCACCGACATGGGTGACTTTGGCCAGATGAATGAGATTTACGCGACGCGTTTTTCATCGCCCTACCCGGCCCGCACCACAATCGGCTGCGCCAGCCTGCCGCTTGGAGCACGCATTGAAATCGGTCTAACAGCAAAGCGGCAATTTTGAGCCTGCCTTTGCCGAGCTAGTCGAGATGGCTGATGGCGAGCCCGGATCTGTAGAGGAATGTCGATGGGAAACATGAAATTCTGGGCCGCGGCTGCTCATATTGCCCCCGTCTATCTCGATCCTGGGGCGAGCGCGGAAAAAGCTTGCTCGGTGATAGCAGAGGCTGCCCGAAACGGCGCATCGCTCGTGGTATTTTCGGAGAGCTTTCTTCCCGGTTTCCCTGTCTGGGCAGCACTTTACCCGCCCATTCAATCGCACGAACATTTCAAACGCTTCTTGAAAGCTTCGGTGTACATTGACGGCCCGGAAATTGAGCGTGTGCGAAAGGCCGCCTCCGAGAACGGTGTTTTCGTTTCAATCGGTTTTTCCGAGCGCAACCCGGCAAGTGTCGGAGGTTTGTGGAATAGTAATGTTCTGATTTCCGATACCGGCCAAATCCTGATCCACCATCGAAAACTGGTCGCAACCTTCTTTGAAAAACTAGTTTGGGATCCGGGCGATGGCGCAGGATTGGTCGTCGCAAACACGAGAATCGGTCGCATTGGCGGCCTAATTTGCGGGGAAAATACTAATCCGCTCGCGCGCTATAGTCTGATGACGCAGGGCGAGCAAGTTCATATAAGTAGCTATCCGCCGATCTGGCCCACTCGCGTTCCCACAGAAAGCGACAACTACGACAACCGAGCAGCCAACCGCATCCGTGCCTCAGCGCACTGCTTCGAGGCCAAGTGCTTCGGGATCATCGTGGCGGGGCACCTGGACGAAGTCGCACGCAAATCCATTGCCTTGGATGATCCTGCGATCGAAGCGATCATAGATGCCAGTCCGCGGGCCACTAGCTTTTTCCTAGGGCCGACTGGAGCGGCAACTGGTGACGAAATGACCGACGAAGGTATCGGCTATGCCCAAATCGATCTCGACGACTGTGTTGAGCCGAAACGATTTCACGACGTCGTTGCTGGTTACAACCGATTCGATATTTTCGACGTCACCGTGAACCGGATGCGTCGAAACCCAATCAGATTTTTGGAAGGCCGCGCTGAGGACGCTCTAACGAGCCCTGAGGCCGTGGCCATGCCGGAGTAAAGGTGATGGCGCGGACGGGTATGCACTTGACCAAGAAGGGTTTCTCCTTCCAGGGCCCTGCCGACGGCGTTCATGCCCTTAAATCGTGGATCACCCCTGAAGATGATCTTTTTCTGGTAACGCATATGGGGTTCCTGGAGATCAACCCCGAGCATTGGCATTTGGATGTCGATGGCCTCGTGGGTAAACCGACGAGATTGCATCTGTCTGACCTTCAAGCAATGCCACAGCGCGAGTACATGTCGTTTCACGAATGCGCTGGAAGTCCGCTTGCTCCGACAGTGGCTAAACGCAGGATCGGAAATGTAGTTTGGAAAGGTGTGCCGCTGTCGCTTATTCTGGAACGCGCAAAGATCAGCAGCCATGCGTCCTACATCTGGACTTCCGGCCTCGAGTGGGGCGAATACGCAGATGTTGGAGAAGCTTATCAAAAAGACCTGCCGATCGGCAAAGCACTTGCAGAAGAAGTTATCCTCGCACTTGAGATCAACGGTCGGCCACTCACTCCCGAGCGCGGAGGACCGGTTCGACTGGTCGTGCCAGGTTGGTATGGTACAAACTCCGTAAAATGGGTTGGTTCGATCACGGCTGCGGATCGGCGCGCAAGCGGCGCCTATACGACGCGCTTCTATAATGACCCTACGGCGTCGGGGATGAAGCCGGTTTGGGGCGTCGCCCCGGAGTCCGTTATCGTATCGCCGTCCCCAAATGATCTGCTGTCAGCGGACATGCCAACGAAAATATGGGGCTGGGCTTGGGGAGATCACCAGATCTCCAGCGTCGAGGTCAGCGTGGACGGTGGAGGCTCCTGGCGGACTGCCTCAGTAGGGCCGCGCGAGGGAAGGAGTTGGCAACGGTTCGAGTTGTCGTGGACCCCTAAATCAGGCCAGAATATCTTGCTATGTCGGTGCACGGATGAATGTGGGGAGGGACAGCCGCTGACTGACGCGAGAAATGCGGTGCACACGGTTAAAGTTGAAGTTGATCCTTGATCCGGAGCCCACTGCGACATTGCGATGGGCGTCCACCGACGCACGAAAAAATCGAGATTTCTCGATGAGCCAGCGGCACTACGGTCGGCCAGATCGACAGGACAAGAGCTTTCCTGCGAAAGTTACGGTCGGGTGGCACCGAATGGGGGGACCGCTGTCACTCCAGCCTACGCATGACAAACACCGCCCATTGAACGGTCGAGGCGAGGACCGCGAGCAATACGCGGTAGATCAGCAGCTGTCGCAACACCTTCCCCGGGCCATCCTGGGTGCATTTCGTTTGTGACTCGATTGAGAAAACCATCCACATGCGCCTTCACGTCCTGCCAAATCTGGGAGGCGCGCTTCTGAACGGCCGCCGATGTACTCGGGTTACCCACAATCTGGACAACCTCATTTGTACGCCGATTGTGGGCACATGGGCCCGACGAACATGTCTCGCTTTCTGTTACTCGCAAAGAAATTATGAAAATGACCGGTATTCTTCTCGACATCGGCGAATGTGCGTCGGCTCGTGGCTGCCATGGGGGAGTATGACATTAATCGGCTGTACCTTTGCTAAATCTGCTGCGAGACTGTTCACCTCTGTAGGTGCGTAACCGCCGGCGCGATAATCTAGCGTGGCGCGCCCAACGATTCTCGCGGCGACAATTACGTTCGTCGAATGTGCACGAATAGTAGCTGACCCTGCTACCTCATCCGGAAGACCGGATTGTCGGGAAAACCTTTCGCCTCCCAAGGCAGCGTGGTTGTCGTCGAACTTGTTTCGACGGCAGCCACGTGTTGTGGCTATGAGACCGCCTGTGTCGCGAGGATAAAGTATCAGTGTTCCGGGAGCGAGCGCCGGTGACTGGCACGATGAGAATGCCGTTCGTTTTTGCTATGCGCTGTGTCGCTCGCCCAGCGAAACTAGTCGGATCTACCGCAAGGGGGAGCCAGGATGTCATCGTTTCCGACCTGCCGAGAACGCTTTCTGTGCCGGCCGAATATAATGGTGGTCCGAGTAAACTGACTTCGGTGTAACCGGTGTTCTTCCCACGCGTTCTCCTGTCAGCGATCTGTGTTCGACTTTCAATACAAGAGCGAAGGAAGTGTCTCCGTCGAGAGTCAGATTCTGCCAATAAATTCAACTCACTGGCGATCGGCCCGATGGTGACGAAATACTCAACCCGACCAACATGTCGGGGTTGTCAGATAGAGGGGAACGTTTTGTGCTGCTTGAGGGAGTCATAGCCGTACATAACCACTTCGAGCTTTGGCCATCACCAACGGAAGATTGTCAGCTCGAACATTCGCGGACTCAAGCAAACCTTCAACGCACTTGCACAATACCATATCGTATCGAGTTTTGTATTCGATCACGAAAGTATAAACCTACGCTACGGCGATTTGCCAAATATATCAAAAAATATATTATTGTTAAATATTGATCTATGGCGGAGCGCCGTCTAGACCTGCTCAACACGCGGCAGGGGACTACCCTGGTCAGCGACGGGAGGGTTAGATGAACCGACGTGACAAAATGCATCCAGACAAAGCCAGGTGTGATAGCCCGGAAATGGGGCTCGCCTTCCTCGATGGCGAACGTGTGGTTGCTCCACGGCGTGCTATACGCTCGCCGGCCGCACGGAACGAGCATCTGGATGCGCTTCGCGAAGTCGCAGATAGCGAAGATATTATCGGGTTAACTGTCCCGTGGTGACCGGCATGGAGCTGAGCATTGAAAAATTGCCGACATTGCAACAACCATCTGCCGAATACGAGGCAAGCATAGGCCTGGGCCTAACCAAGGCACTTCTCGCCACCAACCACGAACCGGAACGAATGGGTCAGATCACATGGTCTCTTTCAAAATCTGAACGTGTCTTTGATTGCGCTGGAGGTGATTCTGACAACGGCGAAACCATCGCTACTGATGGACAAGTCGAGGCTCTCGCGAGCCGCGGATACATCAAACCCGCCGATGCCTATTGTCGGCTGGTTGATAGGGATAACCGATCGGCAAAATTACTCATTGACGATGAGGCCGACGCACGTCCACCGAAGAGCTGCCATGAGCATGTTGATTTCGAAAACTACCACTACATTGATGGCACTTGCAGGCCTTGGAGACACGGTTCGCTTAAAGCCGGCCGCTTACGCGAAATACGACAGGCGGTAGGCATTGGACCAGCGCGCCATCCCGACGCAGTCTTGTGCCTATGGCATTGAAATTAATGGCAGAATGCGATAGCTGCCAATTACGGCCGCGGCTGTAATACAGGTGGTTGATGCCGAATCTGGTTCGGGCGCGAAACACGGTGCCGGTATGGAAGGGCCGACTAGTTCGACCTTCAATTCGAAGCGACCGTCCGGTCTCAATGCAAGAAGCTCCTGTAGGGTCCTTGAAGGATATCGACAGAGGAAAACTATCAAATGCGGTGTTGCAAGAACGCGCCCCAAGGTCGTGGGGGTGACCTAAATGTTTCTACTGAACCAGAACCTGCAAAGGCCGATATTGCCTACGATGCTATTCGACAAATTCTCCACAGTAACGGTCGTGTGCCGGGGCAACATCTCAGGGAACAGGATCTAGCGTCTAAGCTCGATCTTGGTCGAACTCCAGTTCGCGAAGCGCTTCAGCGGCTTGCAGCTGAAGGGAAGATCCAATACATCCCTCAAAGAGGCTTTTTCACGAGGCCGATGTCGGAAAGAGCTCTGTTAGATTTTTATGTTGTCGGACGTGAGACCCTGATCTCGGCATTAAATCGAATGCGGCCGCAGGTCCCAGAGAGCTGGACCGTGACGGATAAATTGTCCCCTGACGAACTTGCCTTAAGGGCAGAAGCGATATTCACTAAAATCGCCCAAGAAGCATCGAATTGCGAGGCTTGCAAAATCGTCCACCGATTCTGTTTTTGCACTCACCCTTTACGAATGGAAATAACTGCGTCGGAACTTCGGCCCGCGTTTGTCGAAAGCCTCGAGAAGCTAATTGCCGCAATGTCTGAACTAGGCACGGCAACGACCCTGGTGGAGTCCGCGTTGGTGAACCACCTTGATCTAGAACAGGGTGCCGTCTCAAGGATTGTACAAGAGGTGAACGAACGTGGATTAACAGGGTTTCCGGGGCCTGCGAAAAGTTTGTGACATCGCATACCGTCATCTCGACGAAATGATCCTAATCAACGAGCTTGAAGAATTTTGTCGAGTGCCGCGCATATCTGCGGCTGCTGCGGGCAATCCAAAAGCCGACGTCGGCATCACCTACCAGCATTTTAATGATGTTGCCAAATCAAAGAGGCTGCCGCCATCGCTTCAGCATTCCAGAATACAGCGCCGGCAAAGCGAAAGGTGCTTGTGTCCTATCGAGCGACGCCCTCCGCAGGTTTCCATTTGCCGCGGCTTGCCCAGGCCAGCTATGATGATCGAGCGACGTTTTCAGCCGAAGTGCTAAAGGAGATCGTGCCAAAGATCATAACAGCCAACGGGATCGACGCTGCGACCTTGAGGACAGAGGTTATGCCAGGCGGGTATCTCCTCAAAACCAATGCATCGCTTCAGACCGAGGGTGATCTCGATGACGCCGCGGCGGGTCGACTTGCCGGCTCCCTGGGCTACGTCTTCCGCCAATATCGCGTCCTTCCTCTCGCCTCAACGACACGACAGGTAAGACAGGCTTTGTTGTCGTGCGGTTTCCGCAGGGCAGCCTTAACGCCACCGTCGCGCAGAGATTCTTCGAGGCAGCGGACGCAACGAAAAAAGGCTTGGGCGGCGGATATGCCGTGTTCGGTGACGAGCAGATCTTCCTTAATGCAACGAATTCCGAAGGAAAGCCTTATAGCGGACTCGATGACGCAAGCTTCCAAGACGGATTGAGCCGCGCAGCCGTATCGTTTGGCAGCCCCAAACCAATGGTTTCTTCCCTCGGCAATGCGACCGCGCGCTTTATTGGGAATGATTGGCAGAGGTCAACAAGAGGCGAGGACTATCAAACCTTGCTCGGTGGATCGGACGGCGAGTTAGTGAGAAAGCTCGACGAGATCAGCAGGTGTTATGCATTCCTCCTCGCGAAGACAGCCGACAGCAAGGGCTGGACCAAAGATGAATAAGGGCCGGACGAGGACCTACGCTCAAGTCGCTTAGCGAGTTCAAATGGCATTTCGCAAAACGGATCTCGCAGTCGATACGATTTTGAGTGATCGTACGCTGGCCACCTGGGGCCGCGCCGGAGAAAATCTCACTGCTGCAATGCTCGAGAAATTCAAGACGGCTTAATCCTGCTTTGGTTCTGGAATATCTTAGCGGTATTCCCACGGTGACGGCCGTCTTGTGATGTGAAGCCGAACATTGGAAGTCCTGGTGGTAGCACTAGGAGTAGTCCTATGACGAAGCAGCATATTGAGGTGATCACGTCGGTCGAGCGTCGCCGGCATTGGTCTCGCGAAGAGAAAGAACGGCTGGTCGCGGCGACGTTAGAGCCGGAAGCGGTTATCTCGGATGTGGCGCGCTCGGCCGGGATTCATGTCAGCCAATTATTCCGGTGGCGCAAAGAACTCTGCCAGATATCAGCGCCGTCCGTTCCTCCATTCATTCCGATTGAGGTCGTGGCGGCGTTGCCAGCGCCTGATCCTTTGGAGACGACACCGGCACCACGGGCGCGCAAGAAGACAAGCATCGTGACGATCGAGCTTGGCCGCGGCCGGCGCATTCGTGTGGACAGCGATGTCGATACGGAAGCTTTGGGTCGAATTCTCGACGTGCTGGAGCGACGATGATCCCGGTTCCGAGCGGCGTAAAGGTCTGGCTGGCGACCGGCTATACGGACATGCGGAGGGGATTTCCTGGCCTGTCGCTGATGGTGCAGGAGACGCTGAAGCGTGATCCGCATAGCGGCCATTTGTTCTGCTTCCGCGGCAGGAAGGGCGGCCTGATCAAGGTGATCTGGCACGACGGCCAGGGTGCCTGCCTGTTCACGAAGAAGCTGGAACGGGGGCGCTTCATCTGGCCATCGGCGGCCGACGGGACGGTGGTGATTACGCCGGCGCAGCTCGGCTATCTGCTCGAAGGCATCGACTGGCGGATGCCGCAAAAAACCTGGCGTCCGAGCTCGGCTGGATAGTGGAAATGGCTGGAAAGGTGGGAGCGAATATGATTCCATCTCGTTATGACCGATGCGGCAGATCAGCTTCCCGACGACCTTGCCAGCGCGCATGCGATGATCCTCGCCGAGCGCGCGGCACGCCGTGAAGCCGAGGCCGTTGCTGCCCGTGCCCAAGCGGTGAACTCACATTCGGATGCGCTGATTGCCCGGCTCCGGCTGGAGATCGAGAAGCTCAGGCGCGACATCCACGGCAGCCGCTCGGAGCGCAAGGCACGCCTTCTCGAACAGATGGAATTGCAGCTCGAGGAGTTGGAAGCTGATGCCAGCCAGGACGAAATGGCTGCGGAGCTGGCGGCAAAGTCCTCTAAGGTCCAAGCCTTCGAACGCAAGCGTCCATCCAGGAAACCGTTTCCGGAACACCTGCCGCGCGAACGTGTCGTCATTAGCTCGCCGACAAACTGCCCATGCTGCGGCTCGGCCAAGCTGGCGAAACTGGGCGAGGACGTTACCGAGACATTGGAAGTGATCCCGCGCCAGTGGAAAGTCATCCAGACGGTGCGCGAGAAGTTCTCATGCCGGGAATGCGAGAAGATCGCCCAGCCGCCGGCACCCTTCCATGTGACGCCGCGCGGCTTTGCAGGGCCAAACCTTTTGGCGATGATCCTGTTTGAGAAGTTCGGTCAGCATCAGCCGCTGAACCGGCAAAGTGAGCGCTATGCCCGTGAAGGCATCGACCTCAGCCTCTCGACGCTTGCCGACCAGGTTGGCGCTTGCACCGCGGTCTTGAAGCCGCTGCATGGCTTGATCGAAACGCATGTGCTTGCTGCCGAGCGTCTGCATGGCGATGACACGACCGTGCCGATCCTGGCGAAAGGCAAGGCCGATACCGGGCGCATATGGACCTATGTCCGGGA
Organism: Rhizobium ruizarguesonis; assembly: GCF_017357285.1. Classification (NCBI taxonomy): domain Bacteria; kingdom Pseudomonadati; phylum Pseudomonadota; class Alphaproteobacteria; order Hyphomicrobiales; family Rhizobiaceae; genus Rhizobium; species Rhizobium ruizarguesonis. Next base: position 250,006 of record NZ_CP071682.1, on the reverse strand, counting down.
TGATCGGCCGTTCGGCGGAACATCACCGCCAGCAGCTCTCTATTATGCCTCGCGCGATCGGCGGCAAGAACACCCCGAGCGCCATCTGAAGACCTTCACCGGCATTCTGCAGGCTGATGCCTATGGCGGCTACAATCCGCTGTTCAAGGCAGAGCGCCATTGCGGTCCGCTGACCCAGGCATTGTGCTGGGCGCATTCGCGTCGCAAGTTCTTCGTGCTTGCCGACATCGCCACGAACGCCAAACGGGGAAAGAACGCGACGCCGATCTCGCCGATGGCGCTCGAGGCAGTGAAACGGATCGATGCCCTGTTCGACGTCGAGCGTGACATTAATGGTCTCGCTGCAAGCGAAAGACTGGCGCGACGTCAGCGGGACAGCCGTCGTCTTGTCGAAGAGCTTGAGGCTTGGATGCGGGCCGAGCGGACAAAGCTGTCGCGCAGCTCGCCGGTCGCCGAGCCAATCGACTACATGCTAAAGCGCTGGGAGGGGTTTACCACCTTCCTAACCGACGGACGGATTTGCCTAACCAACAACGCGGCTGAACGGGCGCTGCGCGGTTTTGCTCTCGGCAGGAAATCGTGGTTGTTCGCCGGTTCTGATCGTGGTGCCGATCGCGCGGCCTTCATGGCAACGCTGATCACGACCGCCAAGCTCAACGATGTCGATCCGCAGGCATGGCTTGCCGATGTCCTGGCACGAATTGCTGACATGCCGACAACAAAGCTTGCAGAGCTGCTGCCTTGGAATTGGACAGGTCCGCGTCCTATGATGGCGTTGGCATCATGACCGTCGATCGCATCGCCAGGCTACATATCCAACTCGACGGTATCGAACCTTTGATCTGGCGCAGGGTCGAGGTTCCACTCACGATGAGCTTGAAGGGGCTCCACGATGTCATTCAGGCCGTGATGCTGTTCGAGGATTATCATTTGTTCGAGTTCGAGGCTGGTGGGCGGTGTTACGATGTGCCGGATCCAGAAGACCTCTATGAACGCAAAACCTTTGCAGCTCGCAACGTCCGCATCGCGGCACTCATCGAGCGTGGGATCGCGACCTTTAGCTACACCTATGACTTTGGTGATAACTGGCGACACACTATCACGGTCGAGGCAGTGGAGGATGGAAACCCCAGCATCGAATATCCGCGCTTCATCGATGGTGAGCGCAGAGCGCCGCCGGAAGATATTGGCAGCACCTCGGGGTTCGAGGAATTCCTGAACGTCATGGCGAAGCCACGACATGCGCAGCATCGAGAGTTCGTGCGTTGGTATGGTGGCCGCTTTGACCCAGAAGATTTAAGCGTTGATATCGTTCAAAACCGTGTCGCTAAAATTGCCCGCCGTCGGACACTCGGAAAAGCTGGATTTGCGAAGAGCCAAAACCGGCAGCACTGACCAAATCTGAAAGACACAGAACGAGGCATCATGGGCTACCGCAACTCCGCCCTCTATACCCTGAAATATGTCGCAGCGATGCTTGATGAGGACGAAGACTTCTTGCGAGAATGTTCGATTGAGATGTTCTCTGAAGATGGCTGCTTGTCTGCATATGACGACTATCCGGCCTCGGAGCTCAGCGAGCACATCATCTTGTTCACCCAAGTGGGGATCGAAAACCTTCAACAAATTATCCGCAATCTTCGCGGAATTGGCGACCCGCCATCGAAACCAGCGGCAGAAAGAAATCGCAAAAAGCCTCGGCTACTGCGGTCCTGACCGGATGGTTACTCTTAGCGCGGCGACGTCACAGCTTGAGTGGTCACCATCTTTGCTCGATCTGGCTCAGACATTCGCTGCGCAAGCAGCCGGGATTGCGGCATCGCGGTAGCTGAAACTGATGGCATCTGATCGCCGTTGGAACAAATGAGAGTCGTCCAACATCGCTATTCAAAGCGTTCGATATTGATGCGGATCGCATCACCAGCCACCGATTTTACATTCGACGGAGGATTGCCAGGACGAGCCGTGCCGCAGGGAGTCCTTATCTCGCCGGAAAGGTACTGGCCGCTGTTGCAGGGCAGCATAGTGACGTCGAGAAAGTCGCTCCTCTTCAGGGAATTCTGATACGCTATGACTTCTTTCATCGACAAGGGGTTCGAGAAGATCGTCACTCCCTCAAATCCCGGTAGCGCCTCAATTGGCTCAATCATGGGCGATGTCTGACCGGGCACTGCTGCAGCGCCAATAACCCATGGTCCAACCGATCCGAAAATGACAGATTTCGGACGATCGGCTGGCGTACCAGAGCTGAAAGGAGAATGCGGGAACCCACTGTCGAGCACTGCCTCATCCCATTGGTAAGCTGTAAAAGCTAGAAAATAGGTATACGGCGCAAAACGGTCGATGCGCACTTTGCCGTCTGGAGTAAAGGTATAGTAAATCCACTCTGTGCCGGAGAATGCCCCTGTTGGCCCCACGACGTTCATATCCCAGGGCTTCTGCCACCATGCAATAGACGCCATGTCGCTTTGAAGCAGGCTTTTCGCAAAAGACCACTTTTGACCATTCGGATTGGGCGTGGCTCCCAACGCGAATGATAGGTAAGCATCGTTCGAATTAGAACTTAGAAGCGATATGGCGCTACCGCCGTTAGGAACGGTATTTTCACGGGTCTTTTCGACCAAAAGGACAGTGAACCCCGTGTCCGGTCTGATCGACGCGCTTTGACTAGTCACGATTGACGCGTGCGGTGGAAAGTTGAAGGAAGTCTTGTTGGTATAGAAGTCAAATGCCTGCCTCGTATCTTCGGGCACCGGATAATCCGCTTCTGCCGCCGAGTCGTGGATGTACAGCTTTGGAAATTCCCAGAAAATTGGCACTACCTTCGGTGTGAGCGTCTGAGATACTTTGTCCGACGCGCTTCTAAGACAATTGGCTTCATTGGTGCATGATGCCCCTTGCCCTTCGCCAGCGACAAGACAGCCCAGCGTGGAAAACAATAGGAAGAATTTCATTCCATTATTCATCAAAACAATCCCGTTTTTGGAAGCGGAGGTCTTGCTCTAGCGCGTGAGCTCGGTGGTGTTGCGGCGCCCTATCTGACGCAACATATCGCCGACTACGTCGGGCCAATCAGTGGTGATAAGATTGGTACGATTGACGATCGCCATCTCCGGATCTCCTCGGTAATCTGGTACGATCCCTCGTTGAGCGGTCGATTTCGGATCCGTGTTGTGGTCAAAGCAGCATTTTCCGGCGCTGTTGGCGACGCCCTCTGGAAAGTAGTTACTTTCATGATAGGTGGCGAAGCCCTGCTTCTGGTCGATATAGTCGAAATATGCCTGCAGACCGTCACCTTTATAGAATTGGTTCATTTCAAACTGAATGGAGAACGGCGCCACATTCCATTGATCGTAGATTGAGTCCTCGTGGGGATCGTAGCTGGAATCCTTCACATTCTCGTCATCCGGGTTTTCGACGACAATTAGCCCGCCAATGAGGTTGGGGTCGTAGGTCGTCCGATTTAAAATCGTGCCGACATCCACCGCATCCTTTGCTTTGAGCTTGAATACAACGGCTTTGCTGAGTTTCGCATTTCCCTTGGTCGCGAGAATGTCAAGGCAGCGTTGCATGAGCTCGATGGGATCAGTAGGGTCCTGATCATCGACTGCCGCCTTGATATCGACGATCATCACGTAGCCATGACCATCATCGGAGACATATTGGGCGAGTAGATCGAGCGCGGCAGAGAACGTCAGGAACTTCGCCTTTCGCCCTTGTGAATCCGTAAAAACGCGGCCATGTCGGTCCCGTAGATCGGCCTGTCGTAGCTGCGAAAAGTTCTGATTATATAATAGGCCGCTTCCAGTTGACTCGCGCTCAATCCTGTAGTCGTGAGATAGAACGACTTCATTGTCAGCGGTGAAGCGGGCATCGACTTCCACGCTCTCGATCTGCGAATTCCAGGCGTCTTGCAAGGCATAGGCTGAATTCTCGGGATAGATCTCCCAAGATCCGCGGTGCGCAGATAGCAGGACCAAGTCATCGTCGGGTTTCGGCAGCTTAAACATGTTTCTTGTAATCGCACTTACAAGATATGGTGAAGGCTTTACCGGAAGCAGCGCCTCTGCTTCGGCATAGGATGGAATAGCGAAAGCAAAAAAAGAAGTCAAAATGAGCGATGCCCGCAGATCCCGTCGGCCGCCGAGGTAACCAAAACGCGAGGCGTAAGAATTTAGGATCGCTGATGCTACGTTGTTGCTGGTGTGCATAAGGTTTCGGAACCTTTCGATGAGAATTTGGGTAGCTCGCTACGTTGTACGGCCTGTTCCTGGGGCTTTTTGCAACAGCACGAACCGCCTCAGCAGTGGCTAAGGCCTGGGCTGGGAACGAAAGAGGGGAGATGGCCTCGCTACGCGATGGGATTTGTTAGCCGACCGCCTGGTTCCCCCCTTGCTCTATGGCTGTAATAACAGGCTGTTCGACATCAAGATGATCCATAAAAGCGGAGCCTAACAAAGGCGTTGCGTTGCCGGGTCGCGACATAGCGTGCTCCAGGGTTGAGAGAGTTTCGGTGAAAGCAGCTTGGAGCTCGACACGATTATTTTCATCCTGGTGCAGCGGTTCTCAGGTGAGGAGGCGTTGGCAGGGTTTTCTCCATCAAAGCTGCTGCGCCATAGGGTGTTTGGACGCAATCAATTGCCTGCCAGCCGCTCTTTTCGTAAAGAACTCGCGCGTCCTCCGTTATCAAGAAAAGGCTTTTGTAACCGAGGCGCGATGCTTCGTGCTCCAGCCGCTCGATCAACAACGTGGCTATCCCTTTCTTGCGGTGAAATGGATGGACAAAGAGCGACTTAAGCCACGGGGATAGATGAGATTTTCCATCGAAATCACGATCAGCCAACGTGACCATCCCAACCGGCAATGCGTTTTCAATGGCAATCAATGTTAGCGGTATCGAATTTTTTGTTGCTGCTTCAAACTCGCCCCGCGTTTGTTCGTACGAGCCATTTGATTGACAACCCCATTGTCCGAAAGTCCAACTTGCGCAAATCGAAATGAATTTCGGAAGTCTTTCCAGGTACTCGATCGTTACCGGAGTTGCAGCTACCATTGGTTTCGCGGTCATAGTATCTCCATTCTTCTGGCGGGCCGAGCAATCGAGCGAGGATCGGTCAATTTGAGGTGAAGCCCGTGCACCAACCGATGCTATCGGATCCCACGATATATCCTGGACGGTGACGCTGCGATTCAAGACGCTTCGCCTGAGCGCAACTGCGTGATCACAAAGCTGCTAAGATTTGTGGCAACGCCGTCATGCGGCTAAACAGCTTTGTGGCACCTGCCTCCATCAGTTTGTCTCCATGCCCAGCAAGGCAATGAGAGCCACCCACGAAGCCAATCACCATCATCCCGGCTGCCACTGCCGCCTGAGTTCCAGCAACGCTGTCTTCAATAACGAGACAACTGCCAGCCGGTGTGTTCATATTCTGTGCTGCAAACAGAAAGAGATCCGGCGCTGGCTTACCACGCGCAACTTGCGATGCGCTGAAGACATGGGGCCAAAAGAAATCATGCAGGTCTGTGACTTTAAGAGCCAAGCAGAGCTTCGCAGCATCACTGTTCGACGCCACGCACTTCCTTAAATTGATAGCTTCCAAGGTTTGCCGAACGCCGCTGGTTGCACGCAGATCACGAGCATATCGATTTGCAACTTCGGCCATCACACGTTCATGATGATCCTCCGGTAGGCGCAAGCCGCCCTCGGATTCTATGACTGAATAACTTTGCTGGTCAGTCATTCCTATGAAGCGATCGTTATACTCTTCAGCGGATATGATATAGCCACATTTCGCCAAAGCTTCGATGTGCACCCTGGTTGCGATAAGCTCGCTATCGACGAGAACCCCGTCGCAGTCGAAGATCAGTAATTCCGGACTTTTTGAAAAAGACATACAAGGAGTCCTCGTTGTAGAATCGCTCTGAGTTTTGTCCCAGCGCAGCTTTCAATCTTCCGGGCATTGAGCAAAGTATGATTGAAAAGGATCGGATGTTGACCATTGCGGCACTGGGAAATTGGTGCGACGCGCGAGGCTCAGCCAGAAATTGCTCCTGCGGCGACCTTCGGACCTTGCTTATGAAGAGCATTCCAAACCTTGTGAAACGCCTCTGCATAAAACTTCATCAATTCGCCATCGTTGGGTGGCGCAATCTCGGAAACGTAAAACATCGTATCCAAGAGTTTCACTGTATTCGGAAAATCGGCGGCCTTCCAGTTGTCGCGAATGTCTGGAAGATATTCGAATACGGGCTTCGTGAGCCAAACACAGATAGGCACGCCTTCGGCCTGCAGCGATTTCACCACGAAATCCCTTGCAGCCGGGCCTGGCGCGAAGCCAAGTGCCGCAGGTTCGATCCGGAGGGGAAAGTTGAGCATCGAATGGTCGCAGTCAGATGGGTTGAAAAGAGGAAATATACCCACAAGCTCGCTGATCATCTCCCATAAAAGCTTGCTATTGTCTCTTCGGATTTGCAGTTGCGTATCCATCTCAGTGACCCGCAAGTTCGCTATAGATGAAGAGAATACGTTGGGCCTGTAGTTGTACCCTTGGGAATAGGGCGAGAATATTCGCGCTCCGCTCCGAGACGAGCTGGACAGCGATACGCGATCAACATGTGCAATCAAGTTGGCGTCTTCCGTGATGACAAATCCTAGCTCCCCAGCCCCAAGGTGCTTGGCGCCGTTTCCGGATAGAGCGAGTGCGTCTGCATCAAGATGCGCACCGTCGACGATTGGTTTCGCGGCGCCGATCGATTGGCAGATGTCGTCGATCACAGCAATGCCTTGAGCTCGCGCTGCAGACCTCGCGTCGGGGACGAGAACATTGTTTCCGAAAAGGTGAGTGACTAAAACTGCAGCCACGTTGGGGCCGAACTCTTCAGCGGCGGCGCACTGATCAATCCCGGCCAAGTTCATGTCGACATCAACGAAGACGGGTTGAAGACCGCTGATCGTGATTGGCCCTACCGCTCCCGGCCAATTCAATGCTGCGGTAACAACTTGCTCGCCTCGCTCTTTGACGTAGTCGAGCTCGATGTGAATGGCTGCCGTTCCGCTGCCGACAGCGCGCACTTGCCACTTCCCGGTCCACCTTGCAAGGCTTTCCTCCAAACCGCTCACAATTGGATGATTAACGCGGTGATATCTTCCACCATCCACAACTCCACGCAGGGCATCCGAGTGCTTCTTCTCCGCGGCGGGCCAAGGTGTAACACGTCCCTGGGGGACCACAGGCTTCCCACCGAAAACGGCGAGCTTCTCGACTGAGAAAGCACCAGTTGCGTTGCGAGTTATGAGCCGTAGTGCACCGAATCCGTTCATCTCGATCTCCAATCATGCTCATTAGAATGCTGATCAGCCCACACAAACGCTAGCACTGCTTTCCCAGGTATGATAGCTCAAAATAAGTATATAAAAAAGTATATGCTAAATTATATTCAAGATACGCGAGATAAAATAAGTATAATATTCGATTCTGTCGTGTATGGTCAGGCAGCTGCTTGGGCGTCACCTTGGTCAGCTTCTGCACGGAGCGCTTGGGATATTTCAATAGTTTTTAACGATTGGGCGGACAACTAAGATCACTGAATGAAGGCTTGGGACGGGAACCGGCCAAAGTTTCCCGTAAACGCCAGGTGCCGATCATAAGATGCGTTGGAAGAACAGCACATGGCCCCCAGATCATAACCCGAGCCTCACCAGATTGCGAAGAAGCGGTTAGCCCCCTGATAGTGCTGGCCGTTGGCGGCGCAATTGGTTCGGCCAACAGGATTGGATGCCATGGACTCTTTGATAAGAAGACTCGAAGCTCACCGACTGGGAGAAAGTGAGGGCAGTTCTGACGATCGCCATAAAGATGAGAGCGCTAAGGGTATAGTACCGGCCCAAAAACTGATTCCAACGCGAACCTTGGGCCCTGCGAATCGGGGCCGATTGCTGCAGGCCTTGTACGACATAGGGCCATCCAGCAGGGCGGACCTGGCCCGCCTTGCGGGTGTGACTCGAGGGACTATCGGAGGGATTGTGCAGCCCCTGATCGATCAGGGTGTTCTTGCGGAAGGAGAGGTGATCCCTCCCAACGAAGCAGGCGGCAAGCCGGCTACCAAGTTGTGGTTTTCCAAGGATGCAAGGCCAATATGCGCGGTGCTCCTGATGCACGACCGCGTGAGTGCTTGTTTGGTCTCTTTGGAGGGCAAGGTCTATGCTCAACACGCCGCCGATTTTCCGAAGAACCTTACACACCCCACCGACGCATTCCGAATTATAAGCACCTGTGTCGAAGAAACCATCGCATCTGGCAAACCGATCTTAGGGATAGGTGTAGCAGTTGCAGGAATGATCAATACGGAGACGGGCACAATCGTGACCGCCAGTCTCGGGCCATTCCTGGACGGCTTACCGCTCGAAGCCGAGTTGCACAAAAGGTTCGGCGTTACCGTGTGTGTCGATCAGGATACCAGAGCCTTGCTGGTTGGGGACCGATGGTTTGGACAAGGCCGCGGTCGGAGAAACTTCGCCTCCGTCCATATCGGCGAGACTTTGGGTGGAGCGCTTTACCTTGATGGGCATCTCTATCGGGGACCCGCAGGTGCAGGCGGCGAAATCGGTCATACGACCGTAGACATCAAAGGTCGGATATGCCAGTGCGGCCGACGTGGATGCTGGGAAACAATCGCCGGCTCGAAGTGGTTAACGGACGAGGCCAAGGTTAGGCGGTTGCCACAACCGCACTCCCTGGATGTGAGCCGATTATTGACTCTGGCCAACGACGACGTCCCAGGCGCACGAGAATTACTTCGCGACTACGCGTTCAACATTTCGGTCGGCCTGGCGAACCTCCAGCAGTTCATGGCGCCCAATTTTATCGTTATTCACGGCGACATCGTACGAGGGGGAAACCCCATGCTTCATTTAATCCAGGAAAGTTTCCGGGAATTGGTATTCCATCGCCCGGGCGATGAAATTGCCCTTGCTTTCGGAGATAGCGAATGCCTGGCGGCTTTACGCGGTGCCGCCAGTCTGCTTCTTTCTGAATTGCTGAATTTTGTCATCTAATGGCCTCCGCAATACGATCCTCAGGAAACGTCTTAAGTGGCGCCAAGGTGGGCTGCCTTTGAAAGCATCTGGCAGACGGTAGGTAGTTCTTATAGGTGGCTTTCGAACCTAAAGCACCGTCCGCTTAATCGGACGCATATCCTGGGGCTTTGAGATAGTTCCAGCATTCGGTTCTGTTGAAGAGATTGCAGATTGAGCGAGAGCGTCGGAGAGGGAATCGAAGGTTCTTGCGGCTGCGGCGCGCAGGTCAGCCTTGATCTTGGAAAATGCATCTCCATGGGATTGAGATCGGGCTGTAGGGCGGCAGAAACAGTAGCCCGGCTCCTCGTTTAACGGTAAGGCCGTATGTCCGTCTTCGCGCCTGAGGTGGCTCGCCCTACACTGGTTTTCCGAGGGTTGCTCGGACAGGCCGAGCCGATCCTCATCACAGGAGGACGAGCCGTGGCAGATTATAGAGAAGCTTTTGTCGGAATCGATGTCGCCAAGCTGAAGAATGCAATTGCTGTTGCCGAATCTGGCCGGGAAGGAGAGGTCCGCTATTTCGGCGAGGTTGATGCATCCTATGCCAGCATGCGCCGCATTATCCAGCGAATAGCCGCGAAGTTTGATCGTGTACATTTCTGCTACGAAGCTGGCCCAACCGGTTTGTCAAGCGAAGCGAAGAATTGACCCCCTTGCCGAATTGAAGAACTGACCCCCGTCATTTGTTTGTGGTTTCGTTGGTTTCGAGCGCCGCTCCGGTCTTCTGCAGAAGACCGGAGCGGCGCTTTTCGCGAAGCCGGTAGCTGTCCCCTCGGATGGTCATCACCGTCGAATGGTGAAGCAGTCTGTCCAATATTGCGGTGGCTACGACGGGGTCTCCAAAAACACTCCCCCATTCGCCGACGGAGCGGTTTGAGGTGATCAGGACCGAACCTTTCTCATAGCGCCGGGATACAAGTTGGAAGAACAGATGGGCGGCGTTGGCCTCGAAGGGAAGATAGCCCAGTTCGTCGATGATCAGCAGCTTCGGTCGCGACAGGAGTGTCAGCTGTTTGTCGAGCGTGCCGTCGCTGTGGGCCTTGGCCAGCATCGCCACCAAGGTAGCTGCCGTGACGAACTGAACGTTGTAATTCTGACGGATCGCCTCGCGGCCGAGGCTCACGGCCAGATGGGTCTTTCCCGTTCCAGGCGGCCCGAGGAACAGAACCGTATCGCCGTGGGCGATCCAGCGGCAAGTTGCCAGTTCCCTGATCTGACCTGGATCCAGCGATGGCTGCGCCTCGAAGTCGAAGCCGTCCAGTTCACGCACGAAAGGGAACTGTGCCAGCTTGCTTGACATGGAGATGCGCCGCTCATCTCGCCGTGCGATTTCGCGCGACACCAGGAACGCTAACGCTTCACGCAGGTTCATCTTTGAACGGGCCGCCTCATCCAGCAGCGTATCGAGCTGGTCGCGGATTGCCGTCAACTTCAGCCGATCGAGAGTTGCGATCAGCAAGTCGTGGTCAACGTTTGCCATCACCATCCTCCTCCGACGACAGCTTCGTATTCCGCAAGCGGACGCAAAAGAGCGGGAAGCGGAAGCTCAACGGGTGCGATGGCTCGCACCAGTCCATCTGCTCCGGCCACGCCGACAAAATGAGCCCGGTCTACGATCCGTTGTCGCCGTCCTGCGCAAACCGCATGATCGGCCACCACCTGGCCGGCATGTCGTATGATGACGCGGCCAGCCAACACCACTACCTGAACACTCTCGCCGATCAGGCGCCAGGGAACCGAATAGCTGTTCGTGTCGAGGTCGACGGCGCAATCTGACTGAACTTTGCGAACGAGATCCCGCAACTGTCCAAACGGTGCCCGACCCGCCAGGGGGCGTAGCGCCTTCGCCTCATCGCCAAACCGATCTGCCGGTTTGATGCCGGTGGTCCCGTGCTCGCGCTGATCGGCAACCTCGCGTGTCCACCGATCTAGATGTGCCTCAAATGCGGCCCAGCTCTCGAAGCGGCGACCAGCGATTGCGTTCTTCTTGACGTAACCAACCCCGCGCTCGTCCTTGCCTTTCGTGCGGGCTCGATATGGTGCGCAAGCCCGTGGCATGAAGCCCCAGTACCGAGCGAAGGCATGCAGACGCTCATTGAATCTCACCTCACGCGTCACCGCATCATGATGCTCGACCAGAGCCTTGGCATTGTCGATCAGCACTTCCGCGGGAATTCCCCCGAACCGCAGGAAAGCGCCTTCCATTCCTTCGAACCAGTCCGTTTGGCGCTCCCTGAGCGAGACACGCGTGTGCAAACGACGCGAGTAACTGAGCGTTCCGACGAACACGTGGATGCGAACCCGCTCGCCCCCGATCCACACCTTCGTGTCGCCAAAGTCGATCTGCATTTGATGGCCAGGAGCCGTCTCAAAGCGAACTGTCGCACGTTTCTGCGCCTTCAATTCCCGCCGCCAATGACGAACTCTCAATTCCACTGAGCGCAGGCCGATGATGATGCCGTGCTCACTCGCCAACTCCTGACGGATTACATCTGAGTTGCCATCGTGCCGGAAAAAGCGCTCGCGTAGCCAGTCATCAAGTCCATCGAAAGCAGTTCGACGAACCGGCCTTTTGAAAGGTGTTGCGCCGCCCTCTCGTAGATATCGCCGAACCGTATTACGGGCACAGCCGAATTCCTTCGATAAGCGCTTGGCGCCCCAACCCAGCTCATGCAGCCGCAACATTGCCACCACCTCATCAGCCTGAAGCATATCCCCGTCCTGCATCGTTCGCGACAATGCAGGATGCGTCGAAATCTCGTTCGTCATCCATCTCTCCTCGTTTTGATACGAGGGGTCAGTTCTTCGTTTCGTTAGGGGGTCAATTTCTCATTTCGCCCGACACGGTTACGGCCTGCATCGGCTGATCCAATCCCTTGGCCATGAATGCATGGTTGTCGCTCCGTCATTGATTCCAAGGAAGCCAGGCGACAGGGTGAAGACAAACCGTCGAGATGCACTCGCGCTCGCCCGGCTATTGAGGGCCGGCGAGCTCACAGCGGTGTGGGTTCCCGATGAGGGTCATGAGGCGATGCGAGACCTCGTTCGCGCCCGGGCTGCAGCAGTCGAGACGTTGCGGGTTCACCGACAACAGATCAGCGCCTTCATGCTCAAGCATGGTCGCATCTATCCACGCAAGAAGGGCTGGACGATGCGATATCTGTGCTGGCTGCAGGAGCAACAATTCGATCACCCCGCGCATCAGATCGCTTTGCAGGAAATGGTCGAGGCGGTGCGCGTCTCGAAGGAGCGCGTCGAACGACTGGAGAAGGTCATCGAGGAATTCGTACCGAACTGGTCTCTTGCGCCGGTCGGCCGATCTCTACAGACGCTAAGAGGGGTCGATCTGATCGTGGCCGTCACCTTTGCCACGGAGGTCGGCGACGTGAGCCGATTTGAAAGCCCGCGCCAACTGATGGGCTATCTCGGCCTGGTACCTGGCGAGCGATCAACGGGTGAAACGGTTCGACGAGGTGCGATTACCAAGGCTGGCAACGGCCGGGTTCGGCACATGTTGGTCGAGAGCGCCTGGACTTATCGCCATCCGCCAAAGGTCGGCGCGAGGAAGCTGTACCGTCTGGAGCAAGCGCCGCCGAAAGTGCGGGAGATAGCATGGAAGGCTCAGAACCGGTTGACGGCTCGTTATCGAATGTTGACCGGACGCGGAAAGCGAACGACGGTGGTTTGTACCGCCATTGCCCGTGAGCTGACCGGCTTCATGTGGGCTGTTGCAAGGGAGGCGCAGGCGATCAGATCATAGATCGCCACATCGAACTTGCACCTCGCGCATGGGCGGGGGCGGAACAACGGCAGGGGAACACCCGTCAGACGCTTTGTGGCCGGCATTTGACCGACGCCCGCAGTAAGATCGGAGCAGCCCCGGACGCACTATCGGGAATGCGGTAGCCAATCCGCGCATCAGAGCTTGATCACCGACGTCCTTGAGTTCCGCCTCCACCCATACGCGATCATCATCATGAACAGCCGTTCGTTTGGGCGGTCGGTTCCTCGCGCCTAAAGCATTGACAACGGACATCAGAGCGCTGTCGTTCTGGCACCTTGACCACGATGCTTTATGCCGTTCGAAGACGGTTGCCATGACGAGGACGCTAGGTTCGCGCCAAAGCTGACTTCCGCGAACTGCTGTGCCGCTAGTTTCCTGATTTAACTCTCGGTGGCGTCCACACGCCACCGACTACGTCGGACTTGGGCCAGTATGCACGTACATAAAGCGAGAACGAACCGGATTTTGGCGCAGGCAGCCAGTTCGCTTCACGCGACTTCTCCGGACGTTCGGCCTGCACGTAGATGGTCAGCGAGCCGTCTTCGTTGAACTTCATCGCCTTGTTCTTGGTGCCGACCGAATACCGCTTGATCTCATTCGGTTCGAAAAAATGGTGCTCGTTGTAGAGCGTCAAGGACCAGAACCCGTTCACGGGCGGTGTCTGTCCCTTGGCAAAGGTGACCGTGTAGTTCCTGGAACCATCGAGCCGGTTCCCACTCTCATCGAGGTCCTGGTAGAAATATTTGGTCTCGCTCGGCGCGTTGACGAAGATGTTAGATTTGGCCGCTGCGGTGCGGGTGTAATAGTCAGTACCGAACGCGGCGTTGTTGTTCGTCGTCGTCCAATTATGCGGCAAGGGTATCCCGTAATTACGGAACTGGAAGAGCGGTTCGACCAGTGACTTGTCAGCGTCCACCGCCGCCGCATCGACTGCTTTGCGAATCTCCGGATTGTTCTTTGCCGCCTCGATGACGCTCAAGACCTGCGCATAGCGCGCTTCTTCTCCGGGCATGGGTGGAGCGTCGGCAAGGGCGATCGGGAGGCTATCCATGAATGTTTGCGGGGGGACCCAAGGCGTTTCGGAATTGCCTGAACCTTCCGCGGCGATCCTCTTCACCGCCTTCCAATCCTTCGTCTTCATCATTCCGTCGAACTGATCGAGCGGATACATCATGATGCCCGAGAGTGAGGACTGGATGGCCTTGCGATCTTCGTCACTATCGTCCTGGAAGACGCGCGGAATGACGTTGCCGGTATTGGTGGACGACCGAAAGACCTTGGTAATACCTTTGGGTGTCTCGCCCTTCCAATTTGGTCCAACAAGCATGTAGAAGCCCGGTTGGGTGCCGTACATCTTGCCGAGCTGGGCAAAGCTGTCGGTTCGGAGATCGACGACCTGATAGACCCAGAAGCGATCGCCGAAGTCGGGGACCTGGATGACGACAGGCGACTGGTCAAGCGCAAGCAAGCCCGCACCGTAGACGACGTCCTGGTTCGGGCATGCCACTGCACGCTCGTCAGGTTCGATATAGTCGGTCAGCATGGTCAGTTGGTTGAGGGGTGCGAGCGGTGCGCCGCCCGAGATTACATTGTCAGGAAGCTTGGAGAAGGTGATCCGGCGATTGGTGATGTTGACGAGCGGCCACGCCCAAAAGAAGGCGTCTCGTGTCACCAGCGCCGCGTATTCCGGGGTAATGCGCGTGCCGGCCACCGGCCCTGTTGGCATCGCAGCACTCCAGCCGGGCGACTGGCGGATCGGTTCTGCGCGGGCAACGACGCCGGAAACGCTCAGGGCAAAAAGGGTTGTGGCCATTATGGCATAGCGATGAAACATCGAGGTCTCCGTGATTGGCAGATGTTTGGGCCGAAAGGATCAAGGCTGCTTGACGATGTCGTCCGGCCTCCAGGTCTTGTCGAAGAATGCCTTGATCGGGCCGTAGAGGCGGAGCGTCGTGAACCAGCCTTTGCCAGGGATCGTCGCGATCCAGTTCTTGCCCGGTCCAGGCGATTGAGGCCCGAAATAGATGTCGGTCGAGCCGTCTGCATTCTGCTTCGGCTTGTCCATCGTGTTGAGCGACGGAAAGGGTTGCCCGTTGTCGAGGCCGGACCCGGTGATCGGATCGTAGACGGTCACTGACCAGAAGATTTTCGCAGGAATGTCCTTGGGTAGTACGAGCTTGTAACTGCGGTCGCCGGACAGGTAGTCGCCATCGGCGTCCTTGAACGCATTAGGATATTTGGCTCCCACATTCTCCATGCTGAGCGCCATGCCGGGACTGGCGGAATAGGCATAGGTGAAGAAGCTTGAGCGTTCGTCGATCTGGTTGAACGTGTCGCCCGCAAAGTTGGCGTTCGTCGGAAACGGGTTGATCCACTGACGGTCATCATAATATTTGACCGATGTCGGCCCGTAGGCGAAGGCGTGGCTCATACGTGAGGCGGTCTTGGCAGCCTCGTCGAGCACTGACTTCATCCTCTCGTCCGGCTCGAACGGCTGACCCTTGACGATGCCGAGATCGGCCGCCATGCCGCGCATCTCGAAATCCTTCGGATCGGCATATTCGTGCGCGATGAAGCGGGACAGCATCTCGAATGCGGAGCCGTCTTGGGGATAGAGCATGTTGACGGCCACGCCGGAGGCATCGGGAAACTCCATCTTCTTCGCGGACGCCTCTTTACCAAGTGGGTAGATTCTCGTTTGTTCGATGACCTTGACGGGCGCATCTAGCTGTTTGGGGTCCTGGAAAAAGCCGCGCCAGAAGACGAACACACCATAAGTACCCGAGCGGTAAGTGAGATAACCCTGTGGAATATCGCCGGAGTAGTCGGGAGGAAGGATCAGGTATTTGCCTCCCTTGCCTTTGTCCGGCCCTGGAAGGCCCACGTCGCCTGCCCAGGCGCGGCCATCGATCTGTTCTTCTGACGGGATCGGCCGCTGGAAGAAGTCGTCGAGGATTCCCTGAAGGCCGGGCGGCACCTCGATCACCATCGGACCGTCTTCCTTGAGGTCGAGGTAGCCGAGCGCGTAGACCACGTCAGAGTTCGGCGTCGTGATTAGGGTCTTGGCATTGAGGCGCTTCTTGAAGACGGGCAGGACATTGTAGCCTTTGCCAAACTTCGCCTCGGAGCCTTCCTTCATGGCGTACATGTTGAGTGCAGGCAGAGCCCAGAGATAAGTCTGGGTCGCGCGTTGGAAAAGCAGTTCGTCCTGCAGCTTTGCGACGTCGTCTTGTGCCAGATAGCCATGACTGTAAGGGACATCGGCCAGGCTGTCATCCGCCGCAAAGCTATTGGTGCTGGCAGCGATCAGCAACGCGACCGTATTGGCTAACTTCCGGATAAAATTCGACAATGGTTGCTCCTGTGAAATTTAGGAGCGATCGAAACAGAAACACAACTCTTCGGCAAGTACGTAACAGTAAATGCGGTGGTAAACTGCCCATGATTGCATCGGAAGGGATTCAAAAGCCGGTTCGGCCGACAGAAGCCCTTGGGCACATATTATCCTGCCGGGTAATTCCAAGGCAGGAGACCCTCAAT
Organism: Rhizobium ruizarguesonis; assembly: GCF_017357285.1. Lineage (NCBI taxonomy): Bacteria > Pseudomonadati > Pseudomonadota > Alphaproteobacteria > Hyphomicrobiales > Rhizobiaceae > Rhizobium > Rhizobium ruizarguesonis. Next base: position 233,606 of record NZ_CP071682.1, on the reverse strand, counting down.
CTGGCTCTGCATATGGCCGTTGACGATCGCGGTGAGCGTAGCGGTCAAATAGGCCTGCGGATCAACAGTGTTAAGCTTGCAGGTCTCGACGAGGGGGGCGATGGTCGCCCAGTTCACGGCTCCAGCGTCATGTCCAGCGAAGAGCGAGTTCTTTCGATTAAGGGCCATCCCCCGTTCATTCTGCCCATGTCGGCGACGAAGTCGAAGTCCATTATCGCTGGCATCCGTATTTCGGCCAAAAGGTGTCTGTTCGGCGCGTCGAAGAACGAGCGACAGGTCGGTTTTTGAAGGTTTTGGGACCGACAGGTGTCGTGATCGCGATTTCGGGGTGGATGATTGATCCTGTGGTGTGCAGCGGCATGACCATGGGAACGGCACGCGTCGATCTTGCGGCGCTGATCGAACTGAACAGACTGGTCTCAGGCGGTGCGAAGGCGGCACTCTTCCGAGGTGAACATAGAATCACTCAGGAGGAAGATGATGAGATCCCGCAACACGCTGGTGCCGGCGTCGGGCCGGCAGCTCGACCTGATATTCAAAACCCGCACGCTCGACGGACTGAGCGACAAGGATCGCAAGAAGGCGATATCAACACTGGCTTGCCTGCTGATGCAGGCGGCCGGTCTGGCCGTCGAGGAGCTCAACGATGATCAGCACTGATCTGATTCCGACAGTGCTGCTTGAACGCAAGGCCGTCGTTTACGTTCGGCAGTCCACTCAGTCACAGGTGATGACCAATCTGGAAAGCCAGCGACGGCAGTATGACCTTGTTGACGTCGCACGACAGCGCGGCTTTCTCGACGTTGAGGTCATCGACGATGACCTCGGACGCTCCGCCAGCGGAACGGTCGCGCGCCCCGGCTTCGATCGTCTCGTCGCCCTGCTGTGCGCCGGCAAAGTTGGTGCCGTTTTATGCTTCGACGCCTCACGGCTCGCACGTAACGGCCGCGACTGGCACCATCTGCTCGAACTATGTGGCCTCGTTGAAGCCCGCGTCATAGATCACGATGGTGTCTACAATCCATGTCGGCCCAATGATCGTCTGCTGCTGGGGATGAAGGGCAGTATCAGCGAGTTCGAACTTGGCGTGCTGAGAGCCCGCATGCTCGATGCCGCCAGATCGAAAGCGCGCCGTGGCGAATTGCGACTTTCCGTTCCGTTCGGCTACATTTGGCATCGGGAGGCGGGGCTTGGACTGGACCCCGATCTGCGTCTGCAAGACGTAATCCGATCTATATTCGCACGCTTCCACGAGCTTGGAAGCGCGCGTCAGATGCTGCTGTCGATGACGAAAGATCAAATCCACTTTCCGCGGCCGTCGGATGAAAGGCGCATGACCAACTTCGTCTGGACGCCGGTCCGTTATCGCAATGTAATCGGCATCCTCAAAAACCCCTTCTACGCCGGCGTCTACGTCTATGGGAAGAGCGAGAAGCGGACTGCCATCGTTGATGGACGAGCGCGTCGCAGCTATGGGCATGGCAAGCCTGTCGGCACCTGGGAGGTGATGATCCGGGATCATCACGAAGGTTACATCAGTTGGGACGAGTACGAGCGCAACCAACAGCAATTGGCGCTCAATAATTATGGCCGCTCGGGCGGGACTAAATCGGGCCGTGGCGGCAAAGCGTTATTATCGGGACTCCTGACCTGCGGACGGTGTGGGCGGCGGCTGAGTGTTGCTTATACGGGCAATCCACACAATCCTGTCTATCGCTGCGACAAGCAGAATCTAATGATGGGCTTGCCCCGGTGCATGACGTTCGGTGGCCCGAAGGTCGATGCGGCGGTTGCGCGCGAGTTGTTGCGCGCGGTAGAACCGTTAGCGATCGAAGCGACCTTTGAAGCAGAGCGGATGCACCGGGAGCGGCAAGAAGACCAGCGGCACATTCACGACCTGGAGCTACAACAGGCTCGCTACGAGGCCAGCCTGGCTGAGCGTCGCTATGCGGCATGCGATCCCGACAATCGTCTCATCGCCGCGCAGCTTGAGAAGAATTGGGAAACTGCATTACGCCGCGTGCGGGATCTGGAGGAGCGCAAGCCTGCCGACAGTCCTTCGACAATAGCGGTCGATCCAGGCACTTTCGCGAACTTGGCCGACAATCTCTTAGCTGCCTGGGAGTCGCCCGATGTGACCATGCGCGTGCGCCAGCAACTGCTGCGTACACTCATCGCCGACATTGTCGTTGATGTCGACGATGCGGTGCGTGACGTCGTGCTGACGATCCATTGGAAGGGCGGCCAGCATTCGGAACTCAAGGTCCGTAAGCCTCAGACCGGTGAACACGGTTGTGCCACCACTGAGGATGCCCTGGCGGTGATGCGCAGCATGGCTGGTCGCTGGTCCGATGAACATATCGCCGCGTCGCTGAATCGAATGGGCATGCCAACGGGGCAAGGAAAAACCTGGACCGCCCATCGGGTCGCTTCTGTAAGGCGGGTACGTGCGATCCACGCGTACAAATCAGCCGACAAAGACGGCGAATGGCTGACCATGACTGAGGCTGCGGCGGCATTAGGCGTAACTAACCATCGAATACGCCATCTGATAAAGATGAAGGTGTTGTCCGCCGAGCAGGTGGTTCGCGGTGCGCCGTATCAAATCAGGGTCAGCGACCTGGCTTCTGCGACGGTCCAAGCCGCGATAGCCCTGAAGGGCCGCCCGTGTCGCATTGCTGACACGGAGACGCTTCCAATGTTTACAGATACTTAGAGAAGGAGCGCACAATGACTCAGGTCCGGCAATTGGCCTGATGGTTCGCTCGACGCTGTTGTTATCGATCTCGATGCGCCCGTCGGTCAGGAACAGCTTCAGGCCATCCCAGTATTTGGCAATGTAGGCCAAAGCTTCGCCGAGCGGGGACTTGGTCGCGACACGGGCGCGGTGATGGACGAGCCAGGTCTGCATGTCGGCGATCAGCGACGCTGACCGATCCTGCCGTCCAGCAAGACGAACCTCCGGATCAAGGCCACGCAATTCGGCTTCGATCCGATACAGTTCACCGATCCGTTTGACGCCGTCCTCGGCAATCGGTGCTGAGCCGTTGCGGGTGATTTCCACCAGCTTGCGCCGGGCGTGGGCCCAACAATAGGCAAGCCGAATGTTCGGGCCGACACGGTCAGGTGCGATCAGCCTATTGTATCCGGCATAGCCATCGACCTGCAGGATGCCGGAGAAGCCCCGCAATATCCGTTCGGCATGAATGCCCCCGCGACCAGGCGCATAGGTGAAGGCCACAACCGGTGGAGCGCTGCCGCCCCATGGGCGATCATCCCGCGCCAAAGCCCAGAAGTATCCGGTCTTGGTTTTGCGCGAGCCGGGATCGAGAACCGGAGCACGGGTCTCGTCCATGAACAGCTTGGTTGAGCGCTTCAGGTCGGCAATCAGTGCATCGAAGACGGGACGCAATTCGAACGCTGCCCGGCCGACCCAATCGGCAAGCGTGGACCGGTCGAGATCGATACCCTGGCGGCTCATGATCTGGGCCTGACGGTAAAGCGGAAGATGATCGGCGTATTTGGAAACCAGCACATGGGCCACTGTAGCTTCCGTCGGTAAGCCCGCTTGGATCAACCGTGCCGGAGCCGAAGCTTGAACGACGCCGTCGGTGCAGGCACGGCACGCATATTTAGGGCGGCGAGTGACGATGACGCGGAACTGCGCCGGGACCAGGTCCAACCGCTCGGAAACATCCTCACCAATGCAATGCAGGCAACCGCCGCAGGCGCAGATCAAGCTTTCCGGCTCGATCACCTCTTCGACACGGGGAAGATGCCTTGGAAGGGAGCCGCGATTGATCGCGCGTGGTTTGGTAATCCTGTTTCCAACAGGAACGTCCGCCTCATCCTCGGCATGGATCCCTGCGATGGCCGTTTCCAGGTCTTCCAGTGCCAGATCGAACTGGTCGGGATCAGTCTTCTCGGACTTGCGGCCAAAGGCGGCCTGCTTGAAGGCGGCGACCAGCCTCTCAAGCCGTTCGATCCGCTCATCCTTGCGGGCAATCTGGGCGTCTTTGCCTGCCTCGCTTAGCCGAGCCGCGATCAGCATCGCCTTCAGGGCGGCAACGTCATCGGGAAAATCGGCGGCATCCAGCATGACCAGAAGTTACCAAATCCCGGCCCGTTTTGCCTTTGGAATTTGCCGTGCTGAGTCATCGTGCCGCAGCTATTCGGCAGTCTCCGGCGTTCTCGTCTGGACGGCATGTACCCGCCGCCAATCAAGGCCTGCAAACAGGGCTTCGAACTGGGCGTGGGTCAGCGTCATCAGTCCATCCTTGATGCCGGGCCAGGTGAAGGTGTGCTCTTCCAGCCGCTTGTAGGCCAGCACAATCCCGCTGCCATCCCAGTAGATCAGCTTCAACCGGTCCGCCTTGCGCGACCGGAACACGAAGACTGTTCCCGTGAACGGGTCCTTGTGCAACTCGTTCTTCACCAGCGCCGCCAATCCGTCATGCCCCTTGCGGAAGTCGACTGGTTTGGTCGCTACCATGATCCGAACGCGATTCGATGGAAAGATCATGTCGCCGCTGCCAAGACACGCGCGATGGCGGCGATCCGGGCAGCAGACGCACCTTCCTCAAGACGGATGGTGACAGGGCCGACGACAATCTCGGCGCGGGAGACTGCTTTGGCCGTCGGCGGCTCCGGTGCGGGCATCTCGACAACCATGGCCGCGAATTCGACTGCGTCTTCCGGCTCGGGCAAGACCAGCTTGCCCTGCCGCGCCAGTGTTCGCCAGGACGACAGGTGATTGGCCTTAATGCCATGGCGTTCGGCTACTTCGTTCACCATCACGCCCGGACGCAAACTCTCCGAAACGATCCGTGCCTTGACCTCGTCCGGCCACTGACGATGAGCCTCCCGTCGGCTCCGCCGTGTCGTGAGGACCTCCAACGTACTCTCCATGGAGAAACTCCTTGTCGCTCGTCCATGGAATGTCGATCACAGATCAAGCGACAGCGGGCAATGTGGAGATGGAACACCGGTTACGTTTAACGGCCTGTGCCGCGCTGTGTGCTTTTGTGAACGACGAGGTTGTCGAGAATGACGAGATCACCGGGTTCAAGTGTTGGCGAGAGCTGTGTCTGGACATAGGTCTCGGACGAGACGCGGTTCATGGCGTGATGGATGATCCACGGCGCGGTCAGGCCGTAACAGCGCAATGCTGCGATGAAGGTCTGCGTCCCCCAATGCGCGAACGGAGCATCCATTCGCAATCGTTCGCCGCGCAGGCAGCGTGACCACGTAGCCGGACCATCTTCGTGTTCACGGATGTTTCGTCAATGAACAAAAGACGATGCGGTTCCAGTCGCATTCGTGGCTGACGCTTGCCGATCCAGACGTCACGGTCCAGCCGCACCGTCGCGCGTGCGCGTTCGACGCCATCAGGGCTTGTTTAATATGTGAGCCCGTGGGCCACCAGGACACGCGACAGTGACGAGTGGAACCCGAACACCATCCGTGCCATCAAGCTTGTCAGCGGTTCCGGCATGGTGATGTCGGGCTTGCGCTCGACCTCAGCGGTAACCGGCGTTCCACTCCCACATTCCTCTCTTCGCCCTAATCTGTGATCGGCTTTCCATGGACGAGCGAAGGGAGTTTCTCCATGGAGAGTACAGCTCGCGCACATTACCCGGCCACCCGTAAGCCGTCATGAGGTCGAGTGTCCGGGGGTGGAAGCCGGCGACTTGCCGGTTGAACGACTGGTTGATCTGGGTAAGGATCCGCGCTGCGATCGCGGGAATGTCCTCCACCCGGTCCTTGAGCGCCGGCATGTGGATCGGAAAGGCCGCGAGCCGGTAATGAGGTCGCGACGAAACCGGCCGGCCGCCACCTCGGCGAGCAGGTTGCGGTTGGTGGCCGAGATCACCCGGACATTGACCTTGCGTGGCCGCAGGGCGCCCAGCGGCCGGATCCCGCCCTCCTGCAATACGCGCAGCAGCTTGACCTGGAAGGCGGGCGAGGTTTTCGCCGATCTCGTCGAGAAAGATCGTGCCGCTGTCGGCGAGTTCGAAAAGGCCGATACGATCCTGATAGGCGCCGGTATAGGCGCCCTTCTTGCAGCCAAAGAGCTCGCTTTCGAGCAGGTCATCCGGAAGGGCGCCGCAATTCTCCACAACAAAGGATTTTTCGGCTCGGGCCGATTCCTGATGGATGGCGCGCGCCAGCAATTCCTTGCCGGTCCCCGAGGCACCGGTAATGAGGACCGAGACATCGTAGCGCGCGGCGCGGCGGGCGAGTGTGATGGGGCCGACCAGCGGGCTGTCGCCGCGGTGAACGATGCGGTCGAAGCCGAAGGACTGGCTCTGGCTGCGGCGGCGATCGCTGATGACCTTCTTGAGCGCCTCGCTCGCCGGCTTCACCTCGATGCGCATATCGGTGACTCGTGCTGCAGACGCCAGAGATTGGCGCTTTCGCGAACGCAGTCGATCAGTTTGTCGGGGCTCCACGGCATGGTGATATATTGGTAGATGCCGGGATTGTTGACGCCCTCGATAATGTCGCTGGAATCGGTGTAGCCGGAAATGATGATGCGGATCGTGTCAGGCCAGAGTTCGCGCACGCGCTTCAAGAATTCGACGCCGGATTCGCCGGGCATGCGCTGGTCGCACAAGATCACCTGCACCATCTCGCCTTCCAGCACTTCCTCGGCTTCCTTGGCGTTGCGCGCGCCGATGACCTCGAATTCGTCGGACAGAACCCGCTGAATCGCCTCGATCGAGCGCACCTCGTCATCGACGACGAGAACGGTAGCGTGCGGGTTCGTCATCGCATGGTCCTCCCGCGGTCAGCCTCGTCGCCGGTTGCACGGTGGATCGCGAGCGTGAGGGGCGTGCGCGACTTGGGCGTCTTGCGGATAAAGTTGTAGCGCGCCACGTGATAGCTCGGATCGAAGCCGTAGAAATTGCGCCGCATGCGCCGCAATTCCTCCTCGCGATAGGCGGCAAGCGGTTTCTCGGCCTCGTCGCGGCCGCGCCGTGCCTGCTTGGCGGCAATGCGTCCGGCAAGTTCGGGAGACGCCGCGAGTTCCGCGACGGCGCGGTGCAATACCTGCTCGGCAGCGTCGATATTGCCCGGCAGGCGCCGAGTCGCGAGCCCAAACTCAAGGGCCTCGTCGATCCCCATCGGCAGCCTCGCCTGCATTACGCGGCGGGCGCGATCCTCGCCGACGCGGGCGGGCAGGAGATAGGTCCAGTATTCCGAACCGTAAAGATTGCCCATGTCCTTGTAATGCGGATTAAGAATGACGCCCTCGCGCATCCACACCTCGTCGGCAGCGAGCGAAAGGAAGACGCCGCCGGCGCCGGCATTGCCGAGCACGGCGGCGATCACCAGCCGATCGTCGGTCACGATGATCTCGCGCACCAGCTCGTTCATCGCGTTAATGTTGCGCCAAGATTCGTCGGCGGCGCTGTCGGCGCTCTCGATGATGCCGAGATGGATGCCGTTCGACCAGCAATCCGCGTCGCCCTGCAGCACAAGAACCGGAAGCGCACGCGCCTTCGCCGTCACGATCGCTTCCCGCAAAATATCACAATCCTCCGACGACATCGCACCGTTGTGGAAGCGGAACTCGAGGACGCCGACACCATTCTCCTCGCGGTAGCGGCAGGGTTGCGGCCGCGCCACGATCGGCAGAACGTCCGCGTCTACCCCAAGAAGCCGCAGCGCCGGCAGTTTCAGGCTCCGCGCTTCCGGCCGGCGAAGATGGGCGACCCAAAGCGCGCCTTCGCGGAAGGCCATGGCCACCGCCTGCCGTGACCGTCCGACCAGAGTGCCGGGCGGCCCCGCAAGCCCCTCCGCTGGCTCGGCGTCGAACACCAGGAATGTCTGGCCGACGATCGTCAGCAACGCGCCGGGATCTCCGTCCGAGGCCCGGATTATCCGGAGCGCTTCCTCGGCGGAATGAAGCGCGGGATCGAGCATGCGGTCGGACTTCCGGCAAGCGGACCGCTCGCGCCCGCGGCCCCAATTGGCCGGCATGACCGGACCTTCCCCGCGCTCGATGCGACCGAGCGCCTCGAAGACGCAGGCGGTGGCCGCCTCCGTTACCTCGCGGCGATAGAGGCTCGATTTCCGCGCGGGGCGCATCGGGAACTCCCGCCACGCCCAGACGGGGCCGGCATCCATTTCTTCCCGGGCCTCGATCAGCGTCACGCCCCAGCGCGCCTCGCTTTCGAGGATCGCCCAGTCAAGCGCACTCGGTCCCTTGTCGCCCCGGATGCCTGGATGAACGATCAGACAGAGCGTCCGGCGCCAGACGTCGGCCGGGATCGGCCGCTTGAGGAAGGGGGCAATTATGAGATGCGGCGAGAAGAGTGCGACGGCCTCGCGGGTGAGGTCGTCATGGATGTCAAGTTCGACCGACACTTCGTGTCCTGCCCGCCTCAGATCGACATGCAAGCGCTGGGAGAGCGAGTTGAAGCTGTGGCAGAGAAGCAGGATGCGCATCGTCCGCCCTCAACAGATCCGGGGCAGTTGTTCGCCCGAAAGCCAATCGACGATCCGGCCGCCGCCGAACGAGGTCACCATCTGCACGAAGTAATTGTCATCGGCCACGACATGGCCGATCAACGCCGCCTCGGCTCCCAGCGGATGGGCGTGGATCGCCGCGAGCACGGCGTCCGCGCCCTCCGGCGCGACAACCGCCACCAGTTTGCCCTCGTTGGCGACATTGAGCGGATCGAGGCCGAGGAACTCGCAGGCGGCCGCCACCTCGGGCTTCATGGGAATGGCTTCCTCGTCGATCCGGAAGCCGACCCGCGACTGGCTGGCGATCTCGTTCAGCGTCGCTGCGATGCCGCCGCGCGTCGGGTCGCGCATCAGCCGGATATGCGCGCCGCCGGCTGCGACCATGTCCGCCACCAGCCCGTGCAGCGCCGCGCTGTCGGAGACAATGTCCGTGTCGAATTCGAGGTTCTCGCGCTTCGACATGACGGCGACGCCGTGGTCGCCGATCGAGCCGGATATGATCACCGCATCGCCGGGCCGGGCGGCGTCCGAGCGGAGGTCGAGCGCATCCGGAGCCATGCCGATGCCGGCCGTCGAGATGAAGACGCCGTCGGCCTTGCCGCGCTCAACCACCTTTGTGTCGCCGGTGATAATCGGCACCCCCGCCTCGCGGGAGGCCGCGCCCATGCTGTCGGCGATGCGTTCGAGATCGACGAGCGGGAAGCCTTCCTCGATGATGAAGCTCGCCGAAAGATAAAGCGGCACGGCGCCCGCCATGGCGATATCGTTGATCGTGCCGTGGACGGCAAGCGTGCCGATATTGCCGCCAGGGAAAAACAGCGGAGAGACGACATAGCCGTCCGTCGTCATCACCATGCGGCCGCCCGGCACCGAAAAGGCCGACTGGTCATTGCCGGCCCGCAGCCAGTCATTGTCGAAGGCCTTGTGGAAGATGCCCTCGATCAGTTGGCCCATGGCGCGCCCGCCCGCGCCATGCGAGAGATCGATGCGGCCGTTCGCGACATCAAGCTTGCGTTTGTAGGCCTTGATCATCATGTTCATGCGACCGCTCTCCGCGCATCAACCTGCCGCACCTTTTCGCGGAAGCGGCCATAGGCCCAGTGCGCCGCGCAGGCGCCTTCCGACGAGACCATGCAGGAACCCATGGGTGTGTCCGGCGTGCAGACCGTACCGAACAGCTTGCAGTCGGCCGGCTTCTTGACGCCGCGCAGGATCGCGCCGCATTCGCAGGCCGGATTGTCCTTCGCGGCGGGCGTGACCATCGAGAAGCGTTTTTCGGCATCATAGGCCGCATATTGTGGCCTGAGCCGCAGCGCGCCATAGGGCACTTCGCCGAGCCCCCGCCATTCGAAGCTCTCCCGGAGTTCGAAGAAATTTGCGACCTCCGCCTGGGCCTTCTCGTTGCCGAGGGCGGTGACCGCGCGGATATACTGGTTTTCCACCTCATGGCGGCCATCGTTGACCTGCCGCACCAGCATCAGGATCGCCTGGATAACGTCGAGCGGTTCGAAACCCGCCACCACCACCGGCTTGCGGAACTCCTCGGCGAAGAACTCATAAGGCTCGGTGCCGATCACCGTCGAGACATGGGCGGGACCGATAAATCCATCGATCTTGATCGTGCCGAGCTTTCGGACATCCGGGCTTTCGAGGATGTTCTGGATCGCCGCGGGCGTCAGAACGTGATTGCAGAAGATCGAGAAATTGCCGAGCCCCCTGGCGATTGCCGCCTTGAGCGCGAGCGCGGTCGTCGGTGTCGTCGGCTCGAAGCCGATCGCGAAGAATACGACCTCGCGGTCGGGTTCGGCATCGGCGATCCGCAACGCATCGAGCGTCGAATAGACCATGCGGATGTCCGCACCGGCCGCCTTGGCCTTCAACAAGCTCGAACCGTTGGAGCCCGGTACTCGCATCAGGTCGCCATAGGTGCAGAGCGTGATTTCCGGCCGCATGGCAAGCGCGATCGCAGCATCAATGCGGCCGATCGGCAGGACACAGACGGGACATCCCGGCCCGTGGATCATCCGCACATTGGCGGGCAGCAGGTCCTCAAGGCCGTAGCGGGAGATGGCATGCGTGTGGCCACCGCAGAATTCCATGAAGTGATAGGAGCGCGCGGGGTCGGCGAGCGCGGTGATTTGCCGGGCAACGTCCTTGGCGAGGCTGCCGTCGCGATATTCGTCGATATATTTCATGCCGCATCTCCCATCGCAGCTTCGCGGATCAAAGCCAGCGTCCTCTCCGCCTCCTCTGGATCGATCTTCGCCAGGGCATAACCGACATGGAGGACGACATAATCGCCCACCTTCACATCATCGACGAGCGCCGTCGAAACGATTTTCGAGACGCCGTCGAGCGTGACCTTCGCCATGTTGTCGGGCAGCAATTCCTTAACCTGGACAGGTATGGCTAGGCACATGTCCGGTTCTCCTCGATTGATGCATGTTCGTTCATGATGACCTGCCGCGCATAGGCGGCCTGGCCGAGCGCGATACCGCCGTCATTGGCGGGCGCGAGACGCGGCAGGCTGGGCTCGAGGCCACGCTCCCTCAGAGCCCGCGCGAGGCCCGCCGCAAGGACGCGGTTCATCATGCATCCGCCGCCGAGCGCGACCTGCCGGGTGCCGCGCGCGGCCGCGCCCCTGGCCGCCCAATCCGCGAGACCCGCGATCAGCGTGCCGTGAAAGACGTCGGCGGCATCGGCGCCGCAAGGACGACCTTGTTCAGCGAGGTGCAGGATGAGCGGCCGGAAATCGAGCGTACCATCCCCAATCGAATAACCGCCGGCAAGGCAGCGCGGTGCCCGAACCAGCGCCTCGAACTCCATCGCGGCCTGCCCCTCGTAATCTTGCACGAGGCGAACACCCGCTATCGCCGCGGCTGCGTCGAACAGCCTGCCGAGGCTGCTGGTGACCGGAGTGCGCATGCTGCGCGAAAACATCGCCGTCAATTGCGTTACGCCTGAATGACCCGGCCAGAGCTGTGGCGCGAGATCGATGCGGCCGGCCGCCTGAAGCGCCGCGACACCCATGCGCCAAGGCTCCCGCGCCGCGCGATCGCCACTCGGCAGCGGAAGGGGCATGAGTGATCCCGCCCGCTGCCAGCGATGGTGGTCAATCACGACTATTTCGCCGCCCCAACTCGTGCCGTCGGTGCCGAAGCCGTGACCGTCGAGCGCAAGTCCTAGAACCGGCCCGGAAAGGCGATGCTCCGCCACCACGGCAGCGACATGGGCAAGATGATGCTGGACCGGCACAATCGGCAGGTTCAAGCCTTCCGCCGTTCGCACCGAACGGAAATCCGGATGCAGGTCGCAGGCGGCGAATTCCGGCTTCACGTCGAGGATCGAACAGAGATGGGCGATTACCTCGCGCTGGAAGCGGATCGCTTCGGCATTGTCGAGGCCGCCGATATGCTGCGACAGAAACGCCTCCCGGCCACGTGTAACGCAGATAGTGTTCTTGAGGTCCGCGCCGGTGGCGATCACGGAGGGGCCGTCCGCGCCAAGATCGACCGGCTCCGGCACGAAGCCGCGGGCGCGGCGAATGAAGGCCGGGGCGCCATCGATCACCTGCATGACGGAGTCGTCAGCGCGGACGACGATGTCGCGGTCATGGGTAACGACCAGGTCGGCGATCGCGACAAGGCGCCGCCCGGCGTCGTCATTATCGGCTACCAGCGGCTCGCCGCCGGGATTGGCGCTGGTCGCGACCAGCGCGGCGTGACAGTGCGGCGAAGAGCGGGAGAGCTCGTCGAGCAGCAGGTGATGCACCGGGGCATAAGCGAGCATGAGTCCTACCCGCGTGAGCCCGGGCGCGATCAGGCCAGAGAGTTCGCCAGCACGGGCCGCGACGAGAACGATCGGGCGTGCTGGCGAGATCAGCAACGCCTCTTCGGCTTCGTTCGGCCGTGCAAGCTGCCGCGCCGCCTCAATGTCGCGAACCATGACGGCGAATGGCTTCTGGTCGCGCGCCTTGCGCAGCCGCAACAGGCCGATCGCCCCATCGTTGCGGGCGTCGCAAAGCAAGTGGAAACCGCCGACGCCCTTGAGCGCAACGATCGCGCCGCCTTCGAGCCGCGCGGAGATTTCCTTGATCGGATGACTGAGCCTCGGCCCGCAATTAGGACAGGCGACAGGCTCGGCATGGAAACGCCGGTTCTCCGGATCGACATAGTCCGCGGCGCAAGTCCGGCACATCGGAAACGACGCCATCGAGGTGTGAGCCCGGTCATAAGGCAGGGCGCGGGTGATGGTGAAGCGCGGGCCGCAATGGGTGCAGTTGACGAAGGGATAGCCGAAGAAGCGGCTCGCCGGATCCGTCAACTCTCGACGGCATCCGTCACAGGTTGCGGCGTCGGCGCCGATCCTGGTCGCACTCCGACCGCCCAGGCTTTCGAGTATCTCGAACCGCTCGCCGCCAGCAGGGACCAGTTCGAGGACATCGATCGAATCGATGCGGGCGAGCGGCGGCGCCTGCGTCCTGACCGCTTCGGGGAAGTGGTTCGCGTCCCTACCCTCGATCTCGATCAGCACGCCCGCGCTATCGTTCAGCACGAAGCCGGAGAGCCGCATTGCCCGAGCGAGCCGATAGGCAAAAGGCCGGAAACCGACGCCCTGCACGGCGCCGCGCACCCGGAGCCTAAGCCGCCGGACCGGGCTTTCGATCTGTCGTGCAAGCGACGGCGTCATACTTCAAGCCACCTTCGAACGAATTGCCCGGCGCGCCGCGGACACTTCGAGCCAGGCGTAGAACGCCTCCATGCCCTCTCCGGTGCGAGCCGACACGGTTAATGTCTGCAGGCGCGGATTGACGCGCAGCGCGTTGGCGATGCAGAACCCGGTATTGAAATCGAGATGAGGCAGCAGGTCGGCCTTGTTGAGGATCATCAGGTCGGCGGCGGCGAACATGTCGGGATATTTGAGCGGCTTGTCCTCGCCTTCAGTGACCGACAGCACAACCACCTTGTGCGCCTCGCCGAGATCAAAGGCGGCGGGACAGACGAGATTGCCGACATTCTCGATAAAGAGCGCCGAGCCGGGCTCGGGCGCGAGATCCTCGACCGCGTGGCCGACCATATGGGCGTCGAGATGGCAGCCCTTGCCGGTATTGATCTGGATCGCCCGCGCGCCGGTCTCACGGATACGCGCCGCGTCGTTCGAGGTCTGCTGGTCGCCCTCGATGACGGAGATCGAGAGGCGGTCCTTGAGGTCTTTGATTGTCCGAACCAGCAGGCTGGTCTTGCCTGAGCCGGGACTGGAGACAAAATTCAGCGCGAAGACGCCCTGGCGCTCGAAATGTCTCCTGTTCTCGGCCGCATAGGCATCATTCTTGGAGAGGATGTCCTTCTCCACCTGGATGATCCGCTCCTGGCTCATGCCCGGCACATGCACGCCGGCGATGCCCTTGCTATAATGGACGCTGCCGTCCTCGGCGTCGTGGTGGTCATCATGATCATGATCGTGATCGTGGTGACCATCGTGATGATGATGGCCGTGGCCATCATCTCCAACCTCATGCGTGTGGCCCTCAATGGCCGACGTTCCGCAGCCGCATACCGTGCACATCAGATCACCTCCATGTCTCTGATCTTCAATTCGTCGCCTGCCGTCATCTGGACGCGATGCCGTCCGCAGTCCGGGCAGGCGCCGAACCGCTCCTCCAAAGCTACCGTCTTGCCGCAATCGAGGCACCAACCCTCGCCAGCGATGCGATTGATCTCGAGTGTCGCGCTGTCGGCGACCGTACCATGCCGCACCGCCTCATAGCAGAAGATCAGCGCGTCGGGATTGACATGGCTCAATACGCCGACATCTAGCCGGACCGACTTGACCCGCGTCGCGCCGTTCTGCCGCGCCGTCTCACAGACGATTTCGATCACGCTCTCCATCAACGACATTTCATGCATCGGCAGCCTCGCGAACGTTGATTTCAAAGGCCACGCAGGGGTCGAACAGGACCGCGAGCCGGGATATCGATCGGACCGCGGCCTCGTCGGCCCCGACCGGTGACGACAACAGCGTCTCGACGAAAGGGCCAGCCGGATGAAAATTCCACTCGGTCGGAGCAAGAATGCGATAGGCTGCGAGCCTGCCGTCACCGCCGATTTCGATCTGATGATAGAGCCTGCCGCGCGCGCATTCCACCGCGCCATAGCCGCCCGCGCCCGGCGTCGGGCCGCTGCAAGCGAGTGAAGCGCAGTCGAAGTCGCCGGTCCTCGCGAGAGCGGTGAGCTGCGTGAGCGAGATGCGGACATCGCCGATCCGGGCCCGGAGGCGCCGCGCCAGATGGGGCGCCTCCGGGAGGCCGGCGGACGCGGATCGGGCATAGGCTCCTGTCTCCGCGATGCGGCCGGAAAGATGCGGCAGGCTGGCATAGCCGGCTTCGTCGCGAAGCCGCGCCACGACCTCAGCGTCGTCACTGATAGTCAGCGGGTCGGGTCGTCGACCGGCGAAGACGTGGTCGTCCTCGACATCGCGCAAAATCGCCGCGCAGGCCGTCTCCGGCAACGGCGTGTCGCCCCGGCCCGGAATCCCGAGCGCCGTGGCCGCCGCTGAAAGCCGCTCGGCCGCGGCCGCCAATCGCGGTCGGCTGGTTCTCCCAGCCTTGGCATGCGAGATGATCGCCAGCGAGGCGGCCAGCGCCTCCCGGAGATGTCTGCCGGCATCCGCTGCAAAGCGCTCTGGCAGCGGCGTCGGCCACTGAAGGATGAGCGCGCGCAAGGTTTCGAAAATCCGCTCGGCGAGCAAGCCGGCACTGGCGCCGAGACGCTCCTCGTCGTTCATCGCCAGATCCGCCGCGGCGAGGACGGCGAGCCGCGCCGCCACCGATTGCGCAAAGCCGCAAAGCGAAAAGACCTGGCCGGCGAGAACGGGCGCCTCCTCGGGCTGGCGGCCGACGAACATGCGCGTCAGCCCCCGCGGGCGGTTCGCCTTCACCGCAACGGAACAGGCGAGCGCGCGCGACACCGTCACGTCGATCCCTATCGTGCCGGCCCCGAGAAGGAATGTCATTCCGATGCCTCCTCGCGCCCGCGGAAATGTCCGCGCAGCAGGTCGCGCCGATTGACGGCCGCGGGTGGAGCCGGCGGCGGTTCGAGCGTGGCGGGATCGAAGAAGGCGCGGACGGCTTCCTCCGCGGTTTCCAGCGCGGCTTCCATGGTCGCGAACTCGAAGACCGGCGAAAACAGCGAGCAGGAATCGATCCGGCCGATCGCATCGAGTTGGCCAGCGATGAATTCGACCTCGCCCGCCGGCAGGTTGACGCGCAGGGTTGTGCCCGTGGCGGCTGGGCCGGTGGGCACGCCATCTGGCAGGTCGGCGGCCACGAGGTTCATGAACCAGGGCGTGGTGACGATGCCGAGGGCGCGTCCGCCATAGGTCCGGAAGCCGGTCGCGGCGACGCCAAGCGCGGGGTTGCAGATAGGCACGTCAGCCATCGCGGTCGCATAAATCTCCCGGTAGCGCATCTCGAGCTGCAGCCCGAGCGCCAAAGCCGGATCGATGGCCGCGACATCGTGCGACTCAGCGTCCATCGCCAAGCCTCATGAACTTCGACTGCAGGGCATCGCAATTTGGGCATCGCCAGTCCTCGGTCAGATTGGAGAACGGGGTGCCTGGCGGGATCTGCCAGACCGGGTCGCCTTCGGCGGGATCGTAGACATGCCAGCAGATCCCGCATTCCATCCGGTCGTCGGACACTGTCTCGCGCTTGCCGAAATTCTCGAAGGCGCTCATTTGAAATAGGCCTCCCAGATGTCCCGCAGTCGCGCCTCGGAGTCGCGGAAATCCTCCTCGGCGGCGATGGCGACCGAAGGAATGTTGCAGACCTCCAGCGTGTCGAGGATGATCGTGTCCATGGCGTTGTAGAACTGAACCGACCAGACATTGCGCGCGCCGGTCGCCACGACGCGGCAGGTGCCGTAGCCGCGCGAGGTAAGCTGCACCGGTCCGGCCCCCAACGCATCCTGCAGGAACGCCATGTCCTCCGGGCTCATCGGGAAAAGCGAGAAGGTGATGACATGGGCCGGATCGCCGTCGCGGTACCGGGCGATGCGGTCGCCGATCTCGGTCAGCACGGGCATGACGTTCATGGCGCCCGCCGGCGCCGGTCCGTGGCTAATCGATGCGGGCAGCCCCGAACACGCCTGCCGGACGGCGGCGGGAATGCTCGCCACCTCGATATAGTCGGCAATGAGCCGACCATCGACGTCGGTGAAGCGGATGCGCCAGACGCCAGCCATCACGGCCTCCTGCATCTGGGCCGTGACGCCGTTCGCCAACGCAGCGACGCCGGCCACCTCGCCTTCACCAAGGGTCTGGGTTATCAGTTCCCTGTCGTCGTCGGGGAAATCGGTGATGTCGAACAGCCGGCCCGGCTGCTCGGCCTTCTGAACCGCGAGCGCATCGGCGAGCTCCGGCAGGAGCATCGCCGTCCGCCGGCATCGACGGATCATTTCCTCGGCGCTGCTCGTGGCGAGAAAATTGAGCTTTCGGGCGCGAAGTGGCGGTTCGGCGCCGATCGGCATCACCGTCATGGCGGCGCCTTCGCCCTCGGGGGCAACCCAAAAACCAGCCTTCATCGCGCGATCTCCTTGCCGGCATGGGTGATCTCGACCTTCGGCCCGCCCGAGGACACCATGACCGGCACGTCGGGCGACAGCCATGCACTGATCTTCTCGACATATTCCGACCAGTCGCGGATCTTGCCGAGCACGCCGACCGGCTGGTCCCGCCGCGTCACGACGAGGCTCGGCATGACGACGACGTTGAAGCGCGCCTTAAGCTTGTCCTCCGTCGCACGGCGAACCACCGCGCCCCGCAGGCGGCCACGGAAGACCTGCATGAGTTCTGGAAGAACCACGGCGACATCATCGGCCTCGGGCCGTTGCGCCGGATCGCCGGTGAAGAACAGGACGGCATTGTCGGGCTCGCCCGCAGCCGGGGCGAGGAAGGCATCGATATTCGTCTCATCGACGACAGGTAGGTGCGCCCGCTCGCTCAGGGCGCGGACCAGGGCAGATGGCATTGTCTCCTCCACAAATCACGATGCAAAACATTGCGAATGATGATCTGCAAACGGCGTGCCAGACTGAGGAAAGTAGGATTCCATTGATCTGGAAGGGAAATTTTCGCTAGAGGAAAATATCGCCAACATCTGGGTGGAAACTCAAATTCCATTTTGGAAGTTCTCTTTTCACTCGCCGCGCAAATGCGGCGGCAATTCCGGCTCGCGGGAAATGAGATCGGCGAAGAGCATATCGAAGGCTCTTCCCTCCACCGCTTCGGCAAGTCCGGCGAGCGCGTCGTCGATTGCGCGGGCCTCGTCGGCATCGAGCACGCGGATGGCCGAGCCGAGATGGGTGAGCAGATGGGTTCCGGGCGCCTGCGGGCCGACCAGCATCAGGGAAATCGAGGAGATCGCGCCATGGCGCTCGCATTGCGCGATGAACTCGCTGCCGACGACGACCCGCATGGGAATGCCGATGCACATGACGCTCTATCTCCGTCCGAATCTAGTGAAATCGGGAGCCACGACGGAGCAGGGGTGCCCACGCGGCTCACGGAAGGCCTCAGCCTTGGGAGTGATTCGGCCGACCAGCAGTGCCGCGCCGGCCAGGGCGACGGCCCCGCCGGCCACCCGCGCGACCACCTGTCCGGCTTTGCCGAACCTCAGCGAAGCCAGCCCGATGCCGAGGACGTGCAGGATGACCGTCGCAGCCAGGAAGCCCGCCACGTAGCCCGTCGCGTTTGACATTGTCGGCAACTCGATGCCATGGACGTGGCCGTGGAAGAGCGCGCATATGCCGACGACGATCGCGGCCACCGGGGTGGGAATCTTCACCTCGAAGGCCACCAGCAAGCCGAGCATCGCCACGGTCAGCGCGAATGCAGTTTCGACCATCGGCAGCGCGATACCCTCGATACCCAGGACGCCGCCACCGGCCATGACGATGACGAAGGCGGAGGGCACGATCCAGACGGCCTTGCCGCCCAGCGTCGAGGCCCAGAAGCCGACCGCGACCATCGCCAGGATATGATCGAGGCCGCTGAACGGATGGTTGAGACCCGCAAGCGTGCCATCGGCGTGCAGCCCGACATGGGCGTGGGCGATGCTCGGTAGCGCCAGCGCGGCGAGCGTCGTCGTAATCTTACTATACTTCATGGATGTCCTCCTCAGCAGTTCAACGCGGCCGGTTCGGCACGGCGCTCGTAACGTTCGAAATCGATATCGTGTTCGAGGAGCGGCGGAACCGCCGCGCCTTCCGGGCGCGCCGTGACGGCGACACCCCAGCTTCTCAATACTCGGACCGCCGTTTCGATGGCCGCGGGTATGACTCCCCTGACCGGCGCCGTCAGCGGGCCACCCCAATCCTCGAGATCGAGTGGCTGGCAGCCAATCAGGGTCAACCGCTCCGGATAGTGCCCCATGAAGTCGGCGGCACTCAGCACCTCCTGGAAGCCGGTCTGGTGCAGGCTCATCTTCTTGGCGCCGGTGAATTTCGGCACTTCGTCGTCTTCCACCACCTTCATCGTGCCCGGCTCGAGGCCGTAGTCGATCGCATCGAAGACGATCAGCCGGTCGTGCTCGTTGACGAACTGCACGAGATAGAGCCCCTGCGTGCCGCCATCGAGAATGGTGACATTGTCGGACAGTTCATAGGCTTTGTGGAACGCCTCGACCGCGCGCACGCCAAAACCCTCGTCGGCCCAGAGGATATTGCCGATGCCAAGCACGAGAATACGAGGCGCCGGCGGAGGTCCCAGGGGATACGGGATGGTCATCTAATCCTCCCTGTCCTTGAAGAGCCGTTCACCCGAGATCATCGACGAGATGATGCTCTGCCGGCTCATAATGTCCTCGCGCACCGCCACATAGATGTGGACCATCACGAAGACGAGGATCACCCACATGCCGAGATGGTGGTAAGTGTGGATGTCCTGGCTGTTCGGCCAGATCGAGAACACCCAGCCGAAGAGCGAATATTCCCAACTGTCGCGGCCGGCACCTTCGCTATAGAGTGCAAAGCCGGTGATCGCCATGAACAAGAGCGGCAAAGTGAACATCAGGAACATGGTGAACTGGGGGAGCGGATTGTGGCCGACATATTTCTTCGGCTGCCGCACCAGAAATGTATACCAGCCCACCTCATGCAGCCATTCCTTCCAGAAACGGCCGCTCCAGAACGGCACGTAGAAGATCTGCCGGGCATGGACGTTGCCGACGAAGGCCCAGTAGACCCTGAGGATCAGGAACACGGCGAGGAGCTGCCCCGCCGCGAAGTGGATGAAACGGATATAGCCCATCAGGAAGTTGGCGCTCGCCTCGCCGGGCACGGAAGGAAGCGGCGAGCCGATGAAGTAGCCGGTCAGCGCGAGCGTAAGAATCGAGAAGGCGTTGATCCAGTGCCAGATGCGCACCGGAGCCTCGTAGACATAGACGCTCTGGCGCTCGATGGCCTTTTCGCCATGGGCGTCGGCGGCGAGTGTTTCGTGGATAGTCATGACCGAACCTCCCTTATCGGACCCGGACCCTGGCCATTTCTTGCCCATCCGGGCTCATGACATGCGTCGAGCACGCCAAGCACGGATCGAAGGAATGGATGGTCCTGAGGATTTCGAGCGGCTGGGTGGGATTGGACATCGGCGTATCCATCAGCGACGCCTCGAAGGCGCCGATATTGCCGGTCGGGTCGCGCGGGCTACCATTCCAGGTGGTGGGGACAACGCACTGGTAGTTGTCGATCTTGCCGTCCTTGATCCTGATCCAGTGCGCGAGCGCGCCGCGTGGCGCCTCGGTGAAGCCGACACCCTTGACCTCCTTCGGCCAGGTTTCCGGCTTCCACTTGTCGACAAAGGCGGTGTTCGAGTCTCCGGCCTTGATGTTGGCGATCAGCTTGTTCTGGAAATAGCGCATCTGGTAACCCGCCCACTGCGATTCCAGCGCGCGGGCCGCCGTGCGGCCAAGCGTCGAGAAGAGCGCCGTAACCGGCAGGCCGAGGTCCTTCAGCACCTTATCAACCGGGTCCTTGAACTCGGCCTTGTTTTGAGCATAGCCGATCACCCAGCGCGCCAGCGGCCCGACTTCCATGGCATTGCCGCGCCAGCGCGGCGCCTTGATCCACGAATATTTGGCGCCCTCGTCGAGCTGCTCGATGTTCGTCTTGGTGCCCTTGGCGTTGGGGCCGAGTTCGTAATGCGGCTCCGTGATGCCATCCCAGGGATGCAGGCCCTTGGACTCGTCGGGATACTTGTACCAGGAGTGGGTGACGAATTCCTGGATCTGCTCGGGATCTGCATGATCGACGGGGAAGACTTCCGCGAGGTTGCCGTTGATGATCGCGCCGCGCGGTAGCTTGAGGCTCGCCTCCGAATAATCATTGGCATGTTCCGGCACGTCGCCATAGGCAAGCACGTTCTTGCCCGAGAGACCGCCGCCATAGAGCCAGTCCTTATAGAACGAGCCGATGGCCATGATGTCGGGGACATAGACCTTGTCGTTGAACTCGATCAGTTGGTCGATGATCGAGGTGACCATGTTCAGCCGTTCCATGTTGATCGCGCCGACGGCACCGGTGCCATCGACGTTGATCGGACAGGGCACGCCGCCGACGAGCCAGTTCGGGTGCGGGTTCTTGCCGCCGAAGATCGTGTGGATCTTGACGATCTCCTTCTGGAAGTCGAGCGCCTCGAGATAGTGCGCCACCGCCATCAGGTTGGCCTCGGGCGGCAATTTGTAGGATGCGTTGCCCCAGTAGCCATTCTTAAACGGACCGAGCTGGCCCGACTCGACAAATTTCTTGAGCCGCGTCTGGATGTCCTTGAAATAGCCCGGCGACGAGAGTGGCCAGTCGGATATCGACTGTGCGAGCGCCGAGGTTGCCTTCGGATCGGCTGAGAGCGCCGAGACCACATCGACCCAGTCAAGCGCATGGAGGTGATAGAAATGCACCACGTGGTCATGGACCTGAAGCGCGAGCTGCATCAGGTTGCGTATCGAATTGGCATTGTCCGGAATGGTGATGCCGAGCGCGTTTTCGACCGCGCGCACCGAGGTCAGCGCATGCGTTCCCGTGCAGACGCCGCAGATGCGCTCGGTGAAAGCCCAGGCATCGCGCGGGTCCCGATTCTTCAGGATCACTTCGATGCCGCGCCACATCGTGCCGGTCGACACCGCGTTGCGGATGATGTTGTTCTCATCGACATTGACCTCGACCCGCATGTGACCTTCGATGCGGGTGACGGGATCGACGACGATGCGCTTGCCGGAATTGTCCAGCGTGAAGCCGTTCGGAGTTTGAATCGTCATGATGGTGTTTCCCGCCCAGAATGTTAAGCGTCAGCTTTTTCGCGCTTGGTGGTCAAGCGCTTGACGGCGGTCACCGCGGCATGTGCCGCGATCGCGCCGCCCACGACACCGGCGGCGGTCATGCCGACCTTGTCGGCGTTGGCCTCGATGCCGAACTGGTGGATGTTGGTCAGCCGGTCATAGAAGCTGCCATTGTCCCAGAAGCCATCCTCCGAGCAGCCGATGCAGCCGTGGCCCGACTGGATCGGGAAGGAAACGCCGCCGTTCCAGCGCACGGTTGAGCAGGCGTTGTAGGTAGTCGGGCCCTTGCAGCCCATCTTGTAGAGACAGTAGCCCTTGCGCGCGCCCTCGTCGTCCCACTCCTCGACGAACTGACCGGCGTCGAAATGCGGACGGCGATAGCACTTGTCGTGGATGCGCTGCGAATAGAACATCTTCGGCCGGCCCTGCCGGTCGAGTTCGGGGAGCTTGCCGAAGGTGGTGATGAAGGTGACGACGCCAGTCATCACCTCGGCGATCGGCGGACAACCTGGGACCTTGATGATCGGCTTGTCGAGGACGACCTTGTCGATCGGCGTCGCCTGGGTCGGGTTCGGCTTGGCCGCCTGGACACAGCCCCAGGAGGCGCAGGCGCCCCAGGCGATGATCGCCATGGCGTCCTCGGCCATCCATTTCAGCTTCTCGACGAAAGGCTTGCCACCGTCGATGCAGAACATGCCACCCTCGTTGAGCGGCGGATTGCCCTCGACGGCGAGGATGTACTTGCCCTTGTACTTCTCTTTGGTCTCCGCAAGGATCGACTCTGCCTGGTGGCCGGCCGCGGCCATGATCGTATCGTCATAGTCAAGCGAGATCATCGACAGCACGACGTCCTTGACCAACGGATGGGCCGATCGGATGAAGCTCTCCGAACAGCAGGTGCATTCGAGGCCATGCATCCAGATGACCGGAACACGTTCCTTGGTCTCAAGCGCCTCCGCCATAGCGGTCGCCGCACCCGGGCCGAAACCGAGGCTCGCGGCCGTCAGGCTGCAGAACTTGGTGAAACTGCGCCGGGTTATCCCCTGGCGGCGAATGACGTCATAAAAAGTCTCGGCAGTTGCCATCTTGCTCCTCCAGCAATCCCATCCCCATCACATCGCTCAGGATGACATCCCGGCTCTGTCATGAGTGCTGCAAGAAGCGGACCAGTTCGAAAATGACCCTCAAATTTCGCGGTAAATAGTTGATATTTAATGTTTACCTTGAGGATGGCGGCGGCAAGAGAACCGGATAAGCGGGATTGAACTCGGCGCATCAAGCAGACAATGGCGACGTCACTTGTAGACTTTGTCATCGCCTTGCCTGTACCGGTCTGCAGCTCCCTACCTGATGCTGAGCCCTCCGGTCACCAAGGCTCGCGGAAGGGCCGCAATTCCGTCAAGAACGACCAGGCCGAACGCGGCTGATGGGTGACGTGCCAGACCTCTTCGGCGATGTCTGATGGCCGTATGAAAAAGTCATCTGGTTTGTCCGCGAACCGCGCGCGGGTCCAAGGCAAGTCGATAACCGCGTCGATCATCATGAAGGACGCATGTACACCCCGCGGGCCCATCTCGCGGGCAATGCACTCCGTCAGAACGCGTTGCGCCGCCTTGCTTGGCGCAAAGCCGGCAAAGGCGGCCTTGCCGCGGTATGCCGCGGTGTTGCCAGTCACCAGCAAGGCGCCGCCCCCTGCCACCTCCATTCGCGGTGCAGCCCACCTGGCCAGTTGTAGCAGTGCCATGACGTTGATCTGGAAATTCTGCTGAAGGACTTCCGGTTCGATGTCGAGGAAATTGCCGAAGGCCCCGCCCACGGCGTTGTGGATCACCACCTTGGGTGCGCCGGCGCGTTGCTCGATGGTTTCAAGGGCGGCTGCGAGCGCTGCAGGGTCGGCCACATCGCAGGGGACTGCAAAAGCGTTTGGAAGTTCGCTCTCAAGATCGCTCAAGCGTTCGGCTGTGCGGGCTAGCATGGCGACCTGGTAGCCGCCGTCATGGAACCGCCGAACCATTGCCGAGCCGGTACCTGGCCCCACCCCGGTGATGATAACGAGCGGGTTCATGCGGCGCGCGCCAGATGACCCTGCATGAAGTGCAGGCGGTCATTGCCGAAGAACATCTCGTCACCCACGAATAGGGTCGGCGCGCCAAAAACGCCGCGCGACACCGCGTTTGCGGTTGCCTCGTCCAGCAGGTCCTGCGCCGCCGGCTCGTCCATTCGCTCTGCAAGTTCCTCGGCGTCGAGACTGGCGGCGCCCAGCACGGCGGCGACCTCTGCTGCCGTCGCCAGCGGTGCCGGAGCCGACCGTATCGCGTTGAAGATCGCTTCTACCGCCGTGGGCATAGCGCCCAGTTGCCCAGCCACCAGCGTGGCGCGCAATAGCCGGCTGGCATCGATCTCCAACAGCTGGGGGTGCCAGTTAAGCGATACCCCATAATGGACCGCCCACCGCTGAATATCGGTCATCACATAGCGACCCTTGGGTGCGCAGGTGATGCTCGTTGGCACGTTCCCCACCTGTTTCATCAGGTCCCCGATTTCTAAAGGATGGAAGGCGATCTCGACATCCATCTTGCGAACCTGGGACAGGGCCAGGAAGCTGTAGGGACTGCGATAGTCGAAATAAAAGTCGAACGTTCTCATCGAGGCTCCTTGAAGCAATCCGTCGTTATACAAAATGTTCATCGTCGAAGCCGGCTGCGATCTTGGCGAGATAGACGGAACGCCGGCCCAAGGCCGGTCGTAGAAAAAGATGGGCGTCTAGGGCAACTGACGGTCTGCCTTGGCCATTAGCATACAAATAAAGGAAGGGTTCAAGGCGGGTCGCCTGTAATACCGGACATTACCCATCGCTTTTATTACAAGCCGCACTCGCCGATTTTATCAGTGAAGGCTATTTTGCTATCCACCTTTGACGGATGAACCGACTTTACGGGGAGCGTCAAAAGGGTCTTTGTCGGCCTGTGTCAGCGTCATCGCGGCGGGTGGCTCTCTATCGAAGAGAATGACGCTGCCATGCAGCTTGTCGCCCGCGTCAATCTGAAACTCCGCCACAATCCCGCGCAACTGTTTTACCTCGATGGCAAGTGCCGTACTTGCAGCCGTGGATTCCTCGGACATGGCTGCATTTTGCTGCGTAACCTGATCCATTTGATTGACTGTCCGGTTGACCTCAAAAAGGGTTGCGGACTGCTCGTTGGAAGCGGCGGTGACGGCATCAAGCTGAGTGTTGATCAGGACTATCTGGTCCACGATGATCTTGAGCGCCTCGCCGGTATCGCGGACCAGCTTGACGCCACTGCTGACCTCATCAACCGAATTGAGGATAAGATCCTTGATCTCTTTTGCTGCATGCGCAGAGCGTTGAGCAAGCTCCCGCACCTCCTGGGCAACCACTGCGAAACCTTTTCCTGCCTCGCCGGATCGTGCCGCCTCGACGCCTGCGTTGAGCGCCAGAAGATTGGTCTGAAACGCGATTTCGTCGATGACCCCGACAATACTGGAGATCCGCGAGGATGACCGTTCGATGCGTTGCATTGCCGCGACAGCGCTGGAGACCACTTCCCCGGAGTGGCGCGCCGACTTGTTTGCCTCGATCGCAACATGTCGCGCCTCCGCTGTGCGCTTTGAGGAACTGGCGACGTTCTGGGTAATTTGATCCAGCGCGGCGGCGGTTTGCTCCAGTGAAGCAGCCTGATGCTCTGTGCGGCGTGACAGGTCCTGCGCGCTCAAACTGATTTCCTGAGCGCCATCATCTATCGATTCAGTTGCGTTCGACACAGCTCTCAAGCTCTCAGCGAGTTGGGCAACAGCAGCATTGAAGTTCGCCCGCAACGGTTCGAAGTCCTCGGCGAACTTGTCGTCGAGGCTGAACACGAGGTTCCCGTCGGCGAGATGCCTTAGGCCCTCTGCAAGCCCGGACGTTGCCTCCGCCATATCCCGCGCTCGCTGACGCTCGGTCTCGGCGAGACGCGCACGTTCAATCTCATTTGCGCCACGACTTGTCTCTGCATCCTTTCCGAGATCGCGCGCCCTTAATTCGTTGTCCTTGAAGATCTGTACTGCCCGGGCCATCGATCCGATCTCGTCGCGGCGAATCGTTCCCTCGACAGTCGAAGTGAGATCGCCGTCGGCTATGACCTTCATCGTCGTAACCATCTGCTTGATCGGTTTGACCAACCAGGCGCGAATTGCGAGAAAGCCGAAACACGAGACAGCGAAGAGTGCCGCAATAGCTGTTCCCAAACTCAGCACGGACGTGTCACGGACAACGCTTGAAACGTCAGCACGCTTTTGCTCTGCGTCCGAAGCGAGTTTTTCCGTGACGGATGTGAATCTCGGTGAGATGGCAGCAAAGGCGGGTTGGCAAAGAGTGAGATAGAGTTGCTGCACCATGGCAAGCTCGGCTTCACTAGTTGCGCCGCGACCAACTGCGATGGCTGCACCACACGTATCGGTCAGGACGGAGAATCCATCGGCCTTCAATTTCGGCAGTTCGCTCTGCTCAGGAACGGCAGCGATCGCCAGATCCATGAACCTGACGAAGTTTTCTCGTGCGTCATTCAAGCCAAATTCTGCGCGCGCCCTCGCCTCTTTCGACCGCGTCATCACCATGTCGCTGATGCTGGCACGCGCTATTTCCAGACTTCGGTTCGACTGGGTCAAGCGAAGTGCTGCAGATGCATCTTTGTCGAGAAGCTCCTGATAGCTGTCGTTAACTTTCAACATTTGCCGGCTCTGATAGAACGTCAGACCGAGTGCCATGACGCCAAAGACGGCCATGATGATAAAGAACTTACCGACAATGGAAATGTGTTTCACGGGCCACTCCTCTAAGCTCGGTGTCACTTACGGCGGATGGATGTTCAGATTCTGATGGTTTGATGTCTCGAGTTTTAAAAAAATGGCTGCCGCCGACCTCGTAATCGACGACAGCCAAGTTGCCTGGGAGGGCAGGAGAAAAGAGTTGAAACCCCAGCTGGCGATATTTCGTGCACGTTCTGTCAGTCGCGGATCGCAGCCCCCGTTACTGGGTCGAACCAGTGCAATTTCTCCAGGTCGACTGTCAATGGCAGCACCTGATTGGGTCGAGGTGTCAGCGCCGGTGGTATACGCGCCACAAGCCGGTTCTTACCCTTATTGGGAAAGTCTTCGGTATCCTCAGCATCGTTGATATTGACCGGCGGTGAGGCGATGTCGAAAAACACGAAAGTGTCGGCTCCAAGCGCTTCGGCAACCGGGATCTGCTCATTGAACAACGCCTCGGCCTCGGGACAAACCTTGAACATCTCCGGGCGAATTCCAACAATGACTTGTCGCCCGGCAAAGACCGACAATGCTGGCTGGGCGGGGATGGAGAAGGATATATTCGTCCCGGTAATCGCAGCTTTCAGCGTCCCGGCTTCCGCTGTCAGCTCGATGCGTACGAAATTCATGGCGGGCGAACCGATGAACCCCGCGACGAACAGATTGGACGGCTTGTCGTAAAGCTTCTGCGGCGTGTCGATCTGCTGAAGATTACTCTCCTGTCCGTTAAACACCGGCTTCAGCACAGCCACGCGATCGCCCATGGTCATAGCCTCGACCTGATCGTGGGTCACATAAAGGGTTGTGACGCCGAGCCGCTGATTAAGCAGCTTCAGTTCACCGCGCATCTGCACGCGGAGCTTGGCATCCAGGTTGGAAAGAGGTTCGTCCATCAAGAAGGCCATGGGATGGCGAACGATCGCTCGACCCATCGCCACGCGTTGGCGTTGACCACCAGACAATGCCCCCGGTTTGCGCTCGAGATAGCGCGCGAGATCAAGCATTTCGGCTGCATCGCGCACCAGCTTGTCAATCTTGTCCTTGGGCATTTTGCGCTGCTGCAAGCCAAAAGCCATGTTGTCGTAAACAGTCATATGAGGGTAAAGCGCGTAGTTCTGAAAAACCATCGCAATATCCCGGTCCTGTGGCTCGGTCTCGGTGACATCGGCGTCATCCATGAGCAGCCGACCGCTGTTGAGCGTTTCAAGACCCGCAGCCATCCGCAATAAAGTTGACTTGCCACAACCCGACGGGCCGACCAACACGACGAATTCTCCGTCCGCGACCGAAAAACTTACATTCGCAACAGCAACGGTTCCGTCCGGAAAGGTCTTGCCTATCCCATCAAAGGTCATGGACGCCATTTTTATCTACTCCCAGTATTTTTGGGCGAGGCAAGCCGAACTGTTATGCGGACATGCCCCGCGCCTTTGGTTCCGGCTTTATCCGATGTTCACAGCCTTGCCGGTCGCAACGGATTCCTCGATGGCGGCCAGGATCTTGGTGTTTGCCAGGCCGTCCTGCGCATCTGCCAGCAGCGGAGCGTCACGCACGACGCTATCGACAAAGCGAGCAATGGACTCCAGGACAAAGCCGCCGATACGCGTCGCGCCGGTGGGCGTTATGCCGATATAGTCATTGTATTTCAGTCCGCCGTCGACGATACGGCGCAGGCCGCCGCTATGGGTCGGGTCTGCCTGGATCTGGCCCTTTTCACCAACGAACTCGACCTTGAAATCGACGAGCGAGGGATTGTCGCGCGACAGGATCCAGCTGTTCTCCATGGTCACGACCGTGCCCTTGGAAAATTCAAGGATCGACGCATGGAAGTCTTTCGTATCCACGCCGCCGGCAGACAGTGTCCCAGAGCGGGCGACGGAGTAAACACGCACGACCTCGTCTGCGAGAATGAAACGCAGGACATCAACGAGGTGGCTGCCCAGGAACCAGAGTGCCGAAGACTTTGCAGCCCAGCTCAGCATTTCGAACGGAACGAATGTCGTATTCGAAAGACGCGCGGTCCCGTGTTTGGCCAAGCCGATCTGACCGTCCTGGATCATGTCGCGAACCTGGGCGAGGATGGGATTTACACGGTTGTGGAAATCAATCATCAGCTTGCCCTTGGATTTTGCGGCAGCCGCCGCAATTTCCTCGGCTTCACTCACCGTCGTCGCAAGCGGCTTTTCGCTCAACACGTGTTTGTCAGCTTTCAGAGCGGCGAGGATTATCGGCGTGTGGGTAAAGTCGGGTGTCGCAACCGAGATCGCATCGATCTGATCGCTGGAGATCAGCTTCTGATAATCGGTGAAGGCCCGCGTTGCGCCGTAGGTTTCCTTCATCTTCAGCGCCCTGCCCTCATCGAGGTCGCAGACGCCGACCAGCTCGGTCTCCGGCAAGACATTAAAGGTGTGGGCGTGATTGCCGCCCCAAAGACCGGCGCCAATGACGCCCATTCGCAGTCTGCTCATTTCATTACTCCATTCATAAAGGGAAGCTCAGCCCTTCACCGAACCAAAGGTGAGGCCTCGTACGACGTATCGATCGAAAACAAGGAAGATGATCATCGGAGGTATCATCGCGAGCACTGCTGCGGCGGCGATGTAGTTCCAGGTCACTCCGCTCGTTGCGAAATATCCAAGTGTTCCGATCGGAAGAGTGGCGGTCGAGCGTGAGCTCAGCACCAGCGGAAAAGCGGCATTGTTCCATGCGAACACGAAGGCGAACATCGACGTGACAATGATGCCGGGACGTACGATGGGCAGCGTGATCCGCAACATGATCGTGTACCAGCGGGCGCCGTCGACCCGGGCAGCCTCCTCCAGTTCCACCGGCACTTCATCGATGAAACTCTTCATCAACCAGACGGAAAACGGGATCGTCAGCGTCTGCAGGACCAGGATCATGGAGAAATAGGAACCCTGCAGACCGATGCGCGTGATGAGGATGAAATAAGGGATCAGGAATGCGACCGGCGGGGCCATCAACAGCCCGAGATACCACAACATGATGTTCTTCTTGCCGCGGAGCTTGAAACGGGACAACGCATAGGCCGCAGGAACCGAAAAGGGCAGATTGAGTAGCACAGCACCAATCGCGACGATGAGGCTGTTGACCAGTTGCCGCGCATTGGTGCCCGGATCGACGAGGATGTGCCGGAATGCGTCGAGATTGGGCTCGAATGTGAGTTGCGGCGGCATGGCGAACGCCGTCTCGGCCGGCCGGATCGCAAGGGCGATGAACCAGAGGATCGGACCGACGAAGATTGCCAGGAAGAGGAGGCCGGCGGCGTAGGTGAGTGCCGTGTTGAAGCTCGTGTGGCGCCGGGACATTTTACCACTCCTCGTTTCGGAACGCGAAGAAGACGTAGAGGGCAACGATGACGTTGACGATCAATACGGTGATCCAGGTCATGGCGCTGACCAGACCGATGTTGAAGTTCACAAGGCCCTGTTCGTAGAGAGAGTATCCAAGGGTGCGCGTCGACGTGCCCGGTCCGCCGCGGGTGAGCACAAGCACCGTGTCGAAGGTGTTGAAGATCTGCATGAAGCGCAGCATGACGATAATGATTGCGGTGCGTTTGATCAGCGGCAGCTTGATCCGCATCAGGATCGTCCATGCAGACGCGCGATCCAGGCGTGCGGCCTCCAAAATCTCGTCGGGCACGGCCAAAAGGCTCGCATAGAGAACGATTGCAAAGAACGGCGTCCACTGCCAGATGTCGACGAAGAGGATGGCCGCGAGTGCAGTCGATGGCGAGCCAAGAATTCCCTCTGCTGGAACGGGGAGCCAGAGCGACTGCAACAGCCAACTCAACAGTCCACCGCCGGGATCATAGAGGTAGCGGAACAAAAAGCCGACGACGATGGGTGCGATCGTTGTGGGCAGGATCAGCAGGGCCCGCACGATGTTCATGCCAGGCAAGGCCTTGAGCAGAATGAGCGCGATCGCCAGGCCGAATGTGAACTCAAGTGCCGTGCCAAGGATCGACAGGATCAGGGTGTTGGTGAGCGCGGCGCGAAAGTCGAATGCGTTGAAGGCCTGCACATAATTTTCGAACCCAACGAACTGGAGCGGTTCCGGGCCGATTTGCAGGTTCCAGAAGTAGAAGCTCGATCTGAGGGCAAACAGCAAAGGATAGGCGATGAGCGCGAGCAGCATCACGACCGAAGGCGCGATCAGAAAGTAGGGCAGGTTTCGTCGGATAAAGCTCTTCCGGGCAGGCCCGAAGGCTCGCGGAGAGCGAACAGTTGTCGTGTGCATTGCCAGATCCAGTTCTTCTTCAAGTGGATGCCGGCGCGATCGCTGTCGCGCCGGCCCGAGGAGAACCCTGTTACTTCTTGGCGATCAGGGCTTTGGCCCCATCAAGAGAATCCGCGTAGCTGTCCTTTTGATAAGGGATCATGAGATTGCCCTTCAGGATGCTCTCGAACAGGCTGTTGGCGCGCTCGAGGCCGGTCTTCGGCTCCTCGTTGCCGGTCAGAAGCTGGTTCAATGTGAGACCCAACACGCTTTCGACAGCCGTGTAACCAGGTACAGGTGGGCGTGTGACCTTGCCGTTGCCCTGCTTCATCATCGCATACTGCACATCGAGGTAGGGATAGATCGCCTTGACTTCCTCGTCTTGATAGAGCGAAACGCGCGCAAAGTCGGAGAACTGGTAGTTGAGGTCCGGCCAAAGAGCCATTTTCTTCTGCGTGGCCTTCGAGGTCGCCCATTTGATGAAGGCGTAGCCTGCCTCTTGCCTTTCGGAACTGGACGGGATGCCAAGGCTCCAGCCGCCGAGGCTGACCGTCTGAGGCACGCCCTCAGCTTTCGGTAAGGCTGCGGTTGCATACTTCTCCATTACGTCCGACTTCTTGCCGGTCATGTAGCCGGAATTCTTGATCAGATAGAAGTACGGGGTCCACCAGTAGAACATGCCGATGTCGCCCTTGGCGAAACGGGTGCCGGCGTCGAACCAGACATAATTGATGGCTTCAGGCGGAGACAACTTGTAGAGCTGCCTGTAGACTTCGACAGACTTGATCCAGGCGGGGCTTGTCAGTTGCGGGGAGAAATCCCACGGAGCGGCCGGGAACGATTTGAACCAGTTCGCCCCGTGGCTTGCTGAGACCTGCGTAAACATGTGGACGATCGGCGACGGCTGGGAACCGCAAACGACGGTTGGGAAGAGCGGCTTGCCGCCAAATGATTTGCCTTCCATCGACTTCAGGGTGTCAACGTATTTCGTCCAGGTCCAGCCTTCCGATGTCTCGGTCGGCGGTGCTGCAATGCCGAGTTCGTCAAAGACGTCCTTGCGGTACATAACCCCCTGGGCATAGGCGGCGACCGGCAATGTGCCGACCTGGCCGCGCCACATATTCGAGGAGTAGAGGACCTCCGGGATGAAGTCTGAGAGATCGAATTCGTTGTCCTTGGCAATAAAATCATTCAGCGCGATGATCCAGCCATTGTCGAGGTACTGCCCGAGCCACATCTGATCCACAACGATGACGTCGGCGTCTGAGGTTTTGGCGACAAAGGCAGAGACGAGGCGCGATTGCAGGGCGTCATACGAGAGGCTTTCCAGTTCCACCTTGATGCCGGTTTCCCTCTCGTATTCTGGCACCAGCGCCTTCATTGAGAAAAAGAATGGGTCTTCAACGGACAGGACGCGCACCGTGTTCGCATCCTGCGCGGCACCCCTCCGTGGAATGGCCAATGATCCCGCGCCAGCCACAAGAGCTGCGACGGAAGCGCTTTTCAGCAGGTCACGTCGCGACATATTTCCGATATCGATTGTCATAAACAGCCTCCTCAGTTGCTTCGTATCCCAACCCCGGCCCTTCAGCGCAGCCTTGGGCTTCCGCTTGTCGATACTGAGATTGTTACCCCTAATGTGCTTTTTGTAAGCAGTTAGTTTGTACCTCGCACAAACTTATGTTAGTGTCAAGAAGTTGTCGCGGCGAAAATTTCCGCGCAGTACCGCGGTTGTCATAGACGTCCTGCTTGCATCACCGGAAAGGGCCTTGTGCTGTATGGCCGTTCGATAATGTACGGGCTAAAAGGGTCCGGTAGATTGGAGAAGAGAATTGAAGTTTGAGAGCCAGCCGTCCTATTCGTTGGGCCAGCGGACCCCTGCCAGCAGAGAAGTCGCCGCCGGCGAGAACGGCGGCAACGTGACACTTGTCTCCCAATCGGCACTTGGCGCGATAAACCGCGGTCGCGTCCTTCAGGCCTTATATGATAACGGACCCAAAAGCCGGGCAGATCTCGCTCGACTTGCAGGTGTCAACCGGACCACGATAACCGGTATTGTGCAGCCGATGATCGAAGACCAGCTTCTTGTTGAGGGAGATGCGTCACCTTCCGACGTCAAAGGCGGCAAGCCGGCTCGTCCGCTTTATTTTAACCCCGATGCACCGATGCTTGGCGCAGTCCTCCTTCTGCCCGGTACGATACAAACATGCCTCGTGGCGCTAACCGGTGAGATCAAGGCCGTTGCGAAAGCTGAGTTTGATACGCATGGCGACACAGAAGCATTCATCGCGGTCATGACGGAGACGCTTACCGCCACACTGTCTCAGGCCCAGCAGGCGCCTTTCGGCATTGGCGTGGCCTCTGCTGGAATGATCGACAGTGACAATGGAACCATTCTTACCGTCAACCTTGCTCCCGTTCTAACGGGACTTCCCCTCGTAGCAATACTACAAGAACGCTTCTCTCTTCCGGTTGTCATCGATCACCACCCCCGTGCCTTGCTTGTTGGGGACAGATGGTTCGGACCCGGTCGCGGCCAACAAAATTTCGCAGCAGTCTATACTGGCGAGGTTCTCGGCGGCGCCTTCTTCATCGACGGCAAGGTCTATCGTGGACTCGCCGGATCCGGCGGTGAGCTCGGTCACAGCGTGGTGCAGATCGATGGTGCCCTTTGCAATTGCGGAAAGCACGGCTGCTGGGAGACCGTCGCTGCCCTTCCTTGGTTACGAAAGGAAGCCGCCCGATTGAGCTTTCCGCATCCCAAGAGCGTCACCTGTGCCAGGCTTGTCAAGGAAGCAGACGAAGGCTCGAAGGCGGCAGAGGAGCTTCTCGACCGTTATACGCGGAACGTAGCTTTCGGCATCGTCAATCTGCAGCAAACACTCTCCCTCAACTCCTACGTCCTTCATGGAGACGTCGCCGGAGGCGGAATGAAGGCAGCAGAGCTGATCAGGCAGCATGTCGAGCAACTGGTGGTGAAGAGACCTGGTCAGGAGATATCGATCACGGTGAATGGTATCGGCGAAGGCCATACGGCTCTGCGCGGCGCTGCGGGTCTAGTTTTATCCAGTCACCTCAAGCTGGTCATTTGAGGCTTTGTAGCGGCACCGATCTGCAAGGAAGGGCTTGCGGACCTGCAAGGTGCGGTTCGCGCCTGGGTCTGCCCCGTTTGACCTCTTAAAGAGACTCAGGCGCGCAATCAAATTTTCTAAGGTCGGGATTTGGGCTTGCGACCGTTAAGGTAAGGACTGCCATCGTCTGCGACGGCGGCGGAAAAGAGAGAGGCAAAGAACGGAATGCAGGCCGCCCCGATCGCGCCGGCGCGAGGGCCAAGTCGAGAGGCCTCGACTGCGGCAGCCTCCAAGCCGCGCGACGGGCCAAGGATTGGCTGACTGGAAATTGCGCGTACTAGCCTGTCTGTCACGAGTTCTGGCAGCCGTCCCCCAAGGACAATCAGCGCGGGGTCGAACATCGCCGTTGCTACACGTACCGTCTCGCTGAGCTGCTTTCCGGCGCGTTCAACCCAGATTTCTAACGCCGCTTCGGCGCTATCTGGCAACCGCTCGAGATCGATGAAGTCGTGGATGGCGAAGCCGGCGCCGTTGAGGGTGGCAAAGAGGTCTTGGCCGGATGGGCGCGGCTGGTCGTACGGGTAGAGAACTCCGGGCAGGCAGGCGTTTCCATTGACACCGCGGTACGGCCGTCCGTCGATAACCGCCCCTCCCCCGACGCCGTGTCCGATGTGAATGAAGAACATCGGATCAGGCTGCGGGATGCGTCCGCCGAACACATACTCTCCGAGCGCTGCAGCTGTTCCATCATTCTCGATGTAATAGGGCGCTTCGAAAGTCGCTTTAAAAGCTTGGTCCGCCTCACCATCATCGAAAGCCGGGAAGAAGCTGTGGGCCTTGAGGATGTTCGACATCGTGCCGAAATTGCCGGGTACCGAACACCCGACCCCGAGAAGACGATCCTTAGGCGTGCCAAGGTCGGCCAGCATCGTTGCGATAGCCGCCTGCGCCGCCTCCGCCACAGACAAAGCTGTGCTGGTTTCGATGTCGGCTGAGCGGGAGGTAAGAATCCTACCCGCTAGATCAACGATTGCTACCTCCATTCGGGACACCGAGAATGTTATCCCGGCAGAAAGATACCGATCAGCCCGCAAGCTCAGCAAGCGCCGGGGCTGGCCTTGGGCGCCAGTCCGCTCGGCCACCTCGACCAAAAGTCCGATGTCCAACAGGCGGCCTATCAGCCGAGTGATAGAAGCACCCGTCATGCCGGACCGTTCGGCCAGGTCGACGCGCGCAATCTTCTTGCCTACGAAAATCAGTTCGACCAGTCGTCGTTCGTTCCGTGAAAGGTCCAAGAGTGCCTCAAATCGCCAGTAGCCGCCAAAGAGCTATTGCAATATATATTAAATTACGCAATGTAATTAATCTGTCATGAAGCTCCTTTAAGAAGCCAAACCGGAATGACCGCCGAAATTGAAATGGGAGAACACCATGCACCAGATCACACGTTTGTTGACCTTCGCGGCCGTGCTGGTCGCGATCGCCTCTCCGGCCTTGGCAAAGAGTCTCGTCGTTTATTCACCTCAGGGAGAAGAGAACGTTCAGTGGATAATCGACCAGGCAAAAGCCGCCGGTCACGATGTGCAGTTTCTGCGCGCACCCGGAGGAGAACTTTTTGATCGGCTGGTCGCCGAGAAGAACAACCCCCAGGCCGATGTCGTACTCGGTATGGTCGACACGTCTATGGCTCTGCTCAAAAAGAACGGCCTGTTCCAGCCATACACACCAGCCTGGGCGGCGGACCTCCCTGCGCAATACAAGGACAAAGAAGGTATTGTCTACAAATTCTGGAGCACACCGATCGTCATCGCCTATGATCCCGAAAAGCTAGCCGCTGCTGAGGCCCCAAAAAGCTGGCTAGACCTGATAAAGGGCGAATACAAGGGCAAATACGTCATCGGCAACACTGCCTGGCAGACGACAAGGGTCTATCTGGCCGGCATCCTGGCGCGGTTCCTCGACGACAAGGGCGAAGTCACTCAGGCTGGATGGAATTTTCTTGGCGCATTCTATGCGAACGCGATCGTTGTCGATGACGCCGATGCGCGCAAGGAAGCCTTCAAATCGGGCGGTGCGGTCATCAATCTGAACTGGTTCGGCGGCGTCATCAAGGACGCCAGGGAACTCGGCATGCAAGTCAAGGTCATTGACCCGGAAGGTGGCACGCCCGTCATCTCCGAAGGCGTGGCGATCATGGCGAGAACCGATCAGCTGGAGCAGGCAAAGGCATTCGTCGACTGGTTCGGCTCTGCCGATGTCATGGCCGGCTACGCCAAAAAGTTCGGTCAGGTTCCGGTGCTGCCGGCGGCGCTGGCTAAATCACCGCCAGAGGTGCAGGCGAATGCGGAACTAGTCAAGGCCCAGCCTATCGACTGGGATGCCGTCGCGCCCAAACTGGACGGCTGGTTGCAAAAGATCGAGCTTGAAATCCGGTGAGCATGTAGGACCGGGCGATGCAGATCGCCAGGCTTCACAGGAGTATGATCATGCCGGCCCCGATCCTCATCATCGATAAACTGCATATTGGCTATGGCGATAAGGTAGTCATCCGCGACCTCTCGCTTGAGATTCACGAAGGCGAGTTCGTTGCTCTGCTCGGGGCTTCCGGCAGTGGCAAATCCAGCGTTCTAAGGACCCTCGCCGGCTTTCATTCGGCCATGAGTGGGCGGATTATTCTTGAAGGAAAAGATATCACCAACGAGCCTCCGGAACGCCGCAATATCGGCATGGTATTCCAGAACTATGCACTGTTTCCAACGATGACGGCGTTCGAAAACATCGCCTTTGCTTTGCGTGTGGCGAAGAATTCGCAGAGCGAGATTGACAAGCGCGTCGCCCAGATCGCCGAAACATCCGGGATTACGGAGCAGCTGCACAAGAAGCCAGCGACCATGTCAGGCGGGCAACAACAGCGGGTCGCGATTGCGCGCGCGCTCGTCGCGGGCTCCAAGGTGCTTTTGTTCGACGAACCATTGTCCAATCTCGACGCCAAGGTGCGAGTGACGATGCGCCGCGAGATCAAGAGGCTCCAGCAGGAATTTGGCTTCACGGCAGTCTTTGTCACGCATGATCAGGAAGATGCACTCACGATGTCCGACACGATCGTCGTGCTGGCGAACGGTGGCGTTGAACAGATCGGTGACGGACGTACTCTTTACCGGAAGCCTGCGACGCCGTTCATCTGCGAGTTTATCGGCACCGCCAACGAACTGCCCACGCCGCTTGCCGGGCAAATCCTGGGCAGCGACGTTCGGGGGCGGATTTTTGTTCGCCACGAAGATGTACTCGTTGGGAAAGTGATACCAGCCGGGTTGCCGGCGACCGTCCGTCATGTGGAATTCCTTGGCGCCCACAGCCGCATCGACCTCGATGCCAGCGGATATTTCATTTCGGCCGCCAGGATGGGGCACGAGTTACCCGAAATCGGTGAGACCGTGTCCTGGACGATCCGGCCGGGCTCGGTGCATATCTTCGAGGAAGCGGACAGATGAACCGCGCGGCTGCCGTCGAGCGCGTAGTCTATTGGATCGGGTTGGCGGCCCTGATCTGGATCGTCGTCACCTTCCTGATACTGCCGCTCGTCGCGTCACTTCAAACGGCATTTTTCAGGGACGGCAGCCTGGTGGTCGGTCAGACCCTAAGCGAACTTTCAAGATCACGAAGAGTGCGCGCTGCCCTTTGGAACACGGTTTGGATGACGTCAGCGACCATGGTCACGGTGACCATTGTCGGGATTTTCCAGGTGGTCGTCCTTGAATATTTTCACGTACGCGGTCGCGCACTCTTGAAAATCGCCTATGCAACGCCGCTGGTCTTCGGCGGTGTCGTTGCGGCGGCGGGCTATAACTTCACCTATGGTCCCGGCGGTGCGGTGACACATCTGGTGAAGGCGATCGTTTCCAGTCTCCCGCAAGACTGGTTCATCGGCTGGTTTGGCGTGCTCTTCACGCATACCTTTCTGATGACCAACTTTTACTATCTTTTTCTGCGTGCTGCGATGCGCCGCGTCGACTACGCAACCATCGAAGCCGCGCGTAGTATGGGTGCTTCGGAGTATACGATCCTGTGGCGTGTTGTACTGCCAGCAATCATGCCGACGCTCCTCGCCGTCACCCTTCTCACCCTTTACACCGCGATCAGCTCTTTCGCCGCCCCTCAGGTGCTGGGCGGTCGCGATTTCCACATGCTGAGCCAGATGGTGCTGACTCTGAACAGCCTGCGCCGTCCCGACATGGCCGCTTTACTGGCGCTTATGATGGGGCTGTGTCTCATGGCGCTTATCCTGCTGTCTCAATATTACGAAGCGCGCGGCTCCTATGTCGGCGGCGCGAAAGCGACTGCGCCCATCCAGCTACGCAAAATTTCCAGCCCGATCGGCAATGCAGTGCTGCATTTTTTTGCCTATCTTCTCGTGGCTATCTATGCGGTGCCGATCGCTCTTGTCGTACTCTTCTCCTTCGCCCCGGCCGCGAGCATCGGCATCGAAGTGATCCCATCCAGCCTGACACTGAAGAACTATGCCCGCGTCTTTACCGAAGGCGCCGCCTTTCTTCCGTTCTTCAACTCCATAGTGATGAGCCTTGTCGCGGTATCGGCGGCGCTCGTCGTTACACTGTTTGCCGTCCAGGTTATTCTTGGCCGGCGCAGTTGGCTGACGCGCCTTCTGGACATCACTTTCTTCCTGCCATGGGTAGTTCCTAGTATTCTGCTCGCAGTCGGGCTGATCGTCACCTTCGACACGCCAAACCCGCTCGTTGGAAACGCAGTCCTCCTCGGCGGCTACTGGCTCCTGCCGATTGGCTACGCCATCGTCGCCTTGCCGCTTATGGTGAGGTTCCTGCGGGCAGCCTTCGTAGGAATCGATCCGGCCTATAACGAGGCGGCCCGCTCGATGGGCGCCACTGGTCTTTATCGCTATCGCCGCATCATTCTGCCGATAGTGGCGCCGACTGTAATCCTCGTCGCCGGGATGGCCTTCAACGATCTCCTGTCGGAATACCCCTTGTCGGCGTTTCTATACAACGTCAACAACAAGCCTTTGCCGATTGCAATCGTAGACAGCTCGCTGTCTGTCGATCCTGAGCAGGCCGCGCTCAACCTTGTCTACGTCACTCTGATCATGGTGTTTTCAATGGCGATCATTCTGTTGGCCGAGCGCATCGGCCTTGGCAAAGGTCCAGAAACCACAACATTGTAGAACCGGAGACTGATCCATTGGATACCTGCATCACCGTCTGGCATTGGCCGCACCAGGAGCGTTGGTACGACGAAGGCATTCGCAACTCGCTCATCCTCATCAAGGAAGCTGGCTTCACACACATCAACTGGAATCCCGACTCCGGCAGTTCGTACTGGCTCGCCGACGCCGAGATCGAGTTTACAAGCAGGATCGTGGCCGATGCTGGGCTGAAAGTGCACTCGGTTCATGGCAGCAATGGCCGCAATCCTATCACCGAGATCGGCCACAAAAACCCTGGCCCTTTCGCGATGGAGACACGCAAGGACTTCCTGTCGCCGCATGAATGGCAGCGCCGCAGCGGAGTCGAGCTGTTGCGTAACCGTGTCGACCTGGCGGCCGCGTTCCAGTCCCCAAATATTGTTCTGCACATTGATATCAACGACAACGTCTTCGGCAGCGAAGCCGCCGAACGAGCGTTCTTCGACCCCCTTTTCCAGTCTCTCGACGAGATCAGGTCCTACTGCGTCGAAAAGGGCGTCCAGATTGCCGCGGAAACTCTCCTTTGCGCCAACGCCCAGAATTTCCTCAACCTCTATGATCGATTGTTCGCTCGATACGGCAAGGAGTTCATCGGCGTCTGCTTCGATTGTGGCCACTGGGAACTGATCGAGCCAGGCAAGCTCAGCGTGCTTGAGCGTTTCGCGGATCGCCTCATCGCTACTCACATTCACGACAATTTCGGAGCAATGGATAACCATCTCTTGCCATTCGACGGACGATTAGATTGGCACACGATCGCCTCGGCGATCGCCGCAACTCCTTATCAGACTCCGCTCAACTTCGAGACGCCGATGGACCGATATGGGATTCCAGAATCCGCCTACTATCGCCGCGCTCACAGTGTTGCTGTTAGGCTCGAGGAGATGGTCGCCGAGGCGCGCGAGAGGAAAAGCACGTGATGGCGAATGCGCTTACCCTCGACATTTCTCCACTATGTCGTGACAAAGGTAGCAGCGTTGACGCTTGAACAGTTCCGGGGCGGAAGCCGAAACGGGTCTGCTGCCGGTCGAGCCTTGAGAGATAGACGATCGAGTCGTGGACATTGGCCGGCGTAACATGAGCATCGGTGATGATGGCGAGCTTGCCGTGCACCGTGCGATGATCGAGAGAGAAGAAGCCCTTCGGCTTGCCGTCGCGCACCATATAGTCGCTGTCTGGATCGCTGCGGGAGACCTGCTGCGGCGCGGGTTTCTTCAACATGTCCCACTGAATCATAAACCCGCAGCCAAGGCCAGGGGTTTGTCAGCAATCTGACGGCGGGGAAATCCCCGCCGCTTCGAAGTTATCTTGGAAAGGCCGGCTTACGCCATGGCCTTCTGCAGGTTCTGGTCGATCTTGTCGAGGAAGGCAGTGGTCGAGAGCCATGGCTGGTCGGGGCCGATCAGCCGCGCCAGGTCCTTGGTCATGAAACCGGATTCGACGGTATCGACGCAGACCTTTTCGAGCGTCGCGGCGAAGCGGGCGAGCTCGGCATTGTCGTCGAGCTTGGCGCGGTGCGCCAGGCCGCGGGTCCAGGCGAAGATCGAGGCGATCGAGTTCGTCGAGGTTTCCTGGCCCTTCTGGTGCTGGCGGTAGTGGCGGGTGACCGTGCCGTGAGCGGCTTCGGCTTCGACCGTCTTGCCGTCGGGCGTGAGCAGAACCGAGGTCATCAGGCCGAGCGAACCGAAGCCTTGAGCGACCGTGTCGGACTGGACGTCGCCGTCATAGTTCTTGCAGGCCCAGACGTAGCCGCCCGACCACTTGAGCGCCGAGGCGACCATGTCGTCGATCAGGCGGTGTTCGTAGGTGATGCCGGCTTCCTTGAACTGATCCTTGAATTCGGTCTCGTAGACTTCCTCGAAGATGTCCTTGAAGCGGCCGTCATAGGCCTTGAGGATGGTGTTCTTGGTCGACAGATAGACCGGCCACTTGCGCATCAGGCCGTACATCATCGAGGCGCGGGCAAATTCGCGGATCGATTCGTCGAGATTGTACATGGCCATGGCAACGCCGGCGCCCGGTGCGTTGAAGACGTCCTTCTCGATGACGGTGCCGTCTTCGCCGACGAACTTGATTGTCAGCTTGCCCTTGCCGGGGAACTTGAAATCGGTGGCGCGGTACTGGTCGCCGAAGGCGTGGCGGCCGACGACGATCGGCTTGGTCCAGCCGGGAACCAGGCGCGGCACGTTCTTGCAGATGATCGGCTCGCGGAAGATGACGCCGCCGAGAATGTTGCGGATCGTGCCGTTCGGGCTCTTCCACATTTCCTTGAGGTTGAATTCCTTGACGCGGGCCTCATCCGGCGTGATCGTCGCGCACTTGATGCCGACGCCGTACTTCTTGATGGCGTTGGCGGCGTCGACAGTGACCTGGTCGTTGGTGGCGTCGCGGTTTTCGACCGAGAGGTCGAAATAGTCGATGTCGAGGTCGAGATACGGATGGATCAGCTTATCCTTGATGAGCTGCCAGATGATGCGCGTCATTTCATCGCCGTCGAGATCGGCGACGGGATTGGCGACCTTGATCTTGTTCATGTATCTGCCTCGTTCGAGCTTCAATAGGGACGGGCGTCCCGGGTGGGTGATATGATCCGGAGCGCTGCTGGCGCCACAGGCTGGCCTCGCCAATACCCGCGTCGTGATCACGCGCTGATTCCGAATTCGGCAGATGATCCCGTTCTATGCGCTGATCATCCGCTCCAGTTCATCCATGTCGGGGACGATGATATGTCGAAAGTTCTCGATGCGAATGACACCGCTCTTGCGCAGCTTGGTCAACTTGCGGCTGACGGTTTCAATGGTCAGACCGAGAAAATCGGCGATCTCGGCGCGGGACAGCGGCAGGTCGAAAGAGGTGGTCGTGGCGGTCTGCGGTTCGGCGTGGGTGGCGATGAGGTGGAGCAGGCTTGCGACCTTCTCCTCGGCGGTGCGCCGGCCGAGCGTCAGCATCCATTCGCGCGCGGCGTCCAGCTCCTTCAGCGCCTGATCGTACAGGCTGCGCTGCAGCTTCGGCGTCTCCGATATCATGCGGTCGAGCAGGTCGCGGGGGAAGACGCAGATTTCGGCGTCGGTCGCAGCCTGAGCCGACAGCATGCTTTCGGGCACGAAGGGCCTGCCGACGAAATCGGGGGCGAATTGCAGGCCGACGATCTGCTGGCGCCCGTCCGGCATCACCTTGCAGAGCTTTACTACCCCGCGCATGATGTTCGAATAGAAAGAGCTTTCCGACCCTTGAGCGATGATCTCGCTGCCGGCATCGACCGTGCGGCGCAGCGACTGGCGGCCGAGCTCTCGGAGTTGGCCGCTCCACAGCGCGCCGCAGACGACGCCGTGCCGCGCTTGGCAGGAAGCGCAAGCGACGGGAGTGCCGGTGTCGGAAACCTTACTGCGTGCAACGTCCATTTCCTGATCCCTTCAAAATCCGCGTGTGCCATGATGTGGCTGCGCATGCTGGGCATACCCCAGACGATTACGCCGTGATTGCGGGTTCGGCTATCCCGATTTCTTCCGGCGCGGCTTGATGACTACCAATTTCGCTGGGACCGCGAGTTGATCCAGATCAAAGTTTCGGTGCCATGGCTGTTTTTGGAAGCGCCTGCCTCGACACGAGGCCGTCCCGCAGAATCCTTCAAACTTGGACGACGGAGCAAAGATCTTCCAAATCCTGGGCGACGAAGCCGCCGACGTCTTTGCGCACGAGCATTTCCCAAATTGTATGACGGTTACTCGCGACGGGGAAAGGGTTCAGGTCGAAAGGCATTACGGGTTCCTTCAGCTGGGTCGCCCATACTCTCTCTAGCCGGTTTCCACTTGACAATTCCGGTATGTTTGTGCGACGTACGTACGAACACAGTGCGCGCAGCTGGTGCGGCCCGAACGCGATCGACGTTGTGTCAGATGACCTCCTGAAGGAACGGGCGGATGACTGTCTATCTAATCGGAATCGACGGCGGTGGCACCAGCTGCCGTGCGGCAGTCGCCGGTGCGAACGGGAGTATCCTTGCGCGGGCTCAAGCCGGGCCCGCCAACATTCTTTCCGATCCGGATACGGCCCTCGACAACATTGCCAGTGCGACCCGCGCGGCTTTCTACGCAGCTGGCATCAATGCGCGTAGCATCGCCTCGGCGCGTGCAGTTCTTGGGGTCGCGGGCAATAATGTCGGCGAGGCCGTTCACTACGTGAAAAACAGGCTACCCTTCGCCCAGGCGGACATCGAGTCAGACGGGCTGATCGCGCTACAAGGCGCGCTTGGTGATAAAGACGGAGCCGTCGCCATTTTAGGAACAGGCACGATCTACATTTCCCGCCACTGCGAAACGGTGACCTACGTCGGCGGATGGGGCTTTACTGTGGGCGACCTCGGCAGCGGCGCTCGTATTGGACATGCGCTTTTGCAAGAA
Organism: Rhizobium ruizarguesonis; assembly: GCF_017357285.1. NCBI lineage: Bacteria > Pseudomonadati > Pseudomonadota > Alphaproteobacteria > Hyphomicrobiales > Rhizobiaceae > Rhizobium > Rhizobium ruizarguesonis. The sequence goes on along the minus strand of NZ_CP071682.1, from coordinate 190,067 downwards.
ACGCTGCTCGCATATGACGGCATTCACGACATGTCCGCGATGACCGCCTCCGTCCTTGCGGAATTCAAAAATGACCCACGCAATATCGTCGAGTTTGCGCGGCAGGCAAAGCCCGGCGCCTTCGGCCGCTATGCGCCGCGCGTATTCGAGCACATGAAACAGGGCGATGCCGTCGCCGCGCGCCTGTTGCAAGAAGCCGCTGTTTCAGTTGACGAAGCACTTGATCGTCTAGTCGCGCGAGGAACGCAGAAGATTTGTCTGCTCGGGGGATTGGGGCCGCTGTATTCGTCCTGGATCGCTGCACGGCATCAAAGTTTATTGGTAACGCCCGAAGGCGATGCAGTGAGCGGGGCCGTGTGTCGCGCTTCGGGCATCTGAAAGCGATCGAATGAGTGACAGGCTTGCGGCCATGCTTCCAGGATGGGGCATAGACATCAAGGGCGCCGGCCCGCTCTACCATAGGCTTCGCCTGGTGCTTGAAAAGGCTATCCTGTCGGGTAAACTCAAAGAGGGCGACGTTCTTTATTCCGAACGAGACCTTGCTGAACATCTCCGCGTTAGCCGTGTAACGGTCCGCAAAGCAATCGACCATCTCGTCCAAGACGGCTTTCTGGTCTGTCGCCGAGGCTCAGGAACCTTCGTTGGCAGATCGGCGGTCCACGCAGATCAGCCTCCGTTATGCGCGAACTCTTTGACGGGTAACATTTCCTGGCGTGGATTGGACACGAAAGTCGAGTGCATCGGGCGCAGCACGTCTCATCCCGCACCAGAGGAGATGATGACGCTCGGCTTGTCAGGCGACAGTCACGTCGTGCGCATCACCTGCTTGCGGAGCTCGGCGGGCCAGCCGCTTGCGATCGAACGCACATGCATTTCCTCGGAGTTCCTGCCCCACGTTCGTACCGTTACCTCTTCTATCTGCAACACACTCGCGGACGCAAACTTTAGACCCGTTCGTGCGATCCAGCGCACTTTCGCATCCAACATCGAAGATCCGGACGCCTCCTTGCTTGGCGTCGCGATTGGAACGGCTGGTCTTTTGACAAAGCGCGTTGCCTATCTTGCTTCGGGCCGTGCGATCGAATTCACCCGCTCACTTTTTCGAGGCGATGCCGAAGGTTTTGTCAGCGAGCTCACCTTTCTCGAAAACTGACCGCTCTTCTTACAAGACAGGATCCTATCATGCGGGCCACCGTGCAAACGAACATGTGCCGTGAGATCGACGAAATTCCAGAAGCTGCGGCCAGATTACTCGATCGCTTAGCGAAAGACTTCGCTGCCACCGGAGCGGCTTTGCGGGCCGAGGACTCCACATTCGTCGTCACAGCCGCGTGCGGCTTGTCCGACCACGCCGCCATGTCCCTGAAATATTCAATCGAGCTAAGTGCGAAATTGCCGTCGCTTCGATTCGGCTGTCACTCGCTTCAATCTACGGTCTCGAGCCCAACTTGGTCGCGGGCCCCCTTCCCAAGGCAGCCACGCGCGCCATCGCCGCTTGGATTGCTCTGACAAATACGCTTCCCGCTTGCGGGACCCACCAACGCCATGAGCATGCTGAGTACAAAGGTCGGCTTGTGCCTGAAGACGACGCAGATCTCGTGGTGTTGACCCCCGAGTTTGAGTTGAAGTCGAGCTGGACAGGTAGGCCAAAGGGTTTCGAAACAAGCGATCATGGTGATCTTGGATCAAATTTGCACAGGTTCTCCAATCTTATGGTTGATGTTTTCCGCTCGGAAACCTGCTGGCTTTAGCTGAGTGGGACCAGCGCGTCATGAAGATAGCAATGCTCTCGCCGTTTGAACGAACCTGTCTCCATTGGATATCGAGAGGCTGGACTGTGGCTGATATAGCGTTGATCGAGGGAAAGGATACCGCTGAAATTCAGGCGTGCGTGGAGCGTGCGGTTATTTCGCTCAACGCCGAATCATTGGAACAGGCGCTTGAGAAAGCGAAGCTCACGCGATCAGACTGATCGCATCATGGTCGCGGGCGCCGGACACTTTCACCTTACCTTGCATGCTGCTTGTAAATGCACCGTTTTTGGCGACGTCAGGCGCAGCAAGGTCGCGCCATCGGTTTTGAAAACACGGAGACAATGGCTCCTGCGGTCGGTGCGGAACGTAGCCGAACCGAGGTGGCCAGGAAAGCAAACCAATCCGCGTTTTCCCCGCTGTAAGGTCCCACGCCTTTGAGGAGCCATCGAGCGGGAATTGGCCGGCTCCCGCTGGAGCCTCTCTAAAGTCGCTCGGTCTTTCCCGCGCACAGTGCCGCTCCTTCCAGCTCCCATGACCTCATGGTCCGGTCACCGTCTTTGAAGTCGACGGTGAATACAGCGTCTTTTCCTCTGCCGAGATCGATGCCGACGACGACCTTGAGATCGTCCATGAATCCTTTCCCTGGCCGGCTCATTGGAGGCGGCCTTGCCTTTGGCGTGCCGCTTGCGAGCCGCATGCCGCAAGGGAGGCTTCGCCGCGACCGGGCAGATCATTGCATGATCCGACAGTTGCCGGCCGCGCCCTTGCAGCCTTTGCTCTTCGCGGCGCGAGGAAGTGTCCGGAAACAACGGGCAGGGACGGGCAACGAGGGCCGATCGCCGGGCGATCGGAAATGAAATGAAGAGAAGAGACATAGAAGCGCTCCGCGAACGGGTCAGTTGCGCGGCCGTTCTCGAAAAGGCGAGCTTCGCCATCGACATCAAGGAAAGCACCCGGCGGGCGATGAAGTTTCGCCGTGGCGGTGAAATCATCATCGTCACGCATGAAGGGCGTGGATGGTTCGATCCGCTCAGTGATGCGAAAGGCGATGTGTTCGGGCTAGTCGAGCATCTCGATCATGTCGGATTTTGCGAAGGCGCCGAAAGGGTCGCGGATCTCGTGGGATTCACGATCACCGAGCCGGAGTGGCAGTCGTTGGAGCCTGATGGAGGATACGACCTCTCCCTCCCCGATCGTTGGCAGGCGCGCCGCCGCCCATGGCCCGGATCGTCGACATGGCGTTATCTCAATGGCGAGCGTTGCCTGCCGTCGTCTTTACTCCGCACCGCGATCAAAGGCGGCCTTCTTCGAGAAGGCCCGCATGGCAGCATATGGGCAGCTCATACGGACAAGACCGGAGTTGTGACCGGCTGGGAGGCACGAGGGCCGCAATACCGGGGCTTCTCCTCTGGCGGAAGGAAGGTTCTCTTCCGTCTCGGGTCGGTTACTGCGTCGCGCCTGGCCGTCACGGAAGCTGCGATCGATGCCATGAGTCTCGCGGCGATCGAGGGGATGCGGGAAGGCACGCTCTATCTCAGCACCGGCGGCGGGTGGTCGCCGGCCACGCAGGCCGCGCTGTGGGACTTGGCCTCCCGACAGGATGCCCGGCTGGTCGCTGCGACGGATGCCAATGCACAAGGCGATCTGTTTGCCGAGCGATTGCGGGCGATCGCAGAGGAAACTGGCTGTGACTGGACGCGGCTGCGCCCGCCCGAGGAGGACTGGAACGAGACCCTGAAGATCAGGGAGAAGGAAATGAGGGAACGAAGAGAAAGAGGCGTGCCGCATTCCCGCCGCCCGCGTCAAGGGACGCTTCGCCCGGCTGAGCCGGCCCTTGACCCGGCCGGTCGCGATGCCGGCGGCAGGCAAGGGGTCATGGAGAACTGAAGAAGATGGCGAGGTCGAGAGGACGGCGCCGCACATCAGTTCGGAGACGCGCAAGGAGCCGCAGATGATCCCCTCTCCCGCAACCACCTGGAGGCACCGCTTTCCACAAACCCGGAAGCGACGCACCTGCGGGCGCAGTTTGCGCCGGAAACCATGCAGCTCTCCGTAATCACGCGCTTGTAGCTCGCGATCGCTGCAGCCGAAACCAGGTCCATCCCTCACCTCATTTTCATCCGCCTTCGCAGCCGCGGGACCTGTCCCGTGGGCGATGGCGCACATCCTCGACAAGGAGTTTTCCATGTCCACCGATCCCTTCACCCTCGATATATCAGGCAGCAGCGCATTGTCGCTCGGGCTTGGCTTGGGCGTCACCGCGTTTGGCGGTTTCGCCGCCAACGACGACGATCCCGATCCGCCGCCGCTCTCCCCGACGCCGGCATTGCATCTGCCAGCTGCGAAGCGGCCGGCACCGCGGAGACAGGGCGCGTGCGCTAACTTCTATCTCGAGGATGGCGATCGTGGACTTGCGATCGACTGGAAGCAAAGAGCGAAGGCGAATCTTGCAGCCATCCTGACGGCCAACGAAATCGAAAAGCAGGATCGACCCGCCATCCGTGACGAGCAGGCGAAGCTGATCCGCTTCACCGGTTTTGGCGCATCGGAACTCGCGAACGGCATGTTCCGGCGTCCAGGCGAAGTCGATTTCCGGGAAGGCTGGGATGACCTCGGCAGTTCGCTGGAAAGCGCCGTCACCGATGCCGATTATGCTTCGCTCGCGCGCTGCACCCAATATGCTCACTTCACTCCCGAGTTCATCGTCCGGGCGATCTGGGCGGGCTTGCGGCGGCTCGGATGGCGCGGGGGCCGCGTGCTGGAGCCGGGAATCGGCACGGGCCTGTTTCCGGCGCTGATGCCAACGGCGCTCCGCGACACAAGCTATGTCACCGGCATCGAACTCGATCCGGTGACGGCGCGGATTGTCCGGCTTCTTCAGCCGAAGGCGCGCATCATCAACGCCGACTTCGCGCGCACCGATCTCAACGCGATCTATGATCTCGCGATCGGCAATCCGCCCTTCTCCGATCGAACAGTTCGGTCGGACCGGCAGTACCGTCCGCTCGGTCTGCGGCTGCACGACTACTTCATTGCCCGGTCGATCGATCTCTTGAAGCCCGGTGCACTCGCCGCGTTCGTGACAAGCAGCGGCACGATGGACAAGGTGGACAGCACAGCGCGAGAGCATATCGCCAGGTCCGCCGATCTGATCGCAGCGGCCCGCCTCCCCGAGGGCGGCTTCCGCCGCGACGCTGGCACGGATGTGGTCGTGGACATCCTGTTTTTTCGCAAGCGCAAGGCCAGCGAGCCGGAGGGTGATCTATCATGGCTCGATCTCGAAGAGGTTCGTCCTGCGACATCCGACGAGGGGGCGATCCGCGTAAACCGCTGGTTCGCACGGCACCCGAATTTCGTGCTCGGCGAGCACGCCCTAACGTCTGGCTCGTTCGGCGAGACCTATACGTGCCGGCCACGCTCCGGTGAAGATCTGGAAACGGCACTGAAGGCAGTGATCGCTCTACTCCCCGAAGATCGGTATGACGGCGAGCCGTCGCAGATCGACATCAATCTGGAAGAGGAAGTGGGCGAGATCGTCGATCTCCGCCACAGCAACGACAAGGTCCGCGAGGGCAGCTTCTTCCTCAACAGCCGCCACGGTCTCATGCAAATGATCGACGGAGCCCCGCTCGCGGTGTCGGTGCGAAAAGTCAGGTCAGGCGAAGGCCTGTCCGAAAAGCATGTCCGGATCATCAAGAAGCTGATCCCGATCCGCGACGCCGTGCGCGAGGTGCTGAAAGCGCAGGAACGCGATCAGCCGTGGCGGGATCTGCAGGTTCGGCTGCGCATCGGCTGGTCGAGCTTCGTCCGAGACTTCGGGCCGATCAACCATACGACGGTTTCGATTTCTGAGGATGATGAGACGGGCGAACTCCGCGAAACCCATCGCCGGCCGAATCTCCAGCCGTTCCTCGACGATCCCGATTGTTGGCTGGTGGCCTCGATCGAGGACTACGATCTCGAAACCGATACGGCAAAGCCCGGTCCGATCTTCACCGAGCGGGTGATCTCGCCGCCCGCGGCGCCGGTCATAACCTCGGCAGCCGACGCGCTCGCCGTCGTTCTCAACGAGCGTGGCCGCGTTGATCCCGACCATACTGCCGAGCTGCTGCACCGTGATCCGGATGCTGTGATCGACGAACTCGGTGACGCCATCTTCCGCGATCCCGCCGATGGCTCCTGGCAGACCTCTGACGCTTATCTCTCAGGCCCGGTCCGCACGAAGCTCACGGTCGCCGAGGCAGCCGCGTCGCTCGATCCAGTATACGAGCGCAATGTCCGAGCGCTGCAGGACGTCCAGCCTGCCGACCTCCGGCCGTCAGATATCACCGCCCGTCTCGGCGCACCCTGGATTCCGGCTGCCGATGTCGTCGCCTTCGTCAAGGAAACGATGGATGTGGACATCAGGATCCACCATATGTCGGAGCTCGGGTCATGGACCGTCGAGGCACGGCAGCTTGGCTACAATGCCGCCGGCACCTCCGAATGGGGCACGAGCCGCCGTCACGCCGGTGAATTGTTGGCGGATGCGCTGAACAGCCGGGTGCCGCAGATCTTCGACGTGTTCAAGGACGTTGGCGGTGAACGCCGCGTTCTGAATGTCGTCGACACGGAAGCAGCGCGCGACAAGCTGCAAAAGATCAAGGAGGCTTTTCAGAACTGGGTCTGGACTGACCCAGACCGCACCGACCGGCTTGCGCGGGTCTATAATGACCGCTTCAACAACCTCGCGCCTCGAAAATTCGACGGCTCCCATCTGAAGCTTCCCGGCGCCTCCGGCGCCTTTGTTTTGTATGGGCACCAGAAGCGTGGAATCTGGAGGATCATCTCCTCCGGCTCGACCTATCTCGCCCATGCTGTCGGCGCCGGCAAGACGATGACGATGGCAGCCGCGATCATGGAGCAGCGCCGTCTCGGCCTGATCGCCAAGGCGATGCTGGTCGTGCCAGGCCATTGCCTCGCACAGGCGGCGCGCGAGTTCCTGGCGCTCTATCCGAACGCTCGTATCCTCGTCGCCGACGAGACCAACTTCACCAAGGACAAGCGGGCACGTTTCCTGTCGCGAGCCGCCACGGCCCCCTGGGATGCGATCATCATCACCCATTCGGCCTTCAGGTTCATCGCCGTGCCGTCGGCGTTCGAGAGCCAAATGATCAATGATGAGCTCGAGCTCCACGAGGATCTGCTGACCAAGGCGGACAGTGAGGATCGGGTGTCGCGAAAGCGGCTCGAGCGCCTGAAGGAAGGTTTGCAAGAGCGGTTGGAAGCGCTCTCAACCCGCAAGGACGACCTTCTCACGATCTCGGAAATCGGCGTCGATCAGATCGTTGTCGACGAGGCGCAGGAATTCCGCAAACTCTCGTTTGCGACCAATATGTCGACACTGAAAGGCATCGACCCGAACGGATCGCAGCGGGCCTGGGACCTTTATGTCAAGTCCCGCTATATCGAGACCAAGAATCCCGGCCGCGCGCTCGTGTTGGCCTCCGGCACGCCAATCACCAACACGCTCGGTGAAATGTTCTCGATCCAGCGACTGCTCGGCCACGAGGCGCTCCGCGAACGCGGGCTTCATGAATTCGACGCCTGGGCCTCGACCTTCGGCGACACGACGACCGAACTCGAAATCCAGCCGTCCGGCAAATACAAGCCAGTGAGCCGGTTTGCGAGCTTCGTCAACGTGCCGGAACTGATCGCCATGTTCCGCTCGTTCGCCGACGTTGTGATGCCGCAGGACCTGAAGCAATATGTGAAGGTTCCGGCACTCTCGACCGGTCGGCGGCAGATCCTGACGGCGCAACCGACGGCGGCATTCAAACTCTATCAGCAAATCCTCGACAGCCGCATCAAGGCGATCGAGATGCGCGAGGGGCCGGCTCAGCCCGGAGACGATATCCTGCTGTCCGTCATCACTGACGGCCGCCATGCGGCGATCGACCTGCGCCTGGTCATTCCGGCAAACGACAACGAGCCGGACAACAAGCTCAATCTTCTCATCGAGAACGCCTTTCGCATCTGGACGGAAACGAGCGAAAACACCTATCTTCGTCCGGACGGCAAGCCCTATGAGCTTCCGGGCGCCGCGCAGATGATTTTCTCCGATCTCGGCACCATCAATGTCGAGAAGACGCGCGGTTTCTCCGCCTACCGCTGGATCCGTGACGAATTGATCCGACTTGGCGTACCCGCGTCGGAAATCGCCTTCATGCAGGACTTCAAGAAGACAGAGGCCAAGCAACGTCTGTTCGGTGATGTCCGTTCGGGCAAGGTTCGCTTTCTGATCGGCTCGTCTGAGACCATGGGCACCGGCGTCAACGCTCAACTCAGGTTGAGGGCGCTGCATCACCTCGATGTGCCGTGGCTGCCGTCGCAGATCGAGCAGCGCGAGGGCCGCATCGTCCGCCAGGGCAATCAGCACGATGTCGTCGATATCTTCGCCTACGCCACGCAAGGGGCACTTGATGCTGCCATGTGGCAGAACAACGAGCGCAAGGCCCGCTTCATCGCGGCGGCCCTTTCCGGCGACACCTCGATCCGTCGGCTGGACGACCTCGGTGACGGCCAGGCCAACCAGTTCGCCATGGCCAAGGCGATTGCCTCGGGCGACGAGCGCCTGATGCAGAAGGCAGGGCTCGAAGCGGATATCGCTCGTCTCGAGCGGCTACGCGCCGCCCATGATGACGACCTGTTCGCGGTGCGCCGGCAGGTCCGGGACGCCGAACGCGACATCGAGATATCAATCCGTCGGATCGGCGAGATTGGCAAAGACATCGAGCGGCTGGTTCCGACTGCGGGAAAGGCTTTCACAATGACCGTCACGGGTGTTTCATATGATGAGCGAAAGGATGCCGGCCGCGCGCTGATGAAGGAAATCCTCACTCTCGTTCAGCTTCAACAGGAGGGTGAGATCGTCACCGCCTCCATTGGTGGCTTCGATCTCGTCTACGATGGCGAGCGCTTCGGCAAGTCTGACGGTTATCGCTACACCACCATGCTTCAGCGCACGGGCGCGGACTACGAGATCGATCTCGCCGTCACGGTGACACCGCTCGGCGCCGTCTCCCGCCTCGAGAATACGCTCGATGATTTCGACGGGGAGCGGGAACGCTATCGCCAACGGCTGGAGGAAGCGCGCCGGCGTCTTGCTTCCTACCAGTCCCGTCAAGGTGGCGATTTTGCCTTCGCAAGTGAGCTGGCCGAAAAGCGTCGCCAGTTCCAGGAGGTTGAGGCGGAGCTCGCGGCCGAGGCGCGCGAGGCAGGGGCCTCTGCTAGGGAGGCAGCCTGATTTTGGGAGCAGTGCAGCATGTGCATAGGTGCATTGCACAATAAATGTTTTCTATCTGATCAAAATATCATCATAGTGCACACAGCTGATGCACATGGCGGTCTCCTCCCAGTGCCGCCGCAACAGCTGTTCCCCTCTGGAGGTTAAATAACCTTCACACTTCATGGGCCTCGGTTCTTCCGACGGCCCATTTTTTTGTTCCCGCTCAACCCAGATTCCGAGCGCTGTAGCAGAGCGCTTATCAGAAGAAGTTGGGAAATGGAGAAGGGGAAACGGAAGAAAACCGGTCGCAGATCGGTCCTCCCGTCGCCGCTGGCGCTCAACCGCCGCCTGCGCATCCCGGGCACTCGTCCTTCGCAAGGCTGTTAGCCTCGCTTGTCCTTCGCGGCAGGGCTGCTCGACCGCGGTTGCGCCGGTCCGACCGCTTTGCGGTCCGGGAGGTGTCTTCAGGAAAAATGAAGACAGAAAGGACCGGCAGAGGGCCGCGTCCGCATCCCCGGAAAGGAACACTCCCATGCAACTCATGAAGGTCGATCCGCGTGCGCTGAAGGACAATCCCGACAATACTCGCCAGTCGAAGTCGACGCCACAGGCCGACGCGCTGCTGCTTGCGACCATCAAGGCTGTCGGCGTCATCCAGCCGCCCGTCATTTTTGCCGAAGCCGGCGGCAACGGCTATGTCATCGAAGCCGGTCACCGGCGCACCCGCATGGCCATCGCCGCCGGCATCGAGGAAATTGATGTTATCGTCGTCGAGGCGGCCAACGACAATGGCGCGATGCGTTCGATGATCGAAAACATCGCGCGCGAGCCGCTCAATCCGGTCGACCAATGGCGTGGCATCGAGCGCCTCGTTGCACTCGGTTGGACCGAGGAGGCGATTGCGATCGCGCTGGCCCTGCCGGTCAGACAAATCCGCAAGCTTCGCCTGCTCGCCAATGTGCTGCCTGCGATGCTCGATCACATGGCCAAGGGCGACATGCCGAGCGAGCAGCAGCTTCGCACGATTTCCGCGGCGTCACTCGATGAGCAGAAGGAAGTCTGGAAGGCACACAAGCCGAAGAAGGGTGACACAGCATCCTGGTGGGCGATCGCCAACGGCCTCACCAAGACCCGCATGTTCGCGCGCGATGCGAATTTCGGCGACGATCTCCGCCAGGCCTACGGCATCGAGTGGGCGGAAGACCTGTTCGGACCCGCCGACGAGGATAACCGCTACACCACCAACGTCGAAGCATTCCTCGGCGCGCAGCAGGAGTGGATGAGCAGCAATCTCCCGAAGAAGGGCGCCATCGTTGAGGTCAACAATTGGGGCCAGCCGCAACTGCCGCCGAAGGCGGAGCGTATCTATGGCAAGCCCTCCAAGGGCGATTGCACCGCCATGTTTCTCGATCGTGAGGGCAAGGTGCAGTCTGCCCATTTTCGGATGCCGGAAGCCAGACAAGCGAAAGGCAAGGGCGATCCGACCTTGCCCGGCGGCGAGGAAGGAAACGAGGCCATCGACGTTTCAGCCAAGACCCGGCCGGACGTGACCCGAAACGGCATCGACATGATCGGCGATTTCCGCACCGACGCGCTGCACGAGGCGCTGGCACGGGCTCCGATCGAGGACGATACGCTCATGGCAATGCTGGTGCTTGCGTTTGCCGGGCAGAACGTCTCGGTCGACTCCGGCTCCGAAGTCTCCGGGCATCTCTATGGGTCCAGGCGGTTCGTCCGGCACGTCGTCCGGCTGATCGGTGAAAGCGGCAAGCTGGAGTTCGACATGGATACGCTACGCGTCGTGGCTAGATTGACCTTGATCGACGCGCTGTCGGCCCGCACCAATCGTTCGGACAGCGGCGTCGTTGTCCGGGTCGCCGGCGATGCCATCGGTGCCGACGCTTATCTTCCGAACATGGGCACGGAGGAGTTCCTCGCGTGCCTCTCTCGCCCGGCATTGGAAGCGTCCTGCGGCGGCACGAGTGTCGTTCCCTGCCCGCGCGTCCGGGACACCCGCGCTGCCCTTGTCGAACACTTCAAGGAAGAGCGCTTCGTGCATCAGTCTGCCCTCTTCGCGCCCGATGACGCGAAGCTGGCCGAGTGGCTTGCCAAGAGCGTGGAACATGGTGGCGAGGACGGCGAAGCCCCCGCCGACGGGCCGGTCGGCGGCAGCGAGGACGGTGAGCCGTCGGTCGAGGACGAAGCGGAGACCAATCCGCGTGTACCGGAAGCCGAGGACGACGGCAAAGCGGCGGACGCCGAGCACGAAGAGTTGGACGAAGCCGACGCTGACGCCAGCGCCAATGGCCTCGAGACCGCTTACGGGATCGCCGCCGAGTAGCAATCTCCTCACTTCGTTTCGACCGATACCACCGCCGGCCATCACCGGCGGCGGCTTTGTTTCCACACATCAAAACAGGAGAACGAAGATGTCTGCGTCTTTGGTTTATGAGCTCGCCCCGAGTGGCTTGATCGTCGCCTGGTGCGACGGCCCGCCTCGCCCGCCCGAACGTCACCGGAAGAAGCTCGCCGCAGGGAAAGCCGCTACAGCAAGGGAGGCTGATCCGCTGACCTGCCACGTTGTGTTAGTCCATTTGGGACTGGAACTGGTTGCGCCTGCCTAGTTTATCAGCGAGATCGGTACCTCATTGCCGATTGCACCATGAGGCCGTTCTTCGTTGTAATCTACGCCAATCCTCCATCGTTTCGGGCGCATCCGCAAGTGTTAGAAACCAATGCTGGTTCAGACTTTCCGCGCGGAAGCGGCCATTGAGCGCTTCAATGAACGCATTATCGGTCGGCTTGCCTGGGTGTGAGAAGTCCAAGGTCACCCCCTTGGCTTAGGCCCAAAGGTCAAGATCGCGGGATACGAACTCCGTCCCCGCGTCGACACGGATCGTCTTCGGATTGCCGACGTTCCGGCACACCCGTTCCAAGGTTTGCACGACATCTTCACCTCGATAGCTGTGGCGTGGATCAAGCACGGGAGTATAACGCGAGAAGGTGTCGACCATCGTCACAACGCGCAGTTTCTTTCCGGTGGTGAGCTGATCGTGAACGAAGTCCATCGCCCAGACATCATTCGCTCCGACAGCCATTTGCCGATCCTCGCGAAGTTTGGCCTTTACCCGGCGCTTGGGCGTCTTGTTCCGCAATTGCAGGCCCAAGTCCGTGTAAAGGCGATAGGTTCGCTTGATGTAGGTGCCCCAACCCTCACGTTCCAACAGCACGTGCACGCGACGATAGCGGTACAAATCTCCCCGCTCGTAGCGCAGCCTTCATGACTTATCCGATTGGAAGCCCATCGGACCGCCTCTCCAACGCGGTAGTGATCGCGGGCGGATTGCGACACGACATGTCGGAAGCCCTACAAAACCCCTGCGAATAGCGACAACAGCACATGTGCAATCTCAAAGGCTTATCGGCGCAACCTGACTGGCACGAGTAGTGCTCAGAGTAAGCCGGGTCGCTACTGACCTGTTCCGATTTCGGGAGATCAAGTGACTATGCACACTGTGCCTTTTATCAAACGGGTGTCGGACATTCAGGCGCCTGATCGTCGTTCCGGAAAGCGGACAATTGATGGAGACCCGGCCCCGGTCGGATCCGCAATTGCAAAGAGGCTGAACCTCCGGCGCCTGACTTATAGACGTCCCTTGCACGACCCGCGGCGTCTAACGCGGAGAAGCATAAGTGGTGTTCATGGAAAGACCTCCATCTGCATCAAGGCTCGGCGTCTACCTGTCACGACGGAAACATCGCTCCCAAAAGAAGGACACTCGCAATGGCCGCCCGCACCCGCAGAAGCCATTTTAGAAGACGAGATCACAAGCGTGCGTCCAACAGACGGAACATGCGCAGCGTTTCGAAATCGAACAACCCGAGCTGATACTTCACACGCTCATCCCTGGCGCACGAAGCGTCGGATAACTACCGGTGGAGAATGAAAATGACCTCCAGCTTAAATAGCGGCTCTCCAGCCCCGTCGATCAACGTGCAGCATTGGCTGCGCGGCGATCCGCTTTCCAACTTCCAGCTGGGCAAAATATACATCCCTGTGTTCATTTCGATTACCTGCAGTGGTTGCGGGCCGGCGCTGGTCCGCCTGGCTCAGTTGCAAGAGCAATACCGGGACATCGGAATTGAGGTCATCGGCATTGTAACGGCTGACGAGGCCCTAGCTGAGGTGGACGCATGGGTAACCAAATGGCTCCCGCATGCGAACATACGGATCGGGTTCGACTACTCAGGCGAAATGGATAAGCATTGGATGGGTGCCAGTCTATCTTTCTGCGTTCCACAGGCGTTCATTGTCGACCGAGACGGCAGCATCGCCTCTATCGGTGATCCGGATGAACTCAAATTCATTTTGCCAAGAGTGATTGACGGCAGTTGGCGCGCCAGCGCGGAAGCAAAAAATGCCGAAAAGGCGCGGATTGCTGAAGGCGAGAGCGATGTTTCGTACAACGCGTTGCGTGATCGAATCCGGGCGGCGACAGAGATTGAGGATTGGAAGGCGGCGCTCGCGGCCTTTGAAGAGGGCATCAATCTTTTCCCGGACGACATCTCCTTGCGGCAGCGGCATGTCGCGACATTGATCGGAAGAATGCGCGACATGGATGCGGGCTGGATAGCATTGGCTCAATTTGCTCGCGATGCAATTGAACGAAACTCTGAAGATTGGCTTGTCGAGGCGCTGGAACAACTCTTCGGTTGGTACGATTACTCGGGCCTTCCAACGGTGGAACGCTTTTCGATGGGCAAGGAGCTCTCCGAACGAATCCTGAGGCTGTATCAGCAACAGGCTCTGTCACCTGATTCTTCTCTGTCGGTTGCCCTTTACTACCATGAGAGCGGCGACAACGGCCGGGCTGTGGATTTGCTCGAGCAGGCTTTGAGGTTCCTAGATGGAGCGTCTCTCCCGGAGGTCGAGAAGCATGAACAGATGGCGCAATTGCTGCATACCCTGGCGGAATACAAGGGTGAGCAGGTTTGTCACGGGAAACATTGCGTGCCACCGCCGAAGCAGCCTTGAAAATAGGAACCTGTTGGCGCTGCTCAGACAGCGTCGACAGGAATTCTAACGAACCATTGGAGCGAAAACGCATGTTTGATCCGACCGGATCGCCCGCGTTTCGCGCGAGCTTCTGCATCGGACAGGTTCGCGGATCTGTGGGCCCGGTCCCTTCGCACTCGAGTGTACCCCGAAAGGTGGTGGCTCTGTGCCAGAATGTCATGTCGAGCTAAGGGATCTCCTGAACGTCGCATCGAGGGTTGCCCAAAGCCAGAAAGTCCAAACATCTCCGGACAATATCCAAAACTTCACAAGCAAATACCGGATCTCGAAGACGCGACCCGCAATCAGGCGATTTAAGCTCGCTTTAAGAACGAAAGCCGCGTGTCTGGCCCAAAGTCTTTGCCATTCTCAATCTGTATCCGCCGCAGCGGGCGCAGTTGGCGGGTCAAGCGAGCTGAGGTGGACGCTGAAGATTGGGGAGGGACGTGACGATGCCGCGCGGCTTGAGGACAAGCAGTCGTCACTTGTCAGCTCACGAGAGATCCGGCGCGTGTCAAACGACAATTCGAACGCGGCGCGCAAGCTGGTCAAAACGGTTTAAGACAAGGGAGAATAAAGTTGCTACGCAAAAAAAGCAAGGTCGCTCTCACCAGTGCATCTCGTCGGCGAACGCTCTTTGCCGCATTAATATTTGCCCTCATTTGCGGACGATCGGTTGAGGCCGACGCTCCTCAAGTCATCAATCACGACGAGGTCCGAGGGTTTCCCGACAGCACCTCCGAATTCCTCAAGACCTACCAGCCTTACCTCAAAGTCAATAGCGGCTGTGTGCCTTTCCCGGCAGTAGATGCCGCCGGCAACGTCAGCGGCGGTCTGAAGCCATCTGGTTTTGCGTCGGACGGGTGCTCAAAAAACCTTGGACAAATTTATGTCAGGGCGGATGAGTTTGAGGGCGAGTGCGCGGTCATGTATTCTTGGTTCTTCCCAAAGAACAAGATCGGAGATTGGCCAACCGATGTGGGGTCTCGATATGATTGGCAGAATGTCATCGTATGGCTATCAAGTTGCGACGGCCAAGCGCACGTCAACGCGGTTAGTTACTGGAGCAATCGTGGTTACCATACGACGACAAAGCCGCATATGGATGGAACGCATCCACTGGTTGCGTATGTGCATGACTATTCAATCGGGCACAGAGTCGTGGGCACGAGAACCCGTGGCGGTATGCAGCCTGCGATCGGTTGGTTCGATCTGACCGATGAAGCATCGCTCACGCTCGACTTGTATGACTTCGGCGTGAGCGTGCCGTTCATCACACGCAATTTTTATCAAAATCTGGCTAGGGCGTATTATCGTTGATGCTGGGGTTCCTTGCGGCGCTAGAAGATCGCGGATGAATTCGTCTGCCTTCCAGGCGCAGGGATAGGCGCGACCGCGGTCAGTTCCGGTCTTCTTCTGTCCCGCGTGGTGACGGCGAGGCGAGAGATAACCCGCTATCCCGGTCGCATTGCCGGCAGATTAGGCGTCGGACCGAGCGCATCGCGGTCACGGAGAAAGCCGCGCTCCACTCGCACCGCTGGGTGGGTGGCGCTGGACCGGCCGATGAACAGCTGTTTCAGGATCTCATCGAGCGGTGCACCTTCGAGCGACGAACGGAAATCGCTGCGCTGGCTCGCAAGCTTAAACGTCAGGAGGGGCGATCGCCGCCATGCGTCTGACGCTCGGCGATGACACGGATGGTGCGGCGGCATGGGCCCGGCCGAGAGGGTGCGTTTTTGGTGTGGGCTGATGCGCTGGAGGAGGAATGCGGGCTGTCGGTCGCAGAGGTTCTCTCCTTCGGGATTTCGGAGTCATAGCCCGAAGCCTGCCGGCTTGCCCTTCGTTTTCGCTGCGGTCTGAACCGGCGGCCGGTCGTTTCAAGGCCGCTGGCGCGCCGCGGAGCGGCCGGTGCAGCCTTCCTCGCAAAACGGGTTCGCGCCCTTCGCAGGGCTTTACCCCCGCTTGTCCGCAAACCCGTTTCGCTCGCTCTGCCGTCCCGGACCTGTGAAAGCGCCCGTCCTCAGCCGGTTCCTGTCGACCGCGTCGAAGGGCAGACCGGCAGGGGCCGGAGCCGCTTCGGTGGAAACCACGAAAGGAAGATCCCATGGCCAAGCCCGCAACCAATCGACCTGCCGCCCGCGTCGTGCCGCTCCGCAAGGGCGCCACCCTCGAAATGGTCAGGTTCACTTGCCCGGACACCGCGCAGGCAATGCTGATCGCCGAGAGTTTCGGGACCGCGGTGGTCGACAGCGATGGCATCCGTGAACTCCACGAGCGCCTGATAATCGAAACCGCCGACAGCCTCTCGAACGGCCTCGGCGAGAAGGCGATGCAGATCCATCTCCAGCGCATCGTCGGAGCCTATGTCGGCTCGGCGCACGGAGCCGGCCAGTTCTACAGCCGGGCAGTCTCCGAGGCGCGAGACGCCACCGCCAAGTCGGCAAACGATGCCCGTGACGAGGATCTCGATGGCCCGGTCGGCTACGATAGCGCCGCCCAGCGAAAACGCGAGTTCGCGGCCGACATGGGCATTCAGTCCCACGCGCTGCGGATGGCCGCTGAGGGTGCCGTCGCAGCCTACGGCCAAGTCATCGGCGAAGCCTGGAAGCCTTTCGACCGCCCAGTCGAAAACGCGGGCCACTCGCTCGACCGCAAGGCGGCCGAGGCGCAGCTGGCGGCTCTCGGTTGAGCCGCGTTTGGCGGAGCTTCGGCTCGCCCATTTCCCTCTCTCTTAATTCTCGGGCCGGTTCCTTTGGGACCGGCCTTTTCCGTGTCAGGGGAAGGAAAGGAAGGACAAGGACCCAGCCCGCCACGCCGGCCCCGTCCCGGTCGGCGGTCCTGCAGGAGCCGGCGGTCAGCCGCAACGGCTTTGCCGTCCTCCACTCCGTTCTGGCCGTTCCGGTGCCGCGAGCCGCCTGATCGCTCCTGCCTTCGGACCTCCGCGACGGGGTCGCGATGGCGCGGCCTCAAACGAAGGATAAGGACATGAGCAGGAAAGCCGAAGGCGAACGCGCCGACATCTATGCGCGGATCACGGATAGAATCGTAGCCGACCTTGAAAAGGGCGTAAAACCCTGGATGAAGCCATGGCATGCGGCCAACACCAATGGCCGGATTACCCGGCCGCTGCGCCACAACGGTCAGCCCTATTCGGGCATGAACATTCTCTTGTTATGGTCGGAGGGGATGGCGCGCGGCTTCACTTCGCCCATGTGGATGACCTTCAAGCAGGCGCTTGAACTGGGGGCGGCGGTGCGAAAGGGCGCGACCGGTTCGACGGTCGTCTTCGCCAGCCGGTTCACCAAGTCCGAGGCGGACGGCAGTGGTGGAGAAGTCGATCGAGAAATCCCATTCTTGAAGGCTTACACAGTGTTCAACATCGAGCAGATCGACGGACTGCCCGAACACTATCGTCACCCACCGACCCCGGTGCTCGATGCGATCGAGCACATCGAGCACGCCGATTGCTTTTTCCGCAACACGGGCGCTGTCATCCGCCATGGTGGAGCGCAGGCCTATTATTCCCCTATCACGGACCACATCCAGATGCCGCCGTTCGAAACGTTCCGCGACGCGGCGTCCTACGTGGCCACGCTCAGTCACGAAAGTTGCCATTGGACTGCGCGCCCCGATCGCGTCGATCGCGATCTTAGCCGCTATGCGAAGGACAAGACCGAGCGGGCTCGCGAAGAGCTGATTGCGGAGCTCGGGAGTTGCTTCCTATGCGCCGATCTCGGGATCGCACCGGAGCTGGAGCCACGGCCGGACCATGCGTCTTACCTGGACTCGTGGCTGAAGGTTCTATCTGACGACAAGCGGGCTATCTTCCAAGCTGCGGCGCATGCCCAGCGTGCTGTCAGCTTCCTGCACGGTCTCCAGCCCGTTCAGGCCGACGAGAGAGCGGCCGCGTAGGAGACGTCAAGGTCGGTCGTTGTCACCCGCAACGGCCGACAGCTCTTTCGGCGCTCTCTCCGCGAGCGCGTGCTCATCGGACGTGAGGTCCAGCCTCCCCCAGATCGATGGTTTCCGATCGTTGGCTTTCAGCTTTCGGGACTGCTTGATTTCGACGGTAAACGGCTTTGTCTGCTGACGCATAGATCCTCCAGGCGACGAATCGCGGCCCGACAATATTGCGTTGATGAGAGGAGACAACTGCCCGGACGGCCGAGTTTGTCGCATCCGAAGCCGACGCTATGCTTTAGAGACCTGGGGAACGGCTTCGCGGCCGGGCTGTTCTGCCGGGGCAACGCACGGCGAGGGCCATGACCAAGTTCCTTCCACCGCTGTCATAGGCCACGCCCTCCGCGGGCTCGATGAGGCATGTCTGATCGGAGACCGGCTTCGCCTCGATCGTTCTCCCGCAACGGCCGTCCGCAACTTTCTTCCCCAGCGAACTGCGTTCGCATTCCTCGCGCGACAACAAAGTTTCTCCCGACCGCCCTCCATTTCATTACGGCCTTCCAGGTGCGGTCCGATCGTCCCCGATCCTTGCGACAGCCATCGAGGCCGCGAAGGGCGCGGCCCGAAACAACCGAAAGGAACAGACAATGGCTACCATCGGCACTTTCACCGCAAACGAAAACGGCTTCACCGGCTCGATCCGCACCCTCGCACTCAACGTCAAGGCCCGCATCGCCCGCGTCGACAGCCCCTCCGACAAGGGCCCGCACTTCCGCATCTACGC
Organism: Rhizobium ruizarguesonis; assembly: GCF_017357285.1. Classification (NCBI taxonomy): domain Bacteria; kingdom Pseudomonadati; phylum Pseudomonadota; class Alphaproteobacteria; order Hyphomicrobiales; family Rhizobiaceae; genus Rhizobium; species Rhizobium ruizarguesonis. The sequence goes on along the minus strand of NZ_CP071682.1, from coordinate 171,306 downwards.
CGGCAATGTCGAGCTCGGTGCGGCTTGGCAGAAGCGCTCCGGCGAGAGCGACCGCGACTATCTCTCGGTCAAGCTGGACGACCCGAGCTTCCCCGCCCCGATCTACGCAACGCTCTCCGAGGTCGAAGGCGAGGACGGCTACCAGTTGATCTGGTCCCGCCCCAATCGGGATTGAGATCCCAACAAGGCCCCGCCACCGAGGCGGGGCCAACTGGCCGCTTTAAGAAAGCCGGCAACGGGCGTCGAGCCCGCGGCCGACTTTTAGGGTGCCATACGGAGAGGTGGGGGTCTGCTCATATCGGGCCTATCGTGCCGTGGAGCCGGGACAGCCTCAAGGACGAGCGGTTCCCCCAAAATGCCGGCGCATTTCGGCTCCCCCACTCACCGCCGCTGGCGGTCGCATGCGCGATCCTTGACCCTGACCCACCGCCACGCCGGCGGGCGTCATCTTTCTCAAACATCAAGGAGATGACGATGATCGAACAACAAATCGAAGAACTGCGCGCCGAGCTGAACGCTTGCATCGAGCCCGCCGAGCGTCGCGAGATCGAAGCCGAGCTCGAAATCGCCCAGGCCGAGCTGATCATGATGCTTGGCGAACAGGATGGTTCCATCGACGCCGAGCCGCCCTTCTGAGGGCGGCATACCACCAGCACTGGGGGACCGCCGGCATCCAGGATCCCGAGAGGGGCGATCCGCTGCGACTCTCCTTTCGATCTACCGTCATCGACATCGGGGATGCTGCATCCCGTCCGTCGCCCGCAACCAGCCGGCGCCAGAATTTTCCCCGCCGTATTGCGGCTCCTCGCGTGCTAAATTCTTGGCGCCGGCAGGTCCTTCACTCTCGTCTCGTCCTTTCAGGTGCGTCCCTCCTTGTCCGCCATGCGGCCTATCCCCGCGATATCCGCATTTCGAAAGGAGAAAATACCGTGCAACAGCTCGCTCAGTTCCTCACCGCCACCGGCCGTCGGCTCCGCACCCTCGGCAAGGTGATCTGTCACTACTTCCGCAAGGGGAAACTCGGCCTGAAACTGGCCATCAAGATTCCGTTCTTCGTCGAGATCGAGGCGTCGTTCGAGACCGACTGGAACCGGCGCGAATAACACGCCGTGGGCCGCTTCAGCGGCCCCTCCCCTACCAGCTGGAACGCGGAACACAATCATCGTCAGCTCGGCGAATATCGGCAGGTTGTTTTTGGCCGATAGCCGCGACCACGTTTTTGCTTCAACAGCTCAAGGAACAAGCGAACCGCTTCCTCCTCCCGTTCGAACACATGCTGCTTTTCCTGTCCACGCTTGCCGATCCGTCCCCATCGCCGGGTCAGGCAGGCCTCTCCGAACATCGTCTGCCCGATCTCCATGGCATAATACCGCGCCATGTTCTTGGCTGGATCCGTTCGTTCGACATAGAGCTGGTATGGTTGCGAAATCATGCCGGCATGATCCTCACACGGCGCCGCTACGTCCAACGACATATGTGAATCCTACAGATACGACCGATTCATTTTCGTGAAGAATGGGGCTTGGGCGAGGCGCCGATGGCGCACGGCTCTGGTCGCACCGCGACCGGAGCCCGCACGCGGCCTCCGCGCCGCCGGGTTACGATCCTCTCGCAGCAAGAAGCATGCCTCTGCGAAATCTCATTGTCCGGAGACAGCCGGAGCCTCCCGTCGCCATCGGAGATGGCAAGCGGTCGCGTCCCTTCAGGACGCGGTTCTATCTCTCTCTGACGTCCCATTTTGCACCCGCCGTTCCGGCGTCAAGGACATCGCGGCCCCTCCAATTTTCCCAACGCCGCAAGCGGCACAGAGAAAATCGGTTCCTCCGCTCGCCGCAGGGCGGCCGCGTTCCGCGGTCCCTGACCCCTCACGGACTACGGTGCCGACACCTTTCGTCAGAAAACGAAAAGGAGACTCTGATGACAAAGCATCAATTCGCTCGTGTGGTGGAAGAAGATCAGAAGCGGCCGGATCAACAGCCGGATTGGCTTGAACGACTGCGCCGAAATTTTGATCATGAGCCCCTCCAGCCGGATCGACCGAGCCGAGCGGCTATGAAAGGGGGGCTCTGCCGCCCCTCTCAATCTCACCCCATGAAGGAAGGGCAATGCCCCTCCTTCAAACTTCCTCCCATGGAGAAAGGGGACGGTTCCCTCCTCCCTTTCCCCAAGCCCCTATCCCTCTCCCGTGCAGGGAAGGTGATGATGGCTGTCACCCGCCCTGGCACCAGCCGTGTCGGGCACCATCCCATGATCGGGCAAACCCTTCCTTGATCAAGGCATCGCCCAGCGAATTGCCTGCACGAAATACGGTTCGCAGTTTGCGTCCATATTTGTCTTCGTCACGGAACCCGGCCGCTAGCGAGAATTTTCCAGCGTTGAGCAGCGTCAGCAGGCGGGATTTTGCCGCCTCACCCTTTATCCGTTCGGCCTCGCAGCGGGGCGGGCTGAGTTCGGGCGTATCGATATCGGCGATGCGGATTTTCTGGCCCTCGAACCAGAAGGTGTCGCCGTCGACGACGCAGTTCGCTCGATGGCTTCCGTCGCAGATCGAAAATGCGGCCGACAATGAATCCGTCGTCGGTGTCTTGGCCAAAGTGGCGAAACCGGGGAGAGCGTCGGCGCCGCCATAGGCAAGCCAACCTCCAACAGCAATGATCACGGTGCATAGAACTGCCGTCGAGCGTTTACGCCATCTGTTCCGGCCAGATCTCAGCAATCCTCCACCCGCGCGCTGCCGGTCGCGACCGCCTCCGGCCTTCGGCGGCTTTCTGAACGGAACCACATTTGATTTCGCCACTTTCCGATCCCCTCGTTTCGTCTCAACCTATGTCGGACCCGGTTTCATCTGCGTTTACGGAGGAGCTTGGCTCCGGGCTGCGGTGTGGCCGGCAAAATGGTGCGCGACGGGCGGGGGCAGTCGATCCCGCCTCCCCTTCGGGCCACTATGTTGAGGCTCCTGCGGCTGCCCTGTTTTCCTCCCGTCACGCAACGAGAATTCCCGAAATCTCGCCCGTCGGGCGTCGCTATGCTGATTTCTCCGATACTCTTCTTTTTCCTGGATCAGCCTTGCTCGGTTGCACCGCGCGCCGGCTTGGATCATGCAGGCTTTGGCGTATCCCCGACCATGTGAAACCTGTTCGTGCCGACGCATGCCTTCATGTCGTCGCGCCGGAACCAGATAGCTCGTCCGCATCGAAGCGGCGCGTTTCCTGCGGTGAAGACGATCTGTTCGTCGGCACGTATGCGCAGAACTTCATGGGGCTGAATGAGTGGTCTGGCAGCGAGCTGCTTCGAGCGTGTCCGCGATGATCCCTTTGCCTGGAAACTCCGGCTCACCTGGTCGATCTCGACCGTGGTCATGCCGCAGCGTCGGGAGATGTAATCGGCGGTTTCGGGATCGTTGATCGCGGCAAACGAAATCCAGCTGGCACTCTCGAACCACTTACTTGCCGCGTCGCGACCGCCATAGGTTTCGCGCATCTGGCCGATCGACTGATAGATCATCGTGAGCGTGATGCCGTATTTGCGACCGGCATCGCGCGCCGTCTCTATGATCCGCATGTAGCCGAGGCGCGCGACCTCATCGAGGAGAAACAGGGCGCGCCCCTTGATCTGTCCGTCGTGATTGTAGATCGCATTGAGAAACGAGCCGATGATGACGCGCGCGAGACCGGAATGGGTCTCCAATGTCTTGAGGTCTATGTTGATGAAGACGTCCGTATTGCCGGCCGCGATCTCGTTGGTCGCGAACTTCTTTCCAGACACGAGTGCTGCGTAGTTCGGATAGGAAAGCCAGTGTGTTTCCTTGACCGCGTTGGCGTAGACGCCGGAGAAAGTTTCCGGCGTCATGTTGACGAAGGCTGCGACGTTTTCCTTCACAAAATCCGAGCCCGAATTGTCGTAGATGTCTTGCAGCCGTTTGCGCAATGTCGGCTCCGGCTCCGAGAGGTTCATGCGCACCTGCCGAAGCGTCTGGTCGTGCCCGTCCGTGTGACCGGACAGGCAGACATCGGCGATCAGCGCTGTCAGCAGTTGCAGCGCCGATGCGCGAAAGAAGTCGTCACGGACACCACGCACGCCTCCGCCATCGCTCATGATCCATGAGGCGACCGAGGCAATATCCTCTTCCTTCGTCCCGCCGAAACGACCGACCCAGTCCAGCACGTTAAAACCGATGTCAGGCTTCCTTGGATCGAGGACGAATACATCCCTTCCGGCTCCGCCGCGATGCCCGGAGACCATCGGTGCGACCTCGTTCGAAGGATCGAGCACGATCAGAGTGCCGCCCCATTTGAGCGCCGTCGGGATCGTCACCGACGTCGTCTTGAATCCACCGGAACCGGCAAAGACGATCCCGTGCGACGAGCCGAACGAGCCATCGAAGCACAGCAACGGCGACTTGCCGCCGGCGCCCCATGTCTCAGCGCTGTCGGCGCGAAACGCTTGGCTCCCGACACTGTCCTTGTCGACCCGATAGCGCTCGCCGATGATGATTCCACCGGCATCGGGAAACAGCTTTGCCGCCTCTGTGAGCTTCATCCAACCCGCTTCGCCATGGAGCGCCCGCTTGCCCTGAATGCGCTTCGGCTCGGCCCTTGCGAATGCCGCATTGCCGATGAGCGCCACGCGAAGCGCGAAGCCGGCACATAAGAGCGCCGCACTCGCGCCGATCGACGTCGCCGGATCGAGAAAGGCCCAGACCGTCTTGTCGGCGGGTACTGTCATGAAAGCGGAAAGGCGCATTGTTTCGCGAATGGCTGCGATCAAGATCGTCCCACTGCATCCCGCGACGACGCCCCAACCTGCCTGTTTGATATTGATCGAACCGGCGCTCGAAAACAGCAACAGAATTCCGATCGCTGCACTCGCCACATAGGGCAATGCGATGCCCGTCCGCCCCCATGCCAGTCGCGCGGCCTCGGTCTTGCCGAAACCGGAAAGCCACTGCTCGATCCCGGTCATTCCGATGACGACCAGGATCATCAACGTCCCTGGCACGACGACGAGCGCAATCCTATTGATCGTCATGGCCGAAGGCCTCCACGCCGATTGCCGTGAGCCTGGACCGCTCGCCCTCATCGCCTTTGATCCGGCGGGCGGCATCGAGAAGCGCGCCTAGCAACAGCGCGCGCTTCTCGTAGCGCAGCCCGGCTTTGACGATCAGCCCGCCGAGCTCGATCTTTTCGCGCGTGTCCTTCTTGCGGGTGTCGGATGTCATCGTCCTCGCCATGCGCTCAAGCCTCGCCAGCGCTGCCCGCGCCCGGGCCAGACGCGTCCGCCGCGGTCGACGCTTGTCCGCTGCTGTCGCCGGCGCCCTTCTTCCCTCCGGTCGTAGCGCCATGCCCTCCACGAAATCGCTTGGTCAGTTGCTCAAACGCTGCCTGAAGTTCCGCCTCGTCGATTTCGATCTCCCCTAGGCCCGCCTTGAGCGCGATCCGGCCGATACGTTCCGCTTCCCTGGTCTCGGTAATCTTGAGCTGCTCCTGCAGTTTGGCAATTTCGTCGCGGATTTTCGCGGATGGCTTCTTCATGTCCGTCTGTCTCCCTGGCTGAGAAAGCGTGTCTTTCGAAGCCAGTTTTTCGGAACAGGGTGCGGAACGCACTACTGTCAATCCGACAATCGCCAACGGCGATGCTCTGGAGAATGAGCCTGGCCGTTCCGTGGCGGTGCTATTTCCTAAGCCGATATCGATACGAAGTTCGCGTTAGCGAATACCGACCTCGGTTGGAAGCGGATTGTCATAGGGGCCTCATGGGTACGTGAAACGAGGGCGGAGAGGCACAAGGCGAGCCGCTGTAAAATGCCGCAGTCGATTGACCCATTTTGCAACTCTGACGCGACTCATGTACTTTCTGGAATCCCGAAAGAAAGCGAGTCGATCAAGTAGTCGTCGATGGAGCAACCTGTTGGAAATGCGGCTCAGTTCTCAAATAAAATCACTGATCTATCCATTTCGGCGGATTACTACACCTATCGTTCGACAGCAATTTTCCGGAGGATTGAGAGGTGTGACGCTTATGACTGCCTTAGAATCTCGCGGATGCGCTTGCACCATCTGGTAACTACTTCCGACGGTAACACTTTCTTAAAATGATCGAAAGTGTAGTTTCGCCATTGCCTCGAAACCGAGGGGTACAGCATTAGATATTCTCGTTGATCATGCTCCGGGCGCGACCCGTCCGCTCGCGCGAACGCATTCCCATGTGCATGCAGACATGCGCTTCGAGGTGTTGCCAATGCCGACAGGTCGCTTTCAGAACCCCAACATCGTCGGCGCATCGCTGCGCGAGCAGATACAATTGGAGATCGACGCCGAGCGTGCCTTTGCGGCTGCCAGCCACGACCAGACCCATAGCAGTGACGGGACCGGTACCTGTCATCACTACGCGACGCCGAAAGCCTTCCCTAGCGCCGAGGAACTTCGCCTCGCGCTGAGAAACGTTCGGGAACTTATCGCGCCCCAATCCACACAAAGGAGAAGTACGATGGCAACGACAACAGTGCGTTGGAGCGTTGAACGCGACGGCGATATCCTTGAATCCGCGACTACGTTCAACGATGGCGAAGTTTCAGTGGAGACGATTCTATCCGGTCTACGCGATGCGCTGAGTAGCGGCCCGGAGCAAGTCGGAAGTGTCGCAACTCAGGCAGCCACCGCGCGTGCCACTCCACGACAAGCCGCTATCCGTGCTTCGGCTTCAGGCACGGCGAGCTTCGGTCAACCTGCTGCGAACGCGAGCGGTGACGATATGCATCACCAAACCCACTCCGAAGGCGCTGACGTCCAGTTAGGACTTGACCGCCAGCTAACGCGGGGTCTTGAGGACTCGATGCACGGCCAGACGCATAGCAGCGGCGGCGGTGGTGGTGGGGGTGGAAGCATCGGCGGCTTGGCTCGTGGTGGACAGATCGCAACGGGGCCGCAGGCGGCTGGGCGATTGGCCGGACAGCGGCTCGCCTCCATTGATGAGGACGTGATGCATGATCAGACACATTCCGAGGGCGGCGGGCATATGCAGGAGCTCTCCCGCCAGCGGGTTCAAACAATCGCGTCCGGTCTCGATGATGCGATGCACGATCAGACCCATTCGGAAGGCGGCGGCAGCGCGGTCGAAGCTCAAAGGGGTATCTCCAGCCAGCTAACGCGGGGTCTTGAGGACTCGATGCACGGCCAGACGCATAGCAGCGGCGGCGGCGGTGGTGGTGGGGGTGGAAGCATCGGCGGCTTGGCTCGTGGCGGACAGATCGCAACGGGGCCGCAGGCGGCTGGGCGATTGGCCGGACAGCGGCTCGCCTCCATTGATGAGGACGTGATGCATGATCAGACACATTCCGAGGGCGGCGGGCATATGCAGGAGCTCTCCCGCCAGCGGGTTCAAACAATCGCGTCCGGTCTCGATGATGCGATGCACGATCAGACCCATTCGGAAGGCGGCGGCAGCGCGGTCGAAGCTCAAAGGGGTATCTCCAGCCAGCTAACGCGGGGTCTTGAGGACTCGATGCACGGCCAGACGCATAGCAGCGGCGGCGGCGGTGGTGGTGGGGGTGGAAGCATCGGCGGCTTGGCGCGTGGCGGACAGATCGCAACGGGGCCGCAGGCGGCTGGGCGATTGGCCGGACAGCGGCTCGCCTCCATTGATGAGGACGTGATGCATGATCAGACACATTCCGAGGGCGGCGGGCATATGCAGGAGCTCTCCCGCCAGCGGGTTCAAACAATCGCGTCCGGTCTCGATGATGCGATGCACGATCAGACCCATTCGGAAGGCGGCGGCAGCGCGGTCGAAGCTCAAAGGGGTATCTCCAGCCAGCTAACGCGGGGTCTTGAGGACTCGATGCACGGCCAGACGCATAGCAGCGGCGGCGGCGGTGGTGGTGGGGGTGGAAGCATCGGCGGCTTGGCTCGTGGCGGACAGATCGCAACGGGGCCGCAGGCGGCTGGCGGAAGCGCTCGCGCAGACTCTTTCGGCCGTGCTTTTCGAGATGGTTCCCATCTGCAAAACCACAGCGAAGGCGGGGCGCATGCCGAGATGATGCGTCGCCGAGGGAACCATGAGCGGGTTTCGGAAGCACTAGGCAAGGCAGTCCAATCGGAATTGTCGCGCAGCAAATAGGACTTGAATGGGCGGCCTCGGTTCGTGCGCCGCCTCCTCATCGCCCCACGATGGAGCCCGCCATGAACGCGTTGACGCCGAGTTTCGATCCTCAGGTCATACAGCCGCTGACGCTTATCATCACCAAGCTTACCGCGCGCTGTAATTTGGACTGTCCCTATTGTTATGAGTTCAATCTCAAGGATACGACATGGAAGGACAGCCCGAAGAAAATGTCCGACGACGTTTTCGACGCACTGTTACTGCGCGTCGGCAATCACGCGCGTCTTGCTAGGCAGCAACGCGTCCACTTTTCGTTTCACGGCGGCGAGCCGACGATGGTCGGTGTTAAGCGCTTCGAAGAGCTGGCGGACAAAGCCCGGCGGTCGCTCGATGACCTGGATGTGCACATCAGCATCCAGACCAATGGGGCCTTGCTTAACCGCGATTGGGCACGCATGCTCAGGCGCCTGAACGTCAATGTCGGAGTTAGCCTCGATGGCCCGAAGCACGTGCACGACCGGATGCGCATTGACCATCGGGGGCGCGGCTCCTACGACCGTGTGAGGCGTGGCATTGAGGCGCTGCAGGATGCAGATGTTCGCTTCGGAATTCTCACCGTCCTTACACTAGGCTCTGATCCGCTGGAGATCCACCATCATCTGCTTGAACTCGGCTGCAAAAGCCTGTCCTATCTCCTTCCCGATCTCACCCACGATACGATTGGCACCGTTCGCGAACAATTCGGGCCGACCCCTTGCGCGGACTTCCTCATCCCCATCTTCGACGACTGGTGGTTCAATTCGACTTTGGATGTCCGCATCCGCAATTTCTGGGACATCGCCCGCGCCATTATGGGCGGCCACAGCCATGTGGACGCGCTGGGCAACCGGCCATTGCGCTACGTAGTTGTATCGTGCGGGGGCGATATTGAAGGGTTGGACGTCCTCAAGGCTTGCGAGGATGGAATGGTGAAGACGGGCATGAATGTCCTCTCCGACGAATTCAGCGCGCTGCCGCAAAAGAGCCCCTTGCACTCCGAAATGGTGTTCGGGCGCATGCCGCTATCGAAACAGTGCCAGAGCTGCGCCGAGCGCGACACCTGCGGGGGAGGGTATCATCCTCACCGCTACGCGCGCGCCAACGGATTCGAAAACCCGAGCGTGTGGTGCGCCGATCTGATGAGACTTTTCACCCATATCCGTGTGCGAATGGAGATTGATCACTCTGAGACAAACCGGCGCCGCTCGGAATTGATGACCACTGCGCCTATCGCCGCGCCGATGGAAGATGAGGTTCCCGCATGAACCACCACGTCCCGCCGGAACGGGGGGAAGGCCCGCTCGATATTGTCGGTTTCCTTCAATTGGAGCCGACCTCCGTGAACCAGGCGCGTATATCAAGCTTTCGCCATTTCAGTCTGCGCGAGGCGCAGCTGAGATTGGCCTGCCAGCGCTGCGGTATTGCCGTCTGGCTCGACCACCTGCCGGCAGCATCGATATCGAGGATAGCCGAGGCGCCGGTGTTCAGTGAACTCTTGTCCAGCGGCGATACGGCATCGGATGCGGCGCGTGAACTGCTGCTTGGCTGGATAGATGCGGAATCGTGCCTACTCGGAGAACGACCGTCAGGTCATTTAGAGTGGACGGCCCTCGGAGACTATCGCTTCGCTCCGTCAGGCAGGCTCGCATATGCCGCACCGCGCCTGCATGGACTGGTACTTGATAGCGGTAGCCCGTGCGTTCTGGCGCCACCCCTTCTGCCGCCGGAGAAGCGCGTGAGGACCGAACCTCTCACGGACTTTGGGCCTGCTCGCGCAAAGCTTGGCGAAGCGCTCGCAATTATCGATCTTGCTGCTCCGGCCGGGGTGGAAATGATCCTTGGCACATTGCGCGTAATCCATCTCTATGCAGAAAACCGCTCTGGATTTTCGAGTGGTTCGCCGCGGCGCTATCCCGGTATCACTTCGCTTGGTAACGCGCACAAGCCTACCATTTCCGCGCATCAGGTGGCCGACGCGCTGCTCCATGAAGCGACGCACAGCGTTCTATATCTTGCAGAAGTCGACACCCCTTTTTTCCGAACAGCCGAAATCGAAACGCCGCGTGTGAACTCGCCGTGGACCGGCGCCTCTTTGGCCATGCATAGTTTCGCTCATGCATGCTGCGTCTGGTATGAATTGGCTAACTTCTGGGCGCGAATGCTAGAGACGGGCGATCGCCATCCGGAAACCGTGCGCCTATTGCGGCGTTCAGCTACAGGATTCCTCAAGCAAGATTACGAGGACGCGCTGATGCTCATCGCCGACGGGATAACGCCGTTCTGTCGCGACTTGCTGGAGAGCCTAGCCGCCGATGTGAGGTTGCAGTGGGGACGGGCAGTATGATGTCTTCAGCCAACCCCGAGCAGACGAATCGGCGCGAGCGGCGTAACCTCTACCTCCAGCCCCATAAACGTCGGTGGCAGCGGGGGGGCTGTCCCGGTTTCGACGGTGACCGCCAGCCGAGCGGTGCCGCTGTCGCTGGCGACCAGTCCGACGGAAATGACGCCCGGCAGGGGCAGCCATCGGAGCGATGCAAGCTGCTTTACGTGTTCCGCGGAGGCCATGCCGTTTTCAACTCCATCGAAAAGGTCTGAGATATGCCCGGCCGGAACGATCTATCACATCTCGCCGAGGCAAAGACAGCTGTTTCGCGACGGTTTCTTTTGGCCGACGCCGGTGTCGTCAGAGCTTTAGCCGTGCGTCGCGTCGTGTCGACTACTCCAAACATCAACCTCCAAGGTGTGGGTATCGGCTTTAAGCTCGTGTCGGGCCGCACAACCTCGGAGCCTGCACTGAAATTCTATGTCCGGCGAAAGCGGCCCAAGTCTGAGATCGGCACGGACGATCTACTACCCGAGCAGATTGACGGCATTGCAACCGATGTGGAGGAAATCGGATTCCTGCAGCCGCTGGCTCCCCCCCCCACCCATCGGCGCCCGGCGCAGCCCGGCTGCTCGACGGGCTTTGCGGATCCCGATCCACTAAACTTGCTCGCCGGCACTTTCGGTGCGCTCGTGGAAGACAGTCTCGGCCGCTACGTGCTGTCCAACAATCACGTCCTCGCGGACCAGAACCGGCTTCCCTTCGGTACGGCCGTATTTGAGCCTAGCCCATTCGATGGGGGCAATACGGAGCGGGATAAGATCGCCGAGCTGGAGGGATATGTCCCGCTCGATGCATCTCAAACAAACTACGTGGACGGCGCTATCGCCCGACTGGTGCAGCCGAACCTTGCAATCGCGGATATTTTGGGAATTGGGCCTCCTGTCGGCTTCAAGTCGGCTGCTCTTAACACGATCGTCGAAAAGTATGGGCGCACGACCGGCTACACGAGGGGTTATGTCGAAAGTATCAGCACTGACCTTAAGGTGCCGTATGATATCGGTACGATCTTGTTCCACGATCAGATCGCCATCAAGTCGATCGATGCCCTCTCATTCAGCGAGCAGGGAGATTCGGGAGCGCTCGTCCTTGAGCAGACGACGGGCATGGCCGTCGGATTGCTGTTCGCGGGAAGTCCAACTGTTTCTTTTGCCAATCACATCTCTGATGTCCTCGATTCGTTCGGGGTTAATCTCGTGACGTCCTGAGCAAACAATTTTGTTATCTAGCGGAGTTTCGGCTCCGGTTCGACAGATTGGCACGCACCTCGCGAACGTGTCGCTCATTTTCCGTGTGACCGGACAGGCAATCATCGGCGAAGATTGCAGTTTGCAACTGCAAGCCAGAGTTCGGCAGAAATCATCTCGAACCCGCTCGCGCGACTGCTGTCACTCATGATCCAGGACGCGACCGCGGCGATATCCTCGTCCTTGGTTTCGCCAAATTTGCCAATCCAGCCCCGCATGTTGAAATCGGAGCCGAAACCGTTTCGCCAGATACTCGAAAGCCGCCTGAAGCTTGCCTCCGTCGATCTCGATATTGCTAAGTCCGCCCTTCAGCTCGATCCGCTTGCCCTCGCGGGTCTCTGCCGCCTTGAAGGTTCTTAGAGCCCGGCGATTCATCGTGGATCTTCGAGCCAGGTTCTTCATAACCGGTAGTCATCCTGGGTGAGAAAGCTTGTCTTTCGAACCCAGTTTGCGGAGGGGAGTGCGGAATTCACTAGTGTGAATCCTACAATCGCCAACGGCGATGCTTTGGTGGATCATCCCGGCCGTTCCGAAGGAGCGGCTTCCAAGGGCGCAATTATACGTCGCTGGCGCGACGTGTTGCTGAGAGAACCTGGTGGGGCCACTGCTCCCAACGAACTCTTTGATTTCGTTCGCAACCGGGAGAGAACTCCGCCGTGGCCGTCCCTCACTTCTCCGTCAGCGTCGTCGCCCGTGGCTCCGGCCGCAGCGCCGTCCTGTCGGCCGCTTATCGGCACTGCGCCAAGATGGAGTTTGAGCGAGAAGCCCGGACGATCGACTACACGCGAAAGCAGGGGCTCCTGCATGAGGAGTTCGTGATCCCTGCCGACGCGCCGGAATGGGTGCGCAGCATGATTGCCGATCGCTCGGTCGCCGGCGCGTCCGAGGCCTTCTGGAACAAAGTGGAGGGCTTCGAGAAGCGATCCGACGCGCAGCTCGCCAAGGACGTCACCATAGCCCTGCCGCTCGAGCTGACGGCCGAGCAGAACATCGCGCTCATGCGCGACTTTGTGGCGGGCCACATCACCGCGCAGGGCATGGTCGCGGACTGGGTCTATCACGACGCCCCCGGCAATCCTCACGTCCACCTCATGACCACATTGCGGCCGCTCACCGAAGACGGTTTCGGTTCGAAGAAGGTCGCGGTGCTCGGCCCGGACGGCAAGCCAATCCGAAATGACGCCGGCAAAATCGTCTATGAGCTGTGGGCCGGTAGCACTGAGGATTTCAATGCGTTTCGCGACGGCTGGTTTGCCTGCCAGAATAAGCATCTGGCGCTTGCCGGCCTCGATATTCGCATCGATGGCCGTTCCTTCGAAAAGCAGGGTATCGACCTCGAGCCAACCATTCACCTCGGCGTCGGCGCCAAAGCGATCGAGCGCAAGGCCGAGCAATCCGACCACAAGTCGGAGACCTCGACTCCCAAACTCGAACGTATCGAGCTTCAGGAGGAGCGCCGCAGCGAGAACGCGCGGCGCATCCAGCGTCGTCCGGAGATCGTGCTCGACCTGATCACGCGGGAGAAGAGCGTCTTCGACGAACGCGATGTTGCGAAGGTCTTGTATCGCTATATCGACGATGTCGCTCTGTTCCAAAGTCTGATGGTCCGCATTCTGCAAAGTCCAGAAGCGCTCAGGCTCGAACGCGAGCGAATCAACTTTGCGACAGGTATTAGGACACCCGCGAAGTACACCACGCGCGAGATGATCCGCCTTGAAGCCGAGATGGCCAATCGCGCGATCTGGCTCTCCGGTCGCGCCTCTCTTGGTGTGCGCGAGGCGGTTCTGGAGGCGACCTTTGCGCGCCATTCCCGTCTGTCGGACGAGCAGCGAACGGCGATCGAGCATGTCGCCGGGGCCACGCGGATTGCCGCTGTCATCGGCCGCGCCGGCGCCGGCAAGACGACGATGATGAAGGCTGCGCGCGAGGCGTGGGAAACGGCCGGCTATCGTGTGGTCGGCGGAGCGTTGGCTGGCAAAGCCGCTGAAGGTTTGGAGAAGGAAGCTGGCATCGTTTCCCGCACGCTGTCGTCGTGGGAGCTTCGCTGGAACCAGGGTCGCAACCAGCTCGACGACCAGACTGTTTTCGTACTCGACGAGGCCGGCATGGTGTCGTCACGGCAGATGGCGCTGTTCGTCGAAGCTGTCACCAAGGCCGGTGCGAAACTGGTTCTGGTCGGCGACCCCGAACAGCTTCAGCCGATCGAGGCGGGAGCCGCCTTCCGCGCCATTGCCGATCGCATCGGCTATGCCGAACTCGAGACGATCTATCGTCAGCGCCAGCAATGGATGCGCAACGCCTCGCTCGATCTCGCGCGCGGCAATGTCCGCAAGGCTGTCGACGCCTACACCGCCCATGGTCGAATGATTGGTTTGAGACTGAAGGACGAGGCCGTCGAAAGCCTGATCGCAGCTTGGGACCGGGACTACGACCCTTCGAAGACGAGCCTGATCCTCGCACACCTTCGCCGCGACGTCCGAATGCTCAACAATATGGCCCGCGCCAAGCTGGTCGAGCGTGGCGTCGTCGCACACGGATTTGCGTTCAAGACAGAGGACGGAACCCGCGTGTTTGCGACCGGCGATCAGATTGTGTTCCTCAAGAACGAGGGCAGCCTTGGCGTCAAGAACGGCATGCTCGCAAAGGTGCTTGAAGCCGTAGCTGGCCGGATCGTTGCGGAGATTGGTGACGGCGAGCACCGCCGTCAGGTTACGATCGAGCAGCGCTTCTACAACAATCTCGATCACGGCTATGCGACGACGATCCACAAGAGCCAAGGCGCGACCGTCGACCGGGTGAAGGTACTTGCTTCCCTGTCGTTGGACCGGCATCTGACCTATGTGGCTATGACTCGCCATCGTGAGGATCTCGCCGTCTATTACGGCAGTCGCTCCTTCGCGAAATCCGGCGGCCTCATCCCGATCTTGTCGCGCCGAAACGCCAAGGAGACGACCCTCGATTACGAGAAGGCGTCGTTCTACGGCCAAGCGCTGCGCTTCGCGGAAGCGCGGGGCCTTCATCTTGTCAACGTCGCCCGCACGATCGCACACGATCGCCTCCAATGGGCCGTCCGGCAAAGCTCGAGGCTCGCCGACCTCGGCGCCCGTCTAGCCGCCATCGGTGCGGCACTTGGACTGGTCCGCGACAGCAACAAACACTCCGTCCCGGACACAATCAAGGAGACCAAGCCCATGGTATCAGGCATCACCACCTTCCCGAAATCGCTCGACCAGGCTGTCGAAGACAAGCTCGCCGCCGATCCCGGGCTCAAGAAGCAATGGGAGGACGTCTCGACCCGCTTCCAGCTCGTCTACGCGAAGCCGGAAGCTGCCTTCAAGGCGATCAATGTCGATACCATGTTGAAGGACCAGTCGGTCGCGCAGTCCACCCTGGCAAGGATTGCCGGCGAGCCGGAGAGCTTTGGCGCGCTCAAGGGCAAGACGGGTCTTCTCGCGAGCCGTGGCGACAAGCAGGACCGGGAAAAAGCGCTCGCCAATGTACCGGCGCTCGCCCGAAATCTTGAACGCTACCTTCGTGAACGGGCCGAGGCCGAATTGAAACACGAGACGGAGGAGCGCGCGGTCCGGCTCAAGGTTTCGGTAGACATCCCGGCGCTCTCCCCATCTGCCAAGCGAACGCTCGAACGCGTGCGCGATGCGATCGATCGCAACGATCTTCCGTCCGGCCTCGAATACGCGCTCGCCGACAAGATGGTGAAGGCCGAACTCGAAGGTTTTGCCAAGGCGGTTTCCGAGCGTTTCGGGGAAAGGACCTTCCTGCCTTTGGCTGCGAAAGACACTGATGGCAAGACTTTCGAGACCGTCACATCGGGCATGACGGCCGGCCAGAAGGCCGAGGTCCGGTCCGCGTGGAATTCCATGCGGACGGTCCAGCAACTTGGCTCTCATGAACGAACGACGGAAGCGGCCAAGCAGGCTGAGACGATGCGTCAGACGAAGAGCCAAGGGCTCTCGCTGAAATGACCGGGGCTGCAACCCGCCGGTCGATGACCACGCAGCAGCGACGAGCCATTGTGGTTCAGTCGATGGCGGCGGTGGCCGCCATCCTGCTGGCGGTGACTGCCGTCGCCAGCGGCTACCGCATCAATCTGACACCGAGCGAGCCGCTTGGCCTGTGGCGCATTATCCCGCTTCATCGACCGGCAGCAGTCGACGACCTCCTGTTCATCTGCCCGCCGGAAACGGCGGCGATGCGGGCAGCGAGGGCACGAGGCTATCTCCGTTCCGGTTCCTGCCCGGGCGGGGTCGCACCGTTGATCAAGACAGTGATCGCCGTTGCAGGACAAAATGTCGAAATCGGCGTCAGCGTGAGCGTGGATGGGCGGGGGGTTTCCTCTTCCAGTCTCGCACTACGAGATGGAAAAGACCGGCCGTTGACGCCCTTTCCAAGCGGCATCGTACCGCCAGGATATGTCTTCTTGCATTCCGCATTCCCCGGCTCCTATGACTCCCGATATTTTGGCCCGGTGCCGATCTCCGGCATTCTCGGGCTGGCGCAGGAGGTGTTCACCTATGTGCCGTGATTACCTTCGGCCGGCGCTGCTGATATTCGCTTCGATCGCGATCGGCGTGGTGGGCTGGAGCGGCCATGTGTTGCTTCTACCTGTCGCGCTGGGGTTTCCGGTTCTTTGGTCAATCGCGCGAACGAGATCAGTGGCGGCACTTGTCTCCGCCGGATATTTTCTGGCCGCATCACGTGGTTTGCCGCAAGGCGTGGCCGCCTTCTATTCGTCGGATATCTGGCCGGGCTTGTTGCTCTGGCTGTGCGCCTCTTTGAGCTTTGTGGTGGTGCATGCTGTCCTCTGGACAAAGAACACGCGCGTTCGTCCTTCTCGCTATCTCCTTGCGGCCGTCATCATGGCCATCCCACCATTCGGCATCACAGGCTGGGCGCATCCTGTCACGGCGGCGGGTGTTCTGTTCCCGGGATGGGGATGGTGGGGCCTTGGCTTCATGACAGCCGGCCTTGCGGGCCTCGCAACACGCATTTGGCCAGCTGTCGCCATCGCCTTTGCAGGCCTTTGGCTGTGGTCCGCCGCGATCTGGACCGATCCGAAACTACCGGAAGGCTGGCGCGGCGTTGATCTGGAGTTGGGCGCTTCGCTCGGCCGAGAGGCCGGTCTTCAACGCCAGCGTGACATAATCGCAACGGTGCGGAACGCCGCCAGCGACGGTGCCCGCTATGTCGTGCTGCCGGAAAGTGCGCTTGGCTTCTGGACCCCGACCGTGGCGCGGCTTTGGACAGGCGCCCTCAGCGATAGCAATGCCACAGTGATGGCCGGGGCCGCGGTGGTCGATCCCGGGGGCTACAACAATGTTCTGGTCGCGATCGACAGGAAGGGCAGCCGCATCCTCTATCGCGAACGCATGCCGGTTCCCGGCTCGATGTGGCAGCCGTGGCGTTTCTTGTTCGGGGAGAGTGGCGGTGCCAGGGCGGATTTTTTTGCGAACCCGGTCGTCCCGATCGGTGCCGGCCGCGCGGCGCCATTGATCTGCTACGAGCAACTGATCGTTTGGCCGGTGCTTCAGTCCATGCTGCACGATCCGGGCTTCATCATTGCCGTCGGGAACGGTTGGTGGACCGATGGGACGTCGATCGTCGCCATCCAGCGGACTACTGCCACGGCTTGGGCAAAGCTCTTCGCAAAGCCGCTTGTTATTGCCTTCAACACTTGAGTGCCCAGGAGACACCATGATCGACGCAGCCCTGATAAACGAATGTGCAGACCCTTCTCTCAAGCCCGCGATCATCGAGCAATTCGTGATGGCAGCGGGCTCGGATGATCCCCTCGCCGTCACTGTTAAATCGGGCGGCCGGTTAATACTCGTTCCGAAAGCCACATCGACTGAGGAGGCGATGGCGATCATGCGCCAATACGCTGGTCAGGCGGTCGTCCGAGTCGGTCTGACTCAGTTTCCTGCTGGGGTTGGAGTCAAGCAGCCCGCTGATTTGAAGCCTGATTTCGTCGATCCTTGCCAGAACCTCCGCAAAGGCACGACGATGTTCGCCAAGGTTCTGAGGATCGTTGCGAAATGGTATGGCAACCCCACGAGCAAAGATGTCTTCCCGCAGATTTTTGATGATGCAGTCTACGCATGGAAAACCGGCGAGTTCGAGGGCGTGAGTGTGTTTCAGGCCGAGGATCCTGGAATACCCATCGAAGCGCCGCAGCAAAGCGATGAGACGCGTCCCGCCGAGTCAGTGGATGGTGAGGAAGCGACGCCGAAAGACGTACAGCCAGGGACGGTACAGGATGTTGGACGCGCGGGGATGCGGATCGATCTTTCCCGCATTGGTGGTCAGCAATAGCGTTGAGTTCACCTCCCATTCGCGGGGCATCTTCCGGCCAAGCCAGAATTTAGCGCGGCTCCAAAGCATGAAATTAGTGTGCTTTCGACGCATGAAATTAAAGTGAGACAGATTGCGAGCAAACCGCTCACTAGTCCAGCCTCGCAGCCGCGACCGCGTGCGGCATCAGGAATGTGGCAATCTCCGCGATGACGTCTGTCAGATCGCCAGGATTGTGTGCAACGCCTTCAACGAAAGCTCGCCATTGCCGCTGCTTTTGCTGGTCATTGGCAAAGGCGTCCGTTAGGGCGTCGGGGAGGTCAATGGGGATCGATGTCGCGCGGCGATCAAAGGTAGCGGCTATTGCGCGCGCCAGCCGATCATCGCTGAAGTCGAAAGACCTGCTGAGGATCCAGATGTCGTAGAAATCCTTCATGCGGCTGTTTACTCGCCCCAGCATCACCATTGCCTGGAACTTCTCGGCAATGACCGTTTCTCGCGCATAGGCCCGAAGCCGCGGCATCGGAAAATCGAGCATAGAAGGATAATCCAAAACCTCCACCCCAGGCTCAAGCGCATCGCCAAAACCGATGTCGATCGTCAGGTTGATCCGGGCTCGGCTGATCGAAGCGATCACCCGCAGCCTGAGCCCACCATAATCCAATGCCTCGCGAATACGATCCACATGCAGCGTATCAGCGTCAAACGTAACGCCATCGTCGGCCTCTTGCGCCAGAATTTCCCGAAATGTCTCAAGCATCGGGTCCGGACTCGGATCACCGAAACCCAAAAGATCGAGGTCGCGGGTGCCTCGGTGCGGATTGTCGAACCAACTCATCATCAACATCGCCCCTTTTAGAACGAAGCGACCGGCGTGGGCGACTGGCTAAGCCGGAACAATAACCGTTCAAGAGCGAAACGCGTCAGGACCAGATCGAAGCTTTGTCCGCTTGCCTTGGCGAGTTGCAACAGGCGGGCGCGAACCGAAGCACCGACGTTTCTGATTTCTTTAGCCATTGGCGGTCAGCGCCTCGAGATACGGCCGGATCACCGATCCGGCGCCACCGCGTTCGGCCTGGTTGGCGATTTCGCCAGGAGTAGCCCTTCGTTGCCGCAGCGCCTCCTGCAGCCCTTCTATCGCTACTGAAAGGCCGATCTTGTTGCGATAGCGAAAGCAATCGGCAATTGTCTTGGCAATTCCAAACACCCTCACAGGAACGCCTTCAATGACATGGGTTTCGACGCTTTCGTTGAGAAGGCTGTCTGTGAAACGCACGATGCGCATAGCGGGGCTGTCCAGTTTCGGAGCCCAGTCCTTACGGGCTATGGCAAGCCAGATTTGTCCCGGGAGCTGATCTGTCAGGCCGTGGAACGCCAATGCTGAAACGAGGCAGATAACGCCTTTTGGCGCGCGTTTGGCAACCTCCGCCAGACTGTGGTTGACGTCGAGCTGCGCATCAGGAAGTTGATAAAGACCGCGGGCAAGCCGGAGCACTTCACCATCTCGTTCCATTCGGCTCATGGTGGCAGCCGTCACACCTGCGTTCCGCAGTTCCACCAAACGTGCTATTCCGCGCTCAGTTAGCACGGTGCGGGCAATTTGGCGTTGCGTGACGGGCCTGGGCATTGATATAAAAGCTCGGAGAATTGGATCTATTATCCTAGGATTTGTATCACAATCCCTAAAGCCGAGAAAGCCATCATCGCCTTGTGAATTCTTCACCACGAATAGTTGCCTCGATTGGATGAGAGCTGACAAATCCAGTGGTCGTCAAGAGTAAAGATGTAGCCTTGCCGACGGACCTAGCCAATTGACGTGAAAGCATTGCCGGCCGGGCATGAACTCGTCAGTCCGCAGGACAACTTCTCTTAATCGTCAAGCTCGGCGGTTGGCATCTGTGACTCCTCCGGGGGCCGTTTCAGTAACTCACAGGCTTCGATGCCCAAGACTGTCGCCAAACGGTCAACGACATCGATGCTTGCATTGTAGACGCTACGCTCGAGCGAACTGATGTAGGTGCGATCGATGTCCGCGCGATGGGCGAGTTCCTCCTGGGACAAGCCTTTAGCCTGCCGTGCAGCTCGCAAATTACGCGCAAATACCTCTCGAATCTCCATGATCCGGAGAACAGCGGCTTGATGAGTTTCCTACCACGGAGTATTCTCTACAGCACAAGCGAGGGTCGAATCCTTTTGAACAAATAAGCAAGACAGTGTCGTTCAAGTCCCTGCACTCTTCGACGTCGGTATGGAGAGGCGCGAGATGAAATTGCACAGGACCCAGATGATGCTCAGCGGATATTGTGATGGCGCTCAACCGATATAATAAGGCTGCAGCCTTAGGTTCGGGCAGCAGAATGAAGTTAGGGAGAAGCGGATGAACGATGTGGGCTCATCTCGCCACAGTTTGATGGAAGAGTCAGAACTAGAGGTGCTGGCAGTTGCTGCGATCCGTGAGCACCGCCATCTTATTGCCGCCGATGAGGCTGTCTATGAGGAATGGACTCGCGCGAGCGCCGATCCGTCGGTCTCCGCCGCCGTACTCAAAAGCCTGCAGGATGAGTATGTCGCACGTCAGAAAAAATCCGAAGCCCAGCAGGAGTTGTTGTCGGAAATCATCGATGCGCTTGGCTACGTCCCTAAAGTTGCCCCAGATGGCGAAGCCTGACGCTCATACCAGACCGTGATCTTTGGCGATCGCGACAAGTTGCGGAACGGTTGCTGCTTCGAGCTTTTCGCGCGCTTTATCAAGGTAGTGCTGCACTGTCCTCGGATTAATCCCTGTCAACATTGCGGTTTCCGGAGCGCTTTTGCCCTTTGCCGCCCACATTAGGCACGTTGCTTCTCTTGGTGAAAGTACCCGTTTCGGAGCGACAATCGTCGTCGCAGCTATGATTTTCAGGCGGTAGTGGATCGCCAGTACCGCCTGGATCGCTTTTTGCGCATCCTGCAGCTTTTTAGCGTCAGCCGTCTGAGCTGAGGATGCAAACGTCAACATCATCG
This sequence comes from Rhizobium ruizarguesonis, assembly GCF_017357285.1. Taxonomy (NCBI): domain Bacteria; kingdom Pseudomonadati; phylum Pseudomonadota; class Alphaproteobacteria; order Hyphomicrobiales; family Rhizobiaceae; genus Rhizobium; species Rhizobium ruizarguesonis. The sequence continues at coordinate 150,228 of NZ_CP071682.1, read as the reverse complement.
TCGACCCGAAACTTCCTTCGACGGGTATAGTCACCCCACTCCGAATGCCGTAATCGATCGCCTGGTCCCGAAAACGCCTGAGTTCGGAGGTTCCACGAGCGGGCCAATCGTCGGCCGTCCAGGAAAACATTTCCATGCGACGCTTGGCTTCAGTAACGACCGGGTCGATGCGGGAGTACTGGCCTTCGAGATAAACGCCCTGCCATTCCTCCGGATAGGAGTTGAATGTGCGGATTTCCAACCCCTCGGTCTGCAGATAAGCAAAACGGTCGAAGCCACATGCGTGCGCAAATGTCTTCAAAGCACTTTTGATCATACGTTCATCATGTGCGGCTTCTGTCATATCGATGAGAGAGCGAAGGTCACCGTCCACTAACTTTTCTCCTTTTGCGACGGTGCAAGCCTCCCACTCGTGGCGCCATTCTGACGCCGCTAGGTACCGGTTGGCACCGTTCGGCTAGCCGGAGCCACATGGGACATTGGACCACATGGCGGTTGCTTCTACGCGAAGCAGATCCACGTTCGTTGCATCCCTTAGGTCTATTCACCTCTGCCGAGTATTCAACTCTTTCTGATCTAAAGACGATGATTTTTGTAGAGATTTTTAGTCACACCTGCGCCGCCGCGCGGAATGACCTTGCGATGTTCAGCGACAAGCGAAAATCTGAGGGTCCACTAGCTGGTTAGCGGCCGCTATAGACTGACGGAAAAACAATATCCTGATCGACCAGGACGTTGAACTTGTAGCCCGGCCGGATGCGAATTGTCGGCTGAACGTTCAGATTCTTCGAGATCGTCTCTTCCGCTACCCGGCCGAATGATTCGGCAAAATTACGTCGTGCTGCATCCGAGGCGGTGTCCTGCGTCGCGAGCGTCGAACTCTCAGGCATCGACATATCGATACCAGTTCCGATGATTGCCACCAGCGCAGCCGAACCGAACGTCCTCCAGAGATGGCGGTCGACCTTATCCTGGAAGCCGCCATATCCTTCGGCGTCGGTGCCAGCCATGCCTCCGATCTGCAGCGTAGCCCCATTCGGATAAATGAGGTCCGTCCAGACGACGAGCACACGTTCCTGGCCAAAGGACACCTTGGAATCGTAACGGCCGAACAGCTTTGCGCCCTGCGGGATGAGAAGGCGATAGCCGGTCGCGCTGTCGTAGACATTCTGGCTGATCTGAGCTGTAATGCGCCCTGGCAAATCGGAATTCAGGCCGGTGATCAATGTCGCTGGGATGACCGAACCGCGCTTCAATTCATTGGGTGACATCTGCGGCACCACCTGGTTTGGCAGGTAGCCGAGATCCTTGATGTCCTGATTGAAGAAATCCTCCTTCGACGTCTGCCCGTTCTGATCGACGTTCTCTCCCGTCAGGCCGGATTTCATGGCGGCGGCATAAAGGTCTGAGGCGCTGTTTGCTGCGACGTTTGTCGGCTGGCGGCCGGTGTCATTGGTGGAGCTTGCAGCCTTCTCGACATCGGAGATGTCGACCTTCAGTGGCGAATCGAGCGCCGTGGAACGGGCCTGGAGACGCGCCATCCGCTGCCGCTGCGCCTCGCGCATATATTGTTCATCCTGCTCTCGCTTCAGGCGAGCCTTCCATTCCTCTTCGGATTCGAGCTTTTGTCTGCGATCTTGTCGCTCCGTTGGTTGGCGCTTGACGGCCGGTTCCTGCTCTTCCTTTTTCTCGACCACGACGGGTGTCGGTTGAAACACCTCCTGCTTTTCTGGGTCACCGATAATGCCGTCCGTGACACCCCGCTTAAGCTGGTCGCCGAAACTGGTCGCAGGGCTGTTGGAAGCGCTCTCGATGTCGCCACGGTTGAAGGAAAGCCCGCGCAGCGACAGACCAATCACAACGACGCCGACGAACAGCACGATGACGATGATGGCGACGATGATCGGCAGGCGGTTGAGCCGCCGCATGCCCTGCTGATCGTCGGCCTGGCTAGAGGTGCCAAGCTGGAGCGACTGGACCATGTTAATCTCCGTCAATTGCGCTGCATGATCGAAAGGGAACTGGCCGGCACAGCACCCGCCGCCGTCGGCGTGTAAGCGCGGCCGAGAGCGATGGATGACGTCGAAAGCCGCGCCAAAACCTGCCCGTCAAAGCCCTCGATCGAATAGGAAAGCTCGATCGGCTTGACGTCTTTGGCGATCTTGCCGTCCGTGACGACCGTGTAGCCCCATCCCTTCAGGGCGGCTTCGAGGGCGGTCGCGAAGTCCGACGTGTCCTTCTCCATTTTGATCGTCGTCGTAGCACCGGCCGGGCCGATCTGTTCAGCCAGACGGCTTGCCATGTCGCCGGCGATGGCGCTTGCAGCCGGTCCGGTGACGGCCACCGGCGTCGAGCTGGTGGTCAGTGCGTCGTCGGCCGTTTGGCAGCCGGAGAGCAGCGCGGCCGCGATGAAGAATGCGAATAGCTTCCGCATGGTTCAGCCTCCCCGCCGGATGGTGATCTTCTGCTGCCGCCAACCGACGCCGGAAACGAGGATCGCCTTGTCGATCGCATAGTCGACGGTCATCATGTCGTTCTTCATCCGGTAATTGACGATGCGATTTTGACCGCCGGAGACGACGAAGAGCACAGGTGCATCCTGACCGGAGATCGACTTCGGGAACTGGATGTAGGTCTTCACCCCGTCAGAATAGACCCGCTTCGGTTTCCAGGGCGCGCTCCCGCTCACCGAGTAGGAGAAGTTCAGCTTGTCCGGCGCTGTGCCCGGAATGCCGCCCGTTTCGAGACGGGCGTTTATGTCGGCGAGCTTGGTGGACACGTCTTCCGGATATTCGAAGCCAATGCGCGCCATGTACTGGCTGGGATGGGATTTGAGCTGGATGTGATAGGTTCGACGTGACGTGGTGACGACCATCGAGGTGAGAAGCCCTGGCTCAGATGGTTTTACTATGAGATGGATGGCCTGTCCGCCTGTCGCACCCGAGGTGGCTGGCTCTACCTTCCAGCGCACGGTGTCGCCGACGAGGACGTCGCGAACGATCTCGCCACCCTGAAGTTCGATGTCGCAGACCTGTAAAGGCGAGCAGACGACGGAAGGTTGCGTTTCGCCGAACAAGAAGATCACCTTTCCGTCCGGTCCCGTCGTGACCAGTCCCGGCGTGCCGCGCCACTTCCTGGAAAGATTTGTTCCTTTCACCTCGTTGCTCGTCATGCTTTGCGCCTGCGCGCCCGCGGCAAGCAAGAGTCCGGCTATGCAGCCGGCGGCTGCGATCAATCCCGTTTTTTTCATTGAAAGTATCCCTGCCCTTAAAGCTGTGCCGTCCAGTCGAAATCCCGGACATAGAGGCCGATCGGATTTAGGCGGATCGTCGCCTCATCCTGTGGCGCGGTGAGCGTCACAGTCGCGATGCCGCGGAAACGACGCGTGCCGGTTTCCTTGCCCTTGCGGTCCCGCTCGTATTCCGTCCAGTCGATCTGATAGGTCTGGTTCGAAAGCGCGACGATGTTGTTGACCTCGATGGCAACGGTCGAAGACTTCGCCTTCTCGAACGGGGAGTTGCCCCGGAACCAGGTGTTGACCTTCTCGGTCGATGGGTCGGGCGTGCGCAGAAGGGCGTAGGTACGGTCGATATATTGCTTCTGCACCACCGCATCCGGCGTGATCGATCGAAAGCTTGTAATGAAGTTGCCGAGTGTGGCGCGCACCACACGGGCATCGGCATACTCGATCTGCTCGGGGAAGCCTGCCGTGACTGCCGTCCCGAGCTTGTCGACCTCGACGATGTAAGGCACGAGCCTCACCTGCGTGCTCAAATACATCGCGTAGCTGAAGCCGATGACGGCCATGACCAGACCGAGGACTCCCACGATGCGCCATGCGGCTGCGGCCTTCACATAGGAGCCATAGCGTTCGCTCCATTCCTGGCGGGCGGCAAGATACGGGTTTTCCGGGGCGCGGTTCGCTGCCATTTATTCTTCCCTTGTCTCGATTACGGTTTGTCGTTGCGTTCGGGAGGAGGCTTCGGTGTGCTATGACCGCCGCGATGCTCATCGAGCTTGGCATTGGCCAGTCCGAGAATGGACCCGGCATAAGCGCCCGGAGAGCCGATTGCCTTTTCCTTGGCGGCTGATCCGGCTGCTTGCGCGCCGGAAGAGAAGCTCGCGCCCACTCCGCGAAGAGCAGCACCTGCAACGGATGAACCGCCAGCTCGTGCGGCTTGAGCCGCCGCAAACCCCGCGCCGGCAGCGCCGGCGGCGAGGAAGCCAGCGCCTGCGGCGAAAGACGCCGCTTGCCCGCCGTGGCGGATCGCTTCCATTCCTCCGGATACCGATGCGCCCTGGACGACGCCCTGGATGATGTTCGGGACATACATGGCGATGATGAAGACGACGACGGAGATACCGGCGATGGCCAAGGTCGTGACGAACTGATCCGACGAGGCAGTCGGTGCTTGAGCAAGGCCAAGCAGGACGTTCGATCCGATCTTGGCGATCATCACCAAGGCCATGAGCTTCATGCCGACGCCAAAGGCATACACCAGGTATCGAACAGCAAAGTCTTTCGTGAAGGACGAACCACCCAGCCCGAGCATGATCATGCCGGCGAGCAAGCCGACATACATTTCGACCATGACCGACACGAAAATAGCCGCAACCAGCGAGAAGCAGATGACAACGATGCCCATGGCAAGAACGGCGGCAATCGCGAGCGCATTGTCTTCGAACACCCCGAACTGTGCTTGTTGCGACATTTGGGAGGCGACGCGGATGCCAGCATCGAACACTTCAGCAGGCGAAGCTGAACCACCGCCGGCGCCAATCTGGAAAAGGCTGTCGACCACCGCTCGCGCAAAGGTCGGACCCTGGGTCAGAACGAATGCGAAGAACCCGATGAACATGATCCGCCGCACCAGTTCGGCGAACCAGCTGTCCAGTGAGGCTGACTGGATCGCCAACCAAACGGCCGCAATGCCGATCTCGATCGTTGCAAGAATCCAGAATAGGGATTTCGCTGCCTCCATGATGGTGGTCTCCCACCCCTTCGCAGCGGATGAGACCTGGTTTTCCAGTTCCGTGAGAACCTGTCCCTCCTGCGCGAATGCGGGAACAGCATAGGTGAGGAAAAAGAGACCTGTAATCAGGAACGAGCGTGCGACAGTTACTTTCACCATCTCGGGCGCATCTCCTGACCTTCCTCGATCGGCGGCAGCTCCTTGTCGGAGCCGAAGAATTTTTCCCGGACGGCGCGCTGCTCCTCGGTGAGCGCGGGTATTCCTGTGTTTCGGGAATTGACGATCAGCACTGTCGCTGCAGACGATGCAGCGGCGACAGCCAACAGCAAGGCAAGCAGAACAGGGCGGCTCACCATCGCGGTTCCATTTTCTGGCCTGCCGGAACGCTCTTGATCTCGGCGTTGAAGAATTTTTCCCGCCGCGCCTGCGCCAGGTCCTTGTCGGTCTGTTCCGTCTGAAGCCAAGTTCCCATCATTGTCATTTGTTGGGACACGAGACCGCGAAGCTTCTGCATTTGCGCGACTTGCTGGGCGGCGATCTCGTGGCCAACCTGCAAAGCCTTCATCTGCCCGTCAGCCGTTTCGGACATCGACCGCAGCGAGGACATCGTATCTTCCTCACTATCGAACTGGTCGGCCGTGAGGCTCGCCGCTTTCAGCGAGCTGGCGATCGTGTCGCGGTTGGTGTTCGACCAGGACTGGTAGGTCGAGGAGAACGTCGCGTTGTCCGGCAAGTTGGTCTTGAGATCGCCATAACTGTGAAAGCGCTGCTGAAGAACGTCGTCCGCATTCCCCATCGAAAAGGCGATGCCCTGTCCCTGGTCAACGATGCTGCGCAGCTGGTTGAGATCGCTTTCGACCTGACCCCAGACATGGTCAGGAAGCTGCGCCGTGTTTTGCAGCATGTTCTCGTAGATCTTCAGCTGGTTCTGGATCTGCTCTGCAAGCTGGCTGATCTGGGTCAGCTGATTGTCGACCTGGATGCCGGAGCTTTTCATGAGATCCACGAGCTGCGCATTGTTGGCGAGCTGCGTCCATTCGGTCGCAGCGCCGGTGGCTGTACCGGCTTGCACTGAGCCTGCAGCTCCGATCGTGAGAGCGGCGGCGGCTAAGCAGGCGAGCCATCTATTTGAGTAGCGATGCGGCATCGTGGATTCCTCTCGTTTCAAGCCAGTGGATCGGCCATTCGTGGCCATGTTCGGATTTCAGGCCGCGGATGCGTTTGAGGTCCTCTTTGCCCGACGCGCCGACAAAGCTCAGCGCAACTGGCCCCAGCGCCATGTCGAAGAGCCGCCGACCTTCCGGCGTGGCGACGTAGTATTCGCGCTTCGGAATGGCGGTTGCGACGATCTCGATCTGCCGCTCGTTGAAGCCGATGCGCTCGTAGAATTCGCGCGTTCCCGACTCGCGAGCGGCGCCATTGGGAAGGCAAATCTTGGTGGGGCAGGATTCTTTTAGTACGTCTATGATCCCGGACCGCTCGGCATCGGAGATCGATTGGGTCGCAAGAACGACGGCGCAATTCGCCTTACGCAGCACCTTGAGCCACTCGCGAATCTTGTCGCGGAATACAGGGTGGCCGAGCATCAGCCACGCCTCGTCGAGCACGATCAGTGTCGGCGACCCCTCCAAACGCTTTTCGATCCGGCGGAACAGGTAGGTCAGCACTGGCACGAGATTGCGCTCGCCCATATTCATCAGCTGCTCGATCTCGAAAGTCTGGAAGGCGCCGAGTGTGAGGCCGTCCTCTTCCGCATCGAGGAGCTGTCCCATCGGGCCATCGATGGTATAATGATGCAGTGCGTCCTTGATCTCGCGCAGTTGCACGCCGCTGACGAAATCCGAGAGCGAGCGACCGGATGCACTCGCCATCAGTCCGACTTGCCGAGAGATGGCGTTGCGATGATCGGGTGTGATCGTGACACCCTGCAGACCGACCAACATCTCGATCCATTCCGTCGCCCAAGCCCGGTCGGCGTCACTTTTGAGATCGGACAATGGGCAGAAGGCCAACGCTCTCCCCTCTTCCGCATTGTCGCCGCCGATCTCATAGTGATCGCCGCCGGCTGCGAGCGTGAGGGGTAGAAGTGAACTGCCTTTGTCGAAGGCGAAGATCTGCGCATGTTCATAGCGGCGAAACTGTGCGGCGATCAGGGCGAGCAACGTCGACTTACCAGAACCGGTCGGACCGAAGATCAGCGTGTGCCCGACATCATCGACGTGCAGATTCAGACGAAACGCTGTCGATCCGCTCGCAACCTGCATCAAGGGCGGGGAATTCGGCGGATAAAAAGGGCATGGTGCGACAGGATTTCCGGACCAGACCGAGTTCAGCGGAATCAAGTCGGCGAGATTGCTGGTGTTAATCAGCGGCTCACGGATGTTGCAATACCAGTTGCCCGGTAAGCTGCCGAGATAGGCGTCGGTGGCGTTGAGCGTTTCGATCCGCGCCCCGAAACCTTCCGCCTGGATCAGCCGCCGGATCGCTTCGGCCTTCTCCTGGAGTGCTTCGCGATCGCTGTCGAATAGCACGACCACCGGTGTGTAATAGCCATAGGCAACCAGCTGCGACGAGGCCTGCGCGATCGCATCCTCGGTCTCGGCCACCATAGTCATCGCGTCTTGGTCGACGGATCGACTTTGTGTCTGGAATATCTGGTCGAAGAACGGTCGGACCTTCTGCTGCCATTTCTTGCGTGTGCGTTCGAGCTTTTGTCGGGCTTCCTCGGCATCAAGGAAGATGAAGCGCGATGACCACCGATAGGTGAGCGGCATCAGGTCAAGGCTGTTCAGAATGCCCGGCCAGCTTTCGGCCGGCAGACCGTCGATCGCAACGACGCCGAGGAAACGGTTTTCGACCTTTGGCGTCAGTCCGTGTTCAAGCTCTGCGGTGGCGATCCAGTCGAGATACATGGGAATATCGGGAAGCCGGATTGGATGGCTTTCGCCGGTGGTGCAAAACCGGGCGAACTGGAGAAGCTCGTCATATCGGGCAATCCTCTCCCCTCCCCCTTCGACCGTTTCGCGGGTTTCCATTCGCCGGATCGAAAGAGTGTTGGCAAAATACTGCTCAAGCTCTCGCACCGCGTTCTTGAATACGAAGAGTACCGTGTCCGCGTAGGACTTCGTCCGGCTTTCCTCGTCCGAATAGATGTATTTGCTGAGAGCAGTCTTCTTGGACTCGAGTGGCCGGTAGGTCAGGATCAGCGCATGCTTGCTCTCGAAATGCCCCTGCTCGCGTGCGAAATGTGCGCGCCGCTCGGCGTCGATCGCGCGGGTCACCGGGTCAGGGAAATGGCAACGATCCTCCGACGGATAGTCGACCGTCGGAATGCGGATGGCATCGACCTGGATCATCCAGCCGCTTCCAAGCCGCGACAGAACGGCATTGATCTGCCTCGACAGCTCGGTGCGCTCGAGGTCGGTCGCACTTTCCGAGTCCGGTCCTGCGAAGTACCAGCCGGCCATCAGGCTTCCGTCCTTCAAGAGGAGGACACCATTGTCGACAAGGCCGGCATAGGGAACGAGATCGGCGAAGGACGGGCCGGTCACCCGGAAGCGTTTGAGAGCTACCATTGCCGCCTCCTCAATACCGGCGCCACGGCGAAGTGGTCGCCTTGTAGTAGGGCTTGTAGGAAATGTGCCTGATATAGACCTGTCGCATGAGCGGGTCGGACTTCGCCATCATCCTGAGTGCCCCAACGATGACGATCCAGACGGCGACGCCGAAGAGCGCAGAATAGACCGTGAGAACGACGAAAATGAGAATGACTGCTGCAAGACCGGTGATCAGCACCAGCTCCCGGTCGGCACCCATCAAAAGGTTTGGGCGTGACAGTGCACGGTGGATGCGGTTGCGTCGCAGGCCGGACAGGGAGTCAGCCATGATTGCCCTCCCCTCCTCCGTTCGAACCAGTTGACGTGATCTGCTCGTCGGTCAGCCCGATCGAGGCGCCGGTCGCACCGAAAAGGCCGACGATGTTGGTGGCGCCGAGCAGGATGCCGGCGACAAGAACGACGTACACAAGGCGCCGCGCGAAATCGTTCAGTTCCCCGCCGAAGATCAGCATGCCGCCGGCAATGGCCACGGCCGCAAGCGCGATTGCGCCCGCGACCGGTCCGGTGATCGACTCCTGGATCTGCTGCAGCGGTCCTTCCCATGGGAGACTGCCGCCCGAACTGGCAAGCGCCGGCGCGACCGAGGCAAGAACGATGGGCGCCGCCACGAGCGCGGCGGCGATGAATGCGTACTTACGCGACATGGCGCGCCTCCTGTTCTTCGATGAACTGATCGGATTCGATCTCATATTGTCCGTTGATGAACCGCTCAACTTGAATGATGTCGCGAACAAGCCGCCCACGCGGCGTCCGTTCGATCGAGATGACCAGGTCGACGGCCTCTCCGATCACCTCGTGCATCGGCTGCTGGCTTGCTTCGGCTGTCAGTTGTTCAAGCCGACGCAGCGCTGACATGGCGGTGTTCGAGTGAATGGTCGCGACGCCGCCCGGGTGACCGGTGTTCCAGGCCTTGAGCAACGTCAGGGCCGCTCCGTCGCGGACTTCGCCAACGACGATCCGGTCGGGGCGCAAGCGCATGGTGCTCTTGAGGAGCCGAGCCATGCCGATCGAATCGCTGGTATGCAGGAGAACGGCGTTTTCGGCCGCGCACTGGATTTCCGCTGTATCCTCAAGAATGACGAGACGATCCTGGGGCGCAGATTTGACGATCTCGTGGATGACCGCGTTCGCTAGCGTTGTCTTGCCCGAGCCCGTTCCCCCGGAAATGATGATGTTCAGCCTCGTGGAAATGGCACTGCGGATCGTTGCGGCTTGGTATTCTGTCATCACGCCGGCGCAAATATAGTCTTCGAGCGGAATGAGGCGCGACGCCCGGCGACGAATCGTGAAGGCAGGCTTGGTGACAACGGGGGGCAACAGTCCCTCGAAGCGGTGGCCACCGATTGGCAGCTCGCCGGAGATGATTGGCTGTTCCGTGTCGACCTCTGACTGAAGTGCGTGCGCCACTGTTCCAATGACCATCTCCGCGGCAGCGGATGACATCTCGCCGGCGGGTGCAACGCCGTGACCTAGCCGTTCGATGAATATTTTGCCGTCCGGATTGAGCATGATTTCGACGACGTTCGCGTCGTCCAGGGCAACACAAAGCTGATCGCCGAGCGCCTCCTGAAGTTTGCGGACGAGCCGAGGGTGCGAGCGAAGCTGGTTCACGGATTTCTCCTTAGGCTGCCTGGCTGAAAGGGGGCGAATTCAGAACGGTAGTTGGAGGGGCGAAGCCTGACGAACGTATCTGCGTCGGCGGCCAGTGTGCCCGCTACGGCCATCGTCACGCCAATCTTCTTGGGTTCGCCCAAACGCTGCAGCGGCCATCCGACGCGAGCGAGGATTCGCTCGAATCTAAGATCGGTCACCGTGACAATCTCGGTATAGCCATTAGCCATGCACCATTCGATGATGCCAGCGAACATGGTCAGCGTGGCTTCATGAACCGAGCCGTCGCCCCTCCCCTCCGCAAGTGCCGTGTCGACGCAGAAGCGAGAACTCTCAATCATCGCGGCATGACCGTTGAGTTGACCGTCTGGGAGAAGCGACGAGAAAACGTCGGCCACCATTGTCGGTCCAAGCGCAGGAAGAAGCCTCGCGCACCCCGCCAGTTGGCCGGTCTCTGCGATGGCGAGAATATAGGTCGGCCGAAGCGCATCGAAACGATCGGACTCGCACCCCGCCGTTACATCGACTTCCCAACCCAGGCGATCGGAAAATACCCGAGCACGAAGCCGGTAGTGGATTTGTAGGAGATGCGCCTCTTGGATCGTCCGGGGTGTTGAGAGCGCGAGAGCCTGCATGATTTTTCTCCGTCGTCGTTGGTCGGCGGGAAATCAGCACAGTTTGGAATCGGAGGGCAGTTGTAGGATTCAACATGCGCGTAGCGAGGTGAGTCGCGGTTCATGAGGGGTGTGGCGCTACAGAACCGCCTAATCTACTTGCTGCTACACTGTTCGGATTTGTAGGATTCACAGGAGAACATTCCGGGATCACCGAGCCGGGCATTTGAGGCTAACTCCCGGAGCGGAAAAGCAAAAATCCGAACAGCCTTATGCAGATTGTCCCCGGTCGTTAACCTTTTGTTAACCCTAAACCTCTGGACCAGTTCGGAGAATCGTGTTCTATTTTTAGCGGGCAATGGCCGGTAAACCGGCGAAAAGCCGCCAAGAGGGACAGATGGCGATAGCAAACCGAGTAGAAGCAAGTGTTGGCTCGAAGGAAGATGCCGGCAGCAAAATCATGCGCCATGCCGGGCTTCTGTCCGGGCAATTGCAGCAGCTCAGAACTCGTATGTATCCGCCAAAATCGGAAAAGACCCTGCGTCCCTTTCTGACCAACGAAGTGTCGAAGCTGACGTCTATACCCGATTCCACCCTGAAGCTCATGTCCACCGAAGGACGTGGGCCGATTCCCAGTAGGCTGGAAAATAACCATCGCGTCTACACGCTGGACCAGATCAATGAACTGCGTGAATTGTTCGCGATTCAGAAACCCGCAGACGCCTTGCGGTTCCTTCCTCGTCGTCGTGCCGGCGAGCACCTCCAGGTTCTTGCTATAGCCAACTTCAAGGGCGGCAGCGCGAAGACGACAACCTGCGTCCATCTTGCCCACTATCTCGCCCTTCATGGGTATCGCGTCCTCGCACTCGACCTGGACCCGCAAGCATCCTTGTCCGCTTTGTTCGGTGCTCAGCCAGAAATTGACGTCGGGTCGAATGAAACGATCTATGCCGCTTTGCGTTACGATGACGCCGAGCGTCGTCCCATCCGCGATATAATTCGCAAGACATATTTCGATAGCATCGACCTCATTCCTGGCAATCTTGAGGTCATGGAGTATGAGCACGAAACGCCACGGATCTTGGCGAACAAGGGCAACTCCGGCGCAATCTTTTTTGAGCGACTGAAACTCGCCCTTTCGGAAGTCGAGGCGGACTACGACATCGTGATTCTCGACACTCCGCCGTCCCTCGGCTTTCTGACGTTGAGCGCGATATACGCCGCGACTAGCATGATCATTACTGTCCACCCGGCTATGCTGGACGTTGCGTCGATGAGCCAGTTCCTTCTCATGATGGGCGATCTGATTAGTGTTCTGAACGAGAGCGGCGCGCAGTTGGACCAGGACTTCATTCGGTATCTGGTTACACGACACGACCCCAATGACGCGCCACAGTCGCAAGTCGTTGCGATGCTTCGGCACTTGTTCGGCTCCGATGTACTATTGCCCACCGCCATTGAAAGCACCGCCGTTGAGGCAGCCGGCTTGGCAAAACGTTCGGTATACGAGCTCGAATTGGGGCAGATTGGGCGCGATACTCACAAGCGTGCTCGCGAGGCGGTAGACGCTGTGAACGAGGCAATTGTTCGCCTGGTCAATGAGAGCTGGGGGCGGACATGAGCAAATCCTCTCGAAAGTCGATTGTCGCCAGTTTCGGGTTGCTTTCTGCGGAGCTGGAGAGTGATCAGGCTGCGGATCAACAGCAGCCGTCGCAGGACCCTGCCCCGGTTCCCGGAAATCGTGTCGGAGCAGGTGTGATCGGTGCTGCTCACCGAGCAATCGACGACATTCGAACAGAGCGAGATCGCTTGAAGGCTATCGTGGAGTCAGGCGGTGGTGCGGTTCGCGAGTTGGATCCGTCGCTCATTGACCCTTCCCCTTATCCGGACCGGCTGCCGGACGATGATGCGTCGAGCTTCGAGGCGTTCAAGCGGTCGATCGAGACTGAGGGGCAAAAGGTTCCCGTCCAGGTCCGCAAACACCCCTCGTCCCCAGGTCGCTATCAGATCGTTTACGGTCATCGACGCTGGCTCGCTGCCATGCAGCTTGACAGGCCTGTTCGCGCTCTCGAAGTCGAGATTTCCGACCTCGACCTAGTTCTTGCACAAGGCATCGAAAACGCAGGGCGCCAAGACCTGACCTGGATCGAGCGCGCGCTATTTGCGTCGCGAATGGATGATGCGGGGATCAAGCCTCGGCACATCTACGCTGCGCTTTCGATCGAGGACGCAGAACTGGCTCGGATGCGGAATGTCTACAGGGTCGTTCCCGCGGATATCATCGAGGCGATTGGGCGGGCGCCGAAGATTGGGCGGCCACGATGGCTCGATCTTGCCAAGACGGTTGCGGGCGACACGGGAGCGCTCGGCGCCCTAAGGGCGGCGCTGGTTAGGACGGGCGATGCGGTTGAGACGTCCGATCAAAGGTTTCAGCGTGCATTGAACGCCATCAAGCCAGTATCGACTGGTCGGAGAGAGCCAAGCCCGATTACAGACAAGAGCGGAACGAAGCTTGGCGCCCTGTTGATATCCTCGAAAGAGGTTCGAATTTCGGCTGAGGGTTCACTCGGGGGCGACTTTTTGAAGTTTGTTGAGGCGGAGCTCCCAGCGCTAACGGAGCGCTTTGTCCGCCTGCGAGAAGACGAGAAACCCTGACAGCTGTCAGGGTTTGGAGATGAAAAAAGGACGAACTGCAAAAGAAAAAGGCCCCCAAACGTTGCCGTCGTGGAAGCCTCTCTCAATGTGTGACAACTAGAGAATCGCATTTCCCCGAATCCCAGTCAAGAGTCTTTGGCACCGTAATTTGGTGAGCAGGTTTCTTTTGCCTTTTTGAAGGTGAAGAAAATGCAGATTGGAAGTGTGACGACGCCCTTTGGGCGGCGGCCGGCGACGCTTGCCCTGGTGAAGCGGCAAATCGAAACGAGTAAGATCAAGCCGGGCAAGACAGCGGACAAATGGAAAGTCTTTCGGGACGCATCCGAAGCAAGGGAGCTGCTTGGCCTGCAGGATCGCAGCCTGGCCGTCCTTGACGCGCTCCTGAGCTTTCATCCGGACACCGAATTGCGCCAGGATGCGCAGCTCATCGTTTTTCCGTCCAACACACAATTGACACTTCGGGCGCACGGTATCGCCGGCGCTACCCTTCGCAGACATCTGGCCCTTCTCGTTGAGGCAGGACTGATCGTGCGGAAGGACAGCGCGAATGGAAAGCGCTACGCCCGGAAGGATAGGGCGGGTGCGATCGATAGCGCATTCGGCTTTGATCTGTCACCGTTGCTCATGCGAACAGATGAGCTTGCCATGATGGCGCAACAGGTCGTTGCAGATCGTTTCGCCCTCCGTCGGGCGAAGGAAAATTTGACGATATGCCGGCGTGACGTTCGAAAGCTCATTTCTGCCGCGATCGAGGAAGGTGCGTCAGGCAACTGGGGAAACATCGAAGCGATGTACATCGGTCTCGTAGGCAGGATTCCGCGCGCTCCGACGCTCTGTGATGTGAATTCAATCCTGGACGAGATGGAGCTCTTGCTGCAGGAGGCGGTCAACATCCTGGAAATGCAGCAAAAAGACGAAAATAATAGCACCAATGGTGACCAAAGTGAGCGTCACATACAGAATTCAAACACCGACTCCATCTATGAACTTGAACCTAGCTCAGAAAACGAGCAGGGCGCAAAGACGGTGGACGATGATCGGCCGAAGCGGGAACCAGTCCGGAATTTTCCACTTGGCATGGTGATGCGGGCTTGCCCCGAGATCGCGATATATGGCCCGGGCGGTACGATCGGGAGTTGGCGCGAGATGATGGGTGCAGCGGTGGTCGTCCGGTCGATGCTGGGCGTCAGCCCGTCAGCCTATCAGGAGGCCTGCGAGGTGATGGGGCCGGAAAGTGCGGCCACGGCGATCGCCTGCATCCTTGAGCGGGCAGGGCACATCAACTCGCCTGGCGGATATCTGCGAGACCTGACACGCAAGGCGGCACGTGGCGAGTTTTCACTTGGCCCGGCGCTTATGGCGCTGCTTCGGCTGAATGGCGATAGCGATCGCAGGACGGGATAGTTGATTACCTAGGCTGTTGGTCGGCTGGTCAAAACCCTGACAGCTGTCAGGGTTTTGCGATCGGCGGATGCTGGAGCGGGGAAGGGTAGATCAACTCGGCTGGCGGATGCTGACATCATCCGACAAGGCAAGTTTTCGCTCGGTCCGATGGGCAAATTAAATGAAGTTGCTTGCCTGGTCCGAGCCGTGCTCTGCTGGCCTTCGAGACCGTTTTAAAAATGAGGAAGAGCAATGCCGTCTGAAACTCGATCTCCGCGCCTCGCTGTTCTGATTGATGCGGACAATACATCCGCTAAAATCGCCGACGGGCTGTTCGAAGAGGTAGCCAAAATCGGGGAGGCGAGCGTGCGTCGCATCTACGGTGATTTTTCTGGCACCCGCTCCAAGGGTTGGGCGGACGTGCTCGCAAAGCACGCGATTATCCCGCAGCAGCAATTTGCGTATACAACGGGAAAGAATGCTTCCGATATCACTTTGGTCATCGATGCAATGGATTTGCTGCACAGCGGGAGGTTCGACGGCTTCTGCCTAGTGTCCTCGGACAGCGATTTCACGCGGCTTGCCGCCCGGATCCGCGAGCAGGGTGTCGATGTATTCGGCTTCGGCGAGCAGAAGACACCGGAAAGTTTTCGCCAGGCCTGCCGGCGGTTCGTCTATACCGAAAATCTGCTTCCTGGCGCGATCAAGGACGAGCAGAATACTGCTTCCACCGACAAGCCGCTGCAGCCGGCAACATCGGCCGTGCCGCTGATCAAGAAGGTACTGTCCCAGGAGGATAGCGATGACGGCTGGGTCAACCTTGGCACCGTCGGCAAGCAGTTGTTGAACCGGCGCCGGATTTCGACCCGCGTACATTCGGCTTCCGAAAACTCAGCGATCTTATCCGCAAGACGAACCAGTTCGAGATTCGCCAGGCCGAGGGCGGTCCGATCAGCATCCGGGTGAAACAACGAGGCAACAAGTAGCACCATCGTCGAGGCGATAGAGAGCGAGGGAATACCGGGAAACCTCGACGGTGAGTATGGGCTTTCCCGCGCGGCAAGAAGCGTCTATCAGTGCTGCCGCAAAGAATACTGTCAAACGAGCACGCTTCGGCAATGCGATTGATCAAAGGAAGATGTCATGGCGACCGGTACGGTGAAGTGGTTCAACGCAACGAAGGGCTTCGGGTTCATCCAGCCGGACGACGGCAGCGCCGATGTGTTCGTCCATATTTCCGCAGTGGAGCGGGCCGGCATGCGCGGCCTCAACGACGGCCAGAAAATTACCTATGAGCTGGTAAAGGATCGCAAGTCCGGCAAGATGTCTGCAGACAACCTGCAGGCCTGAGTCTGACTGCAGTTGGATGGTCGGATAGGCCGGGTTAGCCCGGACTATCCTTTTTTGCAAGCCATGTGCGCGGTGCGAGCGCGGGACCTCAATGTTCTGCATTGCAGTATTACCCTCAGAGTGTTCAAGCGGTTCACCTCCTCCCGAACCGCTTGGGTCCGACGGACAGCAGGCTGTCAGTCACTATCGGACGCCCGCGCCCCGCATCCCTTGCTGGGCTTTCTGTTGCGCAAGCAGGACGACCGCCACATCCCTCATTACGATTTTTGCCATCCTTATCGATCAAGGCCCCACGAGATCGCCCCAATTGTCTTGACGGATCTGTTCTTAGAGCCGGCCGGCCGGCCGCAAGGACGCCATCGACGCATTTAATTTCGATGCGGCTGAGAGGATGCAGACCAGAAGCTTAGAGACATCAGCAGCATCCCCGTTTCGCGAGTACTAGGTTCCCTCGTGATGCTCCATCTGCGCCCGCTGAGGGACGATTAACGTGACCGACACCAAGCGGGCGAAGGTACAGGGGCGCACGTATTTGCTTCTAATCTACGGTCCCCCGCCCGCCAGCTTATGACAGGAAGGAAGCATTCGGCGCCCCTGGAGTGAAGGGCTGACGCGCGGATATATCAAACTTGGCAATTGCTCTGATGCTGTCGAAAATTCCCATCTTTGCGAGGAGTGCTGAAGGGGTGAAGGTCACGCTGCAACGTAGACGTACTTCAACTTAATCTCGGTTCATCGCTCGCCCCATCTCGGGGAAAGCGTTAGTAAAATTACCTGGCTGTAACCCACTTCTGACCACTGGAGCCGGAAGCAGCCTTCAGAGCATACGCGTAGCGCGTCCGCTGCGACGGGTGGCATTGTTGTAATAACTCGAGGCTTGCTGAACCGAGCGATGTCTCGACTGTTCCATCGCCTCGGGGAGCGGAATCCCGCGGATGGCAGCCTCAGTCAGATATCCCGAACGCAATCCGTGCGCGGAAAACTCCCCAGGCTCCAGCCCCGCCATCGCCGCCCGCTGCTTAATGATTGCATTGACCGACTGCGGATCGATCGCCCGCCGCGAAACCGTCCCCCATCGGCCGACCGCTCGGAACACGCTCCCCTTGTCGATCTTGGCTGCCGTCATCCAGGCATTCAGCACCTCGACCGGCCGCCCAGTCAGATAGACGACGTCGTCCTGCTCAGCGCTGCTCGTTTTGGTCCGGCCGAGATGGATGGCAAGAGAGGGGAGGGGAGGGCCATTGTCCCCCGGGATTGGCGGCTCGACGGTTAGCTGCTCGCTGCGCAGCCCGGCGATCTCGCTGCGCCGGCGACCGCCGGAGGCAAAGGCGACCATCAGGATCGCCCGGTCCCGGAGATCGCGCAGACTGTCGGTCGCGCAGGTCGCCAGCAGTTTTGCCAGCACATCGCCGGTGACGGCCTTGGCGCTCTTGCGACGCCGCGTCCGGGGGACGGCGCGAACGGCGAGACGAATGGCTGATTTGAGGGCAGGGGAGGTGAAGGCGCCGTCGAGGCCGCGCCACTTGCTCAGCGTCGACCAGTTCGCCAGCCGCCGGCGCACCGTCGCCGGCGCATGCGGCCCGACAGATTTCAGAAACCCCTGTTGCCGGAGCTTTTCGTCGACGTCGGCCGGCATGCCATGATCCGAATCGGTCTCGCGGTGTTGCGGGTCCCAGAGATGATGGGCGACGAATTTGAGCAGCAGGGCTTCTGGCGCCGGCCAGGGCAGCGACTTTCCAGTCGCCGCTAGTCCCCAAGCTTCGAGATAGGTCAGATCCGAGGTCAGGGCGCGCAATGTGTTGTCGCCCATGCCCTGGTTGACGAGATGGCGCAGCGTTTCGACGTCGTGGTCGGTGAGCAGTTCGGCGAGTTCGTCGCGGCGCTCCATCGGCAGCACGGCGGCAATGGTGTCGAGTTCTTCGGCGCGGCGCTCGACGGCGGTCAGTGATGTCTTGGGTTGGGCCACGGGCGCTCCAAAATCGCGGGTTTCGGTGGCCTCTAGGACCGTGATTTGCCCCGATTGTCGGTGATTTGCGCCCTGAAATCAATCTACCATCGATAAACGTTGGTTATCGATGGTTAAAACGCCGGCTGTGGTTCATGGTTGGTTGCGGAAGCAAATGTCTGTTTAAATGCCGTTAGGCGCCCTAGTCGCCTATGATTCAATGGCCTAACTGCCGCGATCCGGCGGAAACAATCGTCAAATTCGGGTACGTGGGGCAGATTTGGTGGCGATGCCGGTTTGTCAGGCAATTGTGTCGCTGACCAGCTTCTATCATAATCCGCTTCGTCCTTGAAGAAGACTGCCATTGAAGGATGGATCCGTGCCATGACCAACATCGATATCGATAGGCTCGATGAGGCCGAACTGCTGGCGTTGAACGAGCGTATCGTCGAACGGCTTCATCTTCTGCATCGGCAAAAGACAGATCAAGCATTGCAGCAGATCAAGATCGGCAGTGCCGTGATGTTCGAGGCACCCGACGGCCGAACGATTACGGGTATCGTCATTCGCCGCAATCGCAAGACCGTCACGATCCATACCGACGACGAGAGGCACTGGAACGTCTCACCGACGCTTGTCAGGCTGACCGGTCGGCATGCTCTGGATGGGGTGGCGTCCAAGGACGGGCGCGTGCTGCCATTTACGAAGCCCGGCACGCGGTAGCGGCGTTCAGGCTTTCGCCGCGATAAGGCCTGCCAATTGCGGGATGGCTTCGCCGCCGAGGCCAAGCCGGTCCCCAAGATAGTGATAAAAGGAAAGCTTGAGTTTCTGGCAGGTCTTCAAGAGACCAAGCATGGTGTCGCGGGCAACACGACCATCGCGGCTCATGGTGCCGCCGGAGATCTTTCGTTTGGTGACGAACGTCCGCAGGTCATTCTCTGACGCATTGGTGTGCAACGGTGTTTGCGGGTAATCGAGCACCTTTAGCAGCTCGTTTTTACGGCGATGCAGCCGCTCAAGCAACTTGTCGAGTGCCCCATAGCCGGTGCGCAGGCTAAAGATCCTATCGAACCGTTTTCGGAACGCGGGAGCGGACTGAGGGGAAGGGTTCAGCTGATAGGCTTTCAACGCCTTGTAGAAACGCCAGACGAGATCGCGCACGACAGCGACCCAGCGCTCCTCCTTCGCAGTCGCCGGCATCAGCTTTTGCAGAAGACGCTCGCCGTGGACCCAGCATAGCGCGTGGTTGCCGACGCGGAACTGGCCGGCGTCGTCGGACACGATCACCATGTCACCCACCAGACCATGATGACGGATCGAGCCCCAAAGGCCGGCCTCTGCAAGCGTACCAATGTCCTGCCGGTCGAAGATGTCGATACCCTTGCCGCCCAGATGCTCCATGAACGGTACCTGGTTGCAGAAGTGTTGCAGTTCAACAGTCCGCAGTCCGGCGGCCAATGCTGGACCGCCATGGCGTTCCTCCAGATAGTCGATAGCCGCATCGTTCAACACGTAGTCCAGATAACTGCCACGCAGCAGCGACAGGAAGTTCAGCCGTGATTTTGATTTCGTGGTGCGGAAAATGGTAAAATGCTCGCCGCCGATATGGGTCGTGTGGAAGTTGGCATGGGCATGGCGGGCGCCGGTATCATCGACCGTCACGTAGGCCGACGACACCAGGCCAGCATGCAGCACCGCCGCATCTTCAGCGACAAAGCCATCCAGATCCTTGGTCAGAAGCCGCACGATCTGACGCTTGGAGATGTCCAGACCGATATCGTTCAGCAATGTCGTCAGCCGCGCCATCGTCACCTGTCCTTGCGCGTGGAGCATCAGGCACAGCCGCTTGAGGTTTGCCCCGTAACCGCCTGTGATCCCCACTGGCAACGGCGCGAGCACCGTCTTTCCATCCGGCGTCACCCAGCATTCGCGGCGATAATGCACGAGCTCGGCCTTGAGGATAAGGTCGCGGACGTAGACGCTTTTGTATCCCTTGAAGCGCGAGCCGCTGGGAACATCGGCGCGCAAGACTTGCCGCCGGCTCACCCGCTTCACATCCAGTTTTGGACCCCGTGGCTTCTTCTTGGCGCCCGGCTTCTCGTCAGGCTTCGTGTCGGTTGCCTTTTCCATGCCGGACGATCGAAACGGCGGCCGCGGTGGCAGATTCTTCAGCCGGGCGATCTCATCGCGCAGCAGCTGGTTCTCGAGTTTCAGCCGGGTATTTTCCAGGCGAAGGGCGGCGGTTTCTTCGCGCAGCTGGATGGTCTCGGCCTCAAGCTTCCCGAGCCGAGCTTCCGCCTGCTGCGCCCGCTCCAGCAGACCCGTCACCAATCCGCGCAACGCATTCAGCGAAAGCGTGTCGGCATGCTCGGGGGAGGGAAGCCGTTTCTTCATGGCAGAATCGAATCATGATTTGCCCCGTTCAGGGAATCCCCCAAGCCGACAAACTGTTCTCAAAGCGTACGGTTATGCACACTTTCTATGCCCGGCGCCGAAACGCCGCCACCGAATCTGCCCCACGTACCAAATTCGGGCGGCGACCCTCGGCGATCGGCGGGGAGGGGACCTTCTGAAAGAATTCGAAGGCGGAGAGATCGAAACGTTCGTCGCTGCCCACCACCGCGACCGTCCAGAACTCGCAGGCTGCGCCGAACACCGTCGAGATCTGGACAACCTCGATATCACGCTCGGAGATCGACGTACCTTTTGCCGGCAGACGGCGAGCCCAGTAGAAGCGGTTGGGTTCCAGTTGGTCGGTGCTGATCGTGTTCATGCGCCTTGTCCTATCAGACGTTAATGAAAGGTTAGCGCAGAATTTCGCAAGAGTCTCGGGAGAGGCAGGGGAATTCACAGGAATCGGTTACTGCCGAAGCCGTCTCGCGAGACGACGACAGCATAAAAATCTGCTATCGTAGCGACTGTATTGTCGTTGACCGTAGGTCGTTTCGGTGAAAACCTATTGACCTGAATCAGGAACCACACTTGAATGGGCACAGTAAAGTTATCAGCGGATTGATGCAGCGATAGCTGGCCGGGACGGCTGTCAGGCTGCGGCGACACACGCGATTTTGTTCCAGATTTGCATGGCGGCGTTACGCAGGTCTCGATGTTGAGCCGATGACAGCGTATTGCGGGGAAAGTGGAACAGGTTGGCAATCGGATCATGGATGGAAACGAACCGCTGAAGCTGGCGTGCCGACTTGAAGCGTTTCATGGTCCTTTCGCGTCGTCGGGTCGGCTGGTGCGAATTTTCCGCTCGATTATTGAGGCCTTTGTGCGACCGGTGTTCGACACCGGGCATGAGGTCGCGCCTGGCGGCGTCATAGGACCGGAGCTTGTCGGTGATCATGACTGGAAGTTGGAATTGCAGAAACTGGCCGACGAGACCGACTTGATCCTTCACGTCCACCATTATCCGCCCGGTACCTCGAAGTGGAACAAGATCGAGCACCGCCTGTTCTGCCATATTACTCAGAACTGGCGCGGTCGCCCGCTCGAAAGTCGCCTGGCCGTGGTCGAACTGATCGGTGCCACCACGACAAAGACCGGCCTCAAGGTCGAATGTGCCCTCGACACCCGCACCTACCACAAAGGCGTCAAGGTCTCCGATGCCCAGATGGCAAAACTCCACATCACCGGTGACGCTTTCCATCCAGAGTGGAACTACACAATCACCCCAAGAAACGTGTAGCGGTTATTCTGCGAACTATCCTAACTTCTAAAAGGTCGTGATCTCGGCGAAAGCCTTCGCCGCGACTGAAGGCCCAGCTTTCCATTTTGAGCGGCTGATACCGGCGATGTGTAGGGAGTTGAAATGTTGGTTGCAAAGGTTTTTGCAACGAGCAAACTGGAACGACCTCTGCTTGGTGCGGCCCGCTAAGCTTGTGAACTGTCGCCAACAGGAACCTAGTGGGTTGGTTGGTACCGTCTGGGCCTGGAGGCGATTAGGGCACAATTCTCAAGCCGGTCCCACGCCTTAACCGATCACCTGCTGATCGCTGGTTCTGGGTGCTGTGGACCAGGATGAAGACACTCTCTTCCCAATAGGTCGCCACAAGACGCGGACGTCGACCCAAGGCGGCATGTTTGCTGTGTTGCAAACGATTCCCGACGATGCATTGGAATAACTGGGGAGCAGTAACGGTGTCTGTCCGCATGGTGGGCATCAGTAGAGTCCCGCTCAAGAAATTCATTTGCAATCTACATTAAATTGCATTATCACCAGACACACCAGATAGTTATAACTCAGCATTGCATCTCGGCTTCTTCTTTCCTCTTCCGTTGCTTCGGCACGTCATCCGGATAGGCCTACATGCATCCGAACAGTCAATATATCCACGCCGATAATACGGCGCTCATTTTCGAAGAGTTGAAGTTTCGATCGCTGACGGTGAAGAACCGTCTTTTCCGATCCAGTATATCCGGTCAGTTCGATGACTATAATGGTCACGGCGGCAACGCCCGGCTGAACTGGGAGGAAAAATTCGCGCGCGGCGGCATTGGCTGCATCATTTCCTCCTTCACGCCGGTCTCAGTGCGCGGCCGGATCCTCGTGCGTTACGCGATGATCGACGATGACGACAAGATCCCCTTTTGGCGGGAAGTAGGCCGCCGCGTCCATGCCCATGACTGTCGGTTCATCATGCAGCTCAGCCATTCCGGCCGCCAGCAGGACATGGGTGGCGTCGAGAACCTGTTCAGCAAGGGCCTGAGTTCGACCAGCAAAAGCGATTACTTCCACGGGCTGCTCGCCCAGGCGATGACGAAACCCGAAATCACCGAAGTGGTGGAACAGTTCGCACAAGGGGCGCGGCGCGCGCGGGAGGCGGGGCTCGACGGTGTCGAGCTTCACGGCGCCAACGGCTATCTGCTGACACAATTCCTGAGCTCCGGCATCAACGACCGGACCGACGAATATGGCGGCGGCTGGGAGGGCAGGGCGCGTTTCGTGCTCGAGATCGTCAGGGCGATCCGGCGCGAGGTCGGGCACGACTTTCACCTGCAGATGAAGATCAACGGCGTCGACCACAATGACTGGCTCTATCCCTGGATCAGGAAAGGCAACACGCTCGACGAAACCGTCAAGATCTGCACGATGCTGCTCGATGGCGGCAAGGGTGTCGATTCCTTTCATGTTTCAAGCGGATCGACCTTTCCGCATCCGCGCAATCCGGCCGGCGACCTTCCGCTGAACGACCTTCACCGCTGGTATGACGGCATGCTCTCGCAGGGTACGCGGGCGCCGATGAACTATGCGATCTTTTCCAATCCTTTGCTGGCGCGCGCCTTCCAGGCGCTCTGGCGCTGGCGCAGGGGCAAGGTCATCGAGGGCATCAATCTCGATTATGCACGCGCCGTTTCTGAAGCGATCGGCAAGATCGACCCCGATATCAAGGTGCTCTGTACCGGCGGCTTCCAGCATGCCGACAGGATCGCCGAGGCCATCCGTTCGAAAGCCTGCGATGGCGTCACCATGGCCCGCCCGCTGATCGCCAACAACGATCTGCCGGAGATCCTCGCCAAGGCAAACGGTCCGGAAAAGGAATGCACCTACTGCAACAAGTGTCTGCTCAACGATCTCGAAAACCCGCTCGGCTGTTATGACCTCAGCCGATTTGACGGAACGAGCTTCGAGGATCGCTACGACAAGATGATCAAGCAGGTCATGTCGGTTTTCGAGCCGCCGACCTTCCATTGAGACGCGCCATCGCCCGCGCATTCGGAGTGGACTCATGAGCAGCGACAACGACCGCAAAACGCCCGTCGAGATCGCAGTCGCCCGCCACCGCCGCTGGTGGCTGGCGATCGTCGTGCTGCTGTTGCTCGCAGTCGTCTACTATCTGGTTTTCGTCAACCAGTATGTCGTCGCTTTCAAAAGCCAGAACGAGCATTTCATGCACGGCTCTATCGGCAGCGAGACGGCGACGGGACCGCCCTACTGGGTCTTCAAGGCCTTGCCGGTCATGTATGCCGACAAGCTCGGGCCGGAAGGCTGGAGCCGTTTCGGCTTCCTCTACGAAAAGCCCGGCGACGACCTTCCGATCGGGGTGTCACGCCGCGTGGTCTCAGGCGTCGAGCGGGTCTGGCTCAACTGTTCCGTCTGCCATGTCGGCACATATCATCTTCCCGGCGATCCGGTTCGCCATCTCATCCCCGGCGCACCTTCCAATAATCTGCGCCTGCAGGAATTCATTCGCTTCTTCATCGATGTCGGCCGCGATCCCGGCTTTACCGCGGATGCGCTGATTGCGACGATCGACGGCCCCAAGGTCGGCGGCGATCTCAATGTCTTCGAGCGGCTGGTCTACCGCTACGTGGTCTTTCCCAGGGTCAAGAACGCCTTCCTCGATCTCGGCACCCAACTCGATTTCGTCAAGCGGCAGGAGGAATGGGGGCCGGGCCGCGTGGATACGTTCAATCCCTATAAGGCGCTACAGTTCAACTTTCCGATGGACGAGGCGCATATCAGCGGCGCGGCGCTGAACGGCTCTTCCGACTACCCCGCCATCTGGCGCCAGCGCCCGCGCGAGGGCATGAACCTCCATTGGGACGGCAACAATGATTCCGTGGCCGAACGAAACCTGAGCGCCGCACTTGGCGCCGGCGTCACGCCCGTGACGGTCGACCGGGCATCGATCGCGCGTATCGAGGACTGGATGTGGGATCTGCCTTCGCCGCCGTTCCCCGTCGCCGCCAAGATCGATCAGGCGAAGGCGGCAGAGGGCAAGACGCTGTTCATGCACTATTGCGCCGATTGCCACGGCTTCAAGGATGCGAACGGCTACAGCTACGACAGGCAGCGTTTCACGCGCCTCGGCAAGACGGTTCCACTCGCCGATATCGGCACTGATGCGGGACGCTGGACCTCTTATACGGAAAATTTCGCCGCCGAGCAGAACCTGCTCTATGCCGGCTATCCCTGGCGCTTCAGCCGCTTCCACAAGACCGACGGCTATGCCAATCACCCGCTCGACGGCATCTGGGCGCGCTCACCCTATCTGCACAATGGCTCGGTGCCGACCCTGCGCGATCTGCTCGAGTCGAGCGCCAAGCGGCCGCCTGTCTGGTTCCGCGGCAGCGACGAGTTCGATCTCGCCAGGGTGGGTTATCGGTCGGACCAGTCTGCCGGCGGCGATCTCTTTCGCTACGACACGGCGCGGCCCGGCAACGGCAATGCCGGCCATGAAGGATATCGCTACGGCACGGACCTGCCGGACGCGGCAAAAGACGCCCTCGTCGAATATATGAAGACGCTATGACCCAGTCGCGATCGCTCAGCAAATGGAAGGCACGGCATGCAGTCCTCGTCTGGATCGGCATCCTGCTGAACTTCGCCTTCGTCCTGCCGCTCATCTTCTGTCCGGAGTGGATCCTCGGCCTCTTCGGCATTAGCGTGAACCAGCTGATCTGGCCGAGATTTGCAGGCCTGCTGCTCGGGATCCTGTCGATCTTCTATATTCCGGCGACGCTCGATATCGACCGCTACCGCGTTTTCGCCTGGCTTGCGGTCTTTCCCTCCCGCACGCTCGGCACGGTTTTCTTCTTTCTCGCCGTCTTCGTCTACGACCAGCCGCTCGGCTACCTCGCCGGTGTCTTCCTCGACGGGTCGGTCGGCATTGCGACGCTTTTCTGTCTCCTGCGCATCCTGCGGCTCGAACAGAATATCGCCGAAGGCGAGACAGGCATGAGGCGCGTCTTCTGGAAATGGCTTTTAGCCGTTCTGGTGCTGCTCGTCGTCGGCGCTTTCGCGTTGTTCTTCCTGCTTTTCCGGCCGGTCGCCCAGCCGAAGACGAACGATCTGGCTGAAGTGTTCAACCACGGTTCGATCGGCAATGAAGAGGCGCAGGGAATTCCCTACTGGATCTGGCGGGTCCTGCCGCAGCTCTTTCCCGAACATCTGCCGGCAAACGCGGACGGCTACGGCGCCTTCGGCCTCTACTGGCGCGCCGGCGACGAGGTTCCTGTCGGCCTCTCGGTCAAGACGCTCGGCGTCATAGGGCGCGTCGCGCCGAACTGCGCCTTCTGCCACCAGGGCAGCTACCGGCTGCGTGCCGACGAGCCGGCGCGGCTGGTCGAAGCAGGCCCGGGAACGAGGGTCAATCCGCAGGCCTATATCCGTTTCCTCATCGATGTCGGAGCCGATCCGCGGTTTACCGCCGACCGGGTGATGGCGGAGATCGGCAAGGTCTACGACATGCCGGTCTGGGAATGGGCGCTCTATCGCTTCGTGCTGGTGCCGGCGACCCGGGCGGCCCTCCAGGAGCAGGGGGGGCGCTTCGCCTGGATGAAGGATCGGCCGGACTGGGGCCCGGGCCGGATCGATCCCTTCAACCCGGTCAAGTTCCAGAACCTCCGTCTTGCCGACGACCACACGATCGGCAATTCCGACATGATGCCCCTGTGGTCGCTTGCCGGTCTCGCCACCACCAATACGCGCCGCTTCTCGCTCCACTGGGACGGATTGCAAACCGATCTCTACGAGACGGTGGTCTCGGGTGCGATCGGCGACGGGATGACCTACAAATCTTATGGGGGAAGCGAAGAGGGCCTTCGCCGCATTATGGATTTCATCCGCCTGCAGGGGCCGCCGCCCTCGCCGTTTTCTCCTCTCAGGCCGGCAGGCGATCCCTATCATGTCGATGCGGCGGCGGTCGACGCCGGCCGTGGGATCTATATCGCGCAATGCGCCGTCTGCCATGACGCCAAAGGGCCCCGTTACCGGACGCCGATCTCGATCGTCGAGCTCGGCACCGACCGCCATCGCCTCGACATGTGGACGCCCGCGGCCCGCGACCGCTACGCCGCCTACGAGCCGAGTTACGCTTGGAGTTTTACCAACTTCCAGAAGACCGACGGCTATGTCGCGACAGGCCTCGGGGGCCTGTGGCTGCGCGGTCCTTACCTGCATAACGGCAGCGTCCCGACATTGCGGGCCTTGCTTCTTGCGCCAGCCGAGCGGCCGGGGCAGTTCTACCGCGGCTACGATCTCGTGGATGCCGAGAATGCAGGCTTCGTAAGCATGCCGGATACGCCGGGGGAACGGTACGGCACGCTTTACGACACAAGCCGGCCGGGCAACGGCAATGGCGGTCATCTCTGGGGCACGGATTTGCCGCCGGAGGCGAAGGAGCAGCTGCTTTCGTATCTCAAGACACTTTGACCATCAGGAGGGATCGATGGCAAACATCAGACAGCGCATCATGCGGTTTATCGCCTGGATCGTGGCGACCGTCGTCACCCTCGCCGTTATCGCCGTTGCTGCGGTTGCGCTCATCGTCTGGTGGCTGATCGAGCCGGATGCGGGCCAGTTCGGCCATGTCGAGGATGAGGCGAAGCAAGCCCATCGCAAGGTCGAGGAATTTCCCGGGGCGGGAGAGCCTTACTTCGCGGCAATGGACAAGGGCCTGCTGCTGCCGCCGACAGCCGGCGCCGATTATCCCGACGAGATCAAGGAGGTCGCAACCGCCACCGGGCTCGATCCGGAGGCCGTCCGCAAGGCGGCGATCCGCGGACAGAACACCTGGACCGTCTGGACTGGCGGCAACGACCGTTTCTGGGACTTCGCCGCCCGCGCGACAATCGGCTCCTTCGACCTCCTGAAGACCATCTCGTCCCATCCGACGATGGCCTATGGCCGCGACAACCGCTTCCGCTATCTCGGCCTCGTCAACGAACCCTGCTTCACAACCCCGAAGAGCGCCGATCCCGATCATTGGGGGCTGTGGATCGATCAGCGCAAGACGGAGTGCCCGGCCGACAGCTTCGGCGGCAATACCGAGGCGGACGCACGCTATCCCGGCGTGCGGATCGGCTCGCGCGGCACCACGGTCAAGGTAAGGGGCGAGGAGAAGAAAGTCCCGGTCGGCTCCTACTACGGCGAGCCAACGGGCGTAATGGGCCTGCGTCTCTTCCCCAATCCCGCCTTCGACAGCAAGGCGGCCGAACATTGGGATGCGGTGCGCTATTATACCGATCCTTCCTACTACAACGACAAGGATCTCGTGCGTCCCTATCGCGTCGGCATGTCCTGCGCCTTCTGCCATGTCGGCCCCAGTCCGATCAATCCGCCGAAGAACGTCGAGAGCCCGGAATTCCCTGAAATCTCCTCCAATCCCGGCGCCCAGTATTTCTGGGTCGACCGCATTTTCTTCTGGAACACCAAACCGCGAGCGACGCCCGTGGAACCGGCCCCTAACGAAGGGAACTTCCTTTTCCAGCTGTTCCATACGAACCCGCCCGGTTCGCTCGATACCTCGCTGGTTTCGAGCGACTACATGAATAACCCTCGTACGATGAACGCCGTCTACAACGTCCTGGAGCGGTTGCGCATCGGGGCAAAGACGGGCAAGGAAACCATCAAGGGAGACGAGAAAGACAACAAGCAGGCGCAGGACTATCCGCAGACCGCAGCCTTCGGTTCCCTCTACGACAAGGCGACCGGCACGGTCGCCTCGATGCGCGTCCTGAAGGACGGAGCCGATTCCGTCGGCACGCTCGGCGCGCTCAATCGCGTCTATCTCAATATCGGCCTGTTCAGCGAAGAATGGCTGCTGCATTTCCGCCCCTTCCTCGGCGGGCAGAAGATCTCGCCGATCCGCATCACCGACGCCCAGAAGAATTCGGTCTACTGGCAGGCCACCGAGACGATGACGCCCGACATGGCGATATTCTTCCTGGTCGCGGCCCGCGCCGATCATCTGAAGGATACGGCAGTCGGAGAGCAGGTGCTCCAAGCGCGCGATCCGGCCGAGGTCGATCGCGGGAAGATCGTTTTTGCCGAAAACTGCGCCGCCTGTCATTCGAGCAAGCAGCCGGTGCCGGCGCCGGACCTCGGCGTCGATCAGGGCATCTGCGCAGGCGGCGGAGCCGGCCCTCATTATCGCGAATGCTGGGATCGCTATTGGGCCTGGGCCCAGTCGGATGCCTTCAAGCGCGGCATGGTCAAGCTCGTCACCGAAAAGGATGAGGACGGAAAGGACTTCCTCGACAGCAATTACCTCTCCACGGAACGGCGCGTGCCGATGGATATCGTGCGCACCAATGCCTGCAGCGCGATCGCCACCAACGGGCTTTCGGGCGACGTCTGGGACAATTTCACCTCTTCCACCTACAAAGCGCTGCCGCCTCCGCATGAGGTGACGGTCAATCATCCGGTTTCGGGGGCGGCAACGCCGCTGCAGGCGGCCGGCAACGGGCGCGGCTATCTGAGGCCGCCTTCACTCGTCAGCCTCTGGTCGACTGCGCCTTTCCTGCTCAACAATTCGGTCGGCCACGAGGAGAGCTATCACGGAACCGACTACTACAATCAGGACAATGCCGGCGGCTACGGCGCTGGGCGCGGCACCGCCTGCCCCGCGGCGGATGCCGGCGATCCCTATCTGCCCTGCGTCGAAAACAGGCTTACAGTCTTCGATCGGTCGATCCGCCAGATGCTCTCACCGCAGACGCGCCGCATGGATAAGATGACCGAGGCGCCGGTGCCGGGCTATATCTACCGGACGAGCGCGCCCTCCTGCCTCATCGTACCGCCGGGCTTCGTGCCCGACAAGGTGAAGCCCTTCACCGGCATGCTGAACAAGGTCGCCGGCTGGGCCTTCAAAAAGGACGGCTCGATCACCGTCGGCCCGTTCCCGGCCGGTTTCCCGATCAACGCGCTGACCAACACCGAGCTGCTGCCCGACAATGACGAGGAGGACAAGTTCGCCAATTACAAGCGCCTGATTGCCGCCGGTCCGGCGCTGATCGGAGCCTTTTCCGAGCTCGGCGGGCAATGTACGCCGGAGGAACTCGCAGATCCCGCAGTGCTCGCCAAAGCCGAGAAGGTGGTGCGCGACACGAAACTCGTCGACCGGCTGGTGGGCTTGAGCAAATGCCCGGATTACGTGGTCAATGGCGGGCACACATTCGGCGCCGATCTCTCGCAATCGGACAAGAATGCCCTGATTTCCTATCTGAAGCAGTTCTGACGATGTCCGACGGGCCGACCCACGATTATATCGTCATCGGCAGCGGCGCCGGTGGCGCCGTCGTCGCCGCGCGGCTCGCCGAAGAGGGCCGGACGGTGCTCGTCATCGAAGCCGGCGGCGATCCGCTGGCCAAAGCCGACGACGGCACCGACATGCCGCTTGCCGATGCCTCTCGCGTACCGGCCTTTCACGCCTTCGCCTCCGAACATCCCGGCATGGCCGAGAACCATTGGGTGCGCCACTATGAAAATCAGGAGATGCAGGAGCGCGACTGGCGCTACAGCAAGGAAAAGGACGGCGTGCTGTATCCGCGCGTGCGCGGGCTCGGCGGCTGCACCGCTCATCATGCGATGATCGTCGTGCGGCCCAATCATTGCGACTGGAACCACATCTTTGCGGTCACCGGCGACGAAAGCTGGAAGGCCCCGCACATGCAGGGCTATTTCGAGCGCATCGAGCGCTGCCGCTACCGCTTCTTCTTGTGGCGCTGGCTTGCCGCCGCAACGGGCCTCAATCCGACGGGCCATGGATGGTGGGGGTGGATGACCACGGAGCGCGCCGTGCCGCTGCGGGCCTTGCGCGACTGGCCGCTGTGGCGGGCGCTGCTGCGCTGCGTCGGCGCGGCGGCCGACGCCTTCGGCAAGCGGGGCTCCGACTGGGAGACGACCGAGATCGACCCGAACGACCACCGCAACTGGAACGTCGGCGCCTGCGGCGTGCGCGTCACACCGCTTTCGACGCGCCGCCACACCAGGCACGGGCCGCGCGAGCGGCTGCTCGACGTGATCAAGCGGCACCCCGACCGCCTGACGCTTCGCCTCAACACCACCGTCACGCGCATCGAATTCGACGGCAAGCGGGCGGTGGCGGTTCGCTGCATCGACGGGGAGGGGCGCGAGGAGATCATTCAGGCCGGCCGCGAGATCATCCTTGCCGGCGGCGCCTTCGCCTCGCCGCAGCTTCTGATGCTCTCCGGCATCGGCGATCCCGGCCATCTCGACGAGCACGGGATTCCCGTCGTCGAGGCTCTTCCTGGTATCGGACGGAACCTGCAGGACCGCTACGAGGTCGGCGTCGTCAGCCGGATGAAAGAACCCTGGTCGGCCCTCAAGGGCGTGACCTATACGACCCGCGATGTCCATTACCGGCGGTGGCGCAGATTCCGCATCGGCAACTATACGAGCAACGGCGTCATGTTTTCCCTGACGCTCAAATCCCGCGACACGCTGCCGGAACCGGACCTGCATTGCTTTTCGCTGCTGGCCGATTTCCGCGGCTATTTTCCTCGTTATTCCGCGCGCATCCGCAAGCCGGATTACATGACATGGGCGATCCTGAAGGCCTATACCGAAAACCAGGGTGGAACGGTGCGGCTGAGAAGTGCCGATCCAGCGGTCCTGCCTGCCGTCGTGTTTCATTCCTTCTTCGAAGGAACCGGCGATTACGACCTCGATCTCGATGCCGTCGTCCATGCCATCCGCTTCGTCAGGAAGGTCAACGATGCGATGGACGATCTCATCGCAAGCGAAGAGGAGCCCGGCCGGCAGAACGAGAGCGACGAGGCGCTTCGCCGCTATGTCGCGGAAAACGCCTGGGGCCATCATGCCTGCGGCACCTGCGCCATCGGCCCCCGCGAGGATGGCGGCGTGCTCGACAGCCGCTTCAGGGTGCACGGCATCGAAGGCCTGCGCGTCGTCGATGCTTCCGTTTTCCCCCGCATTCCCGGCTACTTCCTTGCCACCGCCGTCTACATGATCGCGGAGAAGGCGGCAGACGTCATTCTCGCCGACAGCTGACTGGAAACACGCTGATGAACGAACACCCTACCCATCGGGAAGCCAGCATCTACAATTGGCTCGGCGAACACGTCCGGAGTTTCGTTCGATGGTGGCGGGAATTCGATGCCTGGCTGAACCAGCCGCTGCCGAAGGGGCGGCACATCGCCTGGCGATGGCTCGCCCCCGACGGTTACGCCTGGTTCGTGCCGGTGCTCGCGGCTATTCTGACCCTTGCCATGGCGCTCGGCCCGACCGTCGAGATGCGCTGGGGCAATCTCGGCTTGCTCGCGATCGGTTTTGCGCTTCTTTTCCTGCTGCATGCGGCCGCTGGCCGCCAGGCGCTCTTTAACCAGTATCTGCTGGGAGGACAGCTCGTCATCCTTGCGGCCCTTGCCCTGCTTCTCCTCGTCAATTCGCGCCCGGAAACCTACGGCATGATGACGGCGCGGCCCCGCCTGCATGTCGGCGTCGCGATCGTCTGCGCACTTGTCCTTGCGCTCCCGGCGGCCTGGCTGCTCGCATCGAGCCTGTTCCGCTCCAATGCAGGCGGCGGACTTGCCGACAGCCTGCCGAAAGTAGAGCTCTTCCTGCCCAAGAACCGATACGATTTCATGGGTCGCGGACCGATCGCCGCGCTGGTATCGGCCCTTGTCATCGCCCCGATCCGCTATCCGGTCGAGTTGCTTCTGCCCGGATCGCTGCTTACCCTGTTCGTGCCGGACCATTATCTCTGGTACGCATTCGGCGTGACCGCCCTTGTCGCATGGATTGTCCTTTTCCTCGGCATCCTGTTCGACCGGTTGATGGAAATCCTGAAGACGGTCGGGCGCCTCTTCTTCATCGGCCCGCAGCGGGTCATCAGCGTTCTCGTCATCGTCGTTGCGGTGCTGCGCCTCGCCGACGTCCATTACATCACCTATCTCTTCAACGCCGGCTCTAGAGGCTACGGCAACACGACGATCATGCGCTATATCGTATTCGCCTATGCCGTCGCCTGGTACTACGGCTTCTGGTGCGATCACTTCGTCGCGCGCCGGCTGATGCGCCTCATCGACAAGCAGCACCTATCGATCACGCCGGTCGAAATCGCTTACGACTATGAAGGCAGCGAGACCTTGAGCACCGTCCGCAACCGGGGCCGGACGATCGCGCTGCATGGCGCGGGGCGTTTGAAGATCGAGGGCCGCTACGAGGATCCGTATCAGCGGCAGACCAAAGCCGCATCGAACAGGGCGATCCAGTTCATGACGCCGGCGGAAATGCTCGCGCAGTTTCGTACGCAGCTGGAGCGCCTGCCCGCCGGACAGGCTCCAACGGGAGACCTGCTTGCAAGCCTGCGCAACTTCCAGCGTTCGACGCTCGTCTATCCCGCCCTCGTCGGCGCCCTGGCCTATGGCCTGATCGGCGGTCCCGCCGTCTTCAGCTTCCTGCGGGCGATCCAGCCGCCGGAACTTGCTATCCGCTTCGAGCGGCACGTGAACAAGCAGCCGGCAGCGCTATTGTTCGAAAGCAACCAACCCAACGGCGGCTGCGGGCCGCTGCAGCCCACCATGCCGAGAATTGCCGTCGTCGCCTCCGGCGGCGGCACACGTGCGGCGATCTATACCGCCTCGCTGCTGCGGGGGCTGGCCGAACACGACCAGATCTGCAACGTCGTCCTCGTCAGCGGTGTGTCAGGTGGCAGCGCCGCGCTCGGCTATTTTGCGCTTCACGAGAAAGAGCTTCGCCGGCCGCGCGACACTATGGATGTCAAGGCATGGGGCGATTTCTCGCAAGCCATGGCGCTGCCCTTCATCGAACAAGTGATTGATGGAGCAAGCGACATGCGCTTCGCTTTCGGGCGCTGGCGCTGGGCGTCCTCAGCCTGCCATGAAGCTCAAAGGCCGGATGAAGACGTAACGGGCTGGATCCCCGCACGGTCGAGACTGGGCGCGATACTCGCCGAATCCTTCGTCTGCCACATGGGCACCGGAACAATGGAAGCGCCGTCCTTCGGCCTCATGCTCAACACCGCGATCGTTGGGTCTTTTTCCAATAACGGTCAGCCCTGCCAAGCCAATCACAACCTTTCGCTACCCGAGAGGGCTACGCGCTGCCGCCAGTTCCTGGATGCCGGCCAGGCGGGCGGGCGGTTGGTGTTGACCAATCTTGCCGCGCCGGCGTCTCCACCGGACGACGGATCGCTGCATATGCAGCTCGTAACGCTCGACAACGCGGATATATCGATCGCGCGTGCTGCAGCATTGAGCGCAAATTTTCCGCCCGTCTTTCCCGATGCCGCAATCGACATCGAAGCATCAGGAGAAGCAAGGATGCGATACTGGGTGACTGATGGCGGAGCGGTCGAAAACCGTGGCGCCATGACGCTCTACTATTCCATCCGCGACGCGTTCCGATCGGCTCCGCAAGAACCGCAGGCCCTGCCGCCGCTGCACGTCGTCATCGCCGATGTTTCGGCCTCGGCCGGCCGCTATAGCGAGAGCTTCGGTTTCGGCTCAGTGCTCGGCGCCGGAGGCCAGCTGGGCCTGGGACTGGAGACGGAACTTCGCGCGGCAATCGAGAGGCTTTACTGCGATCATAGTTCCGAGATCAGCATACACGAGATCGCCATGCCTCGCGTTTTCAGGGA
The DNA here is from genome assembly GCF_017357285.1 of Rhizobium ruizarguesonis. Lineage (NCBI taxonomy): Bacteria > Pseudomonadati > Pseudomonadota > Alphaproteobacteria > Hyphomicrobiales > Rhizobiaceae > Rhizobium > Rhizobium ruizarguesonis. Next base: position 115,707 of record NZ_CP071682.1, on the reverse strand, counting down.
CGGCGGGATTGGCACACATTGGCTGCTTCCCAACTCGCTGTCGTTCGCAAATCCGGCAAAACCATCGGAGACCGAAGTCCTCTCCGCCCATGACGTCGAAACGCTCGTTCTGGCATTGCATAACGATATATCGGAAACATACCAGGACGAGGCCGCAGCCAAAAACGTCAAGCTTTGGGCGCAAGATGACGCGGCCGCGAAGCATGACGCGAACTGGAAGGAATTTTTGGCGAGCCTAAAGGCAACCCAAAGCGAGCACCGGTGTCAGGGCTAGAGAGGAATTAAGGACCAATTGAAAGGGTAAGCCGGCTTCGAACAACTTGAACCCTGGCTGGGTCTCCCCGATTCCTGAGAACTGAAGGGTTCGCTGTGTCCTCGTAGCGGCCTGTCAACATTGACACGCGTTCCGCTGCACAAGTATGCATGACGCAACGGTAATGAATTTCTCGACCGTCCGTACAGCTCGGCAAATATATTGCGGGCGATAGCCAGCGCGTTGCATCCCGGCAATGTACCGATCAATGTGGTCTCGAAAAATCCACCCATTAAACCGCTGCCATAGCTGGCTGCTAAACATGGGGTAATCGCGGCGCGATTGTCCCAGGCCATTTTACAAAGGAGCGCTGGCGAGGGTGGTTGCCCCCGATAGGATGGAAATACGGGCTCACGATTGGAACCAGGCCCAAACATCATTGGAGGCAACCATGGTCGAATATATCGGACTGGACGTTTCATTAAAAGAGACCGCGATCTCGATCCGACAAGATGGGAAGCGGATCTGGCGGGGCAAGTTTCCTTCCGATCCAAAGCTTTTGGCACAGATGATCCGCAAACACGCCCCGCACGCCAAGCGCGTTGTATTCGAGACAGGACCGTTGTCGACATGGTTCTATCATGCGCTAACGGCTGAAGGGGTTCCAGCAATCTGCATCGAAGCGCGGCACGCGCAAAAGGTATTGGACGAGACGCTCAACAAGACCGACGCCAATGACGCGGATGGCTTGGCCCAGTTGGCCGAAGCCGGCTTCTACAAGGCGGTCCGGGTAAAGGCGTTCGATAGCATGCTGACGCGCGCGCTGGTGGCGGCTCGCAATCAGCTATTGAGCATCGCAACCCAACTCAGCAACCAGATCCGCGGCCTGATGAAGACGTTCGGTCTTATCATCCCTAAAGGAACAGGTCGGGTATTTGATGGCAATGTGAGGGAACTCCTGGATGGCAATGACAGCCTGGCCAGGATCATATTGCCTCTACTTGAAGCATGGCGCGACATACGCAAGCGCGCGGCCGATCTTGATCGCCAATTGCTCGCAGCGGCGCGGGAGAGCCAGGAGGCGAAGCTTTTGATGACGATTCCGGGGATTGGCGCCGTCACCGCCGTCTCCTATGTCGCAGCGATTGAAGATCCAGACAACTTCAGAACGTCACGCTCGGTCGGCGCTTGGCTCGGGCTGACAACGCGGCGTTATCAGTCGGGCGAGGTTGACTATGATGGCCATATCTCGCGACGAGGTGACAACCATTTACGGGGATTACTTTACGAGGCGGCGACAGTGCTCCTCACGAGAACCAGTGCCAGGACTGAGAGCAGTCTCAAAAACTGGGGGCTTAAACTGCGTGAGCGATTGGGCTTCAAGCGCGCCGCAGTGGCGGTCGCGCGAAAGCTTGCGGTCATCATGCACAGCATGCTCAAAACAGGAGAAGTGTTCAACGCATTGGCTGGCGCTACCGCATAAGCGAAAGAACCAGCCTTCTCACCTCAGCGCGTCGAACTTGATTTGATGCACTGAGCGTCCGTGCTGCGGACGTGGGTTGGATTATTCCGTTAACGATCGCTGCAACTCTTTGAGAGACTGCGCGCTAAACATAGGAAGATCCACCCTGCGAAGACCCATTGTGCGGCGACCATATGTCGACCGCGGAGACAACGTTGCTCCCAGCATCGGATAGCTCTGAAGAAAATATCAGCGCTGAAGCCCGATCAATCATTTAACTTTACGCCGCCTTGCGCGTTCCCCCGTACGGTGCCGATATCGCGTGCTCAAAACACATTGACTAACGGAACGCTATTAGACAACAGATCAAAGGCGACTGTCATCTTGCGCTCCTCTGATTTGTTGCAAGAGTGCACAATACTATGCCGAGCGCGGACGGCCGTTTTTACCTGAAATTCCGTGGCTTAGGCAGCTTCATCGGCATAGTCTCCGGCTCGGGATAAACCCCCGACCTGCATATCGATACGCTCAAGGTGAAGAGCCGGAATTTTCACTGAGCTCGCAAATCTCGGACGCGACTAGCCTGCCCGAATTTCTTGGTCAGGCTGTCACGCGGCACCCGCGGTCAGAGCACGCTGACGTTCTCGGCCTTCGACTTCCCGGTCTTGCGGTCCTGGCCTACCTCGAAGCTGACCTTGTCACCTTCTCTGAGCGAGCCGCCTCGCTGCAAAGCAGACACGTGAACGAATACGTCCGCTCCTCCATTTTCTGGCGTGATGAAGCCAAACCCCTTATCATCGTTGAAAAATTTAATAGTACCGGTCGCCATCTCAGTTCCTCTTTAGTCTTTGCGGCATATTCACGCGCGAAACGAACCTATAGCGGGAGCAATTGCCAATCAACGGATGAACGTCGTCGATGAGAAGGCGCGAACGCTTTTGCCGCGGCAAGCCAGAGCTTGCACAGTAGTTTTTGTTTGTTTGCTGCGCAGTACATATCGACATTTTCGCGGATATGCTGCATAAAGGCTATATTTGCTGCGCAGGGAATATCGATGGAAGAGCCTATAGCTTTCGATATGTTGAGTGAGTTGACGGCCAGCCTCATGGAGGCCGGCGGGGAAATCACGTCCGAGCCCATGTTTGAGGCGCAGATGGGAAAATCTTACGCAGATTTCGTTATAGACGCGCGATTTTTTGATGCGATTCTCAAACTTGTTGTCGAGGTCAAAAGATCGGCTTTTCCAAGAGACGTCAGGGAAGCGATCTGGCAGCTGAAAAAATACATTGCCGCCATGCCGCCCGGCAATTCCAGAGTTCTCCCCCTATTGATGGCCGATACCATTTCCCCAGGTGCACGTGCACTCCTGCGCGAGGAGAAGATCGGTTATTTCGATCGTAGCGGCAGTCTCTATCTTTCGGCCGACAATCTCTTTGTTCTCGTCGAAAAGCCAGCCTCGAAGCAGCAGGCTCGATCGCTCAACAATCTGTTCGTTGGGAGTCGCGCACAGGCCCTCCATGCCGTCTGGACATTTAAGGACCAATGGTTCGGTGTGCATGAACTGGCCGAGCGGGCATCCGTATCTCCGACAACTGCATCCCAGGTTCTTATCGAACTAGAGCGCCGCGAATGGGTGAACTCCAAGGGTGCCGGTCCATCGAAGGAAAGGATACTCTCCAACCCCCGCGCGCTGCTTGACGAGTGGTCTTCCTATGTCGCTTCGATCAAGCCGAAGCCGCTCCGCTCTTACTATATGCGGATGGCCAATATCGATGAGGCGATCCATGAGATTGACCGCATCTGCGATGAGACGGGAGTTCGCTACGAAATTTCCGGGCTCATGGCCGGGCAGATCCATGCACCGCACCTCTCGAAAATATCTCAAATCCATTGCCGTATCGATCACGGCGGCGAAAGCCTACTTCGAAAACTGGGAGCAAAGGCTGTCAAAGAGGGCTGGAATCTGGGAGTTATATACTCTAATCCACGCCACGACTTTCTGTTTCGTCAACGGGTCGGTCATGTCTGGGTCACAGATCCACTTCAAACCTATCTCGACCTCCTGCAGCTTGGCAGCGGTCGCTCAAAGGAACTGGCCGACCATCTTCGGCTGACAAAATTCGCGGGACCCGAATGACAAAGCCCCAGATACTCACCGAATACAGTGCCGATGTCACCCGCGACTGTGAGCGCGTCCTGGTTACGTTTTTCAGCGGGCTCGGCCCCTGGCGTGACTCCGTCCTTCTGGTCGGTGGGCTGGCGCCGCGCTACATCGTCACCAAGCGGCCGCCTGACGTCCCGCCTCATGCAGGAACCGGCGATATCGATGTCGTCGTCGATCTGTCGATCCTCGCCGACACAGAGGCATACCGGACACTCGAGCAGAACCTCAAGAAAATGGGTTTCGAGCGTGCGCAAAATGACAAGGGCAATAAGGTCAACTGGCGTTGGCAGACCATGACCGAGCACGGCATTCTCGTCATTCTGGAGTTCTTGGCCGACGATCCGAAGCTCCGGGGTGGCGCATTGCAGGAACTGCCGACGGAAGGAAATGTTTCTGCGGTGAATATTCCTCACGCGTCGCTCGTGTTCAGGCACCACGATCGGATGGGCGTTGTTGCGTGGATCACCCGTCGACTGATATTGAGCGGTGGTTTTCAGTCTCAAGTTTTCAGTCTCCTGATGTGGATTTCGACGATGCCGCACAAGTTCAATGCCGATCGGCGGGACAAGATTGCCAAGCAGAAATATCAAGTGACGAATTGGCCGGCATATAATGAAAGCCTGCGTCAACGTGGTGATTTGACCATCTGGGTGAAGGATGAGGCCCTGTCTTTATGGACGGCGCGGAGGCGGACATCGCGGGGTGGTCAGCCGAAATACTCGGATCTGGCGATTACGTTGTGCTTGACCCTGCGCGTCGTCTACGGGCTGGCGCTACGCCAGACCCAAGGCTTGATGCGCAGTGTCGCGGCGCTGATGGGGTTCGATATTGCCGTGCCTGACTTCTCCACCCTGTCTCGCCGGAGCAAAGGGCTGGCGTTGCCGTCGACAAAGTCCCGAGCCACAACATCAGGTCCGGTCCATCTGGTTGTCGACAGCACCGGCTTGAAGGTCTTCGGCGAGGGCGAGTGGCTGGAAAACAAGCATAAAACCAAGGCCAAACGCAAAAGATGGCGCAAACTGCACCTTGGTCTCAATCTTGTCAGTGGTGAGATTGTTTGTTCCGATCTGACCGTGGATGATGTCGGCGATCCGACAGCGTTACCAGGACTTCTGGACCAGATCGGTGGCCCCGTCGAGAAGTTCATTGCCGACGGCGCCTATGATGGAACGCCAACCCGAGATCTTCTGGCGACACGCTTTGGTGAGATCGTGGAGATTATTATCCCACCTCCCAAGACTGCCGTTGCCAGCCCTCAATCGGTGCTGGTTCCATCTGTCCGCGATCGCCATATTGCAGAAATCCAGACCAAAGGGCGGATGGCATGGCAGAAATCCACCGGCTACAACAAGCGCAGTCGCGCTGAGACCCAGATGGGTCGATGGAAGGCTGTGATCGGGCCCAAACTCAAAGCCCGACATTTTGACAATCAGAAGACTGAAGCGAAGATTGGCGTCCGTGTTCTTAACCGGATGACAGAACTTGGCCGGCCTAAGTTCGAGCGCGTTGCATGAAAAATGCAGTGGATAGGGTTGCCTCGTCCAAAGTCTGATCCATGCAACAGTGCTTCAACGTGGTGTGATCGGGCACAGACAGATCCAATCCCATCATGTCGAGCACCGAACTCAAAAGCCCTTCGCTCTGGCGCAAACGCAGCCCAAACACCATGCCCAGCATCAGAGTAGTTTCGATCGCCAGATCCGAATAGAGAGGCTGGCCACCACGCGTCCTGCGACGTGGGGCAGCCCAACCGATCAAAGCTTCCGGCGTTATCCAAACGGTCAAACTGCCACGGCGGCGAAGCGCCGCCTCATACTCCGCCCAGTTCGTCACTTTGAACTTCATTTTTCCGATGTGATGGCGGCGGGCGGCGTTATATTTGTGCGGCAATGCTGGATCAATCAACCTATTTTCGATCCGGCCGCATAGATGAAAAATGTTGAAATTTGATCCCTGCACCAATTCCCGCCCGTACACGAAATTCCTGACAGTCCCAAGCCGAAGAGCAATATTACGCCATGCTAGTGGATTGATTCCAACGCTTGGTGCCCACGTTTGACCGCTGCAATGATCTCGTCTGGATCTGCCCTCCAGATGAAGGGCTTTGGTTTTTGGTTATGCTCTTTGACGAAGCGGTTAATGGTAGCCTGGAGGTCGACGACGGACTGGAAGACGCCGTACTTCAGACGTCGGCGCGTCAGCTTCGCAAAGAAGCCCTCGACGGCGTTCAGCCATGAACAGGATGTAGGGACGAAGTGGAAGGTCCAGCGCGGATGCCTGGCTAGCCAAGCGCGGACCTTCGGCTGTTTATGGGTCGCGTAGTTATCGAGAATGACGTGGACGGCCTTATCCTTTGGCAACTCCGCCTCTATGGCGTTGAGAAAACGGATGAACTCCTGATGCCGGTGACGCTGCATGTTTCGACCGATCACCGAGCCGTCGAGGATATTGAGGGCGGCAAACAGGGTGGTGGTGCCATGGCGCTTGTAATCGTGAGTCATCGTGCCGGCGCGCCCTTTCTTCAGGGGAAGTCCTGGCTGCGTCCGGTCGAGTGCCTGGATCTGGCTCTTCTCATCGACGGACAGGACAATGGCATGGGCCGGTGGCGAGACGTAGAGCCCGACGACGTCATGAAGCTTCTCGGCAAAGGCCTTGTCGTTCGATAGTTTGAAGGAGCGCCAGCGATGCGGGGCAAGGCCATGCTCATGCCAGATCTTCACAACCGAAGAGGCTGCAATCCCAACGGCCTTGGCCATCGCACGAACAGTCCAATGCGTTGCTTCCTGTTGAGGCGTCTCAAGCGTCAGTGCGACGACCCGCTCAACGAGTTCGCCATCAAGCGGCGCAATGCCGGGCGGTCTGCTCTTGTCGTGCAAAAGGCCATCGACGCCCTCAGTCATGAAGCGCTCCTGCCAACGCCAGACACACGTTTTGGATTTGCCGGTTGCCTCCATGATTGCGACCGTTCCCGAGCCATCACCGCTCATCAAGATGATCCTCGCTCGCCACACGTGCTTCTGAGCAGAAGTTGGAGCTGCAACAATCGCTTCCAAGCGGGCTCGATCCGCCGCGGCCACGTCAAATCTGATACCTGTACGCATACGATATCGTTGCACAACGAAAGTCGAAAAGGAATCCCAACTCGGACTCCTTTGTTTCAATCAATCCACTAGACGAACCAGCCATGGCCGCATAACTTAAACGCAATAGCCTCCGGCAAACCCGGCGCGGTTCACTAAGATCCGCCTTTTCTGCAACGCTCACCACCACGGCTCTTTACCGTCGCAGCTTGCAGTGGTTTGAAACCTACCCCTGACGGTCGGTTTCGAGGGACCTACCCTCATCTTCCGTGCAGCTCGGCTCCCACATTGCTGTGGATGCCTCGCGGCACACCCTCGTCCAGATGCCACACATCATCTGGGCTGGCGCCTTCCGCCGCAAGCGGCGCGCATAATCCGGGCCGAACTTCCTCGCCCAACACCGGATCGTCTCATAGGAAACCACGATGCCGCGCTCCAGCAGCATTTCTTCGACCAGTCGCAGGCTCAGCGGAAATCGGGTGTAGAGCCAGACCGCGTGAGAAACGATCCGCGGCGGAAAGCGGTGACGCTTGAAGCTGATATCTCGTGTCTGCATCGCCGAAATCTACGCCCAACCCGTCAGGCAGGCAACCGCAGCCCAGTTAACGTGACAATACCGGCAGCGCTTATCCCATCAAAGCAGAGCTGATTCGCATGTAAACCTTTGCTCGGAGCCATCTCGTAGGGCGACGGGCAACCATCGTCTATTCCGAGATGCGGGCGGCCCTCAGGCCGTGCATCCATGAACGCTCCATCCAGCCTCCACGGGACCTGAACCTACTCAGTACATACAGACGCCAACAAGGAGACGCCAATGATGACTTGTGCCGACGAGACCAACGAAGGGGACATCCACACAGCTCGGGCAGACCACCCACCGAAAGTACAGTCCCATAGCCCGGTTCAGCATCTGGCCGTGTTTGCCTTTTGGCGCAAGGAGCCCTCCACGCGATCTGCCAGGGTGGCCAACGCCGACGTTCTAGGGGGCCTTCGTGGGGGACGGATAAACTTCTCAGCAACAGCCGGAAGTGCAAGGACACGTGTGCGCAACTTCCAAACGACTGATCTGGCGTAGCCAGCGCAAAGCCCAAGCAAATTAAGATCATGTCCGCCCAGCAAAAAAGCCAGGTCTCAGATCAGTTGGATCAACGCATTACGCTCGTTCATGAAAGTTGGAGATGACCGAATGAGACATACCTTCCCTTCAAAGCTAACCATCGGCATCTTTGATCACTTAGACGACGACGGTCGCGACATCGCACAACAGTACGCAGACCGCCTGACGTTAGCCGAGACGTGCGATCGGCTCGGTTTTTATGCATATCACCTCGCGGAGCACCATTGTACCCCGCACGGGAGAGGCGCATCGTCGAATTTGTTATTGTCGAGCGTCGCACAGCGCACTCGGCAGCTTCGTGTCGGCCCCTTGGTCATGTTGCTCAGCCTTTGTCATCCGCTACGCGCGTTTGAAGAGATCTGTACGCTGGACCAGTTGAGCGGTGGTAGGCTCGAGCTTGGCATAGGGTGCGGCTCTCTCCCGATCGAATTGAGTTACTTCGGGATTGGTGCAGACGCGGTGGCGGAGCGCTACTTCGAAGCCAGCGAAATCCTCATGAAGGCAATCAAGGGCGGCACACTATCCTACCAAGGCAACCATTTCGAGCTAAACAATGTCCCTTTGACGCTGCGGCCTCATCAGCGTCCGCATCCGCCTATATGGGTCGCCACCAACCGGCCCGAGTCTGCGGCTTGGGCCGCTGCGAACGGCGCAAACATCGCGTGCCAAGGACCCGCGTCTGGTGTTCGCAAAATTACTGATGCCTTCCGTTCCCATCGAGTGCACAACACTGGCGCGGACGACCCAGTGCCTTTTCTCGGATTGCTCCGAATGGTAATGGTCGGACGTTCTGCCGCGCATGCCCATTCACTCGCGGCACCTGCCTACGGCCGATGGGTCAAGAACTTCAAATTCCTGTACGATCTCAACGCGATCCCCGTTCCGCCAAACTTGCCGCTGACCTTAGATGCCGCAATCGAGAGCGAGTTATGCGTAGTAGGAACGGCAGCTATTGTGCGCCGGGCTCTCCTCGAGCAGTTGGAAGAGGCGGGCGCCAACTACCTTCTTTGTCAACTCGCGTTTGGAGATGTGCCACTGGAGGCCTCCCAGTTCACCGCCCTGGCCATTCAGTCCGGCCTTATGGATCGAAGCTGATTGAATGCGTAAAGCCGTCCCGAATTGCGGCTCCATTGCCGTATCGTTTCGTAAGACACGACAATGTCGCGCCCCAACAGCATTTCCTCGACCGCCGCCGGCTCAAAGGGAACCGGAAGTACAGCCAGATTGCGCGGGCGATGATCTGCGGTGGAAAGCGGTGGTTCTTGTAACTCAGAGTCAGCGATTTCATCTCAGCCCCTCATGAGGCTGTGACCTAGAAAAGGACCATGACGCCGGCATGGACAAACAGGCTTGGCTAAGTCCCGCAGCGGGGGAGCGCGCTAGCAGCTAACTACGGCATTTGCCGGATACAGTGGTCAAGGACATCCACAGAGGAAAAACTAGCAAATGCGGTGTTGCAAGAAAGCGCCACAAGGGCGTGGGGTTGGCTCAAATTGTACTACTGAACCACAACCTGCAAAGGTCGACGTTACCTACGATGTTACCCTGCGTCTACTCTACAGTTACGGCCGTGTACCGGGGCTGCATCTTAGGGAACAGGATCTCGGCTCGGTGTCTCGGGTGCCAGCCGATCGAGAGAAGGATCATGCCAACAGGCCAAGTGAAATACGCATCCGAAATGACGCCCATGGAACAGACGCGCTCCGTCTCTGCCGTCCACCTGCCCACCAGGGAGGGTATTGCACGAACCGCAATTGTCGCGCCCAAGTGGGCTCGTTGCTTACGCTATTGAGGAATTGCTGCTGCTCAGCGATCCGTCGACCAGGCTTCGGTTTGCGGATGAGGCTACCCTGCCATCAAAACAACGACCACAACGAGATTGTGACAACGCGGGATCATTTGCGAACCCGATCCATGGGAGATTGCAGGCCCTTATACGGAGATGGAGAGCACTACAAAGGGCCTGCAAATCTGATCTCAGCCCTAAGGTAGACAAATAGGCGAATGCGAAAATTACCCTTTGATACCGTTCTGATCGCCAATAGAGGCGAGATTGCCGTACGCATCATCAAGACCCTGCGCGAGCTTGAATTGCGCTCCGCAATTGTCTACCATGATCTCGATGCGGGAGCGCCGGCCGTCTCAATGGCCGACATGGCGATTGCCGTGAGCGGTCGCACGCCAGTGGCGGCCTATCTTGATACCGCACAAATCATCGCTGCCGCCCGCGAGGCGAGCGTCGGGGCGATTCACCCAGGCTATGGGTTCCTTGCAGAGAATGCGGACTTCGCAAGGGCAGTGGTCGAGTCTGGGTTCATTTTCGTCGGGCCTACTCCTGAGAGCATCCAATTGATGGGTGACAAGATTCGGGCCCGCAACTTCGTTCAGCGGAACGGGATTCCGGTCGTGCATTCAGCGATCGAAGAAGATGACCCTGCCTCATTCATTCTGAGGGCGCGATCCATTGGAGCGCCTTTGCTGGTAAAAGCATCAGCCGGCGGCGGCGGCAAGGGCATGCGGATCGTCCGCGACCTCGACACCTTGGAAGACGCCATTGCGGAGGCACGCAGCGAGGCGCAGCGCTACTTCGGGGATGGCCGGCTCTACATCGAACGATATATCGAAAAGGTACGGCATATCGAAGTACAGGTGCTCGGCGACTCCTTCGGAAGCGTCGTTCATTTGTTCGAGCGGGAATGCTCGGTCCAGCGCAGATTTCAGAAGGTCATTGAGGAGGCGCCCGCGTCAACGATTTCCCCGCGGTTGCGCCAGAGAATCTGCGAAGCTGCCGTGCGCATCGCTCGAGCCGCCAACTATCGAAATGCAGGAACTGTGGAATTCATCGTGGATGGAGGAGAGTTCTATTTCCTCGAGATGAATACGCGCCTGCAGGTGGAGCATCCCGTCACCGAAATGATCACTGGCATCGATATTGTTGCCGAACAGCTCTATGTCGCCGGGGGCCATGAGCTTAGATTTTCACAGTCAGATATCGTGTCGAGAGGACACGCGATCGAAGCGAGGGTGTGTGCTGAAGCTCCTGAACGCGGCTTTTCTTCCACGACGGGGAAGGTACTGGTGCTCGAGTATCCCGGCGGTCCAGGCCTACGGATCGACAGTGGCATCTCGCAGGGTCAGCAGATAACGACAGCCTTTGATTCCTTGCTGGCGAAGGTGATCGTACATTCGCACACGCGTAATGAGGCTGCGCTGAAGGTCGAACGCGTGATGCGGGAGCTGGTGCTCCTCGGCTGCGAAACAAACGCGAGCTTTCTAGCGGGCGTCCTTGCCGACGAGCAATTTTTAAGCGGACAGGTCCATACTGGATATCTTGACGAAAATCCGCAGATGACCGCTGGCGACTCCACTTCGGACTTGTCGACCTTCCTAGCAGCCGCCGCTCTCCTGACGAGGCCAGTGTGCGATTCGGCAGATGCCGTACCTGAGCTTCACGCCTCGCTCGGCGGCTGGAGAAACGCGTGAACCACGTTTTTGAGCTTGAAGGTGTAGATTATCAGTTGTGGCTTTCACGCTGTCAGCAGGGGTATCGCCTGCATTTGGGGAACGAAATACTCGTACCGCTCGACTTCTCCCATCAAGGCGACGGTAGCGGCCTTCTTACTATTGCCGGCGCAAACGAGTCGGTAAGGTTTGCGATCGATGGTGACACTATTCATCTGCATATTCGCGGCAGGACGCGCGTTCTGCGCTACCGAGACCCATTGTTAGCCCATTCGCTCGTGAAAAAGGATGCAGGTCTTCTTGTGGCGCGCGCGCCGATGCCAGGCGTGGTGGTTAAAACGTCGGTTTTGCCCGGCGACCAGATTGCCGCAGGCTCCGGGCTGATGGTGATCGAGAGCATGAAGCTGGAAAGCGTCATACGCGCGCCACAGGACGGGGTGGTCGACCGAATTCATTTTAGCGAAGGCGAGAGCTTCGAGCATGGCGCGGTACTAGTTACGATCAAAGAGGAAGGGCATTAAGATGCAGCGCATCGCTTCTCTTGTCGACGTGAACTCGCAAGAATTTCGCCTCAACGAGCTCCACAACAGAAGACTTGCGGCCGAATTAAAGGAGCGCCAGCGTGCGGTCCGCTTCGACCGTCCCGAGCGCGACCGCGAGCGCCTGCGGCGACAAAACAAGCACTTTGTTCGCGACCGGGTGGAGGCTTTGCTTGATCCAGAAACCCCTTTCCTCGAACTTTCGACACTGGCTGCGAACGAGGCTTACAACGGGGGCGTGCCCAGCGCAGCGCAAGTCGTCGGCATCGGCATCGTTGCGGGACGCGAGGTGATCGTTCACGCAGATGACCCGAGCGTGAAGGGTGGAGCATGGTATCCGCTGTCAGTCAAAAAGATCGTCCGATCCCTGGATATAGCAATCGAAAACCGTCTGCCCGTCGTTCATCTTTGCGACTGTGGCGGTGGATTTCTGCCTCTGCAGGCGGAACTCTTCGCGGATCGCCACCACGCGGGCAGAATCTTCCGCAACCAATCCATTCTCTCGAAGATGGGCGTGCCGCAGGTCGCCCTCGTGATGGGACATTGCATCGCGGGAGGAGCTTTCGTTCCTGCGCTTAGCGAGTACAACATTATCGTCCAGGGAAGCGGAGCGATATTTCTCGGCGGTCCATCGGTTGTAAAAGTTGCGACTGGCCAGCACGTGTCTGTCGACGAGCTCGGCGGTGCTGACATGCAAACCAGTGTATCGGGAACGGCCGACTGTATCGCGGATTCAGAGATGCACGCGATTGCGATTGCCCGCGACTTAGTCGGCCGTATCAATCGTCCCGAAAAAGTCTCGATCGATCGAGTCGCTCCCGAGCCGCCCGCCTATGATGCATCTGAGCTATACGGCATAATTCCAAGAGATCCTCGAGTGCACTTTGATATGCGGGAGATTCTCGCGCGCTTGGTCGATGGCAGCAGGTTCCATGAATACCAACCGCTCTACGGGCGAACTCTGGTATGCGGGTTCGCGCGCCTTCATGGATACCAAATCGGTGTTCTGGCGAATAACGGCGTGCTGTTCGACGACAGTGCGCTGAAGGGCGCTCACTTCATCCAGTTGTGCGACATGAATCGGACGCCGCTGTTGTTCTTGCAGAACATCACCGGCTTCATGGTGGGCAGCGAATATGAGCGACGTGGCATCACCAAAAATGCCGCCAAGCTACTCATGGCCGTGTCTGGAGCGGCGGTGCCCAAATTCACGGTCATTTGTAACCATTCTCACGGTGGGGGAACATTCGCTATGGCCGGGCGCGCTTTCGATCCGCGTTTTCTGTTCACCTGGCCGCAGGCTCAGATTTCAGCCATGGGTGCCGATCAAGCGACTCAAGTGCTTACGGATGTGAAGGCAAAGCAACTGGCGGCCGATGGTAGGCGCCTATCGGCGCAGGAGTACGAAGTCACGAGACAGTCGATTTTGGAAGAGTATAGGGAGCGATCAAGCGCTTACTACGCAACGTCTGAAATCTGGGACGACGGGATTCTTGATCCTGTTGACACCAGAAACGCGCTCGCAATCGCCATGAGCGCCTCGCTCAATGCTCCCATTGAGACGCCACATTATGGCATCTTTAGAATGTAGTGCGGCTCCCCCTCTCGGCCTTCCTTCTGATCGAAAAATATGCGCGGACGGGTCTAAGTGATAGAAGACGCAGAGAAGAACATTGAACCAATCGCGCCCGCCAACGAGCAACGGAATCTTGAACTAGCAAGCCGGATCGTCGCTTCCTATCCAAGCGACAGTATCGTTTTCTGCCAGGCCTGCGGTTCTCGATGCTTTCTCGCCCTTGTCCAATCAAATAAGCGCTGAAGCACCCCGCCAAATTCGTCGCCGATGCCTTCACGCGGCGATGTCACGTTATCAGCAGCTTAACTGCGCCGGACCAAGTCTCATGCGGCTCCAGACAGAAGGAATAGGTGACAATGGATCTCTGCACACTGATTGACCGCAATGCGGCGTTTGCTCCAAACAAGGCCGCAATTCATTTCGAGGGTGAGACCCTAAGCTACGCCGCGTTGCGCGGATCTATCGAGCAAGCCGCGCGGGCCCTGAACAAAGAGCTGAGAGTCACGAAAGGCGACCGCGTCGCCATCCTCAGCCTGAACCGGCCCGAGTATCTAATTCTTCTCTATGCCTGTGCGCGTCTTGGCGCAATTATGCTGCCTTTGAATTGGCGGCTCGCGCCGGCTGAGCAGCTCTTCATCTTGTCCAATGCCGGAGCAAGGGTATTGGTTGTCGAGCAGGCGTTCAACGGCCTTCTGCCGCATCTGGCACACACACTGCCCGACACCTCAGTCGTCGGTTTGGACTTCACGCCCCCTCGCGGGAGCACATGGGGTAACCTGTTGGCCCAAGGCAGCGGTGATAGCCGCAACTCACATGCTGACTTGAGCTGCCCGCTTCTGATCGTCTACACTTCTGGCTCTACCGGGCGGCCGAAAGGCGCGGTCCTCCGACAAGAAGCTTTGCTCTGGAACGGGATGATGAGTCAGCACATGCATGCTCTGACGTCGGAAGATCATGTGTTGTCGGTACTGCCGTTCTTTCACGTGGGTGGGCTCAACATTCAGACCACTCCGGCTTTGCACCATGGTGCGACGGTCACTATCCATTCCCGATTTGCGGCAGGTGCGACACTTACTGCATTTGAGCACGATCGGCCAACACTTACGGCATTGGTACCGACGGCCATCCAAACATTGACTGACCACGCCGCGTGGTGGACGGCCGACCTGTACTCCTTGAAGGCCATTTCAACCGGCTCAACGATTGTGTCCCAGGCCCTGATCGAACGCGTTACCGCGCGAGGGGTACCGGTCCTTCAAGTGTATGGCTCCACAGAAACCTGCCCCATCGCCATCTACACGAGGCTTGGGGGTGATCTCTCACGCTGCGGGTCTATTGGCCTGCCGGGTCTATGCTGCGATGCGATGATCATTGATGACGCCGGCAAGGAGTTGCCGGCCGGTGCCCCAGGCGAAATCGCAGTGCGCGGCCCGAATGTCTTCTGTGAATACTGGGGCGATCATCAAGCGACCCGCGAGGCACTGTGTGACGGCTGGTATCGCACTGGTGACATCGGGCACCGGGATGCCGGCGGTTACTATTGGGTTCGCGATCGCAAGAAGAACCTCATTATTTCCGGCGGAGAAAACATCTATCCAGCCGAAGTCGAGCGTGTGCTCGGGGAGCACCCTGATGTCAAGGAATGCGCCGTTGTCGGTCGGTCTGATTCGCGCTGGGGCGAGGTGCCGGTCGCCTACGTGGTCAGGCGGGTGGGGGCACGGATCGAAGCGGAAGCATTGGCCGCGCATGTGCAGTCCCAGGTCGCTCGCTTCAAGGTTCCGCAGGAGTTCATTTTCACGAGGGAATTGCCGCGAACAGCGCTGGGCAAGATTCAGTACTCGATTTTGAAAGAGCTCCAAGCGCGGTCCAGCGAGCAAGAAGGCAGCAACTGATAAACTGACATCGCTCTTGGAGCGCGTCTCGGGGTGTTGTCACGTTAAGTTTCTCTGGCTGGAAAGGTCAGCGGCTCGTGGATATTCAGGCGACACAGGCCGCAATTTTCCATGCATCGAAAGCTTCGAGCCGATGGTAGCGAATTGTTTGCGCGGCGCGGCGACGGGACGGAACTGAAAAGCAATTGCGGGTCGCTGAGTGCATGGAGACGAACCGTTGCAACGTGATCGGTGGCCTTGCATGGTTCGTTCCCGTTTTCGAAACGGCAGATGGCTGTTCTCGGCCCGATTATTGAGGCCCTTGTGCGACCAATGGTCAAGGCCGGGTGCCACTTCCGCCTTGCTAATCAGAGCCCATATCGCCGCGGTCGACCGAATACATACGGACGATACCCCAGTCGATGTCCTCGACCCTGGGCGAGGAAAGACAAAAACCGGGCGGGTCTGGGTCTATGTCTTCGATGGCAGCGGCTATCAAGATCCCACGCCCAGAGCCATAGCCTACTACTATAGCCCCGACCGCAAGGGCGCGCATCCAGCCGACCACCTCGCTGCCTTCAGCGGCGTGATGCACGCGGACGGCTATGGTGGCTATAAGAAGCTTTACGGCAACCAGATCATCGAGGCCGCCTGCATGGCGCATGTACGCCGCAAGTTCCACGATGTGATCAAGCTAAAGCCATCTCCGATCGCTGACGAAGCGCTGTCGCGCATCGGTGCGCTCTACGATATCGAGGATCGTATCCGCGGCATGTCGGCTGAGGAGCGGCGTACACTGCGCCAGCAACACGCCAGGCCCCTTCTGGCGGACCTCAAGAGCTGGATAGAAGAGACGCTTTCGACCCTGCCACAGAAGCAGAAGCTGGCGGAAGCGATGCGATATGCCCTCTCGCGATGGGCAGCGTTGAGCGTTTACATCGACGATGGCCGTGTTGAAATCGATAACAACATAGCTGAACGAGCCATGCGTCCGCTTGGAATCGGAAGAAAAAATTGGCTCTTCGCCGGGTCAGACAAGGGCGGTGAGCGCATCGCCAACATCCTGACCATCATCGAGACTGCCAAACTCCATGGCCACAATCCGGAGGTCTATCTCACAGACGCCCTGACCCGGATCCAGAGCCATCCCAAGGATCGGCTCCAGGAATTGTTGCCGTGGCAGTGGGTGCCGGCGAAAGACCGATACGAGGCTGCGTGATGGCACGCTCGAGGTTCATCTACACGCTCAAAGAAGTCGCCGTCATGATCGGCGAGAACCTTGAACTACTCGAGGAAGTCACCGCCAACTCGGACAATATCGCCGAAGGCGAATTGGTATATGTCCGCGATGGCAGTGAAGATGGCACAAAAGGCCTGACCGAAAATGGAATTGACGACCTTCGAGATCTCCTGGCCGACATACGGACGTGGGATGGTGGAATCCGCCAGTTCCTCGTCGATGAACAATGCGATCCCGAGATGATCGAGCGCGTCATGGCAGATGAGCTAAGCCGCAAGTCCTAAACTGCGCCTCGTAGACGCAAGAAATGCATTCGCCGGACGCTCACTTTTATCACGCCGCTTCTGCAATATCTCTTCGAGAACGGTGCCATGTTGATCGACCGCACGCCAGAGCCAGAATTTCTCTCCAGCGCATTTCACGACGACTTCGTCCAGATACCAAATATCGCCGGGGCGCGCCTGCCGCCGCCGCAAGTTGCGTGCGATCTGGGGCCCGAACTTAGCGATCCAGCGACGGACTGTCTCGTATGACACGTCGATTCCACGCTCGAGCAGCATTTCCTCAACTTCACGCAGACTAAGGTTGAACCGCAGATAAAGCCAGACGGCGTGAGCAATGATCTGCGGCGGAAAACGGTGACGCTTGAAGCTGATATCTCGTGAATGCATCGCCGAAATCTACGCCCAACCCGTCAGGCAGGCAACCGCAGCCCAGTTAACGTGACAATACCGCCGTGGGCCATTCGTTGCGCTCACGCTCAAAGATGCCCGCCGCACATCCCAAGAATGGAACGACTTCCTCGACAGCTTTGTTGACGACGAGCTGCTCGTCGCTCGCATCAAAGCAAAATCTCGGCGGTAGCAATCGGGCGGTTACTCTTGTTTTCACTGCGTTAAGTTTACACTGCCTCCATGAACGCTCCATCCAGCCTCCACGGGACCTGAACCTACTCAGTACATATAGACGCCAACAAGGAGACGCCAATGATGACTTGTGCCGACGAGACCAACGAAGGGGACATCCTTGCGATCTTAATCGGAAAGATTGAACGAAACCCTGAAGATTGGCTTCTCGCGGCGATGCAAGAACTCTTCGGTGCACACTACGAGTACGCGAGCCTTCCAATGTGCCCAGCGCACGGCCGCGCTCCGCAGAGCATCGACAGTCGGCTTAAGGTTCGCTCGCCCATGCGAGACGTCGCGCCGAGCTTCTGCTTTACGCCCGTGGGATGCTGCAGAGGGCGATGTCACGTTATCAGCCTATGCGACGGAATGGCGCTTCAATATCAAGCAATAGGTATTTTCATGAACAGTCATGCTCAACCTCTCTACAATGGTATCGAAGCGCCTGATCGCTATACGCACCATCGCTTCGATCGATCCATCACCCGTGATATCAAGGCTCTTGAGACTGACAATTGGCATGGCCCAGGTTACATCGTGAAGGACTATGCGATGATCGCTACCCTTGTGTGGCTGGTCGTTGATGTAAGCTGGTGGTTCTATCCTCTCGCGGTAATCATGATCGGCGCGCATCAAAGGGGCATTTCCACCATTTTGCACGATTCCGCGCATGGCGTTCTGACAAAGAATCGTTTGCTGAACTTCCTGCTCGGCACGTGGCCAACCGCCTGGCCGATCTTTCAGCGCCACTTTGCCTACAAGGAATCTCATGTCCATAGTCATCACCCTTTCCTCGGCAGAGCCGACGCCGATCCCGACCTGGAGTTTTTTTTAAAGGAAGGCGTATTCACGCCGCGGACGGATCGTTCCTTTTTCTGGAGGATCATCATTCTTCCGTTACTCGGATCGAAGACCTGCGCTTATTTCGAGTATCTGGTACGTAACAGATACCAGGTAATTGTCGCTTCCCTTTCCGGCAAGGAGAGCGCTACGCGAGTTCAGCGTGGAGAAGGGTGGCGCTATGAATTCGATCGCTGGGGCTTCTATGCATTCTGGGCGTCTATTGCCGCGACGGGTCTGGTCTCCGGCTATTTCCTGGAATTCCTCCTTCTCTGGGTCGTTCCCTACGTCACCTCATTCCATATCATCGGATGGTTCATCGAGATGTCTGAGCACTGCAGCTCCATCGACAACCAGCACGTCAACCTTCATATGGCGCGAAACCGTCAAAGCCGGAACATCGAGAAGTGGCTGACGGGGATCAACAACGACAACTATCATCTCGATCATCACCTCGATCCGACCACCCCATTCTGGCGTCTACCTGAGGCGCACGCCATCCGCATGCGCGATCCCGAATATGCGGCGCACTGCTCCGAGACAGGCGGGATATTTCAGTCTGGCCCAAATGGTGAACCTTCCATTCTGATGCTGATCAGGGACCAGAATCGGAAGCGCTTCATCGAAAGAGCGCTGTTGCCGGCTTAAACGCCAATTCTCGAGAAGAACAGATTTCCGGAGACAATCAATGTTGACCAAAACCCAGAGAAATATCGCCACAACACAACCCGTTCCGACGCCCGCGCTGCACGTGGAGACGGCGGTGCTTCATGGCAGCTATCGTTACGATCCGACAACTCTCGCGACGACTGTGCCGATCTATCTCTCGAACGCCTATGCTTTTGAATCTATTGACCACGCATCGGACGTGTTTGATCTGCGCAGAGAGGGACGCACCTATTCGCGGTTGATGAACCCGACGACGGATATATTCGAGCAGCGCGTTGCTTCTCTGGAGGGCGGCGTCGCGGCTTTGGCAACGTCGTCGGGCCAGGCCGCGATTATGCTCGCCATTTTGAATATTGCGGTGGCGGGCGACAACATTGTGAGTTCCGCTCATCTATATGGCGGGACAATCAATCTGCTTTCTAATACCTTTCAAAGGCTCGGGATCGAAACGCGTTTCGTCGATCCGAGCGATCCTGAACGTTTCCGCGAAGCCTCAGACGACCGTACGCGTTGTTGGTTTGCCGAAGCCTTGCCTAATCCGAAACTCACGCCTTTCCCGATCGCGGAGGTCGGCGCGATTGCGGATGAAATGGGCATTCCGCTTATCGTTGACAACACAATGACCCCTCTCATCACACGCCCGCTTGAGCTCGGTGCGCATGTGACCTTGCACTCCACGTCAAAATACATCTGCGGCCACGGCACCACGATTGGTGGCGTTGTTGTGGATGGCGGCACCTTTGATTGGAATGCCTATTCCGAACGATTTCCGTTGATGACGCTCCCTGATATCTCCCATGGTAATATCCGTTGGCTTGAAGCTGCGCGTGATCTGCCCGGTCCCTATGGAGCCAGCCCGTTCCTGCTCAAGATGCGCAATACGCTCATGCGTGACTTCGGCCCCTGTCCATCACCATTCGCATCGTTTCTCTGCATCCAGGGCCTGGAGACGCTGCCATTGCGAATGCCGCGACATTGCTCCAATGCCCGCCGCGTCGCTGAATATCTCAAGGAGCATCGGAACGTCCTCGAAGTGACCTATCCGAGTTTTGGCGGAACGCTGGAACGGCGTCGCGCCGAGCAAAACATGGGCGACCATGGCGGCCCGATGATCGTTTTCGAGATCGCCGGCGGTATCGATGCCGGCCGCCGGTTTATCGAGCGCCTACAACTCGTCTACCATGTTGCAAACATCGGCGATGCGAGGACACTCGCCACGCATCCGGCCTCCACGACGCATGCGTCGGTGCCGCAAGCGGCGCGCCTGGCTTCCGGCGTGCGCGACGGAACGATTCGGATTTCTGTCGGGCTTGAACATGTCGACGATATCCTTGCTGATATCGGTCAAGCCCTTGAGGGGGCCTGACACAGTGGCCGCTATGGCAGAAGACAGCCGGGCGATCGTTGGTGTCGTTTGCGATCGCCAGACGGTCGACGGCGTTGATTACGATGTGGTACGCGTCCGTTATCTCGAAGCCTTGCACCTCACCGCTGGCGTCCTGCCAGTCCTTATCCCCGTGGGACTTACCGACAAAGAGTTGCGGACCTGCCTGTTGGCCTTCAACGGATTGCTCCTGACCGGCGCGGCGTCAAATGTATCACCGTCACGGTACGGGGGTTCGATGGCTTACGCCAGCACCCTTGATCTTGATCGCGACAGGACGAGCATCGCTGCGATCGAGACTGCTTTGTCGCTGGGCGTCCCCTTGTTCGGAATCTGCCGTGGGTTGCAGGAACTCAATGTTGCACTTGGAGGCACCCTTTCAAGCGATATCTCGGAAGGTGAAGGCCGAGGTGTGCATGTCGAAGATCTGTCTCTCCCGCGTGATCTTCAATACGCTCCCTCACATGCAATTGTCGCTGAAGGTAATGGCCATATCGCGGAGTGCATTCGCCGCCTGAATACAAATTCTGTTTCGGTCAACACACTGCACCAGCAGGGCATTGCGCGGTTGGCGGATGGTCTTGCTGTCGATGCGCGGAGCGTGGACGGCGTCATCGAAGCCGTATCGGTAAAGGAGGCAACGACATTTGCCGCAGCTGTGCAATGGCATCCTGAATGGTTTCACGTCGAGGATCCGCTCAGCGGTGAAATCTTCCGCGCCTTCGGTGAGGCGTGCCATTTGCATGTGAAAAGAAAAATGCTACAGCCATGAAAAGTCGTTATCCTTCGCCAATTCTCGGCGCTGCTTTCGCCCTTCTTGCGGCCCTTTCAAATGGAACTGTCGGTGTACTGTCCCGCTCCGCCTTCAAGGAAGGTCTCGATCCCACGGCTGTCGCGTTCTGGCGTTGCGGTATCGCGCTTTCGCTGATTTCGATCGTCGTTCTCTGGAAAGCTGGGGGTCTGGTCCGATTAACTTCCGCTTTCGCGGGGTCGTGGAAAATTGCGGTGTGCTCCGCACTTGGCATCTTTACGCTTTATCATTTTGAAACCAGCGCCTTCGCTTATGCGCCGATCCCGCTTGTCGCCATCCTCGTTTTTGCCGGCGGGCTTGGCGCAATCGCGTTCGACATCATCATCCTGAAGGAAAGAGTAACGACGCGGAAGGCGTTTGCCATGGTTATGGTCTTTCTCGGCGGTTTCTTCCTGATCGCTGGCGACGGGCTGGCAACGGTAAGTATGATGGGCGTCACTCTCGCCCTCATTGCTGGCCTGGGTTATGCCAGCTTCATCTTCGCATGGAAATTCTTCAAGCTCCGCTCTTCCTTGGAAAACTTCTGGTTGTTCCTGGCGTATGGGCTGGTCATGCTCGCCGTGCCCTATTTCTGGAGCGGTGCACAAATCCCATCACCAAACGCATTGCCGAGCCTGTTGTCGCTGGGCATTATTCCGTCATTTTGTGGCTTTTACTGCACGATCCTCGCCCTGCAGCATATCGAAGCGTACAAAACACAGGTCATCGAATCGAGCGAGCCGTTCTTTTCCGCGCTCTTTGCCGCCGTGTTCTTCGGCGAATGGCTGACAGGTTCAGGAACGTGTGCGTCCCTAGCTATCATTCTTGGTGCGTTAATCACGTCAATGCCTGATCGTCGCGGCGTCCCCACACAGTTACGCCCAATCGGCGAAAGGGAGTAACGTGACAACACCAACGACGCATCTTCGATGACGCTAAAAAGTTCGGTTTGAACGCGGGTGTTACTGTTCCCTTTCGCGGGCAGGCGGGCATTTCTCGACCATGAGTTTTGTTCAAAAAGAAGCGAGTGAACTGAAGGACTTTGAATCAACCACCTCCAATTTGCCGCCTGGTTATTTCACGTGAAGGTCGAGAACACCTTAGACTGCAACGACTGGGAGTGAAAAGGAGTGTCTTTCATGGGTCGCAAAAGGAAAGTCGTCTTGGGACATAAAAACGGCATGAGGAAACTGAAGACCCGGAACAGAATAGTTGCCGTATTGAGAGCAGTAAGATTCGGATTGATTGAGGTTCAGCCGTAGTAACCGTAAATACACTGCGGCGCAATTCCTCTAAAGTCCAACACTCCATACTACCAAAATATGTATAAATGTCATGGTAGAAGGCCTTGTCTGAATAATGGCCGATCGCTCTTTGGCAAAATATATGTTCCGAGGCGAGGTCATCGCCGTTTATTCTTCCCTGGGTTGGTGTCCACGTTATGGCCGGGCACATAAGCTACGTGCTCAATAAAGGTTGCAGCGATTCGAGTTCACGGTTTGACCCGACGCGTCGCGATACCTCTTTGGCACCCATTACTTTTAGGAGGCACGCCATGTGTAATGAATTGATCCTCATCATCGACGACGATGAGGAAACTCGTGCTCTGTTAAAAATTTACCTTAACAGAGAAGGAGGCTTCCGATGGAGAAATAGGCCTTGCGCACCACTGGACGCTGAAACCCGATCTCGTCATTCTGGACGTCTCGTTGCCCCGCCGGGACGGCTTTGACGTATTGGCTGAAATCAGGCGGCGCGGCCATACGCCGGTGATTATGGTGACGGGGCGGGGGAAGCCTATTGACGAACTGCAGGGCTATCGATGCGGAGCAGATGATTACATTGCCAAACCGTTCGAACCGGACTTGGTGGTAGCCCATACCAACGCGGTGCTAGGGAGGGGCGGTGATCGCACCGCCAATTTGCCAATCCGCTTGGGAAAACTGACCGTCGACCAGTCCGCACGCACCGCATGGGTAGATCAACCGACTGGACGAAAAGACCTGAAGCTAACTCCAACGGAGTTCAAGCTTATCTATCGTATGGCTCGTTCCCCCGGCCGCCTGTTCGAGCGTCCTGAATTGACTGACGAATGTAATCCAGACGATCCGCCGCTCGAGCGGACCATCGATTCTCATATGTACAATCTGAGATCCAAACTAAATGCGGCAGGCCTTCACGGTATGTTGGTCTCCCGCAGGGGCGTTGGATACCGAATGGATAATACACATGACTAGATACAAGACTAGAAATGTCAAAAGGATGATCTTTCGCGCTTTGAGCGTGCAAACCTTCATATCTTTTGGGGCCTTTTACCTTGGAGTTACAATATATTTCGCGACATTGGATGAATTGCTTCCCCAAGACTATGAATCGCCCTGGGGGGATGTCGCCGTAACCAGCATAATGGCAACAATCGTTCTTATTCCCGCCGCCATTGTCGGCCGTCGCCTAGCCGAAGACATCGTGAGTGCTCTGCCACCCATTGCAGCTGCAACCCATTCGATAGCCGCCGGTGACTATTCAGTGCGTGTCACGGCGCCCCCAAACTCGTTCGAGGAGACCTATGCCCTTACCGCCGATATTAACGCGATGGCCGAACGCCTGGAGGAGTTGCAAGTAGACCTCAAATACTGGAACTCAGCGATTGCGCATGAATTCCGAACGTCCGCGACCGTGCTATTAGGTAATCTGCGTGGACTTTCGACTGGTGTGATCGAACCAAGCCCGGAGCTCTTCGCTCGCATGATTCCCTATGTCAACTTTCTAACTTCTATGGCCAACGATTTAGAAAAACTTGATTTCTCGAGGGCCCACAAGCTTGATCTTAATATCAAAGAGATCGACCTCGCGGTGGAAGCTGAGACGTTAACCGCCTCGACGGAGCACGATTTGGTGCCTGCCAGCATCAAAATAAAGCGACAGTTCGATCGCGCAGTTTGCCTCGCCGATCCCGAGAGAATGCAGCAGTTGCTGCGCCTGCTGCTCGACAACTGCCGCCGCTACGCACCGGGGAGTACCGTGACCGTCCAGACCTATGAGGACGAGGATTGGGCTGTGATGGTTTGCGCGGACACGGGCCCTGGCTTGTCGGCCGCGGTGCGGGATAGAGCTTCCGATCGGAACTGGCGCGGCAGAGACTCGCCACAGCGCGTTCCCGAGGGTCGCGGTCTTGGCCTGGCAATTGTGAAGACGATAGTAAATGCCCATCACGGCGAGCTCTCCATAGATACTGATTGCGGACGAGGCTTCAAAGTCACGATCCTGCTGCCAAAGCACGCCTCCGGCGTAGAGAGGGTTTAGAGGGGGCTGTCGCAAACATTTCTGCGGCTCGCAATTATCCCATGAACGGCGTCATTTTCATGCTTTGTTAACTTTTTGAAGTCCGAAGAGGCGCGCAAGCAGATCATTCTGATCGTTGACGGTCCAGCCGCCAGAAAAGCCGAAGCCCTTCCTCAACCACAGTATCGCCTCGAAACCTGCGATCGTTCGCCGGGCTGAATTGAATGATCGAAACCCACCGATTTTCGGCATGTTCTTTTTCACCCGAAAATGGTCGCTTTCAATGCCTTGCTGCAGGTGCTTGGTGACATAATGCACGGGATCAGGATGGAGCAGCCCCTCTTCGACCGAGGTTTTGATCGTTGAAGGAAAGGTATTGGCACCATCTGTGCCGATTTTGCCGGGTGAAAGCAAAGGCTCATCCTTCAGCATCTTGCGAAAGAAACGCTTGGCAGCGTCGAGGTCACGCTTTGCGGTGAGCAGGAAATCCACCGGATTGCCGTGTTTATCGATAGCCCGGTACAGATAGCGCCATTGACCCCGAATTTTCACGTATGTTTCATCGACCCGGATCGAACCACAATGCGGTCTCCGGAACTGGCGCAACCGCTTCTCAATCATCGGCGCATAGGCCAACACCCAACGATTGACGCTGCTGTGATCCACCTCGAAGCCGCGTTCCTTGAACATTTCCTCGAGATCGCGATAGCTCAACGGATAGCGCAAATACCAGGAAACCGCCTGAATGATCAGCCACGCTTCAAATTGCCGGCCTTTGAAATCGTCCTTCGACTGGCGTTTAAGTTTTTCGGCAATCGCATTCAGAATCATGAAACCGCGCGCCAACAAATCGGAGCGCCGTTTCACCATCCAAATCTCAAATCCGCGTTAACAGAAAACTTTGCGACACGCCCGGCGGATCTGTATCTTTGGCCGATCTGCATGGGCGGCTATCATGCCAGCAATCGTCCTTACCAGCGCCTGATCGGCGATGGAAAGCTGATTGACTGCCGTATTAAGGAAGACGAGCGGCCGATGCTCGGATCCAAATATAGCTGCTTTGAGAATGTCGAGCGGAAGACCTAAAAACTCAAAAAGCCTCCGATGTTTCCATCGAGGCTTTTGGGCGACCGCAAAGGCGATCTCGTGGGCCAGGCCCGGCCGAATAACTATCGTACCCCATGATTTGTTGCAAGGAATTTTTCGTTAAACCGAATTAACCTGACGGTGGTCTGAACGAAACATTCGTCGAATCATGTACGAACTGGCATCGCTCGTTCCCGCGTAACCTATCAGCAAGCGGCTGTTGTTGTCGACATACCCCCGCGCGATGAATTCCACGGTCACCGTCCCGCGCGGCTGCCGACTTCGTCGATCAGAAGCTCGATCCCGACCACCTTGCCCTTAGGATAATTCCTTGAAAAACGATGATGTGTGCGATCCGGCACATCAGGCTGCGATGTTAAATTTTGCGGGCATTTGCTCCCGAGTCTGAGTACCGCCGAGAAATATCCGACATGATTACAGGCCAATTACGGATGACGCGCCAGCTAACTTATAGCTGGATAGGCCGATTTCAGGTCAGCTTTTAGGTACTTTCGGATACGCCGAAAACCGCGAAAATGAGGGCGCAAACCAACCAAATTTCCCAGCGCTGAGAGGAGGCTCGCTCGGCAGCTGATCCGATTTGCACAGATCTTCATGGGGTATGCATTGACGATCCGCGCAAGCCCTGGCCAACTCTAGAGGTCGCACTCTACCACGTGCTGCTAAACTTCCGTGGGTACAACCCGCTGACCTGGATCATCGACGTTCTTATAGAATTGAACTGCCTTGCCGTTATGAGCTGTTGGCGGCTATCGATCGGGGCCGGACCTGAAAGCCAAGTCACAAAATTCTTCGTTGCAGCCAGGAATCTGTGTAACATCCACGTTGCAATGGGACTGGGGGGCATGGGGTGCCATTCTACATACGCAAGTCAGTCAAGGCGGGACCATTCCGGTTTAATTTTTCCCAAGGAGGTATCGGCGTCTCTGTCGGCGCGAAGGGCTTAAGGGTCGGTACCGGACCTCGGGGCCACTATATCCATGCCGGACGAGGCGGACTGTATTATCGAACGTCACTTGGCAATGCTGGCCAACGTCGACAGCGGGCTGTGAGCGAGCCACCGCCCGCTCAGGTCACTTTTGAAGTACCTGCGGTCAACATGATCGAGTTCGAGTCCGGCGACGTCTTGTTGATGCGCGACGAGAACTTCGGCGAAGTGTTGGACGAAATCAACGCGAAGGCCAATCAATGGCGGTTGTCGGCTCTTTTCGGATGGCTCACGGCCCTCCTCGGCATCCTTGTGCTGGCGAAAGCGCCGCCAGTGGGGATTTGGGTCCTGATCGCGACCCTTCCCGCCTGGGCGGTGGGGTCGTGGTTCGACTCGTACCGCCGGTCGACAGTTCTCTTCTATGATATCGATGGCCCGGTCGAGCAGGCGTACAAGGAAACGATCGCGGCGTTCGACAATTTGAGCTCTTGTGCCGGGAAATGGCATATCGAGGCTGGCGGTGCGATCAACGATCTAACGACCTGGAAACGAAATGCAGGCGCATCCCACCTGGTGAAGCGAACCGCCACGAAGCTCGTCTACGCTTTGCCGAAGGTTATCAAGAGCAACATCACACCGCCCTCGATACATGTCGGCAAGCAGATCATTTATTTCATGCCAGACGTTGCTTTGGTCGCCCACAACTCGCGCTTCGGTGCACTGTCATATTCTGATCTCCGCGCTCGCTGGCAGGCGTCACGGTTTATCGAAGATGGTCATGTCCCTCATGACGCGAAAGTCGTCGACCGCACTTGGCAGCACCCCAACAAGAATGGCGGGCCCGATCGGCGTTTTCGAAACAACCGCCAACTGCCCGTCTGTCTGTACGACACCCTCCATCTGCAAAGCGACAGCGGTCTCAGCGAGGTACTGGAATTTTCGCAAGTGGGAAAGCTGGCGAGTTTCGTCGCCGCTCTCCAAGCTTTAGCGAAAGCAAAGATGGAGGCTGCACTGGCCCCGAAAGCGATCCCACCGAACCCGACGTCAGTATCGCCACCAGTGGCACCAAGTTCGCCTGTGCCGGATGAACAGAGACGAAAGAGCGGTGTGCCTGCTATAGCCCTCATCATTGGGGGCATCTTTGGACAGCACTGTTGCATGGATCAGACTTTGGACGAGGCAACCCTATCCACTGCATTTTTCATGCAACGCGCTCGAACTTAGGCCGGCCAAGTTCTGTCATCCGGTTAAGAACACGGACGCCAATCTTCGCTTCAGTCTTCTGATTGTCAAAATGTCGGGCTTTGAGTTTGGGCCCGATCACAGCCTTCCATCGACCCATCTGGGTCTCAGCGCGACTGCGCTTGTTGTAGCCGGTGGATTTCTGCCATGCCATCCGCCCTTTGGTCTGGATTTCTGCAATATGGCGATCGCGGACAGATGGAACCAGCACCGATTGAGGGCTGGCAACGGCAGTCTTGGGAGGTGGGATAATAATCTCCACGATCTCACCAAAGCGTGTCGCCAGAAGATCTCGGCTTGGCGTTCCATCATAGGCGCCGTCGGCAATGAACTTCTCGACGGGGCCACCGATCTGGTCCAGAAGTCCTGGTAACGCTGTCGGATCGCCGACATCATCCACGGTCAGATCGGAACAAACAATCTCACCACTGACAAGATTGAGACCAAGGTGCAGTTTGCGCCATCTTTTGCGTTTGGCCTTGGTTTTATGCTTGTTTTCCAGCCACTCGCCCTCGCCGAAGACCTTCAAGCCGGTGCTGTCGACAACCAGATGGACCGGACCTGATGTTGTGGCTCGGGACTTTGTCGACGGCAACGCCAGCCCTTTGCTCCGGCGAGACAGGGTGGAGAAGTCAGGCACGGCAATATCGAACCCCATCAGCGCCGCGACACTGCGCATCAAGCCTTGGGTCTGGCGTAGCGCCAGCCCGTAGACGACGCGCAGGGTCAAGCACAACGTAATCGCCAGATCCGAGTATTTCGGCTGACCACCCCGCGATGTCCGCCTCCGCGCCGTCCATAAAGACAGGGCCTCATCCTTCACCCAGATGGTCAAATCACCACGTTGACGCAGGCTTTCATTATATGCCGGCCAATTCGTCACTTGATATTTCTGCTTGGCAATCTTGTCCCGCCGATCGGCATTGAACTTGTGCGGCATCGTCGAAATCCACATCAGGAGACTGAAAACTTGAGACTGAAAACCACCGCTCAATATCAGTCGACGGGTGATCCACGCAACAACGCCTCGAAATGGCATCCGAGGCGGGAGCCGGTCTTGAAGACGAGTTGTCTGCAAAGCTTATGGCTGCGGTGCCAAGTGCGACAGGCGACGCGATTTCCGTCGGCCGCATAGTATTTGTTGCCGGGAACAGTAAGATGTGGGGCGTAAGGGTTTCCTGGCTCCCGCTGTCGAGAATGTCGCGACCACTGCTGTTTGCGATGGCATTTGGTTGGATCCTGATGGCTGGCTCAGATGTCGTCCCCGTAATGCCAGCCCTATGCCTGTCGGGTCCGTTCGGACAGGCGCTTGCCAGGAGGACAGAGGCAACGCTTGCTGGTGGGGACGTGATTGAGATCGCAGTCTCATGGGTCGCCATGCTCGTCGCAATGATGGCTCCCCTTCTGTCCGCTCCGCTCAGGCATGTCTCTCGGCAAAGACTAAGCCATCGTCGGTGGCGGTGCGATCGGGCTATTCCTGCTGGGTTATACGGCCGTCTGGCTCGCCGCCGGTGTCGTGCTCATCCCGATTGCGATGACAATTCAAGCCGCGGCCTATGATTTTGCTTTTGTGCCGGCCATTTTGGGATGCGTCGTCGCCCTGATTTGGCAAGTCACGCCGGTCAAGCAGCTGTGCCTGAATGCTTGCCACAGGCTGCCTCCGCTTGCAGCTTGCGGAGTTCGCGCAGATGCCGATGATGTCCTGTTCGGCCTATCTCATGCCCGCTGGTGTGTTGGGACCTGCTGGGCATTGATGCTCTGCACGATCATGATCAGAGGTCCGCTCCACTGGGCCGTCATGTTCGCGATCGCCTTGTTTCTGATGTTCGAGAGAAGCCGTGCGCCGCGTCCGCCGAGATGGCTTGCCGCACTTGTCCTCATCACCCCCACTTTCACGCGGTCAACCCTGCCCAGCCGAGGTGCACCATGATCATCAGCATTCCTGTGTACGACTAGGTCGATCTCCTTGATGTGGCCGGGCCGCATGAAGTCCTCAAATGGATGGATATTGCTCCCGAGGTTCGGCTTGTTGCTGCTACGGCAAACGCGACAATTGTGACCCGCGATGGCTTTCGCTTCCTGTCGACACACTCTTTTGACGAGGATACGGCCCCCGATGTTCTATGGGTTCCAGGGGGAGCCCCGGTAGCCCTGGCGCCAATAATGAACGGCACTGGAGATCGTCGCTATGTCGACTATCTCGTTCGGGTCGCTGCTGATGCCAAGTGGGTCTGCTCGGTTTGCGAGGGAGCTCTTCTCTTGGCTGCTGCCGGCCTTTTGGATGGCTATGAGGCAACGACGCACTGGAAGTTCCTGCCCTGCCTGAAATCATTTGACAAAGTATGTGTTGTGCCAGGATTTCCCCGCTTCCATCTCGATGGAAATCGCCTGACAGGCGGCGGAATTTCGTCTGGCCTTGATGAGTCCCTCGAACTTGTTCGCCTGCTTACGAACGACGAGGATGCTGTTCGCGACGTACAGCGAACGCTGCAATACTATCCGGTGCCTCCCTTCCCGAGCGATCTGCGGAAACCGCTACGCTGCATGTTCTCCTGGTGAGTGTCGCTTGCCGCCTGCTGCTCGGATCGAGGCCGGCGCCGCTGCCAAAAACCTATATCCCATCGCGCAGCAGCGGCGTAATGGGCCGCAAGCGCGGGGATATAGTCGGCAAAACTTTGCGAGGCGATCATGGCGTAGCGCATGCGGGCGAGTTCGCCACGTCCATTGATCATGTCCGATGCGGCGTAGGCGGCAACGATACCTGAGCGCAGCGCATGCACAATGCCGCGTGACGACAGCGGATCGGCGCAGAACAGGCAGTCACCCGCCGCGATCCAGCGATGGCCCGCGGCCGGGTCGATCGTCGCCGTTCCCGCAGAATTAACCGATGCCGCGATTTCACGCGCGCCTTGGGGCAGGAGCGGGGCGATGAATTGCGTCGCCGCCAGTACGCGGTACCACGATTTCGGATCGCGCAGTTCGCTTCCGAGATCCGGATCGGTCAGGCACGAGACCACTCGACGCTCGCCAGGCAAATCGGCGCTGTACCACCAGCCCTCGGGGCGAGCCTCGATAACCATTCGGCAATCGCCCGGCACGCCATCGAAAAAGCGGGTATATGCCGCAAGATGCCCATGCACTCGGAGCTTCGCGCCGAAGGATCGGGCCAGCTTCCAACTGCGGCCGGTCGCCCAGATGACCGCGCTGGCGATGATCTTTCCATCGGTCAGTTCGAGGCGCCAGCCTTCGTCCTCACGCACAGCCGAACGCACGGCGTTGCCAAGCCGCACCTCAACGCCCGCATCCGATGCCGCTTGCACCATAAGTCGATCGAACCGTGCCCGATCGAGTTGCCAGCCAGCGCCGTGTGCTGAGAATATACTGGGTCGCTCGTCGAGCGCTTCGTTTCCCCAAGACGAAATCACCGCGCGGCTCTCCACGAAACCGGCGGCCAGGAATGGCGCCCATACGCCGAGTTGGCGCAGCAACCCCTGCGCCGCCGCCGGCAATATTTCGCCGGGTTTTGCCAGCTCGCGCCGTCCGGCATCGAAGAGAACCACGCGCAAATGGGGCGCATGGCGGCGCAAGGTCAGCGCCGCCGCTGCACCCGCCGGCCCGCCGCCGATGACGACGATGTCAGCCTGCTCGCACGGCATAGAAGGACGCCACTACTCCGGCCGGATGTATGCTGCCGCCGTCCCCTGAATGCGGGATCGTGCGCACTACGGAACCAACGATGGCGGGCACTTCCAGTCGGTCGGTGCTGTTGGGCCAGACCGGCACCAGCCAGCCAATATAGTCGTAGATCCACTCCTCGCCGCCGACCACGCCCTTGCCCTGGAAGCGGACCTGCATCGGAGATCCGTAACCGAAGCTGCCGCGCAGATCGAGCGACCAACCCGGCCCGCCGATCGTGCCCGAAAGCTCGGCCACCGACTGTTCCGCAATGGCGATCGTGCCTTCACCGAACAACAGGTCGTTGGCAGCCTTGCTGATATCGGGGTCGTTGAGGAAGCTGCGATAGGTCCAGTTGCCGACAAAAGGATTGGTCATGGTGTTTCTCCTGAATCTTCGACACAGATGTATTTGATCCCGGGCGAGGGCTGATCGAGCCCGCCGGCAGGGTTGCGGATCATGAAGCCGAGCTTCGACCACTCGGTCACCATCTTGAGATCGCCGGCGAGCGTCTGCGGAATGCCGCGCGCCCAGTTGCGGAACTGGAAATCCTTGCCGACGGGGTAGTAGACCTGCATTGGCCGATGTGCCGGCCACCAGAGGGTCTCCCAAACACGCCGCTCGCGCTCCATGAGCGTGTTGCCGACGCTGTCGGGATAAAGGACGTTCCATTCCTCGTAGGTGACGTCGATCGTCTGGGTGGAGCATTCGTTGAAATCGGCCTGCCACGGCAGTCCGCTGAGCTTGGTCAGGTCGCCGGGCTGCAATCCCACGTCAAGATCGCTATCAAGCGACAGCGGGTCGGAAGCATAGGCGATATAGCCTTCCTCGCTGACACCAGATCCCCATCGGTTGGCGTTCTCCTGCGCCGCCGTCAGCGCAAAACTGTACCATTCGGGGTCGGCCTGGATCCGATAGGGCTCGCGCCAGATCGCCGGATTGCGGATGATCCACGTCACTTCACCGCCGGGACAAAACGCGCCGCCGAGCCCGTTCGACAGCACACCCTGGTCGAGACCACGTCCGCCCGGCACGTTCCAGTCCTTGTAGGGCTTCCACGGATCGATCGCGGGGGCAAAGCCCGCATCCACTTCATCGATGAAGATCCCTGTCGCCCACTGCCGCAACAGGAACAGCTGTGTGTCGGTCAGCCGCAGGAACTTGCTCACCGTCTTGTTGGTGATCGGGTTGTCGCCCGCCAAGAGCGGCATCAGCGGCAGGTGATAGGTGCGGGTCGCCGGATTCGCCTCGAGGTGAAAAAGGTTCTCTTCGCCAGGCTTCCTCAGCAGATCGAACAGATATTGCCGCGCGGGGCGCCCCGGATCGGTGGTCGCGTCCTTTGCTGCGACGGTGAGGGCATGATCGAACAGTTGGCCCGACCGATAGTCGAACGCCAGCCGGCGTAGTGCTGCTTCGATCGGCTCGTCCGGATCGGTCGTGCGATCCGGTTCGGCAGGCTCCTGCCGCGATGAAGAGCGGGCGAGCTTCAGCATCCGTTTTGGCGACGGTGAAGCCGCTGCCGCGATACGCTCGATCACGCCGGCGACGGCGGCGTCGAACGCATCGCGCGCGTCGGCATAGGCGGGATCGGCCACCGTGTCGTTGGCGCCGAAGATCTCCCGCCAGCGCGCGGCATAGGCGCGTGGTGTCTCACCATCCCCTGGCGGGCAAACCGCTGCGGTGAAAGCCGCTGATGCCGCCTTCAGAGTGGCGCCTGCGTCGCCAACCACGGCATCTTTCGCGGCACCCGGCGCCTGTGTCGCATCGAGCAGCATCAGGCTCGGTTCGATCGCTGCCTCAAGCAGCCGCCCGCCGACATGATCGTCTTTCGCGCGATCCTCCTTCTGTGCCAGAGCACGCGGCGCGATCCGTGGCGGGATGCACAGGCGATAGGGGTCGAATGTGCCCCGGCTCGACTGGTTGTGCGGAAAGTTCGACTGCTGGAGGATGTTGGCGAAATAGGAGAACTCGTCGGCACGGAAAATGATCGGCCAGATGTCGCGCCAAAACCATGGCCTATAGGCCGGATTCCACTCCACCGGTCCGGCCTTCCAATGAAGCAAGGCCGGTGTGTCCGTGGGATCGATCTTCTGCGGCGCGTTGAATGTTCCGGCCGTGCCGTACATGTCGGTGCGGTAGGCAAATTCGCGGATCGACATGTCCTCGACCACGTCCTCCAGTGTGATCATGTCGAGCACCTCGGGCGCGTAACGGGGATAGCCGACAAGCACCCAGGCGGGATATTCGACATCGACGTAGCGCAAGGCCTGGACACGCTCCTCCATCATCACCAGCCGCGCCATGACCGGCCCATCCGAGATGTCGTCGAACCAGCCATCGCTGTTGGCATAGGTCTCGATGCGCGGATGGCCGAACCCGTTGAGAAACGAGCCGCTATTGCCATGCCCGCCAAGCACAAGCAGCCGCCCGCTGTCATCCGTCATCATATCGCCCAGCGTGTCGATGTCGCTCGGCGCCATCCCGGTCGGCGGGAAGGTAACGGCGTAGGCCGGATTGGTGTCCCGACCGAAACTTGCCTTGCGCCGCGCGGTGCAGTCGACGGCTTGCGGACCGGCGTCGATGATCAGTTTCTGCCGTTCAACGGGATCGGTAATGCCTGGGTTGCGCAGCGGCGTATCGGCGGGATAACCCGCCTCGCCACGCAGCCCGTCGAAGGTGAACCATGCCGCCTTCTTGTTGGCAAGCTGAACACGCCACTGGATGTCGACCAACTTGCCGCGATTGCCGCCACCTTCGACATGGTCGCCGATCTTGAGCGGAATACCGTCAGGATTGGCCACGTCATAGACGAAAATCTGGAAACGCGCCGCCTGGCGCTTGATGCGGCCCTTGCCGTCCTTGAAGTGCTTGATCGGCGCGTCGCCCTTGGCGGCATTGCCGTTGGCATCGCACTCGATCGGTAACTGCGCCGGCTTTTCCGGCGAGATGCAGAAAGCTTCGGGACTGTCGCCGAGGCGGGCGATACCGACGGCCGGGTGAATACGATAGACTGTTGGGTCGGCCATATGATTTCCCCTGCGCCAGCGTTTGACGTGTCTGTGATCAGTCGAGAAAGTTGAGAGAGACCCCGTCGAGCCTCAGCAATTCACGGTCTTCCTCGTAGGAGGCGCCGATCACCACCAGGCTGACCGTCAGGTCGGTAGCGCCGGCCGCGATCAGCCGGCGGGCGGCGCGCGTAACGTCGATCCGGTGATTGCGTGGCGTGTTCATGCTACGCTCGCGCAGGTCGAACTTGCGGCTCTCCGTAGACGGAATTTCGCAGTGCCCCGGACCCCCATAACACTCGCCATGGCCGAAAACCGCGGCATAGCCTGCATAGCCCGGCACGTTGAGTGGCGTGCTGGCGTCGGCATCCGGCGTATTGAGGAAGACGCGGATGAAGCAGGAGCGGGGCAACTGAGGCACCCGATGTAATCGCACTTCGGCCGAGCGGAAGCTCTTCGTCGCGTCGGGAACGGTGATCGGCGCTGAGACGAAGCGTCCAACCGGGTTGGTCAACCCGACCGGCATCAGGCATCCGCCACGAACATATTCATAACCGAAGCGGTTCATATCGAGCGTATCGCGCACCGCATAGCTCCACGGCGTCAGCGCGGATTCGAGGTCGGCCGGCAGTCCGTCGGGATGATCCTGCTGCCAGCGCCACCAGAGCCGGTCGATATTGGCATGAACCGGCCAGAAGATCGGGTCGTAGGATGCCGTCAGGTTCGAGAACATGTCGCCGAACTGCGGTTCTGAATAGAGGTCGTCGCGCTGGTGAAACTTGCGCCCAGCGACGCGTACCGCGCTGTTGCGGTCGGCGGGAGCATCGGTCTTGAATGCCGGGTTCATGCCCCCGGTCCAGATATGCATGGTGTTGTGTGGGTTCTGGTCGATGAAGCCGAAGCTGTCGACATAAAGGCTGCCGCCGCCGAAGTCGCGGAAGGTGCGCAGGCTGAGGATCTCGTCGATGTCCTCCTGTGCCGGGTAGTGGTAATGGATGACAGCGTTGATCGTGCCTTTGCCGAACTGGCCGGAATAGCGCAGCGGATACCAAAGGGAATTCGCCTCGAGCAGCGCGTCGATCAGCCGTTTGCGGTTCTCCCCCTCCACATAGTCCTTGCCGCAGGCCTTGCTGACCGCGTCATAGACCTGCGTTGGATTGGCCCATAACTGGCCCACCAGCGTGTCTATCTTGGCAGGGAAACCGTGACCGCGCAGGAAACGTGCCGAGGCCTCGTTCAGGAAGCCCTTGAAAGCATCGGGAAGGATCGCGCCCTTGGCTGGATCCTCGGGCTTGTAGCGCGCGGCCGGGAAATCCCACCACGGCATAGTCACGTCAGGACAGAAATCCTGCAAAGCCTGTTCGAATTCGTAAAGATACACGCGATGCCAGGGCAGGAAGCGCTCCCAGCCATGCTGGCAGTGGTTTTGGTGGATCAGGGCCAGGTTGTTGTAGCTGCGTTTGTCGCCGACCCATTTGTTGAGCTTGTACAATTCGCGAAACGCATAGCGCAGGCGCTCCTTCTGCGGCTCGTCCAGCACGTCGACGTCCATGCGCTGCCTCAGTTCGCCCTTGGCGTAGCGCCAAGCAGCAGGATCGGATGCCGGGCCGAAGATGGGGCCGGGAAGCCCCTTCACCTCGACGCGGCTCTCGGTCGCAACGCTCACCTTGCCGGCGAGCTCGGCCGATCCGATCAGCGCGCCGGGACAGCCCTCCTCGATCCACGTCTCGATCCGGTCAATGTCGTCATCCGCGACCGCCGAGCCGCCCCAGGGCAGGCGAGGGAACTGCTTGCCATCGAACGGCGGAAGTCCGCGCAACCCTCGGATCAGCGTCGAGCGAGCGCCACGCCCCTTCGCATCGCTGTTGCCACAGCAGGTGGTCGAGAGTGGCGCGATCAACGGCATCCCATGAAGCTGGCATGTCAGGAATTCCGGCAGGGTCAGCCCCGTCAGGCTACCAGGACCGCCGGAGCCGCCCGCCGCGGCGAGGATCGCTTCGACGTCGCTCCAGGTGAACGGTGCAATAGGTATCGGTTGCGCTTTACTTGTGGTCATCGTGGCCACCCATCTGCATGGCGGCACCCTGGGTTGTGTCGCCTACCTGGTCGGGCAGCACCACGGCAACGTTCTGCATCATGCCCTGGTCTTCATGATCGAGGATGTGGCAGTGAAGCACATATTCGCCAATGTAACGCTCGTAGCGGGTACGGACCTTGACCGTATAGATGCCGGAGAAGCCGGCGGGCAGGGATTGCGGAATAAGGCTCTTGATCCACAGCGTATCCTTCCACACGCCCTTCAGCCCGACATATTGCGGATCATAGGGCGCACCACCCGCATCATCGACGGCACCCGGCGCACTGACATCCTTGCCGTTGGGATCGGTGATCGAGACGATCTGGAACGGATTGACGTGGATATGGAATGGATGGCTGACGAAATGCGATTGCAGCGTCCATTCCTGCGCCTTGCCCAGCGGCAGGGCGCGGTCGATGCGGTTGGGATCGTAAGGTTTGACGTCCTCCGTCTTGAGTGTATTGCCAACCTCGAACTTCGTGTCCGGTCCGGTCGTGTCGATGAAGAAGGTCAGTTCCTGCGTGCCGTTGCCTTCTACTTCGTCGTCGGTGATATCGGGATGCGGCGTGAAGCTGGTGAATTTCGTGCCCGCCTTGAGATCGGCCACCACCGTCTCCTTGACATTTTCGGGCATGTTGGTTTCGGCGAGGGTAACCAGCTCGCGGTTGACATAGGCGTTCACGTCGTCAACCGGCTTGCCTGGAGCAACGTCGACCAGGCCGAGCAATTGCGGTCCGACGTCGAGGGCGTTCACCGAACCCGATTTGGGTGCCGAGGAATCGATCACGCAATAGCGTCCTGCTTCCGGGAAGACAACCAGCGCGTCGAAACGATAGCCGGGTTGGAACGTTGCAAGCTTGGTTGTCTGTGCCGCCGCCATCGTAAGGCCGTCGGCTGCAATCAGCTTGTAGGGCACGGGCGTGGTGTCGCAGGTATCCTTGATGAACGCGGCGGTAGTATCTGCCCTGAGCAGCGTCTTCACGCCGGGCTTCAGTTTGCCGTCGAGCACCTTGAAGAACTGCAGGCTGATCGTGTCGCGCACACCGGCATGGATTATCCGCCAGCGCTCGATCTGACCCTGCGTCGCCGTCATCAGATCGTTGGGATTGAACACCTTGCCATTAAGCGATGTGTACCGCCCGGATGCCGGCCAGGTGCCCGGTCCAAACTGGTCGTAGCCTTCGATACCGCCGACATCATCCGGATCGCAGAAATAATGGCCGTTGCTGTCCTGCTTGATCGAGCCGAGATCTCCGGGTTTGGCTGGGGTGCCTCGGCAGGCGTACTGGATCTGCTGCATCACCAGCACCCGCTCGGGGATCGCTGATGTCGGGATCAGCGTATCGATGTCGCCATGGGCCGTCGGCGTTGGAAAGCGGTTGCCGCGGATGATCAATGCACCGGCCATGCCGCTCGACACCTGCAGCGCGGTCGAGCCGTGGCGGTGTGTGTGATACCAGAACGTGCCGGAGGGATGATCGGACGGAATGTTGTATTCGTAGGTGAACTTTGTCTGCGGGTTGATCGACAAGAGCACGTTGTCGCTGTTGCCTGACGGACTTACCCAGAGCCCATGGGTGTGAAGATTGGTGCCATTGAAGCAGTGCGGGATGTCGGGCATCGTCTGGCCACCGGGCATGCAGCCGGGGTCGCCGGGCTGCGATCCTGCCGGCAGCTGATTGTCGAGGGTGACGCGCACCGTGTCGCCGGGAGTTGCCTCGATCGTCGGCGAGACATAGGGCGCATTGGGATCGACGCCCTTACCGGTATAGCCACGCAGATGAACCTTGTCGTAGCCGCCTGTAGACGGATTGTAGATCTGGTTGTCGATGTACTGGATCTTGAGATCGAGCAGGCGGTCTCCGCGCACCGGCGTCGTGTTGCCGGGCAGCGGCTCTGCCGGCGCAGCCTCCGCCAAGGTGGGCTTGGCAATCGGCGCCCGTTCATCCTGCAGGACCGGTGGATTGAGGATCTCTGCCGCTGCGGGCAATGCGGCCATTGACCCCAGACTACCGCCGAAAACAGCCGCGAAAAACCGCGCACGCACCATCGATCCACCACGCGACATAGGGGCTCCTCCACCTAACTCTGGGTTGCATTAGAATATAATATGCATGCGATCCGAACGCATGTCCAGATCGATAAATCTAAAATGGCATAATTTACTTTATCGCCTCGCAGACCGATGCGACCTTCTCCAATTTGTGTGGTTCGCTGGTGGTGCCGGATCAAGAATGAAAACGTCAGAGATTCGCCGGCAACTGCCGACGATCGCTCTGTCTAATGCGCGTCGCACAAGGAGGGTTGCCGAGATCGCTGGCCCCACCTTCATAAGCGCCGGCGACAATGAGGTCTGCCTTGAGCCTGTGCGCAACGTCGATGACCGCCATCCCTATATCGCCCGTCTGTCGTGGCTCGACGATGCTCCTGGCTCGAACCGAATGGCGTGTCAGGAACCGAACGGTGTCAGCCAGGGCTTTCTCTTCGACACCGTGACTCTCCTTGATCGCGAGAACGACGACATCCCCTCTGCCGAGGTCAACAGAGGCATCGCATCGACGATTGTTCACCGCAGTTCCTAGGTATCTTTCCAGGCAACCACGATCGTTCGAGCTTCCGGAGAGATCTGGCAGGCCGAAGGTAGTAGCACAGGTCGTCCCGCCGCCAGGAGGACATCGCCTATATTGACCGTGCGCCGGGAATCGAGTGCCTGACCTTTTTCCACATCGATGAGTACAACAAGGTCGGCGGCTCGTGTGGAAGAACAGCATTTCATTTATAAGCTTCGGTTCATAAAGCTTAAACTAATAGTTGTAAAATTGCCCCTTACCACTGGAAGGAGGGGCTTGTTGCGGGTTACTGCCGAAGAACTGACTTCTCCACCTAGAGGGGAAAGCGCAGTCGCGAGCCTCAATTTCACGACTACCGACGCTTCCTCTCCCCTTGAGGCGTGGCGCTCTCTTCTTGTTTGTCTATTCGACAGTCTCCTTCCCGGCGCGTCGCCATCTAGCCCGTTCAAAGCCAATCTTGTTGTTCATCACTTCGGCACGTTTCTACTTTGCCACAGCGTCGTCGACGGCGGGCGATATCGGCGTACGCCGGCCCGCCTTGCACATGATGATATAGATCACATCGTCGTTTCTTGCCTGCAGCGCGGCGCCGTCACGCTGGCCCGCCCTGCCGCACGCAAGCTGCTTCCGGGCGACGTGGCCGTGCTGGATCTCTCGGCCCCAGTGGTTTTTGGCGTTAAATCGGCCGAGGCAATGCATCTGATCCTTCCGCGCACCTTGCTTCCAACTACAGTCGCACCGGCGCAACCAGCGGGTGGGAGGATTCTGGCGGGAGATGCGGCCATGGGGATTCTCATTCGGAAGTGCCTGGAAGCGTTGTGCGAGGCCGCGCCTACCCTTAGCCCTGGCGAGGTGCTGGCTCTCGGGGCCTCTGTTCCCGATCTGCTCGCATCATGCCTCGGTTCCATTGTTGCCATCAAACCAACGGAGGCTCGGGGCAACCTCGGGCGTCGGTTGCGCCGACACATTGAGGAAAACCTGCATCGCAAAGACTTGAGCCCTTCGACGTTGACCCGCGACCTCGGTGTCTCTCGCAGCCAGCTCTACCGGCAATTCGGGACCGGGGTTGGCGTCGAGACCTATATACGCCGCCGCCGTCTCAGACGCTGTCTGCTCGTTCTTTGTGACCCGCGCTACGCCGACCGCCGGATTGGCGACATTGCATATGACATGGGTTTCACCGACGAGGCCCATTTTAGTCGGCTTTTTCGCCAAGCTTTTGGTCTTTCACCGAGGGCTGCCCGGAGCGCCGCCAGGCTGGGCCAGGGACCGGAACTTCGGAAGATTGTGCCACCTGAAGGCGCCTCATTCGCACATTGGGTGACCGGGCTCGGTGCTGGCTAAAATGCCACCCGCTCTTTGGGACGCTCGTCCATGTTTTTGGAACACCCATCCACAGACACCCTCAGCTGACCTGCATAGGATCACGACAACACAAGAGAGCAACCAAAGCCTCAGCGAGGAAACAGACCGATGCCTAAACCGACAGCAAACACCGCACCGCCGAGCAACACGCCTGTGGAAAGTGAAATTAAATTCAACCTGACTGCCACCAACAAGTCGAGTGTGCCAGGTCTACAATTTTTTAGCGTCTTCCCGCCTGAATTGAAAAGCGTCGCACCAAAGCAGCAGCAACTCGTCACGGCGCTCGTATCCGGCCCAACCACGCAGGCCTCGTCGCCTCAGATCCTCACCTGGAAGGGTGGGACGGGCGCGCTGACCCTGCTGGCTTTCCGCGGTACGTCACTCCAGAGTTTTCAGACGACTCCGGTTTCGCTGGGCGAAAGCGTAACGGTATCCTGGAGCCAGGGGGCTTTCGCCTTCGCCCGGATAGAGGGGGCCTCGAAGGACAAGGTAGCCGTCACCTTCGCTTCGGGGACACCGACGGACGGTTTCATCGGCCTAACCGTCGGGCCGGCTCC
The DNA here is from genome assembly GCF_017357285.1 of Rhizobium ruizarguesonis. NCBI lineage: Bacteria > Pseudomonadati > Pseudomonadota > Alphaproteobacteria > Hyphomicrobiales > Rhizobiaceae > Rhizobium > Rhizobium ruizarguesonis. The sequence continues at coordinate 74,547 of NZ_CP071682.1, read as the reverse complement.
GATTCTGCTGTCGATCCCGAAAAGCCTCACCCCACTCAGCCTCGAACCCGATCTGTCGCCGACAGTTACCGTGGTCTTCGGCACTCCCTTCGAGTTCCCATGTCCCAATCAGTCGGACCTCAGCAAGGCTACGAGTGTTTATTTTGCCCAGGGTTCCGGATGCGGCGGCCTGACATACAGCGCACAGATCAATGTGGGGCCGGAAGACGTGATTGTCCAAATCGGCTGAACCACCGACCTTCCCGGCCTCTCTCACGCCGGGTAGCTCCCTTGCCGCCACTCCTCCACCCGCGGCGAGGGATAGGTCGGCACCGTCCCAGCCCCGGGGGCGGTGCCGATTCCCCCATCCTGGGCGATCCTCCGAAAGGCCGTTGAAATGACCAAATACTCCCTGACCTGCATCAACAACTCGCAACTGCACGGCAGCTTCGCGGTGTTCCAAAAAGCCCCGCCGACCACGATTCCCGGTAACGTGTTTTCGCTTGCCTGGTTCGCCCGTCCGACGGCACCGGGAAGTCGGGTAACGTTCACCTGGGGCGTCGAATACAGCTTCGTCTGGTCGGAAACCGGGCTGCTGCAGCCGGGCATCAACTTTTCGGCAAGCCAGACCGTGCCGGCCGATCCGGATCGCCAAAACCTGGTCCAGCTGACGAAAGACCAGTACGGTGCGACCACCTTCGGAAGCCGAAGCGGTACGGGCGCGCTCGGTTCGCTTACCATCCAGCAGTTGTCCAACGTCGCGCCTAATAAGACGTCGGTCGGCATCGGTATGTCCGGTTCGGGCACTTTCGCCGTCCAAGCGGCTCCAAACATGACCGCGGTCTTCACCCCGCATCCAAACTACTGGGTGGTCTTCGGCAACTACGAGACGGGCGACGTGATGGACATCCAGGATGTGACCGAGGCCGTCGAGGTCACCTATGGCGGCTCCCTGACGTCGCGCACTGCAGAACTCAACCTTGAAAACCTGATCGGGGTCTCGTGATCAAGGACTGACGGCGGCTGGTAAGCCGCCGTCACCACCGGGTATCAAAGGCCAGCCCGAAGCGACGAGCGTCTTCTCTTCACACGACAAAGGCTGACAGGCCCCTTCCCGTACCCCAGCGGCACCCACCTCGCGCATAACCGCTCCGACAAGCGGTTTGAACGGGGCCCGCGAAAAGACCTCATGCGGCGCAATCCCGCGCTTTCGTCTTAACACCAGTCATCCGGCGGAAGGCGCCGCCGGTCAGCGCCCCCGCATGGCGTGGAGGCGTTTACCCTATCGTGAAAGGAAACGGTTATGAACAGCAATAAACGACCATTCAATGTTATGGCAACCACGTTCGCTCTCCTTGCCGCGCTCTGCGGAGCAAGCACTGCAAGCGCCTATTCCGTCTACCGGGGAGTGGTGGCCGACCCTCAGCATCATGTGATCTGGGAAGCGGGGAACTTTGGAGTGAGCGGCGGCGCACCGACCCTCTCTTTTTTCCATTATTTGGATGACGCAGCCGCAAGAGCCGCGATGCCTAACTCCCAGTGCCTGGTCAAGATCGATCTTGGCAACGTCGCGCCAGCGCCGGGTGCCAACTTTCAGGTCGGTAACGTGGGCATCGCCTTAGGCGCGTTCGCCATCGACCAACCCGTTGCTTTTCCCTGGCAGATCGACTTCGACAACAATCCAGCCAGTCACTGGAGCATTGCAAGAGCCCAAATCTCGAATGGAAACAATACCGCTGCATCCAGGGTGGCGGCGGCCGGAGCAGCCAATCTTGTCTTCAACGACCCAGACGTTACCGTCATTAACGGGAATACAACTGGGTGCGCCCGATAGACCGGCCAACTGAGGTAAACTAGCCTAGATAACAATCGGGCATGCTGCCGGGGTCATACCTTGGCAGCATGTATGAAAGGACCGCCTGAGAAGCAACCGAGTTGGACGGCAATTCGGCACGAGGGCCTTTGCCGTTCTTGTGCATGCCTCCAGCATCCATGCGATCAGCAAAGTAGTCTTCCGCCTGTAGGCTCGCTCCTTCCAGCTCGTCCCAAAGCCGCCTTCAGCTCCTCCAAAGATACACCCGGCTGCATCGGAGCCAATCTCGCATTGTCAATCGGCATGCGCGTCCTCTCTCGGTGACCGTCCCGCGCAGGAGATAGGACGGGTTGGAGACAGGGCAATGACGTAGCGGGAGGTTGGAGGCTCAGCGTGGCTGGGCAGGCGCCCAGCCGTTCACGCGGAAAAGCGCGAGGTCCTGATAGCTGACCTCGCTCTTTCCTTGGGGTTCGCGTTCGGCGGTCATCCAGCCCCTTCCCCATGGTTAGAGTGCCTCGCCTGGAATCGAACCCGCGACCCGTTTCGTCATCGCGGAAGCTGTTGAAATATCGCGAAAATAGGTGTTCAACAGATTGCTAAGATCTTCTACGTATAGTTGAAAGATAAATGCATCTTGGAAGCACTCCGCTTCGGGATCTGTCAGCCGATAACTGGATCCACGCTTTGCCGAAACGCTTCATTTTCCGCATGGTAGACCATAGGGACTGCGCCCGGTTTTTCAAAGATGGTGAGTTGCGTTCAAAAAACCATCCGCAAGCTCAACTCTGCCATCAAGCATCATATGCGGAGATCGTAAGCCGCCGCGGTGGTCCTGGCTTGAGTACCCCTGCCGGGCACGTCATTAACGACCATGTTGCGTTCTATTTCTCGCCGTTGACCGGCATGGCGTTTGCGATCCATAGCGGGCATGTGAATTCACTATCACCTGACGGAGCTCTCCTGGGAAAGGCAACAATGGATGACAGAGTGTTCTTCGTTGCAAACGTCGAAAATTTCCGCGATTCAGGACGAGAATATTGGTTCAGCAATATAGCGTGCAATTCGCTTGCCCCCGCTCCCTCGTTCACAGACAATCTCGACGCTATCGAAAATCATGTCGCTTGGGACCTTTTCGACGAGTCTCCGATTGCGGGACGGATAACCGAAATTGGATATACCGGATGTACGACATGGCAGCATAATCGCGATGATCCTCCTCGCTACCAAAATCGGAAACAAAAGCGCATGGCGGAGTTTTTAGTTCGAGATGCCGTTCCATTGTCAATGTTTGATTGCATTATCTGCAAATCTGGTCTTATCAAGACCGCAGTAGAGGGTATGATGCAGGGAACGAACGTCGATCTGCCCATCTACGTTAAACCAGGATGTTACTACTGATGGCTCTGATCTTCAAAACCGGCGACATGTTCGAAGAGCCCGCGGAAGCGATCGTGAACACGGTCAACTGTGTCGGCGTTATGGGTAAAGGCGTAGCGCTCGAGTTTAAACGCCGTTGGCCCGAGAATTTCAAGGCTTACAAGCGACTGTGTGACAAGCATGACCTGCGACCCGGCAAAGTGTACGTTCACGAGAACACCGGCATGTTTCATGCCGACGGCCGGAAGTTCCTGATAAATTTCCCGACAAAGGATCACTGGCGGGCGAAGTCGAAGATCGAGTTTATCGAAGCCGGCCTCGACGATTTTGTTGAGCAGGTGTCCAGGCTGAAGATACGCTCGGTCGTGCTACCTCCGCTGGGTTGTGGCAACGGAGGCCTTGACTGGCGCGATGTGAAGCCTCTGATCACCGAAAAGTTGAGCCGTGTCACGGATGTAGATTTCATCGTTTTCGTTCCGGAAGGAGAGAAGGACGCGATTGAAGCTGTGAGAGCCTCGACGGTTCGGATGACATTCGAACGCGCGGTTCTGCTTAAAGCGTTCAATGATTTGGCGATCCATTTTGACGGCAGCCTCACTCGCATCACCATGCAGAAGTTGGTGTACTTTCTGCAGGAACTGGGCGTGGACTTCGGATTGCCGTTTGCTAGGAACGAATTCGGCCCGTACTCAGAAAATCTGCGTGAGGCGTTCATAGCAATGGAGCGACAAAACCTGATCTCTGGGTTTATCACTGGTGCGAGACAAACGACCGTGACGAAGGAAGGCCTTCGGTGGGCGGAAGATTTTCTGAGTCGAAACGACCGTCTTCGCGCGGAGCAGCTCATTGCGGCCCTTAGCCGGCTCGTAGAGGGATACGAGAGCCCGTATGGCCTGGAACTTTTGTCTTCAGTTCATTTTGTTGCAAACTACGAAGAAATCAAAGGTGTTGACGCCATTGTTGATACGCTGGGAAATTGGAGCAAGCGTAAGAGCTTGGAATTCGACTCCAAGATGATTGGAGTCGCTATTGATCGGCTAACCGAAGATCGTCTTTTGCATTGACACAATGCAATAATGGTCGCGGCGCGATGGCGCAGCCCCCGTTAGGGTTGGACATCCGCGTCCGCGATCACCACGAAGTCTACACCGAGAGACAAGAAATCGGCTCGAGCTCCGAGGAGAAGAGCATCGAGCTGCTGCATGCGCCGAATGGGGCCTGTCGCAAATTTTTGCGTTTAACGGTATGTTGACCGCCGGAGGAGAAATTTCCGCTCCAAATGTTGTGGAGCGTACGGATGATTCTGAATGCTATTGCCGAAAAGCTGAAGCGGCAGTCGAAGGATGATTTCAAAGGCAGGCATTTCGAGGCATGGCTGATCGTACAGGCGGTCACCTGGTATTTGAGATATCCCCTGAGCTATCGAGATCTGGAAGAAATGTTCGAAGAGCGCGGCTTCGAGGTCGATCATAGCACGATCAACCGCTGGGTATTGAGCTATGCGCCGATGATCGAGAAGCGTCTTCGCCAGTTTCGCCGGCCGCATTGCGGATCGGTTCGGATTGACGAGACCTACGTTAAGATCCGCGGCAAATGGCGCTATCTGTACCGAGCCATCGATAAGCATGGCAACCCGGTGGATTTCCTGCTTTCTGCAAAGCGAGATCTCGAAGCCGCCAAGCGGTTCTTCCGCAAGACGCTGAAAGATCAACCCTTACTGTCGCCGAACAAGATCTGCACAGATGGTGCCAATACCTTCCCGTCGGCGATCAAAGCTTCGGTTGAAGACGGGCTCCTACACCCCGACCCCGTGCACTATGTGACCAAGCACCTGCAACAAGGCATTGAGAGCGATCACTTCCGTGTGAAAAAGAACATGCCGAAGATCGGCGGCTTCCAATCCTTCAACACGGCGCGGCGAACGATTGCCGGTTTCGAGGCGATGCTGTGGTTGAGAAAAGGCTTCGGCTTTTCCGGCGGCTGGACGATCAACGATCAAAACGATTTGGTTGCGCGCCTCTTCGGACTTACAAAGGTTAACAAAACATGAAAATAGCATCCTTCAGGGGATAGCCGCGGCCTCTGTGGAAGTTTGCGACAAGCCCGATGAACTTCAAGGGCGGCTCGGGCAAAACTACTACGTCCGCGCATCTGGCCCAATATCTGGCGATGCGCGGTTATCGTGTGCTGGCGATCGATCTCGATCCTCAGGCCAGCCTGTCTGCCTTGTTCGGCAACCAGCCGGAAATTCACGTCGGTACGAACGAAACACTCTACGGCGCAATTCGCTACGATGAAGAGCAACGCCCGATCGAAGAAGTCGTCAGAGCGACTTATATTCCTGACCTCCATCTCGTTCCCGGCAATCTCGAACTTATGGAGTTCGAGCACGACACACCGCGCGCCCTGATGAGCCGCAAGGAAGGCGACACGCTATTCTACGGGCGGATCAGCCAGGTCATTGAGGACGTCGCGGACAATTACGACGTCGTCGTCATCGATTGCCCTCCCCAGCTCGGCTACCTGACACTTTCGGCTCTGACGGCAGCAACCTCCATCCTGGTGACGGTGCATCCGCAGATGCTCGATGTCATGTCGATGAACCAGTTTCTGGCAATGACGTCGAACCTGCTGCGGGAAATCGAGAACGCTGGCGCCAGGTTCAATTTCAACTGGATGCGGTATCTCATCACCCGCTTCGAGCCGAGCGACGGCCCGCAAAACCAGATGGTCGGTTATCTCCGGTCGATCTTCGGCGAAAACGTGCTCAATTTTCCGATGCTGAAGACGACGGCTGTCTCCGATGCCGGGCTGACAAACCAGACACTCTTCGAAGTCGAGCGCGGCCAATTCACGCGTTCGACCTACGATCGCGCCTTAGAGGCGATGAATGCCGTCAACGATGAGATCGAGTCTTTGATCAAAAAAGCGTGGGGTAGAACCACATGAGCCGAAAGGACATTTTGGGCGTTTCCGCAACCGTACCGGCCGCGCCCTCGCCGCACGACCCGCAATTGGCAAAGAGCCGAACCATGCCGCTTCTCGGCGTTGCTCGCAAGGACCGTGACCCGGCGACCAAGCTGACCGCCAATATCGGCAACGCTTTGCGCGAGCAGAACGATCGCGTCGAACGAGCCGAAGAAATCGAACGGCGTCTTGCAGAGGGCCAGGCGGTGATCGATCTCGATCCGAACGTCATCGATCCCTCGTTCATGCAGGACCGGATGCCGGGCGACATTGATGGGCTGCTTGCGTCTATTAAGGAACAGGGCCAACAGGTGCCGATCCTCGTGCGCCCTCACCCTCATACGTCCGGCCGCTATGAAGTTGCCTTCGGTCATCGCCGCTTACGCGCGGTGACCGAACTCGGCCTGGCGGTCAAGGCGGTCGTCCGGGACCTGACGGACGAGCAACTGGTCGTTGCCCAGGGCCAGGAAAATAACGAGCGCCAGGATCTTTCCTTTATCGAGAAGGCGCGCTTTGCCGCCCGTCTGAAGGAACGTTTCCCCCGAGACGTGATCATCTCATCGATGTCCGTCGACAAGGGCGATCTCTCCAAGATGCTCTCCATCATCGAAGCCCTTCCCGCGGACCTGATCGATACCATCGGCCCTGCCCCCGGTATCGGCCTTAGAAGCTGGCAGGAACTGGCCGAACTGATCGAAAAGGCTTCCTCGGCCGACAACGTCCTCGAACGTGTGCGTTCCAGCGAAATTCGGGCGCTTCAGTCCGCCGACCGGTTCAAGGCGCTGATTGCGCATCTGAAGCCGCGCCGGTTGGAACGCGGTCTCCCTGAGGTCATGGCGAGCCCTGCTGGCGAGCGCCTGGCGCAGGTGAAGCAGAGCAAGGCGAAGGTGGAAATCATGATCGATCGGAAGGCGACACCGGACTTTGCGGCCTTCGTGCTCGAGCAATTGCCGACGCTTTATGAAGCGCACCGTGCGAAACAGAAACAGAAGAAGGAAGCGTAACGCGCAAAAGAAAAGAGCCCCCTCAACGTTGCCGTCGCGGAAGCCCTTCTGTCTCTTTAGCACGAACAGAATCGCATTTCCTCGAATCCTCGTCAAGAGTCTTTGGCACCGATTTGGTGAGCAAATTTCTATTGCCTGCTGAAAGGTAAGAGACGATGCAAACGGGAAATGTGACGACGCCCTTTGGGCGGCGGCCGGTTTCGCTTGCCTTGGTTAGACGGCAGCAAGCTGTTGCCGAGATCAAGGCGGGGAAGTCGGCAGAGAAGTGGAAAGTCTTTCGCGACGTTTCTGCGGCAATGGCGCTGCTTGGCATTCAGTCGAACAGCCTGGCGGTGCTTGACGCCTTGCTGAGCTTCTATCCGGAAAATGACTTGCGCCAGGACGCGCCACTGATCGTTTTTCCGTCGAATGCGCAACTGTCGTTGCGTGCCCATGGCATGGCGGGTTCCACCCTCCGACGGCATCTTGCGGCGCTTGTTGAGGCCGGCCTGATCGTTCGAAAAGATAGCGCCAACGGCAAGCGCTACGTTCGCAGAGACCACGCGGGTGATATCGAGAACGCCTTCGGTTTCGATCTTTCGCCATTGCTGTCTCGCGCGGAAGAGCTCGCCATGCTGGCGCAGCAGATCGTGGCGGAGCGTGCCGCCTTCAAAAGGATGAAGGAGAATCTGACGATCTGTCGGCGCGACGTGCGCAAGCTGATTTCGGCTGCCATGGAAGAAGGAGCGGCAGGCGATTGGCAGGCGATCGAAGGCATTTATGTAGGGTTGATTGCCCGACTACCACGCACGCCATCGCCTGCTGATATAAGCACAATCCTCGAAGAAATGCAGATGCTGAAAGAGGAGGTGCTCAACAGGCTGGAAAATCAGGAAAAAACTGAGAATCCCGGCGGCAATGCTGCTCATACTGAGCGTCACATACAGAATTCAAAACCCGAATCCTTTAATGAACTTGAACCTAGCTCTAGAAAGGAGCAGGGGGCAAAATCGAGCGGGGCGGATGGAATCCAGCGAGAGCCGTTGAAGGCATTCCCGCTCGGCCTGGTGTTGAAGGCCTGCCCGCAGGTTATCGACTATGGGGCCGGCGGCGCGATCGGGACCTGGCGCGAATTGATGTCCGCAGCCATCGTCGTCCGGTCGATGCTGGGGATCAGCCCTTCGGCCTACCAGGAGGCCTGCGAGATCATGGGGCCGGAAAATGCGGCGGTCGCCGTTGCCGGCATCCTGGAACGAGCAAACATGATCAATTCTCCGGGCGGATACTTGCGGGATCTCACGCGACGGTCGGAGCGAGGCGAATTTTCGCTGGGGCCGATGATCATGGCCTTGTTGAAGGCGAATGGTCTGGCGCAGACGAGAGCGGGGTAGGGGCGTTCGGGCCATTTCGAAGAGAACCGCGGGGACGTTTGCCCTCCCAAAGGCTTCGTAGAAAAGTTGGTCGCGACCAACTCTGCTAAACCCTTGTAGCCGTTGGATTTTTGAATTTCGATATTTTGGAGCGAAATCATCAGTTGGAAGTGCGGCATTCGAGGAAGACCGAGGGGAAATCTCCGATAGGCGCGGCGTCGGGCGGTAGGAGAAGCGAGCCAGTCGTCGGATCGGATCGGCCAAAAGCGCATCATCGTGCGAAGAGGCGCTCGATCTCCTCGCGCTGCTCGGCGTCTTTGGGCGGATTGTCGTTCCTTAGTTTTTTGCAGGTTGAGGATCTTCCAGCGGACGGCCGGCAAGGCGAGGGCGTGCGGCAAGCCGATAACCTCGAAGTCGGGGTCACCATCGTGAAGGGACAGCAGAAACGTGCGGGCCTTGTCATCAAGGCGCGCCTGGATGTCCTTCAGGAACCGCTCCCGGACGTCCAGCAATTCGTCCAGCGAGACCTTCTCGATTGTCATCCCATCGAATTCTTGATTGAAGACATGTGCGACGTCGGCCCTACTGGGCTGCAGCAATTCGTGGGGCGGGCGTCCGGAACTCGCCACGTAGACGAGGAAGGTGCGAAACAGCGGGTCCGTCAGTCCTTCGTGTTCGTAGAGCAACTTTACGTCGAAGAGATCGCGCGGATGCTGGCGATCGACTGCTGCATGCACCTTGCCACCGAAGAGATCTTCGAAGGCGACAACCTGCATTTCTGCAAAACCAAACTGGTCTTCGACTCGCTCGCTGACCCTGCGTTGTTCGACGGGGTGCACCGTGCCGCGGGCGACCGGAGAGGTTTCGATCTTGATTGCGGTCTGGCCCCGCCTCACCTCGACGCGTGTATCGCCGCCACCACCGCCGGCTATTCGCTTTGTCCGGACGCCCTTGATGCTTTCGACCTTCCCAGCGACCCGGTCGAGGGCCTCGTCGATTTCAGCCAGGCTCTCGACCTCGGTTTGAGCGGAAGGTAGGTCAGGTCGATATCGACCGAGAGACGCGGGAGATCTCTGTAGAAGAGATTGATGGCGGTTCCACCCTTCAAGGCGAAAACTGGTTCGTCGGCAATCATCGGCAAAGCCTGGACGAGGAGCTCGAGCTGGGAAATATACTGGTCACGGGCCATCGCTGCCCTCCGGCTTTCCAGGAAGGTAGTCTTCGGGAATGGTGATGCGGTATGTAGGATGCAGCTTGCCGCCCTTGATGAATGAGCGGTCGCCGCTTCCAAGATCGATGATCGATCGGTCGACATGCTTGAGCCAGGCGTGCTCGTGGCGGTCCGCAAAGACGAAGAAGAGCCGTTTCACCTGGACTTTGGTGCAGTCGGCCAAAAGCTCGGTGATGCGGCGCGGACGCAGGTTAGTCAGACCCTCGAAAATCGTATCGATGTTGTGGAAGCTTTCGTTTTCCGGCAGTTCGTCCAGCGCTTCGAGGATGGCCCGCTCCGGCGTTGAGGCGCGTATCGTCCAGTTCTGTAGAAACAGGATGGCGTTGCCGTCCTGTTCAGCCGCCAGGGGTTCGATCCCGAGATACGCCGTCTTGAAAAGTCGCGTGCTGCGGAGGACGGGGAGACCATTGGTGGGGAGGTTCGCGAGCCATCGGGGAGCATCGCCATAGATGAAGATTTTTTCGGCGGCCCCTAGCGCCAGGTAATGCACATGCCCGCGAAGTCCGAGCGCCGTGCGGCCGCCGATATGGAACGGGTAATTCATGATCGTCTGTGCAGACATGACCGCAATGCGCCAGTCGGTGCGTTCTTCTGCCGAACCATCCCGCCCCGAGGGACGCCGATAAACGCCATGCATGACGGGCTCGAGCCAGCCTCGGCGGAGATAGTCATGTGTCGAACTCCGGCGGATTTCCATTTTCCGCATCCATGCAGAATCCACGATGAAGCCTGCCGGGACCTCATCAAGCATCGACTTTAACTTATCGCGCTTTTGTTCGCTCATGACGGACAAAAATGGCATCTTTAAAAGTGCTGCGCAAGGAGACTTTATAAAAGAGGAAAATTGTCCGTTCCAAACGGATTTTCAAGGCCGATCTGGCGACGGTGACGCCCGCCCGTCATCGTTCGTTTTGAAGCCATTTTGCCCAAGGCTGTAGGAAGGCGCGACAGTTCTTCATGGCCACGCGCAGAAAATGCAGGCTTCGATCTTGCGATCCTTCCCTTTCGTACTCACGAAACAGAACGCCGAGCCGACGCGCCATGTGTGGCTCGGCCGTGCTCGTCAAAGATAAAAGCACCCCGAACCTGATTGTATAAGTCGCCAGTCTCTAGCGACCAAGATGTAACGGTCATTGTTCGCCGATCAGAACGCGGTTGACGAGGAGCGCTGCGACTTGCCTCTGCCAACAAGGGTCGCGCGTATCTGCTCGCTTTTCGTCATCGCCGACGCAGCGGGGGGAGGGGAAGACGAATCGGACCTGCCATCGGCGTCGGCGGCCGTCTTTTGCTTCAGCGCCAGAAAGCGGTTCTGTGCTGTCATACGGTCGTCGTCGCTCATTGGCTCTAACTGTCTGCCATCAATGTCGTGGCGGAAGGAGTCCGGCTGGGCGCTCGCAAAGTAGTAACGCTTTGAATGCACGAAGGCGGCTACAGCACGCCGCAGCGTCGTCACACCAACACACGGCTTCAGGAGCGCGCGTATTTCCTCAAAAAGGCCAGTTGCGAAAGGTCGGATATGATCGCCAAGTTTGCTAGGGAGGATACCGATCGGACGGACAAGCAGGGCATTGATCGCCTCAGCTTTCCGGATATCGATATCTGCTGCCACGATTGGGCCACGGCTGACCATCCAAGGTTTCGTCATATCGTCTCAGCCCCTCTATCGTTTCCTGCGTGGTGGTTCTGCGATAATCTGGATCCTTGATCGCTGCGCACATCCTGCCGCAGAAATGTGTATTGGAACAACCGATCTCAAGGAATGGATTGCGCTTCATTTCCATTTACCTTCTGTAACGGGCGTGCGGCGCTTTATGCAGAGGCTTCGCCAGCACAGGAGTGGCAGTCTTGGATAGAATCCATTATATTGCTGGCATGAGCGACGAACAGACCATATCGAACACGACCAAAAGTGCCGTCGAAAAGGTGCTTCGCGACCGTCTCGGTCCGGCAGGCTTTTCGGGAGCTGACATCCGCGCGGAACATGATAGCGATGGCGACCCGATTCTGCTCGTCGATGTGAAGTATGTCTACTCGGACAAGCCGATTAGTTCGAAGCTCACCTACGGGCTTTCGACCGAGGTCCGCAAAGCATTGAGCGCGCTTGGCGAGACGCGGTTCCCGCATATCCGACACCATTTCGACGAACAGCAGAAGATCGCAAGTTAAGCCGTGTCGCACGATCTGATCGCTACGGCACGGCGGCTCGCAAAAGCAAGCCCACAGCGTCCGCGCCAATCTGACCTGAAGCGCGGTGTGAGCACGGCTTACTATGCCCTGTTCCACGCCCTCGCGCGTGACTGTGCCGACCTGCTCGTGGGAACTGGCGATACGCGGAGCGAGCCGGCCTGGGCGCAGGTCTATCGAACTCTCGAACATGGGGTCGCGAAGAATTCCTGCAAGGCTTCAGCGGGCCGGGGATTTCCCGGTAGTATAGTCTCGTTTGCAGACACGTTCGTGGTCCTGCAGGAAGAGCGCCACCGCGCCGACTATGACCCGCTCGCGCGTTATGTCCGCGCCGAAGTCCTCGTACTAATCGACAACTGCGAGCAGGCCATCAAGGACCTTGCCTCCGCGCCACGATCGGACCGGAAGGCATTTGCGATCTGGGTGCTTTTCCAAAAAAAGCGATAGCCCATACTTCGTTTTTGACCCGGCCCCCAGGGCTTGCCGGCTCAGCCCTTCGACTTTTGCGATCGTCGCGGCTGCGTCTTCGTACCTTGGACAAATGGGAAAAAGCGCGCATCTGCTACCGAAGCGACCAGGCGGCGCCCGTCCGTGGTGCTGCCGTGCAAATTTCAATCGTGGTGGCCTTTGAGACTTATCGAGTGCCTGTCGCTACGACCCAACACAGATATTGCTGTCAATCGTGAGATATCTTTAATGACGGAACAAACAAAGAACATAGCTTCCGGACATGACTTCTTCATCCGAAGCGTGCAGAAGATAGGACCATCCCGCAAGGTGCCGTTTCCGCCCGATGCCCCTTTAGAGTCGATTCAAATGTTGCTGCATTTCGTTGCCCCTACGGAAGAATGTCGCCCATTTCTCCTCGATAAAGACCAACGTCCCGCTTCTCGGATTGCGTCCGGACCGTGAGCATCGGTTGCGCATGGAAAATAGCCCCAAGCGCCGACCTCGACGCGCCCGTTTGCTCCCAAGATTTCCGCTAGCTCATCAAGAATTGTGTCGACGATCCGCCCGGCATCGCTGTGACAATTGCCTGGTTTTTATCACTGGTCCCTCATCGGAGCTACAAGTGGGCGTGTTGCGGGTATCGGAATAGGGGGAGCCTGAAGTCGATCAACGGGGGAGGGAGGTTGTACCGCAAGGTAAGGCGTAGGCAGGAGGCGGTGCAGAGGGAGAGGAGGGAAGGGAAAAGCTGTGACGGATTGAGAGGGTTGGAGAGAGGCTCCGCCCGATCCGTCATGGAGAAACCGACATGGTCCAGGCCATTCAGAAAATCACCCTCAGTGCAGCCCGAGATATTCCCTTCAACAAGCTGGTGCTCAGCCAGCAGAACGTCCGCAAGATCAAGGCGGGCGTCTCAATCGAGGACCTGGCGGAGGACATCGCCCATCGCGGGCTGCTCACCAGCCTCAACGTCCGCCCCGAACTCGACGACGATGGCAACGAGACGGGAAGTTATCGGATTCCGGCCGGCGGACGCCGTTATCGCGCCCTTGAGCGCCTTGTCGCGCAGAAGCGATTGGCCAAAACCGCCGGCGTTCCCTGCATCGTCAGCAAAGGCGAAACCCTCGAAGTCGAGGACTCGCTCGCCGAAAACGTCCAACGCGTCAGCCTTCATCCGCTCGATCAGTTCCGCGCCTTCCAGACCTTGCGCGAGCAGGGGCTTGGCGAAGAGGAGATCGCCGCGCGCTTCTTCGTTTCGGTCGCGACGGTCAGGCAGCGGCTTCGGCTGGCATCCGTCTCACCGCGGCTTCTCGATCTTTATGCCGAGGATGAGATGACGCTCGAACAGATCATGGCGTTCTCAATCACCAACGACCACGTTCGCCAGGAGCAGGTCTGGGACACGATCTCGCGTTCGCATAGCCGCGAGCCCTATTACGTCCGTCGGCTGCTGACCGAAACCGCAATCCGTGCCAGCGACCGCCGCGCCGTCTATGTCGGCATCGAAGCCTACGAGGCCGCAGGCGGTGTGACCATGCGCGATCTGTTCGAGCAGGACCAGGGCGGCTGGCTGCAGGATCCGGCGCTGCTGGAGCAGCTTGTGATGGAAAAGCTCAAGACTGACGCCGAGGCGATCCAGGTGAGCGAAGGCTGGAAATGGGTCGAAGCCGCGTTCGATTTCCCCTATGGCCACACATCCGGCCTGCGCCGCTTCTACGGCGAGCAGGCCGAAATGACTGACGATGAACTGGCCCGCTATGACGCCACCCGCGCCGAATACGACAAGCTCGATGCAGAGTATGCGGAGGCAAACGAATACTCGGAAGCGACCGAACAGAAGCTCGAGGAACTCGGCAGCGAACTCGACCGGCTCAACGACCGGCCATTCGTCTTCGATCCTCAGGATATTGCTCGCGGCGGTGTTTTCGTGTCGCTCGGCGCCAGTGGCGAGATCAAGATCGAACGAGGCTTCGTGCGTCCCGAGGACGAGCAGCAGGCTGAGGCCGATCCGTCGACTGATGGCGGCGACGGTCGTGCCGATCATGGCGGTGCTCTTACGGTAACCGGCGCGGCCGGCGGCGAGGACACCCAACCGGACGACGAGGACGAAACGATCAAGCCGCTTCCCGACCGCCTGGTTCTCGATCTGACGGCGGCGCGCACCGTCGCGCTGCGCAATGCATTGGCAAACAATCCTGTCATCGCCTTTATCGGCGTGATGCATGCCTTCGTCCTGAAGACCTTCTACGTCTATGGTTCCAATTCGTGCCTGGAGGTGACGCTGCAAAGCGCTCGCTTCAGCCAGACGCCCGGCCTCGGCGATACGGTCTGGGCGAAGGAGATCGATCAGCGGCACGATGGTTGGGGCCAGGATCTTCCCAAAGATCCAAACGATCTCTGGGATTTCCTGATCAAGCTCGATGAGGTCAGCCGGCAGGCGCTGTTTGCGCATTGCGCCTCGCTGTCGGTCAACGCGGTGATCGAACCCTGGAACAAGCGGGCTCGGGCGATTGCCCACGCTGAGCAGCTGGCCCGCTCGATCGGCTTCGACATGGTAGAAGCCGGCTGGGTGCCGACCGCCGACAACTATCTCGGCCGCGTCACCAAGGCCCGCATCCTGCAGGCCGTTCGAGAGGCCAAAGGTGACCAGGCGGCGGAGCTGATTGGCCATCTCAAGAAGACTGACATGGCCCGCGAGGCCGAACGGCTGATCACAGGCTGCGGCTGGTTGGCGGAACCGCTTCGCATGACGGTCGAGGAAGGCACCATCGAAAGCGACGCCGTCGCCGATGAGGCCTCCGTCGGGTCCGACGAGCCCGGGAATATCTCCGAAGCTCAGGACCTACCGGTCTTCCTGCTCGATGAGCCGGAAACGTCGGACGACGACACCGGCGATACGGAGAGTGGGATCGACGGGGAGCATCTCGCTGCCGCCGAATAGTGTCACGAGCATCACATCAGCCTGACCCGATCGCATTTGCGGTCGGTCTTCTTTCCCAACAGCCCGGCCATCGCGCCGGGCTTTTCCGTTTCAGGAGGCACCTATGCCTGACTTCACCATCGAGACCACCTATCACCTGCCGGTCTTCCGGCATCGCACCTATGAAGCGGACACGCTGGACGAGGCGTGCCGTGCTGCCATCGAAGATGACAGTTGGGATATCGCCGAGAAGGACGTCGATTCTTCGGGCGCAATTCATATCACCGGCATCTGGGACGGTGCACATGCGGCCTATGCGGGACCGCCGCTCCAGATCCCCCAGCAATTCGACGAACCTGTCCAGCGCCGGGCGCGTCATTTCGAGATCCTGCTCGGCCTGTTGAAGATCCTGTTCGATGACGTCCGTGCGGCCCGGCCACCGTCGCTCGATTGGCTCGCTCGATCTGCCTGGGCGATCACACGAGGAGAAGCCATTCTCGCCGGAGACCCGGATCCTGAAGAGCCGGTCGATCCGCCAAAGCCTTCCCACGTCCTGGTCAGGCTGCAGGAGGGTGGTGTGCGCGACGCAATCACCGCGGTGCTCGAAGTCGACCCGAGCTTTAAGGGTTTAACATCCGAGGCGGTGACCGACGACGAGGTCCATGCTGCATGCCTCTCTGTCGCCACCACGATGGATTTTTCCGACATGGTCGGGAACGCCGAATTCCAGGCGGCGCTCTTGGCAATCCGGTCGGCGCACCGCCGGCTGGCTTCCGATTGATTCCTTTTCCCAGCATCCTTCTCAACCTCGCCCGGCCATCGCGCCGGGTTTCCGCTTTTAAGGAGACAGCTTATGACAACTCTCACCTCCAACAACCCGTCCGCCCGTTCCGCCTTCAAAGTCGATATCTCCCGCGGCGAGCGGATAGGCCGCGTTTCGTCGGAATGGTTTTCCCGTCCTGACGATGAACGCTTCCTGTCGCTGACCGAGCTCTACGACACCGTCCGGTCCCGCGCCGAGCGCGCCCATGCCCGAACGATCGAAAGCGCTGCGATCCGCGTCGAAGCAACGCGCGACAATGCGGAGCGGCTTGAGCTTGTTGTCCCAGGTCAGCGCCAAGCGATCGCACCGACCCACTGGAGCTACGGGCAGCTTTGCAGCCTGGTTGGCGCTCCCGCCACCTATATGCGGCAACTGCCGGCGCCGCTTGCGGCCATCAACCTGCAGCATGGCCTGCTCAACCATCGTGCCGAGCTCGTCAAGACGCTTGAGATGGATGACGGCCGGCTGGAACTGCGCGCAGTGACCGGACCGGAATACGGTCGGATCTGGGATCATGAACTGGTCTCGTCGGTTATGAAGATCGCCGGCAACGGGACCGGCGACACGATGTGGAAAGTACCAGGTGTTCTCGACTGGGCGACGATGACCCACAATCCCTTCGTCGACATCACCAAGGACACGACCACCCTTTATGCCAGTGATCGAGACGTCTTCCTGTTCCTGGTCGACGACACCCATCCGATCGAAGCCGGACGCCTGCCAAACGGTGAGCCCGACCTCTATTTCCGCGGCTTCTACGCCTGGAACTCGGAAGTTGGATCGAAGGCGCTCGGCATCGCCTCCTTCTATCTGCGAGCGGTCTGCGCCAACCGCAATCTCTGGGGCACGGAGAATTTCGAGGAGATCACCATCCGCCACTCGAAGTTCGCCGCCCAGCGCTTCGCGCACGAGGCAGCACCTGCGCTGACCACCTTTGCCAACTCGTCGCCGGCACCATTTATCGCCGGCATCAAGGCGGCACGGGAGCGGATCGTCGCGCGCAAGGACGACGACCGCGAGACCTTCCTCCGTCGGCGCGGCTTCTCGAAAGGTGAGACCGGCAAGGTGATCGAGATGGTCCTGTCGGAGGAGGGGCGGCCGCCGGAGTCGGTCTTCGATTTCGTGCAGGGCATCACCGCGCTGGCGCGCACCAAGACCAATCAGGACACGCGTCTGGAACTCGAAGGCAAGGCGAAAAAGCTGCTGGAGAGTGTCTCCTGATGCGCCTCGAGACAGATCAAACTGACATCACCATCACCATCATCAGCCCGGCCGCCGTGTCGGGCATTTCCGTTCGTGGAGCACTGCAATGGCTATACCCGATTACGCTCGCTTGAATTTCGATACGCTGCTTCGCGCCGCGTCCGATGGCAATCTCGCTCTTATGGAATGCCTTGATGCCGCCACACGCGAACCGCGTTACGTGCTCTGCGCCGTCGGCCGCAGTGAGGGCGATTACGCCTTCACGCCGTTTGACCATCTTGCTGAAGGCAATCCTTACGATGCCTATCTGCCGCCCGATCCCGATGATCCGACTGGCTTCCTCGCAAGCCCGACGACCTAGACACTGACAATAGCCGGCGGTTTAAGCCGGCAATCCCCGATCCTGCCCTGGCTGCCCGATTTCGTTCCTCCGACCTTCGGCAGGACGCTGGGCTCCCCTGTTCTTTCCTCACTCTTGGAGCATCCTTCGATGAATATCATCTCGCATCCCCAAATCGTTTCCACCTCTCCACGTCCTGATATCAAAACCGGCGCTAAAGCACTTATAGATGCTGCCGGTCGGATCGCGTCGCTTCTGGAGCAAGGTAAAGTCGTCACCACAGCTGACCTGCGGCAAACTATGACCGAGGTTTTCGGCGGCAGCGACGCCGAGGGCCTCTGGCACTGGAAGGAGGCCTATGAGGCGACCGAAATCGCCCAGGTCCTGTTTCTGCGCAAATTCCGCGCGATCGTATCCCGCACCCAGTCGCCCCAAGCGACGCTCGCGATGCTGACGAAAGTGGCAAACCTCACGCCCACCCATACACGCCGTTCCGAGGAAAGCCAGGCCCTACAGCAGTTCTCGACGCCGATCCCGCTTGCCTACGTCGCATCTCGTGCTGCCGGCATCAAAGCCGCTGACGTGGTGCTCGAACCGTCGGCTGGGACCGGCATGATGGCGATCTTTCCGGAGCTCGCGGGCGCTCGCTTGGCGCTCAACGAATATGCGGTGGTCCGGCACTCGCTTCTGGGGCCGCTCTTCGCCGGCGTTTCGGCCTCTCGACACGATGCCGCGCATATTGATGATTACCTCGACCGCTCCATTCGGCCGACCGTGGTGCTGATGAACCCGCCGTTCTCAGCGGGAGTGCACGTTGAAGGTCGCGTGGCTGATGCCGCCTGGCGGCATCTGGCCTCCGCATTCGCGCGGCTTGCTCCCGGTGGCCGACTTGTCGCGATCACCGGCGCGAGCCTCTCTCCCGACAATCCCGCATGGCGGGACGTTTTCGTGCGGCTGCAGGAGAAGGGTACGGTCCTGTTCACCGCAGCGATCGACGGGAGCATCTACGCCCGGCATGGAACGACGATGGAAACGCGCCTGATCGTGATCGACAAGATCCCGGCGGGCGATCCTTCGAAGCTGGTGGCGTCGAAGGGTACCGCGCACGATCTGGAAACACTGCTCACCTGGATCACCGGGTTTGCGCCCCGCGCGCCCGCGGCGGCGTCGAACTCCATCGGTGCGCTCTCCAACGGTAGCCTGCGCGCGGACACGATGCGTCCAGCAGCGGTTGCCGCCCCGACGCATCGCCCCGCGGTCGGAGAACAGGCGCAGCCTGCAGCAACGGTCCGTCCGATACCCGTCGATGACGAGATCATCGAACTCTCCTACGAACTGCGGGACGCTCGGCCGAAGGATGAGGCAAACGATGCTGACGGTATCTACGAGCCCTACCGGCTGCAGTCGATCCACGTTCCCGACGCAAAACCTCATCCTGACACACTGGTCGAATCGGTTGCCATGGCATCCGTCGCACCGCCGAAACCGATCTATCGTCCGCATCTGCCGAAGCGCATCGTCACCAACGGCGATCTCTCGGATGCCCAGCTCGAGAGCGTCATCTATGCCGGCGAAGCCCATTCCGGCTATCTCGCCGGCTACTGGAATGTCGATGCCTCCTTCGACAACCTGAAGGCTGTCGCGCCTGACATCGACCACGCCGTCCGCTTCCGTCGCGGCTGGTTCCTCGGTGATGGCACGGGCGCGGGCAAGGGCCGCCAGGCTGCCGGCATCATTCTCGACAACTGGCTCAAGGGCCGCCGTCGCCACATCTGGATTTCCAAGTCAGACAAGCTGATCGAGGACGCCCAGCGCGACTGGAGCGCGTTGGGCCAAGAAAAGCTGCTGGTGACGCCCTTGTCGCGTTTCCGACAGGGCAAGCCGATCAAGCTGGAGGAAGGCATCCTCTTCACCACCTTTGCGACGTTGCGCAGCGATGAGCGCGAGGGCAAGCGATCACGGGTTCAGCAGATTGTCGACTGGTTAGGTCAAGAGGCGGGGAGCGGCGAAGCCGCGACTGGGAATGCGAAAAGCTTCGATGGTGTTATCATCTTCGATGAAGGCCACGCCATGGCCAATGCCGCCGGCGGCAAGACCGAGCGCGGTGACAGGTCAGCGTCACAGCAGGGCAGGGCGGGACTTCGTCTGCAGCGCGCACTGCCGGATGCCCGCGTCGTTTACCTTTCGGCGACCGGCGCCACGGACGTCGAATCGCTGGCCTATGCCGAGCGCCTCGGTCTCTGGGGCAGCGCCGACTTTCCCTTCCCGACGCGCTCCGAATTCATCGCGGCGATCGAGGACGGCGGCGTCGCCGCCATGGAGGTGCTGGCGCGCGACCTGAAAGCCATGGGCCTCTACGCATCGCGGTCGCTCTCCTTTGAGGGCGTCGAATACGAGATCCTCGAGCACGAGCTGACCGAGGAACAGATCCGCATCTACGATTCCTATGCCGAGGCATTCCAGGTCATCCACAACCATCTGGACGCAGCAATGGAGGCATCCGGTATAACAGGCAAATCCGGGACATTGAACAAAAACGCTAAGGCCGCCGCGCGCTCGGCCTTCGAAAGCTCGAAGCAGCGCTTCTTCAATCATCTTCTGACCTCGATGAAGACGCCAGCCCTTCTCAAGGCGACCGCTGCAGATCTGCAAGACGGTCACGCTGCGATCGTCCAACTCGTCTCGACGGGCGCGGCTTTGACCGAGCGCCGGCTGGCACAGATCCCAACCGAGGAATGGGGCGATCTGCAGGTCGACGTGACGCCGCGGGAATATGTCATCGACTACCTGGTGCATTCCTTCCCGGTACAGCTCTTCGAGGAATATTCCGACGCCGAGGGCAATCTCAGCTCGCGGCCGGTTCATGACGCGGACGGCAACCCTGTCATCTGCCGGGAGGCCGAACGCCGACGCGACGAGCTAGTCGAAACTTTGGGCAGCCTGCCGGCGATCCCGACGGCGCTCGACCAGATCGTCCAGCATTTCGGCACCAGCCAGGTCGCCGAGATCACCGGCCGCTCGCGCCGCATCGTCCGCCGCGAGGACAGCAGCACCATCGCCCGCTATGCGGTGCAGAGCCGGCCGGGCAGCGCCAATCTCGACGAGGCCCGCGCCTTCATGGACGACGACAAAGACATTCTCGTCTTCAGCGACGCCGGCGGGACCGGCAGATCGTATCATGCCGACCTCGCCGCCAAGAACCAGCGCCTGCGCCTGCACAACCTTCTGGAAGCAGGCTGGCGCGCCGACGTGGCGATCCAGGGGCTTGGCCGCAGTCACCGGACCAATCAGAAACAGCCGCCGCGCTTCCGGATGATTGCCACAAACGTCAAGGCGGAGAGGCGGTTCTTGTCGACCATCGCCCGGCGTCTCGACACGCTTGGCGCCATCACCCGTGGCCAACGCCAGACCGGTGGGCAGGGGATGTTTCGCAGCGAAGACAATCTCGAATCCCAATATGCCCGCGACGCGCTGCGGCAATTCTACGGACTGCTGCATGCCGGCAGGATCGAAGGCTGCTCGCTGGACAAGTTTGAGAGCATTACTGGTTTGTCGCTCACCTCGGAGGAGGGCGGACTGAAGGATGAACTGCCGCCGATCCAGACCTTCCTCAATCGCATGCTGGCACTGACGATCACCATGCAGAACCTGCTGTTCGAGGCCTTCGAGCAGCTGCTGGCCGCCCGCATCGAGGGGGCTATTGCCGCCGACATCTATGACAAGGGTCTGGAGATGATCACCGCCGACAGCATGACAATCGCCGAGCGCCGGCTGATCTATACGCATCCGGTCACCGGCGCGCAGTCGCACCTCTTGACCATCGAGCGCAGGGATCGCAACGCACCGATGCAGCTCAAGGACGTTCAGAGCCTCGTGACGCAGGATCCTCGCGCCAAGCTGATGATTAACGGCAAGTCGGGGCGGCCGGCGGTGATGGTGCCGACCCGTTCGATCATGCTGGACGATGGCTCGGTCCAGCCGCGCGTGTCGCTGATCCGGCCGATGGACGAGCTCCGGTTCGAGACCCGCCAGCTTGAAGAGACGTCCTGGCAGGAAGCCGACGAACAGGCCTTCGCCCTTGCCTGGAATACCGAGGTCGCCGCCGTGCCGGAATTCTCGACGTCGGTAATGCATATCGTCAGCGGACTGCTCCTGCCGATCTGGAAACTGCTGCCGCAGGATTTCTGCCGCATTCGTCGTCTGCAGACGGATGACGGCGAGCAGATCGTCGGCCGCGTCATCGCGCCCGACCGGCTGGCCGGCCTTTGCCGCAACTTCGGGATCGATCAGACGCAAGTGCTGACCGGCGACCAAGCCTGGACGGCGCTGTTGGACGGATCCGCGATCATTGGCCTTGCCGGTGACATGACGCTCCGCCGCGTGCGGGTGATGAACGAGTATCGCGTCGAATTGACCGGCTTTACCGACGGCATGCGCGACTGGCTGCGGTCGATCGGTCTGTTCTCCGAGATGATCAATTGGAAGCTGCGTTTCTTCGTGCCGGTGACAGATGAGGGTGCGGGAATCCTGTCGAAGCTGATGCAGCGCCATCGCCTCGTCGACATCGCACGCCGGTCATGACGGGGGTCTGTCATGCTTTCCGCCTCCGATCTGGCGGGCCGTCTCGCGCAAAACGCGGAGGCGGTCTGCCGCCACTATCTCTCCGCCGGCCGCCGCGCCGGCAACTACTGGCTCGTCGGCGATGTCGCCAACAACAAGGGCCGGTCGCTTTACGTGCATCTGGCGGGCCCGCGTGCTGGACGGTGGACGGATGCGGCGACCGGTCAGTTCGGTGACCTGCTCGATCTCGTCCGCGAGACCTGTGGCCTCGTGGACTTCCGGGACGTTGCCGAGGAGGCGCGCCATTTTCTCAGTCTGCCCCAACCCGAACAGGTGTCGGACCTCAGGGGCGACGTCGGTGATGGCCCTCCGGCCGAGCGGCCGGCGACGGAGCGGGCACGACGGCTGTTTCGAATGACGGAGCCGTTGGCGGGTACGCTCGCCGACATCTATCTGCGCGAACGCGGCATTCTGCGGGCGTCCACCCATGGGGCGCTCCGTTTCCATGCGTCCTGCTATTATCGCGATCTCGTCACTGCTCGGACGACCAGCTTTCCGGCTCTCATTGCGGCAGTGACCGATGCGGCCGGAGCCATCACCGGCGTGCATCGCAGCTGGCTCGATCCCGACGGCGTCGGCAAGGCCAAGGTGGACGATCCGCGCCGTGCACTCGGTGGGTTGCTCGGTAATGGCGTCCGTTTCCGCTATCCAGTTACCGATCCTGTACCGGTCCTGGCAGCGGGCGAGGGCATCGAGACCATGCTGTCCCTCTCACATGTCATGCCCGGCATGCCGATGGTCGCGGCACTCACGGCCAATCACCTCGCGGGCTTCCACTTCCCGCCCGGATGCCGGCGTATCTATATCGCAGCCGACGCGGATGCCGCAGGCCGGCATGGGATCGAGGGATTGAGCCGACGGGCGCAGGCGCACGGGATCCTGCCGTTGGTGCTGTCGCCGGAGCTCGGCGACTTCAACGATGATCTTCGCTGGTTGGGGCCGGACCGGCTGACCGCAAGCCTCAAGGCTCAACTCACTCCGGAAGATGCGGTGGCCTTCCTGACCGCCTGAAGCTGGCCGCAAACGCTGGGGGAGGGGCCGGCGACGGCACCGGCGAGGGGCGGTCCATTGGTCTTATTCCGGATTGGCGCGCGCCCGCGGGCCTGCCGAGAGGCGACCCTTACCACGCGGGCCTCCGGCCTTCAGCGGGTCAGTCGGGTTTCTTCCCCTGCCGGTCCGCAGGCGCGGCCCGTCATTCCTCGCGGATCAAGAAACCCTCTTGTCCCCGCCCGGCGCTTCGCTGGGCCGCTGCGCTTCGCTTGCGGTTCCGGCCTCGGCCCGCGTGACCGGGTTCGCCGTCAGGCCGCGAGAGGCGCGGCCCACGAAACGGAGACCACCATGGACCTGATCCTCCACCCCGACGACGGCTTCGAGCCCAACCACGCTTCCTCCCCGACCGACCGCTTCATCTACGAGATGCAGGTCTACGGCTATCGCCCCTTCCAGGACGAGCCCGACCCGCGGCCATTGCCGGAGGAACCGCAGGTCCAGTCATCGATCACCACGATCTTCGACGCCCTCGCCGAAATGCTCGGCAACACCCGCCTGGAGCCCGATCTCGAAGACCTGTTCTGGTCGATTCCCAATCTCTTCCATCGCGCCGGCGAGCGCATCCAGCGTGAGCTCGACCGCAACGAGGAAGCGCAGCGCACCGGCCAGCGTGAGCAGGACGGCTCGGAGGTGAAGAGTGTCGAGCTCGAACGCCTCATTGCCGAGGGCATCACGCTCTTGGAACGCAGGAATAGCTTCGAGTTCATGCGCGACTATGCCGCCGACCTGTTCGAGGCGCAGACCGGATCCTCCTGGCGACCGCGCACCGGCTCCAAGGTCAATCATGCGAACATGACGGCGGCGATGATCGACAGCCGTGACTTCCTCTCAGCCAGACGCCGCGCCGAGACCGAGGTGCTGATCCCGGCCGGTACGAAGATCGCGTTCTCTGGCGGCATGGATTATAACGATCATGAGCGGATCTTGGCCAAGCTCGATCAGGCCCATGCCAAGTATCCCGACATGGTCCTGCTGCACGGCGGCTCGCCGAAAGGCGCCGAACGCATCGCCGCCTGCTGGGCTGAAGCCCGCAAGGTGACGCAGATTACCTTCAAGCCGAACTGGACGAAACACGCCAAGGCCGCGCCGTTCCGGCGCAATGACGAGATGCTGTCGGTCACGCCCGCCGGATTGATCGTCTTTCCCGGAAATGGCATCACAGGCAATCTCGCCGACAAGGCACGCCGGCTCGGCATTCCGGTCTGGCAGGCTTCAGGAGACGGCGCGTGAGCGCCGTCTCCCCGGATACCTGGAAAAGATGGAAAACATGGCAAAAATGGAGTATATGGAAAATCGTACTGGAGATCTTTGCGATGAAGCAGTTCACGACAGGTGACTTGAATAAACAAATCGGCGATATCACCGACGCGGCGAGCCGTGAGCCGGTGATGCTCACCCGGCACAAGAAGCCGCGTTTCGTGCTGATGAGCTACGAGCACTATGAGCGCATGCGCACCGGCGGCGATCCGCGCCGGGCCCATCATATCTCGGAAATGCCCGCCGAGCATGCAGAACTGTTCGACGAGGCGCTCGATAAGTTGGCGCGCGGCGAAGGCTACGACGATGAGCCGTGAATTCCGACCCGGCGAGGTCATCTCCTATCCCTACCTCTGGGCCTGGCAGCAGCAGCGCGGTGAGACCGAAGGCCGCAAGCAGCGTCCCGTCTGCGTCGTCATCGCCATCCGCAACGCCGCCGATGGAAATACCCATCTGGCGCTTCTCGCCATCACCACCCAACCGCCGCAAACGGGTCGCGCCTCATTGGAGATCCCGGACATCGAGCGCAAGCGCGCGGGCTTAAGCGATCTGAAGCAGTGCTGGATCATGGTCGACGAATACAATTACGATATCGTCGAACGCTCCTGGTACATCGAGCCCGGTCAGGACATCCTCGGCCGCTTCAGCAAGTCCTTCATGGTGAAGATCGCCAGACTGTTTGCCGATGCGCGCGGCCGAACCGGCCGGGTCAACCGCCTCGACTGAGACTTGCCGCATCCCCGCCGCCCTCCGAAGCGACATCCCTTGAAATCACGTCTGTCACTCGGTTGCGCTCCGAAGAACTGCAGTCGCTTCAGGGAAGGCCGAGGGCTCGGGCCTCACGCCACCGAAGGCCATCTTTGACGATGAGGATGGGATCAGGACTGTGCTGATCTCTCGCGATGTGCCGACTGGTTGACGGCCAGGGTCCGTTGATCCGAACACCACGACGCATGTCACGAGCGCGGCACTCCGCGCGGCAGCAAACGGCCGCCACGGCGAGGTCTCCTGACGACGTCGCAATCAAAGACCATTCCCGTTCTTTATGTCGCCTTTCTAAGGGACCGGCCGCGATCAGCGTCAACCCCGCAAGGGGGTTTCCCTTCGCTACGCTGCGGTGACGCCTGCGGCGCAGCCCCTTCTTCGGGCGCCATCGGGAATGGTCCCGATGCAACGAAGGAGACAATCCCATGGCTACCACGATCGCAACCCTCACCGAAAAGACCGACGGCACTCTCGAAGGCGTCTTCGCCACCATCCGGGTCAACGCCCCGATCGCCCTCGTCCCGAACGCCAACAAGGCGAGCGAAGAAGCCCCGGACTACCGCATCATCCACCGCAAGACCGGCTTTGAGATCGGCGCAGGCTGGAACCGCATCTCGCGCCAGACCGGCGAAGAATACATCTCCACGAAGATCGAAGCGCCCGAGATCGGCGTGATCTTCGGCAACGTCGCCCCGGCGCCCGGCGGCGAGCCCGGCAAGAAGGTCATCCTCTGGAACAGCCCGGCCTGAACCGGACCGCCGGCCCCGAAACCGGGGCCGGCCTCCCCATTCCAAAGGAGGCCGCCATGAGCCGCTACACAATTACCGTCACCAGGACCGCATTCCGCCACGCCGACCCGGATGCCATTACCGCCTACGACCGCCCGCTTCAGACGTTCTTCCTCCAGGCATTTCCGGATGCCAGTGGCGAGGATCTGGAACTCTGGCTTGGCACGGACTTCCGGGAGTTCGAAACACTGTCACAACTGCGGTCCACAGCAATCGCACGCGGTTTCGACTTCATACCCTTGGCATCGGGCATCCTTCACAAGCTGCTGGACGACCATGCCCGCGAAGCGCATCACGCGGTCAGCGACACGATCATCCAGGATCTGCTCAACGGCACATCCGCCCGCTGATGCAAACCCAAAACGAAAATAGCCCGGCACGGCGCCGGGCTATTTTTTGCTTGGCCAACAAGATTACTTGTTCAGCGCATCCTTCAATGCCTTGGCCGGCGTAAAGGCTAGCTTTTTGGCCGCGGCAACCTTGATCGTCGCACCGGTCGACGGGTTGCGAGCCTCGCGCTCCGGTGTCGCCTTCACCTTGAACTTGCCGAAGCCGGGCAGCGACGTCTCGTTGCCGGCAACGGCTGCGTCGGTGATCGATGCGATGACCGCTTCGACGATCGTCTTTGCCTGCGCCTTTGTAAGGCTGTGGTCGGTTGCAATCTTGTCGGCAATTTCATTGGTCGTGGTCATTTTCTTCTCCGCGTCGGTTCAAATGCAGAATCCCTGCCATTGCCGGCCGAAACTGTCATCGACACGCTGCGGCTAATGGCGCGGAAAGCCCCGGATTTCCACAGTTATTCACGTGGTCACGTATCAGTAACCCGCAGACGGGCATCGAGCCCGTCCTCGGGTCTGGGTGCGATACGGAGAGGAAATGTCTGCTCAGTCCGTCCGAGGGTGTCATGGGGGCATGACGGCCTCAAGGACGAGCGGTGCCCCCAATTTTGCCTCCGCTCCGGTTCCCTGCACTCCGACAAAATCGGCACCCCCCACTCGCCGCCGCTGGCGGTCGCGTTCCGCGATCCCTGACCCCGCCACGCCCCCATGACCGCGCGCGTCGTCTTTCACAAACGTCAAGGAGACGACGACGATGCTTCTGGAACAACACATTGAAGAGCTTCGCCTCGAACTGCGCGAAACAATCGGCCCGGTGGAGCGCCGCGAGATCGAAATCGAACTGGAGCTGGCTCGCGCCGAGCTGGCGGTGATCACCGCAGAGCAGGAGGGCGCAATTGACGCGGAGCCTCCCTTCTGAGGAGGCTTTGCCATGTCGCCAAGCCTGCTCCGCCGGATCGACCGGCGCGTCAGGCTCGAAGCTTCGCTTCGCCGTCAGGGATAGACACAATCCGTGAAGATTTCTTCGGAAAGGTTTGTTGCCGATCAGGCAATTGTTCCTGGCCGGAATGCAGTCTTGGTCTGTATCCGCGCGAGCGCTTCTTTCTCAGGACTATAAGGAAGAGCTCGACCGCCTCCTCCTCGCGCCTGAAATGATGCACCAGCCTCTGGCCGCCGGCCCCGATGCGCCCCCATCTGCGGATGAGGCACGCTTCGCCGAACAGTGTCGGCTCGATCGACATGGCGTAGAAGCGAGCCATGTTTTTCGTGGCGTCCGCGCGTTCGACATAGAGCTGGTAGGGTTGTGCGATCATAGCGGCAGAATCGCTGAGAGCCGACTCCACGTCCAACGAGACATTTGAATCGTTCGGCCACAATTGATTCATGGCGGTGATGGGTCGTCGGACGGGCCAGTATGTTTCGGGCGAGCCGCCTGCGGCGGACGGTGCTATTCGCTGCTGCTCACGGAGCCCGCAAGCGGTCTCCGCCCATTCGGGTCACGCCCCTCTCGCGGTTGCCGCATCGTCAGCACGGTTATCCGCACGAGCAGCCAGATGAAAAGGCGGCAGGGCCGGCTGCGCTCGGCAAACGGTCACGTCGCCTGTCGGCGACGTGGTTTATCTCTCTCTGACTTCCTATTGTCGCATTCGCCCCGGCGGCCTCAAGGACATCGCGGCCCCTCCAATTTTTCCACCGCGCCGCTCACGCGACACGACGAAAAAATCGGTTCCTCCGCTCGCCGCCGCTGGCGGTCGCTATCGCGATCCTTGACCCCTTAGGTCGCCAATGCGGGCACCTTTTCGTCAGAACGAAAAGGAGGCTTCTTATGTCTGATTTCAACTTTCTCATGCTTCATGCCAAGCTCGCCGGCTTCAAGCTTCTCGTGAGCGCGAACCGTATCGGCTGCGAGGATGAATTCTCAAAGATGCTCCACGACCGGCTGATGGCCGGCCTTGATGGGGCGATCCGCTCGACGCGCCGTATCGTGGCCCTGCAGCGTGAATTGATCGCTGAGGACGATACCGACGGGGTGATCTCATGCCAACTCCAAGGCGAGGAGGAAGTCCTCGCCCGCCGCACGCTTGTGCTCCTCGATGAGCTAGAGATCGATTACTTCACCTATGAGTATCGGGTCAACGGCGGTGAATGGCACAACGCCTTGTCGGCAGACTGCGACGGCATCGAGATCAGCTATCCGACGACCGTCTCGGTGAGCGACACGGAGATCGGTCCCCTCGCTACGATCATCCACGATATTACGCGGGAAACAGGTATTGCCATCAGCGTTGCGCGCGTCGTCTACGCTTGAGCTGATGGGACGAGAGGCGGTTCCGCCTCTCGTCTTTCCCACTGGCTTGACCGCTTGCAGGCATCGAGCCAGCGCGCGTTCCTGAGGGGAGAGACTTGCCGCCTCTCCCCTCAAACACCCCTCTCCCTGTGGTGCGGGATGACACCCGCCCGGCCTTTCGGGCCGGTTGGCGGACGCTGCCGCGACTTCCCCAAACAAGACGGAGAGGATGAACTCCTTGCGCTACGCCCGTTTTCTTCGGGCATCCGCTCCAGGTGTTCATCCTCTCCTGCGGTGTGCTCGCCGTCTCATCGTTCGCATGTCGTCGATGCCCGTTCCCTCCGGTCACGGTCCTCTCGACTCCTCACGACGACAGCTCGCTTCAGCATCTCCCATCAAATCGGTCTGGACACCGTGCTGTTCCTCCGGCGCGGCTCACAGGCTTGCCCCTGTGAGCGCTATTGCTTTGTCTCACGACTCGCAACAGCATCAGCGCCTCGGGCACGGTGTCCGGGCCGATTTGATGGGAGATGGCAGGATAGGCTAACGGTATACCGTTAGCCGCTTCGCCCGAGGGGCGATTGCCGAGAGGCGTGATCAACGCTGGAATCTGTCGCAGCTTATTTGCAGGTGTAGGATCTGTCCGGACATGAATTTGGTCTTGGTAGAGGTCGTTTGGCGGCAGAGAGTGACATCTCCTCACGGCGCTGAATCTCTGGTCTGTGAATCGGCGGGCGTGCAATTCACCCGTTTCGCCAATCGGTCAATGAGAGATCCGGCGTTCTCGCGTTTCGGCGGTTGGGCTCGTCGGTGGATCAGCGCATAGGTTCATCAGCGATTGTGCGGTTGGGATAATGGGCGAGGGGGTGCTTCGCCAACTCCGCGCATTGGCAAACCGGCGATCGCGATTATTACTCATCGACGATTTCGGCTAATAGGTGGTTGAGCAAATCGGCGTTTTGGGGATTGGGAATACGAGCCGATAGGTGATTTTGCGAACCCGCAATTCGGCGATTGCGCTGATGAGCGATCTTGCGAATGATGTCTCCGATACTTTTAGCGGGGAGCCTCTTACCTGCCATTTGCCAACGTAAGTCGCCAGTTCATCGGGCATTCCGTTGGGAACCGTCTGCTTGAGAACTTGCAGGAAAGCTGCCCGGCGAGCGAGCAGACGTCGCGACGAACAGAGCGCCGACAGTGCGAACTCAGATCATCAGCAGGTGCGGGTTCAAGACGTCGTTTGTGCGTTGCTGCGGGTGAGGCAAACGACTTTACGGCGAGCCTCGGTCTTCAACACGAGTCTTTCAGATGGTATGCCGCCCGATCAGAGGAGTCCCTGTCCGAGCGATGGAGGTTGATGATCCGAGCGGCATCTTTGAAGCTTATTCCGTGCTTCTTGGCGAAGTAGTCGACGTCATATGGATCTGAAATCTTCTTGCGTGCGTCCTGCTCGATTTGTTGACGTCGCTGCATAGAATTCTCCTCTGAACTGATTGAGGGAAGGGTTCATTCAACGATGGCTGCTTCGTGGTTGTTTGACGATAGTGAATGCTGTTCAGCAATCGTCTTGGAGGCAGTTCCTGGCTGGCTGTGGCAGCGAAGACTCTGCCGCGTCAGCGGGAGGGACCGCTTCGTCGGGTTTTGGTGCTTCCATTTGATGTGGCCGGCGCCCCTTGCTCGGTATAACCCTCATGGGTCGGATGTTGC
Organism: Rhizobium ruizarguesonis; assembly: GCF_017357285.1. Lineage (NCBI taxonomy): Bacteria > Pseudomonadati > Pseudomonadota > Alphaproteobacteria > Hyphomicrobiales > Rhizobiaceae > Rhizobium > Rhizobium ruizarguesonis. Next base: position 44,098 of record NZ_CP071682.1, on the reverse strand, counting down.
GGCAGGTCGTCTCCGCAGCATTTGAAGCCCTCAGGCGTCCGCATCTGGTTGATAATATATTATACTGGAGTATAAGTGCAGCTCGCGGCGCGAGGGGTAAGGTCAAGGGAGATCAGAACCCGTTGCGTGGCCTCTACGCTGTTAACAACCGGGTCTGCATCTGACACACAATCGATCCCTACTGACGAAGGAATGGTACAAAGTTCCGATATCGATCGATTGCCCGGGTTGCGGCGCACAGACCCGGTCCGCCGGCATTGTCGTCGGACCATCGAGCCTCGTCAATGATGCCAACGGCTCTGAGGTCGGTGTTCTGAAGCGGCCATGGACACCGCTTGCCGCCTTCGCATTCGTCGAGTCGCTCGGCGGTCGAACAAAGAACGTCGAGCAGTTCATCGTCAGCCGCTTTCACAGCACGTTCGAAATCAGGAACGATCACTTGCTGTCGATCTGCGAGCACTGCCGGGAAAATCTCTCACCCGCCGCTACCCGGTCTGCCGGTATGAATGGCTTTGTCCGCCTGGGGCAAAAAGGTCTGCTGGTGAACGAACGGATGCTGCTCTTCGCATCGCGCGTCGTGTTGACGGAATTCCATGGCGGCACGTCAATCGAGGAAAGCGGCCTGCCGCATCCAGATTACGCGCTCATGCTCATTTGCGATGCGGAAAGCGCAGGCGGCGAAACCGGGACTATCGAACTATGGCATAGCATCGCACGTGACGACTACGCGATCGTGGTCAAAGGCCATGAAGGCAGAGAGATGTTGCGGGACACCTTCAACGATGACCTGAAGGATGTTGTGAGAACCATTTTCGATCTCGGACTGGTGCTCACCCAGCTTCACTTGGCTCAGGCACCGTCACCCTATTGCGGGCTTGCCCGTGATCTTTTTCTCGAAGCCCTCGAACATGCCGGTTATCGGCAGGCAAGCTAGAAAGCAACACTATGCGGACTTTCACGAAGCTCTTCGGGTCTCTGGCAGCAATAACGGCGCTGGCAGGATGCGGTCACCAGGTTGAGCGGCCGCGGCCACAGCCGCCGGTGCCGTTCGCGTATCTCAGCCTTGCAGCCTGCAAAGCCTATTCCAGCAACATCGTCGAGTGCCAACTTGACTATGGCACCCAATTCGGGCGCGAGCGTCTTGGCCCCGTCCAGGAGAGGGGCCTGTGGATTTCAGAAGGCGGCGAACGCTACCAGATCGAGTCCTGCTATCCAGTGGCGAGGATAAAGAGGGAATTGCCCAATTTCGTGTGCCGAATCTATGGCTCCCAATCAGGAATTTATGCCGGTTCGGTACTGATCAAAGGCGGCACAGCGGTGCGCCTGGCCCGCATATTGGGTGATCGTGAACAGACCCAATATCGTTGGACGCCGGATAAATGGTCGCGCGCTACGCCATTGATTTTCCTTCGAGAAACGGGTCCCGAAGCGCTGTTGCCGCACCAATAATTATACCGGAGTAAAACTTTTAAGTTGATTTCCGTAACGGAATGCGGTTCAAAATCTTATACCGCAGTATAATTTCGGACTGGTTCGGCTATGGATCGCATCCCACTTCCGCTTGTGAAGAGACCGCAAAAGGTATGGTCGCGAAGCGCGCTGTGGATTGCTGGAATGTCGACACTTCTGCTCACCGGTTTCGCTTCCAACCCGGGCGACAACGATCTGCCCCCCTCGTCACAAATGACTGCTCTGGCCGATGGGCCTCGCGGCGTCAAGAGTCAGAAGGCAGGGAGAGTGGCAGCCAGCTTGATTCCAACTGCCGCGTTGAGCGTGACTGTTGCGACTAAGCAGCCGCCGCAGCCGACAATCGATTGGGTCAGCTTCAGTCATCGCTTTGACGTGCCGAAAGACGAACATCCGAGTGCACCCGACGCTCTTTTATCGGAAACGATGGAAGAGTTTGAAGACAGTCACCCGGGATTACCAGGAGAAGCGGCTGGTAGCGCGAATGCGCTCCGCGAACGCACCGTGCATTCGCCAATCGACGTCTTCTCCTTTGAGCAGAAGCCGTCCCCTCACATCGTCGATCCGCCGTCCGCGTTGAAAGCTGATGCCAACCCGGCGTCGATACAGCCCCGACCGGATCTGCTTTCCGGCATCCCCGAGAACTATGCAAAGCTCGCATTAGCGATCGCCGCTACGGAAGGGGTTGACCCGAACTGGGTGCTCTCGATCATGCGGGCCGAAAATGCCGGCTACGATCCACGCCTCGTCAGTCCAGCTGGTGCCGTCGGCTTGATGCAGGTGATGCCGCGGATCGGCGCAGCCTTTGGTGCGAATGATCTCACCGATCCAGAGCAGAATATCCGCGTCGGCACGCGATTCCTCCGCGTTCTCATCGACAAGTATCGCAATCCGGTGCTCGTCGCCTCTGCCTATAATGCCGGTGAGCCTCGTGTCGATCTTCGCCACTCCTTGCCGCTGATCCGGGAAACCGCGGACTATGTCACGCGTGTCGTCGGGTTCTACGTTGGTTCGGCGGCGACCTCTACGGGCACGCGTAGCCTGTCATCCCCGTCGGAGTCCGGCTCGAAGCGCCGGGCAGGGACTGCCGATCGCGCAAAATCACCGATGCTTATTTTTTCTGTTGCAGATCCGCTGACAGCGGCGAACCGCTCCCCCCAGGAAGACGGACCGACCCACGTTGGCGGTCCCGTTAAAATCGTCAAGGAAGAGGTGCATTGATGAATCTAATCGCAGTGGCAGTCCTTTATGGCAGCGTCGCCTGGCGTTCGACGACGAAGCGCAAATGGGTCGGCAATGCCGCAATGGTCTTTGCGGCCAGCCTGATCCTACTCGTCAGCCAGTTCGAACCGGCTGCGGCGCAAAACCTCGATGCCTTGCAAAACGCCGCTGACCGGCTGGTGCAGTTCTTCACCGGTCCGTTCGGCCGCTCGGTCGGAGCGATCGCTTTCATCGGCATGTTTCTCGCCGCAGCCTTCGGATACTGGTCGTGGGGCGCCCTGCTTCGGGTTGGGGGAAGCCTTGCCGGCATGTTTGCGGCCGCCGAGCTCGTCGACTTCCTTGCTGGCAGCGGATCTTGAGCCATGGCTGGATCAGGCAACACCGCCGACGGCGGCGATGAGTACATCGAATCCTATCCGGTCATCCTGGCTCTGACGCGGCCGCCGACGGTTATGGGGATCCCCTACACCTATTTTCTGGCGGAATGCTTCATCTCACTGATGGTGTTCATGATTCTAGGTTCGATCCTCTGGTTCCCGGTCTCATTCGTGATCCTTCACAGCATCCTCTATGTGCTGACGGTGAAGCTCGACCTCTGGTTCTTCGAGATCGTCGGACGGCTCAGCATGTGCGGCGTCAATCCTCTGGGCCGAAGGCTCGGCGGTGGCATCAGAACCTATGGGGCGTGATCGATGGACACCATGGCGAAATCGTTGAAAGGGAGCTTGTCGAAGGGTTGGGAAATATTTGCCGACCGGCGCGTATCGACGCATGTCCCGTTCTATGTGCCGATCGAGAACGGCATTATCCGTCTGAAGAACGACTGCCTGGTCTCGACCCTGAGGCTGACCGGCTTTTCGTTTGAGACCGCCGATATCGAGACGATCAACATGCTGCAGCGGCAGCGCAATTCGGCGTTCCGCGCGATCTCGTCGATCGGCAATTTTGCGCTCTACACCCATGTCATCCGACGCAAGGTCGCGCCCTCGCTGCCGTCGAGCTTCGCCGATCCCTTCATGCGGCGTCTCGACGACGTCTACCAGTCAAGCATCTCCAGGAACGAGATGTTCGTCAACGACACCTATGTCTCCCTCGTCATTCGGCCCCTGTTCAAGAAGGGTTCGGCGCTGTCCCGTGTCATGGGCATTGGCGGAAATGTCGTGCGAAAGGAACAGTTTCGTGCGATGCGCGACAAGCTTGTCGAAGCGATAAGGGCACTGGAAAAATCGCTTGCCGCCTACGGCCCGAAGGTCTTGCACGACGTGCAACGCGCCGAAGTCGACCTTGGCAGCGGCAAGAAGATCTACCGCACAATCTCCGACGATAAGGCGCTCGACGAGGGCGTACGAACAGCCTGGTTCTCGGAGCAATGCGAGTTCTTCTACACACTGCTGAACGGCGGCCGGGTCCGGCCGATCCGCCTCGTCAATATTCCGATCGACGAAATGCTTCCGGCGCGGCGGACATCGATCGGCAACCGGATTATCCATCTTCAAGGCGACACGTCCGGCGATGACCGTTATGCGGCGATGGTATCGCTGAAGGAATATCCGCCCGAGACCGGCGCCGGCATGCTCGACTATATCCTCAAGCTCCCTTTCGAGATGGTGCTGACCCAGTCGATGTCGTTCGTCGACGACATGGCCGCCCGCAGCCGCATCGAAAGGCTTGATCGGCAGATGTCGAAGGCCGACGAAGGCGGCTCCAGCGTCCAGGCCAATCTCGACATCGCCCGTGACGAACTCGCCCGCAAACGCGTTGCCTTTACCGAGCATCACCTCACCGTCATGCCAGTTGCAAAAACAACGGCTCAGCTTGATGACGCCGTTGCGCTGATTGGAAACGAGCTCGGCGCGCTCGGCGCATCCTATGTCCGAGAGGATCTGAATGCCGAGCCCGCTTATTGGGCGCAACTACCCGGCAACCAGGCCTATATCGCCCGACGCGCTCTCATCTCGACGCTCAACTGCGCCGGGCTCAGCAGTTTCCATGCCTATCCCTATGGCAAGCCCGACGGAAACCACTGGGGTCCGGCAATCACCATCTTTGAGACGACGTCAGGGACACCCTTTTTCTTCAACTTCCATCAGGGCGACGTCGGCCATACGACTGTCTTTGGACCGACGGGTTCGGGCAAGACCGTCATCATGGCCTTTCTGATCCTGCAGGCCTACCGCGTCAGCCCGCGGCTGAAGACGATCGTCTTCGACAAGGACCGTGGCCTCGACATCATGGTGCGCGCAGCCGGCGGACGATACATCACGCTCGAACCCGGCGAACCATCGGGTTGGAATCCATTGCTTCTCGATGACACCGAGGAAAACCGCGTTTTCCTGTACGGGCTTTTGAGCTTTATGCTGAAGCCATCGAAGGAAGGCGAGAGCCTGACGCCGCAGGAAGAAACGATCATCCGCAATGCGATCAAGTCCGTGCTCAAGACAAAAGACAGATCGTACCGCCGGCTCTCATCCTTGCGTGCCCTCTTGGCCGGAAGCGAGAGGACCGAAGGCAGCCTGATCGCACGGCTCGACAAATGGGTCGATCGCGGCCCCTATGCCTGGCTCTTCGACAATGCCGACGACAATCTCGACATCTCCAGGCCGATGATCGGCTTCGACATGACGTCGATCCTCGATGACCCGACGGTGCGCACCGCGGCCCTCCTCTACATGTTCCACCGCCTGGACGGGATCTATGACGGCAAGGCGCCGATCATCAACCTGATGGACGAAGCCTGGAAGCTGCTCGACGACGACGAGTTCAAGCGCACCATGAAGGACTACTTCAAGACCATCCGGAAAAGGAACGGTCTTGTCATTTTCGGCACGCAGTCCGCCGACGACGTCGTGCAATCCAGTGTCAGCCGCACGATCATCGAGCAGACGTCGACCAACATCTTCTTCGCCAATCCGAAGGCCGACGAGCACTCCTACATGGAGAATTTCGGACTCTCGAGGGCCGAATTCGAATGGGTCAAGAACGGCGACCCGAGCTCGCGTTTCATGCTGATCAAACAGGCGAAGAGCAGCGTGATCGCGCGTGTCGACATGTCCCACATGCCGGAATTCATCAAGGTCTTGTCCGGCCGCGAGGAGACCGTTCGCGAGGTCGAGATGCTGCTCGACGAATATGGAGACGATCCGAAGAACTGGCTGTCGAAATTCTGCGACTGGGAGGGAGAAGCGTCCGATGAACAACGCGAGGCTTCCTGAGCTGGCGACGGCCGGCGTTCTGGTGCTGGCGACAGTGATAACGCCCACGGCCACCCACGCCCAGGTTCCGGTCATCGACAATGCCCGCCAGAAGATCCAGCAGGCGACCTTGAACTGGTATCAGGTTTATCAGGCCGATACCCGGAAACTGAAAGGCGCCTCGGGCGGAACGACGGACAGCGTAGCACCCGGTCAGGGCTCCGGCGCACCCGCCGACTGCTCGGCAGAGGGCATGTCGGGTGAGGCCGCGCCGGCTGGACCATCGCAGCGGACGCCGAGCCAGCAGGAAGTCGCCCGCATGGTCGAGGACGAGGCGATCCGCCAGGGCGTCGATCCGAATTTTGCGCTCGCCATTGCCGAACAGGAATCCCGCTTCCGGCAATCCGCACGGTCGGCGGTCGGCGCGACCGGCGTCATGCAGCTGATGCCGGGGACCGCCGCTCAGCTGGGCGTCAATCCCTACGATACGCGCGATAATATCCGCGGGGGCGTTAAATACATCAAACAACTCCAAGGGATGTTCGGCAATCGCTACGACTTGATCGCCGCCGGCTACAATGCCGGTCCTTATCGTCAGTCGCTGCAGAACGGCCAGATCCCGAACATTCCCGAGACGCAGGATTATGTCAAAAAGGTCTCCGCCTATTACGGCCGCAACAAGACGCAGAATGGCGATCGGACCCCGCCGGCTAGCGACAACACCGAGCCCGAAAGCGCGAGCTACGGGAACGGCTGCGGCGAGCAGCTGAAAAAGGCTGTCGACCGCAATACGCAGGCGCAGGTCGAGCGCGGATCCGTCTGGAATGAGCTGCTTGGGAAATCGATTGAGGCGAACCAGCAATATCTGCAGCGCCTTCAAGCCGGGTTGCAATCGTCGTCGGCGAACTTGCGCGGCTCCGGCGGCGGCAACTCCAAGGATTTCGACGGCTCGCTGGTCATGGCACAAATCCAGTGCCCATCGACCGTCGTCGACACCGGCAGCACCCGCTGCTTTGCCGTGCCGTCGAGTGCCACGACCGAGCAGATCCAGCGCTGGCTTGACGACCTTCAGGAACAGGTACGCGCCAGTGGCGACACCGCGACCTTCTCCGCGATGCAAGATCCCGTATTGGGCCTGGTGACGGTCGTCGATGCCAGACCGATAGCAAACTGAAACGGACAAGAGAGGTTAGGCACATGAAGAGATTTGTCATCGCGGCAGCCTTTGGCATCGTCGCCGTCTCGCACGCTTTCGCGCAGGTCCCCGTCAAGGATTCGGAAAACATTTCGCTCAGCGAGGACATAAAGCGACTGTCGTCTCAGATCCAGCAGGATACCTCGGTCGTCAAGGACAACACGACGAAGACCTTACAGGCGATCACAGGCGATCGCAGTCAGGATGCCAGCCAGTTTGCCAAACTTGCGACCGGCAATGGCTTCAGCATGGGGCAGGCGCCGGATTTCGGATCGATCCTGTCGGGAAATCAGGCGGTGTTCGGCGGCATCAGCGGTCAGTTTCAGAATACGGCCGCCAAACTGATCAACGGCCTCAACCTGGTGAAGATGGTGGTCGATACCGTCAAGGGCGGGGAGCTCTCAGGCGCCAACCAGGCCTATTCGCAAGGGGTCAATGCCTTGACGACGATGACGGCGCTGACGGATGCGATGAACAGCGCCACCAAGGATCGGCAAAACTCGTTCATGCAGGCGACCGAGAAGATCGGCACGGCTCAGGACCTCAAGGGCGCGCTCGAACAGAACACCCAGATGGTGCTGCAAGGCAACCAGACCGCAAACGAAGCCGTTGGCTCCCTCAACAACCAGGTCATGCTGCTGAACCAGCAATACAAGGCGGCGCTCGCCACTTCATCGCAGAACCTCAAGACCTTCGCGCCGCTTCCCGACGGTGTCATGCGGGATGGAGGCTTGGAGCAACAGGGGGCCTCGGTTCGCGATCAGTTGAAGGCATTCGAGGAGCAGGAGCAGTGAGGCTGGCCCTGATCCTGGCATTTTATTGCGCGGCTCTCAGTGGCTGCGGCGGCAAATACGAACAGTTGGCGAAATGCTCGGCCGACGAAAATCCGGTGCCGGCACTCGGTTACGACAGAGCGCCGCAACCAGCGCCGCCGGAACAGGCTCTGGCGAGAGTCGTCACGGATGATTGCGGCCCAATGCGGCCTGTCAATTAGGATGCGACATGGATCCAGTCAGCTACGCGATCAATTTCTATGGCGATGCGCTCAGATATTTCGACAAGATCAATGAGGCCTCGCTTGAACGGGCCTGGGGCCTGTTTGCCCAGCACAGCAATCTTGTCTCAGCCATCCTGGCGATCTTCCTGATCCTCTACTTCCTCTGGGGTGCACTCGGACTGTCTGCTGTCTCCCTGCAGGACATGGCGGTGACGGCTTTCAAGATCGCGCTGGCTTACGCGTTGATCATGTCCTGGGCTACCTTCTACGACAATATCGGCCAGTTCGTGCTGTCGACGCCACAGGATCTCGGTTCGGCCATTTCCTCGGCAATGGGCGGCCAGTCCGCCGGTTCCGATCTCGCCAGCCAAGTCGCCTCGATGGCGCGCAAGGTCTACGACTTCGCCATGCAGCTCTTCAATTCCTACGAGTCGGGGTGGCTGCCGAATGTCACCGGCGCTGTGGTCGTGTTCATTGTGCTGGTGTTCGGTCTGCTGCCGATGCTGCTGATCCTCACCGGCGTCACGCTGTTTGCCAAGATGATCACCGCCGTGATGCTGGCGATCGGCCCGATCGCGATCCTCTGCTACTTTTTCGGCATCACGCGATTTGTCTTCGACGCATGGGTGAGGGGCGTCGCCTACGGCATGTTCATGCTTCTCTTCACCTATGTCATGGCCGGCCTGTCCTTCGGTTTTCTAATCGGCATGATGGACACGATCAACGGCGACATGGCGACCAAGGAAAACGCATTGGCGATCGTGCTCGCCATGGTGCTCTACCTGGCGCTGATCTCCTATTTTATTTTCCAGGTGCCGGATTTCGCCAGAACCTTTTCCTACGGCACGGCGATATCGGGTGTGCCGGGTGGGGGCGGTGTCGACACGGGTTACAGCGCCGCCCGCAGAGCACTTGCATCCAGCAATTCGAGGGCCGGGCAGGCGGGAGCCGTCGCGCTTGGCATGCTGACTGGTCCGAGAGGCGCCGTGACGGCGGCAGCACTTGCCGGCCGTGGCAGTGTGGCCGGCGTCGGGACGCTCGGCCGGATGCTCACCAATCGCCGCCGCAACAGCGAGTGAACGAGACACCGTTATTCGAGGGTAACACTTGGCATTGTTCAGAAGACAGACAACACCTGCTCCGACCGATCATGTTCCCGGCCCGCAGGAAATCTATGACCGGCACTTGTCCTGGGGCGAAAGGAATCGCTCGCTTCGGACCTTGATCGGTTTCATCCTGCTCGTGTTCGCCGTGGCGGGCTGGGCCATCGCCGGAATACTGTCGTTTTCGGTGGCGCAGCTCTTCCCGCTTGTCCGCACCGAGGTGGTGCCCCTGATCGTGGACAAGAACACCGGCTACATGGAAACCGTGACGACGCTCGACAAGGATCGGTCGAGCGTCTCGGAAATCCAGGCGGTTCGCGCCTCATTCGTCGGCAATTACGTCATCCGCCGCGAGACCTACGATCCCCGCTATCTCTCGGACAACTTCGACATGATCGCGCTCTGGTCGGAACCGAACTCCGACGCCTTCAAGGAGTATGAGGCGTGGATGAACCCGAGCAACCCAAGGGGGCCCGTGAAGACACTGGGTGCCACCGGCGACATTCGGCCGGAAATCCTCTCGGTCAATCCCCTCAATGCCTCGACCATGGCCGTCCGATTTGAGACACGGGAGCGCCAGCGCGGTGGCGATGTCATCAATCGCTGGTCTGCTACGGTGCGCTACCGGCAGATCAATCTTCCCGCCAGCAATCGGGTTCGTCTGTACAATCCGTTGGGCTTTGTCGTCACCGAATATGCAAGGGTTCCGGAAACCATGCCGTCGGGGCCAGCCCAATGATAAAGCGGATGGCAGCTCTTTCATTCGTACTGCTGCTGGGAACCACGGTCGGCCATGCCGAACTGGTAGCACGTCCGGGAAGGCTCGATCCTCGGGTGCGCTCGCTACCCTATTCGGCTGAACAGGTTTTCCTGGTGACCGGCACCTACGGCATGGTGACGACGATCCTCTTCGGCACGGACGAAGAGATCACCCAGGTGGTTGCCGGCGACACCGTCTCCTGGCAGATCCTCACCTCGGCCGACCGGCGTTCCCTGACCTTGAAGCCGATGGAAAAGGACGCTTCAACCAATCTCTCCGTCGTGACCACCAGGCGGACCTACTCTTTCGATCTGCGGGTCAACGACAGCAAGGCGATCCAGAACCAGACCTTCAAGCTGCAGTTCACCTATCCAGAAGACGCCGGGCTGAAGGGGACCGCGGAACTCTGGAAGCAGGCGCAGGATGCTGCCGGCAATCCTAACCTCAAGAACATCCGCCGCGATAAGGTCAACTACGATTATGGCTTCAAGGGAAGCGATGCGGCAAAGCCCTTATGGGTATTTGACGACGGACTGAAGACCTTCATGAAGTTCACCGGCGACATTCCGGCGATCTTCATCGTCGACCGGAAACGCCGTGAGAGCCTCGTAAACTACCGCCGCGAGGCCGATTATATCGTCATCGACAGCGTCTCGCGCCAGTGGTCGCTGCGCTATGGCACCGAAGATGAGACCTGCCTGTTTAATCTGCGCACTATCCCCGCCGATATTCCAGCACCGATCGAAGGTGCGGTTGCGCCGAAGCGGATCGGTGCCGGCGGTGTCCCGCAACAAGCTCAACATTAGGAAAGCGCGCCATGTCGGATCCAAATTATCATTCGCTCGACACCGACAGTGCAATCGGCGGTCCGGTCCGACGGAGCGGCGTGGGTCTCATGCGGCCGATCGCGGTTATCGCGGCCATCGCCGGCGTCGGCGTCGTCCTTTATTTTCTTCTTGCCGGGGGTGAGCAGCAGCCGGCGATCGACACGACACCTCGGGAGGAGTTCCGTCCGGTCCAGACACCGAGGAACGAAGGGTTCAGAACACCGGCCCCGCCTCCTTTGCCGACGGTGGTCGTTCCCGAAGCGCCGCCGCCACCCCTCCGCCGCCGCCAGCGCCCGTCGTTCCGGCGGCTGCTCCCGTTTTGCCACCGGCCGAGGTCGACTGCACCAGAGGCAAGAACCCGGACAATCCCCGCTGCATCGAGCTCGCACGGCAAGCCAAGCTGCTGGAGCGTGTCCGCTCCTCCGCCATGGTCTTCGATCAATCGGATCAGAGGAACGGCGCGGCACGGGCCTCGACCGACGCCGCGGGTGCGGGACTGTTCGGCGCCAGTGATCCGTCCGGGGCGCAAACGGCAGCAGCGTCAAACGGCGGCGGCGCGGTCGACAATGATCGTGCTTTCCTGAAGGCGATGGGCGGGCAGGGTGTGGACGTTTCAGTCGCAACCGAGAACCGCCGCCCCGACGCTTGGATCCCTCAGGGCACGATGATCCGCGGAACGCTGGAGACGGCCATCAATTCAGAACTCGCCGGCATGGTGAAGGGGATCGTGCGCGACGATGTCTATTCGTTCGACGGCCGTCGCATCCTCATACCGGCTGGGTCGTCACTGATCGGCGATTATAAATCCGGCGTCGAGCGGGGGCAGGAGCGGATCCTGATCGTCTGGACACGGATGATCCGCGGAGACGGCGTTTCGGTGCAGCTCGGCTCTTATGGCACCGACCGGCTCGGGCGCTCGGGCATGACGGGTGTCGTCGACCGCAAGTATTGGGAACGGTTCGGGCCGCCGGCGATGATGACGCTGATTGGTGGCGCCACCCAATACATCGCCCAGCTTGGTCAGAAGCAGGATCGCAATATCACCATTATCAACGACAATGGCAGCGTCACCAGCATCCCGCAGGACAATGGTGAAACGTCGCAGGACCGTGCTCGCGAAATAGCCGCCGAGACCATTGCCTCCGGCATCCAGCAGCTGGGGACAGAAGCGTTCCAGGACAGTCGCAATATTCGGCCGACGATCCACGTCCCTCAGGGCTCCGACATTAACGTGTTCGTCACGCGCGACCTCGACTTCGCCGGGCTTTATGCGGACCCGGTGCGCGAAGAATTCGAGCGCTTGCGCAGAAAGAGGCTCGGCAAATGAACGCGCGCCCGTCGATTTCTGCCGAACAGCATTTTCTGTCGGAGGCGATCGAGCCGATCCGGCCGTTCCTCGACGATCCCAATGTCGTAGAAATCTCCTGCCAGCGCAGCAATGAAATTTGGCTCGAGCGGATCGGCCAACTCAGCATGGTTAGGCAGGACGTGGACGGGCTCGATCAAGATGCGATCCGCCATATGGCCTCGCGCGCCGCCTCGTTCACCAAGCAAACAGTCAACGCGCAACATCCGCTCCTGTCGGCGACCCTCGTCAATGGCGAGCGAGTGCAGTTTGTGCTGAACCCGACCTCGGCGACCGGCCATGCGTTCTCCATCCGCAAGCAGTTCATCCGCCGTTTCGATCTGAACGACTATGAGAAGGCCGGCGCGTTCCGTTTCACCAAGGTGACCGGCGACGATTACATCGATGACGTCGATATCGAGTTGTCGCGGCTGCTGCGGGCCGGCAAGGTTCGCGCCTTCCTGGAGCTCGCGGCAATCAATCACCGCAGCATGCTAATTTCGGGCGGCACCTCCACCGGCAAGACGACCTTTCTGAATACGATGCTCACCGCCATTCCGAACCATGAGCGGTTCATCCTCATGCAGGACACTGCCGAGTTGAAGCCGCGGCAAGAGAATGTCGTGTCGCTGCTGATCTCGAAGGGTGGCCAGGGCGAGGCGAGGGTCACGATGGGCGATCTGCTGGCCACGGCGCTCCGTCTCAGACCGGACCGGATCTTCATGGGCGAGTTGCGCGGCGACGAGGCCTTCGACTTTTTGAATGCCATCAATACCGGGCATCCCGGGTCAATGTCGACCATCCACGCAAACTCACCGCACCACGCGTTCAACCGACTGTCGACGCTGGTGCTCAATAGCAACGTGCGCATGGAGCGCGACGACATCATTCGATACATCCGCTCGATCATCCCAATCGTGGTCCAGTTGAAGAAGAGCGATGGCGCGGGCGGCCGCGGCGTCAGCGAGATCTACTTTGCCGATGAGGTGGACGAAAATGGCAAGCGTATCCACGCACACCGAGACTGACCGCCCGAAATGGACGGGCCTGCAGCGGGCATCGTTGTTCACCTTGCCGATCGCACTCTTCGGCGTCGTTCTCTTGTGGCTCGCCTTCTTCACGCTGATCTATGACGCCTACATCACCTCGTTCGGGTCTTCGTCCTACTTCGACTATGTGGGACAGGCACGCTTGATCGACGCCGTCCGCTATACCTGGTCTATCATCCATGTCCGCAACACGGTCGGACTTTCGCTGCTGGCCTTCGTCCTTGCCTTGCCGTTCCTGTCTTTCATGACTTGCCTCTGGATGTTGAAAGGCGGGAGGGCGCTGTCGCGCAAGATCCTCTATCTCCTGCACATCCGGTCGATGTTCAGCCTGATTGCGCACACGGCTCTCATCTTCGCCGCCGCTTATGCCGGTGTCATCGTCTACGGCGTGGCCTTTTATCTCGTTGCCACCAGGGCCGGTGAGCATGCCGAAATCGCCAGCTACTATGGCAATCATCTGGCCGCCATGTATCAAGCGCCGTTCGGGGCGACGGATGCAGCCGGTGCCTATCAGAAGCCGTCTCGACAGACGGTGCTCGCAGCCCTCGCGGGCCTCGCCGCCGCCGGTGCCATTGTCGGATTTCCGATCGTCGCGGCAATCCAGAAACGTCAGCGGATGATCATGGGTAAGGCGCGGCTGGCGACCTTAAAGGACGCGGCGGATTTTCGGCTGCGCGACAAGCACGGTATCGTCCTTGGGCTGAAGCAAGGATTGCTGCTGCGCAACGACGGGGACCAGCATGTCATGGTCATCGGGTCGCCGGGGCAGGGCAAATCGCGCGGCTTCGTCATTCCGACGATGATGAGTTTCCAGGGGTCACAGGTCGTGCTCGACATGAGCGGCGAGCTGTTCGAGGAGACGTCGGGCTACCTGAAGGACAAGGGATATGAGGTTTTCCTGCTCGCGCCGGGATCGAGATACACCGACGGCTACAACCCGCTAGACCTGATCAGTGACGAGCCGAACCAGCGGATCACCGACTTGCAGAAGCTGACGCAGATGCTGCTACCGGAACGACTGCGATCGGATTCCTCCGACTTCTGGGAGGAAAGCGCCAGGATCCTGCTGACGGCGATGCTCGGCTTCGTGCTCGAATGCCCAGACACCCGAAAGTCGCTCAGCGAGCTCTATCGCATCCTCAACTCGATGTCGGATGAGCGCAAGGCGATCATCCAGTTATTGGAAAATTATGAGCCGGTTCTCTCAGACCAGACTCGCATGCAGCTGACCAAATTCGCCGGCCGGCATGAAAAGCTCGGGGAGGGGATTGCCGCGGAGATCGTCGCCAAGCTCAACTTTCTGCAGAACCCATTGGTGGAAGCGCTGACCTCAATCACCACCATTCCGATCGGCACCATCAGAAAGCGTAAGCTCGCAATCTACATCCAGGCGGACTGGAACGCCATGCAGATCTATGAGCGGCTGATCTCGATGTTTATCCAGCAGATGGCCGACAAGCTTGTTCAGATGGGGCCACTGCGCAACGGTGAGCACGAAGTCCTGATGATGCTCGACGAGTTCGGCAATGGCGGCCGGATCGATACGGTCCTGACGCTCGCCCCGCTGATCCGCAAGAATGGCGTGCGTTTCGTCTTCATCCTTCAGGATGGCGCCCAGCTTGAAAGGCTGTATCAGCGCTCCGGCCAGAAGATCCTGATGGGCGCCTCGACGATCAAGCTGTTCATGAATTTTCAGAACCAGGAGGATGCCACGGCAGTCTCGATGGCCGCCGGCAAGACGACGGAGTGGGTCGAGCAATCGTCCTATTCGCATCGTCACGGCCGAAGGCAGCGGTCGATATCGAAGGTGCCTGTCTCTGTCGATCTCCTTCCCATCAATACGCTGATGATGATGAAGCCGGAAGAGGCGATCCTGCAGGTCACCGGCATGCCGCTGATGCGCATTATGAAGCTCGACTCCGGCGGTGAGCGGATGTTCTCGAAAGTGCGAAAGTTCAAGCCGGTGAAAAGACCTTGCATGGAGCCGGTTGAATGGACAATCGCCGACAGCAGGTCAGCTGCGGCGGCCCCGCCCGCGACGGGCGCTCATATCCATTTTGATCGCTCCGTCGTCAAGGATGCTGTCCGCCACGTCTACATCTCCTCGCTTGACGAACTGCGTCATCGCCTGGATCTCGACGAGACACGCGAGGCCGGTGTGACAGAAAAAGAGGCGCCGGAGGAAGAAAAGAAGCAGCCGGGAGGTAAGCGAAAGGGAGATCCGGCGAACGGAAAACGAAAGCGCAGCATGCCGAAAACGTCTGGTGCCGCTCGTGAGAGTGACAACGATCTCAATATCGACGAGGAGAAGCTCAGCCGCAATGTCTATTCGGGCTCACCGGCACATCGGAGCGTTCGATCCAAACAGACCAATGGTCCAACGGATCATATCGTTCCTCGGCCAGTGGCGCCAGTTCTTCAGCGGCAGGAGGTTAGAGACGCATTTGGAGAGGATCTTAACGCGCTGAACGATGTGATCTTCCAGCAGGCCGAAGAGAACGCGCTTGAGCCGGTAGAGCTCAACGCGGATGTCGAGCTCTTAATTGAGAGCCTTTCTAATCGGCTCACCGAGGACAGCTCACGAGCCTACCTGTACCAGTTCGCCAACCTGGCCCGAGATCCGCTGGGCGAGGATCGGGAGCAATATGAGACCGAGGCGCACGCTGATTAGCACAAGCGTCCGTCGATCACCGACCATACATTACGGCGCGAGAGGAAGCGAGACCGCGCACCGTCTGCCAGGAGAGCAATACCATGGGTGAGATTAGACATCTCTCAAGCACAGAATTTTCAAAGGGTCGCAATCTCGAACGAATTGTCGCTGCGGCCCGAGCTGACGCCGGCTTTTGGCTGATGGTGAAGGAGCGCGAGACGGAGAGGCAAGCGATCAGAGCTGAAGTTGGTCGGGAGGGCGGTGGTGAGAATGCCATCGATCGGTCGGCGCCGGCGAGGCTCACGCCGACTATCACGGAACTGGTTGACGACCTCGTGTCGCGCATGTTCGGGATTTGCCCACCCGAATTGCTGATGACCGTCCAACAGGCGCTCCTCGATGCCGCGAAAGGTGAGCTTAGGGCTGTCCAAGCGACCATTCATTCAAAACCCGCAGAAAATGACGACCGCAATTGACCCTCAACACAGGCTGCCGTCATCGGACGTCGGCGAAGTGTCGTGTTCAGATCGTCGAACTTGATCGATCAGCCAGTTTTGTAGCCGCCTGGCGGTGTCTGCGGCCTGCGCCTCCGTTAGATCCTTGGGAAAAATGCCAAAGATCGGCCCGAGGTGCTTCATGCGAGGCAGGGTCTTTTCCTTCGCTTGCCGGTATTCCTCGGTCTCCATCCCAAAGGCTTCGACAATGAGGTTTACCGACTGAGATCCTCGATACGACGCCTCCAACATGAAGTCCGGCCTGCACAGACCAGCGGGGGTTTCCAATGCGAATAGCGGTTTGGTGATCTTGATGCGCAGGTCCGGTGCAGCGTCGAACAGAGATTGCTGCAGCCAGAACAGCAGGTGCGAAACGTCTCTTTCGAATCCCGATTCCACCGGGAACAACGTGTCGCCATTATAGACCGGCTGGGCGTAGGCCTGAATCGCCCGCACCGGTCCCTCGTCATCATCCTGAAAATCGACGTTCAGCAATGTCAGGAACGGACCTCTGAGTGCCGGATCCCCACGCAGTGGCTGCCGGACTTTCCCGAGTAGCTCGATCGTTCGTGAGGACGATGCCGGCGTGATCGCCTGCGCCGATACGGTTTTCGTGAATAGCAACATAAAGCCGGTTCGCCGAAGACTTTCCGGCCAGTCCGGACGGGAGGTCCAGAGAAATCGCTGCCAACGGCTATCTGAATCCCAATAATCCGCAGCCCATGTTGACATTAGTGCGTTCAGTGTCCAGGTCCTCAGCACCCTGAGTTCCCTTGCGGCGGCGCGTATCCGCGAGAGCTGACCTGTCAGCGTAAGCTCGGGATCGTCCTGCAAGGGCGGAATGACATTTGTACCCGCCTTATCCAGCATCCGCCACAGGACGAAACCAAGTCGGGAAGGCCGATCGTTCCGCTCCTTTGATCGGGTCGGATCATCTGCCGAGAGATCAGCAAGACGGTTGGGAATGGATGGAAGGGCGTCGACGTAGTTGCGCTCGGATTTTGGCAACGGGCAGATCCGATAGCCCCGGTCGAAGAATGCGGGAACGGCGTCCTTGTCCACATGAAAAGGGCACGTTCCTGCATGGTTTGGCCGTCCCTCATGCCGGTCGGCGTCCGCCTCCTTCGGGGTCAGTCGTCGCAGCGTAAATGTGCGCTCCTGCCGGATCGGCGCGAGCAATGGCTGTAAGCCAGCAGCGAGGCAATCGCATTCAATCCAGCCGTCCATCACTTTAGCGCGTTTGATAACCGAAAGCGCAATCGCCTCATCCTCGTTGGATGCAGCGTTGCCATACCATGCACGCAACGCGGTTGCCTCTCGGTCGGACAGGTCCGCGAGGGGATAGGCCGGACTGTTGCGAACGACGATCCGCATGCCAGCCCCTTCAATAGCCGAGGAGCCAGAGCCGATATCCGAGATATCCCACTGCCATCGCCGCGGCGATTGCGACGATCGTCTCTCCCCAAGCTTGCATGTCCCAGCTGCCGCCCTTGTCGAGGCGCGAGCCTTCGAGCACAGCCGAAAGGAAGGCATAGACCGGGATCATCATCGCGTAGCCCAGCGTGAGGCTGTCTCGGATTGCGATGCAGGCAAGGAGGAAAACACATCCGAGAACCAGGGTCGCCACACAGAGCCGCCGCAAGTCGAATCGGTAGCCGCGCTTTTTGAGCGACGTCATCGAAAGCCTCCTCATATTCAACCTCAAAAATATAACTGCAGTATAAGTGATGGTTGAGTTGCGGCAAGGGACGAATCTAGGGAGGGGCCTGTCCATGAGGCCGGTTGAATACGGCAGCAACTAGCAGGCTCCGCCATCCTCTTGCAGGGCGTGATCGTCGCGGTGTAAGACGTGTAACGAAGTCGTGAACGGTTGGATGCACGAGATAGGCAACAAAGGGTTTACGCTTCGTCATAATGGTCTCTAGTCGGCGTCAGGCATTGGATGCGCAGTAGAATTTCGAACAAATCCCGCGCTACCAGCTGCGGCAGTACCCTCTGTCGCCGGGATGATACTTTTGTTCCTGCCGTATCGAGCACATCTTCCGCCAAGGAAGGCGTTCTATGTCTCGCGTGAAAGACGACTCATCCGGCACCACCGCGGACGTCTCGGTATTGAAGGCCCTATCCTTTCAGGAAAGGCTCGCCATTGGTCTGGCGCGATTGAAGGCCGAACGCCGATTGACGAACAAGGATTTGGCTGAGCAACTCGGTGTGTCGGAGGCCTATATGTCGCAAGTGACCCGCGCCATGCGGGACGTCAAGCTGTCGACCCTCGACAAAATGCAGCGCGAGTGGAATGTCGTGATCGAGGATTTGCTCAAGGTCACCGAAAAAGACCTTCCTCGGGTGATTGCGTTGAAAGCGCGCCGCGGGAAGAAAAATGCTCCCGAGACCGCGTCCTGATCTCCGTCACAGAGCATGATCGGTTCTGGGCCTAGTGATTGAGGTTAAACCAGAACCTTTCCTTCACGCCTTGGTCATTTGGGATATCGAAGAAATAGGGATCGGCTCGCCGTGGTCGCGGGGTGGCTATTTCCTGGATGCAACCATCGTGGCCATTTCCGAAACTGCGCCCTATCGTCATACCCGACTGCCGCGTATTGGCATTGCCCTCGATCGGTGATCGGCAGACATCGACCGTCTTCATGCACTGGTCGGGCTCGCCCCGCCCGCCGTTGTTGCCCTGTGAGCTATAGCCGACCGTCGTTCCGGCCGGGCAATCCTCGTAGCTTTCTCGCCCCGGCTTGCCGGCGTTGGCCTCATGGCAAATCGGCCAGGAAAATCCCGGTTCCTTCATCGCGGCAATGAGCTTTGTCATAGGTGGAACACAGTAGGGCACGCCGTGCCAGGACGGATTTTGCGATGCCGCACACAACAGAACCTGACATCCCCAGGAGGCGTCGTCGGCTTTTGCGCCGCTCGAAGGGACACCAAGGGCTATAGCTGTCAATGCGGCGACCATAATCAGGAACGGTTTCATAATTCGCCTCCGTTATCGACTATTGAATTTGCGCCCAGATGCCGTCGATCCTCGCAAAGGAAAGCACGCCCGGTTGCGCTGAGCCGGCAAAGGAGCCCGATGTCGTTGTGATGATGCCGGTACAGGTGACACCGGGGATTGCCGCGCGCGGCTTGCACTCCGAAATCCTCATCGACCGGCCCGACTTCGCGATCGCAGCGCTTGCCTCTTCGTTGTTGGGAGCGTCGACCGGCAATGGTTGTTGCGCCGCGTCCTTCAGCCCGGCGATCTCTTGTTCCAGCTTTGCGATATGGCCGCTTCGCACCAGCTCATTGATCGCGTATCCTCCCGCTGTTCCACCAAGGAGGGCGATGGCAGCACCAATTACCGCGGTATCGGGACGCTTGGCCATCGGAACCTCAATACCCCTCGATGCCCAGTCGCTTGAGGACAGCAACCGGATTGGTCTCGCAATCTCGTTTCCAATCCGCGTGTTTGGCGCAGGCGTAGGCGTATTGGCTAAGGTCCGCCGATGACAGGTCGGCAAGCCTGTTGCCGATCGCTTTCCATCGCTGCACGTCCGCCGGATCGCAGCCTGCGCCGCCCGCGCCGCAAAAGTTCGGATCGCGCTGTTCGGTCAGATTAGGCGTGGCGCCATCTTGCGCGCCGCTCGCGATTGGAGCGAAGACGAGCAGAATTGCCGCGACAACGAGGGAGCAAAAGATGCGGTTCATTCAGTCTCCTTGCACGTCTTTGAGTTCAGCGAGCCGTTTGGGTGATCGGGAGCGGTAGGGGAAGGCCTGTGTCGGCTTCTGGTGATTGGCCGTCCGACTTCTCTGCGCTCGCCTTCGATGCGGTGTAAAGCCAAGGGGGAAGCAGGTCCGGCGACGACCAGACTCCATAGCCTAGACCCCGTGCTTTTCGCTCGATATCGAAATAGGCGGCGACCTGGGGTTCGTTGCGGTAATTGAAGGCATAGCCGATACCCTCCGCAATTGCCGTTGCTGCGAGATTTGTCTCGCCGACGAAGCAATGGGCAATCAGGACCTTATTGGTGTCGCGGCCAATCGGTGCGCAGTTGACGTTCTGACCCAATGTCCGGAGGATCATCCATGCGCGCGAGACCTGACCGGCGGGCCACTCCACCCCATCGCTCGTCGCCGTCTGCTCAAGGCGAGGGGCTTCATACCCAGCCAGGCGGACGATCTCTCGGCTCTTGACGAATTCGAACTTGGTCGCATCAACGACCTGAACCTTGCCGTAGATCTGACGCGGCACATCGGTTGAGCGGCTTTGCGCAAACAATGCCGTCGGCGCCATTGCGAACCATACTATGGAGGCAGCCACAACTCTCATTGTTGTGCTCCCGCCTGTCGTTGGAGAACGGAAACCGGATGCGGCATGTCCGAATAGGCCCAAAGTCCGGCGCGCGCCGAACGCGCACTTTCCTCAGCAGCCCTGTAACCTAGAACGATCAGTCGTCCCGCGCTGTCGACGGCTGCAAATCCCCAGCCTTGGGCAATCATATAGGTTGCCAGATCGTAGCGATGCTGGCCTGTCGTCGTTTGGCATGCGACGACCGCGTTGTTCTGGTCGAGATTTTTGATGGTCGCGCACACAGGCCTCGTGTCCCGGATCAATGCCTGCACCATCATCACGTCGAGTACTCCGCAGTCCCTGATAACACCGGCAGAGACGGTGACATTGGTGCCGCGAAGACAGGCCTGCAGGCCATAGAGCCGATAGCGTCGGCCACCGGAGATCCAGGTGTCGCCCGTCTCAAATTGTGCCTCTGTCGGAAACGGAACGAATTCGGGTTCGGCGCTACCAGCCTCAGCGGCCGGGGGAAGGTCGGTTTGCGATGCCTGGACAGGAACGACCGGGGCCGAGAAATGCGGTTCGCGCATGACATCGCCATGGGCGAGCATCGGCATGATCGTCGTGGCAGCATAGACGCCGGAAGCTGTGATCGTGGAAATGAACATGAAAAGCCCGATCCGCATCAATTGGTCGACGGATTGGCCGAGTAGCGTTCCCCATTGGGATGCGCGAACTGATCGTTTGCCCAGATGCCGATTTGTTCACCGCGTGCGACGTCCTCGGCTTGCAAATATTCCGGGAAGACGGGGCGGCCGGCACGGTCACGGGCGGCGAACGCCAAGCCTTTGCTGATGAGCGCCTCGGAAAGCGATCGAACCGCGCCATTCTCGACGAAAAAACATTCGGCGAAATGCACGGCTGGTCTGCCGCGATTTTGCGCGAAAACGTGGCAAGGAAATGCGTCGCCAGCGCCTGCCTTTGCCTCATCGAGTGTCGCAGTCATGCCCGCAAGCGAGATCATGGCACAGGTCGTCTGCATTCCGGCGAATTCCATTGGCTCGGTCGACAGGCAGCCCTGGACGCCGGCCAGTTTGATCACGGCACCGTCGGCGCCGAGAAACGCGCTGCCGCTCAGCGCGGCTTTTGGACTAACGGTTTGCAGATCAAGTCGGGACGCGATCGATGATGTGTCCAGCGGTATTTGTGGTCCGGGGATCAGGTCCCGGCCCTCTGCGTAGGCGTTTTGATAATAGCTGACAAACTCAGAGGCAGTGTCGGCCCGCGCGGCAAAGGGCAGGGCGATCAGGGCATTGAGAAGGGTGCAAAAGAGGAGGCGGTCGAACCGCCATGCGCCATTGTTCATGCTCGCATCCGTCGCAAGTTGACTATCTCGTAGCATGCACGAAATTATACTGCAGTGCAAGTCTGGAAAATCCGCGGAGATTGCAGTATATGCTGTTGAACACCGGAAACGTGCGGATGGAGAAGGGTAGTGTCGGCGGCAAGAAAGGCGTTAAGGGTTGTTGTCTTCCCATTCCGGGCGGCCTGTTTCCTGATATTGATCGCGAACTTTTTGGTCGTATCGGCCGTCTGCCTTTTCGTCGCGTTCTTCGTTGCATACGGTATTGCGCTGGCGTTTTCGTATGCCTTTCTGCCCGCAGAATGGACGCAGGCACTATGGCGATGGGCAGCGGATCTGTATGCCCAGTCTTCCTGGTTCAAAGCTGCCGCACTCGCTTTCTTCACGCTACTTTTCTTGCCCATCCTTCGATTTTGGCCGGCGAGGGATTCGGTGGCGGATGCGGCGCGTGAGCGCGAGATCACACAGCTGAATGACGATCTGGTTGCCGCGCGGCGGCAGGAACAGTTGCGAGCGAAACTTCGGGCCTGAAGGAGAGTCAGCTGGCACGTTTGTAGGGCGAGGGAGCCCACAACGTCCTTGTCTCCAAATTCTCAGCGGTACGCCGCCACTGCGATCGGACACAGTCTGCAGCGGCGGTCTATTGATGCAAAGGGTGAGGAATTCAATGGCAGTCAAACCACTTTCGCTTGCTATCTCGACGTTCAAAGGTGGTGCGGGAAAATCGACCCTGAATGTCAATCTTGCAGCGGAGTTCGCGCAACAGGGACATAGAACGCTACTCATCGATTGCGATGAGCAGGAGTCGTCGACACGCTGGTACAATGTCTCGATGAAGCGCGGCTTGCTTCCGACCGACGGTACGTTGCTGCATCTGCGAGTGGCTCCCGGAGATCGATTTCGGGACCGGTTGGCCGATGCGCCCGAGGCGGATATTCGCATCTATGACGTTGGCGGCTACGTCCATCAACGCGCAATCGAGGTCTATCACGAGTGCGACGCCGTCCTCATCCCGATTATTCCGGAACCGACCGCCGCGACGTCGGCGATCAAGGTCGCGACCATTTTGAACGAGATATCGAAAAAACGGCCCCAAGGACCGATCCCTTACGCCGCGATCTGGAATTACGTCGACATGATCGCTCTCAAGCACAATCGGTCGCTTCCGGAAGTTCACGCGATCCTGACCAGCGGCAGGATTCCGATGGTGGAGACGGTCATCCGCAAGAGTAATCATTTCAGCGATGTTGGAGCAGGCTTCGGCTCGCTCTATTCCAAGCTGGCCAGCATTGAGAACAACCCATCGTTGACCCCATCGGCCAAGCGCCGGGCTAGCGAGAGCGTGCTCGATGCGATCGATCTCGTCAAGAAGATCAACAACGAATTCATCGGCCTCCTGCAGGCGGAGGCGGCTTAGAGAGATGGCGGGGGAAAGAACACCGGCCGGCAACATTCTAGCCCTTGCCCGGTCGAGAAAGGACCAGGCGAAGGAGGTGGAGGACACCGCAACCTCCTATATGCCGACCAATATCGACCTTGGAATGCTAATGCCCGATGAGGCTCCTGAAGAGCAGGGTGAGAGCGTCTCGCCTGGCGTCACATCACCGGAAGTCCGCACTCCGGACAAAAATCGACGACGTGAGCGATTGGCCACCAAGGGAACCACAGCCGCAGGGGACGCCACGAAACGGAAGCGCATCTCGCTGTATCTCGATGATGATGTGCTGACGAAGATCTTCCGGGTTTCACTGGAGCGCCACGAGCAGCTGTCCTCGGCGACGCACCGGTTGATTGTCGAGGCTCTGAAGGCGAGGGGGCTGTAGCTCATGCGCGAACCCGCCATCATGTTCCGGCTACCTACTCAGGTCTTAAGCAACCTCGACGCCCTTGCCCGAAGGCTCGATGTCTCCGTCAACATTGTCGCCAAGCTCATTGTCACGAGAGAGATCATGCACGTTCCGGCGATGCTTGAGGAGCACGATCGGCAATTGGCAAACATGCACCAGTTTTTGCGCGAGCTTGCGTTTCGGAACGAGGAATTTCTCAGCGTAGACGGACGGAAAGACGCGGCAGTAGAAGCGATGGCGGAAAAGCTACACGAGGTGATGATCGCACTCGACGCGATCCGCGACGCTGCCTTTGTCAGGCCGTCCACCTTTATCGCTGACCTGATCAGGAACCACGATGAACGACCTGTCCAGAAGTCGCTCCGGGTTTAGACCGGAAGGTCGTCGGCTGCCGAGCTACTTCGATCTGATCGAAGACGAGCTACGGCGCCGTGGGGGTGGTGGTGGCGGTGCGAAGAAGCCGTCGTCGTTCACGAACACTGGCTTGCCCTCAACCAAGCATCCGGGCGCCGCCTCGGCGTTCAGCCGCGCGGCCGGCAACAATGCGGTCGTCGTCAAGGTCTTGTCTTATGGTGCCGGCGCGAGTTCGGCCCGCAACGTCCTCGCCTATCAAAGCAAGGAAGAGAAAGCACGCGACCAGGACGATCGCGAGGTCACCGATCTCACTGCCGCCGTCCGCTCCTGGGAGAGGGAGTTTGGCAACCGGAAAGGCAGCCAGGACGTCCTCCGTTTGAGCTACGAGCTTGAAAAAGCCGACCGCGAGGACATAGCACGCGCCCTCGGGTCGTTGGCGGAAGATGGGTTCCGTCGGCCGGGCGACAGCGATCGAACCTATGCCTTCAGTGTCAGCGAAGGTGTGAAGGGTGGGACCCGTCTCCATTTTGCGCTAGTGATTGGCCATGAGAAGAAGGACAGGTCGGATCGAAGCAGCGCCAATCGTATCCCTGCGGAAATCGATGATGTCCGTGCGATCGACGAGCGACTGGACAGGGCATTGCGCGGCGCCGGTATCACCCCAGTTTCGCGTTATCCGGCCGAATTCCCCTCCGGGCCGAAAGGCCTGACAGCCATCCTACATGCGATGCAACGGGCGGGGGCAGAGGTAACGCTGTCCACGAAAACTCACGTCAAGGACCGGTCCGGCAGGAGCGGCCGTTACGAGCTCGGTGGGGAACGGCGCGAAGTCACGACCAAAGACCATAAGGAATTGACGGCCGAGGGCAAAGTAGTCGGCGCTTTGATGCAGACCCGCCAGCCACGGGATTTCATGCACCTGTTGCTGTCCGGGCCGGCCAATGTCGATCGCGACCGGTTCATCCTCGCAGGCCAAGATTTTCTGAGAGAACAGTTTGCGGGCCATCGCTATGCCTACGCCGTCCATAACCGCAATGATCTTGAAAAGCATCCGCACCTGCATGTGATCGTTGCGCTGCGCAATGCCAGTGGAAAAATGCTCAATCCCAATATCCGCGACTTCTCCGAATGGCGGGTCCGTTTTGCTGACAAGGCGCGGGAGCGCGGCATCCCGATCGATCGTCAGAAGCGCGTCGAACGTGCGAGCCCGCCGCCCGTCAAACGATGGGAATGGGAAACGTTTCGCCGGATGGGAGCAACGGCACCATCAAACGTCGTCGAAAAGGTAATGTCCAAGCTCCGCGACACTCCGACGGCACCGAAGCGTGAAGAGGCCAAGAACCGGCTCGAACAGAGCCGGCATTCCGTCGGGCACGTCATTCGGATGCTGGAAGGTATTGCAAAAGACCGATCTGCACCCAGTACAGCGCGAGAGCTCAGCCACGATCTATCCGTCGGGCTTCGGCGCGAATACGGGCGGCTTGAAACAGCTGTCCGCGAAGGCCGTGATCCCACACGAGAGAAAGGCGAAGACCACATGCTGCGATCCACACCTATCAGTGCCGCGCAAGCAAAAGCGGCGAAGGAAACGCTGGCGAACACCGCGCTGACGGTTGCCGCCAACATTGCCAATCCATCCGATCGGCTGATCTTCGAACAGGCGACGAAGATCATCGGCAAGGTCGTCGGGCTGCAGCTCGATTCACGCGTTGCTAAGAACCGGAGTCGCCCCGACACCGGCAAGCACGCACGCACGTCCGACGGTCTGGAAACGAAATCGGCCGCCGGCCGCGATCATATCGCTGAGCAGGGGATCATCAATAAGAGCTCGAACAACCGCTCCGTGGACGCATCGCGCATTGCTCGGTCCAACGCCGAGCATGCCGGGCCGGAAACAGACCAATCGGTTCGCGAGCGTCAAAAATCCCAACCGCGCGATCGGGAGGTACCGAAATCGATCAAGCTTCGCCCCCCTCAGGAAAAGGACAGGGACCGCACCCGCTAACCCTGCGAACCCTACTGTAGGCCATGGTTAAGCTCTCCGGCGATGGACCAGCCCAACGTCGCCTGGATCTTGGCGCGGAGTCGCGGGACATCCGTGGCTTCAGGCGAAGACAAATTGGGGGCACGCTTTCCGGCCCCATTCTGAGCGGTTCCCTCGCTTCGGTCGTTGAAGTATTCGATCACCGAGACACCCGCGTCGTTTGCAGCGAGGCTACCGGCGGTCGAGCTGCCGATGAATACAGTTTCCCTCTTGCGGATCCCGTACCGCTCCATCACTCGAAAGATCGCTCCGGCGCCAGGCTCCTGTTGCCGATCCGGCGGGCGCTGAAGGTCGGTTCCGCGCGCATGTGGGACGCCACTCCATGCCACCCAGAAATCCGGCATAGCACCTCTGACCCTCAGTAATGCGTCAAGCAGCTCGGTCAGGGTTGCGAATTCTGATCGCCCATAGGCGCCCGCGTCCATCCCTCGTTCGTCCGAAATAAAGCCGAAACGAGCATCGAGGTGTCGCAGATGCCTTAACATATCAACGAATTCTTCGTTGATATGTCCCAGCATGTAATCCCCGGAGGGAGTCTTTCTCAGGAGGGTGCCATCTCTCTCGAAAATGATGAGGCCGGTCGAACCGATCCTCCTAAAGATGCTGTCTGCATATTTTGAATGATTGTTCATTGGCTGAATTCCAAACCTTGAAGCCAGCTTCGCCATTACACGACTTCGAAATGACGCCCAGCTTCTTCCTCTCGCTCGCTGCTCATCTGTTCCGAAATCAATATCCCGGACCCGAAAATTTTACTCCTGATAGTAGAATCGCTAGAAAGTTGCGTGTAGCTGCGATACCCGTTGATCGGGCACAAACGCACGATAGGATACGAAATCTACCGAAACGAAACGAAACCAGAGCCGGTAAGCCATTGCCAAAGAATGGAAAGTTATTTCTCCCGCCGCCGAAAGACGGAAGTGATTTCAAAGAACTCTTCAAACAATTGGCCGCAGCGGGAGCGGGCCGGCCGTTGGGAAGTGATGGCTTTCCCGCAGGTCCGTGGACGCCTGAACTTCTCGCCGAGGCGATTTCACAGATCGATTCCAACCTGATTGGGGTTGATCTGCGAACGGTCCAGCTTTGGTTTCAGGACAACGAGAAGGGTATTAGCCCAGCCAACATTCGTTGGTTGGCAAGGATTTTTGGGTGCGATGATCCGGTAGCAACAAGCGAATGGCAGATGGAGCTCAGTGCGGCGCAATCTCGGTTAACTGCCAAGAGGCGAGATTTGAAGAAAGTGGGCAGCACCGTAGCGTCGGAGGTTCCAGATCTGGCACGGACTGCCGTCGATGATGAGATGGAGCCTCCGGCAAAGCTGGAAAGGGACACTGAGGCCAATCAGCCGAGCCGACGTTTTAATTTGGCGGAAAGGTCGGAGGCGCTATTTAGCCGCGGATCTCCCTTGAATTTACCCGCGTCGGTGTTCGCGGGTGCAACCGCCCTTGGGTTTCTGTCGTATATCATGGGGATCCATGACGCGACCTACAACCGGACAGATGGCCTCGGCAAACAGGTAGGTTTCCTCTGGGCGCCGAATTGGACATTCCTCTTCATGGTGTTCTTGCCGCTGTTTTTTGCGTTCGTGATAGAGTTGCTGTTGTTTTGGAAAAATGAAGGGCGCTTAAAGCTTGTAGTGCTGGGCAGCCGGATGGAAAGCGACGACGCTTGGGCGCGCAACGTTGAAGCTTCATCGTACACAAATTGGGCGGTCTTTTTGATCTGTGTGTTGTTCGCCGGTCTTTTTCAATGGATCGGCGTGTGCTTGATGCCGCTGTTAAAAGGCGGTGGCAACTATGCGATAGATTGGGGCAAGTTAGCGCTTGTGCAGCCTGAAGTCATATCGGTGCCGATGGAAATTATATTCACAGGGCTCGCTTACCTCTACATGTGCCTGTGCTTCTACCTCTTCTTCGCAGGGCTCATTTTGCTTCATACCTTGGTTCATGACCTTTGGAAAATTGGAGAAGCATCGAAGAATCCGGCGGGAGGAGATTATGAACACGAGGTAAATGGGATCGCCTTGCTGGTGATGCGCGGAATTTTTCGGTGTACTATTTTGGGGATCCTGATCGCCATATGCATGAAGGCCCAGAGCTCTTACCTGGCATCGAACGGAAGGAATATTGTCGCCTGGTTGCTCGGCGATATGTCTTCAGCCTTGTATGGGGGCAGAGATATGGGAAATGGATCCAGCTATCGGATGCCGACCCATTACAGCAGCCTTCTTGTCGCTATTTCGACCTGTATTGTTTTTCTATACGGTTGCATCCGTTTAGGTGCCGGATACCGGTTTCATTTGCCCTTGTGGAAGATGTCAGCGGTCGTAGGGTTACTCTTTACAAGCTACCTGCTGATCGACGCATTTACAGGCTTTTCGATCCTTCTCGGCATTGGGGTGGTGTTCGCGATTTACGGACTTATTGACCCGGGGTTTGGGAGATGGAGAGCGTCCGACTTAGGAAACAATCAAAGTGTATCATAGTTGGCTTGATCGTTGGGATGAGCGGCGGGCGCGGCGCGGTGAGGAATCGAAGACAGCAACCGATTTCGTCCTTGACGCCGACCGCGCCTTTCCAGGCGCGGAGAACATAGGAAGTATCGACGAGTTTTGTGTCCTTGCGGACCAGGCCGTTGCTGATCCGTCCTTCTTCGATGAGCCGGGCGGGGACGATCAGCATTTTCAAAGGCAAGGTGAGTGGCTCAAATTTCCATCGGGCATGTCTACTGACGTTGAAGAGAACAACGTCGTCTGGGCCAAAATTACAGAAAGCGGCTCCTTCAATAGGGTGATGGTGATTTTTCACCATTGGAATGCAAGCACCCGAAATCACCAGATTGCCAAATTTTTCTCGAGACGCGGCATCACGGTTGTTGAGATTGCCATGCCCTATCACTTCGAGCGCAGCCGTCCAGGCGCGGTGCACGCCGACTATATGCTGAGCGCTAATCTCGGTCGAACTATCCAGTCTGTAAGGCAGGCAGTATGGGACGGGCGAAAACTCATTCGTTGGTTGAAAAGCGAAGGCTATCGAGAGATTTCCGTTCTCGGTATGAGCTTAGGTTCCTGGGTCGCAGGCTTAATCGCTGCGCACGAGTCGGCTGTGTCAAAAGCCTCGTTGTTTCTTACAGCGGGAAGTCTCGCGGATATGGTTTGGACAGGGCGCGCGACACGATCGATACGTGAAAGCCTTGAACCCGTTATTGATCTGACCGATCTCAGAAGGGCGTGGGGTCCGCTTAACCTAGAGAATTACGCGCACAATTTGGCAAGGACCGATCTCGAACTTCACGTTGTGTTGGCTAAGAGGGACAAGGTTGTTCTGCCAGAGATATCGGAGCGGTTCATGCAGAGGCTGAAGGCCGCGGGAACTAGGCCAAACATTTTGGAATTAAACTGTGGTCACTATTCGCTCGGCATGCCGCCTTACATTTTGTTGGCTGGTTTGAGCCTGAAACGGTTTCTGTCGTTCCGCCAGGGGCAGAACTCATTGATCAAACCCAGAAGATGAGCGTTGTTGCGATGCAGATTTCCGAGAAGAGTGTTTCCACACGAAACTGACCTCGCTCGGTTCCATGCGGAAATCAACAATGTTTGGGTCCGGCGCTCTTTCCTATCAACAAGGGGTAGTGGTGGGTGACAGAGCGGTGTTCGTTCCGACAGTCGGCTCGCGGAAGAGGCATGGCTATGTAGGTAATGTTATAACGTATCGCATAAGCAGATTTATGGAACGCCTTGCGGCACAAGGATCAGAGCAGCCTAGAACATGCCGTTCGGATTGGCTGAGTGTTCGGGAATGACCTGCAGCACGTCCCAATGCTCTACGATCTTGCCGTCATCATCGAGCCGGAAAATATCGATACCGGCATAGTCATGGTCATTGGGCCAGTGCTGGAAGCAGTGCAGCACAACCCGGTCACCTTCGGAAATGGACTGTTTTACATCAACCCGCTTGCCCGGCCATTCCCGCGCCATGCGCTCGAAATAGTCGATGAACCCGGCCTTGCCAGTTGCGACATGAGGATTGTGCTGGATGTAGTCAGCCCCGGCATAAAGCTCGATGGCCTCACGCGGCTTGCAGTCGTTGAACATCAGCTCATAGAAGGCGATCACGTTGGCTTTGTTGCGCTCTAAGTCGGTCATGCAGTCCTCCATGTAGAAAGGGACGCTTTCGCGCCCCTCTTGATATCAGAACCCAAACTTGCCGTTCTGGTTCTTCCAGTCGGCCAGTGCCGGGATGGTCTCGATCACGTCCCAATGTTCGGCGATCTTACCATTCTCAACACGGAACAGGTCATAGAAGGCGGTCGGTGCACCGCCGAAGGTGCCTTCGCTGACCGTCAGCACAAATTGCCCTCGCCCAGCATCTGATGGATGGTGTCGTATTTCATGGTCACGCCATTAGCGGCCATGGCTTCGAGCGCAGCGCCGAGACCGGAAAGGCCGTTGGCAATTTGCGGGTTGTGCTGGACGTAGTTGTCGCCGTCGAAATAGCCGGTCAGCCTTTCCGTGCGGCCATTGACGAGAATGTCGTCAACGAAGCTGAGCACGAGGGTCTTGTTTTCCTCGGTCTTGGGCAGATCGGTCGGCTCGGTTGGGCCATCGATCATGGTGTTACCACTCGGATTTGCAGCAGCCGGAGTCTCAATTGTCCCAATGCTCAACGATCTTGCCATCTTCAAAACGGAAGATGTCGAAGCCGATCTTTGTCCTTCCCGAAGCGATCGCGCCAGCGCTTCCCGTGGCCCGGTGAAGTCAGGCTGTGTCGAGACCGCTGTAACCAGAGATAACGGTCTGTAGATCCGCTCGTCGCTGATCGAACCCACCCAAAGCGGGGTCTGCTCTCCATCCTCGAGCTTCATGTCGGTTTCCCGGTCCTCAACCGTGCCGGCCCCCGATGTGGGGATGCGCGCTCAGCCAATGGATCATCGATGAGAGAAATGACGCGAGCATTACCGGTAGCCTAAAAGATTCGAGTGATCAGGCGGTCGGCTTTGGTGCCTTCGCGATATATTGCAAGGACTATGAGTGCTGCGATGACACCCGTCAGTGCTCCGCCGAAGACGTCGCCGGCGTAGTGGGTCCCGATATAGATCCGGGAGAAGGTGACAAGGCAGGCCGCCGCCAGGAAAGCAAATCCGGCGCGTCGGGCGCCGTGAAGGAGAAAAGCGGCCGCAATCGCAAAGGTCGCCGTCGCATGATCGGAGGGAAACGAAAAGTCGGCGCTCCGTTCGATCAATAGGTCTGTTACGCCGTTGTCATAGGGACGAGCCCGGTGGATAAAGAGAAGAATGAGTTGGTTGAGGCCGAGTCCCAGCAAGAACGAGAAGCCTGCCGCCACGAGGACATGCCGTATATGCGTCCTATCAGACCCGCGCCACCATTGCAGGGCTACCGCCATCACCATGACGGGGACGCCGATACCGGAGACCCAGACCATCAAGTAGTCGATCGCAGCGCTATGTCCCGCTAATCCATTGATGGCGCGTGTTACAGCTACGTCGAGTTCATACATTGTCACACTCCAGTTCAACCCTTCAGCCCCGAAGGCTCTACATCGATTCTGGATTGGCCAACTGACGCTTCGATCTCCACCTGCGCTCGGATGAAAAACATTCCAGCAAGAGTGACAGCCGCGAAAACGGCGACAGCAAGGAATGTCGCCGCGGGCCAGGTGATGTACTGGAATGCGCCGGCGAACGCTTCAGAGTTCGTCGTTGGCGGCAATCAGTTTTTTGCCTTCACCCACCGCCAGCACCTCCCCATCTTGACCGACGGCGACCAATTCGTCACCTCCGTGCCGCAGGCTCATGAAGGCGACGATCGTGACGATCGCGGCGAGAAAGATCGCGCTCGTTATGATCGTGCCGAGGCCCAGGCCGCCATATTGCGCGGGCTGGGACATTAGGTCGCCGAACGAGGCACCCAGAGGCCTTGTCAGAATGTAGACCAGCCAGAAGCCGAGTATCGGGTTGAGACCGAGGAAGAAATAGCCGACACTGAGCGACAAGATGATCATCCCGAACAGGATACCTGTCGCCAAATATCCAAGCGCGAACTTCTCGGCGACCAGATCGCCCGCCGCCGTGCCGAGCGCAAAGGTGAACAGAATGGCGAGCCAATAGAAGGCCTCGCGTCGATTGGTGAATATGGAGTGGATCGAAAGCGTCCCCTCTGTCTGGAACCAGAGCAGGAAAGTCAGCGCCAAGGCGATCGAGAATGCGATGGTCGTATCCAGCAGCGGTACATTGAAGTTGTCGACCAGATTGTCGGTAATCAACGTGCCAACGATGCTGATCAGCACCACCGAAAGCCAATAGGTGGCAGGAACATACTTCTTCTGGGCAAATTGCCAAACCAGTGCGCCGGCGAGAATTGCCGACATGATCAGCGATGTCGCCGTCAGTCCCAGGCCCATTTGCATGTTGAGATAATCGGCCGCCGTTTCGCCCATGGTGACGGCCATCAGTTTGATGAGCCAGAAATCAACCGTGACACGAGGAACGCGATTGTAGACAACAGCTTTGGCGGTTTCTGTCCTAGCGGGCATTGCGAGTATCCTTGAATGGGCGATGAAACGTCTCGCGGTTGAGCGGCGCGAAGGGTGCGGAACAACGGTTCGCGTCGCCCTACTGAGATGGCTGGGCCGGACGATTGAGAACCGCCATAAGGGTGGCTAGCGTCCTGTTGACTATGTCGGCCGACGGGGCCGATTGGCGTAGCGCCTTGAGCGCAGCATCGGAGGCAGCGTCGATGTTGTGCCAGTCGTTCGGATTCAGCGGACGGATTGCGCTTTCGGCCTGATCCCATGCCGTCTCGTAGTCCGTGATCCGCTTTGCGGCCGCCGTCAGATCACCCTTGGAAGCGAGGGCCTGAACGTCGGCAACGATGGTCTTGAACGATGAGAGATCACCTAGGTCCTTCGTTTTGGCGGGCGCATTGTTGGCATAGAGTTCAAAACCCGTGAAAGCCGTCACCGGAGCAATAATGAGCGCGATGGCGAGAAAAATCTGTCTCATTCGAAAATCCCCTAAATTCTGGAAACGCATCACGCCTGCATCGCCCTTCGGCGGTGATCGACTGCGCCTCGCTGACGCCCCCGGCACGTTCGCCGCCTTCCCATTGGCGCTTTCTTTGACCGACAATAACTACGCAGAGACTATTAGCGGAGAATTAGAGCCGATGCCGGTGTAGGCCCGACACGTAATCAATCGGTCGCAATCGCGCGCGAAAGCGGCGGCCGGGTTGTCGCCGGCCGCCGCAAGCCTCACTTCTCCGGGGTCAGGTGAGAGACGACCGCCTTGCCGCCCTTGATCGCGAAGGTTAGCTGAACCTTCTCACCGACGCGAAGGTTGGTATCCTCGATCCCTTCGGGCAGGGTATAGTTCTTGCCGTCCGACAACGTGATCGTATCGGCCTTCTTGCTGATCGCGGTGATCGTGCCGGACGTCTGGGCAGCGAATGCCGTGCCCATCGGTGCCAGCGCCAGTATTGCGGCCATAAGCATTTGTGGTTTCATTACTTTCTCCTTCATGGTTTCAGCCCCCAATCTGTAGAATTTTTCGCAAGGCAGCGCGGCGCGGCCGATGCTTATTCGCCTCTCAACTTCTCGGTGACGTGTGCCCGGCTGCGCATCGCCTCGCTCGTCGCGGCCAGGAGAGCAGCGCTGGTTGCGGTGATGACGAGGGCAGCGAGATAGCCCCAAGGCAACGAAAGCGCCTCGGGTGGCGGGTCAAATACCCCGGTCAGCAGCTTGACGAGCACATAGGCTATGAGCACTCCGGTCAAGAGGCCGAGAAACATGCCGCCGCCGACCACCAACGCAGCCTCGCTCCAAACAAAGGCGCCAAGCTGCCGCGGCTTGGCACCAAGCGCGACGAGGATGGCTAAGGAGCGTTCACGGTCTGCCAACCCCAGCCCAAGGACCAGTCCGCCCGAGGCGATAAGCATGACCAGCGCGAAGATCAGCTCAAGCCGCGTCAAACCGGCGAGGTCGATCGCTGTGAGACTCGATCCGATCAAAGCGACGGCATCACCAATCTGGCTCACCTTCAGTCCAGGGAGGCTCGCAGTCGCGCTTTGGGCGGCCCGAGCGATGCGGGCCGGATCGCCGTTCGATCGGATGAGAACGATCTCGCTTTCCGGGGAACCTGTCTGCTGCGCAATGTAAGTGGCGTTGGCGACCAGAAACGAATCCTTGGGTGCGGTGGGGAATTCGCGCACCACGCCCACGATGTGGAAGGGCACGGCATGGTATTGGTTATCGGCCGCGTTTTGCAGGCGAATATTGATGCCGTCGCCGCGACTGAGCTGATAGTCGTTCACCGTTTCCTGCGATACCAGCACGCCATCGGGCGTTCGGGCAAGATCGGCGAGCGTCGCCCGGGCGGCACCATTGGCGAAAAAGGCGTCGGACATCGCTGTGGCCGAGCCGATGCGCTCCGGATCGATGCCATAAAGATCCTGAAGGTCCGTCCCAACGTAAGCGTATCGATGTTGCATCGGCTGG
Organism: Rhizobium ruizarguesonis; assembly: GCF_017357285.1. Taxonomy (NCBI): domain Bacteria; kingdom Pseudomonadati; phylum Pseudomonadota; class Alphaproteobacteria; order Hyphomicrobiales; family Rhizobiaceae; genus Rhizobium; species Rhizobium ruizarguesonis. The sequence goes on along the minus strand of NZ_CP071682.1, from coordinate 9,402 downwards.
GCGGCCGCCACGCCCGGCAGCCTGGAAAGACGGTCGAGCGCCTGGGATGCGGGCGCGGCGGATGTGCCGGTGACGCTGACGTCGGCCCCGTTGGTGAGTTCGGCGTCGACCCGTGCCTGGGCCTCATAAGTCGCGTTGAAAATCGCGGTCGATGCGGCGAAGGCAAAAGCAAGCGCAGCCAGACCGATGCCAGCAGTCAGCCGCCGGCCTTGCCGTGCAAATGTCGCAGCCACGACATCGGCGAGACGTCCGGCGACGGGTCGCAAGCCCCTGGCGATCACCGGCCGGCCTTGCCGCAACCCGGCCCCGACGAGCCGCATGGAAAATAGCGCCAGACCATTCCAGAGCAACACCGGGGCGAGAAAGGCCGTATAGTCGACCGCGGTCGCCGCCACGCCCTCCGGCGCGAGAACGACCTGGTATCCGCTCGCTGTCGAACGCCAGTAGAGCGCCGCCGCGAGCGCCAGCAGCACCAGATCGAGATAGAAGCGAGCCCAAAGTGGTGCCCGGTCATTGCCGATTGGCCGCCGGGCGGCCGCAATGCTCAAGCTACGGGCGTCGCGCCAGGCGGGGATCAGGATCGCTGCGAGCGAAAGCGCGATCCCGGCCACCGCCACGGTGCTGAGCAAAGGAACCGCTGCGCTTTGCAAGAGCGACACCCCGAGGATGAAATTCGCGGCAAGAGCAGCAAGGAGTATACCGAGTATCGCACCGGCGACACCCGCAACTGCCGCTTCAGCGGCAGCCAGGCGAAGAACTGTATCGACCGTTGCCCCGCGCAAGCGCAGCAAAGCCTGGTCGCGGCGGCGCCTGTCCCGACCAGCTCCGGCTACGGCAAGCGTAAGCAGGATGGCGAGGATGGCCCCGGGGGCACCGAGGAACAGGAAAACCAGCCGAGCGTAGAGGGCATCCTCACGGACCGCCCCCAAACGGGCCGCCAGGTTGTTTGCGAGCAGCGCGGTTCCAGCCACGCGAGCCTCGAAATTGTGGCCGCGCTCGGTCGCCCAGGTGCTCGCAGCGACCGGGCCGGAGGGCAGATCACGATGATCGAGCTTGACGTGGAACTCGGTCCGAATGGTATCGGGCCGGCTGGCGCCTTGCTGCTCGAACGCCTGCTGCCACTGAGACATCGGCAACAGCAGAACGTTGTCGGGCGGGGCTTGTGGTGCGGCGCCAGCCGGGACACCGATCGCCTGAAACAACGCATCGGCGTTCGGCAAATCGACGATGCCTGCGATCGTCACGCTGATATCAGGCGCTTGGTGGCGGTGGATGATGACCTGATCCCCCGCCGCGACATGCAGGTTGGCGGCAGTCTGCTGCGCTATCAGGACGCCGTCGACCGATCCTACGAGCCGTCGAACCTGTGCCGGGAACTGGTCGAAATAGCCCGGTACCATGCCGAGTACCGCGCCGCCTCCCGTGGTCTGCACGGTGCCTCCCGTGTTCGCCTCAAAGCCTGGTACGTCGGCATAGTTGATCAACTCCAAGCCGGTAACCGGCGCGGCAGAGTGGATCGCAGCCTCGACTGCATTATGATCCGCCCCCGGCAGCGACTGGACCTGCCAGTCGACGGGCACTTGGGCGACCGACCGTGCGGTCATTTCAGTGGCGCTCGATTGCAAAAACGCCCCCAGGCACGCGACGAAGGCGACCGTCAGCGCTACACCGCCGATGGTGCCGACGAGGCGGCCGGAACGGGTTCGCACAAGTCCGATCAACCAGTGCCTGTACATACGGGCCTCTTGTCCACTCTTTCAAATTTTCCATGACGCATCCGCCAGATGCGGTTCATCTTTGCCGCTATGCGCTCATCATGCGTGGCGATGACGATGGCGCTTCCAGTTTGCCGCCCCCAGGCGAGGAGCCGGTCGACCAGTATCGCAGCGCCGGCCTGATCGAGTTGGCCTGTCGGCTCGTCAGCGACAATCAATTCCGGATTGGTCACAATGGCACGGGCTACGGCGATCCGCTCAGCCTGGCCGCCGGAGAGCTGCTCCGGCAACTTTCCCGCCAGCGCTTCGACGCTGAAAATGGCAAGCGCTGCCAGGGCGCGCACCTCGGCTTCGGAGCCGTTGCCGAGAAGGATCGGTAGCTCGACGTTCTCGACGGCGGTGAGTGCGGGCATCAGGTTCGCAGATTGGAAGACGACGCCGATCCGCTCGGGGCGCAATGTGTCGGACGAACCAAGCCCAGGCCATTCCACTCGTCCCGAGCTTGGGACGTCCAGCCCTGCGATCAGGTTTAAAAGCGTCGTCTTTCCGCAGCCCGACGGTCCCATAATTGCAATCGTTTCGCCTGCGTGAATCCTGAAGGAGCAGCCCTGAACGGCCGCGATGATGCCCCGCTCACGCTGGAAACTGCGCCACAGGTCCGTGGCCACAGCCAAGGTCTTAGCCATGCACGATGCCTCCATCCCGGATATCGATCATGCGATCGGCTCGTGCGGCGAGGGCGGGGCTGTGCGTGACGACCAGGATGGCAGCGCCGCTCGTGCAGTTTTCGATGAGGCGATCGATGACAAGCTGCTCGGTTCCCAAATCAACCTCGGCGGTAGGCTCATCGCACAGCAGGATTGACGGCTTTGCTGCGAGCGCGACGGCTAGGCCAGCGCGCGCCGCCTCGCCGCCTGAAAGGTGAGCGGGCAAGACACCCGCGAGGCCGCCAAGGCCCAGACTGTCGAGAAGGCCATCGATCTCATCCGGTCGGCCGTGGCCGGAAATCTCCATCTGGAGACGGACGTTGGCCCGCACCGTCAGATGCTCGAACAGATTGCCGGACTGCATGAGCATACCGAAATGGCGCGCCCTAAGCCGAGCCCGCTCCGGCTCGGCGCGTCGGGTCATGCGCTCGCCCAGGACCGACACCACGCCGCCGTCCGGCTCATCGAGCCCGGCAAGACAGGCAAGCAGCGTCGACTTGCCACTACCCGAAGGGCCTCGCAAGACCGTGAACTCCCCGGGATTAAGCGTAATTATAACGCCTCGCAGCGCAACGACCTCGTCGTCGCCGGCATGAAAGAAGCGGTAGAGCTCGGTTGTTTCCAGCACGGTCATTCATTCATTTCCACTGCAGCGAATTTGATATCAGTTGCCACTGGTCGACGTTATCCGCGCCGGCTGGTGCGGCCAGATCGAGGGTGATCGTCTTGCCGCCTTTGAACAAAATGAAGCGCTCGTGCTCCAGGCGGATCTGCTTGTTGGTGACCGGGTTGGGCGCGGAATTCGACTGGTAGCTGATGCGAACAGCCGGTCCGGCCGCGAGCTTCACGGCCCTGACCGCAGTGACCTTGACGGCGCGCCCGGCTTTCTCGAGGTTTGCGATCTCGCCGGCCCGGACCGAGGCAACCGTTGGAGCCGCATTCGCCGAACCAAGCGTAGCCTGTATGTCATCGTATTTGTCGAAGAACCGGACGCTGGGGCCGGTCACTGTCCGCGACCATCCCTCCGGCACTTTCAAGCTGAACCCGTCCGGGGAGGTGTAAGCAACGAAGACCTGGTTGTCGGGAATGTCGCCCGGCGGGTTCGTTTCAGGCGCAACGAGTTTCTCCTGCGCCGCGGTTGGAAGAAATGCGCCAGATGCCAACATGAGCAGTGTGGCGAATGCGGCGGCGATCCAACAACGAACGGTCATGACCAAGTCTCCTTTGCAAACCAGCAAGGGCATATGACGCTCGTAGAATTAGGAGGGTCTTAGGTGGCTTCTCCTGCCCCAGCTGCATTGAGGACTTCTGTTCTCGGGAACGTTCGGTCTATTATGGGGTATGCGAGTTCTCGTGATCGAAGATGATGCCATGCTGGGCAAGGCCCTCGTACAAGCCCTGGAAGATGCCGGCATGTCGGCTGACTGGGTCCGTGACGGGCAACTCGGGCACGAGGCCGTCGCCGTTGGCGGCCACGGTCTCGTGCTGCTCGACCTCGGCTTGCCGGGCCGCTCGGGACTGGAAATTCTCCGTACGCGGCGAACCGCCGGCGACAAGAGGCCGATCCTTGTGATCACCGCCCGCGACGAGCTCGACGATCGCGTCGCGGGTCTCGATCTTGGGGCTGACGACTATTTAGTGAAGCCGTTCGAAGTCAAGGAACTGCTCGCACGCATGCGTGCGGTTTTACGCAGGCATGGCGGCAAGGCTGTCTCGGTCCTGGGTACGAGCGAGATCGAGCTCGATCTATCAAGCCACGAGGTGACATATCGGGGGCTGAGCCAAGTGTTACCGGCGCGCGAATTTGCGCTGATGCATGCGTTGCTGGAGCGTCCTGGAACCATTCTCTCACGCGCTCAGCTCGAAGAGAGGCTCTATGGCTGGGGTGAGGAGGTGGAAAGCAACGCCGTCGACGTGCTCATCCATTACGTCCGACGCAAATTCGACAAAGACATCATACGCAACGTCCGCGGGGCCGGCTGGATGGTCCCGAGGTGACCAACACCCTATCGATCCGACGGACGGCATTCTTGTGGCTCGCCGGCTTGATGGCGACTATCGGCATCTGCGCGGCGACGACATCCTACCTCCTCGTCAGGAATGAAGCGTCCGACTTCCTCGACAATCAGCTTCGGCAGATTGCGCTTTATGTTGGAGATGCGCCTCCCGGGCCGGCGGCTGGCCGCGTTGACGGCGTGGTGGCGCATGATCCCGAGGACGACTTCGTCATCCAGGTCTGGAACGCGGTCGGCCAGCCGCTGCAACAGTCGGATCCCTCCATCGCTATTCCCCGGCTACAGGCGAGCGGTTTGGCCGATATTTCAGCGGCCGATAACAATTGGCGCGTCTACACTCTCGTGACGCCGGATCGAACTGTTCAGGTTTCCCAGGAGATGAGTGTACGCCAGGAACTGGCCGCCAATGCGGCTCTTCAGGCGGCGCTCCCGATAGCAATTCTTATTCCATTGTCGTTGCTGACGCTGAGCTGGATCATTGATCGCATCATGGCCCGGCTCAATCGCCTGGCCTTCGCGATCGCCTCTCGAGACGCCGCAGCGGACGACCCCGTACCGATCGACGACGTGCCGGCTGAAGTCATTCCCTTCGTCAGCTCAATCAATCTGCTGCTCGCGCGGCTGCGGTCATTGCTTGAGCGACAGCGGCGGTTCATTTCCGACGCGGCCCATGAATTGCGCACGCCCCTCTCGGCACTCCAGATTCAAATCGACAACCTTCGACACGACGACCGCGATGGCCGATTTGCCCAGCGGTTGTCGGAGCTGGAGGCCGGGATCAGAAGGTCTACAGGCCTGGTAAACAAGCTCTTGCGCCTCGCCCGTTACGATGCCCGCGAACCCGCGCCCGACCCGCGGCCTGTCGACCTCGCCCAGCTTGCGGTCGACACCATCGCGCGCCTGACACCGCTTGCTAGCAGTCGGTCGATCGATCTTGGCATCACCCGCCGGGATAAGGCCGTCACGATCGGCGCCCTTGCCGATCTCGAAATCATCCTCGGCAATTTGGTCGAGAACGCCGTGCTGTACACGCCACCGAACGGAACCGTCGACGTCGCGGTGCTGGTCGCCGGGCAAGAAGCACGGATCGAAATCCGCGACACAGGACCCGGGATCGCGAAAGAAGAGATGCCTCGTGTCTTTGAACGGTTCTTCAGGGCAATGCCTCAGGATGGCGAGGGGAGCGGTTTAGGACTGGCGATCGCGAAAGCGGCAGCCGAAAGACAAGGAGTGCGGCTCACACTCGCCATGCGCGAGGATGAGCCCGGTCTTATCGCATGCCTCGTTGTACGGCTGGCCCCAATGAAGGCGTCGCGTTAGTTCCCCTAACGCGGAGATTGCGAACGGTATGATTACGATAATTGAACGAGATAATGCGACGGATCCATGTTTCATTGAGGCGTCGACACTAGGATGGCGCAAGAGTCCCAATTGAGCAGCGGCGGATACGCGCTGCGCCTCAGTCGGAACCTTTTTTCTCATCCTTGATCCGCCTGAAAGCTGGTTGAAAGCTTGGGCCAGCTATCTTCCCCTAATCGCAGAGGAGCGCGTGGCCGTCGTGGCAACGTAAGTGCGATACGAAAACTCAGGAGGAGATCCAATGCGTTCTACACGCACGTTATTCAATTCAGCTGCACTGTCCGTCGTCATGCTCGCGTCGATGCTTGCAGCAAATTCTGCTCATGCAGCCGGCAAGATCACGCTGATGGTCGGCGGCTACGAAAAGCAGATCTATCTGCCCGCAAAACTCGCTGAAGGCCTCGGCTATTTCAAGGAAGAAGGCCTCGATGTCGAGCTTCTGAACGAACCGGCCGGCGTCGATGCCGAGAACCAGCTTCTGGCCGGCGCGGTCCAGGGCGTTGTCGGCTTCTATGACCATTGCGTCGACCTGCAGGCGAAGGGGAAGTTTGTCGAATCGGTCGTCCAGTTCAGCCAAGCTCCAGGCGAAGTCGAACTCGTCTCGGCCAAGCATCCGGAAATCAAGTCCATCGCGGACTTCAAGGGTCATAGCGCTGGGGTCACCGGTCTTGGTTCCTCGACAAACTTTCTGACCCAATACATGGCCAACAAGGCTGGTCTGAAGTCTGGCGACGTCACCTCCGTTCCAGTCGGCGCAGGCACGACCTTCATCGCCGCCATGCAGCAGGATGCGATCCAGGTGGGCATGACGACAGAACCGACGATCTCCCGTCTGCTGAAGACCAAGGAAGCAACCGTCCTCGTCGACATGCGCACGATGGAAGGCGCACGCCAGGCACTCGGCGGTACTTATCCCGCAGCCTCGCTCTACATGGAAACCTCATGGGTCGATGCTCACAAGGACGATACCCAGAAGCTTGCCAATGCTTTCGTGAAGACGCTGCGCTTCATCAATACGCATTCCGGCGCCGAGATCGCCGACAAGATGCCAAAGGAATATTATGTCGGCGACAAGGAAGGTTACGTCAAAGCGCTCGACGAAGGTAAGGCGATGTTTACCGCCGATGGCGTGATGCCGGAAGACGGCCCGAAGACCGTCCTCTCGGTTCTTTCTTCCTTCTCGAAAAATATGCAGGGCAAGCAGATCGACCTTTCGAAGACCTACACCACGGAATTCGTCAAAAAGGTCATGTAAGCGGCCTTCAGATCCGCCTCCGGCACGTTCGCCGGCGGCGGGCATGTCCTCGGCTTCGCGTGCGAGCCTAACCAGCGCGCGTCAGGAAAAACCAATGTCAGACATCAGCATTCGAAAGCCGGCAATCGAGCTTCTCAATGTCAGCAGGCGTTTTGTCTCTCCGAGCGGCAAGTCGCTGACAGCATTGCGCGATTTTACCATGTTCGTGGAAGAAGGCGAGTTCGTCGCGGTCGTAGGCCCGACCGGCTGCGGCAAATCCACCACGCTTAACCTGGTAACGGGTCTTGCGCGGCCGAGCGCCGGCGAGGTCAGGCTGATGGGCGGACCCGTCGACGGTATCGATCCGCGCGTCGGCTTCGTCTTCCAGACGGACGCGCTCTTTCCCTGGAGGAATGTCATCGACAACGTTATGGCCGGCCCCCTGTTTCGCGGCAAGAGTAGGAAGGAAGCAGAAGATAGCGCCAAAGGTTGGCTTCAGCGCGTTGGCCTTTCAAAGTTTCTGCATCACTATCCGCATCAGCTTTCGGGCGGTATGCGCAAGCGCGTATCGCTGGCGCAGACCTTCATCAACGAGCCGGAAATCCTGCTGATGGATGAACCCTTCTCGGCGCTCGACGTGCAGACCCGCACCGTGATGCACGAGGAATTGCTGAGACTATGGGCGGAACGGAAGGCTTCGGTCGTTTTCGTGACCCATGATCTGGAGGAAGCCGTCGCGCTTGCCGACAAGGTCTATGTGCTCACAGCCGGCCCAGCCACGGTCAAGTCCGTCTACACGATCGATCTTCCACGCCCGCGTGTCGTGTCGGAAATTCGCTACGAGCCGCGCTTCATCGACTATTGCAAGACGATCTGGGAGGATCTCCGCCAGGAGGTCGAGGCCAGCTATCGCCGTTCCAGCGAAGCTGCGTAAGGAGACAAGCATGGCAAACATCATCGCAGACAACGTGCCGGCCGTCGTATTTCGCCCCGGCACATCGGATTCCGAAATCGAGGCCGCAGCGCTCCGCGCGATCAAGAGACGTAAGCAGCAGGTTCTGTCGCTGCAGATCGGGATCTTCGTCGCGGTTGTGGCACTCTGGCAGCTGTCATCCAACTTGCTTTGGATCGACCCGTTTTTCTACTCCAGCCCGAGCGACATTATCTTCCGTCTCTACGATTGGGCGGTCAACGGGACCAGTGAAGGTTCACTTTGGTACAACCTCTGGGTGACGATGGAAGAGGCTCTGATTGGCTTTTTCTGCGGCTCCATTACCGGCGTCATCGTCGGTGTTAGCCTCGGTCGCAACCGATTTCTGTCGGACGTTCTGTCGGTCTATATCAAGGCGATCAATTCCATTCCGCGTGTGGTTCTGGCACCGATCTTCATCATGATCCTCGGCCTTGGCCTGCCATCGAAAGTGGCGCTTGCCTTCATCATGGTATTCTTCGTCGTGTTCGCCAATGCGTTCCAGGGGGTTCGTGAAGCCGACCGCAACATGATCGCCAATGCGAGGATCCTCGGTGCTTCTGATTGGCAGGTCACGCGGGCCGTGATCGTTCCTTCGGCCATGAGTTGGATTTTTGCGAGCCTTCACGTCTCCTTCGGCTTTGCCATCATCGGCGCTATCGTCGGAGAGTTCGTCGGCGCCCGCTTCGGCATCGGCCAGCTGATTTCAATCGCCAAGGGCACCTTCGATGCTGCAGGTATGTATGCCGCGATCGTCCTTGTGATGATCGTAACGCTGATCGCGGAATTCATCATGACGCATATCGAAAACCGCTTGGCGAAGTGGCGCCCGCAGCAGAGCCTCGATATTCAATGATCCGCCATGGACGGCACCATAGAACACCGGCGCTCTCCGGCGCCGGTGTTTTTATATTGGCAGGATAAGTTCGATCTGTTTGTGGCGGCCGGAATTCTGGCCGTCAGCAGCAGCCTTCCGGCGATCTGCGTTGCTCCCCGCTTCATCGACGGTGACATCATCTGCAGTGACCCGCGCCGAAGCCATCAATGTCTGGTCGAAGATAAGGTTGGCGGTCGTATTGGCTGTGAGGAAACTGCGGTAGAGATTGATGCAGATCGCGCCGACGAGGGTCAGAAAGATCCGTGCCAACAGCTGGATGCGCAGACTTGCGCCGAGCAGCCGGATGGCTTGCAAGGCGCCTTTCCGAGACGTTTGACGTTTTCACCGTAAGCGACAAGCCGGGGCCGTTCAGGCGGCGTAGTTCCATGGCATGAGCTCGTCGATTTCACTGCTGGGCCATCCATTCGCAAGGCGCTCAAGCGTCTGGGTCAACCAAGCTTGCGGATCGACGGCATTCATCTTTGCCGTTTGCAGGAGCGTCGCGATGGTCGCCCAAGTCCGGCC
>NZ_CP071681.1:0-681781 GCF_017357285.1 Rhizobium ruizarguesonis | reverse complement strand
TCACGCAAATCCTGATAAATCGGGTTATTTTGCGCAAATGATCGTGAGTCTGCCGATTCCGTCAAGCGAATTCTTGGTTATCCAGTGGTTAACAAACCGGATTCGACGAAAAAATCATGTGGAATTCCGGAATCTTAGCTCAATTGTCAGCTGACAATGGCGGTCGTGTCCGAATCCATAAAGCCAGCCCTAAAGTATCGAGGCACATTTTCGACGCGACTCAGCGTCGTTGCCGGCTGATCATTTATAAGCGGGCGAACGGTACAGGTTTTCGGTTTCCAGCCCACGGACGGGTTCATTGCCAGAAGCCTTGTCACTTCCATCCTGAGTTTCAGAATCGCGGCGCGACGGGGCGAGGCCGAGCATTTGTTCGAGACGACCAGCATTGAGCGGAGCGCTTATTCCCTTGAAGTTCATGATCCATCTTTCGTCTGCGCATGGATTGCGTAAAGCGCAGAGATAAGCGCAATTTTAACCCGCCGAGAACAGGCCAGCGGTGTTATCACCATCTTTTCCGACGCGAAGCAGGAAGTGGAGGGGAGGGGAGGGGAGGGCCTCTATCTTCCAAGCGCCGCCCCAAAATGCGGCAGCGACGCTAGACGTCCCGGATCACTTCTGTGCGCAGAGATCAAAGAGGGGCCCGCAGAGACGAGCCCACCAGAATTCCGAAATGCCGGCTGCGGGCCTTACTACAGGCGAAGCTGCTGCCGCTATCGGGGGAGGGGACCTCTAACCCGAACTTTCTCGTCGATCTAAGTCGCCTGAATGTTGGGGCAGAGGCATTGGAGGGGTAGCGTTTCGTTTGCCCGCAGGTCCGATTTGGCCAGGCCATGACATCAGTCCAACCACATGCCGGCAGCTGAGGGCTAGCAGGGTTATCGACATCCTCGGGCGTCATGACCGTAACCGGCGCTTTGGTCACACCTCGGAGGTTTTGGCTATTCAGGTTATGATGGTACCCTGGTGGAAGACAATTTGCCACGCGTCGTCGTTTTTCCGCCAGAGTGTCGTTCTGCGAGTTCGGCGATCCGGCTGCTGCAAAATGTAGTTGAGTTGGTAGAGGCCTTCAGCAAGCTGGCGGATCGAGAATTCGGAGCATGACCAGCCTTCAGGTTCCGGCTTTTTGTAAAACTCCAAAAGGTTCTCTATGACGAATTCGCGGTCGTAGGCTTTACCGCTTGCGCCAATCTCCCAAAAATCATCGGCCGTCATTTTGAGAAGGTCTCCGCGGCTGGTGCCAAGCTCTCGATGATGGAAAAGCGGTTCGCGAGCCCTGAGTTCGCCAAGGATTGCATGGAGATCAGGGGTCAGCATATACCCTCCTTCAAACGTATATCGACGGCCCATTTCTCTACAGCATCGAGGCCTGGTAGAAGATCGTGAACGAGAATGGTGCGGCAGATGCCAAACCTCAATTTGAAGACCTTTTTTTCTATCTGCTTGTGGGCATCTTCGCAATTATGGTAGCCCTGATGGCTCCCTATATGCTCCGCTATAAGTCTATCCACGAATTCCCAAAGCGTGTTCGCGTTCGGCTGGCACTGACAGCTTCTCCGCTCGGTCACGGTTTTCTTATCATCGCGATGGAGGCTAGCGAACTCCACTTGAAGGGGCCACAATTTCCGTAAGGTATCGGATGATCGCTTAGAGCGCCCGCGATCATTGGCGTGACTTGCCATGTCACACCCGATAATTCCGCGGCAGGAGTTAGTTGATCTGGCTCTGCCTATGACCATCGACGATAGGGGCGAGCGTGTTGGTCAGGTAGGCCTGCGGATCGACGGCATTGGGCTTGTACATCTCGACGAACGAGGCGATGGTTGCACAGTTCTCCGCTCCCGCGTCATGCCCGGCGAAGAGAGTGTTCTAGGCGAATCAGGTCTCGGCGGTTATGCTCAACAGCGCTGGTTGGATTTTGCATTGGTGTCGCAGACCTTGCTACTGGTGCGATAACCCGGATCCCGCCTGTCTTCCGCAACCAGCAACTCTTTCCTAGCGGAACCTATTGGCGAGTTCGCTTCCGTCTGCCGAATTTCTTCTTGTTTACCTGCGGTTTACCATAATCTTTCCCGGCGCCGGCCGAGCCTTCGGCGGGGTAAGTGGGGCAGATTCGATGGCGCTGCCGGTTTGGCAGGCAGAAGCGTCGAGCGCTGATGACCGTTGGTGGCTCCAGCGTTTAAGCCCGGGCAAGGATGGTGGCCGGGAGAGACGGGATGGGGTGATCTTCACTGCCGATCCCAAGCCGGTCACCGAGATAATGGTAGAAGGAAAGGCCGAGCTTTTGGCAGGTCTTCATCAGGCCGAGCATGACATCGCGCGCAACACGGCCATCCTGGCTCATTGTGCCACCGGAGATCTTCCGCTTCGTGACAAACGTCCGTAAGGCATTTTCGGAGGCATTGGTGTGGAGCGGGATGCCGGGATACTCGAGCACCTTTAGCAGCTCGTTCTTCCTGCGATGCAGTCGCTCGAGAAGCGTGTCGAGTGCTTCATAACCCGTACGTAGTGTGAAGATCCTATCGAACCGTCGTCGGAATGCGGGAGCGGACTGGGGGGAAGGGCACTGCTGGTAGGCTTTCAGCGCTTTATAGAAACGCCAGACGAGATCTCGGACCATCGTGACCAGCCGCTCCTCCTTTGCAGTGGTCGGCATCAGCTTTTGCAGAAGGCGCTCAGTATGGACCCAACACAGTGCATGATTGCCGACACGGAACTGTCCGGCATCGTCGGACACGATCACCGTATTTGCCATCAGGCCGTGATGGCGGATGGAGCCCCAAAGCCCTGCTTCGGCAAGGGTGCCGATCTCCTGGCGGTTGAGAATATCGACACCTTTGTCAGCCAGATGCGCCATGAACGGTACCTGGTTGCAGAAGTGTTGCGGCTCAAACGTCCGAAGCCCATGGACTACGGGCGGATTGCCGCGACGTTCTTTCAGATAATCGAATGCGGCGTCACCCAGCACATAATCCTGATAGCCGCCGCGCAGCAGGGACAGAAAGTTCAGGCGTGACTTCGATTTCGTGGTGCGAAAGACGGTAAAATCCGCACCGCCGATCTGTGTGGTGTAATAGTTATTATGGGAATGCCGCGCGCCGGTGTCGTCAACCGTCACATAAGGCGACGCCACGAGACCGGCATGCAGCAGTGCGGCATCCTCGGCGACGAAGCCCTCCAGCTGCCTGGTGAGAAGCCGCACTATCTGACGCTTGGAGATGGCGATCCCGACATCGTTCAGCAATGTCGTCAACCGCTGCGTCGTCACCTGTCCTTGTGCGTGCAGCATCAGGCAAAGCCGCCGGAGGTTGGCGCCATAGCCACCTATGATCCCGGCCGGCAAGGGAGCGAGAACCGTCTTTCCATCCGGTGTCACCCAGCATTCACGGCGGTAGTGCACGAGTTCCGCCTTGAGCACCAGGTCTCGGACGTAGACGCTTCTATATCCCTTGAAGCGCGAGCCGGACGGAGCATCGATGCGCAGGATCTCCTGCCGGCTGACCCGATCCACATCCAGCTTCGGACCCCGCGGCTTTTTCCTGCCGGCCACATGGTTTGCTGGAGAGGCCTCCGTTGCCCTCTCCATGCCGGAGGCGCGAAACGGCGGGCGCGGCGGCAGATTTTTCAGCCGGGCGATCTCGTCGCGCAACAGCTGGTTCTCGAGTTTCAGGCGGGTATTCTCCAGCCGAAGGGCGGCGTTTTCCTCCCGCAGCTGGATGTTGTCGGCCTCAAGCTTCGCAAGCCGGGCTTCTGCCTGCTGCGACCGTTCCAGAAGACCCGTCACCAATCCGCGCAACGCATTCAGTGAAAGCGTGTCGGCATGCTCGGGGGAGGGGAGCCGTTTCTTCATGGCAGAATCGAATCATGATTTGCCCCGGCTTGAGAATCCTCAGGCTAGCAATCACTTCTCAAAGCGCGCGGTTATGCACACTTCTATGACCGCTCACCAAAACGCCGCCATGGATTTTGCCCCACGTACTTCGGCGGCTTCGGCGGTGCGGCGGTGCGGCGGTCGATGCCGCGCCCCGTCAGCGGGCGCTGCATGGGTCAAAGGTCGAGCCTATCGCGCCTTCGTTCCCTCGCGATTGGTGAAACGAGCGTTGCCCAAACCCGTGCCTATGGTCAGCACGGCCCATCTCGACACGTCGTTCATAAAAGGGATCTGCGACAATCCCTGCACGACGGCGTCGTTGTGCATCATCACGAATGTGCTGTCCTCGCCGATCTCAGGAATGGCCTTCATCAGTGCGGCGGGAAGGTTGAAACTGTCGCTCTCCCAGTTTCCGCCCGGAAGGTTCTGTCCACCGCGTTCGATGGAGCCATCGGCTTTGATGATGCCGGGGCATGCGATCCCGATGATGGGCGCCGGCTTGAGATTGGCCTTTTCGGCCTTGCCAATCAGATCGCGCAACATTGCGGCCAACTTCTCGATGGTGGCCGTGCGGCTCGGCTCGTCGTCGGCATGACGCCAGATGGCTGAATCCCAGACGCTCGCATCGGCAAAATTCGGCACGTCGTCCTTTCCGAATTTAACGACGCCGGCGCGAACATTCGTGCCGCCGATATCGACTGCCAGGATCGCCTCATGGCCTTTGAACATCCAGCGCGGCATCAGATGGACCGAGCCGATCAGTCCGGCTTCATCGGGGTGGTGAACGATCGGCACGACTTCGACGTCGACGCCGGCCGCCTTGAGGATAACCATGGTCCTGGCGATCGCCAGCTCGCCAAAGCGGCTCTGCCGGAAGCCGCCGCCAACGACGATGCGTTCCGTCTTGACCCAGCGCTTATCCTTCAGGAACTTTCCGATCACGTCGGCAAAGTCCTGGGCGAAGTCCTCCACCGCCCCCATGACCAAAGCCGCCGCTTCCATATCGTCGCCTTTCAGAAAGGCATCGATCTTCTTCTTGGAAAGCTTCGCTGTCGCGGTCTTACCGATCGGGTCGTCTCCGACCTTGCGGATGCGTTTTCTCCAATCGTCGAGCTTCTGCTGGAAAGTCTTCTTGTTGGCGTTGTCGCCAACGAAACCATCCTTGTCACGCAGTTCGTTGTTGTAGTCGTCGATCGTCACCAATGGCAGGTTTAACGCGCCATGCGCCAACGGGGCATTGACCTCATCACGGGGCTCGGAACTGCTTTTGGCCATCAATGTACCTTCTACGGCGCGAGTGCTCGAACGGGCGGCGTGATACAACGCGGACTAGCCTCCGTATGTTCCGGAGTCTGAAAGGCCACCTTGTCCTCGTCGGCCGGCGACCTAGCTTCAATGATTGCAGAGTTTGGAGAATGCCGTGCAGGACGACGACGCTACTCAGGAAATGCTTTCACTGGTCTTGGAAGAGCCCGACCACTGGGCGATGTTTCTCGATATCGACGGGACGCTGCTCAATCTTGCGCCCACGCCGGATGCGATCGAGGTCCCAGAAGCGCTTCCGGGACAACTTCATCGCCTGTCGAACAAGCTCGGCGGCGCCTTGGCGCTGGTCACCGGCCGATCACTTTCTTATGCAGACGAGCTGTTCAAACCCTTTGAATTTCCGACGGCAGGCCTTCACGGCGCCGAAATCAGGAACGCCGCAGGAATGCAGACGGTCGAGGCGACAGCTGAGTTTCAGGCACTGAAGCATGCGCTGACCGCGGAAGCCGAGCACTATCCTGGCGTCTTGATCGAGGACAAGGGCGCGGCCGTTGCCGCCCATTACCGGCTGGCGCCCGAATATGAAAAGGTGCTCGAAGAGCGCATGCACCACTATGCCGAGCTCGCCGGGCCGAACTGGGCATTGCAGCTCGGCAAGATGGTATTCGAGCTGCGTCCGGCCCGGTCGAGCAAGGGCGATGCGCTGGAGCGGTTCTTCCAGTCCGACCCGTTCAAGAACCGCTGCCCGATTACCATCGGCGATGATCTGACTGACGAGTCGATGTTTGCGATCGCCAATGCGCGTGGTGGCGTTTCCGTGCGCGTCGGCGCGATCGGTGCTCCGAGCTGCGCCACGAGCCGGCTGTCCTCTTCTGCGCTGGTCAGAAACGTGATTGCCGCCTTGGCGGCCTGAGGCACGCCGTTGGGCGATGTGCATGCGGATTGCTGTCGTCTTTACGCCGGCTGCGCAGCGTCAATTGTCAAAAAAGTATCGGTTTTAGCCGGGAATCGTGGTGGCGGGCGTGACATGAGCCCATTACACTCCCCTTCAACAATAAAGCCAAAAAGGGAATTTGGCTGGCGGGCCTGGAACCGTCCTCGGAGGAGGAGACAATGGAACCTGACTTGGAAGTCATTCAGATCCGGCCCGGCGAATCTTTCGCAACGAAGGCGCATGGCTACCCCTACCATACGGTTCGTTGGCATTTTCACCCGGAATATGAACTTCATCTCGTGGTAGCGACGACAGGACGCTATTTCGTCGGCGACTTCATCGGCGAATTCGAACCGGGCAACCTTGTGCTTGCCGGGCCTAATCTTCCCCATAACTGGATCAGCGATGTCCCGAAAGGATCGAGCATTCCACTTCGATGCCAGCTCATCCAGTTCAGCGAGAATTTCATCAGCGGCACGATGAAGGTCCTGGCCGAACTCGGGTCCTTCGATCCGGTTCTTGAAGCCTCGCGGCGCGGCGTGCTCTTCGGCGCCGATACCAGCCGGCAGGTAGCTCCCCTGATGAACGAGGTGCAGCAGGCACACGGTGTGCGTCGTATCGAGCTCTTCATGATGATCGTCGGCCTGCTCAGCCGGGCGCAGGATTCCCAGCTTCTTGCGAGCCCGAGCTATCTGCCCGATCCATCGGGCTACATGTCGGCCGGCATCAACAAGGCGCTCGCCTATATCAGAGAGAACCTGACGAAATCCTTCGACGAAGCCGATCTCGCAGCGATCGCCGACCAGTCGACCGGCGCCTTTTCGCGCGCATTCCGCCGCCATACCGGCATGTCGCTGGTACAGTATGTGAAGCGCCTGCGCATCAATCTCGCCTGCCAGATCCTGATGAGCGATGACCACGCATCGATCACCGATATCTGCTTCGAGGTCGGCTTCAACAATCTGTCCAACTTCAACCGGCAGTTTCTCGCGGAAAAGGGCATGACGCCTTCGCGTTTCCGGCGGTTGTTGGGCGACAATATCAACGTGGCAAAGGCGGCCTAGAGGAGCCGAACGAGCACGGTCCAAGGGACGAGGGAGGACAAGGAGGAGGAACGAAAACTGACACTGACTTGAGCGTGGGCACGCGATGAGCGGCTCACGATTGGAGATGCTTGTCCTCAAAAACGTCAAACCACCGGGACAGGCGCGACCGTTCATTCAGCCGAACGGCCACAGCAGACAGTGTAATCACGAACCTACACAATTTTACCAATGGGAGGAGATGGAAATGATGAAATTCTCAACAAAAGCGGCAGGCGCCGCAGTATTTGTCCTGTCCTTGCTGGGTGGTACTTCCGCCTTTGCGCAAACCGCCGTTGCGGATGCGACAGTGGCATTCCTCATGCCCGACCAGGGCTCGACCCGCTACGAGGAGCACGATCACCCGGGCTTCGTCGCGGAAATGAAGAAGCTTTGCGCGTCGTGCAAGGTGCTCTATCAGAACGCCGATGCCGATATCGCAAAACAGCAGCAACAGTTCAATTCGGCCATCACGCAAGGCGCCAAGGTCATCGTGCTGGACCCGGTGGATTCGGCGGCGGCCGCATCGCTCGTCCAGCTCGCACAGAGCCAGGGTGTCAAGGTCATTGCCTATGACCGTCCGATCCCGAAGGGCAAGGCCGATTTCTACGTCTCCTTCGATAACAAGGCGATCGGTAAGGCAATTGCGGAATCGCTCGTCCAGCATCTGAAGGCTGAGAACGTGCCGACCGATGGCGGCGGCATCCTGCAGATCAACGGTTCGCCGACTGATGCGGCTGCCGGGCTGATCAAGGACGGTATTCACGAGGGTCTGGCGAGCGGTGGATACAAGACGCTTGCCGAATTCGACACGCCCAACTGGCAGCCCGCCAACGCCCAGCAATGGGCAGGCGGCCAGATCACCCGTTTCGGTAAACAGATCGTCGGCGTGGTCGCCGCCAATGACGGCACCGGTGGCGGCGCCATCGCAGCCTTCAAGGCAGCGGGTGTCGATCCGGTGCCGCCGGTGACCGGCAATGATGCGACGATCGCCGCGCTGCAGCTGATCATATCAGGGGATCAGTACAATACGATCTCGAAGCCCAGCGAAATCGTCGCGGCCGCCGCTGCCGACGTTGCCGTGAAGCTTCTGGCCGGAGAAACGCCGAAGGCCGAAATGACGCTCTACGACACGCCGGCGCAGCTTTTCGTCCCCGCCGTGGTCACTGCCGAAAACCTCAAGGCCGAGATCATCGACAAGAAGATCAACACCGCCGAGGAGCTGTGCACCGGCCGCTATGCCGACGGCTGCAAGAAGCTCGGCATCACGAAGTAATCGAGCCAAGGGAAAGCGCGGCCGGGCCACCGGTCGCGCTTCCGATCTTCGCTTTTTCGAAAGGCCAGGCGATGTCTGAAACCTCTCATATTCCTGACCCTTCCCGTCAGCCTGTGCTCAGTCTGCGGGGAATATCGAAGAATTTCGGGGCGGTGTCGGCGCTCACCGATATCGAACTCGACGTGTATGCCGGTGAGGTCGTGGCGCTGGTGGGCGACAACGGCGCCGGCAAGTCGACGCTGGTCAAGATCCTGGCCGGCGTGCACCAGCCAAGCTCGGGCACGATCCTGTTCGAGGGCAGGCCAGTGAACCTGCCGAGCCCAAGTGCTGCTCTCGGGCTCGGCATTGCAACGGTGTTCCAGGATTTGGCACTGTGCGAAAATCTCGATGTCGTCGCCAATATCTTTCTCGGCAAGGAACTCAGCCCCTATCAGCTCGATGAGGTCACCATGGAGATCCGCGCCTGGCAGCTCCTGAACGAGCTTTCGGCCCGCATTCCAAGTGTGCGCGAGCCCGTCGCCTCGCTTTCCGGCGGACAGCGCCAGACAGTGGCGATCGCCCGATCGCTGCTGCTCGAGCCAAAACTGATCATGCTCGACGAACCCACGGCCGCACTCGGCGTTGCCCAGACCGCCGAGGTGCTTGACCTCATCGAGCGCGTGCGGGAGCGCGGCCTCGCTGTCATCATGATCAGCCACAACATGGAGGATGTGCGCGCCGTTGCCGATCGCATTGTCGTCCTTCGCCTCGGCCGCAACAATGGCACCATGCCGCCTGACGCATCCAACGAGCAGCTCGTCAGCGCCATCACCGGTGCATCCAACAATTCCGTCTCCCGCCGCGCGTCGCGCCGCCAGGCGCAGAGCCAGCAGAACGAGGAGGGCAGGCCATGATGAAAACCATCGAGAATGATCCGGCGGCACCGGCGCTGCTCGACCGGCGTGATGAGAGAGTGCACCATGACGACAGTTTCGGCGGCTCGATCCAGGCCTTTTGGGATCGCATCCGCTCGGGCGATCTCGGTTCACTGCCGGTCATTGTCGGCCTGGCGATCATCTGGACGGTGTTCCAGGCGCTCAATCCGGTGTTTCTCTCCAGCAGCAACCTGGTCAACATGCTGTTCGATTGCTCGACAGTCGGCGTCATCTCGCTGGGTATCGTCTGCATCCTGATGGTGGGTGAGATCGACCTTTCCGTCGGTTCCGTCAGCGGCTTTGCCTCGGCACTGGTCGGCGTCTTCTGGGTCAACCAGGGTTGGCCAGTGGTCCTGGCAGTCCTCGCCGCCATGATTGTCGGCGCCCTGATCGGCTCGCTCTACGCGTTTGTCTTCAACCGCTTCGGCATGCCGAGTTTCGTGTCCACCCTGTCCGGGCTGCTCGCGGTTCTCGGCCTGCAGCTCTATATCCTCGGAGCGACCGGTTCGATCAATCTTCCCTATGGTTCCTGGCTGGTGAGTTTCGGCCAGATCATGGTCATGCCGGACCCAATCGCCTATCTGCTGGTGGCGCTAGCCGGCATTGCGTTCTTCTTCGCCAGCTACCGTACGTCGGCGCGCCGGCGGGCGGCCGGCCTGTCGGCGAAATCGGCCCGCGGTCTGCTTCTGCGCGCCATCATCATCACACTCGCCCTTGAAGCTGTCGCTTTCTATCTCAACCAGTCACGCGGCATTCCGTGGATGTTCGGCCTTTTCGTCGGGCTCACCGCCGCCATGAATTATGCGCTGACGCGCACCAAATGGGGACGCTCCATGCATGCCGTCGGCGGCAACAGGGAAGCAGCGCGCCGTTCGGGCATCAACGTCTCGCACATCTATACGAGCGCCTTCGTCATGTGCGCTCTGCTTGCGGCAACCGGCGGCGTTCTCTCCGCCGCCCGGCTGGCAACGGCAAGTCAGCAAGCCGGCACCGGCGACGTCAATCTCAACGCCATCGCCGCGGCGGTCATCGGCGGCACGAGCCTGTTCGGCGGGCGAGGCAGTGCCTATTCAGCCCTTCTCGGCATCATCGTCATTCAGTCCATTGCCAGTGGGTTGACGCTTCTCGATCTGTCATCGTCGCTTCGATACATGATCACCGGCGCCGTCCTTGCCGTCGCCGTCATCGTCGACTCGCTGGCACGCCGATCGCGGATCTCCCACGGCCGAGCCTAAAGCAACTGAGAAAACAGAGGAAGAAAATGGGACAGGATCTGTCTGGAAAAGTCGCGGCCGTCACCGGAGCGGCGTCGGGTATCGGCCTTGAATGTGCCAAGGTTATGCTTGTCGCAGGCGCTCGGGTCGTGCTGGTCGATCGAAATGAAGACGCCTTGAAGGAAATCTGCTCGAAACTCGACGCCAACGCCATTCCCTTGGTCACCGATCTCACGGATCCGAAAAGCGTCGCACGGATGATGCCTGAGATTCTGGAAAAAGCCGGCCAGCTGGATATCTTCCATGCCAATGCCGGCTCTTATATCGGCGGCGAAGTGCTGGGCGGAGATCCTGATGCCTGGGACCGGATGCTCAATCTGAACATCAATGCCGCCTTCCGCTCGGTGCATGCCGTTCTGCCGCATATGGTCGAGCGCAAGACCGGCGATATCATCCTGACGAGTTCCGTTGCCGGCATGATCCCTGTCGTCTGGGAGCCGATCTACACCGCCTCGAAACATGCGGTCCAGGCATTCGTCCATACGCTGAGGCGGCAGGTGGCCAAGCATGGATTGCGCGTCGGCGCCGTCGCTCCTGGCCCCGTGGTCACCGCCCTTCTCAGCGACTGGCCGCAGGAGAAGCTGGATGAGGCGCTCGCCGCGGGCGGCCTGATGGAGGCGAACGAAGTGGCCGAAGCGGTCCTCTTCATGCTGACGCGCCCACGCAACATCACGATCCGCGATCTTGTCATTCTGCCGCAAAGCGCCGACATCTGACGAAAGTGCGATCGCCTTCAACACTCGCGGAACGCCTACTCAAGAGGAAACGGCCATGATCTTCGACAGATTTCGCCTGAACGGACAGGTGGCACTGGTGACCGGCGGCACGCGCGGCATCGGGCTTGCCATCGCCGAGGCGCTCGGCGAGGCGGGCGCCAAAGTGATCATCACGGGCCGAACCCGCAATGCAGCGGCGGAAGACCGGCTCTCCAAGGCCGGCGTCGATTGCGATTTCGTTGCCGCCGACCTGATGAAGGAAAGTGCTGCCGACGAACTCGTCACTGATACCCTCTCACGGGCGGGGCGGCTCGACATCCTCGTCAACAATGCCGGTATCGCCATTCATGGCGACAGCGGCGAGTTCTCCGATGCCATCTGGCGCGAGATCATGACCGTCAATGTCGACGCCGTCTTCCGCGCCTGCCGCGCCGCACTGGCACCCATGCGGCGCCAGGGCGGCGGCGTCATTCTCAATATCGGCTCGATGTCGGGCATCGTGTCCAACATTCCGCAGAACCAGGTCGCCTATAACACTTCCAAGGCGGCGGTCCACATGATGACGAAGAGCCTCGCCAGCGAGGTTGCCGCTGAAAACATCCGCGTCAACGCCATCGCCCCCGGCTATATCGAGACCGATCTGTCGCGCGGCGGCATCGACAATCCCGACTGGTTCCCGACCTGGCGCAGCATGACCCCGATGGGACGCGTCGGGCAGCCGGAGGAGGTGGCGGGTGCCGCATTGTTCCTCTGTTCGGCAGCGGCAAGTTATGTCACCGGCGAAGTGCTGGTTATCGACGGCGGTTATACGACGCGCTGAAACGCGAAGACGGGATTTGGGGGGAGGGTGGCTCGCAGCCGCTTGGTTGGGGGCGAGTTTCCCCTCTGCCATTTCCCGATTGTCCTCTGCTCGCGATGTTCTGAATGATTGCGACCAGGCGCCGACTTTCGCACGTATCGGTGCGATTATCGTCTCGCACTTGTGTGTAGACAGCACATGGTCACGCTAGAACAGGATGATTTTAGGCGGGTCGGCCTAAAATCTGAATCCTGTTCTAAATTAAAGAGTTAGAGCATGATGCCGTCCAAAAACCGCTCACACTTTTCGGCATCATGCTCTAGGCAATCGAGCATCCACTGGACGCCAAAGCGATCCGTGAGCTTGCCATAATAGCTTCCCCATGGCTGGACGGCGAGTGGCGTCGTGATCTTGCCGCCCTCAGCCAGCCGTGCGAAGAGGCTGTCGGTACTGTCGCGGTCGTCCATGATCAGCATGTGGGCGGAGCCTCGCATCGGCTCGGCATCATGATTGTCCGAAGCGAAGAAAAGAATACCAGGTCCTTCGAAACAAGCGTGCATCACCTTGCCCCGCGTGGCGTCGGTGGCAACGGGCATCCCGTCTGCGCCGTGACGCTTCAATTGCGTGATCTGGCCAAGCCCGCATTCGGTGTAGAAAGCAAGCGCCTCTTCGCAACCGGTGGAAAAGAACAGATAGTTGGCAAGCTGCATGGCTTGGCTCCGTCAAGTCGCCGGACCACGACGTCTTTGTGTCGCCGGCCCGGCGTTGCATCAAGTCTGAGATTTCCGAGCGTACGCCGCGATCGTTACGAGGCGGCAACCGCACGCTGGATGGCGCCGACGAGATCGGCATTGTTATAGCTGCGGCCGGCGATACCCCAGGCCCCTTCAGGCGCGTAGACGATGTTCGACCATATATGTTCGCGCTTGAGCCGGCCTTCGGCGGCCTGTTCGATCACATCGGCCGCTTGTTCGAAGAAGGACTGTTTTGCTTCAGCGCTCACCAGCGCCATCTCGGGCAGCTTGAGCTCGACGAAGGCTGCAGCGATCGGCTCTCCCGCAGCAAGCACATGCTCCCGCGGCAGCACGTTGATCGTACCGATAATATTGGCGGTCATGAAGTCATTGCCGGTCAAGCCGGCGGCGTCGAGCACTGCCTCCGTCAATCCGGCAAAGGCTTGGGCCTGAGCCCGCTGCGAAAGCAGGCCTTCAGGCACGGTGAGTGTGATAGGCATCGTATATCTCCCTGTTTGAACCGTGACCGCTTCTGATATATACCGATCACTCTTTATGCATACACATCGATCACTCTCTTAGCAATACATAAAGAGCGATCACTCTTAAAAGGGACATATATGCGCTACAGTGCCGAACATAAGCAGGAGACCCGAACGCGCGTCATTGCCGCGGCTGGACGGGTTTTCAGACAGGAAGGCTATGGCGGCGCAGGCATCGATGCATTGACCAAGGCGGCCGGCGTGACCAACGGTGCCTTCTACGGACATTTCAAGTCCAAGGGCGAAGCCTTTCGCACCGCCGTGCTGGCGGGCCTCGAAGAGCTGCGGCAAGGAATTGCGGCGCTAAAGGCCAGTCAACCGAAAGACTGGCTGACGACATTCGTCGGTTACTATCTCGGCTATAAAAGAACCTGCGATCTGGGCGAGAGCTGCGCTCTGCCGAGCCTTTCCCCCGACGTCATGCGCGCAGACGATGAAACACGAAGCGCCTATACGGCAGAACTCAAACGTCTCATCGAGGAAGTTGCGGTCGGCTTGCCGGAGGGTGAGATACCGGGTCAATCCAAAAGGCGCCGGGAAGATCAGGCGATCTTGCTGCTCGCCATGCTCAGTGGCGGTGTGACCCTCGCCCGCGCTGCTTCCGACCCGGCGTTGTCCAAACGCATTGCAGATGTCATCGCGCAGGCTGCATTGACGGCGATAGAGCCTGGAAACTGATCCACTCGCTTGAAGACATTGCCTACCTCAGGGGATCGTCTTTCGGCGCAGTGCTCCCATCAGTCTCTGGAACGTCAGCTCGGTCCCAGGATGGTGATTTCGAACTCGGCACCGGCGCCGGTCGTCGGCAGCAGGCGGATCGTACCGCCATGGGAGCTCAGCATGGCGCGGACGATACCGAGGCCCATGCCGGTACCGCCCTGCTCGCGGCGGGTTGAGAAGAACGGCTGAAAGATGCGTTGGCGATTTGCCTCGGAAATACCGGTGCCGTCGTCACGGACGAGAATGAAACCGGCGGCAAGAAGCGCTGTCGCAATCAGCGGATAGGCGCCGCGATGAGCATATTCGGCATGGCTCATGTGATCGGGCAAATCCGCGCCGCCCCAGAGATAGACGAGATCGAGAAGCGTCTGCACGGCAAAGAGCGCATTGAAGAGAAGCGGCGAGCGCAACAGCGAGGCATGGCCGAGCGGTGAATTTTTGGTCGGCACGATCATGAACGCCCTGCCGGCTTGCCACCTTGCAAATCGACGCTTCAGGCGTGGCCGCAGCAAAGCCCAGACCACAGCGGCAATCATTATCCAGAAGCCGATCCGCCAGGGATCGAGGAATTCCAGCAGAACGTCAAAACGGATGCTGCGCAGCGTGACCTCGATAACGGGATTTGCCGCTGCAAAGAGGAGCAAGAACGCTGATGCGAGGATGAGCGCGCTCCGCCGGACTTCGGTGAGGGAGGAACGTTTCGCCGGTGTCGCAAGATAATGGTTAGGTAGCAACTGCCACCGTCAAATGCTACCTAATTGCGCTTATATATCAAGGATTACACTATTTACGATTACTATAATTTCAATTACTATAAGAGGAATTATGTTAATTGAAGGACGCTTCATATGAAGTTTCTAGGCAGGGGTCGTGAGCTGGCGCGGTTCAAAGAGGAGCTGGATGCCGCGCGTCCATCACTTGTCATTCTCTACGGTCGCCGGCGTGTCGGCAAAACCAGGTTTCTTCGCGAACTGGGCAAAAGCCGGAAGGAGATTTACTTCCAGGCCACACGCGTCTCCTCTCTTTTGAACCTCGAGCAGTTCAAGATCGAAGTCGCAAACGTTTTAGGTGCACTGCCAGTGCTTGAATCGTTGCCGAGCTGGGAAGGTGTCTTCTACTACATTGCCGAGCACACGCGGAACAATCCGGGCCTGCTGATCACCATCGACGAGTTTCCATATCTGCTTGACGGCGACTCGGCGCTGCCTTCGATCCTGCAGAAATTCTGGGATTCTGGCGCACCTGCGGATGGCGGTCTGAAGCTCATTCTCTGCGGGTCATCCATATCCCAGATGCAGGATCTGTTGGCGGAAAGGAATCCACTGTACGGACGACAGACACTGTCCTTGGATATGAAACAGCTCCCCCTCACGGATGTGGCGCGCTTTTTCCCGAAATACGACGCCGAAGCGATCATCAGCACTTACGCCATATTCGGGGGAATACCGCATTATCTTCAACTCTGTAACCCGGACGTTCCGTTGAAGGACAACGTGGTCAAGTTGCTGCTGACCGAGACTGGAACTCTTGTCGACGAGCCGAACACGCTTCTCCAGACTGAACTTCACGAGCCTGGCTTCTACTCCAGCGTCCTCGCGGCGATCGCCGACGGTTGCAACACGACATCGGAGATCGCGAGCCGACTGGGCGTGAAGGTAGAGAAAATTACATCGTACGCCGCGAAGCTGGTGGCGCTCCACCTGATATCGAATACGAAGTCGTTGGATGTGGATGAGAAGGTGAGAAATCGTAGGTTTCGGCTCGACGACAGCCTGATCTCATTCTGGCATCGGTTTGTACGGCCCAGCCTGACCGCGATCAGCGGTGGCTTTGGGGAGGAGGTATACAGGCACGTGGTAGCGCCGGGCTTCTCGGAATACATGGGTATTGCCTTCGAAGCTATCGCGCTCGAGTACGCCAGGATCCATATCCAGGAAAAACTCGGCCTTCCTGCAAACGAACTGGGCCAGATATGGGGACATTCGGACTTCGATATCGATGTTGCGGGAAGACTCCTGAATGGCGAATATTTCTACGGCGAGTGCAAATGGACAAACGCCGATATAGACATGGGGCATCTAAGACAGCTACGTGAAAGATCCGAGAGAACGAGATACGGCAGAGGAACGGCCGGAAAGCATTTCTTACTCTTCAGCAAGGCTGGATTTTCGACCGACCTAATCGATTTCGCAAAAGATGAAACACGGCGGGTTCACCTACTGACGCCTAACGATCTCGTTAGACCTAACCAGTAAGCCTGCCTGTTGGGGGTGGCGATGCCTACGGTAGGCCGACGTATCGGACACCCCCAATTTCCCAAAGACGCTGCATATTTCCCGACATCCTCGGCAAGCCGCAAGGGAATGACGAGCGCGAAACGGGAAAACGCTAAAGGCAGGCCGGTGAGGCTGCGAGGCATGAGCTTGCCGCTGACGAGAGCCACCGACATCAGGGCTGTGAGGACCGAGACCTCCTCGGAAGGAGCCCTCTGCGGCCGGCACGTCTCTGTCAGCCACCATCCGTCGGAGGCGGTCCGGCACAGCGGACGGTGTAATGCGGGGCGGAATGTCGTTCTTGCTCATGGCATAGGGATGCCCGACCGGATTGCAGATTTTGTGCAGGGAGTGAGGAGCAATTCAGGAAAATTGCCCGGCTGCGGGATCATCGAGAAATTCGACAGATCATATCGAGTGCGAAGATAGCCGGTAGTTTACGGCGCTCGCGGCGAGCTTCTCCCGTGCGAGCCTGTCGGCGTCCGCGCTCTTTTTTCGGCAATCGGGATCGAGGCAATCAGCCTGGCGAGCGCTGCCTGAGATCGCACGCCGGCCTTGCCGAAGCATCGGCCGGCATGTGTCTTCACCGTGTTGGAGGAAATCCCGAGAGCGAGGGCAATCTCAGGCAGGTTCATTCCGCTGCCGATCAGTGCGGCGACCCGGGTTTCAGCGTCGGTCAGGCCGAAGATGTGTTGCAGTTGTTGCGCTTGCCGCCGCGTCTTTGCTTCCGGATCGACGATATGAATGAGGACGCGTGCTCCGCTGTCGGTCGCATCCCACGTGGAAATCGCCGTGGGCGCAAGCGGCGTGATCATCATCAGATAGGGCGGCAAGCCCGATGGCCGGGAGATCGCCAATGCGCCTTCGAAAGGCGTGTCTTCGCCATGGGCTATCAGCAAAGCCTGGCGGATGGCGTTTGCCAGGCGCGTCGCCGTTTCGGAAATATGGGCGCCAAGCGCGGGTCTCTCCGACCGGCTGAGGAAAATGCCGTCGGCCTGCCTGAGCAGCGTCTCGGCTGCCGCATTCAGGAGGAGGACTGCGCCCCGCCCGTCGATCAGCACGGCGGCATCCGGTATCGCATCGATCAATCGTTGCGGCAGTTCGGGCGCACGATTGATCTTGTTAATCTGAAAGGAAAGGTCGATGGCGCGTGCCATATGCGGGCTCAGCAGCTTCAGGCGTGCCGCCGCCTCGGCGGCGTGCTCGTCCTGTTGACGAGACAGAAACAGCGCCACTCCGCCAATGCCTCCGCGCTCGTGCAAGCTGGCATGCGGCAGGAAGAGTTGATTGAAGATGTTCTGCGGCTCGCAGATATCGGCATAAAATGCGGAATGCCGCACGGCCTCCGCATCGATCAGGCTGTTGCCGATCGCAATCTCGCCCGGTCTTACCTTCTCGAATGCGCGGGCATAGGGGTTGCCCGTGTAATTCTGAAGATAGAGCGTATTCAAGTCTTCACGCATGCGACCGGGGATCAGAAAGCTGCCTCGGCCACCCGGCGCCTGATAGACAATATTTCCGGCGACGGCGCCGACATAATCGACGATCGAGCACAGGGTGTCCGGCCATTGCTCGGAATGGACTGCAGCCTGATAGACAGCATCAATGATGTCGACATGATCCATATCAGCGCCTCTCGTTTTCACGACGATGGTTTCGCCAATTGCGACGAATGCTTTATTTCGATCACTGCATAAATGTCTAAGGGGAGGCGAGGCAGCGAGCGTCACCCGATCAGGTGACGTCGTGGCGCGCTCCGCCCTGCACTGTAAGGGTTTTTTCAACCAGACGCACTCCCTTGGCAGAACAGGATAATGGCAGCGCCGCGTGATCAGGTCCCGGAAAGCGGTCCTTCCTGGCGCGGATGCTATCCACAACTGAAAACTCCGCACTAGGTTAACTGGACCCGTCAAATTCGCCGTGGCGAGCTCTCACGATCACGGTGAACGAGATAGCGAGGCAGACGGTCTCTGCCTTCATAATCCAGGTACTCCAAGGAGTTTCTCCAATGCCGGACATCTCACAAGCTCCGAAGACATTCCCAGCTCCCAAGGATCAGCGCCTCCGGGATCTCGCCGACTGCATCCGTTTCCTCTCCATGGATGCGGTTCAACAGGCAAAGAGCGGTCATCCCGGCATGCCGATGGGCATGGCCGACATCGCAGCGGTGCTTTTTTCCGAGTTTCTGAAATTCGATGCCGCCGATCCCTATTGGTTCGATCGCGACCGCTTCGTCATTTCCAACGGTCACGGCTCAATGCTGCTCTATAGCCTGCTCTATCTGACGGGCTACAAGGACATGACCATCGAAGAGATCAAACGCTTCCGCCAGATCGACAGTCGCACGGCGGGTCACCCCGAATATCGCCACGCCACCGGCATCGAAACGACCACCGGTCCGCTGGGGCAGGGGATTGCAAATTCTGTCGGTCTCGCACTCGGCGAGCGGATCATGAATGCCTCGTTTGGCGACAATCTGGTCAATCACCACACCTATGTCTTCCTGGGTGACGGCTGCCTGATGGAAGGCATCAGCCACGAGGCGATATCGCTTGCCGGACATCTGAAGCTCGGCAAGCTCATCGCCTTCTGGGACGACAACTCGATCTCGATCGACGGTGCGACCAGCCTTGCTGAATCCGATGACCATCCGGCGCGTTTCCGCGCGGCGAACTGGCATGTCCAGCAAATCGACGGTCACGATACCGATGCGATCCGCGCCGCAATCATCGAAGCGCAGAAGGTGACGGATCGGCCGTCGATGATTGCCTGCAAAACCATCATCGGCTTCGGTTTCCCGACCAGGGCGGGAACGCAGAAGGCCCATAGCGACGCGCCTGGTGAAGACGAGATCGCCGGGGCCCGCAAGATCCTCGGCTGGACATCGCCTCCCTTCGAAATACCGGAAGCGCTTCTCAACGACTGGCGAAAGATCGGCGCGAAAGGCGGGCCGGCGCGGATGGCATGGGCGGTCCGTGTCCAGACCGCTTCGCCGGACAAGCGAGACGATTTTGAGCGGCGTATGAACGGAGAACTGCCGTCCGGTTGGCGCGCTGCCATTGCTGCGGCAAAGCAGGAACTTTCAGGTTCCGAAAAGGATCTCGCCACCCGTCAGGCGAGCGGCATCGTGCTCAACCATCTCTTCGATGCGGTGCCCGAGCTTCTTGGCGGCTCGGCGGATCTGACGCCTTCAAACAACACCAAGGCCAAGAACCAGGTCGAGATCAAGCCCGGGGAATATGGCGGATCCTATCTCCACTATGGTGTCCGCGAGCATGGCATGGCGGCCACGATGAACGGTTTGGCGCTGCATGGAGGGCTTATTCCCTATGGCGGCACGTTCCTGACATTTTCCGACTATTGCCGCCCGGCGATCCGGCTCGCGGCGATCATGGAGGTGCGTTCGATCTTCGTGATGACACATGACTCGATCGGATTGGGCGAGGACGGGCCGACACATCAGCCGATCGAACATCTGAGCGCATTGCGCGCCATTCCCCGACTCGCTGTCTATCGCCCAGGCGATCCGATCGAAACGGCCGAGTGCTGGGAGGCGATCATGGATGCGCCGCGGCAGGCAGCACTGATTGCTCTGTCCCGCCAGCCAATGCCGCTTTTACGCCGCGACCCGTCCGACGAGAACCGCTCGGCAAGGGGAGCCTACGTTCTCCAGGAAGCTGAAGGCGGCGAGCGGCAACTGACGATCCTTGCCTCCGGCTCGGAACTGCATCTGGCGGTCGAAGCCCGCTCGGTGCTGCAGGACGAGGGTATTCGCACCGCCGTTGTTTCGATGCCGTGCAGGCTGCTGTTCGAGAAGCAGGATGCCGCCTACAAGAAATCGGTGCTGGGCGGCAGCCGAGCCAGGGTCGCCGTCGAAGCAGCCGTGCAGGATTCCTGGGACCGCTATCTCGGCTTGGACGGCGTATTCGTCGGCATGCATGAATTCGGAGCATCCGGCAAAATCGATGACGTTTACAAGAAGTTCGATATCACCACAGACGCAGTGATACGTGCCGGACGTGAGGTGGCCGGAAAGCAGGCCTAGCGTCGCGAGTCGGAGCCCATAGGCGGTCCCCAAGCAGGCGACCAGGTCGAGCGCCCCTTATCTAAATCTTGGGGCGCGCTTGGCATTGTGGATCAGCTCGGAGGCAGTCGCGAACGGCCCGAAAAGTCTGAGCAGCAGCGCTTGTTCCTCGGTACCTATGCGGTGACGCGCGCAAAACTCGGTCACGGACCAGACTTTCGTCAGATCGTCTGTTTCCATTTGCCTGGGTTCGATGTGTTCGGTCAACGGCGTGTCCTCCGAACAACGAGACTACGCCGCCCCGGCATTTATAAGAACTAGCTAAAAAGTATTATGCCGCTTTGCAGACCGGCTGAATATGACAAGCCGATATATGAAAACGCCCGCCGATTGCGCGGCGGGCGGTGTCTCTCACTGATTTCTCGCAAGTGATCAAACGAGATGAGCGTCGGTGCCCGTGATGTTGAGCGTCAGAACGCCAACATCCGTGTGGCCTTCGCCATCGGAGATCTTGTAGTACTGGACGGTTTCCGTGACGTTCTGACCGGCAGTCAGGTCTTCCGTCAGCGTGTAGGTGAATTCGCCATTCGGCTTGACGTGGAAGATGCCATGGTCGCCGACGATGTCGGTAACAGCGTCGACGCCGCTCTTGGCGCTGACGTTCGTGCCGTCGAACTGACGAAGGAAGAGCTTGCCGTTGTCGCCGGCAATGTCGTTGTCCAGAACGTTACCGCCGATGGCGCTACCTTCGTTGAAGCTGTAGTGGTCGTCGACAGCAATCGGCTTTACCTGGGTTACGCCCTGGATGTTCAGGGTGAACAGACCGACATCGGTATGACCGCTGCCGTCGGAAATCTTGTAGGAAACCTTCTCCTGGTAGGATTCGCCGTTGGCGAAGCCGATCTTGGCAGCGTCGCTCAGGACATAGGTGTAGCTGCCATCGGGCTTGACGAAGAAGGTGCCGTAGTCGCCCTGGATCTCGGTGACCTGGCTGTTGCCAGCCTTGGCGCCAACGCTTGCGCCATCAAAGGCGCGCAGGAACAGGTGGCCGTTGTCGGATGAATCGTTGGAAAGCAGATTTCCGGAAATAACGTCAGTTTCTTTAAATGTTGCACTATCATCAGTTGCATGAATTGGCGAAGCCATTGCACTCTCCTCAAATTGTTTATTGGCGGGTCAATTTCGACCTCAGCGAGCGGCTCCTTTAACAACCTATTAATACTACAAGTCAATGGTCTATTTAACAGAAGGTTAATTTCGATGCCGATCTCCCCGTTGCTTCCATTCCGGCGGAATAATGTCACTTTCAAGCCAAATTGAAGAAAATTCGGCAGAAACTATACCCGGCTAACTTGAATAAAATGGTGCAGAGTATATCTGAAGGCGATTGGCGATGCCCGCGTCATGCCATCCGGGCTGTCCGTTGCAATTGTGCCCGCCGATACCTATGTTGCTCGAATACCAGATCAGGCGGAAATCTGAGCCATTGCTGGCTCATGATTGAAACGCTTGTGTATCCGTGCGCGCCATTGTGGCTGCGTGACGGGCAATCCCACAAACAATCGATGATGCCGGCCGAGATCGGCAAAGGATTTCTTTTTGAACCACATAAATACAGCCACCGCGGTTGCGGCGGCGAAACCACGTGACGATGACGAGGCTGTCGGCCGCGTTGCTGGGAACTGGAAGCCGTTTCCCTGTCTTCTCACCCGCCGCGAATTGCGGGCTCTGATCGCCGAGCAGCTCGGCTGAGCGGCGATCGTCGCGCCACAAACAAGGAGAACTCGAAATGCAGGTACTCGTCAGAGACAATAATGTCGATCAAGCGCTCAGGGTCTTGAAAAAGAAAATGCAGCGCGAAGGACTGTTCCGTGAAATGAAGGAGCGGCGCGCCTATGAGAAGCCGTCCGAACGGCGCGTCAGGGAAAAGGCGCAGGCGATCAGCCGTCAGCGCAAGGCTGCACGCAAGAAGATGCAACGTGAAGGCCTGCTTGCCGGCCCGAAGCGGGTCACCACTGCCCGCTAGCAACCATTCCCAACCGGATTTTCCGGACTTCAGTGGGCACATTCCCCGAAAGGACAGACAATGGACGAACTCAATAGCCTCACCGTTTCGGAAGAACGCCTCGAGGATTGCCGCGATGTCGTGGACCCGGATCTTCAGGATCTGATCCAAAGCGCGCTGACATCGGGCTTTTCCCGGGAGGAAATCCTCATCGCCGTCAGCGAACTGGTCGCCGAAGACTTCGCAATGGTCATGAAAACCCCAAGCGTCCATTGAGGCACGAGCGCAGTGAGCATCATCGTGCAGGAGGATCTCTTTCGTGCGGCGGACCGGACGCTCCCTGAGGGGTTCCGATATTCTGCTGAGATCGTTCGTCCGGATCTTCAGCGCATGGTTCTTGAGGCAATGCCGACCCTTGCCTTCAAAGCCTTCGACTTTCATGGCTTTGAGGGCAAGCGCAGGACGGTTTCCTTCGGCTGGAAATACGACTTCGACACCCAGCGCGTCAGAAGAGCCGATGCGATGCCGTCGGTGCTGCTTTCCATTCGCGAAGTGGTGGCGCGCTTCGCCGGCATCGAGCCCGATGCGCTCGTGCAGGCGCTGGTCACTGAGTATGGCCCGGGTGCGCTCCGATCGGCTGGCACAAGGACAAATTCGTCTTCGGCCGGGTCGTCGGTGTCTCCTTGCTCTCGTCTTGCACCTTCAGGCTCAGGCGGCGTGACGGTGCCAAATGGCAGCGGCGATCGCTCGTCCTTGAACCCGGCTCGGCCTATCTCATGGCTGGCGCTTCAAGAACGCTCTGGGAACATTCCATCCCGCCCGTCGACCGCCTGCGTTATTCGATCACCTTCAGGGAATTGGCTGAATAGACCGCCCATTGGGAACATCGGCCTCGGCAGATGGTTACTTCGTCTTTTGCACAGATGGAGATGACGATGGCAGAGCATGACGATGCGACGCGGGTATGGGAGTTGATCGACAAGATCGGGTTTTGCATGCTGACGACCCGTAACGGCGACGATCTCAAAGCCCGCCCGATGTCCGCCTATACCGCGCAGCTCGAGAATGCGATCTATTTTCTGACGGATGTCAGCAGTCACAAGGACGATGAGATCGCCCGCTGGCCAAACGTGTGTCTGGCCTTTGCCGACACCAAGGGACAGAAATATGTTTCCGTATCGGGGACGGCCGAGGTGCAGAACGACCGGGAGAAGATCAGGGAATTATGGGCGACGCCGGCAAAGGCGTGGTGGGACAGCCCCGACGATCCTTCCATCCGCATCCTCAAGATGACCCCGTCTTCGGCCGAATATTGGGACAGCCCGGGCACCATCATCAGCTATATCAAGATGGCCGCCGCCGCGGTCTCGAACAGCAAACCTGATATGGGCGACAATGCCGAGGTCAAGCTTTGACGCATGGAAGCGCTCAACGACGTTCCTTCTGGCCGCAAAACATCAAGCCTGATTGGCTGATGCCTTGACGAAATCGATGAATGCCCTCAGCGGCGCCGGCACCAGACGCCGTCCAGGATAATAGAGAAACGGCCCAGAGAAGCGCTGCCACCACGGTTGGAGGATGGGCTCGAGCGCGCCGCTGTCGATATGCGGGCGCAACCAGTCCTCGAAGAGGCAGACGATCCCTGTTCCCGATATCGCTGCATCGACGGCCAGGTCGGTCGCACCGCCGACCCGCACGATCAGCGGGCCCGTCGGATCGACCCGCACGATCTCGCCATCGCGCTCGAACTCCCACGGCGCCGTCATCGCACCGCTCGAAAAGCGACCCAGCAGACAGGCATGGCCGAGCAGCTCGCTCGGATGTTGCGGCCGGCCACGGCGATCGAGGTAATCGGGGGAGGCGGCAGTGGCAAAGCGCTGGACGCGTGGGCCGATCGGTATTGCGATCATATCCTGCTCCAGCCGCTCGTCATAGCGGATGCCGGCGTCGCAGCCGGCCGCGATCACGTCGACAAAGCTCTCGTCGGTGACCACCTCCAGCCGAATATCGGGATAGGCGGCGAGGAACGGTGGAACGATGGCAGGCAGCACCAGCCGCGCCGCGCTGACCGGCACATTGAGGCGCAACGCACCGGCCGGCCTGTCGCGAAAACCGTTGACGACGTCGAGGGCAGACTCCACCTCGCTCAAAGCAGGGCCGAGCCGCTCCAGCAAGCCCTTGCCCGCTTCGGTCGGGACGACGCTGCGTGTCGTCCGGTTGAGCAGCCTGACGCCGAGCTGGGCCTCCAGGCGACGCACCGCTTCACTGAGGAAGGAGGCGCTGCTGCCGCTTACGCGCGCGCCCTCGCGAAAACCCCCGGCACGCGCCACGGCAACGAAGGCATTGAGATCACCCAGATCTGCTTTCACTGTTCGCTACTCCGCACAGCCCGTGCGGATTGTAGCCAATTTTCACACGTGCCGACAATGCTTATCTTGGGCTTATCTCTTGGGCCTATCTTGGCGTCATCTCTTGAAAGGAATTAGACCATGTCCACTATCGATCAGTCCGGCGCGTTCAACCTCGGCGGCCGCAGCGTGAAGCGACTCGGCTATGGCGCCATGCAGCTTGCCGGGCCCGGCGTGTTTGGCCCGCCCAAAGATCATGGCGCGGCCTTGGCCGTGCTGCGAGAGGCGGTCGCGAGCGGCGTAAACCACATCGACACCAGCGACTTCTATGGCCCGCACGTCACCAACCAGATCATCCGTGAAGCGCTGCATCCCTATCGCGACGATCTCGTCATCGTCACCAAGATCGGCGCCCGGCGCGGCGCGGACGGATCGTGGATTCCGGCCTTCTCGCGGGAAGAGCTGACGGAGGCAGTACACGACAACCTCCGCAATCTCGGCCTCGATGTGCTTGATGTCGTTAATCTGAGGATCATGTTCGACGTGCACGGCCCGGCCGAAGGGTCGATCGAAGCGCCGCTGACGGTGCTGGCCGATCTTCAGCGGCAAGGCCTGGTACGTCACGTCGGGCTGAGCAACGTCACATCCAAGCAGATCACCGAGGGGCGTGGGATCACCGAGATCGTCTGCGTGCAGAACCAGTACAATCTGGCGCATCGGGCCGACGATGCCCTGATCGACGATCTCGCGCGCGACGGCATTGCCTATGTGCCATTCTTCCCGCTCGGCGGGTTCAGCCCGCTGCAGTCGTCCACCCTGTCCGATGTCGCCGCACGCCTCAATGCCACGCCTATGCAGGTAGCGCTCGCCTGGCTGCTGCGTCGCGCGGAAAACATCCTGCTGATCCCCGGCACTTCGTCCGTCGGCCATCTCAGGGAGAACCTCGCCGCCGCCGGGCTCGTGCTGCCGGATGACGCCGTCTCGGAATTGAACCGCATGGCTGATGTCGCCGCCTGAAGGTCGCCGGCGATCCAACGCTACGCCACGCTCTTCCGTGGCGTAGCGTAACAACCCCTAAATCGATTCCGATTTAGGGCCGCCGTTGCGGCTATGCTGTCAATAGCGCTCCGGCACGAGCATTTCAGGCGGAACCGGCGCCCTGTTGTAATCAGCGTGACGGATGCGGTCCGGCAACTGGATCTCAGGTTTCGGAACATCCTCGTAAGGGATCTGATCGAGAAGATGGGCAATGCAGTTCAAACGCGCGCGTTTCTTGTCTACAGCCTGTACCACCCACCAGGGTGCGTCCTCCGTGTGCGTCCGCGCCAGCATTTCTTCCTTGGCTTTGGTGTATTCCTCCCAATGGACACGGCTTTCCATATCCATCGGTGAGAGCTTCCATTGCTTCAGCGGATCGTGGATGCGCATCTTGAAGCGGAATTCCTGCTCCTCGTCGGTGATCGAAAACCAGTACTTGATCAGCACGATTCCGGAGCGGACGAGCATCCGTTCGAATTCAGGCACCGAGCGGAAGAACTCCTCGAGTTCTTCCTCGGTGCAGAATCCCATGACGCGCTCGACACCGGCGCGATTGTACCAGCTTCGGTCAAAGAGCACCATTTCGCCGGCGGTCGGAAGGTGCGGGACATAACGCTGGAAATACCATTGATGACGTTCCCGCTCGGTGGGCGCGGGCAGCGCGACCGTCCGGCAAACGCGCGGATTGAGCCGCTGGGTCACGCGCTTGATCGCGCCACCCTTGCCGGCCGAATCCCGGCCTTCGAACAGCACCACCACCTTCAGCTTCTTATGCTGAACCCAATCCTGCAACCGCACCAGTTCATGCTGCAGCCGGAACAGCTCCCGGAAGTAGATCTTTCGTTCGATCGTCTGCTCCGCCGGTTCCGACATTCCTTCGGCGACCAGATCGTCCAGCCGGTCTTCCTCCATCTGCATTTCCAGCTCTTCATCGAAGCTGTCGGCGATTTCGGCCTTAATACGGCTGAGCTGGTCCTGAGGTGTTTGAGTCATGGCCTTTTCCTTCCTGCTTATTTCGACAGGAGCATGTCACTGCGAAGTTTGTGTGACGGTTCGGCTAACCCAAAGCCGGAACAGCCCCGTCGATCCGGGATTAACGCATGCCGGCCTGGTTCATCAGCTTGGCGTATTCCACCTCGGTGGCATCATCCAACGGGAACATGCACTCGATCCTCAGTTCCTGGGTCGTTATCGTCTGTGCGGTGCCAACCGTGGTCACCAGCGAGAAGAAACTCAGAACCTGCCCGTCCTTGATGAACGACAATGGAATGACCGGTGTGCTGTCTGCTGTCGTCGAGACCTTCCAGGCACTGTCCACATCCGGATAGGCGAGGAGCGCATCGATCAGCGCCTTGGTGCGCTTATCGATGACGCGGCCCACGGACTCCCTGAACACCCGCGCCATCAGGCTCTTTGCCGTTTCCTCCCAATTCGCAATGCAGGGCCGCAAGCCGGCCGGATCGAATATCAGGTGCAGCAGACTGCGCGGTTTTTTCCCGTGCCGCCATGTCGATGAAGCTATTGAAGAAGCGCTGCGTCGCGTCGTTCGTCATCACCACGTTCCAATAGCGATCCATGACAACTGCCGGAAACGGTTCATGCTGAACAAGCATGCGCCTTAACGCATCCGTGACGCCTTTCATTTCCACATCGTCGATACCGCCTTCGGCGTAAATCGGGGCATAGCCGGCGGCAAGCAGCAGCGTATTGCGCTCCCGGAACGGCACATCAAGGGCATCGGCCAGATGCAGCAGATTGTGGCGGCCGGGCGTGCTTCGGCCACTCTCGATGAAGCTGATCTGACGCTGCGATATGCCGGTGTCGAGTGAGAGATCCAGCTGGCTCTTGCCCCGCGTGTCGCGCCAGGCGCGCAACTGGATGCCAAGCTCGTTCAGTATTGCGCCTGAATGGCCGTGCGTCGAGCTCATCTTTTTAGCGATCTCCATGTGTGCGGCTGATGGCCGGCGGGGGCGATAACGCTCCCGCCAGCGGCGATGTCGGTCAGAAGGCAATCGGGCCGACCGATCCGCACCAGCGGCCAACCTTGCCCGGCTCTCGTTCATCCATATAGAAGAAGTGCGTCATCACCGGTTTGACAACCGGTTGAGCTTCGTCATCGGGCGTCATGGTGACAGTCCCGCGGAAGATCTTGAGCGAGCCACCGTCCCAATATTCCGTTACGTCGTGAAGCGCTGAGAAACCCGTGTCGATGAAGGCGCGCAGGTTCGTGCGAATGGCTCTCGCCCCTTCCAGTCGGCGACGCCCAGATTGCAGGTAGCATCCTGCGCCAAGCAGTCGAAGCCTTCGCCGAAGGTTTTGTCATCGATCTCCTTCCAGAAGGCCAACAGCCATTCAGGGGGGTCTCGTTTGGTAAAATTCATGGTCGTCATCGTCGTTCTCCTCGGCCGCCTCGTACTGTCGACGGCAGCTTAGCCGTCGACATCGCGTTGGTCGGCCGCTTCTGTTGACGGGAATGTTCCTCCTGCAGGAAGGCCGTTCACTAATATCGCGGGACAGGGAATGCCCTCAATTACATCCGGTGTAATCAGCGGGGTGAGAACGGTCCTCTAAATCTTCGGCAAAGAAGGCGCATCCGTTCGTCTCCCAGCCAATCAAACGCCGGGAGAGTGACATTCCAACTTTGCAGAAACAGGACACTTCGACTTTGCGCCTATAGCTGTCCCGTCCGGTATTGGTCGACAAGGTTCCGGCAGGCGCGGATCGTCAGGGCCATGACGGTGAGCGTGGTGCCGGCGATGCCGCTGCCGGGGAAGGCGCTGGCGTCGGTGACGATGAGGTTCGGGGCATCCCAGACCTGGTTGTAGGGATTGAGCACAGAAGCTTGCCGGTTTTCGCCCATGCGCGCGCCGCCCGTCTCATGGATTGCGGCGCCCATGCACATGGTCTTGCGGAACCATTTGCGGAACATGAAGCGGCTGAAGGCATCGGCTTCGGGAAAGGCGCCCTTGCCCATTTCCTTGAGGCCGGTGGGCGAGCCGATGAATTCGAGGTCGCCGCCAATCTCCCTGATCATGGCGATCAGCGTCTCCTCCTGCCTTTTGAGCAGTGCCTGCTCCTCCTCTTGCATGACGCAGCGGATATGCGGCACGGGAATGTTCCAGGCATCCCTACGCCTGACATCGAGCGTGATGCGGTTGTCGCCATAGGGCAGCATACGGCCGAAGCCGAAGAAGGCGAGGCGTGCATCTCTGTCCCCGGAGACCGGCGCGCGGCCGACGCTTCCCTGGTAGTCGAAATCGCCGCGGGCGGCGTCGCCCTCTCCGAAGCGGGGAATGAAGACCCCGCCCGACGGATTGTAGAAGGGGTCGGTCGGCGCGGATTCGTCGGGTGCCCAACCCTTCGCCTTCGAAAAGGAGCCGAAGGCGAGGCACGGCAGCTGGTCCATGAAATAGCGACCGAGAGCGCCCGAGCTGTTGCCGAGCCCATCTGGATGTTTCGCCGAAGCCGAATTCAAAAGCAGCCTCACGCTCTCAATCGGCGAGGCCGAAAGCACCACCGTTACAGCGCGAGCCGTTGATACCGCGCCCGTGTTGCGATCGATGTATTCCGCGCCGGTGGCGCGGCCGGTCTTCTCATCCGTGGTGATGCGGCGAACGACGGCGTCGTAGCGGATGGTCAACTCACCCGTCGCCTTTGCTTCTCGCAGCGGTCGCGGCATCCGGTCGGCGTCAGGCGCGATGTAGCGCCAGGAGACGACGTGCCTTTCCGGCCAGCGGTTTTCAACCACCTGCTTGAAGATCTGTTCGGCGGGCGTCAGGCTTGCCGGCTTCGCATAGATGCCGTCCGGCAGCGTGGCCACGTTATCCTTGTTGCCGTAGAGCCCGAGATAGGCCTCGACCTCGTCGTAGAAAGGCACCAGCTCGTCATAGGAGACCGGCCAGTCCACGCCCTTTCCGGCGCGTGAGCGGATCTTGAAATCGTCGTCGGTCCAGCGCAGCAGCACCCGGCCGAAACTGTGGAGCCGCCCGCCGCCCTGGCGGCCGCGGATCCAGAGGAAGGGTTCGCCCTTCGGCGTCGTATAGGGGTTCTTGCGGTCATTGACGAAGAAATGGCTGAAGCGCTCGGTGAAAAAGGCTGCGCGCGCCTGGATCGGCTGGCCCTTGAGGGTGGCCCGCGCGCGCTCCCAGATATTGATGCTGCTTGCGGGCGCCTTCTTGCGCGCGGGATCGAAATCCTTCGGTCCGACGGCGGGGCCGGCCTCGAGCAGCAGCACCGATAATCCCTGTGCTGTCAGTTCCTTTACCGCAAAGGAACCCGCCGCGCCGGAGCCGATCACCAGCGCATCATAGACGATCTCAGACATGTAGTTCCAAATCCTGTCCTGGAGCAATCCTCAAAACGGCGCGAAGGGCGTCCGGAATTGCGGGAAAACAAAGGGATGGCGCGTCACAGCCGCGATCCGTCAGCGCCGAAGAGGGATGCCTTGGCGATATCGAGCCCGGGAGCCACGGCATCGCCGGGCTGCAGGGTGACATCGCCCATGAGCCGGAGCGAGAGGCTCTGGTCTGCCCAGTCGAACCAGACGACGGCGTCCGAACCCATCGGCTCGACGACGGAAACGCGACCGGGAATGGTGGGCAGGCCGCTCGTGGCGCCATCGAGCACAAGGTGTTCCGGGCGAAAGCCGAGTGTAGCAGGTCCTTCCGCTGCGCCCGCTCGAAAGGAATAACCGGAGAGATCGACAGTGAGGTCCTTGCTCCGGAAGACCAGCGCGCCGCTGCCGCGCTCGATCCGGCCCTCGGCGAAATTCATCGCCGGAGCGCCGATGAAGCCGGCAACGAAGAGATTGGCCGGACGGCGGTAGATTTCAGCCGGCGAGGCGAGTTGCTGGATGACGCCATCGCGCATGATGGCGATGCGGTCGGCCAGCGTCAGAGCCTCGACCTGGTCGTGGGTGACGTAGATCATGGTGTTGCCGAGGCGCTGGTGCAGCTTCTTGATCTCGACGCGCAATTCGTTGCGCAGCTTGGCATCGAGGTTCGACAGTGGCTCGTCGAACAGGAAGACATCCACTTCGCGTACCAGCGCCCGGCCGATGGCGACGCGCTGGCGCTGACCGCCGGAAAGCTCGGCAGGACGCCGGTCGAGCAGCTTGTCGAGCTGGAGGAGCGCCGCGGTGCGGGCGACACGGGCCTCGATCTCGGCCTTCGGCAGGCCGGCGACGCGAAGTCCGAAGGAGAGGTTCT
Source organism: Rhizobium ruizarguesonis (assembly GCF_017357285.1). Classification (NCBI taxonomy): domain Bacteria; kingdom Pseudomonadati; phylum Pseudomonadota; class Alphaproteobacteria; order Hyphomicrobiales; family Rhizobiaceae; genus Rhizobium; species Rhizobium ruizarguesonis. The sequence continues at coordinate 650,761 of NZ_CP071681.1, read as the reverse complement.
TGCGGACCGACATACGCGGATAGAGCGCGTAGGACTGGAAGACCATGCCGATGCCGCGGTCCTTCGGCTCCTCCCAGCTGACGTTCTTGCCTGAGATCCAGACCTCGCCTGATGTGATGTCCTGGAGACCGGCAATGGCGTTCAGAAGCGTGGACTTGCCGCAGCCGGAAGGGCCGAGCAGCAACAGGAACTCTCGCGGCGCGATATCGATCGACATCTTCTCGATCACCGTATGGTCACCATAGGCGATCTTCAGATCCTTGACGGAGACGGCAGATTGCATGGAAGCGTTACCCCTTGACTGCGCCGGCCGCGATGCCGCGCACGAACCAGCGGCCGGACAGGAAATAGATGGCAAGCGGAACGATGGCGGTGAGGATCGTCGCCGCCATGTTCACGTTGTAGGTCCGCTCGCCCATCGTGGTGTTGACGATATTGTTGAGCTGCACGGTCATTGGCAGGTTGTCGCGCCCGGCAAAGACGAGACCGAGCAGAAAGTCGTTCCAGATGCCGGTGAACTGCAGCATCGAGACCACCACGACCATCGGCACGGCAATCGGCAGCATGATCTCGAAAAAGATGCGCCAGAAGCCCGCGCCGTCGACGCGTGCCGCTTTGCACAGCTCCTCCGGCACGCTGACGAAATAGTTGCGGAAGAGCAGCGTCACCAGCGGCAGGCCGAAGATGACATGCACGAGAATGATGCCGGCGAGCGAATTATAGAGATCAATATTCGCCATCGCCCGGACCATCGGATAGAGGAAGATCTGGTAGGGGATGAGGCCGCCGGCCATCAACAGGCCGAAGAGCAGGTTTGCCCCGCGCGGCCGCCAGAGCGACAGCGCATAGCCGTTGACGGCGCCGATAAAGACCGAGAGCGCGACCGAGGGGAGGGTGATCGCCACCGAATTCCAGAAGCCGCTGCGAATGCCGACGCAGACGGTTCCCATGCAGGCGCCCGACCAGGCGGTAGCCCAGGCAGAGAAATCGAGCGTGGCCGGCAGGGCAAAGATCTGCCCAAGCCGGATTTCGTCCATGGACTTCAGCGAGGTGACGACCATGGTGTAGAGCGGCAGAAGGAAGAAAAGTGCGGCGACGACAAGGAAGGCATAGAGACCGATGCGTCCGGCGGTGATCTGTGCCGGCTTCGGGCCGTTCGGATGAGGACGGGCCATCACGCAGCCCCCTTTGCTTTGTCACGCATGTGCATGATGTAGCGGAACGGGGCGACTGCGATGATCACCCCGAGGACAAGCACCGTCGCGCCTGCTGTGGCGAGGCCGAGGTTCTGGCGCCCGAACAGATTGTCCATGATGAATTTCGCCGGCACCTCCGTCGCATTGCCGGGGCCGCCATTGGTCATGGCAACGACGATGTCGTAGGTCTTGATCACGCCCATGGCGAGCAGCATGCCGGCCGCGGCCAGCGCCGGCCCGAGCTGGGGCAGGATGATCGAGACATAGATGCGCCAGACGGGAATGCCGTCGATCCGCGCCGCCTTCCATTGCTCGCCTTCGATGCCACGCATGCCGGCGAGCGCAATGACCATGACGAGCCCCGCGCCCTGCCACACGCCGGCAAGCACCAGCGCATAGATCGCCATGTCGCGATTGACCACCCAGTCGAGGACGAAGCTTTCCCAACCGAGCGAACGCACGCTTGCCTGGATGCCGAGCGTCGGATTGAGCATCCATTGCCAGATCAGCCCGGTCACCACGAAGGACATGGCGTAGGGATAGAGGAATAGGGTCCTAAAGGCGCTTTCGAAGCGGATCTTGCGGTCGAGCGCCGCGGCCAGCAGGAAGCCGAGCAGCAAACAGCCTGCGACGTAAAGGACACCGAAGATCAACACGTTTTGCAGCGATGCCAGCCACTTGGCGGAAGAGAAGAGCTTCGAATACTGCGCCAAGCCGACATAGGTCGAGGACGGAAAAAGCGTGGAATTGGTGAAGGACAGGCGGATCGACCAGGCCATGGTGCCGATGAAGACCACGACGGCGACGAACCATGTCGGCAAAAGGGCGATGGTCGCGGATAAATTGGGCTTGCGTTTGATGGACATCGGCCAGCTCGTTGACGGGTGGAAGGCAGGGCTCGCACCGCCGCGCGAGGCGGCGGCCGGCAGCTGTGGCGTCGACGTCAGGCCGACGCCACAGGCGCTATCCTACTCGAAGATGGCGAAGAAATTTTCGGCCGCGGAGGCCGTATCATTCGAGCCGCCGCTCCAGTATTCGTCGACGAAGTCGTCGAGTGCGCCGACCTGCTGGGGCGTCAGCACGATCGCTTGGTCCGGTACGATTGCACCCGCAGCCATCAGCTCGACGCCCTTCTGCGCGCAGGCGTCCAGCTTCGACTTGTCGACGTCGGAGCGCATCGGAACAGAGCCCTTCTTGAGAGCGAATTCGACCTGGACGGTCGGGTCCATGACGACTTCGGCGAGAAGTTTCTGTGCTTTGTCGGTCTCGGCCTTGCCGGTCTTCGGGAACCAGAGGGCGTCGGCGATGTAGACCATACCCTTCGACTCCGGCACGATCATGCAGCCATAATCCTTGCCCGGCTCCTTGCCGGCAACGGTGAATTCGCCCTTGGCCCAGTCGCCCATGAACTGCACGCCGGCTTTGGTAGTGATCAGCATGGCGGTCGCGTCGTTCCAGTTGCGCCCGGCAGCACCCGCATCGACATAACCGCGCAGCTTGCCGAGGATCTCAAGGGTCTTCTTCACACCTTCGACGGAGGCCTGGCTCTTGTCCTTGTCGACATAGATCTTCAAGAAGCCGTCGATCCCGACCTGCGAGAGCAGGATCATGTTGAAGACCTTGGTCTGCTGCCAGGGCTGGCCGCCCCAGGCGACCGGAACCATGCCGGCAGCCTTCAGCTTGTCGAGATCGGCAAAAAGCTCGTCCCAGGTCTTGGGCTCTTGCGAAATGCCGGCCTTCTCGAAGGCTTCCTTGGAATAGAAGAGCCAGCTTTCACCATGGGCGCCGGTCGGCGAGAGATAGACCTTGCCGTCATAGGTGATGAGGTCGTGGATCGATTTCGGCAGAGCATCGGCCCATTTGCCGGCGGCGGCCACGTCGTCGATCGGATTGAACAGGCCCTGGTTGATGAAATCTGCCGCAGCGAGACCGATGACGCCCTGCTTGGCGCCCGGCGCGTCACCGGCGACGATGCGGTTCTGGAAGGCGGCATCGGCCGCACCAAAGCCGGCAATCGAAGAATCCTTCCAGATGCCGCCGCGCTTTTCGAACTCGGTCTTGATAACGTTGAGGGCAGCCGCTTCGCCGCCCGACGTCCAGGACGACATGATTTCGATCGTCGGCTTGTCCTCGGCATGCGCCGAGGCGGATAGGACGACGATTGCTGCGCCGGCAAGTAAAAGCTTCATCATGTTCTTCATTGTTCCACCTCTTGAAAATGCCCTCTTTGCGGGGCGTTTTGTTGTCTTAGGAATGACTGTCAGCGATAGATCGGCAGGAGCGCCTGCCGGACGAGCGTGAGCCCGTTGGCGATGTCGCGGACGGGATCGGGCGCGGCATCGAGTTCGAGGATCGCCCAGCCTTCATAGGCCCGGTCGCGCAGCAGCCGGATCCAGGCCGGCCAATCGACCCGTCCGAGGCCGAAGCTGCAGAAATAGGGCTGGTGGCGTTCATGGATATGTTTGTCGATCGGCGTGTCTGAGGGCATGGGGCCGATCGCATCCTTCCAATGAGCGATGATCATGCGCTCGTGATGGCGATCGACGAGCTGGATTGGATCGGAGCCGGCAACGATGATATGGGCCGTGTCCGGGCACATGTGCACATAGGCCGGATCGGTGAGCAGCATCATCAGATCGACATCGCGCGCGGCGGCAAAGATCGAGTGCGCCTCGGTGTGCAGCGCGAGCCGCACGCCCCTGGCATGGAGTGTTGCACCGAGCCGGTTCAGGAAATCGGCGATCACCTTGGCGCGGTCGAAATCGTAGAATTGCACTGGCTGGGCGCCGAGCGTCTGGCGCAAGGGGGCGCCGATCACCATGATGTCGCTGCCGCAGGCTTTCAGGAAATCGGCATATCGTTCCGCCTTGTCGATCAGCGCGCGCTGGGCCTCGGGCTCAGCGAAATCGCCGGCCGCCTCCAGTTCCGCGAAGAAGCCGCTGCACAGCGTCAGGCCCCGTCTAGCCAGCTCGGCTGCGAAGGCGTCGACGGAACCGTAGGTCTTGATGGCGTCCTGCCAGTTGAAGGGAGAGAAGGTCAGCTCGACGCCGGTGACCCCGGAGGCCTGGACGCTGTCGAGTATCTTGTCCCAGAAGGCACGCGGTTCAGCGCGGGCATAGCCGACGATCGCATCATGGCTGTCGACGCCCCAGAAGCCGGGATGGAAGAATGTCACGAGATCGACGCCGAAGCGCAGCCTGTCAGTAGCCATAACCTGTCCATTTATCGAGGCATGACCTACCCGCGTGCGGAAGAGCCGTTCCGCATCCAATAAGCCATGGATTTTCAACGCATTAAGAAATGGCAATCGTTTGCCATGGCTAGATAATAGCCAAGCCGGTTTTTTAAGCAAGCGGTTTTTGGCAAACGTTTGCTATAAATCGGCGCCTGCCTTAGAGTTGCAAATCGAAGCATCCGGGAGACCGAAATAAACATGAATAAAAACAAGGATGTGGTAGGAGAGGAGCCATCGGGTGCATTGATGGCCGATGTCGCGCGGCTCGCCGGCGTTGCGATATCAACAGTCAGCCGGGCGCTCGCCAATCCCGGACGGGTCAACGAGAAGACGCGCGCCAAGATCAATGCCGCTGCCAGGCAGCTGGGCTACACGCCGAACGCCATGGCGCGCGGCCTCAGGGTCGGCAAATCCAACATCATCATGATCATCCTGCCGGGATCGCTCTACTATGGCGCTTCCCAGATCATTCCGCAGGTGCTGCAGAGCATCAACAAGTCGCTGATCCAGGGCGGCTACAACCTGATGATCGCCAACCTCGATCGCGACGAGATTTCCGAACGGCATATTCTCGACCTCGCCTTTGGCGGGAGCGTGCGCGGCGCCATCATCCTGTCGTCGAAGCTCCCGGAGGTCGACGGGCGCTCGCTGGCAAATTCCGGTCTGCCGATCGTGTCGATGCTGCTCGACATGAGCGATGCCGGCCTGCAGAGCGTGATTACGAACGACCGCGAGGCCGTGCGCGACGTCACCGCCGAACTGATCCGATTGGGTCATCGACGGTTCTTCTATCTTGCGGGGCCTGAAGGCAATTACCACGATGTCGAGCGTTATGGCGGCGTGCTCGAGGCGCTCGAGGCGGCAGGATTGTCGGAGGGCTCGGTGCGTCGCTCGGGCGGCCATCTCGATTATCAGCACGGCTTCGACATCGGCGTCCAGGCAGCGGACGATTTCGCCAAATTGACCGAAAAGCCGACGGCCGTCATCGCAACCAGCGACGACATGGCCATTTCGTTTGTCAGCCGTGTCCAGCGGAGAGGTGTAAGCATTCCCGGTGATCTGTCCGTCGTCTCCTTCGACGGCTCCCCGGTCTGCGAATTCTGCTCGCCGCCGCTCTCGACGATCAAGCAGCCGGTGGAAGAGATGGGGCGCGCAGCGGTGGATCTCCTGCTCGACGCCATTGGCCAGAGAGAGAATGCGGCGGCGGTGCGCACCGTCATCCGCAGCAGCCTTATCCCGAGGGAGAGCATCGCCGCTCCGAAGAGCTGACGGAGCCGGCCGCGGCGAATGCCGGGGGGCCGGGCCCAGTAGTCGAAGGCGCAGATGCCAGATGGCCAAATCTGGAAGATATAACTGTCGGTTCGGCGACAGAGGGATATTTTAGTTGTCAGTAATACAATCGTCCGGCAACATGATCGGCCAGCTTCTAGAATTGAGTAATATTGCCACCAGCACGTTGGGGAGACGGGCATGTGCGCAGAGCTTGTCGAGCGCCGATTGGCGGCTATCCTGGCTGCCGATGTGGTGGGCTACAGCCGTCTCCTGGAGGCAAACGAAGAGGAGACGCTTGATGCCCTTCGTCAGCATCGCCGCGAGCTTTTCGATCCCGCTGTCGCGAGCCACGGCGGGCGTATAATCAAGGTGATGGGCGACGGTTTCCTGGTCGAGTTCGGCAGCGTGCTCAGTGCTGCACGATGCGCAGTCGAAATCCAGCGCGGCATGCTGGAGCGCAACATTGGGATTCCAGCGGACCGGCACTTTGCGTTTCGAATAGGCTTGAACCTGGGCGATATCATCTTCGATGCGGATGACTTTCATGGGGACGGCATTAATGTGGCGGTCCGGCTGCAAGCCCTTGCAGATCCTGGCGGCATTGCCTGTTCGGCGGCTGTGCGCCACGAAGTCGGAAACAAGCTCGATCTCAATTTCGCAGACCAGGGCGCCAAGACCGTCAAGAACATTTCCCGTCCGGTCCATGTCTATTTTGCCGATTGGGGCAATGTCGGCTCCGGCGAGGAGGTACCGCTTGCCGCAAGCGGCCACACGCAGGCACCCACCAACAAGCCATCGGTTGCCATCCTGCCATTTGCCAACATCAGCAACGATCCCGCCCAGGAGTTTTTCAGCGACGGCATCACCGAGGACATCATCACTGACCTATCGAATGTTTCAGGCCTGTTTGTACTAAGCCGCAACACTGTCTTCACATGGAAAGGCCGCAGCGAGAACCTGCAGCGCATCGCCAGGGAACTCGGGGTTGCTTATGTCGTAGAGGGCAGCGTCCGCAAGGCCGGCAACCATATGAGGATCAATGCTGAATTGATCGACGCAGCGAGCGACGGCCACATGTGGGCCGCGCGTTACGACCGCGACCTCACCGACATCTTCGAAGTGCAGGACGAGATTACCAAGGCGATCGTCGAGCAACTAAAGGTCAAGCTGCTCCCGGAGGAAAAGAAGGCAATCGAGCAGGCGCCGACAGAGAGCGTGGAAGCTTATACGCACTACCTCAGGGGCCGCGAATACTACCATATTGCCTCGCGCTCAAACCATCTGATGGCTAGACAGAGCTTCGCCAGAGCCATCGAATTGGATCCCGGCTATGCCCGAGCCTATGCCGGCATCGCGGTTTGCGATTCACGTCTGCGGTCTCAATTCGGCACGGAGATTCCGGTGGAGGACATTCTCGCGAACACGGCGATGGCACTCGCTATCGATCCCAACCTGGCAGAGGCACACGCGGCCAGGGGGTTTGCGTTGGCCGTCGCCGGCAATCGCACTGAGGCGGTTTCCGCATTCGAAGAGGCTTTGTCGCTCGACGCCGATTGCCACGAGGCGAATCGGTACTATGCCGAATTTTGCGTTACCGACGGTCAGTTCGAACTGGCGGCTACGCACTTTCAGCGCGCAATGGAAATTAAGCCTGCCGATTATGGTGCGCCGATCATGCTCGTGAACGTCTTTCGTTCGCTCGGGCAAATAGACAAGGCCAGCAGCTATGCGCGGATCGCGTTGAAAAGGGCGGAGGAGGAACTGCGGCTCCATCCGGAAAATGCCAATGTTGCCTGCTTGGGAGCGACGGCGCTGGCCTTTCTCGGGGTCCGCGACATGGCGCTGGAATGGTTGGCGCGCGCGCTGGCGACGGATCCCAACGACATAAACATCCAGTACAATGCCGCCTGCACCTATGCACTGCTTGGCGAAATCGACAGAGCGATAGATTTGCTTGAGGTCTGGATGCCTCAAGTCGGCATCGAGATGCGGCTGTGGTTCAAGAACGATTCCGATCTCGACTCCATACGCAATCACCCGCGCTATTCGAGTTTGGTTGAGCTGTCTGAATAACGCCAAGTACATCTGGCAGGCTGCTTCTAATTCTATTTTATTACTTGCTAAAATTCTTGCGAGCGCCGAATGTCAACTTAAAATGGCAATCATAAAAGTCTTTTGAGGGGAGAGCGGATGAGCACCCGGTTTAGACTTTTTGTACAGCCTCCATTTGAAGATGATCGGTCTAGTCCTGAGATTGTTGAAGTATCGTCTCGGCTGGGTAGCCTGACAGCTGGGCCGGCTGACAATCGCATGTTCGTTGTGGAGCCGGTCGGCAAGACCGGTCCTTACGGTGTGAACCGCGGGCCGCTCGGAACGCCGTACATGTATCTGCCGCCCTGGACCGGCAAAATCCTCGAGCCGGCCACCCCCGACGAGTGCGGCAATTTCGACTATCTTCGACCTTCGATGGCTGGCTTCGAAGCCGCGCATGTTTTTGGTTGCGTGCGATTCACCCTGGATGTGTGGGAACGCTATCTCGGCCAGCCGCTCACCTGGCATTTTCGCGATCATTATGACCGTCTGGAAATCTCGATCCTGCCGCGATGGGACAACGCGCAGTACGGCTATGGATTCCTCGAAGTTGGGAGCCAGTTCGAGAATGACGGGCACGTCCTTCCCTTCAGCCTGGATTTCGACGTCATCGCTCACGAGGTGGGGCACGCGATCATCTTCAGCGTACTGGGCGTGCCGCGCCCGGGAACCGAGTACCCCGAATATCTTGGCTTCCAGGAGGCCTTCTCCGACTGCGTGTCGCTGATCGCGGCCATGCATTTTCCGTCCGTGATCGACAATGTTCTCGCGGAGACGCGCGGTAACCTCTACCGCGCAAATCGCCTTGCTCGCTTTTCGGAATTTTCGCCGCATCGGCAGATACGGTCGGCAAACAACAAAAGGACGATGGCCGAGTTCGCTCGTGGGTGGAAGGACGAGCATGAGCTCTCGCAACCACTCACCGGCGCGATATTCGACATCCTCGTCGACATCTTTCATGAGAGCCTGGTGGCGCGCGGCTTGATCTCGCCTGCCGTTGAGGATCTCGCAGATATTGCCGAGTTCGATCCGGCTGCCGAGGCTCCCGTGCAGCGTGCTTTCGACCGCGCTTTCGCGCGCAACCCAGATGGTTTTGTCGAAGCACTGCTCGACGCACGCGATATCGTCGGAACGTATCTGGCGGAAACCCTGTGGGCTCTTGTTCCCGACTTTCTGGACTACGGCGATGTCGCGAGAACGATGCTTGCGGTTGATCGGAACGAAAGTGGCGGCCAATTCGCAAGAATTATCAGCAGAAACTTCGGGCAACGGGCGATCGGCGAATTGCACGCCGGCGCACACGTGAAAGGCGGCGAGCATCGCAGCCATGTCCTCTCTGCGCGGACGTTACTGCCGATAGATTATCTAGAGCTTCCGAAGATGACCTTTCGCGAGAAAGTTCTGCTGTCGGGATTAGGCATCGGTCAATAATCAGCTAGATGGAGGGAGACGTGGCAGACGAAGAAACTTTACTCGGAGTATCAGCGGTATATCTGTTTGGGCGTGAACTCAGTGATCTGATCATTAGAGGCAGCGTCTACGGGTCTCTCAAGATACCTAAAACAGGAAAAAACAATTTTCTGAGGCGCCAGCTTGGTTCGGACGAGGCCACTCTCGCGCGAATCTATGCGTTCTCTTTCGAGGGAGTTTTCGTTGAACTGGGGCGGCCGGCAATCTTCATTGTGCACGGCTCCGGCGCGGATCCCGATGGTCCCCCTCCGAGCTCCCTCAGGTATGACAGCTTGTCTCGGTCCCCTGGTTCAAGCGCCCGAACGGGTCTCGGTTCCCAAATTGGAGCTCTCGCTAGGGAGATGAGGGTCTGGATCTATGACAAGGCCGATCTCTCGATGAGACTCGATGCCGAAACGGGAACCCTTGAGCAAATCCTGCTCTCGGCCGAGGTTTCGGCCGATCCCAGAGGAACGGCGAGCGGCGGAATGTCCCGATCGGGCGGCGCCCTGTCCCGCTCCGGCGGCGTGATGTCAAGATCAGGCGGGTTCATACCTCGCAGATCGGGCGATAATGATTGATCTACTGATAGGGACGGACCAGGGAGGCCAACATGTCCGAGGATAAGGCTGAAGTAGAGGTTAAAATTGATAATTTAGACCCGGACCCTGTGGAGGCTCCGTTATTTGCAAACAAGAATTTCAAAATCGTGGGCCATGGCTTTAGCAACAAAGATCTCGATGTATATATATCAACCGACAAAGGAGGCAGTAATAAAATTTCAGAAATAAAAGTGTCGATTGATGGTCATACTACAATTACAGACGATTTTTTGATGGTAGTTGCCAAGCCAGAGCTTGGCGCTCCGATGGGGAGAGTGTTGTGGGTCGCCATAAAACTGAAAGGTAAATTTCAAGACGCTCGAGAAGGATTCAAAGTCGTCTAATTTTCGGGAGATCACGTCCATAGCGGGCTGACGGTCTCCGACGCCGCCGGCCACTGCCTGCTGCGTCGGCGTCTCGATGCATACCCCCAACCCGCTGCCTTGGCCGCGTCGTTCGCCGCAGCCGATCGACCTGCGACGGAGAAGCGCCGCGGTAAAGTGTAGATCATCCCGGACGCGGCGCTTTCGAAAGCGCTTTGCTGTTCCGTGGATTCATTTCATCTCGCCGGTAAAAATTATAAGTGATTTGCGGAAGCGTCGAGCGAGACACGAGTGCGGTCGCGGGTCCGAGGCCCATCAAGAGCGTTGTGTCGTCTACCGTTCACGCGGGAACAGCCCCGTTCCGAAGACCGGGTGAGACCTGCGTCAATCGCCCGAAGACATCGCAGAGTGTTTGCCGACCACGATCCCGTTCAGCTCAGTTCGAAGTGAGGCTACGTTTGCTGCACCGTTAAGGTTCGCAAACTCTTGCTGGGCCGCAAGCCAGAGGGGCGATGCCCTTTCGTGCAGGAGACGGCCTTCAAGCGTCAGTTCGATGACCCGGTAGCGGCCATCGGTCGGCGAGGGCTTCATGGAGACAAAGCCGTCTCTCTCCAGGAAACCGACCATCTTCCCCATTGCCGTGCGTTCAACATCGAGGCGCTCGGCCAGCGCGATGACGGTCGCGCTTTCAGCCTCAGCCAGAGCGGCGAGGATGAGGAACTGGGTGATGCGCAGCCCGACCGGTTCGAGGTGAGCGTCATAGAGGCGGGTGATCTGGCGGCTCGCCTTACGCATGGCGTTGCAATTGCACTGGTCGATTCCCAGAGGCTGATTTGCCGACAACATTTCCGTTCCTTTCAAATCCATTCTCCGGGCGTCTTCACACAGCCCGCGGAAGACGCCATCCTTTATTGCCATCGCGCCGGCTATTCAGAACAATCCCGGCGGGGGTGTGATGTAGCCGGGAACCTCGTCCGCCAAGGTGCTCTTTAACAGAACCGTGCCCTTGTCGGCCATGACCTCGCTCTTTCCGGCGGACAGTGCGTCATACGTCTGTATTGCCACGTTCACCGGGCTGGTCTTCGGCACGTCGATACCGTTCGTCAAATCCGTGTCCAGGAAGCCGACGTGAAGAGCGAGCACCTGGATGCTGCGGCCCGCAAGGTGGAACCGTAACTGGTTCGTATAGCTCCAGGCGGCGGCCTTCGACGCGGCATATGGTGTCAGATAGGGCCGTGGCAGCCATACGATATCAGAAAGGACGTTGATAATGGCGGCACGGGGCACTTTGGAAAGGCCAGGCTCGAACGCCTGTGTGACGCGCGCCACGCCATAGTAATTGGTGTCAAACAACGCCTTCGATTGAGCCTCGAAATCGACCGCCAAGGGATTGTCGATCAGGGCGGCAATACCTGCATTGTTGATCAGAATCGTTGTATCTGCTGCAGCCTCGGCTGCGGCGGCGACCGAGGCCGGATCGGTGACGTCGATGCGGATTGGCACGACACCGGGTTCGTCGAAGCCTTTTGTGTTGCGCATGCCTGCGTAGACCTTCTTTGCTCCGCGCCGGACGGCCTCGCGTGCGAAGGCCAGACCTAGGCCGCGATTGGCACCTGTAATGAAGATCGTTTCGTTGTTGATTTCCATGACACGCCTCCTTGTTAGGTTAGTGGCCGATCCGCTACTCCGGCGGAGGCCAAATGAGCTGTTGAATTCAGAGGAAAAGCTGCTTGGGCAACTGACCGGATAGCGCGCCTTTGAGGTGGTCGGCGAGCGACACAACGGCATGGACCGGGGCCATACGGACGCTTACGCGCGGTATGGAGCCATCCGGGTGGCGATCGATGATGACGGTCGCATTCAGGCGTTCGCCGCTGGTCAATAGCGCTTCATATTCCAGAAACGTCCGCGAACCGACGATCTCCATAAAGGTCGGGGTTTGCTCGACGTAGAAAGTGCCGACGGCATCTACGACACGCCGGATTTCTTCCCGACCGATCACCGGTCCACGCAGCACGGAACTGATCAGTTCCGCTTCTGCGGTCAGGTCGTCTAGGAATGGATGGCGTTCTTGGTGAGTGCTCGACATAGCCGTTACTCCTGGCTTTCGCCTTCACTGGAAGGCGTCACGGTTCTTGGCGATGAATTCCGGTACGGAGAGGGCAGGGGTTCCGGTCACGCGCTCGACGACGTCGTTGGTGCCGGAAAAGACGCCCTCGCGGTAGTTCTGAGCGACTTCGACTAGGTGCTGCACGAGGAAGGGCGGAAACTTGTAGAGCGTCTCCATCTTGTCTTTAAAGGCTTCGATCGAGGCCGGCGCGTATTCGATCTTGGCTCCCAGAACATCACTCATTGCTGCGGCGATCTCTGTGTGGTTCATTTCGACGGGGCCGTGAAGGGTATAAATCTCGCCTTCATGGCCTTCCGGCTTTGCCAGCAGATGGGCGATTACACGCCCCTGGTCATCCGAGCTAATCGGTGCATGGCGGCCGTTCTCGAAAGGGAATTCGATTTTCTTGGCCGCCCAGATCTCCCTTGCAAAATGCGGATAGACGAGCCAATCGGCAAAGAAGGTTGGACGCAGATGCGTGGTTGGGACGCCTGACCAGTCGAAGACGCGCTCCGAAATCCAATGATCCTGCGCTGCGTGGCTGGTGGATTCTCGACGTGCCGAGATCTGCGACATGTTTACAATCGCGGAGAGGCCGGCTTCCTTCGCCGCCTGCGCGAAGTAGGCAGCTGCACTAAGAATTCCGGGCGCGATTGGGTGAAGAAAGTATGCAGATCGAATACCCTCCATCGCCGCACGAATGTCGTCGATGTCAGTGAAATCGCCAACCGCGATTTCGACGCCGCGCTTCCGCAGTGCTTTCGCGCGGTCGTCGTCCGAGCGAACATAGGCTCGGACCTTTTTGCCTAGTTGAAGAAGCTCGTCGATAGCAGCGCCGCCGGTCCGCCCGGTTGCCCCGCTGACCAGGATATCTGTCTTGCTCATTGCCATATCTCCTTATTGAGAGCATATGCTCGTATTTGCTAACAGATAGGAGCATATGCTTTCATTGTCAAGCATGACTTCCAGCCGCGATATTCTGAAGCGTGCCTGCAACGCCTGACCGATCGCCAAGCCGGCAGCACCGAAGGCAAGTGGACGTTTCCTGAAGCAAAGATTGCCGAGTGAAAAGCTGGCCACGACTTGGCAAGCGAAAGGGTGACCGCATTTTATACGCACTGATCCGCTGATTTCGTTCGAAAAGCGTCTTGTGGCGTAAATGGTCGACGGTTCAGATACTATCAAGGCGAACGATACGCCGCTTCTCAGGTGCGCGCGAATTCTAGCAGCGGCGCGATATCATGGTTGTCTGCTGCGCGAAGGGCCACGACGTAGCGAGTGCGCAGTTCACCGACATCGGCCAGAGTTTCGCCGCCCCAACTGAAACGCTCGCCGCCAAGGCGTTCGATCAGAAGATCGGCCGCCAAGCGAGCGTGACGGCCATTTCCGTTTGGAAACGGGTGGATCGCGACCAGGCGATGGTGAAACCTGATCGCAATTTCATCCGACGGAAATGCCTCATGCCCAACCCAATAGCCGACGTCGCTTAACAGGCTCGCGAGCTCCACTCCGATGCGGTAGGCTTGGACGCCGATGTTGCGCTCGGTCGTTCGGAAAGTGCCGGCCCATTCCCAGACGTCGCCAAACATCCGCTTGTGCAGTGTTCGCATGAAGTCCTCGCTGAGCATTCGCTCAAGCGATACGCGCCGGCGACCGCGCGCCCAGGCCGCACCCTCGACGATGCTTTCCTGCTCCGCCTCGTTGAGATCACGGCGGTGCGTGATCCAGGTCTGAAGCAGTCCCTCTCGCTCTTGCGGTTCAAGGGGTGTTGCGTCCTCAGGCTCCTGAAACAGGTCCGTCATGTCTCGTTCCAGAGGTCGCGCTCGGAGAGCCTGTCGCGAATGTATGTCTGGACGCGGGATTCGAAGTCTGCTTCATCTGTGTCCTGAGCTTCGAGCCGCATCGTATGCGCGACACGCTGAAGCTCACGTGTTGCGATCTTCCTTGCGCGCCCCTCGATGACAGTCTCAAGTGAACTGTTTGGAACGAGGGCGTAGACGAGAGTGCAATCCAGCGCCTCAGCTGCGCGACGTAAGGTATTGAGTTGGATCGTGCCTGCGGCTTCCGACTTCTCGATGGCTTCAACAGTTTGAGGTCGCACGCCAATGCGTGCGCCGAGTTGCGCGCCCGTCATTCCGAGTGCGTCGCGTAGTGCGCGCACCCATCCCTTCGGCGGCGCCCTGAACCGGTCGATCGGGTGGAGCGCTCGAAGTCGTTCATCAAGGCGCAGGCGCCCCCTCTTTCGACTGTCACTCTTCATCCATTGCCCTCAGACGGTAAGCTGATCATGAGACAATAAATATCAGCATACAGTCTGATTATCAATCCACATGACTCAGTCTACAATATGATTACAGGATCTAAGTATCATGCTGTAATCTGCGAATCGATTATCTAAAATCAGGCTGGAGTCTGTCGGATATCGTTTTGCTCGAGTGGGATAGTGGCGGGAATTGGCCGTGTTGTTGGGGGAGGAATACCTTGGTCTCGTCATGCCGGTTGGCAACGTCGGTCACGCCAGCGGAATTCGGTGGCCGCTGCTGCCGTCGAGGGAAATTCGCGAGCGTTCGGTGATATGTTTCCATGGGCGCAGGTCACGCTCCATCAAAACTTCGTCTGACCCCATCAGTCGGCGCGTCGTGCTACGAAAATGACAACGCCGGGCGATCTGAAACTTCAGCTATGCGCGGTGGAATTTGAAATTCCGAGCACGCATATGGACCTCTCGAAGATCAAGACGCTGATCGACTTTGTCGGACGATCGAACATTACCGAGCTGACGGTGACGGAGAAGGACGTGACGGTTCGGATCTTCCGCGCGTCGCAGGGTCAGGAGGCTGCTGCCGAGCCCGAGCAAGAGGCAGGATCGACGACAAGCCTTGGCAATGATGCTGGCACCGATACGCCTTCGAGGCATGAGAAAACCTATGCGGTGAAGGCGCCGGTCTTCGGCGTTCTGCATCGGACCCCGGCGCCCGGGGAGCTACCATTCGTCACGATCGGTGACGAGGTGGAAGAGGGGCAGACGCTTTTCATCATCGAGGCGATGAAGGTCTTCAACACGATCGCTGCGCCGCGGTCGGGGCGCATCACGCATCTCACCGAAATCGACGATGGCGAGGTCGAGACCGGCGATCTGCTCGCGGAGATTGCATGATGCTGGAAACGCCTGAACAGTCTGCGGCAGGCCGCTTCGATACCGTCCTGATCGCCAATCGCGGCGAAATCGCAGTCCGGATCCAGCGCGCCTGCCGCGAGCTCGGTCTGAAGACGGTCGCCATCTGCTCCGAGGCTGACAGGGAAGCGCCCTACGGCAGCACCGCAGACAGCCTTCTCTGCATCGGCCCGTCGAGTGCTGCCAAGAGCTATCTCAATCAGGATGCCATCCTTCTGGCGGCGCGTCTGGCCGGCGCCGGCGCCATCCATCCGGGTTACGGCTTTCTATCGGAAAACGCCGCCTTCGCCGACGCCGCCGAAAAGGCGGGATTGACCTTCATCGGTCCGACCTCGTCCTCGATTGCCATCTTGGGCGACAAGATCTCTGCAAAGCGGGCGATGATGGCAGCCGGCGTCCCCTGCGTTCCCGGTCCGGATACCGCGCTGCCCGACGACCCCGCCACGATCGAGCGCATAGCGCTCGAAATCGGATATCCCGTCATCATCAAGGCAGCCGGCGGCGGCGGCGGACGCGGCATGCGCGTCGTGCCAAAGGCCGACGTGCTGCATGAAGCAATTGCGCTGACGCGGGAAGAGGCCCGCAAGGCCTTCGGCTCACCTTCGCTCTACATGGAGAAATTCTTAGAGCATCCGCGCCACATCGAGATACAGGTCATTTGCGACGATCACGGCAATGCCGTGTGGCTGGGGCACCGGGATTGCTCGATGCAGCGCCGCCATCAGAAAGTGGTTGAGGAGGCGCCGGCGGCGGGAATTGTGCCCGATATCATCCAGCCGGTCGGCATGGCCTGCGTGCAGGCCTGCCTTCAAATCGGCTACCGGGGTGTCGGAACCTTCGAATTCCTCTACGAGGACGGTGCTTTCTATTTCATCGAGATGAATACGCGACTTCAGGTCGAACATCCCGTCACCGAGATGACGAGCGGTGTCGATATCGTCCAGGCGCAGATAAAGGCAGCTCAGGGCCACGTTCTTGATCTCAACCAAGGCGACGTGACATGCGAAGGCCATTCCTTCGAATGCCGCATCAACGCCGAGGACCCGGATAGCTTCCTGCCCTCGGCGGGTGTCGTCACCCATCTGGCTTTGCCCACGGGGCCGGGCATCCGCGTCGATACGCATATTCATGCCGGCTACAAGGTCTCGCCCTATTACGATTCGCTGATCGCCAAACTGATCGTCCATGCGCCGACGCGGGCGGAAGCGATGGCAAGAATGCGCGAGGCGCTTGCCGGCACGGAAGTCGAGGGGATTTCCACCAATATCCCCTTCCTGCGCGCCCTGTTCGAGGACGGCGCATTCGCGCAGGGCGAGACGGACATTCATTATCTCGAACAATGGCTGAAGCTGCGGAGGGCGGCATGAGCGCGATCGATTTCAGCGATCCGGCAACCATCGCATTCCTCACCGAGGCGCTGACGGCCGCCGGTGTGGACGGTCTCGAAATCTCCCGGCCGGGCGGACAGCTTCGCATCGTCGTCGCCGAAAAAGGCGGCGCCCGGATCAGCTCGACCGACGCCCCGCCCCGTGCTCCCGGTTTGACATCGGCTGTCGTGAAGGCGCCAATGGCGGGCCGCTTCTGCCTCGATCATCCGGCGTCCGCTGTACCGCAAAAACTGCCGCGCTCCGTATCCGATGCAGATATCGTCGGGTTCGTCGGGGTAGGGCATATCCTGCTTCCCTTTCGCGCCGGCCGTTCCGGTGTTTTGATCAGGCTGCTCGCCGAGCCCGGAGCACTGGTCGGCTTTGGCGATTCTCTGTTCGAAATCGAGCTCCCATCATGATCGCCACGACGAACAGACATGCATCGCAACGCGAGATCGTTCCGGCCACCAAAAGCCGGGCGCGGGTTTCCTCGATCGGCGCCAGATCCTTCCTGCTCGAGGCGCCCGGCGACTTCGATCTCGTCGCGCAGCGGCGGATCTGGGCTCTGTCCCAGAGCGTGAAAGGCTGGCCGGACCTTGCCGAAAACATTCCGGGCATGACCAACCTGCTGGTGATCTTCAAGGAGACGCCCGAAGATCCGGATGCGGTGGTCGCCCGGCTGCTGGAGGCATGGGAGAATGCGCGCAGCATCGATCTCAACGGCAAGACCATCGAGATCCCCGTCGATTATGGCGGCGAATATGCGACGGATCTTCCGGCCCTTTGTAATCTCTCGGGCTTGAGCGACCGCGAGGTCGTCCGCATCCATCATGAAGCGACCTACCGTGTCTTCGCCTTGGGCAGCGCTCCCGGCTTCGGCTATCTGCATGGTCTCGATCCGCGCATCTACATGCCGCGAAAGACCGTGCCCTCGCTGAAAATGCCGAAGGGCTGCGTCACCATCGGCGGCATGCAGACCGGCGTCGCCATGCTCACAGGTCCGAATGGCTGGAATTCCATCGGCTTCGCGGCACTTGAGATGTTCGACCCCGCCTCATCGAGACCCGCCATGATGGCGCCTGGAGATACGGTGCGGTTCCTGCCGGCGAGGATCGAGCTATGATCGAGATCTTGGAAAGCGGTCCGTTCAACACGGTGCAGGACCTTGGCCGCCCCGGCTATCGCGATATCGGCGTATCGGCCAGCGGTGCGATGGATCCGCTTGCGGTCCGCATCGGCAACATTCTCGTCGGCAATGATGAAAATGCCGCCGCGATAGAGGTGCAGACCTTCCCGTTCAGCCTGCGTTTCGAGCGACGCGTGGTCTTTGCCGTGACCGGCGCCGACGGCAATCCTCATCTTAGCGGAATGGAACTGCTTGCCTGGTGCGCTTACATCGCGGAGCCCGGACAGGTTCTCGAACTGAAACAGCCTCCACGGCTGGCGCGCTCCTATATTTCGGTCGGAGGCGGGCTGGATATCCCCGTTGTCATGGGTTCGCGAAGCACGTCGCTGCGCGGCAGCTTCGGCGGCAATGCCGGCCGGCCTCTGGCGAAGGGCGATCGGATCGCGGTCGGCGAGGACGCAGAGATCGCCATGCTGCCAGCCTCGGGTCTCGCCGTCGTCGAACCGGCCGTGGCACTGCGCGATGTCTTCCCGGCTGCTGTCGACGGCACGCTGCCGATCCGCGCCTTGCCTGCCGGTGAGCACGATCTTTTCGCAGGCGATGGCGAAGCTTTCTGGAGCCAGACCTGGAGGATTTCCTCCCGAAGCGACCGGACGGGCTACCGCTTATCAGGCGAGCCGATCAAGCCGACGGCGTCCATCGAGATGCGTTCCCACGGCGTCGTGCCCGGCGTGATCCAGGTTCCGCCCGGCGGCGAACCGATCGTGCAGATGAGCGATGCCAACACTGCCGGCGGCTATCCGAAGATCGCCGGCGTAATCGAATGCGATCTCTGGCGGCTCGGCCAAGCCCGCATCGGCGCCCGCCTGAAGTTCGTTCGCTCGACCCATGCGGAGGCGCGCAAGGTGGAGCAGGCTATCGCCCGCTATGTCGACGACGTCAGGCAGACATCCCGAATGGTCAAGCGCGCCTTGAAGGCGATGGCCTAATGCGTGTCGCACAAGAGGCCGTCAAAAGGAGGAACTGATGAAGATCGATCTGAATTCCGACATGGGCGAAGGATTTGGTCCCTACCGGCTGTGCGACGACGAAGCGATGATGAAACTCGTCTCGTCGGCCAACATCGCCTGCGGTTTCCACGGCGGCGACCCCGATACGATGGGGCGTATGGTCCGGCTTGCGAAACTGAACGGCGTCGGAATCGGCGCGCATCCCGGTTTGCCTGATCGGGCGGGTTTCGGCCGGCGCGAAATACCGTTTTCCGCAGACGAGCTTCGCCAGCAGATGCTCTATCAACTCGGCGCATTGATGGCGATCGCCAAAGCCGAGGGTGTGACTGTCTCCCATATCAGCTTCCACGCCGCCATGGGCAATATGGTCAACCGCGATCCCGTGCTGGCCGACCTGATGATGGATGCGATCGCCACCGTGGACGCCGGCCTCGTCGTCTTCGTCACGTCAGGCAGCGAGATCCAGCAGGCGGCCAGACGCGCGCGGTTGAAGACGCTGGCGCTTTTCCTTGCGGACCGGGCTTATGATGCCCAGGGCAGACTTGTCGCGCGCGGGCTCGCTGGCGCCGTCATCAAGGACGAAGCCTCGGTGCGTGCACGCGTACGACAATTCCTCCTCGAAGGAACCGTCGAGACGATCGACGGAGCGGTGATCGCAATGCCGGCCCGCTCCATTCTCGTCCATAGCGACACACCCGGCGCCTTGGAGCTTGCCGGCATCGTGCGCGGCGAGATCGAAGCCACGGGTGCTGCGCTCGCGCCTGCCGCCGAACTCGCCGATTGATACAATCCTGATCGCCTGCGGGCGGTCTCCCATTCCAATCCCTCATCGAAGGACCATCTTGATGTCCGCTGTATCAGACCGCCTGAAAAACGTCTCCATATCCGCATCCGCCGCCATGACCCAGCGCGCCAGGGAACTGGCCGCCAACGGGATCAAAGTCGTCAGCCTCTCGTCTGGCGAGCCGGATTTCCCCACTCCGGCGCACGCGATCGAAGCGGCTCATGCGGCAGCTCTTGCTGGCGATACGAAATATCCTCCGATGGACGGTACGCCGGCGCTCAAATCCGCCATCATCAGGAAGTTCAAACGGGACAACAATCTCGACTACAAGGCCAGCCAGATCGTCGTCTCGGGCGGCGGCAAGCAGGTGATCTTCAATGCCATGCTGGCAACCTGCAATCCGGGCGACGAGGTCGTCATTCCGACGCCCTCCTGGGTCAGCTATGCGGATATCGTCAAATTCGCCGGCGGCATCCCGGTCGCCGTCCCCTGCCACGAGCAGACCGGCTTCAAGCTGCGTCCCGAGGATCTGGAGGCGGCGATCACGCCGCGCACCAAATGGCTCTTCCTGAATTTCCCGAACAATCCGACCGGGGCGGCTTGCTCCCGGGCGGAGATGGCTGCCATTGCCGAGGTCATGCTGCGTCATCCCAATGTCTGGATCATGACCGACGATATCTACGAACACCTGGTCTATGACGACTTCCAGTTCTGCACGATCGCCGAAGTCGAACCCAGGCTCTATGAGCGCGTCCTGACGATGAACGGCGTTTCCAAGGCTTACGCAATGACAGGCTGGCGGCTCGGCTTTTGCGCCGGGCCGAAAGAGCTGATCTCCGCCGTCAGCAACGTCAACGGGCAGAATGGCGGCGGCATCGCGACGCTGACCCAGGCTGCGGCGACCGCTGCGCTGGACGGGCCTCAGGATCTCTTGAAGGAGCGTGCGGCGATCTACAAGGAAAGACGCGATTTCGTCCTAGACAGATTGTCTGAGGTGGACGGGCTGCGCTGCCACAGGCCCGAAGGCGCCTTTTACATCTATCCCAACATTTCCGGGCTGATCGGCAAGACCAGCAAGGGCGGACGAAAGATCGAGACCGATGTCGATTTCGTCATGGCGCTGGTGGAAGAGCATCATGTCGCGACCGTGCAAGGGGCGGCTTACGGAATGAGCCCCTTTTTCCGTATTTCCTACGCGACCAGCATGGAGAAACTCGGCGAAGGCTGCGCGCGCATAGCTCAATTCTGCAGGGATATGCGCTGATCGGCGACGCGCTTTAGATCTGAATTCAGATCTAAAGCAAAGAAATGGAGCATGATGTCGTCCGAAAACCGCTCACACTTTTCGGCATCATGCTCTAGCTTTTCAACCGCGCCGTCAGCTCGAGAAGGATGTCCCGGACGGCAAGGGCCGGTTCCGACAGCGGATTCTGGTCGGAAACGCACAGCGACAGGGTTTCTTCGATTCGCGGCGAGACGAGCCGGCAGATCAGCGGCTCGCTCGACTCCGATACGATGCGATCGGCGATGGCTTTCGGCATGATCGTCGCGCCGAGGCCGCTGCCCACCGCACGGGCCAGCGTGCGGACGATTTCGACTTCCGCCACGACTTTCAAATTGGTGCGGGTGCGGGTGAAGGCGGTATCGACCGCGCGGCGGACGAAATTATAGGCCGGCGGCAACAGCAGCGGCATCCCGTCGAGGGCATTGACCGGAACGGGTTTCGCATCCGCTTCGATCGCAAAGTCCCGATGCGCGACAAGGAAAAACTCTTCGCTGAGAATCGGCTCGAACCGGACACCCTTGATCGGTCCGGTTCCATGGAGAAGCGCCATCTCCAGCCGGCCGTTCATGATCATCTGGCTATAGGTCTGGCCGACGCTTTCGGTCAGGTGCAGCAGAATACCGGGATGCCGTTTTCGGGTCTCCGCCAGGAGGTCGACCGACAGCGTGGCCGCACTGCTGAAGGGCACGAGGCCGACGGACACACGCCCGGCAAGCGAATTCCCGGCTGCCGACGCATCCGCTTGCGCCTGCTCCATCTGCCGAAGGATAATCTGCGCATGGCGATACACCGCATGTCCCGCATCGGTCATGCTGACGCCCTGCTGGCTGCGGATCAGCAGCTTCTGGCCGAAATGTTCCTCCAGTGCCGCAAGCTGCTGGCTGAGGGCCGGCTGGGCGATGTGCAGAAGGTCCGCCGCTCGCGTGATGCTGCCGCTGTCGACGATCACGATGAAGGATCTGAGGCGTCTGATGTCCATGAGGATCGGGGTACCGTTCTGATCTGCGCGGCTTACATGTTTGCAGACGCGCATTGCTTTTGCAACGCGACGCCGGCGCCAGAACCGGGGACCGCCTGCGGCACGGACGCCGCGAGGCGATGCCCGGCATCAGCTCTGTCTTTTCTTCAGCAGCCTGCGCCCGCTCCATAACCGTTGCTTATTGCTCCAGAGATAATCGGTCTTAGGCAAGGGGTTTAAGCTTCGCTACTGTCTCGATCAACAACAAGGGAACGACAATGCCATTCTCCGACTACAAGACCGCACTGGTGACCGGCGCATCCTCCGGTATCGGCGCAGCCGTGGTGGAGCGGTTCCGCCGGGAGAACATCGAGGTCCATGCGGTTGCCCGTAGCGCCGAAGCGTTGCAGCAGCTGGCCGCGCGAACGGGCTGCATCGCCCACGTCATCGATGTGACCGACCGTCAGGCCATGGCCGAGCTCACCCGTCGAGTGGAGTTCGATATTCTCGTCAACAATGCCGGCGTCGACCGGCCGAAGAAATTCCTGGAAGCCGACGAGGGCGATATCGATCTCCTCGTCGACGTCAATCTCCGAGCGGTCCTGCACATCTGCCGCATGGTCGTGCCCGGCATGGTGGCGCGCGACCGCGGACATGTCATCAATATCTCATCGATCGCCGGCGCCTACAATTTCGGCGGAAATTCATCCTATCACGCCACCAAGGCCGGGGTGAGCATGCTGTCCAACCAGCTGCGCATCGACGCTTTCGGCAAGCGGGTACGGGTCACGGAAATCTGCCCCGGCCGGGTCGCCACTGACATTTTCAATCATGTCCACGGCGATGACCCCAGCATCCGCGAACGGTTCATCGACGGCTTCGAACTGCCGCAGGCGGCCGATATCGCCGACGCGATTGCCTTCGCCATAGCAGCCCCCGTCGCCGTCAACATCGGACATATGGAGATCACACCGACGCTGCAGGTCATGGGCGGCCTGCAGACGGCAAAGCCCCAGCCTTCGGCGAAGACGGATCAATCCGGGGAGCCAAACCCGTGAGCGGTTTCGACCTTTCGGCAATCCTCGGAAATCCGGAATATACCGCCATGCTGCTGCATGGCATCGAGATGACATTCATCATCTATGCCGGCTCCTGGACTATGGCGATGGCGCTGGCACTTCTGCTGCTGGCTTTGCGTTTTTCGCCCTTTCGCTTCGGCGATCCGTTAGTCGCTGCTTACGTATCCTACCACCGGAACGTCCCCACCCTGGTTCAGCTGATGCTGTGGTATTTCGGGATTTTCACCCTGATGCCGAGCGGAGTAGCCGAATGGCTGGCCGTCCATAACGCCGAGGCCATCTTCGCGGTGATCGGGCTCGGGCTCTGCCAGGCGGCCTATTTCAGCGAAGATCTTCGGTCGGGCGTGCGCTCGGTCAGTCCCGGCCAAATGCAGGCAGCCCGCGCGCTCGGCCACGGCTATGTCTCGGCGATGCGTTTCGTCATCATGCCGCAGGGCGTGCGCAACGCCCTGCCGCCGCTCATCAATCACAGCGTTTCCCTGTTCAAGAACAGCAGTCTCGCCGTCGTCATCGGAGCCTCGGAACTGACGCATGCCGTCAAGGAAATCGAGAACCTCAGCTTCCGGACCTTCGAGATCTACCTGATCGGCACGGTTCTCTACCTTTTCTTCTCGCTCGTGATCATGAGCATCGGCGCCTATCTGTCCATGCGCACGGATCCTGCCAGGAGTGCGAGGGCATGATCCACGACATGATCGCCATCGTCCAAGACTACTGGCTGCTGCTGCTGATCGGCCAATATCCTAACGGGCCGCTTGGCGGGCTCGCCAACACGCTGATCCTTTCAGCGCTCAGCATCGCTCTCGCTTTTCCGGTCAGCATCCTCTTCGCACTGGCGCGGCTCTCCAGGTCGCCGCTGCTGCGCTGGCCGGTCACGGCGCTCGTCTATTTCACCAGGGGCGTGCCGCTCTTGATGCTCATCCTGTGGAGCTATTTCCTCGTTCCGCTGCTGACCGGCGCTGATGTGCCGAGCTTCGTGACGATGCTGACGACGCTCGTGGTCTATCAGAGCGCGTTCCTGAGCGAAGTCGTGCGTGCCGGCATCGTCGCGCTCGGACCGGGCCAGATGGATGCGGGGCGTGCGCTTGGCCACAGCTATATCGGCGCGATGCGCTTCATCATCCTGCCGCAGGCGCTCTACAACATGATCCCCAGCATCATCTCCACCTTCGTCTCGACGATCAAGGACACGACGCTCGGCTACGTGATCAACGTGCCGGACCTGACCTTTGCCGCAAGCCAGGTCAACAACCAACTCCTGACGCAGCCTTTCCAGGTCTTCCTCATTCTGGCGATCGTCTATTTCGCCATCTGCTGGACGCTCACCTACTTCGCAAATCGCCTCGAGCGGAGCATCACGCGGCGACGTGCGGGACTTTCCAACCTTCCTGCCGCCGCCTTGGTTGCGCCATCGAAAATCATATCGGAGCAGCTATGACCATGTCAGTTTCAGCACAGGAATTGCAGACGATCCGGCTTTCGCAGGTCTGCAAGAGCTACGGCGACTACCCGGTCCTGAAGGACATCGATGCGCAGGTGACGCGCGGCGAGGTCGTGGTCATCTGCGGACCGTCCGGTTCGGGAAAGTCGACGCTGATCCGCACGATCAATCGCCTTGAGGAGATCAACAGCGGATCGATCACGCTCGACGGGCAAAATATTCACGCCGCCATGCGGGCAAAGGAACTCAATGCGCTGCGCAGCAGGATCGGCTTCGTATTTCAGAACTTCAACCTGTTTCCGCATCTTTCGGTGGTCGAAAACGTGTCGATGTCGCCGATCCGGGTGAAAGGCGTGGCACCGGATGTCGCCGAGGACAAGGCCCTCAAGCTTCTCGATCGGGTCGGTCTCGCCGACAAGGCGCGGGCCTATCCCGGTCAACTCTCGGGTGGCCAGCAGCAGCGGGTGGCAATCGCCCGCGCCCTTGCCATGGAACCGCCGGTGATGCTGTTCGACGAGCCGACCAGCGCGCTCGATCCTGAAATGGTCGGCGAAGTGCTGGCCGTCATGAAGAGCCTGGCGTCGGAAGGCATGACCATGCTCTGCGTCACCCACGAAATGGGTTTCGCGCGCGACGTCGCGGATCGGGTCTGGTTCATCGATGCCGGCCAGATCCTCGAAATGGCGACCCCCGAGGAATTCTTCAACAATCCAAGCCATCCCCGTGCGCAGCGTTTCCTCGCTGATCTCAGGCATTGATACCAACCACCAAAAACAAAGGAGAACAGCAATGAACTGGAAATGCCTAACCCTCACCGTCGCATTTGCCGGCATGGCGGCCGCTTTGCCCGCAAAAGCCGATCAGCTCGACAACATCATGTCGGCGAAAACCCTGCGCTGCGCGACTTTCGCTGACGTTCCTCCCTTCGCTTCGCCCGATCCGAAGACCCGCGAAATGGCCGGTTTCGACGTCGATCTCTGCGGCGCCATCGCCAAGGAACTGGGCGTCAAGGCTGAAATCAAGCCGGTTTCGGTCGAGGCCCGCGTGCCCGAGGTCAAGCTCGGCCGTGTCGACATCACCGTTGCCAACCTCGCCTATACTCTGAGCCGCGCCGAGCAGATCCAGTTCAGCGATCCCTATTATCTCGCCAAGGAAATGCTGATCGTGCCGGCGGATGATGCGGGCAAGAAGAAGGCCGATTATGCGGGCCAGCGCATCGCTTCGACCAAGGGTTCGACCTCCGAGATGTCGATCAAGCTCAACAAATCCGACCCACTGACCTTCCAGGATACCGCCTCGGCCTATCTCGCCGTCCAGCAGGGCAAGGCGCGCGGCATGGTGGCCAACACCATGACGACGACCAAGTTCGTCAATGAATCGAAGAGCAAGGGCAAGGAAATGCGGATGATCGAGGAGCCGATGCTGTACCAGCCGATCGGCATCGGTATGGCCAAGGATCAGCCGGCGCTGACCGCCAAGATCAACGAGATCCTTCGCAAGCTCGACACATCGGGCGAGATCAACAAGATCTGGGACAAGTGGCTCGGCCCGGATACCGAATACAAGATGACGCGCACCGACAAGGTCGTATCGCTCTCGGAGCTGAAGTTCGACCCGATCCCGTAGGATCTCGGGGTCCAAACGAAATCAGACGGCGGGACATGCCCGCCGTCGGCCAAAAATGGGAGGCATCCATGATCCATATTAAAGATATTGCCGAACGGCCAAGCAAAGCCGATATCGACGCCGTTTCCAAATTTTCGCCCGCGACGATCCACGAAGCCCAAGGGCGCCGCGGAGCCCTTTCCTCCCGCCTCAAGCCCGTCGACTACCGCATGAAACTGTGCGGTCCGGCCTTCACGGTGAAATGCGCGCCGCGTGACAACATCATGCTGCAGCTCGCCATCAACTACGCAAAGCCCGGCGATATCATCGTCGTATCGGCGGGCGAATACGAAGAGGCCGGATCCTTCGGCGATGTGCTTGCCAATGCCTGCCTTGCAAAGGGCATCGGCGGCCTCGTGACCGACACCGGCGTGCGCGACACGCTTCAACTGAGGGAGCTTGGCTTTCCGGTCTTCTCGCTCAGCGTCTGCATCAAGGGGACAGTGAAGGAAACCATTGCGGCGGTGAACGATACGATCATCGTCGGCGGCGAAATCATCCATCCCGGCGACATCATCGCCGGTGATGCCGACGGCCTGGTGGTCGTGCGTCGCCAGGAAGCGCAGGAAGTCGCCAGGCTGTCACAGACCCGCGAAGATGCCGAGGCCGGCTATATCGCGGCATATAAGCAGGGCAAATCGGTCATCGAGGTCAGCAATCTCGAACCGGTGCTGAAAGCCAAGGGCCTCGTCGTCGACATCTGACGCGACACCACAATAGCTATCAGCCCTGCCATTTTATAGGGCGGCTGGCCTTTCCGACCAGCCGCCCTATGCAAACCGGACGGTTCAAACGCTTTCGGGCGTAATCGTTTCAAAGGGAACCACGCGCTGAAGGATTGTTGTGCTGTCGCGGTGTTCCAGCGCGGCGATCATCGTCGCGATCAATTCGTCCGATATCTGATCCAGCGGATGGCACAATGCCGCCATGATCAGGCCTTCCGTCAAGCCCTTGCGCGTTTCCGGGCCGATGTCGCGGCAGACGACCCTGACCTTATCCCGCTTTTCGACGGGTGCCTCGCGAAGAGCGCGCAGCACACCGGAAATCCCCCCTCCGACAATGAAGATACCTCTGAGGTCATCGAGTTCGGAAAGCAGCTGGCTGACGATCCGGTAGGCTTCCTGCGGCTCCTCATGTGTCGGTCTGCTGTCATCCACCTGAAGATGCGGCGCGTGCTCGCGCATATAGGATCGAAAGCTCGCATCGGAGACATCCTGGCACTGATAACGATGATTGCCGATGAATACGGCGATCCGGCCGGGCATCGGCGTGGTCTGAGCCAGAAACCATGCGGCGGTCCGCCCGAGTTTCCAATTGTCGGTGCCGACGAAGCCGGCGCGATCCCGGGCGGACTGATCGGTTATATAGGCAACAACCGGCTTCCCCCTCTCCCTGAGCGATTGGATGGTCTGCCCGATCAACGGGTGGTCACCCGCAATGACAGCAACTGCATCACAGCGTTTGCCAAGCGCTTCGAGACGATCTGCAATATTTTGTGGCTCGAGGACATCGACAAAATCGACCACGGCCACGACTTTCTCGTGCTGGCGTCTCGCGGCCGCCTCGGTGATCTTGGAGCCGAACAGCCGGTAGAGCTCACGGCTCGACTGCTGGAGAAGAAAGCCGAAACGATAATTCGGCAGGAGCCGCTGCCTGCGGTCCTCGATCACGCCGCGACCATAAAATCCAATCTCTTCCGCGGCATTTTGCACCCTCTCGATCGTTTCCGCACGCACTGCGCCGGTACCTCCGAGGATGCGGTTGACCGTGGCGATGCTGACGCCGGACGCCTGGGCAAGGTCGGCAATGGTTGGCCTCTTCATGATATATTTCATTCCATTTTTGGATGAAATTAAATGATACATTAATTTCATCAAAACGCAATAGGCATTCCAATTTCAGCGATCCGTTGATACAAATATTCCAGCGAGTTGGGAGCCTTGCTTTGAGGAATTGTTACTCCCGACCGCCTTTTTGGGAGGAAATCACATGAGTTTTTCAATGCGCGCCGTACGCGGGCTGCTGGCTGGCGCTGTTTTGGTTCTTGGCGCTTCTTCTGTCATGGCCGCGAATATTGCTGTCGTCGGCGGCAAGACCGACGACGAATTCTGGAGCCGTATCAAGAAGGGCGTCGATGACGCCCGGCTCGTCGTCGAGAAGAATGGCGGCTCCGTCAGCTATCTGCAGCTGCAGACCTACGACAATCTCGGGCCTGACGCCGCCCAGCTCGTCCGCACGGCCATCAGCCAGGGCGTGACCGGTATCGTGGTGCCCGACTGGGTGCCCGAGGCAGAAGACGAGGCCATCAAGGCTGCCGTCACCGCGGGCATCAAAGTTATCCTGATGAATGCCGGCAACATCGACAAAGCGCGCGAGCTTGGCGCGATCAACTATGTCGGCTCTGATGAATACACGGCCGGCAAGGCAGGCGGCGAATATTTCGCGTCCAAGGGTGCGAAAAATGTCATCTGCGTCAACACGCTCCCGGGTGCGGCAAACCAGGAGGCCCGTTGCAAGGGTGTCATCGACGGCATTACCGGAAAGGGCGGTGCCGGCAAGCAGCTGCCGTTGCCGGCGACCAGCTTCGGTGATCAGACGGCAATCGCCGAAGCCGTCAAGGCGACACTGCTCCAGGACGACACCATCGACGGCGTCCTCAATGTTGGGGCTTCCGACGCTGATGCGGCTGCAAGCGGGATCGCTCAGGCAAACAAAGTCGGCAAGGTCGCGCATGGCACCTTCGACCTGAACGCCTCGGGGCTTGCCCGCATCAAGGACGGTTCGCAGACCTTTGCAATCGACCAGCAGCCTTACCTGCAGTCGCTGCTGGGGGTTTCGCTTCTCGCCGCGCATATCGACTACGGCACCAACCTGCCGACCGCACCGGTGCTGACCGGCCCGGGCATCGTCGATGCGTCGAACATCGACGCCACCCTGGCCGGCGTCAAGGAAGGCGCTCGCTGATCGTTCGAAACGGGCTCCGGCCCGCGGGATATCCGCGGGTCGAAGTTTATCGAGCGTGCGGACAACCGCGTCCGCGCGCCTGGAGATTCACGCCCAAACTGGGGTAGGCATATGAACAATCTTTCATTCGGCAACCTGTTGCGCCGTCCCGAGGCGGGTGCATTCCTCGGACTTGTCGGCGTCCTCGTGTTCTTCGTCGTATTCGGCAGCACCAAGTTCCTGGAGCCCGCCGGCGCCGCAAGCTGGCTCAACGTCGCCGCCAATCTCGGCATTATCGCTCTTCCCATCGGACTTTTGATGATCGCAGGCGATCTCGACATTTCGATTGGCGCGATGATCCCCGCCGGCTCCATGACGGTTGCGGTCCTCTCGGGCTACTACGATCTTCCCATGTGGGTCGGAATGCTCGGTGCGCTTGCCTTCGGCCTCATGGTCGGGCTGGTCAACGGCTACCTCGTCGTGCACACAGCCGTGCCGTCGCTGATCGTAACGCTCGGTACCCTCTTTGCTGTACAGGGCCTGATGCTTGGCACCTCGGTTCTCGTCACCGGCACCACGAGCGTGGCGCTGACGGCCGACCCCTGGGCAAAGTTCCTTTTCGGGCAGTTCCTGGCCGGGTCGTTTCAGGTGATCATTCTATGGTGGGTGGCCATCACAGCGATCTTCATCTTCTTCATTCACTTCTCGCCTTACGGGAACTGGATTTTCGCGATGGGCGGAGACAAGGTCAGTGCCCGCAACGCCGGCATTCCGACGACCCGTCTGACGATGGTCCTCTTCGTCCTCTCGGCGATGAGCGCGTCCTTCGTCGGCATGTGTCAGGCCATCCTGTTCAATTCCGCGCAGGTTTCGGGCGGAATGACATTCATCTTCAACTCGATCATCTCGGTCGTCGTCGGAGGTGTGCTGCTGACCGGAGGGTTCGGGTCGGTGATCGGGATCTTCTTCGGCACGATCACCTTCGCCGTCGTCAACCAAGGCATCTATTTCACGACCTTCGACCGCAACTGGTCGAGCCTGATCATCGGCGTGATGCTGCTCGTGGCCGTCCTCATGAACAATACGTTCCGCCAGATGGCGCTGACCTATTCACCCAAGAAGAAGAAGTGAGAGCTGAGACATGGCTGGCCCAATTCTTGAACTTGAAAACGTCAACAAGTCCTTCGGCCCGATCGATGTGCTCTACGACATCACATTGAGCGTCCATCCCGGTGAAGTGCTTTGCCTGCTGGGTGACAACGGCGCGGGAAAGTCCACCCTGATCAAGACCTTTGCCGGTGTCTACAAGCCGACGAGCGGCGCGGTGAAGTTCGAAGGCCGGCCGATCGTCTTCCAGAATCCGCGCGAAGCCGCAGACCTCGGCATTGCAACGGTTCATCAGTTCGGCGGCACCTTTCCGCTGATGAGCATCGGCCGTTCGTTCTTCGTGGGGCGGGAACTGACCAAGGGCTTCGGCCCGTTCAAAATCTACGATCGCAAGGCAGCCAATGAAATCGCGGTCAAGGCCGTGCGCGAGTTCGGCATCACCCGCATCGACGATGGCGACCGCCTGATCGGCGGCCTGTCGGGCGGGGAGCGGCAATCTCTGGCAATCGCCCGAGCCGTCCACTTCGGCGCCCGGGTGCTAATCCTCGACGAGCCGACCGCCGCTCTCGGCGTCAAGGAGGCGGCGCATGTGCTGCGTATCGTCCTGGAAGCGCGCCGTCGCGGCCTCGCCGTCATTTTCATCACTCACAACGTCATTCACGCCATGACGGTGGGAGACCACTTCGCGGTGCTCATCAAGGGTGCGAAGGCGGCCGACTTTCGCAAGGGTGAAAAGACGCGCGAAGAGATTACCGACCTGATGGCAGGAGGCGAGGCCATGGCCGAACTCGAAGCCGAAATCGAAGCGTACTCGACGGCGCATAGCGGACATCCCCCACCGGTCTGACCGACCGACGCCGCGGATGAACTCCAGAAACTCTAAAGAGCTCGCCTATCCCGGCGGGATGGCCCAGCACAATCATCGGACGGGTAACAGCCATGAAGATTGCAATCGATCCCTTTATGCATCGCCACCTCTCACTCGAAGAATTGCCCTCGAAAGTGGCTGAACTCGGATACGAGTGGATAGAGCTCAGCCCCCGGGCCGATTTTCTCGAGTGGTTCAAGGCGCCGCGCGTGTTTCCGGCCCGCGCCAAGGCATTCAAGAAAGCGCTTGCCGATGCCAATGTCGGCATTGCCTCGATCCTGCCGATGTATCGGTGGGCCTCGAACGATGAAAATGAGCGGCAAGCTGCCGTCAAGCACTGGAAGCGCGCCATTGAGATCAGTGTCGAACTCGGCGTCGACACGATGAACTCGGAATTCGGCCGCGGGCCTCATCCGGACAAGGGTTCGTGCTACTGCTGCCATACCGGCTCCATGATTGAGGCCTGCGAAGACGCCTGGTGGCGCTCGATGGAAGAATTGGTGCCGATCTTTGAAAAGGAAGGCATCAACCTGCACGTCGAACCGCATCCCGAGGATTGGTGCGAAACCTTGCAGCCGGCGCTCGATATCATCAGGACGGTCAACTCGAAGAACGTCAAGTTCCTCTATTGCGCGCCGCATACCTTCTACTTCGGCGATGATACCAAGGCGATGCTCCGGGAAGCAAAGGACGTGCTCGCCCATGTCCATGTCGGCGACACTTTCAATCACAAGGCCTCTTCGGGGCTCCGCTACATCCTCAACCCTCCGGGCACGCAGGCCAGGGTGCATCAGCACCTGAACATCGGGCAGGGCGAGGTTCCATGGGAAGACTTCTTCAGCACGCTGGCGGAGATCGGGTTCGACGGCATCATGACCGCATGCGTCTTCGCCTGGGAGGACAAGGCCGACCACTCCGGCAAGTTCATGCGCGCCGAAATGCAGCGCTTTGTCGACAAATACTGGACCGCGAAATAACGCGCGATGCCCCTCTAGCGGTTCGCGATGCAGCCAGGCGATTGGCGCAAGCGACCGCGGCCGGGGTTCTGCCCGGAACGCTCAAACATCACAGACATCATTCCTGGAAGGACAGAAGATGATCAACGGAGAAAGATCCATCGAGCGCCCCCTGCGTTGGGGCATGGTCGGCGGCGGCCGCACCGGGCAGGTGGGCTACAAGCATAGAACCGGCGCCCAGCGGGACGGCACCTACCGGCTCATCTGCGGAGCATTCGATCTCGACGCCGAGCGTGGACGCGACTTCGGCACGAAGATCGGCGTTACTGCGGACAGGTGCTATGGCGACTATAAGGAGCTGATCGCCAAAGAGGCCGGGCGTGAGGACGGTGTCGAGGTCGTCTCGATCGCCACGCCGAACTTCACCCATTACGAGATCACCAAGGCGTGCCTGGAAGCCGGTCTTCACGTCATTTGCGAAAAGCCGCTGTTCTTCACCGTCGCCGAATGCGACGAGGTCGCCAGGCTGGCGAAAGAGAAGGGCCTGATCGTCGGCGTCACCTACGGATTCACCGGCCATCCGCTGGTTCATCAGATGGCGGCGATGGTCAAGAAGGGCATGCTCGGCGATATCCGCATCGTCGACATGCAATATTCCCACGGCTTCAACGCGGGCGACGATGTGGGCGCCGGCGAAGCCGTGAAATGGCGCACCAATCCGAAGACGGCCGGCCCGACCTTCGTTCTCGGCGATATCGGCACGCACCTCTATTATCTCTCCGAAGTAGTGCTGCCGCATATGAAGATCGAAAGGCTGCTCTGCGACCGCAAGGCCTTCATTCCGACCCGTGCGCCGCTGGAAGACCACGCGACCGTTCTCATGCATTACGACAACGGCGCCCGCGGCCGTCTCTGGGTATCCTCGGTGAATGCCGGGAATATGGGTTCGCAGCGCTACCGTTTCGTCGGCTCCAAGGCCTCCATCGAATGGTCCGATTCCCACCCCGACCAGCTGATTTACGAGGTACAGGGTGAACCGAACCGCACCTTGCATCACGGCATGCCCTACCTCGAAGAGGAAAGCCTCGCCTACGATCGCATGGGCGCGCTGCACACCGAAGGCTTGGGCGACAGCTGGGCGAACATCTACCTCTGGATCGCGAAGGCGATCGACGCAAAACGCCGCGGCGACGAGGCATTCCTCAAGGGCCATCACTATCCCGGCATCGAAGCCGGCACCGAAGGTGTGCGCTGGCTGGAAAACTGCGTTCGCTCGGCGGACGCAGGTTCGGCCTGGGTCGAGTTCAAGTGATCGATCAGGGGGCGCGTCGGATCTCCTCCATCCTCCTCCCAGGCGCGTCCCCGACACCCTTTTTTAGAAAGACAATGACATGAAACTATCGATCTGCACCGACGTGATGGGCGACCTCTCCTTCACGGACATGCTCGACAAATGCGTCAAACTTGGTGTCGAGGGTATCGAGATGACCGGCGGCGGCTGGTCGCGCGGGCCGCACTTCCGTGCGGACGAGCTGCTGGCCGACAGGGGCCTGCTCAAGACCAAGCTGAAGGAAATCGAAGCCCGCGGCCTGGAAATCGCCGCGCTGAATTGCTCGGCAAACCCGCTCGATCCGGGTGACATGGGCAAGCGCCACCGCAAGGAAATGGAAGACACCATCCGGCTCGCCGGCGAAATCGGCGTGAAGAACATCGTCACCATGTCCGGCCTGCCGGAAGCCGCCCCCGGTGACACGGTGCCGAACTGGCTCGTCTACACCAAGAGCTGGCCGAACGAGATGCCTGAGCGCGACCGATATCAGTGGGAAGATCGAGCCTTCCCGCTCTGGCACGGCCTGGTCAAGCTCGCCGATGAGGTCGGCGTCGAAAAATATGCGCTGGAAAACTTCTCGGCCATGCTCGTATGGAACCCCGAGACCCTCTTCCGCCTGCGCAACGAAGTCGGTGCGAAAGTCGGCATGAACCTCGACCCGTCGCATCTGATGTGGATGGGCGCCGACCCGATCGCCTCCGCCCGTGCGCTCGGCAATGCCATCCATCATTGCCATGGCAAGGATACCCGCATCGAACGGGGCCTCGCCGACGTCAACGGCTTGCTGGAGCTCAAGGACGTAACCGACGTCGCCAACCGCAGCTGGAACTATGTCGCCGTCGGCGCCGGCCATGACCTGCAATGGTGGAAGGAGTTCTTCTCCGTGGTGCGGATGGTCGGCTACAATGATTGGGTCAGCCTCGAGATGGAAGACTTCACCATGTCGACCGAGGCCGGCATCCAATCCTCCATCGATGCGCTGCAGGCAACGATCAGCCGCTGATGGACAGGCGCGGGCGGTCGTTCGGCCGCGCTCCCTTGCATTGTTCGTTTCTTGTGAAGAGGCCGACGATGCCCAACCCGATCACCATGACCGAATTCAATACTATTGCGAGGAAACCGACATGACCAAGACATTGGACGTGATCACGATCGGGCGCGCCGGCGTCGACCTCTATGGGGCGCAGGTCGGAGGACGGCTGGAGGATATGGGATCCTTCGAAAAATATATCGGCGGCAGTCCGACCAACATTGCCTGCGGCACGGCGCGACTGGGCCTCAAGTCGGCACTGATCTCCCGGGTTGGCGATGAGCATATGGGCCGGTTCATTCGCGAGGAGCTTGCCCGGCATGGCGTTGACGGCAGAGGCGTCGTGACCGATCCCGAGCGGCTGACGGCACTCGTCATTCTCGGGATCCGGGACGAGGAACGTTTCCCGCTGATATTCTATCGGGAAAACTGTGCCGACATGGCGCTTTGCGAGCAGGATATCGATGAGGCTTTCGTTTCCAGCGCCCGTTCGGTGCTGGTGACGGGAACGCACCTCTCCCATCCGCGCACGGAAGCAGCCGTGCTCAAGGCGCTCGGCTTTGCCCGCAAGCATGGCGCCAGGACGGCTCTCGACATCGACTATCGTCCAAACCTTTGGGGGGTGGCCGGCCATGGCGAGGGAGAAAGCCGCTATGTGGCAAGCGGGAAGGTGACCGAAAAGCTCCAGACGACGCTTTATCTGTTCGATTTGATTGTCGGGACGGAGGAAGAATTCCACATCGCCGGCGGGACGACCGATACCGTAGCGGCACTGCGGGCCGTGCGCGCCGTGACTGCGGCGACGCTCGTCTGCAAACGCGGCGCCAAAGGGGCGGTCGCATTCGAAGATGCAATACCGGACAATCTGGACGAGGGCATTTCGGGCGAGGGTTTCCCGGTCGAAGTCTTCAACGTTCTCGGCGCCGGAGACGGCTTTTTCGCCGGGCTGCTGAAAGGCTGGCTTGATGGCGAGGATTGGCCGACCACGCTCAGATACGCCAATGCCTGCGGCGCTTTTGCCGTCTCTCGTCATGGCTGCACGCCGGCATATCCGTCGCTGCAGGAACTGAATTTCTTCCTCGAGCGCGGCATGACGCGCCCCGATCTGCGCAATGATCCGGCGCTGGAGCAGATACACTGGTCGACCAACCGGCATGGCGACTGGTCCGAGATGCGAGTCTTCGCCTTCGATCACCGGATGCAGCTCGAAAGCATGGCGGGCTACACGCCGTCGAAGGGCGGCGCCTTCAAGGAGCTTTGCCTTGAAGCGGCACTCAAGGTGCAGAACGGGCGTTCCGGTTATGGAATCCTCTGCGACGACCGAATTGGCCGGCGCGCACTCCACGCTGCCTCCGGGACCGGCCTTTGGATCGGCAGACCCTGCGAATGGCCGGGGTCTCGGCCGCTTAGCCTGGAGCCGTCACTCGGTCCCGATTGCGGGGGGCTTTCGGAATGGGCGCGCGAGAACGTCGTCAAGGTGCTCTCCTTCTGCCACCCCGATGACGACGATGCGACCTGGGCCCAGCAGCTGGCGGAAGTGCGGCGACTTTACGTGGCCTCGCGCCGCAACAAGTTGGAATTCCTGCTCGAGGTCATCCCTTCCAAGGTCGCAAGCATCACCACGGACACAACCGCGACACTGATCCGCCGCTTCTATGCCGAAGGTATTTATCCCGACTGGTGGAAGCTCGAACCGATGGACGAGCCCGAAGCTTGGGCGCAGGTCTGTGCCGCCATCGAGGAAAACGATCGTCATACAAGAGGGATCGTCGTCCTCGGCCTGGATGCGCCGGAGGAGGTGTTAAAGGCGAGCTTCGAAGTTGCCGCAAGCTTCCCGCTCGTCAAGGGATTTGCCGTCGGCCGAACAATCTTCGGCTCCGTCGCCCGCGGCTGGTTCGAGGGCTCGATCAGTGATGAAGAGGCCGTCGAAGAGATGGCGAAACGATATTCCCGGCTTTGCACGGTCTGGGACGGCGCGCGGGCGCGCGTGCAGGAGGCAGCAGAATGACAACGGTACGAATGACAGCCGCGCAGGCCATGATGAAATGGCTCTCGGTCCAGATGACCGAGGATGGCGAACGCTTCATCGAAGGCGTCTGGGCGATCTTCGGTCACGGCAACGTCGCCGGCATCGGAGAGGCGCTGCATGGGATTGGCGACGCCCTTCCCACATGGCGCGGCCAGAACGAACAGACCATGGCGCATGCGGCGATCGCTTATGCGAAGACGCTGAAGCGCCGGCGCGCCCAGGCCGTGACATCCTCGATCGGCCCCGGCGCCACCAATATGGTCACGGCTTGCGCGCTTGCCCATGTCAACAGATTGCCCGTGCTTTTCATACCCGGCGACGTGTTCGCCAATCGCCGCCCCGAGCCGGTGTTGCAGCAGATCGAGGATATGAACGACGGAACCGTCAGCGCCAATGACTGCTTCCGGCCGGTCTCAGCCTATTTCGACCGGATCGCCCGTCCCGAGCATCTCCTGACTTGCTTGCCGCGCGCCCTGGCCGTCATGACCGATCCCGGCAGCTGCGGCCCCGTTACGCTCGCCTTCTGCCAGGATGTGCAAGCAGAGCTCTACGACTACCCTCAGGCATTTTTCAAACCGAAGGTGTGGCGCATCCGCCGTCCCGAACCGGATCCGCGGGAGGTCGCAGATCTTGCCGATGCCATCCGGGCGGCGCGCAGGCCGGTGATCATTTCCGGTGGCGGCGTTATCTATTCTGAGGCCGAGGCCGAGCTTGCCGCATTCGCGGAAAAGCATCATATCCCATTTGTCGAAACGCAAGCCGGGAAGGGCGCCAACAGCTGGGAGCACCCGCTGAATTTCGGATCACCTGGTGTGACCGGATCGGCGTCGGCCAACGCGCTTTGCGCCGAGGCGGACCTCGTGATCGGCATCGGCACGCGCTTCCAGGATTTCACCACAGGCAGCTGGACGCTCTTCCGCAATCCCTCGCGCCGGCTCGCTTCGATCAACCTTGCCGGATATGACGCAACCAAGCATTCGGCATTGCCCTGCGTCGGCGATGCCAGGGTCACGCTGGCGCGCCTGTCCGCGGCGCTCGAAGCGTATCGCGGGCCTGGCGTCGATGCCGGGAGCAGGAGCGACTGGCACAAAACGGTCGAGCGCGTGACGGCGGCGCCGGAAGCCGACGGGCCTGGAAACCTGCCCACCGATGCGCAAGTCATCGGCGCCGTGCAGCGGATGGCGACGGAAAACTCCGTGGTCATGTGCGCGGCCGGCACCATGCCGGGCGCACTGCAGGTGTTCTGGCAATCTGCCAGAGGCGGATACCACATGGAATATGGTTTTTCCTGCATGGGGTACGAAGTGGCGGGCGCCATGGGCATCAAGCTCGCTCGCCCTGACAAGGAGGTCATCTGCTTCGTCGGCGACGGCTCCTACATGATGGCCAATTCGGAAATCGCAACCGCCGTCATGCGGCGGGTGCCGTTCACCGTCGTGTTGACCGACAACCGCGGTTACGGCTGCATCAACCGCCTCCAGATCGAGTGCGGCGGCGCCGAGTTCAACAACATGTACAAGGACTGCGATGTGGACGTGCAGCCCGAGATCGACTTTGTCGCGCATGCCGCCTCGATGGGCGCCCATGCCGAAAAGATAGGGTCCATCGCCGAGCTCGAGGCACGCATCGTGGCGGCGCGGGAACGCAACATTCCGAGCGTTCTGGTGATCGACACCGATGCGGTTCCCGGGACCGACGCAGGTGGCCACTGGTGGGATGTCGCCGTTCCGCAGGTCGGCGGCCCAGAGCGGCTCGAGCAGGCGCGCACGCGTTACAAGGAGAATGCCGCCAATCAACGCGCGTTTGATTGAAGGACAGCAACTTGGCTGGATGCTCCCGCGACACTGCGGACGCCTGCACGCAAAGATCAGTCTGGACACTATTATGGACACGTGTTCTATAAAATGGACAGACTCGACGGGAGCACGCCATGCATCTTTCCATGTGGACCTACCCCTGGGACATTCAGGACCAGGGGCTCGACGCCTTTGCCGCCGAGCTTCGCGGCCGTGCGGGCCTGACGACGGTCAGCCTGGCGACCTCCTATCACGCCGGCCGGTTCCTCCAGCCGCGGAGCCCACGGCAGAAGGCCTATTTCCCCGAGGACGGGACCGTCTACTTCCAGCCGGATGAAAGCCTGTGGCGGGATAAGCTGATCCGGCCGCTGATGGCTGGGAATGTCACTGAGCGCGGCGACATGCTGGAAGCGCTCGTCAAGGAACGCGAGGCGACGGGTCTCAAGGTCTCCTGCTGGACGGTCTGCCTGCACAATAGCCGCCTCGGCATGCTGCATCCCGATCACGTGACGCGGAACGCCTTCGGCAATCCCAACTATTACAATCTCTGCCCTTCCAGCCCGGCGGCGCGGGACTATGCCGTCACCCTTGTTCGCGACATCACGACCAACTACCGGCCCGATATGGTGGAACTCGAGAGCCCGAACTTCATGGGATTCGCCCATGAATACCATCACGAGAAAGACGGTGTCGGGCTCAACGCCGAAGACGATTTCCTGCTGTCGCTCTGCTTCTGCGACCATTGCACGGCGCGCGCCATAAAGGCCGGCGTGCCGGTCGAGGGCGCGCGCGGAACGGTCGCGCGCTTCATCGCGGAACTCTGCGAACGAGCTGTCCCGGCACGGCAGTTCCCGGACTTCCCGGCAGCGGGCATCGATGCCTTTCGCGACCATCCTGATCTGCATGCCTATCTCACCTGGCGCAACGAACCGGTGACCAGCCTGATCGGCGAGATCAAGGCGGCCGCCGATCCGGCGACACGCATTGTGCTCATCGACCTGAAGGACGGCTGGCTCGGCGGTGTCGATCTGGCAGCCGCCGGCAAGCTCTGCGACGGGGCGATCCTCTGCTGCTACGACATGCAGCCGGATGCCGTCGCCGATGTCATCCGGACCGGCCGGGCGGCAATCGGACCGGGCAAGTTCCTCGGGGTGGGCCTGCGCGTCTTCTATCCTGAGGTCAGCGGGCCGGCGGTGCTCGCTGCACGCGCCAAGGCCGCCGTCGATGCCGGCGCCGACGGCGTGAATTTCTACAATTACGGCCTGATACCGGCAAAGCGCCTCGATTGGGTCAAGGCAGCGGTCGACGCAATCGCTTGAGCAGATCAGCGCCCCTCAGGATGCGATCGGTTCGGCGACCTGGATCAGGCAGTCGCCGGCCTGGCTGTCGCAATGCAGCCGGTGGGAAATGACAATGCCGCTCTCGGCAAAGCGCAGCTCTTCCTCCGGCTGCTCCAGGCGTTCCAGATCATGATACCATCCGGCAAGCTCGCCGGCGGCAACGATGGCGCCGAGGGCTGCGGCCGGCTCGAACCAGCCTCTGCGGTTCGCATAGATGCCCTGGCTGTGCCGGGATAGCGACAGCAGTTGCAACGGTCCGGGCTCGGCGAGCGGCATGCGTGACAGGACCGGACGCTTCACGATGCCGAGTGTGACGAGCAGCCGGTCGATCGCCGCCGCCGTGAAGGCCATTGTCTCAGGCGTTACGGTGCCGCCGCCGCCGAACTCGCCGGAAAGACCGATGGTTCCAGCCCTTGCCGCAGCCCCCATCGATGTCGGTGCGGTCGGCCCGTTGTCGGCGATGAAGGCATGCGCCGCCCCCATGGCGCGCATCAGCGAAACGGACCGTTCGAAGCGCGCGGTATCGGCCTGCCGCTCGATCAGCGTGCAGGGCAGGTGCGCCATGGAGGTGCCGCCCGAATGCAGGTCGAGCACGACGTCATGGCGCGGAAAGAGTTCGTGTTCGAGGAAATGCGCGAGGCGCGCCGTCGGCGAGCCGCTGGGATCGCCGGGAAACGCCCGATTGAGATTGCCGCCGTCGAAGGGCGAGCAGCGCTTGGCCGCCATCACCGCCGGCAGGTTCGCCATCGGCAGGATGGTGACGGCGCCGCGGATTTCGGCGACATCCAGCAGCCGCATCAGCCGGCCGAGCTGGAGTTCGCCCTCATACTCGTCGCCATGGTTGCCGGCCATCAGCAGCAAAGACGGCCCCTCGCCATTTTTCAGGCGAAGGATCGGAATGCGGATCTGATAATAGGGCGACCGGTCGATCGAATAGGGAATGGCGAGGTGGCCGGCCTGCCGGCCCTCGCGCAAAAAGTCGATCGGATTGACGAGACCGCTATGCATGATGCCTCCAGTGCGGACGGTTGCGATGCCGTCAAAGGGCGGCGATCGCGGTCATTTCGACGCGCAGATCGGGATCGGCCAGACGTGCTTCGGTGCAGGCGCGGGCCGGCGGGTTTTCGATATCGATCCAGTCATCATAGACGCTGTTCATCGCCTCGAAATCGACGATCGCCGGCAGAAAGACGTTGACGGCGATGAGGCGCGAGCGATCGATACCGGCTTCCTTCAAGAGGGCGTCGATCTTGCCGAGCACGTCGCGGGTCTGATCCTCGATATCAGCCTTGCGATTTTCCGCGACCTGGCCGGCAATATAGACGAGACCGCCGTAGCTGACGGCTTGGCTCATACGCGAACCTTTCTGATAACGCTGGATCATAAGCGGGTTTTCCTTTTCTTGCTTTTGGAGGGAGAGGTCAGCCGAAGCTGGTCAGATAGGCCGCGGTCACCGAATGGTCCGGGTCGAGGCCGTAGAGGATGGCATGCCGGTCAAGGCAGGTGCAGGGATGCGAGATGCCGTACTCGATAACGTCGCCGACCGCGACGTCGCCGCCGTCGGCAAGGGCCACGAAAGCGTGCTGATCGTTGAGCCGAAACACTTCAGCGCTTTCGAGATCGGCAAAATAGGCCCCATTGCGATAGAGCACCAACGGCCGCGGCAGGCCCTGGTCCATCGCCACGTCGCGCATGCCCATGCCGCAGATCGCAAGCCGCGCCTCCGGCCGCGACAGGACCTCAGCCCAGACCCGCAGCGCCGGACGGAAAGCTGCGGCTGCCGAGATCGTCTCGCCGCCGATGCGGAAACCGCCGCGTGCATCGAGGCCGGCAAGGCCGCGCTCGTAAATGCCGTGATCGTGGAAGAAGATCGCGCCGCTGCGCAGCACCAGCCGGCAGGCGGGATCGGCCGCGATGGCGGCGGAAAGCCTGGCAATCACCACATCGAAAAACACCGAGCCGCCGGCGGTGACCAGGAGCGGCCGCTCGTCGCCGATGCGGGCGCGCAGCTTCGGCAGGAAATCTGATGTCACCGCCATCAGCGCGTCGATGCGACGCATCGTCTCTTGCGCATCGGCGGTCGCCGCCGCCCCCTCATAGGCGGCGATGCCGGTCAGCCGGAAGGCCGGCGTCTCCGCGGCAAGGATCGCCTCGAGAATTGCCTCGGCGGCGTCGACGCCGCGGGCACCGGCGCGGCCGGCGCCGAACTCCACCAGCAGGCCGAGGGGCGGCAGATCGGCACGCTCCTGCCATGCGGTACGGAGAGCATCGACGAGCGCTGTCGAATCCACGAAGATGTGGAGTTCGGCATCGGGATAGTGGCCAAGCAGGGCCGCGAGCCGGCAGGCAGCGGCGGCCCCGCCGATTTCGTTGGCGAGGATCAGCCGGCGTTGTCCCGCCTTGAGCAGGACGGCGGCCTGGCGGATATCGGCGACCGTCGTGCCCCAGGCGCCTGCCGCCAGAAGTGCCTCCGCCAGCGCCGTCGACATCGGTGTCTTGGCGTGCGGCGCGATCTCGGCGCCGTGGCTCTTCACATAGGCCATCATCAGTTCGACATTGCCGGAGAAAGCCTGCCGGTCGAGCGAGATCAGCGGCAGGGCCATCCTGCCATCATAGGGCTTCCATCCCTGCTTGCCGATGGCATCAAGCGGGAGCGGCGGATTGCCCGGCGGAAAACCGCGCACCCGCTCGTCGATCAACACGTTTTCCGTTGTGATATGAAGGTCAGACATGGCAGCCACTCCTGATCTCGGCCGGGTCGGCGATACCGACGCGATAGGTGTCGTTGGCGGTGGCAAAGAACAGGGCGCGCTGCTCGTCGTAAGACAGCTGCGCGGCGACCGTGCGAAAAACCTGGTAGACCTCGTCGAAAGAGGCATGCAGGCCCGCGACCGGAAAGTCGCTCGCGAACATGGCGCGCGCCGGACCGAAACACTCGAGGCAATGCTCGATCACTGGCCGCAGGCTTTCGAGCGTCCACGCGTTGTCGTAGGCGACAAGGTCGGAGATCTTCAGGCGCAGATTCGGCTCGTTGCCGAGCGCCCGCAGGCCGCGGCGCCAGAGCGCCATGCCGTCCTCCGTCCGGTCAGCCGGGCTACCGCCGTGGTTAAGCACGAAAAGCGTTTCCGGAAAAGCGCGCGCCAGTTCGAGCGCCTCATGCATCTGCCAGGGATAAAGCATCAGGTCGAAGACCAGCCCGAGCCGGGTGGCATGGACAAGCCCCGCCCGCCAGGTGGGATCGCCCATGCGGTTCGGGCGCGAAGCAAAACTCTTCGCCGCGTCCGGATGCCAGCTCAAAATATCACGGATGCCGACGACATTCGGGTTTGCCGCTTCCGCCTCGAGCCGGCGCATAGCGTCCGGCCCATCGAGAGGCACGCGCGCGATATAACGGTGCGCCACGCCAGAGCTGCGGTCGAGGCCATCCAGCCAGCGGCTCTCTTCCAATGTGTAG
Source organism: Rhizobium ruizarguesonis (assembly GCF_017357285.1). Lineage (NCBI taxonomy): Bacteria > Pseudomonadati > Pseudomonadota > Alphaproteobacteria > Hyphomicrobiales > Rhizobiaceae > Rhizobium > Rhizobium ruizarguesonis. The sequence continues at coordinate 607,740 of NZ_CP071681.1, read as the reverse complement.
GCAACGGACCAGCCGGCTTCCACATGCACCGTTGCAACCACGTTCTGGCGGGCAGCATCGGCGCGATAATCGTCGATGCCATAGTCGCGCAGGATCGGCGCGAGGCTTCCGAAAACCATCTCTTCGCCGGAAGCCCTGGCCTTCTGCAGCCAGGGATGGCGTTGCAGGCTAAGGTCCCAGAGGTGATGGTGCGGGTCGATCACCGGCCCGTCATAGAGTTCCGTCATCGGCGCGCCTCGCGGCCGGAAACGAGCAGAAGGGCAAGGATCAGCGTGCCGAACATGATCGAGCGCCAGCCGGGCGAGGCGTTGACGACCGTGATCAGCGCCGTCGTCGTGACGAGCAGGATTGCTCCCGGAATGGTCCCGGCATAGGTGCCGCGGCCGCCGAGGATGGAGGTGCCGCCGAGCACGACGGCGGCGATCGAGGTCAGCAGATAGGGGTCGCCGATGCCGACATACCCTTGCCGGTTCATGCCCAGCAGGAGAATGCCGGCAAGCCCTGCGAAAAAGCCGGACAGCGTATGGACGATCAGCGTGTTGCGGGTGACGCTGACGCCGGAAAGCCGGGCCGCCAGCGGGTTCGCCCCAAGCGCCAGGAAACGCGCGCCGATCGGCATGCGGTGGACGAGCAGCAGGACGACGATCGAGACGACGAGCCACAGAATGATGCCCGAGGGAATGCCGAACGGCCGCGCCTGCCCGAGTAGAATGACCGCCGGGTTGCTGACGGTGACCGCGCTGCCGCCGGCGACGATGACGAGCAGGCCCTGCAGGAAGGTCGCCATGGCAAGCGTCATGATGATCGGCGGCACGCGAAGATAGGCAGCACCGGCGCCGTTCATCAGGCCGATGCCGGTGGCGATGGCAAGGGCCGCCGCGATGCCGGCGAGGCCGGTCGGATCCCAGGCGGGCGAAATCAGCGGCAGCAGGATCGCCGTGACGGTGATGACCGCGCCGACGGAGAGATCGATGCCGCCCATCAGGATGACGAGCGTCTGGCCGGCGGCCGCGATGCCTATCACCGCGGCGAGTTCGAGCAGGTAGCGCAGGTGGCCATAGGCGCCGAAACCACGCAGCGAGACGCTGGCGGCGATCCAGACGAGCGCGACCAGAAGGAAGGTCAGCAGCGATGGATTGCGGAACACGGACCTGATGATGTTCATCGCCTTGCCCTCCAAGCCCCAAGAAGTTCCGGAACGGCGACTGCGCCGACGATGATCAACCCTTGAGCGACATATTGGGCGACCGGCGGAAAGCCCAGGAAGAACATGACGTTGATCATCACCGAGAGCAGCAGGCTGCCGCAGATCGCGCCGCGCATCGTGCCCTTGCCGCCGAGGAAACCCACGCCGCCGAGCACGGCGGCGGCGATCGAGTTCAGCGTGAAGGGCGTGCCGATGACGGGATCACCCGAGCCGGTCTGCGCAGCAACGAAGAGACCGGTCAGGGCTGCGAGAAGGCCGGACAGGGCGAAGGCTGCGACCTTCACCCGTTCGACCGGGACGCCGGAGCGGAACGCGCCGACCGGATTGTCGCCGGCCGCGTAGATGCCGAGGCCGAGCGGCGTTGCGAGAAAGGCCTTCCAGAGTACGAGGATCACAATGAGCAGCAGGAAGGCGACGGGCGTGTGGCCGGCCAATACCGTCGACAGCCAATCGGGAATGAACCCACCCGGCCGCGGCAGCAGGATGAGTGCGACCCCGCCGATGATGAAAGAGCCGGCAAGCGTGACGATGATTGCAGGCAGCCTCAGATATGTGACGATGGCGCCGATGACGGCGCCGATCGAAAGACCGGCAAGCGAGACCGCAAGAATGCCTCCCGGCACGCCGAGCGCTCCTTCCATCGTCGTCGCGGCGATCACCGCTCCAAGACTGACGAGCGGGCCGATCGCCAGCGTAATGCCGCCGTTCAGCATGAGCAGCGCCTGCGCCATGGTGACGAGTGCGAGCGGGAACCAGTTCTGCGTGAACTTGGAGAAGCCGCCGATCGAAAGGATGCCGGGAAAGAGCAGCGCATAGAGAATGAGAAAGGCGGCGACAACCAGATAGAGGCCGGCAAGGCCGCGGTTGCGGCGAAGCTGGATCGCGCCGTAGAGCCGGGATGACGAACTTGTGCTCATGCCGCCTCTCCCTGCGTCGTGGTGGTGACGCCCATCGCCGCGCCGACGATCGCTCCTTCGCTGATTTCATCTTGCGACAGCACGGCCGCGATGCGCCCCTCGCGCAGAACCACGACACGGTCGCAGAGATGCACGAGCTCCGGCGTATCGGAGCTAGCCAGGATGACGAGCCGCCCCTCGGCGGCGAAGGCGCGGAGCATCAGGTAGATTTCCCGCTTGGTCTCGATGTCGACGCCGCGGGTCGGATCGTTGAGGAGCAGAACGGAGGGATCGAGCGGCAGCCATTTGGCGAGCGCCACCTTCTGCTGGTTGCCGCCGGAAAGCGCCTGCACCGGGCGGGCCGTATCGCCCTTGATCGTCAGCCGGCGCGCCAGATCGGCGACCAGGCCGGTTTCCGCCGGCCGGTCGCGCAGCCCTTTGCGGGCGAGCCGTCCGAGCGAGGGCAGGATGAGATTGGAGGCGATGGAATGGGGCAGCACCAGCCCCTCATGCTTGCGGTCGGCCGGGACATAGACGATGCCGGCGGCATTCGCCTCGCCGACATGGGCGGGCAGGGCGGGTTTGCCGGATACCTCCGCCCGAGCGGCGGAGGCTGGAATCGCGCCGTAGAGGCCGAGCAGCAAGTCTTCCTGCCCTTGCCCCACGAGCCCGCCGATGCCGACGATCTCGCCGGCGCGGGCGGAGAAGCTGACGTCACGCACCATGCCGGCGGAAAAGCCTTCGATGCTGATGCGCATCGCCCCGGGTGCGGTGACGGAGCGCGGCGGGAACAGGTCGCCGGTCTCGCGGCCGACCATCAGGCGCACCAGGCCTTCGCCGTCGATGCCGGACAACGACTGGTCGGCGGTGACCAGGCCGTCCTTCAGCACCGTGACGTGCGAGCAGAGCGCCTGCACCTCGTTGAGGCGGTGTGAAATATAGAGAAGTGCCGTGCCGCGGTGCTTGAGCGTCTCGATCAGGCGGGCAAGGATGCCGGCTTCGTGCGCGGAAAGCGATGAGGTCGGTTCGTCCAGGATCAGCACACGCGGCTTGCGGAATAGCGCCTTGGCGATCTCCACCATCTGACGGCGGCCGAGCGCGAGGTCGGCGACCGGCATGTCGAGCGGCTCGGTAAGCCCCACCATGTCGCAAACGTGTCGAACGCCGCGATGGAGCGCTCTGTAATCGATGAGACCGAACCGGCGCGGAAATGCGCCGAGCCCGATGTTTTCGGCAATCGAGAGACTGGCCGTGAGGCTCAGCTCCTGCTGAACGACGGCAATACCCGCCGAGCGCGCAGCCGCCGGGCTGAAGCGTTCGACCGGCTTGCCGTCGACGAGGATGGAACCGCCGTCCGGCTGGAGAGCACCGGACAGGAGGTTGATCAGCGTGGACTTGCCGGCGCCGTTTTCGCCGAGCAGGGCGTGAACCCTGCCCGGCAGAAGGGCGATATCGACGCCCTTCAAAACGGGATTGCCGAAAAATCCCCTGAACACCTGCCGGGCTTCCAGCAGGGGTCTTTCTTCCGTCATGACGGCTTTCCTCAACCCGAGTTACTTGGGCGGATTACTTGGTGGCAAGCAGCTTGTCGAAGAGCGCCTTGTCGTAGTCCGAGTAGATATAGCCGTCAGCCGGGAATTTGTCGGCGCGGGCGAGATAGCTGCCGATCGTGCTGTCGTCGATGACAGGCAGCGGCACTTTGACGAAGGCCGGAACGTCCTTGCCTTCCAGCGCCTGCACGGCGGTGTAAACGGAAAGCGCGCCGAGCCAGTTGGGCTGCATGGTGGCCCAGCCCTTCAGTCCCTTCTCCTTCCAGAGTTCCAGGAACTGCCTGGCGTTTTCGCCTGTCGTCGGCACCTGGTCGCGGCCCTGGCGCTCGAAGGCCAGCACCGAGCCGGCCGATAGCGCGCCGCCGAGCGACAGCACGCCGTCGATTTCGGGATTGGCGAAGAGCAGGCTGGTCATCGCTTCCTGTGCCGGGGCGACGTTATATTCCGTGTTCGTCTCGGTGATCACCTGGAGGCCGGGATTGGCATCGAGGACCGGCTGGGCGCCCTTGCGGCGGTCGTCGCTCACCGAAATGCCGGCCGGGCCGTTCATGATGATGATCTTGCCCTTGCCGCCGAGCTGGCTGACCATCCACTTTGCCGCGGTCGCGCCCCATTCGTTGGAATCGGTGTTGATCTTCGCCGTCACCTTGTCGGTGTTGACAAGGCTGTCGAAATTCACGACGGCGATGCCCTTGTCGCAGGCATCTGATATGACGCGGTCAAGCGCGTTGGAGGAGCCGGCGATCACGACGATGGCGTCGACATTGGCGTCGATCATCGACTGGATATGCTGGATCTGCGTCTGGGCGTTGCCCTGCGCGTCCGTGATCATCAGGTCCTTCACAAGGCCCGCCTTCTTCAGCTCCTCCACTTCAGCCGTGATGGTGCCTTCGGTCTGCTTCATCCAGGTCGGCACCGAATAGATGTTCGCCCAGCCGATCGTATAGGGCGCCTTCCTGTCACCCTTGATGCAATTGGCCGCGGCCGAGGCCGTGCCGGCCGAAAAGACGAGGAGTGCCGCAGCGGCGGCAGCACCGGCGAGAAGGTGGCGGCGCAGCGAAGCGGAAATGCCGTTTTCAAAATTCTTCATGTCGTTCCCCTTTTCGTGTGCGGCAGCGTTGACCGCTTGCCATCTATGTCCAATATAATGTACATGTGATCTATATACCGGACGAGGCGATCTTATGCCGATTTTTTCACCTCGCAAGAGGGGTGCAAAAATTTCATTCGCTGGGAATGACGGGATCGATTGACAGATGCGGCAGACGGCTTGAAAAGCTTGGCCGGACAAAAAAGGATCGACAGCAATGGATGCAGTTCAGGACGAAGCAGCCGGCAAACGCGCCCGAGGGCTCGACCGCGCCTTCGAGATCCTCGATTTCCTGCGCCAGAAACGGCAGGCCCTGAAGCCGAACGAAATCGCCGCGCAGATCGGCGCGCCGCGCTCGTCGGTTTACGAGCTCGTCAACCTGCTGCTGCAGAATGGCATCCTGGAATTCACCGGCGGCGAGGGGCGTGTCTATCTCGGCCGCAAGCTGTATTTCCTCGGCGCAGCCTATGAGAACCATTTCGATTTCACCCGCGAATGCGAGGCGACCCTGGAACAGCTTGCCGACGAGACGCGGGAGACAGCGCAGTTCTGCATGCTGGATGGAAACAGATACACCGTCGTTCGCATGCGCGAAGGCGCGCGCCCCTTCCGCATTTCGACGGATGTCGGGCAGTCGGTGCCGATCCCGTGGACGGCGTCGGGCCGCCTGCTCGTCGCGCATCTGTCGGATCAGGAGATCCTGAACTTCATTCCGCCGCAGGATTTCCGCCTGCCGAACGGCGAATGGCTAGAGCCGCAAAGCTTCATCGCCGAGGTGCGCCAGGCCGAGCGTGAAGGTCTCTTCACCTTCAACAGCATCGTCGACAGCTTCACCCACTGTTTTGCCGTACCGGTGCGGGGCGAGGAAGGTCATGCCGCCGCAACGCTCTGCCTCGTCACCCCGCGTGACGATGGCATTGCCAACCGCGACCGCTACCTCGACTGCCTGAAGAAGGCCGCCGCCGGCCTCGACCATGCCCCGACCCGGCCAAAATGAGGCTGAAGCCCTGAGCACATCAAGGCATTGATGTCCGATGGCACGGGCGCGTGTGCGTAAGCCGGCGTTCCTTTGCACCCTCGTCAAATCGGGTCATGCTCGCTCCGGCGGTGTTGCAGCGAGCCCAGGACACTAAGAAGACCAATCCTAATTTCGTCTCAGCCGGGCTCTTCGCCACGCCTGTAGACCCCGTCTGCCAGCCTGCGCTCGCATATCCCGAAGTAGCCGCCCCGATCGTTGATTTCCGATTTCACGCCAATCCGGGAAATCTATTCACTCTTCCGCCGAAACTATGAAATTAAGTTTCTCTATAAAATTAATAGAGAACGTATTTTAGCAGTCCAACAGCCAATTTTATACTTGGCCTTGGGGAAGGCCGAGCTGTTGACGACAAACGGAGAGGACACGAAATGACACGGAAAATCAGACTTGGGGCATTTCTTCCCGGCGGCGGACAGCATGTTGCCTCATGGCGGCATCCCGACCAGCCGGCCGACGGCGCGACCAGTTTCGAGTTTCACAAGCGTCTCGCCTTGACGGCAGAGCGCGGGCTCTTCGATGCCTATTTCCTGGCCGACGGACTGGCTGTCGGTTTCGGTGGAGCACGCGAAGGCGGCAATGCCCGCGTCGCCGGCTTCGAACCTGTGACGCTGTTCTCCGCCCTTGCGCCCTTCACCACCCATCTCGGCTTTATCGCCACGTCCTCGACCACCTACGAAGAGCCCTATACGACTGCCCGCAAGTTCGCCTCGCTGGACCTGATCTCGGAGGGCCGCGCCGGCTGGAATGTCGTGACCACGACGGGCGACCTGACGGCGCAAAACTTCAATCGCGACACGCAGCTTCCGCATGCCGAACGATATCGCCGCGCCGCCGAGCACGTCGACGTTGTCCGCAAACTCTGGGAAAGCTTCGAGGACGACGCGTTCATCCGGGACAAGCAATCCGGCGTGTTCTTCGATCCGGCGAAGCTGCACGACACCGACCATCGCGGCGAACATTTCAGCGTGCGCGGTCCACTCAACGTGTCGCGATCGCCGCAGGGGCATCCCGTCATCGTCCAGGCCGGCCAATCCGAAGACGGACGCGGGCTCGCCGCAGCAACGGCCGAAGTCATCTTCACCGCCCATCAGCATATCGAAACCGCCCAGGAGTTCTACCGGGACATCAAGGCACGCGCCCGTGGTCTCGGCCGAAATCCCGATCACATCCTCGTCATGCCCGGCGTATCCGCTTTCGTCGGCAGGACCGAGGCGGAGGCGCGCGAGAAATACGACCGTCTGACCTCGCTCATCGTCGAAGAGGACGGGATCGGCCTCCTTAATGGTCTGACCGGCGGCACGCTCGACCTGCACGGTTATGACCTCGACGGCCCTCTTCCGCCGGCGCCGCCGACGGAAGGCATGAAGAGCCGCCAGGCGCTCATCCGCCAGATCGCCGACGAAAACAACTTCACCATTCGCCAACTCTATCAGTGGATCGCGTCTGCCCGCGGTCACTACACCATCGTCGGAACGCCCGAACAGATCGCCGATACGCTGCAAAAATGGTTCGAGAACGAAGCTGCCGACGGCTTCAACATTCTGCCGCCCTGGCTGCCGACGGCGCTCGACGATTTCGTCGATCTGGTCATCCCGGAACTGCAGCGTCGCGGCCTGTTCCGGACGGCCTATGAGGGCAAGACGCTTCGCGAAAACCTCGGCCTGCCTTTCCCGACCAATCGATGGGCTGCAGGACGTGCAGCTCTCCAGGCAGCAGAGTGAGGAGCGGTCGATGTCCTATGAAATCAACCAGGTTCTTCCGAGAAGCTTCGGCCGCCTGAAAAGCAGTGAAAGCAATTTTTCCACACTCGCCTCGCATCTGCGCGGGGTGCTCGCATCGCTTTTGCCGCGCTACGGCCTTCTCATCGGCTTCCTCGTGTTCTGGCAGGTGTCGAGCACCAGGGGCTGGGTCAATCCCGCCATCTTCCCGCCTTTGGACGTCATCCTGTCCGCTCTTTGGACCAATCTGGCCAACGGCGCGCTGCTGGATGACATCGCCATCAGTCTGCAGCGATCCGGAACCGCCTTCGCCTTTGCCGTCGTGATCGGCATTCCGCTCGGCCTGTTCATGGGCCAGATTCGTGCGGTCGAACAGGCGCTCGACCCGATCCTGCAGCTCTTTCGCCAGACCTCGGCGCTCGCGCTCTATCCGATCTTCATCCTGCTGCTCGGCCTCGGCGAAACATCCAAGATCTTCGTGATCTTCTGGGCCACACTGTTTCCGGTGCTGCTCGCCACGATCGGCGGCGTCAAGGAAGTGGACAAGAAGCTCATCGAGATGGCGCGGACCTATGGCGCCGGACCGCTGACCATCTTCCGCCGCGTCATCCTGCCGGCGTCGGTGCCGGCAATCTTCGTCGGCCTGCGTCTCTCGGCGACGACGGCACTTCTTCTCCTGATTGCCGCCGAGATGATCGGCGCCAACAAGGGCATCGGCTTCCAGGTCATGAACGCCCAGTACAATTTCCAGATCCCGCTGATGTTTGCGGCGATCCTTCTGCTCGCCTTCCTGGGGCTTGCCGCCAATGCCTTGCTCGTTTTGCTGCAGCGCCGTCTCTGCCGCTGGTCTCAGCCGAGCCGCTGATCTGCTTCACCGATTTTCCTCTTCCGAAAGGACCCACCACATGACGTTCCATCCCCGCAACCTCCTCCTACCGGCAGCGATCGCTCTCGGCCTTGCCACGCCGGCCGCAGCCACCGATACGGTTAAGCTGCGCTATCTCGCCAGCCAGGGTGGTCTTGCCGCCCATGAACTCGCCGCCGAACTCGGCTATTTCGACGGAACGGGCATCACGCTGGAAAATGTCGGCTACGCCCAGGGCGGCCCGGCCTCGCTGATCGCTCTGGCATCGGGTGATGTCGAGATCGGCAGCGCCGCAACTTCCGCCGTCCTGAATTCGATCATCGGCGGCAACGATTTTGTCGCCGCCTATCCCTCAAATGGCATCAATGACGAGGTCCAGTCGACCTTCTACGTGCTCGAAGACAGCCCGATCAAAAATATCAAGGACATTGCCGGCAAGAGCATCGCCGTCAATACGCTCGGCGCCCATCTCGATTATACCATCCGCGAAGCCTTGCATTCCGTCGGCCTGCCGGCGGATGCAGCCAATCAGCTTGTCGTTCCCGGGCCGCAGCTCGAGCAGGTGCTGCGCTCCAAGCAGGTCGATATTGCCGCCTTCGGCTACTGGCAGACGACCTTCGAGGGGGCTGCGCTGAAGAATGGCGGCCTGCGTCCGATTTTCGACGATACCGACGTGCTTGGAGACATAGCCGGGGGCTTCGTGGTCCTGCGCCGTGATTTCGCTCGCGAGCATCCTGAAGCTGCGAAGATTTTCGTGGAGCAGTCGGCTCGCGCTCTCGACTACGCCCGCGAGCATCCGGAAGAAACCAAGAAGATCCTGGCCAAGGCGCTCGGTGAGCGGGGTGAGAATGCTGATATCGCACAGTACTTCCGCGGCTATGGCGTGCGCGCCGGCGGTTTGCCGGTCGAGCGCGATATCCAGTTCTGGATCGACGTGCTGGTTCGCGAAGGCAAGCTGAAGCAAGGCCAGCTGGCGGCCAAGGACATCCTCTTGACCGCCGACGCCAAGCCGGCAAGCAACTGAGGAATGGTGATGAGCATCGCCGAGGACACGCGTCGCGGGGAGGTGACGATCCGTCACCTTTCCAAATCCTACAGGTTGAACGGGGCACCGCTGCAGGTTCTCAGGGATATCAACCTCCACGTCCGCTCCGGTGAAAGCCTCGCCATCGTCGGCGCCAGCGGCTCGGGCAAGACGACCTTGCTCAGAGTTCTGGCCGGCCTTGAGGATTCCGATACCGGCGAGGTCCTCGTCGATGGCCAGGCGATACGCGGTGTGGGCACAGAGCGCGCCGTCATCTTCCAGGAACCGCGCCTTCTGCCCTGGCTGACCGTGCTCGACAATGTGGCCTTCGGGCTGGAAACAAGCGGTCTGTCGCGTGAGCAGGCGAGGGGGCGCGCGCGCCATTATGTCAAGCTCGTCGGCCTGCAGCAATTCGAGGCGGCCTATCCCCGCCAGCTGTCGGGCGGCATGGCCCAGCGCGTCGGCATCGCCCGGGCTCTGGCCGTCCAGCCCGAGATCCTGCTGCTCGACGAACCGCTCGGCGCGCTCGACGCGATGACCAAGATCGGCATGCAGCAGGAACTCGCACGGATCTGGCGCGATGAGGATGTGACGACCATCCTCGTCACCCACGATCTCGAGGAAGCGATCTACCTGGCCGACCGGATCCTCATCCTGCCGCGGGAAAAGGGCGGCGAGCCGCGTCTGATCGAAATCGACCTGCCCCGTCCCCGCGACCGCAGCGCACCGGAATTCGTTCGACACCGCGAAGAGTTGCTGAACCTGTTCGGACTGCACTGAAGTCTTCAATCGTCAGCGCGCGCCGCATGAGACCTGATCCATGCGGGCCGCGCGGCAATAGCAGTAGCGATGCGGAGGACGCCCGCGGACCGCTATCGCGACTTGCTCCTCGCTCCGGCGGTGAGATACGGGCGCCGATCCAGCTCGGCCGACCTGTAGGAACTGCGCAGCCGCAGCAGATCCTTACGGGCGATCAGGCCGCACAATTTCCCTGAGGCCGGATCGACGATCGGAATGCATCCGTCGCCCGTCGACAGCATCAGATCGGCGATGAATGCGACCGTATCGTCAGGATGCCCCACCGGAACGGAATCATCCGTCACGTTTTCCGCGAGCGTCTGACTGGCGAGGTCCGGATTCCCCTGCCAGAGCAGAGCGTCGGCTCTCGATACGACGCCGGCCAGCCTGCCTGTCGCATCGACCACCGGATAGATCCGGTGCGTTTTCTGCTGAGAGGCGAAGAAATCGCACGCTTCTCCCACCGTCATGGCGACTGGAAGGGTGTCGACATCGCTGATCATGATCTCCCTTGCTCGGGATAGTTCGAACGGGTCGACGCCATATTCGCGGGTGATGTGCTGACCGCGGCGGGCGATCTTCTCCGTGAGGATCGAGCGGCGCAGCAGCAGGACGGTGACGGCATAGGCCACCACGGTTGCGGCAAGCAGCGGAACGAGCGTGCTGACGTCGCCGGTGATCTCCATTGCAAAGAAAGTGCCCGTCAGCGGCGCGCGCATGGTTCCACCCATCATCGCCGCCATTCCGAGCAGCGCCCAGAAGCCGGGATCGTTGCCCGGCATGACAAGGCCGACCAGCCATCCGAGAGCACCGCCGAAGATGAGAAGCGGCGCAAGCACGCCGCCCGAAGTGCCCGACGACAGGGCAAACAACCAGATGACGGTCTTCACCAGCAGGATCGACATGACAGCCGGGGCGAGCAGCCGGTTGTTGAGCAAGCCATCGATGATGTCGTAACCGACGCCCATTGCCCGCGGTTCGATCAGGCCGCCGAGACCGATGACGAGACCGCCAAGCATCGGCCACCACATCCAGTGGATCGGCAGGGCCTCGAACAGGTCCTCGATCCGGTAGAGCAGCGTCGTCAGCAATCCCGATTGCAGACCTGAGATGATGCCCATCGCCGCGCAGGCGAAAATCCCCCACCAGGGCAAGATCACCTGGAAATGGGTCGGGAACAGTGGGCCAGTGCCGAACAGCAGCGGACGCCAGCAGATCGACACGCAGGCGGCAACGGCGACGGGAATGAAGCTGCGCGGCTTCCATTCGAACAACAGCAGTTCGACCGCCAGCATGACCGCAGCGATCGGCGAACCGAAGATGGCCGTCATGCCTGCAGCCGCGCCGGCGACAAGCAGCGTCTTCCGCTCGGCCGCACTCATGTGAAAGAATTGTGCGAAAAGCGATCCGATCGCACCGCCCGTCATGATGATCGGCCCCTCGGCGCCGAACGGGCCGCCGGTTCCGATGGAGATTGCCGACGACAGCGGCTTCAGGACCGCGACCTTCGGCGACATCCGGCTGCCGCCGATCAGGATGGCCTCGATGGCCTCGGGGATGCCGTGGCCGCGGATCTTCTCCGATCCGAAGCGGGCCATCAGTCCGATGACGAGACCGCCGAGCGGCGGAACCAGCACCACCCACAGCGAACGCGGAACGGCAGCCAGAGAGGCGGGCTGGATGCCGATCTCACCGAACCAGATGACATTCGTCACCAGCGCGATGAGGCTGACGAGACACCAGGCAGCAAATGCGCCGGCGGTGCCGACAATGATGGACATGCCGACCAGGAGGAGGACCCGCCGGTCGGTGGTGAAGTCGCCGGCCTCGCGCCGGGAAAGGCCGCCGGTGAAATCGTGCGGCCGGTTGTTTGGTGGATGCTGCGCCATGGAAGCCTCTGCTACGCCGGAAATGGATACGCTTGAGGCGCGTCAATATATCGTGATACGATATAAATCAATGGGTGAAAGCATGAAGGCGAAAATGTCTCATGGGATGCTTCACTTGACCGGCTGTCGGGTGCCCATCTATTCGAGATGGCGGAATGGCTCCTGACCCTGGCAGCCGTTGCGGCAGAGGAGAAGAGCTTTGAAGAAGACCGCGCCGCTGAGACAGGAGGACTACGAGGCTCTCGCCGATCTCCGATTTGCGCTTCGCCAATTCATGGACTTCAGCGCTTCGGCCGCCCAGTCGGAGGGACTGCCCGCGCAGCAGCACCAGGCCCTTTTGGCGATCAGGGGACAACGGGGCGATGCCATGACCATCGGCATGCTGGCCGAGCGGCTGATGATCGCGCCGCATACGGCGACCGAACTTGTCGGGCGGCTGTCGGATGCGGGACTGGTCGAACGTCATACCGATCCGGCCGACCGGCGCCGCCAGACCATTCTGCTCACTGATAAGGCGGATGAGCTTCTGACGCGACTGAGCGCCGTCCACCTTTCGGAAATAAGGGAGATGGCCCCGAAATTGATCGAGCTTCTCCTCGAACTCCAGAAGACAGCGTCGAACGCCAAATGACCATTGCGAAATAGCCGAGTTCCCGACGTGCCGCTTTAACCCAAAAGCGTCTTCTTGAGTCGATGGATATGGGCGGCGCCAATGCCGCAGCAGCCGCCGATGATGGTCGCGCCGGCCTCGGCCCAGGAGCAGGCATAGCGCGAATAGGCGTCGTCATTCAGATCGGCGCGGGTCTCGTGCAGGCCTTCATTGGCGGCTGCCTCGCCTTGCTCCCCTTCGAAGGCATTGGCATAGACGCCGATTTCGATATGAGCGTCCGTCTTCCGGAAGACGCGCGCCGCTGTCTCCACCGCCGCCTGCATGACCTCGGGCTTGCTGCAATTGAACAGGAGGGCTTCGGCGCCCGATGAAGCCGCCCAGGATGCCGCCTCCTCGACCCTTTCTTCGGAGCGAAGCTTCGGCTCGCCGCCCCTTATGGCTGCCTCGTCATCCGCCAATGTGAAGGAAATCCAGAACGGCTTGCCTGACGTCGCCACCGCCTTGCGGACAGCCTCTGCCTCGGCGATCAGGCTCAACGTCTCGCCGAGCCATATATCGACGAAGGGAGAAAGGTTTTCGACAAGCACTTCGAGATAATCCTGCACTCGCGAAGGCTGAAAGTTCTGCGGCTCGTATGAACCGAAGATCGGCGGCAGCGAACCGGCGACCAGCACCTTCTGATCCGTGACGGAATCAGCCGCCTCGCGCGCTAAGCGACCGGCGAGACGGATCAGCGCCGGCCCTTCCTTCCAGAACCGATCCTCGCCGATATGAAAAGGCACGAGCGCATAGCTGTTCGTCGTAACGACCTCAGAACCGGCGGCGATGAATTCCTGGTGTACCATACGGACGATATCCGGCGCGTTGATCAGCGCCAATGCCGACCATTCCGGTTGTTTCAGCTCGGCACCCAGCCGCAGCAGTTCGCGGCTCATGCCGCCATCGAGAATTCGCGTCGTGCTCATGAAGAGGTCTCCATTCAGGCTGTCGCGCCGTCAGCGGCGCCGGGCTTTTCATAACAAGGTGGGCGGGGTGCACGTGGTTCGTACGCCAGGGAATTCATGGGCCAGTCCTTTTCCGTCGGCCTAGCGGCGAACCGGCACCTGCGCTTCGAGACGTCGAAAGACGTGGGCGATCACTGCGGTCAAGGCGAGATAGAAGAGGGTGACGACCAGCAGCGGTTCATAGACGAGCAGCGTGTCCTGCCGAACCTTGTTTGCCACGGCGTAGAGATCCATCACCGTCACCGTAAAGGCGAGCGGCGTCGCCTTGAGCTGCATGACGATCTCTCCTGCAATCGTCGGCAGGGCGATGCGAATGGCGCGCGGCAGCCAGATCCGGCGGGTCAGCATCCAGGGCGACAGGCCGAAGGCCCGGCCCGCTTCGAGCTCGCCCTTGGGAACGGCAAGCAGCGCGCCGCGCAACACCTCTGCCTCATAGGCTGCATAGTTCAGGGTAAAACTGACGGCGGCGAAGAAGAAGCCTTCGCGCAGGATCGGCCAGAACAGGCTCTGGCGGATGCCGGGGACCATGGGCAGCAGCGAGCCAACCCCATAGTAGAGAAGCCACAGCTGTATCAGCAGCGGCGTGCCGCGAAAGAAGGTGCAGTAACTGCGCGCCAGGAGCCGCGTCAGCCTGCCGCCGCTGACCTGCGCAAACGCGAGGCCTATGGCGATGACGAAGCCGAACACCACGGAGATCACCAGCAGGCAAACGGTCTGCCAGGCGCCGGTCAGAAGCAGCGGCCAATAGGAAGAGATCCAGGTGAAACTCATGGGGCGCTTTCTTCAGGCAAGGCGCGGCTGTCCCCGCCGTACCCGTCCCTCGATCAGTTTGAAGACGACGTTGGAAACAAGCGTGATGGCGAGATAGAGAAGGGCCGAAGCAAGGAAAAAGACGAAGTAATGCTTGGTGCTTGCCCCGGCAAGACGGGTGGCGAGCGCCAGTTCCTGGTAGCCGACGACCGCCACCAGCGCGCTGTCCTTGGTGACCGACATCCACAGATTGGCAAGACCGGGCAGCGCGTTCGGCAGGAGCGCCGGCAGCAGGACGCGGCGGAACCTCAGCACCGGTCCCATGCCGAAGGCCTTGGCGGCCTCGATCTGGCCGACGGGAATGGCAAGGATCGCGCCGCGCAGCACCTCCGTCATGTAGGCACCCTGCACGAAGCCCAGCACGGCGACGGCCGCGACGAAGCCGTTCACATTGACCGGCGGCAGCTCCAACGCGGCGAGCAGCCGGTTGAGGCCGTCGGTGCCGGCATAATAGAGCCCGACGATCAGGATCAGCTCGGGAACGGCGCGGATCAGCGTGGTATAGAGATCGAGCAGCAGGCGCAGCATGCGGTTGCCCGAAAGCTTTCCAAGCGCGCCGCCGGTGCCGAGCAGCAGGCCGATCGCGAAGGCGCAAGCCGAGATGGCGACCGTTGAGACTGCACCTGCCAAAAGAACGCCGCCCCATCCCGGAGGATAGGGAGACAGCAGGTCCAGAATACCCTGTTGCGCGGTCGCCATCGTTCGGACTGCTTACTTCGCGCCGTAGATGTCGAAATCGAAGTATTTCTTGTTGATGGTGTCGTACTGGCCACTGGCACGGACGGCAGCGATCGCCGTGTTCAGCTTGGCTTTCAGCTCCGTGTCTTCCTTGCGCAGGCCGCCCGAAACGCCGGCGCCGAGAATCTCCTTGTCGTCGGCGACGTCGCCCATCTTGGCGCAGCAATCCTTGCCGCCATCGCTTTTCAGGAACGCGTCGAGCGCCAGTGAATCGCCGAAGACATAGTCGATACGGCCGGAGGCGAGATCCTGGAACGCCTCATCGAGCGTCTGGTAGGTCTTTTCCTCGGCAGCGGCGGCGAAATACTTCTTGTAATATTCCGACTGGATCGTCGACACCTGGATGCCGATGGTCTTGCCCTTCACGTCCTCGGCGGTGGCGCCCGGCTTCTGGTCCTTGGGGCCGATCAAGGTGCTCGGCGTGTTGTAATATTTGTCGGTGAAGTCGATCACCTTCGAGCGCTCCGCGGTGTTCGACATCGATGACCAGATCACGTCGAACTTCTTGCTCTGGAGAGCCGGAATGAGACCATCCCAGGAAATCTCGACGATCGAGCATTTCTCCTTCATCTCTTCGCATACGGCATTCATCAGGTCGATTTCCCAACCCTGCCATTGGCCCGACGCGTCCTTGGCGAAGAAGGGCGGATAGGATTCGTTCATGACGCCGAAGCGGACTTCGGCCTGTGCGGTGACGGCGGAAAGCACGAGTGCCGCGCCGGCAAAAAGCGTGGGGAGCAGTTTCATTCGCAGGATTCTCCTGGTTTGTGTTGTGTTGTCGATGGGAGCTCGAAATGCATCAGTGGGCGCTGAAGCCGGTGAACTCCCGGCAGCGGGCGCTGACAGGCGCGCCGAATATCTGCTCCGGCGGGCCTTCTTCCTCGATCCGTCCCTGATGCAGAAAGAGAACACGGCTGGAGACATCCCGGGCGAAGCGCATTTCATGCGTGACGATCAGCATGGTCCGGCCTTCTTCCGCGAGATCGCGGATGACTTTCAGGACCTCGCCGACCAGCTCCGGATCGAGCGCCGAAGTCGGTTCGTCGAACAGCATGACATCAGGATCGACGCACAGCGCTCTCGCAATCGCCGCGCGTTGCTGCTGACCGCCGGAGAGGAAAGCGGGATAGGCATCGCGCTTGTCGAACAGCCCGACCTTGTGGAGCAGGGCCTCGGCTTTTTCGATCGCCTCGCGTCGCGACATGCCCATGACGTGCACCGGCGCCTCGATGACATTTTCCAGCACCGTACGATGGGCCCAGAGATTGAAACTCTGGAAGACCATCCCGAGCCCAGTGCGTATCCGTTCGATCTGCCGCCAGCTGCGCGGCTGCAACCGGCCGTCCCGCCCCATCTTCAGCGCAATCTCCTCGCCGTTCACGGCAATGCGGCCACGATCCGGCGTTTCCAGGAAATTGATGCATCTGAGAAAGGTGCTCTTGCCGGAGCCCGACGAGCCGATGATCGAAATCACGTCAGACTTGTGGGCTTGCGCCGAAATACCCTTGAGAACCTCTTGCGAGCCGAAGCTTTTATGAAGATCTTCGACACGAAGAGCAGGAAAGGGTTGATCTGGCATGCATGGTTCCGGGTGAATTGAGCTTGCGAAGGATAATGATAAAATAACGCGGTTTTTTCGCGCAGTTTTCATCTATTCTGCATATTTTATGCAAAATAATCTTCCTCGTGCGGCAAGTACGGCAGAATGCGCGAATTGCTGCGGCGAGAACCAGGATTGGACAATGGAACAACTCGATCGTTTTGACCGTGACATTCTCGATATCGTTCAGCGCGACTGCCAGCTGAAAGCCGAAACGATCGCCGAACGGATCGGACTGTCGGTCTCGGCCGTGCAGAGGCGGTTGAAGCGGCTGCGCGAGGAAGGGATTATCAAGGCGGAGGTGGCCGTCGTCGACCGCAAGGCGACGGGCACAGCAATGGTGTTCATCGTCGGGATGGAGATCGAGCGGGACAATTACGACGCGCTGGCGAAGTTCCGCCTCTGGGCGGAGAAGCAGGATCATATTCAGCAGGTCTATTACGTCACAGGCGCGGTCGATCTGATCGCGATCGTCACCGCCCGCGACGTCGAGCATTATGACGATATCGCTGCCTTGATCATGGCTGACAATCCGCAGATCCGCCGCATGCACACGAATGTCGTGTTGCGGGACGTCAAGCTCGGCCTGTTCGTGCCCCTGGACTAGCGCGCACGCGATGCCCCGCCGGCATTGGTTCCGGCTGCCACGGATCGGGACGCCGACAAGCCGCTGGACTCGCATTTGACAAAGGGCATAATTCCCGGCGCAAATTCTCGGGAGGAATGATCGTTGACGTTACGACACCAGATCATCGCATTGGCGATCGTTCCACTCGTCATTTCGATCCTTGCGATCACCACCTTCATCACCTGGCAATCGGCAAACCTCGCCAAGAACAGCATCGACACGTTCGAACAGAACATGCTGAAGACCAAGGAAGCCGAGATCCTCAACCTGACCAACCTTGCCCTGTCCGCCATCCAGACGATCTATGACAATGCCGGTCCCGACGATGAAGCCGCCAAGCAGCAGGTGGCGGCGATCCTGACCTCGCTCGACTACGGTAAGGACGGATATTTCTTCGTTTACGATTACGACGGCAACAACATCGTCCATCCGCGCCAGAGTTTCCGCCATGGGCACAATTGGCTCGACCTCACCGATCCGGATGGCGACAAGGTCATTGCCGAATTGATCGCCACGGCAAGAGCGGGCGGGGGCCTGCATCAGTACAAATGGCAGAAACCATCGACCGGACAGATCGCCGACAAGCTCTCCTTCGTCGTCAGTCTCGACAAATGGCACTGGGTCGTCGGCACCGGCGTTTACCTGGATGACGTCTTTGCCCAAAGTGCTGCCGCCAACGTCGGGATGCGCGCCAACATAAAACGGACCTTCGTCATCGTCGCGCTGATCGCCGTGCCTTCGGTGCTTGTCGTTTTCACGACCTGCATGCTGCTGACGTTCCACGAGCGCCGCATGGCCGACAGCCGGCTCAAGCAGCTGACACAGCGGGTCATCGATACGCAGGAAGAAGAGCGCGCGCGGCTAGCCCGGGAGTTGCACGACGGCATTTCCCAAAATCTCGTCGGCGTGCGCTATGCGATGGACCTTGCCGGCCGCAAGGTCAGGACCAATGTCGACGATGCGGCTGTCACCATCGACCGCGGTGTCGAGGCGCTGAACGGCGCCATCAAGGAAATCAGGCGGCTGTCGCACGATCTGCGCCCGCGTGTGCTCGACGACCTCGGCCTGACGGCTGCTCTCGAGGCACTCTGTTATCATTTTGCCGAGCGGACGGGGATCGAGACGAAAATCGATGCCTCAGGCTTCACCGACACGCTGAAGGCCGAAGCCAATACCGCGCTTTATCGCGTCGCCCAGGAGGCGTTCAACAATGTCGAGCGGCACTCGGGCGCCTCCCGGCTTGCGGTCAAGCTCTGGAGCGATAACGGCCGCGCCCGCATGACCGTCACCGACAACGGCAGTGGCTTCGACGGCATCAAGGACGGCGTCTCCGGCAGATCAGGTCTCGGCCTGCGCAACATGCAAGAGCGAATGGCCCACTTCCGCGGCCTGCTGCTGATCAACAGCAGCGAGGCCGGCACGACGCTGACGGCGATGCTGCCGAAATCGGCCAATCATCCCGCCGATCGGCAGGCAGAAGCTGCATGACGGAACGCCCGAAAATCAGGGTGCTCTTGATCGACAACCATCCGCTGGTGCTGGACGGGTTGAAGGCCGTGCTCGAAACATTCGACCATATCGAAGTTGCCGGCACGGCGGGGCTCGCCCAAGCGGGGCTGGAGATCGGCCGGAAAGTCCTGCCGCAGGTCGTGCTGATGGACATCAACATGCCCAAGCTGAGCGGCATCGATGCGATCGAATTGTTCAGGAACGAACTTCCCCAGGCGCGGGTCGTGATGCTCTCCATGCATGACAGCCGCGAGTATATTTCCTCCTCGGTCATGCATGGCGCTGCCGGTTACATCCTGAAGGACGTTTCGACCGACGAGATCGTCTCGGCGATCGAGACCGTGGCGGGTGGGGGGACATATTTTTCGTCCGGTGTCTTCGACGCGCTGATGGGCGAACGCGCAGAGGAGGGTAGCGACCCCCTGACGCCGCGCGAACGCGACATTCTCGGGCTGATCGTTGCCGGCAGAAGCAACAAGGAGATCGCCGAAACGCTCGGGATCACCTCCGCCACGGCGGAAACCCATCGCAAGAACCTCAAGAAGAAGCTCGGTATTGCCACCACAGCGGGCCTCATCCGCTATGCGCTCGATCACGGCATCGTCTCGAAAGTCGGATAAATCGCGTCTACCCAGTTCTGGGTAGGCCCCGGCATTTCAGTGCCGCCTCGATCTTGCGAGCTTAAAACCGGCGCCATAGGACTCCATCCACGGCTGGCCAAGTGCGAGCCGTTGGGAGGAATTCACATGCGTTACATCAGCTTCCGATCGGTCGGAAAACCTCGAGCGACCCGCGCCGGGCCTGCTGCGGCCGCCGGCTGACAGACCTGCCTTCCACGCCGACAACTGGAACATGGCGACCGCCGCCCGCGGCGCCTGAAAGGTATTCCGACATGGAAAAACCACGTAGCAAGGCAGCGCTCTGGCTGCTTGTCATTCCCTACATAGGTCTGCTCTGGCCGCCATTTTACAATGTCCGCGAGCCATCTCTTTTCGGCTTTCCCTTCTTCTATTGGTATCAGCTTCTCTGGGTGCCGATCACCGCAGCGCTGACCTGGATCGCCTATCGGAGCACCCGCCATGACGACTGACATCAACGGCACGGCACTTGCCGTCTTCATCTTCTTTTTCGTTTTGGTCACCGTCATGGGCTTCGTCGCCAGCCGCTGGCGCAAGCCCGAGACACTGGCCCATATCGATGAATGGGGTCTCGGCGGACGCAACTTCGGCACCTGGATCACCTGGTTCCTCGTCGGCGGCGATTTCTATACCGCCTACACCGTGATCGCCGTCCCGGCGCTCGTCTATACCGTGGGAGCCTACGGCTTCTTTGCGCTGCCCTACACCATCGTCGTTTATCCCTTCGTCTTCATGGTGATGCCCGTTCTGTGGAAACGCGCCAAGGATTTCGGCTATGTGACGGCTGGCGACGTCGTCCACGGTCAATACGGATCGCGCGGTCTCGAACTCGCCGTCGCGGCAACAGGCGTCATCGCCACCATGCCCTATATTGCCCTCCAGCTCGTCGGCATGACGGCGGTGCTGAAGGCGCTCGGGCTGCATGGTGAACTGCCGCTGGCGATCGCCTTCATCGTGCTGGCGCTCTACACCTACTCCGCGGGCCTGCGCGCGCCGGCCCTGATCGCCTTCGTCAAGGACATCATGATCTATATCGTCGTGATCGCCGCCGTCGCACTGATCCCGTCGAAACTCGGAGGCTACGCCAATGTCTTTGCCTCGGCCGATGCGGCCCTCCAGGCCAAGGGTTCCGGCAACCTGCTGCTCGGTGGCAATCAGTATGTCGCCTATGCCACGCTCGCCTTGGGTTCGGCGCTCGCAGCCTTCATGTATCCGCATACGCTGACGGGCATCTTTGCCTCCAACAGCGGCAAGACGATCCGCAAGAATGCGATCATGTTGCCCGCCTATACGCTGCTGCTCGGCCTTCTGGCGCTGCTCGGCTATATGGGGCATGCCGCCAACCTGAAGCTCGACAGTGCCAATGACGTCGTTCCCACGCTGTTCAAGACGCTGTTTTCGGGCTGGTTCTCCGGCTTCGCCTTTGCGGCGATCGCCATCGGCGCGTTGGTGCCGGCAGCGGTGATGAGCATCGGCGCCGCCAATCTCTTCACCCGCAATTTCTGGAAAGCCTATGTCGATCCTGATGTCAGCGATGCAGGCGAGGCGAAGGTTGCAAAGATCACCTCGCTCGTCGTGAAGATCGGTGCGCTTCTCGTCATCATCTTCCTGCCGACGCAATTCGCACTCGACCTGCAGCTGCTCGGCGGCATCTGGATCCTGCAGACGCTTCCGGCGCTGGTCTTCGGCCTCTATACCAACTGGTTCCGTGCACCCGGCCTGCTTGCCGGCTGGTTCGTCGGCTTCTGCGGCGGTACTTTCCTCGTCTGGGATGCCGGCTGGAAGCCTCTGCATCTGATCAGCCTCGGCGGTGAACCCTTCACCGTCTACACGGGACTGCTGGCGCTTGCGGCCAACATCGCCGTTGCCCTCGTGGTCAACGCCCTGCTTCCGGCCAAGGCTCCGGTCCGGGCCTAGAGCATGATGTCGAAAAGTGTGAGCGGTTTTCGGACAAGATCATGCTCACCTTCTTGATCCAAAAATGCCAAGGGCAGCAAACGCTGCCCTTCGCAAAATTATCCCGCTTTGGCGTTCCAGCATAAGCTGGAGAGAGATCAGGGCGACTTAAAACTCTTCCCAGTCGCCGGCCAATGCTGCATTCCCATTCGTCTGGAACGACTTACCCACCTTGGCAATCATCTGGCGCGCAGGCGAGGGCGCCGGTTGCGCACGGGGCGCCGCGGCAGCGGGCTGCGCTACGCGCTTCGGTGCCACCGTTCCGCCAATGTTGAACTGGCCCAGCAGCTGGAACAGCGCGTCGGCTTCCTTGGCGAGCTTGTGGGCGGCCGCTGTGGCTTCTTCCACCATGGCGGCGTTCTGCTGCGTCCCCTGATCCATCTTGTTGACAGCCGTATTGATCTCTTTCAGCCCCGTCGCCTGCTCTTGCGAAGCGCCGACGATGGCCCCCACATTGCCGTCGACCTGCTGTACCTGCTCGGCAATCTCTTTCAGCGCCCTTCCGGTCTCGCCAACCAGGGCCACGCCGCTTTTGACGTGGCCGTTCGAAGCGTTGATCAGTTCCTTGATTTCTTTTGCCGCCTTGGCGGAGCGTTGCGCCAGCTCGCGCACTTCCTGAGCGACAACGGCAAAGCCCTTGCCTGCCTCACCGGCACGGGCGGCTTCGACGCCGGCATTGAGCGCCAGCAGGTTGGTCTGGAACGCGATTTCATCGATGACGCCGATGATGCTGCCGATTTCGGTGGCGGAGGATTCGATCTTGCCCATGGCATCGACCGCATCCCGAACGACGCTGCCCGACCGCTCGGCACTATCCTTCGTCTTGCGGACGAGCTGGCCGGCTTCCTGAGCCTTGTTGCTCGAGTCGGCAACGGTGGTCGTAATCTCTTCCAGGGCAGCGGCGGTTTCCTCCACCGAGGCTGCCTGCTGTTCGGTCCGCTTGGCGAGATCGTCCGAGGCCGAGCGGATTTCCTGTGCACCGGCGGCGATGGCGCTGGCGTTCTGGGCAACCTTCTGCATGGCGGCACGGAGCTTTTCGACCGCAGAATTGAAGTCGGCGCGGAGCTTTTCCAGAGACGGAATGAACGGAGTGCCGATCTGCTGTGTGAGGTCGCCGTCAGCCAGCGCCTGCAATGCATCGCCAAGCTGACCGACAGCCTGGTCCGTCTGCTCGGCAAGGGTGCGGCGTTCATCGGCATCCTGCTCGAGCCGATGCCGCTCCGACACGGCTCTCTTGGCCTCCGCGTCGGCTTCCCGCTCCGCCTTTGCCGAAATTGCGTCGCGCAGCCCGGCCACCGCCCGTGCGAGCTTGCCGATCTCATCGCCTCGCGCTTCAAGGCGGCGATCGCCATTAAGATTGCCGTCCGCCATCGCCTTCAGCGAAAGCTGAAGTTTTGTCAGTGGGCCGACGATCGTGCGTGCGGTCACACCGGCGGCAACGAGTGAAAGAACAGCCGCAATGCCAAGCGCGGTCAGGGCCAATGGCTTGAAGCCGCTTGCCGTGCTGCGAACCTCGCCACCAATCGATTTGTTCAGCGCTTCCTGATAGTCGATGAATTTGTTGATGGCGCCAAGCCAGGCAACGAAAGCCGGTCGCGCCTGTTCGAGCAGGATCTTGCGAGCGGCCTCGCCATCGCCCTTCTCCTGCAGTGCAATAATCTGGGCGACCAGAGGATTGGTCTTCGCCTGGATGTCTGCAATCTCACCGAGAATGGTCTTTTCCTGTTCCGTCGCACCGGCCGGAGAGGCAACCATATCCGCCATGCGCTTTTCATTCTCGGCGTAGGAGGCGGCCAGCTTCTCGATCAATGCCTCGGCGGTCTTCCGTTCATCGGCAGACGTCACCAGAGTGACGTCGCGGATGGCGATTGCCCGATCATGCACGCTGCCGCGATAGTTGATGGCAAACCGCTGCTTCACGCTGTTGACGTCGTTGATGGTTCCAAGCTTATCGTTGATCTGCGCAACTTTTTCCGTCGAATAGATGGTCAGGCCGACCATCAGCAAAAGGAGAACGCTGAAGCCAAGCGCCAGGCGCGCCACAACCCCGAAACTCATGATATTCTTCATATGCACTCTCCCCTCGCGGTGAGGTTTGTTGGAAGGATGTCTCGGCAGCCAGGATTGCTTGTCATGTCTCATTCAAATGCAGAGCCTCGGTGTCTCCGAGTGCATCCGACAGGCACCCCTGTGCCCGGAATCGCGCTTGAGATACGGGACATCCGTCAAAGCAATAAAAGCCGATTTTGATGCGAAATTCGGGTGCCTGACCCGCCATCATGGCGGAGGTGACGGCCCTCAAAGAACGTCGTCCCGATATCTAAAAAAAATTAGAGGAATATATTTTAGAGAGTGTAAACGGAGCCGGCAGAGCATGGCTATAGCGCTCTATTTGGATAGCATTTGCGCTTTTCGGATGGACAATTTGACGAGCGCTCTCCCGGTAGTTGCGAAATCCTCGGACTCCCCTGCGCAACAAGGCTTTGCGGCTTGCCTGCGACTACGCGACGCCGTCCTGGCACCGGGGTAGTGATTTGCCGAAAGGTCTCGGCAATCGGCATGAATTGCAGCTGCGGTGCCGGAGCGTTGGCGCTTCCGGCTTCAGCCGCGTAGCAGCGGAAGAAGCTGATCGCCCTGCCGCTTGATTTCGGAGAGATAGGGCGTGTCGGACAGCACGAAGTGGGTGATGCCGAGATCCTGATATTTGCGCAGCGAACGGGCGACGTCTTCAGCCGAACCGACCAGCCAGGTGGTGCCGGCTCCGCCGCCTCCGAACTTGCCCGGCGCGGTATAGAGGTTGTCGTCGAGGACGTCGCCGCGCTCATGCAGATCGAGCAACCGCTGCTGGCCGACGGCGAGCGCGCGCTGGTGATCATGCCAGCCGGTGCCCTTGCTTCTGGCCATCTCGGCGACCTTCGCCTCGGCGTCAGTCCAGGCCTGTTCGGTGGTGTCGCGGACCAGCGTCGTTATCCGCAGGCCGAATTCCAGCGGCGGGAGGTCGCGGTTCAGTTCCCGGCTCAACGCCTTGAGCCGCGCGATCCGTTCGCCGACACCGTCGAGGGGCTCGCCCCAGAAAAGCTGGACATCGGCCTCGGTGGCTGCCACCCGCTCGGCCGCCTCCGAAGCGCCGCCAAAATAGAATTTGGGGTGCCGGCGGTCGCCGCGGACCTGGATGCGTGGCACCACGGTGGAGTCGGCAACCCGGAAGTTCTCGCCCGCCGAGGTGACATTGTCTTCGGTCCATAATCTTCGGACCAGCCGCATGAACTCCTTGGTGCGACCGTAGCGGTGCGCCTGATCGCCCTCGCTGTCGCCGTAGGCAGCCAGGTTGTCCTTGCCCGACACGATGTTGATCCGCACGCGGCCGCCGGTCAGATGGTCCAGCGTCGCTGCCGCGGAAGCGAAATTCGCCGGTCGCCAATAGCCTGGACGGATCGCAATGAGCGGTTCGAAGGTGGTCGTCCGGGCGGCGAGCGAAGTTGCGACGGTAAACGTGTCGGGGCGACCCCAACCGGTGCCGATGAGCGCGCCCTTCCAGCCATGCTCCTCCAGCGCCTTTGCGTGGCTGGTCAGCGTATCCAGGCTGTTGTGGTTCTCGACGGCGGAATCGCCGCGATGGCCGGCTTTGACGTCGTTGGGAATATACCAGAGAAATTCGGAATTATTGCTCATGCGATGCTGCGGTTCTGTGTGGTTGGAACAAGGAAACCAGGGGAAGCCCCCTGGGAAATCATATGGCGGCCTGCACCTGCTGCTGCTCCGCCTGAACCACAAAGCCATTCGGCGGGCGCTGAAGGCCCAGGTTCTCCCGCAGCGTCGTGCCTTCGTATTCGTGCCGGAACAGGCCGCGCTTGCGCAGGATCGGGACGACCTGATCGACGAAATCGGTCAAGGCGGTGGGCAGGATCGGGGGCATGATGTTGAACGCGTCGGCAGCACCGTTCTCGAACCAGCTCTGCATCGCATCAGCGATCTGCTCGGGTGTTCCCACAACCGTCCGATGGCCGCGAGCAGTGGCGACCGCCAGATAGAACTGGCGCAGCGTCAGATTGTTGCGCGATACCAGGTCGGAAACCAGCTTGAGGCGGCTTTTGTTGAGTTCGGTATTATCAGGCAGGGGAGGGGCGGGATCATCCAGCGAGTAGCCGGAAAGATCGACACCCTTGTAGTGGCGGGCAAGGATATTCCAGGCGATGGAGGGATGAACCAGCGATTGGATATGCTCGTAGTTCGCCTGGGCTTCCGCTTCAGTCCCGCCGAGAACCGGGAATATGCCGGGACTGATCAGCAGTTCGTCCGGCCGGCGTCCGTAGCGGGCGAGCCGCCCTTTGACGTCGGAATAGAATTCCTGCGCATCCTCGAAGGTCTGGTTGGCGGTAAAGATCATTTCGGCCGTGCGGGCGGCAAGTTCGCGCCCGGGTTCGGATGCGCCGGCCTGGACGATGACAGGATAGCCCTGAACCGGACGGCCGACGTTGAGCGGACCGGCCACTGAGAAGAACTTGCCCTTGTGATCGACGAGATGCACCTTGTCGGGATCGAGATAGACCCCGCTTTCCTTGTCGCGAATGAAGGCATCGTCTTCGTAAGAATCCCATAAGCCCTTCACCAGGTCGACGAATTCCTCGGCCCGCTCATAACGATCAGCATGGGCGGGATGGCCTGCGATTGAGAAATTCTTCGAAACATCCGCACCTGTCGTGACGACGTTCCATGCTGCGCGGCCCTTGGAGATATAGTCCAGCGACGCGAACCTGCGGGCGAGAAGGTAAGGGTCCTCGTAAGTCGTCGATGCGGTGGCGACGAAGCCGATATGTTTGGTCACCTGCGAGAGGGCCGCCCAAAGGGTCAGGGGCTCGAAATGAGCACCCTGGGCGGTGCGGCGAAGCGCTTCCGGGTCCTTGGCGCGGTCCCATCCCGCCGGACTGTCGGCGACGAAGACGAGATCGAATTTGCCGCGTTCGGCGGTCTGGGCGAGCTCGCGGTAGTGATCGATATTGAGGCCGGCATCGGCCTGCGCCTCCGGATGGCGCCAGGCGGCGATATGGTGGCCCGTCGCCATGATGAACGCGCCAAGCCGCATTTGCCGTTTCGATGTGCTCATTGGCTTATCTCCAGATCAAACTGAACTGTTGCTGATGTCAGGCGGCCTTGCGGCCCGGAAGCTCGACCCCGAGCCGGCTGAGAAGATGGATTCGGAATTGCGTAAAACGCGGATCGCCGTGATCGCGCGGCGTCGGCAGATCGATCTTGAGATCCTCGATGAGGCGCCCTTCGTCGAGAACCAGTATGCGGTCGGCCAACGAAATCGCCTCGTCGACGTCGTGGGTGACGAGCAGCACGGCGGGACGGTGTCTTGCACACAACTCCCGCAGCAGATCGTGCATTTTCAGCCGGGTCAGCGCGTCGAGCGCGCCGAACGGCTCATCGGCGAGAAGCAGGGCCGGTTCGCGCACCAGCGAACGGGCAAGAGCGACCCTCTGCTGCTCGCCACCCGAAAGCTGGTTCGGCCACGCCGTTTCACGGCCTGCAAGTCCTACCTCCGCCAAAGCCTTCCGTCCGGCTTCCTGGCCGGAAGCGCCGGTCAAGCCGAGCGTGACGTTCTGGATGACGGTGCGCCAGGGCAGCAGGCGGGCGTCCTGAAAAACCACCGAAAGGCTCTCCGGTGTCTCGAGGGTGCCGGTTCCCTCGACACCATGATCGAGACCGGCAAGAGCCCTGAGGAACGTGCTTTTGCCGGAGCCGCTGCGGCCGAGCAGGGCGACGAACTCGCCTTCCTCGATATCGAGGTCAACGTCGTCGAGGATCGTCTTCGTCGCAAACCGTCGCACGAGGTTTCGCACGTGGACGGCCTTGGTTGCGGGCTTCAGTTTGCCAGAGTGCGGCGCCATGAGAGAACCCTCCGTTCAAGCAGGCGGACGAGACCGTCCGAGACGAGTCCCAGCAGCACATAGACCACCAGGCCGACGAGAATGACGTCGGTCTGCCCGTAATTTCGGGCAAGATCGATCATGTAACCCAGCCCGCTGGTGGCGTTGATCTGCTCGACCACGACGAGAGAAACCCAGCAGAGGGTGACGGCAAACCGCAGGCCCAGAAGGAAACCCGGCAAAGCACCCGGCAGTACAACCTGAAGGATGAAATCCTTCTGGCTCATCCGTAGGGTCTCGGCCAGTTCGACATAACGGCTGTCGATGCTGCGGAGCGCGTTGTGGGTGTGGATATAAATCGGCACGATGACGGCCAGCGCGATGGTCGTAACCTTCATGCTCTCGCCGATGCCGAACCACAGGATCAGCAAGGGGATCAGGGCCAGCGTCGGTATCGCGCGCTTGATCTGGACCGGCCCGTCGATCAGAGCTTCGCCGATCCGGGAAAGACCGGCGATCACCGCCAGGATCGTGCCGATCAGCAATCCGATGCCAAGCCCGAGCAGGGCGCGTGTCGCTGACGTCACGAAATTGTCCTGCAGGCGACCCTGCTCTATGAGCCTTACGAAAGCCTCGATGACAGTCCACGGCGCCGACAGGATGCGCGGGTCGATCCATCCCAATGCCGAACCGACGACCCAGGTCAGGACAAGCAATACCGGCCCGATCTGCAACCCGAAAGGGATCGCGGGTCCGGGACCTAGCCTGCGCCGGGCCCGTGGGCCGGCGGAGCCAGTCAGGCCAGCAGAGCTAGCCGGGCCGGCCAGCTTTGTCGCGCGTGAGCCTCCATGAACTCTCCCGCTCGTTGTCAGGGATAGTTTCGCCTCATCTGCATCCCAAGTGGTTGCCATGTTTCAGATCTCCTCTCCGAAGGGGTCTCGAACGCTACTGGCTCTTGGCCAAAGCCGCGGCGCCGAGCTTTTCGAAGCGATTGTCGAAAATCTGCTCCACATTGAAGGGTTTGTAGCCGAGCTCGTCTGCCAGCAGGTCGATGGTTTCCTGGTGGCGCTTCTTCACTTCATTCCAATCGGCGGGAACGATCTGTTCGCCGGTCAGCTTGACGAGATATTCCCCGTCCTCCTGGCTCAGCCCCTGCTGACCAACGTAGTATTCCTTGATCCAGAGGTCCTGGTTGCGGTTCACCCATTCGGTGGCGCGTGCCCACAGCCCGACATATTCGGCGAGAGCTGCCGCCTTGGCGGGATCATCCAGAACCCATTGCGGCGCATAAAGATGGCTCGGATCGTCGCGCAAGCCATGCTCCACGAGGGTCGCGCCATCGGATCCGTATTGGGTGATGTAGCGCCTGATGTAGACGCCGCCGAGCGGCGCGATGTCGACCTGCTTGCTCGCCAATGCCTTCGGATAGACGTCACTGGTGCTTGGCAGTTCCACCAGAGTGACGTCGCTGCTCTTCAAGCCTGCGGCATGGAGGGCACGCAGAACGAGTGTGCCCTGGGCCTGTCCCGGGCTGAAGGCGATGCGTTTGCCGCGGAAATCCGCCAGCGTCTTGACGCGCGCGCCCGGTGCGATGCCGAAGCGGTAGATGGGATTGGCGATCGGGTCACGACGTTCGCGATAGGCGATGTTGCGGACGGGCAGATTGTTCCAGTTGGCGAAGATGGAGGGGATCTCGGCCACCGATCCGACATCGAGCGCATGGGCGCGGAAAGCTTCCGACGTCTGCGGCCCGCCGCTGATATTGGCCCATTTGACCTCAAAACTGAGCTCCTTGCCGAGGCCGGACACTTCTAGAGCTTTCTGGGTGACCGGATCGCCGATCGTCAGCACCGTGCCTGGCGGCACTTTGGAAAGCAGGGGGGCGTCTGTCTGGGCTACCGCCGGACCATGAATGGCACCGAGACCAAGCAGACTGAACAACGCAATTTTGAATGTCTTTGCCAATTTCATCTTTGCCAACGTCATCGTCGATCTTCCCGTTTCGGATTGCTGATTGCAGGAGCGATGCACGGTAAGATGGAATATAATCTATTAAATCGATAGACTATTTAGTTTAATGAAAGTGGCGCTGAAGAAAAATTGTCCTCAAAAGTCGGGCAACCGGAACGGTCGCATCCGGCGCCTTCGCAGAATGGTCGCGTTTGGCAGGCATGAAAAAAGCGCCTGGGACGTTCGTCCGCGGGCGCTTAAGCGTCTTAGCTCAACTGACGCCCTTTCAGGCGCCCGAACCGTCTGAACGTCCGGCTCGCCTGATGTCAGGCCTTATGCGGTGCGTATTCGTTGGCCGAGAATACGTGGTGATGCACCTTGCCCGTAAAGAGCTGCAGGAGTTCGCCGGTGACCTCGCGGCTCTGCGACCGCACGTCGGAGAGAAGTGCTGCCTTCACCGCATCCATATCGGGATAACGAATGGCGAGCGCCATGGCATAGATCGGGGCGCCTTCGTCGCGCTCCATCCCGTCCAGCACCCGGATTTCCTCGGCGCCCGGAAATTTCGTCCAGAGAGGAACGAGCCGCTGCCGCACGAATTCGCGGAATTCTTCTTCCCGACCGGAATGGATTTCGCCTTCAAACAAAGCATAACGAATGATCATAGGTTCTCTTTTCCAAAACTCGCCGGAGCTGGATCGATGGTGGTGTGTTGTCGGAATATCAGGGCGTATCTGTCGATACGCCCTGACTGGAAGGGTTATTTGCCCCAGATTTTCTTGTATTGATCGCGATAGCCGTTGTCGGGATCAAAGCTGTTCTTCGGTCCACCGTCAAACTCGACGTTCTGGCTGGTCACCACATGCAGCGGCGACACGTAGCCGGACCATGGAGCTTTCGCAAAGGCGCGGTTCAATTCGTCGACGAGCTGCCAGCCCTGGAGGTTGAGCGGCTCGGCCACCGTGACGGCCTGGAACTGCTTGGCGCGGATACGCTGATAGGCGCTCTCCGAACCGTCGCCGGCTGCGACGTTCACCGGTTTTCCATCACCTGCAATGCCGGCCGAGGCGAGCGAAGGTCCCATGAAGTCGTAATAAAGGTCGTTGATCGCCAGCGAATGCGTCCACTTCGCGCCATACTTCTGCAGAAGCGATGTGGTGAGCTGCGGCATGCGCTGAGAGGTTTCGGCGATCGGCGTGTCGACATATTCGAGCACCGTGCCGCCGAGATCCTCGATCTCCTTCTTCATGCGATCGGCCTTGGCAATCGCGATCGCATAGGTGGAGTCGGTAAAGATGATGACACCCGGCTTGCCGCCTGCATCGGCAAAGGCCCAATCCGCCGCGGACTTCGACACTTCCATCGCATCGGTGGTCACGTTTGCGAAGACACCGACTTCTGGAACCGGACCAACGGCCGAGGCGGCGTGCCAGGAAACCATCGGAATGCCGGCAGCCTTGGCCGCTTCCATCGCCGGCTTCTGTTCGACCGCGTCAAAGCCGTTGATGATGATGCCATCCGGCTTCAGCGCCATAGCCTGGCCGAAAGCCGCGGTGCGCCCGCCGATCGAACCGGCGCCGTCAAGCGCCTTCACCGTCCAGCCGAGCGCGCCTGCAGCCTCCTGAACGCCATTGACCACGCCGAGGATGCCGCCGTTTTTCATATCGGCGGCGAGAATGACGATGTTCTTTCCGGCAGCGCCCTTAGGGCCGCTCGTCGGGCCATCCCAGGCGCTCACCTTGGAAGCATACTTTTCGACCACGGCCTTGGCGTCAGCCATTGAATCGGCCAATGCCGGCATGCTCAGCATAACGGCGACGGTTGCGACCGTTGCCTGCAATAATGTTCTGCGCTTCATGTTCACTCCTCCATTTTGTTTGTTCTGAAATGCCGGGATGAGCCGGCATCCTCATTTGGATGCGGGTGTGATCCTCCTCACAGCTCCGCGCTTGCGCTGGGCGTAACCCGCTATGCCGATGGCAATCAGCAGGGTCACGCCGTTGAACAGCGGTTCGACGAAGAACGACCCGCCGAATTGCTGAATTCCTGATATTCCGACCGCCAGGATGATGACGCCGATCAAGGTGCCCCAGACGTTCACTCGGCCGGGCTTGATCGTCGTCGATCCGAGGAACGCGCCGACAAGCGCCGGCAGGAGATATTCGAGGCCGACGCTCGCCTGGCCGATACGCAGCTTCGAGGCGAGAAGGACCCCGGTCAGAGCCGCAAGCAGCCCCGAGGTGACGAATGCGCCGATCACGAATTTGCGGACGGGAATGCCATTGAGTGCGGCCGCCTTCGGATTGGCGCCGATGGCGTAGAGGTAACGGCCGATCGGCAGGTATTCGAGCACGATCCACATGCAGACCGCGATCAGGAGCACGTAGAAGCCGGTGATCGGCAGGCCGAACAGCATGGTGCCGTTCAGCGCATAGAATCCCTCCGGCAGGACGCCGACCACCTGCCGCCCGCCGGTGTGCCAAAGCGCAAGCGCGTATAGAACCGTTCCGGTGCCGAGCGTCGCGATGAAGCTGTCGATCTTCGCAACCTCGACCAGCAGACCGTTAATGCAGCCGGTAAGAACGCCGAGCGCCAGAACGATGACGACCGCGACCGGCCAGGGCAGGCCGTAGGCGGTCTGCAGGCTGATGGCAAGAATGTGCCAGAGCACGATGCCATAGCCGACGGTCAGATCGATGCGACCCGATGCCATCGGGATCATCGCAGCCAACGACAGAAGCGCAATGATTGCCTTGTCGGACACGATCGAGCGGACGTTCAACAGGGTCGGGAAGGTATCGGGCAGAAGGATCGAGAAGATCACGATCAGGCCGACGGTCAGGATCACCAGCCCGTAGACCGGGATCAGGCGTCCGATCTTCTGTCCTGTGGACAGACCGGCCATTTCGCTCTTGGTCGGCTCCAGCGCCGTGGATTCAATGGATTGCATGGCTGTTCTCCCGGTGGCTCAAGCGGCTTCCGATGCGGATGCGGCCGTGATGACCGCCTCCGTTGTCAGAGCGCTTCCAGTCAGTTCGCTGACGATTATGCCGCGCGAGAAAACCAGCGCGCGGTGGCAGATATGGGCGATTTCCTCGAAGTCGGTCGACACCACGACAACCGCGAGGCCGGCCTCGAGCGCCTGGGTGATCAGACGGTAGATCTCCGCACGCGCTCCGATATCGACGCCGGCGGTCGGATCTTCTGCGACCAGCAGCTTGCGGCCGGTCGCCAGCCAGCGGCCGACGACGACTTTCTGCTGATTGCCGCCCGACAAGGCCTCCACCGGCAGATCCGGGTCGTTCGGCCGCAGGCCGACGGAATGACCGATCTTATGAGCAAGATCGGCTTCGCCGCGCGGCGACAGGAAGGACAAGAGCCCACGTCCGACGGCGCCCGGATTGAGGTAGGTATTTTCCCGAATGGAGAGTGAGAGCGCCACGGACTCCTCCGTCCGGTCACGGGCGATCAAGCCGATGCCCGACGCCATGGCGCGCCGCGGGCTGGAGAGGTCGGGGGCCTCGTCATGCAGCAGAACCGAGCCGTGGAAGGGCTCGCAACCGAACAGCGCGCGGCCGATCCGTTCCTGACCGGCGCCACGCAATCCAGCCAGGCCCAGAAGCTCGCCCTCGCGGATATCGAACGATATCGCGCCTGTGCCGGCGCAAACGAGATCGCGAACCTTGACGATCGCCTTGCCGGGCGTGATCGCCGTCTTGGAAAAGAGGCTGTCGCCGCTGCGGCCGATAATCATCGTCACCAGCTCGTCGGGGGTGGTCTCGCTGACGGGTTTCTGTCCTACCATGCATCCGTCGCGCAGAACGGCGACCCGATCGGCAATCCGGAAAATTTCGTCCAGCCTGTGGGAGACGTAGATCATCCCGACGCCGCGATCCTTTAAGGGGCGGATTGCATTGAACAGCCGATCGACTTCATCGGCGGGAAGGCTCGCCGTCGGCTCGTCGAGCACCAGAACGTCGGCTTCGACGGCAAGCGCACGGGCAATGGCGACAAGCGACTTTTCGGTGCGCGACAGCGCCGAGACCCGCGTGGTGGGGTCAAAATCGCAGCCGACCAGTTTCAAGGCTTCCTTGGCGCGCGCCTGGGTCCTGTTCCAATCGATCAGGCCGCGACGCATCGAGAAGCCCTGTGACAGGCCCATGTTCTCGCCGACCGTCATCCACTCGATCAAACCGAGATCCTGGTGGATGAAGGCAACCTGTTGCCGTTCGTTCGGCTTCGGGGGACGATGATGGTAGCTCTGGCCGCGAAAAAGGATGTCGCCGCTATCGGGCTTGTAGATACCCGCAAGCGTCTTGATGAGCGTCGATTTGCCGGCGCCGTTTTCCCCCAGCAGCGCGAGGATTTCGCCCTCGCGCAGGTCGATCGAGACGTCCCGCAGCGCTTGCGTGCCGCCGAAGCTCTTGGTGATCGACTGGAACTCCAGCAGTCTCTTGGCTTCCACTGTGGCTCCTCCCAAAGCTGCGGTTGTCATTGATCGTATGTTATCGATAACATTTATGGATGGTCAAGCGGAAAGATGACGATCTCGAATTTCTCGGGAAATTGATGTCAGCCGGCCTGAAATCCGTCGAGAAGACGCATCATCTCGGCGGAGTCCTTCGGCCCGAGGCCGGCAGCGCAGAGCAGGCGATGAATTTCGACCACCGAGCCGGTCATCGGCAATGGCGTCTTGGTCTTCAGCGCGAAGGCCTGAAGTGAATCCAGGTCCTTCAACATGTTGTCGATTCTGCCTGTCGGAGAGAAATCCCGGGCAGCGAATTTTGCCATGAATTCCTGCATTATCCGATTATCGGCCCTGCCGCCGGCGAGGGCTGCCGGAATGGCGGCCGGATCGACGCCGCCGGCTTCGGCGAGCTTGACCGCTTCGGCGACGGCCTGAAACAGCACGGCGCAAAACAGCTGATTGATCAGCTTCGTCGTCTGCCCGGCGCCGGATGCACCCATCAGCGTGTAATTGGCGGCGAGATGCCGCATCACCACGCGCGCCCGTTCGAAATCCTCAGCACTGCCGCCGGCCATAATCGTCAGGCGTCCGCTCAGCGCACCCGGCACGCCGCCGGAGAGCGGGCAATCCACCCATGCCATGCCGGTTTCCCTACGCAGCCGCATCGCCATGTCAGCCGTGTCGGCCGGGTCGATCGACGACATGTCGATCAGCACCTTGTCGGCATTTGCCGCCGGCGCGACACCCTTTTCGCCGAAGACGACGGCGCGGACGATGCTGGCGTGATTGAGGCTCAGCACACAAAACGCCGACCGTGAGACCGCTTCCTCCACGGAGCCGGCCGCGCGTGCGCCCTTGGCCACCAAAGCCGCGACTTTTTCGGTATCCAGGTCGAAGACCGATACCTTATGCCCGGTTTCGATCAATCGGGTGACGATCGCCGTTCCCATGATGCCGGCACCGATGACGGCGACATCTGCTCTGTAGTCATCCTGCATGATAATCTCCTCCCTTGACGGCCATGCCGCTCAGTCCCTGACAAGCCAGCGCCACAATATCATCCAACGCATTATCGATCGCCACCGTCACCACACCAGCTTCACCGGTCGGCGGCTCCAGCGTCTGCAGCTGGCTGTCGAGCAGCGACGCCGGCATGAAATGGCCCTGGCGAGCCTGCATCCGCGACAGCAGCAGGTCGCGGGATCCTTCGAGGAAAACAAAGGCCAGGCGCCCGCCCGCGGCCTGTCTTAGCCTGTCGCGATAGCTTCTCTTCAGCGCCGAACAGGAAACCACCAATCCTTGCGACGTTTCTTGCGCGGTCCTTATTTCTTCGCCGATCCGGTCGAGCCAGGGCAGGCGGTCGTCGTCAGCAAGCGGTATGCCCTGCGCCATCTTCTCGACATTTCCAGCGGGGTGGAGTTGGTCGCCCTCCAGAAACAGCATGCCGTTTCGAGCGGCGAGATGCTCTCCAACCGAGGATTTGCCGCAGCCGCTGACGCCCATGACGACAATGGCCAGAGGCGATGCCTTTTGCTCGAAGCCCATGGTCTCGTCTCTATCAGAGGCAGGTCGTGATGCCGCCGTCGACATAAAGCGTATGCCCGTTGATGAAGGACGAGCCGCGGCCCGACAGGAAAACGGCGGCACCCACCAGCTCCTCGACATTGCCCCAGCGTCCGGCCGGCGTCCTCTTCTCGAGCCAGGACGAGAACTCGGGGTTGTCGACGAGCGCCTGGTTGAGCGGCGTCTTGAAATAGCCAGGCGCAATCGCGTTGATCTGCAGACCGTACTTGGCCCAGTCGGCGCACATGCCGCGGGTCAGATTGCGCACCGCGCCCTTGGTCGCCGTGTAGGGGGCAATGCCGGGGCGCGCCAGTTCGCTTTGAACGGAGGCGATGTTGATGATCTTGCCCTGTCCGCGGGCGATCATGGGTTTGGCCGCTGCCTGGCCGACGTAGAACACGCTCGAAATATTGGTGGTCAGCAGCAGCTCCCATTTGTCCGCCGGAAAATCTTCCAGCGGCGTGCGAAACTGCATGCCGGCATTGTTGATCAGGATGTCGAGCGGCCCGATATCGGTTTCGATCGCGTCTATACCTTCTTTGGCAGCGTCCTTGCTGGTCACGTCGAAGATCGCCGCATGGGCAGACAGGCCTTGATCCTTGAGGCTCTCGACCGCACGTTTGACGCTTTCGGGCGTGCGGCCATTGATGATCACCTCGGCGCCATGCTGCGCCAGGCCTTCGGCCAGGGCGTAGCCGATCCCCTGGCTCGAGCCGGTGATCAGGGCGCGCCGTCCGGTAAGATCAAACAAGTTCTTCATGCAAATCACTCCTCCGGTCTCGCCGCAGGCGACGGCTTCAACTGCCGCTGACGGTGAAACTCACTTGACATCCCTCTTCCGAATTATATGTTATCGATAACATAATCAACTGTCAAAATGCGGGATGGAAACGGAATGCCTGAGGTAGAAATCTTGATGGCCGGAGCCTATCCGGAATGGGACATGGTGGATCTGGAGGCGAACTACCGCATTCATCGCCTCTGGGAAGCGACAGACCGGCAGGAGCTGATCTCCAGGGTCGGCAAGGATATCCGCGCCATAGCGACCCGCGGCGAACTGGGAGCGTCCGCAGAACTGATGGCGCAATTGCCGAAACTGGAGATCGTCTCCTGTTACGGCGTCGGCACCGACGCAATCGACTTGTCCTATGCCCGCGCCAACGGCATTCGCGTCACGAATACCCCCGATGTGCTGACCGAAGATGTCGCCGATATCGCCATCGGACTGCTGCTTGCCACGGCAAGGCAGGTCCCTCAGGCCGATGTCCTCGTTCGCTCCGGCCAGTGGGGCAGTGTCGCCATGCCGCTGGTGACGCGCGTCTCGGGCAAGAAGGTGGGGATCGCCGGCATGGGCCGGATCGGCAAGGCAATCGCCAGAAGGGCTGCTGCATTCGGCTGCGACATCTCCTATTTCGCTCGCCATGACCACACGGATGTTGCCTATACCTACGAGCCCGACCTGATCGCGCTTGCCGATTGGGCCGACTTTCTGATCGTCATCGTCCCCGGCGGGGAGGCGACCATGAAGATCATCAATGCTGAGGTGCTTAAAGCGCTCGGCCCTAACGGCATCCTGGTCAACGTCTCCCGCGGGACGACCGTCGACGAAGAAGCGCTGATCGCAGCCCTTCGAGACCGCACCATCCAGGCTGCGGGCCTTGATGTCTTCCTGAACGAACCCAAGATCGATGCCCGTTTCCTGACGTTGCAAAACGTCGTGTTGCAGCCCCATCACGGCTCTGGCACTGTCGAGACCCGCAAGGCCATGGGCCAATTGGTCAGAGACAATCTCGCTGCGCATTTTGCAGGTAGCCCGCTTCCAACTCCCGTCGTGTGAGGGTCCCGATATGAAAGCCATCGTCATTCATGCCGCCAAGGATCTGAGGATCGAAGAGCGCGAGCCGGAGGTTGCTGGCGCCGGGCAGGTGGAGATTGCCATCGAAGCCGGCGGCATCTGCGGTTCCGACCTGCACTATTACAACCACGGTGGGTTTGGCACCGTTCGCCTGCGCGAACCGATGATCCTCGGCCATGAGATCGCCGGAACGGTCAAGGCGCTGGGCTCCGGCGTCACCGACCTTGCCGTCGGAGACCGTGTTGCGGTTTCCCCGAGCCGGCCGTGCAACCATTGCCAATATTGCCTGAAAGGACAGCAAAACCACTGCCTCAACATGCGGTTTTACGGCAGCGCCATGCCGATGCCGCATATTCAGGGTGGCTTTCGCCAGCGGCTGGTGGCGGAGCGCTGGCAATGCCACAAGGTCGCAGACGGCATTTCCATTAACGAGGCCGCCTTTGCCGAACCCTTTGCCGTGACGCTGCATGCGGCAAGCCGCGCCGGCTCGCTGCTCGGCAAACGAGTGCTGGTCACCGGTTGCGGCCCCATTGGGATGTTGGCGATCGTCGCGGCGCGCGTCCTCGGCGCCCGTGAGATCGTCGCGACCGACGTGACCGACAGCGTTCTGGCAATCGCCCGCACCAGCGGCGCCGATAGAACGATCAACGTTGCCACCCATGCTGCCGACCTTGCGGCTTACAGCGCTGACAAGGGATATTTCGATGTCATGTTCGAAGCGTCGGGCAATGAGAAGGCGGTGCGCGCCGGCCTGGAGACGCTTAAGCCCCGCGCCATTCTCGTGCAGCTCGGCCTTGGCGGCGATGTCTCTATCCCGCAGAACATGATCGTTTCGAAGGAAATCGAGATGCGCGGGACATTCCGTTTTCACGAGGAATTTGCGCTCGCCGTCGAACTGATCAACGCGCGTCGCGTCGATCTGAAGCCGCTGTTGACAGGTGTTTTCGGGATCGAAGAGGCCGTTGCCGCCTTCGAGTTGGCGGGCGACCGCAGCAAGTCCATGAAAGTGCAGATCGCCTTCTGACCGACTGTATGATCCCTGCAGCCATTCAAAGTGTTGCATCGCCGCGCACCTGAAAAGACGCGCGGCGCTTTAATCTCAAGCGGTCGGCGCGCCGTTCCGGTCCGTGCTTTCGCGCAAGACAACCTTATAGCCTGTCAATGTGATCTCATCGCCGGTCGCCTCACCGGTATGGAGGGTATCCAGCAGGCGGGCGGCGGCCTGGCGACCGATGCCATAACAATCCACATTGATGGTGGTAATGCGCGGATGACAGATGGACGAGATCTCATAATCGCCGAAACCGGCAATGGCGATGTCCCGCGGAACCTTCATTCCCCTGCGCGTGCATTCCATGATGGCGCCGAAGGCGGAAAGGTCGGAGACGCAGAGAACCACTTCCGTGTCCGGCCAGCGCTCCAGCAGGCTGACGATCGCCTGGCCGCCCTGTTCCATCGTGATGGGCGGGACGCCGAAGGAAATCATCCGTCCCGGTCCGAGGCCCAGTTCTTCGACAGTTTTCTGGAAACCGCTTCGCCGCTGGCTGCCGCGCGTATCGCGCGCCGTCGTTCCGCCGATATAGCCGAACTTCCGATACCCTTGACCGGCAAGCGTCCGCACCAGCAGGGACATCGCCTCACTGTTGGAAAAGCCGACGACCTGATTGATCGGATCTTCCGGAAGTTCCCAGCTCTCGACAACGGGAATGCCGGCTTTTACGAGCATCCGCCGCGCGCGCGCCGTGTGCGAACCACCGGTCAGGATGATGCCTTCGGGGCGGCGGCGCAGCATCGCCTCGATCAGCTCTTCCTCTTTCTCCGCCGAATAGTCGGTATAGCCGAGAAGGAGTTGAAGGCCGGTATTCTGCAGCGCATCGGTCATGCCGCGTGCGGTGTCGGAAAAATTCGAATTGTTGATCGAGGGCACCAGGGCGGCGATGAAGCCGCTCCGCCTTGACGAAAGACTGCCGGCAGACAGATCGAGCACATAACCGAGCGCGTCGACGGCTTCCATGATGCGCTTCCGGGTTTCCTCGGAAACGCTCGCATCCTGGCGAAAGGCACGTGAAACGGTCATGGCAGAGACGCCGACATATTTGGCGACCTCCGCCATCGTCAGCTTTTGCGCGTCTCCCGGCTTGAGACGCTTGTCTTTCGGCTCATCCTCGTTTTTCACTGGTCTCCGCTTTCAAACAAGCTTCCGAGTTGGGTGGTCTAAGACACGATAAAGTTATCGCTATCATCGTACAATCGATATTATTGCAGGAATGCACCATTCCAAAGTCCAAGAACCAGGATTCCTGGGGCTTTTTCGCAAAGGCCGGCCGATCGGCATCTGTACGAAGCCCTCAAAACGCGACAAGATGATATCGATAACAATTTGAAGGAAACGGAGGAGCATCATGTTCGGGCAAATTGACGGTACGGGGTTTGAGGTTCTCGACCCGCGTTTTGAAAGCTGCTTCGTCGGTCACGCCCGCGTCGAGCGGCTTTGGACGGGCGGCCGCTGGCTGGAGGGACCGGCCTGGTTTGCCGCCGGGCGCTATCTGGTTTTTTCGGATATCCCCAACAACCGCATGATGCGCTACGACGATACCAGCGGGCATACATCGGTATTCCGCTCGCCCAGCAACAATTCGAATGGCAACACGGTCGACGTTCAGGGCCGGCTGATCACATGCGAGCATCTGACGCGCCGTGTCACGCGCACGGACTTCAACGGCAGGATCACGGTTCTGGCCGATCAAATTGCAGGCAAACGGCTCAATTCTCCAAACGACGTCACCGTCAAGTCCGATGGGACCATCTGGTTCACCGACCCGAGCTACGGCATCCTCCACGACTACGAGGGCGACTATGGCGAGGCGGAAATCGGCGGATGCCACGTCTACCGGCATGATCCGGCAACAGGCTCGACCGATCAGGTGACCTCCGATTTCGTCAAGCCGAATGGACTGGCTTTCTCCCCGGATGAGACGCTGCTCTACGTCGCCGACACCGGGGCAACGCATCTGCCCGGCGGTCCGCGTCACATCAGAAAGCTCGCGGTCTCGAATGAGGGAAGGTTGACCGATCTCGGCGTTTTCGCAGAATGTACCTCAGGCCTTTTCGATGGTTTTCGCGTCGACCGGAAAGGCCGGATATGGACGAGCGCCGGCGACGGTGTGCACGCCTATGATCCGGATGGCACTTTGATCGGCAAGATCCATATTCCCGAGGGCGTCTCCAACGTCGCTTTCGGCGGAGAAAAATTGAATCGTCTCTTCATCACTGCGAGCACGTCTCTCTACGCTGTTTATCTCACCGCCAACGGATCGAGACTGGGATAATCACTTAGCAGAGGCCGCCCTTTTGGGACGGCCTCTGCTGAGCGCGGCTTTGTGCCTCTTGCCTCATCGTTGACTGAGGCCGTCCGCCAGCCGGACGAGGCCGAGGAAATCCGACCTGTAACCGAAGGTGTCCGTGCCTCGCGATGCCGCGGCGAGATCGGCGATCGCCTGATAGGAATAGGTGTCGACGGCCGCGACGTGGCTCAGTTTCTGGCCGAAGGCTGCGACGGCCACCGAGAAACGGACATCCTGCGGCGCGACGTCGAGGGTGGCGACCGCGTTGTTGTCGTCGACAGGCGTGGTGATGAGCGCGCTCTTGTCCTCTCCCGGCTTTTTGTAGCGCATCTTGACGAAGGCAAGCTCACCGCGATGGGCGCTGTCAGCGGCCGCGGCCGGCGCCTTATCGGCAGCCCCGTAGCGCAGGTCGTCATTCATCACTGCCGGGCTTCCCTTGGGCGTAATCTCGTAAATCGCCGTGACGCTGTGGCCGGAGCCGATATCGCCGGCGTCGACACGATCATTGTTGAAATCCTCGCGCTTCAACGCCCGCGTCTCGTAACCGATCAGCCGGTATTCGGCGATCCGTTCCGGGTTGAACTCGACCTGGAACTTGACGTCGCTGGCGATCGGAAACAGCGTCGATCCGGCCTCTTCGACCAGTGTCTTTTGCGCTTCCGCCAAGGTGTCGATATAGGCAGCACTGCCATTGCCGTTCTGGGCCAGCGTCTGCATCAGCGAATCGTTGAGATTGCCCCGCCCGAAGCCGAGAACGGTGAGGAAGATGCCGTCCTTGCGTCTTTCCTCGATGATGCGCTTCAAGTCCTCGTCGCTCGACGGGCCGACATTGAAGTCGCCGTCCGTCGCCAGCATCACCCGGTTGACGCCGTCCTTGACGAAGCCCTGCTTGGCAAGATCGTAGGCCGCCTCGATGCCTTCGGCGCCGCCGGTCGAGCCGCCGGGCTCCAGCCTGTCGATCGCCGACAGGATCTTCGATTTCTCCGCCACGCGTGTCGGCGCCAGAACGGTGCCGGCATTGCCGGCATAGGTGACGATCGAGACGGTATCGTCGGGTTTCAGCCTGTTGACCAGAAGCCGGAAGGCGCTCTTCAGCAGCGGCAGCTTGTCCGGCTCGTCCATCGAGCCCGACACGTCGATCAGGAAGACAAGATTGGCATGCGGCGTGGTCGCCGGCGCAATGTCATAGCCCTTGATCGCCACATGCATCAATTCCGTGTCGTGGTTCCACGGGGTCGGCATGACAGTCACCGTCGCCTTGAAAGGTTGATCGGCATTATCGGGACCCGGCCAGTCATAGGGGAAATAATTGATCATCTCCTCGACGCGGACCGATAGTGGATCGGGCATCGCCCCGCCTGTCAACGACCGGCGGACGAAGGCATAGGACGCGCTGTCGACATCGGCCGAGAAGGTGGAAACCGGATCCGTCGCGACGCTCTTGATCGGATTGGCCGCTGCATTGGCAAACCGCTCGCGATTGGGATCGAGCTGCATCTGGACACGCCCCTCCGCAGGCGGAGCAGGCGAGGGGGCGATGGCGGCCATCGGTTCGGCCAATTGCTGTTGGGGGGCAACGCCGGGAGCGGCCGGTACAGAGCGTTTGGCGCCTCCGAGTGCAGCGGCAGAACCTTCCGATTTATTCAGGAGAGTGGATATCTCGTCGGCGCTGAAATCAGGAAGCTGCGACGCAGCCGATTTCGCGGCGGCTTGCTGCTCCTTGTCCCGCAAAGCTTGCGCGCTGTCAGCAGCGGGTTGTTCGGCAAGTCCGCTCGTTTCGGGGGTTGCCGGCCGAAGCTGAGGCACAACCGTAATGGGTTTCGCAGACTGGCGCGCCGCTTCGTCGATCGGTTTCGGCGCGTTATTCTTCGAAAGGTTACCGGCAATCTCAGTCTGGTCGACGATCGGCAATTGGTTGCGGGTCAGCTCGAAGGTGAAATAACCGGCGGCGGGAATGACGAGCAGCGTCGCAAGCGCTGAACCGGCGAGGAATTTCTTGTTCATGACAGGGCTCCATATCCAGTTGATGATGGAGCTTTGACGCCAGCCTTTCGCATTTCCTTGGGCCGCCGGCGCACTATTTTCTGCGGTGTCGAAGGCCTGCATCGCGGCAGCAAGCGCACGCGCACGCGCCTCCGGCGTCGCTGCCGGCGGTGTCAGGCGGGAGAGCTTTTCGAGTTCCTTGTCCACGGTCATACCTCTTCCTTGCCGAGCACGGTCTTCAGCCTTTTGCGCGCCTCATGGACCTGCCAGGACACGGTCGCCTCCGAGCAGCCCATGACATCTGCAGCAGCCGAATGGCTGAGGCCTTCGCCGTAAACGAGCAGCACGGCGTCGCATTGCCTTTCCGGCAAGGCGCGCACGGCGGCCCATAATTCGCTCGATAGTTCGTCGTCATGTCCGGCCGGCGCATCGGGCTGCGGTTCGGCGGCGTAGGCGCGAAATGTCTGCTCCTCTCGCGCAAGCTTGCGTCTATGGTCGCGGGCGGCGTTGAGCGTTAGCGTATAGAGCCATGTCCTGAAGCGGCTGGCGCCGCGAAAGCTGCGGATGGCCGCGCCGAGCTTGACGCAGACCTCCTGGGCGATGTCGTCGGCATCGGTGGAACTGCCCGACCAGCGCCATGCCGTCGCATGGACGAAATCATAATGGCGCGAGACCAGTTGCCCAAAGGCCTCCCGGTCACCGCCCTGCGCTCGTTCGATGAGCTCCGCGTCCAATTCCGCACCTACCCCATGCTACCAAGCAAGATGCTATTTCGAGATTGAGACGTTTCTCGGATGGCGTTCCTTTGGTCGATGGCGAAAAAATTATCGGAAATTTTGAGTGGGGCGACATTCATGGGTCGCGGCCAGACAGATCGTCCCCGTCACAAAGGCGCATGATGAGGACAGAGTCGGCCGAGGACGTGATCTACATCGTCCCAAATCGCGAAAGGACCTCCATGTCCGCTCAACCGCCTGTCCCCACCGAAAGGGGCATCCTGCAGTTTCTGGCGATTTGCGATGCCTTCTATCCGCCAGACGCTGTTGAAGCGTCGATCGAGCAGCAGCGAGATTGGTACGACGCTCTTTGTGCGCGCTTTGACCGCCCACTGCCCCCGGAGATGATCTTTGCGGACGGCATGCTCCAGCGCATCCCGATCCGGCGTTACCGTCCGCGCAAAATCAGCACGCGGACCATTCTGCTCTACCTTCACGGCGGCGGCTTCGTTGTCGGTTCGCTCGAGAGCCATCATGCCATCTGCGCCGAGATTGCCGACTTTGCCGGTGCGGAACTCGTTTCGGTCGATTACCGGCTGGCCCCTGAATATCGCTGGCCGGCGCAGACGGATGACGGCTTTACCGTGTTGAAGCATCTGCTTTCCGCCAACAGCAAGGTCGTGCTGATCGGCGACAGCGCCGGGGCCAATCTGGCGGCGGGCCTCGCCTTGCGGGCGCGCGCCGAGGGCCTGTCCGGCGTCATCGGCCAGGTCCTGATCTATCCGGCGCTGGGCGGTGACCTTGCCGCAGGCTCTTACGTCGAAATGGCCGCGGCGCCGGGCCTGACGACGGCGGATGTCACCTATTATCGCGAAATCCTGCAGGCGCCGGCAGGCAATGGGATCGCCGAGCCGCTGCATGCAGCTTCGCTTGCCGGGCTGCCGCCGGCCTTCATCACGGTCGCGCATTTCGATCCGCTCCGGGACGACGGCCGGCACTATGCCGCCCGGCTCACCGCGGAGGGCGTCGAAGTCTGGTTCCGGGAGGAGCCGCAGATGGTGCATGCCTGGCTGCGCGCCCGCCACATGAGCGATGGCGCTCGCGACGGCTTCCGCGCCGTCTGCGAGGCCACAAGGCGTTTTGCGGCGGCCTGATGGTCACATCAGGTCGCGCGCGATCCGCTTTTCCGCAAAGACCTTTTCGAAGACCTGAACATCGTCCTCGAAGGCGGTGACGACAGCGCTGATAACCCAGTCGGTCCGGGTGCAGGCAATCCGTG
Source organism: Rhizobium ruizarguesonis (assembly GCF_017357285.1). Classification (NCBI taxonomy): domain Bacteria; kingdom Pseudomonadati; phylum Pseudomonadota; class Alphaproteobacteria; order Hyphomicrobiales; family Rhizobiaceae; genus Rhizobium; species Rhizobium ruizarguesonis. The sequence continues at coordinate 563,143 of NZ_CP071681.1, read as the reverse complement.
CGGTCGCGACCGTTCGCACGAACCAGCCGGGGCGGCGCATGTCGCAGGTCCAGGTCGACGTCCCGGTCATCGACAGGGGATCATCCGGTGAAATCGACCAGACTTCCTCCCGCAATTGCCGGGTCGAGAGGCCGGTCTCAGGGTGTTCGGTGAGCCCGGTATCCTCGTGGATGTGATACTCGGTCCGACTGGCCGAGAGATCGCGGACGACCTGCCGCTTCGTTGCGGCGCCCGCATGCTCGATGTATTTCGGCAGGGGATCGGGATTGGCCGGTTCCTTGATGTCGATCCGCTGGTGCTCGCCGAGCATCGGCAGCCCCAGGCCGAGTGCGGCGATATCGACCTCGATGCCCTCGTCATCAGGCGGCGGCAGGATCATCGGCCAATAGGCGGTAGAAAGCGAAAGGCGGATGCGATGCCCCTTGCGGAAGCGATAACCGCAGGCATCGAGCACCAGCCGGATCGACACCCTCTCGCCTGGCATCAGCGGCTTGGGATCTGCATTGCCGTCCCGGTGGGTAAGATTGACGACGCCGAAGGCGACACGCGTTGCCGTGCCGTCCGGATGGACATCGACGAGCCGGGCACAGAGGTTCCCACCGGTTGCCCGGGAGCGTAGCGCAAGCGTCAGCACGGGCCTGCCGAGATAGTCGTAATCGCCAGCAAGCGGCATCGTATCGAAGACCAGCGAGCCGGCATCGTCCAAGCGCTGATCGACCGCCATTTCGGCGTCGGGCTTCAGCGTGAAATATTCACCGGATGCCGTCCCGGTATCGAGCGGAGAGCGGAGATAGACGGGATGCTCTGGCGCATGCGGGATCGGCATGCCTTCCGTCAGCTTGCCGAATTGCTCGACATAGAAGCACTGCATCTGCGGCATCGACCAGACGTCCTTGGCGACCCAAAAACCCGGATCGCTGTCACGTCGCGGGGCAGGGCGGATGGCATCGAGAATATAGGCGCGGGCCTGCGGCAAGCTGTCGATCCCATTATCCTCGCCCCGCAGCCATCTGTTCCACCAGGCGATCGCTTCGCCATGGAAATCGGTGCGCGGCTTCGGCCAGGCAAAGTGCGGATATTTGTGGACCCAGGGGCCGATCAGCGCCTTGGCTTTTTTGCCCAGGCCTTCAACTGCCATCAGCGGCGTATTGCGGTAGCCGTCCGCCCAGCCGGCGATCACCAGCGTCGGGATCTGCACGCTCGAAAAATCCTCTGAGATCGAGCCGTGACGCCAGAAATCGTCGCGCCGCTGATGGGCCAGCCACTCCTCCATGAAGAAGGGTTCGCCCGCCAGACGTTCCAGCCACATTTCCTTCCAGCGCTCGCCGACAAGCGCCGGGTCGGGCGGCCGCGACTGGTAGCCGAGCATCGTTGCCGCCCATGAGAGCTGGGCGGAGAGATGGCAGCCGTTCTTGTAGTGAATGTCGTCATTGTAGCGGTCGACGGTCGAGGCGATCGAGATGACGGCCTTCAGCGCGGGCGGGCGCAATGCTGCGACCTGCAGGCTGTTGAAGCCGCCCCAGGAGATGCCCATCATGCCGATCGAGCCGTTCGACCATGGCTGCGCGGCAATCCAGGCGATCAGCTCGCAGGCATTGGCAAGCTCGCATTCGGTATATTCGCCGTCGATGACGCCGCCGGATTCTCCGGATCCGCGGATGTCGACGCGCACGCCGGCAATGCCTGCGGCCGCGAATACCGGGTAGGTCGACTCATCCCTGAGGCTGGTTCCATCCCGCTTGCGATAGGGCAGGAATTCGAAGACGGCGGGAACGGGATCTTTCTCCGCACCATCCGGCATCCAGATGCGCGCGGCAAGCCGCGTCCCATCCTTCAGTATAATCCATTCATTCTCGATGGTGGTGAAGCCGCGCGAGGTCATGCTCATTCCTTGATGCATATTCCATGAGACGAGGGTTCGGCCCTCGTCAAGTCAGTTACCGGCGCTCTCCATGCGCCGCGTGGCAAGCACCCGTTCCAGCCAGCCGATTTCCATTTCCGGCACGGATTTCAATAGCAGATCGGTGTAGTCGTCAAAGGGCGGCGATAGCGCAGTCGATTTCGGACCGAACCGTACCAGCTTGCCGCGATGCATCACCGACACGCTGTCGGCAATCGCCCGGACGATGGCGATGTCGTGGGTGATGAAGACATAGGACAGCTGTTCTTCCTCCTGCAGGCGCAGAAGCAGCTTGAGGATACCCTCCGCCACCAGCGGGTCGAGCGCCGAGGTCGGCTCGTCGCAGAGGATGAGTTCGGGCTTGGCGGCAAGCGCTCTTGCGATCGCCACCCGCTGCTTCTGGCCGCCGGAAAGTTCGGCCGGGTAGCGATCGACGAAGCCCTTGCCCATCTCGATCTGGTCGAGCAACTCCTTCACCCTTGCCGTCTTCTCAGCACCCCTCAGGCCATAATAGAAGGTGAGCGGCCGGCCGATGATGTCGCGGACCGTCTGGCGCGGGTTCATCGCGGTATCGGCCATCTGGTAGATCAGCTGGATGCGCCTCAGATCGTCGTTCGGCCGGCTCTTGAGACCCGGCATCAGCGGTTTGCCGTCAAAGACGACGCGCCCGCTGCTCGGCGGCAAGAGGCCGGTAATGACGCGCGCTAGCGTCGATTTGCCCGAACCGGATTCACCGACGACCGCAAGCGTCTGCCCCCTCGGCACATGCAACGTGACATCGTGCAGCACCTTGAAACCGTTGGAATATTCGGCACTGACATTTTCCACCTTGAGAAGTGCTGCAGACTGATCGGCGGCCTCCTCGCGATAGGCCTGCCTGACATTGACGAGGGCGCGGGTATAATCCTCCCGCGGCGCCTCGATGATCTGCTGGACGCTGCCATATTCGACCTGCTTGCCATAACGCAGGACCATGATGTCGTCCGAGATCTGGGCGACGACGGCAAGGTCATGGGTGATATAGAGGGCCGCCGTGTGCGTTTCTTCGATGGCATGCTTGATCGCCGCCAGTACGTCGATCTGCGTCGTGACGTCGAGCGCCGTGGTCGGCTCGTCGAAAACGATGAGTTCGGGGTTGGAGCAGAGCGCCATCGCCGTCATCGCCCGCTGCAGCTGGCCGCCGGAGACCTGGTGGGGAAAACGCTCGCCGAAGGTTTCGGGATTGGGCAGGCCGAGAACCCCGAACAGATAAAGCGCTCGCGCACGCGCCTTGTCCTTGGTCATCAATCCATGTTTGACCGAAGCTTCGATCACCTGATCGCCGAGCCGATGCGCCGGATTGAAGGCAGCGGCTGCCGACTGCGCGACATAGCAGACCCGCGCGCCGCGGATCTGGCGGATGCCGTTCTTGCGGAGCGCGAGGATATTGTCGCCGTCGAGCAAGACCTCGCCGCCGGTGATTTCGGCGCCGCCCCGGCCATAGGCGAGTGCGGAGAGACCGATCGTCGATTTGCCGGCGCCCGATTCCCCGATCAGGCCGAGAACCTTGCCCTTCTTGAGGTCGAAGGAAACGCCGTCGACGATCGTGACCCGCTTGGGCGGTTCGCCCGGCGGATAGCTGGTTGCTTCGATCTTCAGATTGCGAACGGAAAGAAGCTCAGGCATCGCCGCGCCCTCCCTTGAGGCTGGATGTGCGTTTCAAAAGCCAGTCGACGACGAGGTTGACGCAGACGGCCAGGACGGCAATCGCCGTGCCCGGCACCAGCGCTGCCGAGATGCCGAAGATGATGCCGTCCTTGTTGTCCTTGACCATGCCGCCCCAATCGGCTGCCGGCGGCTGAATGCCGAGGCCGAGGAAGGAGAGCGTCGACAGGAACAGGATCGAGAAGGCGAAGCGCAGCCCGAACTCTGCCAGCAGCGGCGACAGCGTGTTCGGCAGGATCTCGCGGAAGATGATCCAGAGCTTGCCTTCGCCGCGCAGCGTCGCCGCCTCGACGAATTCCATCACGGCGACATCAAGCGCCACCGCACGGCCGAGACGATAGACGCGAGTGGAGTCGAGGATCGCCATGACAAGGATCAGCACGACGATGTTTTGCGGCAGCACCGCAAGAACGACGAGCGCGAAGATCAGCGTCGGGATCGACATCATCAGATCATTGAAGCGTGACAGGACGGTGTCGATAACGCCGCGCGAGACAGCGGCGGTGAAGCTGAGGATGATGCCGAGCGAGAAGGAGATGATGGTGGCGGCGGATGCGACCGTCAGCGTCGTGCGCGCGCCGTAGATCAGGCGCGAGAAGATATCGCGACCGAGATTGTCGAGACCGAAGATATATTGATTATCCGGCAGCTGCCAGACGTCGCCGACGACCTGCGTCTCGCCATAGGGGGCGAGCCAGGGTGCGAAGATTGCGAAGATGAAGGCGATGGCGATACCGGCCATGCCGATCCAGGCGGTGATGGGGATGTCTCTCAATCTCATCGCGGATGCCTCAGGCGGGGATTGGCGATAATCGCGAGGATATCGGCCGTCATATTGAGGAAGATGTAGACGGCGGCGAAGATCAGGCCGCAGGCCTGCACGACCGGCATGTCGCGCACGGTGACCGCATCGACCATATATTGCCCCATGCCGGGATAGACGAAGACCACTTCGACAACGACGACGCCGACCACGAGATAGGCAAGGTTCAGCGCGATGACATTGATGATCGGCGCCAGCGCATTGGGTGCGGCATGCTTGACGATCGCGCGGAAGGCGCTGAGGCCCTTCAGCTCTGCGGTCTCCATGTAAGCGGAGGACATGACGGAGAGGATTGCCGCCCGCGTCATGCGCATCATATGCGCGAGGACGACGAGCACGAGGGTCGCCGTCGGCAGCGCGATCGCCTTCAACCGCTCGACGAAACTCATACTGTCATAGACGGTCGCCGGAAAGGTCGCCATGCCAAGGTTCACCGCGAAGAACAGGATCAACAGGTAGCCGATGAAGAATTCCGGCAGCGAGATCGCCGCAAGCGAAATCACGTTGATGATCTTATCCGGCAGGCGGTTACGGAAATGCACCGACAGCATGCCGAGGCCGACCGCGAGCGGCACGGATATCACCGCTGCGAAACCCGCCAGGAACAGCGAATTGCCGAGGCGCTTGCCGATCTGTTCGCTCACCGAATTCTTGCTGGCCCAGGAGGTGCCGAAGTCACCCTGGACGGCGTTGCCGAGCCACTCGACGTAGCGCGTGGTGATCGGGCGGTTCAGTCCGAGGTCCTGGCGAATATTGGCGACGGCCTGCGGCGTCGCCGACTGGCCGAGATAGGTGGTGGCAAAATCGCCGGGCAAAGCTTCCAGGCCGCCGAAGATCAGGATGGAGACGGCAAAAAGCAGGACGAGGCTGAGCACGAAGCGCTCGAGGATGAGGGCAAGCAGCGGAAAACGCTGCCGGAACCTGAGGCCGGGCAAGATGCTTGGGGCAGGATTGGTCATGGCGAGGACCTCGCGCTAAAACGTCGGGAGGACCGCGGGTTTTCATCCCACGGTCCCGGCTTCGTTAGAGATCGGAGGGGCATACGCCCCTTGCCATCAGGCGTCCAGCCAGACGCGGGTCGCGACGTAGCCGTTCGACATGTCGTTGCCGATGTCGTGGACATAACCCTTCACCTGCTTGGTGGAGGCGTTCACGAAGTCGTTGAACATCGGCAGGATCACCCCGCCCTCGTCACGCACCGTCATCGCCATGGTGCGATACATGTCCTTGCGCTTGGCTTCATCAAGCTCGGAGCGGGCCTGCAGCAGCAGCTTGTCGAAGTCAGGACGCTTGAACTTGGTGTCGTTCCAGTCCGCCGTCGAGAGATAGGCTGTGGAATACATCTGGTCCTGCGTCGGGCGACCACCCCAGTAGGAGGTCGAGAAGGGCTGGACGTTCCAGACGTTGGTCCAGTAGCCGTCGCCCGGTTCACGCTTGACCTCGATCTCGATCCCGGCCTTCTTGCAGCTTTCCTGATAGAGGACGGCCGCATCGACGGCGCCGGGGAAGGCGACTTCGGAAGTGCGCAGGAGGACCGAGCCGCTATGGCCCGATTTCTTGAAGTGGAAGGCAGCCTTGTCGGGATCGTAGGTGCGCTGCTCGATGCCTTCGGGGAACAGTGCATAGGTGTTGTTGATCGGGAAATCGTTGCCGACCTTGCCGTAGCCGCCCAGGATCTTCTGCACCATGGTCTCGCGGTCCATGGCGTATTTGAGGGCCAGGCGCAGGTCGTTATTGTCGAACGGCGCTTTGTCGCAATGCATGATGAAGACATAGTGACCGCGACCGGCAGTCGAGAGAATCTCGACGTTCGGGGCACGCTTCAGCAGATTGACGGTCTTCGGGTCAACGCGGTTGATGTAGTGCACCTGGCCGGACGAAAGTGCGGCGATGCGGGCGGTCGCATCATTCATGCCGATGATTTCGATCGAATCGACATAACCTCGGTCGGTGCGCCAGTCGTCCTTGTTCCTTTCAAAGGTGGCGCGGACGCCGGGCTCGAAGCTCGTCATCTTGTAGGGGCCGGTGCCGATCGACGCCAGCGGATCATCGACGCCGCCGTTCGGCTGGATGACCAGATGGTAGTCCGACAGCAGCAGCGGCATGTCGGCATTGCCTTCGCTGAGCGTCAAGACGAGATTGCCGCCGTCGGCCTTGATCTCCTTGATCGAGCCGAGAACACCGAGCGCGCCGGATTCCGACTTCGCATCGGTATGACGCTTCAGCGTCGCAACAACGTCGTCGATCGTCAGTTCCTTGCCATTGTGGAACTTGACGCCCTTGCGGATCTTGAAGGTCCAGGTCGCCGCGTCCTTTGACGGCTCCCAGGATTCGGCGAGCGCCGGCACGGCAGCACCCGTCAGCGGATCGGACTCGACCAGCATGTCCCCCCAGCAGCGGCCGATGCAGAACATCACCTGCGACAGGAATTTTGCCGGATCGTTGGAATCGGTGGCTGCACCACCTTCGAGGCCGAGCTTCAGGTGGCCGCCGCGCTTCGGTTCGGCGGCTTGCGCACTTTCGGTAAAGAGCTTGTCGGCGACGGCAAGTGTGATGCCCGCCGCCATGGCGCGTCCCATGAATTCGCGGCGGCTGAGCCCGCCGGCGGTGACGCGGCTTGTGAGATATTTCGTATAGTCGTTCATTCCCCAGTTCCTTCTTTGTGGTGCGTTGACAGAACTTCCGGGCAGGTCCGCAGGCGGTTTCCTCTCCACCTCCGGTGCCCGCATCATGCGGGAAAACAGTGCGGTTGCTGCCGCCTGGTTACTTTCCTTTCCAAATGGGGCTTCGCTTCTCGGCAAAGGCCCGTGCGCCTTCCAATTGGTCCTCGCTCGAATAGAGCCTGTCGACCGTCGCAAACTGCCGCTTGGTGACCTTGTTCATGGCAGTCTGGAACGTCGAACCCTCCGCTTCGCGCACGATTTCCTTGATGGCCGCATAGACGAGCGGCGGCCCGCTCTCGAGCAGCCGGGCAAGCTCCCATGCTCTCTCCATCAGCCGCTCGGCCGGCAGGACCTCGTTGACGAAGCCCCAGCGATGCGCCTCGTGGACGTCGAGCCAGCGCCCGGTCAAAAGCATGTCCATGGCGATGTGGTAGGGGATGCGTTTCGGCAACTTGATGGAAGCCGCATCGGCAACCGTGCCCGAGCGGATTTCCGGCAGAGCAAAGGTTGCATGTTCGGCGGCGAGGATCAGGTCGGTCGACAGCGCGATCTCCAGACCGCCGCCGCAACAGATACCGTTGATCGCTGAGATGACCGGCTTGTTGAGGTCGCGCAGTTCCTGCAGCCCACCGAAGCCGCCGACGCCGTAATCTCCGTCGACCGCATCGCCTGATGCCGCCGCCTTGAGATCCCAGCCGGCACAGAAAAATTTCTCGCCGGCGCCCGAGACGATGGCGACACGCAATGCCGGATCGTCGCGGAAATCTCGGAATATCAACCCCAGGGCGCGGCTGGTCGCAAGGTCGATGGCATTCGCCTTCGGCCGGTCGATGACGACTTCGAGTACTCCGCCGTCATGTCGTGTGCGAATGTGGTCGCTCAACCTATGCTACCTCCTCCGCCGTATCAGAGCATCGACTGCGGCAACGCCAAGCCCTTCGGGAAGAACCATCAACGGATTAATGTCCAGTTCCTCCAGGCATGCCGCGTTCCTTACGACATAATCTGCCGCTGCTGAGACAGCACCGACAGTGGCTTCGAGGTCGCCTTTTGGCCGCCCGCGATAGCCATAGATCAGTTTTGCAAGTTTGAGACGCGAAATCGCTGCGTGAATGTCAGTTTTCGTCGCCGGAAGGGGCAGGATGATGGAATCTTCAAGCAATTCAACGAAGATTCCGCCGGCTCCAAGCGTGAGCGACAATCCGAAGACAGGGTCGCGGATGGCGCCGACAATGAGCTCGGCAACCGGCGGATCAACCATTTCCTCGACGAGATAACCGGCATTCGGCGGCATTGCCGCCGCCGCATTCGACACCGCCTGAGTATCCTTTAGGTTGAGTGCGACGGCTCCGGCCTCGGTCTTGTGTGCAATGCCGAGCGCTTTCAGCACGACGGGAAAGCCGAGCCGCTCAGCCTGCTCGGCCGCTTGACCGGGAGAGGAGGCCAACAGCCCTCGCGGAATCGGAAGGCCGAAGGCGGCAAGCTCTGCCTTCGCATCGGCTTCCGTCAACGTCTCGATCTCGCCATCCATAAAGGACACATCGAGCAGCGCCAGGGGAGGCGGGCGATCCCACGCCTGGCCGATGCCGGCGGCAACTTCCGCTGCCGTGATGGTCTCGTCGATACCGCAGAAGGCGATGATGCCATTTGCCATCAGCCGATCGGCGATGGGCTCCGGCATGTTTTCCGGAAGGGTTGCCAGAAGGCCGGCCAGCGCACCGGTTGCTGCAGCGGCCGTCATGACCGCGTCTGCCGTCATCGCCCATTCGGACGCATCGCAACGGTCACCGCGGGGGAAGTCGAGGACGACGAGATTGAGGGAATAGCCGCCCTCGAACATGGCGCGGAAGGCTTCGGTCTGGCGTGCAAGATCACCCCACACGAATGTGTGGTAATCGAGCGGATTGGACAGCGTCACCATCTCGCCGAGGACCCGCCGCAGACGGGGTAACTGTTGTGGCTGCAGCGCCGGGAATTCCACGTTGCGACCGACGGCGGCATCCGCCATCAGCGAAGCCTCCCCACCGGAACAGCTCATCGACGAGATCGAATGGCTTGCGAGCGGGCCGGCGACATGCAGCAGCTTCAGGGTTTCGAGCAGCGCCGGCAAGGTCTGGACACGGCCAAGGCCGAGGCGGGCGAGCACCGCGTCTGCGACGGCATCGCCGCCGGCGAGCGAGGCGGTATGCGAAACCGCCGCGCGTTTTGCCTGCTCGGATCTGCCGACCTTCAGCACGACGACGGGCTTCCTCGACCGCCGGGCCATGGTGGCCAGGCGTTCGAGTGCAGAGAGATCGCCGAAACCTTCGACATGAAGGCCGACCGCCGTGACGCGCGGGTCGTCGATCAGTGCGCAGGCGACATCGGCAAGCGATGTCTGCGCCTGGTTGCCGGCGGTGACGACATAGGCGATCGGCACGCCGCGGGTCTGCATGGTCAGGTTGATAGCGATATTGGAGGACTGCGTAAGGATCGCGACGCCACGTTCGATACGCTGCATGCCATGCTGATCGGGCCAGAGCAGCGCGCCATCGAGACCGTTGATCAGCCCGTAGCAGTTCGGCCCGAGGATCGGCATGTCGCCGGCTGCGTCCAGCAAGGCCTGCTGCAGCTCGGCGCCGTCGCTGAGTTCCGCCGTCGCCTCGCTGAAACCCGATGCATAACAGACCGCCCCGCCGGCACCGGCCTCAGAAAGGCTGCGGACGATCTCGACGGTCAGCGTCCTGTTGACGCCGACGAAGGCGGCGTCCGGCACCGAAGGCAAATCGGATACGGAGCCATAACAGGGCCGCCCGAGCACCTCGTCGAGTTTGGGATGGACGGGCCAGATCTCGCCGGCAAAGCCCATACGGTCGCATTGCTCGATCACCCTGCGCGCCTCGCGGCCGCCGAAGACGGCGATCGTTTGCGGTCTGAGCAGGCGGTCGAGCGGGCGCGGCGTCATCGGCTTATGCTCCCAGCGGTCGAAGCAGGTCGCGGCTGATGATATGCCGCTGGATTTCGGAAGTGCCGTCCCAGATGCGTTCGACGCGCGCATCACGCCAGAAGCGGGCGAGCGGCAGGTCGTCCATCAGTCCCATGCCGCCGAAGATCTGGATCGCCTCGTCCGTCACGCGGGCCAGCATTTCCGAGGCATAGAGCTTGGCCGAGGCGATCTGCCGGTCTGCGGGGCGGCCGGCATCGACCTGCCAGGCGGCGGCAAGGGTCAGCCAGTCGGCCGCGTCGATCTCCGTGATCATGTCGGCGAGCTTGAACGACACGCCCTGATTGGCGCCGATCGGCTTGCCGAACTGCTTGCGCTCGGCGGCGTAGGGCAAAGCCAGGTCGAAGACGCGCCGCGCCCGGCCGACGCAGGTGGCGGCCACCGTCAGCCGCGTGCCGTAGAGCCATTGATTGGCGATATCGAAGCCGCGATGCACCTCGCCCAGCACCTGGGCTTCGGGAATCCGGCAATCGGTGAAGTTGAGCGTTGAGTTGTGGTAGCCGCGATGCGAAACGGAATCATAGCCCTTGAGGATTTCGAAGCCCGGCGTGCCACGATCCACCAGGAAGGCGGTGATCTTCTTCTTGATGCCTTTCGGTGTTTCCTCCTCGCCCGTTGCTGCAAAGACGATGACGAAATCGGCGACATCGGCATGGGAGATGAAGTGTTTCGTACCGTTGACCACGAAATCGCCACCGTCGCGGCGGGCGGCGCATTTCATGCCGCGCATATCCGAACCGGCGTCCGGCTCGGTGATGGCAAGCGCGTCGATCTTCTCGCCGCGCACTGCGGGCAGGAGGTAGCGCTCTCGCTGCTCGCCCTCGCAGGCCATCAGGATGCCGGAGGGCCGGCCGAAGAAAACCGTCAGCCCGAGGGAGCCGCGCCCGAGCTCCCGCTCGACCAGGGTGAAAGTGACATGGTCGAGACCGGCGCCGCCGACTTCTTCCGGGAAATTGCAGGCGTAAAAGCCAAGATCGATGCATTTGCGACGGATCTCGTCTCCGAGCTCCGGCGGCACGATGCCGCTGCGCTCGACCTCGTTTTCGTGCGGATAGATTTCGGTTTCGACGAAGGCGCGGACCGTCTCGACGATCATTTCCTGTTCTTCGCTCAGTCCGAAATCCATGCCGATCCTCCTACCGCTTCTGGCCGACGTGACGGCCGAGGCCTTCAGGCGCAGCCAAATTCGCATGCGCTTCGGCGATCGCCTTGACCTTGTCGAGAATGACGGCCGGCGCCGGCGTGGCCTTACCGGCCTTGCTGTCGACATGCAGCAACATGTGCTCGGCGGTGGCAATGGCCTCGCCCGTCGCCGTATCGTGAAGCGTGTGGAAGACATGCAGCCGCTTGTCGTCGACGGAGAGGATCCGGCAGGTCGAATGAATCGCCTGCCCGAGCTTCGCCTCGCCGAGATGGCGGATGTGGGTTTCCACCGTGTAGTAGCTGTGTCCCGCCTCGACATAGGCGACGTCGACGCCGACGAGGCGCAGCAGCGCATCTGAGGTATCGCCGAAAACCTGCAGGTAGCGGTGTTCGGTCATATGGCCGTTATAGTCGACCCAGGCAGGGCTGACTTTCGTCTCGACGAGCCTCAGCGGCTTCGACGGGTCGCAAGACGTCGTCGTCCCGCCGCCTTGTACCCAGAGCGATTGCTCGAAGTCCTTCAGCAGCTTGCCGGCGCCCCAGCCCTTGCCGCCATCGCCGCCCTTGAGGGCCTGCAGGATGCCGACGAGGTTTTCATCGCGGATGCGTTCGAGTTCACGGATCGACAGGCCGGCCGCCTGTTCGTCGGATTGCTGGCCGATCTTTTCGATCAGCGCATCGTCGAGATCGACGACATCGGTGAGCTTGGTCCAGGGCCAGGCAAGGCAGGGGCCGAACTGGGCGAGGAAGTGGCGCATGCCGGCCTCGCCGCCGGCGATGCGGTAGGTCTGGAACAGGCCCATCTGCGCCCATCGCAGGCCGAAAGAGTAGCGGATGACGTCATCAAGCGTCTCGACGGTGCAGATATCGTCGTGGATCAGCCACAGGGCCTCGCGCCAGAGCGCTTCGAGCAGCCGGTCGCCGACGAAAGCCTCGATCTCCTTGGCGATGTGGACGCCTTTCATGCCGATCGGCGGCAAGCGTTCCATCGCTGCCTTGATGGTCGCCGCCGAGGTCTTCTCGCCACCGACGATTTCGACGAGCGGCAGCAGATAGACGGGATTGTAGGGATGGGCGACGAAGAGGCGTTCCGGATGCTTCATGTCGCGCTGCAGATCGGTCGGCAGCAGGCCTGACGTCGAAGAGCCGATCAGGGCGTCCGGTCGTGCCACGGCGTCGATCTCGTTCAGCACACCGCGCTTGAGGTCGAGCCTTTCGGGCACGCTTTCCTGAACCCAGTCGGCGCCGGCAACAGCCTCTTCCAGCGTCTCGCAGAAGGTCAGCCTGCCGCGCGGCGGCAGGGGTGCGCCGGTCAGCATGGCATAGGCTTTTTCGGCATTGGCGATCACTTCGCCGACGATGCGGCTCGCCTCCGGATGCGGGTCGAACACATCAACGTCGATCCCGGCCAGCAGGAAACGCGCGATCCATCCGCCGCCGATGACGCCGCCGCCGATGCATGCCGCCTTGTTGATCCCTGTCATGCCGTCCTCAGCGCTTCGTCAGTTTGAGTTTCTTGCGGACGTCTTCCGGACCGATGATCCGGGCGCCCATGCCTTCGACCACCTGCACAGCCTTTTCGACGAGCTCAGCATTGGTGGCGAGCTGGCCCTTGCCGACAAAGAGGTTATCCTCCAGGCCGACGCGCACGTTGCCGCCCGCCAGAACGGCTGCCGCTGGATAGGCCATGGCATTGCGGCCGATCGAAAAGGCCGAAAAAGTCCAGCTCTGAGGCACGTTGTTGACCATCGCCATGAAGGTATTGAGATCGTCGGGCGCACCCCATGGAATGCCCATACAGAGCTGGATCAACACCGGATCTTCGATCAGGCCTTCCTCGGCAAGCTGCTTGGCAAACCAGAGATGGCCGGTGTCGAAGGCCTCGATCTCCGGCCGCACGCCGAGATCCGTCATCTTCTTCGCCATCGCCCGCAGCATGGCCGGCGTGTTGGTCATGACATAGTCGCCGAGGTTGAAGTTCATCGTGCCGCAATCGAGCGTGCAGATTTCGGGCAGACATTCGGCGACATGGCTGACGCGCTCGGTGGCGCCGGCCATGTCAGTGCCCTTGGGGTTAAGGGGAAGGGGGCTTTCGACATCCCCGAAGATCAGATCCCCGCCCATGCCGGCGGTGAGATTGAGAACGACGTCGACATCGGCCGAGCGGATGCGGTCGGTGACTTCCTTGTAAAGGTCATTGCGGCGGCTGGCGGCGCCCGTTTCCGGATCGCGAACATGGCAGTGAACGACGGCGGCACCGGCCTTTGCCGCATCGATGGCGGAATCGGCGATCTGCTTGGGAGTGATCGGCACGTGGCTGGATTTGGACACCGTGTCGCCGGCGCCGGTAACGGCGCAGGTGATGAAAACATCGCGGTTCATGGCAAGAGGCATGTTTTTGTTCTCCCTCGTCTTGTCTGCATTACGCGACAGGATCGGCGGCGATGCTTTGCATTTTTGGAGGTAATTGATACATTATCGGAAATCCGAGGAGGTGGCCTTGCTGGAACGATCGACGGAGCGGCTCGATATCGATCTTCTTATCCTGCCGGATGCGAACCTGATCCTGATCGCGTCGGTCATCGAGCCGCTGCGCGGCGCCAACCGCATCTCCGGCAGCGAGCTTTATCGCTGGCGGCTGCTCACGCCGGACGGAGCGCCGGTTCCGACCACCAGCGATATCGCGATACCCGCTAACGGGGTTTTCCAGGCGACCAGGGACGAAGCGCCGCTCTTCGTGCTTGCGAGTTACAACTGGCGCCGCAGCGCGACACCGGCGCTGAAGATGCAGCTCTCGCAGGCCGCTCGCTACCGCACGATGATTGCGGGCATCGAATCCGGCACATGGCTGCTGGCCGAGGCAAGCCTGCTCGACGGGTTGCCGGCGACCGTTCACTGGGAGGATTACGAGGATTTTGCGCTCGCCTATCCCGAGGTGCGGGCCGTCAAGGATCGTTTCGTCATCGATGCCAAGCGGCTGACGACCTCCGGTTCGCTTCCGACCGTGGACCTGATGCTTGAGGTGATAAGACGAAGGCAGGGTTATTCGCTGGCGCTCGAAGTCAGCCGGCTGTTCCGTTACGAGCAGCCCTCCTTCCATGCGGACGAGCAGCTTTCCGCAGCCTCGGCGGGGTTGCGCCTGCATGATCCCCGCGTGACGCAGGCGGTGCGGCTGATGGAGGAGCATGTCGAGCAGCCTCTGGTCCTCGCGCGGCTGGCCCGCAGGGTAGGCGTCAGCGCCCGGCATCTGCAGGATCTCTTCCAGCAGAGCATCGGCGCGCCGCCGCATGTGCATTATCTCGCGCTGCGCCTGAACGCGGCGCGCCGCAAGGTGATCGAGACGACAGCCTCCTTCGCCGACATCGCGGCAGCGACCGGCTTCAACTCAGCCTCTGCCTTTGCGAGAAGCTACCGGGCGAGTTTTTCCGAGAGCCCGTCGGAGACCCGGCGGCGTTTGCGCCGCCGCATCACACCATCGGAAGCGCCGGCATAGGCTGGAACGCTTCCCGCACCATATCGGCAAGTTCGCGCACAGCCTCGCTGGAACGGTAAGTGCTCCGACGGAGCACGACCTTGGAGGAATCGACCGGCGGAAAACCGTCTTCGGCAGTCAGCTCCCGGCAGCCGGGCGGAATGTTGCTGCGGCACAGCGTTGTGACGGCAAGGCCTGCGATCACGGCGTTCTTCAGCCCAGAGCCCGTATCGGCAATGAATGCGATCCGGTAGTTGCGGCCGATCTGCTCCAGCGACCGGAGCGCATAATCACGTGACCAGGTGGAGTTGCGATAGGTCGCAATGGGCAGGGGATCGATGTCGTGCAACCGATGGACCATGGATGTGACCCAGACTGTCGGATCGATGCAGATGACCTCGCCTTTGGTCTCATCGCTCCAGTCGAAAACGACGGCCAGATCGAGTTCGTCCCGCTCGAGGGCGGCGAGGTTGCGGACTGTATAGTCGCAGGACACGGTAACCTCGACGGCCGGGTGGCGAACGGCGAAAACCGCGAGCGCCGCCGGCAACACCGTCTGGCTGTATTCCTCGGGAATTCCGATGCGCACAGGCCCATCCAGCGGCTTGCTGCGGATCGTCGCGGCGGCCTCGCTTAAGAGATCGATGATCCGGCGGGCGTAGGGCACGAGCTGTATGCCCGGGCGCGTGAGCAGCACGCCGCGGGCGCCCCGCTCGAAGAGAGTCTCGCCGATCGTCTCCTCGAGCCTCTTGATCTGGCTGCTGACGGCCGATTGCGTCCGCCCGATGCGCTGGGCGGCCGCGGAGAAATTGGAAGTCTCGGCAACGACCAGGAAGGTTCTGAGCAGGTCGCTCTCAATCGGCTCGTGCATGGGGAAGCCATTAAAAAAATCGATGACAGCTATCTCTACTATTCGTTTGCCTGATGTCAATTCTTGACGCACAAATAAGCCGCGTTCGACTTCCTTCTTTGAGAATATCTGCGTGACAATTGAAAATCCGGCCAGACGCCTCGCAGGCAGCGAGCACGAGAAGGGTGTGCTTCTCATCATTGCCGCGACACTTGCCTGGAGCGCGAGCGGCGTCTATTCGCGACTCCTGACGACCGACGTATGGACGGCGATCGCCTGGCGATCATTGTTCGGTGGCCTGTTCCTGCTGATCCCCTGCCTTTTCCTCGAAGGGGGCATCTCACGGCGGCAATGGCGATCCGTCTTCCATCCCACAGGTCTTGCCATGATCGCATGCCAGACCTTCAGTCAGGTATGCTTCATCGGGGCGCTTTACATGACCACCGTCGCCAATGTGACGATGATCTATGCGACCGCGCCCTTCATCGCGGCCATGCTCGGCTGGGTCATCCTCAAGGAGAGGGTCTCCAGGCGGACGTTGATTGCCGGCGGCATCTCGCTCTTCGGCGTCGCGGTCATCGTCGCCTCGTCGATCGGCGGCGGCACTGGTGTGGGAGATCTGCTGGCGCTCGGCATGACGGCGTCCTTCGCGCTCGTCATCATCATTCCGCGCATCAATCCCGGCGTGCCGAGCCTGCCTCCGACCGTCGTCAGCGCTTTCCTGACGCTGGCCATCTTTGCCCCGTTCGGTTCAGTCGGCTCGCTCGACCTGCACAACTGGGTCGTTCTCGCCGCCTTCGGTGCGACCAATTTCTCTCTCGCGCTGGTGCTCTTCCTTGCCGGGGCCAAGCGGATGCCGCCGGCCGAGGCGGCGCTGATCGGCACGATGGAAATTGTGCTCACGCCCTTCTGGGTGTGGCTGCTGTTTTCCGAACAGCCGCCCGTCGCCACCTTTTTCGGCGGCGCGATCATCCTCGGCGCCGTGCTCTGGCACACGGCCGTCGACTTCAACCGCAGCCGGCGCCCCTCGCGCCTAAAGTCTTTAGGCGGCGATTAAATCTTCCGGGACGAACCGGAAAACCGCCGTATTCGCGGGATCAATTATTTCCGCTACGCAGCGCTATTGCGACTTTGCGACTGTCGTCTTTGAGTTGCACCCATGTCGTTTTCTTGATCGCTGTTTTCCGTCAGGCATGGTTTGTTTGTACTGTTCAAGGCGCTATCTCGCAAACTGGCGAAATGGACCATTGGGAAGCCGGCCCGACGCCGGCGCTGCCCCGCAGCGGTAGAAGAACTGAAATCCTCAAGGAAATCGCCGGATAGACATCCGGAAAGATATCGAGATGGATCGGAAGGAGATTCTGGAGCCGGAAACCAGCTCTTACGCAGCAGATCGACGGATTGCGGCAGACGGTCACGAGCGGAACGACAGGCAAAAACCGTGGCGTTCACTTCACTTCTGCATCCAATCTGTCCGTTTTGAAAATTCGAATATCGCCCGGTGCGGCGGTATCCTCGTGTTGTCGACACCGGGCTGCAGAGGAGGCAGGCCGGAGGGAAGTCGCCATCGACTGCATCGGTTGCAGATCGAGGCTTTCAAACAAGTGGGAGGAATCCATGAGCAAAAATAGAGGCGTCGTCTATCTCCGGCCGGGCAAGGTCGAAGTTCGCGACATCGACGACCCGAAGCTGGAAGCGCCCGACGGCCGCCGCATCGAACACGGCGTGATCCTTAAGGTGATCTCGACCAATATCTGCGGCTCCGATCAGCACATGGTCCGCGGCCGCACGACAGCGATGCCGGGCCTCATCCTCGGTCATGAAATCACCGGCGAGATCATCGAGAAAGGCATCGACGTCGAGATGCTCGAAATCGGCGATATCGTCTCGGTGCCTTTCAATGTCGCCTGCGGCCGCTGCCGCTGCTGCAAGTCCCAGGATACCGGTGTCTGCCTGACGGTAAACCCGGCCCGCGCCGGTGGCGCTTACGGTTATGTCGACATGGGTGGCTGGATCGGCGGACAGGCGCGCTATGTCACCATTCCCTACGCAGATTTCAACCTGCTGAAGATCCCCGATCGGGACAAGGCAATGGCGAAGATCCGGGATCTCACCATGCTCTCCGACATTCTGCCCACGGGCTTTCATGGCGCGGTGCGGGCAGGCGTTGGCGTCGGCTCGACCGTCTACGTGGCAGGCGCCGGCCCCGTCGGCCTTGCGGCTGCGGCTTCGGCTCGCATTCTCGGCGCCGCTGTCGTGATGATCGGTGATTTCAACAAGGACCGTCTGGCGCATGCGGCGAAGGTCGGTTTCGAGCCGATCGACCTGTCGAAGAGCGACCGTCTCGGCGACATGATTGCGCAGGTCGTCGGCATCAACGAGGTGGACAGCGCCATCGATGCGGTCGGCTTCGAGGCACGCGGCCATTCCGGCGGGGAACAGCCGGCGATCGTGCTCAATCAGATGATGGAGATTACCCGTGCCGCGGGTTCGATCGGCATTCCCGGCCTCTACGTCACCGAGGATCCGGGCGCTGTCGACAACGCTGCCAAGCACGGCAATCTGTCGCTCCGCTTCGGCCTCGGATGGGCCAAGGCGCAGTCCTTCCACACCGGCCAGACACCGGTGATCAAATATAATCGCCAGCTCATGCAGGCGATCCTCCACGACCGGCTGCCGATTGCCGATATCGTCAACGCCAAGGTCATCCCGCTCGACGATGCCGCCGCTGGATATGAGAGCTTCGACCATGGAGCAGCGACAAAATATATCCTCGATCCGCACGGAGAGGTCGCGAAAGCCGCGTAGCGCTCACGACCGAAGACAGGGATGGTCGGGCAACAGCCCGACCGTCCCGCATTCTCGAAAATCGGCCGGTGAATTACTGGATGCTGAACGGGAAATATTTGGCGTTGATCATGTCATAGGTCCCGTCCGCCTTGATGCTCTTCAGCGCTTCGTTCAGGCGCGTCAGACGCTCCTTGTCATCCAGGCGCAGCGCGATGCCGGCGCCTTCGCCAAAATATGTGATGTCGACCAGATCCGGCCCCTTGAACTCGCAGCAGCTTCCGGCCTTGGTGTTGGCAATCCAGTCGTAGATGGCGAGTTTATCCTCAAGGATAATGTCGACACTCCCATCCGCCAGCCCCTTGTATAATTCGGGCGAAGAGCGAAAAACCGTCTTCTTCATGTCCGGATAAAGATGGTTGGCATAGGATTCCTGCGCTGTCGACGAGGTCACCCCAAGAATTTTGTCGCTGAGGGCGGCTGGGCTGACGTTACTGATCGACGAATCCTTCCGGGCGATGAACACCGACGGGCTGTTGTAGTATTTTTCGGTAAAAGCAACCTTTTGACGCCGCTCAAGGCTCATCGACATGGATGAGATGATCGCGTCGTATTTGTCGGCAACGAGATCGGGGATGATGTCGTCCCACTTCTCGATGATAAATTGGCATTCGAACTTGCCAACCTCGCACAGCGCATTGGCAATATCGATGTCGAAGCCCTGAAGCTTGTTATTTGCATCGAGATAGTTGAAGGGCGGAAATGCACCTTCGACGGCAATTCTCATCGGCATGCGATCTTGCGCAGCCAGCTGGAGCGGCAAGGCAGCGGCGAGAAGGATTCCCACCGCGCCCGTCATCAGGGCTCCGCGCACTATAGTGTGAAGGGATCTGCGCAACATCGTCGGGAGCTCCTTGGGGCGTATTCGATCTCGCCCCATAGTGCGCCGCAGCTTTTAATTCTACGTGAACGCTTCTTTGTTAGCGTCGACCAATGCGCCCGTGTCGTGGTGTTCAGGGGTCTAGGCTTGCAGATCGTTCTTCCTTCCAGCTCCAGCACGTTTCAGCAATCCTGGATCGCTTCGGGGCGAATTCTGTTTCTGATTGCCGTCAGCGGCCTTGGAGCGATCGGACTGGTCGTGCTTTCGGCACTGTGGGCGGGAACCGAGAGCGACGCTGCCGCCCTTGATCGACAGCGCCAGCTTGTGAACGCCCGCCTGCGGGAACAGGTCGATCAAGTCGCGCATGTCATCGGCCAGTTCGGCAACGGCTACCTCACCCGTGTTTATCCGGCTGCCCGGTCAAGCGGAGGTTCCTCCAGCCTCGATGCGGTTCTGACAGCGGCCGCCGGGAGCGCGATCAGCCAGACAGCAATGTCCGCCTTCGGCTACGATCAGGCCTTCGTCGTCGACGAGAAGGCGCAACTGCTGATGCTGGCGGACGCCCAAACGGAAAAGCGTTATCGCTGGATGAAGCCTCTCCTTTTGCCTCTCCTTCACGATGCCCGCCTTGGGGTGAGACAAGGCTCGGCTTCCAACGAAAGAACGCCGTCCTCGATGGAAAGCCGCCTTGCAAGCCCAGGGCGCTCCAACACTGCGTTGGCCAATCTGATGCGGCTGGAAGGTCGGCCGACGATCGTCGGCGTCGTCGCCATCAACGAAGCTGATGAGCGGCAACAGCAGACGATGCGGCAGTTCCTGATCGTCGTGCGGTTTATCGATGGTGCGGCGCTGGACGAATTGAGCCGGCAACAGGGCCTCAACGGCGCGCGCTTCGCGCGCACGGCCGATGCAGACGAAAACGAGGTTGCGTTCCAGATCGACGCCACGGCAAATGGCGAACCGATCGGCTTCATCGTATGGCGGCCCGATCTTCCAGGTTCGAGGGTGATCGGCCGATTGATGCCGGCGCTTTCGATAGCCGCCATGGTGATCGCGATCCTGTTCTCGGTCTTGCTGGTGCGCCTGCGAAGCAGTCTCGGCGAGTTGAAGAAAAGCGAGCTGCATGCAAGACAGCTTGCCTTGCATGATGTGCTGACCGACCTTCCCAATCGCGCCTTGTTCGCGATCAGGTTCGACGAGTGCCTGGCCGAGACGCAGAATTCAGCCGAGCGCTCGGCAGTCGCGCTTCTCGACCTGGACCGATTCAAAGCCGTGAACGACACGTTCGGCCATGCCGCCGGCGATGAACTCATCAGGATGGCTGCGGAGCGGATCCGCTCCCTGCTTCGTCCGGGCGACACGCTTGCCCGGCTCGGAGGGGACGAATTCGCCCTGCTTCTCCGGGACATCAAAGATCATGATCACGTGTTGCCGGCAATATGCGACGCGATCGTTGCCGAACTTGGTAAGCCCTTCCCGCTTTTGAGGGGCGAGGCGGTCGCGCGCGTCGGCGGCTCGATCGGCGTGACCGTTGTGCCAGACGCCGGGCGGAATGCCGATGACATCATGCGCTACGCCGACGTCGCGCTGTACGAAGCCAAGATGGGCGGCAGGGGCCAGTGGCGCGTCTATTCACCCTCCATGGACGGCGGCAGGAATGCGCGCGACATTCTCAAGAACGAATTGCGGGAGGTTTTGGCCAAAGGCATGACCTCATCCGCTGACGGTCCACAATCCGGTCCGATTGAGGCCCGGCCCGACTTCGGATCGCTCGAGGTCTATTACCAAACGGTACATCGCGCTGAGGCAGGATATTCGGCATCGGGTGCAGAGGCTCTCGTGCGTTGGCGTCACAGTCAGCGCGGATTGTTGACGCCTGCCAGCTTCATCCCCGTCGCCGAGGAGGGCGGCCTCATCGACGCTCTCGGTTTCTGGGTGTTGCGTGAAGCCTGCAGAGCCGCCTGCAAATGGCCGGAAGACACGTTTGTTGCGGTCAACGTGTCTCCCGCCCAGTTAAGAAGGCCAAATTTTGCCGAGGAAGTATTCGCAGTGCTGCAGGAGACTGGCCTGCCGCCGTCCCGGCTCGAGCTCGAGCTCACCGAGTCCTCGCTCATCGAGGATAACTCGGACGTCTATACGGTGCTGAAGTCGCTGCGCAGCCAGGGTGTCCAGATTTCGCTCGATGATTTCGGAACCGGCTTTTCATGTCTCAGCCATCTGCTGCGCTTCGATATCGACCGCATCAAGATCGATCGATCGTTCGTCTCGCAGCTCGGCACAAGAGCCAACGGGGCGGCCATCATCGGCGCCATCGTCGCGCTCAGCCGCAACCTCGGTATCTCGACGACGGCGGAAGGGGTCGAAACCGAATATCAACGCGACTTTCTGGCCGCCCTCGGCTGCACCGACCTCCAAGGCTACTTCTTTTCCAAACCGGTTCCTCTTGGCGACCTTGATAGTTTCCGGAAAGCTGAGAGCGCCGGGTTACTGGCGACCGCTCCAGGCGCCGTTGCCTGAGAGGCTTTTGATCTCCCGCTAAAGCATGATGCCGAAAAGTGTGAGCAGTTTCGGACGACACCATGCGTTGCGCGTCTCCGCGTCAGGTCCGTCTCGTCAGACAAAGAGGTTGAGAAAGCAATTGGTATCGTTGTAGCAATCGGTATCAAAGAGAAATAGATATGATCGCTGCAAAACCCAATTCGCTCGTTGCCCGCCTCTCTGCCCCGCCCATTCCTTCCGTCGTCGCCTGGAGCCGCGAATACAAAGGGGGAAAAGGGCCGCTCATCGATCTGTCGCAGGCCGTTCCCGGCTATCCCGCGCATCCGGAGATGCTTCGGCTCCTTGGCGAGGCGGCCGGGCAACAGGCTATGACAGGCTACGGGCCGATCGAGGGCGAACCTCTATTGCGCAAGACCTACGCGGCTCATCTTGCCGCGCTTTACGGCGCCGACATTTCCGCCGGCAACATCCACATGACCGCCGGCTGCAATCAGGCGTTCATGTGCACGGCGATTGCGCTGGCGAGAGCCGGCGATACGGTCGCGCTCACCAACCCCTTCTATTTCAATCACGACACGACGTTATCGATGCTGGGGATCGGGCGCCGATTGGTCGATTGTGACCCCGCCAGCGGCTTTCTTCCCGATCCGGGTTCGGCTGAGGCGGCGCTTGCAGCCGGCGCAAAGATGCTTGCCGTCGTGACACCCAATAATCCCACAGGGGCCGTGTATCCCCCAAGTCTGCTTCACGAGCTTTTTGTGCTTTGCCGGAAATATGGCGCCTGGCTGATCCTCGATGAAACCTATCGCGATTTTCTTGGCGAGAATTACGGACGGCCGCACTCTCTTCTCTCCGAACCGGCCTGGGAGAACACGCTCGTTCTTCTCTACAGCTTCTCGAAATCCTTCTGCATTCCTGGTCATCGACTGGGTGCAATCACGGCAGGGCCCAAACTTGTCGCCGAGATCGCCAAGGTGATGGACAATATGCAGATCTGCGCGCCGCGTTCGGCTCAGATCGCCGTTGCATCAGCCATTCCGGCGCTCGCCGAGTGGCGAGCCGGCAACCAGTTGGAGATCGCTCGTCGGGCGGAGGCGTTGAGGCTGGTCTTTTCCGGGCTGCCGGATTGGGAGATCGCCGCGATCGGCGCCTATTTCGCCTTTGTCCGCCATCCCTACGCCGATAAATCGTCTTCGGAGGTTGCCGAAAAACTCGCGAAGGAATCCGGAATCGTTTGTCTACCCGGCGCCTATTTCGGCGAGAGGCAGGAGGGTTATCTCAGACTTGCCTTTGCCAATGCGGATGTCGCCTCGATCGGGCTATTGTCCGAGCGCCTTCGCTAGACCGTTTTGATCAACCTCCGCCGGAAGTTCATGATAGCCGCCGCGCCAGTAAAGCAGCGGCCCTATGCCCTGCCGGATTTCCATCGCGCAGACATGTCCGACCAAAACGGCATGGGAATTGTAGTGGAATGCGGTTTCGAGCTTGCAGTCCAAGACCGTCAGGGCATTTTCAAGGGCGGCCGCGCCGGTCTTGAGACGATACCATCCCGCATCGCCGTAGCGTTCGGCGCCCTTTCGGCCGTCAAGACCGGCAAAGGATTGCGCCACCTGCTGCTGGTCGGCGGCGAGCACGTTGACACAGAAGCAGCCGTACCGCTGTAGCGCCGGCCATGAGGAAGACGCGCGGTTGACGCTGACGATGACGGACGGCAGCTCTGCCGAAAGCGAGGAGACCGACGTTGCCGTGAAGCCGGTGCGATGTTGCCCGTCGCCGACCGTAATCACGCTGACGGCACCTGCCAGATGACGCATCGAAAGCTTGAAGTCCGCTTCGCTGATCAAAGCCTCGACACTCATCGGGCTGGCTCTTGTGTTTTGGCAAAGCGATTGACAGGCATTGAAAGACCGAGGTTTTCGCGCAAGGTCTTGCCCTCGTATTCCTCGCGGAACAGTCCGCGGCGCCGAAGCTCGGGCAGGACAAGCCGCACGAAGTCGTCGAGGCTGGACGGCAGGGTCGGAAACATCAGGATGAAGCCGTCGGCCGCACGTGTCTCGAACCATTCCTCCATGAAGTCGGCGATCTGGGCCGGCGTGCCTGTCATGCCGTTTCCGGTATGCTTCTCGGCATAGTGCCGGATGAGCTCGCCGACGGTGTGGCCGCTTTTCACGAAATCGACGAGCTCGTCGAACAGGGCGCGTGATCCCTTCGGCGCCGCCGGCAGCCGATCCAGGGGGAAGGGCTTGTCGAGAGCGACATCGCGCAGGTCCGCTTCGAGGAATTCGGAGAGCATCAGCCGGCCGACATCCGGATGCATCTTGTCGATCAGATAATCCACCTTCGCCTTTGCCTCGGCTTCAGTTTCACCGACGTTGATCACGATGCCCGGCATGATTTTCAGGTCGTCGGGATCGCGCCCAAAGGCCGGCATCCGGCGTTTGACGTTTTCGTAGAAGGCCCGGTTGCGCTCGATATTCGATGCGAGGCTGAAGACGATCTCGGCCGTGCGTGCCGCCATGTCCATTCCAGGTTCCGAACCGCCCGCCTGGGCGATGACGGGGCGGCCCTGGGGCGTTCGCGCGATGTTGAGGGGTCCGCGAACCTGGAAGTGTTTACCTTTGTGATTGAGCGTGTGGTGTTTGTCTTTGTCGTAGTAGATGCCGTTTTCGCGGTCGAGCAGCAGTGCGCCTTCCTCGAAGCTGTCCCAGAGGCCGAACACGACATCGACGAATTCGTTGCCGCGTTCGTAACGCAGGCCATGCGGATCGAGCCCCTCGCGATTGAAGTTGTAGCCGGTTTCGTCATGGTCTGACGTGACGACATTCCAGCAGACGCGGCCGTTGCTCAGATGGTCGATCGAGGCGAACAGGCGCGCGACATTGTATGGCTCGTAATAACTCGTCGACACCGTCGCCACGAGACCGAGATCGTTGGTGGTGACCGCCAGCGCCGAAAGCAGCGACAGCGGTTCGAAACGGTTCATCTTGGTTGGAATGCGGGCCAACGCCTTCGGATCGCCGACGGCGGCGGCGGGAGAATCCGCCATGAACATGAAATCGAACTTGGCCGCCTCGGATCGTTTGGCGACATCGAGCAGATGAGCGAAGTCGTTGGCGCCATTGACATCGCTTGCCGGATGCAGCCAGGAGGCAGGGTGAAAGCCGAAAGTATAGACGAAAGTCCCGAGTTTCATCTTGTCGGTTCGCGCCATCGAGCTCTCCTGCTATGTCGGCCATGCCGCCAAGGAAAGGCGACTGCGCAAATTATCGCCAGGCGCAAATTTTCATCAATATCGCGCAGCTGAGTTCCGTTTTAGTTTTTCTAAAGTATCGGCTGGGGCGCCGACGCCACGGCCTGCTGACGGGAAATAGCAATGAGCCAGTTGCGGAATTCGCGCCCATAGGGCTTCTGCAACGCCGCCCGATCCCAGGCGAGAAAATAGCTTTCGCGCAGTGCAATGCGCAGGTCGAGCGGAATGACGAGCGTTTGCGCTTCGAGCTCATCTGATATCATCGACATTTGTGCAAGCACGACGCCGCGCTTGTTGACGGCGGCGTCAATTGCACTGCTCGACAGGGTGAAAGAGAGGCCCGGCGTCGACGCATCGAAGGAGACGCCGGCCTTGGCGGCAAACTCCGCCCAGCTGGGATAGGGGGTGAAGTGCCGTTCCCACTCGACATGGAGGAGGGGTTGTTCGAAGAGATCGCGAGCCGCATGCGCGCGATCCTGCATCAGCGCCGGCGAGCAGGCCGGAACGACCCAATCGCGAAACAGCTCGGTATAATGTTCGTGCTGCAGCACGTCCGACCCGTAGCTCACGCGGAAATCGATATCGTCGAAGCCGATGCGGGGCTCTTTGTCACGTCCGATGATTCTCACCTGCACGTCGGGATGAAGCGCCTGCCAGTCGAAGATGCGCCTGCCGATCCATTTGTTGACGACGGAGGAAAGCGCGCTGAGGACCAATGCTGTCTCATTACGCGCCTTTTCCAGCAGTTGCCCGGCCAGCGCGAATTGCTCAAATCCCTTCGATATCTCTTGGTGGTAGAGCCGGCCCCAGGCAGTCAGCTCGACGGTTCGTCCGCTACGCTCCAGAAGCGAAACGCCAAGGAAGCTTTCGATTTTGTGAACCTGCTGGCTGATTGCTCCCGGCGATACGTTGAGTTCCAGTGCTGCGGCCGTCACGCCGCCGCAGCGCCCCACGGCCTCGAAGGCTTGCAAGCCCTTCAGCGGGATCGTCTTGAAGCGCTCATCGGTCACTTGCGGAGCCTCTCGTGATTTGCGCCACTCAATTTGCCATCGGATGAAAGGTCCCGGCGAACTGGAACCGGTCGCCTGGATGGGTAAACTCGACATATGTCACCGTACGACCGTTCTGCCAGGTCTGGCGGATGAGGCTAAGGCAGGCCTCGCCGCGTTCCGTCTGCAGGATCCGCGCCGTCGTGGTGTCGGCCGAAACGGCGCGTATGACATGTTTGGCCTTGGACCAGGGAACCTCGTCAAGCAGCCATTTGCCGGGCGGAATTGAAGCAAAGCTCTCGTCTCTGGCCCGTGGGACAGCATCGAGCATGATGATCCGCCGCTCGATGGCATTCGGTCTGCCATCGACGATATGCAGGCATTGAAGCCTGAGGACTTCCGCATCGGCAGGCTCCGACAGCTGCTGCGCTTCCGCCTCTCCAAGGCGCTCGACCTTGCGGGCGAGGATTTCAAAGCGGTGTTCGTGCCCGGCCAGTTCCGCTTCGGTGCTGATATCCTGAATATCCATCACCGTGCGGTCGATCTGGGGCGATGCGACAAACGAACCTGTCTTGCGCCGTCTGACGATCATGCCGCGCTCGGCGAGCGCCGACAGCGCCTTGCTGACGGTCATCCGCGAGCACCGATATTCCGCCGCGAGTTCGTGCTCGACGGGAATACGGTCACCGGGCCGCCAATCGCCGCTGATGATCTTCGTCTCGACATCCGTGAAAATACGCTGATAAATCGACACCAAGTCCGCACCTCATCCGGCGTCAACGATCATAAATTCCGGAACGGTCATGCCAGCGAGATCGACGCCACCCGGCACAAATTTTGCGTTCCTCGTCTTTTACATTGACACTCTAGGCCAGCCTATATCTATTTGTATAGTCAAAAGCGGGGCATAGAAATCCGCGCAGAGGAAATCGAAGTCGGGAACCAAAACTCCTCCGCCGGGGGAATAAAAACTGGAGAGATGATCATGAAGGCAAATTCACTGCTGAAGGGTCTGGTCGGCGCTGCGTTCCTCATCGGAGCAGCCGTTTCCGCCCATGCAGCCGACACGCTGGCAGCCGTCAAGGCAGCCGGCACCCTCAAGGTTGGCACCGAGACGGCTTTTGCGCCGTTCGACTATATCGATGCCGGTGAACATACCGGCTTGAACGTCGACCTCTTTGCCGAAATCGGCAAGGAACTTGGCGTCAAGATCGAGTGGGTGGCGCTTCCCTGGGACGGTGTTTTCCCGGCGCTTGAGGCCGGCAAGTTCGATGTCGTGGCAGGTCCTGCCACGATCACCAAGAAGCGCATGGAGCGCTATCGCTTCACGCCGCCGATCGCCGAAGCGACCATTGCCATCCTGAAGAAGGCCGGCGACACGACGATCAGCAAGCCGGAAGATATTGCCGGCAAGACGATCGGTGTCGGCAAGGCAACTGCCCAGCTCGACCAGCTGAAGGAATTCTCCGGCACGCTGCCGACCAAAGTCGATGTGCGCGAATATCCAGCCTTTACCGAATCCTACGCTGATCTCGCGGCCGGCCGTATTGCCGGCGTTGCCAACTCGCTGCCCAATATCGCCTTCGTCGCCAGCCAGCGAAAAGGCACCTTCGAAGTCGTCCTGCCGCCATTCGGCAAGAAGTCCTATTTCGGCTTCATCGGTCTCAAGGATGCCGATCATGCGCCCCTGATGGATGCGATCGATGCCGCGATGCTCAAGATCAAGGCAGACGGACGTATGGCAGAGCTGCAAAAGAAGTGGTTCGGTGCATCTTTCGATACGCCGGACGCTGTCAAGGACCCGGCATTCTGATTAGCCGCCGGTGAAACGAACGCGTCCCGCCATCGGTCGGGGCGCAGTCCGCCGTGGGATCAGAGTTCACGGCCGCAGCGCCCAGGCAAACACCGCCCATGTCCATCAAGCTTTTCGAACTGCTTCTGCAAGCCTCGATCTATACGGTGACGATCAGCGTGGTTTCAATTCTGATCGGCTTTGCGATCGCCATCATTGTTTCCGCCATGCTGCTTTCACGGCAACGGCTTTTCGTGCTGCCGGCGCAGATTTTCATCAGTTTCTTTCGTGGTGCACCGCTGCTGGTGCAGCTGTTGCTGATCTATAATCTGCTGCCGGTGATTGGCATCAACGTGCCGAGCATCGTTGCGGCCGTCGTTGGCCTTTCCTTGTGTACTGCTGCCTATCAGGCTGAAAATCTACGCGGTGGTTTTTCCAGCGTTCCTGTGGGCCTGGTCGAATCTGCCGAAATGGTCGGCATGACTCCCATTCAGATCTTCCGCCGGATCAGGGCGCCGATCGCCCTGCGCCTGACCTTCCCGGCGCTCGTCAACGAAGCGATCCTTATTCTGAAGGCGTCTTCGCTCGTCTCCGTTGTCGGAATCGTCGAGCTGACACGCATGGCTCAGGACCTTGCCGGCAGCACCTTCCTGCCGCTCGAGATTTTTGCGTCCGCGGGCCTGATCTATCTCGTCATCAATTGGATCGTTGCGCTTGCGGGCGGCCTGATCGAACGCTCCCTGCCGGGAGTGCCGCGATGACCTTCGATACCAATGTGATTTTCAGCAACTTGCCGGAGATCCTCAACGGTGCGTGGGTCACCATCCTCATCTGGATCGTCACCACCCTTGCCGCTGCCGTGCTGGGTTTCCTTGTCGCTGTGGCGCGACGTTTTGGCGGCGTGCTGCTGGACAGGGCGTTCGGCCTTGTCATCGCGGTGCTGCGCGGCACGCCCTTCCTGATTCAGATATTCCTCGTTTACTATGGTGGCCCCTTCGTCGGATTGTCGCTCGATCCGATCCCGGCCGGCATCGTCGGCCTTTCCATCTACGGCGCGGCCTATTTCAGTGAGATATTCCGCTCGGGCTTTGCCGCCGTCCCGAAGGGACATATCGAGGCGGGTCTGTGCGTTGGCCTGACACAAGGTCAGATTATCCGGCGCATATTGCTGCCGGAGATGACCATGCTGGTGTTACCGCCTTCGGTCAACATGACGATCATCCTGATGAAGGAGACGGCCGTGCTATCCATCATCACCGTGCCGGAGTTGACGGCGACACTCAGCGCCATCGGCTCGCAGCAATATGCTTTCGTCGAGGCGCTCTTCGTCCTTGCACTATTTTATTGGGTACTGGTCGAAATCACCGGCTGGCTCGGCCATCTCGCCGAAACGAAACTCACCAGATTCAGGTTTTTCAACATATGAGCGTTCCTGCGATCGCAGTCAAAAATCTCGTCAAAACGTTCGGCGGTTCCACCGTGCTGCACGGCATCGACCTCGAAATCGAGCAGGGACAAGTTTCCTGCGTCATCGGCCCGTCCGGATCCGGCAAGAGTACGCTGCTGCGCTGCATGGCGTTTCTGGAGGAATCGACGAAGGGGACGATTACCGTCAATGGCGAGGTGCTTGGCTTTGCGGAAAACGCAAAGGGTGTCCGTGAGCGGGTGCCGGCGGCTGTGAACCGGCAGATTCGATCGCAGATCGGGATGGTTTTTCAGCAGTTCAATCTCTGGCCGCATATGACCGCGCTCGGCAATGTCAGCGAGGCGTTGAAGACGGTTCACAAGATGAGCCGCAAGGACGCCGAGGAGCGGGCAATGGCCCAGCTCGTCAAGGTCGGCCTCGAGGGCAGGGCAGGGCATTATCCGTCGCAGCTCTCGGGAGGGCAGCAACAGCGCGTCGCTATCGCCCGGGCACTTGCCCTCAACCCGAAGATCATGCTCTTTGACGAGCCGACCTCGTCACTCGATCCCGAGCTGACCGGCGAAGTGCTCAACGTCATGCGCGATCTCGCCGCCGAGGGTATGACGATGGTCGTCGTCTCCCACGAGATCGGATTTGCAGCAACGGTCGGCCAGCAGATCGTCTTTCTCGATCACGGCAAGGTGCTTTTCACCGGCCCGCCGCAAGACGTCTTCAAACGACCGAGAAACCCCCGGCTCGAGCAATTCCTGGATACCTATATCGATCGCGGAGCCTCGATGCTGCTGTGACGTTCATGTCCTTGCCCGACGTCGGACAGACTTCCACCGCTGGCGTCGGCTTCACGCAATTTCCTCTTCGAGTATTTTCACGGGCCGGTCCCACTGGATGAGCACCATACAGCCGGTATCGCTCCAGACCGAGTGTTCGCTGCCCGGCGCATTGACGATATAACTGCCGCTGATGTAATCGCCCGTCTCGTCGGATTGAACGCCATCGAGCACCAGGATGGTCTCGAGCCCCTCGTGGCGATGGCGGGGAACGGAGGCGCCGGGCTCATATTTCAACAGCGCCACACCCGGCTGATCGCCCTCGAAGGGGCGGATCCAGTGGATGGTGACAGCATCGCGGAAAGGGCTGAATTCCAACTCCTTCCAGCCGCCTGACGTCAGGCGTTCACGGGTCGTTTCAGGCATGGGCAATGCTTTCCAGAATGTCGTCGACATGGGCGGTCCAGCCGACGATCGCGCCCTGGGCGCGGATCATGGCGATGGCGGCGGCTTTGAATTCGGGGAAATAGCTTTCCGTCGCCTCCTCGGCGAGCAGGCATTCATAGCCGCGGTCGTTTGCTTCGCGCATCGTCGTCTGCACGCAGACTTCGGTGGTGACACCGGCAAAGACGAGCTGACGAATGCCCTTTTGCTGCAACACGGTGCCGAGGTCGGTCGCGTAGAAGGCGCCCTTGCCGGGTTTTTCGATGACGACTTCGCCCTTCACCGGAGCGAGCTCCGGAAGAATTGCCGTGCCGGGTTCGCCCGAGATCAGGATGCGGCCCATCGGGCCTTCGTCGCCGATCCTGAGCGCAGGATTGCCGCGATCGCGTTTGGCCGGTGGCAGGTCGGAGAGATCAGGCCGGTGGCACTCCATCGTATGGATCACAGGCAGGCCGGCA
Source organism: Rhizobium ruizarguesonis (assembly GCF_017357285.1). NCBI lineage: Bacteria > Pseudomonadati > Pseudomonadota > Alphaproteobacteria > Hyphomicrobiales > Rhizobiaceae > Rhizobium > Rhizobium ruizarguesonis. Next base: position 532,313 of record NZ_CP071681.1, on the reverse strand, counting down.
TTGCGGAAGCCCTGGATGAGGCGTTTGACATCGGGCACGATCCTGGTGATGCGGCTGACATCATTGCCGAGGCTTGCACCGAAGCCGCCGGGCTCGGCGAAATCGCGCTGCATGTCGATGACGATGAGGGCGAGCTCATCGTGCTTCACCGGAAAGGCGAAGGGTTCTGCCTTGATCCCCATCATCAGTGATGTCCCGCCATGTGAGCGCCGATCACGCCGATATCGGCCGAGCGCGCCGGTGTCTCGTAAACCAGCTTGCCTTCCGAAATGACCATGATGCGGTCGGACATCTCGAGCAGTTCATCGAGGTCTTCAGAGAGCAGCAGCACCGCGGCACCTAAATTGCGGGCCTTCATGATCCGGGCGCGGATTTCGGCAACGGCCGAGAAATCGAGGCCGAAACAGGGGTTCGAGACGATCAGCAGATCGACATCGCCCGTCAGTTCTCGGGCGAGCACCGCCCGCTGCACGTTGCCGCCCGAGAGGGCTGCGATCGGCGAGGAGGAAGAGGCCGTCTTGACCTTAAAGTCGGAGATCAGCGCCGAGGCACGCTTCTTCATGCTGCCCTTGTTCAGCCAGACCGCGTCCGTGCCGTCCAGCTTCAAGTCGAACGTGCGGAACGCAAGGTTCTCGCTCACCGTCATCTTGGGCGCACAGGCATTCTGCAACGGCTCTTCGGGGATGAAACGCACCCTGTTCTTGCGGGTCTCGTCACGGGTGGCGCCGTAAGTCTCGCCATTGACCATGACCTGCCCGCTATCGGTCGGGCGCTGGCCGGCCAGAATTTCCGTCAGCTCCTTCTGGCCGTTCCCCGATATGCCGGCGATGCCGACGATCTCGCCGGAGCGGACCGTAAGCGCGTCGATCTCGATCGTCTTCAGGCCGGAGCGATCCGGAGCTTTCACCTGGCTTACAGTAAGCACGGATTTGGCCGCTTCCGCCACCGGCAGACGGCTGTCGAGCTCGGCGAGCTTGACGTCGCCGATCATCATCGCCGCCATCTCGGCGGTGGAGAGCTCGCCGACCTTGCCGGTGCCGACCAGCTTGCCGCGCCGCAGGATCGAGACGGCATCAGCGAACTTCGTCACCTCGTGGAACTTGTGGGAGATCATCAGTACGGTGAGCTCGGCGCGCTCGGTCATCCCACGGACGATGCCGAGCATCTCATCGGCTTCGGCCGGCGTCAGCACCGAGGTCGGCTCGTCGAGCACGAGGAAGGAGCGGCCGAGATAGAGCTGCTTGACGATTTCGAGCTTCTGTTTTTCGCCGGCAGCAAGCTCGCTCACCGGCCTGTCGAGCGGGATCTTGAACGGCATACGTTCCATGAACTCCGCCAGATCCCTGCGTTCCCTGGCCCAATTGATCACCGCGGGTACTTCGGTACGACTGATGACCAGGTTTTCCGCACCGGTCAGAGAAGGAACCAGTGTGAAATGCTGGTAGACCATGCCGAGCCCATAGGCCGCGGCATCCTTGGGCGAGGCCACCGCCACCTCGCGGCTGTCGACCGACAACGAGCCTGACGTTGCGTGATAGAAGCCCATGATGCATTTGACGAGTGTCGACTTGCCGGCGCCGTTTTCGCCGAGAAGCGCGTGAAAAGACCCGGCCGGAACGGCGATCGAGACGTTGTCGAGCGCGGTGAAGCTGCCGAAACGCATGGTCATATCGAGCGTCTCGATGCCGACGGCCTTGCCGGCTTGCGGAAGGGGCGTGTCGCGGACTGTGCTCACTTCATTGCTCCTTTTCGACGATGATGGCGACGGGACCGCCGCCGGACGGACCCTGGTGTTCGGCGCCGCCGGACACATAGAGATCGGTAATGCCGAAGATGCCGGCGAGAACGCCGCCGACGAAGGCACGGGCATGGCGGGTGCCTGCAATATCCGAGTCATCGAGCATCGTGTGGCGCCTGCCGCCGATCCTGCCGGACGGGTCCGGCTCGGCCTTGGCGAGAACCGCTGCCAGCCGGCTGTTTTCCGGCAGGCGTTCGCGGGCTTTCCTGACGGAATGCGCGTCGATCGCATCCCGCATGACCGCGTGGTCGATCGACAGCGGACCGGACCATTTTGCGCTCATGCCGAGGACGATGATTTCGTGATCGGTGAGTTCGACCCCGGACGAGGTTGAGGCGCAGCGGGAAAAGAGATCGAAACGTGTGCAGATGTCGGCATCGTTGATCGATGTCGCATCTATCTCGCCGAGTGCCACGGCGACGCCGAGAGCCGAAGCGCCGCGCGAGAGGCCCATGGATTTCAGCGTGTCGTGGGTTGCGACCGTCCTGCCTGCTGCCTCGGCCTCGGCAATCCGGCGCGAGGTGAGCAGCGGACACTTAATCTGCACGAAATGGGCATCGGCGGGATCATCGATGCGGGCATCCCTCATCGCGGACCTCACGCCTTCGGCAACGAGCAGGATCTGTTCCCGGCGCCCGAGATGTTCGGGGGGCAGCGCGGGGGTACGCGACACACCAATGGCCAGCGCCCGTTCGCCCGGGGTTTCTACGGTTTCACGCGCAAAAACCGTCCAATGCGGCGAGAGCGCACCCTCGGTGCCGCCGGACATGATGATCGAGACGCCGTCGACGCCATATCTACTGAACAATGCCTCGAAGCTGCGGGTGGCATAACCGCGGGTAAAATCATTGACGCAGCCGTTGCCTTCCGTCTTGCCGAGAACGGCGACGATGTTGTTCGCCTGAAGGCCGCTGGCAAAGAGCGCCTCGACGCCGGCAACGTCATCGGGGCCGTCGGCTGGCACGCGAAAGACATGGGCACGCAATGACGGCATCAGGGTAGCGCCTCGACTAGAGCCGCGGAATTGGAGACGGAGCCGAAGACGCCTCCCTGCATCTTCACCATCTTGATGGCGGCGAGGTGGTTTCCATAGTCGGTCGCACCACAGCAGTCCTCCAGCAGCAGGCATTCGTAGCCGCGGTCGTTCGCCTCGCGCATCGTCGTCGAGACGCAGACATCGGTGGTGATTCCGGTGAGGATAATGTTCTCGATGCGCTTCTGGTTGAGGATGAGTTCGAGGTCGGTGGCGCAGAACGAACCCTTGCCGGGCTTGTCGATGATCGTCTCGCCTTTGATCGGGTAGAGCTCGGGGATGATGTCCCAGCCGGGTTCGCCGCGCGTCAGGATGCGGCCGCAGGGGCCGGCATCGCCGATGCCGGCGCCGATCCGCTGCGAGCGCCAGCGTTTGTTGGCCGGCAGATCGGCGAGGTCGGGGCGATGGCCCTCGCGAGTATGGATGATGTGGTAGCCCTTGGCTCGCATGGCGGCCAGCACACGCTTGATCGGTTCGATCGGCGCCTGCACCAGTGACAGGTCGTAGCCCATATGGTCGACATAGCCGCCCTTGCCGCAGAAATCCGTCTGCATGTCGATGATGATGAGGGCGGTGTTATCAGGCCTCAGCGCGCCGTTATAGGGCCACGGATACGGATCGGCGTCGATAAAACGCCCTTTGGTTTCGACCATCGCGTCCATCATTCTCTCTCCTATTCCGCGGCAGGTTTGAGGGGTTCGCCGTAACGGCGCATCGGCTTGTCAAATCCGCAGGACGTGCCGTCCTTGACCTTTATCTCGTCTTCCCATGGCAGGCGGTATTTGCCGGCGACGAGGTTGTGCATGTAGGTGTAGGGTGCATCCTGGGCGCCGCCGGCAACGGCGACATAGCCGCGATGGCCAAACTGGTAGATATTGTTCTCCACGCCCCAGCCGAGCCGGGCCTCCCGCACCAGGTCAGGACGCACCTCGGCGGTGATGATCTCGTTGACGCGGCCGGAGGTGCCGTGGGCGATGATCGTGCCATCGAAATTGCAGATCATGCCTTCACCCATGGAATCGAACGTGCCGTCCGAGCCGCACATGCAGACATTCGCGGTAACCATCAGGTTGCAGAAGGCATTGGCCTGGTTGGTGAAGCGCCAGGCATCGCGGATCGGCGCCGTATAACCCGCCGTGCGGATCATGATTTCGGCGCCCTTATAGGCGCATTCACGCGCCATCTCCGGGAACATGCCGTCATGGCAGATGATCAGCGCGAGTTTGGCGCCCCGCGGGCCTTCGACAACAGGGATGCCGAGATCGCCGGGCTCCCAGGGCTCGACGGGGATCCAGGGATGCATCTTGCGGTAATAGAGCTTCAACTCGCCCTGATCGTCGATGACGATGCCGGAATTATAGGGCATGCCGCCAGGGTTCAGCTCCATGATCGAGAAGCAGCCCCAGATCCGATTGTCCCTGCAGGCCTGACTGAAGGCCGCGACCTCCGGCCCGTCGAGCGTGCACATGATCTCCGGATTGATGTCCATGGAAAGGCCATGCAGCGCATATTCGGGAAAGACGACGAGGTCCATGCCCGGCTGGTTGCGCCGCGCTTTGGCCACCAGCTCGACGATCACTTGCGTCTGTTTTGCCAAGTCCGCTTTGGTGACGGTCACCGGCAGCTGGAGCTGCACCAGGCCGATACCGACGCCGTGTTCGGATTTGTTGAGACCGCCAAGTCCGTTCATCGGAATGCTCCGTTATTTCGTGAGCGACAGCGCGCCCGGCGCACCGGCGAGCGAGCGGGTGGGCGAGGAGGTGGCGATCAGGATGACGAGGGTGAGCACGTAAGGCGCGGCATAAAAGAGGTAGTAGCCTTGTGTGACACCGACCGATTGCAGCGCCGGGCCGAGCGCGCCGGCACCGCCGAAAAGCAGGGCAGCGAGGAAGCAGCCGATCGGGTTCCAGCGGGCGAAAATGACGAGGGCCACGGCCATCAGGCCCTGGCCCGACGAAATGCCTTCGTTCCAGGAACCCGGATAGTAGAGCGAGAGATAGGCACCGCCGATTGCCGCCAACGAGCCGCCGGCGGCCGTCGCCAGCAGGCGAACCCGGTCCGGGTGAATGCCCATGGCCCGGGCCGCGTCGGTGCTGTCGCCGACAACGCGCAGGATCAGACCGATCCTCGTATTCTTGAAGGCCCAGAACAGGAAGAGGGCAAGGGCTGCGCCGATGAAGAACAGCACGTTGATATTGAGCGCCGCCTGGATCTGCGGAGTGCTCGACCAGCCGCCGAGCGGGATCGAGGGCAGTTTCGGGGCAACCGGCTGGATGAAGGATTTGCCGAGGAAGAACGCCATGCCGAGACCGAACTGCATCATGGCGATGCCGATGGCGATGTCGTTGACCTTGGGGAATTTGCAGATCCAGCCGTGGATGAGGCCGAAAATCGCGCCCGCCACCATTGCGGCCAGCACGCCGAGGGTCGGGGAGTTAGTCATGACGGCCACCGCATAGGCCGTCATGGCGCCGAAGACGAGCGTGCCTTCGAGGCCGAGATTGATGCGGCCGGAGCGTTCGGTGATCGTCTCGCCGAGGCTGACGAAGATGAAGGGGGTGGAAACGCGGATGGCGCCGGCGAAGATCGCCAGCGGCACGCCCCAGATGCCGATGCCTGTCTCTTCCATCAGAGGCTCCTTTTCCAGAGGTCGGGATTGAAGATCTTGAAGCGGCCGTAGAAGGTCTCGCAGAAGAGAATGACGATGAAGAGCGTCCCCTGCAGCACCAGAACGGTCGCATCCGGCAGGCCCATGCGCCGCTGGATGAGGCCGCCCGAGGCGTCGATGCCACCGAGCAGGATCGCGACCGGAATGATCGCCAGCGGATTGTGCCTGGCGAGGAAGGCGACGAGGATACCGGTATAACCGTAGCCCGCGGCAAGCGAGGCGTTGGCACTTCCCTGCACCGCTGCCACTTCGATCATGCCCGCCAGACCGGCAAAGCTGCCGGCAAGCGCGGTAAATCCGGCAATCAGCCTGCCGACCGGCAGTCCCTGGATCTGCGCGGCGCGCACGTTGCCGCCGGCGATGCGGGCGGCAAAACCATAGCTCGTCGCCTCGATCACGATCCAGGAGATCATGCAGGCGAGGATGCCGATGACGAGGCCCCAATGCACGTCCATGCCGGGAATATTGCCGAGCATGTATTCCGCCGGCAGCGGCCTGGTTGACGGCTTGTTGAGACTTGCCGGATCGCGCAGCAGCCCTTCGACGAACTGGTTCATCAGGGCAATGGCGATATAGGAGAGCAGCAGCGACGAGATGGTTTCATTGACGCCGCGATAGTGGCGCAGGAAACCGGCAAGGCCGATCCAGATGCCGCCGACCACCATGGCAGCGATCGCCATCAGAATGAGGGTGAGGAAGACAGGCGCGGTGCCGGCGAGCGGCAGACCCATGGCCGCGGCGGCAACGCCGCCCAGCACGACCGCTCCTTCCCCGCCGATGATGACGAGGCCGAGACGGGCGGGCAGGGCGACGCAGAGTGCCGTCAGGAGAAGGGGTGCGGCACGACTTAAGCTGTTCTGCACCGAAAACCAGCTGCCGAAGCCGCCGGTATACATCAGTTGGAAGAGGGTGGCCGGCGACTTGCCGACCGCCAGGATGAAGAGGGAGAAGAGCGCAAGACCGATCAGGATGGCCGCGAGGCCGATGACAACAGGCTCGGCCCGCCGCGCGATCCATTCGAGGACGGGGCGCAGGGAAGCCGGTTTTTCGACGATGGCTATTGCAGGATCATTGGCCTCGATGGTCATGGCGCTTCTCCCTTCGCGGTTTACGCCGTGGACCCGACGACGCCCTCGACCAGATAATTCATGCTTTCGAGCTCGATCGCGTCTTCGGCGTAGCTCTTGTCGGCAGCCACGACGGTGTCGCCCTTGTTGTCCTTCAACGGTCCCTTGAAGACCGAGAAGCCGCCCTTCATCATGTCGGCCTGCGTGGCTTCGAAGGCCTTGCGGCCCTCCGCGGACACACCGGGACCGAGCGCGCTCATCTTCACGAAGCCGTCCTTCAGGCCGCCACGTACGAAGTTGCCGAGCTTTTCGCCGGCCTGCGCCTTCTTGACGAAGTCGCTGTAGACGTTGCCCCAGGCCCATTCGGCGCCGGTGAGGTACTTTTCGGGAGCAAGCGGGCTCTGATTGGCATGATAGCCGCAGACGAAGGCGCCGCGGCCGGCAGCCGTCTCGACGACCACTTTGGGGCTGTCGACGTGGCAGGTGATGACGTCGGCGCCCTGGTCGACCAGCGCATTGGTGGCTTCGGCCTCCTTGACGGCGAGCGACCATTCGCCGGTGAAGATCACCTGGCAGGTGATACCGGGATCGACTGTGCGCGCGCCAAGCAGGAAGGCGTTGATATTCTGCAGAACCTGCGGGATCGGCTTTGCGGCAACGAAGCCGATCTTCTTGCTCTTCGTCGCATGGCCGGCGGCAATGCCGTTCAGATACTGGCCCTGGAAGATATAGCCGAAATAGGAGCCCGTGTTGGCCGGGTTCTTGCCTTCCTGCCAGAGGCCGCCGCAGTGGCGGAACTGGATGTCGGGATGTTTGGCGGCCACGGCCAGCATGTGGGGGTCGAAGTAGCCGAAGGAGGTCGGAAAGAGCAGGGTCGCGCCATCCAGGTTGATCATGGATTCCATGGTCTTCTGGACGTCGACGGTCTCCGGCACGTTCTCTTCTTCGACCAGCGTCACACCCGGCATCGCCTTGATGGCGGCCGCACCTTCGGCATGCGCCTGGTTGTAGCCATAGTCGTCCTTGGGGCCGACATAGATGAAGCCGACGGTCAGCGCGGTTTGGGCTGCGGCGGAGGAGGCGATCAGGCCCGGCATGGCGCCGGCAAGCGCACCGGCAGCGGAAGCCTGGAGGAAATTGCGGCGGTTCATGGAAAGGAGTTTGGTCATCGGAAATGCTCCTTGCGGCGCTGGGCCGGTTGTGAACGGGTACGGAAAAGTGCATGCAATGTATGTGCCAGAAATTAATCTGTTGTTTTTTATAGTTTATCCATTCCAGAAAGACTTGCACATTGCAAAGTGCATACAGATTGATCGAATTCTTGCGCAAAAAGTAATCAATAGATATTTCTTGTTCATTGTGACTGCGTAGCTGGCACAAAGTCGAGTTACCCGAGGTATCTCCTGCATCAGAATGCGAAAATTTAACAATATCTTCGCCGTCCGATTTGACTTATCGAGTCTCGAACGTCATCTGTATGCAGAGTGTTGAGGTGAGCAGATTCGTATCGTGAAGCAAACCAGACGCAGAGAAGTGATCCGCAGCGGAACCACCGTCGAACAGATGGTGCGGGCGATTGCCGACATGATCGTCACAGGTGAAATGCTGCCGGGCGCGAAGTTGGACGAGGTATCGCTCGCGGTTCGTTTCGACGTTTCGCGCACGCCGGTGCGCGAAGCTCTGCGTGAGCTGGGCGCCATGGGATTGGTCGCGCGCGAGCCAAACCGCAGTGCCGTCGTTACCAATGTCACCGAAGCCTATCTGCATTCGATGTTCGAAGCGATGGCGGAACTCGAAGCGATCTGCGCCAGGCTCTCGGCCGAGCGTATGACGGTCGACGAGCGGCGCGCGCTGGAGCTGGAGCATCGGGGATCGATGAGGCTCGTGCATGCCGGCGCGGAAGAAGAATATTCGGCTCACAACACCGAATTCCACACCCGGCTTTATCGTGGCGCGCATAATGATCACGTCTTCGAGATGGTGATGCAGACACGGGCGCGGCTCGCGCCCTTTCGGCGGGCGCAGTTCCGCCTGCCCGGGCGTCTGGCAAAATCCTACGAGGAGCACGGCCGGATCGTCACCGCGATCATGCGCGCGGACGCCACCGCTGCGGGGCAGGCGGCATATTCCCATGTGGAAATTGTCAGCGATGCCAGCGCGGTATTTGCAACGCCCGGGGAGTAAAGAGGGCGCGACGCCCGAAATCAGGCGCCGCTAAAGCGCGTCGCGATCTTTCAGATTCGCTCCTCGCGCTTTAGGTCCTTGTTTTTACGCATGTCGTTGTCGCAAAACCACCGCACACTTTTGCGCGACATGCTCTGGGCCCCGCTACGAAGGCGAGAAAACCACGGCCGGCAAACGCCGAAGTTATGTCCCGGCCTCTACTCCGCCGCTTCGATGAAGCGGTGGCGTTCGTAGAGGAACTTCAGCACGGCTTCACGGCATTTGAGATATGTCCGGTCGGAGGCGAGTTCGATGCGATGGCGGGGACGGGGCATGGTCACGTCGAGCACTTCGCCGATGCGGGCCGCCGGGCCGTTGGTCATCATGACGATGCGATCGGACAGCAGCACCGCTTCGTCGACGTCATGAGTGATCATCACCATCGTATTGCCAAGCCGGGCGTGGATTTCCATCACCGCGTCCTGCAGATGAGCGCGGGTCAGCGCATCGAGCGCGCCGAAGGGTTCGTCGAGCAGCAGGATCTTCGGCTCCATTGCAAGCGCGCGGGCGATGCCGACGCGCTGTTTCATGCCGCCTGAAATTTCCGAAGGCCGCTTATCCCTGGCATGCGCCATCTGCACGAGATCGAGGTTGGCCATCACCCACTCATGCCGCTCGGCCTTGGTCTTCGTTCGGTTGAAGAGTTTGGAGACGGCGAGATTGACGTTCTCGTAGACCGTCAGCCAGGGCAGCAGCGAGTGGTTCTGGAAGACGACGGCGCGCTCCGGACCGGGTCCGTTGACCTCACGGTTTTCAAGCAACACGGCGCCTGCCGAAACCGGGGTCAGGCCGGCGATGAGGTTGAGCAGGGTGGACTTGCCGCAGCCCGAATGGCCGATGATCGAGACGAATTCGCCTGCGGAAATCGTCAGGTTGATGTCCTTCAGGACCTCGGCGCGCACGCCGCCCCGATCGAAATGTTTGTCGATATGATCAAGCTTCAGATAGGCGTTCATAGGTGCGTTCCTCAGTTGGCCATGGCGCCGCGGGTGATGAGTTTGCCGAGTGCGGCCACCAGCTTGTCGAGGGCGAAGCCGACGATGCCGATATAGGCGAGCGCGACGATGATGTCTGGAAGGCGCGACGAGTTCCATGCGTCCCAGATGAAGAAGCCGATGCCGACGCCGCCCGTCAGCATTTCTGCCGCGACGATGGCGAGCCAGGAGAGGCCGACGCCGATCCTGAGGCCGGTGAAGATGTAAGGCGCTGCCGAAGGCAGCATGATCTTCCAGAAAAACTCGAACTGGTTGAGCCGCAGCACCTCGGCGACATTGCGGTAATCCTGCGGGATATTGCGGACGCCGACGGCGGTGTTGATGATCACCGGCCAGATCGACGTGATGAAGATCACGAAGATCGCCGAGGGGTTGGAATCCTGGAAGGCTGCGAGCGACAGCGGCAGCCAGGCGAGCGGCGGAACCGTACGCAGCACCTGGAAGATCGGATCGAGGCCACGCATCGCCCAGACCGACTGGCCGATGATCGCACCGACGACGACGCCGGTGACCGCTGCAAGCCCAAAGCCATAGAGAACGCGCTGCAGCGAAACGAGCACGCGCCAGCCGAGCCCGATATCCTGGGAACCGTAGTTGAAAAACGGATAGGCGATCAGGTCATAGCTATCCTGCCAGACCCGGTGCGGTGAGGGCAAAGACGCATCCGCCGACGAACAGAGCACCTGCCAGACGAGCAGGATGAGTGCCAGTACGACGAGTGGCGGAACGACGTTGCGAAGTGCGGTCAGTGCCGCTCGACGAAAATCGATCCGCGATCCGTGCTTGCCGGAAAATGGCAGAACCTTTGCCGCCAGCTTGGCAGAGGCGGCCGTGGAGGGATTTTCTTTATTTGCCAGGGCGAACATCAACGCGCTCCTCACGTGAATGAAAGGCCGGCGCGCCCGTTGCGCGCCGGAGCGGGTCAGGAGACAGCCTTGATCGAAAGGCTGTCGAGATAGGCCGAGGGATTTTCAGGGTCGAAGACCTTGCCGTCGAAGAAAGTCTCCTTGCCGCGAGAAGACGATGCGGGGATATCGGCCGCCGCGACGCCGAGATCCTTGGCGGCCTCGCGCCAGATGTCTTCGCGGTTCACCTGGTTGACCAGCGCCTTGATGTCGGTGCTCGCCGGCAGATTTCCCCAACGGATGTTTTCCGTCATGAACCATGTGTCGTGGCTCTTGAACGGGTAGGAGGCGCCGTCCTTCCAAAATTTCATATAGAGGTCGGTGGCCTTGACCTCGCGGCCGTTGCCATAATTGATGTCGCCCTTGAGGCGGCCGAGCACGTCCTTCGTCGGAACGTTGAACCATTGGCGCTTGCCGAGAATGTCAGCCATCTCCGCCTTGTTGTCCATGCTTTCGCACCATTGCTGAGCCTCCATGACGGCCATCAGCAGGGCCTTGGCAGCATTGGGATTCTTTTCGATCCAGTCGGCGCGCAGTCCGAGCGCTTTTTCAGGATGACCCTTCCAGAGCTCGCCGGTGGTGGCTGCGGTAAAGCCGATGCCCTGGTTGACGAGCTGCTCATTCCACGGTTCGCCGACACAGAAGACGTCCATGTTGCCGACCTTCATGTTGGCAACCATCTGCGGCGGCGGCACGACGATGGTCGAAACGTCCTTGTTCGGATCAATGCCGCCGGCGGCGAGCCAGTAACGGATCCAGAGGTCATGGGTGCCGCCCGGGAAGGTCATGGCGGCCTTGATCTCCTTGCCCTCCGCCTTCTTTTTCTCGAATGCGGCCTTCAGCTTCGAGGAATCGAGCTGCACGCCGGTTTCGGCATATTCCTTGGCGACGGAAATACCCTGGCTGTCGAGGTTGAGCCGGGCAAGGATCGCCATCGGCACCGGTTTATTGTTCTGCGTCACCTTGCCGGTATGCATGAGATAAGGGAGCGGCGACAGGATATGCGCACCGTCGATGCCGTTTGCCGCGCCGCCCAGCACGAGATTGTCGCGGGTCGCACCCCAGGAGGCCTGTTTGGCCACATCCGTTTCCGGAAGGCCATGCTTGTCGAAAAGGCCCTTTTCCTTGGCGATGATCAGCGGCGCGGAATCCGTGAGTGCGATAAAGCCGAGCTTGACACCTGTCACTTCAGGGCCTGCTCCGGCCGCGAAAGCGCCGGACGGAAAGGCCGTCTTGACAGCGCCGATGAGGGCAGCCGCTGCAGTCGTCTTGAGCATGCCGCGGCGGGTCATGCCGGTTGTAAAAATCCCAGTCTGCAAATTCTTTGTCATGCGCAGGTTCCCTCTGCTGGCTGAATTTGGACACAAAAAAACGCCGCCGGAAATTGCGTCCAGGGGATGGGAGAATCCCGGAGCAAAAACCTTGCGACGTCGGTGTCTATTGTAGGCGCTTATGCCGCGCCTATCTGCGCCGGTCGCCATTGACCGATGCGTCTCAGAACCTGCAAGCAGCGTGCCAATTTCGAGAGGAGATGGTAACGGCATGAAGCAAAAGGAGAAATGCGAAGAATTGACTGGCGCCCATTTCTTAGGCTTATTATTTTCTGCTTCCGTTTTGTGCGATTGCTAGCGTAATCGCAGCCATGCGAGCGCTCTATTTGTGCAGTGCACGCAATATGGAAGTCGCGATCACCCAGACCGCAGAGCGGATTCTACCCCTCTCATTCGTCGGTATTGCCACCGGGAAAGCTCAGGAGGGGAAGGTCAATGCGTGGCGATTGCCTCGCCATCCTCTCATTTCATTGCAGCAAAGATACGAGGCCGTAGAACGCCGCCGATATTGCTGCAGCCGCCGGCATCGTGACGATCCAGGCTATCACGATGTTGCCGGCCAATCCCCAGCGCACGGCGGAGACACGACGAGCCGCGCCCACTCCAACGATTGCTCCGGTGATGGTATGCGTCGTCGAAACGGGAATACCGAGCCACGTCGCTCCGAAGAGTGTCAAGGCTCCGCCGGTCTCTGCGCAGAAACCTTGCATGGGGTTGAGCCTCGTGATCTTCGACCCCATGGTATGAACGATCCGCCATCCGCCAAAGAGCGTACCGAGAGCCATTGCCGACTGGCAGGAAATGACCACCCAGAAAGGCACGTAGAATGTCGGGCCGAGATATCCCTGGCTGAACAAGAGCACCGCGATGATGCCCATCGTCTTCTGCGCATCGTTCCCGCCATGGCCAAGCGAATAGAGCGAAGCGGACACAAACTGCATAATGCGAAATGTCCGATCCACCGCAAACGGCGTTTGCCGGACGAATAGCCAGGAGACGGCGAGCACCAGCACCAGGGCAAGCAGGAAGCCGATGGCTGGCGAAAGGAAAATAGCGCCGACCGTCTTTAGAAGGCCGTTCCAGACGATCGAGCTGAAGCCAACCTTTGCCAGACCGGCCCCCACCAGCCCACCGACAAGCGCATGCGACGAACTGGATGGAATCCCCAAAATCCAGGTAAGAATATTCCAAATGATCGCGCCCATGAGGGCGGCGAAGATCACTTGAGGCGAAACGATCGCAGGATCGATGATGCCGGTCCCCAGTGTCTCGGCCACATGTAGACCGAAGAACAGGAATGCAATGAAATTGAAGAACGCCGCCCAGGCGACCGCATACTGTGGCCGCAGGACGCGGGTCGAGACGATCGTGGCGATCGAATTGGCCGCGTCATGCAGACCATTGAGAAAATCGAAGAACAGGGCGACGACGACCAGGCCGACGAGCAGCGGGAAAGCGAGGGAAGCATCCATCAGACGTTCTCGATGAGAATGCCGCTGATTTCGTTGGCGACATCCTCGAAGCGGTCGACGACTTTCTCCAACTCTCCGTAGATTTGGCTTCCGATCATGTAGGCCATAGCGTTGCCGCCGGGGCCATAACGCAAAAACAGATCCTTCAAGCCCTGGTCGTGGAGTTCATCGGAACGACCCTCCACTCGGGTGACTTCCTCCGCGATGGCTGCCAGACGCTGCGCATTGGCTCCCAATCTGTCGAGGAGCGGTATCGCTTCCGCAATGAGGTTTGCTGCCTTGACGATTTCGCCGCCCATGTGCTGCATAAGCGGATCGAAGCTCGATTGCTCGAACAAGCGGATCGTCTTGACTGTCTTATGCATCATGTCGATCGCATCATCCATCGACTGGATGAGATCCTTGATGTCGCCGCGGTCGAAAGGCGTGATGAAGCTTCGCCGAACGGCAAGAAGAACCTCGCGCGTGACGTCATCGGCCTCGTCTTCCAATGTGACGATACGTTCGCAGTTTTTCTGGACGTCATTGCCTTGCAAGAGTTGATCGAGGGCGTGCGCTGCGGCAACGACAGTTTTCGAGTGCTTGGAAAACATTTCAAAGAATCTGTCTTCCCGTGGCATCAGCCTGCGAAAAATGCTCATCATGCCTGCGAACCTTCCTCGTGCGGCCGATTGTCATAAAAGTGTCATAAACACGCTCAGGCAGTTGAAGCAACAAGCAAATTCGGTAACTCAGTCAATATGACGCCTAGCAAAAAAGGCAGGAAGCCTCGACCGGACAAGTCCCAGCCACTGCTGCGGCAGCTCGCTGCTGTTCCTGAAATGCTGTTCGCCGGTGCATTCCGTCAACAATACGGCGCACTTTGCTTCCGTCACGGCAATGGCGGATCCGAGGTCGAAATCCTGGTGATCACATCGCGCGAGAGCGCACGCTGGGTCATCCCGAAAGGATGGCCGATGAAAGGGAAAAAGCCTTTCGAAGCAGCAGCAATCGAGGCCTGGGAGGAGGCAGGCGTGCGCGGGGTGGTGAAGAAGAGGCCGGTCGGCCGCTATACCTATCTGAAAGAACTCGACAACGGCGATGTGGCGCCCTGTATCGTCGACATGTTTCAGATTGAAGTCACGGAAATCAGCGGCGATTTCAAGGAGCGGGGTCAGCGTATTCTCGAATGGGTCAGCCCGGATGAAGCGGCAAGACGCGTTCGCGAGATCGAACTCAAGTCGCTGCTCGTCCAATTTGAGGCGCGCGGCCGCAAGAAACGCGATCGCGGCTGACCACAGGCTTTTTCGCCGACGCGTTACAGCGCCGCGCGTCTTTTTAGGGAATTATGCAGTCGGCGTTTGATCCCGAAAACCGCTTTCCGCACTATGCCCTATCGCTCGAATGGTTCGCCGAGCGAAGCCACGCCGTTCAGTTTCAGCAGACGACGGTCGGCGGAGATGATGCCGAGCACGATGATCGTGACGAGATATGGCAGGCTCGAGAGCAGTTGCGAGGGAACGTCCAGTCCGGTTGCCTGGGCTGCAAGGCCCATCAGCGAGACCGCGCCGAAGAGGCAGGCGCCGAGGAAGATACGACCGGTGAGCCAAGTCCCGAAGACGACGAGGGCGATGGCGATCCAGCCGCGCCCGGCAATCATTCCATCGGCCCAGAGTGGTGTATAGACTACCGACGCATAGGCGCCGGCGAAGCCGGCCATCGCACCGCCGAAGGCGATGGCGAGGACGCGGACTGAGATTACCGAATAGCCGATGGCGTGAGCGGCCTTCGGGTTCTCGCCGACGGCGCGGACGATGAGGCCAAGCTTGGTGTAGGCAAATATCGCCCACAAGGCGAGGGTCGCGGCGAGTGAAATCCACACGACGATGTCCTGGACGAAAAGGCCGCCGACAATCGGCAATTCCGAAAGCCCCGGAAGGGCGAGCTTCGGAAGTCCCCTGACCGTGAGGCTTTCATAGGTCTTGCCGAAAAGCGCGGAAAGGCCCTGGCCGAGAATGCCGATGGCAAGGCCCGCTGCCACCTGGTTTGCCCGGAAACCCAGCGTGACGAAGGCGAAGAGCAGCGAAAGGACAGCGCTGCCGAGCCCGGCTGCGACGAAACCCAGGAGATGTCCGCCGCCCTGGTAGACGATAATGAAGGCGAGCACGGCACCGAAGGCCATCAATCCCTCGACCCCGAGGTTGAGGACGCCGGCGCGCTCGGCCACCAGCTCGCCGAGGGCTGCCAGAAGAAACGGTGTCGCAGCCGCAAGCATGCCGGCAAGAATGAACTCGATGGCGTTCATGACGGGCTCCGGTGGGCGGCGCGGCGCCATTCAAGGCGATAGCGCACGAAGGCGACGGCGATCAGATAGGCGAGCAGCAGGCTGCCCTGGAAGACACGGACGGCGGCGATCGGCAGGTTGGCCGAGACCATGGCATTGTCGCCGCCGATATAGATGACCGCCATGACCAGCCCCGAGATCACGATGCCGATCGGATGCAGGCCGCCGAGATAGGCGACGATGATGGCCGCATAGCCATAGCCGCTCGCGACCGAACGCTGCAGTTGACCGAGCGGACCGGCGACTTCGGCAGCCCCGGCAAGGCCGGCTGCAAAGCCGCCGATCAGCAGCGAAAGCCAGATCGCCCAACCTTCCCTGAAGCCGGCGTAGCCGGCAGCCCGCGGTGCCAGACCACCGACCTGCAGCTTGTAGCCGATGAAGCTCCTCTGCATGAAGATCCAGGCCGCAACCGAGAAAGCCAGCGTAATCAGGAACGAGACATTGACGCGCGTGCCGGCAATCAGGGTCGGCACCATGGCATCATACTGAAACATCACCGACTGGGGGAAGTTGAAGCCGTTCGGATCCTTCCAGGGGCCGAGCAGCAGATAGTTCAGCAGTTGCGCCGCAACGAGGCCCAGCATCAACGAAACGAGGATCTCGTTGGCGTTGAGGCGCACGCGCCAGAAAGCGGTGAGAGAAGCCCAGAATGCGCCGCCGATGGCGCCGAGCAGCAGCATTGCCGGCCAGATCCACTGGCCCGTCGCTTGCGGAAACCAGACCGGAATGGCAGAGGCGAAGATCGCACCGAGAATGAACTGGCCTTCGGCGCCGATGTTGAAGACCTTGGCGCGAAAGCCGATCGCCAACCCCTGTGCGATCAGGAGGAGCGGTCCTGCCTTTAAAAGCACCTCCGAAAATGAGGCCCAGGAAAGGAAGGGTTCGAAAAGCATCGCATAAACGACCGCGACAGGGTCGCGGCCCATCAAGATGTATAGGCCGAGGTTGAGCGCGGTCGCTATGACAAGTGCCATGACGGGCGCGAGCAAGGTCGCGGCAAGCGAGGCGCGCTCCCGGCGGACCAGGGTGGGAACGAAAGCAAGGGACCAAGCGCTCATTACTGGACTTTCTCGGGCGAGGCTTGTGCCCCGATCATGTATCGGCCGATCTCCTCGGGCTTCGTGTCGCGTGTTGCGAGCGGCGGGCTGAGCCGGCCGTGATGCAGCACCTGGATGGAATCGCAGAGCTCGAACAGTTCTTCCAACTCTTCGGAAATGACGAGGATCGCCATGCCCTGATTGCGCAATGCGACCAGACGGCTGCGGATGGCGGATGCAGCGCCGATATCCACGCCCCAGGTTGGCTGCGCCACGAAAAGCAATTTGGGAGACAGCATGATTTCGCGGCCAACGATGAACTTCTGCAGATTGCCGCCCGATAGAGTGCCGGCTTCCGCATCCGGGCCTGGCGTGCGGACATCGTACTGACGGATGCAATCCTTGGTGAACGCCAACGCCCGCGCCCTGTCGACGAGACCGTGCCGCAAAAGCTTGAGCGGATGGGCCGTCAGCAGGCTGTTGAGGGCGAGCGACATTTCGGGGACGGCGCCGCGTCCGAGCCGGTCTTCCGGAACGAAGGCAAATCCGAGCGTCCGCCGCGTGGCGGCATCGAGCCTGCCGACATCCATCCCCATCATGTAGATCCGGTCGCGTTGGTCGCGCGCCAGCAGCGTCTCACCTGAAATCAGTGCGGCAAGCTCGCTTTGGCCGTTGCCCGAAATACCGGCGATCCCGAGGATTTCGCCGGCACGCACTTCAAGGCTGATGCCGGAGAGCGGCACGGCAAAGGGATCGTCGGGCTGATAGTCCAAACCGATGATCTCCAGCCGCTTTTCCCCGCCAGACGTTGGCAGCGCCGAGATGGGAGCGGGCATATCGCGGCCGATCATCATGCGGGCAAGGTCATGGGCATCATGTTCGCGCGGATCGACATCCCCGGTCACGCGTCCACCGCGCAGGATGGTCGCCCGGTCACAGATCGCCCGGATTTCCTCCAGCTTGTGGGATATCAACAGGATGGAAACGCCGCCGTCGCGCAGCCGACGCAGCGTGTCGAAGAGCTTCTCCACCAGTTGCGGCGGCAGGACAGAGGTCGGCTCGTCGAGGATCAGCAGCTTCGGATTTGTCATCAGGCTTCGGATGATCTCCACCCGTTGCCGCTCGCCGACGGATAGCGCATGCACATGGGCGAGCGGGTCGACCTCAAGGCCGAATTCCCGTCCAAGCGTCCGGATGCGGTCCTTGAGCTCAGCCTTGCGACCCGGCACGACCAGCCGAATATTCTCCAGGACCGTCAGGGTCTCGAACAGCGAAAAGTGCTGGAAGACCATGCCGATGCCGTGGCGCCTCGCCTCGGCGGGGGAGGCGAGGCGCAAGGGCTCTCCTTCCCAGACGACATCTCCGTCGTCTGGTTGCTCGACGCCGTAGATCAGCTTCATCAGCGTCGATTTTCCCGCCCCGTTTTCGCCGAGGATCGCATGGATCGATTGCGGCGCCACGTCCAGATCGACTGCCTGATTGGCGTGGATCTGGCCGTAGCTCTTCGAAATGCCGCGCAGCGACAGGAGCGGGGCGGTCATGACTTATTTCGGCAGCGGCGTGGACACGCCCTTGACGTGCCAATTCATGGCGATGATCTCGGCGTCGGCCATGGTTGCGCCGGATGCGACACCTTCGCTGCCGTCGGCCTTGGTGATCGGCCCGGTGAAGGGCGAGAAGCTGCCGTCGGCGATCTTTACCTCGATTTCCTTGATCTTGGTCATCACGTCAGCTGGAACATCCGGGTTCCAGTCGACCACTTCGACGACCTTGTCGGCGACGCCGAGGAACGCATTGGCGCCCTTGAACGTACCGGCAAGGTGAGCGTCGACCGACGCCTTGAAGAACGGCGACCAGTCCGTCGAGATGCATCCGAGATAGGTTTTCGGTGCGTATTTCTTCATCGAGGAGTTAAGGTTGAAGGCGTAGACGCCGGCTTCCTCGCAGGCCGAGATGACGGACGGCGTGTCCTGGGCATTGGAGAAGATCACGTCGCACTTCTGCGCGATCAGGGCTTTGGCGGCTTCCTGCTCCTTGGCCGGGTCGAACCAGGAGTTCACCCAGACGACCGAGACCTCGATATCCGGCTTGACGGCCTGGGCGCCGAGGGTGAAGGCGTTGATCGAAGTGATCAGTTCGGGAATCGCAAAGGCGGATACGGAGCCGAGCTTGCCGGTCTTGGAGAGGGCTGCGGCAGCCATGCCGAGCAGATAGGTGCCCTGGAAATACTTGGCCGCAAAAGGCGAGAAGTTCGGAGCGATCTGGAAGCCGGAGGCGTGCAGAACCGTAACGCTCGGATCGCGGCGAGCGATCTGCAAGGCACCGTTCTGATAGCCGAAAGAGCCAGCGACCAGGAACTTGTTTCCGTCGGCGACGGTCTTGTTCATGATGCGGTCGGCGTCCGGGCCTTCGGCGATATTCTCGAGCACGGTGACCTTCACCTTGTCGCCGTAAGCGGCCTTGATCGGCTCGAGACCGGCGGCAAGCGCATGCCCCCAGCCGACGTCGCCGATCGGCGACGGGACGACGAGCGTGATGCCGAGCGGCTCGTCGGCGGCCAAAGCAAGACGGCTGCCGAGCACGCCGGCAAGGCCGGTAGCGGCAGCGGCCGTCATCAGGTTTCTGCGGGTCAGTTTGGTCATGTTCTCAGTTCCCTCTTTTGGTTTTTTTAAAATTCCACGGTGGATAGTGCAGCCTCTGCATCGGCAGCCAGCTTGGCCTCGTCGAGACCGGGGAATTCGCCCTTCTGCCAGACGATGCGGCCATTGATCATGGTCATGTCGGTCGCCATACCGATGCCGACGCGGGCAATCAGGCTCAGCGGGTCGTGCCGCGTGCCGACATAATCCATACGGCGAGTGTCGATCGCAAACAGGTCAGCGGCCATGCGGGGCGCCAGCCGGCCGATCTCGTGCCGGCCGAGCAGGCTGGCACCCCCTGACGTGCCGTAGCCGAGGAAATCGACCGGCGGCGGCACGGGATGGGCGCGGCCGGAGGCGACGAGGCACTGCAGCATGTAGGCGGAATGCAGGCAGTGCATCAGGTTGGAATTGTCGTTGGAGGCAGCCCCGTCGCAGCCGAGGCCGACGCGCAGGCCGAAGGCGGCCATGGCGGGAATGTCGGTGACCTCAGCGCCGACCAGATAGACGGGTTCCGGGCAATGCGCGACACCGGTGCCGCTGGCGGCCATCTTCCTGAGTTCGTCATGGGTCAGCTCCCAGCAATGGGCATAGAAGGCATCGGGCCCGGCAAAGCCGAGTTCTTCGAGATAGTCGACCGTGCGCATGCCGTGGCGCGCCTGGATGACCGGGCTTTCGCCTTCGCCGACATGGGTATGCATCATGACGCCGCGATCACGCGCCAGCGCCACCGATTCCACGAAGGTCTCGCGATAGCAATTGACCGGCTGGCAGGGCGCGACCACCACCTGGCGCATGCTGAAGGGGCTGGTATCGTGGTAGGTCTCGATCAGCCGGGCGCAGTCGGCGATGAACTCGTCGGTCGTTTCCAGCATCTCGTCGGGGATGGTCGAGCCTTCCGACTTCGGCAAGGTGTTGCCGCCGCGGCCGGCATGGAAGCGCATGCCGAGCAGCTCGGCCGCTTCGAACTGGCGGTCGATCAGCCGCTTCCCGGCATGCCGGGGGAAATTGTACTGGTGGTCGAAGGCCGTGGTGCAGCCATGCTTGATCATCTCGGCCATCGCCGTGACGGAGGAGTGGTAAAAGCATTCCTCGTTGAGCTGCGAAAAGATCGGGTAGATGCGGTCGAGCCACTCGATCACCGAGAGCTTCGTCCAGTCGAGATCGGCGCGGTTGCGCACGAAGCACTGAAAGAAGTGATGATGGGTGTTGACGAGGCCCGGATAGACAAACCAGCCGGCGGCATCCTGAACGGTCGTGCCGGCAGGCAGTGCGTCCGCCCCCAGATTTTCGCCGATCGCCAGGATCGCCGGACCGCTGGTCAGGAGATCGACATTGCGATGGACGACCGGTCCCTTGCCCTCGTCGACAATCACGGCTGCGCAGTTCTTCAGGAGATATCCAGCCATGTCACGCCTCGCCCGGTTCGATATGAGGTTCGGGCTTCAGCTCGTGCAGCCGGTGAATGCCTGGCATTTCGATAAACTTGTCGAGGGCGCGCAGCGCCCGGGACCAGAGCCGGATGGCGGGATAGGCATCCAGCGTGACGCCGCCATCGGGCGCCAGCGCTACATAGGGAAAGCAGCCGATGTCGGCAATTGTCGGCCGATCGGCGGCGAGGAAGCGCATGCCGCGAAGACCCTGCTCGACAAGCCCGGCTTCAAGCTCGCGAAGCGCGGCGATGCCCTGGGCCTGCAGCGCGCCGATATCGCCCGGCCGCAGCAGCATCTCATGGAGCCGTGCTGCCCCGAGGCTTGCCGTCAGCCGGCCGGAGAACGACAGCCATTGCTGCACCCGTGCCGCTTCCTCGGCCGTACCGCTGCCGAGCCACTCGGGTGCTGCCTTGGCGGCAAGATAGACGAGGATCGCCGACGATTCCGTCAGGATCAGGTCGCCATCCTCCAGGATCGGAATGGAGCCTGCCGGGTTGAGCGCAAGCAGCTCGGGACCGCGATGCTCGGCGCCGGGATGGAAATCCACCGGGCGCAAGTCAAGCTTCACCCCGGTCAGCGCCGCCATCAGACGCACCTTGTAGCAACTGGGCGAGAGAATGTAGTCGTAGAGCTTCATTGCGCCACCAGCTGTGCGCCGTAGGTATAGTTGTGACGCTTCAGCCAGCGCCGGTAGGCGATCGATGTCAGATCGGCCCGCGTCGGGATTTCCATGCCGGGGTCGAGCGGCAGCAGCCGCGGGATCTGGTTTTCGAGGATCGAGCGATCTTGCAGGAAGATCGTCTGCTGGAAGTGGATGAGGTCGGTCATCGCGGTCTCGTCATCGAAGAGCGCCATCCATGGCCAGACGTCGCACAGGTCCTCTGCCAGCGGCTGCACGAAGAGCGTGATGACATCCCATTCGCTCGGGCGCGGCGGGCAGGTCTTGTAAAGCACGGAGCAGGTCGGTGCCGGCACACGGTACATGTATTCCGTCGTGATCCCGCCGCTTGCCGATTTGGCGGCCTGCGGCTGGTAGAATTTCACTTGCGTTGCCCAGACCTCGTCTTCTTCCTCGCGGATCTCGACCTTGTAGTTCTGCACCTCGGTGTGCGGCTCCGCGCCGAGAATGTCGGTGTGGACGAAGGGGAAATGGGCGATGTCGAGGAAGTTCTCGACGGCGCGGAGCGGCGAGCAGCGCACCCGCACCACGCCGACATCGACGAAGCGACGGCCGGGCTGGTCAGCCTCGGGAATTGGGAAAAGCTCCTTCTTCGGCTCGCCGAGGGAGGACCAGACATGACCGTAACGCACACGCACCGGCAGAACACGGCCATCGCCGCCCGTCACCTTCGCATTGCCATCGCCATCGCGCGCCACTTCGATCGGCTCGCCCATCAGCGCCGTCTTACGGCCGGCGCTGTCGAGCTGGCTGAAAAGCCCGACCGGATACCATTCGTCGATCATCGCCTGCACGGTCATTGCGCGACCTCCTTTTTCTGAAGATCCTCGGCTCGGCGGCGCAGGCTCTCGGCGACCCGTGAAGCACCGATGCCCGCCTCCGGGCCGGTGTCACCCTTCAGCAGCACATGGATCAACGTCTGTCCGTCTTCCCAAGCGGATAATAGCAGACAGACGGTCCCGGTGGATGCGTCGATCTCGACTAGACCGACATTGCTCGCCTTCGCACCGGCCGCCGCCTCGATCGCCGCGATGCCGGCGAATGCCGTCAGCGAACGCAAGGGAGTGAGGTCATCAAGCCTCGGTGGCTTCGAAGCGGGCGCACCCACAGCCACCCAGATCACGTTATCTGTTTCCTCGACGTCATGGGTGGCGACGCGGATTGTCTCCGGTGGCGTCAGGCCTGGATGAGCCGGAATGCGGAGACAGTTTCCGGCCTGGCCGTAGCTCCAACCGTGATAGATGCAGGAGAGCGTCTCGCCGCGCACGAAGCCGTGAGACAAGCGCATGCCACGATGCGGACAGCGATCCGCCGATGCCGATATGCGCCCCGAAGCGCTACGCCACAGGGCAATCGATCCGGCTGCCGTCCGTGCCGGTATGACGGTTCCGGCCGGCAAATCCCGGGAAAGGGCGACTGGCGTCCAAAAGCCGGTCGTAGGGGATGGCATGACTAGATTTCCCAAACAAAATCATATGCTTGCTGAGCACGCCCTACCTCGCCCTCGAGGCAATTCCGCTCAACCTTATCAGGTTTGCATAATTATTTCGCATTGGCAACATTGAGTAAATAATATGCACGGAGGAAATATCTTACAGCCCGGCACTGGGTCTTTTTGCGCTGAGCGCGGTGCGCTCTATCCTCTCGACCCATACGTCGATGGGCCCGAGAGAGCATCCCATCTCCATCATGTCGATCAGCTCCACCGGCCCAGCGACCTCAAGTTCGATCCGCATGGAACTCGTATGAGATATGGTGTGCGAAAGCCCAAGCTTGGCGGCATGGCGCCGGATCCAGGGAACAAAGGAGGCGACCTCGAGATCACCGACAATCGTCATCCGCTCCAGCAGGTAGCTTGTATCTTGTCGCATGCTCGCCCTTGCTTTCCTACACCACAGCGCCTGAAGGAACTGGGGGAAGGGATCATCGTCAAAGAGAGAATATGGCGTCGGAATTTCCTTTGCAAATCCCAGCGGCAACATACCAATTCCTGCCACCGTATCCCTGCGCGTTGGCGCAGCCTGAGCCGCGCTAGCAACTACCAGTCAGCATTGCGACAAAAGCCGTGACCTTGGGCGGACGAAACCGAGCTGCCGGATAGACGACATAAATTCCTCCGGCAGGCAGGGTCCAGTCCGGCAACAATCTTATCAGTCGGCCAGCCTCTATATGCTCTCCAGCCAGAAAATCCGGCAGGACGGATATGCCTGCCCCCGCAAGCGTGGCCGCGAGAACCGCAGGCGTCGAATTGCTCATGAGGCTCTGTTGCATCCGCACGGTTCGCCGGTCGAAATCGCCCTGGATAAACCTCCAGACCACCGGCTCCTTGAGGGCCAGGTTGGCGATAAACGGCTGGCTCGCAGCATCCTCTGGACTGTTCAAACTGAGCGTGGCGAAGAAGCTGGGGGACGCCACAAGAAACTGCCGGAACGAACCGATCCGTCTCGCTTGGTGACTGGAGTCATCGAGCCATCCAACGCGGATCGACAGGTCGATCTGATTGGCGAGCAGATCCATCTTCGTATCAGCGAGCAGAAGCTCGACCCTGCAAGCGGGGTACTTCCGGATAAAGGCCGCAGCAATGGGAGCGATCGTGCTCGCACCATAATCATTGGGCGCAGCAATGCGTAGCATGCCTGTCGGCTCGGCATTTGCGCGGGTGATTTCATCGACAGCGTCCCCGGCTTCGCGGAAAATCAAGACGCAGCGCGCGTAGAGAAGCTTGCCGGCCTCGGTCGGCTCGACGCGTCGTGTTGTCCGGAGAAGCAAGCTAGTTTTCAACTCAGCTTCCAGCCGCGCAACCTGCTGGCTGACGACCGTCTTCGTGATCGCGAGGCGCTCGGCAGCTTTCGTGAACGAGCCGGTATCGACGACGGCTGCAAAATAGGCCAGCCGATTGAGGTTGACAGCCTCCATAGCCTTCTTCCATTTGATTGTAAGTTTTTGACATACTTTCTGTCACATTTAACAATATTTATCACTCAATAGAAGTGCACTATCCGTTGGCCATCGCTTCAAGGATGGTCCGATATGCATCTTACCTATCTCTACGATCCGCTTTGCGGCTGGTGCTATGGTGTGGCGCCCGCGCTCGACAAAATGGCCAAGCTTGACAATCTCACCGTCGAGCTTGCGCCCACCGGGCTTTTCGCGGGCGAAGGCGCGCGTCCGCTGGATGAACGTTTCGCAGCCTATGCCTGGCACAATGACCAGCGGATCAACCGGCTCACCGGACAGGTCTTCAGTCAGCTCTATCGCGATCAGGTTCTCGCGGGCGCAGACGGTATGTTCGACTCCGCCCCTGCGACGCTCGGGATCATTGCGGTCGGGCTAAGGCAACTCGACAGCGAGCGCGAAGCTCTGAAGGCACTTCAAATCGCCCGTTATATTGACGGCCGCAACACCTCGGAGATCGCTGTCGTGGCCGACGTTCTCGATCGGGCCGGATTTTCCGATGCCGCCGCTCGTGTCCGGGCTCCGGACGAGGCTCTGCTCGATATCTATCGCAACAGGATCGGAAAGTCCCGCCAACTCATGGCTGCATTCCGGATGGATGGTGTCCCCGCGCTATTGGTCAGCGACGGCGATAAGCGCCGCGTGCTGCGTAGCGATGCCTTGTTCGGCGGCTTTGACCGACTTGCTGCCGAGCTTCAGGCGGCGTGATCGTTCATTTTCAGCAGACCGTTCCATGAACTACCGACCACCCTGCCGGGGGGCAACACTCACGGCAGCAGAAAATCGAAACTGGCGATCATCGGAGACAACCATGTACTCAAGGAGAGAAATCATGAAAACCACCCTCGCAGCCGGCGCCGTTGCCGTTTTTGCGCCTGCCGGCCTCGGCAACGCGGCCGGATCAAAGCTGGCCTGGAAGCACTTCCCCGCCGGTCAGAATGGCTTCTTTCGCGCTCCGGTGCTGCTGACCGGCCCCAGCGAAGCGTTGCTGATCGATGGCGGTTTCAGCTATCCCGACGGCCGTGCGCTGGCGGAGGCCATCAAGGCCACCGGCAAGACGCTGACCGCGATTTATGTCAGCCAGTCCGATCCGGACTATTACTTCAGCCTGAAGCCGGTCCTCGAAGCCTTTCCCGGCACAAAAGTGCTGGCCGCTTCCGATACGATTGCAGCGATCAAGGGCAATATCGAGAAAAAGCTTGCCGTTTGGGGGCCGCAGCTCAAGGAGAACGGCCCGCAGACCCTTGCAGACATCGTCATGCCGGAAGCGTTCGACGCTCCAAGCCTCACAGTTGATGGCGAACCAGTCGAGATTGTCGCGGCCGAAGCAGGGTTAAGCAATCGCCGGTACCTGTTCGTGCCATCGCTGAACGCCGTTTTCGGGGGCGTCATGATTTTCTCCGGCGTCCACGTGTGGACGGCCGACACCCAGGCTCCGGAGCAGCGTGCCGCTTGGGTGGCCACCCTCGACAAGATCAGCGCCCGCAAGCCGACGATTGTCGTTCCCGGCCACATGACGCCGGAAGCGGCAACCGATCTGTCCGCCGTCGAGCACACGAAGAGTTATCTGCTCGCTTTCGAGGAAGAACTCGCCAAGGCCGCCGATTCCACCGCGCTGAAGGCCGCCATGGAAGCCCGCTTCCCCGGTCTCGGCATGGGCGTTGCGCTCGACATCGGCTCCAAGGTTGCTAAGGGAGAAATGAAGTGGGGCTGAACGGCCGATCTTCAAACTGATCCGAAGGGCCCGGGAGGGCCCTTCATCTCTGGGAAGGCCGCAAAAGTGGTGATGCAGTCGTCAGGTCCGCATCACATCAAGGCGCTCGAGCCTTTGACAAACTTTGCCAAAATCGGTTATGTTGCCTTCAAATGGAGGGTATCAATGGCCACGATGAACGTATCTCTTCCAGGCCCGATGAAGGATTGGGTTGAGGCCCAGGCCAGGACCGGGCGATATTCGAATGCTAGCGACTACGTGCGCGACCTGATCCGACGCGACCAGACCCGAAATGACAAGATCGCCGCCATGCAAAGCTTCGTCGAGGCCGGGCTCCAAAGTGGTGTCGGCATTCGATCAAAGGATGAACTCTTTGCTGAGGCAATGGCTCGTGCCAACAAGTCATGAGTTTTAAGCTTTCTGCCGAAGCGGAAGATGACATTATTGCGATCGCCGAGCAAGGTATCCGTATGTTCGGGCCGGGCCAGGCAAAGCGATACCACGATGAACTTTTCGCATTATTTGATCTGATAGCTGTCAATCCACGCATCGCGCGCGAACGGGATGAGATTGATCCGCCCGTTAGAATTCATCCCTTCAAAGCGCATCTAATCGTTTATCGGATCGAAGATGATGAGACAATTTTTGTAATACGAACTCGCCACGCGCATGAAGATTGGGCAAGTGACTCAATTTAGCGCACCTCGGATGGAGCTGTGGGATTTGGTAATGCGACCCGATTGAGCCCGCGAAGGGCGTTCGGCAAGAAGAAGACCTGACCATCAGACCACGCCCTTCTTAAGGATGAAGTTCCCATAGGGGCGCGATTCAGCCGTCTGGATGACTGCAAACGATCGCATGGCGATGGGATAGTATGCAAACCTCTCGACAGGTTGGCTCGCTATCGAACGCCCCTCTGCCTCTCTGCAAACCGCGAGGACGTCTTTGTGGACCTCCAGCAACTCGCCTGGCGCGTCAACGGCCTCCATGTGCATCAGAGGCGTTTCAATGAACGTGTCCAAGGGCATCAACTGAAGGATCCCGCGGACTGCAGTCGGTGCATCGACACCCTCTAAGATGAGAAGCTTTCCGCTCGTGGTTTGGGTCGCCACACGAAAACCGGAGAAGTTTCGATCCACGATTGCCAGTTCGTCGCCGTGACCCATGGAGGCCATGACCCATAACACGTCGGCCGTAATAAACGGCGGCACACCCTTCAGCATGGCATCTCCCTCCCAAGAGATTTCACCGACAAGAACGATGAACGATTAGCAGAAAAAAACGATTGCGCAAACGTTTCGATGGCGCTAGCGTGACCAAATAGCGGATCCTGGGAGAGCCTCTGGAGGTTGGAATTCCGCTTGGGAGGATAGTTTGAAAAACTCTTTTGTGGCGCTGCTGGCGAGAGCTGGAGTGCGCTCATGACGACTATTTCCGAGGTGGCAAAGGCGGCTGGGGTCTCAGTCTCCACGGTTTCGCACGTTCTCAATAAGACGCGCTACGTCTCACCCGAGAAGGTCAAGCTCGTCATCGAGTCCGTGGAGGCGATCGGATACATCCCCAATACAGTCGCTCGCTCGCTCAAACTGTCATCGACAGGCACTGTCGGCCTCGCGATTTCCGCGATTTCGAACCCTTACTTCAGTGACATCATCTGCGCGATTGAGGCCGAGTGTTCCAAACGAGGCTTGATCGCGTTCCTCTGTGACACGCAGGATGATCCGGTCCGGGAGCTGGAACTGATCCAGCATCTGCATCAGCGCCGCGTCGACGGGATCATACTTGCGCCTTCGGGCGATCCTAAAAAAGCGCTGGACTATCTCATCCGGTCCGACCTTCCCTGTGTGCTTGTTGACAGGCTGTCGGACAACCGTTTCGACCAGGTCGGGACGGATAACGTCGCCGCAATACGAACGCTCGTCGATCACCTCGTCACGCTGCATCATCGACGGGTTGGGATCATTCTCGGTCAGCCCGGCTTTGCGACGACTGTGGAGCGCGCAAAGGCCTTCCGCGCAGCGATGACGGAGAAGGGAATAGAGGTAGAGGATAATTTAATCAGCGATGGCAATCGCAGCACCGCCGACGCCACTGCTTCGACGCACCGTTTGCTGGGGCTGAAGGAGCCGCCGACAGCGATTCTTGCTTCGAACAATCTGGCGATGATCGGGGCTATGAGGGCTATCCGGGAGCGGAAGCTGCGTGTTCCCGCGGACATTTCTGTGCTTGGGATCGATGATTTCGAATGGGCAGATTATTTCGAACCGCGCCTGACGCTGATGGCCCAGCCTTGCGACGAGATTGGCAGGAAGGCGGCGGACTTGCTGATCGAGCGGATAGGCAACAAGCGCCGCCCCCGCGAGACCATTCGACTGTCGCCAGTTTTGCGGGTGCGTGAATCGTGTGGAGAAGCAGCATGAGCCAAGTCGTTCTTTCAGCGAAAGGTGTCGTCAAGCGCTTCGGCGGCGTTCAGGCGCTTCGTGGCGTGGATTTCGACCTAAAGGTTGGCGAAATCCATGCGCTGCTTGGTGAAAATGGTGCAGGAAAATCGACGCTGATGAACCTGCTGTCCGGTGTGAATACGCCGGACGAGGGAGAGATCTTCATCGACGGCAAACCGGCGCGATTTCATAGCCCGCGTGATGCACAAGCAGCGGGGATCGCAACGATCTTCCAGGAGCTGGACCTCGTTCCGAGCCTGACCGTGGCTGCCAATCTCTTCCTCGGGCGCGAACTTATCCATCGGCATGGCATGCTCGATGGCAAGGCGATGCTGCAAGAGGCGCGTAAAAGACTAGAAGCGATCGACCGATCTATCGATCCCGCCCAGTTCGTCAGTGAGCTTTCGATCGGCCAGCGCCAGGTCGTCGCCATCGTCAAGGCGCTTTCCTACGCATCGAGAGCTCTCATCATGGATGAGCCGACGGCTGCCTTGACCGTTGGCGAAGTGGATCGACTGTTCGACATCATGCGTGGCCTGGCATCGTCGGGCGTTGGCATCGTCTATATCTCGCACCGTCTTGAGGAAGTCCCGCAGATCGCTCACCGCGTGACGGTCATGCGCGACGGCAAGGTGGCAGGTGTCACCAAACCGGATGCGCCGCAGGCCGAACTGGTGCAGCTTCTTGTCGGACGTCCTTTGAACGAGCTTTATCCCCGCCGCGCACACAGTGTTGGCGACGTGCTGCTGCGGATGCGACAGGCTTCCTTCCGCCCATACCGCGTGTCGCCAGGGTGGCAGGCGCCAACTAAAGTCGATCTGGATGTTCGGCATGGCGAAATCGTCGGGCTCGCCGGCGTTATGGGGGCGGGTCGAACCGAGCTTTTGAGCGCTCTGTACGGAACAGGCGTGCCCGGCCAATGGCAAGGGGACATTACGATTGGTGGCAGGCCGACCAGGCTTAAATCGATCGCGGCTGCTCGCAGGGCAGGACTGGCATTCGTAACCGATGACCGGCGTGGGGCCGGTCTCATGTTGCGTATGTCTGTAGGTCTCAATCTGGTGATGTCGATCATCCGCTGGATATCACCAAAGGGCTTGCTGTCGGCGCGACGCCAAGAGGATGCGATCAAGAGCTCTTTCGGCCAATTCGACATTCGTCCAAAGAATCCCGGCATCGCGGTCGGGGCTCTCTCCGGGGGAAATCAGCAGAAGGTCGTCCTCGCAAAGGAAGTGCTGGGCAATCCGCGCTTGTTGCTTCTCGACGAGCCGACACGTGGCGTCGACGTCGGCGCCAAGGGTGAAATCTACGCCCGCTTGCGCAAGTTAGCTTCAGAGGGATTGGGCATTCTTGTCGCTTCTAGCGAGATGCCCGAACTGATCGGCCTATGCGATCGCATCGTGGTTTTGCGCAACGGCAACAGCGTTGCTGAGTTTTCTGGCGGCGTCGACGAACACGAAGTCCTGGCGGCCGCCAACGGGAGGGAGGCCTGATGTCCGAACAGCAAATCGCATCCAATCCAGCGGTTCAGCCCGCCAAGCGGATTGATCCGCTCGCGGTGTTGGTCCGCTTCCAGAGCTTGATCGGCCTTATACTCGTTTTCGCCGGGGGCATCATTTTCTCACCGCGTCGGCACGGAGTCATCCTGTTCATTCAACCCGACAACATCGCCAACATCGTCCGCGCGGTGTCCGAAACTGGCATCATCGCGATTGGAATGACGTTCGTGATCATCACCGCCGGGATTGATCTCTCGGTTGGGGCGACACTTGGTCTTGCGAGCGTCGTAACAGCAACATTGATGGTCTCAGGCGGTTTTGGGCTGGTCACGACGGTGCTGGCAGTGCTGCTGATGGGCACTTGTTTCGGGTTGGTCCAGGGAGCGATCTCAAGCAAGTTTCGACTTGAAGCGTTTATCGTCACTCTTGCCGGCTTACAGGCAGCCCGTGGGCTTGCACTCGTTGTGTCGGACAATCAGTACATCAATATTTCCTATGGTGATGGTCCTGGGCTCGCTCCGCCCATCTTTGCCATTCTGGGCGGCCGGCTATTCGGTAACGTCGTTCCCGTTGCCACGATCGTCTTCTTGATCTTTGCCTGCATCGCCACACTGGTGCTGAACACGACGAGGTTCGGCCGTTACGTCTATGCAGTCGGCGGCAACGATCGCGCCGCCCGCATCTCGGGTGTTCCGGTCTCGGCAATCAAGATCGCCGTTTACGCCATTACCGGCTTTGCATCCGCGCTTGCTGGCATCGTCCATGCCGGACAATTCAATTTTGGCAGTGCCAATGATGGGACCGGATATGAATTGACGGCCATCGCGGCTGTGGTCATCGGCGGAACCAGCCTGTTTGGCGGGTCGGGTTCAATGGTCGGAACAATCGCCGGTACGATCATGCTCGGCGCTTTGGCCAATATATTGCAGCTGAACAACATCACGCCAGCCATGCAGTTGCTTGCGACAGCGGCAATTATCGTTCTGGCGGCAGTCCTTCAATCCCTCGTTCGTCGCCGCGAAGGATTGGGCAGGTAGTGTGGCGGCATCGCCCGGAGGGTGGATCCGGGATCAATGTGGAGGAGAAAGTAATGACACAGAATGCACTTCGACTGTCGCATGCCGGGCGCATGGCACTCCTGGCGGGCTCATGCCTTGCTATTGCCAGCGTGGCTCACGCTGCCGATCCGCTCGTGAAGGCTTGCGCCAAGGATGGCGAGTTCGTCATCGGCTTCTCGCAGGCCAACAATGCGGAGCCCTATCGCCAGCACGTCAACGATGAACTGGAGGCCGCCGCCAAGGCAGTCCCGCAGTTCACGCTGCAGATCGCTGACGGCGCGGGCAACGTCAACACTCAGACATCGCAGGTCGACAATTTCATCACCCAAAAGGTTGATCTTCTGTTGATCTCGCCTTTCGAGGCGGCTCCGCTTACGCCCGCCGTCAAGCGGGCAATGGACGCGGGTATCCCGGTCGTCGAACTTGACCGCAAGACGAACGGTGAGGCTGGCAAGGACTACACAGCTTTCATCGGAGGAGACAACTACAAGATCGCGTTGGCCGCCGGCGAATATACGAGCAAGACGCTTCTGCCGGACGGCGGCGAAGCGGCCGTGCTGCAGGGCCTGCCGAGTTCCACACCGGCCGTCGAACGGCTGAATGGCTTCAAGGATGGCGTGAAATCCAACTCCAAGATCCAGATCGTGGCAGAACAAGCGGCAGACTGGTTGCCGGATAAAGCGCAGACCGCGTTCGCCGCGATGCTGCAGGCTCATCCCGATATCAAGATGGTCTATGCCAGCAACGACATGATGGCGGCGGGTGCACTCCTTGCTGCGAAAGGTGCCGGTAAGAGCGTGAAGATCATCGGCACTGATGGCTTGCCAGGTCCGGCAGGCGGGATCGAGGCCGTCGCAAAGGGCGACTGGTCCGCGACTTTCACATATCCGACAGGAGCCAAGGAAGCGATCGACATGGCTAAGTCGATATTGCTGGACTGCGCATCGTCGGTGCCGGCGACAGTAACGGTCGATACCACCGCCATTACGCCCGACAACGCGAAGCAGATGATGGGTAAGTAAAGCTCCAGACTCAACCCGGCCGGGCGCGTCCGTCCAGCCGGGTTGAATCATATCGATTGGCTGGCATGCTCGAACTCTTTCGTCGGGCGCATTCCTAAATAGCAGGAGACCCGCTTCAAGGCGCTATCGTGCTCGCGACTGTATCGTTCAAAGAGTTTTTGACCCCTTCTGTTACAATGCCGGCGGCGTCAGACGCAAATCTGGCATTGAAAATCAGAGTTTTCCTACCTCTTTCGCATAGTCGATAGCCGCATCGCGGCAATCTCTATCGTGCCCTGTGCGAGGCCAAGCCGCTGCTCGGCATCACCGACTCCGAGCGCTGGCCATCTTGAAATGACTTGCTGAGCTTTTATCCCACGGGAGAGCTTTCCGAGGAAACAGGCTTGTGCTGTTCCCTTCCAATGCACAGGTCGATAATGGACGAAGCCGGCGTATGATAAAACGCCATGCCCTACAGTTGACGCGAAACGCTTTTTGACGATACGGCAAACGACAGCGGCGAATGCCGGATCGTCGATCGATGGGCGGAAGAACTTCGGAATATGGATTTGAAACGGGCGATGGATTTCTTCTTGGCTTTGATTGCGTCGGTAATCCTGCTTGTGCCAATCCTTATCGTCGCTCTTTGTGTTCGCCTTACCTCGCCGGGACCGATCCTTTATTGGTCAAAACGTGTCGGCCGTTTCAATCAGATCTTCCTGATGCCGAAGTTTCGCAGCATGCGCGTCGATACACCGACGGTTGCCACGCATCTGCTCGAAAATCCGGATCGGTTTCTGACACCCATCGGCTCGTTTCTGCGCAAATCCAGCCTCGACGAACTGCCACAACTCTGGTGCATTCTTGTGGGGAAGATGAGTTTCGTCGGCCCGCGGCCGGCACTTTACAATCAATATGATCTGATAGAGTTGCGGACGGCCCATGGTGTCGACAAGCTCCTGCCTGGGTTGACGGGATGGGCGCAGATCAACGGCCGGGACGAATTGCCGATTCCGGAGAAGGTAAAATTCGATATCGAATATCTCGAACGTCGCTCGTTCGGCCTCGACATAAGCATTCTGTTTATGACCGCCGAGAAGGTCATCCGCCGTAAGGGAATAAGGCATTAAGCTACCTACTTCTGATAGATAAGCGGTGCAGGACACCTTGGTTTCCGATTATTTCAGTTGCGCTCGTTGCAGAAAATGACAAGAAGGTGAAGTCGATCGATCTGCGAAACGCTGGTAAGCAATGCCCGAAAATACCCCCACTGAGACGCCGCGCTCGGGATGGTTCTTAATGCCGCTGCAAGCGCTCGTCGCCCCTCTGCTGGCGATGCCGCGGGTTGCCAAACGTGCTCTGGCTTTGCTGGTGGATTCCAGCTTTTGCGTTCTGACGATCTGGCTGGCCTATTGTTTCCGCCTGAACGAATGGACGGTGTTGACCGGCGTCCAGTGGTTGCCGGTCTTCGTTTCGCTCTGTATGGCACTTCCCATCTTCATCGTGATGGGCATGTATCGGGCGATCTTCCGTTATGCCAATATGGCTGCTTTCATTACTGTTCTAAAGGCGATTGCGATCTACGGCGTCGCCTTCATGACGATATTTACCGCCCTCAGCGTTCCGGGTGTTCCGAGAACCGTCGGCATTCTCCAGCCCTTCCTGCTGTTGATTGCGATCGGCCTCTCGCGATTGGGGATCCGTTATTGGCTCGGGGATGCCTACCAGCGCATCCTTCACAAGAATATGCTCGCCAAGGTGCTGATCTATGGGGCAGGGACGGCCGGGCGGCAACTGGCCGGTGCCTTGATCAACAGTGCCGAACTCAATGTCGTCGGCTATCTGGATGATGACCCGCGTCTCAAGGGCGGCGTCATGGGTGGTTTGCCGATCTACGACCCCTCGGATCTTCCGGTGCTTGCGGGAGCCCTTGGCGTGCACAATGTGCTTCTTGCTCTTCCATCTGCATCGCGGCAGCGTCGCAATGAAATCCTGGAAGATATCCGTAAAGCCAGGGTCAATGTTCGCACGTTGCCGGATCTCACGGCCCTGGCTCAGGGACGCATCGCCGTCTCCGACATCCGTGAGCTGGAGATCGAAGATCTGCTGGGGAGGGAAGCGGTCGCGCCGCGGCAGGAGTTGCTCGACACGGCGATGCGCAACAAGGTGGTGATGGTCACCGGTGCTGGTGGGTCGATCGGCGGCGAATTATGCCGCCAGATTCTGCGCAACGAGCCTTCCAGCCTGATCCTCCTCGATCAGAACGAGTTTGCGCTTTATAATATCCATGCCGAATTGCGAAAGCTGGCCGAACTGTACAGACATGAAAGTCTGCAGATCGTCCCAATCCTCTGTTCCGTCCGCGACCAGGATCGCATGGAACATATCATGCAGAGCTGGCGACCTCAGACGCTCTATCATGCCGCCGCTTACAAGCATGTGCCCCTTGTCGAACACAATGCCGTGGAAGGCATCAAGAACAATGTCATGGGTACGCTGATCACGGCACGCGCAGCGAACAAATGCGGCGTTTCGAATTTCGTGCTGATCAGCACAGACAAGGCCGTGCGGCCGACAAATGTGATGGGCGCCAGCAAGAGGTTGGCGGAGATGGTTCTGCAGGCGCTCGCAGCAGAATCGGCGACCGACAGAATGCGAACGAATTTTTCCATGGTCCGCTTCGGAAATGTCCTCGGCTCCTCCGGATCCGTCGTGCCGCTATTCCGGCAGCAGATCAAGGACGGCGGCCCCGTTACGCTGACACATCCTGATATAACCCGCTATTTCATGACCATTTCGGAAGCCTCGCAGCTCGTCATCCAGGCCGGTGCGATGGCCGACGGTGGCGATGTTTTCCTGCTCGACATGGGGGAGCCCGTTCGCATCGCAGATCTCGCCCGCAAGATGGTCGAGCTTTCCGGGTTGACCGTCCGCGACGAGAACAATTCCGAAGGCGATATCGAGCTTTCCGTTACCGGCCTTAGACCCGGCGAGAAGCTCTACGAAGAACTGTTGATCGGGGATAATCCTGAAACAACCGAACATCCTCGGATTATGAAGGCGCGTGAGGATTTCTTGTCCTGGCCGGAGCTGTCGAAAAGGCTGAACTCGCTCAACGCGGCATTGGACCGGAACGATATGATCGCTGCACGCGCGACGTTGGCGGAGCTTGTTTCCGGCTATTCGTCAACGGGTGAGGTCTCGGATCTGGCTTTCACCGGCGCCGAAGCCAATACGGCAGCCTGAGACATCACTGCAAATTCCTTAAATCGGAATCGATCTGAGGAAAAAAATCATGCAGCAATTCAAAGTGCTGCAGCATCCCCTGCGCGTCTTAAAAGACGCGCGGCGTTGTCGAAGTCTGCAGGCTCGAGGGGTGCCAAGCATCAGCTCCGGACGACGGGAGCAAAGGCCGTACTGCCTCTATCCGCACAAATAAGGGCAACGAGATAGGCGAAGATCGGATCCAAAGCCTTCTGATTGAACATAATGCCAAAGCTGCCTGTGATGACGTAGCTGCTGAACAGCAGAAGAGCGAGCGCAATAGCCAAATCCCGGCCAGGTCCCGCTTCTTTTCTCCACGCGCCTATCACAGGCGTCAGCAGCATCAGCGAAAGCGCCGCAATGCCGAAAACGCCGGCGTCGATTCCCGCGGTCAGGAAACCGTTGTGGACATGCGAGTAGGGCAGCTGCGGCCGTATGTTTTCGGGCAGCTCGGCCAAAACCGAAGCCATCCGGTTTTGCGGGCCATAACCCGTCAACGGGTCCTTGCTGATTGCTGATAGTGCGCCTTTGTACAAGGCGAACCGCGCACCGATCGACGTGATCTCGCCGTCACTGCGTTCGAGCGATGTCAGATTCTCCTGAAGCGCCTCGATGCGATGGAGAACCTGGCCGCTGCCCAGGGCGATAAGTCCCGCCAACAGCAAGGAGCTGGTAATAGCGAGGCTGCGCAAACTCAGATGGAAGCTGTGTTTGCGAAAATACCAGAGAAAGATGACGATATGGACGGGAATGACCAGCCAGGCCGAGCGCGTTCCCGATAGCAGAACACAGCCTAGGCCGGCGGCATATCCCAATATCGCAATTCTTTGCTCCACGCTTCTGGGAGATTGAACGTTGAGAAGCGCGATGCCGCCGAAAAGAACGCCAATGACGCCCAGGAGTGCAGCGTTCGAAGTCCCTGCCTCTGCCCTCTCCATCAGAAACATGATCTGCAGGAGACTGAAAAGAAAGGTGACGATCATGCCGATGCCTGCGCCGAGGATAAAGAGCGGCACGAGACTGCCATCGGGAGATTGGCGCATCCGCGGCAATATCAGCCAGACCGAAAAGAAAGGCAGAAGCCGGAATATCCAGTCCAGTTCTTCGGAGTAAGGCGGGTTGATGAAGATGCTCGCGATCATCACCAGCGGGTAGATCGACATGCCAATGGCCACCAGCCGGTCGGATTTCGACAAGTTCAAGGCGAGGCTGCCCGTGGCCAAACAGTAGGCGCCCCATACCATCGACGCGAGGAGGATGAAGGAGTTAAAGTTCGGCGAAAGCCCTGGAAGGATCGCAAAGAGAAAGACCGCAATGCGGTTGTTTCGGTCGAGTGCACTTCCGGCCTCATTCCCGGGATAAAGCACCGCCATCTTGAGTTGTCTGAAATAATTCACTTTGCCGGTCCTGACCGTGGCCATACTGCCTCGCTAAGGATCGTGATCACGGCTGTCAAGCGGTGATGAGGATGCAATCTGTGGCTTTATTCGACGTGGTATTCCAGCAACAGGCGTCCAGACGGGCATAATTCTATACTATGATGGGCGGCAAATGAAGGCGAGGGCAAGGTCTGCCTCAACAGAAAACACGTCTGAGGTGCGGGCTTGATTGCTCGTCCAGCAGCCGACGGGCATGCCGCGGAGCGAGATGGCGGCCAAATCGGGGTCGGCAGGTCTACAGCGCTGCGCGTCTTTTTAGACGCGCAAGGGATGCTGTCGCTCTTTGAAGTGCGGCATGATTTTGTCGTTAAGTGTGGCTGCCGCTATCGCCAATAGGGGCGTGTCGAACCTTCCGCCGCTGATCGACCGAGGAGATAACCGAGCCCGAATGCCAGAATGCCGGTGCCGAGCAACAGCGCGCTTGCAGTGTGCGGATGCTCTCTAACGCCGGTGGTGACTGCATAAGCCTCACGCTTGATCTCTTTGGCGGCCGACTTCGCGACCTTGGTCAATCCCTCCGGCTGCTCAGCTGGTGTGCCGGTGAATCCGGCATTCAAGTTCTGTTTGTCGCTCATGTCGGGGACCTTTCTGAAGTTGGCGCGCGATCTGAAATTGGCGCGCGGCGGAAAGTTCAATCCTGCTCGCGTGTGCCGGGTGAGGCTTCGCGTTGGTCCGCATCCTCGAGATCCGTCTTGACGAGGAATGCATCGGTGTGTTCGCGCGAGGCCTCTCGCAGTGCTGCGAGGTTTGGAGGATTGTCGGCTTCACCCTGCTGGGCATCGAGTTCATGCTCGGCGAGAGTCCAGTGATGCCCGTGCTTGCCTTCCGGTCTCCCTTCCTTCTCCCACAGGGAATATGCCCTTTTTCGGATCTCCTCCTCGCGGGCGGCTGCCGGCGACCCACCGCTCTGCCTGTCGCTTTGGTTTGCGGCTCGCCGAGCCATTTTCCGTCCGCCTGCGTCCGCGGCGGGTGGAGCTTCCGGCCGGCCGCCGTCAGCCTTCCCTTCGCTTGTCTTACGTCGTGCTGGGTTTTTCATGAGCATCTCCTTGGGGATCTCAACCAACTCGGCCGATCTAAGTTCCAAACAAAGAGTGCCTCGGCGCAAGATCGGGCTTCCGATTCCGCGAGGCCTCTGCCGTTCACCCGCGCTTTTACACCGCAATGCCACTCCATGCTTTCGATTCCGTCCGAGCGTGCGGCCCGCGGGCCGATATGCTCAATTCGCGAAGCGCCGAACCCCCAGCGGCATGTCTTGGCAGGGTGATAAAATTGATATACTAGTATGCCAGAAGTTTTAACGTCTCGGTATGTCATGCGCCAGGCATCAGAAACTGAAGTTTTGGTAGCCCCGACGTCGCAGGAGGTCGCGGGCAGGCTGCGCCGCATCACCACGGCCGGCGCCATCTACGATCGACTGTATGCCGACATCGTGTCGCTGCGGCTGCCGCCCGGCATGCTGCTGCAGGAAAAGCGGATCGCCGATGAATTCGGTGTCAGCCGCACGCCGGTGCGCGAGGCGCTGCTCAGGCTTTCCGAAGGCGGACTGGTCGATATCTACCCGCAGTCGGGCACCGTCGTGTCACGGGTGCCGGTCCAGGCGATCCCAGAGGCGGTCGTCGTGCGCAAGGCGCTCGAAGGTACGACCGTCGAGACTGCGGCTCTGACCGCCACCGCCGCCGATATCGCCCGTCTCGACGCCATCATTGCTCGCCAGCAGGCTCATGCAACGACCGGCAATGTCTCGAGCTTCCATGAGGAGGATGAGGCCTTCCACGAGGCGATCGCGCAGATATCAGGTTATCCCGGCATCTGGGCAATCCTGAAGACGGTCAAGGTGCAGATCGACCGAGCACGGCGGCTGACGTTGCCGGTGCTCGGGCGCATGGATAACGTCGTGCACGAACACATCATTATCCGCGATGCGCTCGCCGCTCACGATGCGGCGGCTGCACGCAGCGCGATGATCCATCACTTAAGCGCCGTCATTCCCGATGTCGACGAACTGCGCGCGCGTTACCCCGATTATTTCTGCTGACGGCAGGCCAACACGAAACGAAAGACTTAGGGAAGGAAGAAGATGCGACAGGGTTGGAGATGGTTCGGACCGGAAGCGCCGGTGACGCTGGATGACGTCCGCCAAACGGGCGCGACGAATATCGTCTCTTCGCTGCATCAGGTGCCGATCGGCAGGGCCTGGACGGAAAAGGAAGTGCGCGAGCGCCAGTCTCTGATCGAGACGACGCCTGGCGACCGTTCGCCGCTCACCTGGTCGGTCGTGGAAAGCATCCCGATCCCCGATGCCGTCAAGCGCAACGGTGGAGAGGCGAAGGCCGAAATCGAGGCGTGGATCGCCAGTCTCGAAGCAGTCGCCGCCTGCGGCATTCCGATCGTCTGCTATAATTTCATGCCTGTCGTGGACTGGACCCGCACCGACCTCGATTACGTGACGCCGACGGGCGCCACCGCCATGCGCTTCGATCACGAGCGCTTTGCAGCCTTCGATCTCTTCATCCTGGAGCGACCGGATGCGGCACAGCACTATTCACAGGAGGACCGCGAGCGGGCCCGTGTCGTCTTCGAGGCGATGTCGGACGAGGAGATCGCCGACATCACCCGCATCATCACCTCGGCTCTGCCGGGGTCGACTACCGAACCTCTGACCATTCCGGCCTTCCGGGAAAAGCTGGTCGCCTATAGCGGTATCGATGCCGCAAGATTGCGTCGGCACCTGATCGAATTCCTGGAGGCTGTGACGCCGGCTGCCGAAGCGCGCGGTGTCAAGCTGACACTGCATCCCGATGATCCGCCGCGCTCGCTGTTCGGCCTGCCGCGCATCGCCTCGACGGCCGATGATTATGCCGCGCTCTTCGATGCCGTGCCATCGGCGGCGAACGGCATGTGTTATTGCACGGGCAGCCTCGGCGTGCGCGCCGAGAACGACCTGCCGGCGATCGCCCGGCGCTTCGCCTCGCGCATCCACTTCGCCCATCTGCGCGCCACGACGCGCGAGGGCGACGGCCGGACGTTTCATGAAAGCGCGCATCTGGAAGGTGACGTCGACATGGTCGCGGTGCTTCAGGAACTGGTGGCGGAAGACCGCCGGCGCAGTCCCGAAAACACCATCGTCTTCCGCTCGGATCATGGCCATCGCATGCTCGACGATCTCGATAAAGTCGTCACACCAGGCTACCCGGCCATCGGCCGCATGCGCGGCCTTGCCGAACTGCGCGGCATTCTGCATGCGCTAGGGGCGCCGCCGACCTGAGGGTGTCCTCGAACGGCATCGTGTGACCTTGGCGAATTGGGCTGCTGCGGGGCAAGCTTCTTCACGCGCCGGCTCGCTCGTAAGAAAAACCAACGCGCTCTGAAGCCCGAGCGATGCTTCAGAGCGCGCAACCTTTCAGGAAAAGATCGGCGCACATCTTCGCCCGCGCCTGGATCGCCTCGATCTTCGGCGGCGGCTCCTGGCGCAGGATCGCCGCGCGCTGCGGCTCCATGGTCATCATGCCGCGCAGCATGCCGCAGGCCAAATGCGGATCGTCGAGTGCAATGAGGCCGCGGTCGACCTGCAGGCGCAGCCAGTTTTCCATCAGCGCATTGGTGCGCAGGATCGCCTGTTCGTAGAAGGACGTAGCGATCTCCGGAAAACGGTCCGACTCGGCGATGACGAGCCGCATGATGGTGACCGTATCTTCTGAAAGTGTCAGCATGCCATAGGCCATCAGCATGCGCTCCAGCCCTTCTCTCAGATCGGCGGCGGCAAGCATCGGGGGATCGAGCGCCAGCAGGAAGCGGCTGATACGCTCGGAGACCACGCTCGCGAAGAGATCGGCCTTTGTCGGGAACAGCCGGTAGAGCGTCTTTGTGGAAACACCAGCCTCCTGGGCGATCGTGGCGATGCTTGCCGCCGCGTAGCCGTTCTCGTGAAACTGAGTGTCCGCTGCTTCGACGATCAGGCTCCTGGTGTCGTCGTCACAGCGTATCTGCGGCCTTCCGCGCGGCCTTCTCTCAATTTGTTGATTTTGGACCATGATGATTTTCCAAATTCCCATTGACATCCATTTTATAGTGCATATTTTGGAAAACATCAAGTTTCCTAAATAGGATTTCACTTGAATTCAGAGGCCGCAGCCCAAGAGACGGCGACCCGTCATCCGGAGAGAGACAATGACCATCAAGAAGCTGCATGCCTTGAACAACAATACCGCCGTCGAAACCACCGCCGAAGCCGCTCCCGCAAGCCTCGACGCCGGCAAGCCGCCGCGCATCACTGAGGTCGCCGCCCCCGTTGCCGAAGAAAAGCCCGCCCGCAGGCGCGGCGGCCGCTCCCTGCTTCTCGGCGCCACTGCGCTCGTGCTGATCGCCGCCGGCGCCTATTACGGCCATGATTACTGGACGGTCGGCCGCTTCCACATCTCGACCGACGATGCCTATGTGAAGGCTGACAGCAGCACCATCGCCCCCAAGGTATCAGGCTATCTCGCCGAGGTGCTTGTCATGGACAACGAGACCGTCAAGGCCGGCCAGCCGCTCGCCCGTATCGACCACCGCGACTTCAAGGCTGCCCTCGATCAGGCCAGGGCCGATGTCGCCGCCGCGGAAGCCACCGTCAACGCCAGGCAGGCTTCGCTCGATATCCAGCAGTCGACTATTACTGCAGCCCGCGCGACCGTCGATGTTGACCGCGCCAACGAGACCTTTGCCGAGCAGAACAACAAGCGTTATTCGAACCTTGCCACCAGCGGCTATGCCCCGGTCCAGACGGCGCAACAGGCCGCCTCGCAGATCGCTGCCGCCCAGGCCACCATTATCCGCGACACCGCCTCACTCGACGCCGCGGTCAAGCAGGTCGACCTGTTGAATGCCGAGCTTGCCCAGGCAAAGGCAGCACTTGCGAATAGCCAGGCCGTTCAGCATCAGGCCGAGCTCAACCTTTCCTATGCGACGATATCAGCTCCTGTTGACGGCACCATCGGCAACCGGACGCTGCGCGTCGGCCAATATGTCCAGGCCGGCACCCAGCTGATGTCGGTCGTACCGACGACGGCTGCCTATGTCATCGCCAACTACAAGGAAACCCAGCTCACCGACGTCAAGGCCGGCCAGCCTGTCGATATCGAGGTCGATATGTTCCCGGGCCGCACCTATCACGGCCATGTCGATAGCCTCGCGCCGGCAAGCGGCCAGGAATTCGCCCTGCTGCCGCCCGACAACGCCACCGGCAATTTCACCAAGGTCGTCCAGCGCATTCCAGTGAAGATCGTGCTCGACGGCGACGCCGCCGAAAACGGCGACCTGCGCCCCGGCATGTCGGTCCAGCCTAGCATCGACACCAAGAACGACCGCAGCTAGGCCGGGGGACGAGGAGTTCGTGTCATGTCCACCATCGCAGCAACAACAATCGCCCTCCCGCAGCCGAAAACCGGCGCCAGCACCAGGGAATGGATCGCCGTTCTCGCCGGCATGATCGGCGCCTTCATGGCGATCCTCAATATCCAGATCACCAATGCCTCCCTGCTCGACATCGAGGGCGGCATCGGAACAGGCGTCGACAACGGCGCCTGGATCTCGACCTCCTACCTGATCGGCGAGATCGTCGTCATTCCGCTGACAGCCTATTTCAGCAGCGTCTTCTCGTTCCGCCGCTATATCCTCGTCAATTCCGTGCTCTTCCCGCTGTTTTCGATTGGTTGTGCCTTCGCCCATGATCTCGGCACGATGATCGTGCTCCGCGGCCTGCAGGGATTTGCAGGCGGCGTGTTGATCCCCATGGCCTTCACCATGGTGCTGACCAAGCTGCCGAAACACCAGCAGCCGCTCGGCCTTGCGGCCTTCGCGCTCTCGGTCACCTTCGCACCGGCGATCGGTCCGACCATCGGCGGTTATCTTACCGAAAATTACGGCTGGCAGACGATCTTCTTCATCAACGCCATCCCGAGCGCCATCATGGCGGTCGCCCTTGCCCTGACGCTCGACAAGCAGCCGATGCAGCTCGGCCTGCTGAGGGAAGGCGACTGGGCCGGGATCATCAGCATGGCGATCGGCCTCTCGGCGCTGCAGACGGTGCTCGAAGAAGGCAACAAGGAGGACTGGTTCTCCTCACCCTTCATCGTCAAGCTCAGCATCCTCGCCTTTGTCTTCCTCGTCGCCTTCATCTGGATCGAGCTGAGGGTGGAAAAGCCGCTGGTCAAGCTGCGCCTGCTCAAGCAGCGCAACTTCGGCATCGGCGTTGCCGTCAACGTGCTGGTCGGCGTCGCCCTCTTTGGCACCGTCTATATCCTGCCGCAATATCTTGGCCAGGTGCAGCGCTACAATGCCGAGCAGATCGGCAACGTGCTGGCCTGGACCGGCCTGCCGCAACTGCTTTTGATCCCGCTCGTCCCGATGATGATGAAGCGCTTCGATGCACGTTACATCGGCTTCCTCGGCATCTCGATCTTTGCGATCAGCTGCTTCATGAACATTACGCTGTCGGCCGATACCGCAGGCGACCAGTTCTGGATTCCGAACATTGTCCGCGCCATCGGCCAGGCCCTGGTGCTGACGCCGATCACCGCCATCACCACCGCCGGCATCGCCCCTTCGGATGCTGCCGCCGCCTCGGGCCTCACCAACATGCTGCGCAATCTCGGCGGCGCCGTCGGCACGGCCACGCTCGGCACGGTGCTGACCAAACGCGAGCAGTTCCACTCGAACATCATCGGCCAGTCGGTGACGCTCGGCCGTGACGAAGTTCGCACCCGTCTCGACCAATTGACCGGCTACTTCCAGCAGCATGGTGTTTCCGATCATGCCGTCGCAGCCCAGAAAGCCGTCGTGGCGCTTGGTCAGGTCGTCAGACGCCAGGCCCTCATCCTCGGCTTTGCCGATACCTTCGCCGTCATCGGCGTGGTTCTTGCCATTGCAGCCGTCGCCCTGCTGCTCACCCAAAAACCGCGGGCCGGCGGTGGCGCCGGCGCTCACTGAAACTAGCGCTCACCGGACTTCCCGGCGAGCGCCTTCTGCTGTCTTTTATTGCGGGATTTCGACCGCGAAGGAAAAGCTCGCCACGGCGCCCGGCGCCAGGATCGTGGTCGATGGCCTCTTCGATAGCTCGCTGGAGCCCCCGGCTTCCGCGGCCGTTCCATGCCAGGGCTCGATGCAGAGGAAGGGCGCTCCGGGCTTGGTCCACAGCGCAAGATTGGGCAGGTTTTCGAAATGGAAGTGCATGGTGGGCCCGCCTTCGGCGCCGTAACTCAAGCCTTCGCCCGCACCACGCGGGAAGATCATTGCATCCTGCTCGAACATCGAATGATCGAGCACCAACCGGCCGGCATCGAATGGCGAGGGTAGGGGCGCGGGATTGATGAGACCACCTCCCAGCCGCACCAGCGCCGGCTCGCCTTCATTGTCGAGCGTGACGATATGGTCGCGGCCGGCCGCACCGGGCAATGGCCATGCGAAGGCCGAATGGAAGCCGAGGCCGAACGGCATCGGCTTCGGGTCGCGATTGGTGACCTCCGCCGTGACAGTCAACGCGCGGCCCTCGACCGCATGCACGACGGCCAGCTGAAATTCGAACGGATAGACCGCTCGCGTCGCATCCGAGGCGACCAATTCGAAGCGGCACATCGTCTCGGAGGAGGCCGCAAGCGCGAATTCGCTGCGGCGGGCAAAACCATGCTGGGACATCGGA
This sequence comes from Rhizobium ruizarguesonis, assembly GCF_017357285.1. NCBI lineage: Bacteria > Pseudomonadati > Pseudomonadota > Alphaproteobacteria > Hyphomicrobiales > Rhizobiaceae > Rhizobium > Rhizobium ruizarguesonis. The sequence continues at coordinate 487,664 of NZ_CP071681.1, read as the reverse complement.
TAGACCGTGCCGTCGATCGCTATCTTGTCATCAGGCGCCTTGCCGACGATCGGAAACAGGATCGGAGACCGCCCGGTCCAGAAGGCCGCGTCACCGGTCCATAGCCACGAGCGTCCGTCGCTTGACCTGAGCGCCTGCATCTCGGCGCCGAGGGAGGAGACATCGACGGTGAGATCCTGATTCCCGATCCGGATGGAGATTGGCATCGCGTTTCCCTTTCGAATTGGTGCGGCACCAAGCCATACCGTTCCGCACGGGGGATTTCCACCCAATAGAGGGGCGGGACGGCAGCACAGCAGCCGCTGCCCTCGTCATTTCCTGATCGCGCCCAATCTCGCGATCACTTCGTTCGGGATGCCGTAGCGCTGGATGGCGTCGCGGTTGTTCCGCAAGCCGCAGATCTCGCGCTGGATGAAGAACGCCCAGACGGCGTCGGATGCGTCGTTGAGAAGCCTCTCGCGGTCTTCGCCGCTCTGGCGGTCGGCAGTCCAGGCCTTCAGGGCGGCAAGGGCAGTCTCCACCTTCAGCCCGTGACGTCCGAGCGAATCCGCGCGTTCCGACATCAACTCGTATTCGAGGACGTTGAAGCCGTTTCTATCCTGCTCGGATTGTCTGAAGGATTGCGGCGGACGAACGCTCATTGGCACAGGTCTCCGTTGGCGTGAGCCGCGATATTAGCCAATCCTGTTGCAAATTAAAGAAGTGGGCATGATGTCGTTCGAAAACCGCTCACGCCTTTCGGCATCATACTCTTGATCGAGAGGGTGGGAAACAGGGCTATCCCCCGGTTTCCCCGCATGGCATAAGCGCGCCAAAATCTCCTTCTCCAGGCTCCCGCGCAAACCATGATCCGTATCGAAAATATCAGCAAGCAGCTCAGCCACCGCATCCTCTTCATCGAGGCGTCCGCAGCCCTCAATAGAGGCGAGAAGATCGGCCTCGTCGGTCCGAACGGCGCCGGCAAGACGACCGTCTTCCGGATGATCAACGGCGAGGAGCAGCCCGACGAGGGGCAGGTCTCCTGCGAGAAGGGCGTCACCATCGGCTATTTCAACCAGGATGTCGGCGAAATGGCCGGCCACAGCGCCGTCGCCGAGGTGATGAATGGCGCAGGTCCTGTCAGCATCGTTGCCGGCGAATTGCGCGAGCTCGAGGCGGCCATGGCCGATCCCGAACAGGCCGATAACATGGAGGAGATCATCGAGCGCTACGGCGAGGTGCAGGCGCGCTACGAGGAGCTGGACGGTTATGCGCTCGAGGGGCGCGCCCGCGAAGTGCTCGCGGGCCTGAGCTTCAGCCAGGAGATGATGGACGGCGATGTCGGCGCGCTGTCGGGCGGCTGGAAGATGCGCGTGGCGCTCGCCCGCATTCTCCTCATGCGCCCCGACGTCATGCTGCTCGACGAGCCGAGCAACCATCTGGATCTGGAAAGCCTGATCTGGCTGGAGGAATTCCTGAAAGGCTACGAAGGCGCGCTGCTGATGACCTCGCACGACCGCGAGTTCATGAACCGCATCGTCACCAAGATCATCGAAATCGACGGCGGCACGCTGACGGCCTATTCCGGCGACTACGAATTCTACGAGCAGCAGCGGGCGCAGAACGAGAAGCAGCAGCAGGCCCAGTTCGAACGCCAGCAGGCGATGCTCGCCAAGGAAATCAAGTTCATCGAGCGGTTCAAGGCACGCGCCTCGCATGCCTCGCAGGTGCAGAGCCGCGTGAAGAAACTGGAGAAGATCGACCGGGTGGAGCCGCCCAAGCGCCGCCAGATCGTTTCCTTCGAGTTCCAACCGGCGCCGCGCTCCGGCGAGGACGTGGTCAACCTGAAGAACGTCCACAAGAAATACGGCCGCCGCAGCATCTATGAGGGGCTCGACTTCGTCGTGCGGCGGCGGGAGCGCTGGTGCATCATGGGCATCAACGGCGCCGGCAAATCGACGCTGCTGAAGCTGGTGACGGGTTCCACCGCGCCAGACCAGGGCAGCGTTGCGCTCGGCGCCAGCGTCAAGATGGGCTATTTCGCCCAGCACGCCATGGATATTCTCGATGGCGAACGCACCGTCTTCCAGATGCTGGAAGACCAGTTTCCCCAGGCCGGGCAGGGGCCTTTGCGCGCGCTGGCCGGCTGCTTCGGCTTCTCCGGCGACGATGTCGAGAAGCGGTGCCGGGTCCTATCCGGCGGCGAGAAGGCGCGGCTGGTCATGGCGATCATGCTGTTCGACCCGCCGAACCTGCTCGTGCTCGACGAGCCGACGAACCATCTCGACCTCGACACCAAGGAAATGCTGATCAAGGCGCTGTCGCAATATGAGGGCACGATGCTGTTCGTCTCGCATGACCGGCATTTCCTGGCAGCACTCTCCAACCGGGTGCTGGAACTGACGCCCGAGGGTGTCCACCAATATGGCGGCGGCTACACGGAATATGTGGCTCGCACCGGCCACGAGGCGCCCGGCCTCAGGAGCTGACGGCTTTTTTTTGCGGCGGCATGTCGAAACCGTGAGGCTCGAAGCGACCAGCAGAGAGCCGGCCGGCGATATCGACTGAATGGCCGGAGCAACGGAGGAAGAGATGTCCATGCTGTTAGACAGGATCGAGGTTATCACCCTGTTCGTCGATGATATCGACGAGGCCAAAGCCTTCTACCAGAAGGTCTTTGCACCTGCGTCCGTCTATGAGGACGCGGTGTCCTCGGTGCTGAAATTCTCAGGGACGATGGTCAACCTGCTCAGGGCGACGGAAGCGCCGCAACTGGTCGAGCCATCGGCGGTGGCGGCACCGGGTTCCGGCGCGCGCATCCTGCTGACGATCAGGGTCGATGACGTCGATGCGGTCTGTGCGGAGCTGCGCAAACTTGGCGTCACCCTGCTCAATGGTCCCATCGATCGTCCCTGGGGCCGCCGCACCGCGGCCTTCGCCGATCCGTCGGGCCATGTCTGGGAAATCGCGCAAGAACTGCATTAGGCTGTGGTCGCCAAGGACGAAAGTCGGTTATTGCGACCGCCTTGCCACGATGATGACCAAATTCCGTGGTGTTCGGAACCCTCTTCATGCAATCGGGGACGGGCGCATCCGCATGGACTGGATCAATCGCTATATCGATCAGCCGCTACTGCACGGCGCGGCGGGCTTGCTGCGCAGCTGGCACATCCGCACGCGGCAGCCGCCGGAGCTGCTGGAGCCGACATGGAATCTCGTCGTGCTCTCCTTTCTGTTCTTTGCGAGCGGGCAGGTCATGTCGGGCAAGCCTTTCGCACTCAGCGTCGTCGCCCTGATCATGCTGGCGCTGCCTTCCGCGCGAAAACTGCTTTCGGCGGTAAAGGCACGAGGAAGCGCCTATGGCGCCCGGGAATACAAGTCGCTGAGAGCACGTGCCATCGCCAAACGCGAGGCGGAGTGGTCGGTGCGGATCATTGTTCTCTTCGCATCCGCCTGCCTTCCCTTCATCGCCCGTATCGACGATCCGGTGGGAGCCTATTTCTTGCTGGGCGCGAGTGTCTGGTTCGTGCTGACCGGACCGCTCAAGACCTATCTCGATGCCGCCGAGCCTCCCGAGCCGACTGAAGGCGACCGGATGTACAAAGGCGTGTTTCATTTCGGCTGAATAAGCTTATCCGAAGACCGGTGCACCGCCTCAAGGCGGGCAGGGAACCAAACCGGGCCGTCTCCGTTATCTCCGCAGCAAACGCAAAGGAGATCGCGATGCTTTATTACGCTCTGGTATTTCTCGTTGTGGCCTTGATTGCCGGCGTCCTCGGATTTGGCGGCATCGCAGGCGCTTCAGCTTCTATTGCCCAGGTTCTGTTCTTCATTTTCCTGGTGCTGTTCGTCGTATCGCTCGTCATGCGGCTGATGCGAAAAGTATGACGCGGACAGATCGAGCGTTAAAAACCCGGCGAAACACTTCGCCGGGTTTTTCTGTACCGTTGCATTTCATTGACTATTGAAGGTTTCCGTTCCGGTCGTGGTCAGCCGTCGCGAAATCCGCCATCACCCGCTGCATGAACTCGCTTTTGTTGATGCGGCCGTCATGGTTGGCGTCCGTCAGGGTGAATTGCTCGACGGACAGGATCTGCACCGTCTCGCCGGCCTGCAGGTTTCCGTCCTTGTTCTTGTCGAGGCTGACAAAAGCCGTGCCCATGAAGGTTTCGTATTCCGAACGGTCGATCGTCTTGCTGGTATTTGCGTCAAGCCGGTCCATCTGGCCCTGATACATCGATCCGGGCTGTTGCGGCTGCGGTTGCTGCGCCATTGCGCCAACGCATTGGCACAATATGAATGTGGTCACCAAAGCCAAGGTTTTCATCGCGTGATCTCCCTCCCGAATTAGCGGCAAGCCAGCCGGTTGCCGACGTAACCGCCGCCGCCGATGCCGGCGCCGACAGCAAGTACCTGCCCGGTTCCGGCGCCGATCGTGCTGCCGATCAAGCCACCGACAATCGCGCCGCCGACGGTTCCCGCGATGCAGCCGAATTCGGAATTACGATCCGAGACGGCCTGCGACGTCGGCCCGGACTGGCAGGCGGAGACGGCAAGGCATCCCGCCAGTATGATATTTGTCCTGCGTATGCGCATCTTTCCCTCCCGATAAATTGCCCGCTATCTCCAATAGAGATCGGCGGGCGTGCGATTGTCCGGCCCCCGCGAAAATATCGCCTGATTATATTTCTCAAATTCAGACTTAGTTTCTGTTCGAACAGAAGCAGAATTCCGGAAAACAAGCGGAAATTCTGCGGCAATGCCAAGACATCATGCCGTTTCCTCTCCAGTTACAGTGTCGCATGGAGAGTATTTCAAAAATAGTACAGCTATCTATACCGCATGGCAACCTGCGCGATCATCGATTGCCTATGCAAATAGGGGTCCCTGCGATGTGCATGATACCGCTCGTTGAGAGTTGACAGCGATCAGGATCGTGCCTTTCCGGCAACCATCGCTGACAACATCGTGAAATAACCGGATGACGCGAAAAGATGCCTTCGAAATGTCCCAATGGGGGCTGAACCGTAACTGTGTTTGTCGCTAGCGCCCTCCCACGCGCTTTGACAGGCGATGCGTAAATGATGCCGGTTCGGGATCCGTTTTGCGGTTCCGTCCGTTATCTGTTGCCGAATCTGGTGGCGAGTAGCCGGGTATGCTCCCGTCACGATTTGAGAAGGAGAGACTTATGAAGAAAATTGTTGCGACGGCGTTTGCCGCGGTATCGTTGACGCTTGTTGGCGCAGGGGCGGTCAATGCCGCTGACCTCGTCACGAGGACATATGAAGAGCCGGACCTGCGCAATGGCGTGAAAATCGGCTACCTCACCTGCGATATTGGTGGCGGCACGGGTTATGTGCTTGGTTCATCCAAGGAAGCTGATTGCATCTTTCAGTCGACCGTCGGCAACGAACTTTCGGATCGTTATACCGGCGAAGTGAGAAAACTTGGCATCGACCTCGGCTTCACCACGCGCAGCCGCTTGATCTGGGCGGTGTTTGCGCCGACGGCCGGCTATCACCGCGGATCGCTCGCCGGCCTCTATGTCGGCGCCACAGCCGAAGCGACGCTCGGCGCCGGTGTCGGCGCCAATCTCCTGATTGGCGGCACCTCCGGTTCGATCCATCTGCAGACGGTCAGCCTCACCGGTCAGCTCGGCCTCAACGTTGCGGCCGGCAGTGCCTCGATGACGCTGACGGCAGCGAATTGATATGCCTTTTTGGCGCCTCCTGCCGCATGGCGGCAAGGGGGCGCCACCTCTTCTGAGGAGCGATTTCGCGCCCTCGCACGCCCAAGCCGGATCACGACATCATGGATATTCGAATAGCAACGCCCGACGAGGACGAGGTCTTGGTGGGGCACTATCTGAAGATCTGGGACAGCTACGGCACACCACCGCAACACTACAGGCCAGATGCAGCGGCACGGATCTTGTCGTTCATCAGAAGCGGTCGCGATGAGCGCCGGCTGACCTCGTTCCTTGCCATCGTCGACGGTGACATTGCCGGCTCCGCATCCTGCCAGTTGCACCAATCGCCATTTCCGGAGGTCATCCGGCCGGAACAGCGGCTGCACGGTTACATATGGTCCGTCTATGTCGGAGGCGCTTTCCGCCGGCGCGGCATCGCACTGGCGCTGACCAACAAGGCTGTCGACTATCTGAAGTCGATTGGCTGCACCACCGTCGTCATTCATGCCTCGGATCCAGGCGAACCCGTCTATCGGGCCGCTGGTTTCGAACTGGCGAAGGAAATGCGCCTGAAGATTTCGGAGGGGTAGCGACCAGCGATGGCCGAAGCCGCCGCTGGGCTTTTGGCCTACGCTTTCACCCTACCGGGTGCGACAAAGGCGGCAATCGTTGTCTCGTCATGGCCGGCCTCGCGCAGAAAGCGGCTGGCGAATTCGATGGCAGGGCTTCTAAGCGCATCGTCCGGTCTAATCAGGTGAAAGGCCACATGGTAATCGAGCGTCCGCTCCGAGACAGTGACGACGCGCCCGGCCGCCAGCGCGGCATCCGACAGCGGCGGGCGCGCGAGCGCGATGCCGAGCCCCTGCGCACAGGCATCGATCACCAAATTATAGTCCTCGAAGCGCCGGTCGTGGCCGCGCGGCGTATAGTCGACACCCTCACGGGAGAGCCAGCGGCGCCAGCCTTCAATATTCGAATCATGCAGGATTGGCATCTCGAGCAGCGAAAGGGCATCGGAGCGCTGCCCGAGCCGGTCCGCCAGCATCGGGGCGGCGATCGGAAACGATTTCTCCTGCCAGAGCGGCAGGGCACGCACGCCGGCCCACGGCCCCTTGCCGCAACGAATGGCGAGATCCGTGCCTTCGCCGAAATCCGCCAGCCGGTGTTCGAGCGTCAGCTCGACATGCAGCTCGTTTCCTTCGAGCTTCGGCAGGCGCTGAAACAGCCATAGAGAGGCGACGGAGGGCGTCACCGAAAGGCGCACCACCACCTTGTTACGACGAGGCAGCCAGCGCTCGCCGCTATTGCCGAGGAGCGCAAGTGCCTCCTCCGCCCGCGCGAAAAACCGCATACCTTCCGGCGTCAGGCGCACGCCCCGGGCTTCGCGCGCAAACAGGCGCACACCCATCCAGCGCTCCAGGCGCGAGACCTGCCGAGATACCGCGCCATGGGTGATGCCGCTTTCCTCCGCCGCGGCCGAAAACGATCCGAGCCGGGCGGCACGGGCAAAGGTCTCGAGCGTATCGAGCGGCGGAAGCACTGGCGAGCTGTGAACCATACGCACATTTGATCATCGATTGCGATGCTTTTCAAGCACGCATGGAAGGCCTAATCCACTGTCGCAGGAACATATGGAGGCGAAAATGAGCATGGCAGCAAGCGCACCGATTTCGACGAAACAGCAAGGCGGGTTTGATCTGGTGGCCTTTGCGGCGATCCTCGTCACCATCCTCTTCTGGGGGTCCTCCTTCGTGGTGATCCGTATCTGCCTCGGACCGCTGACGCCGATCGAACTGGCGACGGCCCGCTATGTGGCAGCCGGCGTCATCGCCCTCGTCTATCTCGTTATCTACCGGCCGATGCCGGAAAAACGCGATTTCGTCCGCCTCTCCGTTGCTGCCGTGCTTTTCATTGCCGCCTATGCGGTTCTGCTGAACACTGGCGAGCAGACCGTTGCGGCGGGACCGGCGAGCTTCATCATCAACACCATGCCCGTCTTCACCGCCCTCATTGCCACATTCGCACTCGGCGAGCGCTTCGGCCGCTGGGGCTGGGCCGGCACCGCGGTTTCCTTCGGCGGCGTGGCGCTGATTGCGGTCGCCTCCGACGGCGGTTTCAAGCTCGATCCAAATGCCGTCCTCATCCTTGGCGCAGCGCTTTGCTCAGCGATCGCCAGCGTGTTGCAGAAGCCGCTGCTCGGGCGGCTGCCGGCGCTTGCCGTCACTGCCTGGATCCTGCTGATCGGTTCCGTGCCGCTGTTTCCAGCCGTTCCGGCGACGATCCAGGCGCTGGCCGCCGCACCGGCGGAAGTGAACTGGGGCGTTGCCTATCTGGTCATCTTCCCGACCGCGATCGGCTACCTCACCTGGGCGATCGCCCTGAAGCGGCTGACGGCCGCCCGCGCCTCGAATTTCCTCTACGGCGTTCCGCCGGTCGCCACGCTGATCGGGTTCGTCTGGCTGGGCGAAACACCGACCGTGCTCGGCGCAATCGGCGGCGTCATGGCAATCTTCGGCGTGCTGGTCGTCAACGTCATGCGGAAGCGGTAGCGTCAAATTCGGGCGGTGAAGGCGGATTGATAACAGTTAGGCATTGCGCCGCCGTTCGCTTTCTTTAAAACGAAAGCAGATCGAAAGGCGCACGCTCATGTTTTTGACCGACCGGCAAACCGAAATCGTGGCGATTGCGAAATCGAGCGGCAGGGTTCTGGTCGAGGAGCTCGCCTCCCGCTTTTCGGTGACGCCGCAGACGATCCGCAAGGACCTGAACGATCTCTGCGATGCGCAGGTGCTGACACGCATCCATGGCGGCGCCACATTTCCGAGCGGAACGGAGAATGTCAAATACGAAGCGCGGCGACAGATCGCCGCTTCCGAGAAACAGGCGATCGGCATTGCGACGGTCGAACTGATCCCGAGTGGTGCCTCGCTCTTCATCAATATCGGAACGACGACAGAGGCGGTGGGGGAGGCGCTCGCCAACCATCACGAGCTAATGGTAATTACCAATAATATCAACGTTGCCAATAGATTACGTCTTTTTCCGGCAATCGAGGTGGTGATTGCCGGCGGGGTCGTTCGCGGTTCGGACGGCGGGATCGTCGGTGAGGCGGCCGTCGATTTCATCCGCCAGTTCAAGGTCGACTATGCCGTGATCGGCGCGTCGGCGATCGATATTGACGGCGCGCTTCTCGACTACGATTTTCGCGAAGTGAAGGTTGCTCAAGCGATCATCGCCAATGCCCGACATGTCATTCTCGTTGCCGATTCGACGAAGTTTGAACGCACCGCACCAGTCAGGATCGGCCAGCTTTCCCAGGTTCATACCTTCATCACTGATCACTGTCCGGTGCCGTCGATCCGCAATCTCTGCCTCGAAAACAATGTGAAACTAATCGAAACCAACGGCAGATTTCGCTAGGCAGCCACCTCCACCAAACATTCGTTTGACATTCGGATCTCTTTCGTTTTAACTGATGTTACTTTCGCAATTGCGCAAATTTTGTGCGATGCGAAATCGACAGCGGGCTCGGAGGGGGAATTGGGCCGAAATATTCACGACATATTCGTCATCGGCGGCGGCATCAACGGTTGCGGTATTGCACGCGATGCCGTTGGGCGTGGCTATTCGGTGGCGCTGGCGGAGATGAACGATTTCGCCTCGGGCACCTCGTCGGGCGCCACCAAGCTGATCCATGGCGGCCTGCGTTACCTCGAGCATTACGAGTTCCGCCTGGTGCGTGAATCGTTGATGGAACGCGAGATCCTCTGGGCGATGGCGCCGCACATCATCTGGCCGCTGCGTTTCGTGCTGCCCTACCACAAGGGCGGCATCCGTCCGGCCTGGCTGATCCGGCTCGGCCTCTTCCTTTACGATCATCTCGGCGGTCGCAAGCTGCTGCCGCCGACGTCCGTGCTCGACATGCGCCGCGATCCGGCCGGCAAGCCGCTGAAGGCGCTGTTTGCCAAGGCCTTCGAATATTCCGACGGCTGGGTCGACGATGCCCGCATGGTGGTGCTGAACGCCCGCGACGCCGCCGACAAAGGGGCAACGATCATGCCGCGCACCAAGGTGGTGTCGGCAAGGCGCGAGAACGGCCTGTGGCATATCGAGACCACCGATACCCTCACCGGCCGCAATGACAGCCATCAGGCGCGCATGCTGGTCAATGCCGCCGGTCCCTGGGTCGATCATGTCATCCGTTCCGCCTTCGGCCAGAACGAAGCCCACCATGTCCGCCTCGTCCAGGGCAGCCACATCGTCGTGAAGAAGAAGTTCGACGATGTGAGAGCCTATTTCTTCCAAAATCCCGACAACCGCATCATCTTCGCCATCCCCTACGAGGGCGACTTCACCCTGATCGGCACCACGGATCGCGACTACACCGCCGATCCCAAGGATGTCAGGATTTCGGAGGAGGAGACGGTCTATCTCTGCAATGCGGCGTCGGAATATTTCAAGGAGCCCGTCAGGCCGGAGGATATCGTCTGGACCTATTCAGCCGTCAGGCCGCTCTATGACGACGGCGCCTCGAAGGCGCAGGAGGCGACGCGCGACTATGTGCTGAAGCTGGAAGGCGAAGGTGCCGCGCCGCTGCTCAACGTCTTCGGCGGCAAGCTCACCACCTATCGCCGGCTTTCCGAACATGCGCTGGAGAAGATCGGTGCCGCAATCGGCGTCAAGGGCGCTCCGTGGACGGCCAAAAGCCATCTGCCGGGCGGCGACTTCCCGGTCCGCGGTTACGAGACACAGGTTGACAAGCTGAAGCGGCGTTATTCGTTCCTCGCCGATCGGCATGCCCGCCGGCTGGTGCGGCGCTACGGCACCAAGGCGGAGCTGCTGCTTGGCGATGCCGGCGGTATCGACGATCTCGGACGGCTCTTCGGTGGCGATCTCTATGAGGCAGAGGTCACCTATCTCGTCGAACATGAATGGGCCCGGCACGCCGAAGACGTGCTGTGGAGGAGAACAAAGGATGGTCTGCGCCTTTCGAAGGAGCAGGCCCAGTCACTGGAGGAGTACATGGCTGCCATGCCGGCGATGGCCGGGTAGGAGCCATGTGGTCCCCGCTGCGTGGAGGCACGGGAACAGGAATGCTGGAACTGCGAAACGCCGCCAAGATGGTGGGCGCGGACTATCATATCTATCCGACCGATCTGGTTCTCGAGCGGGGCACGCTGAACGTCCTGCTCGGGCCGACGCTCGCGGGTAAAACGTCGCTGATGCGGCTGATGGCGGGGCTTGACCGTCCCACAGGCGGCTCGATCCATTTCGACGGCGCCGATGTTACCGGCATGCCGGTGCAGAAGCGCAATGTCGCCATGGTCTACCAACAGTTCATCAATTATCCGGCATTGACGGTCTACGAGAATATTGCCTCGCCGCTGCGGATTGCCGGCAAGGATGCCAAGATCATCGATCTGGAGGTACGCAAGGCTGCCGAACTTCTGAAACTCGGGCCTTATCTCGATCGCACGCCGCTCAACCTCTCGGGCGGCCAGCAGCAGCGCACGGCGCTTGCCCGTGCACTCGTGAAGAATGCGAGCCTTGTTTTGATGGACGAGCCGCTCGCCAATCTCGATTACAAACTGCGCGAGGAACTGCGGCAGGAATTGCCGCGCATTTTCGCCCTGTCCGGCGCGATCTTCGTTTATGCCACGACGGAACCCTCCGAAGCCTTGTTGCTGGGCGGCAATACGGCAGCGCTCAGCGAGGGCCGGATCACCCAGTTTGGCCCGACGGTCGAGGTCTATCGCCATCCGCTCGATCTGACGACGGCGAAAACCTTTGCCGATCCACCGCTGAATTTTATTGATCTCATCAAATCGGCAGGCAATTTCCTGCGCGACGGCGCTGTGATTTTTGCCGTGCCGCGGCATCTTCAGAACGTGCCAGACGGGCCGGCAACGATCGCGTTTCACCCCCATCATCTTGCACCAACCGCCCAGACGGCTGATTCGGCGCGGCTGACAGCACGGACACAGATTTCGGAGATCACCGGGTCGGAAAGTTTCGTGCATCTGCAATTTGCCGACACCCGCTGGGTGATGCTTGCGCACGGCATCCACAATGTCGACCCGGACACGGATCTCTCCGTTTTCATCGATACGCGCCACCTGATGGCGTTCGGCGCGGACGGCCGGGCGATCACCACTGCCAGGCAGGGGGGCTAGGAGAAGATCATGGCACGTATCACCCTCGATCATATTCGACATGCCTATGGGCCGAACCCGAAGAGCGAGAAGGACTACGCTCTCAAGGAAGTGCACCACGAGTGGAACGATGGCGGTGCCTATGCGCTGCTCGGACCTTCAGGCTGCGGAAAAACCTCGCTGCTCAATATCATTTCCGGCCTTATTCAGCCCTCCGAAGGGCGAATTCTCTTCGACGGACAGGATGTTACGAACCTGCCGACGCAGCAGCGAAATATTGCGCAGGTATTCCAGTTTCCGGTCATCTACGACACGATGACCGTCTATGACAATCTGGCTTTCCCATTGCGCAACCGCGGAGTCGCGGAGCCTGATGTTGATCGTCGTGTCCGCGAAATATTGGAGATGATTGATCTTGCAGACTGGGCCAAGCGTCGCGCGCGCGGTTTGACGGCGGACCAAAAGCAGAAGATTTCGCTCGGCCGCGGCCTCGTGCGCTCGGATGTGAACGCGATTCTCTTCGACGAGCCGCTCACTGTTATCGATCCGCATATGAAATGGGTGCTGCGATCGCAGCTGAAGCGGCTGCATAAGCAGTTCGGTTTTACCATGGTCTATGTCACGCATGACCAGACGGAGGCGCTGACCTTCGCCGACAAAGTCGTGGTGATGTACGATGGCGAGATCGTGCAGATCGGCACGCCGGCCGAGCTCTTCGAGCGTCCGAGCCATACCTTCGTCGGCTACTTCATCGGTTCTCCGGGCATGAACTTCATGCCAGCCAAGGTGGAAGGCCGCACGGTTCGGGTCGGCGAGCATGCGCTGACGCTCGACTATGCGCCAAAGACTTCGGCAGCGGCCAAGGTAGAGCTTGGAATCCGGCCCGAGTTTGTTCGGATCGGCCGCGAGGGCATGCCTGTGACCGTCAGCAAGGTGGAAGATATCGGCCGGCAGAAGATCGTCCGCGCGCAGTTTGCCGGCCAGCCGATCGCGATCGTCGTCCCTGAGGACGAGGACATTCCGGCTGATCCTCGGGTGACCTTCGAGCCATCGGGTATCAGTATCTATGCCGACTCTTGGCGCGCCGGACCGGAGGCTTGATGATGGAAAAAACCTGGAACAACAAAGCGTGGTTTCTGGTCCTGCCGGTCCTCGTGCTGGTGGCATTCTCGGCCGTCATTCCCTTGATGACGGTTGTGAACTATTCCGTTCAGGACACTTTCGGAAACAACCAGTTCTTCTGGAACGGAACTGACTGGTTTACCGAAATCCTGCATTCCGACCGATTCTGGGCCGCCCTACAGCGAAACCTGATTTTTTCGTTGATCATTCTCGCTCTTGAGATCCCGCTCGGTATCTTCATTGCGCTCAACATGCCGAAATCGGGCATCGGCGTGCCGGTGTGCCTGGTTCTGATGGCGCTACCACTGCTGATCCCGTGGAACGTTGTCGGCACGATCTGGCAGGTGTTCGGCCGCAACGACATTGGTTTGTTTGGCTATTACATCAATGCCATCGGCATCGATTACAACTATGTGCAGGATCCGTTCGACGCCTGGGTGACGATCATCATCATGGATGTCTGGCACTGGACGAGTCTGGTCGTCTTGCTCTGCTATGCAGGCCTCGTTTCCATTCCGGATGCTTTCTATCAGGCAGCCAAGATCGACGGTGCCTCTCGTTGGGCTGTGTTCCGCTATATCCAGCTGCCAAAGATGAAGCGCGTTCTTCTGATCGCCGTGCTGCTGCGTTTCATGGATAGTTTCATGATCTACACCGAGCCTTTTGTCGTCACTGGTGGCGGTCCCGGCAACGCGACCACTTTCCTGTCGATCGATCTGGTCAAGACCGCCCTCGGACAGTTTGACCTCGGTCCGGCCGCTGCCATGTCGCTGGTCTATTTCCTGATCATCCTGCTGCTTTCGTGGGTGTTCTACACCGTCATGACAAGCCACGACGCGGAGAATTGAAATGAGCACCTCCAACGAAACGACAGCGAGCCGAAAAATCTCTGGCGTTACCAGTGTCGCAAGCGGTCTCTCCTCCGATGAAGTCAGCCGTCTGATGCGCAGGCGCGGCGAGGAATCACGCTGGTGGTGGGTGGTTCCGACGATCTATATCATTGTGCTCCTGCTGCCGATCTATTGGCTCGTCAACATGAGCTTCAAGACCAACGCGGAAATCGTCAATTCTCTGACGCTTTATCCTCATAGTCCGACGATCGCCAATTACGTGACGATCTTCACGGAGAAGGCCTGGTATTCCGGATACATCAATTCAATCACCTATGTCGTGATCAACATGGTGATCTCGGTGGCAGCCGCGCTGCCGGCGGCCTATGCCTTCTCCCGTTATCGGTTCCTTGGTGACAAGCATCTTTTCTTCTGGTTGCTGACGAACCGGATGGCGCCGCCGGCGGTCTTTGCCCTGCCGTTCTTCCAGCTCTACTCAGCCTTTGGACTGATCGATACGCACATCGCCGTGGCATTGGCGCATTGCCTCTTCAACGTGCCGCTTGCGGTCTGGATCCTTGAAGGCTTCATGTCCGGCGTGCCGAAGGAAATCGACGAAACGGCCTATATCGATGGCTATTCGTTCCCGCGCTTTTTCCTGAAGATCTTCACGCCGCTGATTGCGAGCGGCATAGGTGTCGCCTGCTTCTTCTGCTTCATGTTCTCTTGGGTCGAGTTGCTGATCGCACGAACGCTGACGACGACCGACGCGAAGCCGATCGCTGCCACCATGACCCGTACCGTCTCTGCATCCGGCATGGATTGGGGCCTGCTCGCCGCCGCCGGTGTTCTGACCTTGATCCCAGGGGCGCTGGTGATCTGGTTTGTGCGCAATTACATCGCCAAGGGCTTCGCCCTGGGGAGGGTTTGATGAGCTTTTCGCTTCCCGATTTTTCATGGATGGCATGGACCTGGCCGACGGCCACTTTCTTCGTCGTCATCGCATTGCTGCTGATCGGCATGGGGGTCTGGGAATACGCCGCTCCGGGCGGCAATCCCCGGATCGGAATCCTGCGCTTCGAGACGACGCGCGGCGACCGGCTTTTCCTTTCGCTGCTCGGCAGCGCCTTTATCCATCTTGCCTGGCTTGGTCTCGCTGGATCAAGCCTCTGGTGGGCTCTCGCTCTCTCCGTTGTCTACGCCGTTGGCGTATTCCGTTACGTGTGAGGCAAACTGATGCAGATGGCCAGGGTTTTTCTGGCCGCCTGAGACGTGAAGACTGCAATCGCAAAACCCTGGGAGGATATCATGCGAAGGCATTTATTGACGACGACAGCAGCCGTGCTGCTGGCCATGACCGGGTCGGCCTATGCCGGCATGGACGAGGCAAAGACTTTTCTGGATAAAGAGATCGGCGACGTGTCGACGCTCTCTCGCGCCGACCAGGAAAAGGAAATGCAATGGTTCATCGATGCTGCGAAGCCTTTCCAGGGGATGGACATCAAGGTTGTTTCGGAAACCTTGACCACCCACAAGTATGAGTCCGAGGTTCTGGCTCCGGCCTTTACTGCGATTACCGGGATAAAGGTCACGCACGACGTCATTCAAGAGGGTGACGTTGTCGAGAAGATCCAGACGCAGATGCAGACCGGGCAGAACCTGTATGACGGCTGGGTCAACGACTCCGACTTGATCGGCACCCACTGGCGCTATCAGCAGGTGCGCAACCTGACCGACTGGATGGCCGGCGAAGGCAAGGACGTTACCAACCCCGGCCTCGATATCGACGACTTCATCGGCACCAAGTTCACGACAGCGCCGGACAAGAAGCTCTACCAGCTTCCCGACCAGCAGTTCGCCAACCTCTACTGGTTCCGTTACGACTGGTTCAACGACGAGAAGAACAAGGCCGATTTCAAGGCGAAATACGGCTACGATCTCGGCGTTCCGGTCAACTGGTCGGCCTATGAGGACATTGCCGAATTCTTTACCGGCCGTGACGTCAACGGCAAGAAGGTCTTCGGCCATATGGATTACGGCAAGAAGGACCCGTCGCTCGGCTGGCGCTTCACCGACGCCTGGCTGTCGATGGCCGGCAATGGTGACAAGGGTCTGCCGAACGGTCTTCCAGTCGACGAATGGGGCATCAAGGTCGACGAGAATTCGCGTCCCGTCGGTTCGTGCGTCGCGCGTGGCGGCGATACCAACGGCCCTGCATCGGTCTATTCGATCCAGAAGTATCTCGATTGGTTGAAGGCGTACGCACCGCCGGAAGCTCAGGGCATGACCTTCTCGGAATCCGGTCCGGTGCCGGCGCAGGGTAACGTCGCGCAGCAGATCTTCTGGTACACGGCGTTCACCGCAGACATGGTCAAGCCTGGCCTGCCTGTCATGAATGAGGACGGTACGCCGAAATGGCGTATGGCACCGAGCCCGCATGGCGTTTACTGGAAAGACGGCATGAAGCTTGGCTATCAGGACGTCGGTTCCTGGACGCTGATGAAATCGACCCCGACGGACCGTGCAAAAGCCGCGTGGCTCTATGCACAGTTCGTGACCTCGAAGACGATTGACGTGAAGAAGAGCCAGCTCGGTCTCACCTTCATCCGCGAATCCACCATTCGCGACAAGAGCTTTACGGAGCGCGCTCCGAAGCTCGGCGGTCTGATCGAGTTCTATCGTTCGCCTGCGCGTGTTCAGTGGTCGCCAACCGGCACCAACGTCCCCGACTATCCGAAGCTGGCTCAGCTTTGGTGGCAGGCTATCGGTGACGCCGCTGCCGGCGCCAAGACGCCGCAGGAAGCCATGGATTCTCTTTGCGGCGAGCAGGAGAAGGTCATGGGACGTATCGAGAAATCGGGCGTCCAGGGCGATATCGGCCCGAAACTCGCTGAAGAGCAAGACCTCGCTTATTGGAACGCGGATGCGGTGAAGAAGGGCAACCTTGCACCGCAGCTGAAGATCGAGAACGAGAAGGAAAAGCCGGTCACGGTCAACTACGACGAACTCGTCAAGAGCTGGCAGTCGAAGTAAGGCGGACCCGGCCGGAAGCGACGGGGCTTCCGGCCATCACTTCCTGCCACCGGCAACAAGCCGGTGGCACCCACAATCTTTCTCTCATGAAACGTCCGCGTCCTGCTGTCCTCGGCAGGAGCGGTTTCGTGCGAGCCGGAGACGGATATGAGCGGCTATATTCTTTCAATCGACCAGGGCACGACCTCCTCGCGCGCAATCATCTTCGATAGCGACATGAAAACGGCCGGCTCGGCGCAGGCGGAGATTACCCAATATTATCCGCAGCCTGGATGGGTGGAGCACGACGCCGCCGAAATCTGGCAGTCCGTCGTCGATACTGTGCGCAGGGCGATCGCCGATGCCGGACTTGATGCCGCCGACATTGCCGCGATCGGCATTACTAATCAGCGCGAGACGGCGGTCGTCTGGGATCGCAGGTCCGGGACACCGCTTCACCACGCGATCGTCTGGCAGGACAGGCGCACGGCCGAAATGTGCGATAGCCTGAAGGCAGACGGCTACGAGAAGCTGTTCAGCGCCAAGACCGGGCTGCTGCTCGACCCCTATTTCTCCGGAACAAAGCTGCGTTGGCTGCTCGACAATGTCGATGGCCTGCGTGAGAAGGCCGAGGCCGGCGATGTCTGCTTCGGCACGATCGACAGCTGGCTGATCTACAATCTGACTGATGGCCGCGTACATGCCACCGATGCGACCAATGCATCGAGAACGCTGCTTTATAATATCGATGACGGTGCCTGGGACGAGGAGCTTCTCGGCATTCTCCGCATTCCGGCCGCCATGCTTCCTGACGTCAGGGAATGTGCCGATGATTTCGGCCGCGTCGACAAGGCGCTGTTCGGCGCGGAACTTCCGATCCTCGGGGTCGCCGGCGACCAGCAGGCAGCGGCGATGGGCAACGCCTGCTTCGAGCCCGGCATGATGAAATCCACCTATGGCACCGGCTGCTTTGCCCTGTTGAACACAGGCCGGGATCGTGTTTCTTCCTCAAACCGGATGCTGACGACGATCGCCTGCCGGCTCGACGGCGAGACGACCTATGCGCTCGAAGGCTCGATCTTCATCGCCGGTGCCGCCGTGCAATGGCTGCGCGACGGCCTCGGCATTATCGACCAGGCGTCGGAGGCGGGAGTGCTTGCCGCCAAGGCCGATCCCGGACAGCAGGTCTACATCGTTCCGGCCTTCACCGGCCTCGGCGCGCCCTACTGGGATCCGGCGGCGCGCGGCGCAATCTTCGGTCTGACGCGAAACAGCGGGCCGGCGGAATTCGCCCGCGCCGTGCTTGAATCCGTCGCCTACCAGACGCTCGATCTGCTGGTGGCGATGAAGAAGGACTGGGGCGTCAACCAGCTGGAAACGGTGCTGCGCGTCGATGGCGGCATGGCGGCTTCGGATTGGACGATGCAGTGCCTGGCCGACATGACCGGAAACCCTGTCGACCGCTCGGCGATCCGCGAGACGACGGCGCTGGGCGCAGCCTGGCTTGCCGGCTCAAAAGCCGGCATCTGGCCAGGCAAGCGGGATTTTGCGCAGGCCTGGGCCTGCGACCGCCGCTTTAGCCCTTCGATGGATGAGACCGAGCGGCAAACGAAGATCATCGGCTGGAAGAATGCCGTATCGCGAATGATTTCAGACGCCTCCGCGGGATAGGACCGCTTCCGGCTCTCTTACGCGCCGGCAGCCTTTCTGTTGATGAAGCTCAGGGCGAGCACGGCGAAGATCAGCGTTCCCGTGCCGACCTGCTGCCAATAGAAGTTCAGATCGGTCAGCAGAAGCCCATTGGCGACGATGCTGAGCAACAGCGCGCCGAGAACGGTGCCGCCGACATTCGGCCGCCCGAGTGGGCTGAGCGTCGTGCCGATGAAGGTCGCGCCGATGGCATTGAGCAGGAAGGCATTGCCCGAGGAGGGGATGTAGGTGGTGACGGTTGCGGTCAGGATCAGGCCGGCGATTGCCGCGATCAACCCGACCAGGACGAAGGTCACCGCGACATGGGCCGGCGCGGCGATGCCGGAATAGCGCACGACGCCCGGCTGGATGCCGATCGACAGGATGACGCGGCCGAAACGCGTGCGGGCAAAAACAATGGCGGCGGCTGCGATGACGACGATGGCAGCGGCAAGCGGCACCGGGAAGCCGGCGATCGTTCCGTGGCCGAGAAAACGGAAGCTTTCCGGCACGCCGTTCGGCGGCAGATAGACCGGATTGCCGCCATTGGTCAGCAGCTGCTGAACGCTGCGGCCGATGAACAGCGTGCCGAGCGTGGCGAGGAACGGCGACACGCCGATCCCGGAAATCAAGAGCGCGTTGAAGGCACCGACGAACCCTCCGGCGGCCAGTCCCGCGAGCGCAGCGACTGCCACCGGCTGCCCGGCGAGGACGAGCGAGACGAAGGCAAAGCTCGCAAAATCCATCGCCGTTCCGACCGAAAGATCAATGCCGCCCGACGCGACGGCGAAGGTCATTGCGACGGAGACGATGGCAAGCAGCGTGAAATTGTTGACCAGGATGCTCTGCAGGTTCGCCGGCGACAGGAAGGTTGGCGTTGCTATGGAAAAGGCGGCAAACACCGCAACCAGGGCGAGGATCAAACCATAGCGCACCAGGCCGCCGGCGATGACACGCGGCAAGTCGATGGTGGCGAGGGGAGGGGTCTGGAGCGACATGGTCAGGCCTCCTGTCGACGCAGCAGCGTGGTCGCGGAAACGACGATGAGAATGAGCACACCCTGGACGCCGCTGACCAGTGTGCTCGAAATGTTCAGCAGCTGGAAACCGTTGACCAGGAAGCCGACCAAAAGGGCCGAAAGCAGCGTCCCGGTGACCGTCGGAACCAGCCGGCGCGAAAAGACCGAGCCGAGCAGGGCCGTCACGACGACGGGCAACAGCATCTCGCCAGCACCAGTCGTGCTGCCGCTCAGATAGGAAACCGACAGGATGCCAGCGATGCCGCCGGAGACGCCGCTGGCGACGAAGGCGCCGGCCAGCAGCCGGCGAAGCGGCAGACCGGCGGCACGGGCCGCATCCGGAAACTCACCGACGGCATAGAGGCGCAGGCCGAGCGGGGTATATTGCACCATCGCCGTGGTGATGGCCGTGAAACCGACGAGCACATAGGCGAGAACCGGTATGCCGAAAGGATCCGAGGCCGAAAGCGCTGACAGGAAAGGCGTCGAGGCCGGCAGGACGGTATTGCCGGTCAGCACCAATTCCAGGCCGGCGACGACGTTCATGACGGCCAGCGTGGCCAGCAGCGGCACGATGCCGGCATAGACGACGGCAATGGCATTGACCGTGCCGATCAGCGCGCCGGTGAGGATCGCCGCGGCAATCGCCGTCGCATCGCCGTAGCCGAGCTGCGTCAGGCTCGCATAGACGGCGGCGCTGAGGCCCATATTGGCAGCCAGCGACAGGTCGATGCCGCCGGTGACGACATTGGAGCCGCCGGCAATCAGCACGATCGTCAACCCGATGGCAAGCACACCGGAGATGGCCGATTGGCCAAGTACGTTGCCGATATTGCCGATGCTGAGGAAATAGGGCGCTGTCAGCGAGAAGATGATCAGGATGGCGGCAAATGCGATCACCGATCCGAAGCGCAATGCCGCAGCGGCAAAATTGCCGGCCGGGCGGGGAGGCGGTTCCGCAGCGGAAAAACCGGAAGGCGCGAATTCCACTTCAGCCGACATGGCGATGTCCCTCGGATGATCCGGTCGATTGAGCGAGCACCGCATCCGCCGTGGTCTCCGACGAGATGAATTCCCGCGCCACGCGGCCGCGGTAGAGCACAAGGATGCGATCGGTGATGCCGATGAGTTCCGGCAGATCCGAAGACAGCACGATGACGCCGGCGCCGCGTGCCGCGAGTTCGCCGATCAGCGTATAGATCTCGACCTTGGAGCCGATATCGACTCCAACAGTCGGCTCGTCGAGCAGATAGATCTCGGAACGGCGGCTCAGCCACTTGGCGATGGCGATCTTCTGCTGGTTGCCGCCCGAAAGCGTGCGCAGCAGGGCATCGCGCCCATTGGTCTTCACTTGCAGCCGCGTAATCAGAGCGTCCACTTCTCTCTGTTCGCGTCTGCGATCGAGAAAGCCGAAACGCGTGAAGCGGCCAAGGCTCGAAAGACTGATATTTTCCGCGACGCTGAGGTCGAGCGCGACGCCGTGGCGACGCCGATCTTCCGGCACCAGGGCGATCTCGAGGCCGGCCGCCTGGATGGGATTGGTGAAACGGGCAGCCTTGCCGCTGATTTCGATATGGCCGGAAGCCGGGGTCTCCAGACCGAAGAGAGTGCGGACCAGCTCCTTTGCGCCGGAGCCGAGCAGGCCGGTGAGGCCGAGCACCTCGCCGCGCCGAAGCGTGAAACTGATGTCGCTATATTTCCCCGGCGCCGACAGTTGCTCGACCTTGAGGATTTCCGCGCCCGGCGTCACCTGCGGCTTCGGAAACATCTCCTTGATGTCGCGCTCGACCATCAGCCGCGCAATCGCGCCAGCCGAGGTGTCCCCGATCGGCAGAGATGCCACGTCGAGCCCATTGCGCAGCACGGTGACGTGGTGGCAGAGCTCTTCGATTTCGTTCAGGTAATGCGAGATATAGATGATGGTAACGCCTTCGTCGCGCAGACGGCGGATCAACCGGAAAAGGATATCGGCCTCGCGGCGCACCAGTGCGGCCGTCGGCTCATCGAAGACGAGCACCTTCGGCTGATTGAGGAGCGCGCGGGTGATTTGCACGATCTGCTTTTCGGCAGTCGACAATTCGCTGATCAAGGCGGCGTTCGGCAACCGGATACCGAAATAGTCGTTGAGAATATCAGACGCGCGACGTTGCATCAGTCGCCGATCGAGGAACGGTGTGCCCGATATCCGCGGTTCCCGGCCAAGGAACAGGGCTTCGCCGACAGTGAAGGTCGGGACCAGCAGCCGATCCTGGTGAATGAAGTGGATGCCAAGCTCTTCGGCAAGATGGGGTGTCAGCCTGTCGAATGTTTGCCCTTCGATCTCGATCCGGCCGCCGTCCGGCTGATGAAGACCGGCAAGCAGCTTGATCAGCGTCGACTTGCCGGCGCCGTTCTGGCCGACGAGACCGTGGATGGTGCCGCGCCTGACGATCAGCGACGCACCGGCAAGCGCCTGGGCACCACCGAAATGCTTGACGATGCCTTCAAAGCGGATGATGTCGTCGCGTGCAGTGACCGGCTGCTTCAACGAAATGGCCGTCATGTCGATCTCTCCGGGCGGGCAGATTCCGAGCGATCCGGCGATGAGCGGATCGCTCGTATTCCGTGTTAGCCGATGCCGAGCTTCTTGGTGACTTCGCCGACATTGGCCTTGTTGGCGAGCAGTGCCGGGACATAGGTCTCGCGCGGCAGGGTCTGGCCGGCGAGCAGCTTGGCAACGTTGCGGATGGCGGTGCGGCCGATTTCCGCCGGCTGCTGGGCGACATCGGCGCCGGCCGGCGAATTCGGATCGGCGATGAGCTGGAGCACTTCCGGGCTGCCATCGACGCCGTAGGTGCGAATCTCCGTCCGCCCGGCAGCCGTCAACGCCTGGGTCGCGCCAAGCTGCGGAATGTCCCAGGCCGACCAGATCGCCTTGATCGAACCCTTTTCCGGATATTTGTTGAGGATTGCCGTGATCTGCGTGAAAGCGTCCTGCACAGTATTCGGGATGACGTCGCGCAGTTCCGGCTGGAGGATTTTCACCTTCGGGAAATATTTGACGACATTGACCAGCTGGTCGTAGCGGATCGCGCAGGGGGTTACGCCGTAGAAGCCGTTGAAGACGACGATATTGCCTTCGCCGCCGATATCGGAGACGAGCTGCAGCGCCAGATCCTTGCCGATGCCCCAGTTATCGGAGGTGGTGTTGTTGATCGAATTGGTCGAACCGACGTCGACGGTCAGAACCGGGATCCCGGCATCGCGCGCCTTCTTCAGCCAGGGATCGATGACGCTGAGCGTGCCGAGGATTTGAACGATCGCATCCGGCTTCTGGGCAATCAGCGTCTGCAGCTGCGAGACCAGCTTGCCGTCATTGCGTCCGGCATCGACGGCGATCGGCTCGCCACCGAGGCGCTTTACCTCCTCGATCTGGGCATTATAGGCCTGCAGATCGAAGAAGTGATCGGTGCCGGTTGCGCTGATGGCGATGCGCTTGCCTTTCAGCGACAGTTCTTCGCCCGCGGCAAAAGCCGGTTTCTGCCCGATGAGCGATGCACCAGCGACGGCGACCCCGGCCGCGGCAGACAGTTTCAGCAGATCTCGTCGTCCGAGACCGTTTTCAGACTTTTCGATGCTCATCGCCACTCTCTCCAATTAATTATGTCTATAGATTAAATAGATTAATGCCGGTGGATAGGAACGAATTTCCAAAAGAACGATCTCCGGGGAAAAGAGTGGATGGAGCGAAAGCTCATCCCTGGCTGCGATTTCCCGCGACCGGGAATGATTTCGGAGGCCTCGGTGGTTTTCAGAGCGGTCAGATGAGTCTGCAGCCACCGATCAAGAAGAACATGCACTGCATAATTCTTGCGCATGCGACCCAATTTGCCGAAGGCGAGCTCCTGCCAGGCCGTGGTGCCGTGTGGCGCGACAGCAGGCGTAAAATCACGATTTAATGGGCAGGGTCGGGGTTTATGCCATTACGTTGATAGCTAGCGCGAAGCTTCGCTCCACTTGGCGCGCAACTTGCCTCTCTCCTGCCAGGGAGAATGAAACAATGCCCGACATCGACCCGCAGATTTTCTCAATAAGCCGACCATCTCTCGGAGGCTACAAGGCCTTCGTTCAACGCGACATGATCGTCGAGACCTATCGCAGCGCCGCGGGGCAAATGGTTTCGAGGGGCTCGCTTCATAGAATTTCGATCAACCGCACGGCGCACGGCAAATACGCCTATCGGCTCGGAAGCGGGGCGTTCCGCAAAGTCGAGAGGCCGCCGTTCACCCTGGGATTTCAACCGGCCGCCACGGTCCTCGAAGTCGATGGCGATGCGGCGGATTATATCTCGATTTTCCAGTCCCCTGCGCTCTACAGCGGCATTGGCGGCTCTCGCTTCGATCCCGAGCATTGGGATAGTGACGCGCTCAGCGCGACGACTGATCCGACAACGCTGCAGGTCGCGCTCTCCCTTGCATTTGCCGCCGAGAAGACCGGGCGCGACGACCCGCTTTTGATGCAGCATCTGGGGATGGCGCTCGCCTGCTGCGTTGTAAAGCTGCTGGGCGCCAAACCTGAAGTCGGCGATCGTCCGCTGACATCGGACAATCTCCGGCGTGTGATCGATTACATCGAGAACCTGCTTGGCAAATCCGATCTGAGTGTGGAGGAGCTCGCCGGGGTGGCCCATATGAGCCCCTTTCACTTCAGCCGGGAATTCAAACGGGCAGCCGGCATGGCTCCGCATCGCTTCGTTCTGGAACGCAGGATCGAGCGGGCGCGACTTTACCTCGCCGATGGCAAGGAGACGCTCGCAAACATCGCTTATGCCACAGGCTTTTCCAGCCAGGCGCATTTCTCCAGCGTCTTTCGCCGTCTGATGGGGGCGACCCCGAAGGAATACCAGCGTTCGGTCCGTCTTTGAGCCGGCTCTTGCCGATGACAGCTCAGCAGCTTTGCGAAAGACAACCGCACGAATTTGAAATCTCTTGAGGCTGCGGTCTGCGAGGCTTTTCCCATCAGGAGGCCCATATGACCGCTTTTGCCCAAACCAATCCGATTACCGACATCTGCTTTTTGGTCGAGGATATCGACAAAGCATCGGCCTTCTATGTCGAGCGGCTTGGCTTCAAGCCGCGCCGCCGGGCTCCTGGCTTTGCCGATTTCAAAGGGGCGGGCGTGACGCTGGCGCTATGGGAGATCGAGCATATTGCCGAAAATACCGGTGTCTCAAGCCGCCGTGCCCCTCCAGGTGCGCACAAGGCCTGCGCGGCCATCGAGCTCGCCTCGCCAGAGCAGGTCGATGCTGCCTATGCGGAGCTGAAAGCTGCGGGCGTGCTCTTCTACGCGCCGCCGCAGGACTATGTCTGGAACGCGCGATGCGTCTATTTCGCCGATCCTGACGACAACCTCTGGGAAATCTATGCGTGGTCCGCAGGCGGCCCGATCGGTGACATCGGCCCGCAATAGCGAGCGCAATCGCCGGTCGTCCAACAATCCAACAAGGGGAAAGGCAAGCAAATGAACGGGGATGACAAACAAATCGTGGTTGGCAGGCGTACCGTCCTGAAGGGCGGCGCCTTTGCCCTTGCTGCAGCGACGGCAGGGATCAGCGTGTTCGTGCCGCGTCACTCGAAAGCCGCCGCTTCCAAGGTCGTCATCAAATATGACTGGCTGATGAGCAATGGCCAGATCGGCGATATCGTCGCAGTCAAGCAGGGCCTGTTCCAGGCCGAGGGTCTAGACGTCGAGTTTTCCCCCGGCGGTCCCAATTCGGCAACGGTGCCGCCCGTGATCACGGGTGATGCGCAGCTCGGCCAATTTTCGGATTCGGCACAGCTTCTTCTTGCCAGGTCGTCCGGCGTGCCGATCAGGATCTTCGCCTGCGGTTTCCGCATGGCGCCGTTCGCCTTCTATTCACTGCCGAAGGCGCCGATCCGCACCGTCAAGGATATGGTCGGCAAGCGCATCGGCATCCAGCCGACAGCCCGTTACGTGCTCGATGCCATTCTGCTGAAGAACGATATCGATCCATCGAGCCTGACCATCACCAATATCGGCTTCGACATGACGCCGCTGATGACCGGCCAGGTCGATGCCGTGACCGGGTGGATCACCAACACGCAGGCGCTTTCCATCATCGGTCCCGACCGGATCGATCTGATGATGAAGGAGACGGGCCTGCCCTCCTACGCCAATGTCTATTTTGCCACCGACGATGCCGTGACCGGCCATGCCGAGACACTGGCAAAGGTGCTGCGTGCCGTCGCCAAGGGCTGGGCCTGGACGCATGAACATCCTGAAGAGGCGGTCAAACTGACGGTGGAAGCCTATCCGCAGCTCGACCTTGCCGTAGAGCTGAAGACGGTGCCGCGCATCCTGTCACTGAGCTTCGACGCAGCGACCGGGAGGGATGGCTGGGGCAGCTTCGATCCGGCCGCGCTTGCCGAGCAGATTGCCGTTTACGACAAGATCGGTCAGTTCAAGAGCGGCGCGCCGAAGCTGGAGGATTGCTATACGACTGAGATACTCGACATGACGGCGGGTGACCGCCCGAAGATTGCGTGAGAGCGGATTTGCCTGAAGCAGCGGCCATCGAAACCAAGGATCTGGCTGTCGGTTATGCCGGCGCTGTCGAGACGACCCGCATTCTGTCCGGCGTCGACCTCAGCGTCGACAGGGGCGAGTTTCTGACCATTCTTGGTCCCTCCGGCTGCGGCAAGTCGACCTTGCTGCGTGCGGTGGCGGATCTTCTCCCGCCGCTTGACGGGCGGCTGTCGGTGCTCGGCAGGACAGCGTCGGAGGCGCGCCGGCGGCGCGAGGTCGCCTTCGTCTTTCAGGACGCAACGCTGCTGCCGTGGCGGACTGTGAGGGAGAATGTCGCGCTGCCGCTGCAGGTGGGGAAGAAGAGCGTCTCGCGATCGGTCGATCCACGGCCCGACCACTGGATCGAACTGGTCGGCCTGTCGCATCTGGCCGACCGCTATCCGCATCAACTGTCCGGGGGCCAGCGCCAGCGCGTCGCCATAGCGCGCGCGCTTCAATGCGAGCCGGATATCCTGCTCATGGACGAACCCTTCGGTGCGCTCGACGAGATCACCCGCGAACGACTGAACGACGAGCTTCTGGACGTCTGGCGCCGGACCGGCACGACCATCCTGTTCGTGACCCACAGCGTCATCGAGGCGATCTATCTCGGCGGACGCGTGCTGGTCCTGGCGGCCAATCCGGGCCGCGTTCAGGCGCTGATCGATCTGACGCCGCTGAAAGACGAGCGCGGCCTCTGTCGGCGCGAAAGCCTCGATGTCCAGGAGACCGCAGCCCATCTGCGCCGATTGCTGCAGCAGGGGAGTTCGGCTGCATGACGCATCGTCCGTTGTCGTTCGCCGAGGCAATCGGCCTTCCTGTTATCGGCGCCCTCTCGTTGCTTCTCGCCTGGCAATGGCTGGTGCCGGCTCTCGGTATTCCGGCCTATATCGTTCCAACGCCGCTGGCGATCCTGCGCACGCTTGGCATCGAATGGCGCTTCCTGCTGTCGAATGCGATCCCGACATGGGGCGAGGCGGGTCTCGGTTTCCTCCTGGGCAACGGTCTCGCTGTGATCATGGCGATTGCCTTTGTCTATAATCCGCGCTTCCAGGCCGCCTATTTTCCCGTTGTCCTGCTCTTCAATACCATCCCCGTGCTGGCGCTTGCGCCGATCATCATCCTCATTTTCGGCCTCGGCATGCTGCCAAAGGTCATCATCGCCGCTCTCATCTGCTTCTTCCCAACCCTGGTGAATACGGCTCGGGGCCTCAATCTGGCAACGGCGAGCGAGCTTGACCTGATGCATGTGCTTTCGGCGAGCGGGTGGGAGACGTTCTGGCGCCTGCGCGCGCCACGATCTGCCCCCTTGCTTTTTGCGTCGCTGCGCATTTCGGCAACCACCTGTGTGATCGGCGCGATCGTCGGGGAGTGGATCGGTTCGAACCAGGGGCTGGGCGCTGTCATCATCCAGTCGACATTCAACTATCAGGCGGAAAGGCTTTTTGCCGCCGTCGTGCTCGCCTCTTTCTCCGGCATCGTCTTTTTTGCCGCTGTTGCCCAGATCGAGCGGATTTTCCGTCGGCTGCAGCCGGGGCAGAGCTGAAAGCGTTCAATGCGGGCGCTGCAACGCTGACGCTTTCCAGGATATGACAAGGTCCCCGCTGTTATCTGCAGGAGGCCTTGCCCGTTGCTACTCCTCCATGCTCTCACGGATGTCGGAGAGATCAATGCCATGGGTGTCGAACCACCAGTCGGGACTCATGTCGGAATGGCGGTCACGCAGACGCAGATATTTGGCGCGCAGCCGCTTCTGGCGTTCGACCTCTTCCTTGAAGAAGGGGCGATCGAGCGTGCCGCCCATCTTGTGGATGCGACGGAGCAGTTTTCGCAAGACGTATCCCTGCTCCTTATTGCCCGGCCGGTAGCCGCTTTCCACGATCGTCATGACCGTCTCGCGCAGCGTTCCGAGCGCATCGACTTGCGGCGTGCCGTTGACGATCATGTCGAGACGTTCCGCGCCGAAGCCGACGTCGATGCAGGTTCCGAGCGGATTGACGATGTTTCCGATCTCGACGCCATCCTTATAGAACTCAGTGCAGTATCCGCTGATGCTGCCATCGCTCCACATGCATTCCGGATCCGGCACGATGGGCACGCGCGCCCCATAGAGCGGCGTCCATTCCACCAGACGGTCGGGATGGATCGTCACATGATCCGGCACGAGCCCCAGCGTTCCCAGAAACTCGAGCCAGAAATCGATGGCGTTGCCGACGGTCATTTCCCTGAAGGAGAAAAGGCCGAGCATGGTGAAATGGAGAAGATGGGTTCCGTCGCCGATCTCGTCGAGGTCGCCCATGCGCAGGCAAGCCTGGCTGTTTGCGACGGTTCCACTATGGGAGGGATCGGAGAAGAGGGGCTTGTACTGCTGCATTCCAGCGCTGCAGAAGAGCGTGGTATCATCATGCGGCCGTACGGATTGGATGCGTATGAAATCGATGCCCTTGGAAAGGCAGAACTGTTGATATTGCTGGATCAGGCGTCCCGCGGTGACATAGGCAACCTCCTTCGTTGTTCGTGTGCCTTTGGAAAAGATAGTGGTCTCCGGCGTGCACGGCAACCTGCCGCTATCGAGGATAAGCCGAATGGCGCTCTTGAAGATTGGCTCACTTGAGGCTAAATATAGCCTCAAGTGGAAAGGAGCTTTGCCATGATGGGATTTGCAGTCATCGCCGACGTTCTCGGACTGCCCGCCAGGGAACCCGCATCGCGCTCAGCCTTTGGCCTGCTCTCCAGCATTGAGGAAGGCTTGCCGGTCAAGGCGCTTGATCGCATGGCGCTGCTTCTGGCGCCTGATGATACCCAGTTCAAATATAGGCTCGTTCCAAAGGCCACCTATGAGCGGCGCAAGTCCAAGCATCGGCTCTCCTCCGACGAGGGCATAAAGCTCGCCCGTCTGGCGCGCGTCTGGGGATCGGCGCTGGATGTCTGGCAGACCGAGACCGAGGCCCGCGATTTCCTGTTTCGGCCGCATGCAATGCTGGAGGACAGGCGGCCAATCGACGTGGTCATCCAGAGCGAGATCGGCGGCGAGCTCGTGCTCGATATTCTCGGAAGCCTGAAATACGGCAGCGCTGCGTGAGCGCACAGGTTCTTGACCGCACACTGACATCCGTCCGCATCGGAGATCCCAACGGAAGCTATCCGATCTTCGACGCCACCGGCTCGACCATCGCGCCGGGACGGTGGAACACGTCGGGCAGCGCGATCATCTATACGAGCGAGCACTATTCGACGGCGCTGCTCGAAAAGCTCGTCCACGGCAGCGGGCGACTGCCACCCAACCAGCACTATGTCACGATCACCCTACCGCGTGGGCTTAGCTACGAGGTCTTCTCCGAGCCCGCGTTGCCCGGCTGGGACAGTATGCCGGCGAACGTCAGTAAGGCTTTTGGCGAACGCTGGTGCCAGGAAAAACGCAGTGCCGTCCTGCTGGTCCCAAGCGTCGCCGCCCGCGTCGACCGCAACATATTGATCAACTCGGCCCACCCGGAATTCCCATCGATCACGGCGAGCCTCCACCAACCGGTCTTCTGGGATCGTCGCTTGTTCGGCATGTGACGGGTTGCGGTGCAATCAACGTTTCCGCAGAGCAGATCAAAACGCCGGACAGATGAGGCTTGGTCAGCAGATCATGATGCTGCCACCAAATGCATTGATAGGAGCTCTCGGCCGACGTAGCCAAGGCCTTTATCCAATGGCACAGCAGGCCATTTTAAACGAGGAGGAGGTGGCTGCCTCGACTGCTCACGCGCCCGTCTCCCATGGATTTATCACCGCTGCGCCGGTATCGCCGAAATCGCCGACATTGCGAGTGACGACAATCAGATCATGAACGATCGCGGTTGCGGCGATCAGCCCGTCGATATCGCCACGCGGCCGGATGGCGGCGATGCGGCCCCATTCGACGGCGATCTCGTCGGTCACCGGCAGGATCCGGTCGCCATGATCATAACGTAGCTTGCGCAGCCACTCGGTGAGATGCGCCGCGGTCTTCGGATCAGATTTCTGTTTGAGGGCAATTCCGCGCATGATCTGGCCAAGCGTCAACGCACTCAGGCGGATGGTGAGCGGATCGACGGAGCGCAGCCACGAGACCGCCTGCGGCGTGCCGCGTCGCGCCTCCGAGACGATGTTGGTGTCGACCAGCTACATCAGAGGGGGACGTCGCGGCTTGGCGTCTTGTTGCGTGCTTCGACCGCATCGGCGAACTCATCGTCCCAGGCGGGGCCACCGATCAGGTCGTCGACGAGCGTCGGCCTGCCGGCGCGCAGGGCGTCGTAGTCGCGGGCGGACAGAACGACGGCCGTGCGTTCGCCACGCACGGTCACCACCTGCGGCCCTTCTTGTCGGGCCTTCTGCACGACCTTCGAAAATTGGTTTTTGGCGTCCTGTAGTTGCCATTCCACCGAATCCGCTCCTAGCTAGACTGTCTAGCTGTGTACGCGCAGAATGCTTGTGCGTAAACCGCGGGACGTTCCACAGAGTCCGGTTCTGCTATTAGGTGTCATAACGAAGCTCGACATCATTGTGTCGGCAACGGCGCTTGTCGGTCCTTCTGGAAGTCGCGATCACGCCCTCAGCCGCGGCGAGCGGGCCATGAGCCGGGCGTAGGCGATGGCCGAGAGCATGTTGACGTGGTTGGCCTTGCCGGTGCCGGCAATGTCGAAGGCGGTGCCGTGATCGACCGAGACGCGGTCGATCGGCAGACCAAGCGAGACGTTGACCGCCGTGTCGAAGGCCACGAGCTTGATCGGGATATGGCCCTGGTCGTGATACTGGGCGATGACAAGATCGAAGGCGCCGTTATAGGCACGGGCGAAAACCGTATCGGCCGAGATCGGCCCGACGACGTCGATGCCCTTTGCCCGCGCCTGCTCGACGGCGGGTGCCAGAAATTCCATGTCCTCAGTGCCGAACAGGCCGTTTTCGCCGCAATGGGGATTGAGGCCGGCAACGGCGATGCGCGCCTTGCGGCCGAGCCGCAGGAAATGATTGTGGCCGGCTTCGATTGTCGCCAGCACCCGCTCGGTCTTGGCGCGCTCGATCGCACCCTTCAGCGAGATATGGGTGGAGACGTGGATGGTGTTCAGCCGCTCGGAGGCAAGCAGCATGAAGGAGCTCTTCGACCCGGTGAGATGCGCGAGCAGCCCGGTATGGCCGTCATGGTGATGGCCGGCAAGGTTCATCGCCTCCTTGTTGATCGGCGCGGTGACGATGACATCGGCTTCACCTGACATTGCGAGATCGACGGCGCGAGTGATATAGCGCACCGAGGCATCACCGGCGACGGGGCTGACCTTGCCGATCTCGGGTAGGGCCGCGCCGAGCGCGACCTCGTCGACGGCGATCCTGTCGTCACCGGGTGCATCGGCAGGCCCGAACCGCAGCCCGGCGCCGGTGACCCGGTCGGCGCGCTCCAGTGCTTCGACATTGCCGACGATGACGAAATCGCGGCGCTCCTCCCTTGGAAGGGCAGCCAAGGCCTTGACGATCACCTCGGGGCCGACACCAGCCGGATCGCCGAGCGTCACAGCGACTTTCGCATTCCTGTCCATCGATCGAATTCCTTCTAAAAAACCTTACCGCTTAAAAGGCGGCCGCGTAAATCGCGCGAATGTCGGCGCGAGAGAGATCGCGCGGATTGTTGTCGAGCAGACGGCGAATGGCAAAGGCGTCGTCGGCCATGGCGTCGAGATCGGTTTCCGGCACACCGAGGCCGGAGAGCTTCATCTCGATGCCGAGTTCGCCGCAGAAAGCATAGGCCGCATCGAAGACGGATGTGACATTCCCGGAGGTTTCACGCCCAAGCGCTTCCATCACCGCCTTGGTTTTCTCAGGCGCGGACGGTGTATTGAAGGCGAGAACATGCGGGAAGATCAGCGCATTGGCCGCGCCGTGGGCGACATGCCAGCGTGTGCCGAGGGGATAAGCGAGCGCATGGCCGCCGGCGGTGTTGACCGGGCCGAGGCAGAAGCCGCCGTAAAGCGAGGCGAGCGACAGGCCGGCACGCGCCTCGGCGTCATTGCCATCCTTGACGGCGCGGGCGAGATATTTGCCGACGAGGCGCGTTCCCTCGATCGCATAGATGTCGACCATCGGATGGGCCTTGCGGTTGGTGAAGGCCTCGACGCAATGGGCCATGGCATCGACGCCGGTTGCCGCCGTCGTGCGGGCCGGGACGCTGAAGGTCAGGGCCGGATCGATGACGGCGATGTCGGCCAGCATATGCAGGCTTTCCACGGCAAGCTTTGCCATCGTCGCGGGATCGGTGACCAGCGCCCGGATGCCGGCCTCGCTGCCGGTGCCCGATGTCGTTGGCACCTGGGCGAGCGCCACCTTGCGCGGCC
Organism: Rhizobium ruizarguesonis; assembly: GCF_017357285.1. Classification (NCBI taxonomy): domain Bacteria; kingdom Pseudomonadati; phylum Pseudomonadota; class Alphaproteobacteria; order Hyphomicrobiales; family Rhizobiaceae; genus Rhizobium; species Rhizobium ruizarguesonis. Next base: position 455,259 of record NZ_CP071681.1, on the reverse strand, counting down.
CATGCACCTTGTTCGGCCCAACGACCTCGTGCAGCGTCTGGGCGGAGCCGGCAAGCACGGCGGCAAGTTTTGCCAGGTCCATGGCGCTGCCGCCGCCGAAGCCGACGATCAGCTCGGCATCCGCGGCGTTTGCCGCCGCCAGAACTTTTTCGAGATTGGCCGTATCCGGTTCAGGCGTCACTTCGGCAAAGACCGCAACCTCGCCCTTCAGCTCCAGCACGTCGATGCGCGAAGCGTTGAAGGCATCCGAGATGACGAGTGTGCGCCGATAGCCCTTTTCATCAGCCCATTTGCCGAGCTTTCCCGCCGTGCCGACGCCGAATTCGATCAGATGCGGCCGAACTATTGTGATCGGCGAATCCAAGCTGGCCATGAACCAGTCCTCCCTGCAAGATCTTGCGGCAATATCGTCGCCCTCTTTAATGTAAAGTTGTAAGATCATTGTCAAGCCAGCATTCCGGCGAACGCAATTTTTTATCATCCGATGTGCGCTCGGTCGTGCGCTTTAAGGCGGCGTTGCACGCTCGTATCGATAAAGATATCAGCGTGTTATGAAATATGTGACGATGAAAAAGGCATGTCAGACACAGCTGGTCATCATCTGTGCGGCGGGGGTGATTAATCCGACCCTGTTGTCAATTTTCCTGTCAGCAATTCCACAGCCGCTGTGATCCTGCATCCTTTCGCACGTGAGCGGATGCAGGTTTACAATTTTCCGGCCGCCGCTTTATTTACGGCAGGAATTGCGGGGCGAGGCTGATATGTTTGATGGCTCGCCGGTAGTAGGTGTAGGCAATATGGAGCGTGCCGTCACCGCCCTGGACGATCGACGGATAAGAGAATTCGCGGTTCAGCGAATCCTTCGAATTGTTGCTGAGACAGAAGCCGTCGCCGGTGTCGAGATCGATGCGATGCGCAAAGCTCCTGCCGCCATCCCTTGATATTGCCAGGCTCAGCGGCGCACGCGGCACACCCCAGACGGCCTTGCGTGCGCTGTTATCGGCAACGACGGCGGTCTCTCCAGCCTCGCCACCCTCGATTTCGTCATAAAGAGACTGGCGCCGTGCATCCGACATGGCGGCATTCGAATGGTTGTAAACCATTGCGATTGCTCCGTCATTCAGGATTGTGGCCTGGATCGAGGAGTTGTTGTTCGGCAATTCGGCGGGCTCGGGCGCACTCCAGGTCTCGCCGCCATTGGAGGATCGGCTGGACAGGATGTTTTCGGCGAAACGGTTGCGGTAGAAGGCGATCATCTCGTCGCCGCCAAGCGGCAGGATGTTCATATGCACCGCGCCGATACTGTCTGGAATATCGCGCATCTGCCAGCTCGCGCCGCCATCACGCGACATCAGCACCGCAGCCGTATCGGCATCGCCGCTCCAGCGCTGGCCGTTCAGGCCAACGCAGCGAAAGACCGGAAGCAGCCAGTCGCCCCTGCCATTGACGACGATCTGCTGGCGAACAAAGGTGCCGGGGCTGTCGCAGAGGATACGAACCGGGCCGAAGGTCTGGCCGTCATCGCCTGAAATCCGGTATTTGACAACTGAACCGTCCTGATTTCCGGAAGTCTGCGAGGTATAGAGCAGCCATATCCTTCCGTCTGGAGCGTTGAAAATCAACGGGTTCTGTTCGGATTTCTCTGGGTCGTCGCTCATCTTTTCCGGCACGGACCAGCGCTCGGAGCCCGGCGCCAGCCGCGACATGTAAATCGAGATATCACCCATGCCCTCCATCGTGCCGCCGAACCAGACGCAGGTCAGCGTGCCGTCGGGCAGAAAGGCGAGATTTGCGGCATGGTTCTGGATGCAGGGGGAGGGCAGATAGGCATCTGCGCGGCCCCCGACAGTCGGGTGAGGAGCGATGGCCCCGGTCATCAGGGCCGGAACGGCTTCCGGAGGCAGGCCGGTAAAACTCATGACGGATCTCCTCAAGGCAGCTTGGCATAGCTTTCGGCGAGTGCAGCATAGTCGGCATCGCCGAGCGGCATCAGCGGCGCGCGTGTGCGCTTCCAGGCGGGATTGCCGGTCTTCAGCCCCACCATTGCCTTGATGGTCGGGATCTGGACGTAGGAATTGGAAAGCGTTCGATAGGCGTTGATGCGCGCTTGCGCCGCTTCGACATCGGCGGCGCGCGCCTCGTCGTGGACATGGTCGTAGACGGTGCGCAGCGAATTCGCCACGAGATTGGAGGTCGCGGTGATGCAGCCGGCACCGCCCGCTTTCAGCAACGGCAGCAGTAGCGGATCGGCACCCGCCAGCACCGAAAAACCTGGATAGGCGGCGATGATCGCCTGCATGTTGTTGAAATCACCGGCAGATTCCTTTATGCCGACGACCGTTTCCGGGAAGGCCGCAATCAGGCGCCCGATCAGCGGAATGGAAAGCGGAACGCCTGAGACCTGCGGAATATGATAGAGGATGACCTGCAAGCGGGTGTCGGCGACCTTTTCCAGCACCTGCGAATAGGCGGCGAAGAGGCCGTCGTCGGAGACACCCTTGTAGTAGAAGGGTGGCAGCATCACCACCTTGGTGACACCAAGCGACAGCGCGTGCCGGGTGAGTTCCACAGTCTCGGGAATGGCGACGACGCCGGTGCCCGGCAAAAGCCTGTCGGCAGGAATGCCGGCCTTCAGTGCTGCTTCCAGAATGGCGCGGCGCTCGGCTCCGGAGAAGGAATTGGCCTCGCCCGTCGTGCCGAGCAGCGCCACGCCATGGCATCCCTCGGCCAGCAACTGCCGGCAATGGTCGGTGAAAAGGGCGAAATCCGGCCTATTGTCTGCCGTCAGCGGCGTTGCGGAGGCGCTGAAAACGCCGGTAATCCTGTGCTGGCTCATTTCCGCCCTCCTCGGCGCGTCCTGTCTTGCCGATCCGTGTTCGAACCGGGGGCTGCGCGTTCCAATTGTCATCCGTCTGTCGCGATGGAGTGCAAAGAACTTTTATATTGCCGCGCTTTTGTCAAGAAGACAAAATGCCGTGACGCCGCTGCAAAAAGTTATCTATCTGTTATAACTTATATATTTTCAGGAGAAAATTTTGTTCGAACTGAAAATGCGATTTTTTGTTGACATATTTACAATAACGAGAGAACGATACGGAACGGATTGTGCTGCGCCTGGCAGGTGCAGGGAGAGCGCTGCCGAATTCACTCTGGGAGGAATGCCATGTCTGATCAATCGGATAAAACCAATATATCACGTCGCAACGCGCTGAAGCTCGGCCTTGCAGCCGGCGTCGGCCTCACCGTATTCGGGATGAATGCCCGCATCGTGCTCGCCGATGAGGGCCAGGTCCTGAAGGTCGCAAATCCGGCCTTCGACCAGGACTGGTCGCCGCTGCGCGGCGGCGGCAGGACGTTCCGCTGGAATTCCATCTGGTGGGCATCGCCGATGTATTTCGACAGCGAAGGCAATATCAAGCCCTACGTCTTCACCAGCTGGGAATCGGCCGACAACACCGTATGGACCTTCAAGATCGATCCGAAGGCTGTCTTCTCCGACGGCAGCAAGATTACCTCGGCCGATGTCAAGGGATCGTGGGAAGTCTCCTCGATGCCGAACACCAAGAACCAGCGCGCCGACCAGGTGCTGAGCAGGGTCAAGGGTTACGCCGAAATCGCCGCCGGCTCCGGCAACGAACTGACCGGTGTCGCGACACCCGACGAAGGAACGGTCGTCGTGACGCTGGCTGCTGCAGACCCGATCTTCTTCATGCGCCTGGCAAACCATATCGCGCCGATCACCAAGGCGTCGCAGTCGCGCGGCAGCGACGGCGAGGAGATCATCGATTGGTACAAGCCTGACAGTAAGCCGGTCTTCTCGGGTCCGTTCAAACTCACCAGCATCGACATCGACGCCGGCAAACTCTCCTTCGAGCCGAATGAGAACTTCTTCGGACCGAAGCCAAAGCTTGCCCGTATCGATATCACCTCGATCGAGGACAATGTCACCGCGACGTCGCTGATCAAGTCGGGCGAGTTTAACGCCCATACCGAACTGATCACCTCGACCATCATCCAGGATCTCGGCCCGGAATTTTCCGCCGGCCCGCTGATTCCGACCAGCCAGCACTTCTGGTTCAACATCTCCCGTGCGCCGATGGACGATCCGAAGGTTCGTCAGGCGCTGATCATGGCCGTCGATCGCGATGGCCTGTTCAAGGCTTCCTATCCCGACGGGCCGCACAAGAAGGCGGACCAGATCCTCAACTCGGTCCCGGGTGCGGAGAATTCCGGCTTCGAGCCCTATCCCTACGATCCGGCGGCTGCCAAGAAGCTGCTTGCGGAATCGACCTATGGCGGCCCGGAGCGCCTGCCGAAGATCCTGTTCGTCGGCATCTCGGGGCCAGCCATTCAGGCTGCCGCCCAGTTCATTGCCGAGCAGTGGCGCCAGAATCTCGGCATCACTGCCGTCGACATGAAGCCGCAGCAAGATTCCTATGCGGGTCCGGATCAGAACTCGGTCCAGATCTTCCGCGACGACGTCGGCACCCGCGTGCCGGATGCCGTCTCCTATCTGGCGGGCAGCATCGCCTCGACCTCGTCGAACGCGCAGAACAAGCTCGGCGGATACAAGAACGACAAGGTCGACAGTGCCCTTGCCGAGGCAACGACCAAGGCTGCGGATGATCCGCAGCGCATTGCTCTCGCCCAGGAAGCCCAAAAGGCGTTCCGCGAGGATTGGGCTTTCATTCCATGGTATTCTCAGGCGATGTCGCGCTGGGCCACCAAGGAGGTCAAGGGCCTGGAAAAGAACCTTGACTGGCAGGTCGTCGAACCCTGGAACATTTCCATCGGTTGATCCGGCGCAACCGCCTCAATCGGCAGTAACCCGCGCGAAGGCCGCAAGGCCTTCGCGCAAGTTTCAAGAAGAAGAGATGCGATCGCAGCCAAAAGCGGGAACGCATCGAACAACAGGTGGGAGGTGGCCTTGCTGCGCTACGTGCTAACCCGATTTGCCATCTGGATTCCGTCCGTTCTGGTGGTGATGCTGGCCGTTTATGCGCTGGCCTTCTATGGCGCCGGCGATCCGATCAAGCTGATCTTCCTGCGCGCGCCGGGCGACGTCGCCTATAATCCGCAGCGCATCGAAGCCATTCGCGAAAGTGCCGGCCTCAACAAGCCCTTCATCGTCCAGTTCGGCCTTTACATCTGGAACCTGCTGCACGGCCAATTCGGCAACTCGCTGACATCGGGCCGCTCCGTCTGGGCGATGGTCTCGGCCGCCGCACCCGTCTCCTTCCAGCTTGCCCTCTGCTCCATCATCCTGACCGCCGTCGTTGCAATCCCGCTCGGCATGATCGCCGCGCTCAACCAGAATTCGCGCATCGACTATGCCATTCTGGGCTCCGCACTCTTCCTCTGGGCGATCCCGGCCTATGTCGCCGGTCCGCTGCTGATGGTCGGCCTCATCGTGCTTCTGCCGGGTGCGAGCGTGCCTTACGGCTGGGGCGGGATCCTCGATGTCCGTATCCTGCTGCCGCTGCTCGTCCTTTCCTTCCAGCCGATCGCGCTGATCGTGCGCCAGACGCGTGCCGCCGTCATCGAGGTCCTGTCGGAGGATTTCGTCCGGACCGCCCGCGCCAAGGGCGTACCCGAAATCATCGTGGCGCTCCGCCATATCCTGCGGCCGGTGCTGACGCCCGTCGTCACGCAGCTCGGCCTGATCATGATCACCATCGTCAACGGCGCGATCTTCGTCGAACTCGTCTTCGGCCTGCCGGGCCTCGGCCGGTTGACGGTGCAGGCGCTGATCAATTCCGATTATCCCGTCATTCTGGCGATCACTCTGATCGGATCGTTCCTGGTGATGGTCTCGAACCTCCTGGTGGATGTGCTCTATCCGCTGCTCGATCCGCGCGCCAATGATTCAAGAAGGAGCCGCTGACCATGTCCGCCATCCCTCTTTCCACCATCGAAACCGTCGAAGAACCGGTCAGCCTGTGGCGCGACGCCTGGTATCGACTGAGGCGCAACCGGCTTGCCATCTTCGGCCTCGTCATCGTCGTGATCCTCGCCTTCACGGCGATCTTCGGGCCTTACCTCACTCCCTATGATTATCTGAGCCAGGATCTCAACGCCCGCAACGTCCTGCCGTCGATGAGCCACCTCTTCGGAACCGACGATCTCGGCCGCGACGTGTTCAGCCGGGTGGTCTTCGGCACGCGCACCGCTTTCCTCGTCGCCGTCATCGTCACCGTCTTCGCCGTGCTGATCGGGCTGGTGCTCGGGGCCGTCGCCGGTTTCTTCGGCAATCCGTTCGATCGCGTCATCATGTGGCTGACCGACGTGACGATGTCGGTTCCCAACCTGCTGCTCGTCGTCGTCATCAACGCCTCGCTGAAGTCGCCGATCAGCAAATGGATGGAGGCGCGTTACCTCGCGACCCTCAATCCCTTCTACCGCGAAACCATGTGGGTGGATTTCATCCTCGTCTTCGGCTCTATGGCGCTGATCTCCTGGCCGCCTTACGCCCGTCTCGTCCGCGCCCAGGTGCTGTCGATCCGCAGCCGGCCCTATATCACCGCGGCCCAGGCGCTCGGCCTATCAAACTGGATCATCATCAAGCGTTATGTCATTCCGAATGCGCTGGGGCCTTTGATCGTCTCGGTCAGCGCCGGCCTGGGCACGGCGATGGTGCTGGAAAGTGCTTTCAGCTTCCTTGGCGTCGGGGTCAATCCGCCGACGCCGAGCTGGGGTAACATGATCTCGGACGGCCTGCGTGTCTGGCAGCATTATCCCCACCTTCTCGCCGCTCCGGCGGCCGTGCTCGGCCTTGCCTCGGTTGCCTTCAGCTTCCTTGGCGACGGCCTCAACGACGCGCTCAATCCGCGGGGCAGCAAATGATGGACATGAAAAGCACCAACCGCCTGCTCGATGTCAGGGGCCTCACCGTCGAAATCGATGGCCGCAATGGCCCCGCCATCGTCGTCGACGGCATCGATCTCCATGTCGACAAGGGTGAGACGCTTGGTGTGGTCGGCGAATCCGGCTGCGGCAAGAGCCTGACCATGCTGAGCCTGATGCGGCTCCTGCCGAACAAGATCAAAGTCACCAAGGGATCGGCGACATTCGACGGCCGCGACCTGCAGACGATGTCGAATAGAGAGCTGCGCAAGGTGCGCGGCGGCGATATCGGCTTCGTCTTCCAGGATCCGATGACATCGCTGAATCCCGTCATGCGCGTCGGCGATCAGATCTGCGAGCCGCTGATCTATCACCGCGGAATGAAAAAGGCGGAGGCCCGCAGACGTGCCGTCGAGCTTCTGCGCCTTGTCGGTATTCCTGGCCCGGAAGAGCGCCTGCAGGCCTATCCGCACGAACTTTCCGGCGGCATGCGCCAGCGCGTGATGATCGCAATCGGCCTTGCCTGCAATCCCAAGCTTTTGATTGCCGACGAGCCGACGACGGCGCTCGACGTCACCATCCAGGCCCAGATCGTCGATCTGGTGAAGGATCTCAGGACCAAGCTCGGCATGTCGGTTGTCTGGATCACCCATGATCTGGCGCTGATCGCCGGCCTCGTCGATCGTGTCGCCGTGCTCTATGCCGGCACGGTGGTCGAAGATGCGCCGGTCGACGAGCTCTATGCCCGCCCGAGCCATCCCTATACGCGCGGCCTGCTGTCTTCGATCCCGAAGCTCTCGGACCCGCCGGCAAGCCGGCTGAGCTCGATCGGCGGCACGCCGCCGGAGCCTGGCCGCCGGCCGAAGGGTTGCCCATTTGCGCCGCGCTGCCCGCTTGTGGAGAACATCTGCCGCGAGAAGGTGCCGCGGCTGGAACCGTTGAGCGGCAGCAGCAATCACCGCGCCGCCTGTTTCGTCGTCCAGAGAATGCAGGAGGCCGCGTGATGGGTGCTCAGCCACTGCTCAAGATCGAAAATCTGGTCAAGCATTTCCACGTCAAGCTCGGCGCCTTCGGTGAACGCTCGGCAACCGTCTATGCGCTCGACAATGTCAATCTCGACATCATGGAAGGCGAGACGCTGAGCCTGGTCGGCGAATCCGGCTGCGGCAAGTCGACGACCGGTTTCACCATCCTCAACCTCTACAAGGCGACCAGCGGCAAGGTCGTTTACAAGGGCCAGGATCTCGCGACGCTCGACGAAAAGCAGATGCGGCCCTTCCGCCGCGACCTGCAGATCGTCTTCCAGGATCCGTATTCGACCCTCAATCCGCGCATGACGGTGGGCGAGGCGATCGGCGAGCCGATCCTCTTCCACAAGCTCTGCACCAAGGCCGAGCTGAAGGACAGGGTCGCGACGCTGCTCACCGATGTCGGCCTGCCGACGCGGTTTGCCCAGCGTTACCCGCATGAGCTTTCCGGCGGCCAGCGGCAGCGAGTCGTGATTGCCCGCGCGCTCGCCTGCCAGCCGAAATTCATTGTTTGCGACGAGGCGATCTCGGCGCTCGACGTGTCGATCCAGGCGCAGATCATCAACCTGCTGCTCGATCTGCAGGAAAAATATGGGCTGACCTATCTCTTTATCGCCCATGATCTCGCAGTCGTGCGCCACATCAGCACCCGTGTCGGCGTCATGTATCTCGGGCGGCTCGCCGAACTTGCCACCCGCGAGGAGCTCTTCGACAATCCGCTGCACCCCTATACCAGGGCGCTGCTGTCGGCCGTTCCGGAGACCGATCCCGAACATGAGCGCACCCGCCAGCGTCAGATCCTGCAGGGCGATGTGCCGAGCCCGCTGAACCCGCCGACCGGCTGCCGCTTTCACACGCGCTGCCCGATTGCCATGGATGTCTGCAGCAAGGTCATCCCCGCGTGGCAGGAAGCAAAACCCGGCCATCTCGTGGCCTGTCACGCCGTCAACACCGGACAGACCGCATGACGCTGAAGGCCGTTATCGTCGCCGATGATCTGACGGGTGCGCTCGATACCGGCACGCCCTTCGTCGACGCCGGACTTTCGGTTGCGGTCGCCGTCGATGTCGAGGCTGCCCAGGATGCGATCGCCACCGGCTGTGATGTCGTCGTCGTCAACACCGCTTCGCGTGCGCTTGGCGAACCGGAAGCTGCCGAGAGGGTCCGCTTCGCGACCGCGGCACTTCGTGGCGTGAAGCCCGCAGTCGTTATGAAGAAGATCGACTCCCGGCTGAAGGGCAATGTCGCGGCGGAGAGCCTGGCGCTGGCCGATGCGCTCGGCCTGGAGACTATCCTGGTGGCGCCCGCTATTCCCGATCAGGAGCGTCTGACCTTTAGGGGCTGTGTTGTCGGCCGCGGCGTCGACAAGCCACTGCCGATCGCCGATCTGTTCGAAGGCCGTACGGGCAATGTTGCTGTTGCCGATGCAAAGGACGATAGTGATCTCGACCAGATCGTTGCCGATCATGACTGGCGGCTGACGCTTGCGGTCGGCGCACGGGGTCTGGGTTCCGCACTTGCCCGCCAGCTCGGCGAGACGGGGCAGCAATCGGTGCCGGAGTTTGCGGCGACCCGGCGTACCCTGTTCGCCTTTGGCTCGCGCGACCCGATTACCGCTACCCAGATGGACCGGCTCGAAGCCTCGGGTGTCCTGCGCATGGTGGTGGACGCGCCGATGGGGCAGGTCGAAGTCGGGGAGGGTATGGCGCTGCCGGCGCTGCTGCGTTGCACCGGCGATATGGCGGCCGATGCGGCATTGGTCGCCCGCCGTTTTGCGGCAGGCGTCAGATCGGTCATCGACGATACCAAGCCTGACATGCTGATGGTCGGCGGCGGCGACACGGCGCTTGCCGTTTTCCAGGCGCTCGGGGTCAGAGTTCTGGCGCCGAAGGGCGAAATCGAGGCCGGCGTGCCGTGGTTCGATGTCACGGCCGTCGACGGACGGCATTTTCGGTGCGCGGTGAAGTCCGGGGGCTTCGGCAAGCCCGATAGTTTGCTAAGACTGGTTCTTTGGAATCGGGCGGCATAGTAAGATACCGCCGGGGAGAATGACGTGGCTGAAGTGAATGGCGAACCTTTGAACGCGGAAGCCGGCCCGCCGGGTAAGCCTGAACGCGGCAAGGCCGTCAAGCTGGTCGATCGCGTCTTCGACCAGTTGCTCGAGCGTATCCGCGGCGGAAACTATCCGCCGGATTCACGCCTTCCCGGCGAGCATGAGCTTGCCTCGATGCTGGGTGTATCGCGGCCGATCGTCCGCGATGCGCTGGCGCGCCTGCGCGATCAGGGCATGGTCTATGCCCGGCAGGGCGCCGGCACCTTCGTCAGCGCGCATGGATCGCCGACGACGCAGCTTGCCTATTCGCCGGTCAAGACGATCGCCGACATTCAACGCTGCTACGAATTCCGCCTGACGATCGAGCCGGCGGCGGCCTATTTCGCCGCCAAACGCCGCAATGAGCAGGCCATTCAGAAGATCGCCAGCGCGCTTGCGGATCTGCGTGAGGCGACCAGCCATCAGCTTCACCGCACCGACGCCGATTTCCTCTTCCACCGCGCGGTGACGGAAGCTGCCAACAATCATTATTACACGGCCTCGATCGATGCGCTGAAGGCCCATATCGCCGTTGGCATGCATCTCCACGGCCTCTCTTTGCTCGGCCCCCGCCAAGGGTTGGAACAGGTCTATGAAGAGCATAACGCCATCTACAAGGCGATCGCCGATGGCCGGCCTGACGATGCACAAAGACTGATGAAGGCGCATCTCGAAGGTTCTCGGGATCGCCTGTTCGAGGGCAGGGTGCTCGACCTATCCTTCTGACGCGCATTCCCAAGCGCCAAGCAGCTCGGAAATGGCAAGAGAGTTCATGCCCTTAAAGCGGGATGTCTCCTTCGTCGTCGATTGTCAGCCGGATTTCTGCTTCTTGATGATGCTGATGTTGCCGCTCACTTCGAGGATGGCAAATTTTATCTCCGTAACGCTCTCAATGCCTTCCTGGCTTCGAGCCGCTTGCATGACGTCCTCCTTCTGCAGTCGGGCGCCTTTGAGCGCGCGCTCATCGTAGACGCCATCCGTCACCAGAACGGTTGGAACGCCATCGATGATATGAGCTGCGCGAGGCCACCACCTCTTCACGTAAGACAGGCCGATGTCGGTCGTAAACAGCGTGAGGATCAAGACGACGGCGTTGGTGATCGAGAAGTCATCGCCCAGCATCGCCTGCTGGGTGGTCTCGGAAATCACCAGCACGATCACCAGATCAAACGGCGTCATCTGAGCCAATGTCCGTCTTCCCGACAAGCGGATGATCACGAGCAGGGTGAAATAGATTGCCAGTCCGCGTAACACCGCATCCACCGTGCCGCCCTCATGGAAAGATGAAAGTGGATTGGCTGCGCGTCTCTCCATCCATGCCGATGATGGTAGGACGCGGGCCCGGGAGTTGCGTTTGCAGACGGAACACGATCCGCGTCGGTCCTGCCGGGTCGGCAGGAAACACATAGCCTATCCGGCCTTCGCGCACGAAAGTCGCCTTTTGGGGTGGATCGATGCCCTGAACCGAGAAGGTTTGCAGAAAGGCGGCATCGATCGTGAAGACCCTGTCTTCGGATGACGGCGTGAAGTTCACGGTCATATTCTCGGGAGCATTCCATCGGGAGATGACGGGAAAGTCCACGGACCCATCGGCCAACAGAAGAGTTTGCCGCGAAAATGGACCGCCTCTTCCAAGCAAACCCAGCAAGCAGGTCAGCAGAAGAAGCGTGAACACGATCCAGGAAATACGTTGAACCGCCCAGTAAGTTTGCTGAAATTCGGTGTAATCGACCACACCTTCCGGCAACGCGGGCAACGGGTGTATCTTTCCCATGCCCCCTCCCTGTGCGTCTTGCGGAGAACTTGGCTCGGAGGCAAGCGTTCCCTCCAATGAGGGGGCCGTGGCCGTGTACATCGGATGGGTAGCAGTCCAGGCATCTTCGCCGATCAAGGGAACGAAGAGCACCCCGCCGAGATCTTCTTCTTCGAACGCGGCGTCCCCGGTACGCGTGACCCGTTTCAGGCGCTGCGCGTCACAGCGGCCGACCGGAATGATGAGCCGCCCTCCGAGGCCCAACTGCTCTTTCAAGGCGGTTGGCACCTCTGGTGCGCTCGCAGAAACAATAATGGCATCGAAGGGGGCGGCCTCCGCCCAGCCCTTGCTGCCATCGCCGACGCGAACGTCAATGTTGCGGTATCCCAGTTTCTCAAACCGTTGCTTGGCCTGAAGCGCCAGCGCTTCGTGGCGCTCGATGGAATAGACGTGCCTTGCTACCCGGCTCAGGAGGGCTGAAGCGTAGCCGGAACCTGTTCCGACCTCGAGCACTGTGTCACCGGCATCAAGATTGGCCTTTTCGAGCATCAGAGCCACGATGAACGGCTGCGAAATTGTCTGGCCTTGGCCGATCGCCAGCGGTGCATCCTCGTAGGCGAATTCCTCGGAGCCTGGAGGAACGAATTTTTCGCGCGGCACCGTGCGCATGGCTTCGGTCACGCCTGGATCACGAATGCCACGACGCGTAACGTGGTGCTCCACCATGCGATCTCGGACGCGCGTCATATCCATGGATCAGTTCCACTGTCGCCGACTGCACCTTGGGCAAACTTATGGGTGGTGCAGAATGTAAAACAAATGGGCGACCGGGGAGTTCCTGAAAGGAGCAGGTTTTCGGCAAGCGCCAAGGGAATAGCAAAGCGACACGCAAGCGTGTCGCACTTGAAAATAGAATGTACCCGATTCCACGAACAGAATCCCAATCAGGCGCGGGAAGACGTCAAAGTGCCACGTAAACGCGAGCGCTGATTTTTCAGCACGCGGAACGGCCGTTCGTCGAACAGGGATAGCCAGACAGCCCCCTAGCGATGATTTGCGGAAATCTTGCGAAGATGATCTCTTATCATCGCGCGAAACTCGCGCAATGTTCGAAACCCGATGTGCTGTGCAAGTCGGTGAACCGTCGTTTGAGAAACCCTGCAATTGCGGGCAATCGCAGCGGCACTTTCGAATGCAATCATTTCCGGCCGTTCTATAATCTGCCTCGCGACCTGTTCGAGACTGTTGGGAAAGACGATCTGCCGTTTGGCGATCAGGTACTTCAGTTCCTGCAGTGTCGCGGGAGGACGGTGGTCTCTATCCTGTAGCATTGCGCTTCACCTTCCAAAGATCCGTCTTCCAGCAATCTCGGTGCGACCCGGATGCATATGGAAGGCGGCGCGTCATCCCCGGTGGCGATGCGGCCATGTGAGGACATGGCCGCATCGAAACTTGTTAATCGACCCGCACCGGCCTGCCCGTCTGCCAGCTCACGGTGGCGGCCTCCGCCAGTTTCTGAGCCTGGAGGCCATCAATTCCGCCGGGCTTCGGCGAACGGTTGCCGCTGTCGATCGCATCAATGAAGGCATTGATCTCGTTGGCGTAGGCCTGGGCGTAGCGTTCAAGGAAGAAATACTGGACGGGATCGCCGCTAACACCATTCGCATTGGAAAGCTCGACGCTGGTTGCATGGATATTCCTCGCCGCAAGCATGCCTGTAGCTCCGTGGACTTCGATGCGCTGGTCGTAGCCATAAGTCGCCCGGCGCGAATTGGTGATAACGGCAATGCGCCCGGAAGCCGTCTGCATCTGCACGGCTGCAGTATCCACATCGCCCTCGGCTCCGATCGCCTTATCAACGAGCGAGGATCCAAGTGCATTCACGACGACGAATTCTTCCCCCATGAGGAAACGGGCCATGTCGAAGTCATGAATCATCATATCGCGGAACAGGCCGCCGGAGGATTTGACGTAATCAGCCGGCGGCGGCGCGGGATCTCGGCTGGTGATCGTCACGATCTCGATTTCGCCGATGTCCCCGTGGCGCAGGCGCGCTTCCACGTTGGCGAAGTTCGGGTCAAACCGGCGATTGAAGCCGATCATCAAAGTCGACTTGTTCTTCTCGACGACGTCGAGGCAGGCATTGATGCGCTCGACCGACAGGGACACCGGCTTTTCGCAGAGGATAGCCTTGCCGGCCTTCGCCGCCGCCTCGATGAGATCGGCGTGGCTGGGGGTCGGTGTCGCAATCAGGATCGCATCGACGTTTGAGGACGTGATGACATCCTCCGCGTCGGCAACCTCGGCGCTCGTCTGCGCGGCAAGTGACTGCGCCGATGCTCTGAAGGCATCCGCCACATAGACGAGCTTCGCCTTCGGGTTCGCCGCAATAGTCGCGGCATGCACCTTGCCTATTCGGCCGGCGCCGATCACTCCAAACCTGATCATTGATATTTCTCCATGACGTCTAAGTGTTGACTATCGAAATCTTCAAACCGTGAAGGCGTCGCGGAAACGGGCAAGCGCCGTCTCATCGTCGCCGGAAGCCCAGGCCTCCATGCCGATCGTGCCGCGATAGCCCATATCCTTGAGCGCACGAGCAATTGCCTTGTAGTTGATCTCTCCGGTACCCGGCTCCATGCGGCCCGGAACATCCGCCACCTGGATTTCGCCGATATGGGGCAGAGCGCGCCGGCATAGCTCGATTAGGTTTCCTTCGCCGATCTGAGCGTGATAGAGGTCGAGATTGAGCTTCAGCGCCGGCCGGTTTACTGACGAAACGAGCGCAAGCGTATCTTCGGCCTTGGCAAACGGTGTCTTGGGGTGATCGACTGCTTCGTTGAGGTTTTCGAGCACGAAAGTGACGCCCTCTTTCTCGCCGAGGTCGGCGATACGGCTAAGCGTGTCGTGCGCCTTGAGCCACATGGCGCCCGTCACTTTGTCGGCCTTGACCACCGGCAAACCCTGGCCGTCAAGACCGGTCCCGTGCAGGTTGAGGCGCGGGCAATTGAGCTCCCTGGCGACCGGGATCGATTGCTTCGCAGTTCGCAGCAATTCGTCTGCGCCCGCGTCATCGGCAAGCGTTCCAGTCACATAGCCCGTCATTGACGAGAAGACCGCTCCTGATCTTGCAAGGGCGGCGATGTCATGTTTCGTCCAATCCCAGATCTCGGCGTGAAAGCCGAGTTCGGTGATGCGCTTGAGCCTATCGACGACGGGCAGCGACTTGAAGACCATCTCGGCACAGACCGCGAGCGTGAAGGGGGATGAGGCATTCGGCGAGCCGTCGTTCATGACCGTATTCCATGATTGATGATTGAGTGAAAGGCGGCGACGGCCCTTGAAAACCAATCGAACGCCGCCTCGGAACCAAGCCGGCTAGATCGTGCCACCGAGTTCTTCGGACAATTGCTGCAGTTCCTTGCCGCCGGCCATGAGGTTCTGAAGCTCATCCATCGCGATGTCCGCCTTACCAAAGGTGCCAAGCGTCTGGCCGCGATTGAGGATGGTGAAACGGTCCGCGACGGCATAGGCATGGCGGACATTGTGGGTGATGAAAATGACGCCCAATCCTTTCTGTCGAACTTGGTGGATGTATTTCAGCACCATCGAGGTTTGCGCCACGCCGAGCGCCGAAGTCGGCTCATCGAGAATGAGGATCTTGGCGCCGAAGTAGACCGCACGCGCAATCGCAACGCATTGGCGTTCGCCTCCAGACAGAGTGCCCACTGCCTGATTGGGATCGCGGATATCGATGCCGATCTTGTGCATCTCCTCACGCGTGACATTGTTGCAGTGTGTAAGGTCGAGGTGACGGAAGGGGAAGAAGCCCTTGCGGGGCTCTCGTCCCATGAAGAAATTGCGGGTGATCGACATCAGCGGGATCATGGCGAGATCCTGATAGACGGTCGCGATGCCAGCATCGAGCGCATCGCGCGGGCTGCTGAAATTGACAGGCTTGCCTTCGACCAGGAACGCGCCGCCGCTTGGACGGACAACGCCGGAGAGCGTCTTGATCAAAGTGGATTTGCCCGCGCCATTGTCTCCGAGGAGACAAAGCACCTCTCCGGCCGACACATGCATCGATACGCCGTTGAGAGCAATCACCGAGCCGTAGTGCTTGACAATGTCGGTCACTTCAATGATCGGCATTCGAATATTGGCATCAGCCATGATCAGCGCTCCCCGGTAACCTTGCGGCGGATGAAATTGTTGAAAAGAACGGCCAGCAGCAGCATCGAGCCCAGGAAGACCTGAAACCAGTCGGAATCGAACTTGGTGTAGGTCAGACCGATCGAGACCGAGCCGAAGATGATCGCGCCGAAGAAGGCGCCAATCGCCGAACCATAGCCGCCTGTCAGCAAGCACCCACCAATGACGGCGGCAATGATCGCCTCGAACTCTTTCTGAAAGCCGCGTCTGGCATCCGTGGAGCCGGCATCGAGCACAGTGATGATGGCGACCAGAGCCGCCGCGCATGCCGTCAGCGCAAACAGGCCGGTCTTGACCCTGTGGACCGGGACGCCAGAGTTTCTCGCCGCATTGGGATCACCACCGGCGGCAAAGATCCAGTTGCCCATGCGAGTGCGCAGGAGGACCCAGGTCGCAGCCAGGGCAAGCGCCACGAACCACAATACCGATACCGGGATGCCCGTGACCTTCGGCATGCCGTTGGGGAACTTGTCGATCAGGTCGTGATCCGCAAGCCAGACAAAGACGCCCTTCAGCGCATCGCCGGAAAAAAAGCCAAGCAGCGGACTGTCCTTGACGCGGTCGCCGATGCCACGAAGCTGCGTTGAGCCGCCTGTCGCCCATTTCAGGCCGACGAGCGTCAAGCCACGGAGAATGAAGAGGAATGCCAGGGTCACGATGAAGGACGGAAGGCGCGTGTGAATGACGATCTGCCCGTTGATCGCCCCCATGAACGCGGCAAAAAGCATCGTCATGACGATGGCAACCGAAAGCGGCTGGCCGAAATTCGTAAGGATGACGCCGAAAATCAGTCCCGCAAAGGCCACCATCGAGCCGATCGAAAGATCAAACTCGCCGCCGATCATCAGAAGGGCCGCCGCAATGGCCAGAATCCCCAATTGCGACGCCGGCGCCATGATGGTCATCAGGCCGGAAAGCGAGAACATGGTACGGTCGGCGGTGAGAAAGAAAAAGACGATGACGAGAACAAGGCCAGCCACGGCACCAAGCTCGGGCCGCCGCATCATGTGCGTCAAAAAACTTACTTGTTTGACGCGCTCATCGGCCTTCGGCGCAGCCGCCGTTCTCTGCTCAAGCGAAGCCATAACTCCTCCCACGGATCATAATTTAGGGTAGCGTTGGCGCTGCTCGGCAGCGCGGTCAGTCGGCCAAACCCCCTCCCCATCAAGGGGGAGGAGATTCTGGGAGAATGCCCTTCGGCAATTCCGGTTAGCGAATACCCTTGGCGGAAAGATCCACGACTTGGGCCGCCTTTTCCTTAGTGATAAGGTTCGGGCCGGATGGAACATTCCCCCCCGGGATAAGCCCGTATTTGGCATAGTTGGCCAAGAATACGACCGGTAGATAGCCCTGCAGGAACTGCTGCTGATCGATCGCGAAGGCAGCCTTACCGTCGGCCACGGCCTTCAGGAAATCAGCTGAAAGGTCGAATGTCGCCACCTTGATCTTGCCGGTCATTCCGACATCCTCGACGGCCGCGAGCGAAGGCTCGCCGGCCGTACCGGCACCAAGCGCCATGACAGTATCGACGGCAGTATTGGAACTCAGCGCTGCCTTGACCTTCGCACGGACATCAGCCGGATCGTTGCTGACGGGTAGAACCGTGACCTTGCCGCCGAAACCGTCGGCAAAGCCCTTGCAGCGCAGATCGAGCGAAACATTGCCGACCTCCTGGTTCACGCACAGGCCTTCCTTGCCGCCCAGCTCATGCAGTTTCCCACCGGCGGCTTTGCCGGCGGTATATTCGTCCTGGCCGACATGCAGCAGCGCTCCCAACTCCTTTGAAACGTCGGAACCGGAATTGATGGAAATAACCGGGATACCGGCGGCGACAGCCTTCTTGATGGATGGACCGAGTGCTGAGGCGTCTGGAATGGAGACGATGAGCCCATCGGGCTTCTGATTGACGGCCGCATCGATGAGCTGCCCCATCGACACCATGTCGAAAGTTTCCGGAGCGCGATAATCGACGCTAATACCCATGTCCTTCGCCGCTGCGTTGACGCCGTTCTTGACGACGGACCAGAAAGGATCATTGGCCTGGCCGTGGGTGACGGCGACGATGCGAATGTCAGCGGCATTGGCTATTGCCGAAGAGCACATGAGCGCAGCAGCAACGGCCGCGCCCGCGAGAAGCGATTTCAAACCGAATTTCATTTTACCCTCCCAAAAACAGTCCGCACTACGCGAACCTCCCAATGCTACCGGTTGCAACTCCATTTGCACCCGGTAGCAAGCTCGATAAAACTACTTTATTGTCGACAAAAATCAAGCATCCATTCCATTTTTATTTTTTTGTGGAATATTCATTCCATTCAGGAGGAGACGGCCATGCGTAAACGGGCGACAGCGAAAGAGGTGGCGGAAGCCGCCGGCGTGTCGAAATGGACCGTCATTCGTGCGTTCACGCCGGGTGCGTCGATTACGGAAGCAAGCCGACAAAAGGTGCTTCAGGCGGCCGAGGTTCTCAACTATTCGCCTAACCTGCTTGCCCGCAGTCTTGCGACGAACACCACCCATCAGGTGGCCGTCTTCGTCGATGACTTTGCCAATCCGCACAAGCTTCCGGTTCTGGAGATGTTGACCGAGCGCCTGCAGGCGGAGGGTCTGCTGACAGTATTGATCAACATCAACCGCCATTTCGATCACGTTCACGCCTTGATCAACGCCGACCAACGACAATTCGATGCCGTGATACTGTTCGGTACGGCCTTTCGCGAGGAAACGCTCGGTGAGCGACGGCTTGGCCGAGGTTTCCCGCCGATGTTCGTTCTTGCAAGAGACAGCCAAATCCCTGGCGTTCCCGCGATTGCCTGCGATGCAGAACTCGCTCTCGGCGAGATCGTCGATTACCTGTTTAACAAGGGATATCGCCGTCCCGGTTTTATGACGGGAGCGAGAACCTTGTCGACCGCGCTGGGCAGGCGCCATCACTATGCAAGTTTTTGGCGCCGGAAAGGCATCGAACGCGTCACCGAATTAGCCGCGGAAAGATACAGCGCCCAAGCTGGCGCAGAGGCGGCGCGCATCTATTTGAGCACGACTGCGCCCGAGTCGCGCGTCGACGTATTGATGTGTGAAAATGACATCTTGGCGCTGGGAGCGATGGATGTCATCCGTAGCGAGTTCGGCCTAAGAATTCCGCAAGACGTGGCAGTCGTCGGCTTCGATAACATCGAACTCGGCGAGGCTCCCGCCTACGAATTGACCAGTTACCAACAGCCCACCGAGGCGATGATCAATGCCCTGGTCGCTATGATAACCGGAAAAGACGACAGCGAAACGGTTGTCATGCCCGGGCGCCTCGTGCTGAGATCATCGGCATGAAATGACCCCAAGACGCGGCCGCGAAGCATCCGTGCGAAGCACTTCCGACGGACTGACCATCCTTCAGAATGGGATGTACCAAAAGACACCGCTTTGGGCGGCCTGCCTGCAACTCGAATCCGACATGCAAGGCGACATCCTCATGCACTGAGGAACACCCGGTCATTCCGCAGCCGGCTGACTCGGCGATGACCTTCGATAGAATCTCGATCCGTTGCAGGTCGCGCTCGCTCATCGATATCAGTCCCATCCGCAATCTCCACCGTCATCAAACCCGGGGAGTGTGACATTCTAACTTTGCAGAAACAGGACACTTCAACTTTGCGGGGTGAGTTCATGCTGAACCGCGACCTGCGGGCTTTGAGAGGCTAACCGGTGCGCCGGATTTGGGCGAGGAGTTTCTGGCGGAAGACTTCTGCCGGTGTTTTGTAGCCGAGGCATTTGCGTGGCGTTGCGTTCAGGCGGTTGCAGATCTCGGTCAGATCGCGGTCGCTGAGAGACAGTGGATCGACCTCTCTCGAAAGCCATTTCCTGGCCCGTCTATTGGTGTTCTCGACGGTGCCCTTCTGCCACGGGGATTGCGGATCGCAAAACCATGTCTGCGCTCCGATGCTGGCCTGCAGGTAAGGCCAGTCAGTGAACTCCGTGCCACGATCGAAGGTGATCGAGCGGCGGGCGAGGTGGGGCAGGGATTGCAGCACCTGGATCAGGCCGTCCATCACCGGCCTCGATTGCCGGTCATTGTTGCGCAGCAAGACGGCAAATCGGCTGACCCGTTCGACCAGCGACGTCACGTTGGCCTTTCCGAACTTCTTGCGAAACTGGATGAGATCGCATTCCCAATGCCCGAACTGTTTGCGCTCGGCGACGGCGTCTGGCCGGTAGAGAATGTTGACATCCGGGGTGAACCGCCTGCCATGGCGGCGTCTGGCGTGGCGCGGCCTGCGTCTGGCACGATGCTCCGGCAGGTGTCGCCACAGTTTGATCGCGTGACCGTCCGAGGAATAGGCGAACTTATAGATCGTCTCATGGCTGACGGAGATCGGATGGCGCTCAAGCTGCAATCGGCCAGCGATCTGTTGTGGCGACCAGCCATGCATGATGCGCTCGATCACCGATTGGCGCAGCTGCGAGAACCGGGCAAGTTTGCGCAGCTTGGCACGCCGTTCTCGCGCCATGTCATTGGCCATCACGCAGTAGTAACCGTTGAGGTCCGGCATCTCACGATCCTCGAACGTATTGCGGCGCAGCTCACGGAAAATGGTTGAGCGATGCCGGTGCAGCTTCTCGGCGATCACGTCAACGCTGATCCCAGCCGTGCGCCAGCGGGCAATCTTGCGGCGTTCCTCCATATCGATCTGGGAGTAGGTGCGCTTCATATCTCGTTCCTTGCAGGGATAAATCGTTGTTATCTATTGCAAGTCGCGCTTCATCCTTGAACCCACCCCGGCTACACAACAAAGTGGCGTAATGCATGTTATGGAACTACAATACCCGTTTAATTACAATGATTTAATTTTTAGCCTCTATTTATGACCGCAGTTTTGCGGCCGCAAAGTTGAAGTTTCTCCAAAGTTGGAATGTCACATTCTCCGAATAGCGCGGCCAGCGATCGACATTTTTCCGGTGGCTCGCTCGAAGCCCCGCGCGACCTTGGCGGAAGCGCCGCGTCCAAGACGCGCACGGTCACAACATATCTCAACAATAAAGTGCAAACCGCAACACCGAACCGCAGCATAGTGCATCGGTCCCAGCCGACTTGCCGGTTTGCTGAAGCCCTCTCCAATAATCGAAATGACGAGGCACTTTAATGTACACAAAGATAATCGTGTTGGCCGCCGTGGCTTTCTCGGCGGTGCCGGCCATTGCCGCCGATGCCGTGGTTCAGGATCCTGCTTACGTTCAACAGGAACAGACCCAGTCGGCCTTCGACTGGTCGGGATTTTATCTCGGGCTTCAAGGCGGATACACCTCGACACATGCGAGCTACCTCAACGGATCCGAGCAGGATCTCGATGGAGGTTCGACGGGTATTTACGGCGGCTATAATTTCCAGCACGGTCCTTTCATCTTCGGTATCGAGAATGACTTCAACTACAACTGGAAGGATGGAAGCGACGTTTCCCTCAAATGGGACGGCTCGGCGCGTGGTCGCGTGGGATATGCCCTGGACCGTACGCTGATCTACGGAACCGGGGGTTTGGCGGCCGCGGGTGGAGAAGTCGACGTGCCTGGAATTGGCAAGAAGGACGACATTCTGATTGGCTGGACCGCCGGTGGCGGTGTGGAACGGGCCCTAACCGACAACATAATGATGCGGGCTGAATATCGCTATGACGACTTCGGACGCAAGGATTTCGGTTCGGCGCTCGGCGATTTCGAGGTGAATCAGCAAAAGGTAACAATCGGCACCAGCTTCAAATTCTGAACGTCGATCTGATCACGCTTCGACTCGGTCGAGGCGTGATCATCCGCGAATCCGGCCCGGTGCGCACAAAGATAGGCTGATTTGACGGCCTGCCCATCGGCCCCGGAATTGCGGCCGACCTGTATTTTTCGGGCGGTGCTGCGGATATTGGCATTGCAGGCAATCTCTGATCTAGTCTCGAACTCTCTCCGCCGGGCAGTTCAGCCGCAGGCTCATCATATTCGAAACGAGCGAGAGCTGTATTCTCATGACCACTCACCGCTTCATTCCGACGATCTTTCACAATGTCATCGGTTCTCTTCCGCCGGCCCTGCACATCGCCGACGGCGACACCGTCGTCACTGAAACGCTCGACGCCGCCGGGCATGACAAGGATGGCATCAAGCAGACATCCGGCCCCAATCCGATGAACGGCCCGATCTTCGTGGAAGGTGCTGAGCCCGGAGATGTGCTGAAGGTCGAGATCATCAGCATGATCCCGACCAGGGACACGGGTTTTACCCGCAGCGTCGTCGCGGCCAGTGTGGTCGATCCGGAGGCGGTTCGCGACCTGCCGCCGCGCGATATCGCCATCTGGGCGATCGACCGTGAGGCATTGACCGTCCGGCTTTCCGAGCCGGTCGGCGGCCTCGAAAATTTCGTTCTGCCGCTTGCCCCGATGATCGGCTGTTTCGGCGTGGCGCCCAGCCTCGGCCAGGCGATATCGACCGCAACCAGCGGCGAATATGGTGGCAACATGGACTATCGGCTGTTCGGCCCCGGCACCACCGTCCGCTTGCCCGTATCGGCCCCCGGCGCCCTGTTCTTTCTTGGTGACTGTCATGCCGTGCAAGGGGATGGCGAGATCGTCGGAACCGGCATCGAGACGACGTTCGAGGTCACCGTGCGTCTGACGGTGGAAAAGAAGGCCGGACTGGTCTGGCCGCGCGGCGAAACCGCTGACGACATCTTCACCATCGGCAACGCCCGGCCCCTCGATCAGGCGCTCCAGCACGCGACCAGCGAAATGCTGAACTGGCTGGCCTCGGATTATGGCCTCGACAAGACGGCGGCCAGCCATCTGCTCGGCCAGGTGGTGCGCTATGACGTCGGCAACGTCTTCGATCCGGCCTATACGATGGCTTGCCGTGTTGCCAAGAAGTGGCTGACCCGCGGATAGGTCGCTCAGGTTGAACGTCACACGATATCTTGCCGGATTTCAGGACGAAATGACTCGAGGGCAACGGCAATATCCGTGCGGCCACGGCGGATTTCGCCGACACCGGCTTCGGCTCCGATCAGGCCTTTATTGTGCGCCTCGGCGAGCCTGACGATCAGCTCCGCGTAACTTTCCGAAAGCCCCGACCGCATCAGCGTTGCCGGCCAATTGGCGCGTGGCAGTTCGTGTGCAACGACGCTCCGCGCCAGCACCTGGCCTAAAGCCGCGGCGATGTCGAGCGCCGTGTATTCCCGCGGCCCTTCGCCATGGACAATCCGCGGCAAAGGGCCATGATCCTCATCGGTCAGCAGAAGGTCGGCGGCCATATCGCCGATATCGGCGGCGGAGACGGTCGCGAAAGGTCGCGACAGCGGCAGGTGCATGCTTGGCATCACACCGGTCTCACCGGCGATCGTCAGGTAGCGTGCCCAGTTTTCCATATGTTCGGCCGAACGCAGAAAGACCATCCTGGCGCTGCACTCCCGGAACCGCTCCTCCATCGCACGGAAGAGGCTGGTTATGCCGGTATCGATCGTCAGATGCGCGCCGTAATCCGAGATTGCCAGGATGCACGGCGGCCGGGCGGCATCGATCGCCTCCGCCATCCGCTCGATCGACTGCAGCATCTGGCGGCTGGCATCGGCGGCGCGAGGATTGATCGGGCAGATGAGCTGTACAGCCGTCGCATCTCTCATCGCGACGGCCATGGCATCGGCATCGCCGACCTCGGCCATGGCGATCTCGCATCCGAGCGCCGCAAGGGGTGCGGCTTTAGCGGGATCACGGAGCACTGCCCTGACGGGTGCGCCCTTGGCCCGAAGTCTTGTTATCGTTGCCTTGCCGACCTTGCCGGTGGCGCCAAAGATGACAAACATGATCATTCCTTCGACTGAGAACAGAGGAAGGAAGATGTACTGCCGCCGGGGGTATTGCCTGCGCATTCGGCCGATCCGTTGCAGGATCGGCCAATTTTTTTAATTGCGCGAGCGGGTAATGGTGCCGGGGCTGATGCCAAGCAGCCGCTTCATGCTGTTTGCCATATGGCTTTGATGCGCAAAGCCGGCCTCAAGCGCAATCTGGCTCAAGGGCAGGCCGGAACTCCGGATCAGCACCTCGACGCGAGCCACCCGGCGGTGCAGCACATACCGATGCGGCGGCATACCGAAACTGTTTCGAAACTGTGTCTTCAGATGCGAGAGGCTCAGTCCGGCAAGACCTGCCAGTTCGGCAAGCGAAAGCGACGTGTCGAGATTATCCTCGATGTAGTCGGCAAGCATCCGCTTCTGACGGGGCGAGAGCGCTCTGCCGTTATCCACCGGACGAGAGGTATCGCCGCTGGCCTCGACCAGACGGAGCGCGAGGGCCGTCGCCAGCGTATCGGCATAGAGGTTATCGGACGGCACATCCGCTTCGAGTTCCGCTTTCAAGGCCCAGGCGATTGCCTCGAGCCGCGGATCACGGAGCTGAAATTGCGGCACGATTGTCGTCGCGGGATCGCGGCCGAGATCGATCGCAGCCCGATGGAAAAGATCCTTGCTGATCCTCAGCCGCAGGATCATGCATTCGCGGTCGTCCTCCCAGACACCATCGAGCCCGGCCGGCACCACATCGATATCGCCATGCTTCTGCAGTCGGCGATGCTCCCGCCCGTCGCAGCGGCATTGCGCCCGCACCGGCCGGCCGACATGGATTCCGAGGCGATGATAGGGCGTGCCTGAAATATGCGTGCGGCCAGGCGGGATGCGCACAAGATCGGCCTCCAGACCGCGCCAGCCGCGCGCCCTGCTCGTTGCGAGGATTGTCGCGCCGCCTGTCTGCGGATGATCGTTCATCGGCCCGTTTCCTTCGCTCTCGAAGGGACAGACTATCCCAAGCGTCGCCTTCGCGGCAAGAAACGGTGTTGCCGGCGTGGGCGGGTTTTCTCAATCGTGCCGTGACAGGAAACCGGAAACGGTTGCCAGGCAAAGCTGCTTTTCCTCGACATGCGGCATATGGCTGGAATTTTCGAAGAGCACCCATTCGCAGCCGGGAACCCGTTCGAGATAGGGCCTGACCACCAGGGGTGTTGCCTCGTCGTATTTTCCCGAGATCAGCAGCGTCGGGGCTTCGATGCGGTCCAGCCTGTTCTCGATCGTCCAATCCTTCATCGTGCCGATGACGTGAAATTCGGTCGGGCCGTTCATGTTGCGGTAGACGGTGTTGTCCTCGTCCATGATTGCAAAGGTCCGCGCCACTTCAGGCGGCCACGGCACCACGCGGCAGACATGGCGGTCATAGAAGACGCGTGAGGCGGCGATATATTCCGGATCGGTGAGGCTTCCTGCCAGTTCATGCTTCAGCAGCGTATCCTGCACCTCTCTCGGCAGTTCCTGCCTCAGCCGGTTCGCCTCCGAAACCCAGGTGTGCATGTTGGCCGGCGAGTTGGCGATAACAAGTGCCTTCAGGCCTTGCGGCCGGCGCACCGCATGTTCGGCGCCGAGCATGCCGCCCCAGGACTGGCCGAGGAAGGCGTAACGATGCTGAATGCCGAGATGGGAAAGCAGCGCGTCCAGTTCTTCGAGAAACAGGCCGACCGTCCAGAAATCCGGGCCTTTTTCCGGAAGTCGGGTGGAATTGCCATTGCCGAGTTGGTCGTAATGGATGACGGGACGGCCGTCGAGGGCGGCGATATCCTTGAAGGAATCGACATAATCATGCGTGCAGCCGGGCCCGCCATGGGCAACGACGAGGGGCAGCTTGCCGCTGTCCAGCGAACCGGTGACGCGATACCAGGTGCGATAGTCGCGAAAGGGCAGATAGGCTTCATTGGTCGTGACTTCGCCCACTGGTATCTCCATCTCTTAGCAGTGATGAAAAAGCATAACGCGGCGGCGACTGTGAAGGCAGCTATCACAAGTTATAGGGTGGCCAATTATGGGTCGGCCGGTCTTCGAGCAGGCGGTAATGGGTGGCGCGAACCACCGCCTGGGTGCGGTTGCGGGCGCCGAGTTTCTTTGCCGCGGCGTTCAGGTGCATCACCACAGTCGGCACGGAACGGTCGATGATGCGGGAAATTTCCTTGGCAGAATAACCTTCCGCGGAATGGCGCAGGCACTCACGTTCCCGCTCGGTCAGGCGGATCGTACCGACGCTCTTCGCCCGCGTGTCGAAAAGCGAATAGGCGGTCTCATGGAAAACATGGGCAAGCAGATTGAAGTCGGCGATATAGCGTAATGCGTGCCGTTCGAAATCTTTGTTTCGACCGAAGCGGATGCCGGTGACGGTCGCATAGTCGCCGCGTGGCATATGAACCGGCACGGTGACGCCGGTCGACATATCGCGTTCACTCAAATAGCGCGTCACCGGCGCGGTGTCGTCGTTCATGAAACGGTTGATCAGCGTGTCAGCGTCCGGGTCATAGTTCCAGAAGAAAGGTGCGGAGGTGCGTAGCGCCACCTGCTGCACCGGATCGATACGGAAATAGCCGCGATTGAACCAGTAATCGTGCATGTCGTCCGAGATATTCCGCAGCTTCAGCAGCGATGGTATCATGATCGCGCCATCGAGATCGTAGGGCACCGGCGTATAATCATAGATCAGCGCCTCGAAGCCGATCTGCTTCATCGCCTCGAAGGCCTGGTCGATCCGGCCGTCCAGCGTTTCGTGTGCTGTAAACTGCCGTCTGATCGTTCCAATGTCGTCAAGAATGGGCTCGTCAAGCATGGGCTACTCCCAGGTTCGGCATGGCGCCCACCCTATCACTTCTTATAGCTGGCACAGAATGGGATTTAAGGTAAAAATTTAGCCATGCCCAAATATTGAGCAAGCGAAATCTTCTGCCGGAGCGATCAATGTGGCGTGAAATACGGCCGGACGAGCGATTCGAGATCGATGTCGATGGCTATCGCGTCGTTGCCTATAGTTTCGGGACCGGCACAGAGACGGTTTTTTGCCTGAACGGCGGGCCGGGCCTGCCCTGCGATTACCTGCGCGAGGCGCATTCCTGCCTCACCGACAAGGGCTATCGTGTCATCGCCTTCGATCAACTCGGCACCGGCGCCTCCGACCGGCCGGACGATCTCTCGCTCTGGACGATCGGCCGTTATGTCGAGGAGACCGAGACGGTGCGTAAAGCGCTGGGGCTCGGCAAGGTCCACATGCTCGGCCATTCCTGGGGCGGCTGGCTGGCGATTGAATATGCGCTGACCTATCCCGAGAACTTGAAGACGCTGATCCTCGAGGATACCGTCGCCGACATGCCGCATCTGATCTCGGAACTGGAACGGCTGCGCGCAGCGCTCGGTCCCGAAACAGTGTCGATGATGCAGAAGCACGAGGCGCAGGGCACCTACAATCATCCGGAATATCTCGCGGCCGTCACCATCCTCAACTATCGCCACGTCTGCCGTCTGCCGGAATGGCCGGCACCGGTGCGGCGCTCGCTCGACGATTGGAACATGGCGCCCTACGAGACGATGCAGGGACCGAACGAGTTTCTCTATATCGGCAACCTCAAGGACTGGAACCGCATCCCCGATCTGCCGCGACTGACGCTGCCGGTGCTCATCACGACGGGCGAGCATGACGAGCTGACGCCAGCCTGTGCGCTCAGGATGAAGCTTGCGCTGCCGAATGCCGAGCTGAAGGTATTTGCCAACGCCAGCCATATGCCGTTCTATGAGAACCCGCAGGATTACTATCCGGCGCTTCTCGATTTTCTCGACCGGCACAAGGCAGGCTGATGCAAGAGGGAGCGGACCGAACCCGACGAAGACAAAGGGGCGATCGCCGTCATGCATCGCTATAAATTCGTTCTGACGCGACCGCTGCAGTTCCTGCCCGTGATCTTCGGCATCAGCGTCATTACTTTCATTCTGGTCCGGCTGATCCCCGGCGATCCGGCGCGCAATATCCTCGGGACGCGTGCGACGCCGGCGGCCCTTGCCAGCATTCGCGCCCAGTATGGCCTCGACCAGCCGATGTGGCTGCAATATGTCTATTTCCTCAAGAACCTCGCCAATGGCGAGATGGGCAAGTCAATCCTTTACAAGATCGACGTGCTGAAGCTGATCGTCACCCGTATCGAGCCGACACTCGCCCTCGTCGTCTCCAGCGTCGTGCTTTCGGTCCTGATCGCAGTGCCGATGGCGGCGATTGCCGCACGCAATGCCGGCCGGGCACCGGACCACGCGGTGCGCATCGTCTCGACCTTCGGCATCGGCTTTCCGCCCTTCTGGCTGGGGTTGATGCTGATCATCCTCTTCAGTGTCGAACTCGGTGTGCTGCCGGTTTCGGGCTATGGTGCAACGATCGGCGAAAAGCTGTCGCATCTGGTGCTACCGAGCCTGACGGTCGCGCTGTCGCTCTCGACCGTGCTGACGCGCAGCCTGCGGGCGGCGATGATCGAGCAACTGAAATCGGATGTCGCGACCGCGGCGCGCGCCCGCGGCATGCCCGAAGGCATCGTCTTCTGGCGGCATGTGCTGCCGAATTCGCTGGTGCCGACGATCAATCTGCTTGCCGTCAATATCGGCTGGCTGATCGGCGGTACGGTGGTGGTCGAGAGCGTCTTTGCGCTGCCCGGCATGGGACAGTTGCTCGTCAGGGCAATTTTCTCGCGCGACTACATGGTGGTGCAGGGCGTCGCCATGGTCTTTGCCTGCGCCACCGTGCTCATCAACTTCATCGCCGACATCGTCACTGTCGCCGTCGATCCGAGGGTGAAGCTATGAGCATCGAGGCGATTGCCCCCACCTCCCCCGGCTGGCGCCAGTTCTTCGGCCGGCGGCCGATGCTTGTGCTCAGTGCCGGCCTGCTGCTGTTCTTTGTCCTGCTGGCGATCGGCGCGCCCATCGTCGCGCCTTACGACCCGATCATGCAGAACGCCGAGGTGCGCCTGCAGGCGCCTTCGCTGTTGCATCCCTTCGGCACCGACAATTTCGGCCGCGATATTCTCTCCCGCGTCATCTGGGGCGCGCGCCTCGACCTGCAGATGGCGCTGATCGGCGTCATCTTTCCCTTCCTGATCGGCACGACGGTCGGCACCATCGCCGGTTTTTTCGGCGGCATCGTCGATGCGCTGTTCATGCGCCTCGTCGATATCATCCTCGCCTTCCCTTTCCTGGTGCTGATGCTGTCGATCATTGCGATCCTCGGACCGGGCCTCGGCAGCTTCTATATCGCGATGGCGCTTGTCGGCTGGGTTTCCTATGCGCGGCTGATCCGGGCGCAGATGCTGGTGCTGAAGGGCAGCGACTATGCCGTTGCCGCCGTCAGCCTCGGCTTCAGCCGGCCGCGCATCATGTTCCGCCACCTGCTGCCGAACGCGATCGCCGGTTCGATCGTCTTTTCGATGTCCGATGCGACGCTGGTGCTGCTCAGCGGCGCTGCCGTCAGCTACCTCGGCCTCGGCGTCCAGCCGCCGATTGCCGAATGGGGTGTCATGGTCGCGGAAGGACAGAGCTTCATCACAACAGCATGGTGGATCACGCTGTTTCCTGGCCTCTCCATCGTCTGCCTCGCCTTCGGCTTCAGCATGCTGGGTGACGCGCTCGGCGAACTGCTGGGGGTGCACGAATGAGCGGCTCCGTGCTGTCCGTCCGTGATCTCACCGTCAGGGCGCATGTCGATTCCGGCCCGCGCACGCTGCTCGATGCGGTCTCGCTCGACCTCGGCAAGGGCGAGATCCTCGGTCTTGTCGGCGAGAGCGGCTCGGGCAAGAGCCTGTTCTGCCGTTCCCTTGTGCGCCTGCTGCCCTCCTCGCTGCTGAAGATCGAAAGCGGTAGCGTGCTGCTCGAAGGGCGTGACCTCATGCGGATCGATGATAGCGAGATGCTGAAAGTGCGCGGCGGCGAGATCGGCATGATCTTCCAGAACCCGACCAGCCATCTCGACCCGGTGATGCGAATCGGCGATCAGATCGCCGAGGGCATCCGCTATCACCAGGGCCTCGGCGCCCGCGAGGCCCGCACTGCGGCGACGGAAATCCTGGCGCAGGTCGGCTTCCCCGATCCGAAGCGCCAGTACGACAGTTATCCGCACGAATTTTCCGGCGGCATGCGGCAGCGGGCGATGATCGGTGTGGCGCTGTCCTGCAATCCGAAGATCCTGATCGCCGACGAGCCGACCACGGCGCTTGACGTGACCATTCAGGCGCAGATCCTGCGGCTGTTGATTGACATTCGCGATCGGCGCGGCCTGTCGATCATTCTGATCACCCACGATCTCGGTATCGTCGCCCAGACCTGCGACCGCATCGCCGTGCTGCGCGGCGGCAAGCTACTCGAAGAGGGGCCGAAGCGGACGATTCTGGCGCGGCCGCAGCATCCCTATACGATCAACCTGATCAACAGCCACCCTTCCCTGCCGGGCGAGATATCAGCGCCGCTGCTCGAGATTGCCGAGGCCAGCAAACCGGCCAGGCCATTGCTCGAAATCGACGATCTCCACGTGCGTTTCAGAGCCGGCGGCGCCCTGCTCAGGGGCGGTGCCAAGACGGTCAGCGCCGTTGCCGGCGTCAGCCTGCAGATCATGCCGGGCGAGACGGTCGGCATCGTCGGCGAATCCGGCAGCGGCAAGAGCACGCTTGCCCGCGCCGTGCTCGGCCTCACACCGCTTTCCTCGGGTCACGTCACCTTCGACGGCGTCGATCTGGCGCTGCAGAAAAGCGCTGGCCTGGCAAAGCTCAGGCGCGAGACGGCGATGGTGTTCCAGGACCCATACAATGCGCTCAATCCGAGGCTGACGATCGGCCAGATGCTGGCCGAGGTGCTGAAGGTGCAGGGCAAGGTCGCCAGGGCCGATATCCCGGCGCGGATCGGCGAACTGCTCGATCTCGTCGGCCTCGAACGCGAATTCGCCGGCCGCAAACCGCGCAGCATGAGTGGCGGCCAGTGCCAGCGCGCCGGCATCGCCCGAGCCCTCGCCGTCGATCCGAAGCTGATCATCGCCGACGAATGCGTGGCCGCCCTCGACGTCACCATCCAGGCCCAGATCATCGAGCTCTTCCGCGAGCTCACGGCGAAGATGAACCTCACGCTGATCTTCATCGCCCATGATCTCGCGATCGTCCGCAATCTATGCGAACGGGTCGTCGTGATGTATCGCGGCGAAATCGTTGAGGAAGGTCGTTCCGAAGAGGTCTTCGCGCGGCCGAAGCATCCCTATACGGCGGCGCTGATCGCCGCCATTCCCGACATCGATCCTGACAAGCGGCTGCTTCAAGACGCCGACGGCAAGGACGATCCGCATTCGATGCCGATCCTGCCCATCAAACGCATGCCATAACAACGAAGGGAACGAACTCATGACAAACAGGTGGAAATCAATCGGGCTTGCAGCCTTGCTCGCCGGTCTGACGCTCAGCGCAAGCTATGCCGAGGCCGCCGGTGTACTCACCATCGGCCGCCGCGAGGATTCGACGACATTCGATCCGATCAAGACCGCGCAGAACATCGACAACTGGGTGTTCTCCAACGTCTACGACGTGCTGATCCGCGTCGACAAGACAGGCACGAAACTGGAGCCGGGCCTTGCCGAAAGCTGGACCGTCTCTGATGACGGGCTGACCTACACGTTCAAGATCCGCGACGCAAAATTCTCGGACGGTTCGCCGCTGACGGCGGAAGACGCGGCCTACAGCCTACTGCGCATCCGCGATGACGCTGCCTCGCTCTGGAGCGATTCCTATAAGGTGATCGACACGGCAGTGGCGACCGACGCACACACGCTGACGATCAAGCTCAAGAACCAGTCCGCGCCGTTCCTGTCGACGCTGGCGCTGCCGAATGCCTCGGTCATCTCCAAGAAGGGCATGGAATCGCTGGGCGCCGATGCCTATGGCGAAAAGCCGATCGCATCCGGCGCCTTCGTGGTCGAGGAATGGCGGCGCGGTGACCGCGTCATCCTGAAGAAGAACCCGAATTTCTGGCAGGCGGACCGGGTGAAACTCGACGGTGTCGAGTGGATCTCGGTGCCTGACGACAATACCCGCATGCTGAACGTTCAGGCCGGCGAGCTGGATACGGCGATCTTCGTTCCCTTTTCTCGCGTCGAGGAGTTGAAGAAGGACCCGAACCTCAATGTCGATATCGACGCTTCGACCCGCGAGGATCATCTTCTGATCAACCATGCGCATGGCGCGCTCGGCAAGAAGGAAGTCCGCCAGGCGCTTGACCTCGCGATCGACAAGAAGGCGATCGTCGATACCGTCACCTTCGGCCAGGGCACGGTCGCCAACTCCTATATTCCAAAGGGCGCTCTCTATTATTATGCCGACAATCTGCAGCGGCCTTATGATCCCGAAAAGGCAAAGGAGTTGCTGGCGGCCGCCGGCGCCTCGGACCTGACGCTGAACTATCTGGTGCGCGCCGGCGACGAAGTCGACGAACAGACGGCCGTTCTGGTCCAGCAGCAGCTGCAGAAGGCCGGCATCACGGCCAATCTGCAGAAGGTCGATCCGAGCCAGGAATGGGACATGACCGTGGCCGGCGACTACGACGTCTCGGTCAACTACTGGACCAACGACATTCTCGACCCGGACCAGAAGACCACCTTCGTCCTCGGCCACGATTCCAACAACAACTACTCGACCAATTACAAGAACGAGGCGGTGAAGGAATTGGTTGCCAAGGCGCGTCTCGAGCTGGACCCGAAGAAGCGCGAACAGATGTATGTCGATCTGCAGAAGATGGCCAAGGACGACGTCAACTGGATCGACCTCTATTACAGCCCCTATATCAACGTCTCGCGCAAGAACATCGAGAACTTCTACCAGAACCCGCTCGGCCGGTTCTTCCTGGAAGACACGGTCAAGAACTGAGTTCGGGCAGTATGCAAATGCTCCGCCGCCGTAAAGGCGGCGGAGCTTCATTTATTGCTGCGACAAATGGCCGGGGCCGCTTGCTTACTCGGCGGCGGCGAGCTTGTCCTGCGTCCTGGTGTCGAAGTCGCTGGCGTCGTGGCGCTCGTGCAACTGGCTCGAGGGGTCGCCGGAGAGCCGGTTGACCATCCGGCCGCGTTGGACGGCCGGCCGGCTGTAGATGGTGTCTGCCCAGCGCAGCACGTTCTTATACTCTTCGACCTGCAGAAACTCGGCTGCACCGTAGGTCCAGCCCTTCACCAGGCCGCCATACCAGGGCCAGACCGCAATATCGGCGATCGTATATTGGCTGCCTGCCAGATATTCGCTTTCGGCAAGGCGACGATCGAGCACGTCGAGCTGACGCTTCACTTCCATGGCGAAGCGGTCGATCGCATATTCGATCTTCGTCGGCGCATAGGCGTAGAAATGGCCGAAGCCGCCGCCGAGATAAGGTGCGCTTCCCATCTGCCAGAACAGCCATGACAGGCATTCGGCGCGCTCGCTCGGTTCGGTCGGCAGGAAGGCGCCGAATTTTTCAGCGAGATAGGTCAGGATGGCACCGGATTCGAAGACGCGGATCGGCTTTGGCCCACTACGGTCCATCAGCGCCGGTATCTTGGAATTGGGATTGACCGCGACGAAGCCGCTTCCGAACTGGTCGCCATCGCCGATCCTGATCAGCCAGGCGTCATACTCCGCACCTTCATGGCCAAGGGCCAGCAGCTCCTCGAGCATGATGGTGACCTTCTGGCCGTTCGGCGTTCCGAGCGAATAGAGCTGCAGCGGATGGCAGCCGACCGGAAGCTCCTTGTCATGCGTCGGCCCTGATATCGGGCGGTTGATGCTGGCGAATTGGCCGCCATTCGCCTTGTTCCAGGTCCAGACCTTCGGGGGCGTATAATCGGAAGTACCGCTCATCTTTCAAACTCCTGGTATTGATCGGACAGAGCGCGACGCCAGTTGGGCTGCCGCATTTTTCCTGACATAGCAGAGGCGACGAGGTTTTGTCAGAGGTGTCGAAGCGCTTCACACAATCGTCAGAGCGCCGGCCATATATCAATTTACGCTGTGAACACTAGGGTTTTGTAAGTACCAAAAATTGGCATATTGGACTCAAAGGAGATTCAGGATGGCTAGAAATACGTCCATATCGCTCAGTGACCATTTCACCAGCCTCATTGATACGCAGGTTCAGGCTGGCCGCTATGGTTCAGCCAGCGACGTTGTCCGGGCGGACCTTCGCCTCCTCGAAGAACACGAAGCCAAAGTGAAGGCATTGCAGGACGCCTTGATTGAAGGCGAAGAATCCGGCGCTGCCACGCCCTTCGATTTCGATGCGTTCAACGCTCGCAAACGGGCGGCGTTCGAGGCGAAATGACAGGCGTCATATTTTCTCCCGCCGCGCGATGATCTCGTCCAGCTGCCCCACGAGCACGCGATCGCCCTCGACGTCGCTCGCCATCCTGGAGAAGACATCCGCCATGCCGCGGAAAATGGTCGCCGCCGGATCATCCTCTCCGAGGAAATCGGCAATCTCCTGCATTTCGGCGACCCATCGATAGGCTTTCGCATACATGTCGGGAATGGATCCCGACAGCTTGCGATCGACGTCGGGAAGGCTTTCGGAGAGTTCGGCCATCAGGCTTTCGGCAGCACCCGAACGCGATGCCGCAAGCAGCACGGCGGCGCCAAGGCCGGTAAATCCCTTGTTGATGCCGGCATAACACATTTTCAGCGCAGAGGCGGCGCCGAGCGGTCCGTCGAGCCTGCGGATCTGCAGGCCGCAATCTTCGAGCAGCCTGCTTCGCTTGGCGGGGTCGCCGCTGATATAGAGGGTCGGTCCTGATTTGCCGGGAATCGGTGGCCCGCCGATGATGGCGCCGTCCAGTACCTCGACGCGGCTGCCTTCGAAGCGTGCGGCCAATGCCTGCATCGTTTTCGGCGCAATCGCGTTGAGGTCGATGAAGGGCGGCGGCTCGGGCAGCGTCGACGATATCTCCGCCACCAATTCGGCGACCCTGATCGCCTCCGCCGGCGGGACGATCGACAGGATCAGATCGGCCCTCGTCAGTTCCTGGCGGCTAACTGGAACCATGCCGGCCGCCTTCGCCCGGGCAATCGTCTGCTCGCTCCTGCCTTGGAGATAGGTCGGCACCATGGCGCCATGGGCAATCAGCCGTCTGGCGACAGCGCTTCCCATCGCGCCAGATCCGATAATCGCAATATTCGGCATGTGAACCTCGATGAGTGTCGACATCATGTTAGATTGCCGCTCTGGGCGTGCCGTCAACTCGCGAAGATGTCGCGGCAGGTCTTGTCCTTGAGTCAGAACTGCGTTCGTGTGCGCGCCGCCGTTGCGACATTGCGGCATTTCTGTTTGATATCAGTCAATGTTTAGCCGCTCGACGATCAGTATGATCGGCGCGACCATCGCATTCAAGGATATGGATTTCAATGTATCGAACGATCATCTGCGGCATCGGCATGGGTTCCAGGCAGACGGCAATCCGCATCCTGCGCCGGGCTGCAGCGCTGGTGGATGAAGGCGGAAGCGTCATCGTCATGCACGTCATCGAGAATATCCCGCACCGTCACCTGATGGACCTTCCCGAAGAATTCGAAACGAACGCCATCGTCGACGCCGAAAAGAAACTGTCATCGCTCTGCAAGGAGCTGGAAATACCGGCGGTCATCGAGGTTCGCATCGGTGTTGCGGCCTCCCTGCTGGTGTCTTCGGCAAGGGAGAAGTCGGCCGATCTCATTCTGCTTTCATCGCATGTGCCCGATATCACCGACTACGTCTTCTCCTCGATCGTCGAAAAGGTCGTGCGCCACGCCGGATGCTCGGTTCTTGTCGATCGGCGGCCAGCGCCAGCGCATGAAGGCTCAGCATCGCAAGCGGAAGATGTGGCACCGCTCTAACCTCCACAAGGCCTCCTGAAGAGCAATCCGGGCGGCCTCCCCTCCCCGATGGCGGCCCGGCAACCTATATCATTCCCAAATCAACCGGCAGTATTCGCTGCCTGACCGGAGATATGTATGAGCCAGGATCCATATGAGCTTCTGGGCGTAAAGCGGGATGCGACGCAAAAGGATATTCAAAGCGCGTTCCGCAAGCTCGCCAAGAAACTTCACCCCGACCTCAACCCCGGCGACAAAAAAGCCGAGGAACGGTTCAAGGAAATTTCGGCCGCCAACGAGATCCTGAGCGACGAGGAAAAACGCGGCCGCTTCGATCGCGGCGAGATCGACATAACCGGCGCCGAGCGGGCGCAGCGCAACTATTACCGCGACTATGCCTCGAAGAGCGGCCCTAGCGATCCCTATCACAACAGCGCAGGCTTTGCCGATTTCGGCGACGCCGACGATCTGTTCGCAAACTTCTTTTCGCGACGTACCGCCGGCGGCCAGGCCCGCAGTCATGGCCGGGACAGCCATTTCTCGATGGAGGTTGGCTTTCTCGACGCCGTAAACGGCACCAGGACGGAGATCAAGCTGCCTGAGGGCCCAGCGCTCGATGTACAGATCCCGCCGGGAACGCGCGACGGCCAGACTTTGCGGCTCCGCGGCAAGGGCGAGCCGGGTATCGGCGGTGGGCCGGCGGGCGATGCCCTCATCGACATCCGTGTGCGGCCGCACCGCTTCTTCACGCGCGACGGCGACGACATCCGGCTCGAACTGCCGATCTCGCTCGGCGAGGCCGTGCTCGGCGGCAAGGTTCGTGTGCCGACGCCGTCAGGGCCTGTCAATCTGACGCTGCCGCCTCATTCCAACACCGGCAAGGTCCTGCGTCTCAAGGGCAAGGGTGTTGCAAAACGCGGCGGTGAACATGGCGACGTCTACATCTCCCTGAAGATCGTGCTGCCCGATGCCCCGGATGAACGACTGACGGCCTTCGTCCAGGAATGGGCGACGGCAAACCCATACGATCCGAGAAAGAACATGGAGGCCTGATCATGGATGATCTCGAATTCCGTCTTTACTTGAAAATCGACATCGTCCAGCTCGACCTCTGGGTCGAAGAGGGTTGGCTGATCCCGGAGACGTCAGGAGGCCAACGGCAATTTCGTGACGCCGATGTCGCACGCGCCCGGCTGATCCTGGACCTCATGGGAAACATGGGTGTCAACGAAGCCGGCGTCGATGTCGTCATGGACCTGGTCGACCAGTTGCACGGCCTCAGGGGCACGATGGGCAAGCTGATGACCGCCATCAGCAAGCAGGAGCGGGATGTTCAGCGCCGGCTGTTCGAGAGCCTCGAGGAAATCGACCGGTTTTAAACGATCGGCCGCATGCCTTCGAATATTCGCCTGTCCCCAGTTCTCAGGTGGTGAACCAATAGCGGATGATGTGAAAGAATAACGGGGCGGCGAAGGTGATGGAATCCAAGCGGTCGAGCACGCCGCCGTGACCCTCAATCACATAGCCCCAGTCCTTGGCATTGAGGTCGCGCTTGATGGCCGAGAGCACGAAGCCGCCGAAGAAGCCGGCGACGACGATGACCGTGCTGATGGCAGCTGCCTGCAGCGGGGAGAAGGGTGTCAGGCGATATAGCAGTGTTCCCACGAGGATGGCCGAGGCGCCGCCTCCGACCAGCCCTTCGATCGTCTTCGACGGGCTGATGTTCGGCGAGAAACGGTGCTTTCCGAGCAGCTTGCCCCAGACATACTGGAAAACGTCGCTGAGCTGCACGACCACGACCAGATAGACGAGAAGAAGTGCCGGCGGCGTACCAGTCTCCAGCATAAGGAGTGCGGGTGCGTGGCTGATCGAATAGACCGTCAGCATCAATCCCCATTGCACCCTGGCGCTGCGGGCGAGGAATTCGTTGACGTCGCCCGTCAGGGT
This sequence comes from Rhizobium ruizarguesonis, assembly GCF_017357285.1. Taxonomy (NCBI): domain Bacteria; kingdom Pseudomonadati; phylum Pseudomonadota; class Alphaproteobacteria; order Hyphomicrobiales; family Rhizobiaceae; genus Rhizobium; species Rhizobium ruizarguesonis. Next base: position 417,689 of record NZ_CP071681.1, on the reverse strand, counting down.
CGCCACTGCCGGCAGGATCAGGAAGGCATAGACCGGGATGAAGATGGAAAAGAGGCCGTACCACTCGGTTCCGAGCAGCACGTAATGGATCGGCAGCACCACGAAGAACGACAGGAAAAGCGCCAGATGATCGCCGCGTCGCGATGGCGTCAGCGTCCAGAATTCGCGAAGCGCCATGAAGGATAGAAATGCGAACAGGACGACCGTCGACGTTTCGCCGAGCAGGATCGCGCCGCCGAACACGGCAACCATGATCCACCAGGAGCGGATACGGGCGTTGAGGTTCTGAACGGTGGCGACGGAGCCGGGTTCTGTCGCGCGTCGCTGCAGGGTGAAACCGATGGCGGAGGCGACGGCAAGCAGGCCGAGGATAGCGGCTAGCACGAGAGAGAACATACTGGTCATGCGGTGTGCCCCCCATCCGCGAGCTCGATGACAGCGGCACGGGCGCGCGCCAGGAATGCAGCCTTTTCCTCGCCCTGTTCGACGCGCAAGGGTTTGCCGAAGCGCGCCGTGCAGGTGATCGGCACGATCAGCATGCTTCCCTTGGGCAGGATGCGCTGGAGGTTGTCGAGATGGATCGGCACCAGATCGACATCGGGGAAACGGCAGGCAAGGCGAAAGATGCCGCTGCGGAACGGGGCGATCTCATCGGTGGTGCTTCTCGTTCCTTCCGGGAAAATCAGGACTGAGCGCCCCTCCTCAAGCAGGCGCTCTATCGGAGCCAGCGGGTCGGTGTCCGGCGGAGGCTTGCGGTCTATCAAGACGGCGCGCAGGCCTTTCTCTGCGATGAAACGGCGAAAGGCGCTCGTTCCCCAATAGTCCCGCGCCGCAACCGGATGGGTCATCCGGCGCACCGGCCAGGGCAAGGCGGCCATGACGGCGACGGTATCGATATGGCTGTTGTGATTGGCGAAATAGATGCGCCGACTGGGATCGGGCGCGCAGCCCCGCCACTCGCTTCGAGCGCCGACCAGGATACGGACGAGCAGCACGAGAAACCGACGGATAATCGCGATCATAGTCTCTCCAGGGAAAGTTTCAGCCTCAACGTCCGGGTGATGCAGGTGACGAGGCTGCCGGCCGCGATGATCGCGGATGCAAGGATCAGCGACCAATGGCTGGGGGATATCAGCGTCTCGATGCTCTGGGCGACGACGCCCGCCGTCAGCACCGCCATGCGGCGTTGCTTGGCCATGATGCCGCTGAAATCCTGAGGAAGACCCACCGATCCTCCGAACACCCTGATATAGGCGGTAAGGGCTGCGAGCAGCGCAGACAACCAGCCAAGCCAGCCAAAGCCGCAGGCATAACCAGCCGCGATCAGAAACAGGCTGTCGGCGACCCGGTCGGGGAATTCATTATAGAGCGGCCCGCTCTTGGTTTTCTTGCCGCCTTCGATCGCGACCATTCCGTCCAGCAGATTGCAGACGAGCCGCAGTTGTACCGAGATCGCCGCGCAGACCATGGCTAGAGGATGTGTTGTGAAAACGATGAGCGCTGCGCCTATACCCGCGAATACGACCGACAGCAGCGAGATGCCGTTCGGTGTCGCGCCGCCCCGCGCCAGCCACGCGCTGAGGCCGATGGCCCAGGACGACGACCGGCTCGCGATCGGTCGCCGCGAGGCGCCCTCTTCTTCCCCCATTTCATGTCCCCCAACCCCAATGATCCTTGCATATCCTGCCGATGTCGTCACGCCAAGATATGACACCCTGTAAATCCAGCCCATCGCCTCCGCGCTTCGGCGAACATGGGTCGAACAGCCTGATTTTTAAGCCCGTTTACTGCTTGACACATTTTTGGGCGCTACTATGATTTTTGAACCAAATGGTAAAAAAAGGGGAGCAAAACAATGACCAAAGACATGCTGATTTCACGCCGGGCAGTGATCGCGTCGGGCATTGCGCTCGGCGTCAGCGGCTTCGCCCCGCTGGCAAGGGCGGCTGCGCCACTGAAGGTTGCCGGCATCCATGCGTCGCCAGTGGAAAATGCCTGGAACTCCTGTCTGCACAAGGCACTGCAGGACGCGGCCAAGGAAGGCGTCATCGAATATGTCTTCTCCGAAGGCGTCTCTGGCACCGATTATCCGCGCGCCATGCGCGAATATGCCGAACAGGGCAACAAGCTGATTATCGGCGAGGCCTATGCGGTGGAAAAAGAGGCCCGGCAGGTCGCGGCCGATTATCCCGATACCGCTTTCGTGCTGGGTTCGAGCGGCGAGCAGGCCGGCGACAATTTTGGCGTCTTTGGCACCTGGAACCATGACGGCGCCTATCTTGCCGGCATGCTGGCGGGCAAGATGACCAAGTCGAATGTCGTCGGTTCGGTCGGCGCCATTCCGATCCCCGAGGTCAACATGCTGATCAATGCATTCGCGGCCGGCGTCAAGGCGGTCAACCCGGACGCAAAGCACCTCGTCTCCTTCATCGGCACCTTCTTCGATCCGCCGAAGGCCCGCGAAGCCGGTCTTGCCCAGATCGACGCCGGCGCCGACATCCTGTTCGGCGAGCGCATCGGTACTGCCGATGCCGCCAAGGAACGCGGCATCAAGTCGGTCGGCTCGCTGATCGACTATACGCCACGTTATCCGGATACGGTGTTTGCCAACGCCATGTGGTATTTCCGCCCAATCCTGGACGCTGCGATCGCCGATGTTGCCGCCGGAAAACCGGTCGGCAGGAACTACACGTCCTACGGCCTGATGAAGGAAGGCGGCAGCGACATCGTCTTCGTCAAGGGCGTGGCACCTGCCGATGCGGAGGCTGCGATGGAAGCCAAGCGGGCAGAGATCAAGGCCGGCACCTTCGAAGTTCCGAAGATGATGGACGAACCGAAGTAATTCGGCTCATGCAAGGCGATGCGACGGATCTGGCGGCAGTGATCAGGCATGGCAGCCTGAGCGCTGCGGAGGCGATGCAGGCTTCTCTTGCCTCAGCCGTGCTGCAGGAGCCGCTCGGCGCCATCGCCTATCTCGATGCCGCCATGGGCTTCGCTTCGGCCGAGGCCCGCGACAGTGAGCGGCGGAGCGCGCCCGATCGCTTTGCCGCCAGGCCCTTTGCCGGGGTGCCAACCCTGGCGAAGGATCTCGGCGGCCCCTTCGCCGGGCTACCGGTAACGGCAGGTTCCGGTCTCTTCGAAAGAAAGGGCGGCGAAGCGGACTCCGATCTGGCTGCCCGTTTCCGCGACGCCGGCTTCTGTCTGTTCGGCCTGACGACGAGCCCAGAATTCGGCCTGTCGCTTGCGAGCGAACCGGCAATCGGGCCGATCTGCCGCAATCCGCTCGATCCGGCACGGACCGCGGGCGGCTCTTCCGGCGGTGCGGCGGCAGCGGTTGCTGCCGGGATCGTGGCGATCGCGCATGCCACCGATGCCGGCGGCTCGATCCGTGTGCCCGCCGCCTGCTGCGGCCTTGTCGGAATGAAGCCGACGCGCGGCGCCATTCCGGGCGGGCCATCCTTCGGCAATCACCTCGCCGGTATCGCCAGCGAACTTGCGATCTGCCGTTCGGTGCGGGATACGGCCTTGATTTTCGCCACGCTAAGCGGCAAATCGCGAGGACCTTTTCCGGACCCCTCCCCTGTCGATATCGACAATGGCCGTTTGCGGATCGGCCTGCTTGTTGATACCGGCTCGGCCTATCCGACGGAGGACGATCGGCTCGCAGTCGTCGAGGATGCAGCCCGCGCGCTGGAGAGCGATGGACACGAGATCGTTCCGCTCGCCTGGGCCGAGTTCGAATGGAGCGTCGCTGCCGGCGGCCGCGCCTTCGCCGATATCGTCTCCGTCAACCTTGCGGCACTCATCAAGGCGGCGGCTCTGGATGAAAGCAGGGCCGAGCCTCTGACCCAGGCCTTCGCGGCGCGCGGACGAACGCTTCCGGCGACATCGCTCTGGAAGACGCTTGATGATGCCGTCCTGGTAAGCCATAGGCTCTGGGAACTGTTCGACAGGGTCGATTGCATCCTCATGCCGATGCTGTCCTCCGCGCCTCTTGCGATCGGTTCCTTTCCGTCCGATCATGCCGACACGGATCTGCATCTCGAGCGGATGACGGCATTTGCGCCGCTTGCCTGCCTCGCCAATATTTCGGGTTTTCCTGCTTTGACACTGCCTTTCGGACAGGATGAGCACGCCATGCCGCTGCCGGTGCAGATCATGGCGCCGATGGGGTACGAGCCGCGTCTGCTGTCGCTTGCCGCACGCCTGGAGGCCGAGGGGCGGTGGCAGCATCGTTTTCCCATTGCGGGATTGCCGTCATGACTGGGCCCGTGCTGGAAATTGTTGGCGTCAGCAAGCGCTTCGGCGACAATCTCGCCAATGACGATATTTCGATGACGCTTGCAAAGGGCGAGGTCGTGGCCCTGCTTGGCGAGAACGGCGCGGGCAAGACCACGCTGATGAACATCCTTTTCGGCCATTACATGCCGGATGCAGGCCGGATCCTGATCGAGGGCACGGAGGTGCCGCAGGGCAAGCCGCGTGCCGCAATCCGCGCCGGCGTCGGCATGGTGCATCAGCATTTCTCGCTGGCGCCCAATCTGACCGTTCTCGAAAATGTCATGACCGGCACGGAAAGACTGTGGTCATGGCGCTCGGGAACAACAGCGGCGCGGAAGAAGCTGCTCACAATTTCCGAGCGCTTCGGCCTCAAGGTCGATCCGGATGCCCGCCTTGGCGACCTGTCGGTCGGCGAGCAGCAGAGGGTCGAGATCCTCAAGGCGCTCTACAACGATGCCCGCATCCTGATCCTCGACGAGCCGACGGCGGTGCTGACCAACATCGAGGCCGAGCGGCTGTTCACGACGCTGAAGGAAATGGCCCGCCAGGGCCTGTCGCTGATCTTCATCTCGCACAAGCTCGACGAGGTCATGGCCGCGGCCGACCGCATCGTGGTCTTACGCGGCGGCAAGATGGTTGCTGAGCGCAAGGCATCGGAAACCAGCAAGGCGGAACTGGCCGAACTGATGGTCGGCCGCCGCGTGACGCGGCCCGTGCGCGAGCCGTCGACACCGGGTGCCGTTGCCCTTGAAGCTGCCAATGTGACGGTGCGCACCGGCGGCGTTGATCGGCTGAAATCGGTCAGCTTCCGGCTGCACCAGGGCGAGATCCTCGGCATCATCGGCGTTTCAGGCAATGGCCAGGCGACATTGGCGCATCTTCTCTCCGGTATGCTGGCGCGCAGCGGCGGCGACCTTCTGCTCTTCGGGGAAGCCGTCGGCAATCTTGGTGTTTCCGATGTCGTCGACGCCGGTATCGGCCGCATTCCCGAGGACCGTAACGAGGAGGGCGTGATCGGCGAAATGGCGATCTGGGAAAACGTCGTGCTGGAGCGCATCGCATCGCCGGGTTTTTCGCGCAATGGCCTCGTCAACCGCAAGGCGGGCATGGCTTTCGCGACCGAAATTATCGACGGATTCGATGTCCGCGGCGGCGGCCCGGCCATCCGCACCCGGCTGCTCTCGGGCGGCAATATGCAAAAGCTTATTCTCGGCCGCAACCTGCATCGGCGGCCGCGCATCCTGATTGCCGCGCAGCCGGCGCGCGGTCTCGACGAAGGGGCCGTGGCCGCTGTCCACGCGCGCCTGCTCGAAGCCCGCCGGCAGGGTACCGCCGTGCTGCTGATCTCGGAAGACCTCGACGAGGTGATCGCGCTTGCCGATCGCATCCAGGCGATCGTCGGCGGGCGCCTGTCTCCGCCCGTCGAGGCCGAAAGCGCCGACGCCCGCAAGCTGGGGCTGATGATGGCCGGCGAATGGCAGGAAACCCCAGAGGCCGGCCATGCGATTTGAGCGCCGCGAGCACCGCCCGCTTTACCTGCTGATCGTCACGCCTGTCGTTGCGGTGATCGCAGCGCTGGCGCTTTCGGGTATCCTGATCGCTATTGCCGGCGCGCCTGTTCTCGATGCCTATTGGCGCATCCTGACCGGTGCTTTCGGCTCGCGCCTCTCGGCAACCGAAACGCTGACGCGGGCAACGCCGCTGATGCTGACAGGACTTGCTGCCGCCGTCGCCTTCCGGGCGCGGCTCTGGAATATCGGTGCCGAAGGCCAGTTCTATCTCGGCGCCATCGCCGTTGCGGCGGCAAGCTCGAAGCTGCTCGGCAATCTTCCCGCCCCCATTCTCATTCCGCTGCTGCTGCTGGTCGGCGCGATTGCCGGCATGGTGCTGATCCTGATCCCGCTCTGGCTCAGGCTGCGCTTCTCCGTCGATGAGGTCGTCACCAGCCTGCTCTTGAATTTCATCGCCGTACTCTTCGTCTCGATGCTGATCGATGGCGTTCTCAAGGATCCGCTGGCCTTTGGCTGGCCGCAGTCGCAATCCGTCAGCGATCATGCCATGCTGCCGAAGCTGATTGCCCGCTCGCGCCTACATATCGGCTTTGCGATCGCGATCGGGCTAGCCATTATCGTCCATTTCGTCCAGTCGCGCACCGTGTTCGGAATGCAGTCGCGCGCCGCAGGTCTCAACCCCGGCGGGGCCGTCTTCGCAGGCGTCCCGCTCGGCAAAACGCTGGTGAAGGTCGCCTGTCTCTCCGGCGGGCTTGCGGGGTTGGCGGGAGCGATCGAGGTCATGGGCGTCAAGGGTTATGTGACGACCGACCTGTCGCCAGGCTTCGGCTATGCCGGTATCGTCGTCGCCATGCTCGCCAATCTCAATCCGCTCGGTGTCGTCTTCGCCGCCATTTTCACCGCCACCATGTTCGTGGGCGCGGACGGCATGAGCCGCGGCCTCGGCATCCCGACCTATATCGCCGATGTCACGGTGGCGCTGTCGCTGCTGACGATGCTGATCGCATTGTTCTTCACCCAATACAGGATCCGGCGCTGATGCAGCTGTTCGACATCATCGCCTCCGCCGGGCTCTGGGCGGCGATCCTGCGGATCGCCACGCCGCTGATTTTCGGCACGCTCGGCGCACTGCTTTGCGAACGGGCGGGCGTGCTCAATCTCGGCATCGAAGGCATCATGACCTTCGGCGCGATGATCGGCTGGCTTTCCGTCTACCACGGCGCCGATCTCTGGGCCGGCCTGCTGATTGCGGCTGTGGCCGGCGGCGTCTTCGGCCTGCTGCATGCGGGGCTGACGGTGACGCTCGGCCTCTCCCAGCATGTCTCCGGTCTCGGCGTCACGCTGTTTGCCTCCAGCTTCAGCTATTATGTCTTCCGGCTGATCGTGCCGCTTGCCAATACTCCACCCACCATCGTGCCGTTCCAGCCGATCGCCATTCCTGGTCTCTCGACATTGCCCTTCATCGGGCCGGCCTTCTTCACGCAGACGGCGCCGACCTATCTCGCAATCCTTATCGCCCTGCTGATGGCCTACATCATCTTCCGCACGCCCGTGGGGCTTGCAATCCGCATGACCGGCGAGAACCCGCATGCAGCCGAAGCCCAGGGCGTCAATCCGATGAAGGTGCGCTATGGCGCGGTCATCATGGGAAGCGCGCTGATGGGAATGGGCGGCGCTTTCCTGACACTGTCGGCCTTCAACAGCTTCTTCCCCACAATGGTGCAGGGACGCGGCTGGATCTGCATCGCGCTCGTCGTCTTCGCCTCCTGGCGGCCTGGCCGCGCGCTTTTCGGCGCCCTGCTCTTTGCCTTCTTCGATGCCTTCCAGCTTCGGCTGCAAACCGCACTCAGTGGGCTCGTGCCCTATCAGCTGTTTCTGATGACGCCCTATATCCTTTCCATTGCCGCCCTTGCCGTCATGGCCCGCCGCGCCCGCGTTCCACAGGCGCTGATGCAGCCCTATCGGCGCGGCGAACGCTGAACCACTTCCGTCCAATGAGGCTCCGATGCTCGATCTGATCGTCAGAAATGCAAATCTACCCGATGGCCGAAGGGGTATCGATATCGGCATCCAGGGCGGCAAGATCATCACTGCCGAGCCCAATCTCCAGGCGCAGGCGCAAGAAGAGATCGACGCGTCAGGCCGGCTGGTCAGCCCGCCTTTTGTCGATCCGCATTTCCACATGGACGCCACCCTGTCGCTCGGCCTGCCGCGCATGAACGTATCCGGCACGCTGCTCGAAGGCATCGCGCTCTGGGGGGAGTTGCGCCCGATCGTGACGAAGGAGGAACTGGTTGATCGTGCGCTGCGCTATTGCGATCTGGCGGTCACGCAGGGCCTGCTCTTCATTCGCAGCCATGTCGACACCAGCGATCCCAGACTGGTGACCGTCGAGGCGATGATCGAGGTTCGCGAGAAGGTCGCGCCCTATATCGATCTGCAGCTGGTCGCCTTTCCCCAGGATGGCTATTACCGCTCGCCGGGCGCAATCGATGCGCTCAACCGCGCCCTCGACATGGGCGTCGATATCGTCGGCGGCATTCCGCATTTCGAACGGACGATGGGGGAAGGTACGGCGTCGGTCGAGGCGCTCTGCCGCATCGCCGCCGATCGCGGCCTGCCGGTCGACATCCATTGCGACGAAACCGACGATCCGCTCTCGCGCCATATCGAGACGCTGGCTGCGGAAACCATCCGCTTCGGCTTGCAGGGGCGCGTCGCCGGCTCGCATCTGACCTCGATGCATTCGATGGACAATTATTATGTTTCCAAGCTCATTCCGCTGATAGCGGAGGCCGAGATCAACGTCATCCCCAATCCGCTGATCAACATCATGCTGCAGGGCCGGCACGACACCTATCCGAAACGCCGCGGCATGACCCGTGTGCGGGAGCTGATGGATGCCGGGCTCAATGTTTCCTTCGGGCACGACTGCGTCATGGACCCCTGGTATTCGATGGGGTCGGGCGACATGCTGGAGGTCGGCCATATGGCAATCCATGTCGCGCAGATGGCCGGCATCGACGACAAGAAGAAGATCTTCGACGCGCTGACCGTCAACTCGGCGAAGACGATGGGCCTTGCAGGCTACGGCCTGGAAAAGGGATGCAGCGCCGACCTGGTCATCCTTCAGGCCAGCGACACGCTGGAAGCGCTGCGGCTGAAACCCAACCGCCTGGCGGTGATCCGCCGCGGCAAGGTCATTGCGCGGTCGGCGCCACGCATCGGTGAGCTTTTCCTGGACGGGCGCCCCGCACGGATCGACGGCGGGTTGGATTACGTGCCTGGTTATTGAGCTGCGGCGGAGGCTTTCCTGCTTACCGGAGCAGCTTCCATCTGCGCCAACACAAAAGGTCCGCGAAGTCGCCCACCCTCTAACCTAAATGTGAAAAACAAGTATCTTGTGATGCACTATTCGCTTTCGGCACGGGCGTTGCGAGCGGTTTAGCTTGCTGAAGATATTTCCGTGAAGCATTCGCTTCGCCTGACCGTCGCATGGTTTTGCGACATCACAAATATCAGCCGCAAAACCGTCGCTTTAGATTATCGCAACAGCTTGACGAATCAGCACCCGCTCGACAATTTTATTTCGGCGTGGCTTGCGCCTAACCTCCCAGACCTTCCCCAGCATGGTCTTGAACGGAGGCAAAGGGACTTTCGTCTCAGGCCGCTGTCTTGGTCCGATCGTTTCGGGCGGGTTGCTGGGGAACTGCGTCCGAGACGTGAAAGGCCTGACAATGACGCAAAACGGAAATCTCAAACGCCTTGTACGTGCTCGCGCAGCCAAAACCGGCGAATCTTACACCGCAGCTCTTCAACATATCCGCCAACTACCGGACGAGCCCGTGATCCGTTCAATACGGATCGCTGTCGCCCAGACATCGCTGTTCAACGATCCTCGTGATATTTCGGCGCTCCGTGCCAGCGGATCGGAAATGCGCCGCCTTATGGAGGAGGCGCATACGACAGGCGCTCGACTCATACACTTCCCCGAGGGCGCGACCTGTTCGCCTAACAAGCGCATCATGTCTGAGAATGGACCTCGGGAAATTGGCCCGTCCGATTGGACTCGCTGCGAATGGAGTGTTTTGCGGGAGGAACTGGAGGCAACCAGAAAATTTGCGAGTGAACTTAAGCTATGGACGATATTCGGCTCCGTCCATCAGCTCACTTCGCCACATCGACCGCATAACAGTCTCTATGTGATATCCGATCGTGGAGAGTTGGTGACACGTTACGACGAGCGTCTGCTATCGAATACGAAGGTCTCTTTTATGTACTCGCCGGGAAAAAATCCGGTGACCTTTGAGGTGGATGGTCTCCGTTTCGGCTGCTCGATGGGCATGGAACTGCATTATCCGGAAATTTTCACAGAATATGAACGGCATGATGTCGATTGCGTACTGTTCTCCACCACAGGCGAGACGCCTTCAAAGCCTTCACTGGCTTTCGCTGCGGAGGCATTAGGACACGCTGCTAGTAATTCCTACTGGATCAGTTTTTCAGCTCATGCGCCGCAGAGCGTCACGGTCCCTTCCGGAATAGCTGCGCCTGATGGGCAATGGGCGGTGCGATGCCCCACAAGTGGGGAAGCTGCGATCGCTGTTACGACCATCAGAAATGATCCAGTGTCTCCTGCAAGACCTTGGCGGCGAAACGCTCGTGCCGACCTTTACACGCCTCACCAGATAGATGGTGATCCGAGGAGTGACGGTCGCAACCTATTCTGACGAATAGGCACTGGTCAGCGGGGTGGGTTACCCGCTGACCTGCCGCTGCACGGTAAGGACGAATTTCCTGCCTTGTCGCGGAGATCCTGACTTTCGAACGCGGCAAAAGTCGGGATTTTTGCAACACACGGGTAGCGGCACAGATTGGTGGGAAGCGGGCGGTCTTCTTCCCATTGGGTTTCGCGGGATACCCACCATTCGGTATTGCAGAAGTCGGTCGCAGATCGTCGATTTCTGCGGCTGATATTTGCGACAGAAAATCCCTGGAAAATCAGCGCTTCCGGTACTGTCGCGGAATTTAGGAATTACGCGACAGTATGATGCCGAACCGTCGCCTAAGCATAGGCTAGGCACCAGCCGGGAGCGCGAACCCAACATCGCTCGGCCGGCACCTCATCAGTACGATACAGCCGGGTCACCCGCTTGTGCTCCCCGCTCTCGAACGCCGCCGCGAGCGCTTTTTCCGATTCCTCATCGCGCATTCCTTCACAGGGGAAGATGGCGACCGGCGAAATCCATTGCGCGTGAAATTCCTCGCCCCTACGCGTCACGAGGAACACAGCTCCGCGTAGGTGCATGTTGCTCCAATTGCTGCTGCTAAATCCAAGATCGGTCGTAAGCGGTAGGATCAGCCTTCCACCATTATTGAGCCGGTCCAGCCAGATATTCGCGGGCTGGGTCGCGCCGGCGTTCACATAGATCACATCGGCTGAATCAAACGCTACGGAGCTGCCATCGCCCTGGACCACGGAAACGATCGGATAGGCAGCGAGATTTGCTTTCGCCCGCGCAGCAAGCTCCTGCTTGAACTCAATCGCCGTCACCCTGCCGGATGCGGCAACGAGGTTCGCCATGATCGCAGAATAGTAGCCGGCACCAGCGCCAACATGCACGATGTGCTCGCCTGCTCGCAGGGCGGCCTGCGAAAGCAGGAAGGCATGAAGTGAAGGTTGTCCGTTGTTGATGTGACGCTCAGGGACTATACCAACAACGTCATCCGTATAGAGGTAGACCGGGTCGGCGGTGGGGGTCGGAACATAGGCTTTTCGCATTCGGAAGATCGGCCACGGACCGGGACCAAGGAAATCTTCTCGCGGTACTTCGGCAAAGGCTGCTTCAACACGTTCATCGACAACTCTCACAGCCCCCGTGATCTGCTTCGCATAAGCTCGCCGCACGATCTTCATTTCGTCAGGTGTCATCGGCAGAACCAACTCCATGGATTCCTGTCGCGAAAGTCCCGAAACATGTGACAGATATGATCCAAGTCAATGTGGACCTGCAAAGTCCGCTCCAGGCGTCCTCGCCTCCTGCCATGAACGGCCGAGATGGGGTTGGAGCCGGCCGTTCAAATGTCGCAAAAATCCTAAGTTCGCGACAAAAATCGCCACCGCAGAAAAGTCCGGGAAATTTCTGTCGCAAAAGTAATTCACGTTTTGGGTTACGAGCTGGGCTAAACCGTGGCCACTACAATCCGCCTTGGCCCGGAGCTTTACTTCTTCGAGGCCTCGTAAAGCGCTTTTGTTTCGGCGTTCATCGGGTACAGGCCGGGCAGCGGCACGCCTTCATCGATCTTCGTCATGATCCAGGCTTCCATGCGCTCCTGTTCCGGCGCTTCATCAAGCACCGCCTCGAGCAGATCGGCCGGGATCAGCACCGCACCGTCCTGGTCGACGACGATGATGTCGTCAGGGAAAACAGCCACGCCGCCGCAGCCGATCGGCTGCTGCCAGGCGACGAAGGTGAGGCCGGCGACCGAAGGGGGTGCTGCGACGCCACGGCACCAGACCGGCAGGTTGGCATCGAGCACGCCGGCAAGGTCGCGCACGACGCCGTCGGTGACGAGGGCGGCAACACCCCTCTTCTGCATGCGGGCGCAGAGGATATCGCCGAAGATGCCGGCATCGGTGACGCCCATCGCATCGACGACGGCGACACAGCCTTCCGGCATCGCCTCGATCGCGGCGCGCGTCGAGATCGGCGAGGCCCAGGATGCCGGCGTCGCCAGATCTTCGCGGGCAGGCACGAAGCGCAGGGTGAAGGCCGGACCGACGATGCGCGGCTGGCCTGGCTTCAGCGGAACGGCGCCACGGATCCAAACGTTTCGCAGGCCTTTCTTCAGAAGAACGGTCGTCAGGGTCGCCGTCGAGACGGTCTTGAGGGTTTCTATCGCTTCAGCGCTGAGGGCCATCGGGTATCGGTTCCAATTCGGTTTCTGTCAGATGCTCTGGATCATGCCGCCATCGACGCGGATCACCGATCCGGTAAGATAGGAGGCAGGCTCGCTTGCCAGGAAGGTGACGACATTGCCATATTCTTCCGGCCGGCCATAGCGGCCGAGCGGGATGCTGCCGGTGCTCTCAGCGACAACGTCATCGATGGAGCGGTTTTCGCGTTTGGCCTTCTGCTCGTCGAGGAAGGTGATGCGGCCGGTGGCAATCCGGCCCGGCAGGACGATGTTGACGGTGATGCCGTCGCGCCCGACCTCGCGCGCCAGTGTTTTCGACCAGCCGACCAATGACAGGCGCAGCGCATTGGAGATGCCGAGATTGGGGATCGGCGCGACCACGCCCGACGAGGTCGAGGTGACGATGCGCCCCCATTTGCGTGCCCGCATCTCAGGCAGCACCCGATCGGTAATGGCAATGACAGAGAGGACCATGCTCTGGAAATACTGGTTCCAGACCGTCGGATCCTGGCCGGAGACGGTGGTCGGCGGTGGGCCGCCGGTATTGTTGACGAGGATATCGACCGGTCCGAACTGGCGCTCGATTGCAGCGACATGCGCATCGATCGAACCGAGATCGAAAAGATCCCATTGCAGTGCCAGCGCCTTGCCACCTTCGGATTCGACCGCAGCCGCGGTCTTCTCAGCGGCGGCGAGATCGATATCCGCTGCGGCAATTCTGGCGCCTTCGCGCGCAAGCTTGGCGGCAATTGCACTGCCCAATCCGCCGCCGGCGCCAAGCACCAGGGCCGTCTTGTCCTTCAGGCCGAAATCCATTTCATCCATCTCCTCATAGGGTCTGGCCATCTTTCGGAGCAATGGATCGTAAATAAAATATCGCTTTTGCTTCGTTCAGGAGATAGAAAAACTATCGATGGACACACGTTTTCTCGAAACCTTCGTTGTCGTTGCCGAGCGGCACTCTCTGGCGGAGGCCGCCCAGCGGCTGAACCTCACGCCCGCCGCTGTTGCCCAGCGTATCCGCGCCTTGGAGGCCGAGCTCGGGGTGCGGCTGCTGGTGCGCTCCGGCCGCGTGATGCGGCCGACGGAGGCCGGTTTTGCCATTCTCGAACGTTGCAGGGATCTGGTGCGCGACACACGCGACCTGAAGGCGATGGCCGGCACCTCGACGATTTCGGGCGAGATGCGGATCGGGGCGATCAATACGGCGCTGACTGGTATCGTTCCCGGCATTCTCCACCGCCTTGCGCAGGACTATCCGCTGATCGAGATCTTCCTCAAGCCGGGCGCGTCGATGGACCTCTATGCCGAGGTTTTGAACGGCGCGCTGGACGCGGCCTTCATTATCGAGCCGCGATTTCCGATGCAGAAGACGCTGACTTTCAACAAGCTACGCCAGGAACCCCTGGTGCTGATCGCTCCGCGGCACTGTGAGGGGGCGGATCCGTTTGAACTGTTGAAGTCTCTGCCCTTCATCCGCTACGACCGCAACCAGTGGGGTGGTCACATCGCCGATGAATTTCTGCGCGAGAGCGGCATCCATCCAGTCGAGCGTTATGAACTCGACGCGCTGGAGGCGATCGCGGTGATGGTAGACCGCGGCCTCGGAATCTCGATCGTGCCGGATTGGGCGCCGCCCTGGCCGGCGGGATTAGATATCGTCAAGCTGCTCCTGCCCCGCTCGTCCGCCGTGCGCACCGTCGGCATCGTGGTGACGCGATCCTCGCCACGGGCAAATCTCGTCGCCGCGCTTCTGGAAACCAGCCGCGCGGCGATGGGAGCCTGATCAATTTCAGGCGATCTTCTGGCGAACCGGCAGCTTCCAGCCGGGCCGGACGAAGTGGCAGGTATAGCCGTTCGGAATCCGCTCCAGATAATCCTGGTGCTCGGGTTCGGCTTCCCAGAAATCGCTAACCGGCACGACTTCGGTGACGACCTTGCCGGGCCACAGGCCTGATGCGTCGACATCGGCGATCGTATCCCTGGCGACGCGCTCCTGCTCAGGGGTGACGTAGAAGATTGCCGAGCGGTAGCTCAAGCCAACATCGTTACCCTGGCGGTTGCGGGTGCTCGGGTCGTGGATCTGGAAGAAGAATTCGAGGATTTCCCGATAGCTGATCCTTGAGGGATCGAAGATGATCTCGATCGCCTCGGCATGGGTTCCGTGGTTGCGGTAGGTGGCATTCGGCACATCGCCGCCGGTATAGCCGACGCGGGTCGAAATCACGCCCTTGTATCGGCGGATCAGGTCCTGCATGCCCCAAAAGCAACCGCCGGCGAGGACTGCACGTTCTTCGGTCATTGGATATCTCCTTTTCCGCAAGAGATAGTATCTCCTGCCGCCGATTTCCACATGGCGCAAAGAGCACAGCTGTGCAATTTCCTCCAGATACGCCCGATCTGTCATGTCGATGTTACGCGCCGGCGCTAGCAAGGCCTTGGACAATCCTGCGGAGGCTGAGCCTCGACACCTGATGGAGACGGGTTATGAATAGACGCGAATTTCTGATCACATCGTCAGCTGCAGCCGGTCTGCTGGCTCTTCCGCGTTTCGCATCGGCTGCGGCCGGCACGATCGATCTCTACAGCGGTTCGGATGCCAATATCGTCGACCTCTGGAACAACACCATCCGCCCGGCCTTCGAAAAGGCGCATCCCGGCGTCGCGTTGAAGGTCACCGATGCCGGCGACAATAATGGTCTGCGCGCCATCGCCGACCGTGCGCTCGCCGCTCTGAAGACGAAGACCGATCCGCAGGCCGACCTTTTCGAGCAGTTCGATCCGCGCCTGCCGTCCGGCGGCATCGATGCCGGGCTCTGGGTCAAGTTCTCCGGCGAGAACATCGAGGGCTACGACCACATCAATCCGCTTGCCTTCGACACACCCTACTCGCTGCCCTATCGCGGTTCGCAGGTCCTTCTCGCCTACGACACGACCAAGCTCGATCCGAAGGATGCACCGAAGAGCTGGGATCAGCTCACCGCCTGGATCAAGGCCAATCCGGGCCAGTTCATCTACAACAGACCCGACAAGGGCGGTTCGGGCGGAAACTTCGTCCGCCGCGCGATCCATGAGGCCAATGGCCGCGATCCGAAGAAGTTCAAGATCGACAATTTCACCGCCGACTTCGCCACTGAGACGCTGACGCCGGCCTGGAAGATCCTCAACGACCTCGCCCCGGCGCTCTATGACAAGGGCGCCTATACCGCCGGCAACACCCAGTCGATACAGCTGCTCGCCCAGGGCGTCGTCACCATGGTGCCGGTCTGGTCGGACCAGGTGCTGCAGGCGATCTCGCAGGGCGTACTGCCTGATACGACCGGCCTCGTGCAGCTTAGCGATCTTGCGCTTTGCGGCGGCTTCTCCAGCATCACCGTCTTCTCGAACGGCGCCAACAAGGATGCGGCGCTGAAGCTTGCCGCATTCATGCTGACGAAGGAAATGCAGGAAGCGATCATTACCGAGATCGGCGGCTTCCCCGCCATCTCTTGGGATCACATCTCCGACGACCTCCGCAAGAAATATGCCGACGTCATTCCGTCGACCATCCCGACTTTCCCGGGCGGCGATTGGGAAAAGGCGATCGCCGACGGCTGGTACCGCAATGTTGCGCCAAGCATCAGCCGCACCTGATGTCCGCTGACACTGCGCCGGCGGTTCTGCGCCGTCACCGGTCCATCAACAGGGGGAGCTCGATCGGGCTCCTTCTCGTTGCCCTACCGGTCCTCCTGCTCGCATGGCTGATCGTCTTTCCGATCCTTTCGGCGGTCGTCGGCACGATCTTCGTTCGAGGCCCTGACGGCGCGACGGAATTCTCACTTGCCTCCTATCGCTTCTTCTTCACCGACGGCTACAGCCTCGGCAATTTGTGGCTGACGCTCTGGACCACCGCCGTCTGCGGCATTCTGCTTCTGGCGATCGGCCTTCCGATCGCGCTTTACCTCCGGTTCTCGCAAGGGCGCCTTGCCGCCTATGTGCAGGCTCTTGCGATCTTCCCGATGTTCGTGCCGTCGATCATTCTCGCCTATGCGCTGATCAGGACGATCGGGCCAAACGGCACCGTCGATCTTTTGCTGAACGCCGTCAGCCTGCCGAAGCTGCGCACGCCCTATCTGACGCCGTGGGGACCGGTCATCGGCCTCGTCTGGGACAATCTTCCCCTGACGGTGCTGATGCTAACGGCGGGGCTCTCCTCCATTTCGAACAGTGTGATCGAGGCCGCTCGCGATGTCGGCGCAGGCCCGCTCCGGCTGTTCATCTCGATCATTCTTCCGCGCATGGGCAATTCCCTGCTGGTGACCGCGTCCTTCGCTGTGCTCGGCATCTTCTCCGCCTTCACCCTGCCCTATGTGCTCGGCTCGGCGTCGCCGGAGATGATGGGGCCGTTCATGCAGCGCACCTTCGCCGACATGAACGACCCGCTGAACGCCATGACCCAGGCCGTCATCACATTCGGCTTCTGCCTGGTCTTCGGTATCTTCTATATCAGGTCGATCGCCCGCAACCGCGAGGCCCAGCCGTGAGTGCCGGCAGATCGAGCTTCGGCCTGCGATTCGACTGGATCGGCTTGCTCTTCGCGTGCCTGCTGACGCTGTTCATCGCGCTGCCGCTGATCGTCGTCGGAACATGGGCTTTCACCGAGGTCTGGCGTTATCCATCGGTGATCCCGCAGCAATTCGGCCTGCGTTTCTGGGGCCAGACGCTGGCACGTCCGGATGTCTGGGACGCGCTCTTCCTCAGCCTGCGGTTGACGACGACGGTGACAATTCTTTCCGCTGTGATCTGCCTTCCCGCGGCTTACGCCTTCGCGCGCATGCGTTTTCCCGGCAGGAACGTCCTGTTTCTGTCGTTCCTCGCATCGCATGCCTTTCCGAAATTCGGCCTGCTCGTTGCCATTGCCGGCATCTTCCTGCAGCTCGGCCTGATCAGCACCTTCTGGGGCGTCGTGCTGATCCAGCTGGTCGGCACGCTGATGCTGATGATCTGGATTCCGGTCGCAGCCTTCCAGAATGTCGACCGGCGCATGGAAGAGGCGGCGCGCGATGCGGGTGCCACACCGCTGCGCGTCTTCTGGTCGATCACCCTGCCGCAGGCCGCACCGACGATATCAGCCGCACTGCTTTTGACCTTCGTCGGCACCTTCTACGAGACCGAAGGCGCCTGGCTGATCGGTGCGCCCGAGATTCGCACCATGCCGGTGCTGATGATCAGCTTCATCAACAACCAGATCGTCGTGCAATACGGCGCCGTACTGTCAGTCATGCTGTGGGTGCCGTCCTTTATCGCGCTGATGTTTGCGCGCCGCGTGATCGGTACCGGCGCCTTTGCGAGGGGCTTCGGCGCATGAGGTCAGTTCAAGGAAGGGTTTGAGAATGGCACATCTTTCGATCGAGGGCGTTTCGAAGCTGTTCGGGACCACCTTTGCCGTTCGCGACTTCTCGCTCGAAGTGGGCGACGGCGAGCTCGTCTGCCTGCTCGGCCCATCCGGTTCCGGCAAGTCGACGCTACTCAGAATGATCGGCGGCTTCGAGCGCCCGAGCAGCGGAACGATCCGCATCGATGCGAAGGATGTGACAACGCTGCCGCCCGAGCGGCGCCCGACCGGCATGGTGTTCCAGAGCCATGCGCTCTGGACGCACATGGATGTCTTCAACAACATCGCCTTTGGCCTGAAGCTCCGCCGGCTGCCGAAAGCGGAAATCCGTGAGCGTGTCGAGGCTGCACTGGCGCTTGTCGGTCTTGCCGATTACGGCCGCCGGATGACGACGCAACTCTCCGGCGGCCAGCAGCAGCGTGTCGCGCTTGCCCGCTCGCTGGTGCTCGAGCCGAAGATCCTTTTGCTCGACGAGCCCTTCGCCAGCCTTGACCAGCATCTGCGCGAAAGGCTGCGGGAGGAAGTGCGCGATATCCAGCAGCGCCTCGGCATCACCACGCTCTTCGTCACCCACGGCCAGGACGAGGCTTTAGCGCTCGCCGACCGCATCGTCGTCATGCGCGACGGAGGCACCGAACAGATCGCGCCGCCAAGCACCATCTACCGGCAGCCGCAGACAGCCTTCGTCGCCGGCTTCATCGGCTCGATGAATTTCGTCCAGAGCAACACCCGGAACGGCGTTTGCGAGCATCCGCTCTTTCCGCTTGCGGTTCCCGTCGAGGACGGGCCGGTGACGCTGGCCGCCCGCCCGGAAGCGCTGACGATCCGTCCCTCGGGCCGGGTCGATGCTGCGACAGTCCATCGCGTCGTCGATTTCGGCACCCACAAGATGGTCGATGTCGATCTTGCCGACGGCACCCGCCTGAAGGCGATGGTGGCACCGGATGATCAGATCCGGGCCGGGATGAGAGTCGAGCCGAGCTTCGCCGGCTTTTTCATCTTCCGCGACAACGAGCTTGTCCACGCCGAGTTGCAGATCATGCCGCAGTACCTCGGCGACCGCACTAAGTCGCACACATAGATGCCTTTGATTCGGCATGAACGGCGCTTCAAGCTGTTGACTACGCCAGCTCACGCCGTGTGATCTGATGCCAGGTCTGATGTTTCGAACTAAAGTTAAAGTTTAGTCCGCGTTTTCCGTGGTCTTTTTGTGTATCCGCGGTTGTGCGGGGCGACCGCCATTTCGATTATCTGAAAAAATTCAAACAGAAATGAAGGAATTTTACACGAGTGCATTAGTACATTTACATATTATAAACGTCTTTATTTAAGAATTAGCACTACCAAAAGTAATGGTATTTGATGGGTTTCCGCACGCGTTAACGGCCCATTCTGAAACGTTGGAGGAATGAATGTTGGGATTTGGCGCTGGCGCCGATGCAAAGGCCGTTCTCGAAGCGATGAGCAAATCTCAGGCGATCATCGAGTTCAAGCTTGACGGTTCAATCATCTTCGCGAATGAAAACTTTTGCCGGGCGCTCGGTTATCAGCTTTCTGAAATCGTTGGTCAACATCATCGCCTCTTCGTCGATCCGGCAGAAGCAGCCAGCTCCGACTACAGAGACTTCTGGGCAAAACTGGCGCGCGGTGAGTTCGATCAACGGCAGTATAAGCGCATTCGCAAGGACGGCACGGAGGTCTGGATCGAAGCCTCCTACAACCCGGTCTTTAGCGGTGGCAAACCCTATAAGGTCGTCAAATTCGCGACCGATATCACCGCGCAGAAGCTGAAGGCGGCCGAAGATGGCGGTAAGCTGAACGCCATTTCGCGCGCCCAGGCGGTCATCGAGTTCACTCCGAAAGGCGAAATCGTCAATGCAAATGACAATTTCCTGACGACACTCGGCTATGAGCTGACGGAAATCCAGGGCAAACATCACTCCATGTTCTGTGAGCCAAGCTATAGCAACAGTGAAGATTATCGTCGGTTCTGGACGAGGCTTGCCGCGGGAGAATTCGTTGCGGATGAGTTCTTGCGTATCGGCAAGGGCGGCAAGAAGGTCCATATCCAGGCATCGTACAATCCGATCTTTGACATGAACGGCAAAGTGTTCAAGGTCGTCAAATTTGCGACCGATGTCACCACGCGCGTCGGAAATGTCGACCAACTCGCGGGAGCGCTGAAGGCTTTATCAGAAGGCGATCTGACTCAGACCATCGCCCTGCCCTTCCTGCCCACCTTGGAGAAGCTGCGCGCTGATTTTAACGACGCTTCATCGAAGCTTCGCGTTACATTGCAGACAATCTCGCAGAACGCTGGCGCCATCGCTGCGGCATCGCAACAAATACAATCTGCCTCGAACGATCTCTCCAAGCGTACCGAGCAGCAGGCTGCTTCCGTCGAGGAGACGGCCGCAGCGCTTGAGGAGATCACAACCACCGTCGCTGATTCCAGTTCCCGCGCCCAGGAAGCAGGGCAGCTTGTTCGCAAGACCAAGGAGAACGCGGAGAATTCTGGCAACATTGTCAGTCAAGCCGTGGATGCGATGGGCAAGATCGAAAAGTCCGCCGGCGAGATCGCCAACATTATCGGCGTGATCGACGAGATCGCTTTCCAGACTAATCTTCTGGCGCTCAATGCCGGCGTCGAAGCGGCCCGAGCCGGCGACGCTGGCAAGGGGTTCGCCGTCGTTGCCCAGGAAGTTCGCGAACTCGCCCAGCGATCGGCCAAGGCGGCAAAGGAGATCAAAGAGCTGATCAATGCCTCGAACGAACACGTCAAAAGCGGGGTTGCCTTGGTTGGTAATACCGGCAAGGCATTGCAGGAAATCGTGACCCAAGTCGTGCAAGTCGACGGTAATGTCGGCGCCATCGTCGAAGCCTCCAAAGAGCAGGCAACGGGTCTCAAGGAAATCAACACCGCCGTCAACACGATGGACCAGGGCACACAGCAGAATGCCGCCATGGTCGAGGAGACGACGGCCTCGGCGCATAGCCTTGCCAAGGAAGCAGAGCAGCTCTTCGATCTCCTCGGTCAGTTCAACATCGGGACAGGTGCCGGTGCATCTCGTGCTGCCCCGGTTGCAGCCGACCGGCATTTGCGGGCTATGCCGTCGCCAGCCCGTCAGATGACGGCGAAGGTGGCCCGAGCATTCAACGGGAATGGCGCGCTTAAAGGCGGCGACAGCTGGGAGGAGTTTTGATGGCGTCGATATCCAAAAATCGCGAGGGACGTACGTCTCTTGAAATCATTGCATTCCAATTGAATGGTCAGAGCTTCTGCATCGAGACCACCTCCATTCGAGAGATACGTGGATGGGCGGCTTCGACGCCGATCCCGCATGCGCCGCCGGAAATGGTCGGTATCATTAACTTGCGAGGCGTCGTCATTCCCACAATCGACTTATGTCGCAAGCTGGGGATGCCGTCGTCGGAAGCGACCGAACGCAGTGCAATCGTGGTCGCGGAAGTTCACGGCAAACCGATCGGCCTAATGGTGGATCAGGTCACCGATATGCTTTCGATCAACGCCGATGATCTGCAACAGGCTCCAGAGATTGTCAGTTCGCCGGACCGCTCATACTGTGAAGGAATTATCACTCACCAGTCTGGGATGATTTACTTTCTCAGCTTGACCAGAATGTTCGCTGACGACGACAAAGCATTGGCCGCTTAGTTGTCCCGGTTCGGCGTTCAAATCAAAGAGTAGAGCATGATGTCGTCCGAAATCCGCCCATAGACATCATGCTCTAGCACCGCGCCAACACAGTTGTCGGCTTGGCATCCGCTCATGCGGAAGCGGGATGATTGCACCGGAATGCGCCGGTTCATGTCTTGATCTGGAAGCCTCCCAGCAGCCATGGATGTAACGCCTTGCTGGCGGCCAGGATATCGCTCTTTCCGACAACCTTAGCGCCGGAAAAACGGGTGACGATGCCGCCCGCCTCTTCGACCATCAGCGCCGAGGCGCCGAAATCGTGGAGAGACAGCCCGTCTTCGAAGAACCCGTCCAGCCGGCCGCAGGCGACATAGGCGATCGACAGTGCCGCCGAGCCGAGGCGGCGCACGCCTGCCGTATTCGCCATCAGGCGTTTGATCGCATCGAAATAGATCTCTTCGGAAACCGCCTTGAGCTGGCCCGGGATCGGCAGGCCGGCGCCAACGAGCACATTTTCGATGTCGCCGACATCGGCGCAGCGGATGCGCTCGCCGTTCAGATAGGCGCCGCCGCCGATCTCGGCGCTGAACAGCTCGTCCTGCATGGCATCATAAACGACGCCCATGACGAGCCTGCCGCCTTCGACGATCGAGATCGTCATGCCGAAATGCGGAATGCCCCAGGCGTAATTGGTCGTGCCGTCGATCGGGTCGATGTAGATGATTGGCGTTTCCGGACCCGCCGTGCGGTTGCCGACGGCTTCCTCGCCCTGGATGGCATAGTCCGGGAAGGCCTTCGTCATCTCGTCGACGATGATTCGCTCGACGGCAACATCGATTTCGGTCTGATAATCGCGCGGCGCCTTGGCGAGCATTTCTGCCGACGTTCGTCGCCGCAGGGAGCCGCGGGCGGTTTCGCCCGCCTTCAATACCGTTTCGGCAAGCACGACGAGGCGGGAGGAGGCGGTCGGGGAAAGACGCGCGGAAATCGGGGAAGTTGTCATGAGAAAAGTCCGGATGCTGCTGATATGACGGAGTGAATCGCAAGGAGCCCATCCCTTCGCAGAGGCTGATGATGGTTTTATGAAGCTGCAAGCCACACCGAGCGGCTATCTCAGGATCGCTTCAAGCTCGGAAATGGTCGGAAATGCCTTTCTTGTTCCATGTCTTGAGACGGTGATGGCTGCGGCTGCAACTGCGTGTTCGATGGCTAGCCTGTCCAGCCGCTGCCCGCGCAGCGCGCAGGATGCAAGTGCTGCGGCCATGAAGGTATCGCCTGCGCCCGTTGTATCCACAACATCGCAGATCTGGGCGGGCACTTCGATACTATCGTGCCGGTTCACGAGCGTCGCGCCGTCGCCGCCCAGCGTCAGGACGATTTCGCGCAGCCCCCGGCTCAGAAGATATTCGGCAGCATCCCTGCCCGTCGTTCCCGTCAGGGCCTGCGCCTCGCCCTTGTTCAGGAAGGCGATGTCGATCAGATCCCAGAGATCGGAGAAATAGGAGCGCACCGGCGAGGGATTGAAGGCGGTGACCATGCCGATCGCTCTTGCATGCTCCAGGATGTCGCGGGTCGTCTGGTCGGACAGATTGCCTTGCAGCATCATCAGATCGCCGGAGCCGGCCGTCGACAGGATACGCCTGACATCGAAGAGGGACAGGCTTTGCGCCGATTGCGTCGTCGTGACGATGGCATTTTCGCCGCCCGGCAGCCGGAAGATGATCGAGACGTCGCTCGATGCATCTTTCATTTCGATCAGTTCGCTCCGAAGCGGCTCGTCTGCGAGGTAATGGCGTATCGTATCGGCCCTCGCATCCCTGCCGATAGGCGCCACCAGCGTTGTCGGAACGCCGCAGCGGGCCATGACGACAGCCTGGTTCGTGCCCTTGCCGCCGAGATCGCTACCCCCGGCATTGCCCAGGATGGAGGCGCCGATGACGGGAAGTTCGGAAACGGCGATGGTTTCGTCGATGGCGACGTTACCGATTATGTAGGCGCGCATGCATCCGCTTTCGCAAGGTGAGGCTAAAGGTAAGGCGCATCGTGAAAATCGACCTCGAGCTGCATCGCCCGGCCGAAGATCGCGCTGAGCCGCGCTTTTTCATCCTCTTCCAGCGTTTCTCCGGCGATGTCGAGTTCATTCTTCAGCCATTGCGCCTGGGCGGCGAAGTTCGGATCGACATGCAGGTCGACCCATTCTTTCAAGAGCGGATCGCTGATCGGGCAACTGGCCGCCGCCTTCGACCAGGTCCAATACATCCACTCGGCCGCAAACATCGCCGCGACCGTGTCGAGGAAACCGCCTTGGCGGGCGATCTCCAACATGCCGGTGCGAAAGGCCTCGACCTCGGCGATGCCGGTATCGAAGGACGAGGGATCGATGCCGCGGCTGGCGAAGGTGCGCTCGAAATAGGCGATTTGCTCGTTGGCGAGCGCATCGAGAACCGCGATCAGCCAACGCTTCTGCATCATCGTCTTGGCGGTCGCCGCCGCATAGGCGAAGATCGAGATGGCGCTGTCGACGAAGGCCCCTTCATAGACGAGATAACGTTCGAAAGCCGCCTTGCTCAGCCTGTCGTTCTTGACGTCCTCGACGAAGCGGTGGCTCAGCATCGTCCGGAAGACAGCATCGTTCTCGCGCAGGATGCGGGCCGAAAGGCTCTCTGCCGCCATGCTCAGCCCTCCAGTCCCGGTTCGGCCGCCGCCCGGAAGGCGCGCACCCGCTCGACGTCGACCGGGTTCCACCAGACGCCGCCGTGCTTCAACGAAGACGCAACGATGACGCCGTTGGTGCGGGCGAGAATATCGACGATATTGTCCTTGTTGACGCCGGAGCCGACGAGCAGCGGCAGGTGTGTCGCCGCACCGATCTCCTCGATTTCTTCCATCGTTGCCGAATTGCCGGTTCGCTGGCCGGTGGCGATGACGCCGTCGGCATCGAAGAAGGCGAGATCGCGCGTCAGTTCCTGGATCGAGCGGTCGGCGACGATGGCGTGGCTGCCATGCTTGACGTGGCTGTCGGCAAAGACCTTGATGTGCTCGGCCCTCAACAGCGAGCGGTAGCGCATGGCCTCGGCCGCCCTGCCCTCCATGAAGCCTTCATTGGCGACATAGGCATTGGCCCATTGATTGACGCGGATGAATTTGGCGCCACCCGCCATGGCAATGGCGAAGGCTGGAATCGGTGCGTTGGCCAGCACGTTGACACCAAGCGGAATGCCGGCGGCGCGCGCGATCCGGTCGGTGACGATGGACATGAAGCCGGTCGTCTCGGGGCCGATATCCTCGGGCTTCGAGAACGGCACATCGCCGTGATTTTCGATGATCAGCCCATGCAGGCCGCCTTCCACGCAAGCTTCGGCGTCGCGCATACACGCGTCGTAGATCGCATCCATCGCAGCCCCCCGGTAGCGCGGCGCGCCCGGAAAGGCCGGGCAATGGATCATGCCGATCAGAACCTTGTCCCTGCCGAAGATATCCCTGATGGCGTTGGACGGCCTGTCCGAAATTTCCTGCATGTCATTCCCTTTCCAATTCCTGCCGCGCGCTGAAATCACGCCTGCTTTTCGGTGAGCCAGCCGAGGATGTTCTTCCAGAGCCGGCCATAGCCTTCCCATTCGCAGAACGCGGGCGAGAGCCAGTGCGGGCCGATATCGGACGTCCAGGCTGCCGTCCGCCCAGTGCCGTACGTGCCGACGACGAGCAGCGGATGGCCGCCCTGATCCTCCGGCAGGCGCGCGACGATCTCGACATCGGCACGGTCTCGCACTTCGACCTCGTTAACGCCGAGAAGCACGGGCCAGGCGCCTTCGAGACCCTGCATCGTGGGATGCTCCGGCTTCACGACCTCAGCAACGGTGCCCTCGGGAATTTCGACGCGGTCGTCATACGGCAGGCAGGTGACGGGCAGCGTGTCTTCGACGGGGGTGCGCCGCCAGCGCGCCTTGCCGTCGATGCCCTGGAAGGAGAAGTAGCCGCCGACCATCAGCAGGCCGCCGCCCTTCTCCACCCACGCCTTCAGAAGCTTCAGGCGGTTCGGCACGGTGCGCGAATGCAGCCACACATCCGGTGGCAGCAGCAGCGAGTTGGCGCCGATATCGGAGAGAATGATGGCGTCATAGGCATCGAGCCCGGCCATCTCGAAGGGGAATTTCTCCACTGCCTCGTGCGCCGGCATATAGGTGAGCTCGAAGGCGCTGCCGGCGAGCGCCTTGACCAGCGGTTCGGCGCCGAGATGGAAGGTGACGCTGCCGAACTGGTCGAAGCCTTTGTAATGCGTGGCGGAGCTGACCCAGCTCTCGCCGACAAGGAGGATTTTTTTTGTCATGGTCTGCGGTACCTGTGATCGATTGAATTGATGGAGCTAAGCTCCGGCATGAAAGACGCGGCGCGGATTGCTGCGCATCATTTCGTCGAGAACCGTCCTGTCGAGGCCGTGCCGCTGAAGACGGGGAAGGAAGTGGCGGAGGATATAGGCGTAGCCATTGCCGCCATAATGCGTCAGCATCATCTTCAGAAAGACGTCGTGCGACAGAAGAACCCGGTCGAGATAACCGGCCTCGACGAGACGCACGATCGCACGCGCCGCCTCCTCGTCGCTCGGGCATTGCACCTGCTGGTCGGCATAGAAGAAATCCATGCCGATCATGTCGTATTCGATGAAGGCGCCACGCTCCGCCAGCTCGCTCTGGTAGGCGATGTCGTCATGCGACGGATTCATATGGCAAAGCACGGTGTGGCGGAGATCCGCCCCCTCCTCCGCCACCACGTCGAGCACGCGGTGGCCGAGACGGAACCAGCCCGGCAGATGCACCATCAGCGGAAGCCCGGTCAGCACCTGTGCGCGTGCCGCACCGCGCAGCGACTTCTCCTCCTCAGCGGTGAAATCCGAGGAGACGCCGATCTCGCCGATCAGGCCGATCCTGACGCCGGTGCCGTCGACCCCTTCCCTCGCCTCGCGGACGATTTCACCCGCGATCTCGTCGACGCTCATCGCGGCGACGCCTTCAGGATGTGAGGAGCCGAGGTAATAACCCGCCCCCATCACGATGTTGAGACCGGATGCTTTCGAGATGCGCTGGAGCGCCAGGGGATCACGGCCGATGCCCTTGCAGGTCGGTTCCACCACGGTGCGCCCGCCCGCCGCGGCGAAATCCTTGAGTTCTGTCACTGCCAGACGTTCGTCATCCAGCGTGATATTGTGCTTGTTGACGAAGGGGTCCTGCCGGAGTTCACCGAGGATCTCCATGCAGACGAAGCTTTCGGCGAGATATTGCCGTTCCGGCGTCTTCGGCGCATGCCACCAGCAGCGGCAGTCGTTGAGGATATGCTCGTGCATCAGTGTCACGCCGAGTGCATCCGCCGAAACGGGGCCGGTGACGGTCATCACCTTGCCGGAGCGGACATGCGCTTCGGACAGGCTTTCTGTTGTCTGCTCGCTCATCGCTTCATCCTTTCCTGCCCAACCGGAAATGGAAATTGGCCGTGAAGATGCGCGTATTCAGCCAGATGGCGACGAGGATGATGGCGCCGGTGACGATCTGGGTGAAGAACGGCGATATGTGCATCAGGATCAGGCCGTTGCCGATGACGGCGATGGTCAGCGTGCCAAGCACGGTGCCGAGGATGGTGCCGCGTCCGCCCATCAGCGACGTTCCGCCGAGCACCACGGCGGCGATTACCTGCAGCTCGAAACCGACGGCGGCATTGGACGAACCGGAGCCGAGGCGAGCGGCGATCAGCAGGCCGGCGACGGCGCAGGCGACGCCGGAGATGATATAGACCGAGGCGATGATCCATTTGGCGGGCATGCCGACGCGCCGCGCCGCCTCTGCATTGGAGCCGACCGCCACGACCTGCCGGCCATATTTGGTCGCGGTGATGACGACATAGCCGAGAATGGCGATGGCGACGGCAATGACCGCTGGGATCGGGAAGCTGAGGATTTCGCCCCGACCGAGCGCGAAGAAGCCCGGCGCATCCTTGATCGGAATCGAATAGCCCTGGGTCAGATAGAGCGCCAGGCCGCGCAGGATCGAGAGGCCGGCAAGCGTGACGATGAAGGCCGGGATGCCCTGATAGGCGGTAAACCAGCCCTGCACCAGCCCCATGAAGCCGCCGAGCACGATCATGCCGATGACGACCGACGGCCAGGGAACACCCATCGCCATGATGATCGCCGCGACCGCATTGACGAGCGCGACCTGCGAGCCGACCGAAAGATCGATGCCGCCGGTGATGATGACGAAGGTCATGGCGATGGCGACGATCAGGATGGGAGCGGCTTGGCGCACGATGTTCAGGATGTTGCCGAGCGTGAAGAAGGTTTCGCTGCCGATCGAGAAGAAAATCATGCAGGCGAGGAAGAAAATGGCGATCGACAGGACCTGTGCGTGTTCACCGAAGAAATCGGCGACGCGCGAGCCGTGGCCGCGTTCCGTATAAGCCGTCATTGCCTGGCTCCTTCACCGACGATCAGCCTGACGAGATCTTCGAGATTGGTGCTGCCGATCTGCCGTTCGGCCACCTTCGTGCCCTCGTACATCACCGCAATGCGGTCACAGACCCGGAAGAGATCCTGCAGCCGGTGGGTGATGAGGATCACCGAAACCCCATTTGCCTTGACGCGGTTGATCAGGGCCAGAACCGCCTCGACCTCGGCGACGGCAAGTGCGGACGTCGGCTCATCCATGATCAGCACCTTCGGCTTGAAGGAGGCGGCGCGTGCGATCGCGATCGCCTGACGCTGCCCGCCGGAAAGCTGGGCGACCTTCCCGGTCAGCCTCGGGATGCGGATCTCAAGCGAATCCAGCATCTTGCGGGCTTCGGACAGCATCGTCCTGGTGTCGAGAAACGGCCCGCGACTGAGTTCGCGGCCGAGGAAGAGATTGCCGACGACATCGATATGGTCGCAGAGGCTGAGATCCTGGAACACCATTTCAATATTTCTGCCACGCGCGTCCGCGGGGCCGGAGAAGCGAACCTCCTCACCTTCCATGGTGATGGTGCCGGCATCGGGAATGTAGGTTCCCGAGATGATCTTCGTCAGCGTCGATTTGCCGGCGGCGTTATCGCCGACGAGGCCCAGGCATTCCCCGGGGAAGATGTCGAGATCGACGCCGCGCAACGCCTGGTGCGAGCCGAAGGACTTGCGGATGCCGCGCAGCGAGATGCGCGGGTCGGATCGGGTGCCGCCGGATGTGCCGGTTCCGGAGGGTGCGACCCCTCCGGAACCGGCGGCAGCGATGTCACGCTGTCCGCTCTCGATCATTTGAAGACGGCCCGGTATGGCTCGACATTCTCCTTGGTCACGATGGTGATCGGCACCGAGATCGTCTTGGTGACGGCTTCGCCGGCCGAGGCCTTGACGAGCGCGTCGACGGCGGCACCGCCCATCGCGGCCGGATCCTGCTGGACGACGGCGACGACGAAGCCGGCATCGATGCCGGCAATGGCTTCGGCAGTCAGATCCCAGCCGAACACCTTGATCTTGTCCTGCTTGCCCTGGCTCTGGACGGCGGCGATCGCCCCCATCAGGGCCGGCTCGCCGGTGGCGTAGATCGCGGTCAGGTCGGGATTGGCGGTGATCAGGTTTTCAGCCGCCGCAAGGGCGTTGTCCTGGATGTTCTGCCCGTCGACGACGCCGGCCATTTCAATGCCGTCGACGCCTTTCAGGGTCTTCTCGAAGCCGTCCTGGCGGATGTTCTGGATGAACGAGTTCAAGGCGCCGACGACGCCGAGCTTGGCCTTGCCGCCCATGTTCGCCTTGACGTAGTCGAGGAAGTATTTGCCCATGTCGGCGCCGGCTGCGGCATTGTCCACGCCGATCTGCGCCTTCTGCGGGCCATCAGGCAGGATGGCGTCAATGGCGACGACGGGAATGCCGGCATCGGCCGCCTGCTTGACGGCCGGCATGATGCCGTTGACGTCGATCGCCACGACAGCAAGGCCGGAGACCTTTTCCTGGACGTAGGTTTCGATGGCGCTGTTTTGCGCCGTCGTCTCGTTGTTGGCGTTGAAGATCACCAGCTTGACGCCGGCAGCATCGGCCGCCTTCTGGGCGCCCTCATTCATCTGGTTGAAGAAAAGCGCCTGCTGGTTGATCTGCACCAGTGCGACCGTCTTCTTTTCCTGCGCCTCAGCGCTGGACAGGCCGATGAAGGTCAATGCCGTAAAGCCGGCGGCTGCGATCATCGTTCGTCTTGTCAAATTCAGTGTCATGTTCTCATCCTCTTTTGGTTTTTTGACGTTGCTGATTATTATTTCGCAGGCGGCGCAACGGAGTTCCGCACCACGATTTCGACAGGCACCAGTTCCTCCGAAGCGGATGGTTTCCACTCGTGCCAATTGGTTTCCAGAAGCAGCTCCAGCGATCGCCGGCCGATCTGGCGCACCGGCTGGCGGATCGCCGTCAGCGGCGGCGCAAAAAGATGAAGCGGGCCGACATCGTCGAAGCCGATGACCGAGATGTCGCCGGGGATCGAGACGCCCCGGCTGCCGAAGACCTCGACGAGCCCGATGGCGATCTCGTCGGAGCTGGCGAAGATCGCCGTCGCCTCTCGGTCTCCGGCGAGATATTCGAGCGCCGCCGCACGGCCGTATTCGATGGTGTATTCGCCGGCATAGCGGTCGGCCCGGGCTTCCTCGCCATGCCGCTCCCTCAGCGCCTTCAACAGGCCGTCATAACGCCTGCGGGCGCTGATCATGCGCTCGTCGCCGCCGATGAAGAGGACGTGGCGATGGCCTTGCTCGGCCAGGTGCTGGCCGGCGAGATAACCGCCCTGCTCATTGTCGCAGAACAGCTTCGGCGCCTTCGAATCCGGAATGTCCTCATCGACGATGATGACCTTGCCGCTGCCGTTGATGAGGGCAGCGAGCGCACCGTCGTCGGGATGGTTGGTGACGAAGATCAGGCCGTCGACGTGATTGCGCTCGATCAGTTGCAGATATTCGATCTCGCGCCCCGGCCGGTTGAGCGTGGCGTGCAACGAGACCGCAAGCTTCTTTTCATCGGCCGCCTGCTCGACGGCGGCGACAAGGGTCGCGAAGAAAGGGTTGGCGATATCGGGCACGACGAGGCCGATCGTGTCCGAGCGCCCCCTGCTTAAGCGACGCGCATGCGGGTTCGGCCGGTAGTTCAGCGTCTTGATCGCATCCTCGATGCGCTTCTTGGTCTGAAAGGGAAGATCGAGGCTTCCGTTGACGAAACGCGACACTGTCGTGACCGACACGTTGGCCGCGGCTGCAACATCCTTCAGACTTGGTGTCGTTCCCTTGGCCATTGATTGGACCTATTGTAAAGCGGTTTAGTAAAGCGCTTTACAAGACAATATCGATTGCGCCCCGTTGTCAACAGCGTTGATCGTGCGGGATTTGTTTTTCTTGCGGTCCGATCGAAACTCGACCGGACAGGCCCTCAGGCGATCGTCGGGTCGAGCTTGTCGCGCAGCCAGTCGCCGGTGACGCTTTCGAGATCTGGCTCGACGGCGTCAACGGGTTCGATTTATGGCAATTCCAAGCCGACGGGCTGGGGCCTTTATATGACGTGATCCGTCGACGCGTCGAAGAGATGGATCTGGTCCGGATCGACCGAAAGTCCGATCATGTCTCCTGCCTTGACCCTGTCGCGGCGCGTCTCGACGATCGTCAGTTCCGGCTGGGTCTCCGCGACGATGAAGGTCGAGGAGCCGGTCGATTCGACGAATGCAATCGGCACATCGAAGCTACCATGTCCGGCCTCGACGACGCCGATATGTTCCGGCCGGATGCCGGCGATGAGCTTACGTCCGGGCTCGATGGCGCGGGTGATCGCAAGCGTCTGCTTCACTGCGCCGAAATCCAGGATAAGGCTCTGGCCGCCTTCCGCGACGATCGCGGGAATGAAATTCATGGCCGGCGAGCCAATGAAACCGGCAACAAACCGGTTCGCCGGGCGGTCGTAGAGGTCGAGCGGCGCGCCCTGCTGTTCGATGATGCCGTCGCGCATCACCACCACATGGTCGGCCATCGTCATCGCTTCGACCTGGTCGTGTGTGACGTAGACGAAGGTTGCGTTCAGCCGGTCGTGCAGCGACCGGATTTCCTTGCGCATGTGGACGCGCAGCGCAGCATCGAGATTGGATAGCGGCTCGTCGAACAGGAAGGCCTTGGGATGGCGGATGATCGCGCGGCTCATGGCGACACGCTGGCGCTGACCGCCGGAAAGCTCGCGCGGATAGCGCTTCAGGAGATGCGAAAGACCTGTTGTCGCCGCTACGTCCTCGGCCGCCTTCTTGGCCTCGGCCCTGGCGATGCCGCGGATGCGCAGGCTGTAGGTGAGGTTTTCCTCGACCGTCATATGCGGATAAAGAGCATAGGACTGGAACACCATGGCGACGTCGCGCTTGCGCGGCGGCACGCCGTTCATCAGTTCGCCGGCAATCCTGAGATCGCCCGACGAAATGCTTTCGAGGCCGGCAAGCGAGCGCAGCAGCGTGGACTTGCCGCAGCCCGAGGGGCCGACGAGCGCGACGAAGGTGCCCTTGGCGATCGAGAGGTCGATATTCTTCAGGGCGTGGAAGGCGCCGTAATATTTGTTGACGCCTCTGAGCTCGATCTGTGTGGTCATTTGAGGGCTCCAGAGGTGAGGCCGGATACGATGCGGCGCTGCAAGAGAACGAAGATGGCAAGGATCGGCGTCACATACATCGTGGCGTAGGCCATGATGTTGTTCCACTCGTTGGTGTTCGGCCCCATGAAGGAATTGAGGCCGACGCTTGCCGGCTGAAGATCAACCGCCTGGATCATCGACTTCGAATAGACGAATTCGCCGAAGGCCTGCATGAAGATCAGGATGGCACTGACCAGGATGCCGTTGCGGGCGAGCGGCAGCACGATGTTGAAGAAGGCGCCGACGCGCGAATTGCCATCTACCAGGGCCGCCTCCTCCAGTTCCTGGGGAACGCTCATGAAGGTGGCGCGCACCAGGATGACGAAGAAGGGCATGCTCTTTGCCGCGACCGCAATGATGACGGCAAGCCGTGGATAATTCAGCATGCCGATCTGCGAAAAGCCGACGAAGATTGGCGTGATCATCAGCGATGCCGGCAGGACCTGCAGCATCAGGATCAGGAACAGACCGATATCCACCCAGACATTGCGGTATCTGGCGAGCACATAGGCGCAGCCGACGCCAAGCAGGGTGATGAGTGCCATGGAGCCGAGAGCGATGACCAGCGAGTTCCAGAGATAGCGGCCCATATCCCGGCTTTCCCAGACATAGGCATAGGTGCCCCATTGGGGTGCAGCCGGCCAGAAGCTCGGCGGCGTCGCGAACATCTCCGAGCCGCCTTTCAGCGCGGTGATGTACATCCAGTAGAGCGGGAACAGATAGATCGCCGCCATGACGACCGACATTGCGAGCATTAGGCGATCGCGGTTCGTCGTATTCATCCGCGCACCTCGTGGCGTGTGGACCGGACATAGACGACGGACGCGAACATGACGAAGACGATCATGATGACGGAGATCGTTGCGCCCTTAGCGAAGTCGTATTGCCGGAAGGAGAGATCCCAGGCCCAGTATTGCGTGACGTTCGACGAGTTGTTCGGCCCGCCCGACGTAATCGCGGCGAAAAGATCGAACTGTTGCAAGGTGAAGATCAGGCCAAGCGCGATGATGGCGCCGATGGTCGAGCGCATCATCGGCAGCGTGATCGTCCAGAAGCGCTGCCAGATATTGGCACCGTCGAGTTCGGCCGCTTCGTAGAGATCGGCGGGAATGCCGGCGAGGCCGACGGAAAGCAGGATCATGTTGAACGAGGTGCCGAGCCAGACATTCGCGATGATGACGGCATAGAGCGAATAATGCGGGTCCGAGCGCCAGAAGATGTTGCCGGAGATGATGCCACTTTCCTTCAGAATGAAGTTCAGCACGCCGAAATCGCCCGAGAGAATCCAGTTCCAGATGGCGCCGACGACGAGGCCCGGCATCACCCAAGAGACGAGGAACAGGCCGCGCATCCATGAGGCGCCGGGAAAATTGACCCAGAAGAACAGCGCCAGGCTGAAGCCGATCAGGAACTGGCCGGCGATGGAGCCGACGACGAAGATGACGGTGTTGTAGAGGATCGACAGCGTTTCCGGCTGTGCGAAGAGGTCGGTATAATTCTTGAATCCGACGAAGGGACGCGAGAAGGTCCCGAGGCTGAACATGTCGACCTCCTGGAAACTCATCACGACATTGTAGATCAGCGGCAGCCCCGCCATCAGGAACAGAAAACCAAGCGGGAAAGCGACCAGCACGATATCGAAACCGCGACCGTCCCTGACGCTCATCAGGATCCTCTTCATGCGTCCTCCGATACTCCGAACGGGGCCGCCTGGCGCATGATGCGGAAGACGGCCCCTGCCGGGAGGAAATGATGGGATGAATCGAGGTTCATCCGGTTAAAAGACGCGTTGCTTCCGGTTTCTCTTCTCCCCGCTGGGGAGAAGAGGGAGCAAGCGGCTCGCTCGCAGCCAACGATCAGCCTAGTACTGCCTTGATCTTGTCAGCTGCCTGGTCGAGCGCGTCTTTCGGGCTCATCTGGCCGGTCAGTGCTGCCTGGATGGCGTCCTGGATTGCCTTGGAGATCTTCGGCCATTGCGGATGCGGGCCGCGCGGCTTGGCGTATTTCAGCTGTTCGAGGAAGACCTTGAGGGCTGCATCCTTCAGCGGCTGGCCGGTCTCGGGGATCGAGATGTCCGAACGGGCCGGAAGCTGGCCGAAGTTCTTGAACATCTTGTCGTCCTGCGAAGCGAAATATTCGAGCGCCTTGAAGGCTTCGGCCGGATGTTTGCTGGTGGCAAAGATCGCCCAGTTGAAGTCGCCCATGGCCGAGGAGCGTTCAGCCCCTTCCTTGGGAACCGGAAGCAGGGTGACGCCCCAGTCAAACTTCGCTTCCTGCGTCATGCGGTCGAGCTCCCACGGTCCCGAGATCGCCATTGCCGCATTGCCGGAATTGAAGGTACCAGTCGAATCCCACTGGCCACGCGTCAGCGTATCGGGAGAAGCGAGCTTCTCGTCCATGATCGTCTTCCAGATCCCGAGCGCCTTCACCGCGCCCTCGGCATTGATATGCTCGTAGCTGCCGCCGCCCATCTGTGCCCAGGGAAGGAACTGGAAGGTGCCTTCCTCATTGGCCTTGGCCGAGAAGGCGAGACCATAGACGTTCTTGGCGGGGTCGGTCAGCTTGCGCGCATCTTCGACCAGCTCATCCCAGGTCTGCGGCGGCTTGTTCGGGTCGAGGCCCTTGGCTTTGAACATGTCCTTGTTGTAGTAGAGCGCGATCGTGTTGGTTGCCTTCGGCACGCCAAAATACTTGCCGTCCCACTCGACCGATTTCAGTGGGCCGGGGAAATAATTATCCGGCTTGATGATGGTCGACTTAGCAATCATGTCGGTGAGATCGAGGAAGGCGCCGCGCGACGAGAATAGCGCATGCTCCGGATTGTCGACGGCGATGATATCGGGCGCCTGGCCTGTGGCATAGGCGCGCATCGCCTCGGTGACGACGTCGTCGAACTGGATCAGCCGATATTCGATCTTGATGCCGTTGTTCTGGGCGTTGAACTCCTTGATGAGGTTCGGCGCCGGCTGGGTGTCCTTATCCAGCGACCAAAGCGTCAATGTGACGTCTTCGGCCTTGGCCGACAGGCCGAACAGCGAGACGCCTGCAAGCGCGAGAGCGCCCAGAATTACATATTTGCGGATAGCCATGGTTCTCCTCCTTTGTGGTTATCCCCGTTTCCGGCAATTCCTCCTTGCCGGAAACGATATCATCAGATGGGATCGACGACGAATTCGCCGCCCCGGGCATGCTTGAGGTGGTTCAGCGCATAGACCTGGCCGGTCATTTCAAGCGCGTCGCGGTAGACCGGGTCGTGCCAGCCTTCGATGTCGATCGAGCCAGACCAGCCGGCAAGGCGCAGCTCGGAAATGATGTCGGTCCAGTTGCTGTCGCCGAAGCCCGGCGTGCGCATGAAGACAAACTTCTCCTTGCCGAAGATACCGTGTTCCTTGATGACCTCCCAGCGGATGGTCGCATCCTTGCCGTGGACATGGAAGAATTTGTGCGCCCACTTGCGGATCTGCGGCAAAGGATCGATCAGATAGACCATCTGATGGCACGGCTCCCATTCCAGACCGACATTGTCGTCAGGTGTCTCGTTGAACATCAGTTCCCAGGCATCGGGATTGTGGGCGATGTTCCAGTCGCCGCTTGCCCAGTTGCCGTCCATGGCGCAATTTTCGAAGGCGATCTTGATGCCCTTGTCGGCAGCGCGCTTGGCGAGTTCGCTCCAGATCTGCTTGTAGCGAGGCAGGCTGTCTGTCAGCGGCTTGCCGCGGATGCGGCCGGTGAAGCCCGCAACGCAGGTGGCGCCGAAATGATGGGCATTGTCGATGCAGTCCTTCCAACCCTGCAGCGTCTCGAGGTCGATTGCGCTCTCTTCCAGCGGATTGCCGAACATGCCGAGCGTCGAGATGGTGATGTCGCGGTCGCCGATCGCATCGAGGCAGCGTTTGCCGAGTTCGGCAAGGTCCTGGCCCTTCGTCGTCTGCCAGAAGAAGGGCTCGAAGCTTTCGAAGCCCATGCCGGCGATCTCGCCGATGCGGGTAGCGGCATCGCCCTTGTTGCCGCTGACCATGGTGCCGATACGAATGGATTTTGCAGGGTTGCTCACGTCAGTTCATCCTATGCTGAAATTTCGACGCGCTTGCCCGTCTTGGCGCTTTCGATCGCGCCGAAGACCATGGCAAGGCTTCTGATATTGTCGGAATTGGCGGTCTCGGGCCGTCTTCCGGTGCTGATCGCCGCGATGAAGTCGGCGATGACGCTGGCGTGGCCATGGGTTTCCTCGTCGTGTTCCGGACCGGGAACGTTTACGGCAGCGTGCCCACGCAAAAGGCCGGGCTCTTCACCGGCGACAGTCGCCTTGAAACTCTCCTCGCCATCCCAGGTGAGCATTCCCTTCGAGCCGACGAGGCGCCACTGGCTTTCCCAACTGGTGCGTTCGCCTTCAGCGCACCAGGATCCGCGATAGGAGAAGACGATGTCATCGGAAAATTCGAAGATGGCGTTGGCCGAGGCGCCGTGCCGATACCACGAGCCCTTCGGATTGCGCTCGACGCAATAGACGGTGAGCGGCTTCCGGCCGGCGACGTAGCGGGCCGCATCGAAGGTGTGGATCGCCATGTCGAGAAGCAGGACGTTGTCCATCTCTTCGCGGAAGCCGCCGAAATGCGGCGCCAGGAAGAAGTCGCAATGGATGCCGGTGAGTTCGCCGATCGCGCCGCTGTCGACGAAGCGACGCAGGCGCCTCACGCCTGATATGAAGCGACGGTTCTGGATGACAGCGTGGATGCGGCCGGTCTCGGCGGCAAGGTCGACCAGCGCAGCGCCCTCGGCAAGCGAGGCCGCCATCGGCTTTTCGCTGAGCACATGGCAGCCGGCCTTGAGTGCCGTCGAAACGACGTCGTAGCGTGCGGCCGGAATGACGATGTCGAACACCAGGTCGGCCTTCGTGGCCGCGATGACGTCGGACAGGTCCGAACCGATGACGGCGCCTTCAAGCCCGAACTCCGCGGCAAGCTTTTCCGCCGTCTCCCGGTTCAGGTCGACAAGGCCGACGATGGTGATGGAATCGGCCAGCAGCGGGTTGGAAGCGATGGCTCGCAACCAACCTTTGGACATAGCTCCGCACCCGCACAGAATGGCACTGAATTTCACGATTTCCTCCAGGGGAATGGTGTCAACTCTCCTCGTGACACGCACTCCGTAAACGTTTACGACTGTATGCGGAAACATTTTGCGGTGTCAATAGACGCCAAATGGGAAATTACCGATGGGAGGAAAATCGTCAGCGATGAAGGGGATTCGCCAGCTTGCCGAACACTTGAATATCTCGATCGGCACGGTCTCCCGCGCGCTGAACGGCAAGCCCGATGTCAATCAGGAAACCCGCCGGCGGGTGCTGGCAGCAGCCGAGGAACTCGGCTACGTCGCCAACCAGTCTGGGCGGAGCCTGAGGCAGGGGGAGACGAAAGTCATCGGTTTGATGATCGAATCCAGCAAGGAAACGGTCGAGAACGCCGACAACTTCTTCCTCGGCGTCACCAGCGGCCTGCAGAGCGTCTTTGCCCGCCACAAGCTCGACCTCATCATGCTGCCCTGCCCGAGCGATGAGGACCCGCACGAATATCTGAAGCGGATGGTGGCGCGGCGCATCGTCGATGCGATGATCATTTCGGACACGCAGCGCGTCGACCGACGCATCGACTTTCTATCGCGGGCGAAGATCCCCTTCGTCGCGCTCGGCCGCAGCCTTTCGGCCAGCAATTTTCCCTGGATCGATCTCGATTTCGAAGGCGTGGCTGACCATGCCGTCGAGCGGCTGGTCGCGCTGGGACATCGCCGGATTGCGATCACCGCGCCGTCGAGCGAGGCCAACCTCGGCTATCTCTTTATCGAAAGCTATCGCCGCGCGCTCGAGCGGCACGATATTCCTTTCGATCCGTCGCTCGTCATCCGCGTCAGGTCGAGCGAACAGGGCGGCTATCAGGCGGCCCATGAACTGCTGCTGCTTGAAGAGCGGCCGACGGCGGTGATCCTGATCTACGAGCTGATGGCGATCGGCCTTTACCGCCGCCTGATGGAATCGGGCGTCATGCCCGGCCGCGACCTTGCGGTGATCGGCTTCCGTGACGCTCCGCGCGCACGGTTCCTGCAGCCGTCGCTGAGCTGCTTTCGCATCTCGCTCTACGATCTCGGTGTCGCGCTCGGCCGGATGCTTCTCGCCACCATGCCGGCTTATCGGCAGTTCTATCCGGGAGGCGACCGCAACATCATCTGGCCCCTCGAACTGATGTCGGGCGAAAGCGATGCGTTCGATGTGGGCGCCATGGTCTAAGGGTGGCAGGCTGGGTATATTCCCTGCTTGATGTAGAGCGGATGGTTTCGATGAAAATGTCCTCCATGACCGACGCAGCCTTCAACCGGAATCCCAGCAAGGCGAAGAAGGAAGCGAGCGAGCGGCCGCTGGTGATCACAGATCGCGGCGAAGCGGCCTATCTCCTTGTCAGCTATGCGGAATTTCAGCTGAACTGGACGCCGAAGACGCTGTTTGAGGCATTGCGCGATTCCTCCGCTGATGAAAGGGAATTCGAACCCGCGCGGCTGGGCTTTGACAACAGGACCGTCGAATTCTGACGGTTACGGCATCGTATTGCCGCGCGGGGATTGCCCGTAGTGTCTTACGCACTGGCGGAGAAAAACCGGTTCTCCGGCCGCGGCAATCCGAGATGTTCGCGCAGCGTCGTGCCCTGATATTCGCTGCGGAACAGGCCGCGGCGCTGCAGTTCGGGAACCAGCCGTTCGGTGACGTCGAGGAGACCCTGCGGTAGATAGGGAAAGACGATGTTGAAACCGTCCGAACCCTCCTCGTCAAGCCAGCGCTCCATCTCGTCGGCGATGCTGGCCGGCGTGCCGACGAAGGCAAGGCCGGCATAGCCGCCGTAGCGTTGCGCCAGCTGGCGCACCGTCAGATTTTCCTCCGCCGCAAGCTTCAGTACCTGTGCCCGGCCGGTCTTGCTGGCATTGGTGTCGGGAATATCTGATGGTAGCGGTGCGTCGGGATCGAAGCCCGAAGCATCATGGCCGAGCGCGATCGAAAGCGAAGCGATGGCGCTCTCGTAATGCACCAGGCTGTCGAGGGTGGCGCGCTTGGCGCGGGCCTCGTCGATGCTGTCGCCGACGATGATGAAGGCGGCGGGCAGGATCTTCAGATGGTCGCGGTTGCGGCCGATGGCTTCCATGCGACCCTTGATATCGGCATAAAGCGCTTTGCCGGCGGCCAGATCGCGCGGCGAACAGAAGACCATCTCGGCGGTCTCAGCGGCAAGCTGGCGGCCGGGGTCCGACTGGCCGGCCTGGACGATGACGGGCCAGCCTTGCGGCGGCCGGGCGATGTTGAGCGGCCCGCGCACGCTCAATTCCTCGCCCTTATGACCGAGCACATGCATCTTCTCCGGATCGAAAAACAGGCCGCTCTCCCGATCGCGGATGAAGGCATCGTCGGCGAAGCTATCCCAGAGCCCGGTGACCACGTCGTAGAATTCCCGGGCGCGATGATAGCGCTCGCCGTGCTCCACATGTTCGTCGAGGCCGAAATTGAGCGCGGCGTCAGGGTTCGACGTCGTGACGATGTTCCAGCCGGCGCGGCCACCGCTGATATGGTCGAGCGAAGCGAAACGACGGGCGATGTGATAGGGCTCGTCGAAAGTGGTGGAGGCGGTCGCGACGAGGCCGATACGCTCCGTCACCGCCGCCAGCGCCGACAGCAGCGTGAAGGGCTCGAAGGAGGTCACGGTGTGGCTGCGGCGCAGCGCCTCGACCGGCATGTTGAGCACAGCAAGGTGATCGGCCATGAAGAAGGCGTCGAATTTCGCCCGCTCCAACGCCTGCGCGAAGGACTTCAGATGCGCGAAATTGAAATTGGCGTCGGGATAGGAGCCGGGATAGCGCCACGCGCCGGTATGCAGGCTGACGGGACGCATGAAGGCGCCGAGGCGCAACTGCCGTGGGGTCATGACTTTCCTCATGGATCGGGCAAGGCGGCCGCCTGCCCCGCATTGGGCGTTCTGTCTGGAGCCGCTGCGGCGACGCATCGGATATCGGTTACGTAGGAACTCGACGAATTCAAATCGAGGCCGGCTCAGCTAATTTCCGGTAGCGATTTCGGTGCTTTTCCGGCCACGTTTTCGCAGAACCGCCCGTCTGAGACACTAATCGCGGCAGTCAGAAGCCGATAAGCAAACACTTTTCATTTTCTATCACATCTATAGAATTTGTACTCTTATCTCGACGCTCGATTTCTTTCACCGATAGGGCCGTCAGAAATGGAGACATCGATGAACACCGTGCTGAGGCAAGCAGACCAGATCCGGCCCGTGGCCGACCGTATCGGCAGCGACGAGGAGGCGATCGCCACTGCCCGCAGACTGGCGGCGCAATTTGCCGCACGCGCTGCCGAGCGCGACGCCGACAGGATCCTGCCTTTTAGCGAACTCGATCTTCTCGCCCAGTCCGGCCTTTTGGCGATCACCGTGCCCTCGCAATATGGCGGGCTCGACGTCTCCAACGCCGTGCTTGCCGAGATCACCGCGATCCTGTCGGAGGCGGACGGCTCGATCGGCCAGATCCCGCAGAACCACTTCTATATTCTCGAGGCGCTCAGAACCGACGGCGGCGAGGAGCAGCAGCGCTATTTCTTCAGCCGCGTGCTGGCCGGCGATCGTTTCGGCAATGCGCTGTCCGAGCGCGGCACGAAGACCGTCGGCCACTACAATACGCGCATCAGCCGCGACGGTCCGGGTTACCGGATCAACGGGCGCAAATTCTATTCGACCGGCGTCCTCTTCGCCGACTGGATCACCATCTTTGCGCTCGATCCGGAGGATCGGCTGACCATGGCTTTTGTGCCGAAGGGCACCGAAGGTGTCGAGATTGTCGACGACTGGGACGGTTTTGGCCAGCGCACCACCGGCAGCGGCACGACGATCCTCGACAATGTCTATGTCAGCGCCGATTCCGTGGTCTTCCATCACAAGGGCTTCGAGCGGCCGACGACGATCGGTTCCGTTGGTCAGATCATCCATGCCGGCGTCGATCTCGGCATCGCACGGGCGGCCTTTGCCGAAACGCTGGAGTTCGTCAGGACGAAATCGCGCCCTTGGATGGATAGCGGCCTTGAGCGTGCCTCAGACGATCCGCTGACGATCGCCAAAGTCGGCCAGATCGCCATCCGGCTGGAAGCCGCAACGGCTCTCGTGGAGCGCGCCGGCCACAAGGTCGATGCCGCGCAGGTCGAAACGACGGAGGAAAAGGTGATCGCGGCGACGCTGGCGGTCGCTGCGGCGAAGGTGCTGACGACCGAAGTGGCACTCGAGGCCGCGAACACGCTTTTCGAGCTTGCCGGAACCTCGTCGGTACAAACAGGCCTCAACCTCGACCGCCACTGGCGCAATGCCCGCACCCATACGCTGCATGATCCCGTGCGTTGGAAATATCACGTCGTCGGCAACTACCATTTGAACGGTGTGACACCGCCGAAGAACGGCGCACTCTGAAATCTCCCGCTCTTCCAAACGAAAACCCCATTGCCGGTGTCGGCAATGGAGTTATTCATTTTCGATGACAGCGTGGCAACCTCAGCTATAGAGGCTGACCTCCGGTATCCTGTCGTTCAGCACGAATTCACCGACTTCCTTCGCCTTGTAGAAGACGGGATCGTGCAGCGTATGGGTGCGGACATTGCGCCAGAAACGGTCGAAACGGTATTTGTCGGCCGTCGAGCGCGCGCCCGTCAGCTCGAAGACGCGCGAGGTGATGTCGAGCGAGACATGGGTGGCGTGGACCTTGGCGGCATAGGCTTCCGCTGCTGCCTCGCCGCGCTCGCGCGCGGTGACGTCGCGGCCGCGGGCAAGGCCCGCCTGCACGGCGGCTGCCGCACTGTCGGCAAGGGCCGCCGAAGCCTTCAGCGCGGCAGTGAATTCGCCGACGCGTTCGAGGATATAGGGATCATCCGCTGCCCGCTCGACACCGGAGGTGATCCACGGCCGGGTGGTGGTGCGGACGTAATCGACGGCAGCCTGCAGCGCGCCTTCGGCGGTGCCGAGATAGAAATTGACGAAGACCAGCTGGATGAACGGCGTATTGAAGGTCGAAAGCACCGGCGGCGCTGCGTCGGCTGCAGCCGGCGCTCCGACGAAATCTTCCTCGTAAACGGGGAAATCATGAAATTCGACGCTGCCGCTGTCCGACAGGCGCTGGCCGATATTGTCCCAGTCGTCATTGGCGACGTAACCTTGACGATTGGTCGGCACGGCGAAACCGGTGATCTTGTCGTCGAGCGTCGCATTGGCATTGATGTAATCGGAGACCCGCGCTGCCGTGGAGAAGGACTTGCGTCCGTTCAGCACATAGCCGTTGCCGCGACGGGTGAGCACCAGCCCGGGATCGCGCGGATTGACGGCCGCACCCCAATAGAGGTTCCTGGCGACCGTATCGCTACCCAGCGCATGGGCGCGGGCGGCATCGAGGGCCCAATAGATGTACTGGCTGTTGACATAGTGGTAGCCGAGCAGCTGGCCGATCGAGCTCTCGCCACGGGCGAGAATGCGCACCAGCCTCAGCCCGTCGACCCAATCGAGGCCACCGCCGCCGATCTCACGGGGATGAAGCGCATTGAGCAGGCCGGCATTCTTCAATTTGACGATTTCGCCAAGCGGCGGTCGGCCTTCGCGATCGAGGTCTGCGGCGCGCCTGGAAAGGTCGGCAGAGATATCCTCGGCACGGGCAAAGAGGTCTTCGCGCGTCGGGTTGCGGCTGGCCGCGAAGACGACATTGGATTGGCTCATGGGCGGAACTCCAATTCTCCAAAAAGATGATCCGACGGGAGCCACACGCTTCCGCCGGAAGGATCGAAGTGCGAGGTCTCAGAACAGCTTGTCCGGGATCCAGCTGGCGGTCGCCGCATCGCTCGTGCTGAAGGCCGGGATCTTTTCGGCCAGTTCCTCGATCGTCTTGACGCCGGCTGCACGCAGGCTCTCCTGCGTCAGAAGCGTCGGCTTCACGGTGATTTGGTGGGGAACCGTCTGCCCGGCGATTTCGAGGGCTGCGGCGCGAATGGAGACGGCGCCGACGACGGCAGGATTGGTCGCGACGGTCGCAACCCACGGGCTGCCTTCCTCGGTGATTTCCTGGATATCGGCCGTCGAGACGTCGGCCGAATAGATCTTCAGTTTCTTGGCGATGCCGAGATCGTTGGCGGCGAGCTTCACGCCGCGAGCGAATTCGTCATAGGGGGCGAAGACGACCGATATATCGGGATTGGCAGTGAGCACGGCCTTCGCCTGATCAGCGGTCGAAGTCGCCGTCGTGTCGCTGACATTGCCGAAGCGGGCCTTTTCGACCACGCCTTTATTGTCCGTCTTGAACTTGTCCCAGACCTCGTTGCGGCGGTCGAGCGGCGCGAAGCCCGCAACATAGACATAACCGGCGCTGAAACTGTTGCCGTTGTCCTTCACCACCTGTTCAAGCGCCAATGATGCGAGTTCGTGATCGCTCTGCTCCACCTGCGGAATCTTGGGATTGTTGAGGTTGACGTCGAAGGCCACGACCTTGATGCCCTTGTCGAGCGCCTGCTGCACGACGTCGCCGAGCGATTCAGGCAGACCGTGGTCGATGACGATGCCCGAGACGCCGAGATTGATCGCCTGGAGGATCTGTTCGCGCTGCTCGGCGGCATCCTGCCGGCCGGGGAAGATGCGCAGGTCGATAGCCAGCGCCTTGGCCTGGGCTTCAGCCCCCGCCTGATAGGCCTGGAAGAAATCGCCGGCCGAGATGTAGCTGATCAGCGCGACCTTGACGCCGCCCCTGTCGAAAGGGGCAGGAGCGCCGGACAGACCGTCGGCTTTTGCGCCTTGAATGAAGATGAACGGAATGACGGCGGCAGACAGTGCGAGCCGTGCGAGGGATTTCATCGTCGCGTTCCTTTTAGCAATCGGGAGCGTCGTCTGACAGGTCTGGCAGCCCTCGCGACGCGTCGGATTATTAGATATAATCTCTATGTTTTTAGTAGAGTAAATGATCCGATTTTATGGGCTGTGGGAGATTCTTTGTTTCCCGAGGGCAGTTCGTGGGGGAAAGGCGTGCCTGGAGTTCGACCGCCCGGACAGGGCACACTCCGGCTTCGATTGCAGCCCCGGACCTTTATCGATGCCGCTTCTTCACATTGAAAATATCACCCGCAGTTTCGGGTCGACGCGGGCGCTTGCCGGCGCTGATTTTTCGATGGAGCGCGGCGAGATCGTGGCGCTGATGGGCGCAAACGGCGCGGGCAAATCGACGCTGGTCAAGATCCTTTCCGGCGTGCTTCCGGCCGATGGCGGCATGGTCAGTCTCGATGGCCGCGCCTTTGCGCCACGTAGCCCGGCCGAAGCGGCTAGGGCCGGTGTCGTCACGGTGCATCAGTCGACGGATCTCGTCGGCGCGGCCGGTCTGAGCGTTGCCGATGCCCTGCTGCTCAATCATTTTGCCGATCGCAGCACACCCTTCTTCGTCTCGCGCGCCGGCATCCGCCGTGCGGCGCAGGCAATGCTCGATGCCGCCGGCTTCACCCTGCCGCTGGACCGTGATTTCGGCACCCTCGCCAGCGCCGATCGGCAGCTGG
Source organism: Rhizobium ruizarguesonis (assembly GCF_017357285.1). Lineage (NCBI taxonomy): Bacteria > Pseudomonadati > Pseudomonadota > Alphaproteobacteria > Hyphomicrobiales > Rhizobiaceae > Rhizobium > Rhizobium ruizarguesonis. The sequence continues at coordinate 372,698 of NZ_CP071681.1, read as the reverse complement.
TGGCGATCGCCCGGGCGCTTGCCAATCGCGCCGATCTCCTCATTCTCGACGAGCCGACGGCGAGCCTCTCCGGAGAAGAAAGCCGCCGCCTCTTCGATATTCTGCTTAGGCTTCGCCAAAAGGGCCTGGCGGTCCTCTATATCTCGCATCGCACCGCCGATCTCGAAGCGATTGCCGACCGCGCACTTGTCATGCGCGGCGGCCGTGTCGTCGGTACCTTCTCGCGGCCGATCGATTTTGCGAGCGCCATCGAAACGATGATCGGCCGCAGACTGGATGCGGCCCGGCCGGATGCGCGGCCCGCGACCGGACCAGTGATTTTCGAGATGCGCGATATCAGACTGCTCTCTGAGGCCGTCTCTTTCGATCTGTCATTGCACGAGGGCGAGGTGGTGGCGGTAACAGGCGTGCTCGGCGCCGGCAAGAGCCGGTTGCTCCAGGCGATCTTCGGCGTGACGGCGCTTGCCGGCGGCCAGATGTTCCTCGATGGTCGGCCTTATCGGCCGAAAAGCCCGGCTGAGGCAATTGCGGCGGGTGTCGCCATGGCCGCCGAAGACCGTCACCGTTCCTCGCTGATGCCGCCGGCATGGCCGGGCCATTCGCTGTCGGCGACGATCAGCCTGCCGCATCTTGGCAAATGGTATCCGCGCGGTTTCCTTGTCGGCGGCCGTGAACGACGCGAGGCCGAACAGGCGATCACCCGTCTCGGCATCAAGGCCGCGGGTCCGCTCGCCTCGGTCTGGTCGCTGTCCGGCGGCAACCAGCAGAAGGCGGTGATCGCCCGCTGGGAGGCGGAACCGAGCCGGCTGCTGCTGCTCGACGAACCCTTCCAGGGTGTCGATGTCGGCGCCCGTCACGACATCATCCGGGCAATTCGCGCCCGCAGCGACCGGGCGACGCTGATTGCGACCTCCGACCCGGAGGAGGCCTATGAGGTGGCCGATCGCATCCTTGTCATCGACCGCCACGTGTTGAGGCCAGCAGCAGGCGGAATTGCCGCTCCTTCCGCCATTCAGGGAATATCCGCATGACGACGATCGATGACGACACTCTTCCACAGGCAAGCGCCCGGCCGAAGGCATCGCCGCAAGCCGATAGCGGTCGTCTCACCGCCCTCGGCGCGTTCCTGCGGGCGGGCGCGGTGTTCATCCTGCTGGCACTGCTCGTCGTCGGCTTCACCATCGCCCAACCCGCCTTCATCAATATCGCCAATCTGATGAGCATCCTGCAGGCGGTGTCCGTCGTCGCCATTCTCGGCGCCGGCGTCACCGTCACCCTTGCCGTCGGCGGTTTCGACCTGTCGATCGGAGCCGTCGCCGCATCGAGTGTGATGGCGGCGAGTTACGCGATGATCGTCTGGGGCCTCGACGCCTATGCGACCGTGCCGCTGGTGCTCGCCTTCGGCGCGCTGGTCGGCCTCGTCAACGCCTTCCTCATCGTCCGCCTGAAAGTGCCTGATCTGCTCGCGACACTGGCGATGATGTTCCTGCTTTCCGGCCTGCAGCTGATCCCGACAGCCGGCCGGTCGATCTCTGCGGGCCTCACCCTGCCCGACGGCTCAAAAGCGACCGGCGCTTACGACCCGGCCTTTTTGCTGATCGGCCGCTACAGCATTCTCGGCACCCTGCCCGTTTCGGTGGTGCTGATGGCGGTGGTCGCCATCGCACTCTTCATTCTCACCGAACGCACCCGCATCGGCCGGCTGCTGTTTGCAACAGGCGGCAACGAGGTCGCGACCCGGCTTGCCGGCGCCTCGACCGTGCGGCTGAAGACGCTCGCCTATGTCATTTCGGGCACGCTGGCATCGCTCGGCGGCATCGTCATTGCCGCCCGCGTCGGGCGTGGTGACATTTCCTCCGGCGGCTCGCTGCTGATGGATTCGGTCGCCGCCGCGTTGATCGGCTTTGCCGTCTTCAACCTGCGACGTCCAAACGTGCTTGGCACCATTGCCGGCGCCGTCTTCGTCGGTGTGCTGCTGAACGGCCTCACCATGCTGAACGCTCCCTACTATACCCAGGATTTCGTCAAGGGCGCCGTACTCGTCGGAGCCTTGGCGCTGACCTACGGCCTCGGCCGCAGCAATCCCTAATTCCAAGGAAGAAAGACATGACCCGCGAAATCAGGCTGAACGCCTTCGACATGAATTGCGTCGGACACCAGTCGCCAGGGCTCTGGCGCCATCCACGCGACAAGTCCTCGACCTACAAGGATCTCGACTACTGGGTGCATCTGGCAAAGACGCTGGAGCGCGGCAAGTTCGACGGGCTGTTCATCGCCGACGTGCTCGGCGTCTACGATGTGCTGAACGGCAATGTCGACGCCGCACTTCGCCATTCGGCGCAGGTGCCGGTCAACGATCCGCTGCAGCTGATCCCCACCATGGCCTACGAGACCGAGCACCTCGGCTTCGGCCTGACGGCGTCGCTCTCCTTCGAGCATCCCTACACCTTCGCCCGCCGTATCTCGACGCTCGACCACCTGACCAAGGGTCGCGTCGGCTGGAATATCGTCACCTCCTACCTCAACAGCGGCGCGCTCAATATCGGCCAGCCGGCACAGACAAAACATGACGATCGCTACGATCTCGCCGAGGAATATCTCGAGGTCTGCTACAAGCTCTGGGAGGGAAGCTGGGAAGACGGCGCCGTCGTCCGCGACCGGGAAAGCGGTATCTGCACCCATCCTGACAAAGTCCATCCGATCCGCCATTCCGGCAAGCACTTCAATGTGCCCGGCATTCACTTGAGCGAACCCTCGCCGCAACGTACACCGGTGCTCTATCAGGCCGGCGCCTCCAGCCGCGGCAAGGATTTCGCCGGCGCCCATGCCGAATGCATCTTCGTCGCCTCTCCGTCGAAGCCAGTGCTGAAGCGTTACGTCGCCAATGTCCGCGAGGCGGCCGAACGGGTCGGCCGCAACCCGCGCGAAATCCTCGCCTTCAACCTGCAGACCGTGATCCTCGGCGAAACGGATGCGGAAGCGCAGCGGAAGTTCAACGAATACCGCAAATACGCCTCCTTCGAGGGCGCGCTGACACTGATCTCCGGCTGGACCGGCATCGATTTCGGCCAGTTCGGACCGGACGAGGTGCTGCGGCACCGCCATACCAATGCGGTGCAATCGGCCGTCGAGACCTTCACCACCATCGATCCCACCAAGGAATGGACGGTGCGCGAAATGGCCGACTGGGTCGGCATCGGCGGTTTCGGTCCTGTTTTCGTCGGCTCGCCGCAAACGGTCGCCGATCTGATGCAGGAATGGATTGAGGACACCGATGTCGACGGCTTCAATCTTGCCTATGCCGTGACGCCCGAGAGTTTCGAGGATGCCGTCGATCTGCTGGTGCCGGAACTGCAGAAGCGCGGCGTCTACAAGACCGACTACGCCAAGGGGACGTTGCGGGAAAAACTTGGGGGAGCGGGGCCACGGCTCGTCGCGCCGCATCCGGGTGCCGCTTATCGTAATCTCTTCACCGAGCCTGCCCGTGTCGCGGCCAACGGCTGAGCGAATAATGGCTGGGTGACAAAAAATATCTCGCCCAGCCCAACCATTCGAATCTAACCTCTATGACAATTTGCATTTCGCCCTGAATATGGGCACCCGAATTTCACCGATCAGGAGGGGTCATGACCGTATCATCTATCTCGCGGCGCACGCTGATGAAGGGCACCGCCCTGCTGCTTGCCTCGACGGCGCTCGCCCGGCAGGCGTTTGCGCAGGCTGCACCCAGCGGCGGCCGGCTGATCGTTGCCGCCGATTCCGAGCCGAAGAACCTCAACCCTGCCATCGTCGCCTCGAACGGCGTCTTCTTCGTCGCAAGCAAGGTGATCGAGCCGCTGGCTGAAGCGTCGTTCGACGGCAAGGATGGGCTTTCGCCGCGCCTTGCCACCTCCTGGGAGGGCTCGGATGACGGCCTCTCCGTCAGCTTCAAGCTGCGCGATGGCGTCACCTGGCACGATGGCAAGCCGTTTACCTCAGTCGATGTCGCCTTCTCGGCGCTCAACATCTGGAAGCCGCTGCAGAATCTCGGCCGCCTGGTCTTTGCCAATCTCGAAGCCGTCGATACACCTGACGATTACACCGCGATCTTCCGCTTCTCCAAGCCGACGCCGTTCCAGCTGATCCGCAACGCGCTGCCGGTCGTGACCAGCGTCGTCGCCAAGCACATCTTCGACGGTACCGATATCGCCACCAATCCGGCCAACAACACGCTCGTCGGCACCGGTCCGTTCAAGTTCGCCGAACACAAGGCCGGCGAATATTACCGGCTGACGCGCAACGAGAATTACTGGGACAAGGACCAGCCGAAACTCGATGAGATCGTCTTCCGCGTGCTGCCCGATCGCGAAGCAGCGGGCTCGGCGCTCGAAGCCGAGGAAATCCAGCTTGCCGCCTTCTCGGCTGTGCCGCTGGCCGATCTCGATCGTATCTCGAAGGTCGCCGGCATCAAGGTGATCTCGAAGGGCTATGAGGCCCTGACCTACCAGCTCGTCGTCGAGATCAATCATCGCCGCAAGGAGCTTGCCGATCTCAGGGTGCGTCAGGCGATCGCCCAGGCAATCGACAAGAAATTCGTGGTCGACACGATCTTCCTCGGCTACGCCGCCGCCTCCACCGGTCCCGTGCCGAAGAATGCGCCGCAGTTCTACACGCCGGATGTCGCGGCCTATGATTTCAATCCGGCGGCGGCCAACGACATTCTCGACAAGGCCGGATACAAGCAGGGGCCCGATGGCAACCGCTTTACGCTGAAGCTTCGCCCCGCGCCATATTTCAACGAAACCCGCCAGTTCGGCGATTACCTTCGCCAGGCGCTGGCCATGATCGGCATCAATGCCGAGATCGTCAATGCCGATGCGGCCGCGCACCAGAAAGCTGTTTATACCGATCACGAGTTCGATCTCGCCGTCGGCCCGCCGGTCTTCCGTGGCGACCCGGCGATCTCCACCACCATTCTCGTCCAGTCCGGTACGCCAGCCGGCGTGCCCTTCTCCAACCAGGGTGGCTACGTCAATCCGGAACTCGACAAGATCATCCTGCAGGCATCCGAAACCATCGACACGGCGGCGCGCACCGATCTCTACCGCAAGTTCCAGCAGTTGGTCGTCGCCGACCTGCCGCTGATCAACGTTGCGGAATGGGGCTTCATCACCGTTGCGCGCGATACCGTGCTCAACGTCTCGAACAATCCGCGCTGGGCCGTTTCGAACTGGGGCGATACCGCGCTGCAATCGTGATAGAATCGGCGGCAATTCTCTTCCAGAGGCCCTGTCAGGCGTGAAACGAGCCATCATCCTCCTGAGGCGCAGGGCGATCAGCAGTATTCCGGTGCTGCTGATCGTGGTGATCTTCACCTTTTTCCTGCTCGAATCCGCCTCGGGCGATGCCGTCGACGCCTATCTCGGCTCGATCGGCGGCGGCGATGCCGCACTTAGGCAGTCGCTGCGCCAGAGCTACGGCCTCGACCAATCGATGTTCGCCCGCCTCTGGCTCTATCTTTCCTCACTCGCACGCTTCGATCTCGGCTGGTCGGTCGCCTTCGGCCGGCCGGTTGGCGCGCTTATTGCCGAACGCCTGCCCAATACGATGCTGCTGATGGGCAGCGCGACCGCACTCTCCTTCGGCCTCGGCTCGGCGCTCGGCATTCTCGCCGGGGCGCGGCCGGGCAGCCTGCGTGACCGGCTGCTGTCGATCGGTTCGTTGATCGTCTATGCCATTCCGAGCTTCTGGCTCGGTCTGGTCTTGAGCATCGCCTTTTCGGTGAAGCTGCGCTGGTTTCCGATCGCCGGCGTCGAGACGATCGCTTCGGGCAACACAGGATTTTCGCGCGCTCTTGATATCGCCGACCATCTGGTTCTGCCGGTCGGCGCGCTCGCCTTGATCTATCTCGCTCTGTTCCTGCGGGTGATACGCAGCGGCATGGCCGAGGCCTGGAAGCTCGATTTCGTGCTGTTCGCCCGCGCGAAGGGTCTATCGCGGAGCCGGATCGTGCTGCGCCACGTGGCGCGCAATGCGCTGCTGCCGCTCGTCACCATGCTCGGGCTGCAATCGGCGGCGATGCTCGGCGGCAGCGTGGTGATCGAGAGCGTCTTCGCAATCCCGGGTTTCGGGCGGCTGGCGCAGGAGGCGGTCAACGGCCGCGACGCGCCGCTGTTAATGGGCATCGTCGTCACCAGTGCCGTCCTCGTCATCTCGGTCAATTTCCTCGTCGATCTCGTCTATGCCGCGCTCGACCCGCGCATCGGCGCTTCGGAGGGCGGCGCATGAGCCGCCTGCTGCGCACGCCGGAAGGTGTGATCGGGTTTGCGATCCTTCTTGTCCTGCTTTCGGCCGGGCTGCTCGCCCCTATCCTTTCACCGGGCGATCCCCTGAAGATTGCCGGCCGTGCGCTGCTGACGCCCTTCACCGATCCGGCTTTTCCGCTCGGCACCGACCGGCTCGGCCGCGACGTCCTGGCGGGCCTGCTCTATGGCGCGCGAACCTCGCTCGCCGTCGGCCTGGCGGCAGCGTTTTCGGCCATGGTGCTGGGGCTCTGCGTCGGCATGGCGGCCGGTTTTGCCGGCGGGCTCGTCGACGAGGCGCTGATGCGGGTTGTCGACGCCTTCCAGATCGTGCCGGCTTTTTTGCTCGCCCTTGCCTTCGTCAGCACCATCGGGGTGTCGACGCCTGTCGTCGTCATTGCCATTGCGCTCGGCACCTGGGCCGATCCGGCGCGGCTGACGCGAGCGCAGGTGCTTGCGATCCGTGAGCAGGATTACGTTGCCTCGGCAAAGGTGATGGGCATGCATCCGGCCGAGATCGCCCTTCGGGAAATCCTGCCGAACGCGCTGCCGCCGGTGCTGGCGCTTTCCGCCACCATCGTCGCCGGCGCGATCCTCACCGAAGCAGCACTTTCCTTCCTGGGTCTGGGCAACCCCAATATCGCCACCTGGGGCTCGATGATCGCCGAGGGCCGCAGCGTGTTGCGTTCGGCATCCTATCTCTCCGTCATACCGGGTGCGGCACTGGCCGTAACCGTGCTCGGCGTCCATCTCTTCAGCGAAGGCCTCGGCAAGGCGCTTGGCGACGACGGTGCGAGGGCGGCATGAGCATTTTCTGCAGCCTGCGGCAGCTTTCGGTCACCTATGGTCGCGGCAGGAATGCCGCCCTCGACCGCGTCGACCTCGATATCGCAGCCGGCGAAAGGCTGGCGATCATCGGCGAAAGCGGCTCCGGCAAGAGCACGCTCGCGCGAGCACTTGCCGGCCTGCTGCCGGAGGGAGCGAAGGTCCAGGGCGAATTGCTCTGGCCTGCACTTGGCCATCCACCCCGCCCCGGCCGCGATTTCGGCCTTGTCTTCCAGGACCCGGGCTCGAGCCTCAACCCCGTCCTGACGATCGGCGAGCAGATCGCCGAGGGCGCCAGGCGCCATCTCGGCCTCAGCTGGAAACAGGCCTATGTCAGGGCCGAGGAATTGCTCGGGCGGGTGCGGATACCGCAGCCTGACAAGGCGATGCGGGCTTTTCCGCATCAGCTTTCTGGCGGCCAGCGCCAGCGCGTGGCGATCGCCGCCGCCATCGCCGCGAAACCGGCGCTGCTGATCGCCGACGAGGCGACCAGCGCGCTCGATGTGGTGGTCCAGGCCGAGATCGTCGGCCTGCTCGACGGGCTGGTGCGCGAGGACGGCCTGACGTTGCTCTTCATCACCCACGACATCGCGCTTGCCTCCGGCTTTGTCGATCGCATCGCCGTTTTCCGCAATGCGAGGCTGGTCGAGGCAGGCCCCGTCCGTTCGGTGCTTTCTGCGCCGAAAAGCGACTATACCGCCGCCCTCATCGCCAGCCATCGCGACCTCGCGACGCCACCGCTGATCGAAGAGGTGGCGTCATGAACGACATTCTGCTTTCCGTCGAAAACCTGTCGAAAGGGTTTTCTTCCTCGGGCCGCCAGGTTGCTGCCGTCGATCATGTGTCGCTCACCATCGCGGCAGGGGAAACGCTCGGTCTCGTCGGCGCCTCCGGCAGTGGAAAATCGACGCTGTCGCGCATCCTGCTGCGGCTTCTCAGCGCCGATGCCGGCTCGATCCGTTTCGAGGGTGAGGATTGGCTCGCGCTGAATAGCGCGTCTTTGCGCCGCCGGCGGGCGCGTATGCAGATGGTGTTTCAGGATCCGCTTGCGGCCTTCAATCCGCTGGCGAGCGTCGGTGCGGTGCTCGACGATCCGCTTCGCATCCACGGCGTCGCCGCGAAGAACCAGCGCCCCGGCGAGATCGTCATGCTGCTCGAGCGTGTCGGCCTCACCGCAGATCATGCCGCACGTCCGGTGCGGGCACTCTCCGGCGGCCAGCGGCAGCGTGTGGCGATTGCGCGGGCGATTGCGACGCGGCCATCGCTGCTGGTGCTCGACGAGGCGGTCTCGGCGCTCGATGTGACCGTGCGCGGCCGGATCCTCGAGCTCCTGGTCGATCTGCAGAAAGAACAGGGCATTGCCTGTCTGTTCATTTCGCACGATCTTGCCGTGGTCCGGGCCGTCTCCCACCGCATCGCCGTCATGGATGGCGGGCGGATCGTCGAGACCGGCCCGGCAGCGGCGGTCGTTGCCGCGCCGCAATCGGAGGCCGCCCGCGCACTCGTTGCCGCCGTCCCTCGTCTCGTGACCGATCCTTGCTGAAGGAAGTATCCATGCCCGATCTTGGTTGGAATCCCCTGCATGGCGTGCCCTCCTATCCCGCGGAGCGCTACGCCGTCCTCGCCGACAGGATCGGCGGCATATTGCACAGCCGCAACGATATATTGCTGGTGCAGGCAGAAGCGGTGGTGGCGCTCGAGGCGGCGGCGGTCAGCCTTGCGCGCCCTGGCCTGACAGCACTCAACATCGTCACCAGCACCTATGGCGGCTGGTTCGGGCAATGGCTGCGGCGGGGTGGCGCGACAGTAGAGGATGTTGTCGCCGAACCGGGCCTTCCGATCGAGATCGAAGCAGTCGCCAAAGCACTTCAGACGGGTCCGAAGATCGACGTGCTCGCGCTGGTTCATGCCGAATCCGCGAGCGGCATTCTCAACCCCCTGCCGGAGATATTGGCGCTTGCCCGGGCTCGCGGCGTCGTCACCGTCGTCGATGCGGTCGCCTCGGTCGCTGGCCACCGGCTCTATGTCGACGATCTCGGCATCGACATCGCCGTGATCGGCCCGCAGAAAGCGCTCGGCGGGCCGGCCGGTCTGTCCGCACTCTCGGTCAGCGGCCGCGCCTGGGATCTCATTCTCAGAGATGGCGCCGCGCGCGATTCGATATTGTCGTTGGCGGATCAGAAGTCATGGGTCGATGGCGGCCGACGCGGCCTGCCGGGAACACCGGCGCCGCTGGAATTCTTCGCGCTGGAGGCGGCGCTTGACCGCATCGAGGCTGAAGGCCTGGAAAATGTCGTCGCCCGCCATGCGCTGGCAGCATCGGCGACACGAGCGGGGCTTGCCGCACTCGGAGCCCCAGCCTGGGTGCCGGCAGTAAAAGCGTCGAACCTGGTCACGGCCGTGCCGGTGCCGGAGGCGCTGGCGCCTGCCGCGCTGATCGCAGCTGCCGGGCAGCTCGGGGTTGAGCTGACCGAAGGCGTCGGAACCGCGCCGGCCCGTCTCGTGCGGCTGAACCACACGGGTCCGCGCGCCGCATTCCAGACGGTGCTGTCGAATGTCGTGGCGTATGGCGCCGCCCTCAGGCAGGCAGGCCATCCCTCGGATATATCAGCCGCTTCGGAGGCAATATCCGCAGCTTACAGTCGATGAAAGCCGTCTTCGGCCCTTGATAATCATGGATCATCAAGGCAGGAGAGTAGCAATCGCGGAGACTTGGTGCAGATGACAAGATTGCTGGATGCGCAGGGCCTGGAGATTTCACATGAGGGGCATCGCACCCGCCTGAAATGGCACCGGTTGCGCAAGCGGTTTGCCGATCCGTTGTTCTCAGCCGAAGTGATGGCGGAGGGATTTGCAGCAGGCGCCTCGATGGAGCTCGATCTGCGCGTCCGCGCCGACGGCGGTTTCGTCGTGCTGCACGATGAGGAGCTCGAAGGTGAAACGACTGGGCAGGGAGCGATCGCCAAGAAGAGCATCGGCGACCTCACCGCTATCAGGATGCAGGAGGGCGACCGGCCGCTGATCTTGAGCGAGGATCTCGCCGCCATGCTCCAATCGGCCCACCCGGCCGCGCTGCTGCAATTCGACATGAAGGATGACTTTGAAGCGATCGGCGCCAGGGGCATTGCGCATCTGGCCGCGCATTTCCAGGATATCGCCGCCTCGGTGATCGTCAGCGGCGGCAGCCTCGACCTCATCGTCGCGGTCAAGGAGAAGCTTCCCCATCTTCTGCGAGGGATCGATCCGACCGACAAGCTCTACGATATCAAAAAGGCCAACGGCTGGAAGGCGGTCGAGACGGAACTGCGCGCCGACCTGCGCGGCCCGACCGAACCGGACACGATCTATCTCCACTGGCCGCTGATCCTTGGTGCCGCCAATGAAGGCCTCGACATGATCGCGCTCTGCCAGGACGAAGGCAAACGCGTCGATGCCTGGACCTTCACCCTGAAGGATCCGGAGGCAGGTTTCAGCGAAGAGGAATGGCTAGGCTTTTCGACGCTGATGGCCCTGAAGCCGGATCAGATCACCACGGACGAGGCACCGGCGACCGAACGCGCCTGGCGCCGCCGCATGGCGGATTAACCGGCGGACGTTGGAGCATGATGGCGAAAGGTGTGAGAGGCTTTCGATACCCTGTTTCCAGGTTTGTCGCCTGCTTTTTGCAGTTTGCATCATTTTAAACTTCTGATGCTATCCATAGCCAGCAGACAAATGTTGGTGTCCGATATGCAAGTTGTTGATGCCGAAGCAAATACTCGACAAGCAAATTCCAGCTTACAGGAAGCGTGGCACCTTGGATGTACAGGCCGTTCGGTTGAGGCCCTTACACTGGCCGGCGAAATTCTTGTTGATGCCAAGGCGCGGGGCGACGACCGGCTCGCCGCGCAATGCGACACGGATATTGCCTGGTACTGTTTTCAAATCGGCAAGGCCGAACTTGGACTGACGCATGTCCGGCGGGCGATAGACTTCTGGAAATTGACCGGGGAGCGCAAAGAGGAAGCCGTTGCCCGGGCCTATTTCGGATGGTTGCTCTTGGAACTGGGCTTGCCGGAGGAAGCAATCGAAGAAGCGACCCGCGCGTTGGATCTGGCCGACAAGGCCGCGGACCCGAAAGCACAAAGCCTGGCCACCAACGTCATCGGAATTATCTTCTGGTGCAACAAACAGCCCGACCGGGCCATCCTGATGAGCGAGAGGTCTGTCGAACTCGCCAGATCGATTGGCAATAAGAACTATGAATGCTGGTGGCTCATCAATCTCGGCGGCTCTCATTCGGAAGGCGGATATATCGCGCGGGCGCTCGGCCAGCCGGAGGAAGAACACCAGATGCTGGTCAGAGCGCTGGCACTGACCGAACAGGCGCTCGACATCGCAATCGAGATCGGCGACAGCTGGGCCGCACGCCTCTGTCTCGGCAACCAAGCCGAGTTCTACAGCCACCTGGGCGAGCATGAGAAGGCGCTCCAGTGCATGGTCCGCTATCGGCTGTTTCAAGAGAACAGCTATGTCAGGGACAGGCAGCAATATCTCTACACTTTGGGCCAGATCTACAACAATTCCGGAAAATTTACGGAAGCCCTGTCGCCGCTGCTCGAGGCGGTGGAGCTGATCGACGCCGGCGGAAGTTTCGATTCCTATGTGCAGATCTATCTTTATCTGTCGCAGGCCTATGAGGGGCTGGGGCAGTTCGATCCGGCGCTGGAGGCACATAAGAAATACCACCAAGCCTATTTGCGCAATAGTGCCGAGAGTACGCAGCGACGCGCACGTCTCGCCGAAATCTACTATGAAACCAAACGGTTCAAGGAAGTTGCCGAAACGGAGTCGAAGCGCGCAGACACGCTGGAGGCCTCCTATCAGAAATTGCAGGAGCAAACCGATATCCTTGCCAACGCCGTCTATCTGGACGCACTGACCGGGCTCTATAATCGCAAATATCTCGACAGCCGCTTTAAAGCGCTGACATCTGAGAAGCGTCCATATTCCATCGCGATGCTGGATGTCGATCACTTCAAGTCGATCAACGACAACTTCTCTCACATGATCGGCGACCGGGTCCTGGGTGCCATTGGAACCATATTGCGCAGCCAGCTACGCATTACCGATCAGGCAATTCGCTTTGGCGGCGAGGAATTCGTCGTCCTGTTCGCCGGCGCTCCCCGAGGCGCCGCAGATCTCTGCGAGAGGCTGCGTTCGGCGATTGAACGATGGGACTGGTCTGAGATCTGCAACGGGCTGCACGTCACGATCAGCATAGGTCTCGCCAGTACCCTGTCTGCCAAGTCTCCGAACGAGATTTTGGCGATCGCCGATCAGAATCTCTATGCGGCGAAAAAGACCGGTCGCAATCGCGTTGTTGCGTAACAGGCGTTCCGTAACTTTCGGGCAAAGTTCGCAGTCTCACAAATCGGGCGGATCGCGTCTGTGGGAGAGGTGTATCTATAGCCCCTCGATGTCGAGGATGAAGGCGAATTCGCCGGCAAGCCCCGGCGAGTAGGCGATGACGGGTCCGCCGTGCGCAAGCAGTTTGTCGACCGGCGGCATCGCCACCACAGCGCCGGCCTCTTCGGCGATCAGCGCGCCGGCGAGCATGTCCCAGGCATTGAGATGGCGTTCGTAATAAAGGTCGGCAGCACCCTCGGCAACGCGAACGAGGTCGATCGCGGCCGCGCCCATGCGGCGATAATCCATGCCGCGTTCATGGAGCCGCCGCGAGAGCGCGAGATGGTCGTCGAAACTCGTCTTGCGGGAATGGCCGAGAATGACAAGAGCATTGGCCGGATCGACGGTCGCCGCCGCATGGACCGGAATCCCGTCCTTGAAGGCGCCACCGCCGCGCACGGCGTGAAAGACTTTCTCTCCGGCGGCGTCGTAGACCACGCCGATCTCCACCTTGCCGCCGACGACGAAGGCGATCGAGACGCCCCAGTGCCGGAAGCCCCTGATATAGTTGGTCGTGCCGTCGATCGGATCGACGACCCAGGTGCCACCCTTACCCGATCGTCCGCCGCTCTCTTCGCCCATGAACGTATCATCAGAAAAACGCGAGAGCAGGCCGTCGCGGATTGCCTGCTCGGCCCTCCTGTCGGCGATGGTGACGAAATCCTGCAATCCCTTGTTCTCGACGGCAAGCGAGCCGGGGTCAGAGTCGCGCCGAAACCGGGCAACCTCCCGTCCGACCTCGAGGGCAACGGTGATGGCGACCTCCGCCCGTGCGCGGATGGCGGCGGGATCGAATGCGGAATTCATCACGCAGTCCTTCTTTTGATCAGTGTCACCGGCGTGAATTCGACACGCGCCGTCAGGTCCGGCTCGACCATGCGGCTCATCAGCAGGTCGACCGTCTTTTCGGCCTGGACGTCGCAGGGTTGGCGGATGGTCGTGAGATCGTAGGCGGCCCAACTCGCCTGAGGAATGTCGTCATGGCCGATGATGGAGAGCGGCGGCGCATCATCGCGGCCGCGGCCCTGCATGATGCGATCGACCACGCCGCAGGCCATGTAGTCGTTGGCGCAGAACAGCCCGTCGATGCCGGATGCGGCAAGTTCGGCTGCAGCATCGTAGCCGCTCCGGTAGTCGTTGATCCTGACCTGCAGAAACTGCGCCTCGACGCCGAGCTGCTTGCAGCGTGCGATGAAGGCCTCGCTGCGCCGCCGCGCCGTATAGGATATGGCAGGGGCGGCCATCACGGCGGGCTTTCGCACGCCGCTGTCGATCAGGTGGGTGGCGGCGAGATGGCCGGCCATGCGGTCGTCGGAGATGATGCGGTCGACGAAGGGAATGTCGTTGCCCTTGTTGATCAGCACGATCGGCACGCCTTCGGCCGCGCACTGCTCGCAGATCTCGGTCGGCGGTGCGTCCGAGGTGACGATGACGCCTGATACGGCGTAATGCAGCAGTTGGCCAATAACCGTCGAAGTATCAGCCTCCGGCGAGGTTGGCAGCAGGATGGGGCGGAAATTGCGGGCGAGCAGCACTCTTGCCAGATTCTCGATCTGCAGAGTGCGGAACGGATTGTCGAGGCCGGCAGCGACGAGACCGACGAGATCGGAGCGTTTGTTGGTCAGGCTTCGGGCAAGATAGTTCACCCGGTAGCCGAGTTCCTTGGCGGCTTGGTAGACCTTCTCGCGCGTCTTCGGCGAGACGCTGGCATCCGGCGTGAAGGCGCGCGACACGGCAGCGCGTGAGACGCCGGCCACGCGCGCCACGTCAAAGGAGGTTACCTTGCGCGGTCCCTTATCCTTGTCTGCCAACTGCTTTTTCCCTGCCTGCCGGTGGCCGCATCAGATCGGGCAGATCCGTGCAGATGCCGAGAACCGGAAGTTTCATGATATCAGCGAGGATGGCCGGCCGCTCCTCGTGCCAGAGCACGATCTCGCGGCCTTCCTCAAAGGCGCGGCGCATCAGCGCGTCAGTCACCAGATCCTGCGGACGCTCGCCTGCCCTCTCCCAGCAAAGATGCAGAATATCGGCGCCGGCCTCGTCGCCGAGCGCATGCGGATCGTGGCCGACCCGGATCAGCACGGAAAGCGGAAAATCGCAGGCGGCGTCGCGAAGTTCGCGCACCTGAGCCGTATCGAAGGAACCGAGACAGGCGAAATGCTGGTTCATCTCGGCAAGGTGCCGCCAGCAAAGCAAGCCGGTTCCAGGCGCTTTGAGTTCGACGTAGAGACCGGTTCCGGTCTCGCGGCCGAGAACGGCAACTTCCGAAAAACTCGGCACGTCGACGCCGTCGAGCCCTGCAAGCTCCGCCGCCGTCATCTCGGAAATGCGGCGGTCGATTCCGAAGACGCGCTCGAGGTGGTCGTCATGCGAGACGACGACCACGCCGTCCTTGGTCAGTTGCGTGTCGAGCTCCCACATCTCAGCCCCGAGTTCGGCGGCGCGGCGGAAGGCGGTGATGGTGTTTTCACGTTCATGGCCGCTGGCTCCGCGATGGCCGATGCAGAAAGGAAGCCGGCCCTTGCCCGACGGCCAGCCGTAACGCTCGAAAAATGCCGAGAAATCGCGGGTCATCAGAGCCTCCTGCCATTTTCGTCGAAGACGAATACGCCGCGGCTGTCGATCGCCCAGCGGACGTCGTCGCCGACGTGAATATCGCTGCGGACCGGCTGGATCGAACGCAACAGCGGTCCGCCGGCAAGAGCCACGTCGTAGAGGTTCTCGCGGCCCTGCGTTTCGGCAAAGGTGACCTTGCCCGGCACGGTAATGTCGCCTGCCGGCGTGAAATGCTCCGGCCGGACGCCGAGCATCAGCTTCGTGCCTTCGGCGGCGCCGATGGTCACAGGCAGCGGCACGCGGATCTCGCTTTGCGGGATGGTGAAGGCGCCCTTGTCCACGACGCCGCGCAGGAAGGTGATCGGCGGATTGCCGAGAAAGCCGGCAACGAAGGCGGTCTTCGGATCGTTGTACATTTCGGCCGGCGTGGCGATCTGGACGATCTCGCCTTCCTTCATGATGGCGATGCGGTCGCACATGCTCATCGCCTCCACCTGATCGTGAGTGACGAGAATGGCGGTGATGCCGGTTTCGCGCTGCAGGCGGCGGATTTCCGATCGCATTTCGAGGCGCAGCTTGGCGTCGAGATTGGCGAGCGGCTCGTCGAGCAGCAGCACATCCGGCTTGCGGATCAGCGCGCGCGCCAGGGCCACACGCTGCTGCTGGCCGCCGGAAAGCTCGGCCGGCCTGCGGCCCATCAGGTTGCCGATCTGAACGAGGGCAGCGATGCGGTCGACTTCCTTGCGGATCTCGGCAGCCGGCATGCCCTTCACCTTCAGCGGAAAGCCGATGTTCTCGGTGACCGTCATGTGCGGATAGAGCGCATAGGACTGGAAAACGACGCCGACATTGCGGGCCTGGCTCGGCAGATCGGTGACATCGCGGTCGCCGAAGAGGATGCGCCCGCCGCTCGGCCGGTGGATGCCGCAGACGGAAAACAGCGTCGTCGATTTGCCGCAGCCGGAAGGGCCGAGCAGCGCCAGCATCTCGCCGCTGCCGACTTCGAGCGTCATGTTCTCGATGACTTTGGTGGAGCCGAAGCTCTTCGAAAAATTGTCGAGGAGGATGCGCATCAGCCTTTGCTCCCGCCGCCATAGATGTTCATGAGATATTTGTTGAAGAGCGCGTAAACGATCAGCACCGGAACGAGGTAGAAGACGCCGACCGCTTTGAACATGTTGAAGTCATAATTGTTATCGTCGGCGAGGAAGGCCGCGAGATAGACCGAAAGCACCTGCACCTGATTACCAGGCGCCAGCACCTGCGGCAGGATGAATTCGCCCCAGCCGGAGAGGAAAGAGAACAGGCCGAGCGCCATGATGCCGGGCTTGACCTGCGGCAGCACGAGGCTGCGCCAGACCCGGAAGCGCGAGGCGCCGTCGACGACGCCGGCCATCTCGATTTCCCAGGGCACGGTGTCGTAAAAGCCCTTCATCAGCCAGATGCCGAGCGGCAGGTCGATCGCCGCCTTCACCAGGATGACGCCGAGCAGCGAATTGTAGAGGCCGATCATCTGCAGCACGATGAAGATGGCGATGATCAGCGTCACCGACGGGAAGGCATGCAGCACCATGACGCCGGCAAGGAAGAAGCCGCGCGCCGGTACGTTCAGTCGTGACAGAACATAGCCCGCCATCGACGAGACAATAACCACGAGGCTGGTGGTGCAGGCAGCAAAGAGCAGCGTATTTACAGTCACCTGCCAGATGTTCGCCTTGCCCTCTGTCGTCTGCCACAGGAAGCGCCAGTGGTCGAGCGTCAAGCCCGAAGGCAGCAGCGCGTCCGCCTGCTTGATGGTCACAGTGTCGAGGAAGAGATAGACATACATCAGGAGCAGCGGCAGGCTGACGATGGTCAGCGCCGTTATGACCGGCCAGCTGCGGTAATTTGCCGAGGGCTGCGATCGTTCGGCCATGGTCAATCCTCGATCAGGGGCTTGGCGACAAGCGTGCCGTAGTTGAAGACGCGCAGATAGAGGAGCGACAGCGTCACGCCGATGACGACGAGCACCAAGGCCATGGCGGCACCCAACCCGTATTCGAGATTGCCGGCATAGTTTCTGAGCGCAGTGTGATAGGCGGAGAGCGCCCAGACCTCGGTCGCGTTGCCCGGTCCGCCATTGGTCGCGAGCAGGATTTCATTGAAGGAGGCAAGCAGCGACAGCGTCTGGTAGCAGGTGACGAAGAGGATCGGCCAGCGCATCTGCGGCAGGATGATGTAGCGGATCTGCTGCCAGCGCGAGGCGCCGTCGACCTCGCTCGCATAGAACTGGCTCTTCGGAATGGCCTTCATCGCCGAGGAGAAGACCAGCATGCCCATCGAGGCGCCGATGAAGCCGTTGATCAGCACGACGAAGAACCAGGCGTTATAGGCGTTGTCGAGAAGATAGTTCTTTGGCGGATAGCCGAACTTGCCCATCAGGATCGAAATGAAACCGGTATCCCAGGCAAGCCACTTCCACAGCATGACGTAGATGACGACGGGGGTGATGCGCGGCAGGAGCCAGATGCCGCGGAAGATCGAGGCTGGCGTCGGCGGCATGTAATGCGTCCAGATCGCCAGCAGCAGCGCATAGCCGACATTGAACAGCATCAGCACCAGCGCGACGTAGAGCACGGTATTCAAGAGCACGCGCGCCATGTCGGGTGAGGTTGTCATGCGCGAGAAATTGTCGGTCGTCCAAACCCAGCCGGTATAGGTGGCCTTGGCGACCGTTTCCTTCTGCTCAGCTGTCAGTTTGAAACCCAGACTATCCAGCGCCGAAAAGAGCTGCTCCTTGCTGTCGAAGCGGGTGTTGAGGACGGAGCGGTTGAACTGTTCGGAGATCTGCTTGACATCGCGCGTCGAAGGCCGGTCGGCGAGATCCTTGATCATGCGCTCGACGTCGCGGCGTGCGGTGAACACCTCACCTGCATGTTTGGTGCGCAATTCCGCGGCAATCCCCGGTGTCAGCCCGAGGCCATCGACAGCCTTGATCCCCGCCTCGTCGATCGTGTAGCGCGGTTCGGCCATTTCGGCGGCAATATCGGGCAGCGCCGATTTCAGCGCGATCAGGGAATTAGGCGCGATCTGGTAGACGCCGCCTGATATGCCGGTCGCCGTCGTCATGCTGGTCATCGAAAAGACCGCCGTCAGAACGACCGGCATCAGGAAGAAGAGGATGATCATGATCGCGGCAGGCGCGATCATCACCAGTCCGAGCGTTCTGGACGATTTCATGGAAGCCCCCTCGTCGCGGACCGACCGGGCGGCGCTGACGCCGCCCGGAAGAGTGCTTCGATCTTAGCGGATGACGATCTTGTCGCCGAGCGTGCTCTTCAGCTCGCTTTCTGCATCACTGACCGCGGCGTCTACGGTCTTGGCGCCGGTCCAGGATGCTTCGAGGTTCTTCCACATGATGTTCCAATATTTGCCGAAATCGGAATTGTTCGGCATCGCATTGGCATGCGGCAGCAGGCGCTCGGTGGCTTCACGGGTCCAGCGGTCGGCCGAATAGAAGTCGACCGTCGATTCCGACTTGGAGATGCCGAGATGAGCTGATTTGACCGCATGCAGCGCGTTGGTGCGCGGCTCGGAGGCGATCTTGACCAGCTGGGCGGCGATCTCGGTGTCTTCCTGGTCGTGACCCGCGGTCAGCAGGTAGACGAGCGGATGGGTCAGCGTGTTGGCCTTGCCGCCTTCGCCGGCGGGGATCAGCGTGAAGATCACGTTGCCGAAGAAGTCCTTCAAGCCCTCCTGGTTGACGAGGCGGGCATAATGCCAGGTGCCGCCGTCCCAGATGCCGGCCTTGCCGGTGGCGACTTCCTTCCACCACTGGTCGCCCGGCATGCCGATGTGGTTCTTCTTGGTGACGCCTGCCTTCACGGCATCGGCGAAGAACTGATAAGTGCGGGTCATCGCCGCCTTGTCGAAAACGAGCTTGCCGCCTTCTTCCATCGTGCCGCCGAAGCTGGTGTAGAACTGCCAGTAATCAGGGCCGTTGCTGGTGCGTGGATAAAAACCGTAGCCGGCCTGGACGAGGCCCTTGTCCTGCATTTTCTTGGCGTCTTCGAGCAGGTTCTTCATGGTGTACTTGCCGTCCTGGACGCTCTGCGGCAGCGCATCCAGATCGGCATCGCTGTAGCCGATCGCCTTCATGTAAGGCTTCCAGAAGAACATCGGGCGGGATTCAGCATCCTGCGGGATGCCGTAGACGGTGCCGTTATAGGACGCGATCTTCAACAGGTTTTCATAGATGTCGCTGAGCGGCCATGAGTCGAGATCGACATAATCTTCGATCGGAACGATGAGGCCCGCCTGCGACCAGGGTGCGATGTCTTCATGGCCGCTGACGACGATATTCGGGGCGGTCTTGGCTTCGGCGGCAAGGGTCAGCGCCTGCTTGAAGTCGTCCCAGCCGGAATAAGGCTTCTTCTCGACGGTGATCTTCAGGTCTTCGCCCTTCAGAGCGGCTTCGCGCTGCAACTGCTGGGCTGCGATCTCGATGGCGTCGAGGCGATAGACGTCGTTCGGGCCGGTGCCGCCGGCCCAGACGCTGATGTGAACGTCCTTGGCGAGTGCAATTGCGGAGGTCGAGGCCAGGATGGCGGCTGCGACGGCAAGCGATTTCAGTGTCGGCAAAATGGTCATCTTCTTCGTCTCCCTAGAAGAGCAGTGTGAGGCCTCTTGACGGGTCAGCACTGCTGATGATGACCGCTCCGAAACCCCACGAAAACGTGGCGTATCCCGCTCTAGGGGTTGAACGTAACGGCCGAATGACAAAATTGAGCACGTGTGCAAAATTATTATGACGATGTCCGCGCGACTTGCAAGCGGCGGTTTTCGACAGGCGTCTTTTACGCTTCAAATTGCGTATTTCCTGGGCTAGCATCGCGTCATGAGCCTTGAATCTGTCCGCGCCTTCCTCAGCGCCCACGCACCCGATATCGAAATCATCGAAACCGCCGAGAGCTCCTCGACGGTGGCGCTTGCCGCCGAAGCCCACGGCGTCGAGCCAGCCCAGATCGCCAAGACGATTTGCCTGCGCGTCGGCGAGCAGATGATGCTGGTCGTAGCCGGCGGCACGGCAAGGCTCGACAATCGCAAGTTCAAAGACACCTTTGGCGCCAAGGGGCGCATGCTCGGCGCTGAGGAGGTCGTGGCGATCACCAGCCATCCGGTCGGCGGCGTCTGCCCCTTCGGCCTGCCTTCGCCACTGCCCATCTATTGCGATATCTCGCTGAAACGCTTCGATGAAGTCGTGCCGGCGGCCGGCTCGACGAACTCGGCCGTGCGCATCGAAACTGGGCGGTTGGCCGAGCTGACCGGCGCCAGTTGGGTCGACGTCTGCCAGTAATGAAGCCGAAGAACTTCACACCGGGGAAAGAGTACCTATATTAGGTCCCGACATGCCGTGATTGTGCATGACAGGAGATCAGGAATGCCGAGTGCCGTTTCGCGTTTTGCCAAGATCGCGGCAATTGCCGCACTGACGAGCGCCACCGTTTTTGCTTCCCTCGACGATGCCGAGGCGCGCCGCGCCGGCAGCTTCGGTTTCGGAAGCCGCGGCACGCGCACCTTCCAGGCCCCGCCTGTCACCCGCACCGCACCTGCCCCCGCAGCGCCGATCGAACGGTCGATGACGCCGCGTCCGCAGACCACGGCACCTGCTACCGCTCAGCAGCCCCTTGGCGCTCAGCGCCCCGGTTTCTTCGGCGGCTTCGGCCGTTCGATGATCGGCGGTCTGATTGCCGGTGGCCTTCTCGGCATGCTGCTCGGCCACGGTTTCGGCGGCGGCTTCGGCTTCCTCGGAATGTTGCTGCAGATCGCATTGATCGGCGGCGCCGTCATGCTCGCCATGCGTTATTTCGCCAACCGCCGCCAGCCTTCCTACGGCGTCGGCGGCCAGAGCCAGTCCTATAACATGTCGCCGACGAATAAGTCGTCCTTCCAAATCCCGGCGATCGGGTCGGGAGGCGGTTTCGGTGGGCAGTCGCGCAGCAATCGGCCGAGCGACGAGATCGGGTTGGCGCAGGCCGATCTCGATCAGTTCGAAGAACTGCTGACCCAGGTGCAGACCGCTTACGGTGCCGAGGATTACGGCACGTTGCGCCGGCTGACGACGCCCGAGGCGATGTCCTATCTTGCCGAGGAACTCGGCGAAAACGCTACCAACGGCGTGCGCAACCGCGTCTCCGACGTCAAGCTGCTGCAAGGCGATATCGCCGAGGCCTGGCGCGAAGACGGCCAGGAATTTGCGACGCTCGCCATGCGCTATTCGTCGGTCGACGCCATGGTCGAACGCGACAGCGGCCGCGTTGTTTCCGGCGACGACCGCCGTCCGAGCGAAAGCACCGAGGTTTGGACCTTCGTGCGCAAGCCCGACGCCGACTGGAAGCTCGCCGCGATCCAGGGTGCCGAGCAGCGCGCCGCCTGAGGCGGCGCGTCACGTCGGCATTCTGTTCTAGTTCACTTCGACCGGTTTGGAACGCATGCGGGAAACCGTCTCGCGTTCCGCTCGCTTGCAGCGCATCGGCGGCAAGCCGCGATCCATCAGGTCCATGTCTTCGAGCACCATGTCGCCCATTTTCTTGAAGGCGCTGTCAAGCGCCCCAGCCCGGTGCGCCGAGCGGATGAAGCCTTTCAGGCTTCGCACCGGATGATCGGTCGGCAACGGTTCCTGGGGGTAGACATCGCTCGCGGCGACGATGTGGCCTGACGATACGGCCGCCATCAGCGCATCGAAATCGACGACATCGGCGCGGCTGAGCAGGATGAAGGCCGCGCCCCTGCGCATGCTGGCGAAGGCCTCAGTGCCGAGAAATTTGCTGTTTTCGCTGGTGACGGCGGCGGCGACGAAAATGAAATCGCTCTTTGTCAAAACGTCCTGAAGGCTTGCGGGCTCGACGCCATTTTCCTCGAGGACCGAGCGCGGCAGCCAGGGATCGAACACCCTGATCCGGGCCCTGAAGCCGGACAGGACCCGGCGCAGCGCTTTGCCGAGATCGCCGAAGCCGACGATGCCGATCTCGGAGCCGGCGATCAGTCGCGCGCTTGCATTTCCCTCACCGCCCCAGAGCTCGTGGCCCGCTCGGAAAGCGACATCCGCGTCGACGATACCGCGCGCCAAGGCCAGTGCGAAGCCGAGGCCGATTTCGGCGACCGGCTCGGCAAAGACCTGCCCTGTGGTGACGACATGGATGCCGCGCTGGAAGAGCACCTCATAGGGCATGTTGTTGAGAAGATTGCTTTCGACGTTGAGGATCGAGCGCAAGGCCGGCATTCTGGCCAGCGTTTCGGCCGAAAGCGGCGGCTGGCCGATGATGTAGCGCGCGCTTCCGAGGATCTCGTCGCTAAGCCCGGCGATATTCTCGGGATCGGCCTCGACGATCTCGTATTTCGCATGCAGTTCGGCGCGCGCCTTGTCGCTGAAAATCAGATCGAGCGTGCGCGGCTCGGGCGCGCTGATCGCCAGCGGCCGTTCGGTATTCGTCATGGCGTCTCCTCCATCACGGCGGTCTGCGCCGTCTCTATCGGACGATTGATAGCCTCTGTGGGGGGCGGTTTCCAGTTCGATCTTGAGTCGCGGGGCGCTGGGAGAAGCTATCGAAAGCGGCATCTGCCTATCAGATAAGCACTTGAATTGGCTTGGTATTTCATGGCATTTTCGTTGACGGCGCGAATTCTTTGAACTAGCGTGATGTACGCGACTTGGAACCATGCCGGTGTTCGGCAGCCGCAGGATATTCGAAAATTCACGAGGGGAATGAGCAATGAAATCAGCAATCAAGAGCGGCCTGCTTGCCTTGGCTGCCGCAGCGCTTCCAGCCGTCGCCTCGGCCCATCCCGCGATCGGCGAAGCTGCCGGCTTCAGCCATGGCTTTGCCCATCCGATCTCTGGCCTCGATCATGTCCTCGCCATGGTGATGGTCGGTGTTTTCGCATTTCAGCTCGGTGGCCGCGCCACCTGGCTCGTGCCGACGACCTTCGTCCTGGTGATGGCGCTCGGCGGTGCCCTCGGCGTTGCCGGCATTGCCGTTCCCTTCGTTGAAATCGGCATCGCGCTGTCCGTCGTCGTCCTCGGCGCCGTCGTTGCGCTCAACGTCAAGGCGCCGCTGGCCGCAGCACTTGGTGTCATCGGCGTCTTCGCTATCTTCCACGGTCACGCACATGGCGCCGAAATGCCGGAAAATGCCGCCGGCGCCGCCTATGCCGCCGGCTTCATGATCGCAACCGCACTGCTGCACCTCGCCGGCCTTGCGCTTGGTTACGTCATCGGCCGCGCCGGTGAACGTCAGGGCGTTTTCGTGACGCGTACGGCCGGCGGCATTGCCGCCATAGCAGGCGTCGGTCTTCTGGCCGGCTTGATCTGAGCCTGACGGCATTCCTGAACCAAAACCAGGCGGCGGCCTAGACATCTCAATCCGACAGAACGCCCGGCATGCGTAACGCATCGCCGGGCGTTTTTGCGTCGTCGCTGCAAAGCGCTACGGATTTGATCCAAGTCAAATTCAGCCACGTCGCGTCCGGCTATATCTAGCCAAGGATCAACGAAGGGACATCCAAATTGACGCAGGCCAGCCTTGCCGATTGCCGGAGGAACGCGAAGGTCAGTATAGTGATTTCAGAAATTTCTGAAATCACAGACGCAACGGAAACGACCATGAACCTTCCGCCTCTCGTCCAGTCCTTCGTTCTCCACTTCGGCGAAATGGGGTCGCGCTGGGGAATCAACCGCACGGTCGGCCAGATCTACGCCCTGCTCTTCGTTTCGCCCGCGCCCGTCTGCGCGGAGGAGATCGCCGAATCGCTCGGCATCTCGCGCTCCAATGTGTCGATGAGCCTGCGCGAATTGCAGGCCTGGAACCTCGTCATCCTGAAACACAAGCCGGACGATCGCCGCGATTTCTTCACCACGCCGGACGATGTCTGGCACATATTGAGGACGCTGGCCGAGGAGAGAAAGAAGCGTGAAGTCGATCCGACGCTTTCGGTTCTGCGGGAGATCCTGATGCAACGGCCGGCGAGCGACGCAGAGCGGCATGCGCAGCAGCGCATGAGCGAGATGCACACGCTGATCGAGCAGCTGACGCATTGGTATGAAGACGTAAAACAACTTGAAACAGAAAGGCTTGCAACGCTACTCTCGCTCGGCGCGAAAGTGACCAAGCTTCTGGAGGCCAAGGACCGGGTCGTTTCGCTCGGCCGTAGCCGCCGGCCGAACCCTGCGAACAAGAGTTAGCGCCATGGGCACTGCTTTCTTCGACGCGAAGGACACACAAGAGGCTCGGCCACGGGATGGTGGTGCCGTTACGCCCGGCCGCGACGGGGCGAAAATCGGGCTCCGCAGGGCGGCGATGCTGCAGGCGCTGGCTGCGGCCATCTGGATTCCGCAGGCCGGATTGCTGGCCGTCTCGGTCGGGCGCATCGCCGATGGCGGCGGATTGCATGACGTTCTCTGGCCAGCCCTCGGCATCCTTGTCCTCGGATTTGCAAGAAGTTGTCTCGACGCGGCTGGCGGCCGCCTGGCCTTTCACGCCGCCCGCGCCGAGCTCAGCCGCAGGCGGCAGATTGCCGCCGCGGCCCTTTCCATGTCGTCGCCCATCGATCGCGGCCGCCCCGCCTCTGGTAAAGCCGCAAGTGTCATTGGCGAACAAGCCGAACTGATCGTGCCTTATCTCGCCCGTTTCCAGCCGGCGCGCATGAAGGCGAGCCTCGTGCCGCTCATCATCCTTGCCTTCATCCTGCCGGTCTCCTGGATCGCCGCGCTGGTTCTGCTATTCGCCGCGCCGCTGATCCCGATCTTCATGGCGCTGATCGGCTGGCGTGCCCAAGCGGCCAGCGAAAAACAACTCGTCGCGACCGGCGGCCTCAACGGCTTCCTGCTCGATCGGCTGCGCGGACTGGCGACCATCCGTGCGCTCGACGCAGTCGATGCCACGGCACTGCGCCTACGGTCGGAGGCGGAGTCGCTGCGTGTGCGCACCATGGCGGTGCTGAAGATTGCCTTTCTGTCCTCGGCGGTGCTCGAGCTTTTCGCCGCGCTCGGCGTGGCGATGATTGCGGTCTATGTCGGCTTCAGCCTGCTCGGCGAGATCCGCTTCGGCACTTTGGTAGGTCGGCTCGACCTGACCGAGGGACTGTTCATCCTGCTGCTCGCACCGGCCTTCTTTGAGCCTCTGCGCGAACTCTCGGCCGTCTGGCATGATCGGGCGGCGGGCGAAGCGGCGCTGAAGGCCCTGGACACCCTCGCTGCCGGCGGCCTGTCCATTCGAGGAGCAGTCGACGTCGCGCCAGCGGTCTCTGCCGTCGCCGAAGCGCCGGCCATCCGTCTTGAGAATGTCGATTTCCGCTACGCCGCCACTGAGCCGTTGATCCTCGACGATTTCAACCTCGATATCGCGGCCGGCGAACATCTGGCGCTTCTTGGCGCCAGCGGTTCCGGCAAGTCGACGCTTCTTTCGCTGATTTCAGGACTGGCGCCCTGCACCGCTGGCCGCATCGTCATCGGCGGCATCGAGCTCGCGGATGATACTGCCACTGCCTTGCGCGGCAACATGGCGTGGATCGGCCAGAGACCGCATATTTTCGCCGGCACCATCGCTGGCAATATCACGCTCGGCAGGCCCGGTATCCCACGCGGCGATGTGGCAGATGCACTTGACGCCGCCCGGCTCGGAAAAGTCGCCGCCGCCTATGGCAACCGGCCGCTCGGCGAAGGCGGGATCGGGCTTTCCGGCGGCGAGGCACTTCGGCTTGCGATCGCTCGGGCCGCCTGCAATCCGTATCTCCGGATTATCCTGGCCGACGAGCCGACAGCGCATCTCGACGCCGCCACCGCCGCCGAGGTTACCGACAGCCTGCTTTCGCTCGCCAGGGGCCGCACTTTGATCGTCGCGACCCACGATCCGCTGCTTGCCGCCCGCATGCATCGCGCCATGCGCATCGATGCCGACATCGTTATGAGGGAGGCCGCTGAATGAGCGGATTTGCTGCAGACCTCAAGCCGATCCTGCGTCTGTTCCTTGCCGAGCGCCGGCGTGCGCTGTTGCTCGGTGCAGCACTTTCGGCAGCGACGGTGACAGCCGGCATCGCCCTGCTCGGCCTGTCCGGCTGGTTCATCACCGCCACCTCGCTCGCCGGCCTTTCGGCCGCTGCCGCCATCACCTTCGACGTCTTTGCGCCCTCGGCTGGCATCCGCCTGCTCGCTATCGTCCGTACGGCCGCGCGCTACGGCGAAAGGCTTGCGACCCATGACGCAACCCTCAGTGTGCTCGCCGCCCTGCGCGAAAGGCTGTTTCGCGGCTTTGCCGAACCGGGTGCGGCTCGCACCCTTTTGCATCGTCCCGCAAAGCTGCTCTTCCGGCTGACGGCCGATATCGATGCGCTCGATTCCCTCTACCTGCGCATCCTCGTGCCGGCCGCGGTCGCGATCGGTGCAGCCCTGGCGGCAAGCGTGGTGCTGGGGTTGATGCATCCCCTGTTCGGTCTGTGCTTCGGCCTTTTTCTCGCCGGTGCCGGCCTCGCCCTGCCCTTGATCGCCGGGCGGGCGGCGCGCAAACATGCCCGCAGACGCGCCCATGGCATCGAGGCGCTGCGGTCGCGAACGATCGATCTCGTTGCCGGCCAGACAGATCTGCTGATGGCCGGCCGCCTTGCCGCGCAGACAGGTATCATCGCTGCGGCCGACGCCTACTCTGCCCACGCCGACGACCGGCTGAACCGTGTCGAAACCGGCCTGACATTCGGCTTCGGCCTTGTCTCGACCCTGCTGCTGACGGCATCGCTGCTTGCCGTTGCGGCACTTGCGGAAACGAAGGTGATTACCGCTCCTGTCGCCGCACTCGGCCTGCTCGTCGCCTTTGCGGCAGTCGAACCCTTCACAGCGCTACGCCGTGGTGCCCTGGAACTCGGTAGGACGCTGCTTGCGGCAAGGCGCATCGCGCCGCGGCTTGCCGTTGCGGCGGCACCCGAACCATTGGCGGTGCCGTTGCCGGGAGGCGTTTTTTCGCTGGCGAAGGTGTCAGCCTTCCATGAAAACTCCACCGTGCCGGCGCTCGAGGATATCGAACTCACGCTTCAACCGGGCGAACGCCTCGCCGTCATCGGCAGCAGCGGTGCCGGCAAGTCGAGCCTGCTTGCCCTCCTGTCCGGCGAATTGCCGGCAAGGAGGGGAAGCGTTGCCGCGATGACGGCAACGCTGCTGACGCAACGGACGGAGCTTTTCGAAGACAGCCTGCGCGGCAACCTGCTCCTTGCGAACCCGGATGCGAACGAGGCCCGTCTTCGCGAAGCGCTTGCCGCCGCCGGCCTGCTTACCGATGTCGAGGCCATGCCTGGGGGGATCGATACGCGGCTCGGCGAAGGTGGCCTTGGACTTTCAGGCGGCCAGTCGCGCCGTCTGGCGCTTGCCCGGCTTTTCCTGCGCGACACGCCGCTCTGGCTGCTCGACGAGCCGACCGAGGGCCTCGATGGTGTCACTGCCCGCGACGTGCTCGCCCGTCTTTCCGCGATGGCGGCGGGCCGCTCGCTGGTGATCGCAACGCATATCCGCCGCGAGGCTGCGATTGCCGACCGCATCGCCGTCATCGAAGGCGGCCGTATCACAGAAATTTCGCGCCGCGGAGAGGCGGCGTTCGAAAAGGCGCTCGACCGGCTTCGGCCGGACTGAGCAAAACCGCATGCCCTGAGCGCTGATCGGCGCTGAGGAACGCCTGTACCGCGTGGGACCGTGGGAGAAAGACAATGGAACTAGATATCGTAGCGCTTTCGCGCTTCCAGTTTGCGCTGACGGCGCTTTACCACTTCCTGTTCGTGCCCCTGACGCTCGGCCTGTCCGTGCTCTTGGCGATCATGGAAACCGTCTATGTCATGACCGGCCGCCAGATCTGGCGGCAGATGACCAAATTCTGGGGCGGGTTGTTCGGCATCAACTTCGTGCTCGGCGTCGCCACCGGCATCGTCATGGAATTCCAGTTCGGCATGAACTGGAGCTACTACAGCTACTATGTCGGCGACATCTTCGGTGCGCCGCTGGCGATCGAAGGCCTGATGGCCTTCTTCCTCGAGGCGACCTTCGTCGGTCTGTTCTTCTTCGGCTGGGACAAGCTGTCGAAGGTCGGGCATCTCGTCGCCACCTGGGCGGTGGCGATCGGCTCGAATTTTTCGGCACTCTGGATCCTCATCGCCAATGGCTGGATGCAGAACCCCGTGGGATCGGCGCTCAATCCGCAGACGATGCGCATGGAAATCACAAGCTTTTTCGACGTGGTCTTCAATCCCGTCGCCCAGGCGAAATTCGTCCATACGGTGTCGGCAGGTTACGTCTGCGCCTCGATCTTCGTGCTCGGCGTCTCCGCCTGGTATATCCTCAAGGGCCGGCATATCGAACTTGCCAAGCGCTCGATAACGGTCGCCGCCTCCTTCGGCCTCGCCTCGGCTCTATCAGTCGTCGTGCTTGGCGACGAGAGCGGTTATCTCGCGACTGAGAACCAGAAGATGAAGCTCGCGGCAATCGAGGGCATGTGGAAGACGGAACCGGCGCCGGCGGCCTTCACCGCCTTTGGCTTCCCCGACCAGGAGGCGCGCGAAACGCATTTTGCCGTGCACATTCCCTGGGTCATGGGTCTGATCGGCACGCGCTCGCTGACGACCGAAATCCCCGGCATCGACAAGCTCGAACAGCAGGCCGAAACCCGCATCCGCGACGGCATCAAGGCTTACGACGCGCTGATGCAGATCCGTTCGCCACCGGCACAGCACCAGGTTGCGCAGGAAGTGCGCACCTCTTTCGAGGATCTCGGCCATGATCTCGGTTACGCTCTTCTTCTGAAGCGCTACGTCGACGATCCGCGCCAGGCGACCGACGAGCAGATCGTTCAGGCCGCGCGCGACACCATCCCGCACGTGCCGACGCTCTTCTGGTCCTTCCGCATCATGGTCGGTCTCGGTATGTTTTTCATCCTGCTGACGGCGACCTTCTTCTGGCTGTCGGCGCGGCGCCAGCTCGAAAAGTACCCGCTGCTTCTGCGGATCGCGGTGTTTGCCATTCCGCTGCCTTGGGTCGCCATCGAATTCGGCTGGATCGTCGCCGAGTTCGGCCGCCAGCCCTGGGTGATCGAAGGCGTGCTGCCGACGGCTGCTGCCGTCTCCAGCCTCGGCGCCAGCACGGTGCTTCTGACCATCATCGGTTTTGCGGCACTCTATACGACGCTGATCGTCATCGAGATGAGCCTGATGATCAAGGCGATCAGGCAAGGGCCGGAGCCGGACGACGAGCCGGAAGCCCATCTGATTTCCGAAACCCTCGTCCCGGCCGCGGAGTGACCTGCCATGATCCTTCACGAACTCATCGACTATGAAACCCTGCGTCTC
Organism: Rhizobium ruizarguesonis; assembly: GCF_017357285.1. Taxonomy (NCBI): domain Bacteria; kingdom Pseudomonadati; phylum Pseudomonadota; class Alphaproteobacteria; order Hyphomicrobiales; family Rhizobiaceae; genus Rhizobium; species Rhizobium ruizarguesonis. The sequence continues at coordinate 343,236 of NZ_CP071681.1, read as the reverse complement.
ATCTGGTGGCTGCTGCTCGGTGTATTGCTGATCGCCTTTGCGACGACAGGCGGTTTCGATCTCGGCGTCGGCACACTGCTGCCTTTCGTCGCCCGGACCGATACGGAACGGCGCGTGGCGATCAACACCATCGGCGCCACCTGGGAAGGCAATCAGGTCTGGCTGATCCTCGGCGGCGGCGCCATCTTTGCTGCCTGGCCACCGCTTTATGCGGTCTCCTTCTCGGGCTTCTATCTGGCGATGTTCGCGATCCTCTTCGCACTCATCCTGCGCCCGGTCGGTTTCAAATACCGGTCTAAGCGGGAAAGCGCCAGCTGGCACAGCGGCTGGGACTGGGCGCTCTTCGTCGGCGGTTTCGTGCCGTCGCTGATCTTCGGCGTCGCCGTCGGCAATGTGCTGCAGGGCGTACCTTTCCGCTTTGCCGACGATATGCGGATCTTCTATGAGGGCTCGTTCTTCGCGCTGCTCAACCCCTATGCGCTGCTCTGCGGCCTGCTTTCCCTAGCCATGCTGACGATGCATGGTGCGGCCTGGCTGGTGTTGAAATCGAGTGGCCCGGTCGCAATGCGTGCCAGAAGCTATGGCAGCATCGCCGCCCTTGCCGTTATCGTGCTTTTCGCACTCGGCGGCCTCTTCCTTTGGATCGGCGTCGGTGGCTATCGCATCACCAGCGATATCAGCCCGATCGGTCCCTCCAATCCGCTGCTGAAGACCGTGGCGCTGGAGAAAGGCGCATGGCTTGCAAATTACGGCGCTCATTCGTGGATGATCATCGCGCCCGTCCTCGGCTTCGTCGGCGCGGCACTGGCCTTCATTGCCATGCGGGCAAGGCGCGAGATCATGACGCTGCTTTTCAGCAAGGTGGCGATCTTTGGCATCATCTCGACGGTCGGCCTGTCGATGTTCCCGTTCATCCTGCCCTCCTCGCTCGATCCGCGATCGAGCCTGACGGTCTGGGATGCATCCTCCAGCCACATGACACTGTTCATCATGCTTGTGGTGACGGTGATCTTCCTGCCGATCATCTTCGCCTACACAGCCTGGGTCTACAAGGTTCTGTGGGGCAAGGTCGATGAGAAGTCGATCACCGATAAAAATAGCCACGCTTACTAGAGCGGCTCAGCAGAACCGCTCTAACCTTTTGTTTTTAAGCAATTCCGGACGGAAAACCGCTTCGCACTTTTCGTGGAATTGCTCTGAGGGAGATGAAACGATGTGGTATTTCGCATGGATCCTCGGCCTGCCGCTGGCCGCCGCCTTCGCCGTCCTCAACGCCATGTGGTATGAGCTGATGGACGACGCGGCCAGGAAGAAAGCTTCCGAGCTGCGCAAGTAGAAATGCAAAGGGCGCGGTTCAAACCGCGCCCTTTCCTGTTGCTTCAGCCTTCCAGCCACTTCACCTGTTCGGGTGTGAGCTTGATGTCGAGCGCCGAGAGACTGTCTTCCAACTCGGCGACGGTGCGCGGGCCGATCAGTGGAATGACCGGGAAAGGCTGGGCGATCACATAGGCGAGTGCGATGTGGATCGGATTGCGGCCGAGTTTGTTGGCAAGCTCGATGGCACGGTCGCGGCGTCCGAAGTTGCGCTCGGAATACCAGACCCGGACGATCTCCTCATCATCTCGCTTGTCGCGGCCGGCGCGGTCGGTAAAGAAGCCGCGGCCCTGGCTCGACCAGGCAAAGTTCGGGATCTGCTTCTCGTTCAGCCACTTTTTCCAGTCGTCATCGGAAGCGGCGACGCAGCCGGCCCAGATCGGGTCGAGCATCTCGGCGAGCGAGAAGTTGTTGGAAAGTGCTGCCGGCGCCGTCTTGCCGGTTTTTTCGGCATAGGCGATCGCCTCGTCGAAACGCGCCCGGGTCCAGTTCGAACCACCGAATATGCCGCGGATGCGTCCGCGCTTGACCTCCGCATCCATGGCATCGACGAACTCGCCGACCGGCACGTCGGTATTGTCACGATGCATGAAATAGATATCGACATAGTCGGTCTTCAGCCGGGAAAGCGACTGGTCGAGCTGCTTTGCGATCATATCGGGATAGCAGAGCGGCGAATGCGCACCCTTGCCGATCAGCACGATCTCCTCGCGCGGCACCTTTCGGCTCGTGTGCCAGTCGCCGAAGATCGCCTCCGTCTTGCCGCCGCCATAGACATAGGCCGTGTCGAAGGCATTGCCGCCGGCCTCATAGAAGGCGTCGAGCGTCAGCGAGGCGGAGGCAAAATTCGGGAAGAATTCGAAGCCGAGTGTCACCACCGAGGCCGGCTTGGAAATGCCGGGAATCTGACGCTGCGGAACGCTGTTGCCGCGCGCGACCGTGCCGCCAGCAATGTTTGCCGTGCGCTTGCTGGCTTTCTCCACGCCGTATTCAAGACCGACCGAGGCGCGCCACTGGTCGAGTACACGCAGGTTTCCGATCGAATCTGCCCAGCTCATGCCAGGAGAGCTGAATTCGGTCTTGCCGGCGCGGATGGCATCGCCGGCCGCATCCGCCTCGAAGGAATAGAGCCAGCGGTCCTCCCTCAGTTCGACGGTTTCTCGGCTGCCGCCCTTGAAGATTTCGATCTTGCCGACGCCGCCCTTATGGCCGGAGGCGAACCAGAAGTCCTGAACCTCGATCCGGCCCTCGGACCCGATGATGCGCAGCACATTGTCCTGCTGCGCCATGATCGAGCAGGAGACTTCGGCGATGATCTCGTTCGGGAACTTGAGCACGGCAGATGCCCATTCATCGACGCCGCTCTCTCCGAGATGGGCGACGCCCGAAACCTTCTCCGGTTCGAGGAAGGCCTTGCCCTCTGCGGCACCGGCGATCAGCCTGGCCATCGAGACCGGATAACCGCCGACATCGAGAATACCGCCGCCAGCAGTATCGTTGGCGAAAAGCCGGTGTTCCGGCTTGTAGCTGCCCATATTGAAGCCGAAGCTCGAGCGGATGATCCGAATGGTGCCGATGACGCCGCTTTTGACGAGCTCGACCAGCTTCTCGGTCTGCGGATGCACGCGGTACATGAAGGCCTCGCCGGCAAAGACGCCGACTTTTTTCGCCTCGTAGTAAACCGCTTCGGCATCATAGGCCGAGAGCGCGATCGGCTTTTCCACCAGGATGTGCTTGCCGGCGCGTGCCGCCTTGATCGCCCATTCGGCATGGCCGGTGTGGGGGACGGCGATATAGATCGCATCGATCTCCTTGTCGGAGAGCAGCGCCTCGTAACCATCGACGATGCGGGCGCCGGGGAAGTTTTCAGCAAGGCCCGGCTTTGCAGGATTGCGGGTGGCGATCGCCACCAGCTTCCCTGTGCGAGAATGAGCGACGCCATCGGCAAAGGTGCGGGCGATGGTGCCGGGGCCGATGATGCCCCAGCGGATTGGTTGATCTGAAGTCATGGAAAATCCTCTTTCGTCTTTCTGTCCTGGGATTTGGTTCAGCGAAGCCGTTTACCGGCGCCGTCGAAAAGGAATGCGCGGTTGGCGGGAAGGCCGACTGTCAGCGTTTCGCGATTGCCGGCGACGCGCGATTCCGGCCGCTCGATGATCAACTGCTCGGGGCCGATGGTGGCGTAGATATAACTGGTATTGCCGAGATGCTCGGCGACGTCGATGGTGACGGTGAGGTCGGCATCGCCCACGCCGGCATCGACGAAATGTTCCGGACGGATGCCGAGCGTTACCTTTGCGCCGGCTTCAACGGAATCGGCGACTGGCAGCGTCAGACGCGTATTGGCGTCGCTTTCCAGCGCGATCACCGCCCTGCCCGGCTGCGCCTCGAGCACCACGGCCTTCAGGAAATTCATCTTCGGTGAACCGACGAAGCCGGCGACGAACTGATTGGCGGGATCGTCGTAGAGGTCGAGCGGTGCGCCGATCTGCTCGATATTGCCGGCGCGCAGCACGACGATCCTGTCGGCGAGCGTCATCGCCTCCGTCTGGTCGTGGGTGACGTAGATCATCGTCGTGCCGAGCTGTTTGTGCAGTCTGGAGATTTCGACGCGCATCTGCACGCGCAGTTCCGCATCGAGGTTCGACAAAGGTTCGTCGAACAGGAAGACCTGTGGTTCGCGGACGATGGCGCGGCCGATCGCGACACGCTGGCGCTGGCCGCCGGAAAGCTGCTTCGGCCGCCGCTTCATCAACTCGGTGATCTGCAGGATCTCGGCGACATGGCGCACGCGCCGCTCGGTGTCGGCTTTCGGGTTGCCGTTCATGCGCAGGCCGAAGCTCAAATTTTCCTCTATGGTCAGGTGCGGATAGAGCGCATAGGACTGGAAGACCATGGCGATGCCGCGATCGGCCGGCTCGACGTCGTTGACGACCCTGCCGCCAATCTGAAGCTCGCCTGATGTAATGTCCTCGAGGCCGGCGATCATCCTGAGCAGCGTGGACTTGCCGCAGCCGGAGGGGCCGACGAAGACGACGAATTCGCCGTCCTTCACCTCCAGATTGGCGCCGTGGATGATCTCAAAGCCGCCGAAGCGCTTGACGATGTTGCTGAGTGAAAGCTCTGCCATGCAGCCTCCCGATTATTTGCCCGATTATTTGATTGCGCCGGCCGCGATGCCGGCGATGAAATGGCGCTGAAGAGCCACGAAGATGACGAGGATCGGCGCCGTCAGCAGTACCGCGCCGGCCATGATGCCGCCCCAGGAGACCTTGGTGAGGCCGATCAGCGTTCCCAATGCCACAGGCGCCGTCATCATCCCCGGTCTGGAATTGATCAGCAGCGGCCAGAGGTAATTGTTCCACGAGTGCAGAAAGAGAATGATCGCCAATGCCGCCATGGTCGGGCGCGCCAGTGGCAAGGCGATGCGCAGGAAGATCTGCCATTCCTTGACGCCCTCGACCCGGGCCGCATCGAAGAGCTCGCCCGGCATCATCGAGAAGGATTGCCGCATAAACAGCACGCCGAGCGAATTGAACAGTGGCGGCACGATCAGAGCTACCCAGCTGTTTGCCAGCTTGAACTCGCGCGCCACCATGATGAATTGCGGGATGACGACCACGGAGAAGGGAAGCGTGATCGTGCCGAGGATGATGGCGATGACGACGGAGCGGCCGACGAAACGGTAACGTGCCAGTGCCCAGCCGGCCATCGAAGTCAGCAGCACCGAGAGCACTGTATAGATCAGCGCCACGCCGATGGAGATCACCATTGCCCCGATGAAATCGGTATCGGCCTGCAGGTTTTTGAAGTTCTCGACGAAGTTGGTCGATGGCCAGAGCACGATGTCAGGGCTGAAGATGCCGTTGTCGGGCATGGTCGAGAAGACGAACATCATCCAGAGGGGAAACAGCCAGATTATCGCCAGCGGCGCCAGTGCGGCATGCAACGCGATCTGGCGCAGCAGAAGGGATTGCGATTTGGATTTCATTTCGGATCCCTCCCGACCCAGAGATTGAGAAGCGAGATCGCCACGGCGAGTGTCGCCATCGTATAGGCGATCGCCGAGGCGTAGCCGAAGTTCAGCGAGGTGAAGCCCTGGCGATAAAGCAGCAGGCCGAGGGTCTCCGTACCGCCGCCGGGACCGCCGCGATTGGTGATGAGGAAGGGCTCGGTGAAGAGCTGCATCGTGCCGATCACCGAGAGCACCACGCAAAAGAGGATGATCGGTTTCAGGAGCGGCAGGGTGATGTGGAAGAACTGCTGGACCTTGCTCACCCGGTCGAGTGTCGCTGCCTCGTAGACATCATCGGGAATCGACTGCAGGCCGGCGAGGATGATGATGGCGTTGTAGCCTGCCCAGCGCCATGTGACGGCAAGGATGATCAGCGCCATGGCGGCATTCGCGTTGTCGAACCAGGAGACCGGGCTGAGACCGACGGCCGAGATCAGCTTGTTGATGATCCCGAAATCGAGGCTGAACATCAGCCGGAAGACGGCAGCATAGGCGACCTCGCCGACGACGACAGGCGCAAAGAAGGCGAAGCGGAAGAGCGGCCGCGCTTTCAGCAGCGGCGAATTGAGCATTACGGCCATAACAGTCGCAAGCGCGATCATCACAGGCACCTGGATCACCAGGATGATCAGCGTATTGTAGAGAGCGTTGTAAAAAGCCGGGTCATAGAAGAGCCGGCCCCAATTGGCCTGAAAACTGAATTTCCACGGATTGATTCGTGTGTTCTGAAACGAAATCAGGAACGAATTGATGATCGGCCAGACCCAGAAGGTGGCAAAGACCAGCAGATAGGGGGCGAGGAACGCATAGGCGCTCCGGGTTCTGAACGGCATCAAGCCTCCTCCTCACGAACGAATGACCGGCCGCTTTGCAAACCGGGGGAAAGCCGGGCGCCTGAAGCGCCCGGCATCGTCATTCATTGCGCGATCGGAAGGCCGGTCGCCGATGCGATCTGGTTGGCGGCATCGTCGAGAGCCGCCTTCGCATCGGGATAGCCGCCAGCGAAGAACTTCGTCTGCGTTGCCTTGAAGATGGCTTCGGCATCGCTCTGGAAGGCGGTGCCGCGGCTCGGCACGATCTTCGGCAGTGTCGCCAGAATATCGGCCCAGACCTTCTGGCCGCCCCAATAGGGCTGCGGCTCATTGACGAAGGGATCCTTCTCGGCCGAAAGCAGCGACGGGACCAGACCGAATTCCTTCAGCATGGTGATCTGGCCCTCATCCGTGCCGAGGGCGTAGTTGACGAATTTCCAGGCGGCTTCCTTATTCGCGGATGTCGCCGAAATGGCGAGCGACGAACCGCCGAGATTGGCCGCATGCGGGCCATCGGCCGTCAGGCTCGGCATTCTGTAGACGCCCCACTTGCCCTTGAGATCGGGAGAGGTCGAGCGCACGGTGCCCTCATACCAGCCGCCATACAGCTGGCTTGCGGCCTTGCCGGCGGTATTGGCCTGGATCTTTTCGTCCCAGTTGGCCGACGTCAGCGTCCCGGCATCCTTCATCTCCTTCACCTTTTGCAGCGAGGCGACGCAGGCCGGCTGGTTGATGGTGATATTCTGGCCGTCGGTCGAGTAGTAGCCGCAGCCCTGTTCGTTAGCGATCATGCGAAACCATTCGCTGTCGCCGTTGAAGTCGGCCTGCGCCATGACGACGCCGGGATTGGCGGCGGAAATCTTTTTGCCGGCAGCGATGAAATCGTCCCAGGTGCTGATCGTGCTCGGATCGACGCCGGCCTTTTCGTAGAGATCGCGGCGGTAGAAGACGGCGACAGGACCGGAATCCCACGGCATGGCATAGGCGACATCGCCGACTTCAAGCTCGGTGCGCTTGAAATCTGGGAATTTCGCCTGGATATCGGCCGTGTAGCCGAGCTCCTTCAGATTGGCGAAGCAATCCGGGAAACGGCTCCAGAAGATTTCAGCCTCGAAATTCTCGATGCTGACAATGTCAGGCAAGCCGTCGCCGCCGGCAGCACACGCTGCGAGCGTCTTGTCGAAGACCTGGCTGTTGCCGAGGTCCTCGACCGTGATTTTGATATCGGGAAACTGCTTGTTGAAGCCTGGAAGCGTGGATTTCAATGCCGATGCGGCAACATTCCAGCTCCAGATGGTGAGATTGGCCGACTGCGCGTATGCGGAGCCGGAAGCAAGCACTGCGACAGCTGCGGTCGCAGCGAGAAGTTTGAAGCGCATTGAAAATCCTCCCTTTTCAATTGCCGATCTTACGAACGCGGTTAAACTATCTGGAAGGGAGCGGGTGTCTCCTAAAAAGGGAACATGAATTTGGCGGAAAGTAAGATCGGCACACGTGCAATCTACCAGCCCGGCGCGAGCAGCATCGAGGGTTTGCCGACAGCGCTCCAGATGTTTCATGCCCATCCGCCTGTCATGGCCATGCCGCACTGGCATGCGCAGGTCGAGGTCAACTACGTGATGCGCGGCACCGTGCACTACCGGATGAGCGACCACGAATTCCGGCTGGACGCCGGCGAAATGTGCCTCTTTTGGGGTGGTCAGCCGCATCAGATGGACGAATCCTCGGATGATTCGCTCTATGCCGGCGCCCATCTGCCGCTCGTCTATTTCTTCCGGCTGCGCCTGCCGATCAGCGTTTCCAGCCGGCTGATGAAGGGCGAGACGCTGCTGACCTCGGCAACGGATGCCGCCGACAGCGAGAACTTCACCCGCTGGTTCCGCTATGCCAACTCAGGCGATCCCGCAAAGGCCCAGCACGCCGTCGACGAACTGCTGCTGCGCATCGAGCGGATCGCGCTCGAACCCTATTCGATGACGTCGCAGGCGGCCATCAATCTCGACGGCGATCACCCGTATCCGCATTCCTCGCGCAGCGTCGCGCGCATGTGCGATTTCATCGCCGCCAATTTCCTGCACGACATCGATTCGGTCGATATCGCCCGCGCCGCCGACCTGCATCCGAAATATGCGATGAACCTTTTCAAGCGATCGACCGGCATGACGCTCAGCAAATATGTGACGCTGCTGCGGCTGTCGCGCGCCCAGGCGATGCTGATGAGCGAGGGCGCCAATGTGCTGCAAGTGGCGATGGACAGCGGCTTCGGCTCGATCAGCGCCTTCAACAAATCCTTCCGCCACATCGCCGGCATGTCACCATCGGACTTCCGCCGCGATATCCGGCTGGTGACGACGATGCCCTCCGGCGCTTTCCGCAACTAGCTCAGGGCCAGCCGCAATTCGGCGTTCTGGTGCGTCTGTCTGCGACTTGTTTTTCACTGGGTAAAAAAGAACCAACGCCTAAGGTGGCGGCAGAATACGCACATTTTCTGTGCAAGTGCATGCACTATTGCATTTTCCAGGAAATTGGTGCCATCGCACTCTCAATAAAATCAATGATTTATAATTTGGCACGCACTTTGCTTCGATAGTTGCAGAGTTGGTGGCTAGGGTTCCGGCGTCGCAAGGCGTGGCTGGTCCGAGAGCTACCACCGGCAGGGGAGACATCCCGCCGGGTGCACGGCGGGACAAAAGCCCGGGAGACCTCGTAAGCCAAGGGATTGGCGGCACGATGGTCATTGCCGATCCCTTTTGAAGAAAAGCAAAAGGGGAATTTCAATGCAGACTTTTTCGAAGATTCTATCGATTACCGCGCTGACGGCGTCCCTGGCGCTGGGACTCGGCTCCGTCGCCAAGGCCGAACAGAAGACCGACTTCAAGGTCGCCTGGTCGATCTATGTTGGTTGGATGCCCTGGGGTTATGCTGCTGATCACGGCATCGTCAAGAAATGGGCCGACAAATACGGCATCAAGATCGAGGTCACCCAGTTCAACGACTACGTCGAATCGATGAACCAGTATACAGCAGGCGCCTTCGACGCCGTGACGCTGACCAACATGGACGGCCTGTCGATCCCGGCTGCCGGCGGCGTCGATACGACAGCCGTCATCGTCGGCGACTTCTCGAACGGCAATGATGCCGTCATCCTGAAGGACAAGGCGAGCCTTGCCGACATCAAGGGCCAGAACGTCAATCTCGTCGAATTTTCCGTCTCGCATTATCTGCTTGCCCGCGCGCTCGAAAGCATCAAGCTGACCGAGCGTGACGTCAAGGTGGTCAACACGTCCGACGCCGATATGGTCGCCGCCTACAAGACGGCAGATGTCACCGCCGTCGTCACCTGGAACCCGCTGGTCTCGACCATCCTCGAGGATCCCACGGCCAAGAAGGTCTTCGACAGCTCGCAGGTGCCGGGTGAGATCATCGACCTGATGGTCGCCAATTCAGGCGTGCTGAAGGACAATCCGAATTTCGGCAAGGCGCTCGCCGGCATCTGGTATGAGACCGCAGCACTGCTGACCGCCGACAGCGCCGACGGCAAGGCTGCCCGCGAGGCGATGGGCCAGGCATCGGGCACCGATCTCAAGGGTTACGAGTCCCAGCTTGCCGTCACCAAGCTGTTTGCCAAGCCGGCCGATGCCGTTGCCTTCACCGCCTCGGCCAGCCTGCCGAAGACGATGGATCTCGTCCGCAACTTCCTGTTCGAAAAGGGCCTGCTCGGCAATGGCGCGCCATCGGCCGACGTCATCGGCATCGAAATGCCGGATGGCAAGATCCTCGGCGATAGCGGCAACGTCAAGCTGCGCTTCACCGAGACCTACATGAAGGCAGCCGCCGACGGTTCGCTCTGAGCGATGTCCAAGCAGCGGTGCGGCTTTGACCGCACCGCCCAACCTTCATCAGCGGAGCTTTCCTCATGCGCTGGATCAACACGAGGCCGAGCCGGGGCGCGCAGCTTGCCTTGACGCTGCTGCCCTTCGTGCTGCTGATCGTTGCCTACACGGTCGGCTCGGCGGCACGGCTGGCGGAAAACGCCAACGACAAGCTGCTGCCCGGTCTTGCCGGTTTTGCCGATGCGATCGATCGCCTTGCCTTCATCGCCGATCCGCGCACCGGACAATATCTGCTCTGGTCCGATACGGGCGCGAGCCTGGTCCGGCTGTTCGCAGGCCTCGGCATCTCGACGCTTACCGCGCTTATCATCGGCATGCTGATCGGCATGCTGCCTTATCTCCGAGCCCTGCTCTCGCCCTTCGTCGCCGTCATCTCGATGGTGCCGCCGCTGGCGCTGCTGCCGATCCTTTTCATCGCCATGGGTCTTGGCGAAGCCTCGAAGATCGCGCTGATCGTCATTGGCGTTGCGCCGACGATGATCCGCGACCTTGCGCTGAAGGCGCTGGAGCTGCCGCGCGAACAGATCGTCAAGGCTGAAACGCTCGGCGGCTCCTCCTGGCAGATCGGCCTTCGTGTCGTGCTGCCGCAGATCCTGCCGCGGCTGATCACCTGCCTCCGGCTTCAGCTCGGTCCTGCCTGGCTGTTCCTGATTGCGGCCGAAGCGATCTCGTCGGATTCTGGCCTCGGCTACCGCATCTTTCTCGTCCGCCGTTATCTCTCGATGGACATCATCTTTCCCTATGTCGTCTGGATCACGCTGCTGGCCGTGGTCATGAATTATATCCTCGATCGCATCCGCATTGCTGTCTTCCCCTGGTCTGAGCTGGAGAAGCAGGCATGAGCGAACTGGTGATCGAAAAGGTCTGGAAAGAGTATGGCGACCAGATCGTGCTTGAGGACGTGTCGCTGACGGTTGCCTCGCGCGCCTTCGTCGCCCTTGTCGGCCCGTCCGGCTGTGGCAAGTCGACGTTCCTGCGCATGCTGCTCGGCCAGGAGCGGCCGACGCGAGGGACAATCCTGCTCGACGGCAAAGCTCTGCCGCAGGAGCCGGGGCCGGATCGCGGCGTCGTCTTCCAGCGCTACTCCGTCTTCCCGCATCTGACCGTGCTCGGCAATGTGCTGCTTGGGCGGGAACTCACAGCGTCTCGCTATAAAGCCAAGCTTTTCGGCGCTGCCCGTCGCAACGCCATTGACGAAGCCCGGCGGCTGATTGCCGAAGTCGGCCTTTCCGGCGCCGAGGACAAATATCCAGCGCAGCTTTCAGGCGGCATGCAGCAGCGGCTGGCGCTGGCGCAGGCCCTGATCATGAAACCGAAGGTGCTGCTCCTCGACGAGCCCTTCGGCGCACTCGACCCCGGCATTCGCGCCGAAATCCACACATTGATGAAGCGGCTCTGGCACGAAACCCAGATGACCGTCGTCATGGTGACGCACGACATGCGCGAGGCCTTCACGCTGGCGACGCGCGTCGTCGCCTTCGAGCGCAAGCGTGACCGCCCGGAGGAAAAGGAGCGCTACGGCGCGACGATCACCAAGGATATTTCGATCTGGCCGCCGAGGCTTGCCGGCGCGCCCTCTATCTTCAGCCCCGACCGGGACGGCCCGGTCATTTCTCTGGGCCTTCGCCGGGACGACCCGGCTTCCAGTCCGTCAGGAGAAAAACCATGATGCATGTCAGGCGTTCGCCCGAAGAAATTGCCGCCAACCGGCAGCGCTACGAGGAACATCAGAAGAAGGGGTTGGAATTTGCCCCGAAGGCCTTGCCGGCGCCAAGCCCCCTGCCTGCCCCTGCCATCGATGCGGCTGCGATCATCCATCAGGAGACTATCCCCGGCGGCTGGTACTGGTCGACTACGGTCAAGCGCGGCGAGGCGCTCCGCATCGATCAGGGAGAAGGCGGATCGACCGTGGCGCTCGTTGCCTGGAACGCCACTGATACCAGCGAGCGGCTCAATCTCGTCGATACGGTCAAGGTGCAGTGGACGACCGCCCTCGGCAAGGGCCGCGTCATCTTCTCGGATATGGGCCGGGTGATGTTTTCGCTGATCGAGGATAGTTCCGGCGCGCATGACTGCCTGATGGGCGGCTCGACGGCAGCTTCGAACGCTGCAAGATATCCCGGCGTCAAGACCCGCAACACCCGCGACAATCTCGTGCTCGTCGCCGGCAAGCTTGGTCTCACCAGGCGCGACATCCCTGGGATTCTCAACCTCTTCGCCCCGGTCCGAGTCGACGATGACGGCGGCTTCCAGTGGCGCGGCAAGCTCTCCAACAGCGGCGATTATGCCGAACTGCGCGCCGAGATGGACATGATCGTCGGGTTTTCGAATTGCCCGCATCCACTCGATCCCGATCCGGTCTATGCGCCGAAGCCGGTCATCGTCACGCGCTTTCGCGCGCCCGCACCTGCAGTCGACGACCTCTCGCGCACGGCGACCGCCGAAGCCGTTCGCGGCTTCGAGAATAACGCCGCGATGCTGGCCTGAGGAGGATGACGATGACCGATTTCATCAAGACTTCAGCTTCGCGCAGCCTCGAAAACGCCGTGCAGGACCACTTCATCCCGGCCGAAGCGCCATGGTCCGGCATCGTGCGCAAGGGCCAGACCATCCGCATCGAGGACAGCTACGGCCAGCAGGCGATCGACACGCTGTTTTATCGTGCCGATGATTTTGCCGAGCGTTATTCCAACCAGGATACGATGCGGGCGCAGGGCGGCGCCTATATCGGCACCGGCACGAAGATCATTTCGAACGAAGGCAACGTCATGCTCATTATGACGGCCGACAGCTGCGGCCGACACGATACATCAGCAGGCGCCTGCTCCTGCGAGAGCAACACCGTGCGCTTCGGCCACGGCACCAAATACCTGCATGCCTGCCGCGACAATTTCGTGCTCGAGGTGACAAAGCACGGCATGAGCAAGCGCGACATCGTGCCGAACATCAATTTCTTCATGAACGTGCCGATCAAGCCGAACGGCGAGATGACCATCGTCGACGGCATCTCCGCGCCCGGCGACTATGTCGAGCTGGTGGCTGACATGGACGTGCTCTGCGTCATCTCCAACTGCCCGCAGATCAACAATCCCTGCAACGGCTTCGATCCAACGCCGATCCGGGTGCTGATCTGGGACGGCGAGGACTGATCGATGTTCACCAAGGTCCTGATCGCCAACCGCGGCGAAATCGCCGTCCGCGTCATCCGCACATTGAAGAGGATGGGCATCGCCTCGGTCGCCGTCTATTCCGATGCCGATCGGTTCTCGATGCCGGCGCTGACCGCCGACGAGGCCATACGCCTCGGCCCGGCGCCAGCCGCCGAGAGCTATCTCAACGTCGATGCCGTCATCGCCGCCTGCAAGGCGACGGGAGCCCAGGCCGTGCATCCGGGCTATGGCTTCCTCTCGGAGAATATCGGCTTTGCCGAGCGGCTCGCCGCCGAAGGCATCGCCTTTATCGGCCCGCGGCCGGAACATCTGTCAGCCTTCGGCCTGAAGCACACGGCGCGCGAACTGGCGAAAGCCAGCGGCGTGCCGCTGCTGCCCGGCACCGATCTCTTGCAGAGCGTCGACGAGGCGCTTTCGGCCGCCGAGACCGTCGGTTATCCCGTCATGCTGAAAAGCACGGCCGGCGGCGGCGGCATCGGCATGCAGCTCTGCGCCGATGCAGCAGGCCTCAAGGCCTCCTTCGAAAGCGTGCAGCGGACGGCGCGGGCCAGCTTCGGCGATGCGCGCGTCTATATCGAGCGCTTCGTTGCCGAAGCGCGCCATGTCGAGGTGCAGATCTTCGGCGACGGCAAGGGCCGGGTGATCGCGCTCGGCGAGCGCGACTGCTCGCTCCAGCGGCGAAACCAGAAGGTCGTCGAGGAAACCCCTGCCCCCGGTCTTTCCGCGGAAACGCGGGCGCGGCTGCACAAGGCGGCGGTCGATCTGGGAAGTTCGGTCTCCTATGAATCGGCCGGCACCGTCGAATTCATCTATGATCCCCAGCGCGAGGAATTCTATTTCCTCGAGGTCAATACCCGCCTGCAGGTCGAGCATCCCGTCACGGAAGCCGTCTTCGGCATCGACCTCGTCGAATGGATGATCCGGCAGGCGGCCGGCGAGGACGTGCTCTCGGGCGCTAGAAGCCTGACGCCGAAGGGCGCGGCGATCGAGATGCGGATCTACGCCGAGATGCCGCATGCCGATTTCCGCCCGAGTGCCGGCCTGCTGACCGAAGTCGTCTTCCCGAACAATGCCCGCGTCGACGGCTGGATCGAGACGGGAACCGAGGTCACGCCCTTCTATGATCCGATGCTCGCCAAGCTGATCGTGGCGGCGAGAGACCGGCCGGCGGCGATCGAGAAGCTGAAGGCAGCACTCGCCGAAACGTCGATATCAGGCATCGAGACCAATCTCGATTATTTAAGAACGATCGCCGCTTCCGAACTGCTTGCCGGCGCCAAGGTGGCGACGACGGCGCTTCGTGACTTCGCCTTCGTTCCCGATGTCGTCGAGGTGCTTGCGCCGGGTGCGCAGTCGAGCATTCAGGAACTACCGGGCCGGCTCGGCCTCTGGCATGTCGGCGTGCCGCCGAGCGGGCCGATGGACGAGCGCTCCTTCCGTCATGCCAACCGCCTCGTCGGCAATGCCGGCGTGACAGCGGCACTCGAACTGACGGTTTCCGGCCCGACGCTGCGGTTTTATGCCGACCAGACGATCGCGCTTGCCGGCGCCCGGATGGCGATGACATGTGACGGCATAAAGTTGCCGCACCATGCGCCCGTACTGATCCGCGCCGGTCAGATTCTATCGATCGGCACGATCGAAGGACCGGGGCAGCGCGCCTATCTCGCCGTCGCCGGCGGTTTTGCCGCTCCCGTCGTGCTCGGCTCGCGGGCGACTTTCGGTCTTGGTCAGTTCGGCGGCAACGCCACCGGTGCGCTGAAAACGGGGCACGTGCTGCATTTTGCCCGGCAGACGCCGGCCGAACCGGTGATACCCGCGGCGGAGCCAGCCGCCTTGACGCGCGAATGGGATGTCGGCGTGGTCTACGGCCCGCACGGCGCGCCAGATTTCTTCGTGGACAGCGATATCGAGACGCTGTTCTCGACGGCCTACGAAGTGCATTTCAACAGCGCCCGCACCGGCGTTCGCCTCATCGGCCCGGCCCCGGTTTGGGCGCGCCACGATGGCGGCGAGGCGGGGCTGCACCCCTCCAACCTGCACGACAATGCCTATGCGATCGGTGCAATCGATTTCACCGGCGACATGCCGATCATTCTCGGTCCTGACGGTCCGAGCCTTGGCGGCTTCGTCTGCCCGGCGGTGATTGCCCGCGACGAGCAGTGGAAGATGGGCCAGTTCAAGCCCGGCGACCGCATCCGTTTTCATGCAGTCGTGCGGCCGGAAGACCCGGTCGCTGGTCCAGCGGTACGGCGGGTCGCGGAAGAGACGGGTTCGCCGATCGTCGGCACCAGCGAGGACGGACCGGTTTCGGTCGTCTATCGCCGCCAGGGCGACGACAACCTGCTCGTCGAATATGGACCGATGACGCTCGATATCGCGCTTCGGCTGCGGGTGCATCTGCTGATGCAGGCCGTTGTCGAGGCTCGCCTTCCCGGCATCGTCGACCTTACCCCCGGCATCCGCTCGCTGCAGATCCATTATGACGGCACGCAGCTGACGCGCCGGCGCCTGCTGGGGCTGCTCTGCGAGATCGAGGCCACGCTTCCGGCAGCCCAGGAGGTCACGGTGCCGAGCCGCATCGTGCACCTGCCGCTTTCCTGGAACGATCCGGATGCGGAGCTTGCGATGCGCAAATATCAGGAGCTGGTGCGCCCGAATGCGCCCTGGTGCCCGTCGAACATCGAGTTCATCCGCCGCATCAACGGTCTTCCCGACGAACAGGCCGTCCGCGACATCGTCTTTGATGCCAGCTACCTCGTGCTGGGACTCGGCGATGTCTATCTCGGCGCGCCGGTTGCCACCCCGACCGATCCGCGCCACCGTCTCGTGACGACGAAATACAATCCGGCCCGCACCTGGACGCCGGAAAATGCCGTCGGCATCGGCGGCGCCTATATGTGCATCTATGGCATGGAGGGACCGGGCGGCTACCAGCTCTTTGGCCGCACCATCCAGGTCTGGAACACTTGGCGGGAGACGCCGGTCTTTGCCAAGGGAAAACCTTGGCTGCTGAACTTCTTCGACCAGATCCGCTTCTTCCCGGTCAGCAATCAGGAGCTGACCGAGGCGCGCGCAGCCTTCCCGCATGGCGGTTATCCGATCAGGATCGAGGAGACGGAATTCTCCTATGCCGCCTACGAGAAGGAATTGCAGGCGAACGCGGCGTCGATCGGTCGTTTCAAGGCAACACAGCAGGCCGCCTTCGATACTGAGCGCCAGCGTTGGAAGGAAGCCGGGCTCGACAGCTTCGTCACCGACGAAGGCACGGGCGAAAGTCCGGACGGGGACATTCCCGACGGCTGCTTCGGTGTTGCCAGCGCCGTACCCGGCAATATCTGGAAATTGCTGGTCGAGCCGGGGGCCTCGGTTGCGGCCGGCGACACACTCGCCATCATCGAATCGATGAAAATGGAAATCAACGTCACCGCCCATGCGGCAGGCCGCGTCCGCGACCTGCGCGCCGGGCCGGGAAGAAACGTCAAAGCTGGCGATATCATCGTCGTTCTGGAGGAATGCTGACATGCTGCCGACCATCCTCGATCTCTCAAGCCTTCGCGCCGCCTATCAATCCGGCCTGACGCCGCTCGACGCCATCGAAGAGGTGATCGCGCGGCGTGCCGCCTCGAAAGATCCGGCAATCTTCATCACCCCGGTGCCGGATGACGAGCTGCGTGCCGCCGCGAAAGCCTTGATGGCACGCGCGCCGGAGGCAAACAGCCTGCCGCTCTGGGGCGTTCCCTTCGCGGTGAAAGACAATATCGATGCCGCCGGCCTGCCGACGACAGCCGCCTGCCCGGCCTATGCGTATCGGCCGGAAGCGGACTCCACCGTCGTTGCCCGGTTGAAGGCAGCCGGCGCCATCATCATCGGCAAGACCAATCTCGATCAGTTCGCGACCGGCCTCAACGGCACGCGCTCGCCCTATGGCGCGCCGCGCTCGGTCTTCGATGCGGCCTATATCTCCGGCGGCTCGAGCTCCGGTTCTGCCGTCACGGTTGCTTCCGGCCTTGCGGCCTTTGCGCTCGGCACCGATACGGCAGGCTCCGGCCGGGTGCCGGCTGCCTTCAACAATCTGGTCGGTATCAAGCCGACGCCGGGTCTCTTGCCGAATACCGGCGCCATACCGGCCTGCAAGAGCGTCGACTGCATCACGATCTTTGCCGCGACCGTCGGCGACGGTGTTACGATCCGCAAGGTCGCCGAAGGCTTCGATGCCGCCGATGCTTTCTCGCGTCGCTCCAAGCCGGCGAACCTGCCTGTGTCGGGGTTGCGCATCGGCGTCCTCGCCGACGCCGAACGGGAATTCTTCGGCGACAAGGAGGTGGAGGCGCTCTACGACCAGGCGATCGAGCGGGCCAGAGGGCTCGGCGCCATCATCGTGGCGTTCGATTACGCGCCATTCCGCGAGGCGGCCGCCCTGCTTTATGACGGGCCGTGGGTCGCCGAACGCCTGGCGGCGGTCGAGACCTTCCTCGCCACGAACGCGGCCGATTTCGACCCCACGGTCAGGGGGATTATCGAAGGCGCCAAGGGCAAGACCGCGGTCGAGGCTTTCAACGGCCGATACCGGCTGGAAGAATTGCGTCGCAAGACCGAAGCCGAATGGGAAAAGGCCGACGTGCTTCTGCTGCCGACCGCACCGACCACCTATACGGTCGCCGACATGCTGGCCAATCCCGTCGTGCTCAACGGCCGCCTCGGTCGCTACACCAATTTCGTCAACCTGCTCGATTGCGCGGCGATCGCCGTTCCGGCCGGCTTCGGAAAAGGTGGGCTGCCGGGCAGCGTTACCGTTATCGCACCTGCCTTCACCGACGATGCGCTGGCGCCGCTTGCCGATGCGCTGCACCGCGCAGCAGGTTCCGGCATGGGCATCGACCGGCAGGCTGCGATCCCCGAAGCAAGCCGTGTTGTCCCTGGCGATGACGGTTTCATCGAAATCGCGGTCGTCGGTGCGCATCTGACTGGCATGCCGCTCAATCACGAACTGGCAGGCTCGGGCGGGCGTCTGGTCAAGACCTGCCGCACGGCCGGCGACTATCGCCTCTTCGTTCTGCCCAATACCACGCCAGCGAAACCAGGGCTGCTGCGCGACCCAGGCCATAACGGCCAGGGGCTGGAGGTCGAGGTCTGGGCACTGCCGGCCGATGCTTTCGGCAGGTTCGTCCAGAAGATTCCGGCACCCCTCGGCATCGGTAAGCTGACGCTCGAAGACGGTTCCAGCGTCTCCGGCTTCGTCTGCGAGGCCCATGCGGTGAAAGGTGCCGAGGAAATCACGGCGCTTGGCGGCTGGCGCAACTATATCAGCGCCAAGCTGGCGAGCTGAGGGAAGCCTTGCATGGCAGCAAAGCTCATCCGGCGCCTGATCGATCTGCTGCGGGACGGTCTGACCGCCCGCAGCGAAGCGATCGGCGGCGCCTGTGTCAGCCTTGGCGGCTCTGCGAGCGTTCGGCAAGCTCGACGATGATGCCGTCGGGATCGCGAACGAAGGCGATCTTGTTCAGCATCTCGGAGTGGACGGCGAAGCGCGGCCGCTCCTTGATCTCGACGCCCGCCTGTTCAAGGCGGGCGAAGGCCTCGTCGACATTGTCGAAATGGAAGGTGAGGTGCCGGACGCCGGCCGTATCTTCAGGCACGTCGATCGCCCTCGACGCGCCGCCGGGCGGCGCAAAGACCTCCAGCATGCCGCCGCCCGCATCGAGGAACGCGACCTGCATGCCATTCGCCATCGTCTTGCGCAGCACGAGGCTGAGGCCAAGCAGGCCACAGTAGAAATCGACAGTGCGGTCCATGTCACTGACCGTCATGCCGACATGCTCGAAGGATTTCAGCATGCGAGAGCCCTTCCCGGTTCAGACGGTGGCCGCAGCACGCCATTCCCCTGCCGGAAGCCAGGAGCGATAGAGCGGATGATCGGCGGCGATCGGCATCGGCGTCGGCTGGCCGGTGCGCTGCGAGAAATAAGCGGCCGTTACCAGTTCCAGCGAATTGCGAGCATCCTGCAATGTCACCGGTGGGTCGGTGTCCTCGACGATCGCCTTGTGGAAGAGCTCGAACTGACGGGTGTAGCCATCCTCGCCAGGCACATAGGCGGCGAGCACTTCGTCGATCCGGGCCTGATGTTCCTCTGTCCCGGCGACGAACGTCCACGGATCACGGCCCATCGTATAGGGTTCGATGATGCTTTCGGCGACGAGGTCGTTGAAGCAGAAGCGCAGCCGCGAGATCTCCTTGCGCGAACCCAGCGTCATCGACAGCGTCGCCAGCGAGCCGTTCTGCATCTTCACCGAAAGGGCTGCCGTATCCTCGACCTCGATCGGATTGACCAGTGTCGCCCCATAGGAAAACACCTCGGCGCAGGGGCCATGCACATAGTTCAGCATGTCATGGGCGTGGATGGCGTGGCCGAGGAGGCCGCCGCCGAGTTCGCTCGCCCATTTGCCGCGCCACGGCACGGCATAATAATCCGGACCGCGCCACCAATGTGTCTCGATCGTCGTCAGGAACGGCTTGCCGGCAAGGCCGCGCTCGATCAGCAGTTTCAGTTTCTGCAGCCCGGAGCCATAGCGATACTGGAAGATCGGCATCAGCTTTCTGCCGGGGTAACGGGCAAGAATGCGGCCCATCTCGTCGACCTCGGCGATCGAGCCGAACAGCGGCTTCTCGCAAATCACATGCTTGCCGGATTCGATACCCTTGCGGCACAACTCGAAATGTGAGCTCGGCGGCGTCGAAATGTCGATGATGTCGAGATCGTCACGGGCAAACAGCGAATCCGCATCCTGGGTATATTCGCCAATGCCGAATTCCTCGCACAGCGCCTTGCCGCGCTCCTCATCGAGCGAGCAGAGCACGGGAACTTCGAAAAGCTCCTTGTTCCAGCCGAAGCCGGCCAGATGCCGCGCAGCGATGCCTGCGCCGATGACGCCGACGCGCAATTTCCTGGTCATGATATCCTCCTCAGCGAGCGCCGATGCGCGCGGCTTTCGCCTGGGCTTCCAGCGAAAGACGGCAGACTTCAAAAACGTGATCCTGGGTCATCGCCGTCTGCGTGCGGTTGCCGACGTCGGCGGTGAACGCGTCGAAATAATCAAGCTTTTCGCCGCTGCAATCGATATGGGTCATTTCCTTGCCGTTGACCAGGAAGAGGTGATCCTTGCCCGGCCGGCCGGCGATATCGATATATTTGCGCAGTTCGATGTAGCCTTCGGTGCCGAGAATGGTGAGGCGCCCGTCGCCCCAGGTCGGCAGCGCCTCCGGCGTGAACCAGTCGACACGGACATAACCCGCCGCCTTGTCGGAGCGCAGAAGCACCTCGCCGAAATCCTCGAAGGCGGGCTTGTCGGGCATGCCGAAATTGCCGATCGAGCTGGCGATGACCTCGCCTGTGGTCGAGCCAGTATAAAACAGGAACTGGTCGACCTGGTGTGAAGCGATATCGACGATGATCCCACCGAAGGCTTCCGGGTCGAAGAACCAGTCCGGTCGGGTCGGCAGCTGCAGCCGGTGTGGACCGACACCGAGCGTCTGGATTACCTTGCCGATCGCGCCTTCGGCGACGAGCTTGCCGGCCTTGACGGCGGAGCGCACGCAGTGGCGTTCGGAAAAGCAGATCGAGAAGATCTTGCCGGTCTCGGCAACGGTGCGCCTGACCTCCTCGAGCTGGGCGAAGGTCGTCACGCCAGGTTTGTCGGTCATCACGTCTTTGCCCGATCTCATCGCGCGGATGGCAAGTCCGGCACGATCACGGGGGATTGCGGAAATGCAGATGACATCGATCGACGGATCGTCGAACAGCTTTTCCCGGTCGATCTGCGGCGCGTCAGGATAGGTCTTCTCGAAGGCCTCGCGCAATGCCGGCACCGAGGTCTGCGGGCAATAGCCGACGAACTCTCCGCCTGCGGCCAGCAATCCCTTCACGTGATCGAACGTGTGCCCATGGTCGATTCCGACGACGGCAAATCTCAACATCGCTGCAACATCCTCCTGGGATTTTCGTGCGGCCGGCTGACGCCAGCCTCCTCCATGTCGGCCAAAACAGATAACGAAAGCCGGCTCCTGTCAAGGCGAGATGGAGGGCAAAATCGTCACCGCCTGTATTTAAATATTTGAAATTTAACAGTTATTTTGTATCTAAATAGTTATTTTGTGAGCTTTTGCGATTGGATTCCCGAGAAAGGCCGCGCTTGAGCCGATCGAGAAAAAGTCTTTTTCCCCAACGCATCTTGCCCCGTCTTCATGAATGTGATCGATTTTGGTCGCCGCCGGGTTGGAGGGCGGCAATACCCCGCAATTTTAAAAAGAGCGCTTCTCGCTCGTCTTGATGAAAGATCACCATGTCTCAAGCTCTTCTCGATGTCGCCGCTTCGGATGGTCTTTTTGTCGGTCGCATCTGGAATCCCGAGGTTGCCGGACCGAGCATTGTGACATCACGCAAGGGCGTGCTGGTCGACATCACGTCGCGCGAGGCGCCGACGCTGAGCGCCCTGCTCGAGCGGCAGGATGCCGCCGGCTTCGTCCGTGCAGCAAGTGGCAAGGCGGTTGGCTCGCTGGCGGACATCGCCGCCAACAGTACCGGAGCTCCGGATCAAACGCGCCCCTATCTCCTTGCGCCCGTCGACCTGCAGGCAGTCAAGGCCTGCGGCGTTACCTTTGCGCAGTCGATGATCGAGCGCGTCATCGAGGAGAAGGCGGCCGGCAATCCGGAACGCGCCGCCTCGATCCGCGAGCGTGTCAGCACGCTGATCGGCGGCAGCCTCACCAATCTGAAGGCCGGTTCGCCGGAGGCGGCCAAGGTCAAGCAGGCGCTGATCGACGAGGGCATGTGGTCGCAATATCTCGAGGTCGGTATCGGGCCGGACGCCGAAGTCTTCACCAAGGCGCCGGTGCTCTCCTCGGTCGGCTGGGGTGCGGATGTCGGCCTGCATCCGATCTCGACCTGGAACAACCCCGAGCCGGAAATCGTGCTCGCGGTCAACAGCCGTGGCGAAATCAAGGGGGCGGCACTCGGCAACGACGTCAATCTGCGCGACGTCGAGGGCCGCTCGGCACTGCTGCTCGGCAAGGCCAAGGACAACAACGCCTCCTGCTCGATCGGTCCTTTCATCCGCCTGTTCGATGCCGGCTACAGCCTGGATGACGTCCGCAATGCCGAGCTTGACCTGAAAGTCACCGGCCAGGACGGTTTCGTGCTGCACGGCAAGAGTTCGATGTCAAAGATCAGCCGCGACCCGACCGATCTCGTCAAGCAGACGGTCGGCGCCCATCACCAATATCCCGATGGTTTCATGCTCTTTCTCGGCACGCTGTTTGCGCCGACGCAGGACCGCGACGCGCCAAAGCAAGGCTTCACCCACAAGATCGGTGATGTCGTCGAGATTTCCTCGGCAGGCCTCGGCGCGCTCGTCAACACCGTGCAGCTCTCCACCGAATGCCCGCCCTGGACCTTCGGTATTTCGGCGCTGATGAGTAACCTCGCAAAGCGCGGTCTGCTCTAAACTACTGGTTTCGCCGCCTGCCCTGCAGCAGGTCGAGAACGGAGTTTGCCGCTTCGAGAACATTTGTCCCCGGGCCGAACACGGCTGCAACGCCGTGTTCGTGCAGGAATTCATAGTCCTGACGCGGGATGACGCCGCCGCAGACGACGATGATATCACCACCGCCCTGTTCCCTCAGCCTGTCGATCAACTGCGGCAGCAGCGTCCTGTGACCGGCCGCCAGCGACGAGACGCCGACGACATTGACCTTTTCGCTGAGTGCGACGCCGGCAGCTTCCTCCGGTGTCTGGAAAAGGGGACCGGCGAGCACGTCGAAGCCGATGTCGCCGAAGGCCGAGGCGATCACCTTGGCGCCTCGGTCGTGTCCGTCCTGACCGAGCTTGGCGACCATGATCTTCGGCCGGTGACCCATGGCTTCCGTCACCTCCGTCATGCGGGTCTTGAGCACGGCGAGTTCCGGCTCGTTTTCATACGCCTCGCCGTAGACGCCCTTGATGACTTCAGGGGTCGCGGCATGATCGCCGAAGGCAGCGCGCATGGCGTCCGATATTTCGCCGACCGTGGCGCGGGCGCGCGCCGCCTCGATGGCGGCTTCCAGCAGGTTGCCCTTGCCGTTCTGTGCGATCTCCGCCAGGGCCGCCAGCGCCTCACGCACGGCTCCGCCATCGCGCCGCCGCTTCGTTTCTTCGATACGTCTGATCTGAGCTTTGCGCACCGCGCTGTTGTCGATCTCCAGAATGTCGATCGGTTGCTCGTTGTCGAGCCGGTAGCGGTTGACGCCGACGATGACCTCTTCGCCCTTGTCGACCGCCGCCTGGCGGCGTGCGGCCGCTTCCTCGATCAGCCGTTTCGGCAGGCCATCGGCCACGGCCTTGGTCATGCCGCCCAGTGCCTCGACCTCCTCCATCAAGGCCCAGGCCTTCTCGGCAAGCTCGGCCGTCAGGCTTTCGACATAGTAGGAGCCGGCGAGCGGATCGACCACTTTTGTCACGCCGGTTTCGTGGCTCAGGATCAGCTGCGTATTGCGGGCAATGCGTGAGGAGAATTCCGTCGGCAGCGCGATCGCCTCGTCGAAGGAGTTGGTGTGCAGCGACTGCGTGCCGCCGAGCACGGCCGACATCGCCTCGAAAGCGGTGCGGATGATGTTGTTATAGGGGTCCTGTTCCTGCAGGGAGACTCCGGAGGTCTGGCAATGGGTGCGCAGCATCAGCGAGGACTGTTTCTTCGGATGAAACCCTTCCATGATCCGCGTCCAGAGCAGGCGGGCGGCGCGTAGCTTGGCGGCTTCCATGAAGAAGTTCATGCCGATGGCGAAGAAGAAGGACAGGCGGCCGGCGAACTCGTCGACGCTCAGGCCTTTGGCGATGGCGGCGCGGACATATTCGCGGCCGTCGGCCAGCGTGAAGGCCAGTTCCTGCACCAGCGTCGCGCCGGCTTCCTGCATGTGGTAGCCGGAGATCGAGATGGAGTTGAACTTCGGCATCTCGCGGGCGGTATAGTCGATGATATCGGCAACGATCCGCATGGATGGTTCGGGCGGATAGATATAGGTGTTGCGGACCATGAACTCCTTGAGGATGTCGTTCTGGATGGTGCCAGAAAGTTCGGCCCGTGGAACGCCCTGCTCCTCGCCGGCCACGATGAAGGAGGCAAGGATCGGGATGACGGCACCGTTCATCGTCATCGACACCGACATGTCGCCGAGCGGAATGCCGTCGAACAGGATCTTCATGTCCTCGACGCTGTCGATTGCCACACCCGCCTTGCCGACATCGCCCTCGACGCGCGGATGATCGCTGTCGTAACCGCGGTGGGTGGCAAGATCGAAGGCGACCGACAGGCCCTTCTGGCCGGCGGCCAGATTGCGGCGATAAAAGGCATTCGATTCCTCTGCCGTCGAGAAGCCGGCATATTGGCGGATCGTCCAGGGCCGGCCGGCATACATCGTCGCCCGCGGGCCGCGGGTGAAAGGAGAGAAGCCGGGAAGCGAATCAAGATGCCCGGCGCCGTCGAGATCCTCGGCCGTATAGAGCGGCTTGACGGCAATGCCTTCCGGCGTCTGCCAGATCAGCGTTTCGGGCGAGGTGCGCAGTTCCTTTTGCGCAAGCTCCGCCCAATCCGACAGCGTCTTCTTCGTCATGCGGTTCCTCCGGCTTTTTTCATTCCCACCCTACCATTTCACCGGCTCCTCGTGCGATAGAGCCCGAACAGGATGATTTTAGGCCGAGCCGGCCCAAAATCTGAATCCTGTTCTATATTATATAGTTAGAGCATGATGTCGTCCGAAAACCGCTCACACTTTTCGGCATCATGCTCTAGGATAATTAATGCGGCAAATCCTTGATTTCTATTGCCGGCTTTGGGACCCGCCTCATGAAGACCATGCAGATCTATGCCTTTGACATGAACTGCGTCGGGCATATCAACCACGGCCTGTGGACGCATCCGCGCGACCGCTCAGCGCATTATACCGATCTCGACTACTGGACAGAGTTTGCCAAGACCGCCGAACGCGGCAAGCTGGACGGCATCTTCCTGGCCGATATCGTCGGTGTCTATGATGTCTACAAGGGTAGCCCGGCGCCGGTGATCGAGACGGGCGCGCAGATCCCGGTCAATGATCCGATGATCCCGATTTCGGCGATGGCCTATGTCACCAAACATCTGGGTTTCGGCGTCACCGTCAACACCACCTACGAGCCACCCTTCCTGCTGGCGCGGCGCATGTCGACACTCGATCATCTGACCAAGGGACGGATCGGCTGGAACATCGTCACCGGTTATCTCGACAGTGCCGCCCGCAGCATGGGTTTCGACAAGCTGCCGGAACATGATGCGCGCTACGATGCGGCCGAGGAATATCTCGAAATCCTCTACAAGCTCTGGGAAGGGAGCTGGGACGACGATGCGGTGCTACGCGACAAGGCGGGCGGCACCTATGCCGATCCCTCCAAAGTGCGCACTGTCCGTCACGACGGCAAATATTACCGGATGGAGGGCATCCATCTCTCAGAACCCTCACCGCAGCGCACGCCCCTGCTCTTTCAGGCCGGCGCCTCTGCACGCGGGCAGGACTTCGCCGCCCGACACGCCGAATGCGTCTTCATCGCCGGGTCGAATCCCAAGGCGGCCAGGCCGACCGTCGATGCGCTGCGGGCGAAGGCGGAGGAATTCGGCCGCGGCGCCGACGCATTGAAGATCCTGAGCCTGACCACCGTCGTTGTCGGCCGAACGGAGAAGGAAGCCCAGGACAAGCTGGAGGAATACCGCCGCCATGCGAGCGTCGAGGCCTCGCTTGCGCATTACTCCGCTTCGACAGGCATCGATTTTTCGAAGTATGAATTGGACGACGTCATCGACCAGAGCTCGACCAACGCCAATCAATCCGCACTTGCGGCCATCACGAAACAGGCAGCGAAGCCGGTGACGCTGCGTGACATCATCGACCAGATGGTACTCGGCAGCCGGATGAAGCCGATGGTGGGCTCGCCCGACCAGATCGCCGATCATCTCACGACATGGATCGAAGAGGGTGACATCGACGGCTTCAACCTGGCGCGAACCGTGGCCCCGGAAAGCCTGCGCGATTTCGTCGAGCTGATCGTCCCGGTGCTGCAGGAGCGCGGCGTCTTCAAGGCGGACTATGCTGCAGGGCCGTTGCGGCAAAAACTTTTCGGCGGCGGGAACGGCAGGTTGCCCGCCGCTCATCCCGCAGCCCAGTTCCGACGCTGATTTATCGGTGGTCCAGCCTGGCAACCAGCCGGTCGCCAAGCCACTGGATGCCGCAGACGAGCACGATGAGGACGGCCACCACCGCGATCATCACACTGGTTTCGAAACGCTGATAGCCATAGCGGATGGCGAGATCGCCGAGGCCGCCGGCGCCGATCGCGCCCGCCATGGCCGAGGCGCCGATCAGCGTCACCAGCGTGACGGTGAAACCGGCGACGATGCCTGGCAGCGCTTCAGGCACCAGCACCTCGCGGATGATGGTCCAGCGATTGCCGCCCATGGCGCGCACGGCATCGATCAGCCCGCGGTCGACCTCGCGCAGCGATACTTCGGCGATGCGGGCGTAATAGGGCGTTGCGGCGATGGCGAGCGGCACGATGGCCGCCCAGGTGCCGAGCGCCGTGCCGACGATCAGCCGCGTCAGCGGAATCAGCGCCACCAGCAGGATGATGAAGGGCACCGAGCGGAAGCCGTTGATGACGCTGCCGAGCACGCGGTTGATCCAGAGGTTTTCGGCGATGCCGCCGCGCGCCGTTGCGACCAGAGCAAGGCCGAGCGGCAGGCCGGCGACGAGTGAAATCACTCCCGAGGCGACGGTCATCAGGATCGTCTCCCAAAGGGAGCGAATGAGCAGTTCAAGCATGATCGGTGTCATAACCAAGCACCTCCACCCGGGCGGACCGGGCCATCAGGAATTGTTCGACCTTTCCGGCAAGGGCGGGGTCACGCGCGGGAACGGCGATGAAGAACCGCGCCACCGGCTGGTTCTGGATGTGGTCGATGCCGCCATGGACGAGGCGGAAGGAATGCGGCAGCGCCGCCGAGAGTTCGGCAAACAGCGCGCCCTGCGCCTGCGGGCCGGCGAGATCGACGCTGAGGATCGCTTCGCTGCCCGCCGCAGCTGACAGCCGGCCGGCGATATGCTCAGGAAGCTGCGGGCGGATGCCGCCGAGCAGGCTCCTGGTGATATCAGCCTGCGGGTTGGCGAAGATCGACCAGACCTGCCCTTCCTCGACGATCCGCCCGGCATCGATGACTGCGACGCGATCGGCAATGCCGCGGACGACTTCCATCTCATGGGTGATCAGCAGAATGGTCAGCCCGAGCTTACGGTTGATGTCATTGAGCAATGCCAGGATCGACCGGGTCGTTTCCGGATCGAGCGCCGATGTCGCCTCGTCGGACAACAGCAGTGCCGGGCGTGCCGCGAGCGCCCGGGCGATGCCGACGCGTTGTTTCTGGCCACCGGACAGCGATGCGGGATAGGCCTTCGCCTTGTCGGCAAGGCCGACGAGCTCGAGCAGCTCATGCGCCCGTTTCAGGCGCTCACTCTTTGCAAGACCCTCGATCTTCAGTGGCAGCGCGACGTTTTCCTCGACGGTTTTGGCGGAAAGCAGATTGAAATGCTGGAAGATCATGCCGATGCGGCGGCGCAGCGGCTGCAGGTCCTGTTCTGAAAGTCCGGTGATATCTCGGCCTTCGATGAGGATCTCGCCGCTATCGGCGCGCTCCAGGCCGTTCAGGCATCGGATCAGCGTCGATTTGCCGGCGCCGCTGCGGCCGATGATGCCGAGGATTTCGCCTCTCTTCACCGTCAGCGAAATGCCGTCGAGGGCTGCAGTGGTTCCGAACCGCCGCTTCACGTCGGTAAGCCTCACCACCTCTTCGGTCGCCGTTTGCGGCTCTGCCGCGATCGCCGTGCTGGAAACAAAGGAATTCATGTGTTTTTCCTTACAAATGCTGAAGGCGGCCCGGGCAAAGAACGCCCGGACCGCCTCTCGGCAGGCCTTAACCCCAGCCCTGCCCCGGATCAATAGGCGCTAAGACCCGTGCCCTTGTAGACCTTGTCGAACTCGGCCTTGACGGTCTCGTTCTGATAAGAAGACACAAGCGTCTTGACCCAGTCGGCATCCTTGTTCTCGTCCTTGACGGCGATGAAGTTGCGGTATGGATTGTCGGCGATCGGCTCCTGGGCAATCCGTTCGGCCGGAGAAAGACCGCTTTTCAGCGCCCAGTCGGTGTTGACGATACCGGCATCCAGATCGTCGATCGAGCGGCCGACGATGCCGGCGTCGAGTTCCTTGATCTCGATCTTCTTCGGATTGTCGGTGACGTCGGCGACGGTCGCGAGAATCCCGGTGCCATCCTTGAGTTTAATCAGGCCTTCACTCTGGAGAACGCGCAGCGCACGGCCTTCGTTCGAGGGATCGTTCGGCACGCCGATGACGGCACCTTCCGGGATCTCGGCGACGGACTTGTACTTCTTGGTGTAAAGGCCGATCGGCCAGACCCCGGTATAACCGACGCGAACGATGTGATAGCCGTGCTGCTTGATCTGGTTGTCGAGATAGGGCTGGTGCTGGAAGGCGTTGGCGTCGAGTTCGCCGCGTTCCAGCGCTTCATTCGGCTGCGTATAGTCGTTGAAGGTGATGGTCTCGATCTTGAGGCCCTTCTTGGCCGCCTCGCTCGCGACCACGCGCCAGATGTCCTCCTCCTCGCCGGCCATGATGCCGACCTTGATCGACTTGTCCTCGGCAAAGGAAGGAGCGGGTGCTGCAAAGGCAAAGAGGGCGGCAGCAGAAACGGCGACGGCGGCAAGAGCCGCCCGGCGCGAAAGGTGGAAGCCGTGAAGATTTTTGTTCTTGGTCATTTTATATCCCGTCTGACTGAATGAGGCCAAGCGCCCCGAGCAGACCGATCATGGCAAATGCGCGTATCGGGAGCGAAGCACGAATGTCTGATGTGGAGGAAGGGCCGGAAAAACTCTTGCCCTGCCATCGATATCGGCAGGATAAATTTCCATGAATTTTGTGGACTATATTTAGTTGAGAGGGATGGCCGAAATGAAAACGGCGCCTTAGCGGCGCCGTTTCAAGCCTATCCCGCACACTTCACTCGGCGGCGATAAGCGCTTGATTCCGGCTGGGAAAGAAGGCCGCGAGCTCGCCGATCACCTCCCCGATCCGCTTGGAAAGCGGGTCGGATGAGACACGGTAATCGGTGAAGTCACGGTCGGATGCGTAAACGGCGGTCGGCAGCGTGTGTGACATGAAGAAACCGAAGAGCGGGCGAAGCTGGTGCTCGACCATCAGCGCATGCCGGTCGCCGCCGCCGGTCGCGGTGATGATGACCGGCTTGGCGCGCAACTCATGCGGGTCGATCAAGTCGATCAGATGCTTGAAAAGGCCGGGATAGCTGCCCTTGTACGTTGGCGCTCCGATGACCAGCACATCGGCATTGACGATGTCGTCGATGACTTGCCTGGCGCGACTGTCGAGATCGTCACGGCGCAGCGCCTGGCCGAGCGAAGGGCCGACATCGGTCAGGTCGTAGATGCTGTTGTCGAAGCCGTATTTCTCGGCGGCGAGACCGGCAATGTTTTCGACAAGCGCAAAGGTCTTCGAGGGGCGGTTGAAACTACCCGCAAGGCCGACCAGTTTGGGAGCAGACATGCCATTTCCTTCCAATATCGTGCCGAAACCGACGTCATCATTCTCACGAATATTATCTATAAAAATAGTGGATTAAAGGAATGGTGATCCCTCT
The DNA here is from genome assembly GCF_017357285.1 of Rhizobium ruizarguesonis. NCBI lineage: Bacteria > Pseudomonadati > Pseudomonadota > Alphaproteobacteria > Hyphomicrobiales > Rhizobiaceae > Rhizobium > Rhizobium ruizarguesonis. The sequence continues at coordinate 313,194 of NZ_CP071681.1, read as the reverse complement.
TCCCCATAGGAGGAGAAAAATACGTTCGGGCCTGTGGGCGATGCGACGCGCGTAACTGCAGGATGCATCGAGCCGGAGTGCCGGTGACATTCCGGCTCGATCGATTGTCCGTAGCGATCGCCTCAGACTGGTTTCTGCTTGGGAATGCGCGGCAGGAAGACCGTCAGGAGACCAAGCAGCGGCAGGTAGGAGCATATGCGGTAGACGAAATCGATGCCATGGGTATCGGCGAATTCGCCGAGCAGTGCCGCACCAAGCCCCCCTGCCCCGAATGCGAAGCCGAAGAAGACGCCGGCAATCAGCCCGACGCGCCCGGGCACCAGTTCCTGTGCGAAGACGACGATTGCCGAGAAGGCCGAAGCGAAGATCAGGCCAATGACGATGCTGAGCACACCCGTCCAGAAAAGGTTCGCATAGGGAAGCAGGAGCGCGAAGGGAATGACGCCGAGGATCGAGAACCAGATGACGAAACGCGCGCCGAAGCGATCGCCGATCGGCCCGCCGAGGAAGGTGCCGACGGCGACCGAGCCGAGGAACAGAAAGAGCATCAGCTGTGCCTGCTGTACGCTGAGGGCGAACTTGTCGATGACATAGAAAGTGAAGTAGCTCGACACGCTGGCCATATAGACATTCTTGGTTGCCGTCAGCAGCACGAGAATCAGCAGCGCCCAAATGACCCGGTTCTGCGGCAGCGGCAGGGTCCGGCTGATTGCCGGCTTGCTGGCATTCTGGCGCCTGTGGCTCATGTACCAGTTGCCGACCCAGCTCAGCACGAACATGCCGACCATGGCGATGGCGGCGAACCAGGAGACGCTGTGCTGGCCGAGCGGCAGCACGATGAAGGCGGCAAGCAGCGGACCGATCGCCTGACCGGCATTGCCACCGACCTGGAAAAAGGATTGCGCGAAACCATGGCGACCGCCGGAGGCAAGACGGGCAACGCGCGACGATTCCGGGTGGAAGACCGCCGAGCCGAAGCCGATCAGGCTTGCGGCAACCAGCAGCAGTTCGAAGCTGCCGGCATTGCCGAGCAGAATGAGGCCGCAAAAGGTGCTCGCCATGCCCACAGGCAGCGAATAGGGCATCGGCCAGCGGTCGGTGACGATGCCGACCAGCGGCTGCAGCAGCGAAGCCGTGACCTGGAAAGTCATGGTAAGGAGGCCGATCTGCACAAAATCGAGATCGTAGTTCGCCTTGAACAGCGGATAGAGCGACGCGAGCAGTGACTGCATGATGTCGTTCAGCATGTGGCAGAAGCTGACCGCCATGAGGATGGACATCGTTGTTTTTTCGAAACGGGGGGCGCTCTCGGCAACGGTTGCCATCAATGCTTCTCCTGCACAGGCACGGCCGGTGCGGTGCCACGTCGCTTTGTTCGATGGATTTTCGGGCGATCGGGGCTGGGAAGACTCTCGTGCGACGGTCGCTGAAGTGCATCTAGCGTAAGCGGAGACGCAATTACAGCCCAGTTTTATCCGTTTTGGTACGGCTTTTGTTCGATTTGCTCTCCGGACAAGTGATTTCTGCCCAGCTTAGCGTCTTTCCAGACGGGCATTCATATCACAGTCAGTCGCGATCATCGCATATCCAGTATGCTATGTGAAAACAACCATGGAAAAGCCATGCAGGGGATACTACAGCTGCACCGATTGAAAAAAGCGATCGAGGCTGAAAACACACGATGAATGTCAAGACAGCGAATGCGATAGACAGCTATGTCGGAGCGCGCATAAGGATGCGCCGGCAGTTGCTCGGGATGAGCCAGGAACGGCTCGCCGAGCAGATCGGCGTGACCTTTCAGCAGGTTCAGAAATACGAGAAGGGCATCAACCGCATCGGCGCGAGCCGTCTGCAGCGGATCGCCGATGTGCTTCATACGTCGCCGAGCTTCTTCTTCGAACAGGAGAACTCCGAGCCGTTGACGCTGCAAGGGCTGGATCTGTCGGCGAATACTGATCCAGTTGCCGAATTCCTGCGAACGAAAGAGGGTTTGGTGCTCAATCGCGCCTTTCTGAAGATTGCCGACCGCAATATCCGCGAAACGGTCATCGCGCTGGTGAAGGCGATGGCGCAGGCGGAAAGTCGCGGCGTAACATCGGGAGCCTCCGTAACGGATATCACTCTTCCGCTCGGAGAATAGCCAGGGATATCGGCAGGCAGTATCCGCATGAAGCTCAGGCTCGAGTCATTTGGTGAGTTGCGGCTGATCGATCTGGCCGGGCAACCCGTGGCGTTCCCGGAAAAGGGTCTGCTTGCGATTTGCTATTTGCTGGATCGTTATCTGCAGAACGGGGCCGGGAGCGAATATCCGCGCTCGGCGTTGGCGCGGTTCCTATGGGACAGCCATGACAATCCTGACATCATGGCCAACCTGCGCAAGACCATATCGCGCATTCAGGCACGTCAGACCGAGCTCGGCACCGAGCTTCTAATCTTCACGGCGACCGGTGTGCGGATCAAGCCGGATGCGTTTGTTTGCGATCTCTTCGAACTCGCCAAGTCCGATGGCGGTGGCGCACTTGAAAATTTGCGGCGGCTGGTTGCCGTCCTACGCCAGGATTTCCTGGCTGTGCTCGCCGACCAAAGCGTCAGCACGCAGCAATGGATCGCCGGCCAGCGCGACAGGCACATGGCGATCCTGGTGGATGCACTGAAGACGGCGCTGCCCACGGCCCGGTCGCGAGAGGATATAAGCCTGATCAAGGAGGCGGCGCTCAGGATTTTCCGCGATGCACCTGATGACGAGAACATTCGTCGTATCCTTCTCGAAGCCTACGAATCCGAGGGGCAGCTGGAGAATGCCCGCCGGCTTTTTGAGGCCAGCAGGCATGGTTTGGAAAGCGCACTCGATATCGGCCTTGACGTTCAGGCTTTGAGAGAGGTCCGCAAGGTCTTTGCCGGCAGTCAATCGCCGCCGAGCGTTATGGAGCCACTGAGTGACGACGGCAGTCGGGTTGCTCGTCCCCTGCCCCGTCTCGTGCTGCTGCCACCTGGCGGGATGGATGCGGCCGGTGCTTTGCCGATGCTCTCCGGACCGCTGATCGAGGACGTGACGATCGGCCTTTGCGCGCTGAATACGGTGTCCGTCGTGGCGCCGCATACGGCCGCTCGGATCGCCCGTCATGCCGACAAGGCCGAGCTGATCCTGCGTCACTCGATTTCCTATGTTCTCGATACGAGGCTGACCGATCATGCGGGCATCCCTACGCTCTTTGTTCAGCTGATCCATGCCGGCGGCGATGAGGTCATCTGGGCCGAGCGTTTCAACCTTGAGAAATATGATTTGATAAGTCACCGGCGCGACATTGCGCGGCGGATCGCCAGGGAGCTTGCCGGGCAGGTCCGCCGGCATGAAACCATGCGCCACTCCTTCGAGGGCAATTCGGCCGCCTATCACAGCTACCTTCTTGGCCTGCGGGACGTGAAGCGGCTTTCCCTTCCCGATATTCGCCGCTCCCGGAAGGCGTTCCGCGAGGCGCTTCAACACAGCGCGCATTTTGCCCCTGCGCTCAGCGGATTGTCGCGCACCTTTGTCGTCGAATGGCTGCTGACGGCACGCGGCGACAGAGAGCTTTTGGGACTTGCAGAAGATTATGCGAACCGGGCGATTGTCGCCGATCCATCGCTGGCAGCCGGCTTTCGTGAGCTCGGCGTCGCCAAGCTTTATCTCGGGGACATCGATGAAAGCCTTCTGGCGCTGAAGCTCGCGGAAGAATTGAGTCCGCATTATGCCGACGGCATTGCAAGTTATGCCGATACCCTCGTTCATGCGTCGCGCCCGGCCGATGCGTTGATCAAGATCGATCGGGCGATCTCGCTCAACCCGCTAAGCCCGACAGATTATCTGTGGACGGCGGCCGGCGCCAATTTCGCCCTCGGCCATTATACCGAGGCGCTGGAGCAGATCTCCGCAATGGACGACCGCACACCGGCCGACCGGCTTTCGGCTGCCTGCTGGGCCATGCTCGGCGATACGAAAAATGCGCGTCTCTATATGCGCAAGGTGCGCGAGATCTATCCGGACTTCGACGTCGACAAATGGCTTTCCGTCGTTCCCTTCAAGGAGCAGTGGCAGAAGGAGCAGTATCGTGAGGCGCTGCGCCGGGCCGGTTTCTGAGATCTGGTTCTGAAAGCCGGGAAAGTCCTGTCACGCCCGCGTCACGCGCGTCTTTCGTTCAAGGCGTTTAAGCTGTCTCTGTTTTGTCGGCATGCGCTGCCGTGTAACGTCTCATCTTGTTAGCAGACCTTTACGACGTCCAGATCCAGCAGTTTTCCAAGCTTCTCGATGCGCCCGGCAACATGTCCGATGCCAACTGCGCAATGGTGGGCTGGCCCTTGCGAGTTCCACGCTTCAACAAAGCGCCGGGCTCCGAGTGGAAATTGATAACGGCTGTTGGTGTTACCGATTTCGAGGATCGGGCCGGCGACGGAGGCGCCTTCGGCGCAGAGCAGCTTGATGTTGCCAGCGTCCTCGATGATCGAAAGGAGCGTCACCGGCCCATGCTGAACCGACATCTCAACGCTGACGCCGGAGCCGACCTTGCCGTGAAAAACTTTAAGGGGCCGGATCTTGGTACGCCCCTGGGCAATTTTGGTATGCCCCGGCCCGTCATGCCCCATCAGTACGACGTCAGCGGCGAAATCCATGGCATAATACTCGGTGAATGAACCGCCCACACCGAAGCTGTCCATGATCTTCATGGCCTGGGCGTTCTTGATCTCGTATTCGCCGGCAACCGGCACGCCACTGGCCGTCAATATCGAACAGCCTACGATTACCGAGGTGATGATATCCTCATATTCGTGGCCGGGCTGGGACTCGTAGTAATAAGCAAGCGAGCCGAGCGATTTCTTGTCGACCAGCTTGCGAAGCGCCACGGCCGTCTTTGCCGCACGTGCCAGTTCCTTGGGGTCGCAATCCGGCTGGACATCGAATTCGGCTACGATCGTCGCCAAGCAGGTGGAGACGTCTTCCTCGCTCACATCCCGCCGCAACTGCGCCAGTTCGTCGATTTCCAGCACCTCGATATGGGTGCCGAAGGCCGCTGCCTGCGCGGTGAGATCTGAATAGATATCGAGCATGCCGTTGTAGTAGCGGCCCATGACGCCGAGCCGGTTATGCGCCATCACATGCGCGACGCGGGCGGCCTCAATCCAGTCGTTGATCTCGTTCTCGACCATCGGATCGCCGGTGAGAACGCCGGTCACCTGGTGAAAGCTTATGCCCGCCCGACGGAAGACATTGGCGATTTCAGGGACGGGGCAGGCAGAGCAATGCGCCAGCCAGTCGCCGGTCATCGCTGTCCGATCGCCGAGGGCGTTGAAAGTGGCATAGTCGATGGCTGCGGTCGGCTGCAGATTGAGGATGATCACCGGAACCTTGGCGCGACGGACCACTGGAAGAACCGTCGAAGACAACGCATAGGTGGTGATGTAGAGAAAGATGATATCGACGTCGGCCTGGCGAAACTGGTGACCGGCCTCGATCGCCTTTTCGGGCGTGTCGATCAGCCCGAGGTTGACCACCTCGACGCCCGGGCGCGCAAGCTTTGCCTCGACGGTATCGACATAGCCGCGCAACCGCGCTTCCAGACCTTTGAATTGCGACCAATAGGCCTCCAGACCGATACCGAAAAGGCCGGCCTTCAAGGGGCGTTCAGACATTTCTGTTTCTCCGATGGAATGAGAATGGCGTCAGCTCTGCAGGCGCACGCGCAGCTGATCGACGCCGACCGCCATTAAAAGGACGACGCCTCGTGTCACGTCCTGCCAGAAGGAGGACACGTTCATCAGCGTCAGGCCGTTGTTCAGCGTGCCAAGGATCAAAACGGCAATCAGCGTGCCCCAGACACTGCCGCGTCCGCCAAACAGGCTGGTACCGCCGAGGATGATGGCAGCAATGATGGTGAGCAGGTGCTGCCCGGCGGCGTTCGGCGCTGCGGCGCCAAGCATTGCGGCAAGGATGATGCCGGCTGCGGCTCCTGAAAGTCCGGAGACGACATAGAGCACCATCTGGGTCCGCTCGACGGGCACACCGAGCAGGCTGCTTGCTTCCGGATTGCCGCCGGTCGCATAGACGAAGCGTCCGAACGGTGTCTTTGACAAGATCAGCCAAAGTGCGACGAAGACTAACAGCATCAGGATGATAGGAAACGGGATGCCAAAGAGGCGCCCTGACCCGAGCCAGTTGAAAGCCGGAACGAAGAGCGGCTTCGAAAGTCCGCCGGTCAGCACCATGGAGAGACCGGAAAAGATGCTCATTGTGCCGAGTGTGGCGATGAGCGGATTGAGCTTCAGCCGGGTGACGATGAAGCCGTTCAGGACGCCGACCGCGCAGCCGATGATGAGAGCGGTGACGCAGCCGGCCCAGATGTTGATTCCGTTCGCATGCATCAGCGCCACGATGACGCCAGCAAGACCGGCGACGGCGGCAACGGACAGATCGAGCCCTCCGCCGATGATCAGCGGGGTGCCCGCGGCTGCCATCAGCCCGATGAAGGCCATGTTGGTGCCGATGTTGGACAGGTTGCTCAGCGTCAGGAAATAGGGGGAGAGAACCGAAAAGGCGATCAGCAGCAGGATGTAGAACACCAGCAAGAGAACGATGCCGGCAGCCGAGCGGCCAAGAAGGTCGCTGAGCGAATTTGCCGACCTCATCGACGCTTCTGACGCTGCGGGAATGGAAGGCGACTTGATCATGTTTTCTCCAGTTCATTCGTATCGCGGAGGGCCGCCCGCGGCTCGGCTGCCCGCATCAGGTCCGTCGCGGTCGCGTCCTGCCCAAGCTCGGCGACGACTTTGCCATCCTCAAGCACGAGGCTGCGATTTGCGAGCCCCGCCACCTCTTCCGCGTCTGAGGAGACGATCAGGATCGCCAGCCCCGCCTCCGCCAGGCGGCGGATTTCCATGTAGATCTCGCGCCGGGCACCAAGATCGACACCGCGCGTCGGCTCTTCGAGGATCAGAAAATTCGGGTTTCCGAGCAGCCAGCGGGCAAGGCAGATCTTCTGCTGATTGCCGCCGGACAGAAGGCGGATCTCCTGATCCGGACCTGATGTTTTGATCCCCAGGGTTTTGATCCATTCACGGGTGCTATCGTCTTCCCGCTTCCGGTCGACAACGCCGGATTGCGTGAATAGTCCGAGGTAGGGCAGTGTCGTGTTGGTTCGCACCGACAAATTGCCAATCAGTCCCTGGCGCTTTCGCTCCGCGGCCACGAACCCGATGCCGCTACGCACTCTCTTTCGCGGGCCAGAGAGACCGATGTCGATATCGTTCAATTGGATGGCTTTGGCACGGGCGCCAGGCTCGGCGCCATAGATGGCCCGGCCCATTTTCTCGGCGCCGGAGCCGATCAGGCTGAAGACGCCGAACACCTCACCGCGTCGTACAGTAAATGACACGCCATCGAGCCATCCGGGAAGAGACAGTCCGTCGACGGACAGGACGGTCTTTGCGTCCTGAAGCACTTTCGATTTGACGGGGTAGAGGTCGCCGAGTTCGCTGCCGAGCATCGCCGTCAGAACTTCGTCGCGACTGGTGTCGCGGGTTTCGAACTCACCTCGGACCTCGCCGTCACGCAAGACAACGATACGGTTGCTGAGCCGGAAGACCTCGTCAAGATAATGCGAAATATAGATGATGGTGACGCCTTGGTCTTTCAGGGCCTCGATGACGTCGAACAGATTGTCGGCATCCGCCTCGCTCAGCGACGCCGTCGGCTCATCCATGATCAGGATCTGCGCCTTGCCGGCCAGCGCACGGGCGATTTCGACAATGCGCTGTTCGGACAATGGCAGCGAGCCCATGCGCCGGCCGGGTTCGATATGATCGAGCCGCAATCGCTTGAGTAGCGCCCGCGCCTGTGCGTCGACGGCCACCCGATCGATCATCGGAATACCCAAAAAGCGTCGCTTCGGCATGGAGCCAAGCGCGATGTTTTCGGCGACCGAAAGGTCCGGATGAACGGAAAGCTCCTGCGGCATAAGCCGGATGCCGGAAGCAACTGCATCCTGAGGGGTGGCGATATTCCTGGCCGTGTCGTCAATTCTAATCTGTCCACTGTCCAGCGTGTAGACACCGGAAAGGATTTTCATGAGGGTCGACTTGCCCGCACCATTGGCGCCGAGAAGCGCCACGATCTCGCCCGCATCGGCCGAAAGCGACACGTTCTTCAATACAGTCACGCCGGCAAATGCCTTGTTGACATTGGCGATCTGGAGCCGCGGATTGCGGCTCCCTTCGGTGCTATGGACGGTCATGTCACGCTCCCCTGACGCTATCTCGCTCATTGCTGAGGGAGAATGGCCTCATAGCCCTTCAGCCAATCCTGCTTCTTCAGGTCTGCGAGGTAGGTCGCGAATTCCGCTTCCGGAAACACGTATTCATCCGCCTCGCCGGCACAGGGAAATTCCTTGTAGAACTTGCAGATATTGGCCTTGGTGACCATTTGGTGCGTCACGAAGGTCGCCTCCGGGACAGGCTTTCCGGCAAGAGCGGAGAGCGCGATCGGAATCAAATAATTGCCGTAGCTGCCGGGGAAGGAACCGGTGGCAGCAACCAGGTTCGGATCGGTGGCGAGCGCCTCGGCCTCATCTGCCCCATTGCCAACCGCAATTGCCTGATCGACGCGACCGGCAGCCCGCACGGCCTGCAACATTCCCATCGTCGCCTGATCGTTGATGGCAATGATGAGGATGGGCGCGCCCGGCGGAATGCGACCAATGATATTGTTCATCTGCGCGAAGGATTCCTGCAGCGTGTTCTTGGTATCGATCTCGATGATATGGTCGGCCGGGAAATCCTTGGTCAGCGCCATAAAGCCGGCCCGCTGACCGTCCGTGCGCATGCGCGGGATGACGCCCGACTGCGGTAGAGCGCCGATGACCAAATAACCGGTCTTCACGACATCGGCGCCGAATTTCTTTGCGGCCGCCGTTGCCAGATAGGACCCACCCATGAAGCCAGATTTTGGATTATTGACGCCGAAGAAGCTCGCGCCTGGCATCGGGATGTCGATCGCAGTCACCTTCGTGCCGTCCTGTTTGAAGACATCCATCACAGTCTGCCCGAAATTGGCGTCTGTCTGGAATTCGATGACGTAGTCAACCTTGCGCTCTGCGAAGGACTTGGCATTTGCCAGGGCGGTCGGCCCGTCGAGGCGATTATCCGCAATCACGAGTTCGACGCCCGCAGCATCGGCGTTCTGCTGAATCCCCTTTTCGACGAGCACGCCGAAAGCGATATCGCGCTGCAGATTGGCGAAACCAATACTGTAGCTCTTTCCGTTCCTCGGCGGCGTCGCCTTGGCCGCATCCGCCGCCATCGCCTTCAGATTTTCGGCCGATAACATGTTGCCATCGAACTTCACCGGATCGAACCCGTGAAAATCCTCGGCATAGGAAGCAGAAGCCGCAAGGCATGCGGCAACCACCAGCAGTCTGGCTTGATTTTTCATATCTCTCTCCTCCCGGCCACTGCCCTCCCTGGCAGCGGCGGCCCGCTGATGATCTCAGCAAATATTTGCGTGGCCATTCTAAAACTGACCTTGCCTTCTGACGTTAGCACTAAGCATTTTCGTTGACACGCTGGCAATTTCCGTAAAAGTGATCTTTTGCATGCAAAATATGATCCTCAATCTGGGCCGCCGTCATGCAGAGCTACTTCGTCTACATGCCCGATAACCGCCTCTGCGCCGCGTGGGGCTGCACGGCCATCTCCACCGGGTATACAGAGATCGGATCGAATTCCGACTACCCGCCGAGCCGCCATCCTGACGACCACCATTTCAGCTGGTCGCGCGGCCGTATCCTGAGCGCCTATCAGATCGTGCAGATCAGCGCGGGCAGCGGCCGGCTGGAGTTCGGACCAGAACGTCGGCAGGTTACCATCGCCGAAGGCTCTATTTTCCTGCTCTTTCCCGGCGTCTGGCACCGTTTTGCTCCGGACCGCCGGACCGGATGGGTCGAACATTGGATCGAATGCCGGGGAAGCGCCTTCGATTTTGCGCGCGATGCAGGCCTGTTGCGCCCCGAACAGCCGGCCCATGCCAGCAGCTCCGAGATTTCTGGTGTTTTCGCGTCGATTCACGCGCTGGCGCAGGACGATTGCCTGCGCAATCAGCCGCTGCTGTCGACCCTCGGCCTTCAACTGCTGGCCCTTATATGCCGCCCCGCCGATCTCAACACCAATGCTGCCGACAGGCTCGTCGATCGTGCACGGATGATTCTGATGGAGCGCTGCGGCCGGCCTCTGTCTGTCGAACAGCTCGCCGACGAACTTGGCGTCAGCTATCCCTATTTCCGGCGTCTTTTTCGCGAGCAGACTGGCATGTCGGCCAAGCAATATCAGATGAGGGTGCGCATCCAGCGGGCCGTCGACTTTTTGGTGAACACTGACAAATCGATCAAGGAGATCGCCGGCCTCCTGGGTTTTCACTCGGCGTTCCATTTTTCGACCCAGTTCCGGCAACTGATCGGCTCCAGCCCGACGGATTTTAGGGCCGTTAAACACTCGTAAGGGCCGCCTTGGCGCGGATTGAATCAGACACCCTATGATCTTTCGGAACCGGCCAGTCTTTCGGAAATCGAGGCATGTGAGGCTTCGCTCTCGATCATCATAGCCGACAACCTCTTTACCAACGCCGTTTCTGGGAAGCCAGGCTACTCGCGAAACCGAGACATTCGGTGGGTCAGCTGTTGTGCGGATATCGCGCCAAAGCGGAACCCGGCCCCTGGCAAACAGACCTCCTTTTAGGACAGAGTCCGAGGGTCTGCGACAGGCGCCTCCAGGGAACCGCCAGCTGGCTCCAAAGGAAGACGGGTACGATTGAGTGGATGACGCGACGTGGAACAGCCGCACTCGATCTCGATCTGTAGCAGGGAAGGATGGGATACGAAAAAGCCTGCCGCGGGAGGAGGTGCGGCAGGCTTTCTGAAAACCGAACAGCGACTGGGAGGAGGAGTGCCGCTGTTCCGACAGACGTCCCTTGGGAGGAGGAGTGGGCCGTCTGAAAGTCGAAGCTTTGCGGGAGGAGGTGCATTGCTTCGATGGGTCTGATTATACACCGACCATGGATGGTGCCAATGTCTTATGCTGCACTGCAGCTATGCAAGGAATACAAGGCGGAAGGCTTACAATGCGAACCAGGACCCCAACGAGCTCAGCCACGGAGCTCGACGCAAAAACGCCCGCATCAGGAGCGGGCGTCAAGCGGCGTTCGATATCAAATGCTGTGCGGTTAGCGCGCGATCGATGCGCGGGCAACGCTGCGGATGTCAGCGCGGTCGATACCGAGGTCCTGCAACTCACGGCTGGACATGCGGCCGAGTTCGGTGACGGTCTGACGGAACTTGCGCCAGTTGTTGAAAGAGCGTGCTACGTTCATGATAATCCCCTTTCCTGAGGGCTGTCTGACGTCAGCAACCTTTGCTTGGCTCCGGCGTCGTTTCGATGATTGGAATATAGGAGGTTCAATCGGTTTAAAACAGCGACAATCTCTCACCTCAGCTATGCGATGAACGCATAGGCTGTTTCTTTTTTGGGCGAATATTCTCTTTTTTAAGCCGCGGAGGTGAAAGCCGTCGGATCGACGGAGTTCGTGTCTCGCGTCACAGAGTGAACCCGATGCTGCAAACAGTTCTTGATGGCACGTGTTGAGTGCCAAGCGCCCGAAGTATCCGACATATCCGGACGGAAGCGCTGAGCGGCATATCCCAACGCCACGGCGTGACGATATCGGGGCCTAAATTCTCCGAAGAAACAAGCAGGATCCCTGCCACGCTGAGCGTCTTGCTGAACAAAACCGGTTGGCCAAGGCACTGCTGGTCTGCGGACCCTGATTTGCGGAAGCGCTCCAGTGCCTTCGGTGAAACGATGCATCGCTGAAGGCCCCAAGTGAGGAATTCGTTGGGAAGAAGAGGCTATCGAAGGCGGCTGTTTCGGGCAAGCGGCCAAAATTAGAAAATTCTATCTATGGATTTCATAGATTATATCGTTCCATCGCCCTGTCGATTTTGACAATGAGATTTTCGAACGCCCGGCGGATGCTTCGCTCGGCGCATGTGACTTGCCGTCTTCTTCCAAGATCAACCAGGAGATTTCCATGAGCAATCCAGTTCTCGTCAATCAGATCATTCCCGAGTCCGATGTCGTGCCGCTGACTGGCCGCGTCGGCGCCGAAATCAGGGGTATCCGCCTCGGCGGAGACCTTTCGGATGCAACGGTGGCGGCCATCCACCAGCTTCTCCTGAAACACAAGGTCGTCTTCTTCCGCGACCAGGAACATCTTGACGATGCCCAACAGGAATTATTCGCACGCCGCCTGGGCAACCTTGTGCCTCATCCAACCCAGGGTCCGGTGACCGGCACGGCCTCCATCCTCAATCTCGATTCCAGCCGCGGCGGCGGCAGGGCGGACCAATGGCACACAGATGTCACCTTCGTGGATGCCTATCCTAAATTCTCGGTCCTTCGCGGCGTCGTCATTCCGGCAGCTGGAGGTGATACGATCTGGTCCAACACCCATGCCGCATACGAAAGTCTGCCGGCATCGCTCAAATTGCTGGCGGACAATTTGTGGGCCATTCACAGCAATGCCTATGACTACGCAGCCGTGCGCCCTCGTGCCACCGCTGAAGAGAAGAAGCATTTCGAGGACGTTTTCACCTCGACCATCTACGAGACCGAGCATCCGGTCGTGCGTGTCCATCCCGAAACCGGCGAAAGATCGCTGCTGCTCGGCAATTTCGTTCAGCGCCTGGTCGGCTTGTCGAAAAGCGACTCCGCGAAACTCTACGAGGTGTTCCAGTCCTACGTTACCGCCCCGGAAAATACCGTGCGCTGGCGCTGGAGAGCCGGGGATGTGGCGATCTGGGATAATCGCGCGACCCAGCACTATGCTGTCAACGACTACGGCGACCAGCACCGGGTCGTGCGCCGCGCCACTGTTGACGGCGACGTCCCCGTCAGCGTCGACGGCCGCCGCAGCATAACCCACGTCAAGGCCGCCAAGCCGAAAGCAAAGGCCGCGTAAGCGCGGCCGGACAGGGGGCGACCATGCAGCTTCATATGCCGCGGCGCCTGCCGCCGCTTGCGCCACCGACAGTCATCCATGCATCGCGAAGAGCCTGACGGCGCCCCATTCGCGACCCGCTGCATCGCCCAGCGCGGCGATGCAGCATTGGTCAGCTGTTGCCATCCATTCACAGGTTGGGACTTTCACACGTCGTCACAGGCTTTGACGACGTGCTGCGCTTTTGGCCACGTCACCAATCCAGCTGCTGAGCAACGACGCAGCCGCATGGCTTTGCAAGACGATCTGAGGCACCAGATCGATATCCGGAAGGCTGCCCAGGCCGAGCGGTCCCATTGCGAACAGCCCATGTAACGCGCTCGCCTTGGTCCGCCCGCATTCATCTACGACGATACCGATCTCGAGTTCGTCACGCGTTGCAAGCCCCGCAACGATAAGCGAACGGACAAGCGGGCTATCGGTCCCGGACGGCCGGAAGCGGCAGTCTATCGTCAGGTCCGCGGGAAGGACCTCGAGCCCGGCCGGGCCTGAAAACAGCACGCCGTTCGTGGCGATGCAATTCACTTTTCCCTTCCTCACGGCGATCGCGCCGCTGGCGATCGCATGATGCAGGCGCTGATAGTGCTCCGGCGGCAAGCGGTTGCGATGACTGTCGTAAATGGCCTTCACGTGGCGTTTGAACCGCGCCCGCTCTTCCGGCGTCAATCCCGCCCAGAGGTCGCGCGCACGTGAACGAAATCCGTTCATAATGCCTTGCCATCCCGAACCTTCCAGATCGGCTTTGCCGGCGGCCTCACGCAGGAAACGGAACGCGCCGCGTAGCGTCCCCGGCATGGGTTGGTCCGTGACAATAGCTCCGACGGCGGCGGGAGCATGCGACTGAGGCAGGAAGCCCGATTCCGAGATCAACGTGACATGGGAAATCTTGGCGTCCGCCAGCAGTCCGAGCGCCCTGTCGACCGCGTGGATGCCGCCGCCGATCACGACGGCGCTTTGCGCTCCACCGGCAGGCGCCGTGTCCGAATTTTCCCGCATCCCGTAACCAGTGGCGAGAAACACCGCGTCAAAGCGGGTTCGCTGCTCCGCTCCAAGGAATACGGAATAGCCTCCGTCCAGATGCCTATCGATCGCCGTTACCGTATCCGAGCCAAATTGGACGATGACATCAGGCCGATCGGCCAGGGCTTCGGCGAAGCGTTTGTACACATAGGTGCTGAAGATTTCTCCGGGCACAAAGGCGTGTTCGAGACCGGCAGGATCCGAGATCAGCCGATCGCGCCACGTGTCATCGGTTTCGAGCCACCGGCGAAAATCGTCCGGCAGCTCGGGATCAACGGAAAGGTCGCGAACGCGGCTGGTCAGCACCGTCGACGCGGGCTGACTTATGCCCTCGCCGATATCTATCTTTGCTCGCGGATCGAACATCACCAGATGGAAAGGCCGATCAACTCTTTTGAAAAGAGCGATTGCGGTCATGATCCCCGTGAAGCCTCGGCCGACAATCGCAATCCTTGCGAGGTGGTCCGCATCCTGGCTCTTCGAATTCGAAGAACGTGACGAGAGAAGAGTCATTCATCGGCTCCTTCTGCGTTGGACGGTCGATCTAAATTCGCCCGATCCGACCAGTCGCATAATTCTCTACTAAAATAATAGAAAATCATATCCCGAACGCAAGCACTATTCGACCTGGAACGATGACTGCGTGGTTTTGGCGTCTGGCGGGCCTTGGCCGCCTTCCGGCTGCCGGCTTCACACATTCCCGAGCACGGCTGCTGGGCCATGCTCGGCGATACGAAAAATGCGCGTCTCTATAGGCGCAAGGTGCGCGCGATCTATCCGGATTTCGATGTCGACAAATGGCTTTCCGTCGTTCCCTTCAAGGAGCAGTGGCAGAAGGAGCAGTATCGTGAGGCGCTGCGCCGGGCCGGTTTCTGAGATCTGGTTCCGAACGGCGGGAAAGTCCTGTCACGCCCGTGTCACGCGCGTCCTTCCTTGAAGAGGACTACGCTGTCTCCGCTTTGTCGGCATGTGCCGGCAAAGGAAGCCGGGGGAACACTCAGATGCACGAAACAGCCGAAGCAACAGTCACGCGGAAGAGTGAGGAAGAGCTCAAGGAGCTGGCATCGCTCGCCAGGCTGGTCGCCTATGCCCGAGAGAACGCCAGGGAGCTGAACGCCGAATTCTCTGCCTATTGCCTGGATCTTGCGCTGGGCGCCCTGCTGCAGGACCTGGATGGAAGCGGCGTATCCCTCTCCCAGGCAAACGATCAGGACAGTTTTCTGCCCGGCACGCGGCACTGAACGACTGCTGACTGTCAGGTATTTTGCCACCATGGCTCGAGACGCATGATATGGCCGAAGCCTCCGGTGAACTCGAGTGCCGGCAATATCGGCAGCCGGCGTCGCAGACCCGACAGTCCGCCGGCTGCCCATGCTAGATGATCATCGTGTCGAACAGGCGTGACCGCGATTGCCAACAGAGGCCGATCATCATGACTAGCGTGCGTCTCCCGGGTAACGTTCTCGTCGCCGTCATGATCGCCTGCGTCGCCACGTGTTACGGCTTCGGCCTCAGCCTGTTTCCCCAGATCATCCCCGACATGCGGAAAGATCTTGCCTTCGACTATGCGTTCGTCGGCACTGTCACCGGCTTGGTCCAGTTTTCCACGGTGGCATTTGCCGTGCTCGGTACCTGGCTCGTCCATCGCATCGGTGCCGCACGGACGGTGGTGGCGTCCGTGTCGCTCTGTGGGCTTTGCCTGTCGGGCATCCCCATCATCGACAATCTCTATATTGTTGCCGGCCTGCTGATGGTCGCCGGCGCGACGGGCGCATCGACCTTCGTGCCGATGATTAACCTCGCCTCGCGGGTGGTGAGAGCAGAACAACGCGGCTTTGCCATGAGCCTGATCTCCAGCGCCCCGGCCTTTGGCGTCCTCATCAACAGCGCACTCGTGGCGGCATACGCCGGAAGCGGTCACTGGCAGATGGTCTGGTATCTCACAGGCGCCGCCACGATCACACTAGCCATTATCACCCACATCCTCTTCGGGCGGGCCGGCCTCTTCGACGGCGGGACAAGTCACGAAACGCTCGCGTCAACTGCCGGCGCTTCAGCAAGCCTGCGCTCCATCATGCCATGGGTGGTGCTGATCTTCGCGCTCGGCTTCATCAACGGCCTGATGCCCTATCCCTATCTCACCTACCTGTCGCCGTTCCTGCGCGAGGAACTCGGCTATTCCGTCGGCTTTGCCTCCTGGCTCTGGGCAACGATCGGGGCCGTGGGGATCGGCGCAGGCTTCGCCATCGGCACAATATCGTCGCGCCTCGGATCGCGCTATGCCATGCTAGCCTGTTACTCAAGCTTCCTCGCCGCCGGCGCCCTCGTCGTCCTCGATCCCTCGATGGAGCTCTCGATCCTGTCAGGCATCTTCTTTTCGCTGGGCTTTTATCCGATCTATGGCCTGCTGCCGGCCTACGTCTCACATCGCGCCACGCCACGCCTTGCGGTGACCGTCTTGGGCATCTGCACCGTGTTCCAAGGCATCGGCGGCACTACAGGGAACTTCTTTGGCGGCGTGATCAAGACATCGACGGAGAGTTTCAGCGGCATCTATCTCGCCGTTGCAGTCACGGCCGCCGTCGCGGCGGCGATGACGATTTTGCTGCCGAAGGATCAAAGCGGGCAGGCCGAGTAGCGTCTGCCGAGGCTGCCTTTGGCGCAAACGCTATTATATGTTGGCATCCTCGCCGCCGCGCCGACTGTTTTTTGCCGGTCAGGCCTTTTCGAAGAGTGGCGAGATCACCATTTCCGGCACCAGCACCAGACCCTTGTCGGTTATCCGGATTTCCGGGATGACTGATAGTGGGATGAGGTTGAAGCCCATATAGGCGATGGTGCAGCCTGCCTTTTCCCATTCGAGCTTCAAGGCCTTTACCTCGTCGGCAACCTGGTGCACGCGCTTGTCGGACAAAAGCCCGGCGATCGGCAGTGGCACCAAGGCCGTCACCTTGCCATCCATGACGACACAGACGCCACCCTGCCTTTCCGCGATCGCATCGAGCGCCACTTGCATATCCGCTGCATTGGTGCCGGCGACAATGATGTTGTGGCTGTCGTGGCCAACCGAAGATGCGACCGCGCCTTGTCTGAGGCCGAAGCCGTTGAGCAGTCCGTGGGCGACATTGCCGGCAGACTTGCCGTGACGCTCCACCACTGTCACGAAGCAGAGGTCGTGCTTGTCGAAATGCGCCTGCCAGTCATTGGCCGGCTCCAGCGTGACGGTGACATGGCCGAGGGTGATGCCAGGCAGCTCCGTCTTGATCGTATGAGCAACGACCGTCTCCGTTGGCAGGTCCGGCGTCAGTTCGAGGTTCTTTGGCAGCTTGACCGTGTGGTAGGCGGCATCCGGATAGCGGTACGGTTTCGACAGGGCTTCGTCGAGGATCGGCGTGATCTTCTTGCCGTCGACGACGAGTTCGCCACCATACCAGGTGCTGACCGGCGTAAGGTCGTCGGTGAGAAGCACCAGGTCGGCGCGGCGTCCGCCGCCGAGACCGCCAATTTCACCTTCCATTCCGAACCGCGTTGCGCCGTGCAGCGAACCCATCGCCCAGGCCTGTTCCGGCCTCATGCCGTATTTCACGGCTTCGCGCGTTACCCAGTCCAGGCCGAAGGCGAGCAGATCCTCCGCATCACGGTCGTCGGTGCAGACGGCGACGCGCTTGTGGGAGGCGCCGAGCTCGGTGATCGTCTTGATCGCCTGCGGCAGCGAATGCCAGGGAGTCGTCGGCGGGCCGCCGCGCAGGAAGATCCACACGCCGGCTTCCAGCAGGTCGTCGGCAATGTCGCGGTCTATGGCTTCATGCGTGTCGGTAACGCCGGATGCGGCATAGGCGGCAACGAACTCTCGTCCGTAGACATGGCCCGATACCGGCCTGCCGCGCTCGAGTGCTGCAGCCAGGATCGCATGGCTGCGCTCGTCGCCCATCGCAACGGGGACGAAATCCATCTTCTCACCGAGAGCCACGGCTTCCGGCCATTTGTCGAACAGCGCCGCGATCTTGTCCGGCGTCAGGTCGCCGCCGGCTGTTTCCAGATCCGGCGTCGTCGCCGGCACGGTGCTCGGTACGGTCAGGAAGATCGACAGCGGCGCCTGCCGTGCATCCTCGAGCATGGCCTCGACGCCGGCGACGTCCATCACGTTGCCGATCTCGTGGCTGTCGCAAAAGATCGTCGTCGTGCCGTTGAGGAGAGCCGCCTCGGCATAGGCGCAGGCCGTCACCATCGAGGATTCGATATGGATATGCGGATCGACCAGACCGGGCGCGATGATGCCGCCCTTGGCGTCGTAGAGCTTAGCGCTTGCGCCCCTGTAGCTGCCGGCCGGCTTGACGGCCGCAATGCGGCCCCCCGAAATCCAGACTTCCCGCCCGTCGAGAAAGCGCTCCGAATAGGTGGACAAGACGCGTGCGCCCTGGATGACCAGGTCTGGTTCGCGACGAGCGGAGGCGACATCGGCAAGACGGCGGGTCATGGTCGAGAGCGGCTGAACGGAGAAGCGGGTAAGCGTGCTCATGAAAACCTCATTTCCAGGGCGGGGAGAACAGGCAAGATTGTAAGGAACGCCGTCGGCGGAAGGAAGCACCAATAGTTCTTGTCTCTGGCGCAGGCCCCGGCCTATTGGAAAGGGGCAACCGGCAGGGATGCCCTACCGCTCAGGGCAACCGAGCAAGACTGACAAGCTTCTGGTGAGGACGCAAGGTTTGGCGGATCGCCTCCATCGAACCGGACCAGCGTACTCGCGGCATGGGGCTCAACGAACCGGTCGAAACCGTCGAAGATGTCGTAGATCGG
Source organism: Rhizobium ruizarguesonis (assembly GCF_017357285.1). Taxonomy (NCBI): domain Bacteria; kingdom Pseudomonadati; phylum Pseudomonadota; class Alphaproteobacteria; order Hyphomicrobiales; family Rhizobiaceae; genus Rhizobium; species Rhizobium ruizarguesonis. The sequence continues at coordinate 294,305 of NZ_CP071681.1, read as the reverse complement.
CACAGGCATGGATTTTGTACTCCGGTGCGGCTGTCGCGTTGATGTCTCGATCGATCTCAGGCGTCAGCCCGTCTTCCGGCGACGGGAGAATGAAGAAACGAAAAAGGCTGCCACCCGGAGCCGGATAAACGGCACGGCGCCGGTCGCATCGAAGCTATGCCAGTTCTCCCTGTCCTGCCCTGGCACGAGGTCGACCTCCCGCTGGCTCCGCAGCCCCGAGCGACCGGCATCGTTCATTCCGGCTTCGAGAAATCTTGTCTTGAACGTACCGGTTTCCCTCACGGCTTCGTTCAGCCGGCGGAAAAGCACCTGTCGGCGATATCCCGGCCAATCGGGATCGACGATGTGGCCGCTGGCGACGGCGCATTGCAGACGTGCAGCATGCGACCCGTCCTTAGGAACAGGAAATCATGCTCCAGGCGCCCGTCCCGCATGACGGCCTGGGCCCGGATGCCCGCTTCCATCGGCTGAAGGTCTTCGAGTGTCAGAGATGGGCAGTATTTGCGGCACGCTTCCAGATAGTTTTTCCGCCACAGCGAGTCCCTGAATTCGTGCATGGCGCCCCCTGCGTTCTTCCAGAGAAGCCGCCATAGGCCCGGAAACGAGAGACACTCGCTGAGATCCCGGATGTTTATGCTGAATTTCGGATACCCCTCGCGCGCCATTCCCAGAACCGCATTGGGTCCGACGGTAAGGCTGCCGTCGATCATCTTGGTGACATGAATGCCAAGGAATGGAAGCGACGGATCGGGCACCGGATAGATCAGGTGCCTGACCAGTCCATTCCGCGACGGCGGCAGACGGAAATATTCGCCCCTGAACGGTATGATCTGATGATCGATCTTGAGGCCCGCAAGTTTGGCGATGCGGTCGGACTGCAGGCCGGCGCAGGCGATCAGCTGTCTGGCCCGCCATTGGCGCCCACCCGCTGCAATCTCCACGAGATCCGAGGTTTCGCGGATCGCGGAAACCTGCGTATTCAATTCGATTTCCACGCCCTGAGCGGCCAGATGAGCGCCCATGGCGACGCACACAGCCTTGTAGTCGACGATACCCGTCGCCCGAACGAAAATTGCCGCGACGCCTTCGACCATGGGCTCCCGTTGTTTCAGCGTATTCCGATCGAGCCATTCGATATCGATGTTGTTGATCTTTGCCCGTTCGGCCAGATCCTTCAGGCGGCGGTGTTCGAGCTCGTTGGTGGCAACCACCAGTTTTCCGCATTGTTCATAGGGTACAGCCTTCTCCCTGCAGAACGCCTTGATGGCATCGGCCCCCTCCCGACAAAGGCGCGCTTTCAAGCTGCCTGGCGCATAGTAGATTCCCGCGTGGATGACGCCGCTGTTGTGCCCTGTCTGGTGGAGGGCCAAGCCAGGCTCCTTTTCAAGGAGAACGACACTTGCACCGGGGCGCTTTTCCAGAACGGCCATGGCGGTGGCAAGACCAACTATACCGCCGCCTATGATGCAGACGTCGTGAATCATTGCGACACTCATTCCCAATCGATCGAAGTTAATACTGAGCGAAAGCTTGGCGCGTTCGGCGATTCGTTGATAGTGCGCGCCCCTGAAAGCCGGGCAAATCCGACTTCACGACATGCGGGCGGGCCAGGCCGCGGCCATGGGATGCGAAATATGTGCCTTGAATCTCACTCGGGATCTCGTTCGGGGCAAACTGATCGTCACGACCTACGGTTCGCGTATTGCGTTGTCGAGGCCACGCAGCAGCGGATACAGGAAATAGGAGATCACCGTACGGTTGCCGACCTTGATTTCCGTGGTCACAGTCATGCCGGGAAGCAGCCGCACCGGCACATCTGTGGCATTCAGCCGGGTATCGGCAAGCAGGATCCGAGCCTTGAAGAAGGGGGCGGCCGGCTGGCTGGGCGTGGCTGTCTGCTCCTGCTGGCCCGTGAGGAAGGTGTCCTGGCTGATGGTCCTCACCTCGCCTGTCGCGGTTCCGTATTTCTGGAACGGATAGGCGTCGAGCTTGACACGGGCTTCCTTGCCGACGGCGACCCGGCCGATATCGCGCGTGTTGATCGAGACTTCCGCTTCCAGCGGCACGTTAATGGGCACGAGTGTGACCACCGGCTCCGCCTCCCGCACCACCGAACCGACCGAGCGCTGCGCCAGGTCGAGCACGACGGAATCGGCCGGCGCCGTCAGCACGACCATGTTGCGGCGCAGTGCCATCTTCTTCAGTTCCTCGTCCGCCATGTCACGCTGGCCGCGCAGCTCCACCAGTTGCTCCATCGCCGCCCGGCGGAAATCCTCGATGAAGGCCTGGCGGTCGGCGCTCAGCTTGGCATAGGCGTGCGCGGCCTCGTCGGCCCGGCCGCGGACGGCCGTCAGATCGGACTCGACGTCGAGGCGGGCGTCGCGCGAGCCGAGCAGCGTGATCAGCGAGCCGCTCTGCTTGTTGTAGAGCCGCTCCCGCGCCGCCTCGATCTGAGAGAGCCCATCGCGCCTGTCATTGAGCACGGCCTCCTGGTTCTTGCTCGCCAGAAGAGCGGCTGACTGGCCGGCGATCTGCTGCTCGAAATTCTGCAGCTGCGCCGTGTAGAAGGCCCGTCGCTGGCCGAAGAGCTGCGCCTGCAGCATCTGGTCGGGCGTATCTCCCGCCGTGTAATCGTTGCCGGCAAGCTCGGCCTCGATGCGCCGCACCTGGGCGTCGAGCGCGGAGAATTTCGCCTGCTGCTGGTCGACATCGGCCTGGCTGAAAGTAGCGTCGAGGGTCGCGAGCGTCTGGCCGGCATGCACCACTTCGCCGGCCTTCACCTCGATCGTGCGGATGATCGAGGTTTCGAGCGGCTGGACGACGATGGTCGGCTGGGTGGTGACGAGCTTGCCGGGCGCGATCACCACCTCGTCGATCGACGACACCGAGGCCCAGATGATCGCCGAAGCAATCAGCGCCGTCACGCAATAGAGCGTCATGCGCGCAACTCTGGGCGGCGCGCGTTCCTCGAGCTCGACGGCATCGGATTGGAACTCCGCAATTGCCGGCGGCAGCGGCGGGCGGGCGGTCAGTTCCCTTCCCTTGCCTGAGGGAGCCTTGTCTGAAGGGCCTTTGCCTGAAGGGACCGGCAGGTTCTCGCTGGGTTTTCTGGTGTGCGCGTTCATGCGACCTGCCTCATCTGCTGGGACCACAGGTGGCGATAAGTCATGCAGCGCGATACAAGCTGATCGTGCCGGCCGATATCGGCGACCTTGCCACGATCGATGACGAGAATGGCATCGGCATCGACGAGCGTCGAAAGCCGGTGCGAGACGATGATGACGGTGCGGCCGGCGGCGATGCGGCTCAGATTCGCGCGGATGATCGCCTCACTGTCGGGGTCGAGCGCGCTCGTCGCCTCGTCGAAGATCAACAGCTTCGGATCGGTGATCAGCGCGCGGGCAATGGCAAGCCGCTGCTTCTGGCCGCCTGACAGGTTGGAGGCGTTTTCCTCCAGCATCGTGTCAAAGCCACGCGGCAGGCGCTCGATGAACTCCTCGGCGCCGGCGATACGGGCAACTTCCATGATCTCCTCGATGCTGGCATCGGGCTTGGCGGCGGCAATATTCTCGCGCACCGAGCCGCGAAACAGGAAACTATCCTGCAGCACGACGCCGATGCTCGTTCTCAGATGCACGAGGTCGATCTCGCGGCTGTCATAGCCATCCATGCGCACGAGGCCTTCCTGGCTCTGATAGAGGCCCTGGATGAGCCTTGTGATCGTCGTCTTGCCCGAGCCGCTCTTGCCGACCACGCCGAAGAGGCAGCCCGTCGGAATGGCGAAGGAGACATTGTCGAGCGCCGGCGCGCTATCCGGGCCGTAGCGGAAGGTGACCCTGTCGAATTCGATGCGACCCTGCAGATGCGGCCGAACACCTCGCCCGCGGCCCGCCTGCTCCGGCCGCTGATTCATGATCTCGCCGAGCATGCGCACGGAGAGCGCGACTTCCTGATATTCGTGCACCATGGTGACGATCTGCACCAGTGGTCCCGAGACCCGGCCGGCGAGCATGTTGAAGGCAACCAGCGCGCCGATCGTCATCGCGCCGCTGAAGACATCGAGCGCGCCGAGGCCGATGATCGCGACGCTCATCAGCTTCTCCAGCAGTCCGGTCATCGCCTGGGCGATGGTCGAGATCTTGTCGACCCGGAAACGCACGGAGATCGACTGGGCCGAATAATCGTCCCACACCTTGCGCTGGCGCGGCTCCAGCGCCAGAGATTTGACGGTGCGCATGCCGTGCACGGTTTCCACCAGCAATGCCTGCCGGTCGCCTTCGGCCTGATAGAGCGCCTGCAACCGGCGCTGGAACGGCCCGACGAGCATCATCACCACGAGCCCGACGAGGGCGGCAAAACCGAGCACGACAAGCGTCAGCTTGACGCTGTAGAGAAGCAGGATCGGCACGAAGACCAGGAGCGAAACGCCGTCCAACAGTGTGAGAAACAGCCGGCCGGTCAGGAATTCGCGGATGCGCCCCGTCTGCTGCATATGCTTGACGAGAACGCCGGCCGAGGCCTGCTCGAAGAGCGCGATCGGCAGGTTGAGCAGATGGCCGAAGGTGCGGGTCGCGACGCGGATGTCGATCCTGTTCGTCGCATAGAGCAGCAGATAGCGGCGCAGGAAGGTGAAGGTCGCGTCGAAGACGAGCGCGATCGCAATGCCCACTGTCAGAACCGTCAGCGTCGCATAGCTCTGATGCACCAGCACCTTGTCGATGACGAGCTGAAAGAAGATCGGCGTCGTCAGCCCCAGCCCGTAGAGCACGAAGGCGGCGAGCGCGACATCGCGGAAGAAGCTGCGCTGCTTGATGATCTCGGGGACGAACCAGCGGAAGCCGAAGGGCCGGTCCTCATCGGACATGCGATAGTTGCGCTTCAGCAGGATCACCGATCCGAGCCAGGCCTTGGCGAACTGCTCTTCGCTGAGCATCATCACTTCGGCGCGTGATGCCAGCGGGTCGAGAACGCGGATTCTCTCATCCTCTCCGCTCCCGACAGCGCCGGCGATGACCACCCAGTTGCCGTTCGTCAGCTCGGCGAGCACCGGGAATGCCTCGCCAAGTTGGAACAGGGATCGCCAGTCGAGCGTCAGATGCCTTGCCCTAAGGCCGGCATCCTTGGCCATGCGCAGCAGCTGCCGCAAGGCAACAGGATCGTTGCCGACGGCATAATCGTGCTGCAATCGTTCAGGAGCAAGATCGACGCCGTGATGACGCGCGACCAGCGCAAGACAATGCAGGTTAGTATGCAGAAAACCACTCATGGCCCACCCGAAACAATACGAGACCGAGGCAATATTTGTTTTGTCAGTTGAAGTTCGGCGAGGCGTTCGAAGCCCCGGCCTGCACTGACTGGATATCGGCAGCCGCCGCAGTTGACATATCGCCGACGCGACGGACCGCACCCGCCTCGACCAAACCGCCAAGCGCCTTCTGCATGAGATCGACCGCATTGGCGAAGGCATCGACCGGCATGATGATGCGCTGGCGGAAAACCGGCTTCGGATTGTTGTTGGCGTCACGATCGGTGGCCGAGAGCGACATCAGGTCGATCCGCACGATCGTTCCCGTGATGGTGATTTCGCCGATGCCATCTGCGTAAAGTTCGTTGCTCATTGTTCTCTCCTCCGGTTGATAATCAAAACGTCTTCATCTCAGGGCGTCTTACGTCCATTAGGATGCCCTAACTATTTGAATGTGCGTGCTGCCAGGCCGGAAACGGGTCCCGAAGCCCGGCGGCGGTCTGCGGATCGAAGCCCGTCTCCTCACCGATCAGGCAGTCGCCGAGCGCGGTGCGGATTGCGTCTTCGTCGAAGCCGGCGCCGATGAAAACGAGTTCCTGGCGGCGGTCGCCCCAGACCTCGTCCCAATGCCGGTCGATGAGCTGGCGAAACTGCGGATAACGCGGCCATTGCGCCTTCGGCACGGACGCCCACCAGAAGCCCTTGGTGTCGATGCGGCACTGCGTGCCGGCAATCGACAGCAGTCCGATCTCGTCGGGCCTTGTTGCCAGCCAGAAATGGCCTTTCGCGCGGATGAGGCCCGGCCATTTCCTGTCGAGAAAATCCCGCAACCTGGAGGGATCGAACGGCCGGCGGCTGCGATAGACGAAGCTCGAAATGCCGTATTCCTCCGTCTCCGGCACATGGTCGCCCCAACCGAAGAGTTCCTTGTGCCACAGCGGATGGCGGGCAGCTCTCGCTTCGCTGAAGAGGCCGGTGTTCAGGATAGCGTCGAGCTTCAACCGGCCGAAACCGGTCTCGATGACGCGGGCATCGGGGTTGAGTGCGGCAACGATGCGGCGAACCTCGGCAAGCGCTGCAGGCGGCACATCCTGCGCCTTGTTGATGACCACGACATCGGCAAATTCGATCTGCTCGACGAGCAGTTCCACCAGCCTGCGCTCGTCGTCTCCGTCTCGGCTCTCGCCGCGATCCCTCAGGAATTCCGCGCTCGCATAATCGGCCAGAAGATTGACCGCATCGACGACGGAAACCATCGTGTCGAGCCGCGCGACGTCGCAGAGGGCTGCCCCGCTCTCGTCGCGGAAGGAGAAGGTGGCTGCGACCGGCAGCGGCTCGGCGATCCCGGTGCCCTCGATCAGCAGATAGTCGAAACGGCCGGCGGCAGCGAGGCGGCGCACTTCGCTCAGGAGATCGTCGCGCAATGTGCAGCAGATGCAGCCATTGGTGAGCTCCACCAGTGTCTCGTCCGTGCGCGACAGGTTCGCTCCCCCGTCGCGGACGAGATCTGCATCGATATTCACCTCGCTCATGTCGTTGACGATGACGGCGACCCGGCGTCCCTCGCGATTGCGTAGGACATGGTTGAGGATCGTCGTCTTGCCGGCGCCAAGAAAACCGGCAAGGACCGTGACCGGAAGTCTGTTGTCTGCACTCATCATCGGTACTCCCCGCTCGCTTCTTTTACGCCGCGAGCTGCGGTCTGAATGCTACGTCCACATAGTAGTTTGTGCTGTTATAGCTGGCATTTGGGAACACGCCGCTCGACCCATAGGCATAGACGCCGTTGGTGCCGCTGAGCGCCGTCAAGTCGCCGTTCGTCACATCGGTGCTGAAGTAATTGCCGGTCGCCGAATAATTGCCGTTGGTGCTGTAGGATACGACATAGGTCGTATCGGCGGCGACCGCGACCTGCTGGGTGAGCGTCGCGGTCTGCCAGCCGCTTGCCGTTTCGTTGCTGAAGCTGACGCTGCCGAGCAATGTGCCCGAGGCGGTCCAGAGATAGCCGGTATGCGCGCCTGTATTGTCTGCCCCCTTGTAGAAGCGGATGCCGGTGACCCAGCCTGCCGTATCGGCCTGGAATTTCATGCCGAGATTGAGCGGCTGGTTATCGTTGACGGAGACGATTGAAGGCGTCGCATTGGCGGCAAAGAGGTTCTGTTCCGGCCCTGCCGTCTGGCCGCCGGTGATGGTGAGCGCAACCTGCGCCGACGCCGTGCCGCCCTTGCCGTCTGCAATTGCGTAGCTGAAGCTCGCCGGTCCCGAATAGCCTGCCGTCGGCGTGAAGGTCACCGTCTGGGCTTGGGCATCGTAGGCGACCGAGCCGTTGATCGCGCCGCTGACGCCGGTGATGACAAGCGGGTCGCCATCGGCATCGGTGTCGTTTGCCAGGAACACTGAGGCCTGGATGGTGATCGGCGTGCCGGTATTGGTCGACAAGCCGCTGTCATTGGCGGCAACCGGAACCGCATTCTGCGCGCCGCCCTGCTGATAGAGCACGTCGACCCAGTAATTGCTCGCATTGTAGGAAGCGGTCGGGAACAGGCTGCCCGAGCCATAGGCATAAAGGCCGTTGCCGCCGCTCGCAGCACTCGACGGTGCCGTCAGCGCGCCGTTCGTATGGTCCGTCGTGAAGTAGTTCGCCGTTGCGGAATAGAAGCCGTTCGAATGGTAGCTCGCCACATAGGTCGCGCCGGCGGTCACATTGATCGGCTGGGTGAAGGAAACCGTCTGCCAGCCGCTCGCCGTCTCGCTGATGAAGGTCGCCTGGGCCAGAACCTGGCCGCTCGCCGTCCAGAGCGAGCCGACATGCGTGCCGGTATCCTGGGCGCTCCTGTAATAGGTGAGCCCGGTGATCTGGCCGCTGGCGGAAGCGATGAACTTGACGCCGAGTTCGACCGAGTTGGCGTCATTGGCGGCGGTAACGCCCGACGTGTCGGCGCCGGTGAACAGGCTTGACGTCGTGCCTCCGCCGGGCGGCGTGCCGACAGTGAGGCTGACCGTGGCCGAGGCGGCTCCGCCGTACCCATCCGAGATCGAATAGGAGAAGCTCGCCGCACCCGTATAACCCGCCGTCGGTGTGAAAGTGACAGACTTGGTCTGGCTGTCGAAGGTCACCGTTCCGTTGATCGCACCGTTGACGCCGGTGATGCTGAGCGGGTCGCCATCGGCATCGGTATCGTTTGCAAGCAAACTGGCTGCGGCAATCGACAGTGCAGTGTTGAAATACGTCGTGTAGCCGTTGTCATTGGCAGCGACCGGCACCGCGTTGCCCGTCGACTGATTGTAGACGACATCCACCCAGTAGTTCGACGACTGGTAGCTGGAGGTCGGGAATGCCGAGCCCCCGACCGCGTAGACGCCATTGCTGCCGGCCAGCGCCGTCAGCGCGCCATTGGTATGGGCTGTCGTGAAATAGCTTGCCGTCGCCACGTAGGAGCCTGTCGTGTGGTAGGAGGCGACATAGGTCGTGCCGGCCGCGATATGCACTGGGTTGGTGAATGTCGCGGTCTGCCAGCCGTTCACCGATCCGCTGTCGGCGAAGCTGGCGGTCGCGACCAGCGTGCCGTCGGCCGTCCACAGGGAGCCGGTATGCGGGCCGGTATCGCCGGCCGCCTTGTAGTAGCGGATGCCGGTAATCATGCCGCTGGACGAAGCGACGAACCTCATCCCGAGTTCCAGCGACTGACCTTCGTTGAAGCTTGCGCCCGTCGGCCCTTCGCTTGATGTAAACAGCGTTTCCCCGGCAGGGCCCTGGTTTACGGTGAGGCTGACGTTGCCCTGATCCGTGCCGCCGCGCCCATCCGACAGCGTATAGGTGAAGCTTGCCGGCCCCGAATAATTGTTGGTCGGCGTGAAGATGACGGTGCCGTTCTGCCTATTGAGCGTCACCGTGCCGTTGACGGCATTGCCGACGGCCGAAATCGTCATCGCATCGCCATTGGGATCCGTATCGTTTCCGATGAGCGAGGCGATCGAGATGACGACGCTGTCGTTGCGGGTGATGGTCAGCCCCGTATCGTCGGTCGCAACCGGCGCGCTGTTGGGCCCGGCATCGAAGACCACGTCGACCCAGTAGTTGGTGCCGGTGCCGAGGCTCTGGCCGGGGAATGTGCCGGCATTGTCGCCATAGGCATAGACGCCGCCGCCATCGACGGCCTTCAGCGCACCGCTGGCATAGGGGCTGCCGAAATAATTCTCGGTGGCGGAGTAGAAGCCGCTGCTGTGATAGGAAGCCACATAGGTCGTGCCGGCGGCAATCTGGATCGGGCTGGAGAACATCACTGTCTGCCAGCCGGAGAGCGACTCACCGACGGACACGCCGGTCGCCAGCAGCGTTCCGTTGGCGCTCCAGAGGCTGACGACATGGTCGCCGATATTGTAGAAGCCCTTGTAGAAGCGGATGCCCTCCACGGAGCCTGCCGTCGTCGTCTGGAAGCGCAGGCCGAGCTCGACGGAATCGCGATCGATCGCCAATTCGACCGCCGGCTTTTCCGCAAGCGTCCAGAGGCCCGTCGCTCCCGGCAGGGTAACGGTCACCTGCTTGCCCGCCGATGGCGCTTCCATGTTGACGCTGTCGTCGACGGCCCGTGACGTGATCGTGTAGGTTCCGCTCGCCTGGACGACCCAGTTATAGCTCCAGCTCTCGCGGCCGGTGGCCTTGAACCAGTGCTGGCCGCCATCGGTCGAGACTTCCACGCCGGCAATGATGCCGCCGCCGAAATCCTGCGCCGTTCCCGTGATCGTCACATGCTGCCCTTCCAGGAAGCTTGCGCCGACGATCGGCGAGGTGACCGACGAGGTGGGCTTCAGCGTGTCGGTCGATTGTGTCGCAAGGATCAGGCTCGCATCCAGCGTCGTCGGCTGAATGCCCATGTCCGCGAACATGTTGACCATCGCCTGCTGCACGTTGCGATCGGTTGACGTGGCCGGGCCCTGGTGGTTGTCGCTCAGCCCCCAGGACCAGAAGACTGTGCCGGCGCCGAAGACCAGCGCGCCGCTTGCCGCCCGGTACATGGTCAGGCTATGGGTCGCCACCGCATCGCCGACCGTCGCGCCGTAGTCGCGCAGATACGTGCTCACCGAGACCGACGAGAGCGACAGGTCGATCAGTCCAGCTGGACGGAAACCGTTCTCGACGTCGGAATCCCACTCATAGCCGAGCAGGTTCTGCACGAGACTATAGGTCTCGCCCTCCTGCAGCTCCGAAACGTCGGTATTGCGCCAGAAGCGCAGGTTCGAATAGTCGTAGGGGATGGAGATCGTATCCTGGCGGTAGCTGTCCACCTGGAACATCGTGCCCGTCAGCGCATTCTCCGGCTGCTGCCCCGGATCGGCATAACGCGGATCGCGCCAGGTGCCGGTACCGACATTGCTCGGATCCGTGCTCGTGCCCCAGGTTTCCTTGTAGCACACCATGGTGCGGTAGGCCTGGCCGCTGCCGTCGATGCTGCTTTCCCAGCGAACCTTCCAGTAGCACTCGTTGCCGCTCCAGAAGGCGAGGTTGACGCCGGCATCGCGCGCCGCCTCGACATTGGTGCGCTGTTCGGCAGACCAGTATTCGTCATGCCCGACGGAGAGATAGGCATCGTGGTTGAGCAGCAGCGCGCCGTTGCGCGTCGCATCGACGCCGGAAATATAGGAAACGTCGTAGCCGTTCTGCTCCAGCCACGAGATGGCAGAGGATTCGACGCCGAAGATGTAATCGTGCGAACCGCCGATCGGGCTCGTATTGGTGATGATCGGCCTGTTATAGCTGACCGCCGAGGCCCGGCCGATGGCCTGCAGGCCGCAGCTGCAATTCGGCGGCAGGTAGCCGATCATGTCTGCGGGATCGACGGGCACTTCGCCATAATAGAGGCTGGCGCCGCCCCAGGCATTATAGGCCTGCCATGTCGTGTCGGACGTCTGGAAGACGATATTGCTGGTGGAGGCGTCGTCGCGCACGACGAAAGGAATGATGCTGGCATCTTCGACGCCGTCCTCGCGCACCAGCTTGGCGAAATAGACGCCGGAGACCGCGTCCGTCGGAATCTGCCAGCTCGCCGAGACCGACCAGTTGCCGCAGTCGATCAGGCCGAGCGACATATCGACGATCGGGTGCGGCTGGATCTGCGCCGTGGTCAGCGATTGTTCGATGGAGCCGACCTTGCGCGCCCCGTCCCCGCCATAATAGCCCATGCGGTAGATATCGATGCGGTAATGGGTGGAATCGGTGGCGATCTTGAAATCGACGGTCTGGCCGATATTCGTGCTGATCTCGGTGGCGAAGCCCTGGATGGTGCCGCCGCCGTCGCCCTCCAGACCCCACTCACTGATCGGGTTGCCCTGCTTCAGGTTTTCGAGCGCGATCTTGTTGGGCGTCGCCGCAGCCGCGGCCGCGGCCAGCGGTGCCGCCAGTGCTGTCGGGGCCGCAGTCGTCTCGGCAGAAACGTCCTGGCTCGGCTCAACCGAGATGGATGCTATCGACGCCTGAAGGCGCAACGAAGCCGTGTCGAGACTGCTGGAAGAACTGACCGGCGCCGCCGTCTTGGCGCTGCCGGTATCGGCGTCGCTGGCAATACCCGTAAGCGTGGGAGCGGCAGGCAGTGTCGCAGCCTCCTCGGACGGATCCGGGCCAAGCACGGTGCGTTGCGATGTCGAGGAAGGCGTCTGGAAGACCGTCGCAGCCGACGCCGTCTTCGTGGACGTGTCCTGCGCCCCGCCATCGGCCGCAGGCGCCGGCATCGCGGTCGACGATGCAGGGGACGATTGCATGTCGCCTGAGGATATCAAGGAAGGTGTGACCGTGCCGGTGAAAGAGGATTGGACGGTTGCGCTGCTCTGATTGGCAAAGCTTGGGGAACCATCGGTACTCGTCGAAGATACGACCGTCGCGGATCCAAGGACTGCGCTCCAGGCAGCGGATGCACGACAGATACTCAACGCTCCACCAAATGTACTCAGGTACTCACGATTACTGACATGAATTCTCCGCATTAGCGGCGTCCCCTTCCGCATCGGCCGGCCCTTCGACCGCTATAGAAGACGTTCATTCTGGCACCTTTGCCAAGGGAACGTATGACAGCAATCTGGGGTATGTGGGTGGTACCCCCATACGCCGATATGATGACCCTCACCGCATACCAGACCGACAAGGCCCCAAAGCTGCCTGCGGTTACTGCCAGTGCATAACCCCGAAAATCGAAATCGATTTTCGGAAAGGATTATGCGCCCATTCAAAGTGTTAGAGCGTCCTTAGCGCGTCTGAAAGACGCGCGGCGCTCTCAGTGGCTGACACTGGTTGAAAGGGAATTCTGGGCCGGCCAGCTGGTCGAGCCGGTTAACGCGAGGGTTGTCCTGCGCCGCCCCGTGTTACCACGCCGGAAACGGATCTTCGAGGGTGGCCCAGTCGCGCGGATCGGCGCTGGCGAGGCATCCGTCCAGTGCGGTCCGCACACCTGTCTCGTCCATATCAACGCCGATAAAGACCAATTCCTGCCGACGGTCGCCCCAAGCGCTGTCCCACCGGCTCTCGAGCTGCTGACGAAACTGCTGATGGCTCGGCCAGTCTTGTCGAGGAACGGCCGCCCACCAAAGCCCCATGGGCTCACAGCGTCGTTGCACCCCGGCAGCCGACATCAGACCCACGTGACGTGGGCGCGTGGCAAGCCAGAAATGGCCTTTGGCGCGGATTACCCCCGGCCAGGGCTCGTCCAGGAATGCTCGAAACCGCATGGGGTCGAACGGACGCCTCGTGCGATAGACAAAGCTCGAGACCCCGTATTCCTCCGTTTCCGGAACATGCTCATCCGGGCTGTACAATTCCTTGTGCCACAGGGGATGGGCAGCGGCCTTTGCTTCATCGAAGAGGCCCGTATTGAGGACAGTTGAAAGAGAAATCTTGCCGAAATCCGTCTCCACCTGGAGCGCATCCGGGTTGAGAGACGTAACTATCTTGCTCACCTCTGCGCGAACCTCTTCAGTCGCGTCCGAGATCTTGTTGATCACGACAACATCGGCAAACTCGATCTGGTCCACCAGCAGGTCGATGAGTGTCCGCCGGTCCTCACCGTCGCGCTGCAGGCCACGGTCGGCAAGCAGATTGGCACTGCTGTAGTCGGCCAGCAGGTTTGCAGCGTCGACCACGGTGACCATCGTGTCGAGCCTAGCAAAGTCGGAGAGCGAAACACCATTCTCGTCGCGGAAGGAAAAGGTTGCCGCGATAGGGCATGGCTCGGCAATGCCGGTACCTTCGATCAACAGATAGTCGTATCGCCGCTCTTCGGCCAGCCGTCGCACTTCCGTCAGAAGGTCGTTGCGCAGGGTACAGCATATGCAGCCATTGCTGAGCTCGATCAATGTCTCCGTTGTCTGCGAGAGGTTGCAGCCGCCGTCGCGAATGAGACTGGCGTCTATGTTCACATCGCTCATATCGTTGACGATGACGGCGACCCGCAGGCCTTGACGGTTATTCAGGACGTGACTGAGGAGCGTCGTCTTGCCAGCGCCGAGGAAGCCGGCCAGCACGGTCACCGGGAGCCGCTCGATCCTGTTCATCGGCATTCCTTGAACGTGGGCGATCGAAGCGCTCTTCGCCGCGACCAGCATTTGCGTCGTATGAGCCTCATTCGAAATCGGTCCGTAACCTTGTCCTTTTTGTCACCCGACGAGCTGCGGCCGGAAGACAACGTCGGCATAGTAATTCGCTGAATCGAAAGAGTTCGTCGGGAAGAGACCTGTGGTGGCGGATCCGCCATAGGCATAGACACCGTTGCCGCCGGCGACGGCACTTGACTGGGCTGTCAGCGGACCGTTGGTGACGGCACTGGCGAAGAAGCCATCCGTTGCCACGTAGGCGCCGGTCGTGTGGTAGGAGGCGATATAGTTGGTGTTGGCGGCAATCGTGACCGGGGTTGTGAAGTTCACCGTCTGCCAGCCGCTCCCCGTAGTGCTGGCGAAGGTGGCGGTGGCGAGCTTGGTGCCGGTCGTGGTCCACAGGTCGACGACGTTCTGACCGTTGTCGTTGGCGCTGCGATAGAATTTGATGCCCGTGACATCACCGACGACGTTCGACTGGAACTTGACGCCGACCTCGAGCTGCTGACCGTCGTTGAGGTTCGTCTGGGTCGGCGTGCTGGAGGCGTTGAACAGGCTGTAGGTCACAGGCGCCACTGTCGCAGTGATGTTGAAGCTCTCGTTGGCGGCAAGGCCGCCAAGGTCGGTCGCCGTCACCCTGACGCCGTAGGTGCCGGCTGCCGTCGGTGTGCCGCTGAACGTCCGCGTCGTGGCGTTGAAGGCGAGCCAGGCGGGCAGCGCCGTGCCATCGGCGGCCGTTGCCGAGTAGGTCAGCGTCTCGCCGCTGTCGACATCGGTGAAGGTGGTCGTCGGCAGCACGAAGGAGAAGGCGGAGCCGACGGTGGCGTTCTGGGCGGCTGTCTGGACGGCCAGCACCGGCGCGTCGTTGGCCCCGTGGATGGTGACCGTCAGGTTTGCCGTGGCCGTCGCGCCGGCGCTATCGCGCATCGTATAGCTGAAGACATCGCTCAGCGTATTGGTCGACTGCCGCAGCGCCTGCACGGCCGCATTGCTCTCGTTGATGGCATAGCTATAGACGCCCGATGCACTGAGCACGAGACTGCCATAGGTGCCGTTCAACGCCGAGCCGAGTGTGCCCGACGTCGCGCCGAAGTTGACCGCACTCACCGTCTTGGTGTCGCCGGAATCCGGATCGGTGTCGTTGGTCAGCACGTTGCCGCTGGCAACCACACCACCCGAACCATTGGCGACACCACCCTTCTCGGTCGCATCCCCCGCATCGGCAACCGCCGTCGGCGTCGTGTTGCCGGGAACCGACACGGCGATGTTGAAGCTTTCGTTGGCTGCAAGACCGCCAAGGTCTGTCGCCGTCACCTTGACGCCGTAAGTGCCACCTGCCGTCGGCGTGCCGGAGAAGGTCCGCGTCGAGGCGTTAAAGCTCAGCCAGGCGGGCAATGCCGTGCCGTCGGCAGCCGTTGCCGCGTAGGCCAGCGTCTCGCCGCTGTCGACATCGGTGAAGGTCGTCGTCGGCAGCACATAGGAGAAGGCGGAACCGACGGCGGCGTTCTGGGTCGCCGTCTGGACGGCCAGCACCGGCGCGTCATTGGCGCCATGGATGGTGACGGTCAGATTTGCCGTGGCGGTGGCCCCGGCGCTATCGCGCATCGTATAGCTGAAGACATCGCTCAGCGTGTTGGTCGACAGGCGTAGCGCCTGCACGGCGGTATTGCTCTCGTTGATCGCATAGCTATAGGCGCCAGATGCATTGAGAACGAGACTGCCATAGGTGCCGTTCAGTGCCGAGCCGAGCGTGCCTGATGTCGCACCAAAGACCACTGCCGTGACGGTCTTGGTGTCACCGGCATCCGGATCGGTGTCGTTGGTCAGCACGTTGCCGCTCGCAACCACGCCACCCGAACCATTGGCAACCCCGCCCTTCTCCGTCGCGTCCCCCGCATCGGCAATCGCCGTCGGCGTCGTGTTGTTTGCGTTCGAGGGACGAAAGACCACGTCGGCCCAGTAATTGGTGGCGCTGAAAGTGGCGTTCGGGAAAATGCCTGCGGTGGCGGAGCCGCCATAGCGGTAAACGCCGTTGCCGCTTGCCGGAGCAGTCAGCGGACCACTGGTGACGGCAGTCGTATAGAAATTGGCGGTCGCCACGTAGGCGCCTGTCGTGTGATAGGACGCGACATAGGTTGTGTTGGCGGCGATTGTGACGGGGTTTGTGAAGTTCACCGTTTGCCAGCCGCTCGCGGTGGTGGTGGTGAAGGTGGCGGTGCCGAGCTTGGTGCCCGTAGAGCTCCACAGATCGACGACGTTCTGACCGTTGTCGTTGGCGCTGCGATAGAACCTGATGCCGGTGACAGCCCCGGCAACGTTCGACGTGAACTTGACGCCAAGCTCGAGCTGCTGGCCATCATTGAGGTTCGTCTGGGCCGGCGTGCTGGAGGCGGAGAACAGGCTGTACGTCGATGGCCCCGCCGCGGCGGCGATAGTGAAAGTCTCGTTGGTCGAGAGGCCGCCGATATCGGTTGCCGTGACCTTGACGCCATAGCTGCCTGCTGTCGTCGGCGTGCCGGAGAAGGTGCGCGTCGAGGCATTGAAGGCAAGCCAGGCGGGCAATGCCGTGCCGTCGGCAGCCGTTGCCGCGTAGGCCAGCGTCTCGCCGCTGTCGACATCGGTGAAGGTCGTCGTCGGCACCACGAAGGAGAAGGCGGAGCCGACGGTGGCATTCTGGGTCGCCGTCTGGACGGCGAGCACGGGCGCGTCATTGGCGCCGTGGATGGTGATGGTGAGGTTTGCCGTGGCGGTGGTGCCGGCGCTATCGCGCATCGTGTAGCTGAAGACATCGTTCAGCGTGTTGGTCGACTGCCGCAGCGCCTGCACGGCCGCATTGCTCTCGTTGATGGCATAGCTATAGGCACCAGATGCATTGAGAACGAGACTGCCATAGGTGCCGTTCAACGCCGAGCCGAGTGTGCCCGACGTCGCGCCGAAGTTGACCGCACTCACCGTCTTGGTGTCGCCGGAATCCGGATCGGTGTCGTTGGTCAGCACGTTGCCGCTGGCAACCACACCACCCGAACCATTGGCGACACCACCCTTCTCGGTCGCATCCCCCGCATCGGCAACCGCCGTCGGCGTCGTGTTGCCGGGAACCGACACGGCGATGTTGAAGCTTTCGTTGGCTGCAAGACCGCCAAGGTCTGTCGCCGTCACCTTGACGCCGTAAGTGCCACCTGCCGTCGGCGTGCCGGAGAAGGTCCGCGTCGAGGCGTTAAAGCTCAGCCAGGCGGGCAATGCCGTGCCGTCGGCAGCCGTTGCCGCGTAGGCCAGCGTCTCGCCGCTGTCGACATCGGTGAAGGTCGTCGTCGGCAGCACATAGGAGAAGGCGGAACCGACGGCGGCGTTCTGGGTCGCCGTCTGGACGGCCAGCACCGGCGCGTCATTGGCGCCATGGATGGTGACGGTCAGATTTGCCGTGGCGGTGGCCCCGGCGCTATCGCGCATCGTATAGCTGAAGACATCGCTCAGCGTGTTGGTCGACAGGCGTAGCGCCTGCACGGCGGTATTGCTCTCGTTGATCGCATAGCTATAGGCGCCAGATGCATTGAGAACGAGACTGCCATAGGTGCCGTTCAGTGCCGAGCCGAGCGTGCCTGATGTCGCACCAAAGACCACTGCCGTGACGGTCTTGGTGTCACCGGCATCCGGATCGGTGTCGTTGGTCAGCACGTTGCCGCTCGCAACCACGCCACCCGAACCATTGGCAACCCCGCCCTTCTCCGTCGCGTCCCCCGTATCGGCAACCGCCGTCGGCGTCGTGTTCGAGCTCGGTGTGGTAAACATCACATCGACCCAATAATTCGTCGACTGGTAGGTGCTTGTGGGGTACAGGCTGGCGCTGCCATAAGTGTATACGCCGTTGCCGCTGGCCGGCGCTGTGAGCGGGCCGCTCGTCACGTTCGAGGTGAAGTAGCTAATGGTCGTGGAATAATGACCGCTATTCGTGTGATAAGACGCGGTGTAGGTTTGTCCAACGGTCAGCGACACCGGGCTGGTAAAATAGGCAGTCTGCCAGCCGCTGGCAGTCTCGTTCGTGAAGGTGAGGGTCGCAAGCTTCGTGCCGGTGTTCGACCATAAAGAACCCGTATGCGTACCCGTATCGAGGTCGCCCTTGTAAAAACGAATGCCGGTGATCGTGCCTGCCACGGAAGTCTGGAATTTGACGCCGAGTTCAACGGCTGAGGTATCGTTGGTATTGACGACCGCTGGCGTCGCCGAACCGAAGAGAGAGGTGTAACTCGGCCCGCTGACGGTGACCGTGCGTCCCGCGGAGGGTGTTTCCAGGTTGACGTTATCGTCGACTGCGCGGGACCGGATGGTGTATGTGCCCGCGGTCTGCGGCGACCAGGTATAAGTCCAGTTCTCATCGCCCGTCGCCGGATGCCAGCTCGCCCCGTTGTCGGTCGAGACTTCGACCGCGGCGATGACCCCGCCTCCCGTATCGGTAGCGGTGCCGGTAATCGTCACGGCGGATCCAACGGTCGCAGTGGCGGGTACCGTGATGACCGAGGTCGGTGCAGTATGGTCTGACGAAGCAGTCCCGGCAGTAAGCCCGGATTGCAGTGTCCCCGGCTGAATGCCCATGTCGGCAAGCAGATTGACCATTGCCTGCTGCACGCGAGGATCGGTCGCAGTCGCCTCGTTATCGTGATTGTTGCTCAGGCCCCATGTCCAATAGACCGTACCGGCGCCGAACACCAATGCACCGCTCGGCGCACGATAGAGCGTCAGATTATGGGTCGCGGTCGCATCGCCGGTCGTATTTCCATAGTCGAGCAAATAGGTGCTGACCGGAAGCGTCGTCGACGACAGCTTGACAAGACCAGCTGGATCGAAGCCGTTATCGGACGCTTCGTCCCATTCGTAGCCAAGATAGTTCTTGGTGAGCGTTGCCGTCTGGCCAGGTTGAAGATTGGCGACGCTCGTATTGCGCCAGAAGCGCAGGTTGGCGTCGTCATATCCGACCGTGATCGCGGCGAGATTGTTGCCGACATCGTCGACCTTGAACAACTGTCCGGTCAGTGAGTTTTCCGGGTTTCCGCCGCCGATGGCAGGCGGGCTGAGGCGCGGGTCGCGGAAGGTGCCTGTCCATTCGTTTGAAGGATCGAGGCTGGTACCGGGCGGTCCCCAGGTCTCCTTGTAGGTGATCAGGGTGCGATAGGGCGTACCGTCGGCGCTATAGGCATTGCCCCAACGGGTACGCCAATAGACCTCGTTACCGCTCCAGAACATGAGGTTGACGCCCGCATCGCGCGCGGCTTCCACATTGGTTCGCTGTTGACCGGACCAGTATTCGTCGTGCCCCGCATCGATATAGGTTTTGTGATTGAGCAACAGGCTGCCGTAGCGGTCGGCGTCGACGCCCGACATATAGGAGACGTCATAACCGTTCTGTTCCAGCCAGTAGATGCCCGCATATTCGGCGCCGAACAGGTAATCCTGCGGACCGGCATAGGTGCCGACCCCACCGCGGGTCGCAATCGGTCTGTTGTAGCTGACCGCATAGGCGCGGCCAGCACCCTGCCCCGTCGCCGGGCCGTTGCCTCCATAGAGGTTTGCGCCACCCCAGCCGTTGTAAGCTTGCCAGGTCTCGTCTGCGGTCTGGAAGACGATGTCGCTCTGGCTGGCATCATCCCGCACGATGAACGGGATCTGATTTTCACCAGAGGTGCCATCCTGACGCACGAGCTTGGCGATGTAGACGCCAGAGACCGCATCATCAGGTACCGTCCACGACGCCGAGACTGCCCAGTTGCCGGCATCCACCGTGCCGGTTGTGGCATTACGCAACGGGTTGGGCTGCGTCTGCAACCCGGTATGCTGCATGGTCGCGACCTTGCGGGCGCCCATGCCGCCATAATAGCCGAGCCGATAGATGTCGATCCGGTAGTTTGTGGAATTGGTATTGATCTTGAAGCTGACCGTCTTGCCGTTGTCGACGCTGATGTCGGTCGCAAACCCTTCGATGTTGGTGCTGCCGGCACCGTCGATGCCCCACTCGCTCTCCGGATTACCCTGCTTCTGGTTTTCCAGCACGATCGCGTTGCTGGCCGCCGCCGCAGCGGCCGCCAGATTTTGCGTTGTCAGCGACCGCTGTGTAGAAGGCTGCGTAGAGGGTGGCGTCGTCACCGAGCCGGACAGGGTACCAACACCCTTCGTGGTGGTGCCCTTTCCGGTCTCTCCGCCACCGGGCAACGATCCGTTCAAGATCGTCGAATCCGTCCACGTTGCGGTCCCGCGCCAGCCCGAGAGAGGGGACAAGTTGCGATCGAGAAGCGGATCACTGACCGAGGCGCCGATGGCCTTCTTGATCGTCGCCACATAGTCCGGCCCTTCGGTCAGCCTTGTTCCCGGCAACTGACCATCTTGCTGAAGCAAGGCGCCGCCATGGGCCCAATCGAGAATCCGTGTGGGGGACGTATAATAGCCGCACCCGCACACACCAAAGGGCATGCCAACCGCCAGCGCATTTGCTCCAGCATGCTGCCCGGTCGACTGCGCCGACGGCGTCGATTCGAGAATGACGACCTTGCCCGAGTGCGCACGCTCGCCCGTCACCGCAGCAGAACCTTGCCCCGAAACTGTCGGTGCAGGGCTTTGTGGCAGATACGGAGCCAAAGGATCATCGCCTATGAGGCTCATTCCAGCGTAGGTGCGATAAAGGGACGATTGAGCCCCGAATGCAACTCCGTTCGCATTCCGCCCGAAACCTCCAAAACCAGGCGTATGGGCGGGCAACACAGACGCGGCAGTGTCACCGCCTCGCAGCCCCATCTCGCGATTTGTTGCGAAAGCGTCGGGCAAGGGCGGCGATACGCGGGTGATATTGGCCCGACCGTCCGGGTCGTCGATCACGCTCACTCTATGTTCAGAGTCATGCTCGTTGAGCGCCGCGTTGTTGTGGGGATTGTCGACAAGGGCACCATACTTGTTTCCATCCGCAGTTTGCACGGATGCCGCAAGTTGAGCACCGTCCTCGTGCCTTTCTGCAGGCTTGCGCGGCTTTCCCTTGCCGCCGACGGTCAGCCATGCGGGAATCAACGAATCCACCAGGAGTGAGCGCGAGGTCCACCGACGAGCGTTGCGATACATGGCAGGCACCTCCCGCGAGATTATCAGGATCGAATCTATGAGGACCGCTCGATACGCGGCCCTGAATTGTAGTCGAAAAATGAGAGAGTATATGCTACGCCTTTCGCTCTACAGGCGGCATCCTTTGGGCAACCGGCCGTGTTGGACGCCCACATGATCGATAAGACGCGCCAAGATTCGCCGCTTGCTGTGCAAGGCTTGAAGCCGCCTAGGCGGCTGAGATGGCGGCGTATTCACTCGTCAAGATCTGGCACGAGAAGGGCCTTGTGCAGCACCGCCGGCGCTGCTTCGAGTTGTCGAACGAAAGGCGACGCCGCCGGTCAATATCGTCGTCCGGCAAAATTTGGCGATGCGAGCATAAAGGCTCTGCCGCGGGGGATTGCGGTTCTTCGAGGCTAGCGCGCCCGAGGGGACTCCCTCTGTCGCGCCGAAGATATGTGTTTCTGCTCGATTTGGGCTTAAGCACCCTCCCCACCTCATCAATTGTGATTAGGCAAAGTAACCGACCTCCACCTTCCTCAAGGCTTCGCCAGACTGCACACTAGCGATCTGGTTTCGGGCTTGGCGTCCGGCGTTCGAACAGCGCTCAAGGCATTGGACCAGCGTCCGTTGAAGGATGCTTTGAAGGCGAGACATGTAATGAATCTATCGCACCGTGCCCCTCACCCGTTCTTTCGCGCCACGTTTGTCATCAGCGCACTCGTCTTTCTTGCCGGAGCCGTGTCGCCGGCTCTCGCCGATAGCGCCCCTTTGGCTCCGCAAACGAAAATCCGCCTGACGGTCGTCCAATGGATGCCGTCCAAGGGCCAGTTTGAGCGATGGGATGCGATCGGCGGCGAATATACGGTCTCAGATGCCGGTGAAGTCTCCCTGCCCTTTCTGGGGCCGCAGCCGGTTGGACTGGACAATACGAGCCTCACCAACGAGATTGCCAAGCGCCTTCAGGCAAAGATGGGTTTGGCCCAGGCACCTGCGGTGACGATCGACGTTCTCGACTATCCGTCCATTTACGTCGTCGGAGACGTGATGGCGCCGGGAGAATATAAGTTTCACTCCGGCCTCAGCGTCCTGCAATCCCTGGCCATGAGCGGCGGCCCGTTGCGGGCGCCGGCACAGCAGCGATCGCAGACGATCACTCTTGTCGGCGACTTGCGGGAAATCGACCATTCGCTGCTACGCAGTTCGGCAAAGCTCGCGCGGCTGCAAGCGGAGATGGCCGGCGCGAAGGAGATCGTCTTCGATCAGCCGCCGGCTGCCGATCGGCAATATGCCGAGAGTCTCTACCAGGAGGAGCGGGTCATTTTTCAGGCTCGTGCAAACGCGCTGGACAAGCAGTCGGTGGCTCTCGCCGAATTGCGCAATCTCTTGACGGCGGAAATCGATACACTGGAAGAAAAGCTGAAAGGCTCGGATGACAATATCCATTCGGTCGAAGAGCAACTGACGAGCGTGAAGACGCTGGTCCAGAAGGGCCTCACGATCACTTCACGCCAGATGGATCTGGAACGATTGCTCACCACCTATCGCTCCGACCGGCTCGACCTCGTGACGGCCATCATGCGGGGCCGCCAGGCGATCAACGAGACGACGCGCAATCTCGAGGGACTTTCCGACACTCGCCGGAGCGAGATCGCTTCCGAAGTGCAGGCGGAAAAGGCCAATCTCGACCAGCTCAAATTGAAGCGCGACACCACGCAACAACTGCTTCTCGGAGAACTGTCGACCGGCACCAACGAGAATAACCGCGATGAAGAACTCCCGCTGACCTTCATCTTGAGCCGGCGGGACAAGGGACAGGTCAATCAATTCCAAGCCTCCGAAACGACGGAACTGGCGCCGGGCGACGTGGTCAGGGTAACCCAGCCCCGTATCACGGATACGCCGTCCGAAGACGCCGCTGCACTTCCTGTTCAGACAGAGGCACATATCAGTCAGGCAAGCCGGTGATACGCGAAAAGCACGTGCTGCAATCGACCCCGCGTGCGATTGAAGGCCAGCACGGGATAACGGACATGGGCATTCGATGACGTTGCGCATGACCCCACCCAGCAGCCCGACCTACACCCAGATCCTAAAATCGACGATGCTGATGGGCGGCTCTTCGCTCGTCAACGTCGCACTCAGCATTATCAGAAACAAAGCCATGGCTGTTCTGCTCGGGCCGGAAGGCGTGGGACTGATGGGCCTTTACGGGTCGATCCTCGATATCGCCCAGGCGATTGCCGGGCTTGGCGTGGGCAGCAGTGGCGTGCGCCAGATTGCCGAAGCTGCGGGCACCGATGACGCAGAAACGATCGCACGATCAGCAACAGTGCTGAGACGCATATCGATAGTGCTCGGATTATTTGGTGCGCTCCTTCTTGCCGCGTTGGCATTCCCGGTCTCAAATTTCACTTTCGGCGACTACCAGCATGCCGGTGGCATTGCATTGCTGTCGCTGGCAATCTTCTTTCGACTGGTCTCTGCAGGGCAGACTGCATTGATCCAGGGCCTGCGCGGCATTGCCGATCTTGCCCGTATCAACGTGCTCGCCGGGCTTATCGGCACGGCTGTCAGCATCCCGCTGATCTATCTGTTCGGCCTGCAGGCGATCGCACCGTCCCTCGTGGTGATTGCGGCTGCCTCAATCCTCCCGACCTGGTGGTACAGCCGGCGGATCTGCCCGCATCCCTCGCCAATGCCCACGCGCCAGTTCGGTCGGGAAGTGTCCGCACTGCTCAGGCTCGGCTTCGTCTTCATGGCAAGCGGGCTTCTGACCTTCGGCGCAGCTTACGCCATCCGCCTCATCGTGCTGAAGGAGGGCGGCGTCATGGCGGCTGGATTGTACCAGGCGGCCTGGGGCCTTGGCGGTCTTTATGCCGGCTTCATCCTGCAGGCGATGGGGACGGATTTTTATCCGCGCCTGACTGCGGCAGCCGAGAACAATGCCGAATGCAATCGGCTGGTCAATGAACAGGCGGAAATCAGCATGCTGCTCGCTGGCCCCGGCCTGCTCGGCACCTTGACGCTTGCACCGCTCATGATGAGCCTGTTCTATTCGGCGGAATTTCATGGGGCAGTCGATCTTCTGCGCTGGATCTGCCTTGGAATGATGCTGCGGATTATTTCCTGGCCGATGGGTTTCATCGTCGTGGCGAAGCGTACCCAGGCGATTTTCTTCTGGACGGAGGTTGCGGCGGCGGTCGTGCATGTGGGGCTTGCCTGGCTCTTCGTATCGCTGCTCGGTACGCAAGGAGCCGGTATGGCGTTTTTTGGCCTCTATGTCTGGCACAGCATCCTGATCTATGTGATCGTGCGGAAGCTGACCGGTTTTCGCTGGTCCGCCGCCAATCGCAGACACGCGCTGCTTTTCTTGCCCGCATCGGGACTGGTATTCCTGATGTTCTCGATTTTGCCGCTGTGGCCGGCGACGGTGATTGGCTTCGTCGCCGTCGCTCTGTGCGGGCTCTATTCGCTGCGCATGCTGATCGACCTGCTTCCGCCGGAGTCCGTGCCAGCAACCATCCGCGGATGGATCACGAAATCAGCATGACGAACAATGCGCGCATCCGGAGATACGCGCATTGTTTCGTTATGCAAATTGCTACGTCAGGCAAATGCGGGTTCAGGCGACAGCGACATCCATGGCACGTTGCACGCTGGAGGCTCCGACGGTCGCTTCCGCAAGGGCTGCGCGAAGTGCCTCAACAACCCGGTCCATGTCAGACAAGGTCATCTGGGCATAAAGCGGCAGGATTATCGTTTGCTGTTGCGCAGATACGCTTCGCATCAGGCTCATGGCAGCGCGGTGGGAGCTCTCACCAGAATATGCTTTCTCCAGATGAATGTTCATCACCCCGCGCCGGGTCGAGATCCCCTGATCGAGCAGGGTCTGCATGACGGCGCGCTGGTCGATCGTATCGGCCAGTCTCACACAGAAGCTCTGCCAGTTGCTGCGAGCCCAGCGCGGCTCGGTCGGCAGAGAAAGCCCGGCAATCGTCGACAGACGTTCGCAATATTGCTCGGCAAGCAGCCGGCGCTGGGCAACCAACTCCGGCAGCCGCCGCAACTGCTCGCGTCCGACGGCCGCCTGAAGATCGGTCATCCGGTAATTGTAACCCAACTCGTCATAGTCTTCGAAGATGACCTGTTTCGAGCCGTGACGAACGGCATCGGTGACGCTCATGCCATGCTGGCGCCAGAGCCGGAACTTCCGGTCATATTCGGGATTGGCCGTCGTCAACATGCCGCCATCGCCTGTCGTGACGACCTTCCTGGGGTGGAAGGAGAAGCAGGCAATGTCGCCATGCGCTTTGCCGATCTTTTCCCAACGGCCGTCCCACAGGATTTCGCTTCCCGTCGCACAGGCTGCATCCTCGATGACCGGTATCTGATGGCGCTTGCCGATCTCCACGATGGCGCGGAGATCGCAAGGCATGCCGAGTTGATGCACGCAGAGAATTGCCCTGGTGCGAGGCGTGATTGCCCTTTCGATCAGACTGGCTTCGATGTTGTAACCATCTTCTTCAATATCGACGAAAACAGGCACCGCATCGCAGTAGCGAACCGCGTTTGCGGTCGCGATGAAAGAATGGCTGACCGTGACGACTTCATCACCGGCGGATACGCCGACCGCCTTCAGGGCCAGATGCAACGCGGTCGTGCAATTGGACATGGCGCAAGCATGCGCGGCGCCCACAAAGGCAGCGAATTCACGCTCGAAAGCCGCGACTTCCGGCCCTTGCGTCACCCATCCCGACAGAATAACGCGGCGCGCAGCCTCAGCCTCTTCCTCCCCGAGGACGGGTTTGGCGACCGGAATTGTGGATTGAGATGAGCTCATGCAGCCGCCCCCCCTGCGTTTGTCTGCATTTGCCACCAGGCAACGAGATCACGAAGCCCTTGCTCCATAGAGATCTCCGCCTTGAAGCCGAGGAGCCGTTCGGCCTTGCTGATATCGGCAAGGCGACGGGTCACACCGTTGACCGTGCGGGCCTCTTTGTGCTGCGGTTCGAGTGAGGAACCCATAATGTCGCTCAGCATCTTCGCGAGTTCCAGCAGGCTTATTTCCTTGCCGCTCGCGACGTTGAACACTTCGTCCGTGACATCGCTTTTGGCGGCCAGAATGTTTGCGCGGGCGATGTCGCGTGCATCGACGAAGTCCATCGTCTGGCTACCATCCCCATAGATGAGGGGCGGCATCCCGGCCATCAGGCGTTCCATCCAACGGATCAGAACTTCCGTATAGGCGCCGTAAACGTCCATGCGCGGCCCATAGACGTTGAAGTAACGGAGCGCGACATAGCGCAGGCCGTACATCTCCGCAAAGCTACGCATCAGCCCCTCGTTGAATGTTTTCGCCGCGCCGTAGATCGTCCGGTTATTGTACGGATGATGCTCTTCGGCCGTTGGAAAATTCTCGGCAAGCCCCAGAACGGAGGCGGAAGAGGCAGCAACTACCTTCGATACGCCCGCCTTGACGGCGGCTTCGAGAACGTTGAACGTGCCCTCCGCAAGGACATCGAAAGCCAGCCGTGGCTCTTCGGCGCATTGCGTGATGCGGATGGCGGCCTGATGGAAGACGATGTCGACGCCTTCGAAGACTTTTGCCAGAAGCGCTCTGTCGCGGATATCTCCGTCGATGATCTTAAGAGGCGCGCTTGATATTGCCGAGCTGAGATTGTCCCGGCGCCCGCGCACGAAATTGTCGAGGACGATGATCTCGCGAGGTTTTTCCAATGCGACAAGATCAGCAATATGCGAGCCGATCAGACCGGCACCGCCGGTAATGAGCACCCGTTTGTCTCTCATGATCTTCCCTCACGCAACATGTTCGTCATCGGATCATTATCCGAACGCCAACGTATGAATTTTGCAGGGACACCTGCGGCGACTGAGTACGGCTCGACGTCGGAAACGACAACTGCCCCCGCTCCAACGATCGCCCCCTTCCCGATGGTCACGCCGGGAAGAATGGTCGCATTCGTTCCGATATCGGCCTCTGCACAGATTCGTACCGGCCTGATTTCAAGATCCGTGCGAATGATCGGCACATCCAAGGGCAGTGCCGTGTGGGTCGAGCCAAGCACCTTGGCGCCAGGTCCCCACCCGACAGAATCCTCGATCACGAGATCGCGAGCGTCGAAATAGGCCATCGGCCCGATCCAGACATTGTCGCCGATCTTGCATCGGCCGTCGAAGCGACCCTGGATATAGGCCTGAGCCCCGATGAACACCCCATTGCCGATGTCGAACGTCTCGGGATGTTTGAAACCGGCACCGCCTGCAACCTGCAATCCTGTGCCACAGCTCCGCGCGATGGCTTGCCAGATGGCTTTTCGCATCAGAGTATCGATGACACCGTCACCGGTCGCGAAACGACCGTAGAGTTCAATCAGGCCAGCGCGCCCGTATGACTGCCTGAGTTCTTCGGCCAGCCCGGCCTGGTAGGCAGGGTCCGCCGGCCTTTCATGACGGCCATGGACCGCCTGCACGATCCGGGCCTCGCCCGCACGATTAGCTGACATAGGTGTTCTCCAGCGCGGCGGCCACCTGGTCGACGTGCCACGCCGGCATCTCGGGATAGATCGGCAGCGAGAGGACCTCCCGTGCGGCAGCTTCCGAGATTGGGAAATCGCCTGCCTTGTAACCAAGGTCGGCATGGGCCTTCTGCAGATGAACCGGGATCGGATAGTGTAGCCCGGACTGAATGCCCTCTTCGCTCAATACGCGCTGAAGCTGGTCGCGATCGCGGCTTCTGATGGCATAGACGTGATAGACGTGGCGCCGGTCGGTGATTTCAACAGGCGTCCTGAGGTTCGCCGAACCGCCAAGCAGCAACGAGTAGCGGCGTCCATGGGCGCGCCGCGCTTCGGTCCAGGCTTCGAGATGCCGGAGCTTGATGCGCAGGATCGCGCCCTGAATGGCATCCATGCGGTAGTTGAAGCCCTTCAGCAGATGGTGATAGCGCTGTTCCTGGCCCCAGTCGCGCAGCATGCGCATCGTCTTGGCCTGATCGTCGCTGTTCGTGACGACCATACCCCCCTCGCCGCAGGCGCCGAGATTTTTGCCGGGATAGAAGCTGAAGCAGCCTGATGTGCCGATGCTGCCGGCGCGCGCGCCTTTGTATTGCGCTCCGTGCGCCTGGCAGGCGTCCTCGATGACCGCTATACCGTGATGGTCGGCAATCGCCTTGATCGCGTCCATGTCAGCCATCTGACCGTAGAGATGGACGGGAACAATGGCCTTGGTTCGGGGTGTAATCTTTGCCTCGAGTTGAGATGGATCCATCGTGAGCGTCACCGGCTCGACATCGACGAATACCGGCCGCGCGCCTGCGTAGCAGATCGCCGATACGGTCGCGACGAAGGTGAACGGCACGGTGATGACTTCATCGCCGGGGCCCACGCCTGCCGCGAGAAGCGACAGATGCAGGGCACTCGTCCCGGTGTTGACGGCTATCGCATGTTTGACGTTGCAATAGTCCGCGAATTCCTGCTCGAGGCGAGCGACCTCCTCGCCCAGTATGTATTGCCCCGAGGCCAGAACACCGAGCACGGCGGCGTCGATTTCGCTCTTGATGGATTGATATTGTGCCTTGAGGTCCAGGAACGGGATCATGCAATGCGCCTCGCCTCTTCAAGCTCGATGATACGACCGCGCTGGGCGAGCGATCGGCTTGCGGCTTCAAGGATGCGAACGACCCGCAACCCGGCTTGGCCATCCGTAATGGGCCGCGAATTTTGCTCGATGCAATCGACGAACTGATCCAGTTCGCGTTTCAACGCCTCGGTCATATCGAGCTTGGGCGCCCACATGTCGCCGCTGCGGTAGCCGACCATCATCTGATGCACCTTCTCGCCATATGCATCGGAATTGGGGCACATGGTGATGCCCTTGTCATAGACCTTGATCTTTTCGCTGGGCTCCAGATCGTCATAGACGATCATCTTGCTGCTGCCGCCGATCAGCGTGCGGCGCACCTTGACCGGGGCCAGCCAATTGACGTGGATATGTGCGATGAGCTTGCTCTCGAAGAAAAGCGTCAGATAGGCGATGTTCTCCGGCTCGCCGAGCACATGGCTCATGCCCGTCGCAGAAACGGCTACCGGCCTTTCCTGCACAACATGGTCCAGGATGGAGAGATCATGCACCGCGAGGTCCCAGATGACGCTGACATCGTGCTGGAAGAGCCCCAGATTGACCCGAACCGAGTCGTAGTAATACATGTCGCCGAGGCCGCTTTCGACCAGTTCGCGCATCTTGCGGACGGCGCCGGTATGGACGAAAGTATGATCCACGGCCAGCACGAGGCGTCTGCGCGCGGCTTCTTCGACCATCCGCGAGGCTTCCTCCGTCGTCGAAGCCATCGGCTTTTCGACGAAGACATGCTTTCCGGCCATCATAGCCTGCATTGCGAGCTTGAAATGGGTGAAGACCGGCGTCGCGATAGCGATGGCGTCCACTCTCGGATCGCGCAGGACTTCCTCGAAATCATCGGTGATCGTCACTGCGGGGTAGCGGCTTTTGACAGCCGCCAACCGTTCGACATTGAGATCACAGACTGAAATGAGCTGCGCGCCGGCCGCTTCCGAGATGTTACGAACCAGATTCGGACCCCAGTACCCATACCCAACAACGGCGATACCGATCATTGCACTTCTCCCAACGCTTGCATGTTGACTGATCGGTCATGAACGCGACCGATGATCCTGGCCGGAACGCCGACAACAATGGCGCCGTCGGGCACATCCTTGGTTACAACCGCGCCGGCGCCGACCTGTGCGGCTTCTCCGATGATCACGCCAGGCAGAATGGTGGCGTTGCTGCCGATCGACGCGTGGCGCTTTACCAGGGTAGGGATGAGGACCCAGTCGGTCTCCGTCTGCAGGCTGCCATCCGGATTGACGGCGCGCGGGTATGTGTCGTTCGTAAACATGACCCCGTGGCCTATGAACACGCCGTCTTCCAGCGTCACGCCCTCACAGAGGAAGGAATGGCTGGAGATCTTGCAGTCTTTTCCGACGATGACGTTCTTCTGAATCTCGACAAAGGTGCCGATGCGCGTCCCTGCGCCGATCGTGCAGCCGTATAGATTCACAAGATCTCGATGATGGATGACGCTGCTGTCATCCAGCTTGACGTTTGATGCAATCATCCCTGCAAAATCCCTACTCCTGAACAAGCCCCGACTTTCAGTTGAAACAAACAATCGCTTGATTGC
The DNA here is from genome assembly GCF_017357285.1 of Rhizobium ruizarguesonis. NCBI lineage: Bacteria > Pseudomonadati > Pseudomonadota > Alphaproteobacteria > Hyphomicrobiales > Rhizobiaceae > Rhizobium > Rhizobium ruizarguesonis. The sequence continues at coordinate 264,183 of NZ_CP071681.1, read as the reverse complement.
GCCCAAGGTTTCACACCGACAGGACTAATATTTCTCTACGCTCCAAAGAGAATTGTTTTCTCCATCTGAGTAAAGAAACAAAACGTTTAAGGTTATTCACCTAAAGGCGTATCTACTTATGACGACTTACGCCTTGGTTCATGCCCTCGACCAACATTGGTGGCGGGTCACCTCTCGCACCTGTCGCCAGGCCTACGCCGGAGACAGCGATTGTTTCCATGCATTTAGTGGCCCTCGCCAAGATGCGGTGTAACGACGGAGACTATCCTTCAGGCTGCCTAGTAATAGTTAAGTCTACCTCAGATTTATCTTTCTATTTCCGCCTTGCAATGAAAGTTGTGCGCTACTTAGCCTATATTAGCTACTGTAACGTTCCGCGAATTGTGGTATTCAATTCCTACTTTAGAGTTTCCTAAACCCCCGTATTGAGAGGGGTTGGTACTCGGGCCGTAGTGGGGCGTAACGTGTTAGGGGAGGGTGAAGCTGTGAATTCAGCACTTATACCGAATTTAGACCTTAGGCAGGAAAACTTAGCCTTTCCCATTAAGATAGAAAGTAACTCGAACGCACTTGCCCTGTCGGCAAGACAAACGCATTCGCTTGTCATTCTCGATAATCGTGAACTCGATCGGCAATGCTTGGCGCAATGCATGGCTGCCCAAAAGGCGGATCTGCAGATTCTGGCATTTGGATCAATTGAGGAATGGAAGCAGAAGCGCGACGAATATCCTCCGCTTTCGGCAATCCTCTTGAATGTCGGCGGCAAAAAGATCGATGAACCGGCCATTTCGGAGCAAATCCGGAATCTTTCGTCGGAATTCGCATCGACGCCACTCATCGTACTGGCTGATAGCGATGATTTCGGCCAAATCGTTAGGGCGCTTGAGTACGGAGCCAAAGGGTTCATACCCGCCTCAGTCAGCGTCAGTGTATGTATGGAGCTGATCGCGCTGTCAGTGGCAGGAGGAATTTTTGTGCCTGCAAGCGCCCTGTTCGCCATGCGTCACTTGCTGGACTCGAGCAATTCGACCGCCCGCCCGCTCGCCGGCATATTCACGGATCGTCAGGTTGAAGTCGTGGAGGCGCTCCGACGCGGCAAGGCGAACAAAATTATCGCTTATGAGCTTAATCTGCGAGAAAGCACGGTAAAGGTGCATGTTCGCAATATTATGAAAAAGGTCAAAGCAACGAATAGGACGGAAGTCGTGTTCAAGCTCAACGACCTGTGCCAGACCAGTATTTCGGCATGAGTGTGAATAAGGCGTTATACTAATCGTTGTTTTCGTATCTTGGAACCACAGTCTTGCTCAAATCACCCCGGTGGCGCGAATGCGTCACCGGGTCTTTTGATATCGGGGCCCCCTCCACCACGTCTCCCGCAATCTTGGCATGAGTAGCGCGATCGAGCGCTGAACCGCCCGACTGTTGTTTGCGCGTACTTGGGGATGAACTAACCTAGCCCGGTCCTACCTATTCATCCTGCAACTCGTCGCCCGATAGAATTCAAGGCGCACCAGTACCTTGGGCCGATTGTTTGCTTGCAGACCAACTTGATCCAGGGCAATGAATTTCGCACCTCGGGAGAAACCTCGAGAGCAAAGCGCTGAATAGCCACGGCTGTGGGAACATCGAAATTATTGAATGCCATGCCGGCCAGCCGAACCGCCTCTTTCCCGAGATCCCTGGCAAGAAAACGTCTTAGTTTCTCATCGTTCCTGAGGCTTTCCGCGCCTTGGCGAAACAGAATATCGAAAGCCTGTTTTCTTTGTCGAAGGTCAGGAAGGATACTTTGTCCATAGTATTGTAGCGACATGTTCGAAGCATGTCTGCGGTATACTGCCTGGTCTTCGTTGATGTAGCCGACCCCAGCATGTGATGCGAGCCGCAGCCACATCTCCATATCACCGGCATGCGGCAGTTCCTTATTATAGCCGCCGACCTGTTTTTGCAGCGTCGTTCTCACGACGGCCGTCGGTGTGGGAACCAGGTTGTTTGCTCCACTCAACCGTATGAATTGCGGACCGGACAATACCTGCATGGGAGGCACACCATTGTCGCCGAGAGGATCGACGCGCTTACTGACGCCACTCGGCTCAGCTATGAGCGCGTTCCCGAACGTAAACCCCACCTGCGGATGATTGCGCATCAGCTCGGAAGCGCGCCCCAGCGCGCCCGGCAAGAGATAATCATCCGCAGAGAGAAGCAGGAATAAGTCGCCGCCCGCCCACTCGATTCCCCCGTTATAGGTGGCGATATGGCCCTTGTTTGCCGTGTGCCGCCGATAGGTGACCCGTTTGTCCCGGGATGCCAGAGCCATTCCGACTTCCGGCGTATTGTCTGGCGAGCAGTCATCCAGAATAAGCACGCGCACATCGACGCCTGCTTGTGAAAGAACACTTCCAACACATTCCTCAAGGAAATGAGCGTAGTTGTAGCAGGGAATGACGACATCAACGCTGTGCAACCTTGTTCCTCCGCAGGCAATCGTTTCGTTCGGAGCATTTCATCGAACCCGAACTCGGCTTCGTTTCGCTCTTACGCGTTCTTCGCTCCCCGATTCACTGGCGCGACGTCGATGCGTGTGCCCGCATAGTCGATTTCGTGCAGGACCATGCTGCTCTCAACAAGGCGGATCGGGCAAGCAGCCGCGAGCCTGCGCGCTTCAGGCCACTCTGGACGCGCGCCCACCGGGTAAGCGCAAAACGGGTCCGGGACCGAAACGTATCGTAGAAGGCGATGTTCGGGCTCAAGCTTCCTGATTTCCAGGGCTTCACGTTGGTCACGAAATGAACGATCGCGAGCTTCTGCTCGAGCGCGATGCGGGCGATCGCCTGCGTTGGCTCGAACTGAAAATTCCAGGCGCGGTCCAGGATCTTCCACTTTCCGTCGCAGGCAAAGTTAAGAGCGTCCTGATCCGAATATTCCGTCGTCGGAAAGCGGTCGAGATAGTCCAGAGATCGTTCCGATATTCGCTCGTTTCGCCATTTTTCAAGGTCGATAAGAAGAATGCCGGCGTTAAAATAACGTTCGACGCGAGGGCCGCCGGTTGCACCTGGTCCATTGCGCACCACATTGTCCAGCCAGTAGTCCGGTACAGCGCCGATCACTGCCTCGCCGAGGTCAGTATTCCACAACTGTTCAAGCGCAGTCAGGACCAGGATGTCGCCATCCAGATACAGAACCCGATTGCAGGTCTGCGGAAGGAACTGCGGCAAAAGGAGCCTCGCGAAGGTCATCCTCGAAACGCCAGGGCGAGTGGAAAATCCGCTTGCGAAGGACAATGTGGCGATGGGATGCCACTGAATGACTGCAGAATTTGCGGGCAGAGAATCAAAGATCAGTTGCTTTGTTTCTTCGCCTATTCCCTCATGAACGACATGGATATTCAGGGGCCATGCGCTTCGGTTATTCTCGGCGACCGATCTAAGGGCGGTCGCCAAGGGAACGGCGTAGGCCGCATCGACCGCAAAGACGATGGGCCCCAACCGCTGTGTTGCACCCGCAGGGGCGGCTCCTTTTCGTATGCTATGCACATTCATGTTTCCGGCACCATCCCATCGAAAGAACACGAGCTTCGACTTGCAATGATCGACGTTGCTGTTCACGGCCCGATTGATACGGCTTCCTGAACGGGAAGGCCGACGGCCGGGGTAGGCAGATTGGTGTAGGCCGTTCGCGAGGACTGGACGCCAAGCGTGCTCTTGACGCCGCCAGAGAGCTTCCACTCGAAATAAGCAATCGTTCTCTCAAGCCCCTCACGAAGGTTCACCTTCGGCTGCCAGCCCAGTTGTTGCGTTGCGCGGCTGATATCCGGCTTGCGCTGTGTCGGATCGTCAACCGGCAGGTCCTTGAAGACGATGCCGGACTTCGATCCGGTCATTTCGATCACCATTTCTGCCAATTCACGGACCTGGAATTCTCCTGGGTTACCGAGATTGATCGGACCCGTAACGCCAGCCGGCGCCCCCATCAGGCGGATGAAGCCCTCAATCAGATCGTCTACATAGCAGAAGGAGCGCGTTTGCGTGCCGTTGCCGAAGATGGTGATCGGCTCGTTTTGAAGCGCCTGAACGATGAAATTGGAGACGACGCGGCCGTCATTGGTCTGCATGCGCGGCCCGTAAGTATTGAAGATGCGCGCTACGCGGATTTCCACGCCATATTGACGATGGTAGTCGAAGAACAATGTTTCGGCACACCGCTTGCCTTCGTCATAACATGCCCGCGGCCCTATGGGATTGACACTGCCTCGATATTCCTCGGGCTGAGGGTGGACTGCCGGATCGCCATAAACTTCGCTCGTGGATGCCTGGAAGATCTTCGCCCTGGTGCGTTTTGCCAAGCCGAGCATATTGATGGCCCCGTGCACATTGGTCTTCACGGTCTGTACGGGGTCGTGTTGATAGTGGACCGGAGACGCCGGACAGGCGAGGTTGTAGATCTCGTCGACCTCCACATAGAGCGGGAAGGTAATGTCATGGCGAAGCACCTCAAAGCGAGGATCGTCAAGAAGATGCAGCACATTGTCGCGCGAACCGGTGTAGTAATTGTCCACGCAGAGGACGTCATTGCCCTCTCGCAAAAGCCTTTCGCACAGGAATGATCCCAGAAAGCCGGTGCCGCCGGTTACCATAATTCGCTTTTGTCCGTGCATTGGTGTGCTCCGTTGTTGACGGTTGCCTCGCGAAAGCGAGGATGGTCAGTAGGCTCCCCTGCGCTTGAAGACCGCAGGGATTGTGCTGAGAAGAATTTGGCAGTCAAACCACAGCGACCGGTTGTCGATGTAGAACTCGTCGAGTTGCTGCTGCAGCTCGATATCCGCATTGCTTCGTTCGGATATTTGCCAAAGGCCCGTGAGCCCCGGCGTGACGGAACGGCGCTTGTTTCGAAATTCGCCGTCCATAGCCAGGAGGTGATATTCCGGGAACGGACGCGGCCCGACGATGGCCATCTGGCCGGCAATGATGTTTGCCAATTGCGGGAGCTCGTCGATGCTCGAAGAGCGCAGCATATGTCCTATAACCGGAAGGATGCGCGGATCGTCCTTGAGCTTGAAGTGGCTCAACCACTCGGCGCGCATAGCAGGGTTGTCTCGGAACAGTGCCTCAAGGCGCTGTTCTGCATCTTGGTACATCGTCCTCAATTTCAGGACGTGCACCGGCTTGCCGGATCGCCCTTCCCTGGTATGCCGGAAGAAGACGGGACCTGGATCGATGGCATAGATTGCGGCCGCTGCAAATGCGATGAATGGCGCGACCACGATCATTGCAGGGATGGCGATTGCGAGATCGAGGATTCGGCGAACCAGATCCGCGTTGACCCAACTCCCACCGGTGGTGAGGCGAATACCGATCTCTCCGCCGACATCCACAGGTCGCAAACCGCTTACCTTGAGGCTCGGCGTGTCGGACAGCAAAATGACTTCGGCGAACTTCCGACGCAGCCCCGCCAAGTCGGGTATAAGCGAGCCTGTGTCGCCCGCAATCACGGCAATGGATGGCACGCCATCGGGCAATGCCTCCAAAGTATCAGGGGAAAATGGCTCCGGCCTGATGCCATACTGCCAGCGGCTCTTGAAATGGGCCACCAGAGCGGGAGTAAGGTTGCACCCCCCTATGACAACCGCGCGCTCGCCCCAGATTCCAAGTCTCCAGCATAGGCCTCGTGCAAGCCAATGCACAAGCGGCTGAACAATCAGCCCGAGAGCGAGGAACCCAATAACGGCAAGCAGCAGTCGTTCCCCTTCCGGCAGGATAATTGCTGCGAATGCCGTCAGGACGGCCACCTTGACGGCAGCCATGGTGCGCCGCCGCAGATGTTCGTGGTCATGCAACCGATATCCAGGATAGAGGCCGGCCGATGCGTAGAGAACAATGGCAGCGAGCGCTGCGATCGTGAACGTGCGCTCCGCTATCGTGCCCTCCGAGCCGCTGGGGAGAAAGGACAGGAGAGCAAAATAGGCAATCAAATAACCTGCAATGTCGCCGGCGACCAGGATGGACGAGGTTGCAAGCCGAGGAAGCCGGCGCCGTAGCGCGACGGGCATATTCGGCCCTGCCCGTACAAAGGGATCGGCGGGCTTGGCTGCGATGGGTGGCACGGAACCTGCCGGAATCGCCCGCGCCGCCATGTCATTTGATATGGCTGCCTTCGACGGACCCGGTGTCATTGCTGGCGACGCAAATAAGGACATGATGGCTTTACACCTTTGCAGCTGCTGCTTTTGGCGCGCTTGATCCAAAAACCGCGTCTTCGATCGGAAACTTCCGAAGTCCCAGTCTCTGGAATGCCGTCAGTGAGATGAAGGTCGGCACGACGAGCGCATAGCGCCGCCACAGCCGTCGCGGCTCGCATAAAAGACGAAACGCCCATTCGAAGCCGCTTCTTTGAATGAACCTTGGAGCCTGCCGCTTGAGGCCGGCGTGGAAATCGAATGCGGCTCCGACACCGATGAGCATCGATGCTTGCAGACTATCGCGCATGCGCGCCATCCAGAGTTCCTGCTTGGGACTGCTCAGCCCGACCCAGATGATATCGGCACCCGACCGATTAAGCCGGTCAGCAATATCCGTTTCCTCCTGCGTCGACAGTTTGCGAAAAGGCGGCGCATAGGTGCCGACGATCCGTGCTTGCGGAAATTTTGCCAGAAGGCGTGCCTGCAGTTGTTCGAGCGTTTCGGCCGTTGCACCATAAAGGAAGTGGCGCAAGCCCTTGGAGCTGCCGGCATCGAAAACGGATAGCATGAGATCCGGTCCATAGACCCTGTCGCTTTCGGCATGACCAGCACGCTTCAATGCCCAAACAAGCGGCATGCCGTCGGGAGTTACGAGGAAAGCCCGGTTATGTATCGACCGAAGCTCGGGATCATCTTGACAGCGGACGATGCCGTGTGCGTCGCGAACGCAAACATATTCCTTCCTGCCGTCTTCGATCGCTTTTTGAATAAATCCAGTCGCGCTTTTGAGATTAACTGCCGAAACGCGAACACCAAGGACATTCGTCCATTCAAAGGAACCCTTTGGATGAAGAACTGAAGTCTGGCTGCTGCCTGCTGTTTGCTTTCCCATGACCTACGCTTTCGCGATCGAAACTGTCATCAGAATATCCCGGCAGGCCGATTGCCTCCATACTTGCGGCTCCAGCTATTGGACGTAGAAGAGATTTCAACTTTACGTCTTATGCCGCGATGACGTACAATATTCGAAGTAAGTCTATGTACCCCTCAGCTTACCCTGTTGCTCTTTTTGATGACCGTTGGCCCGAAATAGCGCTTCGACCCGCGCAGAGCTGCAGAAGCTATTCACTCAAGCGTGATCAAAGCTAGTGAGGCTTGAGCACAAACAAAGCCGGAAAGAGAGAGTTCAGGGAATTCCTGTGTACTCCTGAGCAGGTGGAACACTTGAGCCTGGCAGGATCTTCGGACGGATCTGGCCGCGGCTTCGCCTGGACACTCAAAAGGCCTTCACCTTGACGCGATCGATCATTCGACGGCTCGGCGGGAGCCTCGCGCAGGATGCGAGTTGGGCAAGGGTTGGAATTTCGCTTTGAGATCGGCTCGCCACGCTCGTCTGGTCACCGTTCCTGCCTGCGGCAGTTACCAGCAGCGCGTGCACGCCATAACCGGAGGGTGTTCCAAGTCGCCATAGCTGCGGACTTGTCGCCGCAGGACACCGCTCGTCGAGGCTCCTTTCGTTACTCGGGCGGCGCGACTACGCTTCCGGTGTCCGCCCCAGCCTTCTGAAGATCTCCTAGACTGCCAAATTCTCCCGAACGCATGATTTCCGGATTTATCCTGAAGCTCTTGTTGTTCAAGTTGCCGCTGTAGCGGTTGCGCGCGAATTGCACAAATCCAGGCCCAAGATCGGGAGTGTTGACATACGCTACAATGCCGCTGTCATTGTTAACCGATACAACATTCTCCTCAATACGATTAGGGCGCGCCCATGGCGGACGCCAACCCCTGCCGGTACCGATATCAACGCGAAAAGCCGCGCCCGATCCGTGTGTGATGACGTTTCCCGCCACCAGGTTGCTCCAACCGCCGTTGATACCGATCGCCGCGACGTTGCCCGAGAGCGTATTTCCCTCGATACGCAGCCCGCTCGCCTTCCCATCCGTATAGATCGCCCAGCTGATAGGAGACGGCCATTCGCTGGTATTCTCATATCCGGGAGGCCAGAAGGTCCCATCGACCCTGTTCATGAGATGACCGGTCCCGGTCACCAGATTGGAGCGGATGGTGCTGTTCAAAGGATCTGCCTGCTCGCCCATCATCTTGATGGCGCCGCCATCTGCGGTCTGCTGATTGGCGTTACGGATCTCGTTATGCTCGATGATAGCGTTATAGACGGCGTCGTTGGAACCCCACAGCGAACCGCCGGCGATTCCGAACTGCGCCGTGTTTTCGATCAGGTTGTCGGCGATCCTGACATTGTCAGCCGCCTGGAACCATATTCCGGCGGTTTCAATGTAAACCTTTCCGATGTCATGGATATGGTTTGAAAGGATCCTGCAGCCGTTCGACTTGCCGAACGTGCCATAATTTGTGCCGACGTAAATCCCGTTGCCAGCCACATCCGCAATCACATTGCCGGCAATCAACGCATCCTTGCTTTCCGTCACATGGACCCCGACGCCGACGTTTTCGATGCTGTTGCCGAGAATCTTGACGCCATCAGCGTGTTCGATCCGTATGGCGCCAAATCCTCTGGTTTCCGTATAGAACTTGCCGCTGCCTTCAGGAGCTCCATCTCTAAACTCGAGCCCTGATACGACCATCCCATCGGCCCCATCCAATTTGAAGAATGTCGGCAGAATGCCAGCAACGACGACGGGATTGGGTAACGACTGATCGACAGGGATATAATGAAGCTGGCCCGCGACAAGGTCGTACCACCACTCTCCGGGAGCATCGAGCAAGGCCTTGGCTCCGGTTAGGAAATAGCGGCTCCCTTCTGCGGTAAAGAAATAGCCTGTGCCTTTCGTATAGACAGTCCGGCCTGCGCCATCGATGGATACAACTGGGAGCGTGTCATTGCCCCACTGGCTTCCCGGTTGATACCCCCCAACGATGTCCACGACCAGCCCACTTGTATCACCCACTGCCGGAAGATCGCCGGCATGGAAACAAAAGCGCGTGTTTCCTTCCCACACGTCGATGGCAGGCTCGCACTTTGCGGCAAACAACCATCCCTTGCGTGGATCGCCATCAGCGGGAGCGTTGGGATATCGAGCCCGAGTTTGGCGTTTCCCATTGACGAAAAGGTCACCGACCCCTTCATCAGGTGGCAATTTCAGCGGCGCCGTCCAGCGACCATCGGCCTGCTGGGCCCAATTGCGCACGCGTAGCCCCCCATGCAAAATCGGCGCTTCATTGCATCTTGCCGTGAGGATCAAGCCCCTGTCGCGGGGGTCAAAGACGATCGGCTGAGTAAGGTAGTAATCGCCTTTACCCAGCGCGATTGTGTTGGTGCCGCCCTTCTCACGGGCAGCATCACGGGCTCTTTCAATGCTGGCGAAAGGGCCGTCGCCGCCCTGCTGATTTGCTGTCGGAAGGAGGCCACTCCAGGTGTCTTTGCCATCGGGAGAAACGTAAAATATCGTCCGCGCCCCAGCGCTGCTGCTCAATACGTCGCTTAAAGAAGTCCCATTCAACTTGGCTGAGAAAGTCGCGGGAGCTTCCGCGCAAGTCGCCTCCCTGACGAGCATCTGCAAGCGCTCAGGCGCATCTATCTCGGTCCCGACTGGAGCCGGATTGCCGGACTGCGGAAAGAGCATGACAGGCAAAATGCTCAGGATCAGTTCAAAACGCCGCCTCATGATATCTGCAACCCGCTCGCAAGGCCACGCGAGGGCGCCTGCCAAGATGGCGAACGGCTGATCGAAACGACGGGCGCGTACAGCGAAAACATGATGATGGCTGCGGTAAACAGGATGAAGATGGTGTCATTCTGAGCGAAAAAAATACTCTCAGTCAGATTCATCACCAGAATCATGATCGTAAAGACATTGAGCCAGAGCCACCCGTACTGCGGGTCATGACAATGAAGGGTCGCGCCCTGGCGGATTGCATGGAGAAGCAGCAGAACAAACGGAATCATTCCCATTATTCCAAAGCTCAACAAGATATCGCGGTATCCATTATGCGCGTGAGGCGCCGCCCATCCGATCTTTAGCCACATGCGCGTCGCTTCGGGGTTCGCGGTTGTCCAGAAAGCCTGGTAACCGTAGCCAAACATCCAACGATCGGATATTTCGCGATCAACCAGCTCCCACAATGGCACCCGACCGGTCAGAGTCGCGTCCTTGCCGAGCGCTTCAAGGGCCGGAACCAGGAATTCGTGAAGCGAAATCAGAATGGCGACAGACAGCTGAACGAAAAACAGGACGATGACGACGCGGCCAATGCTGCTGCTTTTTTGCAGGAGGGAATAAAAGCCGATCAGGCAATACGCCACTGACGTTGCAATGATCGCGGTCATCGATCCGGAGCTTGCAAGGCAGACCATACCCGCGGCCAACAAGATGAACGCGGTTCGCCGCAGGCCGAGCGTCCCGTCGATCAGCACGGCCGACGCCACCAAGATCATCAGAGACGCGTACCAACCCAGGACGTTCTTGTGAATGAAAATGCCCCGCATAGTACCATCCGGCATACTGGCAAGGCTTGGTGACACCACTGACAAAACCACGCTGAGGACGATGCAGGCTCCCAGGGTCACAAATAACAGGAACAGCAGCTGCCTTGGCGTGAAACGTATCGCCAGGACATAGGAAAGAAGCACGCAAAACAAAAGGCCGATTGCGCGCCTCAAGGTCGTTGGAGGTCCTATTGACCAAAGGGTGGACAAAAACGGCAGGACAAGGATCAGGGGAACAATCAGATTTCGCCTGAGCGCCATTAGAAATTGCGGAAAATTGCGTATCAGGATCACGATTGTAAATACATAGACAGGAAAGCAAGGAAGACGCAGTATAGATTTGGCGGATTCGCTGAGCGTTCCGTCCGCATCGGCCAGGATAAGTGGCAGAAAGGCGCCTGCCTGAAAGAAGAGGGATATGCCGGCGCCCCAGCATTCTATGGCCCGCCAACTAATCGTCGGTCCGCTGGCAGTTCGGAGGCTATCTACTCTCATTATCCGTCCCGACTGACTTGAAAAGACAAGCGACTGTTGATCGCCGCAGATCAAAAAACAGGTGTCGGCCTTCGTGCTGCACTGCTCTCAAGCAATCATCCAGCCACATCCGCAGTCAACCTGTCCTAGCGAAGGGCGGGCTACGCCTAATGCACCTTCGCTCCACCCAAAGACGGTGTTGTGCGTAAGCTTTCAGCCGGTATTCACCCAAAAGGCGGGTCTTCATATCCGCCGATTGCCCATAAGAGCAGATGTTGCGCATGTCCGTTCACCGCTACCGTGGCGATGAGTGTCTTGTGAAGCGTGGTGGGTAAGCCGCGGTTCCACTGGAATGAGGCAACAATTCTGACAGAGGCTCTCTCTGCAGTCGAAGCCTGGAAGGTTTAGGATTACTATGTTTCTGCGTCACGATCCTAGTTCTCTATGCAACACGACGGGCGCTCTACTCGCCGTGGCGATCTCAACGGCTCTGCGCGACATGCTGTTCGGCCGACAAGGTCTTTTGGATATCACCGTCACCGAGGCTCCGAACCTCGATGGCTGCGTAAAGGTCGACGTCCTAAGCAACTTTGCGCTGCTGTACAGCGGTGCATCGCCGCAACTCGCCTGAGAGCGCGTCATGGAGCAGCCGGCCCTCAGTGTCCTCATCAATAATTACAACTACGCTCGCTTCGTTGAGCGGGCGATAGACAGCGTGTTGAGCCAAGACGCGCACAACGTCGAGATAATCGTCGTCGATGACGGCTCCACCGACCAGTCGCGGTCCGTTCTGGAAGCGTATGACAGCCGAGTGAAGGTGATCTTTCAGGAGAACGCGGGACAGGCCGCTGCGATCAATACCGCTGTGGGATCAAGCATGGGCGAGATCCTCTGTTTTCTGGATGCCGACGACTGGTGGGCGCCGAGCAAGCTGTCGGCGACGGCTGCAGCGTTCCGCGCAAACCCTCAAGCATCGCTCGTCTATCACCGACTGCAGCCAACGCTTGTCGATGGCACGCTGACTTCCAAGCCGATCCCTCGAAGTCTGTGTTCGGGCGCTTTGTCGCCACTACTCACCAGATCGGCTGGTTGGTGGCCTTTTCCGATGACGTCAGCCATCGCGGTACGACGTAGCGCGTGGAATGCTGCGGGCAGCATTCCCGAACAATTCCGCATATCAGCCGACGCCTGGCTCGTGGGGATCTATCCGTTTCTGGGAGACGTCATTGCCATGCCGGATCCGCTTGGATTCTACCGCATCCACAATAACAACTGGTATCGCTCGACCGAGGATGCCACCACGCTAAGGAGGCGGATGACGCACTGGCAGCAAACTGTTGAAGCAACGAACCTGTTTCTCTCAGCCCATCAACTGCCGGCAAGACTACATCTGACGGATCACTATCCCTATCGCATCGCGTCGGCAAAGCTGCAGGGAGCCGATGCACGCACCCGGTTCAAGCTTGCCGTCGAAGGCCTCTTCTTTGCCGGCGAACCGAACCTGCTCAGGCGGACGCGCGATAGTTTGCGCTCGGCGCGCGGCCTGTCACGGTTCGGTCTGGACGTCGGCTTGTCGGAGGCAGCGAAATGAAGGCGCTGCTATTGGTCTCCGAACTGGAAGACTATACCATCTCATTTGCCAGCGGCGTTGCCCAACACCTGAACGTTGTGCTTGCCGTGCCACGCCGGCGCTATGCACATCTCGCCTCCTCCATCGATCCGGCTGTCGATCTGCACCTTCTGGACTGGCCGAGACACCGTTCTCTCTCCAATCCCTGGTTTCTGTACCAGCTTACGCGTCTGATCCGGCGGGAACGGCCGAACCTCATTCATCTCCTCAGCAATTCGACACTTTGGCTGAACCTCGCCGTGCCGTTCTGGCGCCCGATCCCGCTTGTGACGACCATTCATGACGTGGAAATCCATCCCGGCGATTCCGATACGCGTACGCTGCCCGGCTGGGCCCCCGAATTGATGGTGAAGCAATCTGGACATCTTGTCGTCCACGGCGAGGGGCTGAAGCGGCTGGTCCTTAATCGATATTCAAAATCGGCGGACTGTGTCCATGTCCTGTCGCATCCCTCCATCCTTCGCTATGCGGAGCTCGCCCGGCGACAGAAGATGGCGCCGCGCGAAGCGGATGGAACTATACGCGTCCTGCTCTTCGGACGGATTTTCGCCTACAAGGGCCTGGAACATCTGGTCCGGGCCGAGGCGATGCTCAAGGACGTACTTCCCAACCTGCGCATCACGGTCGCAGGCCGTGGCGACAATCCGCTGATCTTCCAGCCGCTCATGGGAGATGCCGGCCGCTACGATATTCGCAATCGTTTTATCGAGGATACAGAGGTCGCCCAGCTTTTCCTGGACACCGACATCGTCGTGCTTCCCTATACGGAAGCATCCCAAAGCGGTGTGCTCAACCTTGCCGCCGCATTTGGCAAACCGGTCATCGTTACGGATGTCGGCGAGTTGCGGGGCACCGTTCAGCTCAACGGGTTGGGAATGGTGATCCCTCCCGGAGATGCCAAAGAGCTCGCGGCGGCTATCAGGACATTGGCAGACAACGGCGAGCTTAGAAACAATTTCGGTGCAAATGCGCTCGAATGGGCCAAAGGACCGAATTCGCCTGAACGGGTCGGCGCCCAGGCCGCGGCCGTTTATCGGGAGGTGGTCGGGTCATGCTGACGGAGGCCCTCACGGACAGAAGTCGACTGGCAGCACGGAGCGCGGCCAGCGTCCGCCACTATGTTTCGGGCGGCTGCGAGAAAGGCGGCGGCATTGGCAGGCTGGTCGGATATATAACAGAGACGGCGAAAGAGACCGGCACGAAACATTTCGTCACCGATACCAGAGGGGCTCGATGGTCCAAGGTGACGTCACCCGCACGCCTGCTCAGAGCCATCCTGACGATGGCAAAGGACCGGATTGTTGCGCCAGCCCGCATTCACCATATCCATATCGCTGGCCGCGGCAGCACCTCCCGAAAACTGATCCTGACCGAGGCTGCCCGATTGTTCGGGTGCTGCCACATATTGCACCTGCACGACTACGACTACGGCGGCGACTTTGAGAAACGCTCGCCGCGCCAACAACGGCTCATACGTCGGATGTTTCAGAATGCCGATTGCGTTGTGGCGCTCGGCCGGCGCGATCGCATGACACTGACGACACTTTTGGGCGTGGACGAGCGCCGCACGGTCGTTGCCCATAATTGCGTCCCCGATCCCGGGGCACACAATATTCGCGTCGGTCAGACACCGTTGATCGTATTCCTTGGCCGGTTGAGCGAACGCAAGGGGGTCACGGAGCTTCTGTTGGCCCTGAGCCACCCGGTCATGAAAGAACTCCAGTGGCGGGCCGTACTGGCAGGCGACGGACCTGTCGAGGATTATCGCCGTCAGGCTGACGCCATGGCGCTTTCAAATCTGGTAGAGATGCCCGGCTGGCTTGACGCCGATGAGGCGCGAGCCCTGTGTGCGCGTGCAGATATCCTGGTCTTGCCTTCGCACGCCGAAGGTCTGGCAATGGCCGTGCTCGAAGGGCTGTCCCACGGGCTCGCCGTCGTCACCACGCGTGTTGGGGCGCATGACGAAGTCATTACCGACGGTGAAACCGGCATCTTCGTCCCAGTCGGAGACCAGGATGCCCTGGCCGCAGCCCTGGCGAAGCTGGTGTCCGATCCAGAAATCTGCATCCGCCTCTCAGTCCAGGGGCGCGCACATTATCTCAACCATTTCAGCATGAGGGCCTATATGCGGTCGCTCGAGAAACTTTACGAAACCGTTTCCGCGAAACCTCAAGCAATGGTTAGCGCACGATGACGATTTCCACTGTTCCGCCGGACCGCAACCTTCCGATCTCACAGATGCGCTACGATCCTCGCTTTCAGGTGGAGACCAAGGCGGACAACTTCGATCTATCATCCGCCTTCCGTCTCGTCCGGCGAAGAATGATCATGATCATCGCGATAACCGCGCTTCTGATGGCGCCCACGGTGATTATTATCTCTGGGTTGAAGCCCGCCTATCAGGCCTGGGCCCGATTGATTATCCACCAGCCTCTCGCAACATCACTTGGTGCCGACGAAAGCCACAGTGATCTACTTGACGCGAAATCGGAGACTGAGCGGCTTCTATCCAGAGGCATCGCAGAGCGAGTCGTCCACGAACTGCAGTTCAACGTGCGGCCGGAATTCAATCCGGCGCTGCGCGAGATCTCGTTCATTGACACGATCCGGGCAAAGTTGCGCGGCCTGTTCGACACGGAAAAACCCACCTCGCCTGTACGCGACAACATCGACGCCATCATCCCGGAATTTTTTAGGGCGCTCGGCGTGTGGCACGAAGATAAGAGTGACGTTATTCAGATCAGCTTCACTTCGAATGATCCTGAACTCGCAGCCGCGGTCCCGAACCGGATCATCAGCATTTACCTCGATGAACGGAAGGACAGTCTCGGTGGCCGTCTGGATTCAGCGCAAGAATGGATCCGACAGCGCATCACCGAACAGCAGGCTCGCGCCGATATTGCTCGCGACGCTGCCCGCAACTATCAAGAATCGATGGACGTCGTCTCGAAAGAGGACGCTCAGGATGAACGGATCAAGTCACTCATAGAAGTCACTGGCCGCGAAGGGAAAATCGAAGAAAGCCGGCTTGAGGTCAAGGCGACGATATCCACGCTGGAAGCAGCGGATAACGCTTCGGTCGCTGCGGAGAATATCGCCGTCCCCGACAACATTGCCACAAAGCAACGCGATCTTCGCGCACAGGAGCAAGATCTCGCCCGCCTTCTTCAGACATATGACGGCAATGCCGAGGCCGTGGTGGATTTACGTGGAAAGATCCAGGAATCCCGTGCCGATCTCAACCTTGCGACCAAGCAATATCTCCAAACAATGCGCGCCAAGCTCGCCGCACTTGATCACGAAGCTATGTCAATACAATCCATCTTGGCTGAGGCTCATGAAAAACGCACACGCGATGCCATGGTGCAGACGGAATTGACGCGACTGCAACATATCGCCGACAAGGAACAAACGGCACTCGACAAGCTTGAGGATCAGCGCCGTGACCTCGCCGCGAAGGCCATGCTGCCGGGGGCGGAATTGGAAGTTCTATCACCGGCTTCAGTGCCGATCGCGTCACAGGGACGTGGACGGCTTTTCTATCTGGTGGGCGCCCTCCTGGCTGCAATCTCGGGAGCCGTAACGGCTGCTTTCGTGATCGAAATGTCGGACCGGACAGTCCGGAGTTTCGACCAAATAGCTGCAATGGCGCGTACGATCCCGGCTGGACTAATCCCGCGTCTGGCGCGGTGGGAAAATTCGAAAACGATGTTCGAACATATGCCCGTCCCGATGTTTGACGAAGCAATCCGTACCGTGGTGCTTTCACTCAAGCAGTCCAATGGCGGCAAGTTACCGAACAGTATCGTCGTTACCTCGGCCCACAGCGGGGAAGGCAAGTCGCTTGTCGCGAGATCGCTGGCTATCGAACTTGCCGCCGCCGCAATTCCGGTGCTGCTGGTCGATGGCGACCTTCGGCGGGGAAAACTCGATTCGTTTTTCAGGTCGGGGTTAATGTACGGACTGAACGAATTCTTGAATGGTCAGGCCGATATCCGCGACATCGTCTACCGCCATCCAAGCGGTATCGACTTCATTCCATCTGGAAGATTTAGTCTCCAGCGGCGCACCCGTTCGAATGGCCTGGCAGAAATCATCGAGATGGCGGGCGCGGCCGGCCAGATTGTTATCTTCGACAGCGCGCCTGTGCTCGCCTCGACAGATACCGTGCATTTGACTGCCCTGGCGGAAAGAACACTGGCGGTTGTCAGATGGGGAAAGACGAGCCGCCGCGCGGTCGAGTTCAGCCTGCAGCAAATGAAAGGCTCGCGAAATTCTGAAATTGTTGTTGCGATCAACAATGTAAATCCCAAATTGCACGCGCTGTATAATTTCAGTGACTCGGAACTGTTTTCGAAATCCCTGATGAAATACTATAACTTAAAATAATGAATACTTCGTATATAGGGCGCGAGCGGTCACTTTTACGAAATTGCACAACTACACAGCATAATCTGCTTCTGCATTAGTAATCGAGTTGGAGGGCAATCATGGATACGGGAATGACAAAGAATCGAAAAGTCGCGCTGATTACGGGTATAACAGGTCAGGACGGTGCGTATTTGGCCGAATTGCTCCTGGAGAAGGGCTATATTGTTCACGGCCTCAAGCGACGCTCATCATCCTTCAACACCAGTCGCATCGAACATCTATACGAGGATCCCCATGTCGAGAATCCCCGCTTTATTTTGCATTTCGGGGACATGACAGATTCAACGAATCTCATCCGTGTCGTTCAGGAAACGCAGCCGGACGAGATCTATAATCTCGCCGCACAGAGCCACGTTCAAGTCTCTTTCGAGACGCCGGAATATACGGCTAACGCGGATGGCACCGGCACCCTTCGGCTACTTGAGGCAATTCGCCTCCTGGGGCTGACCAGGAAGACCCGCTTCTATCAAGCGTCCACCTCAGAGCTCTACGGCAAAGTCCAGGAAGTCCCGCAGAGCGAAACGACGCCGTTCTACCCCCGATCACCCTACGCGGCGGCCAAGCTCTATGCCTATTGGATAGTAGTCAATTACCGCGAGGCATATGGTATGCACGCCTCGAACGGCATTTTGTTCAATCATGAAAGCCCGATCCGCGGCGAAACATTCGTGACGCGTAAAATCACCCGGGCGGCGGCTGCGATCCATCTTGGGCTGCAGGAAAGGCTCTACCTCGGCAACTTGGATGCCAAGCGCGACTGGGGACATGCACGAGAATACGTCCGCGGCATGTGGCTGATGCTGCAACAGGACGAACCGGAGGACTATGTTCTTGCGACCGGCGAAACGCACTCGGTTCGTTCCTTTGTCGACAAGGCCTTTGCCAAGGTGGGCATGCCGATTGATTGGCGTGGGAACGGGGTTGAGGAAAAGGGATACGATAAGACATCCGGTCAGTGTGTGGTGGAGGTCGATCCAGCCTACTTCCGTCCGACTGAAGTTGATCTTCTGATTGGCGATCCGACGAAGGCGCATACGAAGCTTGGCTGGAAACATGAGACCAATCTTGATCAGCTGGTTGCGGAGATGGTTCGCGAGGATCTGAAAATCATGGCACGAAATGTTCCGTCGGTCGGTGTAACCAAAGGATTTGCCCATGCCTGAGGTGATCTACAGCCTTGCCGGAAAAAGGGTCTATGTCGCGGGCCACCGCGGCATGGTGGGCTCTGCGATCGTGCGGCGTCTCGCTTCCGAGGGCTGCGAGATATTGACGGCAACCCGCGCCGAAGTCGATCTCAGACGGCAGGACGAGGTGGAGGCCTGGATGAGTAAGAATCGTCCCGACGCTGTCTTCCTAGCTGCTGCGAGGGTCGGCGGTATTCTCGCGAACGCTACCTATCCGGCCGACTTCCTTTACGACAACTTGATTCTCCAAGCGAACGTCATCCACGCAGCCCATAGAACTCACGTCGAAAAACTGATGTTTCTGGGCTCGTCCTGTATCTATCCGAAATTCGCCGATCAGCCGATCGTCGAGGACTCGCTTCTGACTGGATCGCTTGAGCCCACGAATGAATGGTATGCGATCGCCAAAATTGCCGGATTAAAGCTCTGCCATGCTTATCGCAAACAGCACGGCAGAGATTTCATCTCGGCCATGCCTACCAATCTCTATGGTCCAGGGGACAATTTTGACCTTGGATCAAGCCATGTCATGCCGGCGCTCATACGCAAGGCGCATGAGGCCAAGATCAACCAGCAGCAAGAGATATGCATCTGGGGCACTGGCACGCCGCGGCGCGAATTTCTGCATGTTGACGATTGCGCCGACGCCTGCCTCCATCTCATGAAGACCTATTCCGCCGAAAGTCATGTGAACGTAGGTTCGGGCGAAGACATTACCATCCTGGATTTGGCATACCTCGTCTCCAAGGTCGTTGGTTTCGAAGGCACGATCACGCGCGACCTCACCAAGCCGGATGGCACGCCACGTAAACTCTTGAGCGTCGACAAGCTTCGTACTCTCGGCTGGTCTCCTAAGATAGGTCTGAAGGAGGGTATTGCGGACGCCTACCGCTCCTTCCTTGATGGGCATTATCTCGAACGCAGCAACAGGGCTTTGTCGGGCGACTTGATCGGTCAAAGCGATATCAGTTTTGAGAGAGCCAGAACTTCGGCGCTTCACGCGCCCACGCTCTCCTCAGTCGTACACCATCCCTAGCGCACGGCGAATTTGCACGAGGGATAATAAGGTTTTGTCTCGGGGGGGACGCATATGCTGGGGGGAGCAAATAATGCAACCAGTGGAAATTAGGGTTGCAGCGTTAATTTTCCTGATAACCGTGTGGGTGATGATTATCAGAGCGGCAATGGATTTTTTCGCGGTCCAGATGCCGATATCGCTTGTCGCGTTCTTACACGGATAGTCCATGTCCGATGGCTCCGCGAGATTACCTTCGAACCGCGGTGGGCACCCTTTCCTGAAGCAGGCGTTCAGTTTCTCCTCGCCGATCTTTGGCGCAAGTGGGTCATCGATGAGGCGGTGAACCCCTCAATCGGCTGAGTGGTCTATCCTCCTTGCGCAGACCAGCCGGCCTTGATGCCGGCAGTCGGCGGGTAAAGCCGCAAGAACGCGGCATCACCGAATTGACGGTAAGCGCGTAAATCGAAGCGCCGGAAAGCAAGATGCGTGTGCTCGAGCCAATCTTGCCGGCGGTCGAACGGGTCTACGCTCATCGAGGAGCCTCAGCGCTACACCCTGTCTAAAGCGAGCGAAGCGATGACACGCCCCCCCTACAAAATCATGCGAACCTCGTCAGGTTTTTCGCACGCGCTTTTGCAGCTTCTTCCTCGCGGTTGTGCGGCGGATGTGAAGTCTCGAGCGAATCGAGCAATTCGCGCGCGCATGCCGCGATCGAAACGATTGCGTGTTCGAACGCTGCCTCATTGCGTTTCGAGGGTTTGGTCGTTCCACTCAGCTTTCGTACGAACTGCAATGCGGCATCATGGATTTCCTGATCAGTCGCCGGCGGATCGAAATTGAACAGCGTCTTTATGTTTCGGCACATGACTTGCTCCTAGTCATCTTCATCTCCTTTCGGCCTTAAGACGGCCTGCCCGCTCAACGGGCAGCGCTGGTGCTACGATCCTTTACCTGTTCGCAAGGATCTTCTGGCCAACCATCAAACCGTGCATCCTAGGCCGCTCCACCTCGGTTGTGAACATACCTTCACCGCCGTTGTCGGACCGGATGAAGCCAACCGTTTTTTTGCATGAAACCATGTCACGGTACCCGTCGCCATAGCGACTACCCTTGATCATCTCATTCTGCCGCACCTTGATCGGGTGGATCACATTTGACGACAACAAAGATAGATCCTTCTGAATATCAAGCCGAAGCAATCCCACAGGCGCCGTCACGCTTCGGCTGCCCATTGCGAGCGTGAGAGGCCAGGAATTTGGCTGCGTCTGCCGACCGCGCCCTTCCCTCCACGATCGTGCTCGTGACGCCGTTTTCCTCCCGACACCGCCATTAAGGCGCATCAACGCCATCAACATCGGGGCCAGAGAAAACTCCCCTCGCCGCGCATTTGCCGTCAGATCCCGCAAATAGCCGCCGGCCGGATACATTGGGCGCACCGGTTAGCGCAGCAAAGCTGCAAGCTGACGGCGGCGCGGAGGTGTAATTCTCCCTCCTCTGGAATAAGCGGGGATCTCAATGCTCGCGATCGATTCTGTTGCCTGAAGAGGGCAAGGGCCTTTTGTGAAATTTGGGAGCTCCCAACTTCTTCCTGACAACACTTCGAACGACTGTGCCAGACGAGCTAGAATTGCCCTGCGTCCAGCGGGGTTGGCCGACATCTTACGACTCAGACGGTGCCGACTGAGCGACCGATCGCGCTTGGAAAATCAAACTGACCAGGTGGCCGAAAGGCGTGCCATCAGCACAAGGATGACGAGTACCTAGGCCGGGGAATAGCGAAAATACTTGATTGACAGTCTCATCTTTAGTACCGACCCCTATCACCCGGTTAGAGGATGTCACGTGGCTACACTCCCCCCGACGCAAGATCCGCCTCCGACGGCCGAAACTTTCGTCGCCGAAAATATAGGCCTTTCGATAGAGGGGAACGAGATTCTCCGCGACGTAAGTCTTAAATTTCCCGCAGGAGAGGTTGTGGCGCTGGTCGGCCACAACGGCTCCGGTAAATCCAGTCTTCTCAAGATGTTGGCTCGCCAGCTTGTGCCGACCGCCGGATCGATTTCTTACGGGAACCGGGATCTTAGGATGTATAGCGAACGCGTCTTCGCTCGTTCGGTCGCATATCTGCCCCAGGATGTCACGACCGGATCGGAAATGACGGTCCGCGAGCTTGTGGGATGCGGTCGCTATCCGTGGCACGGAGCGCTCGGCCGCTTCACCAAGAACGATGAAGCCAAAGTCGAGGAAGCTCTTCGAGCAACGCACATCGAGACGTTCGCCGACCGTATCATGGGAACACTATCGGGCGGTGAGCGGCAGCGTGCCTGGATCGCGATGCTGATCGCTCAGGATGCTCGCTGCCTGTTGCTCGACGAACCGACTGCGGCACTCGATGTTGCTCATCAGATCGAGGTGCTCTCACTTGTGCGACGCTTGGCGCATGAGGGTGGAAGGAGTGTCGTCATCGTTCTCCACGACATCAACATGGCCGCTCGCTTCTGCGATCGGATTCATGCCTTGAAACGTGGTCGCGTGGTTGCCAGCGGAACACCAAGCGCGATCCTCGCGCCGAACACGCTGCAAGAGATCTATGGGATCGACATGGATGTGATCTCCGCGCCCAACCTGCCCTATCCGCTTGCCTATGTTTGCTGAGGCTGAGCGTTCAATGGGGATTTCGCGGCGCTCCTTTTTGCAATTCGCGGCTGCCTCGGTCGTTCCAGCTCCGCTATTTGCACAGTCGATGGGCCCAAAGATCGTCAGCCTCGACTACGGTCTTGCGTCCACTCTTTTATCCCTCGGATTGCCTCCGGTCGGGATCTCGGACCTCGCCGATTGGGACAGATGGGTTGTCGAGCCGCCGATGCCAAAATCCGTTGTCGATATCGGCAGTTCGTTCGAGGTCAATTTTGAAATTCTCGTCACGCTGAAGCCCGACATTATCTTGACCACACCTTACCTGGATGAGCTGTTGCCCAAACTACCGTCGGTGGCGAAAGTCGTTCGGCTGGAAATCTTTACGCCGGGCATCGGACCTATTCTTCCCGCTGCCATCGCGGCGACGCGTAAATTGGCCGTTGAGCTTGGCCGTGAGAATGAAGCAGAGCAGTTCCTTGCGCGAGCCGACGCCTTCTTTGCGCAATGCCGCAGTCGCCTGGTGGGCAAGAACCTGCCGCCGGTCGCCCTGGTGAACTTCATGGATGCCCGCCATGCCCGCATCTACTCGAGTCCCGGACTGTTCCACAATGTGCTTGAGCGCATCGGTGTCCGGAACGCCTGGACCAGAGAGTCGAATTATTGGGGCTTTGAAACGATCGGGATTGAAGATCTCTCCAAGGTCACTGATCCGGACGCGCGTCTGATCGCCTTTGACCCCGTTCCTCCGGACGTTCTTGCGAAACTCGCTCAGAGCCCGCTGTGGAACAGGCTTTCGTTTGCACGTCCAGGCCATTTGTCGATTCTGCAGCCAGCCCTGATGTTCGGGATGGTGAACGAGGCCGTGCGCTTCGCGGGTCTTTTGACAGACCTTCTGGAAAAGGAAGCTTGATGGTATCCCGCCGCGACAATATCGGGCCAGCAATTGTCTTCCTCCTCCTGATGTGCGGTGGAGGCGTGGCATCGTGGTTTCTTGCCGCTCCTGCGATGTCAGAAATGGCTCGACCGGATTACGATGTCACGCGAATGGTGTTCACCTATTCGACGCTTCCCCGTCTTGCGACGGCGCTGATTGCCGGAGCCGCGCTTGCCTTGTCCGGTGCGCTGTTTCAGCAGGTTTTGCGAAATCCGCTGGCCGATCCGACAACCCTCGGCGTATCGGCCGGAGCAAACCTGGCGCTGGTGGTAACATCGCTGTTTCTTCCGGACTTGCTAGGCGCCGGCCGTGATCTTGTCGCTCTGATCGGCAGCGCGACCGCGGCTGTAATCGTCGTCAGCCTTGGGGCGCGCCGCGGTTTTTCGCCTTATTCGCTTGTTCTGTCGGGGCTGGTTCTCAGTTTATGGTGCGGCGGCCTCGCTGCCATCCTGACCTATTTGAACCAGCGCTACCTGTCGAGCCTGTTTATCTGGGGCGCCGGCTCGCTGGCACAACAAAGCTGGGTCATTCCCTTATCGCTTCTTTGGAAGTTGGTTGCCGCCGCCATCGTCTGCGCTTTCGTGATCAGGCCGCTTTCGCTTCTCGATCTTGGCGAGAGCAGTTCCACGGCACTCGGCGTCAGATTGGTCCGTCTGCGTTTCGTTGTCGTCGCCCTTGCCGTTGCGCTTGCTGCGTTTGTCACGAGCGCCGTTGGGGTGATTGGTTTCATTGGACTGGTCGCGCCGACGATTGCACGATTGTCCGGAGCACGGCGTCCCGCGCAGCTGATCTTCTGGTCCCCCCTGATCGGCGCCGGGCTGCTCCTTTTCGCCGACTCCATCCTGCAACTCGTCGCCGGCGGGCTTGGTGATTTCTTGCCGACGGGGGCGGTGACGGCCATCTTCGGTTCGCCGCTGCTTCTCGCGCTCCTGCGGCGGCTGAAGATCCGTCATAGACTACAGCAATCGCCGACGTTCGGACGGCCACGTCGATGGGATGGAAGGGCACCGGTCATCATCACGGCCGCTGGACTGCTCGTGCTGTTGATGGTCAACGTTTTTCTCGGACGTGACGTCAATGGCGGCTGGGCTTTTGCTTCCGGCGAATTTTCGGTCGATGTCCTTGCGATCAGGATACCTAAAATCCTCGCCGCCCTGGCATCGGGCGCGATGCTTGCTGTCGCGGGCTCCATCCTTCAACGGCTGACCGGAAACGAAATGGCAAGTCCCGAAGTTCTGGGAATCAGTGCCGGCGCGACCTTCGGTGTTGCGATTGCCCTGTTTGCCGTCGCTCCAGGGTTTCCCGGTCAATTTGCATTTGCCGTGGCCGGTGCGATCACTGTGCTTGTTGTCATCTTCGTCAGCTCCCGGCGATCCGCGTTCGCGCCCGAGCGCGTCCTGCTTGCGGGCATTGCCTTAAGCGCGATGGTCGATGCCGTCGTCGGCGTGTTGAGCTCGACGGGAGATCCGAGAGCAGTCCTGCTGATGCGATGGATGAGCGGGTCCACCTATCTTATCGACGGGTCGACCGCCGCAATGGAGGTGGCGCTCGGCGCCGTGCTGATTGCCGTCTCGCTCGCCGTTCGCCGCTGGCTTGACATACTTCCTCTTGGGCCGTCGCCTTCGGCGGCGGTCGGTATACCCTTGGCGAAATCGCGATTTGCGCTGTTTGGCCTCGCAGGATTGTTGACGGCTGCCGCGACGCTCACGGTTGGCCCATTGTCATTCATAGGCCTCATGGGACCTCACCTTGCGCGGGAGGCGGGATTGGTGCGCGCGCTGCCGCAAATGGTTGGCGCCGCTCTGATCGGAGGGGCGCTTATGGTTGGAGCTGATTTCGTCGGCCGCACGATCGTATCGCCCTACCAGATCCCGGCCGGTCTTGTTTCCGCACTCATCGGCGCGCCGTTCTTGATGCTGATGATGCGGAAGCGCCGGGCCAGCTGAGGTTGCCCCTAGGAAGGGGATGGCCATGAGGCAGGCACCCGCAGGGCCGTGGCTGTCATCGCGGCGATGAAAGTCCGCCATCAATAGGAGCGGTTTGCTCCGTCAGCGAAGATCCGCAGACAACCTGTCATTCACGACGCCGGCTACAGTTGCCGCGCGTCTTTTCAGAGGCGCGGCACTGTAACACTTTGAATGACTGCATAATTCCGACGCTCAGATTGCGGACGCCGCCTTGATCAGACAAAGGCGGCGCCCACCACTTTACCAGGAATACTTCAGCGTGCCGACGACCTTACGCCGATCGCCGTAGAACTCAGTTCCGTAATAGCTGGTGGCGAGATACTTATGGTCAAATAGGTTCGTCGCATTGACGCCCAGCGTCACGTCCTCGGTCACCTTGTAGCTGACTGCGGCATCAATCAGAGTATAGCTGGCAAGCGACACCGTATTTGTATCGTCACCATAGGTCTGACCGATATAGCGGACACCTCCCCCGATCGTCAGGTCACCGCGCCATCCATCTCCCGGAATCGTGTAATCGAGCCAGGCCGATGCCAGATGTCGCGGCACGCGGGAAGGCCGGTTACCGTCATTGCCGCCTGTCCCGTCTTCGCGGATTTCAGCATCCCAATAGGAATAAGCAAGCGTCAGATTGAGCCTGTCGTTGATTGCGGCTTTTCCTTCGAATTCGATGCCGCGCACTCCAACCTTGCCAATCTGCTCCTGCACCAGAGGGCTGACATAGCTCGGCACATTGGTTTGGGTAAGATCAAACAGCGCCAAGGTGAAGAGGCCGTCAAACCCATCCGGCTGGTATTTGAGGCCAACCTCGTATTGTTCACCCTGCTGCGGTTTCAACGATCCTGTCACAGCGTAGCCGTTTGCGGTCTGCGCGACGAGCGGCTGGAAGCTTTCCGAATAGTTCGCATAAGCTGCGAGATTCGGCGTAAATTTATACGTCAGCCCGGCCCGCTTGGTGAAAGCTGACGCCGTGTCGTCGTCGCTTGTCCCGCTATCGAGGTAATCCGCAGTCGTGTGAACCTGGTCCCATCGTCCACCCAGGGTAACGATCCATCGATCGTCGAACGTCAATTGCTCCTGAGCATAGATCCCGAGCGCCTGCTGCTTGACGCGCCAGTTCACGTAAGGGCCAAGGTTAATGCAGGAAAGACCGCAATAGACCGGATTATCAATATCGATCGGCCCCGCCGAGCCGAACAGGATGTTTTCGCGCGTATTGTCACTGGTGTAATCGACGCCGACCAGCGTCTTGCTGTCGATCCCGTCCCATGCGGTATCGTACTGCAGCTGGTTGTCGAAGGCGTAGCGATTAGACATGCCGTCAACCGAGAACGCCGTTCGATTGGCCGTCGGATCCAGCGATGCGCCATAGACTTCAGCATAGTCCAGGCTCAAATGTGTATAGCGAGCGTTGGAGCGGAAGGTCAGGTTCTCGTTGAACTCGTGCTCGAACTGATATCCGATGTCGACCTGCTCCGTATTGAAGCGATTGAAGTCCGGTTCGCCGAGGAAGGTGTCGATATCGATATTTGCGCCTGTGGGAAAGCCGCGCGCGCCCGTTCCATCGCGTTTATAATAATCGGTCAGAATGGTGAGCGAGGTCCCCTCTTCCGGCTTGATCGTCAGTGCCGGTGCAATGTAGGTGCGGTCGTCGTTCGAATAATCCAAGCCCTGGTCACCGTCCTTGGCAAGTGCGGTAAGCCGGTAGGTCCACACGCCATCGGCATCAATCGGGCCGCCGAAATCTGCACCCACTTCCTTGGTACCATCACCATAAGACGTGTAAACTTCGCCATGCTTCTCATCCAGGGGCCGTTTGGTGATTGCATTGACCAGTCCTCCCGGGCCGTTAAGGCCAAAGAGGGTCGAAGTCGATCCTTTCAGGACCTCGACGCGCTGAAGACCATAGGGTTCGAGGCGGCTGGCAGTGAACCAGGCGGGAATGCGCGCCGCCAGTCCATCCCGGTAGGTGCCAAGCGCCGTCTGATCAAAGCCGCGAATTCTTATATAGTCGTAGCGGTCGTCGTTACCGAACTCATCCGAAAAGACGCCAGCGGTATAAGCGACCGCCTGCTGAAGATTGTCCACATGACGCTCTTCCAACTCTTTTTGCGTCACCACCGACACGGACGCCGGTACATCGACGACCGGAGTATCTGTTTTGGTGCCTGTGGCGGTATCCTTGGCAACTATGGTGCGATCAGGGCCAACCACACGATCCGACTTGCCGGTTATGACGATCGGGGCCAATTGCGTCGCCTCTTCCGCCGCATTGTCTTGTGCCCAGCCAATGCCCACCGATCCGAACGACACCGTCATCAAAGCGCTGCTCGCAATCAATCGGCTTGTGAAAATGCGCAACTTTCCCTGTAGTCCCACTGTCATACTTCCCCTGTCAGACCAATATTCAGCAGTGTGACGGCCGCCCCTCCGGCCACTGCAGCGAGTCCGTTTACTAAAACAGGAGAATTGGAGTCAACTTAATAATCATCCTTTTGTGACCATCTTTGCTCCTGGTCGGGACCATCAGGGTTAGGGGCAACACGGAGAGACGACGTAATCCCGAACGCCCCGTGTGGCACCGACCTTGACGGGTGCGCGGCACGAGGTCGTTCGTCTCAACTACGATCGTCTAACCGTCGGAGAGCGTCACAGGTCGGTCAAACTCTGGACGGTGAACGCGATGCTAACTGCACGATTCACGGCCGCCGCAAGAACGGACATATGGGTCTCACCGGCATAAAGCTCGAATTCGGTACGCACGCCGTCGGCAGTGCCGTTTAATCGCTCTGCCATCTCCCGCGCCAGGAGGACGGTCCGTTCCGTCTTCCTCTTCTCCAGACGCGCGTGGGCATCCTCGTTCCGGTACTGGAAGGGTGCCAGCTCATCGCCTTCGTATTCTCCGGCGGACAAATGCAGGAAGGGTGCATTCGCCGGTGCCTCTTGACGTTGCGCCTCATTCTTGAGGATTTCGCTGTTCTCCCAATAGATGGTTGGGCTGGCCGCAATCCAATTGGCAAACAGACCTGGACGCTCGAACAGGGCATAGAGAGTAAAGAGGCCGCCGAAGGAATGTCCGAAAAGCGATCGGCGCATCGGATCCAGGATCACCATCTCTGCAATCCTCGGGATAAGCTCGTTTTCGATGAAATCCACCAGCTTACCGGTCCCTCCGATGACAACCGGCGGACCGCCCTCAACGAACGGCGGATAGGATTTGACCGGCGGAGGGCCCAGGTCCCAAGACCGGCGGAGCGGATCATAGGGCTCGTCGGACGGGTAGCCGATCGCCGCGATCACTCCCCAACCGACATTCGTCCCCGTCGGATAAGGTGCCTGAGTGACCAAGCTGGCGACCGCGAAGGGGAAAGTGGCGTTGCCGTCGGTCATGACGAGAAGCGGCCATCCTCCCGCCGGCGGTCTCTCCGCCGGAATGGAAAGGAATATGCGATAGGGCTCGCCGCCCGCAGCAGGAGCCAGATCGAAAAAACACGTTCCGGGCATCGAATAGACGCTGGTATGATTGATCATGAGAAAGTTTTCTGATGCTCGGAAAAGAGGATGGGAGAAGGGAAATTGATGTTGGTGCAGTTCATTAGTGGGTTTCGAAGCTTTCAAGGTTGGTGCAGCGCTTGCTGATATCCGGACTTCCGCGAAAGCGCATCGGCAATCACGGTTCGGAGGTTTGCAGAGGCTGATCTAACCTAATTCCAGGCATGATTTGAAGACGCGGAGCTATCGAGCCGCATTTCGATCCAACAGATGAATTCGCAGGGCCTTCAATTCAATCATCTCCGAACACTGCTAAGCCGACGTCTGTTTCGTAACTTTCCTGGGTTTGCAACCCCGAGGCGGTAACGTGAACCAGACGTCGGAGCCACCCACTTCTCAAGCGTCGTGGCCTTGTGCGCGGCCGGGCTTTTTTCCCCTAAACGACAACCGGCCAAGTATGGAGATTGATGCCGATCATCCATGTGGACGCCACCGGCAGCACTTCCTCTATCGCTGACCCGTTTAGGAGAGCGCCTGTTTAGCCCCGGAGAGATCCGGGCGCCTACGTCGCCGTGAACCCGTTAGAGGCTAGGATGTGCGGACATCAATGATCATCGTATTTGAGCCTCAATGAGTTGCTCACGGGTACTGATCGGACCCTGCCTTTCCAATAGAAAACTAAGGATTCTCATCTCCATAGGCGCAAGCGCTATTCTCTTGCCTGAAACGATGACGGCGTGCGGCCCGAAGCTGCTGGCGGAGACCGATCCGCCTAGAGCGAAGCGTATGCGGTGCCTAGCCTGGGTCCAGGAAAAGCTGCGGCCGCGGGCGAAGGAAGCTCCGACGACCATTTTTCCACCCGGCGCTCGCGGGCGCGATTGTCGCGACGGCATCGGCAGCCGAGGGGGCGTCGAAGACGACGATATCTGCCGCGCTGCCGATCGCAATGCCGTAAGCCTTTCTTCCCAGGAGGGTGGCAGCCTGCGTCGTGATCATCGCGAAGACGCCGTCGAGGCCATCGGGAGTGCCGATCTGGGCGATGTTGGCGTAAAGATTGGCCATGCGCATCAGGTTGACGTCGCCGAAGGGCGTGAACGGATTCAGGACATTGTTGGTGGAGATGGTCGTGACGACGCCGAGCCCTGCCAGGCGGTGAGCGGGTGTCACGCCGCGCGGGACGAGATGGGTCGAATCACGACCGGTCAGGAAGAGATCGGTAGCCGGTAGGACGGTCAATGCGATGCCAGCCTCGGCAAGACGGCGGCCGATCGGCTCCAGTTCTTCCGGCGGCAAAGCAGAGAGCTTGGTGACATGGCCAACGGAGACGCGCCCCTGGTACCGGCGCGCGACGGTCTCGGCGATGACGACAGGGAGATTGGAGCCTGCGGGGTCGAGGTCGAAATCGAGGTGGAAATCGACAGCAACGTCGTGGCGCATGGCGAGGTCGAAGATGCGGCGGATGTGTTCGACGGGCTCCGGATCGGTGTAGGGGCAGCCGCCCACAAGATCGGCACCCATTTTCATCGCCTGTTCCAGCATCTCCTCAGTGCCGGGGTCGTTCGTCAGGCCCTCCTGGGCGAAGGCGCAGATTTCGATGTCGAGGAGGCTGGTATAGTCGGCCTTCAATTTTCTGATCGCCTCGAAGGAGCGGAAGCCGGCGCGCGGGTCGATCTCAACGAAGGTGCGCAGGCGGGTGGTGCCGTGGAGGATCGCCTTTTCAACGACTGCGCCAGCACGGGCATAGACGTCTTCTTCGGTGAAGGCCGCCTTGGCCCTCGAGGTCTCGCTGACGGCCTCCGTGAGTGTCCCGGTGCAGAGATTGCAGCGGCTGATGATGCCGGCCTTGTCGAGGTGGATATGGGTTTCGATCAGGCCGGCGCAGGCGAATTTCCCTCCGGCATCATGGTGGGGTGCGTCGCAGACGAAGCGAGGTGCGATTGCCGCGATGCGGCCTGCCTCGAAGGCGATGTCGGTCGGTTCGGTCAAGCCGGCTATACGGGCATTACGGATGACGAAATCGATCGCCATGGGGCCTCCTCAGACCGACAGAAGAAAATTGCGGGCGACGCGGTTGTGATCGGCAATCAGCGCCTCGATATCGGCACTCTCCGGCATGCCGTCGGTGACGCGCCATTCGCCTGCGATCATGACGCGATCAGCCGTGGTGGCGCCGCAAAGCACGAGGGCTGCCAGCGGATCACCGGCACCGGAGAAACGCAATTCGTCTAGCTTGTAGAAGGCCAGATCTGCCTGGCGGCCCGGCGCGATGATCCCGATGTCGTCGCGACCTAGCAGCCTTGCCGACCCAGCGGTTCCCCAGCGGAGCGCATCGAGGTGGGTAACCGCTTCGGCGCCATAGGTCAGCCGGTTCAGCATCAAGGCATGGCGCACGCTTTCCATCAGGTTGGAATTGTCGTTGGAAGCTGAGCCGTCGACCCCAAGGCCGACAGGCACTCCTGCGGCTTCCAGCTCGCAGGTGCGGCACATGCCTGATGCAAGCACCATGTTCGAGGTCGGGCAATGGCAGATGCCGACGCCGTGCCGGCCGAGTTCGACGATCTCGGCATCGTCGAAATGAATGCCGTGGGCGAGCCAGGTGCGCGCACTCAGCCAGTTGCAGCGATCAAGATATTCCACCGGCGTGCAGGCGAATTTGCTGCGGCAGAATTCTGCTTCCGCTCTGGTCTCGACCAGATGGGTGTGGAGCCGGCAATCGTAGCGTTCCGCCAGCGCCGCGGTTTCGCGCATCAGTTCCAGCGTGACGTCGAAGGGCGCGCAGGGCGCGAGCGCCACCTGCGTCATCGCCCCTTCGGAGCGGTCATGATAACGCCGGAGCACACGCTCGCTGTCGGCAAGGATCACGTCGTCGTCCTGCACGACATTGGCCGGCGAAATCACGCCTTGCTGGTCCTTGATATTGAGACTGCCCCGCGTCAGCGTGATGCGCATGCCGAGGCGGGCCGCCTCCTCGGCCTCGACATCCATCGCGTCTTCGAGGCCGGCGGCATAGAGATAGTGGTGGTCGGAGGTGGTGGTGCAGCCGGATAAGAGGAGCTCGGTCAGCGCGAGACGGACGGCAAGACGGAAGGCTTCGGGCGTCATATGCTTTGCCCAGATCGGATAGAGCGCGCGGATCCATGGCCAGAGCGATTTGTTGATCGCAGCCGGATGGGCACGCGTCAGCGTCTGGAACATATGGTGATGGGTGTTGACGAGACCGGGGATGACGACATGCCGGCCAGCGTCGAAGCGTGCATCGACGGGGATCGCAGGCTGCCGTCCAGGCGCAACCAGCTCGACGATGCGGCCATGCTCGATGACGATGCCTCCTTCGGCGCCTTCTGCCATGATGGCGAGCGGCGATTGGATCCAAAGTCGGCCCTTCATCTGCGGTGCTCCCATGCGCCATACATTGATGGAAAAATCAGACGACGAGCCGGCCCCCACGGGCGATAATAGTGCCGCCGCGAAATACGATGCGATCGAGGGGACGGGCAGCGACGGCTTCTGCCAGCGACGCGGCGGGCAAAATAACAAAATCAGCAGGTGAGCCTGCCTGGAGCGGGCCGACGGAGCGGCCGAGGATTTCGGCCGGCGCTTGCGTCGCCAGGCGGAAGGCCGCTGCCAGATCCTCATCCGAACGGAAATCCTGGCGATCGCAGAGGATGCCGACACGCTCGAGCATGTCGCCATTGCCGAAAGGCGACCAGGCGTCGCGGATATTGTCGTTGGCGCAGAAGAGCCGGACGCCGGCGGCGGCAAGGCGCTTGACTGGTGGCATCGGCACGGCTCCCGGCGCGCTGGTCATGATCGCCACGCCCGATCCGGCGAGGGCCGCGGCAGTGCGGCCGAAATCGGCATCGTCCAAGTCGCCGAGGCAGAAGGCGTGGCTGACGACCACCTTGCCTTCGAGGCCGAGTGCTGCCGTGCGATCGGCGATCTGGCGAAGTTCGAAGGCGCCGAGTGCACCGCCGTCATGCAGATGAATATCGAGCCCGACGCCGTATTTGCCGGCGACGGAAAAGATCGCATCCAGATGGCCGGTCACGTCGTTGTCGATGCCGGCGGGATCGAGGCCGCCGACGAGATCGGCGCCGGCAGCGATGGCAGCATCGAGCAGCCCGGCCGTGCCGGGATTGCGCAGCACGCCGGATTGCGGGAAGGCAACGGTCTGGATATCGACGAGATGACCATGGCTCTGCTTCAGCGAGAGCACGGCCTCGAGGCCTTTCAGGCCGACTTCGGTATCGATGTCGACATGGCTGCGAACGGAGAGAGTGCCGTAGGCTGCGAGCTTCTCCAGCAGGGCGCCGCCGCGGGCTTCGACCGGCAGCGCCACCGTGCGCCGCAGCGATTTTTCCGCCTCGATGCGCTTGGCGACCGTGTCGCCGGGAATATGCGGTATGAAGGGCAGGCCAATCAAAGTCTTGTCGAGATGAATATGGCCGTCGACGAAGGGAAGGCAGAGCAGGCCGCCGGCACCATCGAAACGCGGCACTGCGGGGTCGATGCCGGCAGCCGCATTCGGGCCGATCGCGGCGATCCGATCATTGTTCAGAATAAGCGAGACGATCTCGCCGGCTTCGGTCCTGGCGTTTTCGACTACGAGGCTCGGCGTCATCAATTCTTCCATCATCCGCTATGCAATCAGCCCGACCCGGCGCGCCGCGACGACGCGATAGAGCGGATCCTTCCACACCTCTTCCTCCTGCAGGGCGGAAAAAACCAGGCTGACATCGTGTTCGTCGTCCGAAGCAATCGCGGCGCGCTTGATCTCCGTCCAGGCGGGCGCCTGTCGTCTGCGCATTTCTTCCAGCGCCTCGGCGGTGGGGAGTGCTGGAAAACCGATCTTCGGCACCAGCGAGGCGATCACCTGCCAGAAGGCGCGGTAGAAAGGCTCGGCATTTTCGAGGTGCGGAGAGACGAGGCGCAGCCAGTGCATACCGGTGAGGGAATGGAGTGCGGAAAAATCCATGGTTCCGGCAAAGAGAGCAAGCGAGGTCGCGGCCATACGGCGCGGTGTATCGGCATTGAAGGCAAGGCGGTCGATAACGGGGCGGAAGCCCGGAAGTGCGGCGACGGCGCGGATATTGTGCCAGAGCAGATCGGTTTCTGGCTCATAATCTCGGATGCCTTCGATAGTGCCGACATCGGCAAGGATCTTTCCTGGATCGTCCGTATCGGGCGCGGCACCGGTCGCAGATGGCAGCGGCAGATAGCAGGCCGCCCAATAGCCGAGCGCAGTGCCGACCTCCTGGTCGTCCTTCTTGAGCACACCATAGGCAAGGCGCATCAGCGGATGCGTGGCGCTGCCGGCAAGGCCGTTCACCATGGCGGGCAGATAGGTGCGGATGACGGCATCGATGCCGAGCCGGCGGGTTTCGCCGATGAAGAAGGCACGGTAATCCGCCTCACGCGTGCGATCGCCGAGCGCCTCGGTCCAGGCTGCCCTGATGATCGGGGCAACCGGTGGCGGCATTGGGGGAAGTGCATGGCTCTCGCGATACTGCTCGTACCATTGTTCCAGCCGTTCCGGCGAGGCGCCGAGGCGATCGAGCGCGATCAGCACCATCGGAACGTGGTTGGCTAGCAGATAGGGAAATTCGACGCTATCCTCGCGGGCCCGCAAAAGGATGGTCTCCAATCCCGAAAATTGAACGGCGGCAGCCTGTCTCATGCCAAAACCTCCCTTGGTGTCATGACGTCCTCGTCTATGCCGGGATCGAAATGCAGTTCGTCATAGGCGGCCAATGCTGCAAGATACCGGTTGGAATCGTCGATGAACAGCGCTTTCACCAGCGCGCCGACGACGCGCGGCACGCCGTATTTGAGCCCAGTGACGCCATTGCTGATCGGGCCAAGGCTCGCCAGCGCGCCGGCATTGAACATATGGATGCGCGAAACCCAGCCGGCTTCGGCATATCTGGGCGTGAGTTCGAAACCGGGGCCGAGATAGGGATAGCCGGCAAGCAGGGCATTCTCCTCTCCCTGTGGCGGGTGGAAACAATCCTTCCAAAGCGCTGCGGCCTCGACGAGGCCGGCAAGCTCGGGCCTGAGTGCGAAATTAATCTCGTAACCGGTGCCGAGCAGGAGATGATCGGCATGATAAGTGCCGTTTGCGGTTGTCAGCTTGGCCTTGCCGCCGTCCATTACGAGCTCACGGACACCACAACCGAGCTGCATGGTGAAACCAGGGTGGCTACGGGCCCGGTCATATTGCTCCTGGGTCGGCGGCACCTTGAAATTGAAGTAGAGATGGGCGAAGCGCCAGCGCTCCAGATCCGGCAGGTCGGCGAA
Organism: Rhizobium ruizarguesonis; assembly: GCF_017357285.1. Lineage (NCBI taxonomy): Bacteria > Pseudomonadati > Pseudomonadota > Alphaproteobacteria > Hyphomicrobiales > Rhizobiaceae > Rhizobium > Rhizobium ruizarguesonis. The sequence continues at coordinate 229,479 of NZ_CP071681.1, read as the reverse complement.
ATGGCCGAGGAAGCCGGGAAAGTTTGTCCAGGCGAGAACCTCGGTGCGCGGCAGATCGGCGCTTCGCGCAAACATCGTCACCTCTCGGGCGCCGGTTTCGAGCGCCGCCACCGCCCAGTCGAAGCTCGACGTGCCGCCGCCAAGGATGGCGACATCCCTGCCCTTGAGGAAATCGATCGGTATCGGCTCATTGCTATGTGTCCAGGCGGATTTCGGCAGAGCCTTGACCATCGTGGGTATGCGCGGGCCGCCGCAGCCGTCGATGCCGGTCGCCATCACCAGCTGGCGGCAGGTGATCCTGCGGCTGGTGCCGTCAGCCTTTGACAGCGTGAGAGCAAGTCCGCCTTCCGCCTGACTGATCGAGGAAAGCGTCGTGCTGTTTTCGACGTCGATACCGACGGTCCTTCGAAACCAGACGAGATAGGCCATCCAGTCCTGGCGGCTGATCTTGTCGAGCGCTTCCCAGGCGTCGGCGCCATTCAGCGCCTCGTACCAGGAACGCAGCGTCAGGCTCGGGATGCCGAGATCCGGGCCTGAGAGATATTTCGGCGAACGCAGGGTCTGCATGCGGGCACAGGTGATCCAGGGCCCCTCGCGGCCCTCGTCGCTCTGATCGATCACATGAACGGACCTGATGCCGCGCCGCTTCAGGGCAAAGGCGATCGACAGGCCGGAGAGGCCAGCACCGCAGATCACGACGGAATGCAGGTCGTCGCGGTCCTCATCGCCGAGCTTCGGCCAGTCGGCGCAGAGGGCTTCTATGCGCACCATTTCATCATGGGCGCGACGTTCCAGCTCTCTCAGGCGCTCGTCCGGCGTGGTCTTCATGAATGTGCAGCTCGTGCGCGGTGGACAGGACAGTATAGACGCGCAGGGAAGGATCAACTCCCTGCTATTTTTTATGCAACGCGCACAAAATATGGACATTTCTGCGCGAATATGTTCTAATTTGTGATTTTTAATGTTTGTGCTTTTTTGTCAAGTGCGCTTGAGTGCGATTTTGTTTGATGTATAGTGCCTCAAGCCAATCAAAAAAGGGGAGCAAATATGAAATCGCTCAACAGTCTCACACGGAAATTGGCGATCGCGGGCCTCGTCTCGGTCGCATTTGTGGGCTCCGCCATCGGCGCCGACAAGAAATATGAGGGCATCACGCTCACGCTTGCCTCGCAGAACGACCAGTTCGCCGCCGTTCTGGCTGCCATCGCCCCTAAGTTCACCGAGGAGACGGGCGCCAACGTCAAGGTCGACATTCTCGACTATGGCTCGCTGCTGACCAAGACCACGACCGATTTCGTCGGCGGCACCGGCGGCTATGACCTGGTGACGATGGATATCGTCTGGGCGGGCCAATATGCCGAAAACAAATACACCGTCGATCTCACCGAGTGGATGAAGCGCGACGCCGCCGAACTGAAGCTCGACGACATCTATCCGACGCTTCTCAACGCGCTTGGCCACTGGGGAGACAAGCAGGTCGCCTTTCCTTTTGCCGGTTATGCCAACGTGCTTGCCTATCGCAAGGATCTCTTCGACGCCGCCGGCCTGAAGGCGCCGACGACGATGGAGGAAATGGTCGAGGCCGCCTACAAGCTGACCGACCCCAGCAAGAAGATCTACGGCTTCGTCGCCAACGGCCAGAAAGGCCCGGCGGTCGCCCAGGATTGGATGCAGTACAATACCGAGATGGGCGGTTCGATCCTCGGCTCCGACGGCAAGCCGGCGCTGAATTCCGAAGCTAATATCAAGAGCCTGACCGTCTATAAGGACCTCTTCATGAAAGCGGCACCTCCCGGCGCCGTTAATTATGACTGGGGCGGACGCGAGGAAAGCTTCCGCCAGGGCATTGCCGCGACCATGCAGACATGGTCGGTCGGCGCGCCCGGCTATTATGATCCGTCGATTTCCAAGATCGTCGACAAGGTGGCGATCACGACGGCGCCCCGCGGCGCTGGCCTTCCGAAGGTCTATGGGATCGGCGGCTGGGGCATGGCGATCAACGCCGGCATCAAGGACACGCAGAAGGAAGCCGCCTGGGCCTTCATCAAGTGGCTGGTCAGCCCGCCGGTGCACAAGGAATTCAACATGATGGGCGCCGGCAGCTTCCTGCGCAAGAGCGAGATGACCGATCCCGATCTGCTGAAGAAGTTCCCCTTCCTGCCTGTCATCGCCGAAACCTTCGAGCATGGTGACGGCGAATATCGTCCGCGCATCCCGCAATATCCAGAGATTCAGGACCTGCTCGGCACCGCCGTCAACGACGTGCTCGTTGGCAATGCCGATCCCAAGAAGGCGCTCGACGCAGCTCAGGAAGCCGCTGCAAAGCTCTTCTGAGAACAAAACGGTTCCTCCCAGGGGCCGCGGCCTATGTCGCGGCCCTGCCATTTCGAGACCATTGATCCGATGCGCCTCGGGCTTCATGATCGGGTGAGCCCCGGGCTCGATCCCCGGGACGCGCATCGAACCAGGAACCCGATGGACATGACGTGACCCTATCCCTCACTTCCGCGCTGAAGCCCTCCCCGGCCTTGAGCGTTTCCTATCTCGAGCGCAGGCGGTTGTTCTTCATCCTGATGACACTGCCGGCCGTCATCTACGTGCTCGTCATCGGCGTCTGGCCGCTGGCGCAGGGCATCTGGTTCAGCCTCTACGAATATAATCTGCTGAAGCCGGCGCGGACGCATTTCGTCGGCCTCGGCAACTATATCGACCTTCTCTCCGACCCGGTGACACGCGGGGCCTTCGTCAATACCGTCATCTTCACCGTCGGCGCTGTGACTGTCGAACTGCTGCTCGGCTTTGCCATTGCGCTGGCGCTCTGGCGCGATGACCGCTTCAACCGGATCTGCCTCGCGCTGATCCTGATACCGGTGACGATCACGCCGCTGGTGGTTGGACTGATCTTCCGGGCGCTGCTGCTCTCCGATTACGGGCTTGTCGGCTATTATCTCGCCGAGTTCGGGCTTTCCGATCCGCGTGGGCTTTTTGCCAATCCGAGTTCGGCGCTGGCGACCCTTATCTTCGTGGACATATGGGAATGGACGCCGCTGGTGGCGCTGATCCTGCTGGCTGGCCTGAAAGCGCTGCCGGGCGATATTCTCGAGGCATCGGAAGTGGATGGGGCAACGGCGCTGCAGCGGCTGAGAATCATCGTCATTCCGCTGATGCTGCCTTCGATTCTGCTGGCGCTGACGCTGCGCACCATCGATGCCTTCCGCATCTTCGACAGCGTTTACGTGACGACGGGCGGCGGGCCGGGCAACGCGACCAACACGCTGATGCTGCATGCGGTGAAGCAGGGTCTGGAATTCTTCAATATCGGCCGCGCCTCGGCGATCTCCAACCTGACACTGATCTGCATCGCCGTAATCGCGGCAGGCTTCATCCTGTTGATCCGCAAGGCGGACAGAAAGGCGAACGGGCGATGAGCACACGCACCTTGAGCCGCATCGGCGAGCGCGCCTTCATCCTTGTCATGCTCGCCTTTTTCCTGCTGCCCTTCCTGTGGCTGGCATCGACCGCCTACAAGCCGTCGCGCGACATCTTCTCGATCCCGCCAAAACTGACTTTTACACCGACCCTCGAGCAGTTCGCGACGGTCTTCCGCCTGTTCGATGTCTGGAGCCTCGTATCGTCAAGCCTGCTGATCGCCGGCGGTTCGGTGATCCTGTCGCTGCTTCTCGGCGTGCCGGCAGGCTATGCGCTGGCACGCTCGACCAGCCGCTATGCCATTGCCGTTGCCTATTTCTTCATGGCGATCCGCATGGTGCCGGCGGTGGCGGCGCTGATCCCCTTCTATCTGATGATGCGCGATATCGGGCTGCTCGGCAGCTGGATCTCCGTCGTGCTCATCAACGCGATGCTGAATTCGGCCTTCGTCACCTGGATGATGTTTTCCTATTTCCGCAGCCTGCCGAAGGAGCTGGAAGAGGCAGCGCTGACAGATGGCTGCACGCTTTTCGGCTCCTTCTGGCGCGTGGCGCTGCCAGCGGTGCGCTCAGGCGTCGTCGCCTCCACGCTGTTCTGCCTGATGTTTTCCTGGAACGACTTCCTCTACCCGATGTTTCTCACCCGGCTCGATTCCAAGCCGATCTCGGTGGCGCTGCTTTCAGCCTATGGAACGAAGGACATCACCTGGGGCACGCTCGGCGCGCTGGCGCATTTTTCGACGATCCCGATCGTACTGATCGTGCTTTTCCTCAACCGTTATTTCGTCCAGGGCCTGACGAAGGGCATTCACTAAAGAGACACAACGTCAGGCGCGAATGGCCGCCTCGGTGGCGGCATCGAAGACGTGGATGCGGGCGGGATCGGCGGCAAGTGACAGGCGCTCGCCGATCTTGACGCGGCGGGTAGCGTCGATGATGACGCGCAGGCGCGGGGCGGACAGCGTCACATCGTCCTCTTCGGCCGAAAGCGACTTCAACCGGTCGGCAGCCTCGACATCGACGTGAACGAGCAGGTTGGCGCCAAGATCCTCGACGAAGGCAACGGTTCCAGGGAGACCGCCTGCGTCGACCGGCTGGAATGCTTCCGGTCGGATGCCGAGCACAACGGCACGCCCGGCGGCGGCGGCGATGCGCGGCCGCTCGGCGAGCACCTCGCCCGAGAAAAGGATGGAGGCCTGGCCGAAGCGAGCCTCGGGGCCGTTCTCCGTCGCGAAGAGATCGGTCGCCAGTAGGTTCATCGCCGGCGAGCCCATGAAGCTTGCGACGAAGAGATTGGCCGGCTGATCATAGAGGCTGCGCGGCGTGCCGAGCTGCTGCAGGACCCCACTCTTCATGACGGCGACGCGATCACCCATGGTCATGGCTTCGACCTGGTCGTGGGTGACATAGACCGTGGTGATGCCCGACATCTTCTGCATGCGGGCGATTTCGGCACGCATCTGGCCACGCAGGCGAGCATCGAGGTTGGAGAGCGGCTCGTCCATCAGGAAAGCCTGAGGGCTGCGGGCGAGCGCCCGGCCCATGGCGACGCGCTGGCGCTGGCCGCCGGAGAGTTGGGCGGGCTTGCGGGCGAGATAGTCCTCGAGCTCCAGGAGCTTTGCCGTCTCCTGCACCTTGCGGGTGATGTCGGCCTTGTCGAGGCCGCGAACGCGAAGGCCGAAGCCGATATTCTCGGCCACCGTCAGATGCGGGTAAAGCGCGTAGGACTGGAAGACCATGGCAATATCGCGATCGCGCGGGGCAAGGTCGTTGACGATGGCGCCGTTGATCGTCAGGCGGCCATCGGTGATCTCCTCCAGGCCGGCGATCATACGCAGCGCCGTCGACTTGCCGCAGCCGGAGGGGCCGACGAGGACCAGGAATTCGCTGTCGCGGATGGTCATGTCCAGATTGCGGATCGCCGCATAGCCATCGCCATAGCTCTTGCTGATCTGGTCGAAGACGATTTCAGCCATGCTCTTTCCTTGCTGAACGGGGAGGCCTGTTGCAGGTCCTGGACGGGTCAGGTCGTGTAGACGCCGCCGGTGACGTTGACGCCCTGCCCGGTCATGAAGCGGGCCGAATTCGAGCAGAGGAAAACGACGACGTCGGCCACGTCTTCAGGCGTTTCCAGCCGGCCGAGCGGCGTCTGGGCGATATAATCCGCAACGACGCGTTCGGGCGTGACGCCGCGCAGGCTCGCTTCCCAGGCGATCTCGCGTTCCTGCATGCCGGTCTTGACGAAACCGGGGCAGACGGCGTTGACGCGAACGCCCGAAGTCGCGAGCTCGCGGGCGAGCGCCTGCGTCCAGCCGAGCACGGCGAACTTGCTGGCGGAATAATGAGCCAGCAACGGTGCGCCGATCTTTGCGGCGAGCGAGGCGGTGTTGACGATGACGCCGGTCCCGGTGCTCGTGAAACGGCGAGCAGCAATCTGGTTGGTCAGGAAGATGCCGCGAATGTTGACGTCGAAATTATAGTCCCACTCCTCGTCGGTCAGTTCCAGCGCATGCTGCATCGTGGAGACGCCGGCATTGGCGCAGAGGATCTCGTAACCGCCCGTCCTCTCGACCACCTCGGAAAAGGTCGCCTCGACGGAGGCGCGCTTGCGAACGTCGATCGCATAGGCAGTGGCGCCGTTGCCGATCTCGGCCGCCGTCTGTTCGGCGGCCGCCAGGTTGATGTCGCAGATCGCCACCTGGATCGACTGGCGGGAGAGCGAGGTCGCGATCGCACGCCCTATCCCAGTCGCCCCGCCGGTGACGATCGCACGCTTGCCGGATAGTTCTGGAAAGCTCGGAGACTGCATGTTCGCCCTCATCGACTGGAAACATCACCGATCATATAACAACAAAATCATACACAACAAGAAAAATTTATGTTTGAATTTGTTCGAGTCATTCGATACATAGGGAGCAACAATCAGACAATCGTAGCCACGATGTTGCGACGGCGGGAGGGTGAGAACGGTATCATGGACGCGGAACAGCAGATGGTCGCCGCAGCGGAAAAACCGAAGGTTCTGGCCCAGGTGCGGCATGCGCGCATCCTGGAGACACTGGCCCGCAAAGGCGCGGTCTCCGTCAGCGATGTCGCCTCCCAGCTTGCCGTTTCCGAAATGACCGTCCGCCGCGACCTGATCGAACTCGAAAAGGATGGCAGGCTGGTGCGCACCCATGGCGGCGCGGTGCGCAGCGGCAAGGCCTTCGAGCCGATCGCCAACGAGGCTGTCGACCGCGAGGAGCCGACTTTCGAATCCCGGCTGACGCGCAATGCCGCCGCGAAGCGGACCATCGCGATGGCGGCGGCAGGCGTTGCCGCCGGAGCACGCACCCTGGCACTCGACGTCGGCACCACGACCTATCTGCTGTCCGGCCTGCTGCTCAACCAGCCGCATACGAAGATCTTCACCAATGGCGTGCGCAACGCCGTGCAGCTCGGCACCGGCTTTGGCGAGGTCTACCTGCCGGGCGGGCGCATGCGTGGCGAGGAAATGGCGATCAGCAGCCAATCGGCCGTTTCGCAATTCGAGGAACTCTGGTTCGACATCGCCTTCGTTGGCGTGTCCGGGATTACGGCGCAGGGAATTTACGACTATTCCTTCGAGGACACCGACATGAAGCGGGTCTATCTGCGCCGCGCCACGCAGAAGGTGGTGCTTTGCGATTCCACCAAGTTCAAGCGTATGTCGCTGGTGCATATCGCGCCGCTGCAGCAATTCGACATGCTGATCACCGATGCCATGCCGCCGGCCGATCTTGCCGATGCGCTCGCCGCCGCTGGCGTCGATGTGCGCATCGCGCCCGAGGAGCAGCCGCTGCTTTAATTTGCCCTTTCCCGCATCCGTCCCCCGGCGGATGACTGTTCCATTCGATTTCGCTTCAGGGAGTTCCCGCATGGTCTTCGACTTTTTTGGCGTCAAGAAGAAGGCGGTCATCGCGATGGCGCATATCGGAGCCCTGCCCGGCTCGCCCGCCTATGACGCCGCCACCGGTGTGAACAAGCTCGTCGACGACGTGCTTTCCGACATCGAGAAGCTGCAGGCGGGCGGCGTCGACGCCATCATGTTCGGCAATGAGAACGACCGGCCCTACGTCTTCCAGGCCCCGCCGGAAGGGCTGGCGGCAATGACGTCGATCGTCGAGCGGGTGAAGCCGCATCTGACCGTGCCGTTCGGCGTCAACTATCTCTGGGATCCCTCGGCAAGCGTTGCGATCGGCGCGGTGACGGGCGCGAGCTTCGTTCGCGAGATCTTCACCGGCGTCTTCGCCTCCGACATGGGCATCTGGCAGCCGGATTGCGCCAAGGCGGCACGGCTGCGACATAGCCTCGGCCGCGACGAGATGAAGATGCTCTTCAACATCAACGCGGAATTTGCCCATTCGCTGGACCAGCGACCGATTGAACTCAGGGCGAAGAGCGCCGTGTTCTCGTCGCTCGCCGACGCCATCCTGGTGTCGGGACCGCTGACTGGACAGGCGGTCGATCAATCGGACCTCAGGCGTGTCTGCGAAACGGTCAAGGATGTCCCCGTCTTTGCCAATACCGGCGTCAACAAGGACAATGTGCGCGACATATTGAGCGTTGCCAGCGGCGTCATCATCGGCACGCATTTCAAGGTGGACGGCAATACCTGGAACCCGGTCGACGGCGACCGGGTAAAGCGCTTCATGGAGATCGTCGAGGCGCTGCGCTGAACGAGAGGAACCGCCATGTCCATCACGCTCGGCCTCGATATCGGCACCACCTCCACCATCGGCATCTTGATCGAACTGCCGAACCGCGTGCTCGGCCTCACCTCACGGCCGTCGACGCTTCATTCACCGCAGCACGGCTGGGCCGAGGAAGACCCGGCGCAATGGTGGTCGAATGTCTGCGAGATCATCAGGGAACTGATTGCAACGAGCGGGATCGAGGCTAGGCAAATCTCGGCCGTCGGCGTGACCGGCATGCTGCCGGCCGTCGTGCTGCTTGATGACGCCGGCTACGTGCTGAGGCCGAGCATCCAGCAGAGCGACGGGCGCTGCGGCAAGGAGGTCGAGGAACTTAGGGCCGAATGGAACGAAGCGGATTTTCTCGCCAGGGCAGGAAACGGCATCAACCAGCAGCTGGTGACGGCGAAGCTTCGCTGGATCGCCCGGCATGAGCCCGCGGTCTTCGAGCGCGTCGCCACGGTCATGGGCTCCTATGATTTCATCAACTGGAAGCTAACCGGCGAAAAGGCCATCGAGCAGAACTGGGCGCTGGAAGCGGGCTTCGTCGATATCAATACCGACAGGCTCGATGACGAACTGATCGGGCTTGCCAGAGTGCGGCGGGACGCCATTCCGAGGAAGGCCGCTTCGCATGAGGTGCTTGGCCACGTGACCGATGAGGCGGCCAAGGCGACGGGGCTCGCACCCGGAACGCCTGTTATCGGCGGGGCAGCCGACATGATCGCCTCGGCCTTCGGCGCAGGGATCAACAAGGCGGGCGACGTGCTGCTGAAATTCGGGGGTGCCGTCGATATCCTGACGGCAACGGATGTCGTGCGGCCCGATCCTCGCATGTTTCTCGATTATCATCTGGTTCCGGGGCTTTACATGCCGAACGGCTGCATGTCGACCGGCGGCTCGGGGCTCAACTGGTTCATCAGCACCTTCGCCGGACGCGAGGAGATCGCGGCAAAGGCGGAGGGAATATCCGCGCACCACTATCTCGATCGGCTGGCGGCGGCATGCGCGCCCGGCGCGGACGGGCTGACGATCCTGCCTTACTTCCTCGGCGAGAAGACGCCGATCCATGATGCCGGTGCGCGCGGCCTGATCGACGGGCTGACGCTGTCGCATCATATCGGCCATCTCTGGCGGGCGATGCTGGAAGCCTACGCCTATGCACTGCGCCATCATATCGACGTGCTGAACGACATCGGCCATCCGACAACGCGTTTCATCGTTTCCGACGGAGGATCGCAGAGCCGCATCTGGATGCAGATCGTTTCCGACGTGCTGCAGCAGCCACTGCAGGGTCTCACCGGCCATCCCGGCTCCTGCCTCGGTGTCGCCTGGGCAGCGGCGATCGGTGCGGGATTGACCGAGGATTGGTCCGGCGTGACGGCCTTTGTCGGCCAAGGTGACAGAATCCTCCCCAATCCCGACAATGCAGCGGTTTATGATCGGGGTTATCGGACCTATCGTGCGCTTTACAGGCCATAGACCGAGCGAGAGTTGAGCGTGACGACACCGGCAGAACGGGATTCCACGAGACAGGCAGCCGGGCGCGGCGGCATGGTAACAAGCCCACATGCGCTGGCGAGCGAGGCAGGCGCGGCGATCCTGCGAGCCGGCGGCAATGCGCTTGAGGCTGCGATCGCCATCGGCAGCACGATTGCCGTCGTCTATCCGCATTTCTGCGGTCTTGGCGGCGATTCCGTCTGGATCGTTGCCGATCGCAGCGGGCGGAAAACATGTTTTCTCGGCATCGGGCAAGCAGCGCGGGAACTGCCGGATTTCGGCGACAGTATTCCGCTGCGCGGACCGCTTTCGGCGCTGACCTCGGCCAGCGCCGTCGATGCCTGGCGGCACGCGCATGACTATTCCGCACGGCACTGGCGCGGAAAGATCGATTTCCCAGTCTTGCTTGCCGATGCGATCCGTCATGCCGAAGAGGGATTTCCTGTTACGCGTTCGCAGAGCTTCTGGCTTGGCTTCCGGCAGGCGGAGGCAGCCGGCTGGCCGGGTTTTGCCGCACTTTTCATGCCGGATGGCGCGGCGCCGGAAACGGGCAGCCTGTTCCGGCAGGAGAATTTGGCGCTATCGCTTTCGCTAATTGCCCGTGATGGGCCGCGTTCATTCTACGAAGGCGAACTCGGCACGAGGATTGCGGCGGGCCTGCAGGCCGTGGGCTCTGCGCTGACCAGCGACGATCTCAAGGCAACCCGAACGCGCGAAGCGCCACCCGTCAGTCTCTCGTATCGCGGCTTCGAGCTGCTTGCGCCGCCGCCGCCGACACAGGGTCTGTTGACACTGGCGATCATGGGCATTCTCGCCCATTTCGATCTTGCCAGCCAAAAGGCCGGCAGCGCCGATCATCTCCATCTCTGCGTCGAAGCCGTCAAACGCGCCTTCCTCGACCGCGGCGGCATTGCCGATCCAGATGTCGTGCCGCAGCCGGTGGAGGAATGGCTGAGCACGCAGCATCTTGCGCAGGCGGCAGCCTCCATTGATCCAGCACGAGCGCTCGAATGGCCGGCGCCGTTTCGCAGCGGCGACACCGTGTTCTTCGCCGCAACCGACGCAGAGGGCGGCAGCGTCAGCGTCTTGCAGAGCACCTATTTCGACTGGGGCAGCGGCGTGGTGGTCGGTGATACCGGTATTCTCTGGCAGAACCGCGGGGCGGCCTTTTCGTCCGATCCCAAGCACGTCAATGCCATCGCACCCGGCAAGCGGCCTTTCTATACATTGAATCCCGGCCTCGGCCTGCGCAACGGCAGGCCCGCCCTGCTTTATGGCACGCAAGGCGCCGACGGCCAGCCGCAGACGCTGGCAATGGTGCTGACCCGGCTGATCGACTTCGACGAGGAACCAGCAGCAGCGCTGGCCGGTCCACGCTTTCTTCTCGGCAAGACCTTTTCCGACAGCCGTGACAGCCTCAAGCTGGAAAGCGATGCCGGCGAAACGGTGTTTGCCGAACTGGCCGCACGAGGCCACGCACTGTCACCGATCGAGGCGCAGAGCCCGCTTGCAGGGCAGGCAGGTGTGATCGTTATCGACGAGGACGGCATGGCGACCGGCGCGCATGATCCACGTGGCGACGGACTGGCGATCGGGATCTCTTCCGGGGCATGAGTTATGGCGTTGTGCGCCGGCGAGACGCCTTCAAACGCACAGAAGCGGGAAAAAGCTAATAATTGATGAGAGGGGCCGCAAGACCCTTCCGAAGCATGGACTCCTCGCAGATCGGCGACGTTCTTCGCATTGGGTATCATTCCGCTACGGTTTCGAAAGTTGCCGAGAGTCCCAGTGGACGGCCTTGGCGCTTCAGGGTCATGATCGGCGATGGCCGGGACCTCTGCCTGGCGTCGAATTACATTTGAAAATCAGTATGAAGAGCTTTGCCTATAATGGGTCGACCTTCCGCTCCGAATTACAGGTATGTACCTGCAGGCCTTGAGCGGATCGAACCGGCGTTGGCTAATCGTGAAGTACCTGATAGGTCATAGACCGCCGAGTGTGAGGTCTTGGCACCATCTTCAGAGAGAAACCTCGGACCGGACTGGAGAGCTTTTGATGGGCTGGAAAACACCGAAGATCGAATACGTGAATGGCTATAAGATCGTTGAAGTTGAAGGGCCTAGCTTCAAAGTCTACGACGGCGACCGTCAGCTCGGGGACGATTTCCCATACCCCGGCGAAGCTGCTGCTTACGCAACCTCGTTGCCAAAACGGGATCATCCACGCAGCTAGGCGAGGAGCCGCGGAAGATCATTGAAAAACCCTTTGTGTCAGCCTTAACGAATGTGGAACAGGATTTGACCAGCTCCCAACTTTCTTCGCCGCTGGAACTGCTTGGGTGGTCTGAATTCTTCGCGGACCAAGTCCAGCCCAGCGAAGCGGACTTGATCCCCAGACGCATCGCTTCAGTTCACCGGGCACGCATCGAGGCAATCGATGTCACCGGGCCGGTCGGACTCGAATTTCCATCCAATACCAGTACAGGTGACTACGCGGTCGGCGACTGGGTTCTTGCCGATGCACTGACTGACATGCTTATCAGACGTCTCGACCGAAAAAGCGTCTTTCAACGACGCCCGGAAGGCGGGCGTGGCCAGCAACTTGTTGCCGCCAACGTCGACACCCTGTTGATCGTGACCTCGTGCAATGCCGATTTTAATCTTGCTCGGCTGGAACGTTACCTGATCATGGCCAACCAGGCCGGGAGCAATCCGGTGATTGTGCTGACGAAGGCTGACACCGCGGAAGATGCCGGCTTGTTCCAGGCGCAAGCCGAAGCTTTGCAGCGCGACCTGCCTGTCATTGCCTTGAATGGGCGCTCCGCGGACGCCGTTTCCCTGTTGAGGCCCTGGTGCGGCGTTGGCCAGACGGTTGCGTTGGTGGGATCTTCTGGTGTCGGAAAATCAACGCTGGTGAACACCATGACCGGGCCTGAATCTGACACAAAGCAAAAGACAGGCACCATCCGCGAATATGACGCGCAGGGCCGACACACAACCACGGCGCGATCCCTGCATGCAATTTCAGGCGGCGGCTGGGTCATCGATACGCCGGGAATAAGAACGCTTTACGTGAGTGATGTTGCCGACGGTATAGACACCCTCTTTGCTGAAATAACTGAACTGGCGCCGCTTTGCCGCTTTCGCGATTGCACCCATGCCCATGAACCGGGGTGCGCGGTCCAGGCAGCTGTCGCAAGCGGTGCCCTGGTCGCCGATCGCCTGGAACGCTGGCGGAACCTGCTTGCCGAAAACCGCGACCGAACACCGGTCGTGAGCGGACCCCGCGGCAACAAGATCGTTCGCAAGAAGAAATACTGAACGTGTTGAACGTTTGCGACGGTGCTCATCGGCGTCAGCCATGATCGGCCACCTGAATTGGCTAGGCTGGGGGATCGCGTCAGGACTCAATGATTGGGATTGCGGTCACGAAGAAGACCCTGCAAGCGGCCGCTCCCGCTTGCGAGGGATATGTCTTTGAACAACCGCGATATGAGGCGCGGTCGCAATCCTTGCCTCTCATCGATGAGGAGGAATGACATCCTCTTTATCTCGATCGTGATCACACCTGCATCGTCATGGCGACGATAATTCCCGGAATCCATCGCATGGAATCCATTTTCCACCGCCCAGGCGGCTATCATATCCGCGTTCATCAAGGTCCTACTTCAGGAGATGCGGACGTGCTGTCTCTAGCTGTCCCGCTCGCGCAAATCGCTTCGCAGTCCTACGGATACCGCAACTGAATCGCTCTAATCCAGCCAAATCCGTCCAAGATTACAGTTCCCGCTTAGGTGTTGCGAGAAAGACTCGAAGCAATCGTTGTCAAGCGCTCGACTCAGCCGGGGCCTCGCCTGTTTAGTGCTCTTGATGGGATAAGAACTCTTGGCCCACCCAGTATATTGAGTGGTGAAACGAGCCAATTTCTCATGATCGTTATCAAGACGCAGGTCCCTAGAAGCCTGCTTCCTGAAACCGCTATGATCTGTCACGAAGCTCGCTCCCGTGCATTCCCCGCATCTGCTATTTCAGCGGCCATGCCGACATCCCGAGGTCGATGACGCGCCGCAGCACGCGGCCGCTCGCGCCTGCCTGTGTCAGGTTCATTGCCGCCTGCAAAACGCCGAGAAAATGCCACGCCAAGCCATCGATATCCGCCGCTGATGGCAACTCGCCATTGCCACACAGACTTCCTTGCTGCGACTGGCAAGGAAGCCGGAAAGAGACGCGCTGCAATCATCCCGGAGCGCCTCACCGTTCGGATGGCCACGGTCTCAGGCTTCGGCTCAGATATGCAGAGCGCTTCCCAAAGCTTTCAGCGCCGCCTCCATGACCGCTTCGCTGCGGGTCGGATGCGCGTGGATGGTGCCGGCGATGTCTTCCAGGCGCGCACCCATCTCGATAGCCAGCGCAAAAGCCGCCGAGAGCTCGGAGACCCCGGCTCCCACCGCCTGTAGGCCGAGCACGAGATTGGTGTCGGCGCGGGCCACGACGCGCACGAAGCCTTCTTCAGACAGCATCGTCATTGCCCGTCCGTTGGCGCTGAACGGAAACTGGCCGGTGCGGATTTCATAGCCTTGCGCCCTCGCGTCCACCGCCGACAGGCCGGCGCTGACGATCTCCGGGTCGGTGAAGCAGATGGCGGGGATGCATCGCTTGTCCCAGGCGCGCTTCTTCCCGGCGATGATTTCCGCCACCATCTCGCCTTGCGCCATGGCCCGATGGGCAAGCATCGGCTCGCCGGTCACATCGCCGATCGCATAGATGCCGCGCATCGAGGTGCGGCAACGGTCGTCGATCCTCAGATAAGGCCCGGCACGATCGAGATCGAGCTCTTCGAGACCGGATCCTGCGGTTCTTGGGCGGCGGCCGACGGTGACGAGGATACGGTCGGCCGGCAGGGTCTCACGCCGGCCATCAGCCGTTTCGACGACCAACGCCTCGCCATTGTCGGCAAGGCCGATCGCCTTCGCGCCTGTCAACAGCCGGATACCGCCTTCAGTCAGCTTGCGCATGACAGGCCGCACCAGTTCGGCATCATATTGCGGCAACACCTGCGGCGTCGCCTCGACGACCGTCACATCAGACCTGATCTTGGCAAAGGCGGTCCCGAGCTCCAGCCCGATATAACCGCCGCCGATCACGACGAGTTTTTTCGGCAGCTCCGTTAGCGACAGCGCCTCTGTCGAGGACATGACGCGGCCGCCGAAAGGCAAGTTCGAAAGCTCCACCGGATCGGAACCGGTGGCGATCACCACGGTCTCGGCGCGGATGATCTGCTGGCCGGTTTCTGTCTCCACCTCCACCGTTTTGCCGTCGCGGAAATGGGCTCGGCCGTGGACGATCTTGACTCGCGCCTTCTGCAGCAGCCCTGAAACACCGCTCGTCAACCGGCCGACGATCCCGTCCTTCCAGGCAATCGTCCTGCCGAGATCGATCGACGCGCCTTCGACGCGGATGCCCATCGGGTTCTTGCCGGCAAGCATCTTTTGCGTCGCGTCGAATTCCTCGGCCGCATGGATCAGCGCCTTGGAGGGAATGCAGCCGACCGTCAGGCAGGTGCCACCCGGCTTGCCGGCCTCGACGATGACGGTATCGATGCCGAGCTGCCCGGCGCGAATGGCGCAGACATAACCTCCCGGACCGGCGCCGATGACGAGGAGCTTGCAGACGATCTCTTTCATGGATCTCAGCTTTCGATAAAAATGAGCGCAGGCGTTTCGATGAGCGTGCGGATGCGCTGCACGAAGTTTGCCGCATCCCAGCCGTCGATGATGCGGTGATCGAAGCTGGAGGAGAGGTTCATCATCTTGCGCGGCACGAACTGCGTGCCATCCCAGACCGGTCGTGTGGCGATCTTGTTGACGCCGATGATCGCCACCTCAGGATGATTGATGATGGGTGTCGAGACGATGCCGCCGAGCGCGCCGAGCGAACTGATGGTGATGGTGGAGCCGGACAGCTCATCACGTGTCGCAGTACCCGATCGCGCCGCTTCCGCCAGCCGGTTCATCTCGGCGGCGCAATCCCAGATGCCGCGGGCTTCGGCATGCCGCACCACCGGAACGGTCAGACCGGCCGGCGTCTGCGTGGCGATGCCGATATGCACGGCACTATGGCGCGTGATGATGCCGGCATCGTCGTCGAAAGTGGCGTTGACGTCAGGCTGCTCGGAGATGGCCTTGACCAGCGCCCGCATCAGGAAGGGCAGAACCGTCAGCTTCGGATGATCAGGCCTGCGATCGCCGTTCATCGTCGCGCGCAACTCCTCGAGCGCGGACATATCCACTTCCTCCACATAGGTGATGTGGGGGATGCGCGAGGCGGAAAGCACCATCTTCTCGGCAATGCGGCGGCGCAGGCCGGTCAGCTTGATCTCCTCGGTCGCCGTCTTCCTGGCAAAGCCGTTCTTTGCCGTTGCAGGCGCGGTCCCTTGGCTTAGGAATTGCTCGATATCCTCGCGCAGGATACGCCCGGCTGGTCCTGTCGCCTGCACCTGCCTGAGATCGACACCGCTTTCCCTGGCGAAGAGCCGCACCGAGGGAGCGGCAAGCGGCTTTTCGGCCGGCGGCGGCGGCGCCGCAGGCACTGGTATCGCCGCAGGAGTTGGCGCTGCCGGAGCAGGTTTTGCAATCTCGGCCTTGGGCGTCTCAGTAATCGGCGTCTGCGAAATCCCTACGGGCTGAACCTCGCCGACATTTCCCGCCGTCTCGATCCGCACCAGCGGAGCCTTGACCGCAATACGGTCTCCGACCTCGCCGGCAAGCCAGGTGACTGTGCCATTGACAGGAGACGGAATTTCCACCGTGGCCTTGTCGGTCATGACAGCGGCGATCACCATGTCCTCGCGGACGGGATCTCCGGTCTTCACATGCCATTCTACGATCTCGGCCTCGGCGACCCCCTCCCCGACATCGGGCATCTTGATGATGAATTCGCCCATGGCTCAGGCCTCCATGACTTCGGCAAGCGCCCGCCCGACCCGGCCGGGACCGGGGAAATAGTCCCACTCCTGCGCATGCGGATAGGGCGTGTCCCAGCCGGCAACGCGCACCACCGGCGCTTCGAGATGATAGAAGCAATGCTCCTGCACCAGTGCTACCACCTCGGCGCCGAAGCCGGATGTCAGGGTTGCCTCATGCACGACGACGCAGCGTCCCGTCTTCGAGACCGATTTGACGATCGTATCGAGATCGAGCGGCAGCAGGCTTCTCAAATCGATCACTTCGGCATCGATGCCGGCATCCTCGGCCGCGGCAAGCGCCACATGCACCATGGTGCCGTAGGCAACGACCGTCACCGCCGATCCCGCGCGCCGCACTTCGGCCTTGCCGATCGGGATGGTGTAGTGGCCATCGGGCACCTCTCCGAGGTCGTGTTTCGACCAGGGCGTCACCGGCCGCTCGTGATGGCCGTCGAAGGGGCCGTTATAGAGGCGCTTCGGCTCCAGGAACATGACCGGATCGGGATCCTCGATCGCCGCGATCAGCAAGCCTTTGGCGTCATAGGGATTGGAAGGCACGATCACCTTCAGCCCGCAGACATGGGTAAAAAGCGCCTCCGGGCTCTGGCTGTGCGTCTGGCCGCCGAAGATACCGCCGCCGGTCGGCATGCGCACGACGATCGGGCAGGTGAAATCGCCGTTGGAACGGTAACGGATGCGCGCCGCCTCCTGCGTCAGCTGGTCATAGGCCGGATACATGTAATCGGCGAACTGGATTTCGACACAGGGTTTCAGCCCGTAGGCCGCCATGCCGATCGCCGTGCCGACGATGCCGGATTCGCTGATCGGCGTATCGAAGCAGCGTGTTCTGCCGTATTTTGCCTGCAGGCCCTGTGTGCTGCGAAAGACGCCGCCGAAATAACCGACATCCTCGCCGAAAACGACGACGTTGTCGTCACGTGCCATCGAGACGTCCATGGCGCTGCGCACGGCCTCGATCATCGTCATTCTGGCCATGTCAGTACCCCGCCTTCTGTCGCTGGCGGCGGATATGCGGCGGCATCTCGGCATAGACGCCCTCGAAAATGTCGCGCACCGAAGGCCTGCCCCCGGCATGCAGCGTGCCATGCGCCTCCGCCTGGCGCTGCGCCTCGATCACCTCGTCCATGATTTCGGCTTCGGCCTGCACATGCCGTTCCTCCGACCATGCGCCCTTGATGATCAGATGTTTCTTCAACCGCAGCACGGGGTCGCCGAGCGGCCAGGCCTCCGATTCCGTCTTGGGCCGATAGGCGCTCGGATCGTCGGAAGTCGAATGCGCGCCGACGCGATAGGTCACATATTCGATCAGCGTCGGGCCGAGATTGCGCCGCGCGCGCTCGGCCGCCCAATGGGCGACGGCATGGACGGCGAGATAGTCGTTTCCGTCGACACGCAGCGCCGGAATACCGAAGCCAAGGCCGCGGGCGGCGAAAGTGCCGGAACCGCCGCGGGCAATGCCCTGGAAGGTGGAGATTGCCCACTGATTGTTGACGATGTTGAGAATGACCGGCGCCTTGTAGGTCGAGGCGAAAACGAGCGCCGAGTGGAAATCCGATTCCGCCGTCGATCCGTCGCCGATCCAGGCGGCGGCAATGCGGCTGTCGTTCTTGATCGCCGAGGCCATCGCCCAGCCGACAGCCTGCACATATTGGGTGGCGAGATTGCCTGAGATGGTGAAGAAGCCGTGCTCCTTGGAGGAATACATGATCGGCAGTTGCCGGCCGCGCAGAGGATCGCTCTCGTTCGAGTAGATCTGGTTCATCATCTCGACCATCGGATAGTCGTCGGCAATCAGCAGGCCTGCCTGGCGATAGGTCGGGAAATTCATGTCTCCCTTTTCGAGCGCCTTGCGGAAGGCGCAGCTGACGGCTTCTTCGCCGAGATGCTGCATGTAGAAGGAGGTCTTGCCCTGCCGCTGCGCCATCAGCATGCGGGCGTCGAAGGCACGCAGCTTCATCATGTTGCGAAGCCCGGTCAGCAACGCCTCATCGGAGAGCGAACCGGCCCAGGGACCGACCGCCTCGCCCTCGCGGTTCAAAACGCGGATGATGGAATAGGCGAGGTCACGAATATCTTCGGATGCGACATCCACCTCCGGCCGCGGCACCGAACCGGCCTTGGCAATCTTGACATTGGAAAAATCGGGCTGACCGCCCGGGCGGACGGCGGGTTCGGGGACGTGCAGGCTCAAACGAGCGGAATCCACCATGTCTTTTCTTTCCTCCCTTTGCCGGCCTTGCTCCTCTCCTCCGGAAGCAGGGTCGGATATGGTGCTTATAGATTGCGGGCAATCACCATGCGCTGCACGTCGCTCGTTCCTTCATAGATCTGGCAGATGCGCACATCGCGGTAGATGCGCTCGACCGGATAATCGGCCATGTAGCCATAACCGCCATGGATCTGGATCGCATCGGAACAGACGCGCTCGGCCATCTCGGAGGCAAAGAGCTTCGCCATCGAGGCTTCCGACAGGCAGGGCAGTCCGGCCTCCCTGAGGGAGGCGGCGTGAAAGACGAGCTGCCGCGCCGCCTCGATCCGCACCGCCATATCGGCAAGGCGGAAGGCAACGGCCTGGTGCTCAAAGATCGGCTTGCCGAAGGCCGTACGCTCCCGGGCGTAGTCGCGCGCCGCTTCGAAGGCCGCCCGCGCCATGCCGACGGCCTGTGCCGCGATGCCGATCCGCCCGCCCTCGAGATTGGCGAGCGCGATGCGGTAACCTTCGCCTTCCGCACCTAGCCTGAGTTCTGCCGGGATGCGCATGCCGTTGAAGGCGATCTGGCAGGTATCGGAGGAATGCAGCCCAAGTTTTTCCTCGACCCGGATCACCTCGTAGCCCGGTGTATCCGTCGGCACGATGAAGGCGGTGATGCCCTTCTTGCCGACATCGGGATCGGTGACGGCAAAGACGATGATGACGTCGCCGTTCTTGCCAGAGGTGATGAATTGCTTGGAGCCGTCGAGCACGTAGTGGTCACTGTTACGCCGCGCCCGGGTCTTCAGGTTGGAGGCATCGGAACCGGCCTGCGGCTCGGTCAGCGCAAAGCCGCCAATCCATTCGCCGCTGGCCAGTTTCGGCAGGAAGCGCTGCCGCTGCTCCTCGGTGCCGAATTTCAGGATCGGCACGCAGCCGACGGAGCTATGCACGCTCATGATCGTCGAACACGGTCCGTCGCCCGCGGCAATTTCCTCCAGCGCCGCCGCATAAGCAATCACACCGGTATCCGATCCGCCATAGGCTTCCGGCACCAGCATGCCGAGCAGCCCGAGTTCGCCCATTTCCTTCAGTTCCTCGCGCGGGAAGAGATGCTCCCGGTCGCGTTTGGCTGCCCCCGGGGCCAGCCGGTCGCGGGCAAAGTCGCGGGCGAGATCTGAGATCTGCTGCTGGAGGTCGGAAAGGATCATCTGTTCTCTCCCTCTCCTATTGCCGTTCGATGGCAACGGCGGTCGCCTCGCCGCCGCCGATGCAGAGCGCGGCCATGCCGCGCTTCAGGTCGTATCGCTCCAGCGCCGCAAGCAGCGTCACCAGAATCCGGGCTCCTGAAGCGCCGATCGGATGGCCGAGCGCGCAGGCGCCGCCATGCACGTTCACTTTTTCATGCGGCAGGTTGAGATCGTGCATCGCCGCCATGGCGACGACGGCGAAAGCCTCGTTGATTTCGAACAGATCGACCTCCGACAGTGGCAAGCCGGTGCGATCGGACAGTTTCTGCAGCGCGCCGATCGGTGCGGTGGCGAAAAGATTGGGCGCCTGTGAATGCGTGGCATGGCCGAGGATGGTGGCGAGCGGCTTCAGGCCGCGATGCTCCGCCTCGGAACGGCGCATCAGCACCAGGGCTGCCGCGCCATCGGAGATCGAGCTGGAATTGGCGGCAGTCACCGTGCCGCCCTCGCGGAAGGCGGGCTTCAGCGTCGGGATCTTGTCGAGCTTCGCCTTGCCGGGTTGTTCATCGCGGCTCGCCACCTGCTCGGCCTTGCTCGATTTTACCGTGACCGGCACGATCTCGCTTTCGAAACAGCCTTCGGCGATCGCCTTCTGCGCCCGCGTCAGCGAGGTGATGGCGTAGCTGTCCTGCGCCTCGCGCGTGAACTGATAGGCCTCGGCGCAATCCTCCGCGAAGCTGCCCATCAAGCGCCCCTTGTCATAAGCATCCTCCAGCCCGTCGAGGAACATATGATCCACGACACGCCCATGGCCGAGCCTGTAGCCGCCACGGGCCTTGTCAAGGAGATAGGGCGCATTGGTCATGCTTTCCATGCCACCTGCAACCGCTACAGAAGCGCTGCCGGCGGCGATCAGGTCATGCACCATCATCACGGCCTTCATGCCTGAGCCGCACATCTTGTTAACGGTGCTCGCCGCCGTGGCGAAGGGCAGACCGGCATGGATCGCCGCCTGGCGCGCCGGCGCCTGCCCCTGCCCCGCCGGCAGTACACAGCCGAAGACGACCTCCTCGATCACCGCGGCCTCGACGCGGCTCCGCTCAAGCGCCGCGCGGATCGCCGTTGCTCCCAGTTCCGGCGCTGTCGCCTCCTTCAGCTCTCCCTGAAAGCTGCCGATCGGGGTGCGCGCTGCACCGACGATGACGATGGGATCCTGCAATGTCATGTTTCCTCCTCTGGGCAACGCGCTCAGCGCGCGCCCATCCGCAATGCGCCGTCGAGGCGGATGACCTCGCCGTTCAGCATGTTGTTTTCAAAGATATGACGCACCAGCCCGGCGAATTCCGCCGGACGGCCGAGCCGCGGCGGAAAGGGCACGCTCTTGCCGAGCGCCGCCTGAACCTCTGCTGGCATGTCAGCCATCATCGGTGTCTCGAAAATGCCGGGTGCGATCGACACGACGCGAATGCCGTGACGTGCAAGCTCGCGGGCGATCGGCAAGGTCATCGCCGCCACCCCGCCCTTGGAGGCGGCATAGGCTGCCTGGCCGATCTGGCCGTCGAAGGCGGCAACCGAGGCCGTATTGACGATGACGCCGCGTTCGCCTTCCGCATCCGGCTCGGTCGTCTGGATCGCTGCGGCGGCCAGCCGGATCATGTTGAACGTGCCGATGAGATTGATGCCGACCGTGCGCGCAAAACTCTCCAGCCGGTGCGGTCCGTCGCGACCGATCACCTTTTCGGCCGGCGCCACGCCCGCGCAATTCACCAAACCGCGCAGGCTGCCGAAGGCTTTGACGGCAGCGGCAACCACCGCCGCCCCCTCCTCGCCATCGGTTACATCGGCCTTGACGAAGCGGGCATCGCTTCCGAATCCCCGGGCAATCTCTTCCCCCGCTTGCATATTGAGATCGGCAATCGTCACGCGCCCGCCGGCCTCCACAAGCGCGCGCACTGTTGCCGCACCCAAGCCGGAGCCGCCGCCGGTCACGATGAAACTTGCTCCACGGATCAGCATGAATGTCTTCCTCCCTGCCGACCGCGCCCCTCCAAGCGCAACCGACGGATACGATTCTATTCGCTCCACCTATTGCAAGCGATGACAGAACTGCTCCATAATTTCGGCCAGTTTTGCCATAGCGAGGATAGAATGGCCGAGATCGAGCGACGCATGATCGCGCCGGGCTTCGTGGAGGAGGCACTCGACAGCCTGCGGCGGCTCGGCAAGCCGACGGCGCCGGTCCTTGCCCGCGTCGGCCTGGCATCCCCGGTCGATCAGCCGGTTTCGGCGGAGACCTATGGCGCGCTCTGGCTGGCGATTGCTGCCGAGCTCGACGATGAATTCTTCGGCATGGGCGCACGACCGATGCGCAGCGGCAGCTTCACGCTGCTCTGCCACTCTGTGCTGCATGCGCCGACGCTGGGTCAAGCGCTCCGCCGGGCGCTGCGCTTCCTCGATGTCGTGCTCGACGACCCCCGGGGACGGCTCGTCATCCGCGACGGTCTGGCCGAGATCGAGCTCAGCGATGCCGGCGGCCCGCGTTCGGCCTTCGCCTACCGCACCTACTGGATCATCCTGCACGGCATCATCTGCTGGCTGGTCGGCCGGCGCATTCCGATCCGGCTCGTCGATTTCCGCTGCGCGGAACCCAAACAAGGGGCCGACTACCGGCTCTTCTTCGGCGCCCCGGTGCGTTTCTCGCAAGCCATCAGCCGGCTCGGCTTCGACAGCGCCTTGCTGGATTTGCCGATCTCACGCAGTGAACAGGCCTTGAAGCAATTCTTGCGCGGCGCACCCGCCAATATTCTGGTGCGCTACCGCTATGATGCCGGCATCGCCGCCGCCGTCCGCCGCCGCCTGAGCCAGGCCACACCGGCTGCCTGGTCGAGCTTCACCAAGCTTGCCGCCGATATGCGCATGCCGCCCTCCACGCTCCGCCACCGCCTGCACGACGAGGGACAAAGCTATGCCGCCATCAAGGACGACATCCGCCGGGATCTCGCCGTCGAACTGCTGCTGAACACGTCGATGACCATCGGTGAGATTGCCGTGCAGCTCGGCTATTCCGAGCCGAGCGCATTCTTCCGGGCCTTCCGCAAATGGGTGGGCAAGAGCCCCGAGGGCTTTCGGCGGGACGGAGCGGAAATCGAGGGCCTGTCAGTCGAATCGATTGATCCGCCCTGACTGGCCTCGCGCTTTCGCGAACATGGCGGCAATCTTCATCATGAACGACTTGCTGAAGCGGCCAAGAACCGCCTGATGAGGCTCGATGTACCAGGATCGCTCGACGATATCGTAATTATATTCGTCGACGACGATCCAACTCTGTTTGAGATCACCGAGACCGGCGCGCCGGCGTTCGATATCGGGAATTTCCAGCGCAACCCTTCCCACCTCCGGCGACTGTGTGGTGATTGCCAGAAGGACGAGATGCGTGTTTCCATCGCTCGCACTGCGGATGGCGATGACGACACAGACTGGGCGCTGTTTGCGCCCCTCGGTCTCACCACGCTGCTGTTGCCACGCCCAGAGATAGGGATAGGTAACCACCTCGCCAGGACGAAACTCATGGCTCATCGTCGTAGCCTTCACCGTGCGCCAGCCGCTCAATCGCCTCGCCGAACAATTCGGCATGCTCGTCCGGCATCTCCGAAATGTGATGGGCACGACGCGGGTCCCCGCCGCTGCGCATTCGCTGATAGTGCTCATAGCTCATCAGCACGAAACGTGGCTTGTTGTGGCGGGTAAGAATGACCGGCTCGCGGCTCGCGACATCGGTGACATCACCAATCTGTTTATTGAGATCACCTGTCGTGAACTGTCGCATGATTATCGTCTCCGGTTTAATTTCCATATATTCCATATTTCCCATATTTTCAAGAAAATGGCACTCACGCGCCCTCGCCAAGAATTCACAAGGTTCTTCGGTCGCATCATTCAAGGGCACTTTGACCCTGCCGCAACCCGCGCTACATATTTCAGCGGGAGGAGTGCCATGTTTGATTTTTCGCTCGGCGAAACCGCGGACGCGATCCGTGAAACGACGGCGCGGTTTGCCGCCGATCATATTGCTCCGCTGGCTGTGGAGATCGACGAAAGCAACACGTTTCCACGCCAGCTCTGGCCCGAGATGGGTGCGCTCGGCCTGCATGGGATCACCGTCGAGGAAGAATTCGGTGGCGCCGGTCTCGGTTATCTCGATCATGTCGTCGCCATGGAGGAAGTTTCGCGCGCCTCGGCCTCCGTCGGCTTGAGTTACGGCGCTCATTCCAACCTCTGCGTCAACCAGATCCGCCGCTGGGCCTCGCCGGAACAAAAGCGCCGCCACCTGCCGAAGCTGATCTCCGGCGAACATGTCGGTTCGCTCGCCATGTCGGAGGTCGGAGCCGGTTCCGATGTCGTCTCCATGCGGTTGCGTGCCGAGAAGAAGGGCGACCGCTATATTCTGAACGGCACCAAGTTCTGGATCACCAACGCGCCGCATGCCGATGTGCTTGTTGTCTATGCCAAGACCGATCCCGCAGCCGGCCCGAAAGGCATTTCCGCCTTCATCATCGAAAAGGGCCTGCCTGGTTTCAGCGTCTCCAAGAAGCTCTCCAAGCTCGGCATGCGCGGCAGCGACACGGCCGAACTGGTGTTCGAGGATTGCGCGGTGCCGGCCGAGACGCTGATGGGCCGGGAGGGAGAAGGCGTGAAGATCCTGATGTCCGGCCTCGATTATGAGCGTGCCGTGCTTGCCGGCGGGCCGCTCGGCATCATGCAAGCCTGCCTCGATGTCGTGCTGCCCTATGTGCGCGATCGCAAGCAATTCGGCAAAGCGATCGGCGATTTCCAGCTGATGCAGGGCAAGATCGCCGACATGTATGTGGCGCTGAATTCGGCGCGCGCCTATGTCTATTCCGTCGCCCGCGCCTGCGATGCCGGCCGCGCGACGCGCACGGATGCTGCTGCCGCGATCCTTTTCGCCAGCGAGAACGCCGTGAAAGTGTCGCTGGAGGCGATCCAGGCGCTCGGCGGCGCCGGCTATACCAAGGAATGGCCGGTCGAACGCTTTTTGCGCGACGCCAAGCTTTACGATATCGGCGCCGGCACCAATGAGATCCGCCGCTACCTGATCGGCCGGGAGCTCATCGCATCATGACGGTGATTTCGACTGCGATCGATCGCGACAGCGACAGCTTCAAGGCCAATGCCAGCAAGAATAAAGCCCTGATCGACGAACTCCTCAATCGTTCGGCGAAAGCGCGCGAGGGCGGATCGCAAACGGCGCGCGAGCGCCATACCGGCAAGGGCAAGCTCCTGCCGCGCGATCGCATCCAGCTGCTCATCGATGCCGGCAGCCCGTTCCTGGAGATCGGCACGCTGGCCGCCAACGGCATGTATGATGACGAGGCGCCCGGCGCCGGCATCATCGCCGGCATCGGCCGCGTGTCCGGCCGCGAGGTGATGATCGTCGCCAATGACGCGACGGTGAAGGGCGGCGCCTATTTCCCAATGACGGTGAAGAAACATCTGCGGGCGCAGGAGATCGCCATGCAGAACCGCCTGCCCTGCATCTATCTCGTCGACAGCGGCGGCGCCAATCTTCCGCATCAGGCTGAGGTCTTTCCCGACCGCGATCATTTCGGCGCGATCTTCTACAACCAGGCGCAGATGTCGGCCGAGGGAATCCCACAGATCGCCTGCGTGATGGGAAGCTGCACCGCCGGCGGCGCCTATGTGCCCGCCATGTCCGACGAAACGGTCATTGTGCGCAATCAGGGCACGATCTTCCTTGCCGGCCCGCCTTTGGTGAAGGCCGCGACCGGCGAGATCATTTCGGCCGAAGAGCTCGGCGGCGCCGAAACCCATGGCCGCCGCTCCGGCGTCGTCGATCATGTCGCCGAAAACGACGAACATGCGCTGCTGCTCGTGCGTGATATCGCAGCCACTCTCAACAGCGTGAAGGCCATTGATATCGACCTGCAGAAGCCACGGCCGCCGAAACTCGATCCCGAGGATCTCTGCGGCCTGATCCCGGAGGATGTGCGCTCGCCCTATGATGTGCGCGAGGTCATCGGCCGGATCGTCGATGGCTCGGAACTGCATGAGTTCAAGCCGCTCTACGGCACCACGCTGGTCTGCGGCTTCGCCCGCATCTGGGGCATGCCCGTCGCCGTCATCGCCAATAACGGCGTGCTGTTTTCCGAAAGCGCGCTGAAGGGCGCGCATTTCATCGAGCTCGCCTGCCAGCGCCGCATACCCTTGCTCTTTCTGCAGAACATCTCCGGCTTCATGGTCGGCGGCCGCTATGAGGCCGGCGGCATCGCCAAGGATGGGGCAAAGCTGGTGACGGCGGTTGCGACCGCGAGCGTGCCGAAGGTCACCGTCATCATTGGCGGCAGCTTCGGCGCCGGCAATTACGGCATGTGCGGCCGCGCCTATCGCCCGCGCTTTCTCTTCACCTGGCCGAACAGCCGCATCAGCGTGATGGGCGGCGAACAGGCGGCCTCGGTGCTCGCCACCATCCGCCGAGACTCCATGGAGGCGCGCGGTGAGAATTGGCCTATTGAAGAGGAGGAAGCCTTCAAGGCGCCGATCCGCGCCGGCTACGAGGCCGAGGGCAATCCCTATTATGCCACCGCTCGCCTCTGGGACGACGGCATCATCGACCCGCGCCAGACGCGGGATGTGCTGGGTCTTGCCTTTTCCGCCTGCCTGAATGCGCCGATCCCGAAAGGGCCGCGCTTCGGCCTGTTCAGGATGTGAAGCGCCGATGATGGAAAGTCTTCTCATTGCCAACAGGGGCGAAATCGCCCGCCGCATCATCCGCTCGGCCAAGGTGCTCGGCATCCGCACCATCGCCGTCTATTCCGGGGCCGATGCCGGCCTGCCCTTCGTGAGGGAAGCGGACGAGGCGATCGCCGTCGGCCCCTCGCCGGCCCGCGAAAGCTATCTCTCTCAGACCCGCATCCTCGAGGCCGCCCGGAAAACCGGCGCTGCGGCGATCCATCCCGGCTACGGTTTCCTTTCGGAAAATGCCGGATTTGCCGAAGCGGTGGAAAAGGCCGGCATCATCTGGGTCGGCGCACCGCCCGCCGCCATCCGGGCGATGGGGCTCAAGGACGCGGCGAAGGAATTGATGCAGGCATCAGGCGTGCCCGTGACCCCCGGCTATATGGGCGCGGACCAGAGCGAAGAAAGGCTGGCGGCCGAGGCGGACACCATCGGTTATCCCGTGCTCATCAAAGCGGTCGCTGGCGGCGGCGGCAAGGGCATGCGCCGCGTCGACCGCGCGCAAGATTTCGCCGAACTTCTCGCCTCCTGTCGCCGTGAAGCGGCCGCTTCCTTTGGCGACGACCGCGTTCTGATCGAACGCTATATCGCCAATCCGCGCCATATCGAGGTGCAGGTTTTCGCCGATACGCTCGGCAATTGCGTTCATCTCTTCGAACGTGACTGTTCGCTGCAGCGCCGTCACCAGAAGGTTATCGAGGAGGCCCCTGCCCCCGGCCTCGATGCCTCAACGCGCGCGGCAATCTGCGATGCCGCAGTGAAAGCCGCAAGAGCGGTGAATTATGTCGGCGCCGGCACCATCGAATTCATCGCCGATGCCTCGGAAGGCCTGCGCGAAGATCGCATCTGGTTCATGGAGATGAACACCCGCCTCCAGGTGGAACACCCGGTCACCGAGGCAATTACTGGCGAGGATCTGGTGCTCTGGCAGTTGAAGGTCGCTAGCGGCGAACCGCTGCCGAAATTGCAGGACGAGATCGCCATGAACGGCTGGGCGTTCGAAGCCCGCCTCTATGCCGAAAATCCCGCCGCCGGCTATCTGCCCTCGACCGGCCGGCTCGAACATCTCAGCCTGCCGCAAACCGTCCGTGTCGATAGCGGCGTCGAGCAAGGGGATGACATCACCGCCTTCTATGACCCGATGATTGCCAAGATCATTGCCCATGGGTCGAACCGCGAGGCGGCACTTTCGAAGCTCGCAGCCGCCTGCGCCGGCATCGAGGTCTGGCCGGTCAAATCCAATGCCGGCCTGCTTGCCCGCATCGCCGTCGACCCGGATTTTTGCGCAGCTCGGATCGATACCGGCTTTCTCGACCGCCATGGCGATAGCCTGGTGGCGATGGAGCCGAGCGAAATCGCAATCGACACCGCGGCCACCGTGCTCTCAAGAAATACGGATGGTGATCCCTGGTCCGCCCTTGCCGGATTCCGCATCGCCGGCGCGGATGACAAGAGGGTGCGCATCCGTATCGGCGAGCAACTCCTTTGGGGGCAGTCACGTCCGGAGCTTGAGACAAATGCCGTCACGATCGGTGAAACCACGGTGCTTTTCGACGCCGGCAACGCCTGGCCGATCAGCCTGCCCGTGGCAAGCGAAGTCGAGGCAAGTCAGGGTGCCGGCGATGGCGCGATCCTTTCTCCCATGCCCGGCCTCGTCATTTCGGTGGATGTCGCCGAAGGCGATCGTGTCGCCAAGGGGGACCGCCTGCTGACAGTCGAAGCGATGAAAATGGAACATTCTCTGCGTGCGCCCTTCGACGGCATCGTCGAAAAGCTGCAGGTTTCCTCGGGGATCAGGGTCTCGGAAAACCAGCTGGTCGTCAACATCGTGAAGGAGCAGGATTGATGGCCGGCCGTTATTTCGACGAGTGGACGGTCGGCGACCGCATCGCCCACGACATCCGCCGCACGGTCACCGAGACCGACAATCTGCTGTTCACGACGCTTTCCCACAATCCGCAGCCGCTGCATCTCGATGCCGATTATGCGGCCGGCACCGAATTCGGCCGGATCGTCGTCAACGGCACCTTCACCTTTGCGCTCACCGTCGGCCTCTCGGTCGGCGACACCACGCTCGGTACGCTCGTCGCCAATCTCGGCTATGACAAGGTGACGATGCCAAAGCCGGTCTTCATCGGCGATACGCTGCGGGTGGAAACGGAGGTGATGGAGCTGCGTCGCTCGAACTCCCGCCCCGATGCCGGCATCGCCACCTTCCGGCATATCACCCTGAACCAGCGCGGCGAGATCGTCTGCCAGTGCCTGCGCACGGCAATGCTGAAGGTGAAACCGTCATGAGGCTGCGCTCGCTACTCTTTGCGCCCGGTGACCGGCCGGAGCGTTTCGAAAAAGCGCTCACCTCAGGCGCCGATGCCGTCATTCTCGACCTGGAGGATTCGGTTGCGCCCATAAACAAGCCGAAAGCGCGTGAAAGCGTGCACGAATTCGTCTTGCATCATGCCGGCGAGACCCCTCTCCTGATCCGCATCAATCCCCTCGCCTCGCCAGAATTCGAAGGCGACCTTGCCGCTTTGAGCGGCCTTCATCCTTTCGCGATCGTGCTGCCGAAGGCCGAGGGCGCTGCTTCGGTGCTGAAGCTTGCAGGCTCTCTTGCATCTGCAATTCCCATCTTGCCGATCGCAACCGAAACGCCATCCGCGATCTTCGAGATCGGCAGCTACCGGGATGTCGCGAGCAGCCTCTGCGGCCTGACCTGGGGTGCTGAGGATCTGTCTGCCGCGATAGGGGCTACGACCGCGCGCAGGACGGATGGCCGCTACACGCCGCCCTACGAGCTTGCCCGCTCGCTCACGCTGTTTGCGGCCCATGCCGCCGCCGTTCCGGCAATCGACACCGTCTATCCCGATTTCCACGATCTCAACGGTCTCAGGGCCTATGTCGGCCGAGCCCGGCGCGACGGCTTTTCCGGGATGATGGCCATCCATCCGAGCCAGGTCGAAACGATCAATCACGCCTTCACGCCGGACGCATCCGAGATCGCCTGGGCAGAGAAAGTCGCCGCCGCCTTTGCCGCCAGGCCCGACGCGGGCGTCATCCAGCTTGACGGACGCATGCTGGACTTGCCGCATCTCAAGCTTGCCCTCCGCATCCTGGAGATATCAGGCCGATAGCCAGCGAGCCGCTCGCTTGACTGTCTACGGCCAATTAGTCTGACTTCGCCATTCGCTCGGGAGCATTCTGCCCTTGTTCTGTCAGGTAGCCGGCGCCGATGGCGACATAGAGATCCACATAGTCCTTGGCAACCTCCTGCACGGTGGCTGCAAGGCTTGCCTGGGCATCGGAGACCGAACGTTGAGCGTCCAGGACGTCAAGCAGCGACGAGGCGCCGTCTTTATAGCTCGTCGTTGAAAGCGCGAGTGATTCCTCAGCCGTCTGCACCTGCCTGCGCAGCGGCGCCAGTGTCTGCGTGTCGTGGCGAACCGCCGACAGCGCGTTTTCCACCTCTTCGACCCCGTTCAGCACCGCCTCTTTCCAGGCGAGATACTGGGTCTTGGCATCGGATTTCTCGATATCGACATTCGCCCGCAATTTGCCGCCGTCGAAGATCGGCAGGTTGAGCGTCGGCCCGAACGACCAGCTGGTCAGAGTTCCGCCACTGGCGCCCGATGATTTGACCCAGCTCGGCGAGATCGAACCGGAGAGCGAGATCGATGGATAAAGCTGGGCTTCGGCAGCACCGATATCGGCGACGGCCGCCGCCAGGTCGCGTTCTGCCTTGCGGATATCGGGACGGTTGCGGATGAGGTCGGCCGGAATGCCGGCGCGAATGTCGCCGCGGAAAACTGGCTGACCGGCGCTTTCCTGCAGTTCGCCCATCAGCGAGGCCGCCGGCATCCCGAGCAGAGTGGCAATGTGATGGGCCGATTCGGTGAAGCTCTGTTGGAGGCCAGGAATGTCGGACTTTGTCGACTGTACCAGACCCTCGGCCTGAACGACATCGAGGCGGGAGGCCGCACCTGCCTTGAGCTGCAGCTGCGTGAGTTCGTAAGTCTGTTGGCGCGAATTCAAGCTCGCCTGTGAAAGCGCAATGCGCTCCTGGTAATAGCGGGCGTCGATATAGCTCTCGACCAGGTCTTTCAGGAAGGTGAGCTTTGCATTG
Source organism: Rhizobium ruizarguesonis (assembly GCF_017357285.1). Lineage (NCBI taxonomy): Bacteria > Pseudomonadati > Pseudomonadota > Alphaproteobacteria > Hyphomicrobiales > Rhizobiaceae > Rhizobium > Rhizobium ruizarguesonis. The sequence goes on along the minus strand of NZ_CP071681.1, from coordinate 198,580 downwards.
TCGGCCGTTGCATAGGCGGCCCCCAGCGAGGCAATCGCACTCTCCTTCGAGCGACGGTACTGGCCGAAGAAGTCGAGCAGCCAGGAAAGGCTGGCCTCGCCACCTGTCGTGTTCGTGGTGCCGATGGTCGTACGCTGCGAACCCTTCTCACCGGACACGGTGTGCGATGCGCCGACATCGAGGCTCGGCAGGCCACCGGCACCGGCAACCGTGACATCGGCGGAAGCCGAATTGATGCGCTCGAGCGCCTGCAGGACATCGAGGTTCTCGCTGAGACCATGAGCCACCAGGCCATCGAGCTGCTTGTCACGATAGGCCGTCCACCACTGCGCCGCCACGACATCGCTGTTGCTCTTGCTCCCGCCCTCTTGGAATTTCGCAGGAAGCGGCATCTGTGGGGGAACGTGATCCGGGCCGCTGACGCAGCCCGCCAGCAGAAGCGTGAATGCCGATGCGGCGTAGCGGAGGGACGATATTTTCGTGCAGAGCGACGGAGTCACTGGCGAGCTTTCTGAACCGGGATCGTAGGTTCAGGCTTAGCGGCGCCAACGTTAATGGCGGTAAAGACACTGTAAAGTTAGGTAAAATCGCAGGGAGCCGGATCAGGCTTGGTGGTCAACCGAACCATAGGGCGTCGGTTTTCTGGGAAGCTCCAGGGTGATTGCCAGACCTCCGGCATCCGGCAACGACGCATGCACACGCCCGCCATGGCGCTCGATGGCCTGCCTGGTGATTGCAAGACCCAGGCCATATCCGCCTCTCGGTACAGCCTCGTTTCCGCGTGAGAACGGCTGGAAGATCCGTTCGAGTTCGTCCCGCCTGACACCGGGCCCTTGATCGGTGACACAGATTTTGAGCCGCTCGTCGGTCGTCTCGCAAGATACTGATATGCGCGAATGCTCGGCCGTGTACTTGACGGCGTTGCGGACGACGTTTTCGAGCGCCCTGTAGATCAGTTCGCCTTCGACTTCTGCGCGGAAGACGCCCTCGACACTGGTTGTGATTGAGACCTCCCGCGCCTGGGCTTCGAATGCCGCATCGCCGAGAATTTCGTTCAGGAGTTCGATGACATCAAGAGTGTGCGTTTTCAGCGGCCGGCTGGATCCCGCAGTCAACCTGGCAAGCGTCAGAACTTCGCCGACCAGTGCATCGAGCCGTTCGACCTCCCGATCCATGCGGTCCAGCATGGCGCCGAGTTTGGCCGGGCTCTGCCGCAGGACGCCGACAGCGGCCTGCAGGCGGGACAAAGGCGAACGCAGTTCGTGGGAGACATCATGGAACAACCGCTGCTGCGCATCCTGAAGCTCCTGAAGCCGGGCGGCGCTGGAATCGAAGTCATGAGCAAGCGCGGTAACCTCGTCCTTTCGGCCGGCCATCTTGTCACCGATGCGGAAGTCGAAGCGGCCATGGGCGAGCGCGCTCAAGCCATCACGCAGATGCACGACGGGACGAATGAGGTACCGGGCGAGTGCACCTGCCGATATCGTGCTCGAAATCAGGATCGCGAGCCACGGTATGAAGGGACCAATGTTGTCGAAGGTGAACGTCGCCTGGACCGGCAGGGAAATCTGATAGCAAACCCCGTCCTTCTGCACGGATCTTGTATCGACGGTCTTTGGAACCGCACAGGCATCGGCTTTCGCAGTTTTGGAGATCGTCAGACCAGACGGTAGCGTCTCTTCGCTTGTGCGCACGAAATGCGTGGCGGCATCTTCGCCATCTCTGGCGAGCACGTTTGCGGTGAGATTCAGGGCGATCGCTCGCCGCTCTTCCTCCAGTTCGCGCGCAAAAGGAACCCCCTGGAGAAAATTGACGAGCAGGAAGATCACGCCGACTGTCGCCGCCATCGTCAGCCAGATCGTCGTGAAGAATTTCCAGAAAAGCCGGGGCATGGTCAGTCCACGAGAAGTTGATAGCCCTGGCCGCGAACGGACTGGATCCAGGATTGTCCGTCCTCTCTCAGTCCGAGCTTCTGACGAACGCTGCTGATATGAACGTCGATACGGCGATCGAACGGGGTCAGCGGCTTGCCGAAGGCCCGCTTCGAAATGTCCTGCTTCGACACGAGCTGGCCGGCGCTGCGGGCGAGGACCTCGATCAGGCTGAATTCCGTGCCGGTCAGTTCCAAGCTTTCGCCGCGCCATTCGGCGATCCTGCTGCTCGGATGTATCACGAGTTTTCCCGCCCTTATCGTGTCGGTCGAAGTACCGGCCGCCGGCTGGCCTGCCCGGCGGAGGATAGCGCGCAGTCTCGCCGCAAGTTCGCCCGGCGAGCATGGCTTCGGCACATAGTCGTCGGCGCCCAGATTGAGACCCGATATCCTGTCGACGTCATCGCCCCTTGCGGTCAGCATTAGCACCGGGACCTGGCTGAGCTTCCTGATCCTCTGCAGAACCTCGATCCCGTTCATCCGAGGCATCATGATGTCGAGCACGATAATATCGACCGTATTGCCGGCCGCCGCCGCAATGGCGGCGCGACCGTCCGTATCGGTGACGACCTCATATCCTTCTTCGACCAGATATTCCTGCAGAAGCGTCGTCAGCTCGGCATCGTCGTCGATGAGGAGAACCTTGTTCATTCACTTCGTCCGTCATTGTTCCGGGTAAGCCATACAGCACAAACACAGCCGCGCGACCGGGTTTTACCTAACTTAACACTAACTTGACCGCACTTAACGTTCACCCCGTTACTTATCCTGCCATGACATCACCGCGAGCCAGGATCGGGTTGCCTCCACATGAGCCGCAATCCTTCATCGAGTTGGCACAGCTCGGGAAAAGGCACCAATGCCTTCGACCACAAGGAATGCATCGTTGAGAAAACCGCCCAGAATATTCGCTGCCGCTCTTGTTGCGGCAGCGCTCCTGCTTCCCCTGCGCAATGCCATGGCGGATCAATCCGCCGCACCCGCCCTGACCGTCTCGCTGGTGACGCCGGCGCAACGAGACTGGCCGGAAACCGTTCCCGCAAGCGGCTGGCTGAAGCCCTGGCAGGAAGCGATCATCGCTTCCGAGACGAGTGGCCTGCGCGTAACCGAAATCCTGGCCGACGTCGGCTCCGTGGTCAAGAAGGGGCAGACCCTCGTCCGGCTGTCGCAGGACAGCGTCCAGGCCGACCTTCGCAAGCAGGAGGCGGCCGTCGTGACCGCTCAGGCAAACCTGACAAAGGCGAAGGCCAATGCGGACCGGGCTCGGCAGCTCCGCTCTTCGGGCGCCCTTTCGGATGAGAAGATTGTCGAATATTTCGCCGACGAACAGACGGCGACGGCAAGTCTTGCGTCTGAAGAGGCGGCGCTCGACAGCCAGAAGATCAAGCTCGACCAGACGACCGTCACGGCCGTCGACGACGGCCTGATAACCTCGCGATCGGCCGAACTCGGCGCGGTCGTCTCGTCGGGCACCGAATTGTTTCGCCTGGTCCGCCAGCAGCGGGTCGAATGGCAGGCCGAAGTTTCGGCCCGCTACCTCTCACGCATCTCGGAAGGATTGCGCGTCGACATCGACGGGCCGGACGGGCGTCCCATTCAGGGCAAGGTAAGGCTCGTCGGACCTTCGATCGACACCAATACAAGCCGGGCGATCGTCTATGTCGCGCTTCCCAAGGACGTTCAGCCGCGCACCGGTCTTTATGTCACCGGCACCATCGAACTGACGACCACGCCGGCGCTGACGGTTCCGGAGACAGCGATCGTTTTCCGTGACGGGATAAACTATGTCTTCACGGCCGGCGAGGACAAGCGAGTAAGACGGGTGCGGGTCGAGACCGGCCGCCGCACCGACGGCGAAGTCGAGATCGTCTCCGGCATAGATTTCTCGGCGAGAGTGGTGACGTCGGGCGGAGCGTTTCTGTCGGACAACGATCTCGTGAAGATTGCGGGAGAAGGTTGATGAACTTTTCCGCATTTTCGATCCGCAATCCGGTACCGGCGATCCTGCTCTTTGCGATGCTTGCCGTCGGCGGTTTGCTGGCCTTCAAGCATCTGTCGGTCCAGAACTTCCCCGATATGGACCTCCCGACCATCAAAATTACCGCGACGCTCGATGGCGCCGCACCGGCGCAGCTCGAGACGGAGGTCGCCCGCACGATCGAGGACAATCTTGCCTCGCTGAGCTATCTCGACCACGTCACCACGACGATAACCGACGGCACGGTGTCAATCAGCGTCTCCTTCAAACTGGAGAAGGACAGCGAAACGGCCCTGAACGAGGTCCGTAATGCCGTGGACAGCGCAACGGCCGATCTGCCGGCGCAGATGCAAACGCCAAGCGTCACCAAAGTCACCGTACAGAGTTCGGCGCTGGTCACCTATGCCATTCGGTCTGCCGTCCTCAATGAAACCGAGCTCTCCTGGTTCATCGACAACGATCTGACCAAGGCGCTCCTGTCGGTACCGGGCGTCGGACAGGTCAATCGCATCGGCGGTGTCGACCGCGAGGTTCACGTCGACCTCGATCCGACGACGATGGCCGCGTTCGGCGTGACGGCGACCACTGTGTCGGCGCAATTGAAGTCGGTTCAGGCCGATACATCAGGTGGCCTTGGGGAGATTGGCGGCACCCGTCAGACATTGCGCACGCTCGGTGCGGTGGCGTCGGTCGATGCTCTGAAGGAGCTCAGAATTCCCCTGGCCAACGGGCAGCAGGTTCGCCTCGACGATGTCGCATCCGTCACGGACAGCTTCGCCGAGCGGTCCTCGATGGCCTATCTCGACGGCAAGCCGGTGGTCGCGGTCGAGATCAAGCGCTCGAACGGTTTTTCGGACAGCAGTGTCGCGGCCGACGTCGACGAGGCGATGAAACAGTTCGCAGCCAAGCATTCCAACGTGCAGATCGAGGAGGCCTACAGCACGATCGGGCCGATCATCGACAACTACGATGGTTCGATGCACATGCTGTACGAAGGCGCGATCCTGGCGATCATCGTCGTCTGGCTCTTCCTTCGGGACTGGCGTGCGACGATCCTGTCGGCCGTGGCGCTGCCGCTGTCGGTCATACCGACCTTCCTCGTCATGTATCTGGCCGGCTTCAGCCTGAATGTCGTCACCTTGCTGGCGCTGTCGCTCGTGGTCGGCATCCTTGTCGATGATGCCATCGTCGAGGTCGAGAACATCGCTCGCCACCTGCAGATGGGCAAGCGGCCGATCGACGCCGCTCTGGAGGCGGCCAACGAGATCGGACTCGCCGTCATCGCGACCACCTTCACGCTGGTCGCGGTCTTCCTGCCAACGGCCTTCATGAGCGGCATACCGGGACTTATATTCCGCCAGTTCGGTATCACTGCCGCCGTGGCGGTCCTCGTCTCGCTCGTCGTCGCACGGCTGCTGACGCCGATGATGGCCGCCTATTTCATGAAGGCCCATCCGAGCGAGGAAAAGGACGGCCGCATCATGCGCGCCTATCTGGCAATCGTGAAAGCCGCCATGAACCGCAGGAAAACCACGGTGGCCGTGACTGCCATCGTCGTCGCACTTTCGCTTGCCACCATCCCACTCCTGAAATCCGGCTTCCTGCCCGCTTCCGACGATGCGCGAGCCCAGATCACGCTCACCATGCAGCCGGGTGCTACTATCGAGCAGACGGACGCCACGACCACGAAGGCCGCCGATATCATCAGCAAGCTCCAGGACGTGACACATGTCTTTTCCTCGGTCGGTTCCGCATCCTCGGGCGGTGGCCCCGACTCCAGCACCACGAGCAGTGTCGGATCCGCCACGATCGTCGCTGTGCTGTCGCCCATCGGCGAGCGTGACCGCAAGCAGTCGGAAATCGAAAACGACATCCGGCAGGCTCTCTCGGTCCTGCCCGGTGTGCGGATCGCGGTCGGCGGCGGCGGCAACGGTACGAAGCTGGAGATCACCCTTGCCAGTGATGATGCCAATGCGCTTGACAGCGCAAGCACGGCGCTCGAAGAGCAGCTGCGCACGCTGCAGGGCATTGGCGCGGTGACATCGACCGCAGCCAGGCAGGCGCCGGAAATCCAGATCACGCCCGACTTCGCCCGCGCAGCAGCGCTCGGAGTGACCTCGAGCGCCATTGCCGAAGCCGTGCGCGTGGCGACGGATGGGGAATACTCCGCCGATCTGCCAAAGCTCAACCTGCCGCAGCGTCAGGTTCCGATCGTCGTTCGCTTCAGCCCCGAGACACGCACGAAGCTCGACGACATCAAGAACATGCGAGTGGCAGGAACGAACGGCAATGTCGATCTCGGATCGATCGCCGATATCCGGATCGGCGGCAGCCCGTCGGAGATCGACCGCATCGACCGGATGCGCAATGTTACGCTTTCCGTCGAGCTCAACGGCCGCATCCTGGGCGACGTCAACCGCGAGGCGCAGGCGCTGCTGGCGCTTCAGCATCTGCCGTCGGGCGTCACTCTCGTCGAACAGGGCGAACTTCAGCGCAGCTCAGAGCTGTTCCAAAGCTTTGGCCTTGCAATGGCGATCGGGGTGTTTTGCATCTACGCGATCCTCGTCCTGCTCTTTCACGACTTCCTGCAGCCGTTCACGCTTCTGATGGCTCTGCCACTCTCGCTCGGCGGCGCGCTGGTGCCGCTGGTGGTGACCGGAACCAGCTTCTCGATGTCGGCCGTCATCGGGCTGCTCATGCTCATGGGCGTGGTGACGAAGAACTCCATCCTTCTCATCGAATACGCGATCATGTCGCGCCGTCAGGGCATGCCCCGGTTCGATGCCCTCGTGGATGCCTGCCACAAGCGCGCACGACCGATCATCATGACCACGATCGCCATGGCATGCGGCATGCTTCCGGTTGCACTCAGCCTGACGGGCGGCGATTCCAGCTTCCGGCAGCCGATGGCAATTGTGGTGATCGGCGGCGTGATGATGTCAACGTTGCTCAGCCTCGTCGTCATCCCTGTCATCTTCACCTTCGTCGACGACCTCAACGAAGCGCTCAAGCACCTCGTTCACCGGACCGGGCCTGACACCGCCGACGCGGAACCGCAGGCATCCAACGATCGAGCAGCGATCGCCTTCAAGCCCGAGCTTTCGAAGCGAGGGCAAGGTCAGAGATGACCTCCTCTCGGCGAGCTATCGGCCAGATGGTCGCGCGCCCAATGCGGGCGACGCCCGACGACCTTCATGGCAACCTCTTCGGTCGAATTCCCTCCCCCGGAACGAGACCGCGGGACGTGTACCCCCGCAGGCGGCCTCGCGCCGCCTGCGGGTCCTGCCACCACGACAGCGTCGAGCGTCTTTCAGACGCACAAAGGACGCTGTAACCCTTTGAATTTCTGCATAATTCCTAAAGAGAATTTCGATTTCAGGAATTATGCGCCAGGGAGGCGGTCGGATAATGGACCGTTGAAACGGGTTTGGCTTTGAAAACAGGCCCGATGCGAGTACTGATCGCCTTGCTCTCTTTCGCTTTTGTCTTGCCTGGGTGCACCGAGACCATGGACAGAGCGCTCGATGCGAAGGAGGCGGAAACGGCTTCGATTGCCGGTTATGGCGAGATTCGGACATATCTGGATGCTCGGCTCGACGAAGCGCCGAAAGATATCGATTGGGAGCCGGCGACCAAGCGGGATCGCTTCGACGTGCTGATGATTTCAGGTGGCGGCGCCGGCGGCGCCTTCAGCGTCGGCGTCCTTTCCGCGTGGAGCGCAACGAAAACCCGTCCTCGGTTCGATATCGTGACTGGTGTAAGCACGGGAGCCCTGATCGCGCCTTTTGCATTTCTCGGATCGGCCTATGACGACACTCTGGTGCACCTCTACACGAGCGGCGTCGCCGAAGAGCTTGCAAGCAGCAAGCGAGCCAGCGGATTGATTGGTCCGAGCTTGCTCAAAGCCGATCCTTTGCGGCGAATGATCGAGCAATTCATCACGCCGGCAATCCTGCGGCAGGTTGCAGCCGAGCATTGCAAGGGCCGCCGCCTCCTCGTCCTGACGACCAACCTCGACACGCAGAGAGCCGTTGTTTGGAACATGGGCGCCATCGCAGCCAGTGGTCGGCCGGATACGCTGAGGCTGTTTCAGGACATCATGGTAGCCTCGGCAAGCATACCGGGCGTTTATCCGGCGGTGATGATAAAGGCCGAATCCGGAGGACGCCGCTTCGAGGAAATGCATTCGGATGGAGGTTCGGCCTCTCAGGTGCTGATGCTCCCGCAGGCGCTCCTGACGAGCTCCCATCGCCTCGGCCCGGCAAAGCGGACGGCCGTTAATTTTTACGTAATCGTCAACAATGCACTCATGCCCGAATTTGCCAAGACGCCCGACACAACGCTATCCGTGATCGCAAGAGCGTTCTCTATTTTCGTCAAATCCCAGACGCAGAGCGCGCTGACGGCGCTCTATAACTATTCAAAATTGACGGGTGCGCATTTCCACCTCGCATCGATCGACGTGCAAGTTCCCTATTCCATGCTCGATCCGTTCAACACTCAGTACATGTGCGCCGTCTACAGTCTCGGATATGCAGAGCTCATGGCTGGAACCCTGTGGAGAGACAGCCCGGTTTTTCGCTGATCGACCGCAAGTCGCCGACGAATTGACGAGCGTCGGGCGTCACTCTCGTCGAAAAGGGCGAACTTCAGCGCAGTTCGGAGCTGTTCCAGAGCTTCGGCCTCGCCATGGCGATCGGCGTGTTCTGCATCTATGCGATCCTCGTCCTGCTCTTTCACGACTTCCTGCAGCCGTTCACGCTTCTGATGGCTCTGCCGCTCTCGCTCGCGGAACGAGACCGCGGGACGTGTTCCCTCGCAGGCAGCCTCGCGCCGCCTGCGCGTCCTACATCTTCTCTGCCAACAGCGTACCTCGCCCGCATCGCAGAAAGAACCTTTACCAAACTTTACACTTCCTTAACCGCGCTTAACGTCCACGCGGCTATTAGAGTTCGATCTCAGTTCAATCCGGAGTGTCGTGTGTCCAAGGCACATCGCAATATTCTGCGTTGCCGCTTCGCGGAGCGGAAAATCATATTTGCCGAGATTTGGCGGTGGTTGCTGAAGCTTGATTCAAAGAATTATATCTCAATTGCTGTTTTCTTAAGTCCCGGCATCCAATCAGGCCGCGCAGAAAACGTTCGAATAGAGCGTCATGCTCTACTGGACGACATTTCAATTGGAGGAACGGGGTGATCGATGCTCCGGGTGATCAGGGCGCGTTTGCCGGACAGATCGAACAGTTCAACAGGGCAGCACGCCCTATCTCATGCTGAACATTGCCGGGCGTCATGACAATGGGGGCATCGCTTCGAAATCGGGCAAGGCGCCGCTTGCGTAGCCGACCGCCCCGAGCGAAGCGATGGCTATCCGTCCGTCGCGGATCGACAGGAGCGGTCCGTCACCACCCTGCTCGTAGAGATCAGGATGGGCCGCGGCGAAGCGCGCCTTCTCGGCCTGCGGCGCACCCTGCATGCCTGCCACATAGTGATGGCCATTGCGCTCGACATGACAGAGGCCGAGCAAGGAGACCAGCGCCAGATCCTGCTGCACGGCAAGCCCCGCCTGGCAGGTCAGATCCTCGCCCGAGAGGAACAGTCCCGGCGCGGTTCCGGTTCTGATGCGGATCGCCTTCATGAGCGAGCGGTAAATGCCCTTGCAGGTTTTCGAGGAGACGCCGGTATAACCGAGCCGCCTGGCGGCGGCGAAGGCGCCGTCGCCGTCGTCGCTCTCATCGATCAGGAAGGGCAATTGCGCCGCCAGGTCCCCCAGCGGCGTTTCCATGGTGATCGCGCGAGAGAACGGCTGCTCGACAAAGGCAATGGCCGCGCGCAACCGCGCCAGCCGGGGGGTCGCCTCGATTTGCGCCAGCAAGGCGGCAAGCTGTTCGGCGGCGCCAAACTGTTCGTTGCCATCGACCGTCACCCGATAGTCGGGCAGGAGGTCCAGCACGGCGGCGATCCGCGTCAGGCGGTCGATATCGACATCGATCGCGCCCGAAAGCTTGATCTTGAACCAGCGGTTGCCATAGCGGGCAATCACCGCCTCGAGGCTTTCCGGCAGGCCGTCACCGACGGGATGGACGATATCGCCCTCGTTGATCGGATCGACAAGCCCGATCGTATGCCGGGCCGAGATCGCGCCGGCAGGGCGAAGGCTGGCGAGCATCGCCGAGGCGGCGTCCGCGTCGATGTCGCCGGGCAGCATGGGACCGCCGATGCCGACGAGATTGCGGCGCACCGCATCGAAGAAGGAAATGCCGGCCAGGCGGCAATAAGCATCGAGCGCGGCGCGAGCGATGAGCGACGGACCGAAACCGGCCGCCAATGGATTTCCAGGCAGGCGCCGAACAGTCTCCATCTCGTTCAGACGGGCGGTGGCAAACAATGTCGCCGGCGCAGACGGTTCGAGCGAAGCAGCCGCAGCGGTGCGGATCGAGGTGCGCAACTGATCGACATTCTGCGCCGGCGTCAGCACCGGGTTCTTGTCGAACCATTTCGGCACCATCATCTCGGCGGCCGCGCCAAGGGCGGTTCGTCCCTCTTCATCCTCGACGCGGACCCTGAGGAAGGCTTGCGGCGCCTTTTCGAGGGTTGCCGCACCAAAGCGGAACGGCAGGCGCAGCCTGATATCGCGCTCGAAGGCGTCGATCTCGATCACTCTGATGCGCGGCGCCGTCACGGAACCTCCAATGTTACTGTCCACGATCATGCCATCCGGTCGAGCATGGCGCGCGACACTTCGTGATGGAGCGGTTCCCGGCGAAGCAGCCGGCCGATCTCGTCCACCATGGCTTGGCCTTGGGCGAAATGCGCCTCTTCAGTGTGACCGGCGGCATGCGGCGAAATGGTGACATTGGCCATTGCGGGGTCGCGGAAGGGGCTATCTGGAGGCAGCGGCTCGTCGTCAAAGACATCCAAGGCCGCCTCGAAACGGCCGGAGCGGATTTCGGCGAGCAGTGCCGTTTCGTCGACCAGTTGTGAGCGCGCCGTGTTGATGAACAGCGTGCCGGGACGCAATAGCGCCAGTTCGCGGGCGCCGATCATACGGCGCGTTTCCGGCAAGACAGGCGCATGCAGCGAGATCACGTCGCTTTGAGCCAGCATATCGTCCAGCCCGGCACTGACAACGCCGAGTGCCGTGGCCTCGCTATCACTCAGAAACGGATCGACGACCAGCACGCGGCAACCGAATGGAACGAGCAGCCGCATGACCGCCCGCCCGACATATCCGGCGCCGACGATGCCGACCGTTCTGGCGCCAAGTAATCTCTGCGGCACGGCGGCGCGGACGTCGAGCCATTCGCCGCCGTCGCGCAACTGATGATGCAGCCGATGAATGCCGCGCATCGCCAGAAGCGCTTCGGCGACGACGAACTCGGCAACCGAGGCGGCAATTTTCGAGGCGGCATGCGTGACGCGAATGCCATCGTCGAACAGACGCGCCGGGACCAGTGTGCGGACGCTGCCTGCCGAATGGGCGACAAGGGCGAGTTGCGGATGGCGCTGACGCGCGGCGGGATCGAATGGGGGCGTGCCCCATCCGGTGAGACATGCCGTGGCGCCCTGCAGCAGCTGGTCGACATCGGCTGCGTCGATCGTGGCGGCGGTCGGCCAACGCACCTCGCCAAGGGCGTTCAACTGGGCAATCGCCGCATCGTCCAGCATCATCCGGCGGGTCTTTTCGGTCAGCAGTACGGCGATAACGGGAGCCTGTTCAATCATGTTCTACTCTCTCGCTGCGGCGACCAGGCGCCTGAGATGGGCAAGATCGGCGCGGACCTTGTCGAGCGCCTGCTCTCGGGAGACGCGGTATTGGGAATGCATCGAGAGCACGCCGGCAAAGCCAGTGGCCACCAGATGCGGGACGATTTCGTTCCAGGGCACCATGCCTTCGTCGAGCCCGTACCAGTCCGAATGCCATGCGCGTTGGCCATGAGCTCCGTAAGCGCCGGGGAACCAACCGCTGTTCTTGACGCCCATGCAGCAGAACCACGGTTCGAGAATATCGAGGGTCAGACGCCAGTCTTCGCTTCCATCGCGAATCTGATTGGCCGGATCGGGATAGGCGCCAATCCGGATCGGATCGCGCCCGGCCAGCAATTGCACGGCCAGCGCGCCCGAACTGTGCAAGGTCCCGCCATGAAGCTGGATGGTCAGCTTGATGCCGAAGCGTTCGGCCAGGCGCTCGAAGCCGTCGAGATCGTGCCGCGCCTCATCGACCTGGGCCTGCCAGCGCCGCGACGGGTCGTAGCGCCAGAAGCCAAGCCGGACCTGCCCGATGCCGGCCTCGCCGCAACAACTAAGAAGCCGGGATGTGGCATCGTCGGGCCGGGTGGAATCGATGGTCGCCATCGGGGTGCGCAAGCCGGCCACGGCAAAGAGCTTTACGGCATTGACGATCTCCTCCGGCCTGTCTGGGGAAACGGCATGGCCATCGCGAATAAGGAGATCGGCACAGTCGAATCCCAAACCGGCCGTGATCCCGGCCGCCTTCTCGAGCGGCAGGCCCTCCAGGGTCTTGGTGAAATAGGCAATATCCATGGATCAGATCCGAAAGAGGAAGGCGTCGTTCATGAGCGGGAAAGACAAAGTTCGCTGCGGCGACCGAATGCATCGCGGGCGCACACCCCATAACGCACGCCCTGTGGCGGCGACATGTGCAGGAATGCCGTCGAGATCAGCGGCGCTGAACTGACCTTTTCAAAAGCCGCGCCATCGGTGCTGACCAGGACATCGTAGAAGATGGCCGGGCTGGCATCGCCGGCGGCCCAGAACAGCATGCGCTCTTCCCGGCCGCCAAGACCAAGGTAGCGTTCGACGACAAGGCGGCTCGGTGCCGCCGGGGGCGCGCCGATATCGGGAACGACAAGCACCTGCGTCAGCGACGGCAATGGCACATCCAGATCGACGCTGATCCGGCCTTCGTCGCAGTCGACGACGCTGATCGGATGCAGCAAGGCGGGCTCCTGCGCCCGGCGCAGGTCGGCAAACTGCGCCTCGGTCGGTGCGGGCGGCGCGCCGACCGGCTCGAAGAGCCCACGCGGATTGCTTTCGTCGCGCTGGGCTTCCCAGACCTCCATCGGATTGGTGAACTCCTCGTCGATGCGCAGCAGGCAAAGCGCATGGCGGCCGGGAACCAAACCGCCAACCTCGAGACGGACGGCGGTCCGACCGGAACGGTTGATGGCATCGACGCTATGGATGAGGCTGATGGAAACACCGCCGCCCGGCAGCCGCGTCGGCAGGATCGCCAGGCCATCCTGGTCGGGAGCAAGCGGCGGTTCGGCCGTCACCTTGCAAACGGTATCGCCAAGCGTTGCCAGCAGTTCCATCGATGTGAGGCCGGGCTTCTTGATGATGTCGAAGGGCGGCGCCCTGTCGACGTCCGTGACCAGCATATCCAGATTGGTCTTGTGCTCCCATTGCGCCTTGGTGAAATTGCGCGAACCGAAATAGGCAAAGATCGTGCGCTGGCTCCAGCCGCCGATAAAGGCGTGGTCATTGCTGAGGAAGGTGAAATTCGCCGCCTTCGGGGCAATGATGCGCCGGTCGTGCTGTTCGATGATGCGGGCGATGATGCCGGCGTAATAGGCTTTGCCATGCCAGCTATGATGATCGCTCCAGCCGAGCTGCGGATCGCATTCATCGTTGATGATGGGCAGGCCCGCCAGGCGCGGGTGATGCTCCTTGAGATAGTCGACGACGAGAAGCGTGCGGTCGACGATACCGTTGGTTTTCGGAGTCAGGTCTTCCTTGCTGCCATTGACGCCCTTTTCGTGGATCGAGATGTAGTCGAGGCGCGGCGGGCCATCGCCGGTCAGGCAGCTCGTGCCGCTGTCGCAATGGGCCATGAGGGCGCGAAAGATCGGCGACAGCGTGCGGGCGGTGCCAGGCCCGCCCATCGGCAGGCTGGGATCGACGGCATCAAGCCCGGCGACGCAGGCGTCATAGTAGTTGGTGTAACCCTTGATCCCGTAGGTCCACCAGCCGGAATCGGCCTCGTTCGTCGTTTCGAAATACCATGTGCGCAATTCGTCCATGCCGTAGCGCGCGCCATAGCGATCGACGGTTGCCGTCACCAGATCCCGCCAGCGCTTGACCTGGTCCATGTCTTCATAGTCGGTGAACAGGCCGGATGGGTTGCCCATCAGCTCGAAGAACGGCTTCAGCCGGTGTTCGATCATCACGTCGAGCGCGCGATCGAGCAGGGACCAGTCATAGCCGGCCTCGCCCTTCGCGCTCAGCAGATTGTAGAGATAATGCACCCGCAGGAACCGGATGCCCTCGTTCGGCAGGCCGCCGATATAGGCAAGCATCTGCCGCATCTCGGGCTCGAGCAGCAGCTCGGCCGGCGAAAAGCCGGTGCCGCGCCAGAACCGGTTGAACGGACGTACCGCTTCACCGGCATCAACGTTTATTCGCGTACGTTCACGCATGGGTCGTCTCTCCTTGGGCGGAAGTTTGGCAGTGCGCCGCAATGCCGGCGCACGAGACCAGGAGCCGGATTATTTGAACTTGTCGCGCATCGCATCGATGCCGGGGATGGTTTTGGTCAGATGCTGATGGGCGGGATCGAAGCGCTGGATCAGCCCCCGGCGATGCTTGCCGACGAGAATGGTAAAGATATAGCCCCGGTGCCCCGGCGAGGTGACCGTCGGGTGGTAACCTCGATCGACCAGGACAGTGTCGCCGTTGCGGGTCATGAGGATCTTGACCGGACCGTCTTCGTCATAGGTGATCTGGCTGCCGAAGCCGGTCTCGGGCTGGAAGCGGTAGTGATAGAGTTCTTCGTGCCGGGTCTCGACATCGCCGTCTTCGGTATCGTGCTTGTGAGGGGGATAGCCGGACCAGCAGCCTTCGCCGGCATAGAGTTCGCTCACCAGCAGGTTGCCGCAGCGTCCGTTCTGCCGTTGGCCTAGCAGATGGACGATCCGCCGCTGGCTATGCGTGTCCGACGAACCGACATTGACCGCATCGACCTCATCCGGCGTCACCCGAAACGGGGCGTAGCGCGTGTCGCAGAGGCCGCCGGCAATGGCGACTTCCGCCGCCGCGCCACGAGCCGATATCCGGACATTGGCTCCGACGGGCGCGTAAACCGAGTCCGCATCGCCTCCCCAGATATCGGCTCGCCGGCCCACCGCTTCGAACATGATGTCATCCACTTCGATATCCACCTGACCCGAAAGCACGACGTAGAGGCTTTCGTGCGCGGGCAGCCGCCGGATGTCCTGCTCGTTGGAGGCGAGCGTGACGAGATCGAAGTAGATGAGATCGAGCGTCGTGGAGGAGGTATCCACAATAGGACGCTGCTCGGAGCGTGGAATGAATTCGGGCATCAATTGAACTCCGGAACGTTACGGTCGGCAAAGGGATTAAGCGTCAGGGATTCGGCGTAATGACAGGCCACTGCGTGGCCATCGGCGGTGACGGTACGCAAGCTCGGCACCTCCTGCTTGCAAAGCTCGGTGGCGTAGCGGCACCGCGGATGAAATGCGCAGCCGGGAGGCGGATGGGCGGGGTCGGCAACCTCACCCGCCAGCCGGATGCGCTGGCCGTGGCGGCGCATCCGCGGATCGGCGATCGGCACGGCCGAGAGCAGCGCTTCGGTGTAGGGGTGGAGCGGACGCGAGAAGATCTGCTCCGTCGGCGCCTTTTCGACGACCCGACCGACATACATGACGGCGATATTGTCCGAGATGTGCCGGACGACCGAGAGATCGTGAGCGACGAAGAGATAGGTCAGACCGAACTGTTCCTGCAGGTCCTGCAGGAGGTTGATGGTTTGTGCCTGCACGCTGACGTCGAGCGCCGAAACGGCCTCATCGGCGATCACCAGCCGCGGATTGGACGCCAGCGCCCGCGCGATGCCGATGCGCTGGCGCTCGCCGCCGGAAAACGCATGGGGATAGCGGTGCATGTATTCGGGCCGCAGGCCGACGCTCTGCATGAGTTCAGCGACCCGGTGCTCGAGTTCCCGGCCCTTGGCGATGCCGTTGACACCAAGCACCTCGCCGATGATGTCGATGACCGGAAGGCGCGGATTGAGCGAAGATTGCGGATCCTGAAACACGATGCGCAGGTCGCGATGGATTTCGTCAAGCGCAGAACCCGACAACGCCGCGAGATCGACCGTCCCGCCGCTGCGGCTGCGATAGCGGATTTCGCCGCTGGTCGGCTGATAGATGCGCAAGACCGTGCGGGCAAGCGTGGACTTGCCGCAACCGGACTCCCCGACAATGCCGAGTGTTTCGCCATCTTCGACGCGAAGCGAAACGCCGTCGACCGCCTTGACGTGTCCGACCACACGCCGGAACGCGCCCTTGCGAATGGGGAAATGCATCCTGAGATCGTTCAGTTCGAGCAAAGGGCTTGGTTGCGTCATGGGATCGACCATCATTGTCTTCCTTCGTAAAGCAGACAGCTGGCGACATGCCCGTCGCCGATGGAGACGGGCTGCGGATCCCTCTGGTCGCACAGGCCGGCCCTTGCCTCTTTGCATCGGGGATGAAAGCTGCAGCCTGGAGGCCGGTTGAAACGCGAGGGCACCATCCCATCGATGATCGCGAGCCGTTCGGTGGGTTGTCCATGCATGCGCGGCACCGATTGCAGCAGCGCCTTGGTGTAGGGATGAACAGGCGCGTGGAAGATCGTGTCGACATCGCCTGCCTCCACGACCCGGCCGACATACATGACGACGACCTCGTCGGCGATTTCGGCCACCACACCGAGATCATGGGTTACGAACAGCACCGAGAGCCCGAATTCGGCCTGCAGCGAGGCCAGGAGATCAAGGATATTGGCCTGGGTGGTCACATCGAGCGCCGTCGTCGGCTCGTCGGCGATCAGCAGTTTGGGGCGGCAGGCGAGCGCCAAGGCGATGCAGACACGCTGGCGCATGCCACCGGAAAACTGGAAGGCATAGTTTTCCATACGCTCGGCCGGCCGCGGGATGCCGACCAGAGCCAATGTCTCGATGGCATGTTCGCGCGCTTCCTTTTTTCCCATCTTCAGATGCAGGCGGATCACTTCGACCATCTGGTTGCCGATCGTATGAACGGGGGAAAGGGCCGCCATCGGCTCCTGGCTGATCAGGCCGATCTGGGCACCGCGGATTGCCCGCATGTCGCGGCCGCGCGGATCGAGCGCCGCCAGGTCGACGAAGGGTGCTACCGGATCCGGCCGGTAGCGGATTGCTCCTGAGACGATCCGCCCTCCCCGCGGAACCTGGTTGAGGATCGAGCGGCCGGTGATGCTCTTGCCCGAACCGGATTCGCCGACGACGCAGACCGTCTTGCCGCGCGGGATGGAAAAGGAGACGCCATCGACCGCCTTGATGGTGCCCGCACCACCGAAGAAATGGGTCCTGAGATCAACGACCTCGATCAGCGGGTCGCGATCCCCGTGCCGGCCGCCGGCTGCGGCAAAATTGGGATCAGTATTCATAGGGATCTGCAGCATCGCGTAATCCATCACCGAGAAAATTGAGGGCCAGAACGGTGACGATCACCGCGAGACCCGGAAGAAACAGCCAGGGTGCGCTCGAGACGGCGAGAATGTTCTGCGCCTCCTGAAGCAGCACGCCCCAACTCACCACTGGCGGGCGCAGGCCGATGCCGAGGAAGGAGAGCGCGGTTTCTGCGAGAATCATCGTCGGGATGGCGAGCGTCACCGAGGCGATGATGTGGCTCATGAAGGACGGAACCATGTGCCGCCAGATGATGCGCATCTGCGAGCAGCCGTCGAGACGGGCGGCAATGACGAAATCTTCCGTCTTGAGCGACAGGAAGCGCCCGCGCACCACCCGCGCCAGGTCGGTCCAGCCGATCAGCGACAGGATGATCGTGATCCAGAGATAGACCAGGATCGGATCGGCGCTGATCGGAACGGCAGCCGCAAGGCCCATCCACAGCGGGATGGTCGGGATCGAATTGATGAGTTCGATGGAACGCTGGATCACATCGTCCACCCAGCCGCCGTAGAGCCCCGAGATGCCGCCCAGGATGATGCCGAGGATGAGGCTGATTGCGACCCCGATCAGCCCGACGGACATCGAAACGCGCGTGCCATGGACCGTCCGGCTGAAGACGTCGCGACCGAGGCGATCGGCGCCGAACAGGTAGAATGGTTTGCCCATCTCGATCGGGCCGATCAGGTGCCGGTCGAAATTAAACAGCCCCCAGAGCCGATAGGGTTCGCCCTTGACGAAGAAGCCGAGGGGGATGACGACGGCCGGATCGGGCACGTAATTGCGGCTGAGCGCGATCGGGTCAACCTTCATCGAATAGCCGTTGACGTAGAGCGGATGAAACTGCCCGGCCGCGTCGTAGCCGGCGAACTTGATCTGCTGCGGCGGCGCATAGGTGTAGCGGGAATCGTAGGTCTGCGATGAAACCGGGGCGAGAACCTCGGCAAACAGGGCGACCAGGTAGATCAAAAAGATGACGACGCCTGCCGCCAGCGCCAGGCGATGGCGACGGAAGCGCCGCCAGATGAGCTTCCACTGCCCGGCGACCGCGTCGGAATTCTGGATCCGTTCAGGTGATAGCGCGATGGCTTGATCGGTCATTGATCTCTTCCTTCAGCCGTTGCGAATGCGTGGATCGAGCCAGGCAAGCAGCAGATCCGAAATCAGTGTGCCGATCAGCGTCAGCATGCTCATCAGCAGGATGAACGTGCCGGCCAGATACATGTCCTGGGCAAATAGCGCATTGAGCAGCAGTGGCCCGGTGATCGGCAGGCTGAGAACGATCGAGACCACCACCGAGCCGGAGACGAGGTGCGGCAGCACCCAGCCGACGGTCGAGACGAACGGGTTGAGTGCTACCCGCACCGGATATTTCAACAACAGCCGGATTTCGCTCAAGCCCCGGGCGCGGGCCATGTCGACATAGGGCTTGTTGAGCTCGTCGAGCAGGTTGGCGCGCATGATCCGGATCAGCGCTGCAGTGGCGCCGGTGCCGAGAACGACGACCGGAATCCACATATGCGACATGAGATCGCCGAGCTTGGCCCAGCTCCAGACCGCATTGATATAGGCGGGCGAAAACAGCCCGCCGGTACTTTGGCCGAAATATTGTGCCGAAACATACATCAGCACCAGCGCCAGCAGGAAGTTCGGGATGGCAAGGCCGAGAAAACCGAAGAAAGTGGCGACGTAATCCCCCACCGAATATTGCCGCACGGCCGAATAGATGCCGATTGGAAAGGCCACCGCCCAGACGAAGAGCAGCGTGGTGACCGAGACCACCATCGTCAGGCCCATGCGGGCCCAGATCAGCTCGCTGACCGGCTTGTTCCAATCGAGGGACTGGCCGAAATCGCCGCGCAGCAGGATGCCGCTGATCCATTTCCAGTATTGGACCGCCCAGGGCTGATCGAGGCCATAGCGTTCACGCAGGCCGGCGATGACGCCGGGATCGATCGTTTCGTTCTGCGAGGCAAGACGCGCGGTCATCGCGGTCAGGAAGTCGCCGGGCGGCAACTGGATGATGATGAAGGTCACGACGGAGATCGCGAACATCATCGGGATCATGTAAAGCAGACGTCTGATGATGAAGCCGGCCATGGTCAAGCTCCTTCAAACGGCGATCGCCGATCGGATGATTGGGACTGGGCTGGTGTTGATGGGGTGGCGCCCGTCGACGCCATCCCTGTCGGTCGCGTGCCGTTACTGCTGGTAGTAGAAGGTCTCCGGTTTGGCCGGTCCCGGTGTCATGTAGAACGATGTGCTCGGAATGACCTTCGGGACATTGCGCATATTGGTCTTGACGATGCCGACGCGGTCCGGCTCCAGGTTGGTGCCGATGACGTAGAATTCGTCACGGGTGATCGCCAGCAGCTCCTTCATCGCCGCCAACTGCTTTTCGAGCGTCGGCGCTTCCTGCACCTGCCGGTAGAGATCCATCTGCTTCTTGGCCGCGGGGCTCGGTTCTTCAGCGTTCGGATCTTTAGGATTCTGGTAATAGAGGCCCCAGGCCGTCGCGAAGCTCGATTCATATTCGTGCGGGAAATACCATTTGGGATCGAGCAGGCCGAGGAAGTCGTAGCCACCGCCGCCAACCCATCCAAGGCCGTCATTCTCATTGTTCTGCAGGCGGGAGAAGATCAGCGAACGTTCGGCCGGGCGGGGCTGCATGTCGATGCCGACGGCCCGCCAGTAGCGCTGGATCATCTCGAGGGCGTCCACCTGGATCGGGCTTCCGGTCAAGGCGTCGATCGCAAAGGTGATCCGCTTGCCGTCCTGACCGAGGCGGTAGCCTTCGGCGTCATGTTTGGTAAGGCCGGCCTTGTCGAGATACTGATTGGCGAGATCGACATTATATTCCAGATACTGCGTCGCCATCTTCTCGTCGTAGAGCGCGGTGCCTTCACGCGGCGCTGCCTGATAAGGCTTGGCCTGTCCGGCATAGATCAGCTGGTTGAGCTCTTCGCGGTTGATGGCGTAGCTGAGGCCGATGCGGAAATCCTTGTTGGAAAAGACAGCGCGCAAGGCCGGATTCTTGTGGGTCTGGTTGAGGGTGATCAGCAGGGCGTTCGACCACGCCGGCCGGGCGATGAACAGGCCGTAGCCGCCTTTCTCCTGGTTCTGCACGATCACCGTACGGGCGTCCGTCGTCTCGATGAAGCGGTTCTGCATGTCGATTTCGCCGCTGATCGCCTTCAGGATGATTGCCTGGGTGTCCTGCATCACATCGATGGTGATACGATCGAAGTAAGGCAGCTGGTTTCCTGCGGTATCCACCTTGGCATAGTATGGATTGCGCTCGGCGACGACCTGGGTGGTGCCGTTATAGGGCGCGGTCAACACCCAGGCATCGAGCGTTGGACGGCCGAGATCGCGCCAACGGCCGGGAAAGCCGATCTTGTTGTTGAAGAGCTGCACCCAGTCGGTTGCACCGGCTGCCTTCACCAGGGCGTCGACGCCGTCGGGATTGAAATCCTTGTGGAATTGCTTGAGGTAGTGCGCCGGTGCGGCCGCCAGAATATCGGAGCCGCGCACAGTGGCCATGTTCATCAGGAACAGACCGTTCGGCGCGGCAAACTTGAAGACGACCTTGTCGTCGGCGAGCTTTTCGACCTTGACGGTCTCCCCGCCCGCGGTCAGCCAGTCGGGTGCTGCAGGCGTGATCTTGGTGTTGCGCAGCACGTTCTCGTTCCACCACACAAGATCGTCTGCGGTAAAGGGCTCGCCGTCCGACCAGCGCGTGCCTTCCCGCAAGGTGAACGTATATTCGGTGGCATTGTCATTGACCTCGACGCTCTTGGCGAGATCGGGGATTACCTCGGTCCATTCCGGATTCCAGCGGACCAGTCTCGTATAGCCGATCGAACGCTCGATCTCGCTGTCGCCACCGCCAAAGGTGGCCGTGCGCCAGGTACCGCCATAGGTACCGACCGATTCAAGTGGTGTGAGCACCAGCGGCTCCTTGGGCAAGCGCTTTTCGACCGGCGGCAGCTTGCCGGCATCGACCAGCGCCTTTAATTCCGGCGACTCCTCAAAGCCGAATGCGGCACCGGCCCAGCCGGCACCCATGAGGATCGCCGCGGCAACGGTCGAGACAACCTGCCGTCTTAAGATTCTGACGTGTTGCATTCCTTCCTCCCAATATTCCGCTCTAGGTTATCGTTAACGTATTCTCCTCTTTCTCTAACGTTATCGTTACCGTTAAATCCTGTCAAAGAGATTCTCAACGCTTTACACTGGCCCGATCATCCTTGGCTTTCCTGGAAATTATGTTAGTTATCGTTATCGTGACTACCTGCACCTTCTAAAGAGACAATCCAGTTGAGCCGCCCCAAAGAGCCAGAATCCAAAATAACCATCGCCGATGTCGCCCGCGCCGCAGGGGTGTCACCGATGACGGTATCGCGCGTGCTCAACGATCGGGGCGGAGCCAGTGCGGAGACCAGTCAACGGATTATTTTAGCGGCGAGCGAACTCAATTACCGGCCCAATCCCTTTGCGCGCGGATTGCGGTCCGATCGATCGAAGGCCATCGGCCTTCTCGTTCCCGACATCACCAATCCGTTCTTTCCCGAAGTCATCAGGGGAGCCGAGGATGCCGCAAGTGCTGCCGGCTACAATCTGCTTCTGTCGAATGTCGTCGAAAACAGCAAGCGGGAGGAAGAACTCATCGAAACGCTGCTGCGGCATCGGGTCGACGGGATCATCGTCTGCAGCCCGCGGCTGCCCGACGCCGCCCTGCACAAGGCGCTGGCGCCCCACCGCGCCGTGGTGCTCATCAACCGCGAGGCGCCCAACGAGGTCGCCGGGACGATTGTCACCGACTACGAGACGGGAGCGTCGCGTGCCATCGACCATCTGGTCGAGCGCGGGCGCCGCAGGATAGCGATCATTGCCGGGCCGCGCAGTTCGTTTGGCGGCAAGAGCCGTCTTGTCGGCTTTCGCAAGACGCTGTCGGCCCACGGGCTCAAGGCGCAAGGCATGGTTTATTGCGATCCGACCGCCGCAGGCGGGCAAACGGCGGCCGCGCAACTGCTGGCGGAGACGCCCGGCATCGATGCCCTTGTCTGCTACAACGACCTCAATGCGATCGGCGCCATGAAGGCCTGCCGGGCCGCCGGCGTTTCGATCCCCGGGCAAATCGCCCTGATCGGTTTCGACGACATTCCGACTGCCGAACTGCTGTCTCCGGCGCTCACCACCTTGCGGGTGCAAAAACGGGAAATGGGGGAGGAAGCCGTGCGTCTGCTGCTCAGCCGCATCGCCACCAGAAACCGCCAGCACGGCATCGTCATCGTGCCCGAGCTCATCGTCCGCGAAACAACCTGAACGCCCCGGAGCATGATGCCGAAAAGTGTGAGCGGTTTTCGGGACGACATCATGCTCCAACGCTTAAAGTTTGGAACAGGAGGAATATCCGATGGATAGCAACAATCTGCAGTCACTGGCCCTGCCTGAGGAGAAGAAGGCCTGGTTCGTCCACGACCGCTTCGGCATGTTCGTGCACTGGGGGCTTTATGCGCTGCCGGCACGCCATGAATGGGTCAAGAGCCGCGAAGAACTGAACGACGCCGACTACCAGAAATATTTCGACCATTTCGATCCCGATCTCTACGACCCCAGTGAATGGGCCAGACGCGCGAAAGCTGCGGGCATGAAATATGTCGTGCTGACGACCAAGCACCATGAAGGCTTCTGCCTCTGGGACACCAAGGCGACCGACTTCAAGGTGACCAACACGCCTTATGGACGAGATCTGCTCGGTCCATTCGTCGACGCCTTCCGCGCAGAGGGACTGAGGATCGGATTCTACTATTCGCTGATCGACTGGCATCATCCCGACTTCACCGTCGATCCGCGCCACCCGCAGCGCAATCACCCCGATGCGCTGAAAATCAACGAAGGCCGGGACATGCACCGCTATGCCGCCTTCATGCGCGAGCAGGTCCGCGAACTCCTGACGGACTTCGGCCAGATCGACATCATGTGGTTCGATTTCAGCTATCCGCAATGGAAGCTCGGGGAACTGGTCGGAAAGGGCCATCAGGATTGGGAAAGCGAGAAACTCGTGCGTCTGGTGCGCGAACTCGCCCCCGACATCATCATCAACAATCGGCTCGATCTCGCCGGCCTGCAGCCTGACATCGTCACGCCGGAGCAATATATGCCGCGCGCCCGGCCGCTCCGCGATGGCAGGCGTGTCGTCTGGGAAGCGTGCCACACGCTCAGCGGTTCCTGGGGCTATCACCGCGACGAGGACACCTGGAAAAGCACGGAACAACTTGTGCAGATGCTGGTCGGCACCGTTGCCATGGGTGGTAATCTGCTGATGAATGTCGGGCCGACGGCGCGCGGCACGCTCGACCATCGCGCGATTGCAGCCCTTGCCGCTTATGAGGAGTGGATGGCGCTGCACGAGCGCAGCATCGTCGGCTGCACCCAGTCCGACTTCGCCGCTCCGGCCGATTGCCGCCTAACCCAGAATGGCGATCGTCTCTACATCCATCTCTTCAACTGGCCCTATCGCCATCTGCATTTCGATGCGTTGGCGGGGCAAGTCGAATATGCGCAATTCCTGCATGATGGCAGCGAAGTCACCTGGCTGCGCCCGTCCGCCAATACCTTGTGGGCAAACACCCAGTTCCCCGTCGGCGAGGATCAATTGACATTCGTCCTGCCGGTGCGCCGACCTCAGATCGTGGTCCCTGTCATCGAAGTTAAGCTCAAGGCAGGAAGCGCCCCGGCCATTCAGGATTAGAGGGCGGCGGATGATCGCGCAGGTGAGATAGATTGCCTGAGCGGGTGAGGCATGAGCCCGCTCAGAAGAGCGGCTCGGTCGGTCCCGCCAGATGCCGACAGTGACTTACGGATTGGCTTCGGTGGTTTCCACGAAGAGCTGGTTGAGTTGCTTCATCTCGAGTGCATGGGCGCGCTTTCTAATGACGGCTGCCTGTTTGAGCGTAGCAAGGTTGTCAGTTATGTCGATGAGATGAGCATCGGCGACGAGTATCTCCGCTTCAATCCTTCCCTGCTCTCTCAATTGCCAGACATCCCTGACGCGAAATTGAACCATTATCGTGGCGAAGAGCGCCACGAGTGCGGAGGTCGCCATTGGCAGCCATTGGGGGACAACCGGGCCATAGGCCGAAAACAACGAGGAGAGACCGCTCAAAACGATGATCCCCAATGTGAGAAAATTCCAGAGATATTGATTGAACTTGGAGGAGCGCGCATAGCCATTTCGATGCGTTCGAAGATCGCGCAAAGTCTGCATTTTGATCTCGACGGCGTCCGATGGAAGCATGCTTTCAACCGTCTCCTGCTCGATCTCCCGTCTTGCCGCCAAAATTACGTTGATGATAGCGATAATTATCCCGAAGGTAATCATGAACCAGGCGACGTAGCGCAAAGGGACGTCATCGAGAATGACGTTTGGAAAAAACTCAGGTTGAAAAAATTCAATTAAAGCGCCAAGCGATATCAAGAATACAGAAAAGACAACCACAACTATCGAAAGCATCGCCGCCATATTTCTATATCTGCCATTCAGTGTCATTTTCTGAAATCGAACCGAGTCATCCTCATCCTTTCTGAACAAGTCCATCATCCTATCCTCGAGACTATAGGTTTAACCACAGTCAACCTTGTACGACGCCAGAAAGCAAGTAACGTTTGCGACGAAATACTTGATGGATCGAATTGCAGACAACCGCGATCCGGTCGATATGTCCCATGGCGCGAAAACCAACCGTCATATCGCCCACGTTCAGGCTGGGGTAGCCTCCGCCTGTTGAATTCGGTCGCTTCAGGATAGGCTGATCGCTAGCGGTCGGTCGAGATCGCGGCGGATAGGACAGGGACCTATGGCAAGCGCTTCGTCGCCGCAATTGGGATGATGGACAGCGGCTGTTTGCTTTGCCGGGGGCCTTGACTTCGCCTTGCCATGTCTACCGGCAATTGCGGTTCTCCAGACCAGTAGAAGGCACCTGCTGCGCTGTTATGCGAGGTATTTTTGCCCAGCCTGACAGCCACTTGAAAACCGGCGCTGCCTGAGCGGACAGGAGATGGGGCCTGCTCAGGAGAATGGCTCGGTCGGTCCCGCCGCCGGATTGGTCAGCCAGCATGGTCCCTCGGCGGTCATGTACATATGGTCTTCCAGCCGGATCCCGAATTTCCCGGGGAAGACGATCATCGGTTCGTTGGAAAAACACATGCCGGCGGCAAGCGGCGTATCGTTGCCGCGAACGATGTAGGGTTCCTCATGGATCTCGAGCCCGAGGCCATGACCGGCGCGATGCGGCAAACCTGGCAGGCGATAGTTGGGGCCGAGGGAGTGTTTGGCAAGCACCTTGCGGGCCGCATCGTCGAGGCTCGAGCAGGTGGCGCCGATCCGGGCCGCGTCGAAGACGGCCTGTTGCGCCTCGCGCTCGATCCACCAGGCCCGTTCGAACGCG
Source organism: Rhizobium ruizarguesonis (assembly GCF_017357285.1). Lineage (NCBI taxonomy): Bacteria > Pseudomonadati > Pseudomonadota > Alphaproteobacteria > Hyphomicrobiales > Rhizobiaceae > Rhizobium > Rhizobium ruizarguesonis. The sequence continues at coordinate 172,749 of NZ_CP071681.1, read as the reverse complement.
CTTTCGCCGCCCTCCAGCATATAGGTCCTGGTGATATCGGAATGATAACCGTCGATCCGGCAGCCGGTATCGATGAGAATGACGTCGTCACGACCAAGGACCTGATCGCCGTCGGCGCCATGCGGAAGCGAGGTCGCCGCGCCGAAGGAGACGATGCAGAATGTCGAGCCGGCATCGGCGCCGGCCTGGCGATGCTGCCGGTCGATGAAATTGACCACCTCGGACGATTTGATGCCCGGCTTCAAAAGCCCATGCGCTTGCCTGTGGACGTCAAGCGTCAGGTTCATCGCATACTGGATGAGGGCAATCTCCGCGGCCGATTTGATGCAACGCAGGTCGCGGATCAGCCGCCCGCCATCGGCAAGCCTCGCCGCGCCCATCTCCGCTGCCAATGCATGATAGAAGAAAAGCGGCAAACCATCGTCGAGGGCAAGTCTGCCGCCCTGGGCAACAAGGCGGGCGATGAGAGCGGCGCTGCTCTCCTCCTCTTTCCAGACCAGGATTTCCCCCGGCAGATGCGGCAGCGTTTCGACGCGGCTGCGCTCGAACCCCGGAACGATGTAGGAAATGGTCGCGGGCGTGACGAGCGCGCCGAGGAACCTCTCGCTCGGATGCCAGACCAGCCCCGTGAAGTAATGCAGGCTTTCGGTCGGCCCAAGAAGCACGCCAGCCAATCCTTCGGCTTCGATCATTTTGCGAAGCCTGGCGAGGCGGTTCTGCCGTTCGTCCTCGGTTATGCGGGGTACCGTATGCTGCCATGACATGTTGTATTCCTGCTTTTTCTGCGCTTTCAGATCGATGAAGGCCGCGCCTTGCAACGGGGATCTTGAATCGACACTAATGCCGCTGTAGGCAATATGTCGACATGAAAATGAGGAAATGGCGATGGCGGTCGAATACACCATACCGGGCATGCTGATACGCGATCATATGGTCGACGTTCCCCTGGATTGGTCGAAGCCGGAGGGGGAGACGATCCGGGTTTTCGCACGCGAAGTATGCGATCCCGCCCGCCGTCGCGAAACACTGCCGTTGCTGGCTTTCCTCCAAGGCGGTCCTGGCGGAAAATCGCCGCGGCCGAGCAATGGCGGGCCGCCATGGCTTGCCGAAGCTCTCAAGACGCACCGCGTTATCCTGATCGACCAGCGCGGTACCGGGCGCAGCAGCCGGATCGAAAGTGCGACGATGGAGCATTTTGCCGACGGCAGGGCCGCAGCCGACTATCTCAGCCTCTTTCGCGCCGACAGCATCGTTGCCGATTGCGAATATCTGAGGAAGGTCGTCTTCGGCGGCGGGCGCTGGCAGACGCTTGGCCAGAGCTATGGCGGCTTCCTGACGCTCACCTATCTCTCCAAGGCGCCGGAGGGACTTTCCGCCTGTTATGTCACCGGCGGCCTTGCCGGCCTTAGGGCGACGGCCGATGATGTCTATCGGCGCACCTACCCGCGCGTTGCCGAAAAGAACGCCGCCTATTACCGCCGCTACCCCGGGGATGCCGAGCGCATCGGACGGATCGCCGACTATATCGAGGCCAACGAGGTGCGGCTGCACGATGGCGATCGCCTCTCCGTTCGCCGCTTTCAGACCATCGGCATCGATTTCGGCATGGCGCCGGGTTACGAGAACATCCATTGGCTGGTCGACGAGGCCTTCTCCGGTCCCAATGAAGACCGTCTCTCCGATCGCTTCCTCGCTTCGGTGATGTCGCTGACCTCCTATGACGACAATCCGCTCTTCGCCGTTCTGCAGGAAAGCATCTATGGCCAGGCCGGGACGCCGACTGCCTGGGCGGCCGAACGCATCCGCGCCGAGCATCCGGCCTTTGCCGGCGACCGGCGGCCGCTGCTGTTGACGGGGGAGATGATGTATCCCTGGATGTTCGAGGAGATCCGCTCGCTGCGGCCCTTTAGGGCAGGTGTCGAGGCGCTAGCCGCATATGAACGCTACGAGCCGCTCTATGCTCCGGCACGTCTCGCGGCAAACGAGGTGCCGGTCGCCGCCGTTATCTATCATGACGACATGTATGTCGATGCCGGGCTTTCGCTCGAAACGGCGCGCCACGTCGCCAACCTGCAGGCATGGGTGACCAACGAATTCGAGCATGACGGCGTTCGCCAGTCGGCGGCTGTCCTGCGCAGGCTGATGACCTTGGTCAGGGAACAAGGCGGCCCCCTCGCCTCCTGAGGCCCGAACGGTTCATTGCTCTCGTCGCATCAGGACATGCTGATCGCCACCGGCCGGTCGAGGTCGCGGGCGATATATTCCTGGATCTGGCGGACGATCTGTCCGGCGTGGGCGATCGCCAATTGGTCGGCCCGCTCGACGTCGCCGGTCTCGATCGCGGCGATGATCTCCTCGTGTTCGTCGACATACTGGCGCGGCAGACGGTCGTCGAATGTCGAGTAGTAAAGGCGCAGGATGCGGCGGCCCTCGTCGAGCAGCCTGGCGAAGAAGGCCGTGTAATAGGGATTGCCGGCAAGTTCGGCGATCGCGACGTGAAATTCGCGGTTCGCTTCGATCATCGCATAGGCGTCGCGCGCGGCAACCGCGTCGGCGAAGTCCTTCTGGTGCCGGCGGACGGTCTTCATGATCTCACCGTTTCGCCGTTGTGCGGCGCCGCGGGTCGTCACCCGGTACATCAGCGTCAGCGCTTCGAAATAGGTGGGCAGGCTTGCGAAATCGATCGTCGCGACGATCGTGTTCCTGTTCGGCAGCGTCGTGACGAGCCCGTCGGCGGCGAGCCGCAACAGCGCCTCGCGAATGGGAGTCCGCGACATCCGGAAACGCTCCGACAGCCGCACCTCGTCGAGTGGACTGCCGGGTTCCAGCGCCATCGACAGGATTTCCTGCCTGAGTGTCACATAGACGCTCTGCGTGCCAGAGCCGCGCACCCGCACATTTTCCGCATCGTTCCGCATCCGTCCGCCCTCTTTCGTTAGAGCCTTGTATTTCGTTTCGGCCGATTCTCGCAATGTCGGCCGTCGAGGGCCTCAAATTTGTAAGCTCACATCATTGAATCTTGTCGACAGTTTGTATATAAGGCAACCAGTTTCAACGAGGCTCGATCAATGACCACAGGATGGAAGGGCGTATTTCCCGCCGTAACGACACAGTTCAACGATGATCTTTCCGTTGATCTGCCCTCGACCCAGCGCGTCCAGGACGCGCTTGTAAACGATGGCGTCAACGGACTGATCGTCATGGGCACATGTGGCGAGAACAATTCGCTGGACCCCGAGGAGAAGCGCACGATCCTGAAGGCCGCCGTCGAGGTCGTCAACGGCCGCGTCCCCGTCGTCACCGGCGTCTCCGAATTCGACACGCGCCGTGCCGTCGCCTATGCTCGCGACGCCGAAAAGCTCGGCGCCGACGGCCTGATGCTGCTGCCGGCCATGGTTTATGTGCCGAAGCCCGAAGAACTGATCGCACATTTCCGCACCGTCGCCGAAGCGACCTCGCTGCCGATCATGCTGTACAACAACCCGCCGGCCTACCGCGTCAATATCGGCGCCGATGTGCTGAAGGTGCTTGCCGACGTGCCGAACATCAAGGCGGTCAAGGAAAGTGCGCCGGATCCGCGCCGCTTCACCGATCTCATCAATGAATTCGGTGATCGTTTCGATATCTTCGCCGGTCTCGACGACGTCGCGCTTGAAGGCCTGATGCTCGGTGCCAAGGGCTGGGTCTCGGGCTTGACCAGCGCCTTCCCGGAGGAATCCGTGCAGCTCGTTGCCGCCGCCGAACGCGGCGACTGGGAAGAGGCCCGCAAGATCTATCGCTGGTTCATGCCGCTTCTGCACCTCGATGCCGAACACGACCTCGTCCAGTCGATCAAGCTCGCCGAGCAGATCATGGGCCGCGGCTCCGAGCGCGTTCGCCTGCCGCGCCTGCCGCTTTCGGGCGCCCGCCGCGCCGAAGTCACCGCCATGGTCGAGAAGGCCGCTGCCACGCGTCCTTCGAAGATCCGCCAGGCTGCCTGATCAACGAGGCCGGCGACCCCGCGGTTGCCGGCCTTTTGCGTGTTTGCGGTTCAGGCAAGCGCCAGCGACCGGCCGGTCTCCGGATCGAACAGATGCATCTGGTTCATGTTGAGCGAGAGCGGCATCGTCGACATCGGCCTGGGCCCGCTCTCGGGATCGATGCAGGCGCAAAGACTTGCCTCGCCGATGCCGAAATAGACCATGGTCTCCGGCCCGAGTGGTTCCACAAGATCGATCTTCGCTTCGATGTCGGCATAACCAGGACGGGCCTGGCGCTCGGTGATCGATTCCGGCCTGATGCCGAAGACGACTGATTTGCCGGTATGGCTGGCATAGTCGCCGGCGCGCGCTTCCGGCACGGCAAGCTCGCTGCCGTCAGTCAGCTTGACGACGAGATCCTTCTCTCCTGATAGCAGCGTCGCGGACAGGAAATTCATCGACGGCGAGCCGATGAAACCGGCGACGAACTGGCTGACGGGGCGATGATAGAGCGCCTGCGGCGGCCCCGCCTGTTCGATGATGCCGCCATTCATCACCACGACACGATCCGCCATGGTCATCGCCTCGACCTGGTCGTGCGTGACGTAGACGGTCGTCGTCGGCAACAGCTGATGCAGCCGCTTGATCTCCGTGCGCATCTGCACGCGAAGCTTGGCATCGAGGTTGGACAACGGCTCGTCGAAGAGAAAGACTTTCGGATTTCGCACGATCGCGCGTCCCATCGCGACACGCTGGCGCTGGCCGCCCGAAAGCTGGCCCGGGCGCCGGCCGAGCAGCTCGCTGATATGCAGGGTTTCCGCCGCCCTGATGATACGCGCGTCGATCTCGCTCTTGGCAAGCTTCTGCTGCTCCAGGCAGAACGAAATATTCTCCCGCACCGTCATGTGCGGATAGAGCGCGTAGTTCTGAAAGACCATGGCGATATCGCGTTTGCCCGGGCCGAGCCGGTTGACGACCTGGTCGCCGATGACGATCTCACCGCCGGTAATGTGTTCGAGACCCGCAATCATACGCAATGTCGTCGATTTTCCGCATCCCGACGGCCCCACGAAAACGACGAATTCATTGTCTTCGATGTCAAGGCTGATGCCGCGCACGGCCTCGTAGATGCCATAGGATTTGACGATGCTCTTCAGTTCCAGCCGTGCCATGGTTTTCTCCTAGACCTCCTGCAACCAGATCGCCATCGCTCCGGGCTCGCGATTGGCCCAGAGGTGATAGGGGATCGCCGTGAAGGGCCGCTCCTTCAGCGAGGGAGGCGCGGTGCGATAGAGTGCATTCTGCCAATCGGCTATATCGGCTTCGAGCGCGGTGCCTTCGAGGACAGTCGCTCCGCCGAGAAGCGCGGCATCGTAACGGGCAGAAATTTCCTCAGATGCCGGCAAGCGAAGCCGCTGCGGCTCGCCGCCGAGGTCCGTCTCCTCGATGCAATAGACGACAGGCCCGCGCCGCAGCGCGACGCGTCCGCTGTCTTCGGAGACGGCAGGATGCGCGTAGATGCGCTCGACCGGCATGGAGAAGCCGATGCGGACCTCGTCACCATTGCGCCATTCCCTTGATATTGCCGCATAACCCTTCGTCACGCATTGATCGAGATCGACGGCAACGCCGTTGACCGAGATCTGCGCCTGCCTGCACCATCCGGGGATACGAAGACGAAGCTGAAACCGGCTTGGCCTCTCGACGGCGAACCGCAGGCTGATGTCGCCATCCCAGGGATATTGCGTCTCCTGGATCAGGCGCACGAAGCTGTCGCCGACTGTCAGCTCGGCGGAATTGGTGCCGTAGAGATGGACGGCCAGCTCATGCTCACCCGTGGAATAGAAATATTGGCCGAGCGACGTGATGAAACGGGCAATGTTGGTCGGGCAGCAGGGGCAGTAATGCCATTTCCACCGGCGGTGCTGACCGTGGCTTTCAAGGACGTTCTCATAGAAATAATGTTCGCCGTCGCGCGAGATGCCGGACAGCGCGCCGTTGTAGAGCACCGTTTCCAGCCTGTCGGTGAACTTGCCGTCGAGATCGACCTGCGCCATGCGATGGCTCCAGAAGCCGAGCGCGACGGCTGCGCATGTCTCGGCATAGGCCGTCTCGTTCGGCAGGTCGAATTCCCGGGTGAACCCTTCATTGGATGCCGATGGGCCAAGGCCGCCGGTCACGTAGAGCTGGCGGCTGACCAGATTGTCGAAAAGCCGGTCGCAGGCCTCCTTCAATGTCGGATCGTCGTTCTCACGGGAGAGATCCGCCATCGCAGAAAACAGGTACATGGCGCGAACCGCATGTCCGACGACCTGGTGCTGGTCGCGCACCGGCATATGGGCCTGGCTATAGGCATATGTCTTGTAGACGTAATCATCGGGGCTCTCGCCGCGCTTGCGAGCCTCCTCATCGTAATATGAGGGCATCCGGCCACGTTCGTCGACGAAATAGGTCGCAAGCCTCAGATGCCGCGGATCTCGCGTCACACGGTAGAGCTTGACCAGCGCCAGCTCGATTTCCTCATGGGCATCGTAACCCCTGAGCTTTCCGGGCTCCGCACCGAAGGTGGCGATGATATGGTCGACTGCGCGGATCATCACATCGAGGAAACGGCGCTTTCCCGTCGCCTCGTAATAGGCGACGGCCCCTTCCAGCAGGTGGCCCATCGAATACATCTCGTGCAGGTCGCGCAGATTGGTCCAGCGCCTGTCCGGCTCGCGGCGAATGAACCAGCTGTTGAGGTAGCCATCCGCCATCTGCCCTTTTTCGAGCTTCTCGACGATGGCGTCGATCTTCGTTTCGAGCGCAGCATTCGGGTAAGCCTTCAGCGTATAACTTGCGGCCTCGATCCATTTGCCGAAATCGGAATCGAAGAAATGCTGCATCGACAGTCCGCTCGGCTGGATCGGGCGCACCAGCGGCGCGGCCGGCTTGTCAAAATCGAGCACCTCGAGGAAGCCCTCCTCTTCCAGCCGCTTGTGCTGCGTCGGGATGGTGACGTTGCGGACCGTCTCCGTCCAGCTCTGCCAGAAACCGCCATCGAATACGACACCGGAATGGTCGGCAGGCCTGTATCGCTGCCGTCCCGCAGCGCGTGCCGGTTGGAAACGAGGTGAGCTGGTCATGAGGACTCCTGAGCGGGACGAGCGCTGTTACTTCACGGCGCCGGCCGTCAGGCCGCGCACGTAATATCGTTGCAAGAGAAGGAAAAGCAGGATGCAGGGGACCATGGTCACGGCGATGCCGGCCTGCAGCGCGCCCCAGTCGATGATGCCATAGATGCCCGACGAAACATTGACCAGCATGATCGGCAGCGTGAACTTGTTCTGGTCGGACAGAAAGATGAGGGCGGCGAGGAATTCGTTCCAGGAATTCAGGAAGGCGAACATCGCAACGGTTGCGACACCGGGAAGCGCGATCGGCAGCATGATCCGGCGCAGGATCGTCGCCTGCGAGGCGCCATCTATCCGTGCCGCTTCGATCAGCGCCTTCGGCACCGCGTCGAAGGCGTTGCGCATCATGAAGACGGAAAAAGGAAGCTGGAAGGTCACGTAGATCAGCACCAGCCCGAAAAGGCTGTTTTGCAGGCGGAAGACTTTCAGGATCAGGAAAAGCGGCGTCAGGATCGACTGGAACGGGATCATCATCGTTGCCATGATCAGCACGAAGAGCAGCGACTGGCCGGGAAAGCGGAATTTCGAAAAACCGTATCCCGCCGGCACCGAGACGAGCACCGTCAGGACCACCGTTCCGGCGGCGATCAGTACCGAATTGCCGGCATAGACGTACCAGCCGGCGCCGACATGCTCGAGGCGGCGGTAGTTTTCAAGCGAGAAGGCTTTCGAGAAGAGCGCTGCCGGATCGGCAAGTGCTGCGGCCGCGGGCTTGAAGGAATTGGCGAAGGACCAGACGATCGGCATCACGAAGAAGATGGCAAAGACGCATGCCGTCAGGACGAAAGCGAGATAACCGAGCCGCTCGCTCGCCGGCTTCGCTGCGAGACTGTGGTTGAGCCGTTCCATCAGCCCTCCTCCGGCCGCTGGCGCAGCAGGACGAACTGGATCGCGCTGATCGCCACCAGGACGACGAGAAGGGCAAAGGAGATCGCCGAGCCATAACCGAGACGGTAGGATGAGAACGAGGCGAGATAGATCGAGAAGACCGCGGAGATCGTGCTGTTCTCAGGGCCGCCCTGGGTGATGATGAAGAACTGGTCGAAGGCCAGCATCGATGAAGTGACGTTGAGGACGAGCGCCAGCACCACCGAGTTCCTCATCAAAGGCAGCGTGATCCGGCGAAACCGGCTCCAGACGCTGGCGCCGTCGATCCTGGCGGCTTCGATGACGTCGTTCGATATGCTCTGAAGGCCGGTCAGGAGGATGATCATCGTGAAGCCCGCTGTTTTCCAGACGACCATCAGGATGACGACGCCGAGTGCTGGCCAGAAACTTTCGAGCGGCCTCGGCGCGCTGTCGATGATGCCCGCTCCGCGCAGCAGCTGCGCAAAGACGCCACTATCGGGATTGAGCAGCCACATCCACAATGTCGAAGCCGCCCCGAAGCCGATGACGACGGGCATGAAATAGATCGTGCGGAAAAAGCCGGCGATCCGCAGCGGCCGGTCGACGAGCAGCGCCAGGGGAAAGGCCACCAGGAAGATCGCAGCCGTGACCAGCACCGTGTAGAGCAGCGTGAAGCCCAGGGAATGCCAGAGCTGGGTGTCGCTGATCAGTTCGGCATAGTTCGAAAGACCGATGAACTTCGTCCGGCCGAGAAGCGGCCAGTTGTAGAAGCTCATCCAGACCGTCATGACAAGCGGCACGAGGAAGAGCACGACGATGAACAGCAAGCCCGGCAGGATGAAGGCAAGACCAAGCCAACCCTTCGGCTCGGGCTCTCCGGTTGCGACTGCGCGCCTCCGGTTGCGAAGTGTCGAGGATATCACCGCAACTCCTCCTTCCGTTTGAATGTGGAGATGTGGAGGGAACGGCAGGGCATCCGTGGATACCCTGCCGAAGCCGCCGTCGGGCTCAGTTCGGATTGGTACGTTCGAGGATGCGGGTAAAGTCGGCCTGCGTCTTGGCGATCGTTCCGTCGACATCGTCGCCGAAGATCGTGCCCTGGATCAGATTGAGGAAGGGACCGGTGCGGCTGACGAAGAGTTCATCGGACGAAAAAGTGTAGGGCGTGCGCGCCTTGGCGAGGATATCATAGGCAACGAGATTGCGCGGGTCGAATTTCGCATAGGCTTCCGCGGCGAGGTCGGTGCGCGACGGCATGCCCGATTCCTGGGTGATATAGACCTGCTGCTCGGGCTGCATGTAGAAATTGACGAAGTCGAGCGCGACCTTCTTTTTCTCGTCGCTGATGCCCTTTATCAGGGACAGCGTGTCGCCGCCGGCAAAGCTCGATGCACCACCCTTCGGCCCCGGGATCGGCGCAACGGCGAATTTCACGTCGGGATATTTGCTGGTCAGCAGATTGACGATGTAGGAGCCGGTCATCAGGATGCCGACCTTGCCCGAGGCGAAGGCCTCGACGGCATTGTTGCCGTTGCCGGAACGCGAGGTCGGATGGATCGCACCGGCCTTCCACATATCGCGATAGGCGGCGATGGTCTCACGCAGCGCCGGCGTATCGACCGTGGCGCTGCGGCCGTCATCGCTCAGCACATCGGCATTGGCGGCCCAGAGATGCGGCAGGAAATCGTAGATCAGCCAGCTTCCCGAATTCGCCACGAAATAGAAGCCGTAGGTCTCGTTGCCGAGCGCGGCGATCTTCTTGGCATCGGCGGCGATCTCCTCCATCGATGCCGGCGCCTTGTTGGGATCGAGGCCGGCCTTGGTGAAGAGATCGGTATTGTAGGCGATGATCGAGGCATCCGGCAGGGCCGGCACGCCGTAGATCTTGCCGTCATAGGTGGCAAGACGGATGTGGGACGGGCTCATCGCCGAGGAATAGGGCAGGCCCTTCACGAAGTCGGAGATATCCTCGAGACCATCCGCCGCGGCAAAGGTCGGGAGATAGATCAGGTCGAGCACGGCGCCATCAGGAGCCGCGCTGCCGGCAATTGCCGCACCCAGCTTCGGCACCATCTGCTCGGCCGTGATCTGGGTGACGTTGACCTTGTCGGAGTGCGATGCGTTGTATTTGTCGGCCAGACCCTGAAGGACGGCGCCGGAGGACGTGCGCACCCATAGGGTGATTTCTTCGGCGCTGGCGAGAGAAGAGCTTGCCAGCAGCGCAAGAGCAGTGATCGTTGTTTTCAGTCGAAGCATGCTTGTTCCCCTTTTTCTCGTTCAGGCCTCAGGCCTTCGGACGAAACGGACGTTAAATCAGAATTTTTTTGGTGTCGACAGTCTGTGTGCATAAATCTGGCGTGCGATTGATAAAACCTTTTAACAGCACGATTTTTTCTGCTAAAAGCTTTTAGCATGAACTGAAGACGAGGCGTGGCTTGAAGAATACCGGTGATCGGAGACGGACGATCTACGACGTGGCGAAGGCTGCGGGCGTCAGCATTTCGACGGCGTCGAACGCGCTGAACGGCACCGGCCGGACGAATGCGGAGACGCGCGAACGGGTCCGGCGCGTGGCAGAAGAGATCGGGTTTCGGCCCAATGCACTCGCCCGTGGGTTGCTAAGCAAGCGAAGCCATGCGATCGGCATGCTGACCAACGACACCTATGGCAGACTGACGCTACCGATGGCGGCCGGGGTGTCGGAGGTGCTGGTCGATCACGGCGTGTCCGTCTTCCTCTGCGCCACGAACAATGATCCAAGGCTCGCCCAGCTGCACCTGGAGGCGCTGCTCGACAGGCAGGTCGACGGCATTATATTCACCGCGACGCGCCTCGACCTCGAGCCGCCGGCCCAGCTGTCCCGCTTGCCGATACCCGTCGTCTACGTCTTTGCCGAGGGGCCGGCCGACAGCGTCACTTTCTTTCCCGACGACGAACAGGGCGCACGCCTCGCCGTCGACCATCTCAAGGAACTGGGCCGGTCGCGGATCCTGCACATCACCGGTCCGCGGGATTACCTGGCCGCTCGCATTCGCGCCCAATCCTATCTCGACGCCTGCGGCGACGGTGCCGAAGCGATGTTCGGCGAGTGGTCGGAGGAATGGGGTCACGAAGCCGTCCAGACGGTCTTTGCCCGGCCCGGCCCAAAGCCCGACGCCATCTTCTGCGGCAGTGACGAGATCGCCCGCGGCGTCATCGACGCGCTGCGCGACCTCAATGTGGAGATTCCCACGGATGTCGCCGTGGTCGGGTTCGACAATTGGGAGGTCGTCGCCCGGCAAACGCGCCCGCCGCTGACCACCATCGACATGGAGTTGAAGGAACTCGGCCATCGTGCCGGCCTGGCAATCCTCAGCCTCTCCAAGGGTGAACCGGTCCCTGCCGGCATCACCAGATCGCCGTGTCGCCTGGTCGTGCGGCAGTCTTGCGGCAGCCCCCTTCAATCCGACTGAAAACGACGGCAAGCAACACAGGCAAGCCGGCCGTCGTCGCTATTATCTGTCGGTTGAATTGCCGGAACGGGTCAGGCTGTTGCGGCTGACCAGCGACGGTATCTGGAAAATATGCTCGGAAGCGGTGCGGCCTTCTATTCTGGAAATGAGGGCCCGGGTGGCGATCTGGCCGAGCTCCCTGCCCGACTGATCGATGCTTGCGAGATTGACGAGGCCGAGTGCTGCGGTCGACGAATTGTCGTATCCGATGACGGCGAGGTCTTCGGGCACGCGCACCCCCATCTCCATAGCCAGGCTCAAAAGGGTGATCGCGTCGAGATCGCTCCAGCAGAACACGGCGCGCGGCCTGTCCTTCCTCGATAGGAACTTTCGCATCGCCTCTTCCCGCTTTGGCGAAGCAATGGGAATTTTGCCGATCGCTGGCGAGGAGCCAAGGCCGCCACGCTGCATCGCCCGGCGGAACCCGATCTCACGCTGGCGGACGACGGAGACCGCGTGCCCCTGGCGCTCGCCAAGGCTGAGCATTTCGATGTCGCGATAGCCGCAGGCCAGAAGCGCTTCCACGGCGATCTCGGCGCCGCGCTGATCGTCGGCATTGACGGTATCGAAGGCCGTGGCGCTGGCATCGTGGTAACCGACCGCGACGATCGGTATCTGGACGGCGAAGGTTGCGAGGATCTCCGACGGCAAACGCGGCGCAACGAGAATAAGGCCGTCCATCTTGTAGTCGATCATCGACTCGATCAACGACGTCTCCAGCTGCACGCGCGCATCGCTGACGCCGATCATCGCCTGGTAATGCGAAGGCGCCAGCACCCCGTTCACGCCGGCAATCACCTCCGGAAGGAAAGGATTGCGGATATCGATCAGGAGCACGCCGATCGTGAAGCTCCGGCCACGCAGCCCTCGTGCCGCCCGCGAGGGGCGATACGCGAGTGCCTCGATGGCATCAATCACCCTTGCGCGCAGCGCATCGCTGACGCCATAGGCATTTCGCATCACCTTGGAAACCGCTGCGACCGATACGCCTGCGTGAGTTGCCACGGTCCGGATCGTCACGCGATCGTTTCGTTGCGGCTTTTGTTTTTCTTCGATTGACATGAAATCTCTGACTTGCTGCGGGTCGTCAACATCGCCCGCAGAACCACCATGGCAGACTGGCAACGAAAATTCTATTGCGCTTCCGAATAAAATGTAGAACGTTATATGGAGAACGTTCTACAACTCGTCGGGAGGACTTGATGAACTTTCAGCCGGCAGCCATCAGCGGCAACCTCGTTTCGCGTACCTGGTCCGGGGATATGATCGCGCCACTATCGGATGGCGGTCAGGGAACGGCCGCAAGCTTCGTCTCCCAAACTTTCGAACATGATGGCGCCAGGCTTCCCGTCGAGCTCTTCATCTCCGCACTTGGCCTCTATCGCTGCTTCATCAATGGCGTTCGTGTCGGCAGCGACCTGTTGACCCCAGGTTGGACGAACTACGACGATCGCCTTGCCTATCAGCGATACGACGTCTCGAACCTGCTCAAGCAGGGCCTCAACCGGATCGAGATCTGGCTTGCCGACGGATGGTACCGGTCGCCTTTGATGTGGGGCGTCCAGGCGATTCCGAATTGCTGGGGCGACAGGATCGGCGCCATTGCGGACCTGATCGGACCGGATGGCACCGTTCTTTCCACCGACACCACATGGCGAAGCGGCCTTCTGCCGGTCCTGAAGTCGGGAATCTACTTCGGCGAAATCTATGATGCCCGCCAGGAAAACTACTTGGAGAGCCACGGCACCGAAAGATTGCCCTTCGACAGGGCGCTGCTCGTCGCGCATGAAACGGCTGCGGTGCGCGAGTTGCGGCCACTCGCCGCGGTCGACAGCTGGACCGACGATGAGGGCAGGACCGTCTATGATTTCGGCCAGAATTCCGGCGGCTATGTCAGATATACGGTCCGGGGCACTGCCGGCGCCGAAGTCCGGGTGGAGCATTCGGAAGTTCTCGGTCCCGACCGTCATTTCGACAATCGCAACTATCGCACGGCCACCGCGCACACCGTCTACACGCTGCGGGGAGAGGGCGACGAGACCTACGCACCGCATTTCACCTTCCACGGCTTCCGTTATGCCCGGGTGACGATCAAGGGCGATGCGAAGATCCTCGCAATCGCGTCCATCCCGATCTCGTCGGTGCCCGAGCCCGCCGGCGGTTTCACCTCGGGCAATGCACTGGTCAATCGCCTCGTCGAGAATACCATCTGGTCGCAGCGCGCCAATTTCGTCGAAGTACCGACCGATTGCCCGCAACGAGACGAGCGCTTGGGCTGGACGGGCGACGCCCAGGTATTTGCCGCAACCGCATGCTGGCTGAGCGACAGCCAATCCTTCCTGAGGAAGTATCTGCGGGATGTGATGGCCGATCAGCGCGAGGATGGCGCCGTCTCGCACTTTTCGCCGGATCCGACGCGTCTGCATCCGGCCAATTTCCCGGGCTATGCCGGCTCGACCGGCTGGGGCGACGCGATCGTCGTGATCCCCTGGGTACTCTACACGCATTACGGCGACCGGGCCGTCCTGTCGGAGTGCCTGGATTCCATGGTGCGCTGGGTCGATTTCGTCTGGTCGATCTCGGATGGTCCGCTCGTGCGTCCGCCCTCGCATTGGGGCGCCCGAGGCTTCACCTTCGGCGACTGGCTGCAGCCGGTCGGTGACAACCGAAAGCCTCGTCCGACGATCGCCGATGATTGCGCGGCCACGCTCTACCACTTCATCTCGACCGACCTTCTGGCAAGGATCGCAGCCACTCTCGGCGAGCATGCGCTTGAAGAGAAGATGAAACAGCGCGCAAACGAGATCCGGCGGGCATTCGCCAACGAGTTCATCACGCCTGCGGGACGGCTCGCGCATAATGACCAGACGTCCTATGCGTTGGCCTTCCTCCACGACCTGATACCGGCGGAGCACACGCAAGCTGCACAGCAGCATTTCCGGCAGGTGATCATCGATGCCGACTACAAGATCGGCACCGGCTTCATCGGCACGCCCGCCCTGCTGCCGGCGCTGACGAAACTCGGCATGGACGATCTGGCCGAAAAGGTCTTCCTGCAGGAGGATGTGCCGGGCTGGCTCTACCAGGTCTCGAAGGGAGCGACGACGATCTGGGAGCGCTGGGATTCCATGGCGCCTGACGGCACCATCTACGAACCCGACATGAACAGCTACAACCACTATGCCTATGGCGCTGTCTGCCAGTGGCTGTTCGAAAGCGTCGCCGGAATTTCGCCGAGCCCGAGCGCGCCCGGATTTACCGAGGTGATTATCGATCCGGCGCCGATTCCGGCCCTCTCGCCGGTTTCGGCCTATCATGACATCAGCCAGGGACGCATCGAGGCCGGCTGGCAGTGCGACGGCAACAAGGTCACCTATGTGCTGACGCTTCCGGAAGGCTGCATCGGCCGGTTCCGGCCCGGAAAACGGCATCAAAACCCGTCGCTCAACGGAGAGCCCGTCGTCGAGGATGCCGTTCTCGCGCCGGGAACGCACCAGCTGGTCTTTTCGCTACCCGATTCTTGAGGAGCATACACGTCACACCGTTCAGAGGAGGAACGTCATGACACATCGGATAAAACTCATTCTTGCGGGCGCGTCCGCGCTTTTGGCACTGGTCGCGGCTGGTCCGTCGCATGCAGAAACCACGCTGTCATTCCTGATCGACAACAACCCGGACACCGTCGCGGCAGCCGAGGCACTGGTTGCCGCCTATCAGGCAAAGGCACCCGACGTGACGATTGAAATCGAGCCGCGGGCCGGTGGCGGCGAAGGCGACAACATCATCAAGACGCGGCTCGCGACAGGAGAGATGTCCGATGTGTTTCTCTACAATTCCGGCTCGCTGCTACAGGCGCTGAAGCCGACACAGACGCTTGTCGATCTGAGCGATCTCTCGTCGCAGGCCAAGGTCGACGACGGTTTCAAATCGGTCGTCCGTGCCGATGGCAAGCTCTACGGCGTTCCCTTCGGCACGGCGATGGCGGGCGGTATCCTCTACAACAGGAAAATCTACCAGGAGCTTGGCCTCTCCGTCCCGAAGACATGGGCGGACTTCATGGCGAACAACGCGAAGGTCAAAGCATCAGGAAAGGTCGCCGTGGCGCAGACCTATCGCGATACCTGGACCTCGCAGCTGTTCGTTCTGGCTGACTATTACAACCTGCACGCGGCCGTGCCGAACTTCGCCGCAGACTATACCGCCAACAAGGCAAAATACGCCGAGACGTCTGCGGCCCTGAAGGGCTTCGAACGGCTGAAGGACGTTCACGACGCCGGTCTGATGAACGACGATTTCGGCGCGGCAAGCTACGACGATGGCCTGAGAATGGTGGCAACCGGCGAGGCAGCGCATTATCCGATGCTGAGCTTCGCGGTCGGCGCGCTCAAACAGAATTATCCCGAAAACCTCAACGATGTCGGCTTTTTCGCGCAGCCGAGCGACGACGCCGCAACCAACGGCTTGACGGTCTGGATGCCGCCAGCCCTTTACATTCCCTTGACCAGCCAGCACGCCGAGGAAGCGCGGAAATTCGTCGATTTCGCCGGAAGCGTCGAGGCCTGCAAGATCATGGTGGAAACCAATGCCGTTCAGGGGCCCTCCCTGATCGACGGCTGCGACCTGCCAGCCGACGTGCCGCCTGCGATAAAGGACATGCTCCCTTATTTCGAGGCCAAGGACAAGACGACCCCGGCGCTGGAATTCGTTTCGCCGATCAAGGGACCGGCTCTCGAGCAGATCACCGTCGAAGTCGGCTCCGGTATTCGCCAGCCGGCCGACGCGGCAAAGCTCTATGACGACGACGTGCGCAAGCAGGCCAAGCAACTCGGTCTGCCCAACTGGTAGCGGTCTTTCGGGTCAGTTAACCTCGCTCCTGAAGGGGCGAGGTTCCACCCGATCGAAGAGGTAGTCATGACAGAGACAAGGCCCCGCTCGCGCAAATCGCCCTACCCGCTGTGGTTTTTCATTCCGGCCGCCATCATCTACGGCGTGCTGTTTTTGTTTCCGACGATATCCTCTCTCTGGTTCAGCCTGACGCGATGGGATCTGTCGACCGCCGAATTCATCGGGCTCGAAAACTTTCAGCAGTTCTTTTCCGAACCCTTCCTGGTCAAGGGACTGGTCAACACGCTGATCTATGCCGTGACGACATCCGGCCTGAAGACGGTCTGCGGGTTGCTGCTTGCCGTGCTGCTGACCGGCAATATCTTCGCCCGCGGCTTCCTGCGCACGCTGGTCTTCTTTCCCGTCCTGGTCTCGACGATCGGCATCGGCATCACCTTCACGGTGATGATGCATCCGACCAAGGGCATCATCAATGTCACGCTCGAGACGCTCGGCATTCCGGGACCTGGATGGCTCACCAATCCTGCGCTGGCGCTTTTTTCGGTGGCTTTGGTCGATGTCTGGAAGGGTGTCGGCCTCGCCACATTGATCTTCATCGCCGGGCTTGCCGCGATCAGCCCCGATTATTATGAGGCTGCAAGGATTGACGGGGCCACGCGTCTCCAGCAATTTTTCCGGATCACCCTGCCGCTCGTGCGTCCCGCCACTGTCATCGTGGTGACATTGTCGCTGATCGGAGGGCTTCGATCCTTCGATCTGATATGGGCCATGACCCGCGGCGGGCCTGGTTTCTCCTCCGACGTGATCGCCTCGGTCATCTATAAGCAATACCAGGCTGGTTTCTACGGTCTGTCGACGGCCGGAAACGTCATCCTGTTCGCGCTGATCGCCGTAATCATCCTGCCATTCACCCTGTGGTTCAACCGGCGCGAGGTTGAGGAATGAGAAGCGTCCGCCCTTACGTGACCGGCGCGATAGCCCTTGCGGTGGCGGCCGTCATCTTCGTGATGCCTTTCGTTTTCGTCGCTCTCCAGGCGGTCAAATCGAAATCCGAAGCCTCTCGCCTCGATTTCGAATTGCCCGAGCAGTGGCTGTTTTGGGATAATCTGATCGCCGTCTTCAAGGCGCGCGACTACCAGCTCGCGCTCGCCTATTTCAACTCCACGCTGATCACCGTGGTCTCCGTCACGATCCTGATCCTGCTGTCGGCAATGGTCGGATATGTCATGCAGCGCCGCAAGACGGTCTGGAACAGGGTGGCCTTCATTGCCCTGTTCATGGGTCTGATGATGCCGCCAGCCGTCGTGCCCACCATCGGCCTCTTGCAGGAGATCGGTCTCTTCAAGACCATGACCGGGATGATCCTGATCCAGGTCGCCTATAATCTCTCGTTCTCGACCTTGCTCTACCGGTCGTTCATTTCGACCATTCCACGCGACCTCGACGAGGCGGCGCTGATCGATGGCGCCAAGCCCCGGCAGATTTTCTTCAGAGTGATCCTGCCGCTGCTGAAGCCGGTGACCGTCACCAACATCGTCGTGCAGTCGATCGCGATCTTCAACGATTTTACCAACCCGCTCTACTACCTTCCCGGCAAGGAGAACGTGACCGTGCAGCTGACGCTCTATAATTTCCAGAGCATGTATACGAGCCAGTACAATCTCCTCTTCATGAATATCCTCCTGGTGACGATCCCGCCGCTGGTCGTCTTCATCTTCTTCAACCGGCAGATCGTCGCCGGCATGACATCAGGCGCAGTAAAAGGGTAACCGAATGGCTGAGCTCACTCTCAAGCAAGTTCGCAAGAGTTTTGGCGCCCTTGAAGTCATCAAGGGGATCGATCTGGAGGTTGCCTCCGGCGAATTTGTGGTTTTCGTCGGCCCGTCCGGATGCGGAAAGTCGACGCTGCTGCGCATCATTGCCGGCCTGGAAGAAACAACCTCAGGCGCGCTGACCATCGGCGGCAAGGACGTGACCTATGCCGAACCCTCCGAGCGCGGCATTGCCATGGTGTTCCAGAGCTACGCGCTCTACCCGCATATGACCGTTGCCGAGAATATCGGCTTCGGCCTTTCGCTCGCCCGCCGCCCAAAGGCGGAAATCGCCGCCAAGGTCGCGGCGACGGCTGAAACGCTGCAGCTCACCCAGTTGCTGGAGAGAAAGCCGAAAGCACTCTCCGGCGGCCAGAGGCAGCGCGTCGCCATCGGCCGCGCGATCATCCGTGATCCCAAGGTCTTCCTGTTCGACGAGCCACTCTCCAATCTCGACGCTTCGCTCCGCGCCCAGATGCGCCTTGAGATCGCAGATCTGCACGCCCGCCTGAAATCGACGATGATCTATGTCACCCACGACCAGGTCGAAGCCATGACGATGGCGGACAAGATCGTTGTCCTGAAGGGCGGCGCGGTCGAACAGATCGGCAGTCCGATGGAGCTCTACCGCAATCCCGCGACACCCTTCGTCGCCGGCTTCATCGGCAGCCCGAAGATGAACCTCTATGGAGGAGAGATAGCGCGGCGAATGAACTGCACGACCTACGGCATTCGCCCGGAACATATCAGGCTTTCGGAAGGGGCCGGGCAATGGCAGGGCAGGATCCGGCATGTGGAGCGGCTTGGCGCCGACGCGATCCTCTACCTCGACATCCCCGAGCTCGGCGAGATGGTCGTGCGCGCCGAAGGCGAGACGCCGTTTGCGCCTGGCATGACGGTCTGGGCAAATCCGGTCGAGGGAGCGGAACATCGGTTCTGAGGCCGCCCGTCGTCTCAGCGTTGAAAAGCTTGCAGCCGCTCAGCATCGACCCGCTCATGAGCCTGCGGAATTTCAGGCGAGAAGACGCGCGGGTTGGCCTTGGCGGATTGCCAGTTCGACCGCCTGCTTGTCGAAAGATACGAAGCTCTCGCCGCCAAGCCATGCTCCTTCATGGGCAATCACGCCATCTGCGAAATCGCCACCTGCCTCCAGCATGGCCAGCCCTGCTTCGACCGCAGGACGGTTCATCGCCACATTGCCCGCGTTGAGCAGGTCGTGGATCGTCTGTGAAACATCCTCCTTTGATAGCCTGGCTCCTCGACGCAGTATCCAGACAAGTTCACATAAGCTCGGCAGGGAAACCGCGATCAGCGATGCTTCCTTGAGGAGCTTTGCCGCTGCCCTGCCCTGCTCAGCATCATCCTGCAGGACTGCTCGAGCAAGAATGTTGGTATCGACTGAGACTTTCATTCCTCGCCGGCCCAGCCCGAAGCCGCGATTTCGTTCATCTCTTCGATGGTCAACGGCTTTTTCATCTTGCCCGCATGCCGACCGATAAAGTCGTTGATTGTCCCCGCTGGACGAGCAGCCTTTACCCGCAGCTCGCCCCCGGGCAGCTTGTCGAATTCGATGCGCTCCCCCGGCTTGACCCCAAGGTGCGTCAGCAAATCCCGTCTCAGCGTGATTTGCCCTTTCATTGTGACGGCAAGGGAAGCCATGGAAAATCTCCTATCTTAACCAAGACAAAAGTAATGGAATTCTTCCTTACATTCAAGCTTCCAGTGATGGGGAATTTGCCTTCACTGGCCTTGTTCGTGCGTGGCTCGCTCCAGCCAAAGAAAGAGCGCCAACGCATGAGCGCCTTCTATGCATCCGGCTTAGAACCGGTCTGGACGCAGCGGCGTCAGATCGACAGCCGCGCGCTGTCCCGCGACCAGCTGGGAAACCAGATAGCCGGTCAGAGCCGACAGCGTCAGACCGAGATGGCCGTGTCCGAAGGCATAGGTGACGCGGGGCAAGTGCCGAGAGCTGCCGATCACCGGAAGTGAATCGGGCATGGACGGGCGAAAGCCCAGCCACTCGTCGCTGCCTTGCCCGGCCGCCGGCAGGAGCATTTTCACGCCGTCACGGATCATCGCGGTCCGCCTGGGGTTCAAGGGAGCGGCAAGCCCCCCGAGTTCGACGGTTCCAGCCGCGCGCAATCCATCTGCCATCGGCACCATGTAGAAGCCGTGTTCGGGATAGCAGACCGGGCGCGACAGCAGATGGCCCGCTTGCGGGAACAAGACGTGATAACCGCGCTCGGTGTCGAGCAGGACACGATCGCCTATCGATGCCGTAAGCTTGCGCGAATGGGCGCCGGCGGCGACGACCGCGTGGTCGGTCAGGATTTGCGTGTCGGCGATCCGCAGGCAGATGCCATTGCCGCGCGGCTCGATCGCCGAGACTTCGCCGCGGACGATCTCCCCGCCGCCGCTTATAACAGCCTGGGCGAGCGCGAACGCGAGTTGCCTGGGGCTGGAAAACACATAGGCGTCACGGAACAGCACGCCCTTGTGGTAGAGCGGCGCAAGATTAGGCTCCATACTTTGGACATCGGCGCGGTCCAGCCGGTCCATGGCGACGCCATGACGCTCACGCAGCGCGTTCTCAGCGTCAGCCGCCCGGAATTGCGCTTCGGTCTTATAGAGATACAGGCAGCCGTCATGCCGCTTCAGCGGTTCGGCGCCTGCCTGCGTCACAAGCGGTTGCCAGGCCGCATCGGCGTGAGAAAGCAGCACCGCCAGTGTGCCGGCGATCCGCTCGACCTCCGCTTTCGTGCTCGATGCCAGGAAGGCGCGCAGCCAAGGAATCAGTTGCGGCAGGTATCTCCAGACGATCGCCAGCGGACCGAGCGGATTGAGCAGCATTCCCGGCACACGCCAGATGACCCCTGACGTCGCGACGGGAACGACGCCGTGCGGCGCAAAGGTGCAGGCATTTCCGTAGGAGCAGGCCTGCCTGTAGGATGAATCGCCCAAGGGCGGCGCCGGATCGATAATCGTGACCCGGTGCCCCATTCTTTGCAGCCAAAGTGCCGTGCAGAGGCCGACCAATCCGGCACCGACCACAGCCACATGCCGGCGCTCGGCGTCGGGCAAGGGCT
Source organism: Rhizobium ruizarguesonis (assembly GCF_017357285.1). Lineage (NCBI taxonomy): Bacteria > Pseudomonadati > Pseudomonadota > Alphaproteobacteria > Hyphomicrobiales > Rhizobiaceae > Rhizobium > Rhizobium ruizarguesonis. Next base: position 151,535 of record NZ_CP071681.1, on the reverse strand, counting down.
GAAGCTCCGGCAGCGGCGTGTTCATCGGCTAGACCAGGCCCGCTAAGGCGCGGGGACGATCGTTCAGCGTGGCGGCGATGATGCGTAGCGCCGTTGCAAGTTCATCCCGCGACGATGCGCAGCCGACATTGACGCGAACGGCATGCTCGACCGGCTGACGGTCGCAGGCAAAGGCAGTGGCGGCCATGACGGCAACGCCATGGGCGCGCAGATTGGCGGCAAAATCCTCGCATCGCCATGGCGCCGGCAGCCGGAGCCATAAAAACATGCAGCGCGGATCGGCGGAGAAGGAATGGCCCGCAAGGATCGTCGTGACGATCGCATGGCGGGCGCGCAGCTCGGCAAGCTGGGCCTTCAGGATCGCTTCGGCCGTGCCGTCTTCCAGCCAGCGCGTCGCAAGCAGCAGCGGCAGCGGAGAGGGCATCCAGGCGGTGGTGCGGACCGCCTCGGCAGACAGCAGCGCCCGGCCGGGCGGACACAAGAGATAGCCGACGCGCAGGCCCGGCGCCAGCGCCTTGGAGAGTGCTGATATATGGTAGGTTCTGGTCGGCGCAAGCGTGATCAGGGCGCTTGCCCGGGTCCCGAGCATCGGTCCATAGACATCGTCCTCGATGATGACGAGATCGTGCTTTTCCGCGACGTCGACCAGTTCCCGCCGGCGAGCCTCGCTCATGGTGACGACGGTCGGATTGTGCATCGAGGGAACCGTGAAGACGGCGCGCACGCTCTCCCGGCGGCAGATATCGTCGAGCTCCACCGCCGACATGCCCTCATCGTCACTTCCGATGCCGATGATGCGGAAGCGGAACATCTGGGCAAGCGCAATCAGGCCATAATAGGTCAACCGATCGCAGACGATGGTGTCGCCGGGCTCTATCAGGCTGCTGATCACCGCCAGCAAAGCATGCTGGGCGCCGCTGGTGACGACGATATCGTCTTCGGACGGATCGAAGCCGTTCAGCGATATCCATTTTCTCGCCGCGTGGCGCGCCCAGGCAGGACCTTCCGGCGGCTGATACTCCTGCATCTGGCGGAAGCGCCGGTCCGATGAAAGGTCTGGCAGGGATTGGGCGAGGCGCTGCTGGAAATCGTCGACGGCCGGCCGGTTGACCGTCAGATCGATGATACCGGCCGGGTTCGCTGCCCGGTCGACCCGCGGCATGGCGCCGTCGCCCATGACGATCGTGCCGCGCCGGGTGCTGCCCATCACAAGATTGAGGTTCTGCAATTCGCGGTAGGCGCGCGTGACGGTTGAGACGTTGAGCGACCGCTCCCGCGCCAGGTCGCGCTGAGGCGGGAGCTGACTGCCGGGAGGCAAGGCGCCCGAGCGGATCTTCGCCTCGAGCTCGCTTGCGAGCTCCAGATAGGCCGGTATCCGCGTTTCCCGCCCCTGATTTGTCCGGGTCACTTCCGATCTTTCAGACATACAATTCCTGTAACAGCGGCGTAAATTCCCTAAGCCGAACGCACACATCAATCCCCGAGGCGCTGCGATTCAGCTCGCTTTCGTGCGACATAGCATGCTTTCCCAATGTTTTCGAGACCCTGCCGCTACCACCACACAAAATTATTTGTGTGGCTTGACAAGCCGAAATAGACCGAGACAATATAGCCCAGCATCGAGACAAAGAGGCCGGGACCCGCCGATGCAAACAGGAGGACTTCATGAGCGAGCGCTTCATTGCTTTCGAAGGCGTGCGTAAATCCTATGACGGCGTCAGCTATGTCGTGCGCGGCCTGGACCTCGACGTCGCCAAAGGGGAATTCTTGACCCTTCTCGGCCCGTCCGGATCCGGCAAGACCACGACGCTGATGATGCTGGCCGGCTTCGAAGCGCCGACCGACGGGACGATCACGCTTGCCGACAACAGGATCGACAGCGTTCCGCCGCATCGCCGCAATATCGGCGTGGTCTTCCAGAATTACGCGCTGTTTCCGCATATGACCGTCGGCGAGAACGTCGCCTTCCCGCTGAAAATGCGCCGGCTCGGCAAGGCCGAGATCACCGAGCGGGTGCGCCGCGCGCTCGACATGGTGCGCATGGCGAGCTTCGAAACGCGGCGGCCCAACCAGCTTTCCGGCGGACAGCAGCAGCGCATCGCGCTTGCCCGGGCTCTCGTCTTCGAGCCGCAGCTCGTGCTGATGGACGAGCCGCTCGGTGCGCTCGACAAGCAGCTTCGCGAACATATGCAGCTCGAGATCAAGCACCTGCATGCCCGCCTCGGCATCAACGTCGTCTACGTCACCCACGACCAGAGCGAGGCTCTGACCATGTCGGATCGGGTCGGCGTGTTCAATGACGGCATCCTGCAGCAGATCGCACCGCCGCATGCGCTCTACGAGACGCCGGCAAACCCCTTCGTCGCAACCTTCATCGGCGAGAACAATGCGATATCGGGCGAAGTCGTCGCGATCGAAAATGCCGTCTGCCGGATTCGCGCGCCCGATGGTTCGATCATCACCGGCTATGCCGGAGAGGGGTTGAAGGAAGGCGCGCGGGCAACGCTGGTCTTGAGGCCCGAGCGGATTCAGCTGGCGCCGGCAGCCGAGATTCCGAACCGGTTCACCGCCATGCTGAAGGAAATCATCTATCACGGCGACCATGTCAGGTTGCGCGTCTCAGCCTGCGGCTGCGACGACATCTTCATCAAAGTCGCAGCCGCCCAGGATATTCCGGCTCAGTCGCTAGGCTCCACTGCCGTCATCGGCTGGGCGCCGGAGGATTGCCGCGCGCTCGCGCTCTCCTGACCGGGCGCTCATTCTTTCGCAAACGCAGCTACAAAAAGGGGAACCACCATGATGCGTTTAAACTGCATGCTTCTCAGTTCCGTCATGACTCTTGCCATCGCAGGAGCAGCTTTCGCCGGGGATACGCTGACCGTCACATCCTGGGGCGGCGCCTATACGAAGAGCCAGGAGGAGGCCTTTTTCAAGCCCTTCGCCAAGGAAACCGGCACCAAGATTCTCCAGGATGAATGGGATGGCTCGACCGCCAAACTGAAGGGCATGGTCGAAACCGGCCAGGTGACCTGGGATGTCGTCGATGTCGAACCCAGCCATGCGCTGCAAGGCTGCGACGAAGGCTGGCTCGAAACGATCGACTATTCGAAGCTCGGCGGCAAGGACGCCTTCATCGACGGCGCCGCGATGGATTGCGCGGTCGCGACGATCGTCTTCGGCACCATCTATGCCTATGATGCCGCCAAGTTCCCGAATGGCGGACCGACGACCATGGCCGATCTGTTCGATACGGCCAAGTTCCCCGGGCCGCGCGCCTTGCGCAAGTCGCCGAAGACCACACTGGAATTCGCGCTGATTGCCGATGGCGTCAAACCCGCCGAGGTCTACGACGTGCTCGGGACGCCGGAGGGCGTCGACCGTGCCTTCAAGAAGCTCGACACGATCAAGAAGGATGTGAAGGTCTGGTGGACGGCCGGCGCGCAGCCGCCGCAGCTTCTCGCCGACGGCGAAGTCGTGATGACCACGGCATGGAACGGCCGTATCTACGATGCCGTCAAGAACAGCGGCAAGAACTTCAAGATCGTCTGGGACGGCCAGGGAATGGACTTCAATCTCTGGGCCGAGCCGAAAGGCTCGAAGAACAAGGAACTGGCGGACAAATTCGTCGCCTTCACCGTCAATCCCGACGTGATGGCGCAGCAGTCCAAATATATCTCCTATGGCCCGACCCTGAAAGCGGCCATCGCCAAGGTTCCGCCGGATATTCTTGTCGATCTGCCGACCGCGCCTGAGAACACGAAGACCGCCTTTGTCGTCTCCTCCGAGTTCTGGGCCGACCATGATGAGGAGTTGACCGAACGCTTCAACAAGTGGCTCGCACAGTAACCTCTTCGGGCGGGCGAGTGTCTCCCTGGCTCCGTCCGCCCCTTTCTCTACCGCAGGAAGGCATGAGCGATGGTGATCGCGACAATGAATGATGGCGACGGCACGATGATTGCCACCCGCACGCGGGTGAAAAGCCTCGGCAGTGCGAAAAGCAAAGCGCAACTGAGAGCACTGTTGCTGGTCGCGCCTCTGTTGATCTTCCTGCTGCTCGTCTTCGTCCTGCCCATTGCCCTGTTGTTGACGCGCGCGGTCGACAACAGGGCGGCCTCCGCCGCCCTGCCCTACACGATGTCGGCTCTATCAGCCTGGGATGAACAATCCCCGCCCGACGAAGCGCTGTTTGCCGCCTTTGCCACGGACCTGAAACAATCGCCCCGCGACCAGATCGCCGAAGTGGCCAAGCGTCTCAACTATTACGAGACCGGCATGCGCTCGATGCTGTTGAAAACCGCACGCACGATCCGCAACGCGGAACCCCCCTACAAGACAGCCTTCGTTGCCATCGATCCCAAGTGGGAGACGCAGCACTACTGGACGATCATCAAGAATGCATCGCCGCCCTTCACCGACTATTACCTGCTCGCCTCGCTCGATCTCGAGCGCGACGCGTCGGGCGCCATCGGCAGGGTCTCGGCGGAGAATGCGGTGCATGTCGATGTCCTGATCCGCACATTCGTCGTCAGCGCTTCGGTGACCGTGATCTGCCTGTTCCTCGGCTATCCGCTCGCCGCCCTGATTGCCCGGTCGAAAGGGGCGGTCGCCAATACGCTGCTGATCCTTGTGCTGCTGCCGTTCTGGACCTCGCTTCTGGTGCGCACCAGCGCCTGGGTCGTCTTGCTGCAGGGACGCGGGGTGATCAACTCGGCGCTCATCTGGCTCGGCCTGATCGACCCCGCGCATCCGCTCGACCTGATCTACAATCGCATCGGCGTGCTGATCGCCATGACCCATATTCTGCTGCCCTTCATGGTGCTGCCGATCTACAGCGTCATGAAGAGCATCCCTCCGGTCTATCTGCGCGCCGCCTCGTCGCTTGGCGCGCCGCCGATGTCGGCCTTCTTTCGCATATACCTGCCAATGAGCATGCCTGGCGTCAGCGCCGGCGGGCTGCTGGTCTTCATCCTGGCGCTTGGCTACTACATCACCCCGGCTCTGGTCGGCGGACCGGGAGACCAGATGGTAAGCTATTTCATCGCCTATTACTCCAATCAGGTCACGAATTGGGGCATGGCGGCGGCTTTGAGCACAATCCTGCTGGTGGCGGTGCTGATCCTCTATGCCGTCTACAATCGCATTGTCGGCATCGACAGGCTGAGGATAGGCTGATGACGAACTTCCTCTCTTTCCCGCGGCTGTTTTCGATCCTCTTGTGGCTGGCTGGCGGCCTGGTGATCCTATTCCTGATCGCGCCGATCGTGGCGATCGTGCCGCTCTCCTTCAATGCCGAGCCGTTCTTCACCTATCCGATGCCCGGCCTGTCGCTGCGCTGGTATCGTGAATTCTTCGATTCCAACGTCTGGCAGCTGGCGCTGAAGAACAGCATCATCGTCGCCGTCTTTGCCACGCTTCTGTCGACCTTTCTCGGCACGCTTGCCGCGATCGGCCTCAGCCGGCCCTCCTGCCCGGCGCGGGCAACGCTGACCGCCATTCTGATTTCGCCGATGATCGTGCCGGTCATTGTTTCGGCAGTCGGCATCTATTATGCCTTTGCCGCCGTCGGGCTGCTCAACAGCCTGACCGGGCTGGTGCTGGCGCATACGGCGATCGGCGCCCCTTTCGTGGTGATCACCGTGACCGCCACGCTCGCAAGCTTCGATCATAATCTGATGCGGGCGGCATCCAGTCTCGGCGCAGCCCCGGTCGAAGCGACATTGCGCATCATGCTGCCGGTCATCGCGCCGGGGGTGGCGTCCGGCGCGCTCTTTGCCTTCGTGACATCATTCGACGAAGTGGTGATTGCACTCTTCATCGCCGGCTCCGAGGAGCGCACGCTGCCGCGCCAGATGTGGAGCGGCGTGCGCGAAACGCTGAGCCCGACGATCGCCGCCGTCGCCACGCTTCTCATCCTGTTTTCGACGCTGTTCCTCGTCACGATCCAATGGCTGCAGCGCCGCGCCGAACGCCAGAAGATTGCGCATAGGGATTAATTCAGGGGTTGAGCATGCAGACCGAACGCTACGAAACCGGAAAGCGGATGAGCCAGGCCGTGACCTATGGCGGCTTTGTCTTCCTCGCAGGCCAGGTCGCCATCGATGCGCCCGGCGCCTCCGTCCGCGAACAGACGACCAACATCCTGGCGCGGATCACCCGGCTTCTGGAAGGCGCGGGCAGCAATCCGACGCGGATCCTCAGCGCGACGATCTGGCTTGCAGATATCTCCAGCTTCGAAGACATGAATACCGTGTGGGACGCCTGGGTGCCCGCGGGCCATGCGCCGGCGCGCGCCACGGTCGAAGCAAGGCTTGCCGGACCGGAATTCGCAGTCGAGATCGGCATCATCGCAGCGGTCGGGAACTGACGGTTCGCGCCCGTCGTCATCTCGCCAGCGCGGATAAACCCGAGCATCGACCAGTTCAGGCAATGCCGCCCAGGCATACATATTTAAGCTCGGTATATTCGTCCAATCCGTGCCGCGACCCTTCGCGACCGAGACCCGACATCTTCACACCGCCGAACGGAGCCTCGGCTGTGGAGACAAGACCGGTATTGACGCCGACCATCCCATATTCGAGCGCTTCGGCCACACGAAATACTCGCGACAGATCGCGAGCGTAAAAATACGAAGCAAGCCCGAACTCGGTGTCGTTTGCCTGTTCGATGACGTCCTCTTCGTCGCGGAAACGAAAAAGCGGTGCAAGCGGCCCGAAGGTTTCCTCGCGGGCGACCTGCATGCCGGCAGCGACATCGCGCAGGATCGTCGGCTCGAAGAAATGACCGCCAAGCGCATGGCGCTTGCCCCCTGAAACGATCCCGGCGCCCTTTGAAACGGCATCGCGGATATGGCTTTCGACCTTGGCGACGGCATTGTCGTCGATCAGCGGGCCAAGCACGACGTCACGGTCGAGACCGTTGCCGACCTTCAGGCCCGAAACCGCCGCAGCGAGCTTGGCGGCAAATGCCTCATAGACGCCGTCCTGGACATAAAGCCGATTGGCGCAGACGCAGGTCTGGCCGTTGTTGCGGAACTTGGCGATGAGCGCGCCTTCGACGGCAGCGTCGAGATCGGCGTCGTCGAACACGATGAAGGGTGCATTGCCGCCAAGTTCGAGACCGAGCTTTTTGATCGTCGGCGCGCATTGCCGGTAAAGCAGCTCGCCCGTCCGGGTGGAGCCGGTAAATGTCAGGACCCGAACGTCACGGCTTGCCGTCAGCGCCCCACCAATTGCCGCTGCGTCGCCCGTGACGATGTTGAGAAGCCCCGGCGGCAGGCCGGCACGCTCACCGAGAACGGCGATCGCAATGGCGGAGAATGGCGTCTGCAGCGCCGGCTTGAGGACGACGGCACAGCCGGCGGCAAGCGCGGGGCCAATCTTGCGGGTGATCATCGCGTTCGGAAAATTCCAGGGCGTGATCGCCGCCACCACGCCTGCCGGCTGGCGCAGGACGAGGATCCTCTTGTCGGCCTGATGTCCCGGGATGGTCTCGCCGTTGATGCGTCTTGCCTCTTCGGCGAACCATTCGATGAAGCTCGCACCATAGGTGATCTCCCCCTTGGCCTCGGCGAGCGGCTTTCCCTGCTCCAGCGTCAGGATCATCGCCAGATCGTCGCGGTTTTCGATCATCAGCCGGTGCCATGCCTTCAGAACGGCGGCGCGCTCCCCGGCGGTCTTCTTCGCCCAAAGCTTCTGGGCAATCACGGCAGCGCGGATGGCTTCCTCCGTTTCCGCCGCACCGAGGTCAGGGACCACCCCCAGCGGCTCGCCTGTCGCTGGATTGCGGACCGTCGCCGCCTTGTCCGCTTCGATCCAGCGATCGGCGATGGGGCATGCCTGGCGAAACAGCGAGGGATCATTGAGCTTCATATGACAACTTTCAACAGAATACGTGAGCAGCACCGGGATCGAAATTCAGATGGACTATATCTCCACGGCTGAGCCCCGCGATAGCCTCATGGCCGAACGGCAGGCGAACCGCCAGCGCCTCGCCTGTCGCCGTCTCGGTCGAGACGTGAATATTGTTGCCGAGGAAGGTAATGTCGCTGACCGTTGCGGCAAGACCCGCTCCCGCCGCTTGGGCGCGCGACAATCGAATGCGCTCAGGCCTCAGCATCAGGGCTGCCCTCGTCCCGGAGGTTCCTTTTCCATGCACCGGAATATGATTGAAGACGCTCCCGCCGCCAAGCGAAATGGTGGCCTGCCCATCGGAGGATGACAGCAGGTCGCATGAAATGAAGTCGCTGTCGCCGATGAATTCGGCAACGAAGCGGGTCCGCGGATTGGCGTAGAGTTCCGGCCCCGTGCCGATCTGGTCGATGACGCCCTTGGAAAAGACGGCGATGCGGTCGGAGAGCCGCAGCGCCTCCTCCTGGTCGTGGGTGACATAGAGGATCGTCACTTCGGTCTGCTGATGGATCCGGCGTATCTCATGCTGGATTTCCTCGCGCAGCTTCTTGTCGAGCGCCGACAACGGCTCGTCCATCAGAAGCACCGGCGGATCATAGGCAAGGGCTCTGGCAAGGGCGACGCGCTGCTGCTGGCCGCCGGACATTTGCGCAGGCTTGCGATCCTCGAAGCCTTCGAGCCGGACGAGGCGCAGCATCTCCTTCACCTTGCTGTCGACCTCGGCCTTGGACTTGCGCCTGACCTTCAGCGGGAATGCGATGTTTTCGCCCACCGTCAGATGCGGAAACAGGGTGTAGCGCTGGAACACCATGCCGATGTTGCGCTTGTGCGACGGCGTGTCGAGCAGGGTCTTGCCCTCCAGCGTGATGTCGCCTTTCGTCGGCGTTTCAAAACCGGCCAGGATGTAGAGGGTGGTGCTTTTTCCGGATCCGGACGGTCCGAGAAAGGTCAGGAACTCCCCACGCCGGACGTCGAGATTGACGTCGTGGACGGCGACGACAGGGCCGTATTCCTTGCGTATTCCGCGGATCTGAAGGAATGGTTCTTTCATTGTTTCAGTACCTTACGCACGACGGCAACCAGCGCCATCAAGATGATCGTCAAAAGGATGAGAAGGGTCGACGCCGCAGCGACAACCGGCGTCAGATCTTGCCGGAGCGTCGCCCATACTTTTACCGGCAGCGTCTGCAGGGTCGGGCTGGACATGAAGATCGCCACCACCACCTCATCCCAGGATGTCAGGAACGAGAAGACGGCCGCCGAAAACAGCCCATGGCTGATCGCCGGCAGGGTGACCCTGATCTTTGCTTCCAGAGGCGAGGCGCCGCACAGAACGGCCGCATCCTCGATCGACTTGTCGAAGCCCTCCAGCGCACTTGAGATGGACAGGATCGAGAAGGGCAGCGCAAGAACGAGGTGCGAAATGACGAAGCCTACCAACGTGCCGCCAAGACCAATCCTCAGAAAGAAGGCGTAGAGGGCGACCGCAAGAACCACGACGGGAAGGATCATCGGCGTCAGGAACAGCGCTTTCAGCGCATCGCGGAACAGGAACGAGCCGCGCACCAGCCCGAAGGAGGTCACGAGCCCGAGCAGCACTGACAGGATCGTCACGATGACCGCGATCTTGAAGCTCGTCCAGGCCGATTCCAGCCAGCGCGGATCGGCAAAGAGTTCGCTGTACCACTGAAACGTCCAGCTGGGCGGCGGAAAGATCAGCCATTGCGAGGAGCCGAAGGAGAGCGCCGCGATAAAGACGATCGGCAGCAGCAGAAAGGCCGCAGTCAGAAGCGTGATCGCCAGCAGGATATATTTCCACCAGCCGAGCCGATCGAAGTTGAGCAACATGTCAACGCCCTCCCGGGTTCTGGTTGCCGAGGAAGCGCAGTTGCACGGCATAAAGCAGCAGGGTCACCACAAGGAGAACCAGCGCCGCAGCACCTCCCATTCCCCAATTGACCAGCGACTGCACGAATTGCGCAATCAGCTCTGCGAGCATCATGTTCGCAGTGCCGCCGAGAAGCGATGGCGTGACGAAATAACCAAGCGACATGACGAAGACCATGAGGGCACCGGCCGCCATGCCCGGCATGGCCAAGGGCAGCAGGACACGGGTCAGGCACTGCCACCGGTTGGCACCGCAAAGTGCTGCCGCCTGCAGGGTCGACGGGTCGATCTTCTTGATCACGCCGTAGAGCGGCAGGATGATGAAGGGCAGCATGATATAGGTCATGCCGATCGTGACCCCGGTCAGGTTGTTGACCAGGGCCAAGGGCTTGTCGATCAGCCCCATTCCGATCAGCATCTTGTTGATGAGCCCCGTCCGCTGCAAAAGCACCATCCAGGCATAGGTGCGGGCAAGCAGGTTGGTCCACATCGACAGGAGCAGGATCGCAAAGATCACCGACGTCAGGCGCCCGGGCATGATTGCCAGCGCCCAGGCAACGGGAAATCCGATCAGCAGCGATATCACCGTGACGAGACCCGAGACGATGAAGGTATTGGCGAAGATCTTGAGATAGGTCGCGGACCCGATCAGCTGCGCATAGTTTCCAAAGCCCGGCACGGGTTCCAGAACGCTGCGCAACAAGAGCACCGCTACCGGCGCGATGAAAAAGATCGTCACGAAGGCGAGAGCCGGAAGGACCCCGCCGAACCCTGTTGCCCTGCGCACCTTTGGCAGGGGCACAATTGCGCCGGAGGCATCGCTATATGTCGACATGACAGTCCTTCCCACCCGTCAATTTCCGCAGGCGCTGAGGTCCAACAAACGGGCACCGACGCTGCGGGGGCACGGCGAACATTCGCCGTGCCCGTTCATCTCAAGTTTCAGGCTATTTCGCCTGCCAGGCGTACCACTTCTCGCCGATGGCATCGCGATTATCAGCCCAGTAGTTCATGTCGGCATTCACCTGGCTGGCCGTCTGCTGATCCGGCAGGGTCTTGGCCGTCTCCGGATCCATCAGCTTGGCCGAGTCAACGTTGATTGGTGCATATCCGGTGGCTTTTGCAAGGGCGGCCTGTGGTTCGGCCGCGGTCGCCATTGCAATGAACTTCATAGCGGCTTCCGCGTTCGGCGAACCCTTCGGCACGACGAGCGAATCCGCAGCGGTGATGTTCTGTTCCCATGAGGTCTCGGTCTTGATACCGCTCGCCGCAAGCGCGGTCATGCGGCCGTTCCAAATGCTGCCGAAGGGAGCCTCGGCGGATGCCAGAAGCTGCTGCGACTGTGCGCCGCCCGACCACCAGACGATATCCGATTTGATCGTATCGAGCTTCTTGAAGGCGCGGTCGAGATCAAGCGGATAGAGCTTGTCGGCAGCCACGCCGTCGGCAAGCAGCGCCGCTTCGATCACGCCGGGAGCCGACCACTTGTAGAATGTGCGCTTTCCCGGAAACTTTGTCGTGTCGAACAGGTCCGCCCATGTCTTCGGGCAGGCGCTGACGGCATCGGCATTGCAGCCGATCACGAAGGAATAATAGAAGCTGCCGACCGAATAGTCGGTCACGAAGCGCGGATCGAGCTTGGATTTGTCGATGACGGAGAAATCGAGTTTTTCCAGCTGGCCATTCTTGCCGGCCTGGGCGGCATAGTCGCCTTCGACGTCGACAACGTCCCAGGTAACCTGGCCAGCCTCGACCATCGCCTTGAGCTTGCCGTAATCCGTCGGCCCGTCCTGTACGACGGTGATGCCGGTCTTCTCCGTGAACGGGCTGGCCCATGCAGCCTTCTGCGCGTCCTGGGTCGTTCCTCCCCAGCTCGAGAAGACCATGTTGTCGGCGTGCGCCGGTGCGGACACAGCCACGAATGCGGCAACCGCCGCGACAGCAAATGTTGTTTTCATGTTCCCTTATCCTTGTTCTGGTTGTCCTACGGGTATGCCTTATGCCGTCAGTGCGCCTCGCTCCTGGGAGAAAAGTTAGCTGGCTTCATAATCTTGTTTTCCGCTACTTCGATCAAATCGCGGATCTTGGGCAGGAAGGCCTGCCACCGGGGATCGGCCAGAAGCCTCTTTCGCCTCGCTTCCCGGTCGTCCAGGCTCGTAAAGGCCCAGATGTGGACGATCTCGTTGATCGTTCCGATCTCCGAAAAGAAGTAACCGACGAGCGTGCCGAGATGGCTCTTCTGGATCTCGATCCCCTCTTCCTCGACGACCTTGAGATATTGCGGGATGGTGCCGTTCTTCAGTCGGTAGGTGCGGATTTCGTAAAACATCGGCGCTACCTCATCACGAAGGGATCGGGGATCGGATCGTCCGATGTCCTGAGCCAGATCGTCTTGGTGCGGGTATAGTCGAGCGCCGCGGCCATGCCGCCTTCCCTGCCATGGCCCGACAGGCCGAAACCGCCGAACGGCGCGATCGGCGAGACCACGCGGTAGGTGTTGACCCAGACGATCCCGGCACGGAGCCCCTTCATCAGCCGGTGCGCCCGGGTCAGGTTCTGGGTGAAGACGCCGGAAGCCAGGCCATAACGGGTATCGTTGGCAAGCCGCAGCGCTTCGGCCTCCGTCTCGAACGACACGACGGACAAGACCGGCCCGAAGAACTCCTCGATCAGCGACGGCGAGGCGACATCGTCGCAGTCGAGAATCGTCGGCGGGAAATAATAGCCGTCGCCGTCGATCTTGCGTCCTCCCGTGACGAGGCGGGCGCCACTTTCGATCGACTTGGCGACGAGAGCGCCGATATTGTCCTGCTGGCGCTTGGTGGCAAGCGGGCCGACTTCGGTCGCCATATCGAGCGGCGCACCGATCCGGATCGCCTCCGCCTTATCCCGTAGCAGGGCGACGAATTTATCCTTGACGCTGCGTTCGACGATCAGCCGTGACCCGGCAACACAGCTCTGCCCTGTCGCGGCGAAAATGCCCGCGACCTGGGCGTTGGCAGCGCTCTCGAGGTCTGCATCGGCAAAGACGATGAACGGCGACTTGCCGCCAAGTTCAAGCGAGGTGGAGGCGAGGTTTTCGGCCGAGTTGCGAACGACGTGCCGGGCGGTTTCAGGGCCGCCGGTGAAGGCGACATGCGCGACCTTCGGGTGCCGGCCGAGGGCGGCGCCGCAGGAGGCGCCGAAACCGGTGATGATGTTGACGACGCCGGCGGGAAAGCCTGCCTCGTGCACGAGCCGTGCAAATTCGAGAAGCGGCGCCGGCCCGTCTTCCGAGGCCTTGACCACCATCGTGCAGCCGGCCGCCAGCGCCGGGCCGATCTTCACCGCGGACAGGAAAAGCTGGCTGTTCCACGGCACGACCATCGCAACGACGCCGATCGGTTCGCGGCGAAGCCAGACATCCATGTCAGGCTTGTCGATCGGCAGGTAGGCGCCTTCGATCTTGTCGGCGATGCCGGCATAGTAGCGGTAGTATTCGGCGACATAAGCGATCTGCGCCGATGTCTCGCGGATGATCTTGCCGGTGTCGCGCGTCTCCAGTTCAGCCAGCACCTGCGCGTTGGCAGCAACCAGGTCGGCCAGCTTGTAAAGCAGCTTGCCGCGTTGGGTGGCCGTCATTTTCGGCCAGGCGCCTTCGTAAAGTGCCTTGTCGGCAGCGTTGACAGCCCGATCGACATCGCCCTCGCGCGCTTCGGGCATCTCAGCCCAGACCGTGCCGGAGGCTGGATCGATGCTCGGATAGCTGGCCTCGCCATCTGAAAATTCGCCATCGATGTAGTACTGGAAACGCCGCATGGTCTTACTCCTGAAATGCTGGCATGACCTCGGTGATGAAGCGCTCGAGCGACGCCTTCTTGCGCTCGAAGCTCATACCGGTGTCGATCCAGAAGGAATATTCGTCATAGCCCAGCGCTTCATACGCCTTGAGCCGGGCGATGACGGTCTCAGCGTCGCCAACGACATTGTTGGTGCGCATGACCTGGTCCGACAGCATCGCGTTTGCTCTGATCTGTTCGTCCGGGATCCGTTCGATCAGACCCTGGGCAATCGGCTTCTCATTCTTGAACCAGGCGAAGAAGTAATTGTAGTAGACGCTGAGCTCATGGGCGGCCTGGGCGACATCGTCCTCTGACGAGCCGACATAGGTATGGCGCAGCAACATGATCTTGGGCCGCTCGATCTCGGGATGCTTGGTGCAGGCGTCGTTGAAGCGCTCCATCAACGACTGAACCTCGTCGTCGCCCTGCCAGAGCGGCGTCACCTGAACGTTGCAGCCGTTGGCGACGGCAAATTCGTGCGAGTTCGGATCGCGCGCGGCCACCCAGATGGGCGGGTTCGGCTGCTGCAGCGGTTTCGGCGCCGACGTGGTCGACGGAAACTTGAAGAATTCCCCGTCATGCGCGTAGTCGCCGGCCCATATGCCCTTGACCGCCGGGATGAGCTCACGCATGCGCTGGCCGGCACCCCAGGCATCGAGACCGGGCAGCAGACGTTCATATTCGAAGGAATAGGCTCCGCGCGCGATACCGATATCGAGCCTTCCATCGCAGATGATGTCGGCCATGGCGGCCTCGCCGGCAAGCTTGATCGGATGCCAGAAGGGTGCAATCACCGTCCCCGTTCCGAGCCGTGCCCGCGATGTGCGGCGCGCCAGATCAGCAATGGTCACGAACGGATTGGGCGCGATGGTGAAATCCATGCCGTGGTGCTCGCCCGTCCAGATCGCGTGCATGCCGCCCTTGTCGGCGATCTCGCAGAGCGCGACGAATTCCTCGTAGAGACTCTTGTGGCTTTGGCTGGCGTCGAGCCGTTCCATATGGACGAAGAGGGAGAACTTCATGCTTTTGCGTCCTTGGCTGGAATTGGGTGAACAGTGCCGCCGGTCTCGTCGCCGAAATAGACGCCGAAATTGCCGATCGAGCTTTCCATCGCAAAACGGTTGACGATATCGGCTGTCGAACTGGTCTTGAACTTTGCCGCAACCAATGCGTCAGGCTTCAGGAACCTGCCGCCGGCAGGCTCGCCCTCTCCGGCAACGGCGTGATAGACGATGTGCTGCTTGCCGTCGCTCTTGCCCTCATAAACCGAATAGAGAAAGCCGATGCTGACTTTCAACCCGGTTGATGTCTCCAGGTATTTTTGCAGCGTCTCGGTCGGGTTGCCGTCATGGGCGTCGACGCTCGGCAGGGAGAGCACATCCTCGCCGAGCAGCAGAACTTCCCCGCGGCGCTCGACAACGGCTGCAAGTTCCATATTGCCTTCGCTTGCCGCCGACACCGCCTTGCTTGCGAGCGTCGGCGTGAAGTAACCGCCACGCGCATAGCCGAGACCGTTGCGGCCGCTATTGTCGAAAGCTTCGATGCGGCCCATCAAGATGACGTGGTCGCCAGCCTCGATGACCTCTTCCATGGCGCATTCGAACCAGGCTGCAACGTTCGAGAATATCGGGCAGCCTGTCGATCCCTTCGCCCATTCGACCGCCGCAAACCTGTCCTCGACCGGGCGAGCAAACGTGTTCGACACGTCTTTCTGCATTTCCGAAAGCACGTTGATCGCAAAATGCTGTGCGCCGGTCATGGTGGCGAAATTGCGCGACGTCTTGGCAAGGCAGACGAGGAGAAGCGGTGGATTGAGCGAGACCGAGGTGAAGGAGTTCGCCGTGAAGCCGATCGGATGTCCTTCCCCGTCGCAGGCGGTGACGACAGTCACCCCGGTCGGAAAAGCCCCGAATGCATCACGCAGTGCTCTTGGGTCGACAGTCTGGATTGTCATCGTTCATCCTCCCCGAACGATAGCCACTCAGCGAGCAGCGAATTGACGATATCAGGCGCGGTCAGGTTCACCATATGACGATGCCCTTCGACGATGCGGGCGTAGCCCCGCGGCGCAAGCTCTGCCATTTGCGTCGCCATCAAGGGCGTCGAGTTCGGATCATCGGACCCCGTCAGAAACAGGGCCGGACCAGCCACGTCTTTCCAGCCGTCAGCATAGGTCTCGTCTCCTCCCGCGAAGGCGGCGTAAGCGACGGCATATCCCTGGGGATCGACGAGGTTTAGCCATTTTCGCGTCAATTCACGCGCAGTGATGCTGTCCGCATCTTCGCCGAACCAGCGGGCCAGCGGACCTTCCTTGTCGACGCCCGATACCGGAATGGCCGCGGCGCGCGAAAGCACGGCGGCCTTTGCCTCAGGGTCACGCCTGTAGACACCGTTGAGGTAGGCGACACGGCTGATACGCTCGCCAAAGGTCGCGGCCGCCCCTCCTGAAACCAGTGCGCCCATCGAGTGCCCGGCAACATTTGCCGTGTCGATTGCCATCTCGTCGAGAAAACGTCCGAACCAGGCGACGAACTCCTCGAGCCGACTGCCTGCCGGCAGCTTTGCACTCTCCCCATGTCCCGGCATGTCGACAGCGATGACGCGATGGCCTGCAGACAGAAATGCGATCTGCGGAGCCCAGGCCTCGAGCCGCATGCCGACGCCGTGGATGAGAACCAGCGGCTCACCGCTGCCGGCCTCATGATAGGCCGTTCCGCTTGCCGTCTTCTTTCGGGGCAAGGCACCGGCGGCATTTGTTGCTGCAGCGGTGCGTGTGGTCGATCCGGCTGTCAGCATCTCAGAGCCGCTCCCTCAAACGCCCGCAGGATTGGCAACGTCCTGCCCCAGGTCTTTCAGATCCTGGTAGCGGTCGCCGATACGGTGATGCGGGCGCCCGCCTATCGAAGCACCGAGGGCCACGACGATCTCGTCGGCAGCGGGCGCGTCGGGGATCGACGTCTGGATGGTCAGGTAGTGCGAACGGCGGCCTTCATCGTTCTTGTCCATCAGCGGGATCATGATCGGCGCATTGGCAGGACCGCGTGTGTTGCAGAAGGCGAGATAGGACTTCGCGCCGACGGCCTGGCGATAAAAATTGCCGAAACGCAGCGTGTGGATAAGCGCGGACCCGTGTTCGATCTCGCCGTCCAGGCCGACGACAGCAGACTTTCCATAGCCCTCGACAGCCTCGCCGGACCCGACCGCCTCGATGATCATCTTCGTCAGCAACTCGCCGAGCACCGGAGCGCCTGCGTGAATTTCGGGCTTGAGGTCGTCGACGAAGCCGCGACCGGCCCAGGGATTCTTCACGACCGCGAAGGCGGTAAACAGCTTCAGCGGCACCGCCGCGGCCTTGCCGCCTTCGATCAGCGTCGTTTCGATCTGCAGTCCCGTCTTGCGAATTTGAATGGCCATCGAGCACCTCATTTCTCAATTTCGTATTATGGTATACCATAATATATGAGTGTCAAGTTGGTTCCCGCGAGGACGCAGTTCAGGCCGAGGCGGAGTTTTTCAATTAGGCCCGCGCGCACTCTCGACCCACCGGGCAGCGCTTTCTTCCCGTCAGCGCGTTGTCAGCTGACAAACGACATGGCGGCGCCCCGCCGAGGCCGGCCGAGTCCAGAAGTCATACGGTCACCCCAGTTCATGATGCCGCCTTACATATTACTTAATATGGCATACCATCACATTGGACAAAGTTGGGTGTCAAGCGCGGAGTATGGATTCCGCTAAATTGCGCGGAACATCATCGCGAATGGAGTGATATCGACAGCTGAGATGAGTGCTTTGCCAGGCCCGCGGGGAAGCGTCAGGGCTTCGCTCGTGCCTATTCGGCAGGCTTCTTGGCGGACAGCACCGCTTCGGCGATCGCGCTCGCGGCGGCGACGTGATCCATCGCGGCCCGGTATGCCCCCTCGCCGTCGCCGCGGCGGATGGCGTCGACGATCTTCGACATCTGCAGCGGCCCTTCGATGCCGCGTCTCTCCGTCTTGATCGTCATCGAGCGCAGGTGGTTTATGCGCACGGTGAGGAGATTGACGACATCCCAGGCAACGTTCCTGTCAACCATGGTGAACAGCGTGTGATAGAAGGAAGAGGTGTTCGTCAGCACAGCCGACATGTCGTTGTCACGGTAGCTGTTGCGGATCCCGGCCAGAGATTCCTCCAGCGCGGCGACGATCTCAGGGCTGCGACGCTCCGCGCACAGCCGCGCCGCCATCCCTTCCAGCGCGCCGCGGATCTCATAGATCTGTTTGGCTTGGTCGATGTCGAGCTGCGCGACGATCGGCCCCTTGTTCGGCAGATTGGCGACAAGCCCTTCCGATTCCAGATGTCTCAGGACCTCGCGCACGACTGTTCGGCTGACGCCGAGCTGGGCGCAGAGGTCACGCTCGACAAGGCGATCTCCGGGACGGAAATATCCGTTGACGATGGCTTCGCGGACCTTGTCGAGCGCCAATTCCCGCAAGGTCTTTGCAGGACGCTCGACTCGAATTGCGTCCTTCAGAGCACCGCTCATTGTCTACCTCAGTGTTGGACTTTGCACGCTCAACTTCCGCCGCCGCGGCCGAATGCAAGAATCGTATTATGGCGTACCAGATACTGTAGCTGGCGGCGGCCGGCAATTCAACAAGCGCCGCCGACCTATAGCGCCGCGCACCTTTTCAGACGCGCAAAGGACGCTGTAGCTTTATTCTGCTGCCGACACGTGGGGAGCTAGCCTCTGGAAACGATCTCCTCGACCACGGCCTTAGCCTGCACCCGGATATCCGGAACGGCCGTGATCTCCCAGAATTGTCCTGCCGTCAGGGCGCCGACCGCAAACAGTCGGGCCGGCGAGATACGGGACGGGGCTATCACCTCGGAAGCGGCATCCACCTGGATCCCGAGGCCAAGAGGATCGGGGACAATCAACTCAAAGCGGCTCATTTCCTTCAAAAGCGGTGAATGACTGATCCCGGCCCGCTCCATTCCCGTGCAGTTGACGAGCCAGTCTGCCCTGATCTCGGCGATGTCGCGCGTCGCTCTGACCCTGTAGCTGGCAACGAGCCGGCCCTCCTCGGCCCCGAGCGATTTCAGGAAGCCCGCGTGGAAACGAACGGTTCCGTCTAAGACCAGCTTCTCAAACCTGTCGAACACATCGGGCGCGACCCGGTGACGGTGGATGTTCCACCAGGGAAGCGCATGCCTGAGGAAGCGTGCCCGCTCCCTGCTCGAAAGCCGTTGCCAGAGAGCCTGCGTTGCAGGCCTCAGTCCGTCCATCACGGCTCGCCAGTCGGCAACCGTCCTGCTCTTTCCCCGCAGGGTCTTCAATATGCTGCTGATCGTATCCGGAAGCGTGTGAACGTCGATCGGCAGAGGCGCCGGCGGCTTCCACGCGTGTCCGAGCGGTGCGAGCCCCCGCCGCGAAAGCACATCGATCTTGCCGACGTGGCCATGGGCGCGAAGCGCCAGCACCTGATCGATCATCGTCAGGCCGGATCCGAGGATACACACCGCATCGGATGGTGCGACGCGCCTCAGCCACGAAAGCCGCCAGGGGTTCTCGATGATCCGCGATCGCAGTGATGACGGGACCTCGTCCGGAGCGACCGGCAGGGTTGCGTTCCCGACACCGAGGCACAGCACCACGTTTTTGCCGGCAATCTCGTCACCATTGCCGAGATGGAAGGCCAGCGTGCTGCTGTAACGTTCCACGCATCCCGCCGCCTTGGCCTTGATGAAATCGACCCGGCAACGGCCGTCCCGCTTTCGAAGCAGCCGAGCAAGCGTATCGCGGACATAAAGACCGTAATCGCTGCGCGAAGCGAAATCGCCGGCCTTCAACGGGCGTCCATGGCTTTTCAGCCAGTCGACAAAGTCGTCGGGTTGATGCGGCAAGAGGCTCATGCGGCCGGCGGGAACATTGAGGCGATGGAGATAGAGCTCCGTCCGGTAGGCCGTCCCGCGGCCGAAGCCAGGATCGTCGCCGACGACGGCGATCTTCGCCGAAGCGGGAAGCTGCTCGATGAGATTGCAGGTAACCGCGATCGCTGAAAAACCGGAACCGACCACGATAACATCATATGTCAAATGCATTCTCCCTGAAGCTCAGAACGTCATCGAGACATTTCGTCATTCAAGCCCCGTGTCGCTCGCCGGTCCCTGCTGATCGCACGAGCGGCAGAATCACGAAAACAATTATCTCTATAGTCTATAAATATAGTTTGTTATTTCTCCCGCTAGCCCCTCCCCAACCATTACGCTTTTGAGGGTGAGATCAAGGGCCATGCGGCCCTGAACAAAGGGGCTCAAAATGAATTTCAGGAATTTGGTTGCCGCAATCGCCGTCGGCGTCGGCACTCTTGCAACGGCTGTTGTCGCTGAAGCGGCGGACAAGAAGGTCGTCGTCGCCTATCAAACCGACGCCTTGCCGTCTTCCGTGGCGATCGCCAATGGCGAATTCGCCAAGGAGACGGGATACGATATCGACTTCCGCAGGTTCAATTCGGGCGCCGAAATCTTTGCGGCGATTGCCTCCGGCGACGTCCAGGTCGGCTATGTCGGCTCCAGCCCGTTTGCGGCTGCGGTATCACGCGGGCTGGAGGTCAAGGCCTTTTACCTCGCCTCCATCTCGGGCATCGACGAGGCTCTGGTCGTCCGCAACGGTTCCGGCATCGAAAGCCTGAATGATCTGAAGGGCAAGAAGCTTGCTGCTGCGCCGGTATCCACGGACCATTATCAGCTGCTGGCGCTCATCAAATCGCTGGGCCTGACCGAAAAAGACGTTCAAGTCTTCGCAATCCCTCAGCCTGAGATCGTCGCCAGCTATAACCGCGGCGACATCGATGGCGGCTTCGTCTGGGATCCGGCGCTCACCGAACTGAAGAAGAACGGAAAGGTTCTCGTCACCTCCAAGGAGGTGGCAGACAAGGGTGCGCCAACATTCTCGGCCTGGGTCGCGACCTCGAAGTTTGCCGCCGACAATCCGGACTTTCTGAAGGGTTTCGCTTCGGTGATCAACAAATACTACGCGTCCTTCGCATCGGACAAATCCGCCTGGGGTCCTGACAGCGACAACGCCAAGTCGCTTGCCAAGCTTCTCGGCGGAACAGCCGACCAGCAGGCTTCGGCCCTGAAGAACCTCACACTTCTGACACCTGAGGTTCAGGCATCGGATGCCTGGCTTGGCGGCGGCGAAAAGGCGGGGGCCGGCAAAATCCTCAAGGACACGGCATCGTTCCTGAAGGAACAAGGCAAGGTTTCCGACGTGCTGGCGAATTACGGCGCCTTCGTCACCGCAGATGGCCTCACCGGCGTCAGCAACTGATCCTCCCCAGCGCCGGCGCGGCTTGCCGCGCCGGCGTCGAACCTGCGAGCGGCAACATGCTTAAAGTCGATCACGCCAGCGTTTTCTTCGCAGCCCGCGACGGGCGGACCGTTCACGCGCTCGATCGCGTTTCCTTCGATATTCCCGAACGGGGCTTCGTCGTCGCACTCGGGGCGTCGGGATGCGGCAAATCAACCCTCCTCAACGCGATTGCCGGTTTCCTTCCGCTTTCGGATGGCCGGATCACACTCGACGGCCGCGCGGTCGAACAACCCGGCGCGGATCGTGGCGTCGTCTTTCAGAAAGACTCGCTGCTGCCCTGGAAATCCGTTCTCGACAACGTTGCGCTCGGTTTGAAATTCGCCGGGGTCAAGCGCAAGGAGCGCCAAGCGCGCGCCCTGGAGCTTCTCCGGCTCGTCGGCCTCGATGAATTCGCTGGCGCTTTTCCCTACGAGCTGTCGGGCGGCATGCGCCAGCGTGTCGGCATCGCACGGGCTCTGGCGACAAATCCCGACATCCTGCTGATGGACGAGCCGTTTGGCGCACTCGACAGCCTGACCCGCGAGCAGATGCAGGAACTGCTGGTTTCCATCTGGGATAAAACGGCAAAGAAGGTCTTCTTCATCACGCACTCGATCGAAGAGGCCTTGTTCCTGGGCACACAGGTCCTGGTCATGTCACCTCGACCGGGGCGCGTCGTGGCACGCTTCGATCTGGATTTCGTTCACCGCTTCGCCGAGACCGGCGACGCCCGATCGATCAAGGCGTCGCCGCAATTTGCCGAGCTGCGCGAGGAAATCCGCGCCATTCTCCACAGCACCGAAGACCTGAGGAGCGCCGCATGAGCGATATAGTGCAGGCACCGCCGATTGCGGCGGGTAGAGAGGACCATCAGGTCAAGCTGGTGAAAATGGCGGGCTTTGGAGCCGGCGAGAAATCGACGGTGGCCATCAGCGTTGCGACAGCGCTGGCCATAGTGTTGATGTGGTGGCTGGTATCGGCGCTCGGTGTCGTCCCACACTTGTTTCTGCCGCGCCCGGACGAGGTGCTGACACAGATCGGCGCCATCTATCGCGACGGTTACGCCGGAGCGTCGCTGTCCGAACATGTTTTTGCAAGCCTGTTCCGCATCGTGGTCGCAGCCTTCATCGCCGTCTCCGCCGGCATTCCGCTCGGATTGCTCATGGGCCTGAACCGCTGGGCAAAAGGCGTGCTCGACGCGCCGATCGAGTTCTACTGGCCGCTTCCGCCGCTCTCCTACCTGCCGCTGATGATCATCTGGCTCGGCATCGGCGAGACGTCGAAGATCACGCTGCTGGTGCTTGCGATGTTCGCACCGATCTGCCTCTCGGCCCAGGCCGGCGTTCGTTCGCTGCCGATCGAGCGGGTCAATGCCGCGCGTTCGCTGGGCGCCAGCCGACTGCAGCTCTTCCTGGACATCGTCCTGCCGTCCGCCCTGCCGGAGATCCTCACCGGCATTCGAATTGCGCTCGGTGTCGGCTGGGGTACGCTGGTTGCGGCTGAATTGATCGCGTCCACGCGCGGGATCGGCTTCATGATCATGTCGGCGTCGCAGTTCCTGGCGACCGACGTCGTCTTCGTCGGTATCGGCATCATCGCGATCTGCGCTTTCACCTTCTCGGCCGCCATTCGTTTTCTGGAGGCGTTCCTCGTGCCCTGGAAGGGCAAGCTCTGACCAGATGGCGGCAGGGAGCCCAATTCAATGGCTTCCTGCCGCCGCGTTCAGCCCGTGTATGGCGACAAGCTCGGCTGCAACCAGCTTCTGAAGCCGCCATAAATTGCGGTCCCGGATGCCGCGTTCCTCCAGATGTTTCACCGTCAGATACAGATATTCGGCGCAGGAACCCATGTGTCCGCAGGCTCTCGCAAGCACCTGCGCCACCGTCTCCAGCGGCAATTTGCGGGAAACGCGCTCGCCCTTCGGGCCAGCCCAAAAGACCAGCGCGCGCACCAGCCCATGCGGGGTCGCGACCGGAATCCAGCGAACCGTCGCAGCGTCCTCGATGGTTCCGACTTCACGGCGGATCAACCGCCGTATCTGGCCAAGGCGGTCATCATCGGCAAGCCTGAAGACGACGCCGTTGCAACGTCCACCGCGGTCAAGTGCCATCATCAGGCCCGGCTGGGCCCGCGTTCCCCGCCAGCGGGTCATCTGCAGGCAGAAGGAGCGATGCCACCCTCTTGCTGCGCCATGCTGCGATTCGACGGCGTCGAAGTCCGGCTTCCATATCAATGATCCATAGGCGAAGATCCAAAGCGGGGCGCCGGTAGACTCATCGAGAAGCCGGTTGGCGAGCATCTCCACCTCCGCTTCGGTCAGCGGTTTTCGGTGTGGCTCCGGGCCGACATCGATCGCGGGGCGAAGGCTCAACGATACGAGCTCGTCCGTTAGAGCCATTGTTGATCCGGTCAGCAAAAGTCTGCTTCCCCGGAGCGCAGACTGTTTATGCTCGCGAATATCCGTCATGCGTCAGTGCACCGTAAATCTGGCCGCATCGGCCTGGCGCCGCTGCAGGCTGCGTATCAGCATCGCGGCCTCCCTGACGATTGCCGAAAACGTCGCATCATCGGCCTCTGCGATCCTTCCCGTCATCTCGCGGATGATCGTCGTCAAATGAATGATGGAATGGCGATGCTGCGCATCTTCCGATCCCATTTCGGCATCGGCCATGGCGAGCAGCGTCTGCACCAGCCGCTCCATGGTTTGGCGGCGCCGGGTCCTCGGATCGGCATTCGGATCCTCGCTAAGGCGCAGCAGGTCGGAGACAATATCGGACATTCCACTCTGTCTCACATTGCAAAAGCCGGCGGCATCGAAAAGCTTTGCCTTCGACCGCGTGCCTGCGTCTTCAAGGCGTCCAGCATCCGGTAGCCGTTGCGCCAGCGGCCAAAGCCGCTGGCGATATTGATGTGCCCGGCAAGGCCGATATTCCTGGTCTCGGCGTTCCACAGGCGGCCGAACAGGGTCAACCGATCGACCGTCATGTAGGCATCGTTCATGCTGCCGACGACGATGCTTGGAAAAGGCAACGGCGCCGTCGGCATGGCGCCAAACGAGATATGCCCGGGATGCAGGTTTTCCGTGGCCGGCAGATCGCATGGAGCAACGAGCAATGCTCCTTTGACGCGACGCGCTGCACTTCGCCCGGCCAAATGGGCGGCAAGCAGGCATCCGAGACTATGGGCAACCAGATAGGCCTCGCCGGCCTCTTCAAGCGCGCCTTCCAGCCGCAGCAGCCAGTTGTCAAGGTTCGGATGATCCCAATCGTCCTGGGCGACGCAACGACTGCCCGGCTGATCCTGCAGCCAGTGCTGTTGCCAATGCCCTTCTCCCGAGCCGAAAAGCCCGGGAAGAATAAGTACGTCGATCATCTGACGACATCCTCTCTGAAGCTGCGCGTCGGTCTCTTTCCCGATCGGGGCAAACATCGGACATCACTCATCAGATCCACCCGATCACCAGGGCGAACAGGAATGTGAAGGAGCTAACGATCGTGCAGATTCCAGCCGCATGCCTGAAATGCGACATGACGCTGCCTTCCGCTCTTCTCGCACCGCCCCGACGCAGGTCGGTCTCAACGACAATCGCCATCACGCCGTTCTCCTCAATACCAAAGGCCGGGCATGGTGCCCCAATATTGCAGCTCGTATTCGCGCGCGGACCAGTCACGCTCGTCATCCCGCGCGAACAATCCATTCACAGGCTCCCGCGCCGCCGGCACCTTCGGGTCGAGGAGCCGGCCGATTGCGCGCTTCAGCCAGAAGTGAAAATCAAGCTTCATGCGAACCTCCTGTCAGGGACTGCTATTCTTCGGCTAGGAAATCAGCGAATGACGTTGTGCATTGGCGAGAAGAACGTGAAGCGATGCCGTTGGTCCGTAGAGCATCAGCAGGCGGTTCTCCTCGCGTTTGGCGAGACGATATCGTCGGGCGAATTCGAAGACGCTCCACAATTGCTCGCTTGCCCCCGGCCTTTCCGCATCTGTGATCGTTGCTTCCTGAGATCGAGCCATGGTGACGATCCTTACTCGGCCGCCGCCAGGGCCGGATTTGCGCCCGGAAAGAAGGCCGCCAATTCGCCGATCACTTCGTTGATGCGGCCCAATAGCGCGTCGGATGAAACCGCATAGTCGGTGAAATCGCGGTCGGACGCATAGACGGCGGTCGGCAAAGTATGGGCCATGAAAAACCCGAACAGCGGCCGCAGCTGATGCTCGACCATCAACGCATGCCGATCACCGCCGCCGGTGGCCGTGATGATGATCGGCTTGCCCCGAAGTTCGTGGGGGTCGATCAGGTCGATGAGATGCTTGAAATGGCCGGGATAAGAGCCCTTGTAGGTCGGCGAGCCGATGATCAGGGCATCGGCCTGCACGATCTCGTCGACGACATGCCTGGCCTGCGCGTCGAGATCCTTGCGCCACAAGGCGCTGCCCAGCGACGGACCGACATCATTGAGATCATAACTCTTGCTGGTAAATCCGTAGCGAATGCTTGCACGTTCGGAGACATGCCGCACGAGTGCCAAAGTCTTCGATGGACGGTTGAAGCTGCCAGCGATGCCGACGAGTTTGAAACCTGACATGGTTTTTCCTCTCTTTGCGTTGCTCCAACTATTGTCTACAAAATTGATAGATTAAAGGAACGTGCATCTCTCCTTCTTCGCCTGGTTGAAAAAAACGTTCACCGCCGCACCAGCACGCATAAGCTGCATGGCGATCGTCAAAGGGATCGCCGGTCCAGCGACCGCTTCGACCTCGCGTGCGGGAAGACGGCAGGAAGGGGAACTTGTTCGGCTTCTTTTGGAGACGCTGATGCGGGTGCCATGATGATGTCGCGAGCCCGGCGAGAGCTCTTGCAAACTGCAAGCCATAAATGGCTTTGCCGCAAGGTCGAATATAATTGGTATAAGATTTCCGGTTCAGCGGAACGATTGGATGACCAGCCCTGCCTTTTCCTCTGCGGGAAATATACACTCCTTATAGATTTTAGCGGGAGCTTTTCATGCCAGTGCAGACGGCTGATGTCATCGATTTGCAGGCCTACCGGCAATCGCGCAGCAAAGATTCGCCCGATGCGTTCAAGGCGACTGCGCCCGTATCCTTTGCGATGCAGCCCGTTCTGATGTGGGTGCCCTATTGGGGTTTCGTCCCGGTCATGGCAATGGGCATTGCCGGATATGGCGTCTGATCAAGCGCTTGTTCCCGACGGCGAAGCGAGAGACACCGCCGAGGAGATCACGGTTCAGACAGGACAGAATTTGCGGCGCATTCGCACCCGCCGCGGTTACTCCCTGGACCGGCTGGCAAAGATCGCCGGTGTCAGCCGTGCCATGCTCGGGCAAATCGAGACGGGCAAAAGCAGCCCGACGTTAAGCATTCTCTCGAAGATCGCACTTGCTCTCGGTATTCCCTGCGCCGCTCTGATCGCCGAACGCGGCGAAACCTCGATCATTGCGGTACCACGGGCAAGATCGAAGATCCTCGCCTCTTCCGAAGGGCGCTTCCGGACACGGGCTCTTTTCCCCTTCGAAGGCGAGCGGAAGGTGGAATTCTACGAGCTCAGGATCGCTCCGCACCATACCGAAAGTGCCGATCCCCATCAGCATGGAACAGTCGAAAATCTGGTCGTTGCCCAAGGAACCGTCGAAATCATTGCCGGCAAGCAGGCACCCCATATTCTGGGTGAAGGCGACGCCATCATCTTCGATGCAGACGTGCCCCATATCTACCGAAACATGACGGGAACGGAAGCAATCCTCTACCTGGTAACGACCTATCTCGAAGACGTTCGCGTCTGACGCAAAAAAGAGCCCCCGTCTCCGGAGGCTCCTGGTCGTTTCCTTGAGAGGCGGATGGCTCAGGCAGCCATCATGCAGCACATCATCATGCCGCCGCAGTTCATCATCACGGGCATGCCGCCGGACATCATCGACATCATGCGCTTGCAGCATTCCATGAACATGTCCTTGTCCATGCCTTCCATCGGCTTCATTTCGCAGACCATGCCCTCGGCAGTCATGCTGCACTTCATGGAGCCCATCATCATCATCATCGGCATGGAGGCCATCATCGGCATCATCGCGCCGTTCATCATGGGCATGCCGCCCATCGGCATCATTCCACCCATCATCGGGTTCATCATGGCAGGCATCATGTTGTTCATCATCGGCGTCATGTTCATGGCGGGGTTCATTGTCTCTCTCCGATCAATACAGCGGCGTTTCGCGTTTCAATGAACCGGGAGATAAAAGAACTAATTGCAGCAAACAATGTAAAAAAATCTTCCCATATCTTTTCCTCCAATAGAATTGAACGGTTTCGATGGGATTGCGCAATCTTGCCAAGATAACAGAATTCCGTCCGCTATCATCGCTCGAGCGGAACGACGCGCGCTTCGCCGGCCAGCGCCTGCTGCTTCGCGCGACGCACCTCAGCAAAGGCGATTGGACTCCCGCCCAGCAAAGCTGACGTGGCGATGGCATTGGCGGCTCAGCCGGTGACCCCGGATACGATGCGCCGTACCTGTTATGAATGATGAGGATGCGTCGGATCGTCGTGCGGCTTCAGAAAAAACCGGTACACGATGTCCCAATAGCCATCATAGACAAGCCCGCCATTCGAGCGGACCAGCGTTTCGCGGTTTTTGCGATAGACCGCCGGGAGGCGATACCAGGAGATGCCCGGCCGGCGGTGATGGAGAACGTGCAGATTGTTGTAGAGAAACAGCAAGCCGAAGAGACGGCTGTTTTCGACGATGGCGGTGCGTTCCTCATGCCTTTCGGCATATCTGTGCTCGGCATAGGATCTGAGCCGCGTCATCGCAGCGCCCGTATAGACGAAACCGAGATAAAGCCACAGCGGCACGCCGCAGACGACCATCGCCCAGAAAAGGACGGCGGCAACGGCGATGCCGTGCATTGCCCAAATCCGACGTCGTCCCGGTTCGTTCGCCCGTATCTGCTGCCATTCCTGTCCAAGGAAACTCAACAGCATCACCGCAGGACCGATAGTCAAACGGCCGAACAGGGTAGTGTTCCACCGCGCCAGAAACCTGCCAGTGGCGCCAAGCTGCTCCCAGGTAGCCTTGGTAAAATAGGAAGATTCCGGATCTTCGATCGGATCGGTCAGATATTCGTCGCGATGATGCTCCAGATGGCTTTCCTTATAGATCGGATAAGGCAGCCACAGTGACAGCGGTAACGACCCGATCGCGTCGTTTATCCTTTGGTTTCCCGTCGGATGGCCGTGAATGACTTCGTGCTGAAGGGATCCGTGCCAGGCAATCAACCAGCCTCCGGCGATCACGGCCACGATCAGCGGCAATGATTGCCACCACCATGTCAGCGCGAGAAATCCGCCGTGGATGACGAATGCGAGAATGACGGTCGGCCATTCTGTCGTGCGCCTGGAAGCAATTTTTCCGGCGGCTTGCGAAGTCCTGTCGAGCATGCGCGTGATTTCCCCATCAACCACACCAATCTATCGCAGGGCATCAGGAGTAGAGAATAAAGCCTATCTATTTTATAGACTTATCGGAAAAAATCCGTCCACGGGGGCTGGATTGCTTAATCCAAGCCTAAGGCTTGTCGCCGTGAAGATGACGTTCGAGGAAGGGTAAATTGTCCTGTCCCCAATAGATCTCGCCATCATAGACATAGGTGGGAAAGCCGAAGACGCCGCTGTCGCGGGCATGCACGCGGTCCGCCGACCATTTGTTCTGAACATCGTCGTCGGCTTGTCGCCTGAGGAGTGCTGCGCCATCGAAACCTGCTGATGTCACGATCACTTCGCGCACGTCGGGCTTGCCGATATCCTTCGCCTCGCTCCAGAAGGCATGTTGCAGGGCGCGGGCAACGCCGATCCAATCCTGTCCGTCGAGGTAGGCGGCAATCACGAAGAGGGACGCCGGCGTCGGATCGCTCAAATCCGGGCGATGTTCGAGCTGCAGTTCCTTGCCGCGCACGCGCGCCCAGCGTTTGAGATCCCGCGTCCAGTAGGCGCGCCTGATCTCCGGGCGGTTGCGCGAAAAGATACCGCCATTTTCCTCGACCACCGTCGTCAGATAGGGCGTGATGACGACGTCGTTCTTCGCCGCAAGTTCGGCGAAGGCGTCGAAGCCGATGTAGGACCAGGGCGAGCCGATCGAAAAGAAGTACTCTACTGATTTGGTCACTGATGCATGTTCCCTGCGAGGTGATTGTTCTGGCGTCGAATGGTCGACGGCATTTCAGGAAGCGGCCCGAACGTCAGATGGCGCTTTCCATCCGAGCTCCGGTGCGATCAGCGTCACGAAGTCGTGGAGAATCTGGCGATATTCCTCGTGCTCGAACTCGTAAGGGAGCTCCAGCCTCAACTCGCTGACCTCGGGCAGGATCGGATCGGCAAAAAGCTGCGCCAATATCTCGTCCGATGTACCGACGACATCCCGGGCGAACAAGGTGCGCCGCTCGCCCTGCGGCGAAAGCGTCCGCTGATCGCGGCCAGCGGCATATTCTCGATATCGGCGGCGTGTTGCGGCATCGGCGCTGTCGAAAGGCACGATGACGCGCCCCAGCGCGACCCGGCGCTGCGTGTCGGCGTCGCGATAGGTTTCGATCAATCGCGATTGCGCGATGAAGAAATCATCCGTCCCCTCACCCGTTATCACATTGCCGGTCAACAGGTTGAAGCCATTGCGACCGGCCCATTCGGCCGAGCGCTGCGACCCGCCGCCATACCAGATCCGGTCGATCAGGCCCCTGGCATAAGGCTGCAGGCGCGGCCGCTGCGGGCCGAAGGGCGTCTTGATCAAGGTCTGCTCGTCGCCGAGATAAGTGCCACGCAGATTGTCGGCAAAGCGCAGCACGCGATCATGCGAGAAATCGTAACCCGTCCAGTCGCCGTCGAAGACAAGCGGAGCGATCAGCTCGGCGTGCAGCGGCCGGCCAGCACTGACGCCGATGTTCAGCCGTCCGCGCGACAGAACATCGACGGTGGCGAGATCTTCGGCCAGCCGGTAAGGGCTCTCGTAACCGATCGGGATGACCGCGGTTCCAAGCTC
The DNA here is from genome assembly GCF_017357285.1 of Rhizobium ruizarguesonis. Taxonomy (NCBI): domain Bacteria; kingdom Pseudomonadati; phylum Pseudomonadota; class Alphaproteobacteria; order Hyphomicrobiales; family Rhizobiaceae; genus Rhizobium; species Rhizobium ruizarguesonis. The sequence continues at coordinate 121,545 of NZ_CP071681.1, read as the reverse complement.
GATCCGGCTGGTTCGCTGCGTCGCCGCCGCCAGGAAGGCGCTCGCGGAAGAGATTCCGGGCTCGAGGTGCCGCTGGCGGACCCAGGCGCTGTCGAAGCCCAGATCTTCGCCATATTGCAGTTGCTCAAGCGTCTGCTCCAATCCCGACAACGGATCTTCGTCGGGATAATTGCCGGGGGTGAGAAAGCCGATATGGCTGATGGATATGTTGCCCACTCGTGCCATCCGATGATCAGTATTTCGGCAGGCCGGGCGGGTTGGTCTCGGATGCCGGCAAGGCTTCCTCGGAAAGATGCCAGTGGTCGAGGATTTTTGCGTATGTGCCATCCGTGATCAGGCCGTTGGTGGCGACAGTCAGCGCATCGGCCAGTCCGCTTCCCTTGCGGGTGGTGATCGCGACGTCCGAGCGATCCGGCCAGCCGGCGCTCAGCGTGCCGACGCGCTTGATGTTCTTGTCGCGCGCGGCGATGAAGACGAGCTGTGCATGCGGCTGGACGATGACATCGGCCCGGCCGGACCGCAGCGCGAGAAGGCTTGCCGCCTCGTCGTCGTAATATTGCAGTTCGATCGGTTTCAGGCCCGCGGCAACGTCTTCCTCACTCCACTTCACCAGGATGCGCTCCTGGTTGGTGCCGGCCCCGACAATGATCCTCAGGCCTGCCGCATCCTTGGGCTCCTTGATCGAGGTGACAGGGCTGTCGGATTTGACAAAGAAACCATGCAGGCCCTGGCGGTAGGTGGAGAAATCGAACTTCTCCTTGCGCTGCTCGGTGACCCCGACATTGGAGATGACGGCATCATACTTGCCAGAGGCGAGGCCGAGCGGCCAGTCGATCCAGGCGACCGGCACGATCTCCAGCGTTAACCCGAGGCTGTCGGCGATGGCATAGGCATAATCGGGATCTGCCCCGACCACGGTCTTGGCGTCGGTGGCATAGGTGGCAAGCGGCGGGCCGCCCGGACTGACGGCGATGGTGAACTTGCCTGGTGTGACGAACTTGAAATCCTTCGGGATCGCGGCGATCGCCGCATCGTTCTTGGCGGCATGAAGCCGGCCCGGCTGCTCTGGGCTAAGGTCGAAATCCTCGGCTGCATGAGCTGCGCCGAAGGAAAGGGCCGACGCCATGGCGGCGATCAGCAGGGTCCGGAATGCCGGAAAGGCAATCATCGTCTTCAATCTCCAAATTGTCAGGCAGGAATGGCCGGCAGCAATGCCGCCGGCCCAAATAGGCATCGATCAGGAACCGCTCTTCGGCAGGCCGGGCGGGTTGGTCTGGGCCTTGTCGATCGCTTCGGGACCGAGGTTCCAGGTATCGAGGATCTTCCGGTAGGCACCGCTGGCGATCAGGTCGTTGACGACATCGGTCAAGGGCGCTGCCAGGCCGCTGCCCTTGCGTGTGGTAACGGCAATTTCAGCCGTGATCGGCCAACCGCCGCTGACGGTGCCGACGAGCTTGGTCTTGCCATTTATCCCGGCCGAATAGGCCTGCGTCGCGTTCACGCTGAAAACGGTGTCGGCCCTGCCGGACTGAACGGCAAGATCCTTGACCGCGTCGTCGTCATAATATTGCACCTCGATCGGCTTCAGGCCGGCGGCGACGTTCTCGCGATCCCATTCCAGCAGGATCTTTTCCTGGTTGGTGCCGGCATCGGTGATGACCTTCAAGCCGGCAATATCCTTCGGCTGCTTGATCGCCGTGATCGGGCTGTCAGCCTTGACGTAGAAGCCAAGCTCGTCCTTGCGGTAGGTCGAAAAGTCGAACTTCTCCTTGCGTTCTTCCGTGACCGTCACGTTGGAGATCACCGCGTCGAACTTTCCGGAGGTCAGCCCCAACGGCCAATCGGCCCAGGCAACGGAAACCAATTCGAGCTTCAGGCCCAGGCTGTCGGCAATGGCCTGCGCCAGATCGACGTCATAGCCGATGACGGTCTTGGAATCGGAGGCATAGTCATGCAGCGGCAGATTGCCGCTCGAGCTGATGCCGACGGTGAAGACACCGTTTTCGACGAACTTGAAGTCCTTGACTTCGGCAATGCGCTTTTCGTTCTTTTCCACCCGCAGCCGGTTCGGCTGCTCGGGGCTGAGATCGAACTTCTGCTGCGCATGAGCGGAACCGAAACCGATCGCAGTAATGGTGACCGCTCCCGCTATCAGAAGCCTTGCCCTATCTGTAAATGTCATGCCCCTTCTCCATTTCATCTTTAGGTTGTGGCTATTGTCATTCGACCGGAGCAGCCCGTCGCGGCCCGGCATTTCACCAGCACTGTTTCGCGCTAGAGAACCTTGGCGAGGAATTCCCGCGTGCGGGGATGTTCCGCTTGTGTGAAGATGCGGGCCGGCGGGCCAGCCTCCAGAATGCGGCCGCTGTCCATGAAGACGACCGTGTCGGCAACTTCGCGGGCAAAGCCGACCTCATGGGTAACGATGACGAGCGTCGTGCCGGTGCGGGCAAGCTCCTTGATGACGTCGAGCACTTCGCCGACGAGCTCCGGATCGAGCGCCGAGGTCGGCTCATCGAAGAGCAGCACCTTCGGGCGGAGCGCCAGTGCGCGGGCGATCGCCACACGCTGCTGCTGGCCGCCGGAAAGCTGGCGCGGATAGGCGTTGATCTTGTCGCTGAGGCCGATGCGTGCCAGCAGCTCCTGCGCCAGCTGCACGGCATCCTCGCGGCCGATGCCGCGAACCTGGATCGGTGCCTCGATGAGGTTTTCGAGCACGGTCAGATGCGGGAAGAGATTGAAGCTCTGGAAGACCATGCCGATATCGGCGCGACGTTTGAGGATATCCTTCTCCTTGAGCTCGTAGAGCGTGTCGCCCTTCCTGCTGTAGCCGACGAAATCGCCGTCGACCGAGATGAAACCCTCATCGACACGCTCCAGATGGTTGATGGCGCGCAACAGCGTCGACTTGCCCGAGCCGGACGGACCGAGAATGGCGGTAACGCTGCCGGCAGGAAGGCTGAGCTCGACATCATCGAGCACTTTCAGCGGGCCGAAGCTTTTGGAGATACCGTGGATGCGCACCGCGCCGCCTGCGGCCCGTAGCGTCGCCGCATCCTGGAAACCGATCTTGCGCACGGTGTCGGTTGCCGTCTCGAGGACAGGCAGCGGACGGCGGAAACGCTCGAAAAATGACTGGAAGGGCAACGGCGTCGGATTGCGCACGGCGCCTTTGGAGAAGTAGCGTTCGATATAGCGCTGAGCGATCGACAGCACCGTCATGATGATCAGATACCAGACGGTCGCGACCATCAGCAGCGGAATGACTTCGAGATTGCGGCGGTAGATCACCTGAACCGTGTAGAAGAGTTCCGGCAGCGCCAGGACGTAGACCATGGAGGTGCTCTTCGCCAGTCCGATGAGTTCGTTGAAGCCGGTCGGCAGGATCGAGCGCATGGCCTGCGGCAGCACGATGCGGAAGGCCTGGCGGCGGCGCGGCAGACCGAGTGCGGCGGCCGCCTCCAGCTGACCGTGATCCACCGAGAGAATACCGCCGCGCACGATCTCGGCGAAGAAGGCCGACTGGTTGAGCGTCAGGCCGAGGAAGGCGGCGGCAAAGGGCGTCAGCAGCTGCACTGTGGGATAGTCGAGGAAGACGGTATCGGTGAAGGGAATGCCGATCTTGATCGTCTCGTAGAGGTAGCCGAGATTGTTCAGGATCAGCAGCAGCACGATGACCGGGATCGAGCGCAGCAGCCAGATATAGCCCCAGGAAAGACCGGAGAGCAGCGGCGACTTGGAAACGCGGGCAAGCGCCAGAGCCGTTCCGAGGATGGAACCGGATATGGCGGCAAGCACGGTCAAAAGCAGCGTCCTGCCGAGACCGACGAGCACCGGTTCGGCAAAGAACCATTCAGCAAAGACGCCCCAACCCCAGCGCGGATTGGTGAAGATGGAATAGAGCACGGCGATGATGACGAGGGCGGCAAAGATCGTGCCTGCCAGGCGGCCCGGATGGCGCGCCGGCACGATGCGGTAACGGGAATAATCCTTCGATCCTGCCGTCCTGCTGCCGGGGTCGATGCCGGCGAAATCCGTCGTCAGTGCCATTATGCTTCCCTTTTATGATTGTCGGTCTTTGCCGTTTTCAGAAATTTGCGCCGGCCACCCGCAGGCGCGGTTCGGCATCTTCGTGAGCAGGCTGAGCGAGATGGGTGATGTCCTTCTCGAAGGGCAGGCTCTTGTAGATCTCGGGATCCGCTGATGTGTCGAAGAGAGCGGTGTAGCCGTAGTTCAGATAGAGGCCGACGGCTTCGGGCTGGCGAAAGCCGGTCGTCAGGTAGATGCGGGAATAGCCCTGGCGGGCGGCCTGGGCCTCCAGTTCCACCAGCACCTTGCGGGCAAGGCCCTGACGGCGCAGATCGGAGCGGGTCCAGATGCGTTTGAACTCGGCCGTGCGTTCGTCATAGTTCTTGAAGGCGCCGCCGCCGATGGTCTCGCCATTGCGGATCAACAGGAGAAAATTGCCGTCAGGCGGCGCAAAGGCTTCAGGAGGATAACGGTTGAGCTCAGCCGCGGCACCTTCGGCATTGAAATAGTTGCCGTAGCGGCTGTCGTATTCGTAGATCAATTCATCGATCAGCGGCTTGGCGCGCGGGTCGAGAGGGCTGGTATAGAGAAACGTATCGCTCATATCGTTCATCACCCGTTGTCATCAGTGAGGAAGGTTTCGGCGAGCCGCACCCAGTAGCGGGCGGCCGGCGCAATGATCGCGTCGTTGAAATTGTAGTGGGCGCTGTGGAGAGGAGCGCCGTCGCCATTCCCGACGAAGAGATAGCTGCCGGGATTTGCCTGCAGCATGAAGGCGAAATCCTCGCTCGCCGTTCTCGGCCGGAAATCCTTCTCGATCGCCGCCGGGCCGAGTGCGTCATAGGCGACGTCGCGGGCAAAGGCCGTCTCCGCCGCATGATTGATCAGCGCCGGAAAGCCGAGGCGGTAGTTCACATCCGCCTCGGCGCCGAAGCTTTCCGCCTGAGCGCGGGCAAGTGCGGGAATGCGCTCTCGCAACAGCTGGCGGACCGTCTCGCTGAAGGCCCGCATGGTGAGCTTCATTTCGACGCTTTCCGGGATGACGTTCGAGGCAGAGCCCGCATGGATCGAGCCGACGGTCACGACCGCCATGTCCTGCGGGTCGACATTGCGGGAAACGACGCTCTGCAGGGCAGTGATGAACGAGGCCGATGCCAGAACGGGGTCGACGGCCCGATGCGGCTCGGCGCCATGGCCGCCCTTGCCGATGATCTTGATCAGCGCCTGATCGACCGAGGCCATGGCCGGTCCGGTGACGAAGCCGAATTGTCCTGCGGGCACACCCGGCCAGTTATGCAGCCCGAAGACCGCATCGACAGGATACCGTTCGAACAGGCCTTCCGATATCATCTTGCGGGCGCCGGCGCCGATTTCCTCGGCGGGCTGGAAGATCAGCCGCAGCGTGCCGCTGAAATTGCCGCTTTCGGCGAGATAACGGGCAGCGGCGAGCAGGATCGACGTATGCCCGTCATGGCCGCAGGCATGCATGACGCCCGGATTGCTGCTGGCATAGGCCAGACCGGTCGCCTCCTCGATCGGCAGGGCATCCATGTCGGCGCGGATGCCGATCCGCTTTTTGCCCTCGCCGCGCCTGAGGGTGGCGACGATGCCGGTTCCGGCAATGCCTGTCGCCACCTCATAGCCCCAGGAGGAAAGGCGGGATGCCACGAGCTTGCTGGTCCTGAGCTCCTGGAACGCAAGCTCCGGATATTGGTGCAGGTCGTGGCGAAGCGCGATGATCTCGTCGAGATAGGCGGCTATGCCCTTCTCGACCGGATCGTTGCTGCGCGGGTTCTGAGCGATGATGTTCATGGCGGTTCGTCGGCGCCTCAGGCGCCGACAGCCTTTCCGCGTTCGACCTGATCTGCGCCTGCCGCATAACGGCTTTCGCGGAAGGGAAGGCCCAGATGGTCGCGCAACGTCTCGCCCTTCAGGACCGGGTCGAAATAGCCACGCTCCGTGAGGATCGGCAGAACATATCTCGAGAAATCATCGAAGCCCTCGGCGATGACAGGGAAACCGAGGATGAAGCCCTCGGCAGCACCATGGTCCACCCAGCGGATGATCTCGTCGGCGATATGCTCGGCCGTGCCGATGAAAGCCGTGCGAGGCGTTGCCGAATCGAGCGCGACCTGGCGGAGCGTCAGGCCCTTCTCCCGCGCCGTCTTCTTGATGCGGTCGGTGGTGGCGCGGAAATTGTTCCTGCCGATATCGCCGAGTTCCGGGAATGGCTCGTCGAGCGGATAGACGCTGAAATCATGATGATCGAAGAAACGGCCGAGATAGAGCAGCGCCTCCTCGATCGTGACGAGGTTACGGATTGCCTGATACTTGGCGTCCGCCTCTTCCTGCGTCGCACCGACGATCGGTCCGATACCCGGATAGATGCCGACTTCAGTGGCACTGCGGCCATGGGCAATCACGCTGTCCTTGAGCTGTCGGTAGAAGGCCTGCGCCTCCTCGAACGGCCCGCCATTGGTGAAGACCGCGTCGGCATGTTTGCCGGCGAGCCTGATGCCGGAATCCGAGGCGCCCGCCTGGAAAATGACGGGTTGGCCCTGCTTAGAACGGCCGATATTGAGCGGCCCCTCGACGCGGAAGAAACGGCCCTTGTGGTTGAGGCGATGCATCTTCGTCTTGTCGACAAAGACGCCGGTCTCGCGGTCGCGGACGAAGGCGTCGTCATCCCAGGAATCCCACAGGCCCTTGATCGCATCGATATAGTCCTCGGCAATCTCGTAGCGCAGTTCGTGCTCGGGATGTTCGCGGCTGTAATTGCGGCCGGAACCCTCGAGCGGCGAGGTCACGGCATTCCATCCTGCCCGGCCGCGGCTGATGAGATCGATCGAGGCGAACTGGCGGGCGATGGTGAAGGGATCGCTGTAGGAGGTCGAGACCGTGCCGACGAGGCCGATTTTCGAGGTCGAGGCGGCGAGCGCCGAGAGAATGGCGATCGGCTCGAACCGGTTGAGGAAATGCGGAATGGACTGCTCGTTGATGTAGAGCCCGTCGGCAACGAAGGCGAAAGCGATGCCGGCCGCCTCCGCCTTGCGCGCTGTCTTGACGAAGAACTCGAAATTGACGCTGGCATCGGCCGGTCCGCTCGGATGTTTCCAGGCATTCATGTGACCGCCGGGACCTTGCAGCATGATGCCGAACGTGACGTGTTTCTGAGCCATGGGATCAATCCTTCTTGGAAACGGTCAGGCGACGAGGGAAAGCCGCTCCTTGGCGAGCAGCTCGATGGAAGCCAGGCGCTCGGCGACCGAAAGCGCCGGCGTGTCGAGCACGAACTCCTTGACCCCGTGGCGGCGATGAAGTTCGTCCAGCTCCTTGCGGATCTGCTCCGCCGTGCCATGCAGCACGCTCGGCACCTTCTCTTCGATGCGGTAATCTGTGACGCCGGCCTGGCGGGCAAATTCGGCCGCCTGCTCCTCGCTGCCGACATTGACGGTCTGGCCGTTCGGCAGGAACACCTTGACGATGCGCAGCTTGCCGACGCGCTCGCGGGCATAGTCCTCGCTTTCGGCGGCGAAGGCTGCGAGCGCCAGGATCGGGCGCTTGCCGCCGGATGCCCGCTCATAGGCCTCGAAGGTCCTGCGCAGATTGTCGGGATCGCCGTTCAGGTGACCGGCGAACACAAGCTCCCAACCCTTCTCGGCAGCGAGCTCGGCGCTTTCGACGCTGGCGCCAAGCAGGAAACGCTCGGGCGCAGTCGGCGGGAAAGGCGTTGCCTGCGCGCCTTCGTAATTCGGGTCGGCGGCGAGATAGATGTTGAGATCGGAAAGCTGGCTTGCAAAATCAGGCTTCCTGGCCGGATCGACGGCAAGCTGCAGGGCGCGCGTCGAGAGCGGAAATCCGCCCGGTGCCTTGCCGACACCGAGATCGACGCGGCCAGGTGCAAGCGATGCCAGAAGATTGAAGGTCTCGGCAACCTTGTACGCGCTGTAGTGCTGCAGCATGACGCCGCCGGAGCCGATGCGGATCCTCGATGTCCTGGCAAGGAGATAGGCTATCAGCGCCTCCGGCGCCGAGCTCGCCAGATTGGACATGTTATGATGCTCGGCGACCCAGAAACGGTGATAACCGAGTTCCTCGGCCCGGGCGGCAATCTTGACCGTCGCCCGCAGCGCGTCCGCCGCCGTCAGACCCTGTTCGATCGGGCTTTTGTCGAGAAGACTGAGGAGGTAGGTCATGGCACCACGATCCGATCCCTGGTTGCAAAGTTTAGTCTATAAAATCAGTAGACAAACTTCATTATAAGAAATGGCATTCTCTTTCGAACGCGATGAGTGAAAAAAAGCGGCCGCACCTAAGATGGAAAATCGCCTGCCGGGACTGTGTCCCACCGGCAGCGCAAGGCTTCCTTCAATCGCCACTTGATGGTCTATATCTTGGTCGAAACGGAGTAACCGCATGAAGCTGTCAGGACAGGTCAAGCCGATCAGCTACCTCAAGGCGCATGCGCCCAAGATCGTTCGGCAGCTGAAGGACAATCCGCAGCCGGTCGTCATTACGCTTCACGGAGAAGCGAAAGCCATCCTTCAGGACATCGGCCAATACGAAGAAACACAGGAGACGCTGGCGCTCCTGAAGGTGTTGGCGCTCACCAACCGGCAGGTCGAGGAGGGCAAACTGCGTCCCGCTGCGGAATCCTTCGCGCGCATCCGCAAACGTCTGGCTGACAGCCAACCCTGATGCCATCTCGTATTCTTTTCGCCGAGGAAGAGGAACGCGACATCGAGGATCTCTATCGCTTCATCGCTAGCCGCGACGGCAGAGCGCATGCTGACGGAAATCAAGAGCGCATGCGCCGAGCTTGAAGAATTCCCCGCCGGCGGAAATATTCCGAAGGAATTGGCGGGTATTGGAATTTCCGAATATCGGGAACTGCCCCATAAGCCATGGTGCCTGATCTATCGCATTATGGGCACCGATGTCGTCGTCTATTGCGCCTTAGGCGGACGGCGCGACATGCAGAGCGTTCTCGAGCGAAGGCTCATCCGCTGACGTCCGGCATATCGTACTTCACCGCTTCGGATATAGGGCTTGTCCAAAACCATCCCACTTACCTGCGTCGATCACGACGGATCACGCTCAAGCACATTGAAACATCAATGTTTTTCTGTCGTGCGGACAGGGGGCGTCTTTGGCAAACTGGGGGCTGTTGAAAGGGGTCGCTGCGCTTTTGCGACGTTTCGTAGCGCAGCGATCGTGCGCTGCGGCGCGTCAAGGATTGCGGAAAGATGGGTGGCACGCCCAGCCGGCATGCGTCCTTCCATGGCAATCGCCTGTGCGATGGTCTGCGGAACCGAAATGCCCATCCCCAGTGGAAAATCGGGATTGGTGCTATGCCATGCATGCGGCACCACAATGTCGGTTCTGATATCGGGGCGTGAATTCAAGGCCCCGAACCAGTCCCAGGCGCCCATGACATCGATGACGTCCTTAAATAGCATCGGCATACCGACCTTGGCGCTGATCGTGACGATGCGCGTGCGGGTGGCGATCGCCTCTGCCAGATGCGGATGCTCGCTTTCGATTGCATAGAGCGCTTCCGACAGGACAAGATTGCCCTTGGAATGACCGACGAGGAGACGTGGCGCGAACCGCTGATCCTCGAGGAGGGCGATGACTGTCTCGGTGTCCTTGCTTGTGCGCGTCCAGAGATAGCCGCTCTCAAGCTCTTCGCTTTTCGAAAACAGCTTGGTGAAACTGTCGAGTGGCTCGAAGGCGTGACGGATGCTGTTCAAGGCGCCGAAGAAGAAAAACCCGCCGAGCGCCTCGGTCAGGATGTCGGCGAGCCCATATCCCGAAACGACGGCGGTGACCGACTCGCCGAGCGCATCGGCGACATTGCGCGCGAAGGCTGCGGCTCCGAGCGCAGAACTGCCGACACCTGCAATGGCGAGTGCGCCGACGGGTGCCGCTTTTTCCAGATAGTCGTTGACTGTCAGGAAGACCTCGAGTGCTCCCCGGCCGGTTGGCGGCACAAGGATGATTGCCCCCTCGCGGGCCAGCCAGAAGGCAAGTCTCGGCGTCTCCTCCGCGGTTATGGTGTTCACATCGTAGAAAACGGCGTCGAGAACGGCGTTGCGTCGCTGCAAGCCGTCGAGAGTGATCGTGCGGAAGGCATTGTCGGCGAGTTTTTCGGGCAGCGCCGCCGTGCGCTCCATCTGCACATTCGCAAGGACAGGCACTGGACGCATGGGGCACCCTCATTTTGATAGGGACACGCTGCGTTGCAGCATAGCCGTTGTTGACCGACGATGCAATTTTAAGGTGAAGGATCTTGCGCTATTTTTCCGCACCGGCATGCAGCCGGGAGCCAGCCTCAGATCTGTCCTCTGTCCTAGGACCAAGGACAGCACTTGGTCTGGGAGTCGCCTGTGTGGGGCTTGGAGTTTCGTTCTTCCATGACGGTTACGGGCCACGTTCCCGGCGGAACCGAATCTGCGATGGGAACGTCGGTGTCGACCCATCATCGTGCGATGACCGTCAGGCTTTGACATAAGCGCCCCTTTCATGTTTACTGTCCTCGGTCCTAGGACAGAGGACAGTAAACATGAAAAGCCAAGATATCGTCATCCTGTTGAAGCTGATTAGCCTGCAAGATCAGGAAATCGCCAAAGGTATGGATCAGCTAAGATCTGAATCCATCGGTGGCGACCCCTATTCCGTGCGCAATCTTGAAGCCCTGCTCGGGATCAGCAAGACTGAAATCGCCCAATCGATCAGGAGAAGCGTCGCCTCCGGAATCGCGCGCAAAGATAACATTCCGAGCGAGCCCCGGCCGCATCGGCGAAATCTGTTTGATTTTATTGCAAAAGGACTGAAATTCGTCTTCCCAGCCAAATTGGGACCGCTGCAACGGGGCTTGCCCACTGCGTTTGCAGCGCCGATGCTGAACGGGCTTCTCGTCAGCGGCGGAACCTACGATTATGTCTGGCCCCACGCTAGCGGACATCAAATGGGACAGTCGGTCGAACCCCTTTTCAGAAGCGTGCCTGAGGCTGCATTGAAAGACGAGCGGCTCTACGAATACTTGGCGCTGGTCGATGCGATCAGGCTCGGAAATCAGCGAGAGGCGGGTCTCGCCGCCGATCACCTCAAGTCGAAGATCACCTCAGGTCGTGGATCGTAAGCAGATGACAGAAGTCCGCGAACAATTGCTGGAAATGCTCAGAGCCGTCGCCACCGCTCTGGGCGACGAACTACGTTCGCGCCTGGTCGTCGTCGGCGGCTGCACAACGGCGCTCTTCATTACCGATCCAATAACGCTCGAGGACGTACGCACCACCGACGACATCGACCTCATCGTTGACCTGGCGGGATGGCCGGCATGGGCTCATCTCCAGGAGGAGCTTCGACTGCGTGGTTTCATGGAAGCCGCCGGCGAGCAGGTGATATGCCGGATGCGCCTCGGCAAACTCAAAGTTGATTTCATGCCCGATGACGCCGCGATCCTCGGCTTCACCAATCGCTGGTACGCCGAGGGGATAGAAACCGCAGCGCAACACCAACTTTCAGACCATCTGTCCATTCTGGTGCTGACCCCGCCCCTGTTTCTCGCGACGAAGCTGGAAGCGTTTATCGGGCGCGGACATGATGATCTTCTCACAAGCCGCGATGCAGAAGACATCCTGCTCATCGTCGACGGCCGAGAAACCCTCCTCGACGAAGTCTTGGCGGCAGCGGAAGACGTCCGACAGTTCATCGCCGCGCAGTTTCACGCCCTTCTGAAAAACGGCGACTTCGACGATTTCCTGGCCGGTAATATCCGCGGACCCGCCGGACGTGTCGGGATTGTACGGGACCGCTTCGTCGCCATAAGCCAGAGTGCGGACGGTGTCGCACATGAAAATTGAAGCTCTATGGTTCAGCCAACAAGGAACGCGCACGATTGACAATCGAGACCATGCCGGGATCGGCATACGGGACGGCGAGTTTTTGGCCATCGTTGCCGATGGTTCCACAGCCGGCCCGATGAACGGCGAATACGCGCAGTCAATCGTTGAGATGGTGGTGGATTGGTTCGTCGGGGCCGCCGACCCCTTCAGCAACGAACACGTCCTGAAGGCACTCAAGCAGATACATCAGACGCTTCGGGAGACGTTCCCACGCGGTTCTGCCAGCATCCTTCTTTTCCACGTCAGCGAGCGGGCTGACCTTACGGTCATCCATTCCGGTGATTGCGTCCTCGGATGGATCGACGCCGATATTGTCTGGCAAACCAGCCCACATACTCTGGCCAACGCCCTAGCTGCGATGCCGCTCAAAGACATCGCCAAATCCGCAATACGGCACCGGCTCACCCAAAGCTTTCGCGCAAGAGAATACATGTCACCGGAGATCTTCACGCAAGAGCAAGTCGCAGGCATTTTCCTGCTGGCCACCGACGGGTTCTGGGCCGAGCTGACGGAACCGGAGCAGATCGCGTTTCTTGGCGGCGACCAATCCGCCACCGCTGAAAGGGATGATCGCAGCGTTCTCGAACTGCGGATTTCGCCGAACGATTCCCTCGAGGTTTCGCTGAACAATCGATCCTCATCCAACCTTTATCGAAAATCTTGAGCCTCGATGTCGCTGTCAAAGAAGCGCCGAAGATCGCCACTGCCGGCCATCCATCAACTTGATGGAACATTGGCAGGCGCCGACGATCATCGCCGGAACGCGCTCGACGGCCTTCGATTTATATCGAAGCCTTTAAGCCTTGGCGTGGCGGCCAAGTTCTCCGGAATCTAAACCGTAGCTTGGCTTGAGAACTCGCAAACCGACCAACCATGGAGGTGGATGCTCTTTTCGCCAATCGATGTACAGATTAACGCATTCGGCATATCGACACATACTATAGGCTCAATCCCAAACTCTTTGTGCGCGAAAGCGAGCGCTCCAACTCCATCTGCTGCGTGAGTTCTGCACGATGACCGCGGTCGGCAAGGCGGACGACCTGGCGGATACGCTCGATGTCCCCAGCCTGATCGGGCCCGACGCGCTTCAGCTGCTCTGCGAGATCTGAGGGATCGGCGCGACCGAAGCGCGTTTCGATCGCAGTAACGATGTCCTTCGCCTCGGCAAGCGCGCGACGGCCCTCCGGCGTCCCCGCCAGTTGCTCGACGAACTTTGCCTTGTCGGCATAAGGGAGATCGTCGAGCTGGCGCAGCAGCGCCTCGCTCTGGCGGCTCGGCCCCAGAACCTCGACCATGTCCTGCTTTTCTCGCTTCCAGCGCTCCGAGCTGCATTCTGCCGCAAGGCGACGCTGCCAGGTCTTGGTGGATTGGCGAACATGCGACGCAAGCGCATCGATCCGACCGAGCGCGTGTTTGCGTTCGGCGTTGTCTCCGAACAGGCCGGTCCTGCCGGCGAGCGCACCGATCGTCTCGGGCGAAGCGCGGAGTTGTCCGGCGAGCGGATCGAGTGGGACGATCTCGATCGCGGCATTTCGCGAAATAATGCGCCTTTCTTCTTTCATGAAAACGGTACCCGCCGACAAGACGGTCTTGGCCTTTCTCGATCCGGCAACGTCGGTCGGAGCGAGTGCGGCGCTATTATGTGCCTGCTTCGCACTCCGCGTCGCGCTCATCGGCAATGCGGCCTTCGCAAGGGCCGAGCCGAAACGCATTCAAGGCAAGCGGGCGCTCCATGGCGAAGCGGATTGGATGAAGCTCACAGAGGCGGCAAAGTTGTTTCCCGATGCTGGTGGCATCGTCATCGGTGAGCGCTATCGGGTCGACAAAGACAATGTCGGCGCCCGAGCGTTTCGCGCCGACAGCGCTGAGACCTGGGGCGCCGGCGGCAAGTCCCCGTTGCTATGCTTCGATGGCTCTTTCGGCTCGTCGCACGGGATCGTCTTTGCCGGTTCCGGCGGTTTCAAGACGACGTCGGTGACGATCCCGACGGCACTCAAATGGGGCGGCACGCTTATCGTGCTCGATCCATCGAACGAGGTCGCACCGATGGTCTCCGCGCATCGCGGCGGAGCGGGGAGAGACGTGTTCGTCCTCGATCCGAGGAAGCCGGACATTGGCTTTAACGTCCTGGACTGGGTCGGCGGTTTTGGAGGTACGAAGGAAGAGGATATCGCCTCGGTCGCCTCATGGATCATGAGCGACAACGGCGGCGCGCGCGGTGTCCGTGACGACTTCTTTCGAGCGTCAGCTCTCCAGTTGCTGACGGCGCTCATCGCCGACGTCTGCCTGTCCGGTCACACGGACGAGAAGGAGCAGACGCTTCGGCAGGTGCGCATGAATCTCTCGGAGCCGGAGCCGACATTGCGCAAGCGGCTGCAAGACATCTACGACAATTCCGGCTCGGATTTCGTAAAGGAGAACGTCGCAGCCTTCGTCAACATGACGCCGGAAACCTTCTCTGGCGTCTATGCCAATGCGGTCAAGGAGACACATTGGCTTTCCTATTCGAACTATGCCGCCCTCGTGTCGGGAAAGAAATTCTCGACCAGCGACATCGCGGCGGGAAACACCGACGTCTTCATCAACATCGACCTCAAGACCTTGGAGACCCATTCCGGTCTTGCGCGGGTCATCATCGGTTCGTTTCTCAATGCGATCTACAATCGCGACGGACAAATAAAGGGGCGCGCGCTGTTTCTCCTCGATGAGGTCGCCCGCCTCGGCTACATGCGGATCATCGAGACCGCCCGCGACGCCGGCCGCAAATACGGCATCACGCTCACGATGATCTATCAGTCGATCGGCCAGATGCGCGAAACCTATGGCGGTCGCGACGCGGCAAGCAAGTGGTTCGAGAGTGCCAGCTGGATTTCGTTTGCCGCGATCAACGATCCCGAGACCGCCGATTACATCTCCCGACGCTGCGGCATGACCACGGTCGAGATCGACCAGGTCAGCCGCAGTTTCCAGGCAAAGGGATCATCGCGGACGCGCTCGAAGCAGCTCGCTGCCAGACCACTCATCCAGCCCCATGAAGTTCTGCGCATGCGTGCCGACGAACAGATCGTCTTCACAGCCGGCAACGCGCCGCTCCGATGCGGACGAGCCATCTGGTTCCGGCGCGACGACATGAAGGCACGCGTCGGCATGAACAGGTTTCACATGATCGGGGATGCGCCAAAGCCTGCATGATCCAAGCCGGCGCGCAGTGCAACCGAGCAAGGCTGATCCAGGAAAATGAAGAGTATCGGAGAAATCAGCATAGCGACGCCCGACGGGCGGGATTTCGGGAATTCTCGTCGTGCGAAGGCTGGGAAACAGGGCAGCCGCAGGAGCCTCAACATAGTGGCCCGAGGGGGGCGGGATCGACTGCTCCCCGCCCCTCGCGCACCATTTTGCCGGCCACACTACAGCCCGGAGCCAAGCTCCTCCGTAAACGCAGATGAAACCGGGTCCGACATAGGCTGAGGCGAAACGAGGGATCCGATAGTGGCGAAATCGAATGTGGTTCCGTTCAGAAAGCCCCCGAAGGCCGGAGGCGGCCGCGATCGGCAGCGCGCGGGTGGAGGACTGCTGAGATCTGGGCAGAACAGATGGCGTAAACGCTCGACGGTAGTTCTATGCACCGTGATCATTGCTGCTGGAGGTTGGCTTGCCTATGGCGGCGCCGACGCTCTCCCAGGTTTCGCCACTTTGGCCAAGACACCGACGACGGATTCATTGTCGGCGGCATTTTCGATCTGCGGCGACAGCCACCGGACGAACTGCGTCGTCGATGGCGACACCTTCTGGCTCGAGGGCGAGAAAATCCGCATCGCCGACATCGATACGCCTGAACTCAGCCCGCCCCGCTGCGAGGCCGAACGGCTCAAAGGTGAAGCGGCAAAATCCCGGCTGCTGGCGCTGCTCAACGCCGGAAAATTCTCTCTGGCGGCCGGGTTCCGTGACGAAGACAAGTATGGGCGCAAACTTCGGACCGTTTCTCGTGCGGGCAACTCGCTGGGCGATGTCTTGATCAAGGAAGGCCTCGCCCGGTCATGGGATGGGGCGCGACACGGATGGTGCCAGGGCCTGTGACAGCAATCATCGTTTTTCCTGCACGGGAGAGGGAATGGGTTTCGGGGAAGGGAGGAGGGAGGAGGGAACCGTCCCCTTTCCCCCATGGGAGGAAGTTTGACGGAGGGGATTGCCCTTCCTTCGCGGGGTGACGTTCGAGAGGGGCGGCAGAGCCCCTTTCATAGCCGCTCCGGCTGGTCGATCCGGCTGGAACGGGCTCACGCGAAGGCAAAGACCAGAGGCGGCGAGCCACCTCTGGTCTGAAACCTCAATGATCTTCATCAGGTTCGAAGAACGGCTCTCTGTCTTCGAGGCCGATGTGCCATTGCTTGTCGGACCACCGCGACGGGAGGTAGGTTTCATCACCGCCAAAATGCGCGATAGTGATCTTACCGGCTTCGTGGAACAGAGCGAAATCGACCTTGTTGTCGGTTGCCCAAAGCAGCGCCGCTGACAGAAACTCGCGCGAGATATCGGCGGGAAGATGCACCTCCGCGTCGAAAACTCGGCGCAAACTTTCAAGCCAATTCGACTGTTGATCCGACCGCTTCTGATTTTCGCCAACCAGGTGAGTATTTTGACGCTTTGCCATCAGAGTCTCCTTTTCGTTTCTGACGAAAGGTGTCCGCACCGTAGTCCGTGAGGGGTCAGGGACCGCGGAACGCGGCCGCCGTGCGGCGAGCGGAGGAACCGATTTTCTCTGTGCCGCTTGCGGTGCTGGGAAAATTGGAGGGGCCGCGATGTCCTTGACGCCGGAACGGCGGGTGCAAAATGGGCAGTCAGAGAGAGATAGAAACGCGTCCTGAAAGGACGCGACCGCTTGCCATCTCCGATGGCCACGAGACGTTCTGGCTGTCTCCGGACAACGATTTTTGACAGGCATGCTTCTTGCCGCGAGAGGATCGTAACCCGACTGGGCGGAGACCGCGTGCGGGCTCCGGTCGCAGCGCGACTAGAGCCGTGCGCCGTCGGCGCCTCGCCCGAGCGCCATTCTTCACGAAAATGAATCGGTCGCACTTGTAGGATTCACATATGTCGTTAGACGTGGCAACGCCGGGTGACGATCATGCCGGCATGATTTCGCAACCCTACCAGCTCTATGTCGAACGAACGGATCCAGCCAAGAACATGGCGCGGTACTATGCCATGCAGATCGAGCGGACGATGTTCGGAGAGGCTTGGCTGAAGCGACGTTGGGGGCGGATCAGCAAGCGTGGGCAGGAAGAAACAGCATGTTTTCGAACGGGAGGATGAAGCAGTTCTGTTGTTCCCCTCCCTGCTGAAACAAAAGCGTGCTCGCCGATATTTGCCAAAAACACCGCTCCGATATTCGCCAAGCTAAGCCCGGACCGTTTTCCGCGTTCCAGCTGGCAGATGAGCAAGTCCGCCGAAGCCGCCTACGGTTTCTGCAGTATGAGGCGGTGACATGCCGCCTAATATTCAAGCTGGATAGGCCCAACTTGTGCCAGATGAGGGGACGGTTGTCATTTCCTTCCCGCCGTAAGACGCCTGCACGACTGTAGCGCAAGAAGTCTTTCCCACACCGGGACCGGCCTACCCAATGGGATGTCTCCACAAGTCAATGTTGGTGTAAAAACGTCGCTTGTGTCGTGTCAGTTCCTCGGCATACTATTCCGGGCATGGACAAGAATATGTGGCTAAAACAAATAAACTTGTTTCGCTTTGTTAGCCATTGACAATTCCTGCGGAATAAAATTTATTCAGCATAAAGTTGCAAACTTTCGCGCGAGATCTTCGCTTGTTGGTTCACAAACCGCCGCAAATATCGTTAATCTCTAATGTCGTTAAACGTCTCGGATTTTACTGCGTCAGTCGGAACTCCACTCCTAACTCAGGGAGCTATGAATTTTCTCCCCAAGAAGGGCAAGTAAATCTGATCGATAGCTGCGATTGTGCCAAGTTTGGGAGGTTGTTTGGGGTGAACCCGTCAGGAAGATCAGGCGCCTTGCTTGCGAATACCTCTTAGGTTTGTTGTGACCCCATCATATCTTCCGATAATGGAATGTTACGCTGTAGTGATCAAATGCGAGTTCTTAGTCTATATGCTTTGCAAGATCTGATGCGGGGCGTTGTCACCTGCGAGAAGTTTTCAGTTCTTCAGTAACGGACCAGGTTAAAAGGGAAGAATGAGTAATGTTTCCATCTCGCAATTTTGAAAATAATTTTGCCATGAAGGCCATCAGTTGACATATTCAACCGTGATCTCACATTTTTAGGATTCGAATAAGTATTTGTTATGAATATTTTAGAAGATAGCTGTTCGCCCAAACACGCTGATCACTCCGCCATCCAAGCCGCGTCGGCCATTTTCGCAGTTACCGGTTTTGACCTATCGCGACCTCAAACGTGTTTTCTCAAAGCCAGGCACTTTTGTTGGATGGCCCTTAAAGCTTTAGCGGCAGGTCTCTGTATTGCGGTGCTTGCTAGCACGGCAGAATCAAAACCTTTGGAGTGTTCTGCATACTGGCTGAGAATCTGGAATACGCGATCCGATTCTCAAGCGTGGTCGTACGTAGACTTGTCTTACTATGCGAAATTTGGAGCGCATCCAAATATTGCTGGGTACTCTTCTATAGATATCTCAACGTACTTCGCCGCGCTGGCAATCAGGAATAAACAAGGCCTTAGTTTGTCGTCCCATAGTACATCTTTGGAATCACTGAGCAGACAAAATAGGGCCGCCTCCATGCGATACGTAATTGCCAGGTATTATGGATTGAGCTTACCAGATTGGGAAGGTCGTAACATGCCTGATCAATGTGTGTTCTCGCAGTCCAGCGCGTGTATTGAGCGTCTAACTCGCTCGTTGTTACCAAAGGCCACAAAGATGCGGCTACTTTTGGAAGATGCAGCCCGATCGGGCCAACTTGGGAAAGTTCCATGCGAAGGCGGCATCCAATACTACGGCCGCAAACAGCTACGCTGAACAAATCTACTTTTAGGAGATATTTTTATGGGAACCCGTATTGTCACGACAGGGGAAAAGCGCAGAATTAATGATATGTTTCTCGGCATGGTTGATCCTGACCGAGTTACAATTCATGACTACTTGCCACTAGGGATCGATAAAAATAAATATAGTGCATATACTCCAAATGGTAGCGATATATACTTCAACCCCGATTATTATAGAGACGACTTCTCGTTGGACAATGATATGTTTCCAACGTTTGCCCACGAATTTGCGCATATTAAACAGGCTCAAGACTGGGGAAAGACGATTTGGGGGAACACCGGCTACTGGAAGGACTTTGTAAAGAACGTACTAGAAAATTTTAGTGACTACAGGAAGTCATACGATATTGATCCCTACAGTGATTTCAAATGGCGCGATCTAAATATAGAACAGCAAGGTAGACTTACTGAAAACTACGCTCAAATGAAGATAGTCGGAAATCCATACGCGGCGGACCTCGCTCGGAAACTTCCTTTTATCTACGATATGGCGGAGATACCAACGCCAATCCCTCGGCCCTCAGACAACGGCGGCGGAGCTCCTTTGAGCCCGAGTCCTGAGGAGTCGGCACCCGTCAACCCAATCAATTTCACCCCTCTCACTCCCCCTTCACCGCTAACTTCCGTCACTCCACTTACACCTGCAGCGCTGTCGGATTTTCGAAATTTCTGGGACGCCTCAGCCGATAACCGTGGATATTCGAGTGAGTCCGGTCGCGGTGGATCCTCCGATATCTACGGCGGGTATGGCTCGTCATCCTGGGGCGGTGTCTCTTTCGGCGGCGATGATGGCTCTTTCGGCGGCAGCGGTGGCTCTCCTGGTGGCGATGGCGGCCGTGGCGGCCGTGGTGGTGGCGGTGGCGGTGGTCCGTTCGATAAATGGAAGACGCCGGATGAAGGCGACAGAGGGCGCGCTGCGCATGATCTGAGAGGGGGAGACGTCTCCAACCCATTCGATAAGTGGAAGACGCCGGATGAAGGCTACAGAGGGCACGCCGCCCATGACCTGGGGTGGGGACAAAGATCAACGAGTTGGGCGACGGATATGGGAGATTATGATCCCGACGCTTCTCCAAGTTCACCAGTTCTCCTCGATCTTTCCGGTAACGGCTTGAGCATCGACGAGCTGTCAAACTCCTCGAAATTCGTAGATCTCGACGGCGATGGCTATCAGCATCGGACCGCCTGGGCAGGTGCCGGCACCGGTGTGCTTATCATCGATGCAAATGGCGACGGCAAGATCAGCCAATCGAATGAATTCGTGTTTACTGAGTGGGACTCTTCGGCGACGAGCGACCTTGAGGCACTGAAGCACGTCTTCGACACCAATGGCAACGGCAAGCTGGACGCCGGCGATGCGCAATGGTCGAAGTTCCGCGTCGATGTCAACGGCCAGCTTGTAACGCTCGATAGCCTCGGCATTACTTCGATCGACCTGACGCCGAAGGGCAGCGGCCAGACATTCAGCGATGGCTCCGCGATCACGGGCACAACTACCTTCACCCGTGCCGATGGAACGACTGGAACTGTTGGCGATGCCACGCTGGCGAACGATAACGCCGGCTATATCATCAAGACGAGCAGCGTGGCGAAAGCCGACAGCTCGGTCGAGAAGACGATTTTTGCCTACAATAAGGACGGCAGCCTGGCCTTCCGTAACATCGTCACCACCAGCGTCGATGGAAAAAGCGTTCAGACGCAGTTCGACGACGATGGCAATGGCACCTTCGATCGCTCCCAGACCAATGTGCTCACCACCGATGCCTCAGGCGTCCAGACGAAGACCGTCTCGAACTTCAATGCCGACGGATCGCTTTCGGATCGCACCACGACGGTCACCAGCGCCGATCATCTGACCGTGACGACGACGCTCGATCAGGACGGTGATGGCATTGCCGACCAACGGCAGATTTACGCCAAAAACGCCGACGGCTCGTCCACGACGACCACGCAGCAGCTTAGCGTCAACGGCACGGTCCTGTTTGGCACAGCCGTGAACGGCTCCGCTAACGGCTTAGTGAAGACCACCAGCCTCGACCGGGATGGAAACGGGGCTTACGACGATATCGTCACTGAGACCACCACAGTCGCGGCGGACGGCAGCCGCACCAAAACGGTGATCGATCGGAGCTCGAGCGGCAAGCTCCTATCAGAGGTCGACACCTCAACCAGTGCCGATGGCCGCACCATTACCGTATCCGTCGATGCCGACGGTAACGGGCCACGCGAAACCAAAACTGTCACCACCTCTACCACGGCAGCCTCAGGCGACGTGACACTTGTCACTTCGACCTACAACACCAACGCCTCCTCTATTCTGCGCTCGAAATCGACGACGGTCACCACCGCCAACGGGTTGTCGAAGACCACCACGAGCGACGTGAACGCCGATGGCGTCGTCGATTTCACCGATACCGATGTGACGGTGATCGACGCCACCAACCGCACGCAGACCGTCCAGCATCGTACCAAGACCGGGACAACAGGTACGCTACTGTCGCAGACCGTCACGAAGACCAGCGTTGACGGCAAGTCGATCACCATCACCGAGGATACGAATGGTGACACCAATGCCGACAGCCTGACCACGATTGTGATTGGCACGGACGGAAAGACGACCAACACGGTCAGCGCCCTCAACAGCGACGGCTCGCTGGTCAGCAAGACCATCACCGAAACATTGGCCGGTGGTCTGTCGAAGACGACGTATACCGACGCGAATGGCGATACCGTCAACGATCTCGTGGTGACGGATGTCATCACCACGTGGTCGGATGGCAGCCGCGCGGAAACGGTGACATCGAAGAACGGCAACGGCGCGACCCTCGCCAAGACTCTCACCAACACATCGGCCGACAGTCTGACCCAGTACGTGCAGACCGACGTCAACGGCGACGGCGTCTACGAAGACATGACGAAAAGCGTCACCGTTCTTGACGCCACCGGAGCGCGGAAGGAAACGGTGAGAAGCACGAGCGCCGACGGAACGCTCAAGGCTCAGATCGTCACCGACGTCAGCGCCGACCGCAGGAACACAACGATTGTGACGGATGCGGATGGCGACGGCAGGACCGATACTCGCCGGGTCGAATCGGTTTCGGTCAGCGGCAATGTCAACATCTGGGAGCGGCAATACGCTGCGGATGCATCGACGATCAGCACGACAATCACCGACATCAGCGGCAATGGCCTGACCAAGACCGTGTCGGCGGATTTGAACCATGATGGCGTCGGCGACCGGATCATCAGCGACCAGACCGTGCTCAATACCGATGGAAGCAAGGCAGAGACGATCTCTCTGACGAGCAGCGATTCCACGCGTCTCAACAAGAAGACGCTCATCACCAGCGGCAACGGGATGTCGATCACGACGAGCGAATACATCAACGGCGACGAGGTGGTCGATGCCAAGACGACCGATGTCACGGCATTCGACACCTATGGGCTGCAGTTCCAGACCGTGTCGAATTACCGCGGAACGACGCTCGCAAATTCGACGAAGGTAACGACCAATCTCAACGGCCTTTCCGGATCGACCGATTACGATTTGGATGGTGACGGCACGGTCGACAGAACATCGTCGTGGAAGAAAACGCCGCTCGAATCGGCCGGATCGGTCACCACAACCGAATCTTTGAAGGCCTCCGACACCACGCTAATCTCGCAGAAGATCACCAAGGTCAGTGCCGACCAGAAAACCACTACAGTGACCACGAAGATCGACGCCGATACCGTTGACGACTTCGTGGAAACGATCACGATCGACGACGTCGGAACCCTGAAGAGTGTGATCATGCAGTACAATGCTGCCACTACGCTCGAAAGCCAGGCGGTCGTTACCATCTCGGATGACGGGCTGTCGAAGACCTCGAGTTCTGACCTCGATGCAGACGGAGATTTTGAACTCGTCACCGACGATGTCACGATGCTGAACGCGGACGGCAGCCGCACGCAGACGATTTCTAAGAATGGCATCGGCGATGCGCTGATCTCGCGCACGACGGCAAATGTCAGCGCAAGCGGTCTGAGCAAGACAGTGAGCTGGGCTGACGCCACTGATTCGATCGTTCGCTCCGCGAGCGACGTCACCGTTCTCAACGCCGATGGCGGCACGACGGAAACGCTGTCCTACTTCAAGGCGGATGGGACGCTGGAAAGCAAGACCATCGCCACGGTCGCAGCTCATGGTCTCTCGACCACGGTCACCATTGATGTCGACGGCGATAACATCGTCGACAAAAAGTCGGTCACTGCAAAGCAAACCAACGGCTCGACAATCCAAACCCTTAGTGACTTAGGCGCCAATGCCGCGGTCAAGGATACGAAGACCGTCACGACATCTGCCGACGGCCTGACGCAGACTATCGAATATGACACTGACGGCAATAACACGGTCGACAAGAAGACGACCCGCACGACTGTTCTGAAAGCGAATGGCAGCACGGCTACCACGACAAAGGATATCGTCGCCGGCGTCACCAAGAGCATTACGTTGAACGAAGTGTCCGGAGACGGCCTGACTGTTACCACCAAATGGGATACGGCGGGCACCGGTGGCGGCACCACCTTCGACAAGAGCCGGACCGTCGTCACCGTCCTCAACGCCAGTGGCTCGAAGACGCAGACGATCAGCAACTTTACCGGCACGACGCTGACCAGCCGATATCTCGTCACCACCAGCGCCAATGGCCTGTCGATCACCACCCAGATCGACCCGACCGGGGCCGGCACCTACAGCCAGACGGCCACCGATGTCACAGTCCTGAATGCCAATGGCACTAAGACGCGCACAGTGGAAAGCAAGAAGGCCGATGGTTCGCTGATCTCCAGGACCACCGCCACGACAAGCGCCAACGGCCTGATCGTTACATCGAGCCAAGAGCGGCCCGGCTTTGGCAATCAGACCGTCACCGACACGACCACGGTTCTGGCGGACGGCGCCATTCGCGAGACTGTCGAGACGAGAGATAGTGCCGGAACCACCCTGATTGGCAAGATCGTCACCCTCACCAGCGCCGATAAGTTGACGGTGACCGTTGACCGCGACGGCAACGGCGATGACAAGGTCGATCAGCACCAGGAGACCGTCACCGCCAATTCCGGCATCCAGACATCGGTCACCACCAACTTCAAGGCCGATGGCGCAACGATCAAGGACAAGTCGACAGTGGTCGTATCGGCCGACGGCCGCGTGACAACCACCTCCTGGGATCTGGATGGCAATGGTACGATCGATCGTGAGCGGGTGACCAACTTTACCGCCAACGCAGACGGAAGCAGCACGACGGTGATCTCGGACACGGATCTGCTGGGTGGCACCTTGGCCGCAAATACGACGATCCAGACGTCTGCCGATGGCAGGGTGAGGACGACGTCGAAGGATATCAACGGCGATGCAACGGTCGATCAGGTTGAAACCGTCACCATCGATTCCACCGGCGCCTCGGTCTCCGTGGTCACGAACAATGCAACAGCGCGAATGGCCTCCAACCTGACGCCGGGCGGCGTCTATTGGACACAGGCGATCGCGGCTAAGATCGAGACGACCACTTCAGCGGATGGCCGCACGAAGATCGCCAAATACGACTATGACGGCAACGGCGTTTACGAGATCGTTATGCAGTCAACCATCCAGGTCGACGGCTCCATCGTCACAGCGGTGACCGAAACCAACGCCAGTGGCGCGGTTACGGCAAAGGGCACGATCTCGACCAGTGCCGATGGACTGATCACCACGCTGTCGAAGGATGTTGGCAACAACGGTACCACCGATCACACCGAGACGGCGGCGACGCATGCCGATGGTTCCATCACCCTGACCAAGGTCGATCTCAACGCCAGCGGCGCAGTGACACAGACAAACGTCGTGCAGGTCACCGCGCTCGGCTCGCTTTCCTACAGCCTCACGACGGATTCGCTCGGCCGCAAGACCGCCGAGACCATCGTCGCGGCCGATGGAAGCTCCGTGACGACGACCTATGACGGAGCGAGCGGCCAGACGCTGAGTGTCGCCAATGCCAATAAGGCCGGCTTGCTGACAACCGTCACTTTCTACGATCCGCTTAATGCGCAGGGATCGACAAGGATCGAGCAGCAATACGACGCCGCCGGAAGGAAGACTCTCGAAACGCAGTTTAACAGCGACGGATCGCGGATCGAGATCGCTTTCGATCCATCGAATGCCGCGGCATGGTCGCAGGT
Organism: Rhizobium ruizarguesonis; assembly: GCF_017357285.1. Taxonomy (NCBI): domain Bacteria; kingdom Pseudomonadati; phylum Pseudomonadota; class Alphaproteobacteria; order Hyphomicrobiales; family Rhizobiaceae; genus Rhizobium; species Rhizobium ruizarguesonis. Next base: position 96,373 of record NZ_CP071681.1, on the reverse strand, counting down.
GCAACAGAACTACAATGCGGCCGGGCAGTTGACCTATAAGCTTGAAACTGGCGACGACGGCACGAAGACCGCCTCTGACGTCGCGGGCAACCTGTCATGGTCGACCATCAAGCAAACCTATGACACTGCGAATAGGCTGGTCGGGGTCGATCAAACCAACGATGACAGCACGCGCTATGTCACCAGCTACGATCCTGCCAATGCCGTGAATTGGTCTCGCATCGACTATTCCTACAATGCCGCCGGCCAGCTCACAGTTCAGAACATCTATTACGACAATGGCGACACGCGTTACTATGCCTGGGACCGGGCGAACGCAAACTGGTCGTCCCGTCTTGTGATCCAGAATAGCGCCAAGCAGACGACCTACGAAGAAACGACCTTCGATATCGGTCAGACGGACAAGACGACTTATGACGTCAATAACGCTAATAATTGGAGATATTACACCGATTCATATTCAGCATCCGGCGCCCTGATGCAAACGTTCACGCAAATGGACGAGTCGAAGAAGTGGATGTACACGTACCGCGACTATCTTGGGAACCAAGGCTGGACCACAGACATCATCCGCTTTGACAGGTATGGGGTCAGAACCAGCGGAGACACGTATTTCGATGACGGTACCCGCATAGAGTACGAATACCATTCCGACCAGGGCGGCACGTTGGATTGGTGGAAACGGTATGACAAGTACGGGCATCTCATTGAAACTTATGACCCGCCGGTTCTTCTGGACCTGAATGGCGACAGCCACATCGATCTTCGCCCTCTCGAAGAACTCGGACCTTCGGTGGGCTTCGACTGGGATGGCGACGGCGTCGCGGAAGACACTGCCTGGGTTGGCCCGCAGGACGGGTTCCTGGCAATCGATCTTGGTGCCAACGGAGCGGCTGGCCCTGATGGCAAGATCGACCAAGCGCGGGAGTTGGCGTTCAGCCTCTGGAATGACCAGTCGACATCGGATCTTGATGGTCTGCGGCTTGCCTTTGATACCAACCACGACAATGTCCTTGACCTCAACGACGATCGCTGGAGTGAGTTCCGGGTCTGGCGAGACACCAACCAGAACGGCATCAGCGATGCAGGTGAACTGCAGACGATGTCGGATGCCGGGATACGGCTGATTAACCTGATGCCGAGCCGCGATGGGATGCAGTCCTTCGCTGATGGGTCGATCATCACCGGCACCAGCTCCTATCAGACGGTTGACGGCAATCAGCATCTGGTCGGCGACGCGGTTCTTGTCTCGCGACCCAGTCAGACCGCTAATGTTGCATAACAAGATCCCCTGCCTCGTGCCGGCGCCTCATGGAGCCGGCATACCCCCTCTTCCTTGATCCCCGCCATGATGGACATCCAGACAGCGTCCGACGCTGGCGTCGCGGAAGCGGAGAACAGAGATGACTCTCCGCCATCTCCAGAAGCAGCAATCGCCGACAGTGGACTGGCGGCGATCTCCGCTGTTGCCGGCTATTTCAGGATCGCATCGCGTCCGGAAACGTTAAGCCGTGAGCTTGCGCTGACCGCGCCGGCGACGCGCGACGATCTCCTGCGTGCGGCAAAGATCCTTGGCCTGAAGGCGCGCACGGTCCGCGTCGATAAGGCCAAACGGCTGACAACGCTTCCGGCGCCGGCGCTTGCGTCGTTGAGGGATGGCACTTTCGCGGTCTTTGCCGGCGTCGCCGCCGAGGGGCGGTATCGGCTGATCAATCCCATCGATTTCTCCGCTCGCAATGTCGAGGCCGACGAGCTTCTCGCCCTGACGTCAGGCGAGTTCATCCTCGTCCAGCGGCGTTTTGCCGGTCCCGGCGCCTCGCAGCAGAATTTCGGCTTCCGCTGGTTCCTACCGGCGATCTGGCGCTATCGGCGTGCTTTCGGCCATGTGCTCATTGCCTCGCTCGTCATCCAGATCTTCGCGCTGGTGACGCCGCTGTTCTTCCAGGTCGTCGTTGACAAGGTTTTGGCGCACCGCAGTTATTCGACGCTGATCGTGCTCGTCGTCGGCCTTGCCGCCGTCGGGCTCTTCGACGTCGTGCTGCAATATCTCAGAACCTATGCGCTGTCGCACACGACCAACCGCATCGATGTCGAGCTCGGCCGCCGTCTGTTCCGGCATCTCCTCAACCTGCCGCTCAGCTATTTCGAGACCCGCGCCACCGGCCAGACGGTCGCGAGAATCCGCGAGCTCGAAACCATCCGCAATTTTCTGACCGGCCAGGGCTTGTTCTCCGGTCTCGACCTGCTCTTCACCATCATCTTCATCTTCGTGCTGTTTTCCTATTCGTCGAAGCTTGCCTGGATCGTCGTCGCTTCCATTCCCTTTTACATGGCGATCGGCTTCCTGATCCGACCCTTCCTCAAGGAACGCATCGACGAGAAGTTCGAGCGCGGTGCCTTCAGCCAGCAGTTGCTCGTCGAGACCGTCGTCGGCATCCAGACGCTGAAGGCATCGGCGGTCGAGCCGGTGGTCTCATCGCAATGGGAGGAGCGGCTGGCCGCCTACGTGCGCTCGTCCTTCTTGGCGACCATGCTGGCGGCGAAAGGCCAGAACGCCATTCAGTACGTCAATAAGATCACCTCGGCTGCCCTGCTTCTTTTCGGCGCGCAGGCGGTGATCGACGGCGAATTGACCGTCGGAGCGTTGGTTGCCTTCAATATGATCGCCGGCCAGGTTTCGCAGCCGATCCTGCGTCTGTCGCAGCTTTGGCAGGATTTCCAGCAGGTGCAGGTCTCCATCGCCAGACTCTCGGATATTCTGAATGCCCCGCAGGAACCGCGTCCGAGCGTTGCCGTCAGCCTGCCGCCGCCGAAGGGAGCGATCGGCTTCAAGTCGGTGAACTTCCGCTATTCCCCCGATGGCCAGGATGTGCTCAAGGACATCAATTTTTCGATCCGGCCGGGCGAAGTCATCGGCATCGTCGGTCCCTCCGGCTCCGGCAAGTCGACGCTGACCAAGCTGGTGCAGCGCTTCTATATCCCGAACAACGGTCAAGTCTTCGTCGACGGCCAGGATATCGCCCAGGTTGATCCGGCATGGCTGCGGTCGAATATCGGCGTTGTGCTTCAGGAAAACATGCTGTTCAACCGGACGATCCACGACAATATCTGCATGGTCAATCCGGCCATGTCGCGGGCCGCCGCCATTCAAATGGCGCGACTGTCCGGCGCCGATGAGTTCATCGCGAAGCTGCCGCGCGGCTACGACACGCTGATCGAAGAGCGCGGCGCCAACCTCTCCGGCGGCCAAAGGCAGCGTCTGGCGATTGCGCGTGCGCTCGCGACCAATCCGCCGATCCTGATCCTCGACGAGGCGACCAGCGCGCTCGATTACGAGAGCGAACGCATCATCCTCGGCAACATGCGCGAGATCGTTCGCGGCCGCACCGTCATCATCATCGCCCATCGCCTGGCGACCGTGCGGCACTGCAACCGCATCATCGGCATGAAGGACGGACGCATCGTCGAAGAGGGAACACACGAAACGCTGCTTGCCCGTCCGAACGGGCTCTATGCCCATCTGTGGCAATTGCAGACGGGGCCCGTCCAATCATGAACCAGACCGTCCAGCCTCCCCGGCTGCCACCGAAGCCACAGAAGCGACTGCAGGTTGACAACGAGTTCCTGCCGGCCGCACTCGAAATCCTGGAAACGCCGGCATCGCCGATCCGCACGGCGCTGATCTGGTTCATCTGCCTGCTCACCGCCGGCGCGCTGGCATGGAGCTATATCGGCACCTTCGATATCGTGGCGACGGCCCAGGGCAAGATCCAACCGACCGGCCGCGTCAAGGTGATCCAGTCGATCGAGCTCGGCAAGACGATTGCGGTTCCGGTCTCGAACGGCGCCAAGGTGGAAGCCGGAGACATCCTCGTCGAGCTTGACCCAACCGAAGCCCGGGTCGAAGTCAACACGCTGACCACCAGCCTCGCGGCACTGCGGGCAGAAGTCGCAAGACGCGGCGCGGCATTAACGCAGGTCAACGCCTGGCAGAGTAGCGATCTTTGGAGCGGAACACGAAGGATTGAGATCGTCCCCGAATTTTCCGATTCCATCCCGGCGCAGATCCGTACGCGCGAGGAACTGCTCTACACCTCCTATCTCGAGCAGCTCGCCTCGACCCTCGCCAGTCTTGCCGCCCAACGCAATCAGCAGTTCGCCGCGCTGAAGAGATACACCGAGATGGTCGTCGCTCAACGGGCGCTGGTGGCAACGCTTGCAGATCGCGTCGCCATGCGCTCCAATCTCGTCGATCTCAGCGCCGGATCGAGATCCGGTGTCATCGATGCGGTCGAGATCAGGCAGAAGGAAGAGGCAACGCTTGCCGAGCAGATAGGCCAGCGGGCGGAAGCGGAGACAGCGATCGTCGCGGCGACAAGCGAAGGGCTGAAAGCCATCAAGACCTTCGTCGCCGACAACGCCGAGAAACAAGCGGCAGCATCGCGTGAGATCGACGAGAAGGAACAGCAACTGCTCAAGGCTGCCAAGCGGTTGGAGTCGATGACCATCAAAAGCCCGATCAACGGCATCGTCCAGACATCCGCCATCACCACCGTCGGCCAGGTGGTGACCGCGGGTGCCGAACTGATGCGGATCGTCCCGGACGACGCCTCTCTTGAGATCGAAGCCTATCTACCGAACCGCGACATCGGTTTCGTCTCGCCGGGACAACCCGCCGTCATCAAGGTCGAAGCCTTCCCGTTCACCCGCTATGGCATCCTCAACGGCACGGTCACCCGCGTCGCAACCGATGCCATTCCGGAGCCGGATGCGCAGCAGCTCGAAGGCCAGCCGGCAAAGGAACTGCAGAGCATGATTCCGATCGGCAATGCGCAACGTGTCCAGAACCTAGTCTTCCCGGTCACCATCAAGCCGGATGTCGCAAGCATCGACATCGAGGGAATGCGCGTGGCGCTTTCGCCGGGCATGTCGGTGACCGTCGAGGTCAAGACCGGCAGCCGGCGCATTCTTGAATATCTCTATTCGCCGCTCGCCGAAATCGGTTCCGAGGCAATGCAGGAGCGATGAACGAAAGCAGCACTATCGGCGGCGGCGCATCGCGTCAAAGGAGTGTTCCAGGGAAGTATCGCAAGCGCGACTTGGTTCTTCCGTCATATCGCATTGGCGGCGAAGGGTAACATGGACGTCAACATCACACAGGCTTCCCAGAGGACGTTGCAGCCTCGGCTCTTTTGGCGGCGGGCCTGCGCCTGTCTGATTGACATGACAATTTTTGGCTATGGTATATGAAGCGAGATTGAGCCGTATACTATATTTTGTCACAGGGGATCGAATGACCGACGCATACTGCTGAGTCTAAACCATTTTCTACCTCCGGGGATAAGGCCGGAACCTTCGAGGTAAACGTCGATCGTTGCTCTCGAATCCCGGGGATGTCTTGATTACTTGCGAAGGTCACCCGTTACACAATTTCAAAACCACCGCGCCGTCCTGCTCCTCCCTCAGGCCCTTATATGACGGTGCAAACACCTTATTGAGCGCATCCGCCAGCCGGATGCCCGCTTTGGCGAGTTGCTCGTCTACAATCATCTTCTCGACCTTGAGCTGCTTCTGACCCGTTCGCCCTAACTTCCAGCGAGTTCTGCTTCGTCCCCGAATAGAAGACGTGAAAACCGTTACCGCCACCGTCGTCGTCTCGCTCTGCACAATGTGGAGGCTGGCCATATCGCCGTAAAGATTAACAACGAACTTAAGCGCTATCACCGCTCAGCCGTTGTGCCGACGAAGTTGCGGGATTGGATCCAGTTCGAATTTATTCGTCGGGACGCAGAGTTTTTTCTGTTGGTCACTACGCGCAGGCACTTCGGACCCCACCAGAAGTGACGTAAAGTTGTATTAGCAAAAAAAATACTCTTGACTCCATCATGCTTAGGAGTCATTTTCTCTCCATAATATAAAAGCAAATCTCAAAAACAATTTGAAATGCACATCGTGCAAATCGCACCGTGTTCGCGTGAAAAATCGACCACGAACAATAATATTCGTTTGTAATACGGAGTAAATTTAATATTGAAACGGACACATAATTCAAAAGCCATTTGAATATGGATTCAAAATCCGTTTTGCATGAAATTTCATGACTATATTGTCTTGTAAGCGGAATAATTTTCACCAAGAAAACTACATTTCATAATAAATCTCCACTGAGTTTTCGATCGATCAGCTTACCGCTAACAGGGAGGTCAGCATGTCGGCATTGATTAGACAGGTGGCGGTCGTTTCTATTACTGACCAAGTACCTATCGCTATGGTCATGCAAATATCCGCTGCATTGCAAAAACAAGCTACAAGAGATCTTGCGCCAATTTGGAGCATATCAGCCACTGTTGACGCGTTTGAGCAGCTCAGTCAGGTGCCGGTTGGAACGTGGCCAATTATAATAGGCGGTAAAGTGCCTCCCGGCGCTGGAGGCTTTCATACCGATAGTAACGGCCAGCCGCTAGCACTGGTTCGAGCGTCCGACGATATAGACAAGCTCTGTCAAACTTGCAGCCACGAGATGATCGAAATGCTTGTCGATCCTTTCGGTAGCCGTTTTGTGCCAGGCGACTCTCCGATGGCGGACCAAGGTCGCGTAAACTTTCTCTTAGAGGCTTGCGATCCTTCCGAGGGACCGCAATTTGGCTATAGCGTCAACAACCTTCTGGTGTCCGATTTTTACACTCCGAACTACTTTGATCCAGTGCAATCGTCTGGCGTCAGATATTCGTTCACCGGAGCCATTACCGAGCCTAGGCAGGTTCTCTTGGGCGGATACCTCTCCTGGCAGGAGCCTATTTCCAAGCATTTCTTTCAGGAACGAAAAATCGACACCGTGGAACCGGATTTCGAAGATCTAGGAATTCCTACGGACAGTAATTTAACACCCCGTGAGTTCATTGACAGAGCCACCGACACTTTCACCCAGTCCGCCATGGCTTCGGGAAGAAAGGTCGCAATGATGGCTTCGACTCTCCCTCCCGACAAACACGATCGAGCAAGGGTATCGCAAGCGAAGGCGTGGGAGATTCTTGTGGGGGAGATTCTGGATGGAACTAGTGGCAGTGGCCCTGCCGAGCGAAGTGATTCGAACGCGCGTTTGCGTCGGCCTCCAAGAGCCCCAAAATGAACATGTTAAACTGGGTCTAGGAGGCCAGCCAATTGATGAGCGCCCTGTCATTTTCTGCCGACATAAAGCCGATGTTCTCAAAAGGGCAGGTACTCTGCATGAAAAATAAGGGGGTCGATCTGAGCGCCTACGAATATATGGGCGATGATACCGGCGACGAGACATTTCCCGACCACGCGAACGCTCTCCATGTCTTCGCAAAATTGCGCGGCGATGACCCCGGACAAAGAATGCCCCCGGGCGGCCCGTATTGGAGCGACGCAATGCTCGACAGCTTTGAAGCCTGGATGAACGGAGGGTTTTTGGAATGAAGATCGCTCGGCGTCTATATGGTTCGATGCTTTTATTCAGCACATTCGCCATTTTCAGCCTTAGTTCTCAGCTTCATGCTGCTGGCCTCGTTGAGCCCGGAGGCGACAACGGCGCAACCGCGCTCGCGCTGTCGAATCCGGCCGAATATGCCTGGCGCCTGTTTTTCTTTCTGAATAACCAGGCAAAATCAAGTGCGGCAGGCGTTGTCGACGAAACTAAGCCATTCGGAATCCTCGATCCGGGGGCGTCCGTCGTCTGGGAGACCTGGGCAATGGCCTCCGGCGGAGATGCGAGCGAGTCTTATCCTCAGAATGGAGCTCGACCTGTTTCTTGGGATGAGTTGAAACGGGATAAGCGAACGCTGACTCTTGACCGAAATCTAGAGCAGTTGAGCGTCCTTTCTCAGAGCAAAAGGCTCAAGCCCTTATTCTTTCCCACCGAGCCGCACGATCAAGAGGTACGTCAAAATCGCTTCACCTACGAATTCATAATTTCCAACGAGATGTATCACCGCGGCGGCTTGGAGGCTCTTCTGGCCAAGGCGCAGGTCAATTCAAGCCGATCACAGATAAATTTTCCAAACGGGGCCAAGGAAGTAAAAGCACAATGGTATCCAATTACAGAAGCGGATAAACCAAGATATCTGTGGCGAGAAGTAAAAAACGGTGACGGAAGTGCGACCGCTTATGGGCTCGTCGCTCTCCATATCATTACAAAGGATCTTCCAAATTGGTTTTGGGCAGATTTTGGTCATGTCGATTGCGAGGTTCAGAAGGGAGCTTGTGACCCAGCGTCTTTAAAGAAATTTCTAGGTGATGACTTCTTCCAGGAGGAAGCTAAGACGGTAGCAGTTGATCCGACGACAAGAGGTGCGGCCGCGCCAAAAGGCAGTAACGGAGTTAGGTCGGAAACAGTCGGCACTTTGTGGCAAAACTATATTTTGAGAGGTACGCAAACAGAATTTGCCACCGGTTTTGGTAGGGCAACCATTCTTTCTAACCCAGTGATCGAAAATGGCTTCCAGAACTCTTCGTGCATGTCTTGTCACGCACGAGCCTCGGTCGGCGCTCGCAAAGTGGGCTCGGCAGGCGTTCCGTCTTCACTATTGAACACTCTTTCGCCTGGTGATCCTACGCTCGGTGTACCGGACGCGGCCCTTTTTGGCGCGGCACCAGGACAAGATTCCATCAACTATCTGCAAACTGATTTTATTTGGTCCGCGCCTTTTCGGGCGCAACGAAAGCCTGGAACCTAAAATATGCCGCCTTATTAGCGCTTCAAAAAGCCATATACGGCGGAGGGGGAACATAGCTTGAGTGATGCTGGTAAGAGGCGAGCATTGGTACTCGGCGGCGTGGCACTCTATGCGCTTGGCATGGGTTGCCTAGGCGGTATAGTTGGCCTGCTGACAGGGATGAGCCAGACCTCGGCCGTCACCACGGTGCTTGGCGGCGTTTTCGCACTGCTTGGTGCTGCCGGTAGTTTCTATTTGCCGTGGACGCAGGCGGTGCCAGCGACATCGCGGGAGACGGCTGCAGACGCGGCTGTCGGCGATGCCATTGCAAAGTCAGCGGAGCGTAAGGCCGCATTGACCGCCGCCATTGCGGCGACCGATGCGGCGGCCTCTGCCCACAAGGAGTCAGAGCGCGCGGTCGCGGATGCACAGCGCAAAGTCGGCGCGCTGGAGAACGATGCGAACGAGGCCGAGCGCAAGGCCGCCGAGGCCATCCTCGAAGCTGCAAGGACTGCGGAAGCGGCGACGGTGCAGGCGCTGGCCACCGCCCAGCAGGCGCAAAGCGAAGCGAAAGGCGCTGCCGACGAGGTAAACGCGCTGGTGAAAGTAGCCGTGCACGAAGCCGACGCCGCCGCCACCAAGGTACGGGACGCTGCCATGGTAGGCGTCGCCAGGACCTATCTGGTGTCAGGCAGCGGGCTGCTGTTGTTCAGCCTGGGGTTTGGGTTCGCGCTGCTCTACGGCGTGCTGCTGCGGACTGGAAGCAATTGGGGGGACCTCGTGCCGCAGACGCGAGTTATCCAGCTGGCCCCCGACGCCGATGCCGAGACGCGGGTCGACGCGGCCTTGCTTGATCGGCTGCTCGCATCGCTCCGAGTCGAGCCGGACACGCGGCAGGCAATTGTGAGCCAGTTGCATACCTCGTGCACCAACGAAGCCGGACGGGAAAAGATTGCCATCAAGTCGGTATTCGACGCCATATCGGCCGCACGGAGCGGGGAGACCGGCGATACAAGCGTGTTCCAGCTACTCAATGCGTGGTTGGACCCGAGCCAGAAAAAGGATTTGTATGGCGAACGGGATACCCTGCAAACAGCGCTCCTCCAGGCGACGAAACTTGTGCAGGGGCCAGACAGCAGTACGTCGAACCCGAGCGTGGCGAGCGCGCTGAATACATTCATTGCGACTACCATCGACTTTCTGGACTGCTCCGGCTCCGACACGGTCGTGGCAAATGTCCTCGCCAACATGGCAAAGCTCGAAGGCACTTTTGCGAAAGACGCTATCTCGCGCCACCCGTCCGTAGAGGATGGGCTCGGTCGGTGAAGCACCTCATCCCCCTCTTGTTGTTGAGCGGTGGCTTGCTCGCGGGGACGCCAGCTGCGCCGTCCGGCACGCGGACAGTGCCGGCGAGCGCCGCCGCATTGGTAGCCGACGCCAATGCCGCCAGCACTCGCACAGGCACCGATGCCTCATCCAAGCTGTCGGCCGGCCTCGAGGTCTGGGCCGACCTCACCGACGTGATGGTGAGGTTCCCGGCGAGCCCGGAGGCCGCCGAGATCAGGGCGGGCATGTCAGGGCTGGGCTCGACCTATGGCGCGACGCGCAAGATGCTCGCCGAGGCGCTTGCCGCCGACATCTTCGCACCAAATTCCGACTCCAGTTCCAGCGCCAGATACGAACTGGGCTCGAACGCCGACGGCCTGCTCGGCACGCTGCTGAGACTCGGTCTCCCTGATCGCGCCCTCGCATTGATTGATGCCGCCGACTACACGCAGCAGCCCAGCCTCAGGGAAGCGGCGATTGACTATTTCGTGGCTATCGGGGACTTGCCTCGAGCGAAATCGGCCGCGGCTCGCAATGTCGACCTACTGGATCGGGTTGTCCGTCGCCTGCTCGCCACCGCTGGTCCGGCTGCGGCATTGCAGCTCCTCGAGCTGCTGACCTACGACAAGGCCACGGGGCTCAAGATTGCCTCTCTCGCCGCGATCGCGCACGGCCTCGATACCGCTGGCGCCAGCGACGCGGATCGCAGTGCAGCGGCTGACGCACTAGCTCGCGCCAAGGATATCGCTTCCGGAGAGACCAGCACCGACCCGGTGGCTATTGTCGCTTTGGCAGGCCTTGGCCTTGGGGAGATTGCGCGGCGCTTGGCAGCGACGGAAGTCGACCGCCGGCGCATTATCCCCGCCATGCTCGCCGGGGGATATTTCGCTCAGGCTATGGCGCTGGCGCTGAAGGAGGCGGACGAAGACGACACCGTCTCGGATGTCACGACGATCGCCGCCGTGCAGGCCATCAAGGGTGATCTGGGCGGGGCCGAAGCGACGATGGCGCGCCTCGATAGGACGAAGGTGACGGCGGACCAGCGCGCGATTGCCGACCTCCGCATCGGCAAGATCGATGACGCGATCGCGCTGGGCGGGAGCGTCCTCGCAAAGGCCACCTGGGGCGAAATCCTTGCGGCCGTAGCAGCGAAGGAGGGTTATGCGGCGGCAGAGACTTTGGCGGCGAAGCATTCCGTCAATCTGGACGACATCAAGGAACAGTTTGCCCTTGGAGTCGGCCTCAATGACCCATTGGCGGCTATAGCGACGGCTGGCGACGATGGAAAATTGCTGCTCACCATTGCCGATGCCCTCACAACGCGAGGCAATTACGCTGGCGCTCAACTCGTCTTGACGGCCACGCTGAGTGTGTCTGCGCCCTTTGACGAGAGTGCTTACGAATTCAAACAAACTATCCAAGGCCGGCTGTTCGATATCGAGCTGAAGCTGGGCGAAGTGGAGGCGGCGGGCGCGCGCCTTGCCAACCTTTTCGACACCGGGCGCCTGCAGCGCTTTCTTACCGCCGCTCTCAAGGCCGGCAAGTTCGACCAGGCCGCCCTGGCGGTCGGGCGCATGCCGGCGAATACCTACGACAACGAGCCGACCCAAGCCGACGGGTGGTGGCAGGTAGCCGAGGCGATGGCTGCCCAGCAGCAAGACCCGGAGGCGGCGCGAAAGCTGCTTGACGACAAACTGCATATCGAGGCGTCGGATAGCGGGAGCCGATGGATTGCCGTTCTGGCAGCCGCACATGACCGGTTCGACCTGATCGACAGTCTGAAACAGGCGACGGACGCCGACAAGGCGCTGCGCACTGTCATAGAGATCGCCATCCTCAACTTGCTCTAGGGGTTGCTCATGCGTCATTTCGCGCTTGTCGTCGCATTGATCCTGCTCTCCACCGCAGCCGATGCACAGGAGGGCTCCACTGGAGCACCGTCAGGCTTCAGTACGCCGGGGCCGAGCGTGTCGTTTGCACCGGGCTCAATAGGCTCATATTCGGCGTCGTCTGGATCCAGCTCGGCCTGGGGTTACTCGGGCAGCACTGCTCTGCCGCTCTACTCAAACGGCGCCGTTGGGACGATAGGCCGCGCTGCCGCGTCATCCCCCAGTGTTCTCAATCAGATTCCAATCCGCAGCATCGCCGATGTCGACTTGATCAACATCCCCCCCGGCACGCCCGGCTACAATCTCGATTTCAAGGACGTTCTGGGAACATCGGTCGGTATCGGTAATAGAGGCAGTAACTGGCCGGGCATCCCCATCGGCAGCACGCCCGACTTCCCCTATTTCGATCCGTCCGATGCCGTCAAGCAGATCGTTGGCCCCGAGGGGGCGAGCGGTGCCCTCCGCGGGCTCTACGACTTGGTCAAGTTTCCGGCCGAAGCGGCTCCGCCGGCCGTCCGGTTCCTACGGACGGATACCACGCAGGACGCCTATTCGCACAGCTGCCAGACGGCTGTCGACGGTCTGCTGCCATTCAGGGACGGCTACTATTGGCCCTGTCATTTCTCGGCCGACGCCAAGTACGGGCAATGCCATGCCGCGCTTCACGCCTATGTGGAGCACTGTCTGGCGTTTGCGACGGTATCGACTTCGAGCAGCTACGCACAGCCATCCGACGCTGCACCCAAACTGGCGCCGGCCGTCCTCAGCAAGATCACGGCGGTCAGCGGCATCCTCTTCCACGAGGCGAGCAACCCTGCCGACAGTCGGGTCTACTGTACTGCGGTACGCGTCGCCAAAGCGTGGCTGATGACAGCCCGCCACTGTGGCTTCCAGCAAAAGCAGGGCACCTGGGTAACGCTCGACCCCGCTGAGATCCGCTTCGTTCCGTTCGACAATCCGACTCAGCTGCTCAAAATAGGCCAGCCAAAGGATCCTCACCTCGTGCCTGGCCCACTCATCTACAACGAGAACGATACGAGCAACGACTACATGTTCTTCCACATCGACGGCGAGACTCCGGACAGGTCGGTCCCCGCCATCGCCGCTCCGAAGACGGGAGACCGCCTGGTGCTGTTCTCGTTTTCGGTCACCGCGCTCATGGATTCCAACCAGTACCCGCAGGTCACCGACGACCGGCTGGTTCGCGGCGGGACGTGGACCAATTTCATGGCCTATGACGCGTCGCGCACGTGCATCGTCGGCGCGATGCCGCCGCCTAACTGTCTGGCCTATCCGTGTCAGGCGGAATTCGCCAGCAGTGGCGGCCCGCTGTTCCGCATCTCGGGCGATGACGTCGCGCTGGTGGGGGTTCATGTGGGCCACATCGATCCGGGCAGCAGCGACAATTGCGCCAATCCGCAACTGCTGGGCCTGGTGAACCGGGGCGTCGCTCCACTCTCCACTGACCTCGCCATTCTGAATTGAACGCGAGGAGCGCGACCATGCGGACCAAGCTCACACGGATACTTTGGGTAGCGAACGTGGTTGCCCTTGGGTCAATCGTGCTCGGCAGCGCAATGGCCGACGCCGCCGATGGGAAACCGTGCAAGCCATCGGCCGCGGCCACAGGCATTGCCCTGCTTAGTGCGGCAGAACATTCCGACTTCGGCGCATTTCGCACGGCGTTGGATCAGGGCGCCGATGTCAACGCCCGTGATACGGAATGCAACACGCCACTGATTTGGGCTGCCCGAAGCAATAACCGCGCGATCGCCGGCGAGCTGCTGGCTTTGGACGTCAACTTCGCCGCCAAGAATAGCCTTGGGAAGACCGCGCTCGACTACGCTACCGACCGGGACACGGAAATGAAGACTCAGATCGACACTGCTCTGAAGGCGTTCGACACGGCGACGGGGCAGTTGATCAATACGGGCAAGCTCGACGATGTGGTGGCGATATATGACCGCCGCTCGCTCGATCCCGATTACGAGCTCGCCAATTTCGAACAACAAGCGCCGAGCAGTATGTATTACGGCCGACGCACGGCGGTCATGCTGGCGACCGTGGCAGCGCCGCCCGGAACTGACGTCGTCGCGTTCATCGGAAAAATGGGTGAACGCGGAGCTGCACTGGACGGCCGCTGGGATTCGCTGGCCGAGGTGGCCATCGACGCGCGCCGCCTCGACGTCCTGAGATTTGCCCTGGCGCACGGCGACGGCGCTACCGCGGAGCTCGCCGAAAAGGCGGCCCGGGTCGGAACGCCGGACTTTGCGCTGTCGGCGATCAAGCTCCTAATCACGGCCCGCGATCCATCGAAGCCGCTTGCACCGTGGATCGAGGCCACCGCCTTGGTGGGCGATCCGGAAAAGGGTGTCGAGGCGCTCCGAATGCTCGTCAAAGACCGCGATGTGCTCACCGATGTTGGCTCCGCTCTCATGGAAGCATCGGGTGCGGAGCTGCGGTTTTTGCTCGCCCATGGTGCAGCAATCCCAAAAGACTACCCCCTGATCGCGCGTATCGTTGGCGTCGGTGAATACGGAACAGTCCGATCGGCGCGGGTGGATCTCGATCTTCTGGAGCTGACACTCGATCGTGGCGCCAGGGCGGACGTTCAAACCAATGCGTATGGTCCTCAGCCCGACATCATCGCGGTGCTGCTCGATAACCTCTTTGCGCGAGAGAATGCAGCTGCCGCCATTGGTGCGGCGCAATTTCGCCGCGTCCTCGAAAATCTGGTTAAATCCGGTGCCTCGTTCACGACCCATGACTACAACAAGAATTGGCCGGAGCCTGTCGACCAGGTGCTGATGGCCGGCACGCATACCGATATACTGCCAGATGTCCTTGCGACCCTCAACGAAATGGGGGGTACTGCTCCACGCCTTTGCAACTATATCGGACAGCGTGACCTCGCAATCGTCGTGCGCCTGATGTCGTTCAAGTCTTCATCCGAGAGCGAGGGCGAGGCTTATGACTGCACGGCCAAGATTGGCCGTGAACAGGCGGGCACCCCCAAAGACCGCCAGGACCTCTACCAGGCGCTGGCCGATCATCACATCGCAGGACGCGAGGCGGCTCTGCAGAACGAGTTGTCCCGCGTGGATAACGGCGGTGGCGATCCAAGGTCAGTGGCCGCCCTAGTTATTCCGGGTGATCAGTCCTGCTCTTCAAACGCAAATTTGGCTAATCGGATTGCCTCCGCCCTTAACCGCCCCGAGCCCTGCCAATGAGATGACACTCGCCGAATTTTGCCAAGGTTGCCAAGCTCCGAGGTGAATGCGATGAATTCGTGTTTTCGGCGTGGAATATTCCGCGCCGGTTGACATTGCGGGACCTGAAGCAAAACGGACTGGCCCCAAAGAGCACGGACTTGCTTCTTGAATTTTTGGGCGTCATGAACGACGCGGCGCAGGCCACACCGATGAGGAACGTGTTCGCCCTTGGATAGAATGGTGCGACGGGCGAGGGTCCGCTCGCCCCGGCCATCGCCCAAGGGCGTCTCGAAATATTCGCTCCGCCCTTCGGCAGACTTTGCGTTTGAACGATGGTTTCGCAGAGGTACGCTGCCCGCAAATGACGATCGTGTCCTGATCAAGACCACCCTAGAAGAGGATCTTGGGTTCGACGACAGTGATCTCGAGCCCGAGGGAAAATTATCGGCTTGAACTCCAACGCCAGTCGTTGCGCACCAAGTCACATTCCCAGACCCAGTGTTTTGGTTCGGCTGAGCGAGCGCTCCAACTCCATCTGCTGCGTGAGTTCTGCACGATGACTACGGTCCGCAAGGCGGACGACCTGGCGGATCCGCTCGATGTCCCCAGCCTGATCGGGACCCATTCGCTTCAGCTGATCTGCGAGATCTGCGGGATCGGCGCGACCGAAGCGCGTTTCGATCGCAGTAACGATGTCCTTCGCCTCGGCAAGCGCTCGACGGCCCTCCGGTGTCCCCGCCAGTTGCTCGGCGAACTTTCCCTTGTCGGCATAGGGGAGATCGTCGAGCTGGCGCAGCAGCGCCTCGCTCCGGCGGCTCGGCCCAAGAACCTCGACCACATCCTGCTTTTCTCGCTTCCAGCGCTCCGAGCCGCATTCGGCCGCAAGGCGACGCTGCCAGGTCTTGGCGGACTGGCGAACATGCGAGGCCAGCGCATCGATCCGACCGAGCGCGTGTTTGCGTTCGGCGTTATCTCCGAACAGGCCGGTCTTGCCGGCGAGCGCACCGATCGTCTCGGGCGAAGCGCTGAGTTGTCCGGCGAGCGCGACCGGATCCCAGTTCTCGTCAAGGATGCGGCCGCGCAAGGCTCCCATTGCCGCTGGCGCGTCTTTGAACACCTGCGGTGCAAGCTGCTTTGCCGCCTCCCAATCTCGTTCGAATGCCACCATTGCCTTTGACCGCCCAACCTCTTCGACGCTCATCGCATAGGTCTTCACGGCCGCAATGAGCACGCGGCGTTCATCGTCGCGTTCACCGTCACTGCGGTCCTGGTGCACAGAGCCGCCATCGGCGATGCTGCGGGCTGCGAGCGGCTGCGGTTCTTGCATTGGCTTCGAAACCGCCGTGTCCGGGATGGGCTGTATCCCTTTGCTGATTTCGTGAGATACGACATCACTCTCGCCCTGCCCCCGGCGATCCTCCATGCCGCGCCGATTGGCAAAGTCATGCGTATAGTCGAGTGTCGTCTCCTTCACGCCTGAGCGGCTGAGTGCCTCCGTCAGGGCGCGCTCCGTCTTGAATGCATCGAGCCCGGCATAGAGCTGCACCTCTTCACGATGACGGGTCATCGCCACATAGGTCAGATGCCGGTCCATCGTCGTCGAAGCGAGGACAAAACTCCGGTCGACGGTGGCGCCTTGCGTCTTGTGGATCGTCGTGGCGTAGCCGTGATCAAAGGATTGGTAACGATTGACCGGTACGGTCACCTGGCGCTGCCCATCTTGCGTCTGCGCCTTGCCGTCAAGCCGAACCTGTATTGCGTCCGGCGCGACGGCGATCACCTCGCCCAACATGCCATTCTTGACGCCGAGGTCGCGATTGTTCTCCAGGAAGACGATGCGGTCGCCACGTGCAAAGGATCGCTTCCCATTGTTGGTCTGGTAGCTCAGTTCCTCACCTCGATCATCCGAGGTGCTGGTGCTGTTTGCGAGCTCGCCGCGCGCCTGCAACGCGGCACGAATGCCAGCATTGATGGCAGCCACATCTATCCGTCGATGGGCCATCGCAATGCGCGTGTCGTCGGGATGTGCCGATCGGTCAGCGACGTAATCGGCAATGATCGCCTTCAGCGTTTCAGCGCGGTTCGCTTTCAGCTGGATGTTTCCATGTGCCTTGTAGGCCGTGAGCCCTTCCGCGGTCCGATGCGAGGCAAAGTCGATCGACGCCTGCTTCTGCCAATCGGCTTTCTGCCGTCGGACGTCCGAAAGCTGCGCATGGCCGACCGCCTCCGCGATTGCCCGGAACGGTGCGCCCGCTCCGATCGCCTGAAGCTGTTCATGGTCGCCGACCAGCACGAGTTTGGCGCCGGCCCGTTTGACCTCGTCGACGAAGTGGGCGAGCTGACGGCTTGCGACCATTCCACCCTCGTCGATGACGAAGACATCGCGAGCATTCAGCCGACTGCGATCGGCTTGCCAGCTGTATTCCCACGACGCCAAGGTACGGCTCGATATGCCGGACGATTGCTCCAGGCCCTCGGCCGCCTTGCCGGCTAGAGCCGCGCCATGAACACGATAACCTTGCGCTTCCCAGGCCTGGCGGGCAGCTGCCAGCATCGTGCTCTTGCCGGCACCGGCAAAGCCGATCACCACGGCGATCTGACCGGGAGCCGTGACATGCTCGATCGCCTGGCGCTGTTCCGCCGACAGCCCCTGCGCCGGTGACGCACTCACCGCCTGGATCGATCTGTCCTGATCGGCGATGGCCGCATCGACATGCCGCTTGAAGACACCGTGGTTTTGGCGCGTCTTCATCGCCATGACATTGCTGGCGATCACGCCCTCGATCGCCACCATCTCGACCGTCGAATAGCGTGCCTCGCCATCACGGCCGCGAAGGCCCGTGCTTTCGGGCCTCAACTCGACCAGAGCCTTCGACGCCATGACCGCGGCAAAAGCGTTCTGGAAGGTCTGCGGATCGTCGTTGATGGTGCGATGCAGAGCCCTGGCAATGTCATAGCGGTTGAAGACGCTCTTCTCGTTGGTAATCAGCCGCAATATCTCTTCGGGCCGACGCCGAATGGTCTCGGCATTTCGGTCGGCCGATTGCGGTGAGATGCGGACGCGCGAGACTGCCCCACCCTGCCGATTGATCTCAGTCGCATGCACACCGACATGTTCGGTCGGCTCGATCGTGATCCCGGCTTCCAGATGCGAACGGTTGTCGATACGGATATCGAGGCCGGCCCTCTCAAGGTGCGTGTTGGCAAGATGCTCCCAGGCCTGTCTGAGATCCTTCAGCTGCAGTTGCGATGGCGGCAGGTGGTTGGCGAGAAGCCATCTGTTCTCCCGCTCAAGCAGCGTCTTGTCGCCAAGACCGGTTTCCCTCACCTCACGCGTCGTCATCATCAGATGCGCATGGCTGTTGCGGATATCGCTTGCCTCACCTGGCCGATGGATCGCAAAGTCGACGGCAGCGCCATAGCGGTTGGCGAGATCTTCGGCAAAGGCACGCGTCAGCACCAGGCGTTGATCCGGCGTCAGTTCGTGCGGCAGCGCGATTTCGAATTCCCGGGCAATACGGGCATCGCTGCGCTTCTCGGCACGCTCGGCGGCATTCCACAAGGCCGATCGCTTCATCGCCCAGTAAGCAGAAGAACCAGCCGGCAAGACGATCTCGGCATGCTCGACACCTGTTCTGTTGCTAAAATCATGCGTCAGCCCATCGCGCTCGTTGGTGAGGCGCTCAGCGGCGCGATAGGCGGCCGAGGCGACAGCACTGCGCCCGCCACTGCGGGCGATCGGCTTCATGCTGAAGTGATAAATCGCCATCGCTTGTCCTTGGTCAGCGGGCCGCGGCCCGCGCTTTGAGTTGCCCCGCAACTCGTAAGTGCGCCCTTGTGCCTTCGTCGCTTCGCGCCTTCGGGCACTGGTGGGAGCACGCGGCAATCTCCCGATGACCTCGTAAGCCGTTCACCCGGTCGCTTCCACGCGCAGATTTGCGGGTTTCGAAGTGCCGCTCTTCGAGACAACCTCGATCGAGGCACGCCGGCAGCGGAGACCATCCGTTCATTGCCGCGGCCAATGGCTCAATGGGAACAAGGGAGAAAGATCATCATGGCACGCAAAACCATCGGCGAACGGCTCGCCCAGCTCGAGGCGCAGCGCAAGACATTGCAGATCCGGCTCGGCAAACAGGAGCGTGCCATCGATACGCGCCGCAAGGTGCTGATCGGCGCACTGGTGCTGCATCGGTTGGAGAATGATCGCGATGTGCAGATCGGCGGAGGACTGGCAGCCTGGCTCAGATCCGAACTGCCAAAATTCCTCACACGCGATGGCGACCGGGATCTGTTCGACGATCTGCTGAAGCCGCAGGCAAATGAGCCGTCTCTCGGCAATATCGGCAACGGGAGCGCGGCATCATGATCCATGCCAACCAGATCAAGATTGCTTTCGCAAACATGATGCGCATGGCGGCCCGCGATCCGCTCTGGGCGATCGTCGCGTTCATCACCTTTCCGCTGCGATATGCCAAGTCGTTTGTCATGGGTGCGGCCGGCTACTTGTTTGTCGTGTTCACCGTCTACTTCGGGATCGACTACCTCAGACGCGTGATCCTCGGCGGCCACAGGGGTGACGTCATCTGGCATATCGGAGATTGGGTGGTGATGGCCTTTGCCATCGTGCTGCTCATTCGGCTGTTGTCGACGCCGCTGATCACGCATTTTGGCACAGCGAGCGACGCCGATACGCACGGGACGGCTCGGTTCGCAGGTACGCGAGAAATCGCGCCTCTGACAAAGGCAGAAGGCGGATTGCTGATCGGCCGTGCGAACAACTCCGGCCGACTTCTTCGCTACAGCGGACCGGCTCATCTCTTCACCATGGCACCGACGCGGAGCGGCAAGGGTGTCGGCACCATCATCCCGAACCTTCTGACCGCCGACCGCTCGATCATCTGCATCGATCCGAAGGGCGAGAATGCGCAGATCGCCGGTGATGCACGAGAGACTTTCGGGCCGGTTCATATCCTCGATCCGTTCGGCATCACCGGCAGACCAACGGCTGCCTTTAATCCGATGGACGGTTTTAATCCTGCCGGCATCGACGTTGCCGAAGACGTCTCCACCTTGGCCGACGCGCTGGTGTTCGACGAACCCGGTCTTTCAGGTGACGCCCATTGGAACGAGGAAGCCAAGGCGCTGATCGCGGGATTGCTGCTGCATGTGATCGCCAGCCAGCCAGACGACAAGCGCACGCTGACCACGCTCAGGCATTTGCTGACGATGGCGCCGGCGGCATTCCAGAATCTGCTTCATGAGATGCAGGGGAATGATGCGATCAGCGGACTGATCGCGCGGGCCGCCAACCGTCATCTTGGCAAGTCGGACCGTGAGGCCAGCGGCGTGTTATCGGCTGCCCAGCGGCACACGCATGTCCTCGACAGTCCGCGCATGACCGAGGTGTTGTCACGATCGGATTTTCGGTTCGGTGATCTGAAGGCAAACAAGGCGACCGTCTTCCTGGTCTTGCCGCCAGACAGGCTTGCGGCCTATTCGCGTTGGCTGCGATTGCTGGTGGCCCAGAGTCTGACCAAGATGGCGCGAACGGCCCCCTCGCCGCATCCATCTGCGCCACCTGTTCTCTATCTGCTCGACGAGTTCGCCGCCCTTGGTCATCTGGCGCCGATCGAACGGGCCATGGGATTGATGGCAGGTTACGGTGTGCAACTCTGGCCGATCGTCCAGGACATTCATCAGCTGCGCGCCACCTATCGCC
The DNA here is from genome assembly GCF_017357285.1 of Rhizobium ruizarguesonis. Taxonomy (NCBI): domain Bacteria; kingdom Pseudomonadati; phylum Pseudomonadota; class Alphaproteobacteria; order Hyphomicrobiales; family Rhizobiaceae; genus Rhizobium; species Rhizobium ruizarguesonis. The sequence continues at coordinate 75,552 of NZ_CP071681.1, read as the reverse complement.
AGCGCGCCGGTACGTTTCTGTCCAACGCCGGCGTGCTGCAGGTGTTCGGCGTCAATGATCACGACAGCGCCCGTCTGGTGTCCGATCTGCTCGGCAAGGAGACCGTGGTGTTCAACACGGCCGCACGCGCGCTCGATTCGGAAAAGAGCGGCCTCTCCTTTGCCGAGCAGCACGTCGGCCGGCCGCTGCTGACGCCCGACGAAGTCCGCAACATGCATGCCGAGACCGAGCTGCTGTTTATCGCCGGTCAGCGGCCGATTATTGCGACAAAGTTGCGCTATTATGCCGATCCGGAATTCGTCGGATTGTTTGCCAACCAGGAGAGATAAGCCAGGAGAGATAAGGCAGGAGAGATGAGCCAGGCGGTCACATCACCCTGATGAATCGATCGGGCCTCATCGATTCACAAATGTCGTTGGACGCGAGCAACTGGTCTTTGCGATCCTGCCGTCATGACAGTTCAGCCCTATCGTCTCTATATCGAACGCAGAGAGCCCGACAAAAACATGGCGCGCTTTTATGCGCTGTCGATCGAGCCGAACCTCTTCGGCGAGACATCGCTGGTGCGCAGCTGGGGACGGATCGGCAGCCGCGGGCAGCAGAAGATCCATGTCTTCGACAGCGAGGCAAAAGCCGTCGATCTCCTGCTTGCCCTTTTGCGCAAGAAGCGCGCGCGAGGCTACCTTCCGCTGCAGTGATCGGCATCCGCGTCTCTCATGCCTGAGTGAAGGAAAAGACGGATGAGTGAAGGAAGAGGCGGCTTACGCCGCCTCCTCCTCGTCGAGTTTGGGCTGCAAGGAATGCAGGTAATCGACCGCCCGCTGCGCATGTGCTGCCGCCGAGAAGATGGCGCGCTTGTCGTTACCCAGAACCTTGAGCCAGCCATCGAGATAGCTTGAGTGGTCGGGGCGTGGTTCGAGCTCTGGGACGATGCCGAGATCGGCGCAGAGAAACGCGCTGCCGAGTTCGGCAATCAGCTCCTCGCGGGCACGGTCGCTCCGGTCTTTCGCGTAGCGGCTGAGATCGCGATCCAGCCGTCGCGGTGCCCCGGTCCAATGCGTCATCTCGTGGCTGAGGATGGCGACGTGAGACGCATCGTCCCGGAAGGCATCCAGGCATGGCATCTGGATGTAATCACGCTGAGCGGCGTAATAGGCAGCCGATCCTCCATGCCGGATCAGCGCGCCGGTATTGGCAAAGAAGCGGCCGGCATCGCCGATGCGGCTCATCGGATCCTCACCAGATGCGATCTCGTCAAAGCGGCCGTCGAGACCGGCGATCTGATCGGTGTTGAACACCGTGTAGGTCTTGAGGAATGGAATATCCTGTTCGATCTCGGTGCCTGTCTCCGTCGTCTCGGTGCGGATGAACGAACTGGCAAAGACCACGGTCGTGCCGGTTTCGCCCTTGCGGACGGCGCCACCAAGTTCGATTGACTGGCGAAACGTCATCCAGCGTGATGAGGCAAAGCCGCGGGCGATGGCTTGCGACCACAGCAGCAGGACATTGATGCCGGAATAGGGTTGGCCGTTGTGGCGCAGTGGCCGGCTGACCTCACCTGTCGCATGTCCCGTCGTCCAGGGTCTGGTCCATGGCCGCACGCCCTGCTTAAGATCGGCGATGATCGTGTTGGTGATGCGGCTGTAGATATCGGATCGTTGATTGCTTTGCTGCCTGCTCATGTTGGAACCTCCGTTTCGAGGTCGCGGCCATCGCGACCTGCTACGGCGGTCCGAAAGCCGGGCGGCAAGCGCTGCCTGCACCCGCAGGGCCGCAACGCAGTGGAGGACGGCAAAGCCGTTGCCGGCGGCGCGAGCCTGGCAGGACCCAAAGCCGGGGCAGGACGCGATGGCCGCAATCTAAGGGGAGGTTCTGATGGAGGCAGACGTGGCAGATCCGCGAGGCGGCGTCACGCCGCTCGCGTCACAGATGAACCGCAGCGAAGATCGCTTACCTGCCCGGCCGTGCCAGTGAGCGGGCGATGTCGACGATGTCGTCGCGCGAGGCGGTTGGATCGTCCTTGCTCCAGGCAACCCCAAGCCCGATCCGGAAGTCGATGCCCCTGACCGCCTTCAGCTCGAAGGCCCGGTTCGGCAGTCCTTCGGTCCATTCCGGCGCAAAGCCGATGCCAAGGCCTGCCGAGACCAGCGACACCAGTGAATAGGTGTCGTCGCAACTATAAGCGATGTTGCGGGTCAGATCGTATTCCTCGAACTTCTCGTTGAAGTACCGCTCTGTGTAGGAGAGGTTCTTGCGATTGAAGGCGATGATCTTCTCCGAACGCAGGTCGTCGATGGCAATCTCCGCCTGCTCCGCCAGCCGGTTGGTCCTGGCGACCGCCAGCAGATATCGCTCATGGGCGATCGAGGCGAAGCGCAACGAGCCGATGTTTTCCACCGGTCTGATGAAGCCGAGATTGATCTGGCCGTTCTCCAGACCACGGATGATGTCGCCGGTGTTGCCGCTTGATATATGGATACGGATATCCGGATACTTGCGGGCGATCTTGGCCAGAAACGCCGGCAGCACGCCGGTGGTGGCGGGGTAGACGGTGCCGATCCTGATCTGCCGGATGGTCTTGCCGGCCACCGCCCTGGTGATCTCGGCGGACAGATCGACCTCGCTCAGGATCCCGACGCAGCGCTCATAGAAGATCTCCCCTGCCCTGGTCAGTTCCACCCGTCTGGTCGAGCGGATGAACAGCGCGCAGCCGAGCTCCCGTTCAAGCGCCTGCACATGGTTGGAGAGTGCCGGCTGAGCGATGCGCACCTTGGCAGCCGCCCTGCCGAAATGCAGTTCCTCGGCCACCGCGACGAAGTAGGAGAGCTGGCGTAATTCCATCGACACGACCTATCAAATTTGGAAACTACAAGATGTAGTTATATCACTACATAACGTTCGTGGCCAGATCGTTATCAATGGGGAACAAATCGTTCCCATGGATATTCTGTCAAAGCGGCTTCGCGAAAGAGCTGAACAGCTAGGCATTTCGAACGCTGAGGCCGCTAGGCGAGTTGGCCTCGATGAGCGCCGATATGCTCACTACGTGGCGGGCCGAAGAGAACCCGACCTAGCAACGCTGCTACGGATAACGTCGTCACTGGGAACAACACCGAATTGGCTACTAGGCGTTACAGAACCCGCTGACGCCGTTGCTGAAATGTCCGATCTTTTGGAGCGATTCGCGAATGCCGCAAACGGTATGACGCTCGAAGAACTACAGCTATGCATCATACAGGCGGAAGCGATCGTAGCAGCAAAAACACGGCGTTAATATTTCGGACGCGGAGGTGCTCTTTGTCGTCCCCGAAACCAATGCTGGTCGCCTTGAAAGGATTCGAGCCGCAAAGCCTTGCGTGAACAGCTATGTGTCTGTTAACGCTTGTATTCCTTCTTCGCCTGCCGGCTAGTTCCCTTCGATACATTATTGCGATCTTCCTAGCCCAGGACGCCGGGCGTCGGCGGGCACCGCATCACACCTCCGTTCCTGAAGACCTATCCGAGATGCCGTGTTTCCCCGGTAAAGCTTCAGGCGGAAAGCGTGGATGCAACGATAGCGTGTTCATCGCCAAACATGTATGTTCCCCTCTGCGCCATACCTATATCTCGCCTCGTGCGGTTCACGAAAACCTCTTTGAAACTCCTGATCCAGGGTCGGACAATGCCTTCGTTGACAAAAGAAGAGATTGAGAAGCTGGAAATTACCAACTTCATCTTCCATGTCGTGCATCATGGCGCGGCAGAGCCGATCTTGCTGAAGCAGGTACCAATAGGAGAGTTCGAGCGGTTCTTCCTGGACAGAATTTCGGATACCCTCGCAGGAAATCGCTATGTCTTTCTGCCAGATTCCGTCACGCGTGCGAACCTCGCGGCCGTGGCAGGTCCCCCTGACCAGTTTGTTGATGTCTCGCAACTGCTTGCCAAAAGGCTTCACAGCGAAGACGACCGTATCAAGCGCGGCGTATTCATCATGATTGCCTTGCGGACGGGAAACCGGCAGCTCTATTCGTTGATAAAGTACGACCACGAGAAGGTCGTTGCCTTTGACCTTGGAGACGCCGTCGCCACGCTGAGAGATGTCGTGAACAGTTTCACCGAATCTCCGAAAGCCCTACAGAAGTCTGCGCTGATCGAACTGACAAAGGACGGTGGCGAGCTTGCCATCATCGACCGCAATAGCCGCGTCGGGATATCGGATTTCTTCGAGAAATTTCTCGGAGTGAAACGGCGACACACCGAGACCGAGATCACCAGCGAAATCCTGGACTCGACCCTCAAGACGGTGCAGCAACATCAACTGGAATTACCGCCGGAGATTACCTCACGCGTCAAACCACGGTTGCTGGAAATCGCGGAGAAAAGAGGCTCGTTCGAGGCAGAAGAATTTCTCAGCGATTTCTTCGGGGCCCATGGGAGCGTCGAGGTAAAGGCGACTTTCTATAAGGAGCTGGAGCGGCGCGAAATCGCAGGCGAAGCATTCAACTATGATCTGGACGCATTGCCGGCGGGGGGACCTCGGAAATACGTCACCAATGAAGGGATCCGCCTGGTCATTCCACAAAGTGCGCTTTCCACTTTCAGCCAGACATCAAAGGATGGGTGGACGACTATCATCATTCGCACACGCCGGGTGACCGAACAATGACGAGCACGTTCGGTCCTCGGGCACGTTCGTTACTGGACGAACTGGCAAGAACGCCGGGTAGCGAGATTTCTGAAACGGCGAACGAATGCCGCATTGATCACACGTCCTGCAACAGCGCTCACCGCCTGGACGCGATTGTGGCCCTGGCCAGTCTCTGCATCAGCGAGTCCCTCGGTCGGGTTCGCCTCTTCGGAGAAATTCAGGATGAGATTGATCTAACCCGCGCCACGGTAGCCAGCATCGGCGAGGAGAAAGTCGCCCTCGTAATCACAAAGGACGTCGAGCCTGACTTTTCCTATTTTCTAACCGAACGGAGCTTTGTGGAGGCGCTGAAGGATCCACAATGGTTATCTGCTGCGCGCGCGGTCTGGATCGCTGTCGAATTCGCCGGTTTTCAAACAGAAGGCTTGAGCGTATCGCCATGGAACGGTCCGCGCTCGCATCAGGACGCAACCTTCCTCCCGGACAAGCCCCGAAAACTCGTGCGGGATCTGACGTCCGGTGCGGTTCCCGACCGTATCGAACCGTGGTTGCTGCGCGAGCCCGTCCCCGACGATTCCGGGGTCTTCGCCTCGTGGCGCGAGGTTGCAATCGACAGGCTTGCCCTGTCGCTGCCGTCGGAAATTCGCGACAGCGACAACAACAAAAAACAGGTGGTTCTGAAAGGGCCGCGGTCGGCCCCCATCCCAATCGCGGATCCCCGCGCCGGATGGCCCCGCGACGCTTTCCAGGTCCTCATGGACGCTGCCCGGTGGGTCTATGGCACACCGCGTGAGACCGAGACGAAATTCCAGTTTCTGAACAACCATCTGTCGCTGGACTGGCGGGAGGCGACGCAGTGGCCCGACGGTTTGCTGACGGTCCTGAAAGGAAGCCTCGCGAGCGCTCGCGAGGCGTTCAACTTCCACCTCCAGGACCAGAGCAAGGATGCGCTCAAGGCTCTAGGGGATTTGCGCAAGTCACTGCAGGAGGAAGTTGCCAAGGCCCAGGCTGCGACGCGTGATCTCCTGGGGGCGCTCTGGCGGGATTTCGCGCTTGCAGGCGTCGTGCTCGCGCTCAAGAGCCCGACCGGCTCGCAAATTTCGTCCGCCGAAGTGCTCCGCTGGGTGACTGTCGCTGCTGCGGTTGTGCTGTCGGCCAGCATTCTGATCACGACTGCCTCGAACTGGCGGTTCAACTGGCTTGCCGATCGCGGTCGGCGCGAATGGCGCACAAAGCTTTACGCCTTCCTATCGGACGACGACTGGAAACATCTTGTCGAACGTCCGATCGCAAAGGCCCGATGGGTTTATCGGCTCGCCTTGCCGATCGTGATCGTCATGTATGCTTTCGCTATCTACTACCTGCTTCTGGTCGCAGCACCCGGCTGGACCGCAGCAAACGTCGATCCGGTTCTCGTCACCGTGCATGACTGGTTGCCGACAGCCTGGAACACGATAGACGCCCGGATTGCACCCTAAAATCGCGTCAAGGACTGGCTATATACTCGAACCTGTTCAATCCACCGTACTCGATCAGGTGTGCGGCCGCTGCAACGATCTGCTTGATGTCGGCCGACACCTTTGAAATCGACGTTCCCGGCTGCACGACCTTGATGCGATAGAGATATTTCTGCATCGCATCGCCAGAGAGAAGCAGACGCATCATGTCGATGTCGCCCGCCAGAAACTTATGGTGGCCGCCCTTCTGATGGCGCCGATCGATATGAGCCCGTACCGCGGAATAGGTCAGGCGACGTCCACTCTTGATGGCTTGACCGAGCACCTCATACTGATCCTGCAGTCGCCGCCCGGGATCGTCAGAACCGGAGTATTTGGCATGCCAAAGGGTGATCTCGACATCCTGCAGCAATCCCTCCGATGCAATCTGGCGAATTGTAATCAGATCAGCCAATTCACCGCTTCCATCGTCATGAAAGTAAGCGACAAGCCGGGGCCGTTCAGGCGGTGTAGTTCCATGGCATGAGCGCGTCGATTTCACTGCTGGGCCATCCATTCGCAAGGCGCTCAAGCGTCTGGGTCAACCAAGCTTGCGGATCGACGGCATTCATCTTTGCCGTTTGCAGGAGCGTCGCGATGGTCGCCCAAGTCCGGCCGCCACCGTCGCTTCCAGCGAATAGACTATTTTTTCTCGTGATCGCTTGGGGTCTGATTGCTCGCTCGACTATGTTGGAGTCGAGTTCGATGCGGCCGTCGGTCAGGAAGCGCTCGAAGATGTCTCGACGTGAGATGGCATACCGCAGAGCCTCGGCGAGTTTGGATTTTCCAGAGACCCGCGGCAGGGTCGCCTGCCAGAGAGTGAAGAGGTCACGGACGATCGCTGCGGAGATCTCCTGGCGTGCAGCGACACGAGCTTCAGGGCTTTGGCCGCGCACACGCTCCTCGGTCTCCCATAACCCAGCCATACGCTCGATGGTGTCTGTAGCGACTTTCGAGCTCTTTGCGACATGCAACTCGTAGAACTTTCTCCGGCTGTGTGACCAACAGCCGGCCAGGATGGCGCTGTCATTGCCTCCATCTTTCCGGACGAGCTTGTTATAAGCGGCATATCCATCGACCTGCAGGATTCCACGATAGCCGCTCAGGTGTCGTGCGACACACTCGGTGGCTCGACTGTCCTCGAAGCGATAGGCTACCATCGGTGGACCGCTGCCCCCAAAAGTCCGGTCATCCCTGGCGTACGCCCATAGCCATGCCGTCTTCGCTGATCCGGAACCAGGAGCAAGTGTGGGCAAGGTCGTTTCGTCGGCAAAGATCCGTTCGGCCTTCTTGATCTCATCGAGGATGTAGTCGGCGAGGATATTGAGCTCGAACCCCAGCTTGCCCATCCATTGAGCCATCAGCTTGCGGTCGAGTTCGACCTTGTCGCGTGCGTAGATGGCTTCCTGGCGATAGAGTGGCAGCCCGTCGGCATATTTGGAAACGGCGATCTGGGCCAGAAGTGCTTCCGTCGGAATGCCACCTTCGATGATGTGTGCCGGAGCCGCCGCCTGGACGACACCATCCTCGTTCCTAAAGGCATACTTCGGCCGGCGGGTGACGATGACACGGAACTTCGCTGCCACGACATCCAGCCGCTCGGAGACGTCTTCTCCAATCAGGATTTTGGTCTTACCTGCATGTTCTGGAAGCTCTTCCGGTTCGATCACGACCTCGACGCGCTCAAGATGAGGCGCAAAGCCCTTGCGTGGCCTCGGAGTGCGTTTGCTGTCCGCGCTACCGCGGCCTTTGGTGACCTGAGCCTTGATCGTCGCAATGCCGGTCTCGATCTCTTCGAAGACAAAGGCATGCTGCTCGTCATCGACGGTGGATGAGCCGAGCTTTTCCGAGCGTCGGCCAAATCGGGCGCGATCGAAAGCCTTCAGGATCTGCGTCAGCCGCTCGATGCGCTCATCGGCGTCCGCGTTGCGGGCCTCTAGATCGTCAACCTGTTTCTCCAAAGCCTCGATGCGGGCTGCTTTTGCGGCCATGGCAAGGACCATGGCTTTGAGAGCCTCTACATCATCCGGGAGCTCAATCTCGGGCCGCGTCATGGGTATGATCAGAGCATATTTTGCCGCGCTCCGCCCATGGTTTCAGGGACCTGATTCACTTCGCCGCAGCGGTTTTACCCAACAATCTCGGGAGGCTTCACCGGCGTGGATCGAACCCGCTTCCAGTCCATTCCGTCGACTAAAGCCAGAAGCTGGGCATGATTGAGCTGGACGCGATGATGGCCGATCCGGGGCCAGCAGAACTGGGCCTTTTCCAGCCGCTTCGCATAGAGGCAAACGCCGGAGCCATCCCACCACACGATCTTGACTCGGTCTGCTCTCTTGGCCCGAAAGACATAAAGTGCACCGTTGAACGGATCACTGCCAGCATCCCGTACCAGCGAAAGCAAGCTGTCCGGCCCCTTTCGGAAGTCGATGGGATGGCTCGCAAGAAAGACCTTCACGCCGGACGGGATCATGCCGATCGCACCGCTCGGATCACCCGCTGCAGCTGTGCTTCGCCGATATCTGCGTCGGCCCGGATAACGACGTCGCCGATGACAAGCTCGATCATCGCACGTGTGCCAATCGTCCTGGTCCCTGCCTGACCAGCCCGATCTTGCGAGGAGGATCGTTGTCCGTCACGAGCATCACGACGCCAGCCAAATAGCTGCGAGGGATGTATGCCGATGCGATGCGCAATGGCCGAGACGCTTGCGCCGGGCTCCATTGCCTCAGCCACAGCCCGCGCTTTAAAATCATCGGACCAGCGGCGCCGAAATTGCCGTGGGGCGCCCTCAAGTCGTTCCGGAACAGCCTCGATCATATGGAAGTTTCTAGTTCCAGAGCTAGGCGCAGACATAGAAGCTCACAGTTTGTGAATCGTCTGTCCGAAATACAGCGGCCAACGCTACCGACGCCAGATGGGGTCAGCTTGTCGCTTACTCATGAAAGACGACATCGAAGTCTTCAGCGATGAGCTCACGCGCGATCTCGTCCTGTATGCTTTCGATTCTGCGCGGGAACTCGTCGGACAAACGTTCCTTCCTGATATCGACCGTTGCGGGCCAGATCTTCTCGACGAAGGTTTCCTCAGAAGGAACGAGCGGCAGTTCCGCCAGCGGCTCGGTCCCTTCCGCCCCCACGATGATCGCTCCATCAATGGAATAGAGGGTTGGCGGTTGCGCATTGATGAAGTCCAGGAATTTTTCATAATTGCCACCACGCCTCACCAGCAGCTGATCCGTTGGGACAAATCCTGTTCCGCTCTTTCGCTCGGTGGCGCGAAAAACCTGGCGCGCACCCGGCTGGTAGCTGACCGTGGTATAGCCGCTGGCCCAGCGGATCCGCAGACTCATCTGATCGCTCGGCTGCGGGCGTGACGCAATTTCGATTGCACAATCAAGCAGCAGCGACAGCGGAGAAGGGACCGGCGAAACCTCATCTGCCGGATCCTGCAACCTGGTCGAGGTGACCGGAACTTCGGAAACACGAACGAGCGTGAGTGGTTTCGAATAGACATCGAGAGGCCAGTCGGCCGCCACGACCCTCGCCGGAATTTCGCTGAGCGGAACGACAAAGGGCACGCCGAAATAGCCTCGCCTGCCCCTCGGATCGTTGTCGGACCGGATCGCCGCTCCGAGCCGTTCACACCATTGCGCGAATTCTTGCACCGAGACATTTTGCCCGCCCCACAGCTTTGACGATTCACTCATCCCCAATATTTCATCGTCGTCGATTTTCGCTGCGAGATGGCCGCGCACATAGCGAACCGCTTCCATTGCGCCAAATGCATCTCCCGCAGCTCGGCCTGCGGAGGAGCGATAACTCTCGGCGCCATCGCCATATTGCCTGGTGCGCAAGCCGACATTGAAGGGGGCGAGGAGCTTGGTGCCCGCAAACACGCGAGCGAGATCGCGAAACAGAACGCCTCGCAATGATTTACCTGCCAATGCGCGGATGCAGTTATCGCGCAGGGTAACATCGTCGGCGGATGCATGGAAAAAAAGCAGATCACAGCTCTTGCTGTAATACGCCAAGTGAAGATGGACGCTTTCTGTCGCGATGGCATCGCCGACCAGCCAGCTGGGCGTGCCGGGCTTCTCGGTCACCAGGATTGCCGTGTCTTCGTTTTCGAGTGCATAATGCAAGTAGAGACGGTCGAATGCGGTTTTCATCTTCGACATGTCGATCTGCACACCCCTGCAATCGAACACATCGGCTTTCTGCCGCGGTCGAAGCTGCTCCCAAAAGGCCTCGCTCAGCGGTTCTCTGGCTGCGACCCTTCCGGTCGATCGGATCCGGTCCGCATAGTCTTCATGCGCCTTTTCCCCGATGATTGCGCCATCTGCCTGGGAGGCGACAATCTCATTCCAGATCGAATCGCGCCGATAGAGCGCTCTTAGGTCATCAACCACATGGGTGACTTCCGCGACCGAAAGAAAGCTCGCCTGACCTATGTTCTTCTCAGTGGTTCGGGCGAACCGACCGATGAACTGCAAGGTGATCGGCAGGGATTTGTCAGGATCGTGCAGGGCAGCAATCTTGAGTCTCGGCTCGTCAAAACCTTCACCCAGCATTCGCACGCATATCAGACCATCAAGCTCCCCTGCTCTTAGCCTTTCGACTGCCCGGTCATTCGTCTTCTTGGCGTAGGAACTCGTGACCACCGCAATGCGCGCGCCTTCTGCTTCGTAAAGTTCCTTCAATTTTTGCGCGCGCCGCCTGGTCGACGCCTTCACCATGTATCGGTGATCGAGACCTTTCTCGCTGTCTTCCTTGAACCGGGCCAAGGTGGCGCGACAGATGGCCTGATCCGGCGTCTCGCCGCCTCCCGGAGCGACGGCATGATAGACGATTTTTCCAAAGACACCGTCTCTGTAGGCAGCCCGCGCCGAATAGGTATGAATGATCGGGCCTGGCATCCTGCGCCGATCAAGCCGGTAGGGTGTTGCGGAAAAGAGGATCTTCGGTATCGGCCCGAGATCCTCGATCAATTTGCGCCAGGTTTCCGCCGGCGCATGGTGTCCCTCGTCGATCAAAGCCAGGTCGAAAAAGCCGCTCGGCGGCGGGCAAACGCCCTTGTAGGCGGGGCTCAAGGTTTGTGGCAGCCCGACAACGACATCGGCCTCATCAAGCGCCCGCCAGCCGGCCTCGTCTGTGATGCGATTATAGACCCGCCTCACCCTCGGCGCGATCTTGCTCTTCAGCATCTCCAGCCTGCGAAACGGATCGACTTCGCTGAATTTTTCCGCGAGCTCTTCGCGAAGGCGTGCGGACGCAACGATTACGAGGACACGTCGCGCCTTGACGAGCGCCGAAACCAGAATCATAACCGCTGACTTGCCCGTGCCGGTCGGCATAGCGATCGTCGCAGCCTCTTGAGAATGAAGGGCGTGCGCGGCCCCCGCATATGCCGCCGCCAACTGCGTCTTCCTCAGACCGGCGCGGCTGACCTTCCCCGTCTCGTCGCGATGCTCAAGACGGATCGACATCGCTTCCGACATCGCTTCAAAACATGATTGCGTCATCCAGGAGCCTCAGAAGGGTTGGAACCCGTGACGCCAAACGGGTTGAGAAAGACGAGAGCCTTTCAAACCACCCCTATATGCGACGGTTTTCCCGATCGATTAGAATTACAATACTAAAACCTCAGGACGCTTAACGATATGATCAACAACCTGGATTGTCATGCATTCTTCTTGAAAATAAGCGGTTGCGCGTGATGACTGCACAGCGTCGGCGAATGCGATCAAACTCTGAGCTGGAACGAAAGGCGGGCGCGATCAATGCGCTGCTCGTCCGGCCGATCGGTGTGCTGTCGCGACCAGATCCGCCCTTTGCTCTTGAAGGGAACTGAACCGATGACCCATCATTGCTCCAGATGGTTCAAAACACAGAGCCCATAATGAAGGCGCTACACGACCATCGAAAGATCAACTTCGGACCCAAGACTGCCGCTGACGACAGCTGACATCATCAGGTGTTTGCTCTATTGGTTGATTTCAACTCCGCCGCTGGCGTCGAACAAGGGGCTGTCCGATAAAGGATCGTTCAGCGTGCACACACAGCCGCGTCAGGCATTCCTCCATTTTTTTGTTCAGCTTTGGCGGCATCGAGCAAGGGCAAGCGCCGCCTTATCTTCAGCCTCGTCGTCGAGGGTAATCTGAAGCAGTCCATTCTAAAGGTTGTCTTGCCGGCGATGTGAAAAGAGGTTGAGCCAGTAGTGGATCTCTCTCGGCATCGCCAGCGAAGCGCGGCTCACTTGTTTTGCGGTGAGATGTGTCTTCGCGGCCAATGCCAGGACTTTGCCGCCATCCCGCAGCGATCCGGACGATCAGCCTTATGGTTCTTGAAGGTACCCGGAATTGCCAGCGAGGCGCACAGACGGGCTCCAATCGCTCAATCCAGATGTAGAGGGCGACAATTGCCATAAGTGGCAGATGGTGCGACGGCGCAAGCAATGGCAACAGCATCAAGCCCCAGCAGCTTGAAATGCACCAGAGACTATAAGTCATCCCCCATGCCAGCACATTTCCATATGCAGCCGGCGGAAAGGCGGCCAGGCTGGGACGGCGATGACACCGGTTCAACGCGACTTGCTTCCAGGGTGAAATCTGCCAGATAAACGCGATTATCAGGCACGCGACCAGAGGCAGTGTGGGACTGGATGAAGTCAGGCGCAGCGTAATCGCAACGCCGAGAAGCGGGATACCCGCCAGCATCCATATGCCGAGATAACTGCCGACAAACAGCAGCTGGGCCCACGGTCGCACGCGCCAAAAGCTGCGCTCGCGCACATGCCTCAGTGGACCCGAGAGGGCGGGCAGCATCGTTGCTATCACCATGAACGCCCAGCTGATGGCCAGTTGCAACGGCGAAACATAGCTGAAGAAAAAGGCGTAGGTGTCAGCTGAAGGGGCGGACCAGACCAGAGCAGCCGAACATATTGCGGGCATCGACATGCTGTCGCCGCCGATAGCCAGGAGAACCCATGCCATGCCGGCAGCCAATGCGAGCGGCGCAAAAAGGCGGCGCCACTCGCGCACCACAAGAGAGGTGCAGCGCAGGACGCTCACTCGAACTGCCGATAGATGCTGATCCGGCCAATCTTGATACTCGCCGCATCCGGGATGTTTTCGAGCGGGACAAAACTTACTGGCAGGCGAGCGACGTCAAATTCGCCATCGAGGTGCATTTTGTCGACAATGTCTGTGATCTCCAATTTGTATGTGATGCCGTTTCCGGAATGTTTGCCTGCCGGATCGCTCGCCTGCGTCACACCAAAGAGTGCGACACTGCCCGCCAGGTATTTCTTGTTTCCGGCAGGATCGGCCCCTTCGGGCAGCCCGACATAGACCTGGAATATCACGGCGTCATGCAAGCCGGTAACATGCTCGAGATTGAGGAAAACGCGGTCGGGCGCAGTCGGCGCAGTCCTGTTGGCGCTCAGGCTATGGCTCACCCTGGCCCTCGCATCCGGCTCCACCTTGACAGAGGTGCGCATGGTGCCGTCACCGGCGAGCGAAATTCCGCTGTCGCTGGCTGCGACCAATTCCACCTTGCTCTGTGTCGGCATGCCCAAACCTCCGGTGGCGACGACGGAACTCCCCGCGATGCCCAGTCTCTCCATGCGCACGGCGACCGTGACGACGGGCTCAGCCTCTGCACCAGGTGTCAGGTCGTCATATTCATAGCCCAAACTGGCCAAGTCCTGCATTTGAACCGGAGTATAGACCCATTTTGTCTTGTCCGGCTTCGGCATTGCAAATTCGCGCTCACCGATTCTCGCCGGTCCATCCAACCATTTGGGCTCTGTCGGATTTTGCCAATCCGTCGGCGAAGCGGAAGGCTTGCCTGCGGGAAACTTGTTCCAGCTCTCCCACAGCCGGTCGATATTGCAGTGATGCAGGTAAAAGATCGGATCGAGCGCTGCTGTCAGAGGATTCGACATTAGGCCCGGCAAGGGACGCCCGGCTTGAGGTGAGCCGGGCGGGAAAACCAGGGTTGGATGACCGCCGCCGACCAGCACATGGATCATGTTGTGCGGGTCCGATTCGACTCCGCCGCTTTCATCGCCGCTCCAACTGAACCCCGTTTCAACACCACCGAAGCCGGCGCTGCCCCCGCCACCGGGTCCGGTAAATTCCGGATCCTGCATCGCATTCAGGTTGGTTTGCGAACTGACATCGAATGGTGTGCTGCCGCTGAGCCGCCCCCACCGTTGTTCGACAAACAGCGGATTGTCTCCGACGCCATCCGGCCAATCAGCCGTGCGAAATGCCGGTGGCAAGACGTTCTGATCGGTTCCAAAATAGTTCCAATAGGGAAGCGCCCAAGTAGAACTGGGCCCGCCAAGCAGTTCGATTTCACGCCGGAGCATGTTTTCCAGAGAAAGGAGATATCCGCGGTGCCAGGGCAGGAAATACCAGCTTTGGTGCTGGCACTGGTCGAGATAGGTTGAAGTGTCGGATGCATTGGGGGCCGCGTCGGCACTGTCAGTGATCTGATAGAAATCCCACAGCCCGCGCCAGATCCCATGAATCGCCGCATAGAAGTTCCAGCTTGTCGAATCTTCCAGCTTGCGGGCCTTCATCGCCTTGACGCCCCTTGCATACCAGAGGATCGGGTCGGCCCAGTCACTTTCCAACTCAAAGACATTCTCACGTTTGCGCATCGCACTATCCTCCCAGGAAACGATCGAGAATTGCCGTCCGCAGAATATCCGCGACCACTCAAGCGGCCGCTCGCATCAAACGCGCACCGCATAGAACGTGGCCGTATAGCCAGCGGGTGATTGACCATTGGAGTGAGTCACCGTTCGAATGACCGTGCCAATGATGGTATCGATCTGGTCCACTGCATTCGGCCAGCGGGGAATGGAATAGCCGAGATAGTCGTAGACCCATTCCTCGTTGTCGATAATACCTCGCCCTTGCCACTTCAGGGTCGCCGGCCTGCCATCCGTGGCAGCCCCGTCGAGGGAAAGGGACCAGCCGGTCCCGCCAAGAGAGCCGCCAATCTTGCCAGGCGCGGGCTCGGACAAGGTCAGCGTTCCCGCGCCAAAACGCAAGCTGTCGAAAGATGCAGAAAGATCAGGGTTGTTCACCAGGCTTCGATAACTCCAGATGCCGGAAAAGCTTATCGCCACGATAGTCCTCCTTCGGTGAAGCATGCTCAATTCATGTGGCCGGACAGAGCGTCCCGCCGTCGTCAGGCGATGCCGACGCTTCCACCGCTTGTGTCGCCATCGGTTCAAACGCGAAAGTCGGAAGGTCGGACTGTTCGTTGGACAACGCGGCGAACATAGGGGCCGCTCCGGCGTCCGCTACGTGCATCGAAAAAGATCTCATGCCGTTTCCGGGCCTGCGCGCCTCTGCCATGGCCTCATCTCCGCCTAGAAATGCAGGCACCTCGCCTGCGCAACATCCGCATTGCTATTTGCTCTATCAAAGCACTGGTATTGCTCACACCCCTGCGAAACGTCCACGGCATCCATCCTACTGATCTGCTCATCATTTGTTGAGCACGTTCTGTTGCTCTGGACCCCGGGGCGCCTACCCCTCCGAACCCCCAAGTGCGGCATATTGCGGCGAATAGACTTCGAAAAACAAACAAATCCTCCCCCGAAAATGATCCGGAAGGGCTGGAATGTTACGAAGACCTCTTGAAACGACAAGTATTATTAAATCATATAGACAAGCAACTTTCAAGAGCTCTTAAATATGCAATACAATTCTTTTGTGCATTCAGTGTTACTTCAAAAGGGCGGCGGCTCCGCCGTGTATGCAGCTGCGGACGCTTCAGGGGAGACCACGCTGCCGGAGCCTAGTGGTTTGCTACTCAAGTATGTAGCGCTTCTATTTACAGCCGACTGCTCGAAAGCAGCCCCTGCATTTCGTGCGAGTGCGCGTGATGACGACAATGCCACGGCGAGCGGCACGTCGCCTTTGCCCATGTCAATAGCGCAGCTGGAGTAAACTTTTGTTTCCGTTGCGCGGATCGACAAGGACAAATAGCCGGTCAAATTCTGACTCGCCGATTGGGGCAATGTTGTCCCCTCCCAGACCCTGAATGATAGGACCGACTGTGTTGCTGTGGCTAACCGCAATAGCGATCGCCGTCGCCGGCAAAGCAGCGGCGGCAGCGACGACGGCCTGAATATGACCATCGGGTCCGTCAGGCGTTGACGCTGAAAATTCGGTGACGGCAAGCTGGCTGCTAAGCAACTGCTTTAGCGGTGCGAGTGTCTCATGTGTGCGATGTGCGTCGCTGCAGTAGGCTTCGGTGACGCCGCTTCCAAAAAGCATGTGCGCCAGAAACTGGGCGCGCTTTATACCAGCCGGCGACAAGGCGTCAGCCGCCGGGTCGCGATCCGCATGGCGCAGAACAAAAATCATCATTTGGCATGCCTTTCGATGATAAGCCTCCGTTGGATTAGTCGCGAGGCTTGGGCGACAAATGCCATATTCATTCGCAATATTTCCAGCTCGGATCAAAACTGCCGCGGTCCAGCGTGTCACGAGATGTGTGGATCTTATTGGGAGAGTCAGTTTCTTCGATCGTCAACACCGCCGGAATTCCCTTGTCGAGGATGGGGACATGATCACTGTTCGCAGCATTGATTGAAATTTCAACAGCGGGGCCAGGATAACTCGACGCTGCATCGACGAGGCCGTTCAACATACTTGTGTAAAATAGCGCGACCCTCAAGCAGAACGATCAGCACGGCCGTATTCAGCGTACCGATCATGTCCATGTTGATGACCGAGTGCACCCGTGAACACTGCGACGCCAACAGCGATCTGACGAAATGCCTGCTGCCGAACAGGCCTTACTCCCCACAGCCCAAATGGATGAAGACGAGTCATGGACGTTGGCTACGTCTTTCAAAGCACGGGCGATTTCAATAACGTCTGCGCCGCCGCTGCCGCTCCCCTCCTCGTCAGCGCGGGCGCAGGAGGGGTTGCAGCATTCGCTTTTCGGCACATGGGCGTTCCCTCCATATTCCCTGCGCCCAGAATTGAGGCAACGCTACTCACTCGGAACACGTTTGATCGCCAGGCGGTCTTGCTTAAGCTCGTTGATTTCCAGCAGTTGAGGTTTCCCGGCTTCCTCAACGCGAATGCTACCGGCATTCGCATGATCAAGCTGCCATACCCCTACCTTTACAGAGGAGATGTCAGTGGCACCGACTCCGATTCGCTTGAATGTCCCGTCTTCATTGAATTGCAGACCCGCCCGCCCGCGCGAGGGGGCAAGAGGAAAGCCGGCCGGGCGATAGACCTGTTCCGTTGGCGTGTCCTCCTCACGCGCGTGAACCCAATGACCGTGCAATAGCTTGGCGTCGATAGGCTCAGCCATTGACATCCTCCCTCATCACGACCGACGGCTTGGCGCTAGATGCGACACGCTCTAGACCCACGAAACGCCGTCAAACTCTCTGGTGGGCCGCTCACCACGCTCATCGCCAAGAGTTGCCCGGGCAAAGGGGGTCGCCAAAGCAACAGCTTCAGGCGCCAGCGCCGGCGTCGTCACTGGCGTCAAACCCATCGATTGCGCCAGCTGCGATCGCGGTCCAGCCAAGGTCGCGTTCATCCGTTTCAACTGGCCGGTCGTGAACATGAACATGGTGTCGTCGTCAACGTAATCCATATAGTTCATAAACATGTCACCATTTGGCCCATTGTTGCAGGTGACATGCGGAAAATTCTCTATACGGACCTCCGAACCGTTCGGACCAGCCTGGTTGGGCGTATCGTCGACACTGTCAGATTGACCGCACCCGCCGTTGTCATCTCCCCAGATGTGCAGCAGATTCAGCCAGTGGCCGACCTCGTGAACGGCAGTTCTGCCGAGATTGTATGGCGGTCTTGCAATGCCGCTGGTGCCAAAGGCTCTGTTCAAAATGACTACTCCATCGGTCGCCAGCGGTCCTCCCGGGAATTGGGCATATCCGAGGAGACCGCCGCCAAGGCTGCAAGTCCACAGGTTCAGATAGGAATCGCGCGGCCACCCGGCTTTGCCGAAGCCCCCGAACTTAATCATATCATCCAGCTTCTTCGTTGCCTGCGGATCGGTCGAGTCATATGGAAAGACGGTTTTTGAAGTTCGCGTCCTGGTAACGCCGATAGTGGCATTGCCGTCGGGATCACGCATTGCGAGATCAAATTCGATAAGCGTGTCGGCTGCGAATGCGCGGAATGCGGCCGGAATCTGACTCTCGTCGACATTTTGCATGCGATAGTCGCGATTGAGCGCAGCGATCTGACTTTCGATCTGGCTCATCTCGATGTTTTCCTCGTCGGTATGGAAGAGGACGTGAACCACCACGGGAATCCGGATGATGGCTGTGCGCGTCGCGAGCCGAGTGGTTCTCGTGCTTGACTCTATCATCCGTCGATTGTCTCGATAAACGGCATCGGTCTCCGCCAGGAAGTAATGGTGCGGCATCACGGCGCATGTTCGGTGATGCGGTTTGTCGACGGGTGTTTTTGGCATCGTTTCTCTCCCTCGGTTCGTGGCTCGTAAAACGTTTGCGAAACATGTGTCTGCATCTTGCCATGCCCGGTGACATCGCGATCAACGTGCCGCCATGCGGTCATGTCTTCTTGCTCTGCCCATCTTTTTCAAAAGCACAGCTACGCATCTGTGTGGACTTAAACATCGGCGGGAACAAAGTTATCCTGTCTTCCGGAGCAGCATGACAGTTGAGAAGATGCTCCAGCCATAGTTGCCCGTCGGATGCCGCGACGAATAGCGTTCCACCCGGCCTCACCAAATCGACGACCCTTTGCAAAAGTCGCCGGGCCTTGAGGAAGCAACGTTCTCGAGCCGCGTGCGTCAGTTGCCAAAACAAAGCTCCAAAACTGTCGTAAATGAAATCGAATTGCTGTTTCATAGCGGCCAGAGCATGATCGACATCGCCCACATATTGCAGATCAATGTATGGATCCTGCCTCGGAACCATAGAAAATCCCGAGGCGGGGATCGCGTGCCGGCGTGTCGGCCAAAGAAATGGATTGATCGGCGACAGCGACACCGTCTCCAGTCGGCATCCCGGCAGCCTGCCCTTTATCTCCGCAGCGGACACGCCCGCACCAGGCCCCAGTTCCAGAACCCTGGGGCATTCGCGCCCAGACAGCCCCTGCAGGAATGTAAGCGCCTCCGGGCACAACGGACGCGTATTGGATGGTCTTAGATCAAGAGCAGCGCTGGACCGGGGGCTGAGATGCGAGAAAAAATCCGGCTCCCCGCCAGTAGTCGATCCTTCGACAAACTTGATCATGCCGCGCGCCGCCGCCTGCCTCATCCCCTCGTCGTAACACAGACCCTCACCGATGCCAGAACGGCGACCGTCGCCTGGCCGTAGTTCAGCTATGCCCGTCTGGTTAGCCAATCCGTTTTGCATCGGCTGCTGGATCCCTGGAGTGCCACCATTGATAGAAATCATCGACCCACTGCTGGCTCCACCGGGGCTCACCGATAGGCATCGTGCCGCTTTTGACTGAGGCATGTATCTGTGCGGCATAGTAGAGCACGCTCTGCTCGTCATGCAGATCAAGCGGCTTCGGCCAGGATCCCGAGACCTGCTTCATATGATCCACATCCATATCGGTAAAGTATCCCTTGATGATATCCCAGGTAACCGTCATGGCATCTCTCCCTTGACATGAAAAAAGCAACTATATCGTCGGCAGGCGGACCATCTGGCTTTCTCCTGCCCTGCCATCCACCGACATCCGGCAGATATAGACGCCGCCCGCAAGACGTTTGCCTTCGTCGTCGCGCCCATCCCAGATCACGCTGTGGCGGCCTTTCGCCTGCGGCCTGTTGTCGACAAGCGTGCGGATGTGAAAGGCGAAATGATTCCAGATGCCGACAAAGATCCGATTCGCATCCGATTCCAGCACATAACTGATCTCGACCGTGCCGGCTGTATCCTCGGATAGATACCCCATGGCGAAACCTGGCGCCGCAGCCACCCGCGTCGCAGCCTGCGCCGACTTGGCAACCATCTGGCTCTTGGGTCCGCCTTTATAGACCGCGTGCCCGCTGCAATAGCCCATGCGGATCGGATTGCCGAGAAAACGAAACCGGTTTATGCGGGTTCGCAGATCCGAGGCAGGCATGGATGCATCGCTGTTCTGACTGTTCCACGTGTCGCCACCATCGACTGTCACACTGTTCAACAGCCCCGTGAACTCCTTGCCCCAGCCGCCGACCCAACCGGATTTTGGCGTGATGAAGCCGACCCCCTCCAGATCCTCGTTGATCTGCGTCCCGGCGCCATCGACGATGGGCTTGCGTGTCCAGCTCTCGCCGCCATCTGTGGTGACCAGGATTGCGGCAGCGGTAAAGTTCTCCAGCGAGACGAATCCGTGCATCGCATCGAGCCACTGAATCTTCCAGCCCCATTCCCCGCAATCGAAGTTCACGCCCGCAGCCTTGTTCGTCCAGGTCGTGCCGCCATCGGTGGTCTTCAGCACGACCGGCCTTAATGGCGCGTATTGTGGCGCAGTCTCGTAACCGGGCTTGGTCGTGGGACAGCTCGGACTAATCTTGCCGCCAACCACCCAGCCGGTATTTTCGTCCGAGAAATAGACGTCTATCAGGTTGTCTGCATGTTCGGACATATCGATATATGTCCAGCTGGCGCCGCCATTGGTCGTCTTGACGACGCCAGGCCCCGCCAGGCTTGGGTCATTGGTGCCGGCGCCATAGACCACATGCTCGCTGACGGCAAACAGTCCGCAGACTCCAGCCGGAGCATCCTGCGGCATGTTGGTCAGTGCCGTCCAGGTCTCTCCGCCGTCCTCGCTCTTGTGCAGCAGGATATCCAGATATTCCTTGCCGGCTGAAAACTTGGTTACCGATCCGATCCAGCCGACCCGCTCATTCGGCCAGGCCATGCAGCGCAGATAAGGGAATCCGGCCATCGACGAATCAATGAAGCGCCTCTGACGCCATGTCAGCCCACCATCCGTCGTTTGACACACCTGCCCGTTGCTGTTTACAAGCCAGCCGTTGTTTTCGTCGAAGAACCAGATATCGTCCGTACGAGAATTCGAAACCGGCACATCGCCGGCAACGATCCAGGTCCAGTCTGTCACGTCGGTCATCTTGTCGAGCTCCGAATTATTTGCCGGCCACCCGCTGCCGGAAATAGCCATTGGTCATGATGTGACTGAGATTCATGTTCTTTGCCGGAATTGTAATGCCGTCCGCCGGCTCCTCGGTCGTTTTATGACAGGCGAAGCAATTCACATTTGGGAAAAGCTGATCGAAGGTTTCCATCGTGGTATTGGCAAGACTCACCGACCCGAGTTGCGGCACTATCACCGCTCCGGGCGAAACATTGTTCGGTTTACTCCAGACGCCGCCTACCAGCATGTAATTGGCCCAGACGCTGCCAGCGAGCACCTTGGTCTGGACGCTTTCGTTGAGCGAGCGGATATTGGCGATATTCTCCGGCGTCCCACCACCAAAGGGGAAGGCGCGGTAGATATTCACGACCGGCGACAGCAGCTGCTTGTCTGCGTCGACCAGCTTCATTGGGGAGGTCGGATTGTCGGCCGGATTGCGATTGCTGTCGCTGGCAGGCGTGTTCTTGTGATAGAATGTCCAATCGCGATCGCTGACCGGCTCCGCCGCGGTCATGCTCATGCCCGCCGGCAAATCCGGTGCGTTGTCCTTGTGTTCGAAGGTTGCCCAGATGAACTCGGGATGGTCTTTCACGACGCCGACGACATGCACGCCCACCAGCGCAACATCGACCGTCTTGGTCTTGCTCGGATCGACCACGACCGTGGTTTTGCCTGTGCTATCGGTCGTTTCAGTCAGGAGAAATATCTCCGCCTTGGTCACATAAAACGTCGAGGTATCCTCGCCCTCTTTAACGACTTTCCACGAATACTTGAATTCCATTGCACCAACGGGGAAATTGACCGTCGCCTGTGCCTTCTCATATTCATCCGGCAAGTAGTACTTGTTCGTGCGAACGAACTCATAAAAAACCGGGTCGACATTCTGGGAGTAGTAAACCGCCCGACCGCTGTCCGTTCCCGGCCCGTGAATCAGCACGCCTCGTCTTCCGGCTTGAAAGATGCTGTCCAGCCCCTGCATCTCGAATGATTTATTCACGCGCACCGTTAATTTTAGCACCTTCTCTTTCGGCAGAGCGGAAAAGCGCATGGCCGAGGCGGTGCTGGAGAATAGATCGTCCAGGGTAGCGAAAGCTTTGAAGCGGAGTGCACCCTCTTCCACAGGCTGCGTGATCCAGAGAAAGGTGTTCCACGCCCAGACATGGAAGGCACAATTTGATGACGGTGCTGTATTGTTGTCCGGAGGCGGAACAACTGCATGGGAAATCCATGTAGAAGGAGGCTCACACGTTGTTTGCGCTTCGGACGTTCGAGCATTTCCGAGGTACAGCAATGTAGAAACAGAGAGAATTATAGAAATCGTATAATATTTCATATATACCCCTCCAAGCCTAGCCCATAAGGCTTATCCTCGTAATTATTACTAAGTTAACGGAAGAATTTATTTATATGCTATTTAACACTTACCACTCCCGTTGTAAACGCATTTCTTAGCATTGCACCCATAGCGATTGTTCCTTTCCATACGGATTTAAGACCATATTCCGCGGACTGACTTTCGCGGGAAACTGATCTAGGCCCCTGACCTGTTCGAAAGCTTGGTCGATATCACTGTTGGCAGCGCGCTGAGGCCGTTCGAGGACGTGGGGCAACCATGCGAGCGACTCGACGCGTGGGGCGCGGCAGGTCAGCACCAAGCTGTAAACGATGGCGCTGGCCTTGGCTCCGTCGGCGGTATCGCTGAACTGCCGGCTTTTCCGGCCGGTGGCAAAGATTCTGATGTCACGATCGAGAAGTTCGATGTCGACCGGCATGCCGCCGTCCTCGCTGGACGATCAGGTTGTGGCAGCCGGCGCGCAGCGCTTCCTGGATGTTGCATTCATCGAAGTGCGAACCGGTTTTGACAAGTTCGTATTCGCCGTGCTCGCGAAGAATTTATGACATCTCTTAGGGCCGTAAGCGGACCTGACTGTGAACCTCCTGAAACGATGTGATCCGCCGGCCCCGTCATTGCGCAACCGAAGGTCTTGAACGGAGTCGAACCGCCGCATTCTCCATCAAGGATGAGCTATCACGCTGCATTCATTAGTGAAAATTCCTGGCCTTCACCTTCAACGCATCGATATGTAAGGCTGGAACGAAAATATCCCTCGTCTTGACCGCCGGCGCTCGATCTCGCGAATCCGGGCTGCCCGGCGAACCGTGGGCGAACTCGTCACCACGGCCCGTCGGCAGTTTGAATTCTCCATCACGATCCGCCAGTGCGGATAGGTCGCCCGAGAGATCGAAGAGCTGCTGGGCGATGAGATGCACGACGTCCCCTTCCCGCTGGATGCGGCCATTGATCGCCATCATGCTCGATCCGAGCACGCCGCGCCGACGCCGCTCGAAGAGCTTCGGCCAGACAACGACGTTTGCCGGGCCGGTCTCGTCCTCGATCGTCAGAAACATCACACCCTTGGCCGAACCCGGCATTTGACGGACGAGAACGAGACCGGCGGTCATCAACCAACGGCCATCGCGGGCGGACATGGCTTCTCCGCAGGTGACGATGCTTCGTGCGGCAAGGTCCTTGCGCAAGAACGCGATCGGGTGCTCGCGCAGGGTCAAACCAGTATGGCTGTAGTCCTGGATGACATTGTGGCCATCTGTCATCTGCCGGAGTTCGACATCGGGCTCCTGCTGCTCGGCGATCGTCTTCATCTCGCGCTCGGCCGCAGCAACAAAGAGCGGCAGCGGCTCGTCGCGCAAAGCTTTGATCGCCCACAGCGCATCGCGACGTTGAAGTTCGAGCGATGGCAGGAAAGCGTCGGCCTCCGCCAGTTCGACCAACGATGCTGCCGGAACGCTCGCGCGCCGCCACAGGTCATCGACGCTGTCGAAGGGCTGATCGGCACGGGCGGCCACGATGCGAGCCGCATCGACTGCGGCCAGTCCACGCACCAGACGCATACCCAGGCGGACGGCATGACGTCGCTCGTCACCCACTACCGGCTCGAGCGTGCAGTCCCAGCGAGAGCGGTTGATACAGACCGGCCGGATCTCCACACCGTGGTTGCGGGCGTCGCCGACGATCTGGGCGACCGCATAGAAACCCATAGGTTGGCTGTTGATCAAGGCCGCGCAGAAGGCGTCGGCGTAATGGCATTTCACATAGCTCGAGGCATAGGCAATGAGCGCAAAACTCGCAGCATGGCTTTCCGGAAAACCGTAGGATCCAAACCCCTCCAACTGCGAAAAGGTCTTTTCAGCAAACTCCGGCGAATATCCATTCTTCACCATGCCGGAGACCAGCTTGTCCTTGAATTTTGAGACGCCACCGGTGAACTTGAACGTTGCCATCGATTTGCGAAGCTGATCGGCCTCGCCGCCGGTAAAGCCGGCGCAGACCATCGCCACCTTCATGGCCGACTCCTGGAAGAGAGGCACGCCGAGTGTCTTTCCAAGCACCGCTTCCAGTTCGGGCGTCGGATAGACGACCGGTTCCTTGTCTTCGCGGCGGCGCAGATAGGGGTGCACCATGTCGCCCTGTATTGGCCCGGGCCGGACGATGGCTACCTCGATGACGAGGTCGTAGAAGGTCCGCGGCCTCAGCCGCGGCAACATCGCCATCTGAGCCCGGCTTTCGATCTGGAACGTCCCGAGAGTGTCGGCCTTTCGGATCATCGCATAGGTCGCAGAGTCTTCCTGTTCGATATTCGCCAGATCGATCGTTTCGCCCTTATACTCCTCAATCAGCTTGAATGCTTTTGCCATGCAGGTCAGCATCCCCAACGCCAGGACATCCACCTTCATGAACTTCAAAGCTTCGACATCGTCCTTGTCCCATTCGATCACCTGCCGGTCGGCCATTGATGCAGGCTCGATGGGGACGAGATCGTCGAGCCGATCATGCGTCAGCACGAATCCACCCGGATGCTGGCCGAGATGCCGGGGGGCGCCCATCAGCTGCTGTGCAAGCTTCAACGTCAATGCGAGGCGGCGGTCATCGGGATTGAGATTGAGTTCCCGCAGGTTCCGGTCGCTGACCAGCTCGGCGGACCAGGACCACATGCCCGATGACAGCGCCTTGATCACATCCTCCGGCAGACCGAGTGCCTTGCCGACATCACGGATCGCTCCTTTTGCACGATAGCGTGTCACGGTCGCGCAGAGTGCTGCCTTCTGATGTGTGTAGGTTTTGTAGATCCACTGAATGACTTCCTCGCGGCGCTCGTGCTCGAAATCGACATCGATATCCGGTGGCTCGTCGCGCTCCTGGGAAACGAAACGCTCAAACAGCAGATCGTTCGTCTCCGGATCGATGGACGTGATCCCGAGGATATAACAGACGGCGGAGTTGGCGGCGGATCCCCGCCCCTGGCAGAGAATGCCCTGGCTGCGGGCATATCGGACAATCGAAAACACCGTCAGGAAGTAGGGTGCGTATTTCATTGTCCGTATGAGGTCGAGCTCATGCCGGATGATTTTCAGAACGTTGTCCGGCAGACCTTCCGGATAGCGTGCAGGCGCGCATTCCCAGACATAATGCTCGAGAGACGCTTGCGCGTTCTTGCCTGGGACGATGGCTTCTTCGGGGTACTGATAGATGAGTTCAT
This sequence comes from Rhizobium ruizarguesonis, assembly GCF_017357285.1. Classification (NCBI taxonomy): domain Bacteria; kingdom Pseudomonadati; phylum Pseudomonadota; class Alphaproteobacteria; order Hyphomicrobiales; family Rhizobiaceae; genus Rhizobium; species Rhizobium ruizarguesonis. Next base: position 49,734 of record NZ_CP071681.1, on the reverse strand, counting down.
CTAGCGAGAACCGGCAGCGATCGGCGATCTCCGTCGTCCGGGCCAATGCTTCCGGGTAACGGGGGAAGAGCCGCTGCATCTCTTCGGGCGGTTTGAGGAATCTATCCGCATGGCGCTCCCTCTCGAAACCGACGTCATCGATCGTGGTTCTGGTGCGAATGCAGGTGACGACATCCTGCAGCTGACGGCGCGACGGTTCGTGGAAAAGGACGTCATTCGTCACAACGGTCTTCACCTTGAAGCGTGTGGCCATGTTCGACAGATCGTGCAGCCGCATCTGGTCGTTCGGCCGCCGGCGAAGGGAAAGCGCGAGATAGGCCCGGTCCCCGAACATCTCCGCCATCTTTCTGAGCTGCACGGCACAGGTCTCGTCGGGTAGATCGGGCACCAGAATACCGATCAGGCCTTCTGCATAGAGTGCGACGTCGTCGAGATGCAGGATGCAGTTGGCCTTGCCGCCCCTCGCCTTGCCGAGCGTCAGCAAACGGGTCAGTCGGGAATAGGCGGCACGATCGGTCGGATAGACCAGGATCGACATGCCGTCCTGCAGATCGAGACGACAACCGACCACGAGGCGAACGCCTGTGGCGCGGGACGCCTCGAGAGCCCGGACGATGCCGGCGAGCGAATTTCTGTCGACGACGCCGAGCGCCTCGATGCCGAGCGCCTTGGCGGTCGCAAACAGTTCATCCGCCGACGATGCCCCTCGCAGGAATGAGAAATGTGTCGTGACCTGGAGCTCGGCATATCTCATGCGAAGATCCCGTGCAGGAACCATTTATGTGAGCCGGTCGCAGCATCGATGCCATCGCCCGACCTGAATATCCAGAACCGTTCGCCGCTCTCATCTTCGATCACGAAATAGTCACGCACCGCATCGAACTCGGATCCTCTCGTCCACCACTCGCCGAAAATCCGCTCCGGGCCGTCAGCGCGTTTCACCCGCCGTCGCTTGCCGCGCCAGGTCATCGACACAGGCGGATGATCCGGCAGGAGCGCGATCACCTCGATGAGCTCCGGACGGGAGAGGAGCCGAACCGGCCGAGGCCAGTGCAAGCTCCATGATGCACCGGTCTCCCCGGCAACCCCACTCACCCGCTTGACGCTGCGCTCAGGCACGTCGCTCGCCACAGGCACTATCCGATAGACACGCTGCCCGCGATTGCCGATCACGTCGATCAGCGGCGCGATAGCGACGATCTCCTCCTCAATCAGGGAGGATGCTTTCTGCGTCTCAGTGAGCGGTTCGGCGATGACAGCCACCAGCGAGAGCTTCTCGATTCCGAAGCCCGGCTCGATCTTCTCGATCCGGTCCTTGAAGAGCTTTGTCAGCCAGGCCACGTCGCGAGCGGGTTTCGCGGTTCCAGCACGGATCGCCTGCATGGTATTGTCGACCTTGTGGACGAGAAGATCTGCGCGGCGAACACCCAGACCCTTCTGCTGGAGCGCTTTGCAGAGTTCAACGACAACCCGCGAGACGTATTTGGCGATGGTCTCGGGAGCGCCGATCGGCTCGGCGAAGGCGCGGCTGACTTCGATGACATCCATCGGACGGATCGGATCGATCGGCTCCGGCAACCGCCCATACATCTGGTCGAGACGACGGCCGATTTCGGGACCGAAGCGAAGGGCAAGCGGCGCGCGTGGTGTGGACGACAGCTCGCCGATCGTCTGAAACCCGAGGGTCCGCAGGCCAACCACGGTTTCCGCAGGCAAACGTAATGATGATATCGGTAGCCGTTCGACGAAACGCGATGTTTCATGGCGCGCAGCGATCACGGTATCGCGCTTGCTGACCCGTGCCAGCGCATGCGCCGCACCCCAGCTGTCGGCAATCGCAACCCGCGCGGTCAGCCCCTTGGCGCGGAAGCGATTGACGATGCCGGACAGCATCGATCCTCGCCGCCCTGGAGATGATCGGCGCCTTCGGTGTCCATGACGATGCCGTCGGGCGCATCCATTGCGACAATCGGCGTGTACTGCGTCAACGCCCAGAGCGTGAGGCGTTCGAGGGCCGCACCGTCCGCGACCGGAGCGGCGTCGACCATCTGCAGACCCTGGACGATGGCCTGCGCCTTCGCGGCCGGCATGCCAATGTGAAGACCCGCGGAGCGGGCTGTTTCATCAGCCGCCGCGATCCAGCGTTTGGAACCACTCTTCGCGACGACGACAAGCGGCCGCTCAGCGGACAGCATTCCCGCGCCGTCGGCCCGTCTGATCCTGTCGATCGCGAGATCCGGAAGGTAAATGGATACGACCCTTGGCATCGCACGCTCCTACGATAAACTCTGCGCACTCACCCGCCTTCACTCTCATCAGTTCCAGGAGCCATCGCGGCCGTCCAACACCCGGAACCGGTAGCTCTTCCGATGGCAGTACGCTGACGCGCCACCGGGATGTCGACGCCGTCGGCTGGCCAAAATCCGATGCCTCCGTCTGCCGCCGCCATCGTCGCACGACCAGCCCGATCGTTCCGGTCTTCTCGGCCGCAAGCTGAAGCCGGCGAGACGCGGTCATGGGAAGACGGACGAGCTCACCGACCACGGCGCCCAGGCCACCATAGCCAAGACCTTCCTCCATTGTCGCCAGGACATCCTCTTCCCTATCGGCTTCGGCAAAGACCACGCGATCGGGATGAAGACCCGCCAGCGCCAGCGCCGGGAAAAACAGGTCTGGACGCGTCATGCACCAAAGGATCTGCCCTTTGGTTCGCGCAGCGATCCCGGCAACGCAGAGGGCGGCAGCCGCACCATCGACCGTTCCGGACCCGCCACCGGCAAACTCGTGCAAGGCGCCATAAGCCAAACCGCCGCCCGGAAGCACTGCGTCTATTTCGGAAACCCCAAAAGCAAGGCAGCCGACCTTCCTCGTCGATCCGCCCTCAAGGGAGGCGATACGGTCACGTAGCTCGGTAATTACCCTGTTGCGGGCAGCAGTCATCATTCACGCGTCCCTTGAAGGCCGTGTTGGAGTTTCGACTTCATGTCGTTCAAATGCAGATGTTCACTATCTGTTCCGAAGGACTCGAAGAGTCAAGCAACCGAGAATAGGAATATTATCTCTCAACTTTAGGAAACCAAGAGATTCGCCTTGCAAATCATGGCCATGGGCCAATTGCGGCGATTTGGTCGAAGCGGAAATAAATTTCGTCGGATTCGCAACTTATCCGCCGGTTGGCATTTGGCAATTCCATCGGTTACGATGCTCGCAGTGTTCACGGGAATGGTCACTGCCCATGTGCAATCTGTACCGCATGGAAGACAAGGACTGGGTTGCCATGTGGGCTCAGGACGCCGAGAGCATGATCAACCTCATGCCGGCGTACCAAATGAACCCGGATCAGATGGGGCCGATCGTCCGCAACACCGCCGACGGAAAGAAGCAACTGGTCCATGCGCGCTGGGGATTGCCCTCGCCGCGCTTCGCACTTGAGAAGGCGGCCAAAGCCAAGGCCGAGAAACTGGCAGCCAAGGGCAAGGCTTTCGATCTCGAAGAACTGATCCGCATGGAGGCCGACCGCGGCACGACCAACGTGCGCAAGCTCAGTTTTCCGCACTGGAAGCGATGGTTCGGCGTCGAAAACAGATGCCTCGTCCCGGTCACCAGCTTCGCGGAACCGGATCCGGCCAGCCGGGAAGATGGCGGAAACGTGCCCAATGCCTGGTTCGCCCGCGACGAAAGTAAGCCGCTGATGTTCTTTGCCGGTCTCCATGTGCCGCAGTGGCAGAGTGTCCGAAAGGTCAGGGACGGCCTGACCACCGATGATCTCTACGGGTTTTTGACCACGGATCCCAACGACCCGGTGAAGCCGATCCATGAGAAGGCCATGCCGGTCTTGTTGCTGACGAAGGAAGAGACCGACACCTGGATGCGGGCGCCTTGGGACGAGGCCGAGGAACTGGCCCGTCCACTACCCAACGACGCGCTGATCATTTCCTCACGCGAACCGTACGGATCCACGATCGTCTCGAAATCCGGAGAGCCGGTGGAACAGGGCAGTCTGCTTTGACGCCTGAACTCAGAGCTTGAATGTATCGGAAAACGAAAAAGCCTGCCGCGGGAGGAGCGGTTGGGAGGAGGAGTGGGTCGCCTGAAACACGAAGCTCTGCGGGAGGAGGTGCATTGCTTCGTTGATCGGAAGATACCAGAGGCTGTCCCGTTGGTCCGCAGGTAGACACGACCCATTTGCCTTCATCGCTAAACACGACGCTCTGCACTCTAATAACCGGACCGGGTGACCATTTCGATTTCGTTCGCATGCGTGCTCATACCGGCGCCATCGCTAACGGTCTGTTAACCACACAAAGTGTGGAAGACCCCTTTTGTTGTAAGCTGGCTAACGGCGAAATACGCGCAACCGAATTTATTCGAGAGCACAGGGGAAATCAGCCTTTGCTATATGCTCAAGGGCGCGGCTTCTCAAGCATCCTTCCCGCGCCTGAAGAGCACTTTGCATAGCCAAACGACACTTCAGTACCAGAGCTAAATTTCACAATCAGTCGCGTCTATTGGGCGCTAATCAAACATTTCATCTTTTCGAGTTGCATTTTGTTAATTCGCTGCAATTACTTCTTGTCTTCTGTTGAAGTGTACTTGATACTTTACGAGAAAAATCCACTCAAGCATAGGTATCACCCGATGACAGCCGTTGTAACTCTCGACGTCTTCTCTGGAGCGCCCAATCCAACTTGGGAATTGTCTGACCACGAAATCAATCAGCTGCGTCAATTGATTGGAAGCCTTCAAGAAAAAAGTCTCCTGAAGCCGCCCGCTGTAGCCGGGAGATTAGGCTACGTTGGCTTTCGCATCGACTCAGCTCTTGAGTCCCTTTACCCGACGATTGTGATATCAGAAGGCGTGGTGGATGTGGCGCGCTTGGTCCCAAGTCGGATAGATCGCGATCGGAAGATTGAACGGTTTCTTTTGGACACAGCGCGGCGTTTGCTCAAGCCAGACATTATTGCGCATGTTGAACGGAAACTGCAGATTCCGAATAAATTCACCGCCGGACCGAATATGCACATCCTATCCCCGGTTCCATACGATCCTGGGAAATGGAATGACGATCCAACCATTCAAACGACAAACAATTGCTACAACTACGCCAATGACATCATTACCAATACCATCGCGCAACCCGGCCGCGGCACCGGGCTAATATACTCCGCCTTTGAATGCGGAAACGTGGGGATTGCGAGCACGCGCGACGGGTTGGTGGCCAGCGGAAGGCCTGCCTCGACGCCAATCGCCGGGCACTACGTTGCGCTGGTGATCTGGCCATCGTATGACTACCATTGGTACAGATTGGACGACGATTCGTTTTGGTCACACAAGAGAGGCCAGTTTCCTGCAAAAAATGTCGATGAGAGCGGCAATCCAATCAGCGACCCCGAAAACTGCGATCGTGCAGATTACTCAATATTTTGCGGCTACTACTTGAGCGATCCTTCAACAGTTACAATTGCATGACTAATTTTCGCTGAGTTACAAAACGTGCGCCTCGCCGATCGAACTTCGCCGTATCAGCCGGGAACGCTTTACCCAACGCGATTTTTAAATCGAAACAGTTGCACCTCCGTCTAGATGCTGAGTTCGACGACGATTGGCTCGGGAAGGAACGCCAACGGGCCGTCGAGTGCGGACGGTTGAAATACAGGCAGCTGTGTCAACTTTGCGCCTCCCCCGCCCGCCGCGCATGGGAGTTTGCGTGCGCCGACTCCAAACTCACCCGAACCGAAAGTCGCTTCTTCTGGTCCTCGTCCGGGATCGGCAAAGACAGGTGCCAACGCTGTAGCTTGATTGGTTGAAGGAAGCCTTCCACGGGTTCCGTTATCGTTTCGGGTGCGCAGCATTGGGTCTCGCGCGCCCTTTGCGATAGCGTCTTTCCATGCTTTGATCTGATTGTTGAACCTGTTCGCAACACTTTTGGCAGATGTCTCCGCGGCGGCCACGGCGTCCAACAATTGCTTTCCCGCGTCGCTGACAGCTCCCGTTACTTTTGCAGTTCGGTCACAAGATCCTTCATCTTTTGGACAGGTGCCGCACTGCCACTTGCGAAAGTGTCCACGCTCGAAATCGCTCGAACCAAGTCGATCACGCCCTCTCCCACTTGGCCGATTGCGTCGCGGCAAGCCCTCGCATCGTCCGTCGCGAACGCTGTAAGACCTGATTGTATACGGAGCGTAGTTAGTGAAAGGACGTCCACCGCCGCACTGAGTTTCTCTAAAACAATCGTCGCAGACTGAAGCGCGTCGCGCCTAAGGCTGATCACCAATCCCACCAGAGACAACCTGTCGTTGACCGACACACACACGTCCGCTGTCATCGGGAGTTTCTGCCGGAGTTCAAATCCTTCAAAACGCCACTGAGATTGTTTCCCGCGGCCCTGACACCACCAATCGCAGAGATTGCCCGGCCTTGGAGCGGCGACGGCAGGTTCCTGCCTCGTTCAGCGCGTTGTCCAGAGATGGTTCAATCTGGCCTACAACAACCGCCTGTATATCCGCCATCGGCTTCATTGTGTCTCGGGTATCCTATGAGCTCAACGCCAGACAAGGATGGACATGCACTCGAAGAAACATTGGAGCCCGGGGATGGATCGGAAAACGTGGCCAGGAGAAACAGTCTGTTTTCCAACGGGAAGAGGAAGCGGTTTCGTTGTTCCTCGACCTGCTAAAACGAAAGCGTGCTCGCGGCTATTTGCCAAGAACAGTACTCCGGCATATGCAGAGCTGGCCTGGACCGCCCGTGTTTTTCAGGTGAATAAAAGTAGGTCCACTGAAATGTCCACTGCCGCCACAAGAGAGTGTCAACTTTATTATGTTTTCCCGGAGTGAATTCTCATTACCCAACTACTATAAATTAAAGACATGTTACTTGACACCGATCGTATCTAGGCGGATGCTTGGTAGAGAAAAGCGCCGTAAAGGTGGGGGTTGCCGCCATTTTGCGCAACTGTATAGGGCCGCTTCTTCAATATACGGCAATGTCGTAGCAATCGCGAAATTGAGGGCCATTTGTACTGTGGAGGGATTTGCGGGCTACGTGGTGCCCGACGGGTACATTCGGGAAGTGGTTGGAGATGGGGAGTGTGTGGCATATGTAAAGGCCGCTGCCATCTGCCCGGTTACGTCGCGGTAGGCACAGGGTTAAAGAAGAGATTCGGGAATAGCTACCGGCACCGCAATAGCAACCTTTCAAAACGGAAAATATACCAACTACACTGAGGGACGCTCCAATGCGGCTATTTTCATCAGACGGGATGGTAGTGGCCTGGTTGTACATGATCAATGGGTCGGACAGGCGGCACGCGAAAGAACGATTAGGTTTCAGGGCGGCAGCCGCAAACCCGTCGATGACGGCGATGCCTTCTCAGTAATAGAGAACGCCGCTGCGCTGCGCGCCATCGCCAAATTCAGGAGAAGGCAAGCAGGAACGAAGCCGACTGTGAAGAAACGCTCTGCCCGGTAGACCTGAAGTTGATAATCGCTATCTAAGTAAAATTCCACCAGAGGGGCGTTGAATGACCTCCAAGCATGGGATGCGAGGCGACGACGGATCGGTGCCGCGGCCAGTGGGCTGGCGCGCAATCCTGAGCCCGAATATATCTCGGCGCGGATTTCTGTTGGCAAGTGCGGTGTTGCCGGTGGCTCCGGAAGCGACTTTCGCCGACAGCAATGACGATTCCGACACGAGCATCGAGTTTGATCTCTCGTCAGATGGGTCAAGACTCAACATTCGCGAATTTCCCGTAGACCCGCATAAGCGTGAAAATCGGTCACTACAGTGGAACTGGGAGACAAAGGCTGAGTCGTACGGCCCTGCCGCCTGGTTCGACATAGTCGTAGACGCGCGGGATGACGAGAAGAAATCGCTTTGGGTACGAGACGCCAGTCTGGGCGGCGCGCCGCCGATGGCGTTTGAATTCCAGTTCAGGCATATCTCGCCAGGCACCCCGGGCGGTTACTGGGCGTTTCGACTGAAGGCCCCACTGGGCGGCGCAGCCGGTGGCCCTTGGACCAGCGATCAGGTACCGTTTCGAAACTTTGCCATACTCGACGCAGGCAGCGTTCCGCTGCGAGGCTTCATCGACCAGGACCGCGCCGGCAAATGGCTGACACAGATGTTCGACGAGAGGGCGTCGGTTGCGAAAAAGACCAACGACCCCCCGCTGCTGGAATTTGATGCGAATGGCGTCTGGCACCTGTCGCGACCGGCGAGTCCAGCGGTCAGCGCCTTCTCCGGTCGTGTGACGGCGAAGCATCTCTGTATCGGATGGTTCTTCCAGGATCAGAAGGAACCATTCTTTCTAGGCACGACAAATTGCGCCGGCGCTGTCGTGGACAAGGGATCGGTTGCAATCCCGGCCAGTTTTATCCTCGGGCAAGTCAAGAAGGTCCGTATCCGAATTGTCGGTGATCCTTCGGATGGCCATGCCGAGTTGGAGGTTCGACGCATTCGCTCGCCGCTCGTTCGTGATAGCGGCGCCCTCACGACATACGCCAAGCTGACTTTCGGCAAGTCGCGCTTGACGGTCTTGGACGGCAATTCGGTGACCGCGGAATCGTTGCTCACCGAGGCGCTGTTCGTAACCGAATGGCGGATGCCAGGCACAGACAAGCGATTGCGCAACGCGCTTTGGGGACAGGTGGCTCATGCCACCCAGGAGGCTGACCAGGCCAATGGGCTGGAAAACCTGCTAACACAGGCTGGTCGATTGAAGGTCAACGGTCTCACACCCGCAAGGACGTCGGAAGCTGAGGCTGCAGTACTCGACACCGCTTCCGTGGCCGCCGCCATGGATCCGTCAGCGCTAGCGGCGATTGGCGATCGAAGTGGTGTTCTCGACGCATCGATCTGGGCAGTATTCGATCAAACGAAGACGGGCGGCGATTTCGCCGCTCGACGTATAGCTATTGATCTTGAACTGCACGCCAGCGACTTGGCACTGCCCGACGCGAGCTACAGTACACTTCGGTTCGATGTTGCAGACCCCGCCGGCTATGGGGACTTGCGCCTGGTGTACGAAGACGGCGAGGCCATGCCAGAACTGTTCGCGGGGGAATACCCGCGCCGCCGCCCGTCGAGCTTTGTCTGGCTCGGCGCCGTCGACCAGGGGCACCAGATCGCATCGTTTGATCTCACCCGTGCCACGCTTGCAGTCTGCCGCGACCGTGACCTGATTAATCTGCGGTTCCGCTTTCTCGACCTCGCCGTAGCGGTGACAAAGGGCGAGAAGCCAGTCATCTACCCTGCCCATAAAGATTGCCGCGTCATCGAAACGGAGCCCGGACGCTTTAGCGACAACCGGCCGGTGCTGGTCGCCGAATTCAACCCGCAGCACGTGTTCGAGGAGGCAATATTCGGGCAGATGACGCCGCTGCCGGACGTGGTTGCCACACCTCCTGACCCGGATCTCGATCGAAGCACCATTTTCCAGAAACTCGCTGAATACGCCGGCGACGTCAAGGCGCTGGCGGAATATAGAAAGGTCATCCAGAAGAAAAAAATCGACATTGCTCTTACAGATGCCTTTTCGAAATTCTGTTACAACTATGCATCCGATCCGGATGTAAAAAAACTTCCTGCTGACCAGCAGGTCTATATTGGACCTTTCGCCCTCGATCCTGATGCCATGGCGCTTGCCCGGCGCGTCGCATTGAAGTTGGCGGATAAGACGGTGAGCGAGTCCATAGATGCCGTATTTAACAGAGTAAGCATCGTCGCTCAGGATTCTCGCAAATCCAAACCGGATTATTGGTTGCCGATAAGCGACGCAGAAATTACGCCTCCTCTTTCGGCCAATGAATACCTGGAAAACGCCCTTCGCAACGAGAACGTTCTCGAGCAGAGCGAACCGATCTATGGGGTCTTCCGGGATTTCTACCGCGATCAAATGCTGAGGGCCTACAATTACGCGACGTCCCGGACCGGTCCGGTTCCGCCATTCCCATCGGCTCTTTGGCCAATATCGATGGACAAGGGCGAGGTCGAATTTCTTTCGAAATACAATCGGCCTGTTGCCGCAGATGACGATGACGGTTCGTTGCGCGGGAAACGTCAGATGGCGCTGGGTAAGCTTTATGTCGACAACATTGCCGGCGCCGACCCCAATGAATTCAAGGAGTTGACCGAGGGGCGTCTCTCCGGGCCGACCCGTCTTGCGTTTCGCATCAACTGCATGCCCACCGCTGGCGCAAACGCTGAGGACGCAGGGCTTCCGCATTTCTCGGGCGCGGCACCCTCGACACCGAGCGGCGGCGGATTCGATTATCCGCCGCTGGAATACACCTTTGAGGCACTGACGAACTGGTCGCGCCATGAGCCAGCAGTGACCTTGCGGGCGCGCAAATTGTTCACTGCGGCGCCCGATGGCATTGTACCGCCCATCGGCGAACGAGCAGCCAACCTTGATGATGGTGACGTGCTCACCTTCCAGGGCCTTTCACGGCACCCTGTGACGGCCGAGCAGCGACTTGGCGAAATCCGGGCCGCGCTGGCGAACAAGCCAACGACGTTCGAGACAGCAATCGAGATACCGGCGCGGCTCACCCTGTCGACCGCCCAGGACGCCATCTGGCTCAACCGGTACGAACCGCCGTGGCAGGTGGTACAGGGGAAATACGACGCTACTGGCCCCGACCCCCAACCGCCGCGGCCGGACAACCTCATCATGAAGCCGGGTGATGCAGTTGCCCGCGCGCGGGCTTCGCTATGGACCGCAAGGCTCGACATCGACGCGATCGAGCCGAATCTCAGGGTCGTGGATTCTCCCGATCTCAGGCCGAGCGCACTGACCTGGCTCAAGCCGGTGGAACCTGGAAAAACCGGGTTCGGCGATCCCCGGCAAATCGGACAGGGCGAGCCACCGCATGGGTCGCTTGCACCATGGTTCCTCGGCCCCGAGCAAATGGATGAAACGACCCTGACGGCGGGGAACGTCAACCAAAGTCTGCCTGAGGCTTCGAGAATACGGGCGGGTAACCCGCAGCAGGATGTGACGGAGGCTGATCTATGCGCACCGAAGGGTCCCTGGCGCGATCGCATCTGGAACGTCCTACGCCGCCTTTGTGACCGCAGCGACGCCCGCAACGCGCTCAACGGCTCGCAATATTTCCTCAATGCGCTTGACGCCTACGACAGGCACGAGCTTGTGCTTCTGTCTTCGGCCTATGGCCTGCCGGTCATCGGCAAGCGCGGGATGAGCGACACCAGCCAGCCCGGGGCGTTGGTCCCCGACTCCGGGCAGATCGAGCCTGGCGATGAATTTGCCGTGCTAGACGCAGACGGCGCGCAGGCCATCCAGCGACCACAGCCGCTGCGCGCGCAGCAGCTCGAGTTGAGCGCGCTCGGTGCCTTCTTTGTTCATGACACGCATTTTTCGCCCTCTGCCGGTGCCGACAACCTTTGGGGCGGCAAGGTATTCAACGGCTTCTCGATTGAGCGCTGGCGTTCCGAAATCGTCGTCGGCCGGGATATCGTGGGCGAGGTGGTCTACAAGGGCTATCTCTTCCCGCTCGGCCATCGCGCATCGCTGGTGAAACTGACCGAGCGCCTTTTCCTCAGGAACGAGACGCTAGGCGTCAAGGCGGTGCTGTTCCAGCGCATATTCTTGCGCATCGGCAGGAAGACGCAGCTCTACCCTTGTGTCGGGCAGCCCTTCGATGGCCGGCTGTGGTGCGCCAGCGATGTGACGATCCGCACGTTGCAGACGCCCGACTTGCGGGATCCTTATGTCAAAGGTCCCGCTGGCCCAACGCCGGAGACTCTGTCAGGCGGACGGATCGACATAGGTCCGAACCCGGGACTGGCATTCTGGCCTCGTGTCAACGAAACCGACGAAGGCCTCGTCAAGTTCGACCTGACGATCGACGGGGCGACGACGTCGATGCCGCTGGTCTTTGTTGACAACATCGCTGCGACCAATGCTGCTTCGCTTGGTGCATTGGCATCTGTCTACCTGAGTACCTCACAATGGCTGCCGCGTCGCACGGTGGCACTCGGCGACCAACAGATCAGATTTGCCTCCGAGACCAGGTCAGGCGATTGCTCGTTCAAGACAATGAAGCTGGTCCTGAGCGTAACCGGACAAGTTGCAAATCTGACCAGCGCGTGGGTCGGCGATCTCACAAAATTCCAGACAAACTCAATTCTCGAGGGCGCCGAGCAGCCTTCCTTCTATCCGGCGCTTGAAACGGCGACGATCCGCCTCACGCAGAAAGAGCGGCTGGCGGGTGGTCGGCCCGCCTATGTCGACACGCAATATGACGGCCGCTATGCCCGCTTCGGCTTCGCCCGGCCAGCTACACCGGATCCGGGCGGCGGGCCTGCCAAACCCACGACCAATCCACTTGAGATATACCTGAACCATCGCGTCGCCGAGAATATGACGATGGGTGACAATGGCGAGCGCGCTGCCGCCGTTGGACGTCCCGCGGGACTGATCGTTGCCATGGGGCGCAAGAACGGCCCGGTCAGCGCGAGTGGCGTCATCCAGTATGAAACCACTGCTCCCGTCAGCGAGGACAGCCACAACGGTGGCGGTGTGATGGTCGTGAACGCTGACGCGCCTGTGCTGATTCCCGATCCTGAAAAGGCCGCGACGCCGCCAACCGACTTCGGACGACTGGTTTCGCTTGCTGATTTCTTCGATCCGGAAGCCCACTATATTGGACAGGCGGCCGCCAGCTTGCCGGCCATCCGCAACCCGGCTGGTGTTCCGGCCCAGAAGGCTCGGGCGGCACGTGTTGTTGACGACCGTTTCGCAGATATCCGCAACGTCCTGAAAGTCTTCTTTAGCGAGGACGCCAAGCTGCTGGGAATAATCAGCTTCCGCAAGCTGCTGGACTTCCTGGGATTCGATATTCCAACCCTGTCTGATGCCACCCCAGTCCTGCGGGAGACGCTTCAGTTCGGCGCTGACGTCCTGTCCGGCCAGGACGCTGACAAGCTTACGCAATTCACGCATTCGCAGATCCTGGCCCCCTTGCGGGCTGTTGTGAGCACATTTCAGGACCAATGGCTGCGCGCCGATGATTTGATAAAGGGGCAGGCAGGCGGGAACATTTTCAATCTGGCGGAGGTTTTCCGCCACGCCGTCACCACCCTGGCCAGCGGTAAAGCCGGCGGGAACATGTTGAGCCTGGCGAAGGTCTTTCCGGAAATCAGCAACGGCCTGGCAGACCTCGACACCAAACTCGCTCGGGCAGAGAAGGATGACGACCCCGTCACTCTCGCTCTTGATCTCACCGAGGTCTACGAGAGCGCCAAGTCCTTTGCGTCCGCGCTGGACCGCATTGCCTCTAATCCCGTGGCGCGGCTGAAGCAGGCTGCGATAGCGGTCCTGCAACGCCAACTGACCGCCTTGGCCGATGCGCAAGGCCCATTGACGCAGGCGCTCCAGAGCCTTGAGACGGTTGTCGACACAGAACTCAGCGCCGGCGCCGCGAACCTGAATGCATGGATCAAAGCCTCTGTCCCTGACACCGGCCAGGACAGGAGCGCCGTTGAGGACGGCTTTACCTATTCCATGCCTGCGCCCCAATTGGTCGACCTTGCCGAGGCTTTCGAGGCGGGTACGGGCGCGCTGATACGGCCAATTCAGGATAAACTCGTTGACGCAATTCGCCTGGACATTCGAGATTTTGCCAGCGCTGCCGTCGGTGCTTACCTCAAAAATAATAGTATTACGTTGGGATCGTTTATTGCCGATATAAAACAGGATATCGATAAAAAAATCGAAGCGGCCGTCGACGATGCTAACAGTAATATCGATGCGCAAGTTAGAGGTGTAAAGCCGGCTCTTGCGACTTATTTGAACGTGTATCTAACGTCATTCAAAGCGCAGGAATTGAATTCATTTCAGGATCTGCCGATCCTTCTCACCAATATTTACGCTGCCTACGAAATGTTTTCCGATGCGGTGCGCCTGCTTTCGCAGTTCCGGGACTACATCAAGCGTGATGACATTGGCGACGCAGTTGACGACATCTGTCAACTCGCCGACCAGATGTTTGGCTTTGGTGATGCAGGGATCGCCAGCACGACGATTGCCGAGACGCGCGGCAAGCTGAACGATGTCTTTAAGGACGCGCAGGCGCAATTTGACATGGCTGCGTCTGCCCTGCTCCCAAGTGATACCACCGCCTTTGCCGCCGAGAAGGTAGCTTGTGCGAACTACGCAATTGCTGGAAAGCCACTGGGTGTGCTCCCAATGCCGAACCCGGCGGCCGGCAGCGGTATCATGCAGCCTGTCGACCAGATGCTGGCGTCAATGCAGGCTCTGGTCGATAAGATCAAAGGCGTGGAGCAGGCGCTCGATACCAAGGTTGCCGGCAGCGGACTGCCGCTTCGGACAGCTATCGACAATGCCGCACCTTCAGGCGGCTACACCCAGTTCATTGACAACTTTGCTGTTTTTCTACTGGGAGGCGGCAGCCCCAGTCCTTTGGGACTGACTGGCGAAATCGCGGCCATGTATTGCGATTTCGTTCGTGACCTGGCGCTTTTGCAGAAGAGTCGAGACTTGGTGGCGGCAACCACTTTTGCGACGGCAAACAAGGCGCTCGCAGATGCCCTGCTGCAGTACCAGCGGGATGCTTCCGCATTGGTAAGTAACGCCATCGGGCATATTGCCTCGATCGAATCGATGGTCAGCAGCTTCATCAAGGCAAATAGCGATATCGTGAATAATGTTGGCATCTATGTCGCGATAGGGGCGGTGACGTCAATAGTCGACGCGATGGGTGGCGATGTCGATGTTGGAGCAAAACAGGTTTTTGATACACTTCGCGCGGACATTGACTCGATCGAACGGACTCTGGCAACCTGGGGGGCGGGCGCGATAAATAGCATCGTCACTATACTCAATTCTGCATCCGCATTCTCAAAGATTCTTTACGATGCCGCCAACACATTGCAGTCCGATATCGTGGCGCCGCTTCATGGCGTAGGGCTTGATCTCGATCCGCAGCAGACCCATGCCAATGCGGCCCTGGCAGCATTAAAGGCGGCGGTTGAGAAATCCGGCGGGTTCACGCCAATCTCGAGCCCTCTGCCTACAAACTTTACGGGTTTGCTGGCCGCCCCCATCTCCAGCGTCCGGCCCACTACAGTTCAGACGCTGCTGGATGATCCCAAAGGTCAGCTTGGCGACCTTTTGACCAATCTTTGCAATACCGGAGCCATGCTCGTCGCCGAATGGCGTGCGCTGCAGGCGCGAGCCAGTGGATGGCCAGTATTTCTGCAACGAGCGGCGCTGGGGCCGGTGCAAACAGCGCTCAAGGCGATGCTCAACAGCTATGCAACCCTGCACACAATTCGCAACAGTGCAGCAGAGACCATCAATATTCCGCTGCTGTCGCTGAGGGCTCGACGTTCGGTCTTTGTGCAACCGGTGTACGGGCTCCTTTCGCCTGTGGATGTGATCAAGGCTCCCGACAACGACGCTACGCTTGCTGTTCTCGAGGCGAATGACCGTCTGGCAGAGGAAGAGCGGCTGCTGTCTGACATCGTCAGCTACCCGTCTCCACCACCTAGCCCCGATACAATCCTTGCCAATTTTGCGCGCTTCGCGAACAGCTGGCGGGCGGCCGACGTTGCCCAACGGGCGGCGCCGTTGCAGATTGCCACGCAGATCGGTGACCTCGCGGTTGAAGTCCTCAAGGGCGAAGTGCTGTCGTTGATCGACGTCTCTGCGCTTCGTGATGTCCTTCTCGATGCCATTGCCCGGCTTATCCCAACCAAGGCGCTCTTCTCCTATCAATTTGACAGCTACGTCTCTGAGGAACCTCGCGCATCAGAGATCTTTCAGGCGGCCTTGGGTACGCGTTTCGCACTTAGGACCGCTATCGAGGTGGACCTGCTCAATGGCGGCTCTCCCCAGATTTCGACGAACGGTTCACTCGGCCCCTTCGCCGTCAAGCTGGTGGGCGACTATCTGGACGCAATGACTCTGCACTTCGGTGGACTGTCGTTCACGAGCGAAGGCGGCGCCGCGCCACGCTTTGATGTGATGTACGATGCCTATAACCTGGGAGAGGATCTCGGCTTCTTCGCATCGCTGGGCCCTGTCCTCAGTCCCAATTCCGGCTCGCCCGTTCAGATCTCTCCCTTGCGACGCACGCGGGGGCTGGACGTCGGCTATGCCGTAAATCTCGGCTCCATCAGTATCGGTCCGGTTTCAATTTTCAACATCAATTTCGCTGTCTCTGCCGAACTGCCTTTCACGGACCAACAAGCGCTGTTCAAGGCCTCCCTAGGCACACATCTGACGCCGTTGACAATCTGCTTTCTGCCCTATGCGGGCTCTGGCCATTTCTCCATTTACGCTGGCCCGGGCGGAATTGTGGGCTTCGAGGCCGCATTCCTGTTCGGTGCTGGTGGATCACTGGACCTTGGCCCGCTTCACGCACAGGTACAGATACAGGTTGGTGCCTTCGTCCGTGTGATGAAAGTGGATGGCATCAACCAGACCGAGATCGGGGGCAGTTTTCTCGCAGCCGGGCAAGCAAATATCTGGATCTTCCACTTCTCGGCGACGCTTTACATTGGACTGTCGCAAAACATCAACACCGGCCAGATGCACGGTGAAGCGATCTTCACGTTTTCATTTTCATGCGGCCTCATCGACTACAATTACAGTGTGACCGGCCAGCACGACCAGCAGCAATTCGGCAAATCCGGCGGCGGTAAGCATGCAGCGGCCCCGCAGGGCCAGATGAGCAGCCTCGGTCTGATGGCCGCAGCGATAAAATCCCCTCCCGCCGACGTAGTCTCGACCGCCGTGTGCCTCTCCGAGGACTGGGGCGCATTCGCTTCTTATTTTGACTTCAGTCTCGTGTAGGACCCACAACGATGGCGATTGAACCAAAGGTTTCGCTTAATTTGCGGCTGATTGCCAATGGTGTAACCTCGGTGGGCGACGGGAAGACGGTCAGGCTGAAGGCGGTCTTGATCGTCACCCCCAAGGAGGAGGACGCTGGCGGACCTGTCAATCTGGCGAACTGGCCCTCAGAGATCGTCAAAGTGCTGAAGAAGCACTCGGTTAACTTCTACTATTGCACTGCGGGTGCGCCAACTCTGACGGCCGCAACAAAGATCGATGACGTTCGGTTTCCGGCGTTCGACGGCGCCAGCGGCATAGACGCGGTCAAGGACCTGTGGCGCGATACCATTGGCAAAAGCGGGCCGAGCGAACCCTGGAGCGAACTGATAGCTGACATCAAGGCAAGTGCGTCGGGAAACAAGATCGGTGCCGACCTCCAAGGCAGCTATGTCGGCGACACAAGCGGTGGTACCGGCCAGATGAATGAGTATGGCGCCCTTCTCGCGGAAAAGCACGATCCGGCCACCAAACTGCAAGTCTGCGACATCGTGTCGAATCAACAAAGCCACTATGCGCTTGAGACAGAAAGCGCCCGCGCCCAGCGCGTCGTGAGCAAGTTATGCATCGGACCCTACCTGCCTGGAGACCAGCTCGAACCAGGGGGCACCTTGGACCAGCTCAACCTGGATCAGATGAGTGTGCAGAGCAAGGAGAGCTTCGCGCTGTCGCTGTTGCCGGAATCTGACACCAAACGTAACGATACGAAAAAACTGAGCGCAAAACTGAGAACCGAGGTCTATCTTGCGCGATTCAAAGCAGCCATCGATGCGACACAGGATGAGCGCAAGAGCAACCTGGCAATATTCAAAGCCGTCAAGGGCGTTCTGACGGGCTCTCCGATGCCCGTACCATCGCCAAGGCGAACAGCAATGCCGGTTGCGCCGGCGTCCAGTGTCTTGGGGGGCGGCCCGCAAGACACCCAGCCTCGCGCAGGGCATGTCTACGGCAGCTGGACACAATGGTCGCTGAGCTACAACAATTTTGTTTCGGCTCTGAGGGCCGACCCTGCCGCGGTGCGTCTGGCCGAGACCAGTGATGCGACGGACCAGCTCCTTGCGATCTACTATGCCCTGCAGGGCGATCCACTTCTGGCCAGGCTTTTTGGCTTCGCCTTTGATGTCGAGTTTGCCATTGATGCCGAGTTGATCAAGGCGTCGGGCGGCGCATTATGGCTTGCGGCCACCTCTGGTGGAGATGCCGAAATCTGGACGGCAGCACTCTATGCCGAAGTTGCGGATGATGCCTGTGCCAGGTTCTGGCCCGCACCGCGTTTCGATACGCCCGGCAGCTATCCTCCGCCCGAACAGAAGCACGGCGTCTTTCATCTCGGCGATGGATACGATTTGACCTCGCTTGATGTGCGCGGCGCCGTTTCAGATGCCCTGGATGCTGTCGACAAAGGCGCCATGCAGCAATCGTTCGGATGGACATTGCTCGACGCCAATCGTGCCGCACGTGCCGCGCGCGATCTGGCCGTTTCCGATTATCAGGTGCAGCAGAGAAGGGCCCTCAGTCCGGTGTTGCTGTACGCGGAGGAACTGACGGTCGGGCGCCGCCTCGATGTCGGCGTTGGCGTCTTCGACGGATCAGGAAAGGTGACGGGGCTGAAATGGCGCAGCCTCATGACCCGCCTTGTTCGCTTCCATGGCCTGAGCTCCCGCGTCGAAACCTGGCTGACGGCAGCAACCAAGAGCTATCCTCGGCCGCGCGGGAGCGATGGACACACACTTATCGACGAGGCTTCTTTCCAACTGGTTTCACGTTCGCTGCCGATTATGGGCGATCCCGGCGCAGGCGACCGTCTCCGCAATGTCGAAGCGCTTGTAGAAGAGGGTTTCGTCTCGTGGGGCGGCTCGTCACTGGCGGCGCTGGCCTGTCGCAGCGACAACAATGCTAGCCCCGAATCCATTCTGCATTTCCAGCGGGAATATGGCCTTCCAACCGGATCGCTGGCCCCCGATCTGAGGCTGCTGCCGCTGCGCTTTGGCGTTGGCTATGTCTTTTCGCTGCGCTCCGCCTTTCTCGGTGGTGGATCTCCTACAGTGGAAGAGTCTGTTGAATGCCACGAAGCGCAGGATTTGACGTGGCTGCTGCCACCGGCGGCACCGAAGCAGGATCAGAGCGAGATAAGCCGGATCAGATTGCGTCGCTACAGGCGCCAGGAGAGCATCAACGCGCCGATCCTGTTGCTACCCAAGCATCAGGTGGAAAACAGAAACGGCGCGATGGGATTTGAATCTCCGGCGAGGGCGATAGTGCGTACCCAGACCCCTTCCAACCCTGCGCGCGCACTTGTCCAGACGCCGAAACCTGCTGGGCCGCCCTATGTCGACGTCGTGAAGCGCGCAACACCCGAAGCAACGATGCGGATTTTTGTGGCGCCGATGGCGGGGATGGAGTTTTGCTCACGACACCGGGTCTTCGATGATCCCAAGCACGCAAAGGAGATCCTGGCGGGCGGACTTCTCGATGTGGAGTTTGACGCCGAAGGGCGAAAATTTCCCAACGCCCTTATCCGGCGAAACACAGGCTTCAATGCCGATAGCCTGGTTTACCGGCGCGAGGCGAGCACAGGCAACCACCCTTCTCTCGAGGCCACGGGCGGCGCATATTTCCGACCGCTGAAAACGCCCGCCAAACGTTCGAATGGCAAGGCCTATCTGCCTGATCCTGCAGCTCAGACGATGTCGCTTCGCCTGCGTATTGTCGGCGCCGACGTCTATCTTGCCGGCGATGTGAGCGTGGACCTCTATCCGGCTGGGGTCAAATATCCTAACGCCTTGCCACTGCTGGTAAACATAGTAAGGCGCGGAGATAAACCGCGGGATCCGCCCGCGACGGCAGCGGCGGACATCCTCAAGATCGTGCCCGGCAACTGGCGCATCGATGAAAACGGACATTTCGGTACTGGTGTGCGTGTCAACCGCGTCGATGTGCAGCTTGCACTAGGCGAGCAATTTGATCTCGAAGTCACATGTCTGCCAACAAAAATCAGTCTCGCCGAATGGTTTGCCTTGCCGGAAAACATCGCGGTTCAACATTCCTGCGCCAACGGCAGCGCAGTCGTGCAGCAAGCGCTGAGCGACGCCTGCGCAGACGGAGCGGTCGGCAAGATCAAGGCAGCACTGAATGGGGCGCGTCCATCTCCCTATGTGGGCCTCGGCGGGTATCCCGTCCCCGATCAGGCGACGATCCAGACAATCGCCGAGACCCTTCTCAACGGAGCAAAAAACAACTGGCCGCTGACGGAGATAGCGGGCGTAGCCACCTTGCGCGTCGCTCACGCAGTCAATGCGCCACTGGTCCCTGCAACGTTGCGAAATCTGGAAAGCTGGCGTCCGGGTACCCCAGGTCTCGTCTTCTACGCTAAAAAGGCCGCTCCCGCGGCAGTGCCGCCTCCAAAGGATGAGGTGGGCTCAGCGAACCTGGTGCTCTCTGGCGAGATTCTCGTCGATCTCGACCAGATCGACACGATTGAGGTGGTCGCCAGTGCAGTTAGTCCTAACGGCGAGCCCATCGACGATCCGGCACGTGGGCGCGGTGTGCTGGCGAAGCGTTCCGGACGTTGGCCGCAAAAGCCCAAGGGTGGGACGGGCGCCGAATATGTGCGCAAGAGCACGATATTCGGGTTCGACGTTGACCCAGAGGGCAAGACGACTCTTCTCCCGCGAAAAGTGACGTTGCTGCGAATTGAGGGCCTGCCGGCCTCGCGCGCGGCCGAGAACACCGACAGCCAGCCGGTATTTCTTCAACCGCCGGAAGGCCGGTTGACCCGGCTCGACCTTGGCCTGCTGCATGCGGCAGCGCTCTCGGGCAACCGGGTGGAGTTTCGCGTCGCAAGTCAGGGCCATCCGGAGCTTGGCGATCCTGCGCAAGTGGGGTCCCATACGCGTCTGATCAGCGTAACCCGTCCAAGTCAAATATCGGACACGAAGGCCCGCAAACTGCAAATAGAGGTGTTAGGCATTTCGCGTTTTGCGCATAGCTTCGAGACAGCTGCGATGTTCTCAGACGATCGTGTGGAGCACGTGCTGACGCGTCGCCAGCCATTGGTGCCAGTGGATCAGCAAAAATCGTGGGAGTACACGACCGCAATCTGGAGCCGGGCTACGCAACCGCCAGCCCCGCCCGCAGCCAAAACCCCAACTCTCGTTTTCAGGACCAAGCGTTTCGCGCTGCAGGATGGAAAACATGTGACACAACATCTCGAGCGCCACTGCTCCGTGCGCTTGAGATTTGAAAGGGGCATGTTTTCTTCCGGTGAAGGCGAGCGGATTGGCATCGTACTCTGGCCGCCATTCATCCGCGACGTGTCACGGCCTGACATCGAGAACAACGTGATCGCTGTCCCCGGGCATCGCCCAATGACCCTGTCTGACTTTCAGGACGGAGACCTGGGCGATGGAGGTCAATATATCTCGCGCTGGGGCGGCGATCCCATTCGCGAAGACGCCTCCCCGCAAAAGGGCTGGTTCATGCCGCCCAGCGCCTTTGGCTGCCTTAACGACACGCAGGACGACGCGCCTTGGCCGCACGATCCTCAATACATCGGCAGCGTCATGATGCCAATTCCCACGGACACGTCCGGAACTTCGAGCCAGCCAGCGCCGCCACTTGAGGTCGCCCTTCTAACGTTCGAACCATATTTCGACATCGACGCCGAGGAATGGTTCGTGGACGTTGACATAACCCCTTCCTATGCGACGGACCCCTTCATCCGATTGGGGCTCGTTCGATACCAGCCCAACACGATCAACGACAGTATGAAGGTCTCGACGCCTGTGCGCGTCTGGACGCAGCTGCCGCCTCGCCGCCTCTTGAAGATCGCAGGCGCCGTCCAGACCGGCGACCTCACGGTCAACGCGCTCGTCAGCGGCCAGGCGAGCACCGGCGTGAAGCCGCTCCGCGATGATGCGAAGGCCTTGCTGGAGGATCCGAAGAACGGGGCGGAATTCACCGAAACCTGGCGGCGACTGCAACGTCCGCTGATGAGAATGACAATCTTCCACGAGGGCGAAGCTGAGGGTCTGGGACGAATGCAGCACGAGCTTGCGATTTGCGAAGCCTGGCCACTTGGCGACGCTGGTGTTTTGGACGGCCTGTCACAATGGAAATTGTTCGCGAAAATACCGAAAGATGAGATCGCTAATCTTGGGCCAGGCCAATTCGTCGCAATGGTTGAGGAACTGGAGGAGCGCCTCCCGGCCAGCTATCCGTCGGAGCCGATTGCACTAACTGATCTGTTGAAAAAAGAGAATTTGCGCGAATCCGGACCGCGATTCTTGGCGCGAGTACCGTTTCTGTCGACCTAAGTCGAAACCCAGGCTCCTTAAGACACTAAATAGTCTTCGGTCGATCCATTCGATCCGTGGCTGCCAAGGCTTCCCAAGTGCCGAGAATCACTGATGCACGCTATGGAAAGTGCTTAGGTCTCCAACGAAACAATTCGTTAGGACGACGGATCGTGCCGGCCTCCCTGTGGCTTCACAATACGCCTCCATTCAGGACCGAGGTCAACCTCCTTTCGATGGATCGAGGACGCAGGCCCGCAAGCCAGAGACCGACGGCTTTACGTTGAATTGCCGGAGTGTTCCACGTGACATTCACACCTCCAAGAAGGCTAAGCAATCTTTTCAGAGAAAGTCTGCAAACCCCATCATGATACAATCACAAGTTGAAGCAAGCAAGCCGTTTCTCAAAATTGACGCAATGGACGATCCCAATGACCTCGCATCGTCAGATGCAGGAGTCTCGAGGCAAAAGACCTTTGTGCTTAGTCACGCTTCGCATTGCCGTTTGGAGCTGTCGGTGGAAAGTCGCAAGCCACTTGTCTATTGCCTGTTGCGATCGCGAGTCCATGAGATGGGCAGCCTCTGTCGGCTCTTGCCGAAGGACGCCCTGGGCATTGACTTCCACTAGTACCCAACGGCCCTCATATTTGACCTACAATCGCAGGCGACTGTCAGCCCCGCAGCAGGCGAAACTGGCCGAGATCGTGGAAGCCGGCCCAGATCTTGCCGTCGAAGGTGTGGCCGCTGAGAACGCATCGACCGTCGGCGCGTCGACGGAGAACGGCTCGGGGTCGTGTATGGCGAGCGCACTATCGCGATCACCGACCTTGCTAGCAAACGCAACGCTGTGTGGCCTCCAGGGCGCCACGCAGGCCATCTCCTTGTTCAACTTATATGTTGGCGCCCGAACGCTCGTCTGAGGCAGCACCACCGCAATTAGTGCCCAGAAGCGTGGGTGAGCTTTTCCCATCGTGCCTGCTTCAGGTTAAGGGTAAGAAGGTATCGATGGCCCTGCACATGGAAGTCTAATAACACTAGCCCCGAGCATGAGATGAGAGCTGGATGGTTTTTCGCCCAACTCTTCATCGATGACAGCGACACGGCCGACGGTTATTGGAACCAAAGCCCGAACGCCGGTCGCGCTGATACCCAATTGGGAAAACTGAAGAAGCGCGGTGATTGCTGGGTCAACAATGGCGCAAAGATGTGCACGCAACACTGACGTCGCCTCTCAGCGAGAAGGCTCATTCCTCGGGGTCGGCGCCTAGTCGATGCAGGATCGGTTATCATGTAGCCCTCGTTTGCCTGCGTCCGATGGTCGGCGCTAGGCTTAACAAAGCCTCACGTTGCAGCCCGTACACAAGTTACGTCTTTAGTTGTAGATAGCCTACCCGCAATAGCCTATATCAGTACTTTCTAACTATATACTTATTGTAGCAAAGATGACAATCTATGAGGGAATATGGGAGGGGAACCTGCGGATCGTGTTGGTGAGTACTATCGCTGTATCACATGCTCTACTGGTTCGGCAGTCTACACACCTGTGATCCCGTGAAGTCACTACCGGAGTAGCGACTTAAGGTGGACGCGGCGATGCGCCATGGCACTTCCTTTACGAAAAGCGGAGTTGAACTAAACGCGTCTGCGTCTCGCTGTCCATTGCCGTGGATTTCTATCTGGCGAGTTAAAAGGAGTCAGTTGATGGCGATTGCAAAGGAAGCGTACTTCCGAAATCCAGGAAATGGTAATCAGCAGGCCGTAGTTCTCTATGCCGACGGCTCCACAGTGATTTGGGACAGGACCGGAAGTAAGCGAGCATCTGCGGGAGGCGATAGGTTCGACGAATATTGTCGGCAGATGCTGAACAATGGATATGAGGCGGACCCCAATCCGGGGTGGCAAGCACCTGAAAATCCGTAGAGTGAACAACGCATTATCAGTGCAGGGACTGCTGGGTCACTAATTCACGGTGACCACTTCAGGCGACTTAGTAATGTCACAGAGGAGGCATTTTCCTATGCGAATTATCTCTTTATGGTACATTCCAGCGGTCTTTTGTGCCGGCGCGGTCTTAGCAGACGAAGATGGGCGCAGAAGTGTTTCCATGCAGTGCGTGACAACCGATGGAGGTCATCGGCTACAGATGAACGCCCAGAACATGAATTCATCAGTTCGGACGTGTACCTCGACTTGCTTCTATAGCGCCACAAACGGAGATGAAGGGAAGCAAACTTGTGGTCCGAAAACGATCATGCCTAATTCAGATTCAGAATTCTGTAGTTCGTATAGTAGTAACTATACGTATACAGTGACCGAGGCCGGTGCTTTTGATTGCTGGCGATAGCGATTGATGGAGTAAGCACGCATCGTTAACACCAGGTCGCCCGTGAAGAACGACGATTAGACGATTGCTGGCATCGGGTTAAAAGTGAGTAGCGTGCGCACTGACGAGTAAGCCCATGCAGATTTGACGGATGCGATTAGAGTCAGCGCCGTCATTGCAAGCAGCTCTCGATATCGGCGACGCTCTTGCCCTCCAGCAAAGCGATTTCGGCGACGGTCCTGCCCCGAGAAATCCATCGAAGGCAGGTCTTTTCAATTGGCGAAAGTATCCATTCCTTCATGACAAAAATCGCACTCAGTTGCGCCGCGGTCGGCGGCAGATGTGGTGCCGGACGCCAGCATTGAAGTCTCGGTAGGAACCATGCCTTCCCGAAAAAAGTGGCTGCCGCCGAGACCTGTGCGGCGGCAGCCGAGTTGCCCCGGAAGGAGGCTGGGAGTTCGATATCTCGTCTTCAATATTTGAACGTTATGTTATAACAAATCGCATAACCTAATTTAGGGACCTGATCCACAAATCGGGTAGCATCTGCTTTTCGCAGGGGCTGCAGCCGCTAATTCTCGTGCGGGAAACGCAAACACGCTCGCCGAGAGCTGCTCGTACGATCGCGTCGCTTTGCTTTAGCCCATCAGCCTCAGGTTAGCGGTTCCGCCGAGATCGAGCTCAAGGCGTAGGCGGCCCACGCCGGGAAGCTCAATGCTATAGTCCGCCAGCGCAAGATAGTCGCCCTTGACCTGATCGCCTTCCAAAAACATGCGTGTTTTAATGTAAACGTCGACCGCGACATCCAAGTCGATCGGTACGGCGGCTCCGAACATCGGTGGAAGCTTGGTACCCTTCGCAACCATGTATTCGCTGCTAGACTCGAAGACACTCGGTGCCTCGGGATCCCGTAACAGGAACTGTTCAATCGTCGAAAAGCCCATGCGATCCATGCCGATCAGCCTCATAGACTCCTCGTTGTTTTTAGTCGCGCCCGTGAATTTGACGAATGCCTTGATGCGGCCGTCTGCGTCTCGAGCGACAGTGCCCTCCCCGACCCGCAATTCGAAATTCTGTTGTAGCATTTCAAGCTGTTGATCGAGTTGAGCAAAATTCGGCTTGAGCTGCGTGGTGAGATCCACATCGTTGATGTAGATCCTAAAATCCCAATCCGCCATTTGATACTCGCCGGATCGAATCTCGACCGATGAACCGAGCCCATCGCCCAGCTTCAGTTTAAGATCATAAGTCACCTTGCAAAGCCGTCCCAGGCTTGCCGGAGAGAGGACGTTTTCCAGCTCGTGAAAACGCTGGTCCAGTTCGTCGATTTTCAAGTGTACGATCGGTGCGCGGTGCGGGCCGCTCAAAGTCTCGAAAACAAGAGTTTCGAGCCCATTGGACAAGACGAAGTAGTTGGCGCCGATTTCAGCATGCGCCGCGTAGGAGTGAGCCTGTTCAACATCTTGCGGGGATATGGCGATATTGGCCGCTTTTGCTTCCACAACGAAGCTGCCGCGGGCACCCTTTAGACCAGCCCGGTAATCAGGAAATCCGATAGGGAGGTCCTTTTTCGGATTTTTCCGACCGATGTAATAGTAAGGATATTCAAGCTTCTCTTCGAGCTTCAGATAAACATCCTCGCCCCCCGCATAGCCTAGCTTTCGAAGCAGAGGATCGAAAATGTGAAAACGTACCTCCGCTTCATTATAGCCGCACACATCTCCGAGGATTTCCTTTGTGGCAATCATGATAGCGCTCCCCGATGCGGCTGGCACCTGACAATACAGCCCGGTTGAGTTTGCAGAGTTCTTTTTCGACAGGTGGAGAAAAGTTCCACCGATTTTCTTTGCTGCCCAGCATTTGCAACAGAGGATTGGCGGGATTTACTTCGAGAGGGCGAATGATGCCGCCTGAAACCTTTCCGAACGCGGTCGCCTAAGAATGGCCCTGAGTTCGTGGACACTGCGGGGTAGAATCTCTGTTGCCTCTCTAACTCAGCGGGCGACAGCATTTCGTTTCCGACGTGCTTGCGTGAGGGTTGCAGAACATCTCGATGTAGTCGAACACGTCTTGGCGAGGGCGCCTGGAAGAGGGGCCCATTACGTGACGAAAACGGCTATCGACCCAGGTCGAGCAGAAATGCGTCGAGCAGCGGCTCGAACCGCGCACCGGCGGCGTTGCCCTCGTCCTTCGCCCTGAGCATGGCGGCTAGGTCATCGCTGGTCACATCGAGCATGAGTTTGGCCGCGTCCCGCATCGCCCCTCTTGCAGCCTGCCGGCTGTCCGGATGAAAGCCCAGCGGCGACAGTATTATAGCGGTCGAGCGCATCGCGGTCGGAAAAAGATATTTCTCGGTGACGTGCAGCACGTTGGGCTTGAGCTTTACGCCGTAGTTCTTGAATTCGAACAGCACGTAGCGGGTGCGAAAATCCTCGATCAGGCTTCGGGAAAAGACATCATCTCCGCTTACTTTAGCCAAAGAATCGAAACGCTTGTCTTTGCCCCCGACATGATGCTGGCGCTGCCAGTTGGTGAGGTCCGTCCCGAAGAGATACTGGAAACACTCTTCGGCGACGATTTCATATAGGCGCCAGCTGACCGCAGCAGGCCGCCCCGAGCTCAATTTTTGTGGTTTGGTGCTGCGCCCAGGCGTGATTTCGAGCAGTTCCTCGGCCAGTCGATGGCCCTGGGTTTCTGGCGGCGGCGGCGGTGCAGCTCCCGAGGCGGGTTTGGTGCGAAGGGCATCGAGGCGCAGCGGCGGCGGCGCCGGCGAAATGTCGGTCCGCCGGTCAAACTCTGCGAGGCCCGAATTGAGTTCGCGGGTGATATCGACGAGTTCGTTAAGGATCGTCACGTCACGCTCGAGCGCTGCGGAAAAAAGATCATCGAGACACAGCAGGGTAATGTCTTTGAAGATCGCCTCATGCGCTTCGATGGTCTCTCGGCGCAGGCTGATGACAAGTACGGCGTGGTCGGCTTTGAGTTGATCGCGAGCATTGGCCACCATGATGGCGGCCCGTTCGAGATCCTTGAGGTTGGGGGTCCTGCTGCGAGGGGCTTTGATCTCGATTGCGCTGCTGACGTCCCTCACCTGAACCACGAGGTCCGCTCGGTACCGTGTTTGCCCGGGTGGAAACGGTACCTCGCGCTTGACGGCAAAGCCGCACGCCGAAAAGAGGCGGGCGACCACATCCTCGAAACGCTGACTTGGCGGGCGATCGCCAAAGTCGTCGAGGGGCGGTTTGAGCGGGGGATGGTTTGGGCGGGTCATGGTGCCCACCATGCCCGATCGGCATCAGAACGTCACCCCTGTCAGTTTTAGGATGGAGCAGATGCGTCCTGGACCGCGGGAACGAGGCCGCAAAGCGAACTGCTGGTTTTACGAGCCAATACTTTCCGAGCCCCGGCTTGATCTCTGCGTGAAGCCATAGGTACTTTACCAGGTTGCAATCCACAGATAACGTCCGCGCCAGTGCACGCACACGGGGAGGATGTATGGCGCGAGACTACAAGCGTGATGCCATAAGGCTACTATTCCTTCTGAATGCCGGAAAAGCTGCGAACCATGACGAAGATATGGTCGGCGCTTATCCGTATGTCTTCGGCGGCGAAAAGCGTCTGCAAGCCATGGACTTCTGGATCCGCTACCCCGACTACCTAGCGCTTGAACTAATTACCCTGCACGAAAAAAGCGGCGACATAGCCAAGCTCGACATAGCTAGGGCGATATACGATGACGGCGAGCCGTCACTCCGTACGATTCCAATGCTGCGGAAGCATTTCGGCGCCTACGAGCCCCTCGACACCGCGTTGGCAATACTCGAATGCCGAGGTCTGGTGAGGCCAGAGCGCCGAAAGACCGTCGTCGGGCATTCGCATTTCTTTTTCTTGACCAAGAAGACCGAGGAGTTCTGCAACGAGGTTGCGAAGGAATTCCCATTGCTCGACTGGTACCGCGCCCGCGCCCGGTTAGTAGTCGAGGTCGCCGGTCCCCGCCGTGGTAACGAACTCAAAACGGTCCAGCATTCGACACGACAGTATCACGACACCGCCATCATGAACTACATCCCGACTATCACGGACCTCGTGAAGTCCAAGCTCGACCAGTTCGGAAATCCCGCATGATCAACACGGACATCAATGCCTGGTACGACGCGATCGCCAAGAAAGCTGGCGTCAGCAGGGACGACGCGAAAGAGGTGCTCGACCGGAACTCCGTCAAGCCGATCATCCGGCCCGCCGTTCCGCAGCGGGTGCGGATACTGTCGCTACGGTTCACCGGGAAGAAAGCCGGAATTCTCAACGATGAGATCGACTTCGAGTGGAAAGACCTCGGACCTGGCCTCCATGCGATCGTTAGCGACAGTAATTTCAGGGGCAAAACCACGCTCCTGAGATTCATGCAGCTCGGACTCGTCGGGCGCAGCTCCCTGGCGAAAGACATGGAGCGCTGGTTCGACACGATGACGCTGCAGTTCTCGGTCGACAACGACGTTTTCGAGACCCGGATCGAGGACTTCCACGCCCAACGGGGCACTTTGGTGCAGTTGAAGAACAGCCGCGAGTTCGTGGTATCTGCATTCCAGGATGCTACGTCTTTCGAGGCCACGATGGAGACGTTCTTCTTCGACAAGCTCGGGCTGAATGCAACCAGAATTGTCATAAACCAGAAGGGTAAGGACGTCGCGCAGGATCATGGCTGGCTATGGCTCTCGTCGGTCCTCGCTATCGACCCGAACCCTGAGAACATTTTCGGCGACAGCCCTGCGGGAATCGGGGGCATGGAAACCTATCTGATGCGCATGTTTATCGGTCTACCTTGGGTGGGAACCCATACGACGATCAAGGCAGCGATCAAGGGAATTGGCATTCAAGACGAGCGCGCCGGACAGGCCGCCGCACGGAGCCAGAGCGCGGCGCGGCAGCGGCTGAGCGAACTGGAGGAAGAGCGGGAGAAGGTCGGCAAAAGACTTGCCGGACCTGATCGGGTCGAGGCGGTCGTGTCCAGGGAACGGACCGCCATCCATCGGTTGGCGGCGGTTTCCGCCGAAATCCATGCCCTGACTCGAAGGCACGCCGATCTCACGTCTGACCTGTCTGCTGCCGAGGAGGCCGTCACCCATGCCGTGCGAGAACGGCACGGCTTTGACGAGGCGCGACAGGCCGGAGCCGTGTTCCGGCTATTGCGTCCAGAATATTGCCCCAGCTGCGACGAGGTTTTCACAGAGGGCCTTCGGGAAGAACGGCAGCAACACAATGATTGCATCGTCTGCGGCCGTAAGGTACCCCAGGACGAAGAAGACTTAACGGGCGTGCGGGAAGCGCTTGTCGAGAGGGAAGACGACGCCAAGAGTCAGCTCAGCAAACTCAAGGGAACTCAGAAAAAACTAGAGGGAGACCTGAAGACTAAGAAAGCGGAACGTGAAGACCTCGAGACCGAGCTCAACAACCTGCAGAAGGAGATCACCGCCTCCGAAGCGCCTACGGTAGCTTGGCAGGAGGCGCTAAAGCTAGACGCACGGATCGAGGAAGTCCGTCGACTGACCGGCGGCGAAGCTCCGACGCAAAGCGACGATCTAAAGGTGCTCAACGCCGCCGACACCGTAACGACCTCCTTCTTTGCAGACGAGCAGAAGGCGATCCTGGCGGACGTCGCGACTGAAGCGACGAAGTTCGCCCGGTCCTTCGGGATGATCATGCTCGAGAGCATCGAATTCCAGGGCACCCGTATGAAACTCCGGAAAGCGGGCGGGCAGCAGTACTTCGGTGATTGCCAGCCAGGAGAGCGCAAACGCCTCAAGATCGCCACTGTCCTCGCGATGTTGCGCGTGAGCGAGGCCCGAGGGGTGGGCCGCCACCCTGGCCTTCTTTTCATCGATTCCCCGCGTACTGACGAGACCGTCGATGACAACGTCTCGGAGATCGTAAAGGGCCTCACCGCGCTCTCGGACGAAATGCCGTACGTCCAGGTTTTTGTCACCAGCCTCGCCGTACCGGCGGTCCTCGAGCATGTTTCTTTTGATAATGTAAGAAAGTCTCGCAAAGACGAATGGATGTGGTGAGAAAGGCAGATGTCCCTCGATAGCGCGTTAATGAGCTTCCTGGAGCGGGACGAGCCGTATGACACGGCATCCTTCGGCGGTCTCGACGAACTCCTGCTTAGGGGACGTGAAGCGGGGGCATCTAGCGCGCCCGAACTCTTCTTCGATCTTGTCGCGCAGCACCGCGACGAGCGCGCCGTCGAAGTTGACTCTTTCCTGGCTGACCTTGTCGAGGAGACTACTTCCGATGTCGCTCTCCTAGAGCTCAGTGCGCGCTTCGCACGTCAACCGGTCCTCACGCTCGAACCAGTGAAGCGGATTTTCAAGCGCTTCCTTTCGCTTTTTGAGGATCGCTCAAACAGCCGATTGACCAGGATTGCCGCCTTGAAAGGCGCCTATCTAACGGGGGCGGGTCATGAGCGTTTGTTGACCCAACTAAGCGCCGCCATCACGGCGATCGATGACGAAAGCGATTTGGCGATAGTCCCGTACGCCGCGAGAATCGCGGGGCTAGTGCTCGCGACACGCGATGAACGCGGCCTAGTCGAATTTCTGCACGCTTACGAAGCCTATCCTGAATGCGCCGACCAAGTGAAGCTAGAGCTAGGTCTTCTGTCGCTCGGCAGAGCCTTGGCGAGCACGAACGCAGATAACGCAATGTCGGCACTACTCGTCGCGCGCGATCATTTTGCCGGGTCGGCCAAACTGCGTGATAGCCGCTACGAGGCCAAGAGCTTCGCGTTGGCGATTGATCTGATGACAAGTTTCATGAAGTCTCAGGACGTAATTGGCTTCCAGGACACCGTCGCCGAGTTGGCGGAGGCGGCGTTTGCCTACGATGCCTATGTGACGCAGACCGATCCCGATCCGCTGCTTGGGCACGTGGCCGCGGAAACCTCCGCCTTCACTACACTGTCCATCCGCCTGTCGAATTTGGCTAACAATCTGACCAAGCGAACATGGCTTCACGCTGCAGCGGTGATCAACGACCAACTTCTCTTCGCCTACAACGCCAGCGCCATGGTATTTGGTTCTCGTCAAGGAGTAGGCATCGAGTTGCTGATCCGAACCAAGATTGAGACGAACCTCGTCGAGAACCACCTTTTCATAGCCGCGATTCGGGAATGGCTTGCGACCTATGCCGAAGGTATGGACGCCAATCTCGTGGCGGACATCAGAGCGTTCGCGGAGCGATCCGAGGACCCTACAGAAGCGGAAGCCGCCAGCCCCTCGGCCTCCGCCATCCTCGCTCGGGCGGCACAGAAGGACGGCTTCATTGAACTGGAGGATCTTCTCCTGTTTCGGATGGAGAGGGCGCGTGAGCGGACCACGCGATATATTATCGAGGCCATCCAGGCGATCGAAAAGGCCTTTGTCGGCCTGCCGGACTTCCAGCACTCAGAATACAAAGCCGGGTTCATGGACCTCGCTCATGGTGTTCTGTGTTTCGCCGAAGATCGCCTGAACAGCTCTTACGAGCAAAATCGCCAAGCGGGGTATCTTTTCAAACACGTGAAATCAAATCCGATCGAGAAAGACCTCCAGCAAGAC
Organism: Rhizobium ruizarguesonis; assembly: GCF_017357285.1. Classification (NCBI taxonomy): domain Bacteria; kingdom Pseudomonadati; phylum Pseudomonadota; class Alphaproteobacteria; order Hyphomicrobiales; family Rhizobiaceae; genus Rhizobium; species Rhizobium ruizarguesonis. The sequence continues at coordinate 17,643 of NZ_CP071681.1, read as the reverse complement.
TTCCACTCCTGGAGCCGCTCGCGGGGTATGGCTATCGACGACGAGGTTAAAGGAAAGGGCGGCGGGCGAGCCGACCTCCGTTACGTCCACAAATCTTGCGAGATCGTCATCGAAGTCAAACAAGAAACCCACGACGCTTCGTTCGAGGCGCTGCTTGCGGGATACGGTAGCCAGACCAGCCAATACCAGGTAACCAACGCGCGCTTGAGCGTATTACTGGTCCTGGACAAGACGCGACCGGGTGATGAACCTGAACATATCGAGTTCACCTACAGGCCCATGATCCTCACCAGAGGACCTTCAGATTACGGTATCCTAGTGGTCAAGATCGCCGCGATGCGCCCGAAACCCTCCGATGCGTCCCGGTGATGTAGACCTTGCCAGTGCGAGTGGTAGAGGGGCAGCAGCGAAGCGAAAGACGTCAATTCCCACATCCCTCCGTCGTTAACTAGGTATGGCCCGCGGCACTACGAAGAGCAGACTCATACGATTGTAGGAAGTCGTCTGCGGCCGCCACAAATTGCTTGAGGCTGAAACGCTCGCGCAGAATATCATCCATCGGATCGTGGGTTATAGAAACATACAGACCGGCCCCACTCCCGCGCTCTAACAGGACACGTCGCGCATTTTCGTCTCTGAGCGAGTGACCAATGACGACTATCGGCCGATCTCCAATGACCTCTCCAATTTTACGCCAGTAGCCGCTATCGCTGCGCGCCTTGATAGCGTCCGGCTCGGTCACGACTAAGCTCGACGGGTTACTCACCGATCCATCAAGCTGAAAGATCGTGACCTGCTCGCCTTCTCCGCGAGCCTCTCTGCCAGGAGACTGCACATTGTACGGAATGCCCCGAGCGATGCAGGCACGCTCGAAGAGGTTGTCATAATTCGTCGTGATGATATGCCGGAAACTCGCCACTGCCGACAAATGACCCGCCGTTGGAACAACGCCCTGAACCACGTCAAACGCTTGTACAACCGTTCTTTCGAGCGCTTCGCGGCCCAAGCGGCGCTCGACCGCAAACGCGACGTCCGCAAAGCGATGTCTGGCCAGAATGCTCTCCCCGCCGAGGTCGAGAGAGAGTCGCGAGCCGAAAAGTTCGACCATTACGCTTGCGGTAGGCAAACCAGCGGAGGCGGAAACGCCGGCTCCCGCAAAGAGAATAGGGTCTTCGCCCACAAAGCCTTCGGGGATCGGGAGGAGACCACCGTTCTGGGTATTACCAAGACGCGAATACCCACGATTGGCAGACCTGCGCTCCGCTGACTCTCTGAGAAGCGAGCGCTGAAACAAATCCAGGACTGCGTCACCGACTTTGTGTTCGAGCTGGTCGATCCAATCAAACTCTTGCCTAAAGCGCCCAGACTCCCAGTCGCCGACTTCGCGGCGAAAAGCGTCCCGTCCTTTCGCGTCGGCGGTGTCCCTTGGCGAGTCGTAGGTCAGACGCTTGAAGAATGGTAGGATAGGCAGCCCGATCGAGTTGGCGAAATCCGCTTCCATGTGGGTAACTGATCGTCCCTCCCCCGCTCCCGGTCCATCCTTCGGCACCCAACCATAGCTATCACCGCTAAGTAGGATGAAGAGATGCGACGTCTCGATTTCGCTGCGGATGGCGTTCCAACTTGACGTACCGTCGGGATGCATATCCTCGGCGTTTACGGGTTCGACGTTCAAGGAGCGCAGCCGGGCGGCAACGGCCCGACGAGCGTCGCCGAGATCCTTCATCGTACTGCTGATGAATACGCGTAATCTGCTCGACATTACGCCCCCTCCCGCAAACAGGATACAAACAATGCGCGAGAGCACCCTCAAGCGCGATCAAAACATGCGAAGACTATTCCATCGCAACCTGCTTATCCGAATCTACTCGCGGCGCAAGGTATCGAAAAGGTCTCGCAATTCGCTATCAGAGTCCCGTGCCTCAAACGCACGCTCGCGATAATCGTCCATCATTGCGTCGGTGCGAGCATCATCTACAGCTTCCAACTCATCGATTTGCTCTTCCAGCGCGGCCAGTTGTGATGACACATCAACGCCAAGGGTTTCAGAAAACCACTCATAGTCCTCAACAAGACCCTTGTGCTCATCGAGGGTTTGGCAGCCGCTCAGATCACTATCAAACTGCAATGTGACTGAGTGAAACGCACGGATCAGGGCATCTTTTGCATGCGGAAAAGCAGGATCATCGATATCGACTACACTAATTGTCTCGCGCAATTCATCCGTACTGCACCCGCCTGAAGCGGTCGCTATGATTGCTTTTGTGATGCGATACCGCAGATCGACCAATCCTTGGACGTGCTCCCATGAGGCTCCCTCCAGCGCACGCAGCGCGTTTATGGCATCGTGCAGGTGAACTCTTTTTGTATGCCAGGAAAGCTCCATTTCCGACGCAGCCTCCTTAGTTATCACGAGGAACTCGGCGCTCCGAAGTTTGTCTGTCAGATCAACGATCACAGCGAGTTTGTACTCGGGGGTAAGTTCAACGGCGTATTCGCCGCCCGTGTATTGAACGATCCGCCTGGCATCAGAGAGGCGCTGCTTTATTACCTGGGCGAAATTGCCGGTCATGTTTGTCAGCGTAGTAAAAATGGTCGGCGAAGTCTGTGCCAGTTGCCAAAGACGTTCGACCTGGCTCAGGTCCACGGCTGCGAACATTCCATCGACGACATTTTCTGGTATCTCGCGAGCGACCGAGTTCATCAGATCGAGTACTGACGGATTCAAGACTTCGAAGTCGTTTTGTCCAACGGGCCGAACGAAGGAGTTCTTTACCGCCGCCATGCCTTCACGAAAATCGCCGGGGCCGCGACGGAACCCGTATTTGCTGGCTCGATGCGCATGAAGGCTCTCGAAGGCTCGTTGGAGCATAGCTCCGTTCGTTTTTCCGCCCAAGGAAAAGAGCGCCAGCAGCAGCGTGCGACCAGCGTCAGTCAACTCTTGCTCGTAAGCATGCCGCCAGATTTCAGCCGGATCATGAAAGAGTCTCTGGACGAAGGATTTATATTGCTGGACCGGGACCTTACTCACTCTCTGATGGCTGGATAGCCATTCGATGAGGCGGGGATTGAATTTGTTGTGTTTGACGACCTCAAGGTAAAAATCGTCTTTCAACAGGACGTCGCGGTATTGGTCCGGCAAGTCGCCGAAATAGATATGGTTATAAAGAATTTTTGCGCGTTCGCGTACTCTGTATTCATTAAGCGGCATGACAATACGGTGTGCCTCGAGACCGGCGTTTCTCAATCGCTCAGAGACACCGATGCCTTGGCGCCAAATGTGTTCACGCGTCGTCAAGATCAGCCGAGAATTAGGACTAGATCGCACGAGGGCGATGAAATCGGTGATCGCACGATCTTCATTTTTCAGAAAGAACCCTCCTCGGTCGCCCGAGAAGGTTGCTCCGAGAAAATCGTCAAAAGCAAATACCTGCAGTTTCTCACGCTCGAACATGCGCTCGCCCTCCGCAATATCGCGGCGAATGAAGTTGCCTTCCCAGCCACTGTTCATGTGAGAATAGGCGAGCATGTCGGCGAGCGTGGTTTTTCCAACGCCGGGCGGGCCGGAAATGATAAGGACTCGTTCCTGGTTAAGGATCCCGATGCCTTTCGAATAGGACGTGCTGGGAACATAGCGCCGCACATTGGCGCTGATCTTCTCGATCTGCAGCCTATTGCGGACATGCTGTTCATTATTGAGGACCCTGTCGAGAACGGCCCTGCTGCCCAACCAGAGCTTCACGGTGGAACGGTGAATGTTGGGATGGCGTTCCAGCAAGTTGTTGATGTCCTGCTGCCCGAAGATATCGGACGGTGAAAGAAATGACGGGCCGACTGTTTGGACAATCGCATCTTTATTATAGGCAGACAGTGGAAGAGACGTCGCAAGAACATATCGGCTCGCCTTAAGAGCTCTAAACTTTGCAGTCTCTCTGCTTAGTTCGCGAAGCAGCCCGGAAAAGCCCGTTTTGATAAAACGTTTGGCCTGGATAATTGTCTGCGCTTGGCCTTGCGCATACCGCAGATCAATGCCCCGATCCTTTCCTGCTTTGAAGCTCTCGATACGTATCCCCCATTCAGCCTGAAGGAGGTCTCGTACAAGCACCTCGAAATCGTCGCTTGAAAGCTCATGAAAATCATAATCGGCCAACTACTTTTGATCCTTTAGTCACGACACCTGCGCTGATCCGCTCGTGATCCCACCCCCTCGGAATACCGTCTGCGGGAGCGGTTTAAGCGTTTCTTCCGAAATGATCGCGAACGCTCCTTCCGATGAGTTGCCGATCGTCATTCTTCTTGCGGTATTCTCGCCTGCGATCGGCAAACGTCGACACAGCATGTCAGCGAGAGCAGCATCCTCGACGGCAACGATGATCTGTCGGCCACCGCTCACCAGCTGCGCTAGGAGCTCGGCCAAATGCACCGTCCTGAAGTCGTCGACATGCTGCACGGGGTCATCAAGAAGGATTGTCCTCCATCGGCTCCAGGCTAGAGAGAGGTTGATAGAGAGCAAAAATGCCAAGCCTGTTGCTCGACGTTGACCGCTGGAGAACAGAAATTGTGGATTGAGACCATCCCCAACCCGCAAACTGAGAAAGCGCCGAACGTCTCCACGGATCGCGTATTCGATATCGCGCCAATGGTGGTGGGGTCTCAGGCGTTGATAGAGCTCGGACATCAGAGGTAGAACGCGATCAAGTCGGCGATCGAGGGTTTCGGCTCCGGCACGGCGAGCCGCATCGAATAGTGCAGCGGCCGTTGCCTCTGCTCTTCGTGATCGGCCAGCCCGCTCCTGAGCGCGTGCCAAGTTATCCTTTGCAGACTGAAGCCTGCCTAAGACCGTATCAAGCTCGCCATCTTGCCGGAGAGTGCTGAGTATCCGGATATCGCGATGCAGCCCCTCAAGCGAGTTAATGAGGTCTCGTCGACGATCCGCAGCAGCTGCCGCCGCGTCGTCAGGAGGAAGATCTAAATTTGATCGGCTTGCATCGTAAGCTGATCTTTGGTCTGCAAGCACCTTAAACCGACTTGTAATTCCCGACAGCTCTGACCTCAAACGGTCCACGGCAGACGCTGCGGTGCTCCGTTCTTCTTCCGCCTTCACTAGATCGCTGGCCTCGGCATCAATCTCGCTCGCAAGTCTGGTCATTCTTGTAGCACCGGCCGAGAAACTTTCGGCCGTGTGAATCTCGCCGCAAACTGGACATGAGGATTGAACCAGTCCCATACGCTGGCCGAGGGTTATCAGATGAACAAGTTCACGAGCCTTAGAGGAAAGCTGCGTCGATTGAGCCACTCCGAGGGGTGGCAAAGAAGCCAGGTAGGCCTCAGCCTTGACCAATTCCGATTCTAGGGCGAGCTCCCGGCCCTCAAGGCTTTCAATCTCCTCAGCGACCCCGGCCATGGTAGCCGCCTGTTGCTGAAATCGGCTTAGAGCCTCAACCTGCCCTTCCCGAGCGGCTAAAAGCTCGCGAGCCCGAGCAAGAAGAATATCCGGTGGGTCCGCCGAGTTGAGCTGCTGACCTATTCTCGAGGCCGCCTCCGAAATCGCCTGATCGCCGGCAAGAGAAAGCCGGATCTCATCCGCTCGCCGTTCAAGATTGGAAACCTGCTGGGATGCATCATTGATGTCCGATTTAGCGCTATCGAGCCGCTTCTTGGCTGCGGTAACCAATCGGTTGGCCCGCGCGATCCATTCATCTGCGTCATTTGCGCCAATCGCTTGTCGGAGCATCGCATAGCGGTCTGTCTCGGAAAGATCCAAGCTCAGCCCGGCAATATGCTCGTCGCGAATGATCGATGCCGCGCACAATTGACGCAATGCGTCTTTGGGTGCCTGATCCTGATCGACGAATGATTCCTCGATGAGCTCCAAGTCAGAGGGAGACGGTTCCTCAAGCACCGACCGGCGCAACGTGAAGATCTTTTCGTCCTGCTCGAAGGAAACTTCCGCGAAGCCATCAAGCATTGCGCTGCCATAGCCGGTCCACCACAGATAGTGACCTACCCCTTCGCCCGCGGCCTTGGCGTCTCCATACTTTGATATCCTGCCGGTTAGCACGAACTCGATCGCGTCAAAAATCGTGCTTTTGCCGACACCGTTGCGACCGTCGATTACCGTGAAACCGGAGGCGAAGTCGAAGCGCACCTCGTCCCGATAACCACGAAAACCGCGCAACTTTACCGATTTCAGCTTCATTGCTCCTCCAACAGCCGAACGAGCTGTTCTTCATCATCAAGGGCTAGAAATGCATCAACTACTTGCGTAGGAAGCTCGGTCGTTCGCTGCTTGATTTCTTCAGACATGGCGACGGGCTGAAGGACGGGAGCGGCCCGCAACGGAAGCAAAGATAGCAACGCGTTGCGAGTATCCTCATGACCCCGGATTCCCGCCCGCGCGATCTTCCTTGTCCCCGACAGATCTTCCTCGATCCCAGTCATGGCTACGGACTGAACCTCGGTAGCGGCCGCCTGGGAAAGCAAGATTACATAAGTGTTCCATGCCTTCGCGCCCGCAGATCTGAGCTGAAAGCGCCGTTCACTGGTGATCTTGCCAGAGTTGTCGGGCGAAATGAGAAATTGACCCCCTAACGAAACGAAGAACTGACCCCTCGTATCAAAACGAGGAGAGATGGATGACGAACGAGATTTCGACGCATCCTGCATTGTCGCGAACGATGCAGGACGGGGATATGCTTCAGGCTGATGAGGTGGTGGCAATGTTGCGGCTGCATGAGCTGGGTTGGGGCGCCAAGCGCTTATCGAAGGAATTCGGCTGTGCCCGTAATACGGTTCGGCGATATCTACGAGAGGGCGGCGCAACACCTTTCAAAAGGCCGGTTCGTCGAACTGCTTTCGATGGACTTGATGACTGGCTACGCGAGCGCTTTTTCCGGCACGATGGCAACTCAGATGTAATCCGTCAGGAGTTGGCGAGTGAGCACGGCATCATCATCGGCCTGCGCTCAGTGGAATTGAGAGTTCGTCATTGGCGGCGGGAATTGAAGGCGCAGAAACGTGCGACAGTTCGCTTTGAGACGGCTCCTGGCCATCAAATGCAGATCGACTTTGGCGACACGAAGGTGTGGATCGGGGGCGAGCGGGTTCGCATCCACGTGTTCGTCGGAACGCTCAGTTACTCGCGTCGTTTGCACACGCGTGTCTCGCTCAGGGAGCGCCAAACGGACTGGTTCGAAGGAATGGAAGGCGCTTTCCTGCGGTTCGGGGGAATTCCCGCGGAAGTGCTGATCGACAATGCCAAGGCTCTGGTCGAGCATCATGATGCGGTGACGCGTGAGGTGAGATTCAATGAGCGTCTGCATGCCTTCGCTCGGTACTGGGGCTTCATGCCACGGGCTTGCGCACCATATCGAGCCCGCACGAAAGGCAAGGACGAGCGCGGGGTTGGTTACGTCAAGAAGAACGCAATCGCTGGTCGCCGCTTCGAGAGCTGGGCCGCATTTGAGGCACATCTAGATCGGTGGACACGCGAGGTTGCCGATCAGCGCGAGCACGGGACCACCGGCATCAAACCGGCAGATCGGTTTGGCGATGAGGCGAAGGCGCTACGCCCCCTGGCGGGTCGGGCACCGTTTGGACAGTTGCGGGATCTCGTTCGCAAAGTTCAGTCAGATTGCGCCGTCGACCTCGACACGAACAGCTATTCGGTTCCCTGGCGCCTGATCGGCGAGAGTGTTCAGGTAGTGGTGTTGGCTGGCCGCGTCATCATACGACATGCCGGCCAGGTGGTGGCCGATCATGCGGTTTGCGCAGGACGGCGACAACGGATCGTAGACCGGGCTCATTTTGTCGGCGTGGCCGGAGCAGATGGACTGGTGCGAGCCATCGCACCCGTTGAGCTTCCGCTTCCCGCTCTTTTGCGTCCGCTTGCGGAATACGAAGCTGTCGTCGGAGGAGGATGGTGATGGCAAACGTTGACCACGACTTGCTGATCGCAACTCTCGATCGGCTGAAGTTGACGGCAATCCGCGACCAGCTCGATACGCTGCTGGATGAGGCGGCCCGTTCAAAGATGAACCTGCGTGAAGCGTTAGCGTTCCTGGTGTCGCGCGAAATCGCACGGCGAGATGAGCGGCGCATCTCCATGTCAAGCAAGCTGGCACAGTTCCCTTTCGTGCGTGAACTGGACGGCTTCGACTTCGAGGCGCAGCCATCGCTGGATCCAGGTCAGATCAGGGAACTGGCAACTTGCCGCTGGATCGCCCACGGCGATACGGTTCTGTTCCTCGGGCCGCCTGGAACGGGAAAGACCCATCTGGCCGTGAGCCTCGGCCGCGAGGCGATCCGTCAGAATTACAACGTTCAGTTCGTCACGGCAGCTACCTTGGTGGCGATGCTGGCCAAGGCCCACAGCGACGGCACGCTCGACAAACAGCTGACACTCCTGTCGCGACCGAAGCTGCTGATCATCGACGAACTGGGCTATCTTCCCTTCGAGGCCAACGCCGCCCATCTGTTCTTCCAACTTGTATCCCGGCGCTATGAGAAAGGTTCGGTCCTGATCACCTCAAACCGCTCCGTCGGCGAATGGGGGAGTGTTTTTGGAGACCCCGTCGTAGCCACCGCAATATTGGACAGACTGCTTCACCATTCGACGGTGATGACCATCCGAGGGGACAGCTACCGGCTTCGCGAAAAGCGCCGCTCCGGTCTTCTGCAGAAGACCGGAGCGGCGCTCGAAACCAACGAAACCACAAACAAATGACGGGGGTCAGTTCTTCAATTCGGCAAGGGGGTCAATTCTTCGCTTCGCTTGACAAGAGTCGCCGTACCATAGTGAAAGCAACTGCGAAGGGTTATCATACACGAAGAGGAATCCCAAAACTGTTGGCGACTCAAAAGCGATCGCATGCTCAAGGCCGGTCTCCCGGTCGATCGAAAACTGCGCATCGACGAGCACTTCAATCGCATTGTCCAAAAGGGCGGTCACTGGAAAAACTCCTGTTGTGCAGCTTCTCGCGTTATCCAGCGACTGCTTGCCCCACGAGCAATCGTCCCCGTCGGAGCTCGGGCAACGTTGGCCGGCAGACCCAGATCTTGCGCGCCTACTGCTACCACGACATCCGGCGCAGCTGCGGGCGCTGTTTCCCGCGCATACCTGGCCTCGACTTTGTGAAGCGCCTCATTCGCAGCCCGAACGATGCGAAATCGATTTCCATTGAGCATCCAATATGAACCATCAGCAACGCCGCCTAGCCGCCGAAGCTGAAGAACCGTGAGGCCGACCAACGGCTCTGCATGCGGTCGGCTTAGAACAATCGGTTTGAAAGGTTCGCACCCTAGCAAGTCGCGTCTCAGCTGCCAAAATTCTTGGTTCGTTATCTGTGGCGGCTCCAACAGACCGCCAGTTGGCGCAGCGCCATATACCTCCTGATAGAGAACGACGCCGTGCATAAGCGCCTGTCTGACAAAGCTGCGAGAGTATGCGGCGCGCAGGTGGTCCAGAAACTCTGCGCCAGACGCTTGCAAGTGGTAATTCCCGTTCGCGCATGCGTCGCCCAAGGCAGAAAGAAACGGAGCCTTTGCGACGTAGTCGGCCGACGCGACTGGATCAACAATCAAAATTCTAGCCGGGTTTACAGCACCGAGGGCCCTTTCAAGGACTGAGTTCAGGTAAGTCCAGTCTGTCGAGTACCCGATAATGAGCAGATCACGGTTGAGCAGCTGTTGTGCCAGCCACTCAGCACTATGGTCTATCCGAGACCTCACCGGCTCAACCGCGATCTGGCTCTGAGTCCAGATCGTATTTGGCCGATCAATTGTCCAGCAGCCGTGGATCTTCAACAATGGAGAAGCGGATATCGGGGCCGCAGCAGCTGCATGTCCATCAATACTGACGAACACTTGGCCGAGAAGGTGGTGACCTGCCGTCTCGATCAAAGTGTCGACGTTGGTGGTGATCCCAAGGCGGAAGGCTCCACAGAGTAGGAGGTCCGCGGTGGCGCTATGACCCGCATTCGGTATTCCTGCGAAAACATGGTTGTCGATCAGATTAGCCAGGTAAACTGTTGAGAGTTCACCGCGCTGAAAGAAGAAGTCAGCCTGCTCTTCGATATCCGGCGAGAGTGGGGCGCGGGTCGCCCCATGCTGCATATCATATTTTGCCTTTGCCTCTTCTGCCAGCTTCCAAGCACCAGGAAGGCTGCTGGGCGGCGCCATGGATAGACCAGCGCCTAATAATACAACCTGCCGATCATTCATCATGCCATCGAGGGCATATTCAACCGCAGTGGCTAAATCGATGTTTTGAAGCATGTTTGAGGTGACTCCTGTCGCTCACTATCTTGCATGGAGCGGCAGTAAAGGCCAGAGACGTCAATCCAAAATACTTCACTGGCACTACTTGGAATTGTCGCGCTAGTATGTGAAAAATGAAGAGATGCTCTTGGTTACCTTCATTCGCTCTAGCATGCTCTGACGATTGCTTTCGCGCAGAGCGCAGGGCCAGGATTTTTCCAAGATATCAAAGAAGCGCCATCACCGACTTATACGGCTCTGCCTCGAAATTAAGCGCCGCGAGTTTTGCTTTTAGGAGGCCACGTAGGTCGATCCGCTGGTCGAGCACAGCGCGCAGATCGAAGCCTTCCATCAAAAAGATAGTCTTTTCGGGATTCTGCTTCAAAAGAGGGATTACATTGTTGGACCAGCCGTTGATCGACAGGAACAGCCCCATTGTTTGACGTCCCGAGCGTGACACCTGACCTGACAGCCCGTCCAGCTGGCGGATGTCAGCTAGACGTTGACGCCAGCGACATTCAACAATGTAGTGCCAACCGTCGAACTCGAATGCAGCATCGATTTGCTCTGCGCCTTCGTTGCGACGGAACGCTCGATGGACCGGGATCGAATGAAGGTTGAATACTCGATTTAAAAGGTCCTCCAACAGATAGCCACGTTGTTGGTGGTCGTCGGACGAAGCCATGTGGTCAAACTGCGCGAGTAACAGAGCGCTCTGTTTTGCCCGTGTGTCGCGTTCCTCCCGCGCACGATTTAGCTGAGCTGCATCCAGCTCAGCCTTCGCCTCGGAACGAGCCCGATCTTCGTTTGCTTCGATGACACGGCGCAATTCTAGAGCTTTCTGAACAACTGCACGCGCCTGATATTCATTCTGGGCCAGATGAAACGCGCTCCACTCCGAGGCAATAGTGATAAGGTTTTGAATTACTTCCTCGTCCTGACTATTCCTCGCAAGTCCTTCGAGTAAGACAGCCGCCGCATCACGTTTTGATCTCTTGCTTCCCGTTGCGGGGTCACGATCGGTCAGAAATTGCTTGATCAACTGTTCAGGAACACCGCCCCTACGGAGCAGCTGGTCCGCGGCTGTCTTCTTCACATTGACCAGTGTCGCTATCACTTCGATAGCCAAGCGTTTTGCATCAGAGTCTGAGGTCATGTCTCGATCAAGCCATTAGTTCGTCAGCAACCACCAGGGATTTAATGCCGTATAGTTGCCACTCCAGTAAAAAGATATCCAGCGCAGTTTTCGAGATGATTTAAGTGAGTTCTGGTCTGATCACAGCGGCACTTTATAGCACCCCCCACGCCCGAAACCGCCCCCGGCCGGTCATCTCCCTCAGGCCGAGCTCCATAACAATCCGCCGCGCCGCCTGCGGCGTGACCTCGAGCGTTTTCGCCACCATCTTGGCCGACACGAGCGGTTTCGCCATCACCAGCTCGACCAGCTCCGGCAATTTCGAAGACGTCCGGCGCCCGTCCAGCTTTCGGTCCATCATTGTCTTCGCCAGCGTCAGTCGGCCATGCTCTTTCAAGCCAATCTCGGCGGCCGCAAGCAGGCCATGGGCGATGGCAAGCAGCCGGGTCTCGCGATCGCGATGTCGGCGCCGATCCACCGGGATGGTTCTGAGGCCGGTGTTGATCGCCGCAAGATGGGCCCCGCTGGTGACGCCGGCCTGGTGCAATATTGAGGCGGACAACAGCCGTCCGAGCCAGGGCGCGTGCTGAAGAACGGCAAGCTCGTTCCATGCATCAAGGGCGACGATTGCCTGCAGTACTGCCGGAAAATCTTGGGCATGTCGCAAGACGCTGCGCCATTCTTCCAGCCGCGCGTCTTCGTCCCAGTCGAGATCATAAACCAGCGGATCTTTTTCCGCCGCGCTGGCTAGGCTAGGCTTCTTGGCTTGCGCGATCACGGCCTCCGATCGGGCCAGAACCGCATCGATGGCGGCATAGTCGACGCCAGGAAGGTTTTCGATGTCGTCACCTTCCTCCCCCTCCCCTTGCGCATAGATCGCGGCCGCCGGCCAAATAACTTCGGCCGTCGTCGCCTCGTCCCCGCCGTCCGACCCGATCTCCGAGGTTTTCCGTAGCGAGCGGAGACCGTCGCTCGACAACGCCCAGCCGGGTGCCTGCGCGGCGATACGCCGACGGGTGCGCAGAACGTCGCGGGCGATTGTCAGCTCGCGGGTTGGCGCGCGAATATCCTTCGTGGCGTCGTGGAGGACGAGGTCTTCGAGGTGAACAAGTTCGCCGTCGATCCACAGCGAGGCGCAGGCATCGGTGAATTGGGACCGTTCGAGGAGGCCTTGCCCGACACGCGATCGGGCAACGCGTTCGTCGAGACGCGCCAATTCGATACCCGCCCGAAAAGCCGGCTCCAAAAGCGCTGTCATGCTGATTTTCGTGAGATCATAAGCCATTGATTTTATGGTAAACGAATTCCTAAAGGAACTCTATATCAATATTGTGGTTCCTCACATGGTATGAATGCGAGTTGGGGTTCTAACCATCGATAAGTACCTCTTATCGGAAGTGATGCGTACACAGCTGTAGGACGGCCGCTTTGGCGATGGTATCGTGCTTTACGCCAGAAAATCCCGGACGTCTCGATGGCCCACACGATCTATATGATCAGCGACGCGCGCAAGACTTTCGCAACGGCGCTCGAACGTGCCAACCAGGGCGAGGAAATCATCATCATGCGCGGCAATGAGATCTATGGCCGCATTGGCCCGGCCGATGACGGAAAACGCCCATACGGCCTGCTGCGCCAGCGCGGCCTGCCGGACGATCTGTTCGACGAGGTCGATCCAGAACAGGCGGCAATCGACGCCGGCGACTGGAATGACGACATCGGTGTCTGGCGGCGCAGGCCAGCCGACCGCGAGCCCAAGGCATGAAGGTTTTGCTCGACAGCCAAGCCGTCTAGTGCCGGACAATCGGCAGCGACCGGTTGTCCGGCATGGCCCGGTCGCTGATCGAGGACAAGACCAACTGCGTCCTCGTCAGGCGGCCGCCGGCGCAGCGAAGTGGCCAGTTTGCGCAGCGAGCAGTTGACGATCAAGCCGCCAGTCACGAGTGAGGCCGACATCCCCTCGCTGTCGATCCATCTCGGCCGCACCAAGAATTCCAGCACCAGCCGTGACGACGTCGTCTATCTCACAGGCGCGACCCGTGGAGGCGCTGCACGCCTCGATATCGTCAGCCAAGATTGACAGCGGCAGTGTGTTTCGTGGGATCGATCGCCGGGGCAATGTATCCCGTCGGGCGCTCGACCCAAAAGCGGTCAACGATATCGTCAAGCGGCGGGTGGCAGAGGCTGGGCTGGAGCCTGGGGAGTTTTCGGCGCACGGACTACGCTCCGGTTATCTGACCGAGGCTGCTAACCGCAGGATCCCTCTTCTTGAGGCGATGGAGCAATCCCGCCCCCGCTCAGTTCAACAGGCCTCCAGCTATTATAGCGATGCCGATCGGCGAAAGGGGCCCGCTGCACGCCTGTTCTGAAGCTTGCACCACTTTGCGGCGGTAGCTACCTGCGAAAACGAAACCTCGCAACCATACGATCCGCAAAACCAAAGACTCCTTTCGAAGGCTTTCGCGCCAGAGCTCTTCGTAGCAGCCTGCAGACTTTTGCCCGAGCTTAGCTACCGGCGCCGCCCGCCCGGAGCCCAAGGCCTATCCAACTTTCCGCCCGGCCGGCGCATTTGCCCGCAGAAGCGCCATCAGCATCGGGCCGATCGCGAATTCGCCCTTTTCGCTTCGCCGCGTCAGGCCACGAAGATAGCCCCCGGCCGAATTAATGTGGCCGCCTCGCTCCAGGATGCATGCCATCACGGTCGCTGCATTTTCCGGACCCATCACATTGGCGGCCTCTTCGTAGGCCGACGGACTGACACCCAGCATCGATCGAACGATGACGGCTGCGGCCATCAGATCGCGCCAGTTGCGGATCGCGCCATCTGGCCCATAGGCAAGGATTTCCGGGCAGGCCTGCAGAACCAGGCCGAGTGGGAAGGATTTCAGTCCGCCACCATCATTGCGGACCCCCGGCCGTCGACTTTGCTCTTCCTCCTTCTGCTCGAAGGGGTGGCCTGTCTCACCCCTTCCCTTCGCTGCCGTCACGAACCCTCGGTCGTTGTCTGGCTCAGCGATCGCGCCCTGCTTCGGTTCGAAGCTTGGTTCAAGTTCAGAAGTAGATTCGGGGTTTGAATTCTGTATGTGACGCTCGATATAAACGGCATTGCCGCGCTGTTTTGTTGATTTAACCTGAATTTCCAGCTGGTTAAGGATATTTGTCCGCAGGCCCGTCAATTCATCCAGCAACAGTTCAAGCTGTGCTGTCGTCGGCGATCGCGGCAGGCCTTCGATCAGGTCCCTAAATTCGCTGTAGAGACCTTGCCAATCCCCCGGGATGTCTTCTTCAACGGCCGCCTCGATCAGTTTTGCAATGTCACGGCGGCAAAGAGTGATGCGTTCACGCAGACGCTGGACATGCAGCCGATCAGCCATCACCGAGGCCGCGAGCTGTTCGATCTCGTCGGCACGGGCAAGGAGCGGCGCCAGCGAGAAGCCGAACGCCTCGTCGACCTCCCCTGCCCTGTCCCTGCGGACGTAACGCTTGCCGTTGGGGCTGTCCTTGCGCAGGAGAAGACCTGCGTCGACGAGCGCGGCGAGATGACGCCGCACCGTCTGTTCGGCCATGCCATGCGTTCTGAGCGAAAGCTGGATATTCGACGGGAAGACGATCAAACCGTTTCCCTGGGCCAGTTCGTTCTTCGGATAAAAGCTCAAAAGCGCGTTGAGCACGGCAAGCGCCCGATCGCCAATGCCGAGCAGCGGCTTTGCTTCGCACAGCGCGCGAAACAATTTCCACTTATCGACCGACTGATCCGGTTTGATCTCCCCGGCCATGACCTGGCTTGCGAGCATGCCAAGCGTCATCGACCGCCGCCCGAAGGGCGTCGTTACACTTCCGGTTTCCATATCTTCCACCTCAACGAGGCAAAAGAAATCCGCTCACCAAAACGGCGCCAAAAACTCTTGACAGCGATTCTCGGAAGTGCGATTCTCGGAGGTGTTCAGGACTACGAGGAAAGCTTCCGTGACGGTGACGTTCGGGGGCTTTTTTCTTTTGCGCGTTAACTCCTATCCGAATTGTCAGCTGACAACCGGTCTAATTGCCTCATTTTCCTTCATTTTCCTCTTCAAACTCGGCGGCGAGGCCTATCAACCGCTGAGCCAGGAATTCCGAAAACGCCGCCGATTTGACGGTGATGCGAAAGGTTTTGCCGGAGCGGGCCACCAAAGCAAGCGGCGCACCGCCCTGGGTCCGGAGCGTCTGCTCGGCCCGCTGAGGTGCACTCTTCTCCTCTACCGCCTTCCAGATGACATCGAAGCGGCTGTTGGTCTCCAACGTCACGAAACCAGCAGCTCTGATGGCAGCCTGCGCCTTTTTCTGCCCGCCCGTCTCTCTGAATTTCTCGGCAAACGCCAACCAGCGCGGGCGTCCGACCTTGGGGGCCGGCCCGATGGCGAGAATGATCTCGGGATCGATCGTCTGAGCCACCTGCAGGAGCCTTGACGTTTCCGGCTTGTCTGTCGCCAGCGCCTTGGCAATCATGTCACGGCTGAAGCCATGCTCGTCCATGCGGCGTGCAAACAATGCCCGCTCGATAAAACTCAAGTCGACACGGGGGCCGTTCTCCTGACCCTGTGCAAGGATCAGCTCTTCATCTGTGAGCTTTCGGACAACGGCCTTAACAGGAACCCCGATCTCTGCGGCCGCCCGCAGGCGCCTGTGGCCATAGGCGGCCTGGTAGTGCCCGGCCCTTGCCGGGTCCGGCCGCACCAGAATTGGAACCTGCTGTCCGCTTTCCTGGATGGACTGCTTCAATCGCTCGAACTCGGCATCCTTGTCGACCGGGATACGGTCGCGGATGAAGGACATTTCGACGGAAGCCGGATCGATCTCCAGCACCTTGTCGCCGGAGGCCAGCGATTCGCGTAGCGCCTTGGCGGCGGCTGCTTCCTCTCCCAGCCGTCCAAGCGACAGGTTCATCGCCTTGACAGCGCCCGATGGCCGATGCGGCTGTTGCACGCTTGGCACTTCCGGCCGTGTCGGCTCGACGGCGCCGACCATGCTCTTCAGGATGTCGCGTCCTTTTGGGCTCATGTCCTGCTCCATGCGCTGCGAATGAGTTGCTCGACCTCGGCATTGACGCTGTCGACGGATTCAACGCCGCGGTCATAGGTCTGGCGATGCATCGTCTCGCGTCCAGCCTCGTAAATTGTCTGCTTCGACAGGCCCGCATCCGAGACCGCCGTCGACTTGACCATCATCGATGTCAGCACGCGCTCGCCGAACAGACTGCGCAGGAAGGCGACGATCTGCGCCTGCGGTCCATCATTGGACTCATAACGGGTGATCAGATAGCGCATCCAATCATAATCGAGATTGCCGCCTGCCTGCTTGACCACGGCCAGAAGGTCGGAGGTCATCGTCAGGAACTGGTTCATCGACGCCACGTCGAGCATCTGCGGATGGACGGTGATGAGAACCGAGGTGGCAGCGCACAGAGCAGACAGCGTCAGAAAGCCGAGCGTCGGCGGGCAATCGATGATGACGACATCGTAGCTCTGCTCCAGCGAATGCAGCGCATTGCCGACCCGCATGAAGAACATGTCCTTGTCGTCGCGGTTGGTGTCGGCGAGCGCCTTTGGGGTATCGTGTTCGAACTCGTGCAGTTCGAGATTGCCGGGAATGAGATCGAGCCCCGGAAAATAGGTCTGGCGAACGATGTCGGCTACGTCGCGGCGCGTTTCGTCATATTTGATGGCCCCGTAAAGCGTCTCGTTTTCGCCGACGTCGAATTCGGGCTGATATCCGAGCATCGCCGACATCGATGCCTGCGGATCGAGATCGACGGCGAGCACGCGGTAGCCGCGAAGGGCCAGGAACTGCGCCAGGTGGATCGATGTCGTCGTTTTGCCCGAGCCACCTTTGAAATTGGTGACGGCGATGACCTGGAGATGGTCGCCCGGTCGGCGCATCGGCAGATAGGAGGGTTTGGTGCGCCCGAGATGGTGGCGCATTGCATGGATTTCCTCAAGCGAGAACACTCGTCGACCGGCGGCAGTCTTTTCCGGATTGATGCTTTCCACCTGGGCGGCGAGGTGGCGAACATAGCTGTCGGTGACGCCGAGCAGCTTGGCAGTCTCGGTGCTGCTGAACCGCCTTAGCGATTTGCGGGCGTCGGGCGAAAACAACCGCTCGAACAGCACCTGCAATTGACTGCTGAGCATCGTCGAGTCCTGTGCGATCGTCTCGTCGATCGAGACTCGCGTCGCTCTCTTGGCTTTCTCAACAATCGCGGCCTTAGTCGGCAT
>NZ_CP071680.1:0-683263 GCF_017357285.1 Rhizobium ruizarguesonis | reverse complement strand
TCCTTTTCGATGCGCTTTTCTTTCAACATAGCGTCAAAAAGCGTATCGAAAGTGACACGATTCGGGATTTGCAGCAACAATAGGGCTCAGCTGCCGTCCACAGGCCCGGTTGGCCGCGGCCAACTCCCGTTCTGCCCTTGCGACGACGAGGCTTTTTCGGCAAGACCGCCAGGACTCAACGGGGAGTATCCGCGTGAAGCATATCCATATCATCGGCATCGGTACGGGCAACCCGGAGCATCTCACCATACAGGCGATCAATGCGATGAACGCCGCCGACGTGGTTTTCCTGCCGGTCAAGGGCGCCGGCAAGGAAGAGCTCGCGGAGATCCGGAGGGATATCTGCGAACGCTATATCACGCGGCCTGCTGGCAGGATTTCAGAATTCGCGGTGCCGCAAAGGCAGACGGCAGACAAGACCTATGTGCAGAGCGTCGATGCCTGGCACGGCGAGATCGCCCGCATCTATGGAGAGCTGATCTCCGGTCTCCCGGATGATGGCAGCGGCGCCTTTCTCGTCTGGGGCGATCCCAGTCTCTACGACAGCACGATCCGCATCATCGAACGCGTGCGGCGGGAAAGCAGCCTGGATTTCGATTACAGCGTCATCCCCGGCATCACCAGCATCCAAGCGCTGGCGGCCAGCCATAAAATCCCGGTCAACCTCGTCGGCAAACCGATCGAGATCACCACAGGGCGCAGGCTGGCGCGGGACGGGCTTCTGACCGACAGCACAGTCGTCATGCTTGACGGCGAACAGGCTTTTGCCAAGATCGACGATCCCGATGCCGAGATCTTCTGGGGCGCCTATCTCGGCACCAAGGACGAGATCGTCAGAGCAGGGCGACTTGGCGACATGGCCACCGACATTCTGACGCTCAGGGCCGAAGCCAGGCAACGGCACGGCTGGATCATGGACATCTATCTCCTGCGCAAGGGACGGGATTTCGAGGAATAGCGGTTCGAGCCTTTCCATCAGTTTTGCCGGGTCGGCCGCGATCATGTAAGAAATGATCAGAGGATCGAGAATGAACGTTAAGGCCGCAAAGGCGAGCGAGAAGACAGGCGAGGCGGATCTGCACGATCGCCCGGCTGCGGAGATGCGCAGGCGCGGCACCTGCCCCGCCCTTGCCGCGCCCATGCCGACCGGCGACGGCTTGCTGGTCCGGCTGCGGCCGGCCGGTGGCGCGTTGACGCTATCACAATTCGCAAGCCTTGCTCGTTCGGCCGCGGTCCATGGAAACGGCATTCTGGAAATCACCGCGCGCGGCAATCTGCAGATCCGCGGGCTGCGCGCCGAGACCGTCGGACAGCTCGCTGCCGATATCGATGCCGCCGGGATCACCGTGCCGGACGGACCAGTGATCGAGACATCGCCGCTGCACGGCATCGACCCGGAAGAAATAAGCGATGCGGCCGCAATGGAAGTGGCCTTACGCAGCACGCTCTCCGATCTGCTCGCCTCGGCGCGGCTCGCCCCGAAACTCTCGCTTGTCGTCGATGGCGGCGGATCGTTCAGCTTGTCAGCAGTTTCCGCCGATATTCGTGTCGTTGCTCAATCCCCCACAGATTGGCTTGTCGCGATCAATGGCGACGGTGAAACTGCAATGCCAGTCGCGATCGGTCCTGCAGAGGCTGCGATATCGGCCGTCGGCGAAATTCTGAGCCTGTTGGCGACCCTCGGGCAGGGAAGACGGACAAGGGATATCGATCCTACACTTTTGCGGGCGCGTTTTCCCGCGATGGAGGGCATTCCGTTCAATCCGTCCCGCGCAGCAGGGATACCGCTTGCCGGCACGCACAGGCTTGAGGACGGCAAAATCATACTCGGCGTCAGGCCGGAATTCGGGCAGATGAGAGCGTCTGATCTGATCGCTTTGCTTGACCTGGCAAAGGCCCTGGGCGCAACCGCCATCCGGCTTGCACCCGGTCGCGGTTTCTTCCTCATCGGGCTTCCAGCAGACACAGTGCCGCCTATGCAGATCGCCGCCGCTGGACATGGCTTCAGCACCCAGCCTGACGAGAATAACGAGCATATCGCCGCCTGCGCCGGCGCCGGTGCCTGCGGCTCGGCTTTCTACGAGACGCGGACCTTGGCCCGCCGTATCATTGCCGCGGCACCTGCCCTCTTCGACGGTTCGCTGACGCTGCATCTGTCCGGCTGCGCCAAGGGCTGCGCTCATGCCCGGCCGGCACTGACCCTGACGGGCTCGGCGGAAGGTTATGGCCTCATCCTCAATGGGCTTGCTGCGGATCAGCCGGACGAACGGATCGCTGGCGGTCGGATCGATTTCGCTATAGAGAGGCTCGCCCGGTCCATCGAAGACAACAAAGACGCTGGCGAATCGACCGCCGCCTGCCTTACACGGCTTGGCGCAACCGGCGTTTCGAAGGCGCTGCGACAGGAATAGGAATGCCAGACTACGATTATATCCGCAGCGGCGATGCGATCTACGAGCGTTCCTTTGCCATTATCCGTGCCGAGGCCGATCTTTCGCGCTTCACCGACGATCAAGCCGAAATCGCCGTGCGCATGATCCACGCCTGCGGGCTGGTCGAGGCGGCCGAGCATTTCCTGTTCTCCGCCGATTTCGTCAGCGCTGCGCGCGATGCACTGAAAGGCGGCGCGCCGATCTTCTGCGACGCGGAAATGGTATCCCAGGGTGTGACCCGGGCGCGGCTGCCGGCGCTGAACGAGGTGATCTGCACGCTGCGCGATCCCGCGACACCCGAGCTTGCACGCGAGACCGGCAATACGCGCTCTGCCGCCGCCATGCATCTCTGGCTCGATCGGCTCGGCGGCAGCGTTGTCGCGATCGGCAATGCACCGACAGCGCTCTTCCATCTGCTCGAACTCCTGCGCGACGGCGCCCCGAAACCCGCAGCGATCCTCGGCATGCCCGTGGGCTTCGTCGGCGCGGCGGAATCGAAGGATGCATTGGCGGAGAATTCCTACGGCGTCCCCTTTGCCATCGTCCGCGGCCGGCTCGGCGGCAGCGCGATGACCGCAGCCGCCATCAATGCACTGGCGAGGCCAGGCCTATGACCACAAGCGGCCGTCTCATCGGCGTCGGCACGGGTCCCGGCGATCCGGAGCTCCTGACCCTCAAGGCCGTCCGCGCCATCGAAGGCGCGGATGTGATTGCTTATTTCGCCAAGCAGGGCAGGGGCGGCAACGGCAAGGCGATCGTCGAGCCGCTGCTGAAATCCGGCGTGACGCTGCTGCCGCTCTATTATCCGGTGACGACCGAAATCGACAAGAACGACGAACGCTATCAGAGGCTGATCACCCAATTCTACGATCTGTCTGCCAAAGCTGTTGCCGGGCATCTCGATGCCGGGCTGACTGTCGCCGTTCTCAGCGAAGGCGATCCGCTCTTCTATGGCTCCTATATGCATCTGCATGTCAGGCTTTCCACACGCTACCCGACGGAAGTGATCCCGGGCATCAGCGCCATGTCGGGCTGCTGGTCGCTGGCTGGCATGCCGATCGTTCAAGGCGACGACGTGCTTTCCGTACTGCCCGGTACGATGGCCGAGGCCGAGCTGACGCGCCGCCTTGCCGATACGCAGGCCGCCGTCATCATGAAGGTCGGCCGTAATCTGCCGAAGATCCGCCGGGCACTGGCGGCCGCCGGCCGGCTTGCGGAAGCCGTCTATGTCGAGCGCGGCACCATGGCGAATGCGGCGATGGAAAAGCTTGCCGACAGGACCGACGGCGATGCACCGTATTTTTCGCTCGTGCTGGTGCCGGGCTGGGAGGGCAGCCGATGAGCGGCAGGCTTTTCGTGATCGGCACCGGTCCCGGCAACCCCGAGCAGATGACGCCGGAAGCGCTGGCTGCCGTCGATGCGGCGACGGATTTCTTCGGCTACGGACCTTATCTCGACAGACTGCAGCTCCGCCACGATCAGCTGCGGCATGCCTCGGACAATCGCGAGGAGCTCGGCAGGGCAGGGGCAGCACTCGCCATGGCAGCGGATGGCGTCCAGGTCTGCGTCGTCTCCGGCGGCGACCCGGGCGTCTTTGCCATGGCGGCCGCGGTCTGCGAAGCGATCGAGAACGGGCCGGCCGCGTGGCGCGCAGTCGATCTCATCATCCTGCCCGGCATCACGGCGATGCTGGCGGTGGCGGCAAGAGCCGGAGCACCACTTGGCCACGACTTCTGCGCCATATCGCTGTCTGACAACCTAAAGCCTTGGAATATAATAGAAACCCGCCTTGTATTGGCGGCAAAGGCAGGTTTCGTCATCGCGCTCTATAATCCGATCAGCCGGGCGCGGCCCTGGCAGCTCGGCGAAGCCTTCAAGCTGTTGCGCGACCATCTGCCTGCCACAACACCGGTTATTTTCGGGCGTGCTGCCGGGCGCCCGGACGAACGCATCGCCGTCCAGCAGCTGTCGCAGGCAGATGCGTCGATTGCCGATATGGCGACCTGCATCATCATCGGCTCGGCCGAGACACGCATCGTCACGCGGCCAGGCCGGCTGGACCTCGTCTATACGCCGCGCTTCATGGCGGGGGGGAACAGGTGATCGATCACCGCCAGCGCCGCCTCGACAGTGTCGACCGCCTTGACGATCGGGGCCGGGGCGCGCGCGACCATCATCACCTCGATACCAAGCAGGCGGGCTGCCTCGATCTTCGCATAGGTGGCGGCACCACCGCTGTTCTTGGCAACGATGACGTCGATGTGGTGCTGCCTCAGCAGATCGCATTCACCGTCCAGCGTGAACGGACCACGCTCGAGGACATAGTCGACATTATCAAGCGCAAGCGGCGGTTCGACGGGATCGACGCTGCGGACGAGGTAGTGATGCTGAGGGGCGGCTTCCGCATGATGGGCACCCTGACGGCCCGTCGCCAGGAAGACATGGCGGGGGGAGGGCCCGAGCGCTTCGATGGCAGCCGGAATGCTCTGCACCTCCCGCCAGCGATCGCCCGGCCGGCGGTGCCATTCGGGACGGCGCAGAGCGATGGCAGCAATGCCGGTGGTCTCGGCCGCAAACGCGGCATTGGCCGAAATGCGCTCGGCGAAGGGGTGCGTGGCGTCGGTCAACAGATCATATCCGCCGGCCTTGAGGAAATCGGCAAGTGCGGCGGCGCCGCCGAAACCGCCGATCCGGACCGGAACAGGCTGCGCGGCCGGTTTATCGGTGCGGCCGGCAAGCGACAACAAAACATCGCAATCACCACGCGCCGCGAGCGCCTCGGCCAGCAGCCGCGCCTCGCTGGTGCCGCCAAGGATCAGGATGCGGGGTCTTCCCATGTCTGATGTCTCTCCTGCGTCCGGCCAGCGCTGGCTGACTATTATCGGCATCGGCGAAGATGGTCCAGAAGGGCTGGGCGAGGAGGCGAAGAGGCTGATTGCGACCGCGCCTGCCGTCTTCGGCGGCGCACGGCACCACGCGCTTGCCGCGACGCTGATCACGGGCGAAAGGCTTTCCTGGCAGAGCCCGTTCGAGCGCTCGGTCGAGGCTATCCTCGAAAGGCGCGGCACGCCTGTTGTCGTGCTCGCCTCCGGCGACCCGTTTCTCTATGGCGTCGGCGCAACGCTTGCCCGCCATGTGGCGGCGGCAGAGATGCGCACCATCCCGGCGCCCTCGGCCTTCAGCCTTGCCGCATCCCGCCTTGGCTGGCCGCTGCAGGAGGTCGCGACGATCTCGCTGCATGGACGGCCGATCGATCTGATCCGGCCGCATCTGCACCCCGGGCGGCGCATCCTCGCGCTGACTTCGGACGAGAAGGGGCCTGGCGAACTGGCAGCCCTGCTGACTGCTGCTGGCTTCGGTCAGTCGCAGCTTACCGTGCTCGAGGCGCTTGGCGGCGCTCGGGAACGGCAAAGAAGCGTAGCGGCGACGGATTTCGACCTCCTGGACATCGATCCCCTGAATGTCTGCGCACTCGATATCGCAGCAGGGGAGGGGGCGCGCGTTCAGCCTTTTGCCGCCGGGCTCGAGGATGAGCTGTTCGAGCATGATGGGCAGATCACCAAACGTGAAATCCGGGCGATGACGCTTTCGGCGCTCGCGCCGCGTCACGGCGAACTGCTCTGGGATATCGGCGCGGGCTCGGGCTCGATCGGCATCGAATGGATGCTGGCCAATCCCAGCCTCAAGGCAATCGCCCTCGAACAATCGCCGGAGCGGGCCGCACGGGTCGCCCGCAACGCAGCCGCCTTCGGGGTGCCGCATCTCGCCGTCATTGAGGGTACGGCGCCCGATGCACTGAAAGGCCTGCCGGAGCCGGATGTGATCTTCCTCGGCGGTGGCGGCAGCGAGCCGGGTGTTATCGATACTGCGATTGCCGTGCTGAAACGGGGAGGGCGGCTCGTTGCCAATGCCGTGACGCTGGAGATGGAAGCGGTACTGCTCGCCGAACATGGCAAACGCGGCGGTTTCCTCACGCGGATCGAAATATCGCGCGCCCAGCCTGTCGGCGGCATGAGCGGCTGGCGGCCGGCGATGCCGGTGACGCAGTGGCGCTGGACGAAAGGATGACGAGATGACGGTGCATTTCATCGGCGCGGGACCAGGTGCTGCGGATCTGATCACGGTGCGTGGCCGCGATCTCATCGCCCGATGCCCGGTCTGCCTTTATGCCGGCTCGATCGTCTCGCCCGGACTGCTGCAATATTGCCCGCCGGACGCACGCATCGTCGATACGGCGCCGATGTCGCTCGATGAGATCGAGGCGGAATATCTTCGCGCCGCCGCGGCCGGCCAGGATGTCGCCCGGCTGCATTCCGGCGATCTCTCCGTCTGGAGTGCGGTCGCCGAGCAGGTGCGCCGGCTTCAAAAACACGGCATCGACTATACGATGACGCCAGGCGTTCCGGCCTTTGCCGCCGCAGCCGCAGCGCTCGGCCGAGAACTGACGATCCCAGCCGTGGCCCAAAGCCTGGTGCTGACCCGCGTGTCCGGCCGCGCGTCACCGATGCCGAACGACGAGACACTGGCGAAGTTCGGCGCGACGGGCGCCACGCTGTCGATCCATCTGGCCATCCACGCGCTGAAGCAAGTGGTCGAAGAGTTGACACCGCTTTACGGCGTCGACTGCCCCGTCGCGATCGTCGTCAAGGCCTCCTGGCCGGACGAGCGCATCCTGCGCGGCACGCTTGCCGATATCGAGGCAAAGGTTGCAGCCGAACCGATCGAACGCACGGCAATCATCTTCGTCGGCCCTTCGCTCGCGGCCGAGGATTTTCGCGAGAGCTCACTCTATGATCCGGCCTATCAACGCCGCTTCAGAGGCAGGGAATAACGTCAGGCAATTGGCCGCGCCAGCGCGGCCAATCGTGACAATCGTCCCCGTCCAGTCCCACCGCCGATGGCGGCATCAGGCGACGTTTCGCCCAGGTCTCAAACCCGCGCGCTGAGGTAATCCATGCTGGCACGAAGCGCACCGGCCGGGTCCTTGACCGCATGAACTTCCGCGGCAAAGGGTTCAAAGGAGAACGGACCCTGATAGCCCGCCTGCAGCAGCGCCCTGATCTGCCCGGCATTATCGAGCCGGTCGTCGCCGTCCACGAGCACGCGATGGGAATCGCGCATATCGGCAACGGAAACGGAAGCATCGCTGACCCCGGAAATGTGGACGAGGCCGGCCAGCTCAGGAAAGGTCGCCGCTTCGCCGGCAAGGTGATGGTGGAAGGTGTCGTGGACAAGCCTGAAGGTCGATTCCGCGCCGAGCTCCCTGATTGCTTCGGCCGCCTCGGTCTTCGAGCGCAGTGAGCAGATCTCGAAGCCGAGCGGCTCGACGAGACCGATAATGCCGGCCTCCTCGAGCATCGGCTTCAGCGCGGCCAGCGACTGGCGCAGATTGGCCTGCCGTTCGCCATCGGCGCAGCCGGTGCCATCATTCTTCGGCACGAGGACGAGCGCCTTGGCGCCGGATGCGCCGGCATAATCGATCAACTCCTGCGCTTCGGCGGCCCGGGTCGCATTCCACTCGTTGAAGCGCTGCAGGGCGTTGATCGAGATGATCGTCACGCCATGGCGGGCGGCGGCCTCCCTGATCACCTCGGGTTTGGTGCCGTCGAGAATGGCATTGCCGGAAAGGTCGTTGCGGATCTCGACGGCATCGATGCCGAGCGATCGGGCCAGCGCGAAGAAATCGTCGATGGTAAGCGACGGCGCGGCCATATGATTGAGCGCAAAACGGATCGAAGTCATGATCGGTATCTCCTCCTGATCTCCGCGTCAGGGCGGAGCGGTTCTCGTGAATGGGTCGGCGAATCTCTATCGGAATTCGCGTCGCAATCCATCCGTCATCGCCGGCGTCCGCTTTCATTGCTGAGAGAATTTCGAACGAAATGATGGAATTCCATCATTGCTTAGATGTTCTCCGAAATATGAATATCGAAAGGCAGGAAGAGTTGTCCGGGAACAGCCGTTTCACCGTTTTCGATGGCACCGGTCATCAGCACCATCAACTCCTTGCAGAGAGCGGGCAGGGGGGTGCTGATCGCCATGGCGACGATATCGTCGGCAAGACCGGCTTTGCTGTCGGGCGTCAGCTCGTTGACCACCAGGACGATCTTGCCACCGACACCTTCTTCGCGGAATGCCGAAATTGCCCCCTCCATGCCGCCGCCGCAGACATAGAGGCCGACGAGATCGGGATGTTTCTGCAGCAGCGTCAATGTCGCCTCATGGGTGATCTCGGCGGTCTCGAGATTGATCAGCGTGTCGACGACATCGAAATCAGGCGCATTCTCGCGAAAATAGGAGCGGAAGCCGATTTCCCGCAACTCATGGCCATGAAAGCGGTGGCTGCCGACGAAACAGGCGACCTTGCCGGGCCTGCCGGCCGTGCGTGCAATCGTCCAGGCGGCGGTGCGCCCGACCTTGCGGTTGTTGACGCCGACATAGGCGTCGCGCACGCCCGTGGCGAGGTCGGAGAGCAGCGAGAACACCGGAATGCCGCGCTCCTTCAACTCCTCGACCGCCGTCGTCACCGCCGGATAATCCGGGCCAACGAGAGCAACGGCCTGGTTGCGGGCTCCGAGCGCCTTGATCTTTTCGACGATCGCTGCCGGTGTCGCGGCTGACGGAAAGTCGATCTGCGTCTGGATGCGCGCGGACGTCAACGCGCGCGCTGCGGTCTCGATCTCACGCACGAAGCTCTGATAGAAGGGCTGCATCGGCTTCTGCAGCAGGAAGGCGAGCCTGTATTGCGGCAGATCTTCGAAGACGCGCTGCTTGATCAAGCCGACAGCGTGGTAGCCGATCGACTGCGCCGCATCATAGACCCGTCGCGCCGTTTCCTCGCGCACCCGGTGGCGCGCGTTGAGAACGCGGTCGACGGTGGCGACACTGACGCCGGAGGCGCGGGCGAGATCGGAGATGGTGGGACGGCGCATCGGCGTTCCTGATGGATTCAATCATGAATGCAAGCCATTCATGATGGCTTTTGATAGATTATATCAAGCCTGCATTGAGCGCTTTCCAAAGTCAACCTATTCTCCTGGCAAGGGCATAACGGGAGGCGGATAATGGCGACCCAGACGAAGAAACGTGACTACGACCTTCTCGGCGAAAGCGGCCGCACCGCCGTCGAGACGGGACTGGCGGCAGCCGAATGGTATCACACCGACATTCCCCGCAAGGAGATGAAGGCGCTGATGCAGCGCTCCGATGCGCCGGCGATCCGCGACACGATCATCTGGCTCGGCGCCATGGCAATCTTTGCCGGGCTCGGCATCTATTTCTGGGGCTCCTGGGTGGCCGTGCCCTTCTTCCTTGCCTATGGCGTGCTCTACGGCTCGGCCACCGACAGCCGCTGGCACGAATGCGGTCACGGCACCGCCTTCAAGACGCGCTGGATGAACGATGTCGTCTATCAGATCGCCTGCTTCATGATCATGCGCAACCCGGTGACATGGCGCTGGAGCCATGCGCGCCATCATACCGATACGGTCATCGTCGGCCGTGATCCCGAGATCGCCGTGATGCGGCCGCCGGATCTCTTCCGGGTGGTGCTTAATTTCTTCGGCATCCTCGATGCCTGGCATGCGATCGTCGATATGCTGCGCAATGCCTTCGGCGTCGTCAGCGCGGCGGAAAAGACCTTCATTCCCGAGATGGAGCAGCCGAAGGCGATCCGCATTGCCCGCATCTGGCTGGCGATCTATCTGGTGGCGATCGCAACCGCGATCGCCATGGGTTCGATCCTGCCGCTGGTATTGATCGGCCTGCCGCGCCTCTATGGCGCCTGGCACCATGTGCTGACCGGACTGCTGCAGCATGGCGGCCTTGCCGACAATGTCATCGATCATCGGTTGAACAGCCGCACGGTCTATATGAACCCGATCAGCCGCTTCATCTACTGGAACATGAACTATCACGTCGAACATCACATGTTCCCGATGGTGCCCTACCACGCGCTGCCCAAGCTGCACGCGATGATCAAGCACGACCTGCCGGCCCCGAACCCGTCGATCTGGTCCGGCTATCGCGAGATGATCCCGGCCTTCCTGCGCCAGCTGCGCAACGAGGATTATTTCCTGAAGCGCGACCTGCCGGCCACCGCGCGGCCCTATCGCGAGGAATTCCACAACGAGCTGGCCCCGGCCGCGCAATAACGACAATCGAGGGAGGACAAGATGAGCGGAAACTGGATCCAGGTCTGCGACAAGGACGAGATCGACGAAGAGGATGTCATCCGCTTCGATCACGACGGGCGCACCTTCGCAGTCTATCGCAGCCCGGACGACGAATTCTTCGCAACCGACGGGCTCTGCACGCATGAACATATCCATCTCGCCGACGGGCTTGTCATGGATGAGATCATCGAATGTCCAAAGCATAATGGCCGCTTCAACTACAAGACGGGCGAAGCCAAGGGGGCGCCGGTCTGCGTCAATCTCAAGACCTATCCTGTCAAGATCGAAGACGGTGCCGTCTTCATCTCGCTCTGACGGAGGCCGGCATGGCTCACTACGTCATCCTGGGAGCGGGCGAATGCGGGGCGCGCGCCGCCTTCGCTTTGCGGGAAAAGGGCTTTGCCGGCGAGATAACGCTGGTTGGCGCCGAGCCGCTTCCGCCCTATGAACGGCCGCCGCTTTCGAAGGCCGGCTCCACCGATGCAAGCGATCCGAAATTCATCGCCGCGGCGGAAAAATATACCGAAAACGGCATCCGGCTGCTGACCGGCCTGGAGGCCAGGCATTTCGATCCCGCATCCAGGACCGTCACGCTTTCGGACGGGACGGCGCTCTCCTACGACAAGCTTCTGCTTGCAACAGGTGCGGCCGCGCGTTCGCTCCCCGGTGCGCCGCAGGGCAGCCGGCATATTCGCTCGCTGAGGACGCATCACGATGCCGCGGCGCTGCGCGAAGCAATGAAGCCGGGCCGGCATATCGCCATCATTGGCGGCGGGTTCATCGGACTGGAACTTGCGGCAACGGCGCGGCTGCTTGGCGCCGAGGTCACCGTAATCGAAGGGCTGGAACGCGTGCTGAAGCGCGGCGTGCCGGAGGAGATCGCCCATCTCATCACCGAGCGCCACCGCGCCGAGGGCGTCGATATCCGCTGCGGCGTCTCCATCGAGGCGCTGACCGAGGAGACCGGAAAAGCCATGATCCGATTGTCGACCGGAGAGGTGATCGAAGCCGATCTCGTCCTCGTCGGCATCGGCGCACGGCCGAATGTCGAGATCGCCGAAAGGGCGGGCCTCGCCATCGACAATGGCATTGCCGTCGACACTTATCTCCGGACTTCAGCAGCTGATGTCTTTGCGGCCGGCGACTGCTGCTCCTTTCCGCTGCCGATCTATGGCGGCCGGCGGGTGCGGCTGGAATCCTGGCGCAATGCCCAGGAGCAGGGCACATTGGCCGCGGCCAACATGCTCGGCTTTAACGAAGCCGTTTCATCAGTGCCGTGGTTCTGGTCGGATCAATACGACATGACGCTGCAGATATCGGGCCTTGCCGAAGGGGCAGCCATGCATCAGCGCCGCGATCTCGGCGCAGGCGCCTTCATTCTTTTCCATCTCGACGCCGACGGACGCTTGATCGCCGCAAGCGGCATCGGACCGGGCAATGCGGTGGCGCGCGATATCAGGCTCGCCGAAATGCTGATCGCAGCGCGCGCCCATCCGAACCCGGCAGCACTGGCAGCCAGCGACATCAAGCTGAAATCCCTGCTGGCCGCCTGAGCTCTCCGATATTTTCAAAGGAATTGATGATGAAGAAACATAGACGCGCAACCGTCGCCGATCTGCTTGCGGAAAAAGGCAAGCGCCAGCTCACCATGCTGCGCGTCACCTCGCTGGAGGAGGCGGACGCCGCCGAAAAAGCGGGGATCGACATCGCCTCGGTGCCGCCCTCGCTGCTCGGGCCGGTCTTTCGCGAAATCGCCCCCACTCTCTTTGCCATTCCGGGGCTCGAATATGGCGACCATGTCTCAGCCGAGGACTATCTGCGTGCGGCCTTCGCGGCACTGAAGGCAGGCGGCGATGCGGTCTATTGCGCCGCAAGCCTGCAGACGATCCGGCGCATGCGCGATGAAGGCATTCCCGTCTGCGGCCATCTCGGGCTGATCCCTTCAAAAGCGACCTGGACGGGCGGCTTCCGTGCCGTCGGCAAGACGGCGGCGAGTGCGGCCGAAATCTGGCGGCAGACCAAGGCCCTGGAAGAGGCCGGCGCCTTCGCCGCCGAAATCGAAGTCGTCCCAGGGGATGTCGCTGCCGCCATCAACAGCAACACCTCGATGCTGATGATCTCGATGGGGGCAGGCAGCGGCTGCGACGCCCAATATCTCTTCGCCGACGACGTGCTCGGCGCCAATCGCGACCACACTCCGCGCCATGCCAAGATCTATCGCGACTTCGCCGCCGAACACGACCGGCTGCAGCGCGAGCGCATCGCCGCCTTCACCGAATTTGCCGAGGATGTCAGGACCGGCGCCTATCCGGAAAAGCGCCATCTTGTCGGTATCGATGATGCGGAACTGGAAATCTTCCTGCAGGGGCTGAAAAGCGAGACGGGCAACAGCTGAAGGCAAACGCGCTCCATTGCCTCGATGATGTGGGAAGCGCCGCAAAGGCGCTTCCTCACCATTGGCTTCCGTCCCGGCCTGTGTCAGGAATTATCCGTTCGATTCATTCGGAACGGAGTATTCGGTCCCCTGTGACGATCGGCTTTGCGCATGCGGAATTGATTGCGGTGCTCGTCGCGGTGACGGGGGACGAACCGCGTGTGATGACCATCCGCTCCGGCAACGCGCTGCCATCAGGCCCTTTCGAGATGGGGCATCGCACCCTGCAATCGGGCCTGCGCGAATGGGTGCAGGAGCAGACGGAACATCCCGTCGGCTATCTCGAACAGCTCTATACCTTCGCTGACCGCGACCGGAACAACGACATCCCCGGCGGGCGGACGATCTCGATCAGCTATCTCGGCCTCGTCAACGAGCAGTCGGGCGCCGGCCGGCCGGGATGGCACGGCTGGTACGAATATTTCCCCTGGGAAGACCATCGGCAGGGACGGCCGGCCGTGCTTGACGAGATCATGGCGCGTCTGGGGAGCTGGGCCGATGCCGATCCGGCAAGACGCGACCATCGCCATCGCCGGGCGGATTTCACCTTCGGCCTTGATGGCGGCGGCTGGAACGAGGATCTGGCCCTGCAGCGCTACGAACTTCTTTACGAGGCGGGGCTCGTCGCGGAAGCCGGATGCGGGGCGGAGGCCAATCTCGGCCGGGCAATGTTTGCCGATCATCGCCGCATTCTCGCGACCGGCATCGCCAGGCTGCGCGCCAAGATTAAATACCGCCCCGTCGTCTTCGAGCTGATGCCGGAGAACTTCACGCTGCTGAGGCTGCAGCGCACCATCGAAGCCTTGGCAGGGCTGACGCTGCACAAGCAGAATTTCCGCCGCCTCATCGAACAGCAGGATCTCGTCGAGGAAACCGGCGGAACCGAAAGCGAAACCGGCGGCCGGCCGGCCAAGCTCTTCCGCTTTCGCCATACCGTTCTCGAAGAACGGGCGCTGGCAGGAACGAAATTACCGCTCTCCCGCAATTGACATATGCTCACCGTGAGAATATCTCTTGGCCTATGATATGCTCAAGTGGAGCATAATTAGGAGCCGGTCATGAATTATCCTGTTTCCGCATCCTCGCTCTACGAGCGCGTTAGCCGCGTCATTCCCAAAGCCGAATGGATGACATTCGAAAATGACGTCGACGCGATCCTCGAGCTCAAGCGCCGCCGCAACGCCGTCATTCTCGCGCACAACTATCAGACACCGGAGATCTTCCACGGCGTGGCCGATATTGTCGGCGACAGCCTGGCACTTGCCCGCAAGGCGATCGAGGTCGACGCCGATATCATCGTGCTTGCCGGCGTGCATTTCATGGCCGAGACCGCCAAGCTGCTGAACCCCGGGAAAACAGTATTGATCCCCGATCTCGGCGCCGGCTGTTCGCTGGCGGATTCGATCACGCCGGAGGATATCGCCCTGCTGCGCCAGGCCCATCCCGGCGTGCCCATCGTCACCTATGTCAACACCTCGGCCGCGGTGAAGGCTGCCTCCGACATCTGCTGCACCTCGGGCAATGCCAAGCAGGTAGTAGAATCGCTCGGCGTGCCGAAGGTGCTGATGATCCCGGACGAATATCTGGCACGCAACGTCGCCCGCGAAACTAATGTCGAGATCATCGCCTGGCATGGCCATTGCGAGGTGCACGAACTCTTCACCGCCGAGGATGTGCGCCAGCTGCGCGAAAACCATCCGGGCGTCACAGTACTCGCCCATCCGGAATGCCCGCCCGAGGTGGTGGCCGAAGCCGATTTCGCCGGCTCCACCGCCGTGATGTCGGACTATGTCGGCAGGCAGAAGCCGGCGCGCGTCGTGCTGCTGACCGAATGCTCGATGAGCGACAATGTCGCCGTGCATCACCCTGATGTCGAGTTCATTCGCCCCTGCAATCTCTGCCCGCATATGAAGCGGATCACGCTGGCCAATATCCGCGCCGCACTCGAGGAAAATCGCCACGAGGTCACGGTCGATCCGGCAATTGCGGTGGCCGCGCGGCGCGCCGTCGAGAGGATGCTGGCGATATGACCGAGATACTCGAGCATCTCACTGGACGCACGGTGATCGTCGGCAGCGGCATTGCGGGGTTGATGACCGCGCTGACACTGGCGCCTGAACCCTCCATCATCGTCACCCGCGCGGCCCTTGGCGCGGAGACATCGAGCGCCTGGGCGCAGGGTGGCATCGCCGCCAGCATGGGCGCCGACGACAGCGCAGCGCTACATCTTGCCGATACGCTTGCGGCCGGCGACGGGCTCTGCGATCCGGCCATTGCCGCCGGCATCATCGCCGAGGCCCCGGCGGCGATCGCCGCGTTGGAGCAAGCCGGCGTGCGTTTCGACAGGAATACCGCAGGAGACCTCTCGCTCGGCCTGGAGGCAGCCCATAATCGCCGCCGTATCGTCCATGCCGAAGGCGACGGCTCAGGTGCGGCGATCATCGCCGCGCTGATCAAGGCGGTGATGGAAACGCCGGCCATATCAGTGCTCGAAGGTTTCGAGGCGCGGCGGATTCTGATGGACGGCGAGCAAGTCGCCGGCCTGCTTTGCGCGACCGCGAATGAAGCCGCCATTCTGCCGACCTCGAAGGTGGTGCTCGCCACTGGTGGCATCGGCGGGCTTTACGACGCGACCACCAATCCGATGGGTAACTTCGGCCAGGGGATCGCGCTCGCAGCAAGGGCGGGTGCCGCGCTCGCCGATATGGAATTCGTCCAGTTCCACCCGACCGCGCTCGATTCACGCCGCAGGCCGCTGGCGCTCATCAGCGAGGCGGTGCGCGGGGAGGGGGCTTTGCTCGTCAACGAACGCGGCGAACGGTTCATGGCCCGCATATCCGGCGCCGAGCTTGCACCGCGTGACGTGGTGGCGCGTGCGATCAGCGCCGAAATCGCCCGCGGCGGACGAGTCTTTCTCGATGCCCGCGATGCTCTCGGCAGCCGCTTTGCCACACGCTTTCCTGTCATCTCGAGCCTTTGCGGCGAGGCCGGCATCGATCCGGCGAAAGACCTCGTTCCTGTGCGTCCGGCCGTTCACTATCACATGGGCGGTGTGGCCACGGATGCAAATGGCCGCAGCTCGGTTCCAGGTCTCTGGGTCGCCGGAGAGGCGGCTTCGACCGGCCTGCACGGCGCAAACCGGCTTGCCAGCAATTCGCTGCTGGAGGCGGCTGTCATGGGCATGCGGGCGGCGCGCGACATATCAGGCGTGCCCGCAGGTGCCATCAGCACCAGCTTCGCCGAGAGACTGCCGGCGGCTGCCGATGCATCGCTCGTCCGGCCGATCGTCTCGCGCCATCTCGGCGTGCTGCGCAATGCCGGCGCCATTCATGGCGCGATCGCCGCACTGCTGCCGCTTGCCGAAGGCAACGGCCCTGCCGCCGATCCGGCCATCGTCGCGCTGCTGATCGCCGTCTTTGCCAGCCTGCGGATGGAATCGCGCGGCGCCCATGCCCGCACCGATTTTCCGCTGAAGCTCGCCAATGCCAACCGGCGCCGGATGTGCCTTTCCGATGTTCTGGAGATCGCCCGCGCGACGCCGCCCTATGCCCTTGCAAGGAGTGCCTGAGATGAGCCTCGTTCCCCTTCCGCGCCTGATCGTCGAGCCGCTGGTGCGGGCGGCCCTGCTCGAAGATCTGGGTCTTGCCGGTGACATCACCTCGGCCTCGGTCATTCCTCGCGATCACCGTTCCACGGTGGTGATGGCGGCCCGTCAGCCGGGCGTGATCGCCGGTCTCGATGCCGCCGAACTCGCCTTCACCCTCGTCGATCCCGAGATCGTCATGCGCCGCCATCTTCAGGATGGCGATGCGGTCAAGCCCGGCGATGTGATCGCCACCATCGAGGGGCCCTCGCGTGGCCTGCTGAGCGGCGAGCGCACCGCGTTGAATTTCCTCGGCCACCTCTCCGGCATAGCGACTGTGACGGCTGAGGTTGCCGCTGCCATTCGGGGCACCAGGGCTTCCGTTGCCTGCACGCGCAAGACGACGCCGGGGCTGAGGGCGCTGGAGAAATATGCGGTGCGGGCCGGCGGCGGTATGAACCACCGTTTCGCGCTTTATGACGCGGTGCTGATCAAGGATAATCACGTCGCCATCGCCGGCGGCGTCACTGAGGCGATCCGCCGGGCGCGGGCAGGCGTCGGCCATATGGTAAAGATCGAGGTCGAAGTAGACACCCTCGATCAGTTGCATGAAGCGATGGAGACCGGCGTCGACGCCGTGCTGCTCGACAATATGACGCCGGATCAACTGCGCGAGGCCGTCGCCATCGTCGCCGGCCGGGCCATCACCGAAGCGTCCGGCCGCGTCACGCCGGCAACGGCCGCCGCCATCGCGGCTTCCGGTGTCGACCTCATTTCGGTCGGCTGGTTGACGCACAGTGCGCCGGTGCTGGATATCGGGCTTGATTTCGTAGAGGCCACAACCGCTACGGAAGTAAGCCCAAGACGGATTGCACAGGTGCTGTAATCCTCAGGCGTGTTTCGGCTGGACCTCCTTGTCGCTGTCGAATTCCAGCAGTTCGATCATCACGGCGAGATCGGGCACCGTGTCGTAATAGGCATAGCGTCCGTGGACTGACGATGCCGTCGCTAGAGATATGCGGGTCCCTCAGCCGTTGAAACAGCTGAATCGTAAAGGTGACGGCCCCAAAGTTCCCTTCTCGACTGCGGCTGAAACGCCAATTCATGATCATCTGGGCGATCTCGTGCGCTTCGGCATATGCTCGAGTTCAACTTCAGACATGCTGACGGCCCAAGGCAATGGGCGATCGCCTGCATACGAAGGAGGCATTGGAAACCGTCCAGATGCGGGTCGCTCACAAGAAAAAATGCGCCGGAAAACGCAGATGCAAGCTGAAGGTGCGACAAGAAAATTACGAGCTAAGCGCTCTAAATATTAGAACGCTTATTTCTTCAGCCGCCGCCCCGCTCGGCTGCAGAGGAATTTATGCTTTGATTTCAATCCAATAGATGACGTGCCTGCCCACCTCAACCTCAATGCTGTGAATTTCGCCTGTTTTTTCAGCACGAGAATTGAAGCGTTTAAAATCTTGCAGAACGCCGGAAATTCATGAGACAAAAGACCTGCGAGTAGAAGCGGTCTGAGCCTCGGTTCTGGACATTGCTCGACGGGTAAATCTGTCGAGGAGATGTCCTAATGCAGGGAAAAACCAGTGATCTCGCCCCGAAATCCGCAGAGATCGACGCTGGAGCTGGTCACCTTCGCGCGCATCGTTGCTTTGCATGCCTGAGCAGCAAGCGTTCTGAAAAACGCGATTGCGCAATTGCCAGGCTCGTCGCGGATGGCTTCGATCCGGAGCGCGTCGCCAATCACTATCCGTCCTTAAAAACCGAACACTAGTTGCGAAAGGTCGACCCATGTCCCGCACCAAGCTTGCCTTCTATGCACTTGCCGCAACCCTTTCTGCCGGCGCCACCTCCGCCGCCGACAAGGTGATCTTTCAGCTCGATTGGCTGCCGGGTGGCGACAAGGCGCCGATCTACGTCTGCATCCAGGAAGGTTTCTGTTCGGACGCCGGCCTTGAGGTGGAGATCGCCTCCGGTCGCGGCTCGACCGACGCCATCTCGCGCCTTGCCGCCGCGTCCTCCGACATCGGTGTTTCCGATATCGGCGCCCTGATGGCCGCCCGCGCCAATGAAGGCGTGAAGGTAACCGCCGTCATGTCGCTGTTTAACAAGGGGCCGCATGCCTTCTACGTCGCCAAGGGCGGTTCGATCGCAAGTGTCGCTGACGTCAAGGGCAAGACGATCGCGACCTCGCCCTTCACATCCTCGAATGTCTACCTGCCGCTGGTGCTCAAGGATGCCGGCATCGACATGGCGGATATCAAGCTTATCAAGGCCGATCCCGGCGCACTCGGCCCGATGCTGATGACCGGCAACGCCGATGGCATCATCGCCTGGATGACCGACCTGACGCGCTATAGCAACCAGGGCAAGGAAGCTGGCAAGGAGATCGTTGCCCTGCCATGGTCGGCAGCCGGGCTCGAGCTTTATTCCGCATCTCTCATCGCCAGCGACGATTTCCTCGCCAAGCGTCCGCAGGTCGCCGCCCGCTTTATCGCCGCCTACAAGAAATCCGTCGAGTTCGCCAAGGCGAATCCGGAGAAGGCTGCCGCTGCTGTCACCGCCATCGTACCGGAACTCGGCTCGGAAGATGTCCAGGGTTCCCTCAAGGACACGCTGCCGTTGATCTTCAACGAGGTGACGGAGAAGGACGGCCTCGGTGCCTTCGAAACCGCCCGCCTCGCCGAAACCTGGCGCCGTGTCTCTGAAGCGCAGGACATCGATCCGGCCAAGCTCGATCCGGAAACCACGGTCAACCGCACCTTCGCCGTAGCGGAGTAACCGCCATGGCGATGCCCGCTATCCGCTTCGACAGGCTTGGACAGGTTTTCGAAACCCGATCCGGGCGCACGGAAGCCCTGCGCGACGTCAGTTTCGATGTGGCCCGGCATGAGTTTGTCTCGATCCTCGGCCCTTCGGGCTGCGGGAAATCGACCCTACTGCGCATGATCGCCGGCCTGTTGAAGCCCACGTCCGGCTCGGTAGACGTCTTCGGTCTGCCGGTGACGGCCCCGCGTGACGACATCGGAATCGTCTTCCAGAAGCCGACGCTGCTTCCCTGGGCGACTGTGGAAGACAATGTCGTGTTTCCCGCCCGCCACAAGACCGGCCGGGTAACGGCAGAGGAGCGCGGGCGGGCGGGTGAATTGCTGAGCATGGTCGGGCTTGCCGGCTTCGAGAAGCGCCTGCCGGACGAACTGTCCGGCGGCATGCAGCAGCGTGTCGGCATCGCCCGCGCGCTGCTGATGGACCCGGATATCCTGCTGATGGACGAACCCTTCTCGGCGCTGGATGCCCTGACGCGCGAGGTGATGGGCTTCGATCTGCTGCACATCTTCTCCGAACGTCCGAAGACCGTGGTCTTCATCACCCACTCCGTCAGCGAGGCGGCGCTTCTGTCCGACCGCGTTTTGGTGATGACCGGACGGCCGGGCTCGATCCTGACCGAAGTCACCGTTCCCGTCGGCCGGCCACGCGGCCCTGAAACTGCAAAGGACAAGGCGATCCATGACCTCTCCGATTACCTCCGCGATCTCCTCCTCACCCGTCATGCGGCGTGAGGCCATGCAGAGCCGTACGCCGGTCGCGCTCCTCAAGCAGCTGCTGGCATTGCCGGGCATCACGACCGCCGCGGCCCTGATCGGCACGGTGCTGCTATGGGAAGCGGCGGCGCGGCTCCTGTCGATCCCGACCTATCTGCTGCCGCCGCCAAGCGCGATCCTCGGCTCGTTCTCCTCCATCGGCTTCGAGCGCTGGATGGGTCACATCGCCGCGACGTTGCGGGTGGCGCTGATCGGTTATGCGATGTCCATCGTTATCGCCATTCCACTCGCGGTGGTCATGATGCGATCGCCATTCCTGTCGCGAACGCTCTATCCGCTGCTCGTCGTAGTGCAGTCGACGCCGGTGGTGGCGATTGCGCCGATCATCATCGTCGTGCTCGGGGCCGGCGATGCGCCACGCATCGTTATCACCTGTCTCATCACCTTCTTTCCGCTCGTCGTATCCACCGCAACGGGCCTTGCGGCAACCCCGCCGGAGCTGATCGAGCTGTCGCGAAGCCTGCGCGCCTCGGGCTTCCGCGAGATCACCCAGATCCGCCTGCCGTTTGCGGTGCCCTACATCTTCTCGGCGCTGAAAATCTCGATCACGCTTGCCGTCATCGGCGCCGTGGTTGCGGAGTTCTGCGCATCCGAAGCCGGCGTCGGCTATTTCATCCAGCTGTCGACCTCCCTGTTCAAGCTGCCACAGGCCTGGGCCGGCTTGCTGGTGCTCGCCGCCATGTCGCTCTTGCTGTTTCAGGCCGTGGTCCTGACGCAGAAGCTCCTCTTTCCCTGGAGTCTGCCGAAAAACGGCTGAACCCATCCGGAGTAGAAGCAGTCCGGCCTTGCCCGGACATTGCTCCTCAACCGCCGGTTCGCCGGCATTCACGTAAGGAGAATGATATGAATATCCAGACAGACACCCTCGCGGAACTCGCCAAGGAAGCGACCATCGGCGGCATGGGCACGACCGTTGACCGGGAAATCCCCGTCATCGACCTTTCTGACTTCGACATCCGCAAGCACGAGATCGCTGATGCACTCTGGCAGGCCTCGGTCGATATCGGTTTCTTCCAGGTCTACAATCACGGCATCGCCCAGGACGATATCGACGCGGCCTTCGAAACGGCCTGGACATTCTTCGCACTGCCGGCGGAGGTTAAGGCGAAAACCCCGATGCCGAAGGGCATCAATGCCGGCTGGGAATTCAAGGCGCAGGTCCGCCCCTCCACCGGTACGCCGGATAACAAGGAGAGCTTCCAGCTCACCCGGCCGGACATGATCCGCCTCAACCTGTGGCCGAGCGAAGACGATCTTCCGGGCTTCCGGGAAAAGATGCTCCGCTTCGAGCGACAGAACTGGGAACTCGGCATGCGCATCCTCTCCTGCTTCGCGCTGAAGATGGGCTTTGCCGAGGATTTCTTCACCAAGGCGCATGACCCGTCTTCGGACCAGTATCAATCGACGCTGCGCCTCATCCATTACATGTCGATGGAAGGCGCCAAGCCGGAAGACTTCTCGTCGTGGCGTGCCGGCGCGCATTCGGACTTCGATTGCTTGACCATCCTTCACCAGAAGGAGGGCGAAGGCGGGCTCCAGGTGTGCCCGGGCAAGGATGCAGCCCTGAAGGAATGGACGGATGTTCCACCGCGCAAGGGCTACATCACCTGCAACATTGGCGACATGCTGATGCGCTGGTCGGACGACCAGCTGCAGTCGACGCTGCACCGGGTGCGCATGCCGCGCGAGAATGAGTACATGGGCCGCCGACTGTCACTGCCCTTCTTCTGCCAGGCAAACCGCGATGCCGTCATGCAGGGTCCGCTCGGCAAATACGAGGCGATCACCGCCGGCGAATACCTGACCCGGCGCATCAACGCCAATTTCGCCAAGAAGTAACGTTGAAGATGGTCCGTTGCGGTGACATCGTGGAACAGTCAATCCGACTCCCGTCAGGCAACGGACCCATCATGCTTCATGGACGCGCGCTGCGTTATATCGACGAGGTGGCCCGACAGGGCTCCATCCGCAAGGCGGCAAAGACATTGCATGTCGCCGCCTCTGCGGTGAACCGCTATATCCTGGAGCTTGAGGAAGAGCTGCAGGCACCCATTTTCGAGCGCCTGCCGCGCGGCCTGAAACTGACGAGTTCCGGCGAGATCCTCATCCAGCACATTCGCGAGACACTGCAGGCGCATCAGCGGATGCGGGCGCAGATCCAGTCCCTCAAGGGGCTCAATCGCGGCGAGGTGGTGCTGGCGACCATGGCAACGCTCGCTGCGGGCCGGGTTGCCGAGATCGTTGCCGCCTACCGAGAAAAACATCCGCAGGTCAGCCTGCGGATCATGGTCGGCGACCGGACGACTGTTGCGGAGATGGTTGCGCTCGGCCAGGCCGATCTCGCCATTGCCTACAACCTGCCGGACGATACCCGGCTGCAACGCGCCGCCGAATTCCGCCATGCGCTGGGAGCCGTCGTCGCGCCCGCCCATCCCCTCGCAAACCGCAAGACCGTGCGCATGTCCGATTGCCTGCTCTATCCGCTGGTTCTGGCGGATCGATCGCTGTCGCTGCGCGAGGTCGTCGAGGCGACTGCCCCGGCGCGTGCCACCCTTGTTCCCGTCGTCGAGACCAATTCGATGGAACTGATGAAGCGCCTTGCCCGGACAACGCCTCACATAACCTTCCTCAACCGGCTCGATGTCGACCGCGAAATGGCGACCGGCGACCTGGTCTTCATTCCGCTGACGGGAACCGGCTCGCTGCAACGGCTCAATATCCTCCACCGCGCCCGCGGCTCGCTTTCACCCGCCGGCAGCCATTTTATGCAATTCGCGCAGGAGCGTCTGCTCGCCTCGTTCGACGAGAGCTGACCGCTCGGCAAGCCATCCGATAGAGACCCACCATGAACGATCTTTCCCTGTTTCCCACCCTTGCCGCCCGTCTGGCGAGACAGGAGCGCGTTCGTCTTGCGAAGGCGCGCGTCCCGGTCGCGCTGCTTGCAGCTGACGTGCCTGGTGGTGGGGAGGTAGACCGGGACGGTTCCGCCCTCGTCGATATTCTGGTCGAGAACGGCAGGATCGCAGCGATAACGCCGGCCCTTGCCGATGGTGGCGAAGATGCAGTCGCGCTCGACGGCCGCCATGTCTGGCCGCTTCTGATCGACGCGCACGCCCATCTCGACAAGGGCCACACCATGGGACGTGCGCCCGATTCTGGCGGCACGCATCCCGGCGCGCGCGCCGCGACGACGGCGGACCGGCTTGCCCACTGGAATGCCGACGACCTCCTGCGGCGGATGGAATTCGCTCTTGCAACGGCTGACGCCCATGGCGTGGCCGCTATTCGCACCCATCTCGACAGTCACGAGGGGCAGGCGGAAATCACCTGGAGCGCGTTTGCCGAAACGCGCGAACGTTGGAAAGGCTGCATCACCTTGCAGGCTGCCGGCCTCGTGCCGCTCGATGCCTATCGCGACGACTATGGCACCCGCCTTGCCGATATCGTTGCCGTCCACGGCGGCTTGCTCGGCGGCGTCACCCGCGCCTCCGGGGGCACCCATGGGTCAGGCCTCGACGACATCGACCTGCTGCTCGACCGGTTGTTTGCGCTGGCAAAGGAACGGGAACTGGATGTCGATCTACATGTCGACGAGGCGGCACAGGCCGATGCCCTGCCGCATGTGGCGCGTGCCGCCATCCGCCACGGTTACGAGGGGCGCGTGACGTGCGGCCACTGCTGTTCGCTTGCGCTTCTGGGCGAGCAAGAATTGCGCGACACGATCGCGCTGATCGCCGATGCCGGCCTCTCGATCATCACGCTGCCAACCGTCAACATGTATCTCCAGGATCGCGAAAACGGCCGCACGCCGCGCTGGCGCGGGGTCACGCCCGTGCAGGAATTGCAGGCGGCTGGCATTCCGGTCGCTGCGGCCGGCGACAATTGCCGCGATCCGTTCTTTGCCTATGGCGATCACGACATGCTGGACACCTGGCGGCAAGCGGTGCGCATCCTGCATCTCGACCACCCTTACGCGGATGCGCCCGCTCTTGCCGGCCCGGCTCCCGCTGGCATCATGGGCATCGACGCCGGTACGATCGGCGTCGATCGTCCGGCAGACCTGATGATCCTGGAAGCCTGGAGCCTCGACCAGGTTATCGCCCGTCCGCACTCCGACCGCGTCCTCCTCCGCAAGGGGATCTTCGCCAACAGGACATTGCCCTCCTACAGCATGCTCACAGATTTCCAGACCGCGTGAGCCGCTCTCTAGGGAGCAAAAAAAGGGACTGGCGAAGCCCACCGGTCCCCCTTGTCTGTTCAGTCCCGATGTCCGCTAATGACCGCCGATACCAGACCTCCCGGTGCTGGGGCCGCTTTCCGTGCCTGGATCTTCCTGAACAGGAAGAAATAGAGCTTGATGTACTGGCCGACCAGGATCGCGTTGATGGGCATCGTCAACTTAACGAAGGGTGGACTTCGCTGTGAGATCGTTAAGTTTACGATGCTCGTACCACTTTCCCGCGAGATAAAGGCTGAGCATATCGTCACCGAGCATGACAATCCGGCCGATTGGCGCCGCTTCGCCCGGCCTTCGATCGAGCCATCAAAGCGCTCGGACTACACGGTGGCTGCAATTTGGTCGAGAACAGCCCGTGATACGGACCGTCAATAGCTCAATAACCTGCCGCCAGGGAACGCAAACCGTATCCTGATGACAGTGTTGATCAAGCATCCCCCGCGCGAGTGACACGCGAATATGCAAATATTCGACGAAATTTCTGCTTTTTAAAGCAAAACCGCTATGCGCCGGGCTCTTATGGCTCTAACATGTCTTTGATTGGTCGGTGCGCTTGTGCGCCTTGGCTTTCAGGGGTGAGAACCGAGATGCGATGGACATCCGGAAGATGCTGACGAACAGGCTGTGCCTGCTCGGAAGACCGCGATTGCTGGCGGCGGGGAAGGAACTCCCCTTGCCGGAGAAGTCTTATTTTCTCCTCGCCATGCTCGCCGCCGAACCCAATTTCGAACTCGACCGCGAAACCGTCAGGCGACAGCTCTGGCAATCGGAGCTGCCGGAAAAACGAGCCGGCAGCCTGCGCCAGCTGCTGGCGCGCATCGAGCAGAGCGTTCCCGCCGGCCTTCCACCGCTGCTTGCCGCGACCCGTACCCATATCGGCCTTGCCGATGGCTGGGAGGTCGACGTTCATATCCTGAAACAGAAAGGGCCGCTTGCACCCGAAGACGGCGGCCTGCTGAACGGCGAATTGCTCGAAGGCGTCAAATCGCCGACGCAGGGCGCCGAGGACTGGCTGACCTATGAGCGCCAGCGTGTCGGTGAACTGCGCTCAACCCATCTCACCCGGCTGGTCGAGATATCGGAAGACAGATCGGATGAAGAGCAGGTCACGCTTGCCAGGCGCCTGCTGGAACTCGACCCTGCCAGCGAGACGGCCTATCGCGCCTTGATGCGCACCTATGTCAGGATGAACGATCCGGCAGCGGCGCGTCAGGCCTATCTGAAGTGCAAGAGCCAGCTGAAGGACGATTTCGACACCGAGCCGGAAGAAAGCACTACCGCTCTTGCCCGCGAACTTAACCTGGCGCCGGCAGCACAGGCGACGTCGGGACATCCTCAGTCGGCGCTTAACCTTTCCGTCGGTCCGCTTGGTCAGCCGCGTATCATCATCCTGCCGCCGGAAAGCATTTTCACAGATCCGCTGATGGAGCGCGTCGGCAGGGCCCTTCTCGAAGACGTCACCATCGGCCTTAGCCAGCAGCGCGGCTTCAAGGTGATCGCGGCGCATACCAGCCTGGAGATCCTCAGCCGTTCGATCGATCCGTCGCGTGCCGTGCCCGGTCCGCTCGACCTCAGCTTCGACTATGCGGTCTACGTCACCATCCAGGGCCGCGACGAGGATGTCTTTGCGACCTGCCGGCTGACGCGGACAACGACATCTGAGGTAATCTGGGCCATCGAACTGCCGCTGGTCATGCAGAAGATCAGCGAATCCTTCGCGCATCTGACGCGGCGGATCGTCTCGTCGCTCGCCGACACGATCGAGCGTCACGAACTGGCGATACCGATCGGCGAGGCGCCGCCGTCCGCCTACCGTCTCTACCTGGAAGGCAAGCGGCTGATTGCCCAGACCGATCTGCAGCATCTGCGCCAGGCGCGCAAATGGTTCAAATCCTCGCTCAATCGTTATGAACATTTCTCTGCCGCCCATGCCGGCATGTCGCGCGCGCTCGGCATGGAATGGCTGATCCGCGGCATGCGGGACAAGGAACTGCTCGACGAGGCGAACGGTGCTGCCCGGCAGGCGCAGCAATCCGACCCGAACAGCGGCCGGGCTTACCGCGAGCTCGGCTTCGTGGCGCTTTATCGCCGCCGCTTCGACGAAAG
The DNA here is from genome assembly GCF_017357285.1 of Rhizobium ruizarguesonis. Classification (NCBI taxonomy): domain Bacteria; kingdom Pseudomonadati; phylum Pseudomonadota; class Alphaproteobacteria; order Hyphomicrobiales; family Rhizobiaceae; genus Rhizobium; species Rhizobium ruizarguesonis. Next base: position 656,689 of record NZ_CP071680.1, on the reverse strand, counting down.
CCTGGAATATTTCCAGCAGGCCCAGGATCTCAATCCAAACGATGCCGATATCCTCGCCGATTTCGCCGACGCGCTATCCCATGATGGCGATTTCGATCGAGCACTGGAGCTCAGCCGTGCTGCCTTCAAACTCAATCCGCTGCCGCCAGACTATTATTACTGGAACCTCGGCGGCATCCACTTCATGCGCGAAGAATATGAAATGGCGATCGAGGCGCTGGAGCCGGTGAAGGCGAAGCAGGCAACAGCCCGTCTGCTCGCCGCGTCGCATGCCATGGCAGGCGATACGGGCAAAGCCAGGAATTACGCCAGGGTGGTGCTGGAAAACTTCCCCGATTTCCGCAGCGAGGAGATCCGCCATTTCGTCCCCGATCGCGATCCCGCCTATACGGAACCGCTGATAAAGGGCCTGCAACTTGCTGGTCTTCCGTGATGCACGGCCTTTTAACGAAGCCTGTAACGCTTAAATGACGGAGGCAATGTTTCTTTCCGATGGTTAACGGCAGCAAGGCGCTGCCCAACCAATCGGAGATGGAACATGAAGACGAATGCTGAAACCACCGCAGCTCAGACACAGTCGCTGCGCTTTACTGCCGCCGCCAGGGCAGCCCTGAAGCAGGACGAACTCAACGTTTCCGCCAATGCGCTCGAGAGCCTGACGCATGCGCTGAGGTTCCGCTAAGGAACAGATCGTTATGTCCGCTTTCACCGACCTTGAAACGCTTGCCGGTGACCTTAAACGATCATCGGCCGGTGTCAGCGATTATCATGACCGCGCGGTCACGCCGGCTCAGACCCTCGCGGCCATCAGGCCGCATCTGCGCGAATTCGGCATCACGCGCGTCGGTCTGCTGACAGCACTCGACGTCTTGAACATCCCCGTCGCCTTCGCAACGAGGCCGAACAGCCATACGCTCTCGGTGTTTCAGGGCAAGGGTATCGACAATGATGCCGCCATGACCTCGGCGGCGATGGAAGCGGTCGAGACGCGGATCGCCGAAATTGCCCCCGCCGACCTGACGCAGGCGACGGTCGACAGCATGCGGGCGGAGCATGCGGCGATGGTCGATCTCGACAATGTCGCACGCTGCGCGCCCGACGAGATCGGCAGCAGTCCTATTGCCTGGTGCACGGGGCTCGACATCCTTTCCGGCAGCAGCGTCTTCGTGCCGTGGTGGCTCGTCGGACTCGACCATCGCGGCGAGAGGCCGGCGGGCTTCGAGCAGTCGAGCGATGGGCTCGCCTCCGGCAACACGCCGTCCGAAGCGGTCCTGCATGGGCTTTGTGAGCTGGTGGAGCGCGACGCCTGGGCCTTGACCCAGCTGAAATCGCCTGAGCGGCTGAGGGAGAGCCGCATCGACCCCGCCTCCTTCGGCGATGCGGTCATCGACGTCATGACCGACCGGATCACGCGCGCCGGCATGAAACTGCTGCTGCTCGACATGACGACGGATATCGGCGTTCCCGCCTTTCTGGCCGTCATCATGCCAGGAAATCTTTCCGACCGTGTCGACGCGCGCTGGTCGCATGTTTGCGGTGGCTGCGGCTGCCACCCCGATCCCGTGCGCGCCGCGCTGCGTGCCATCACCGAAGCGGCGCAGAGCCGGCTGACCGCGATCGCCGGCAGCCGCGACGATTTCTCGCCGCGCATCTATCAGCGGCTCGACCGGAGTGCGGCGATGCAGCAGGTGGTCGAACTCTGCGAGGGCGATGGCCGGATGCGCTCGTTCCAGGCCCGCCATCGCCGCCCGGCGACGATCCAGGAATCCATCGGCCATATTGCCGATCGGCTGACGGCGACCGGCATCGAGCAAATCGTCGTCGTGCCGTTTCCGCATCGAGCCCTGCCGATCTCGGTCGTCAGAGTGATCGTGCCGGGACTGGAGGTCGATATATCAGGCCAATACATTCAGCTCGGCATGCGCGCGGTCAACACCATCAGAGGAGCTGAATCATGAAGGTGCTGTTCGTCGGCCCGAGCCTTGGCAGTGATCTTGCCGCGGCGAGAGCCATGTCTCCTTGCATCGATTTCCGGCCGCCGGCCGCCGCCGGAGACATCCTGAAGGCCGTTCGGGACGGCGCCACCGCGATCGGCCTCGTCGACGGCTATTTCGGCGATCTGCCTTCGGTCTGGCACAAGGAAATATTGTACGCACTCGAACATGATGTCGCCGTTGCCGGCGGGGCCAGCATGGGGGCGTTGCGGGCAGCAGAATGCGCCCCCTTCGGTATGGTCGGGCTCGGCTCGATCTTCGAAGATTACGAGTCCGGACGGCTGCTCGACGATGAGGCCGTCGCGTTGGTGCATGCGCCGCAGGAGCTCGGCTGGCTGCCGCTTTCCGTTCCCTGGGTCGATTTCGAGCCGACGATCGATGCGCTTTACGCCAGCGGCGAGATTACGCCCGGCGAGCGCAAGAAGCTGTTGCTGGCCGGCCGGTTTTTGCATTTCTCCGAGCGCACCTATGCGAAGGTGGCCGACGAGTGCCATTTCCGCAAGCCGCGCCGCGACCATATCCTCGCCGCCATCCGCGGCAGCCGCGTCGAGCGCAAGCGCAACGACGCGCGACTGGTGCTGGACTGGCTGCGCCGGGATAAATTCCTCCCCGTCAACCGTGACTGGCGCTTTGCCGCGACCTCACATTGGGAGCTTCTGCATGCCGAAGTCACGCGCAATTCGGTTCCTGTAACGCTTGAATAACGGTCGCGGCGGAAAGATGCAGCACAGTTGGAATCGTAGGGTTCCACGACCAAAGAGGCGGGAACGATGTTTGATCAATACAACGAGGGTACCGGCAGCGAATACGCAAGGATCTTCCGGCTGCTGTCGGCAGCCAAGGATGAGGCTGAAAAGCTTCAGCTGCGTAACCTGATGCACCTGACGAACATGGCGCTGCTGCAGGTCGTCATCGATTGGGACGGCTTAGATCCCGACAGGGAGCTTGACGTCAATCTCGAGAAACTGCTCGGCAGCAAAGCCAAGATCGCAATGAAGGATGCCAGCGAGAATCTAATCCTGATCGATCGCCATTGAGCCCGATCGATTGCTATTGATCCTCATGCCTGATGCCTCATGCGGTCCGTTTGGATCGCGTGAAGGACTTTACTCAGCCGCTTCAGAGTCCAACTGTTCGGTGTGGGCAATCGCCTGGACGAGCTTCAGGATCTTCTTGCGAAGCGCTTCGTTCTTGATCGAAAAGAACGCCGCATTGAGAAGCACGCCTTCACGCGAAATAACGAATTCCTCGCTCGGAGCGGGGTTGTCGTTGGCCGTATCAGGAGTCGACATGTCGTCGAAAAATGTCCTGACGTCGACCTTCAGCGCGCCGGCGATTTCGACCAGCATGCTGGCGGAAACGCGGTTGGAACCCTTTTCGTATTTCTGGATCTGCTGGAACGTTACGCCGACACGATCGCCCAGTTCCGTCTGAGAAACTTTCCTCAACAGACGCTGGATACGGATCGTCTTTCCGACGTGAACATCGACGGAATGCGGTGCTTCTTTCATCTCATTTTCCCTTCTGAAGGCAGCGGACAAGGGGGTATTCGCCATATCCGTGTCAACAACTTTTAGCCGAGATAAATAAGGCTAGCAATTGCTTGCATGTAGATAGCGTTAAGGCCGAAAAACGGGCGTTTTTTGTCCCGGAATGGTACAAAAAACATGCCGAAATGGCACGACCAGGAGACCGGTCGCTTTATTTTGTGACGTCAGAGCGACCAGAGGCGCTGTGCGTTGGCGAAAAGCAACTTCGAGCGCTCTGCCTCGCTCACGCCGGAAAGCATCGCATGGGTTGCCGCGACCCAGGTAGAGAGGCCGCCACCGAGCGTGCAGACCGGCCAATCGCTGCCCCAGACGACGCGGTCCCAGCCGAAACTTGCGATCACATGTTCGATATAGGGCCACAGCGTTTGCGCCGTCCATGTCTTCGCATCGGCATAGGCGACCACGCCGGAGACCTTGCAGACGACGTTCGGCCGCCGGGCAATCTCTGATATGCCGGCCTTCCATGGCTGGAAGGCATCAGAGCGGATATCCGGCACGCCGCAATGGTCGAGCACGAACTGCACGTCGGGCGCAAGATCGACGAGGGCGGTCACACGGCCCGCTTGATGCGGCAATGTGCAAAGGTCGAAGGTCAGGCCGCTGCCGCTGATGCGCCTGATGTTTTCGCGAAACAGGGCGCCTTCGGAGACATCATCAGGCACGACATGCAGCACGCGGCGGAACCCCTTGACGAAGGGATCGGCCTTTTGCCGCTCGAGATAGGCGGCAAAGCCTTCCTCTTCCGGCCGGCAGGAGACGATGGCGCCGGTAATCAGACTGCCTTCCTTGTTGGCGATGCCGGCGACGTGATTGGTCTCGGCCTGCATGGCGGCGGGATCGACGTCGACCTCCATATGCAGCGCCGTGGTGATGCCGCAGCGCCCGGCCTCAGCCGCATAGGTCTCGTAGAGGAAATCATGATCGAGAGCGGGCACGCCAGAGAGCCAGGGATAAGGCAGGGCCGATCGATCGATGATGTGCAGATGGGTGTCGATGAACACGCTCTTCTCCTCCCAGAGTGGTTTTATGGCAAACCTATTCCTGGTGAATGGATTGTTCAAATAGAAATTCTTAGGCCTCAGTCGGGGTTAACGACATCGGCGCCGGCAAGCAGCGAAAGCTGGGCGGCGGTCTTCTGCACCAGTGTGATCGCCTGCGTGATGTCGGGAGCGGACGGCGCATTGACGAGCGCGATAAAGGGGCAGGTGAGGGCGGCGATGCAGCGGCGGTCCGGTCCAAGAACAGGAGCGGAAAGATTGTAGACGCCTGATGTCTGGGCGCTCGCCATCATCTCGTAGCCGCGCTCGCGGATCTGGTGGAGACGATCGTAGAATTCGGGCCCGAGTTCGATCTCCGAGCGGCTCCGCACATGTTCCGAGATCATCATCTCCCGCTCCTCCTCGCTACGGAAGGCAAGCAGCACATGTCCTGAGCCGGTGTCGAAGAGGCTGATATGGGCGCCGATGCGGATCGAGAATCCCCAATAGTCCGGCGCCTCCTGCTGGGCGATGACGACAGCCGCGCCACGATCGAAGACGGCAAGATGATTGGCCTGGCGCGTGCGCTGGGCGAGATCGCGCATCAGCGGCGTGGCATAGGAGGCGAGCCGGCGCACCGGCGCGTGCAGTTGGGCAAGACCGAAGAGCTTCAGTGTCAGCGAATAGCGGTCGCCATCCAGCCGGGTGACGTAACCGCGGCGCACCAGCCGGTCGAGCATGCGGTAGAATTCGTTGGGGCTGCGGTCGAGTCGCTTGGCGATTTCGGCCTGGGTCAGGCCACTGTCGACGCCGGCGAGCAATTCCAGGATATCGAGGCCCTTGTCGAGGGCAGGAGCGCGGTAGCGGTCGGACTCGTCGGTCTCCATTCCTTCCTCCTGTGAATATTATTCTGCATATACGCAGAACCGCAGCCGGAAAAGGAAAACTTCGCACTTGACCCTTGGCCAATCGTCTGTTTGTCTATAAACAGACAAATCATCACTGAAAAAGGTCGATCGAAAGCGAACGACGGAAGGACCGAAGGCGCCCCGAGCGGCAGGATCATAAGCAAGCCGGGGACAGGGAGGAAGACCGTGCAGCGTATGGGAATGGTCATCGGCCCTGCCGCCGGCGGAGATCGCCAAAATCGCAGCCAATCGGCTGAATCTCCCGCTGATCTGCCTGTGCAACAGCGCCAACTCCTCCATTTAACGCAGAGAGCCGCGCACCTGCGGAAGCAGACCGGTACACTCCATCGTCCAGCGTAGACAATTTCAGAAAAGGCCCGTGACATGACAAACAGACTTTCCGGCAAGACCGTTCTCATCACCGCCGCCGGTCAGGGCATCGGCCGGGCGACGGCGGCAGCCTTTGCCGCGATCGGCGCCAAGGTCCACGCGACGGATATCAACACCGAGGCGTTGGCGACGCTTGCCGCCGAAACCGGCGTTTCCACCCATAAGCTGAACGTGCTCGAAGAGGATGCGGTCAGGGCCCTCGTCGCCGAGATCGGCGCGGTCGACGTGCTGTTCAACTGCGCCGGCTTCGTCCATGCCGGCTCGATCCTCGAGATGAAGGATTCCGATCTCGAATTCGCCTTCGACCTCAACGTCAAGGCGATGATCCGCACCATCCGCGCCGTGTTGCCGGGCATGATCGAACGCAAGGACGGAGCGATCATCAACATGGCCTCCGTCGCCTCCAGCATCAAGGGCGTGCCGAACCGCTTCGCCTACGGCGTCACCAAGGCGGCGGTGATCGGGCTCACCAAAGCCGTCGCCGCCGATTATGTCGGCCAAGGTATCCGCTGCAACGCCATCTGCCCCGGCACGGTGGAAAGCCCGTCGCTGCAGGACCGCATGCGCGCGCAGGGCGATTACGATGCGGCGCGCGCCGCCTTCATCGCCCGCCAGCCGATGGGCCGGCTCGGCTCACCGGAGGAGATCGCCGATCTCGCCGTCTATCTCGCCGGAGCGACCTACACGTCGGGCCAGGCGATCGCCATCGACGGCGGCTGGACGATCTGATTTCAGCTGGTGCGGCCGGCCCGGCAGTCTTGCCGGCCGTCCCGGCCACTGCAATCGGCTCTATATAATCGGCCCATATAATCGGGAGGAACAACCATGACCCGCATCACCGACCTTCGTGTCTTCGATCTCCGCTTTCCCACGTCGCAAAGCCTGGATGGATCCGATGCGATGAATCCCGATCCGGATTATTCGGCCGCCTACGTCATTCTTGATACGGATGCGCCTGATCTTGCCGGCCACGGCCTGACCTTCACCATCGGCCGCGGCAACGACATTTGCTGCATGGCGATCGAAGCGATGCGCCACCTCATCGTCGGCGCCGACCTCGCCGAGGTTCTCGCCCATCCCGGCGCGTTCTGGCGGCATCTGACGAGCGATAGCCAACTGCGCTGGATCGGCCCGGAAAAGGGCGCCATTCACCTGGCGACCGGCGCGGTCGTCAATGCCGTCTGGGATCTGCTCGCCAAACAGGCCGGCAAGCCCGTCTGGCGCCTCGTCGCTGAGATGTCGCCGGAAGAGATCGCCGATATCGTCGATTACCGCTATCTCACCGACGTGCTGACGCGCGCTGAAGCGGTCGAGATCCTGAAGCGCGCCGAGGCGGGCAAGGCGGAACGCATCGCCATCCTCGAAAAGGAGGGCTACGCCTGCTACACGACCTCGGCCGGCTGGCTCGGCTACGGCGACGAAAAGCTGCGCCGCCTTTGCCAGGAGGCAATCGACGCCGGCTTCAACCATATCAAGATGAAGGTCGGCCGCGATCTCGAAGACGATATCCGCCGTCTGAGGATTGCCCGCGAGGTGATCGGTCCCGATCGTTACCTGATGATCGACGCCAACCAGGTATGGGACGTCGGCCAGGCGATCGACTGGGTCAAGGCGCTCTCCTTCGCCAAGCCCTTCTTCATCGAGGAACCCACAAGTCCCGACGATGTCGCCGGCCACCGCAAGATCCGCCAGGCGATCGGTCCGGTGAAGGTCGCGACCGGCGAGATGTGCCAGAACCGCATCATGTTCAAGCAGTTCATCGCCGAGGGCGCAATCGACATCGTGCAGATCGATTCCTGCCGGATGGGCGGGCTGAACGAGGTCCTCTCCGTGCTGCTGATTGCCGCCAAGTTCGGCCTGCCGGTCTGGCCGCATGCCGGCGGCGTCGGCCTGTGCGAATATGTGCAGCATCTGTCGATGATCGATTACGTCGCGGTGTCGGGCACCAAGGACGGCCGCGTCATCGAATATGTCGATCATCTGCACGAACACTTCCTCGACCCCTGCCTGATCGAGAACGCCGCCTACATGCCGCCGACCCTGCCGGGCTTCTCCATCGAGATGAAACCGGCCTCGATCAGCAACTATACGTTTCGAGGTTAAGGAAACTTCGCCGGGCGCATGTTAAATTCCTGATTTCGACAGTCTTTCTTGTCGGCGACGGGCTTCCAATCTGACGGGACTGCTCCAATTGACTTGGAGGCGGCGAAGCTTGCTTTTTAAAGCGCCGAGGAATAGTTTTGGACTGTGAATGCGGAGGGGGCCGAGCACCAGCAGGCCAGCAAATTTTATTGAACTTAGACAATAGAATGTTTGCGATCGAGCCATGCCCAAGTTTCACCACGTCAAGAGACTGTGCGCTTATCTGCTGATCGTCGCGGCAATGCTGCTATCGATCGGCACGGCATTTGCCGCCATCACAGAAGAGAGCGGACGCCGCGTCGCCCTCGTCATCGGGAACTCGGTCTATAAGACGCTGCCTTCGCTTCCCAATCCTGCCAATGATGTCGAAGAGGTCGCCAGCACATTGCGTGCGGCCGGTTTCGATGTGACGATCGGTGTCAATGTCGACCGCATCGGGCTCGAGGATACGGTGCGCCGCTTCCTGCGTTCGACCAGCAATGCCGAGGCCGGCCTGATCTATTATTCGGGCCACGGCATCCAGGTGGGCGGTCAGAATTTCCTTGTACCGGTCGATGCGACACTGGAGACGCCTTATGACGTCGAGACGCAGACCATGCCGCTCGACCTCATTCTGAACCATCTCAAGCAGAATTCGCGGGTGCAGCTGATCTTCCTCGACGCCTGCCGCAACAATCCCTTCAACGCCCAGAAGTTCTGGATGGCGGAAAAGCTGGAACCGGTCGGCGCCACACGCGGACTTGCGCGTATCGATAGCGACCTCGGCAGTCTGATCGCCTTTTCCACAGAACCGGGTCAGGTGGCGCTCGATGGCACCGGGGCGCTGAGCCCCTATTCCGAATCCTTCATCAAGCGGGCGAGCGAACCCAACAAGGAAATCCGCCAGGTGCTGACCGACGTGCGCCGTGATGTGATCGCCATGACCGGCGGCAAGCAGGTCCCTTGGGAAAATTCCTCACTGATGGACAGCTTCTATTTCATTCCGGCGCCGCCGCCGCCAAGTGTCGAATCGATGCAGCAGGTAAGCGTGCCGGAGGGTGCGGCCACGACCAAATTGCCGATCGCCCCGCCGCATGACGAAACCGGCTCGGCGCTGCTCGTCACCCTCAACCAGCTTCCCAAGACCGGCAAGCTCAGCTTCGACGGCAAGCCGGTCGAGCAAGGCGCGAAGATGCCCGTCGCGGCACTGACGGCGCTGACCTATGATTCATCAGGCGTTGCCGCCGGAACCGTCGGCCTGATCGGCTATACCGTCAGCGACCCCTATGGTCAGGCGACGCAGGGCGTCGTCGCGATCACCGTCTCGGCGGATGCCGGCGCCAAGCTCGCCCAGCTCGAACAGGAAAAGCAGGTGCGGTTGGCCGATGCCGACGCCTATCTGAAGACCCTGCCGCGTGACGTGAGCACGACGATCGGCGTCGGCCCTGTTGAAGCCAGTCTGCCGGTCGTGCCGGCATCGGTTGCGGAGATGACCTTCAAGGTCGCAGCCCTGCCCGACAAGGGCACGCTACGCGCCGGAGACCGGGTGATCGGGCTCGGTCACGTGCTCGAAGCAGCCGATATTCCGGCCCTTTCCTACGAGCCGCAGATCGGCACGGAAAACCAGCCTTACGCCCTGACGCTGCAAGCCGCCAATGACGATCTGCCGCCGGCCACCGTCACCTTCAAACCGGTGCTCGACGCCTGCGACACATCAGCCGCAGCCCCCCTCGACCTGCAGGGCGTGACATCGGGCAAACTGCCGAACGAGATCGACCCGAATGTTGCACTGCCCGCCTGCACGGAGGCAATAAAGGCCTATCCCGAGGTCGAGCGCTTTGTTTATCAGCTCGGCCGAGCCCAGCTTGCCAACCGTGACGCGAAAACAGCTTTTGCGACGATCAAGAAGGCGATGGATGCCGGGCATGTCCGGGCGATCTATGAACTGTCGAGCCTTTACGAGTTCGGCGCCTCTGTCCCACGCGACGCCGCCAAGGCAAGCGAGATCGCCAAGGGTGGTGCGGCCAAGGGTGATCCCTTTGCCCTGCACAGCTACGGCAAGGCCCTCTACTACGGCCGCGGCACCAAGGGCGACCAGCAACTGGGGTTGCGCTTGATGCTGCAGGCGGCCGATCTCGGTCATACTTATGCAATGAACGAGCTCGGTTATATCTTCCTGAACGGCATCAACGTTCCGGCCGACCCCGAGCGCGCTATCCGCTTCTACGAAGCCGGTGTCCAGCGCAACGACATCTACTCGCTGAACAATCTTGCACTCGTCTACCGTTTCGGAAAAGGCGCTCCGGAGGATCTCCCGAAAGCGCTCGACCTTTTCACCCGGGCGGCAGAGGGCGGTCAGCCCTATGCCCCGACCAATCTCGGACGCATGTACCGCGACGGCGTCGGCGTTGCCGCGGACAAAGCCGAAGCGGTGAAGTGGCTGGAGATGGGCGCGGAACGCGGCGACTATTGGGGTGCGCTCGACCGCGCCATGCTGGCGAAGGAAGAGGGTGCGGACGCTGACAGCCTTGCAACGGCGGCGCGTTATTTCGCGCTGGCGACCGCCATCAATATGCCGGGCAGCGGCGACCCGAAGAACCAGGCAAAGGCGGCACTCAAGACCTTGCCTAGTGCTGCAAAGAAGAAAGCGGAAAAAACCTTCGTTGCCGAGTTGACCACTCAGGAGCAAAAGGCGCTTCCGAAGACCAAGTCGCTCGACGACAGGCTCGTTCAACTTGCCAAGGCGACATGGGTAAAGCGAAATCCGAGGTACGATCTCTTCTAAAACGGCGGTCTGGGGGCGCCCTACATGAACAGCAAGCTCATCATCCGTATTCTCTTGTGCTCGACATTCATCGCAGGCTCAGGCGCAATCCTGCAGAGCTGCATCTTCGACCCAGGCGCCAGAACACTGTTCGCCACTGAAGAGCCGGCCACGCCTGCCAGGAAACCCACGCCCACCGTCAAAAAAGTGGCGGCAAAGAGCAATCAACCGGCTTTCGCCCGCTCTGAGAACAGTTCCGGTGGGAATTCCAACTCTGGCGGCGGCATGGGCGGTGGCTCTGGCTCTAGCGGTTCTTCTGGTTCGAGCAGTTCCTCGAGCTCCAGCGGGGGCTGGTCCGATCGCCGCTTGAAGACCGATATTCGTCGGCTCGGCACCTCGGCTCAGGGCATACCGGTCTATGCCTTCCGCTACATCTGGGGCGGCCCGATGTTCGTCGGCACGATGGCGCAGGATCTGCTGGCGATCAGGCCCGAGGCAGTTATCGAAACCGAATCGGGTTACTACATGGTCGATTACGACAAGCTCGATATTGCGATGGTCTCGCTGCCGGAAGATGTGTCTCCGCTGACGGCTGAAGCAGCGTTGGCGCTTGCAGCGCAGGCGACACGGATACGCTCTCGGGGCTCCGTCCAGCTGGCAATGTGATCGAGAAAGCCGAGCGCGTGCCGATATCGCAGGACAGGGATACCGTGACCGGGAGCCCTCTCGTCAGTCAGGCTGCAACCCTTGTCGGCGTTCTCGTCGGCATTGCACTCCCGACCTATCTGCAGCTTGAGCCCGGCAAGGCAATGGCGTTTGCGGTGTTCTGCCTTCTCCTGGCGTGGATCGTCGTCGATGGCACGCTCGCTGCTCGTTGGCGATGGGCATCGAGAGCGAGACGAGACGAGGCTCCCGCCATCTTCTGGCGGCGCATCGGAACCAAACTTGTCGGTCTCGCCGCGCTTTTTGGGGTGGTCGTCATCGCCTGCTCGGTCTTTCCGTTTTTCACACAGTCGTCGGCAGTCCAATGGATAATCGAGGCCGGCCACACGACCATCCCGATCTTCATCGCGCTTGCCGGCGCCACCATTCTCTACGTTGTGGTCACCGATCTGGTCGCCGAAGAGCCCGACGATTATCTCAATCAGGTCGGGCGTGCGGTGCTGATGCAGGATTTTCGCGAGGAGGACGCGCTGTTCGCATTGCGCCTGCTCACAATCAAATGCTTCTTTCTCGTGCTGATGTTTTCAGGCGGCATGGCGGCGCTTTCCGATCTCGCCGACAAAGCGGCCTGGGCATTTCCTCCGCTCTCGGCTGCCTGGTTCGAAGGCCTGTTGCGGCTTGCCTTTCTTCTCGACACCGTGCTTGCCGCCGGCGGTTATATCGCCACCTTCAAGCTTTTCGGATGGCATGTCAGAGCAACGGAGACGACAGCACTCGGCTGGCTTGTCTGCCTCATCTGCTATGAGCCGTTCTTCCCTGCGATCTCGCACGCCTTCGTGCCTTATGGCGAGGGGCCGGGTTGGGAGACCGTGATCCAGGAAGGTTCGGCCGTCTTCATCCTCTGGAGCATCGCGACGCTGTTTTGCACCGTGATCTATGTCTGGGCGACTGTCGCCTTCGGGCCGCGATTTTCCAACCTTACCCATCGCGGCATCATCACATCAGGCCCCTATCGCTTCATCAAACATCCGGCCTATGTCTCGAAGAACATCGCCTGGTGGCTGTTTGCGGCTCCGAGCTTCATCGCCAGTGGCCTTGCAGAAGGGCTTGCCCGGGCAGGGATGCTGGCGATCGTCAGTCTTATCTACGTCATGCGCGCCCGCGCCGAAGAACGCATGCTGAGCCGGGATCCCGCTTATCGGGACTATGCCGAGAGCGTCGCGGCACACGGGCTTTTGGCAATGGCGAAGCGGCGGTTGGCGTCGACAGCGCCGCGCCTCTGAAAAGACGCGAAAAGAACGCTGTAACGCTTTGAATTGCTGTATGATTCCTTAAATCGATCCCGATTTGAGGAATTATGCAGTGGGCCGGCGGCGTGAGGCTCCGAGCGTTCAGCCGTCGAGGCCCTTGAAGCGCACCGGCTGGTAGCCGCGCATCAACAGGCTGCCGAGCGAATAGGTATTGCGGCAGACGCGGCCCTTGCAGGCATTCGGCGAGGCCTCCATCACTTCCACCTTGCGATCATCGGTGAAGCGCATGAACAACAGCACATGTGAGCCCGGCTTGTTCAGCGCGTCGCCCGGCCGCATCGACCAGGGGTCGGAGAGCCGCTTGGTGATCCCGGGGATGGCGCGCGTCGAGACATGCATCTTCAGGCCCCAGGCGTCGCTGACGAAGCCGGAGCAGTCGACGCCGAGGACGTTGGATTGCGGCGCGCTCTTGGTGCAGACATTGCCGGCGGTCTGGCCCTTTTCGACGCCGCCGATGAAATTCTCGAGCGGCGTCTTGCAGCCCCAGCAATAGGGAACACCCTTGACCGTCTGGCCGCGCTTACCGATCAGATAGATCGGACGGCGCAGCCGGTTCATGTTGACGCAGCCCGGACCCGGATCCCTGCCGTAAGCAGCCGGCGTCACCAGCCAGTTCAGCGTCTCGAAGCCGATGGCCCGCTCGATGACGTCGCTGCGCGATTTCGGCACGATCGCCACCTTCGGCGTCTTGCCGGGCTTACCAGCATTCAACTGTTTCGCGGGCAGGGCGGCGGCGAGCTTGCGGCCGGGCTCCCGGCCGTCGAGCCGCAGCACCTGCGCCCGGCTTTCCTGCGAGCGCAGATAGAGCACGTCGCCGCGTGGGCCGATTGCCACGAAGCGCCTGGAGAACACCGTTCCCGGTTCGATCGGCAGGTCGTAGACCCGGTCCATCGCCCCATTCGGCGTGAAGCGCACCACCAGCATGCCGGTGCGCTCGGGCCGGTCGGCGGGCACGAGTTCGACCAGCGCATAGGGCCTACCTGTCGTGTCGATGTCGAGAAGCTCGACGGTGCCGATGCGGCCTTCCGAGGCGAGCTGTAGCGAGAGGAAATTCTCCTCCGAGCTGCTGCGCCGCAGCAGGATTTCCGCCTTGTCGTTTGCAGCAGCCGAGACCTCGGCGACGATATCGCCGAGCCCGCGGCTCGGCACATACTGAATGACCGGCGGGCGGGCCTCGGGCCGGCTGGTGCTGCGGCCGATCTCGTCGATGATGCTGTTCAGCGGACCGGGCGATACCGAGCCCATCGAGGCGAAGACCGAGCGGGTGTAGTCGTCGGCATCGCCGCCGTCGACGGCGCGCAGGGTCTGCGACCGGCCGTCGGCATCGGTGGAGCGCTCGAGCGGCATGACACCGTCCGACCAGAGGTAGAGTTCGTTGTGGACGACGGCGAGATCCTCCGGCGCGGCATTTTCCGGCAGCGGCAGGATCTCAGGCTCTGCCTGCGAGCGTTCGGCATCGATGGCGAGCACGCGGCCGTTGTTCTGGTCGAGGATGTAGATGGTGCCGTCATCCCCCACGGTGATCGCCGCCGGCCCGGATGCCTCGACCTCCTCGTTGGAAGAAATGATGCCGACCGAACGAGCGCCGTCGCCGCCGCGAAGCTCTATGATCGTCGTGTCTTTGGCGAAAACCGGCGAGGCGACCGCAAGTGTCGCGGCAAACAAAATATGCGACCCAAAACTACGCATTGCCTCGACCCCCAAGGACCGTCATGCCTTTCAAAAATGGTAGGCTAGATATGGCTTCTCAGCAAGCCGTTGCTTTCCAAACGATTTGGAGATCTGCACCGGCGATAGTACAAGAACATCGTCTCGAAGATTTGTCGGCAGGGAATGCTTATGCTGGAATGGAACGGTGACGAACTGGCGCTCGATATAAGCTTGCTGGAGCAGGTTCGCGCGGCAAGGATCAACTTCTCCGATCGCGTCTGCGCGGCCTCGGCCAGCAAGGACGACAAGCATCTGGCGCAGCTGCGCTCGGAGCCGACCTATCTGATGGCCGAGTTCCTCTATTCGATGAAGGTCTTCGGCATCAGCACCGCCGAGGATATCGAACGCTTCGCCGATCTGCACAATGACTATGTGGTTTCGCTCACCCGCGATCCGGCCAAGCTGCAGCGCCTGGGGCTCTCGCAGGATCGGGCGCTCGCCTCGATGTTCACCGCCGACACCAAGCCGCGGCTGATCCAGAATTGGGCGGAGAAAGCCGGCGCGATCGACCAGTCCAATCTCGCCCGTTTCCTGGTCGCCGTGATGTCGAGCGAGACCTGCCGCAAGACGCTGATCGATTTCGAGACGGCGGGCTTCATGCAGCGCAAGCGCTCGCCCTACGGCACCATGGTCGTCTGGTCGACGGGAATGATCGAGGAGATCTTCGGCGAGATGCTGCGCGACCTGCGCCTTAGCCTGCAGCAATTGAAGATCCTCTGATGCATGTCGCCCGGAAGTGTGCAGCGGTTCCGGGTTAACGACATGCATAAAACAAGGAGCGAAAGCGCCTTGGCCAGTCGATTTCAACCCTCCCAATCGATTGGCACTGAGCGCCGTTGCCATCCTTCCGGCCCCTCCCTATTGTCGTGCTGCTTGCCCTATTGCGGCGCATCAGGTTGATAACGGATTTGACGACGATGACGAAATCCTGGCTCATAACCTTGTCGATCGGCCTTCTGCTGGCACTGCAGATACCCCGGCTTGCCTATTCCGGCCCGGCTGAGGACGCGCTTGCGGCGCGAAACCCGTCGCTGGCAGCGCTGCGCCAACATGACGAAAAGGCCTTTGCTGCGGCGACTGCGATCATCGCCAAACACGAAACCGCCAAGGGGCTGGCACCCGGCGAGGACAAGCTGCCCGACGCGACCTCGCCCGGCCGCGACATGGGTTCAGGCCCCGGCAAGGAATTCACGGTCGACAATCCGGATATTCTCTGGCTCTACAATTCCTCGCCCGAAGGAATGAGCGACCTGATCTCGATTTTGAAATCGGCCGGGCAAAAACCCAAGAACTAACCGTCACCTTGCAGTCGAACGGACTATAAAAGGCGCCGGATATTGCCGAGCGTGAGTCTTGCTCACGTCTTTGCCTTGGTGGATTCTTCCAGGCTCCAAATAATTTGTAACCCTCCCTCAAGCAAGACAGGCAAAGCCATCCCAATTTCGCCGGTCAGTGCTATTCTCATCTTCAACACAGTGTGAGATTGTTCGAAGAGGAGGTTTTCCAATGCCGAACCGCAAAGCCATCCTAGCCGCAGCCACCTTTCTTTCGTTCTTTTCGGTGGTTCCCGCCGTCGAGGCGCAGAACGAACGCACATTGACCGAAGCGCCGGCACAAACCGGGCCTGTCAGCATCACCTTCGATCGCGCTGAAGCCAAATACGCCATCGGCGAAGTTGTCGGCCTCTTCATCCAATCGACCGAGAACAGCTATGTCACGGTGCTGAACGTCTCGCCGAACGGTTCTGTGGTGAAGCTTTTCCCGAACAAATATCAGACCGACGCGCTCGTTGGCGCCGGCAAGCGCGTGCAGGTGCCGGATCCGGCAAGCGGGGCCAGGCTGCAGGTTTCTGGCCCGGTCGGCCAGGAGCAGATCAAGGTCTTCTATTCCTCCAAGCCGCTGACGATCTTCGCGGATCTCGGCGGCAGCGGCGCCGGCATGTTCCGCTCCGTCGACGGCGGCATGGAAGCCGTCTCCCGCAGTCTCGAAGAAGCCCGCAGCCTCGGCACCAAGATCAGCAGCAAGACGCTGACGCTGACGACGGTCGACAGCTTGCCCGCCGCCCCGCCCGTCGCAGCCGCTCCCACGGCAAAACCGGCACCGGTCGAGCAGGCGGCAAAACAGCCAGTCGAATCGACCAAGCCTGCGGTCACGCCGAAGCCAAAGCCGGTGAAGAAGCCGGAAACGGTGGTGGAAAAGCCGAAAAAGGTGGCGCCGAAGCCTGTCGAGCAGGCAACACAACAGCCGCCGAAGAAATACAAGATCGTCACCAATCTGGCGCCCGGCCAGGAGCTTGCCGCCGACGAACTGCAACTGATCGGTCCAGCCGACACCACCTCATCCACCAAGCCGACCCAATACAAGCAGCCGACCACGCAGTATAAGCAGCCGGCCCAGACGTCCCAGACGAAGATGCCGAAACTGCCGATGCCGCAGATCAAGATGCCGCAATTCAAGCTGCCCGGCGGCTTCAGCATCAAGATGCCGCAGCTGAACCTCGGCCGTTCGGCCGAACCTGGCGAAGCCGCCGGTGCCGGCGAAGAGATCGAGGTGGCAAATGCCGATACGCCGGTTTGCACCGCTCTTCTCGACAAGCTGAACACGGCCGTTGCCGCCAAGGATATCACGGCTGCCGCCGCTGAAGCCGACACGATCGCCGTCAGCGCCGATTGCGGGCAGTTCCAGGTGAACGCTCAGCGCCGCGTGGCAGCCCTCAGGCTTTCCGCTGCCCAGGAGATGATGGCCGCCAACCAGCCGGTCGCCGATTACGAGCCGCTGCTTATCGCCGCCGATAGCCCGCAGGTGCTCTGGCAGGCTTCCGCCACGCTCGGCGAGATCTATTTCTCCGCCCGCCGCTTCGCCGATGCCGCTGCCGACTACCAGCAGGCGATCGAGATCATCAAGAACGAGACCCGCACGCCGAAGGCGCCGCCGGCCGAGACGATTTCCGATCTCATCCAGCGCGCCGCCCAGGCCCGCATCCTTGCCGCCAACCCGACCAGCGACCATCCCGAAGGCAGCTTCGTGCCGGCCGAGAAGGATCACCGCAGCGGCGTGCTCGGCGGCATCTATTCCGAGAATGTGCGCGGCATCGTGCCGGTCTCCATTCCGGTTCCGATCACCTTCGATTTCAACAAGTCGAGCTTCACCTCGATCGGCACCGAAGCCGCTGAGGAACTGCTGGAGGCGCTGAAGGAGCAGAAGCCCGGACGCGTCATCCTCATCGGCCATACCGACCGGCGCGGCGGTGACGACTACAATCAGAAGCTTTCCGAACGCCGCGCCCAGGCCGTCGCCGATTTCCTGAAAAGCAACGGCATCGACGCGACAATCGACGCCGAGGGCCGCGGCGCATCCGAGCCGGTGGACGTGACGGCAACCGCAAACCTCACCGAAGACGACGTCGATGCGCTGAACCGCCGCGTCGAATGGCGCCGCGAATAGCTGGGGCGAGGGGAGTTTGGCCATGTCCGCATCCATTTCCATGGCCGCAGCACTTGCCCTCCTCACCATGGCGGCCACCGATAGCCTGGCAAGGGTGATCGAAGCGCCGGAGCGCGGCGCGGTCAGGGCGGTGCTGATCGGCATCGACCTCTACCGCAACGTTCCGCCGCTGCATGGCGCCGTCGCCGATGCCGAGGACCTTTCGCTTTCACTGCGCTCGGTCGGCGTCGAGGACATGACGCTGCTGAAAAATGGTGCGGCCGACCGCGAGGGCATCTTCAATGCGATCGAGGCCGTGACGGAAAGGGCGGGGCCTGGCGACCTCGTCGTGCTCGGCATTGCCGGCCACGGGTCGAGTGAGCCGGAACGCGTCAAGGGCTCGAAACCGAGCGGCCGCGACGAGGTCTATGTGCTTGCCGGTTTCGACACTCGGCTGCCCGGATCACGGGAACGCATCTTCGGAGACGAGTTCAAGGCGCTGATTCGCAATCTGGAGACCAAGGGCGCCGATGTCGTCTTCATCGCCGATACCTGCCATGCCGGCGGCATGACCCGCGACGTCGATCCGCGCGGCGCCGAGATCACCTGGCGCCAGGCGCCGTCCTATACGATCGAGGAGGACGACCTCGCGCCGATCTCGACCACGGCGGATGCACTGTCCACCGGCTTCGATTTCAAGCGGCTGACCTTTCTTGCCGCCGTTGACGAGAACACCAAGTCCCCCGAGATATCAATTCCCGGAATTCCGCAAAAACGCGGCGCGCTGAGCTATGCCACCGCCCGCGCTTTCGAAGGGGCGGCCGATCGCAACGGCGACGGCGCCGTCAGCCGCCGCGAGCTGTTCGAATATGTGCGCCAGGCGGTCTACCAGTTCACCGACCAGCGGCAGAACATCTTTACCGAAAGCCCGCCGGGAACCGATCTCGATCGCGCCGTTGTCTATAATTACGAAGGGGCGGGAGCGCAGGCGGCGACGGAGAAATCAAACGCTCCGCTGCCTGCCGAGCCCGCGCCGATCAGCGTTGCCGCCCTCGGCTCCGAGCCGGTGCTGCAGGGGATCGATCCTGCCGTCACGCCGTTCAAGCTGACGGAGGGTGCTGATGCCGAACTCGTCTTCGATCCGGAAAAACGCGAGGCGATCGCCGGCGGCGATGTCGTCGCATCCGCCATCGGCGCCGGCGACATGCCTTTCGTCGTCGACCGGATGGCCGCGCTCGATACCCTCAAGCGGCTGTCCGAGACAAACCCGCAAACCGTGCGCGTGACGCCTTCCGACGCCGTCCATCGCGAAAGCGAGCGGGTCGGCGTCACGGTTTCGGATATTGCCAATCGCAAGCTGGTGCTCTTCGACGTCACCGGCGATGGAACCGTACAGTTCCTCTATCCCAACGAGAAGGAGGTCGATGCTGCGATGTCTCAGACCTTCGATCTCGATCTTTCCGTCGTCGCACCTTTCGGCACGGACCTGCTCGTCGCCGTCACCTCTGAAACCCCGATGCCCGAACTTGTGGAATTCCTGAAACAGAACGACAGGCGCCGCACCGCCGGCAATATCGCCAAGCGTTTCGGCGAATTCCTGCCCGAGGGCGCACGTGTCGGATTTACGGTCCTCTATACCTCCGCCGGAGCCAAGCTATGAGCACGTCGATCAGCAGGGTCCTCAATATTGCGTCCGTCATGCTGCTTCTGGCTGCTCCGGTGCTGGCGCAGCAGGACACCGATTTTGCCGGCGAGGATGGCGGGCGTGTCATCGGCGGCCAGGCGGCCAAGAAGGGCGAATGGCCCTGGCAGGTGAAGATCCTGGCGCCCGACCCCGAACAGCGCGGCCGCTTCGGCGGCCATTGCGGCGGCTCGCTGATCGCACCGCGCTGGATATTGACGGCCGCCCATTGCGTCACCAGCGGCCGCTCCGGCAAGCAGGATCTCTTCGCCCGCGACCTGCTGATCGTCGAGGGCAAGTCGAAGATCGACAAGGTGATCTCCGTCGACGGGCCCGACAAGCCGGGTCTTGCCGTCGAAGACGTGATCATTCACGAGGATTTCGATCGCAAGGTCTTCGCCAACGACATCGCCCTCATCAAGCTGAGCGAACCCGCCAAATCGAAGCCGGCGATCCTTGCCTCGGCCTCGGATGACGAAGTGGAGGCCGCCGGCCACCCGGCCGTCGTCACCGGCTGGGGTTACACCAAAGCCGATCACGGCTGGGACGACAAATACCTGCCGACCGAGCTGCAGGAAGTCGAGCTGCCGATCGTCCCGCGCGAGGACTGCCGCGCCGCCTATCGCGACAGCTCGATGCGGATGAACCCGATCGACGAGCGCAATGTCTGCGCAGGCTACGCCGAGGGCGGCAAGGATGCCTGCCAGGGCGACAGCGGCGGACCGCTCGTCGCCCAGCGTCCCGACAAGCGCTGGATCCAGCTCGGCATCGTCAGCTGGGGTGCCGGCTGCGCCGAGGCCGAACATTACGGTGTGTATACCCGTGTTGCCGCCTTCCGCGACTGGATCGCCGCAAAGACCGATGGCGACGTGCCAAACGTTGAAGAGCCTGCTGCCGACGATCAGGTCGCGTCCACCACGAGCGGTGGCGGGACGAAGCAGAGGCAGTCCGGGCAGGAAGAGGCCAATCTCGCCATCACGCCGCCTGCCGGCGATACAGCGCCGGCCGGCACCACCGACGCTCCTGCTGCTGACGATACTCCGCCGGCTGACAAGCCCGTCGCCGACGAACCCGCCGTTCAGCCACCTGTTGTCAAGACGCCGGTGATCGAAAGCTCGCCCGGCGACCGTGCGCTGTTGATCGGCATCGACGATTACGAAATGCGTGAAGCCAAACTGACCGGCTCCGCCACCGATGTGAAGGCGATGCAGGTCTTCCTCGTCAAGACGCTCGCCTACCGCCCGGAACAGATCCACACGCTGACCAACCGCAAGGCGACCCGCGAAGCAATCCTTGCCGAGATCGACGACTGGCTGGTGCGCCAGTCGACGCCCGGAAGCCGCGTCTTCCTCTATTTCAGCGGCCAGGGGTCGGAAGAAATGGGCGCCGAGGAAACGACCAGCCCGACGCTGGTGGCAGTCGATGCCAAGCTGGTGCGCGAGGCCGGCAAGGTGACCGTCACCAACCAGATCCGCGAAACCGAAATCGCCGCACGGCTGAACAGCCTCAAGGATCGCCGCGTCACGTTGCTGATCGATGCCTGCCATGTCGGGCCCGGCAGCCGCAGCGCGGTGGCAGCGCCCTCCGGCACGGTGCGGTGCCTCGGCCCGGCGCTGGCAGCGCTCGAACCGCCGAACAAGTCAGGCAAGGAAGCGAAATTCTCCTTCGGCGGCGAAAGCGCCATGGTCTGGTCGGCCGTCAACGCGGGGCAGTGGGCCCTTGTCGATCGCGAAGCCAAGCCGCCGGTCGGCGTCTTCACCCGCCGCTTCATCGAAGGCGTGCAGGATGGCGTGGCACGCGCCGCCGACAAGCCGAATGTCAGCAATGCCGCCCTTCTCGACTATGTCCGGCGCAAATCGGACGAATATTGCCGGACGCATGCTGAGGATTGCCGCTTCACGCCGGTGCCGCAATTTTATGGCCAGCCGGATGCGCTCGGCCGGGATGTGATTACCGGCGAGGAGGCGAAGACGGCGGTCGCCGCCGTCGAGAATACGCTGAAGAGCGACAATGAGGCCGGCGTTGCCGTCGACGTGCTGCCCGGCACCGCGGTCAGCATCGGCGACAAGGTGGCGATGCGCGTCTCCACCAAGAAGTCCGGTTACCTGATCCTGGTCGATATCGACGCCTCCGGCAAGCTGACGCAGCTTTACCCGAACAAGCGCTCGATGGGCCTGAAACCGACCGCCAAAAGCGGCGACAACCGGCTTGATCCGGCCAGGCCGGTCGTGGTGCCCGATGCGCGCAATCCCTATACCGGCTTCGAATATGTGGTGGAGGGACCGGCGGGCGTCGGCATGGTCGTTGCCATCCTCAGCGACAAGCCGATCGAAGTGCTCGATCTGCCCGATGTGCCGACGCCGCTCGTCGGCCAGCGCGCCGCCTTCAACTATGTCTACGATCTCGCTCGAAGCCTCAGGATCGTCGGCGACGACGAGACCGGCGCCCAAGGCAAATGGTCGTTCGATTCCAAATTCTATCGCGTCCGCTGAACAGGAGCGAACCATGCCGAAATCCACTCTGCTGGCGGGTCTTGCCGCTTCCCTGATGACGCTTGCCCCGGCCGCCCATGCCGGCAACTCCGGCGACAGCAAGGCGATGCTTGCCGCACAAGCCGGGCTTGCCGCCGAACTGATCGATCGCACGCTGGCAAAGGAGGGTGCTGCCAATATCATGGTGTCGCCGGCAAGCCTTGCCGCAGCACTCGGTCTCGCAGGCCTCGGCGCCTCCGATGCGGGCAAGGCCTCGATCGCCAAAGGCCTCGGCTTCGGCGGTGCGGTAAAGGGACCGGAGACGGCGCTTGAGGCAATGTCCCCGGAAAAGCCGGCAGCGGCGGATGCGCCTTTGGCGACGGCGGTCGCGATCGTCTTCGACGACAAGCTGGTGCTCGTCCCCGACGCACTCGCCATGCTCGCCGGTCACCACATCAAGCCTTCGATCGAGGATCTCGACGGACCGAAATCGGTCGAGCACATCAACGGCTGGGTCAAGGACGCAACGAGGGGCGCCATTCCGTCAATCCTCGACGCACCGCCCGGCGGCGGCTTCGTCAGCCTCGGTGCGCTTTCCTTCAAGGCGCGCTGGAAGACGTCGTTCGAGAAGGAGAGCCCGGCCAGCCCCTTTCAGCGGCCGGATGGCTCGACGATTTCGGTACCGATGATGCATCTTGCCAGTGACGGGCAGAGGTTCCGCTCCGACGAGAAGTTCTCGGCCGTCGATCTCGCCTATGCCGGCGAGGGCTACAGCATGGTCGTGGTGGCGGCGCGCTCCGGCAAGGGTGTGGGCGGCGCGGACCTGAAGACGCTCGCTTCCTGGCTTCAGGGCGAGAAATTCGAAGCGGCCAAGGGCGAAATCTTCCTGCCCCGCTTTTCCCTGAACGACGGGCGTGATTTGATGCCGGTACTCAATGCGATGGGAGTGGCGCCCGAGAAGGCCAAGGATGCGGGGTTCCCGAGTTTCACCAAGGAAAACATCCGCTTGTCGCGCGTCCTGCAGAAGACGATGATCAAGGTTGACGAAAACGGGACGGAGGCGGCGGCAGCCACGGCTGTTATCACGGAACGCAGCATCGATCCGAAGCTTGTTCGCGTGGTCGCCGATGCCCGTTTTGCCTTCGCGCTTCGCGATACGAGAAGTGGCCTGCTGCTCGCTGCAGGCCTGATCGGCGATCCATTACTGGCAGGCGAATAGAATTCGGTTTCATGAATGTAATGAATGCAGGGGGACACGTGCATGAGAAGTGATCTGATCGCCCGCTACACGATCGGCGAGCCGATCTATGAAAACGAGTTCATCGTCTATCCCGCTCAGGACAAGCGGATGGACCATGCGGTCTTCATCGTCACGCCCGATGTGGCGCTGAAACTGGACAAAGCTCGTTTCGAGCGGGTCTGGACCTCCATCAACGAGGCCAAATCGTTGACGGCGCGGCGCTTCGTCGAAATCGAAGACCTCATTCCGCCGTCGCCGGAAGACGACAATTTTTATATCGTCGAGAAGCGGCCATCGAAAACGCTGCACCAATATCTCGACGAAACGGAAATGGTGGCTTACGAGCGCGCCGTCGAGATCGGCCGCCACATCCTCGAGGGGCTGGCGACGCTGCACGGCGCCGGTTACGCCCACAATGCGCTGACGGACCAGTGCATCTATGTCTCCGAGGATTATTCCGGCCTCTCTGTCCGGATCGGCAACCTGCACCTGATCTCGACGATCGGCGAGCACATCATCCCGCCCTACGTGCCGGAATTCGGGGCGCCGGAAATCTATGCCAGCGGCACTTTCTCCGCCTCATCGGCGCTCGACATCTATGCCATGGGCATGATCGCCTACAAGCTCTTCCTGCCGCGGCAGACTTATGCCAGCGTCTTCGACAGCGTCATGGTCTGGGAAGACGAGCACCAGCGCGAGCAGAGCTGGAAGAACATCCATCTCGACCCTTCCAACGTCTTTCCCCGCCTGGACGTGCTGATCCCCGGTTTTCCCGAGGGCCTTGCAAGCCTGGTGGAAAGGATGCTGAGCCGCGACCCGGCCCAGCGACCGCGCATGGGCGCCGATGCGCTGGGCGAATTCGCCCGGGTGACCACGGGCATCCAGCCGATGTCGTGGGATCCGCGCGGCGGCATGCAACAGCAGCAGGAGGCGCCGAAACCGAAAAAGTGGACGCTTGCCAAGCTCTCCATGATCGGCGCACTGCTCCTCATCTGCATCGGCGTCGGTGTCGTCACCATTCCGAAACTTCTTCGCCCGGATCCGAAGCTTGTCGCCGATGTCGGCACCTGGAAGAAGGAGGCCGAAAGCCGCAAGCAGAAGGCGATCGCCGCCAAGGCGCCGGAGCGCCCTTCCGGTGACCAGGCAAAGCTTGCTTATGACACGGGTGCCGCGGCGCTGACGTCTGCCGATGCACTGCTCAAGGACGAAGATTACGAAAAGGCGCTTCCGGGTTTCCAGACGGCCGCCATCAATCTCGGCAATGCGCTGATCGGCATCTCGAAAGAGAATGCCGAGAAGGCGAAGGCTGCCGCGTCTGCCGCAGGCGGCGACAAGGCGCCAGGCTTTGCCGAGGCCGACGCCAAGATGAAGACTGCCGCCGACGCCGCCACTGCCAAGCAGATGCATGCTGCGGTCGACGCCTACGACGCATCGAAAACGACGTTTGACGATCTCGCCAAGGCGCTCACCGCACTTGCCGCGGCCGAAAAGGACGCGACGGCAAAACGCGAAACAGTCGATCGCATCGGCGCCGGCGACAGTCCCGACGTCAAAAAGGCGAGCGGGCTGATGACGGATGCCAAGGCCAAGGCCGAGCAATGGCAGATGCCGGCCGCGACGTCTGGCTATGGCGACGCCGCCAAACTTTTCGACGTCGTCATCGCCGACGTCATGGCGGCAAAGGACGAGGCGACGGCGCTGAAGCAGAAAGTCACCGATCTCAGCGCCTCGATCGCGACACGCGCAGGCGCTGCGGAGCCGACGCTTGCAGCCCTCGCCCCGAAGATCGGCGAAGCCGACGGCCGCTACAGCGCGGAGGCCTATAAGCTGGCGGTCGTTGCCTACCAGCCGATCCTTGCCGATCTCGAGGCGTTGTCGGCGCGCGGCTTCTGCCCGGTTTCGCAGACGCTTGCCTTCGAGACCGTCCCGGCGGGGAGTTATTCGTTGGAGAACGTCCGGCTGATGACCTCCTCGATGAAGGAGCTCGGCGGCATGCTTGGCGTTGCCAATGACGCCGTGAAGATCGACAAGTCCTTCTGCATGCAGACGAAGGCGGTCACCCGTGCGGAGATGGCGGAATATTACACCGCCAATGCCGATCCCGCCGCAGCACAGGCCTATGCCGACAATCCGCAGCAGCCGGCCGACGACGTGCCGCTTGCCGTGGCGCAGAACTATACGGCCTGGCTGTCGAAGCAGTTGAACGCGCCCGTCCACCTGCCGTCGGCGACGGAATGGATGGCAAGTGCGGCGAAGATCACACCGGAGAAACTGCCCGACAATGGCGATATCATCCTGCAATGGAGCGCCACTCCCTGCGAGGCCGGCGGCAATGTCGCCTTCATGGCGCAAGAGGGCTCGACCTTCGTCGTCTGCTCCGACGCCTCCGCTGGCGGCATCTTCCGCGTCACCGCCGAATTGCGGTGAGCGCAGCGAAACGTGGGACCGAATAGGGAAGCGTGCGCCGCTGACACCCGGGCGGGGTAAACTGCTGCGAACCCGGAATGCGTCCATCAGTGCAACATTTCGACGGAGCGCAGGGCGCTCCGACATAAGGTTCCAAGGCGCCCCTTCTTCTTCATCCGGCTGCTCGCGTTCAAGCCGCACACCTCAACACTTTTCAATTCCAAATTACAAATTACGCGCGTATATTGAACGTGGGAACTGCGGTATCCGTGCCTTGAGGGGTCGAGGACAATGTGCTGGAATACATCATCAGCATTCACGCCGGTTGGGTTTGCTTTGCGAGGCCCGGCGTCTCGCAAGATCGTATGGACGCTGGGCGACGCGGCGCGTCTCCTGATCAACGACTGGCCTTGCGATGACGGCGAGGAATATGTGGCTGCCGTCAAAGCCTGCGTCGACGCGTTGAGCGGGAAGATTGCCCCGGAACAATTCCGGGAAGCGCTTCTGCGTGCGGCCGATGAGGCGGGTATCGCAGCTCTAAGTCTCGTCCGGCAGGGAGTTGGAGAGCGACGACCGGACCTGCCCTCAAGCGCGCAAAGATAGTCCGAATTTCGAGGGGCTACTCGCCTTTCGACGTCACGTTTGCGCCGATAGCGTTGAAAAACTCAGGATTGTCGTGCAGCAGGACCGTGATTAAATCATCGCATCGATTTGCGGAGGATTGAGCCATGATGGGATGTCAGGAGACTCCGGCGTAGCTCTTCTACGACTTCAGCCTCGGTGATCATGTCCCTTCCTCTGCTGCGTGGTATTGATAGACACCTCGATCTCGATAGCGTTCGAGGGCAGTTGAGGCCGTTCTGCGGCAACACAGGGCGTGGGTCCGTTGATCCCGAGTTGATGATGCGAATGCTGATCATTGGCAGTTGCATGGGCATCCGTTCCGAGCGGCGGCTGTGCGAGGAGGTGCATCTCAATCTCGCCCATCGTTGGTTTTTGCCGACTTGGCCCCGATGGCAGGCTGCCGGACCATTCCAGTTTCTCTAAGAACCGGCATGGTAGACTCCGCCAAAGCGATATCCTGCGACATATATTCGAAACGGTGGCGGAGCGCTGCCTTTCTCAGGGACTGGTCAAAGCCGAAGGGTTCGCCGTCACCTCGCCCTCAAGGCTGAAGTCCGCCGCATTCTTCTGCATCATCATGCCTCCCTCGATGAAGATCATTTATGGCAGCGTCGTTGTGCGGATGCGGAGCGTCCCTTTGGGACGCGTGAGGTCTGCTTCGGCTCTGGGCCGGATAGCACCACAAGCAGACATGCCGTTTTGGCGGTGTGCTAGTTGCGGCGCGTCGATGGGTGTAGACTGCGGACACTATTGCATGTTCATGCAAGGCAATGATGATGGGTACCCCCACGCTTGACCGGAAGCTGCTCGCGATCCTAGCGGCGGATATGGTCGGCTACTCGAAGGCGATGGAGGCCGATGAGGCCGGCACCATCAAGCGACTGAAGGCCATCCGCGCCGAACTGATCAATCCCGCCATCTCCCAGCGCCATGGCACCGTTATCAAGCTGATGGGTGACGGCACGCTCGTCGCCTTCGACAGCGTGGTTGATGCGGTTGCCTGCGCCGCGGAGTTTCAGAATGTCGTGGCGGCGCGCAACGCCGACCTACCGGAGCCTGAGCGCATCGTATTTCGCGTCGGGATCAATCTGGGCGATGTGGCCTTGGTGGATGGCGATGTCTATGGGGATGGGGTGAATGTCGCCGCGCGGCTGGAGCATTTGGCGGAGCCGGGCGGCGTGGTGGTGTCGGGCACGGCATACGATCATCTCCAGGGCAAACTCGACTGGCCGCTCGATTTCGCCGGAGAGCAGCAGGTCAAGAACATCAGCCGCCCGGTACGGATGTATCGGCTGAGACTCGACGGCAAACGGGCGCGTCGGCCCCTTCTCAAAATGATACCGCGCTGGGCTAAAACGGCTGCGGCGTCGATCGTGGCGCTTGCTCTGGCGGGCGGCGGGGTCTGGTGGTTCTTGCAGCCGGAACCTTTGAGTGGCAAGCCTTCGGTGGCGGTGCTGCCCTTCAACAATTATGGCGGCGACGAGGCCAGCGGGCGTCTGGCCGATGGCCTGACTGAGGACATCATCACCGACCTCGCGCGGTTTCCCGAATTCGAGGTGGTGGCGCGGAATTCGACGGAATTTTATAAAAGCAAGCCCGTGGATGCCCGCCAGGTCGCAAGCGCGCTCCATGTCGGCTTTGTGCTGGAAGGCTCGATCCAGCGGCAGAGTGGCCGGGTACGGATCACAGCACAGTTGATCGATGCAAAAACCGGCCACCATCTTTGGTCGGAGAATTGGGACCGGCCCGCCGAGGACGTGTTCGCCGTTCAGACCGAAATCGCAGAACAGGTCGCCAACCGCCTCGGCGGCGGAGTGGGACTGATTCAAGAGGCCGGGCGGGCTGCAGCCAAACGCAAGCGGCCTGAAAACCTGAATGCCTATGATTACTATCTACTCGGGTCCGAGAAGATCGAAAAGCTCACCAAAGCCGATGACGAGGAGGCCATCACGTTTCTCAACCGCGCCGTCGAGCTGGACCCGGGGCTGGCACGGGCCTGGGTAGAGCTTTACCATGCTCATGATCTGATGGGTGTGTTTGGCGTCAATCCCGAGAGCAACCGCAAGGTGGCCGCCGATGTGGCCGAACGCGCGGTGCGGCTTGATCCGAGCGACGCTGAAGCCCATGCGGTGTTTGGTATGAGCCTTGCCAATAGGGGCGATATGGGCCGCGGGAAGGCCGAATTCGACACGGCCCTTCGTCTCGCTCCGGGTTCGTCCGAAATCCTGACTTTTTACAGCGGCTATGCAGCACGCTTCGGCGAACCAGAACGCGGTGCTCAAATGGTCGACAAGGTCATGCGGCTCGACCCGAATTATCCGATGTGGGCGTCCAACTTCTTCGCACCTGCCTATTTTATGGCGGGGCGGTATGAAGACGCGGTGACGATGTTGGAGCGCATGACGCCTAACAACTACCAAAGGTGGACTTGGGTGGTCCGTAGCAGCTCGCTTGCGGCACTGGGTCGAACTGATGAGGCGCATGCTTCAGCTATGGAAACTCTCAAGCAGCACCCCGAGGTGACTGTCGAGAGCATGATCAGTGAACCCGGCCTAAGCATAATCGAGCGCAATCGGTTCATAGAGACAATGCCGCTCGCTGGCTTCCCGGCATGCGCCAAGCCCGAGGCGCTGGCGAACCTCGCCAAACCTGTGCGACTGCCGGAATGCGAGGCGGGGAAGGCCAAGCCCCTCGGGCAGCGATAGAGCAGCCAACGCGCGCGCGGCTGATCACCCCAGCACCGGCGAGCATTGCCTGCTACAGGCCTGCGCTCACCGTCTAGCAATCGGCTTCGTGGCGGCACGGCGCTGCAGCGCGAAGCGCGCGGCCGAGCAGTTGATGTCGGGGACGAGATCGTAGGTCTGCTGGTAGAGGCTCCGCGCCAGTGTGTTGTTGCCGCGGTTTTCCGAGGCAAGGGCTGCGAGTGCCGTGCGCTTGTAGGCCTCGACGATCGGCTCGGCGGCCTTTGCCAGCGCGGCGTCGTCAGCCGGTTCGGCTGCAAGCGAAAGGGCGGCATAGGTTGCCTCGCCATCCCTGCCGACACGGCCGCCGACGGCCCCGTTGAAACTTTGCTCGGAGACCTGGCGCATGCGCCTGGCATTCTTGATGCATGTCGGAATGCGGCCAGCTTCCGCATTGATGCGCTCTGCCGTCGGGCCACTTTCCGCGCTGCCGCCGCCGGACAGGATCACGTAGCCGATGATGCCGACGATGGCGAGATAGGCGACCCCCATGCCGGCCAGGAAGGCCGGCTGTTTGAGCAACGACTTCTTCGGCTTGTCGTCACCGACCTTGGAAGCCTCCTTCTTCGGCGCCTCCTTGGCGGCGGCCTTGACGACGAACTGGAATTCGACGTCCTTGCCGAGACGGAAGCTGTCGCCGGCCTTCAGCGACGCCGTCTGCAACAGCGCTTCGCCGCGCAGCATGATCGGGTTCAGTCCCATGCGGCGAATGATGAAGCCACCGTCGCTCTGACGCTCGATGCGCGCATGGATCGGCGCCAGGAACGGATCGTCGACGACGATATCGGCATTGGAAGCCCGGCCGATCGACATTTCTGGCCGGTCGAGCACATGACTGCGGCTCTGGCCGCCGGGACCGGTCTGCAGAAGGCTTGGCTTGTTTCCGCGAAAGAAGGAAAAGACCATGATCAGAACATCCCACTCGACATCATCTCGACTATTGCCGGGGCCAGCACCAGAAGCAGGATCGACACGACGATCATCATCGCCGGCATGACGATCTTGGCCTTCAGCTTTTCACTGGCCCTGTCGGCCTTTTCCCAGCGGCGGAAGCGCAGGTCGCGCGCATGTTCGCGCAACAGCTCGACGCGGTTGCTGCCCTCGACTTCACCCTGGATCACGGCGCGGATGACGCGGATGACTTCTTCGGCGGTCATGCGGCGCTCCAGCCGCTGCAGCGCCTCGATCATGCCGGTGCCGAGCGCCACGTCCTTCAGCGTCTGTTCGATCTCCTCGCTCATGACGGTGCCGGGTGCCGCCTCGGCATAGAGCCTCAGGCTTTCCGGCAAGGTCGCCTGCGCCTGCTGCGTCATGACGACAAGATCGAGGAAGTAGGGAAACTCGCGCGAAATGCGTTCCTTGCGATCCTGCGCCTTGTCGTCGGCGACGACCCAGAAATAGATGGCGGGGATCAGGCCGAGGATCAGCCCGGCCACCAGCCCGCCGATCACGCTGCCGCTGGCAATCCCGAACAGCAGGCCGAGCACGACGAAACCGAAGAGGCTCAGAACGACGAGAAGCGCGATATATTCCCGCCCCGTCACGCCGCCGAACGGCCGGCCGCCATAGATCAACTTCTGCTCGAGCTGTGCGCCGTAATCGGCCAGGAGGGTCTCGAAATGCGTCAGCACAAATTCGACCGGCGTGCGCATGCCGATGCTGTCGACGATATTCGGCGGCGGACCATCGCCGCCTGCGGACCGGCGCACCACCTGAATGCTGCCGAGCATGTCGCCGATCCACCAGACGAACAGCGCAGCGGTGATCCCGGCAAAGACGACGGCGATGAGGCCAAGGGGTATCTGAGACATCAGACCGACACCTTCATCATCGAGCGCATCCAGAAGAAACCGGTGGCGTAAAGTATGGCGCCGACGATCGCGATGACGATGCCGATGGCGTTGCCGAACACCTTGTCGATCAGTTCGGGCTGGCCGAAGAAGATCATCAGGATCATGAACAGCGCACCGCCGTTGACGACGCGGAAATTCATGCGCGCCTGCGACGACGAGGTCGTGATCTTCTGATCGAGCTTCCAGATTTCCTTGAAGGATTTCGACATTTCCGTCAGCGGCTCGGAAATGTCGCCGCCCTGGCGGGCAAAAAGACCAAGGGCCGCGTCGACCATCTTGAAATGCAGGCTCGGTACGTTGCGGCCATGGCGATCGAGCGCCTCCACCAGGCCGATGCCGAGCTTCTGCTCGCGGGCGATGCGCTCGAACTCGCGCGAGGCCGGCATCTGGCCGGTATCGGCCACCGCATTGACGGCGATGGCAAGCGGCTTGCCGGTGCGCACCGCCGAGACGATCTGGTCGACGGCATAGGGAAGCTGGGATTCGATCTGCAGCCAGCGGCGCTGCAGAAAATAACGGATCACGCCCTTGGGCAGGAAGACGGCGACCGGGATGGCGACGACGAAGCCGAAGATCGGCCCGAATATCAGCGAGACCACGATGAAGACGACGATCGCCGTGATGCCGTAGGCGAGGATCATCGTATAGGGCGGAACGGCATCGCGCCCGAAGACCTGCGCTGCCTCGCTGGCGAGCGCGATGTCACGTTCGGTTGCGCGTAAGAGCGGCGCCGGCCAGCGCACCGGCGCGCCCCAGACGAGCAGTCCGGCCGTCACTGCGCCGAGGGCGACCGTAAAGATCTGCAGAATGCTGATATTCATCGCTTCCCCCCTCAGACGAACATGTCCAGTTTTTCGATCTCGCCGTCCTCGCCGAACTCGACGAGCTCGGCGACGAAGCTCGGCAGATAGCCGGTGAAGGCATGCACGGCCTGTCCGCCGGCGCGCCCGACGAGATTGAAGATCGGCTCGACAATGATGAGGCCGCTATCCGGATCGATGCCGATCACCTCGGATATTTCGGTCACCGCGCGCCGGCCGTTCGCCAGGCGGTTCAGCTGCACGACGAGCTCGACGGCGGCAACGATCTGCTGGCGGATCGCCATGACAGGCAGAGAGCTCTGCCCCTGCAGCACCATCACCTCCAGGCGGGTCATCATGTCCTGTGGTGTGTTGGCATGCGCCGTCGTCATCGAGCCGGCATGGCCGGTGTTCATCGCCTGCAGCATGTCGATCGCCTCCGCACCGCGGCACTCGCCCACGATGATGCGGTCGGGCCGCATGCGCAGCGCGTTGCGCACGAGATCGCGGATGGTGACACTGGTCTCGGACTCCGCCGTCTTCGGCCGCGATTGCAGATAGACGACATGGATCCCGTCGAGTTGCAGTTCCGACGTATCCTCGACGGCAACGACGCGCTCGCCGATCGGGATGAACTGCGACAGGCTGTTCAAGAGCGTCGTCTTGCCGGAGCCGGTACCGCCTGAGACGACGATGTTCTTGCGCGAGCGGACGGCCGCCTCGAGGAAGGCGCGCATCGGCTCGCTGAGCGCACCGGCGGTCACCAGCTTGCTGATATCGAGCCGCGACTTGCCGCCGAACTTGCGGATGGTGAGGCAGGCGCCCTTGACCGCCAGCGGCGGAATGACGGCGTTGACGCGTGAGCCGTCCGGCATGCGGAAGTCGGCCATCGCCTCGCTCTCGTTGATCGAGCGGTTGGAATCGACGGCGATGCGCTCGATCACCTTCATCAGCTGCCGCTCATTGGCGAAGGCGAAAGGATACCGCTCCAGTAGGCCGAATTTTTCGACGTAGATCTCGTCGTAGCGCGTCACCATGATTTCCGAGATGACGTCGAGATCCATCAGCTCGGAGATCGTCCCCCAGCGATACATCAGCTCCTCGATGCTGGAGCGCAGGTGCATATGGGCGATCTCATAGCGGTCGCCGGCGTTGAAAAGGGCCTGCCGGGACTGGAAGGCGGCGCTGAACCGCGTATCGAGCTGGGCGAAGTCCGAGCGGGTGGATTCGAAGTTGAGCTTGAGCTGCAGCGCCGAAATCAGCGCCTTGCCGACGTCGAAGAGGCGGCGATTGTCCTGCTCCTCGCGCGCGAGGCTTGCTGCATTCGACGAGGCGTCACGACGCCCCGTACGGGCAATGCGTTTGGCCAGCCACCGATAGACGGCGTTCTTGATGACAAGGATGACGAGATCCTGCGGCGCAGCGTCGAGCGCCTCCTTGATGAACATATCGAGGCGTTCGCGGATGCGGGTGCGCGTCTCCTCGCGGCCGAAATCGGCGGATTTCACCAGCCGGTCATACTGCGTGTCCTTCAGCAGGCGCTCGTGAATTTCCATCTGCAGGGCGAGCACGCGTTCCTGATCGGGAAACTGCGTGACCGCTACGGGGGCCGCGGCCGGCTCGACGAGCTCGATCGTGACGTTCGGCACCCAGATCGACATGCCGGCCGATACCGCAACCGGCGTGCCGGCTCGAAGCGGCTGATCGTCGACGCGCGTCGGGTTGCGGCCGTGATGCTGCACCGACCATCCCTGGCCCGATTTCCGCAGCACGAATTGCGGCGAAGAGACGTGGCTGCCGCGCAGCCGCACGACGCCCGCGCCGGCGGGCAGCGTCAGCGTGCTGCTTTCGCCAACGAAATAGGTCTCGTTCGCCGAGAGCGGGATCACCTCCCGACCGCTGCCGTCCTCATAGGAAATCTTCAACAGCATGGCTCATTCCCCCGCGACGGTCACATGCGCGTCCAGTTGATGCTTGGCAGGTCCTCGACGGTATTGTCGGCCGGATTGCGCAGCACCAGGTTCAGGCTGCCGTTCGACTGGCCCATGGCAAAAATCAGCATCTCAGCTTCCGACGGTGTCACTTCGACGGTCACATTGTTGTAGGTGCTGTTGGCCTTGGTGACTGCACCCTCCGCCGTCGTCGCCGCGCCGACGGCCAGCACTTTGACATTCTGCAGGAAGGTGCGGGTGACGACGCGGGTGCGCGAGCTGATGCCGAGTTTATAGTCCTGCGCTTGTTTGCGGTAGGCGTTGACATCGTTCTCGTCGGCGCCCGGATACTGGGTGAGATAGTTCTTCAGCATCTGCTCGACCGGCGACTGCGGCTGGGCTGGAGCCTGCGGCTGTCCGGCTGCGGCCGGCGCCTGGCCCGGGACCGCAGGCTGACCTGGCACGGCAGCGGGCTGGCCGGGGGCTCCCGGCTGGGCTGCTGCGGCCGGCGCCACGGGCTCGACCGGTTCGTCGACCGTACCGAGGATATCGACATAGCTGCCCGGCTCGACGAAATGGCCGACAGCCGAGGCGGCGTTCACGGGAAGGGTCAGTGCCCGCTTGCCGGGTGCGATCATCGTCGTCAGGCGCCCGCCATCGGTATCGTCGAAATACTGAAAGAGCAGCACCGAGCCGGCCGGAATGTCGCTGGCAGCCGTCCTGTCCTTCAGCCATTCCTGATAGGCGCTGGCCGCGGGAACCGCGAGCTTGGCGAGCGCCCCGAAGCTTTCCGGCAGCATCACCGGTTCGGCGAGCATGTCGGGCGTGATCGCCTGACCTCGCGTCACCTTCCTGTCGGGCTGGAGCCGCATGAAGGCATAGGCCACCTGCTCGTTCTTGACGCTCTCGGTCCAGAAGTAGAGCAGAACGCCGGTGATGAGCCCGACGATGACGGCCGCGATGAGCTTCCAGTTCATGGTGTTATTCCTTCGACGAAGGGTTGCCTGATTTGAATGACTTCGACGGTCCGGCCGTCGGTTTTACTGCGGGTGTACAAGACATTGGCCTCGACGCTGCCGCGGCGGCCATAAAGTGCTGTGACCCGGCCGTGCTGCGCTGGCGGTGTCTCGATGGTGAAGCCATCGCGGACAAGCAGATCGGCGCGCTGATCCGACCAGCGCGTGGCCGACAGCGTGCCTTTCGACACGACCGTGCGCGAGGTGTGGCCCTTGTCGCGATCGCCGATATCGCTCAGCACCTCGACACCGGCCGGCGGACGCAGCGACATCGGCAGCTTGCTGACATCGGCTGGAGCCGCGAAGGCCGGAAGCGTCGAAGCGACATCGTCAAAGCGGCTCATCAGCACTTCGGTCATCGGCGCATCGGCCGGACGACGGATCATGATCGAGACGCCGGGAATCGGCGCTCTCGCGGAAGGATTGGTCGGGTCCTGGCGTCTGAGATAGTCGAGGGCTGCCTCGCCGTCGCCGTCGAAGAACTGAACCACCACGGCAAGATCGTCGCGGATGCGGCTGGTCTTTGGCACGATCAGCATATTGGCGGCAATGACGGCAGTCAGCTCTTGCCTGTCGTTGGCTTTCGGCAGGGCAGGGCGGGTATTGACGGCCAACACCCGCAGCCATTCGTCGGTGATATCGGAAATGCTGCGATCGCTCTGATAGGGCGTGAATTCAAGCGGTTGGCCGTTGATGACGAGATCGCGCGGCGCCCGTTCCGGCGCGCCGACGATACCGGCCAGCATCGAATTCAGCGTCACTCTCAAGTCCTTGTAGATCTCGGCACGGCCCGGTGTGGCCATGGCGGCGGCGAACCCGATGACGAGCGCCAAACCGGCGAGATGAACAGAGATGCGGGGCCCTTGTCTCATCTTATTTCGCTCCCGGAAAGACGCCGTCGAAGAGATCGCCGGAATCGTCGGCGACATCGCGAATTTCCCGGCGCAGCGTCGGATCGTAGCCGTGGCTCGTGGTGTCATTGTTGTGCGAGGCAAACAGCGTCGAATCATCAACCGTGAACGCATCCTTCCAGCGGAGGCTCCTGATCGTATCGAGATCGTCGGAATCCCTGAACTTGTAGACGCGGTCGGCTGTCGCGGTGACGAGCTGCGGCTTCTCATTGGCGAGGTCGCCGACCATGTCGCCGAAGTCGCGGCCGTCGCTCTTCAAGGTATTTTGAACATCGTCCCAGACAAAGGTGCGCTGCGGGTCGCCATCGCCTTCATGCGATGGTGTGCGCGAGCAGTTGATGGCGTCGCCCCCGGGCAGTGCCGGCAGAGCCGGGATCGGGAAGACATTCGAGAAATCCGACGTGCAGTCCAGCCCATTTGCCTCGGCGAAGGCGGCGTTGCGCATCGCAAGCATGGTTCCGACCTTCTTGGTGGAAATCTTGTTCGCGTGGATGACGAAAATCACGATCAGCAAGATAACAGGCGCGGCGAGCACGAATTCGATCGAGGCAAGACCGCGCCTGTCGCGGTGCAGCCGCATCAGCAGCCCGCGGCCTGGAGGACCACCCATAGGCTCAGTGTGTGTTGACGGCAGCCCAGGCATTGGCTCCTCCTCGGTCGAAGACGCGGGTCAAGCCGGTAAAACTGTCGGCCGCAGGGCTCTGCTTGATGGTGTTGGAAACCTCGCCG
This sequence comes from Rhizobium ruizarguesonis, assembly GCF_017357285.1. NCBI lineage: Bacteria > Pseudomonadati > Pseudomonadota > Alphaproteobacteria > Hyphomicrobiales > Rhizobiaceae > Rhizobium > Rhizobium ruizarguesonis. The sequence continues at coordinate 620,476 of NZ_CP071680.1, read as the reverse complement.
ATATCGTCGGCAAGCGTGGCGGGCGCAAGCGATGCCAGCCAGTCCTGGGTGTAGAGGTCGAAGGCCGTGTAATTGTGGACCCAGCTCTGCGCGAGCGCATAGGCGGAGGGTGTCTTGTCCTTGAAGATGCGGATCTGCAGCCTGGCGCGCGGGGCCCGCGAAACGATCGCCAGCGTCTGGTAGTCGTCGAGCTGCTCGCCGCCGAAGGGCGTGAAGTTAAACGGTATGCGTCCTTTCAGCCAGTAAGGCTTCGGGAAGGAGATGACGGGCAGGGGAGCACCCGCCACGGAAATCGCGCCACCGGCTGGGCCGCAGACCTGGTTCCAGATCATGTCGAACTTGCGGGTGAAATCGTTCTCGTCTTTTGTCTGCTTGTCGGAATAGCGCGGCGGCACGTCGATCGGCAGCTGGAAGGGGTTCACGACGCCGAACTCGATGCCGAAGAATTCCTCGGCGACAAAGAAGCTGCCATCGAGGACCAGTTCCTGCCACCAGCTGAGATCGCCAAATTGCTCGATGATCGCCTTGAACGGAACCTTGCTCAAATAGGCCGGGCCGAAGGCTTCATAAAAGATGTAGAAGTCCACTAAAGCATCGTCGATGCCGCTCTCGTGGTTGACCCAGTCGCGGATATGGCTGCCGTCGACGCCGCCTGCGGTCAACGGACCCTTGCCGTTGGGGAAGCCGCGATTGGCAAACTCGCCGCGCATGAGAAACGGGTCCTGCCCTTGCGTGCCATTGCTCATCGCCAGGCACATTTCAGCATAGGCCGCAGCGGGATTGACGCCGTCACGATCGACCGGCAGGTTACCGCCCGCACCTTCTCCGGCGTCGTCGCAGGATTCGCACGGCGGGTGGAAGACGACATGGTCCGACTTGTTCAGGCGCACCAGATGCAAGGCTTCATTGCCGACCCGCTGCGGAAAGCTCTCGACGAGGTAGTCGTTGAGATCATTCATGGCGTCGATGATGTCGCTGGACTTCACGATGAGGCCCCAGGGATCGTAATCGATCTGTGCTTTTACCGTATATGCAAGCGCCTTGGTGGCTCCTATCGCCCGGACTCCCTGGAACGCCAGGCAAGCACCGTAGATGATGCCGCCGACGATCGGAATCTTCTGCCAGCCCGGGCAATAGGGCATCGGCGGCATCGGCGGCACGAGCGACGCCGGGCCGAAGCCTTCCGTGAAAGAATATTCGGCGAGTTTCGCCAGAATGACGCCCGAGCGCAGGGCGAGTTCGGCCGTCGTCAGCTGGAAGGCGACCGACGTCGCCATGACGACGGTTGCCTGCGACGAGGCAACATTGTTCATCGCCATGATGTTGAGATAGCGCGCTTCCCAGTCGGCATGGACGAGTGCTGCGGCATCGGCCGTATCCTGCGTGCGCTGCTTGTCGTAGATCATCTGTCCCGTATTCAGGATCCAGACGATCATCAGGGCGAGCGCGATCGTCATGTAGAGAATGATCGGCGACAGGAAGCCGCGTTCGTCGCGGTGCAGGCGCTTAATGAGGGTCGGTGTCATAGCAGGTTCACCTCCGCCGTCGAGATCGTGTAGTAGCGGCCGTCCTTCCTCTGGCCGCGGGCAAAGACCCAGCCGGCATATTCGAGCAGCAGGAAGCGGGCTTCCACCTTGGCGGTGACAGGCACATGCGGCGAACGGTTGATGGCGGCATAGATTGCCATCGGCGCGCGATCGACGGTCACGGTAACGTTCTGCGGATCGAACATGTAGCGGGCCTGGTTGCGCATCGCCCGCCAGTTCTTCGAAAGGCCGGAAGCGTCGGCAAGGCTTTTCAGCGCATCTTCCGGCGGCTGGCAGGCGCCGACGCATTTCAGCTGGTCGTAGGGTGCGGCCGGGATCAGCGCCAGGCGGGCGGCAAGATCGGCCTTGCCGGCGGCAGCATCGTCATCGCAGGTCTTCACGTCGATGATGCTTCGCAGCGTGATCGGAAAAGCCGGGCAGAAATAGACGCGGGCGCTGCGGGCCGCCGCATAGGCTGCATAGTGGGTGAAGAGGTGGTTCTTGGCCAGGATCGTGAACTGGAAGACCACGAACATGAAGAAGACGAAGACCGGCGTGACAAGTACGAAATCCATCATCGTCGTGCTGCCGGAGGTATCGCCGTGCAGCTCCGATATCCGGCGCCGGCGGGCGGAAAGCCGCGGCAGCAGCAGCATCGAGGCAAGCAGCATCATGGCGATCGCAAAGGTACCGAGGAGCGCGCCGTGATCCTCAGGGAACCAGAAGGTCCGTGAGTGCAGGATCGAACTCCAGAAGGCACCGTCGAAGATGGGGCGTTCGAGTTCCGCGCGCATTGCCGTTACCTCACGAGTGAAAGAGGGGTGAAATCAGGCATGAAAAGGCACCAGAGAAGTCCGAGTGCAGCGGCAACGCCGAAGCGCACGGTATGATGTGTCTCGCGCGGCTTCAGCACCGAAGCGGCGTCGCGGAAACCGGCGGGCAGGAGAAGCGCAAACAGTCCGACCGTTCGGGCCAGCACGCTCCACTGAACACGCCGCGCCATGGAGAAAACGGCGATCACGCCGCCGACCATGAGCGATGCAAGGGTGACGTCGATGGCGGGCCAGAGGCCAAGAATGGCGCCGAGCGCCGCCATCAGCTTGACGTCGCCGCCGCCGCAGCTTCCGGCTGCGAAGGCGATGAAAAAGATCAGGCCGGCTGCAAGGAGGCCGGCGAAGGCAAGCCCTATTCCTGCGAGACCGCCGCTGACTGCCGCCAACATGAACCCGCCAAGCAGGCAGGGATAGGTGACGGCGTTCGGGATATGACCGTGGCGATGGTCGAGCACCGCCGCGGTCATGGTGCAGGCGACGGCAAGAGCCGCCGCTGCAGGCATCAGGGTCAGATCATAGGTCGTATCCATGATCCCGACCCGCTTATTGACCCGGCTCAGGAATTCTCTCGGCATCCGAGAGCGCCGTGTTCTTTTCGTTGAACCATTCGCCGATCTGCTTGCCGAATGCGAGCAGAAGCAGCATCAGCGGAATGACGATCAGGGCGACGGCCAGGACGATCTGGGCCATGTCGCCGCGCTCGTCCTTGTGAAGTGCAATTGCGAGAGTCTTGAGTTTACCAAACATGTGATTACTCCTCATTCCCAGGTTTGTTTCGGTTCGAAGCCCTGGTGAAGATGAACCAAGCATACGCTATCGATCTGAATGAGCATGTTGCTCGATCCAATGATATTTTCTGCTTCAGCTTATCTTCCCCGGCTGCCAACGTTTGTTGAACAACACCATTAAGACCCAAGAGTGCGCCCAAGGCCAGCCCTCCGTCAAGCAAACGAAACGAAGGGTTCCAATTGTCTTGGAGGCGTCGCCGGCACGATCGCAGTTGACGTCATGTTTTTTCAACTAACCTCTTGAACAGGCTAAGATTTTAGCTGAATGGCCGAAGTTTTTGTCAACCTGGCAAGGCCTCGTCTACTGCTCCATAATTGGTCAATTCTTTCAACGCGATAGAAGAAACGGCGTGTGGCGATCATAATGACTGCCTGCGCGAGGCCCGGCCATGGCGTTGTTTGGCGATCTGGATTAAGCTTTCGTCAAATGGTGGGTATCGCCCGCCGGTCGATCCGGAGAGAGAACGATGGAAACGATGAGCAGCATCTTGATACTTGGATTGGTCCTTATTCCACTGATGATGTTCTTTCCGACCGCGGTTCAGATGATGGCGACACTGTTCGGCATGAGCACGGTCCTGGTCGGGATGCCGCTCTGATGAAAGCCGTTTCCGACGACGCTGCCGAACAGGCAACCTTCCAGGTCCTGACCCGGGCGCTGGACAAACTGCTCGGGCCGATCCGTTTTCTCCTCGACGATCCGAGCGTGTCCGAAATCCTGATCAACGGGACATCCGACATCTTCGTCGAAAGGCGAGGCAAGCTCGAACGCGCCGATACGCGTTTTGCCAGTCGCGAGGACCTGGAATCGGCCGCGCGCAGCATCGCGCAATTCTCAGGCAAGCGGCTGACGCCCGAGGAGCCGAGCATCGAGGCCCGTCTGCCGGATGGTTCGCGCGTGCAGATGATCCAGCCGCCGGCCGCCCGCACCGGGCTCTGCATCTCCATTCGCCGCTTCCTGAAAGAACATCGCAGCATCCGCGACCTCGTCACCCAGGGCAGCCTGACGGAGGAATCGCTGTCGCTGCTGCAGGCGGCCGTCGGGCTGCAGAAGAATGTCATCATCTCCGGCGGCACCGGCACCGGCAAGACGACGATGCTGAACGCGCTGTCGGAAGCCTTTGCCGACCACGAGCGCGTCATCGTCATCGAGGACACGTCCGAACTGCAGATCCGCAAGGAACACGTGGTCTATCTCGAAGTGACGAAACCCGACCGTTTCGGTCGCGGCGGCGCCAGCATCCGCGACCTGTTCCGCTCGTCGCTGCGCATGCGGCCCGACCGGATCATCGTCGGCGAGTGCCGCGGCGGCGAGGCGCTCGATATGATTCAGGCGATGACGTCGGGCCACAGCGGCAGCCTTTCGACGGTGCACGCGAACACCCCCTATGACTCCCTGCACCGGCTGGAAACGCTGGCGCTGATGTCTGATATCGACATGCCGCTTCGGCCGCTGCGCGCCCAGATCGCCTCGGCAGTCGACGTCGTCGTGCAGATCGCCCGCTTCAAGCGCACCGGCCGGCGCCGGGTGATCGAGATTTCCGAGATCAAGGGCCTGAACAATGACGGCCAGTATATCGTCGAAAGCATCTACAAGCTCGAGGGCGACGGTCATTCCAATCCCGACGGCGCACTGCTCTGGACCGGTGTCGTGCCGAGCTTTGCCGCCGATGCGGTGGAAGAGCTGCAAGGCGCGGAGCGCCCCGAATGGGTCGGTGCCGCCGCGCTGCATACAGCTTAAAAACGATCGAAACCTGCCTCTAGAACATCCTATAGTTGGAGCATGATATCATCCGAAAACCGCTCACACTTTTCGGCATCATGCTCTGTCAGACGCTATCCTTTTCAGCGCTCGCCGCCATATGGGTGAGATCGTCCCAGAGGCTTTCGGCAAAACTGCGCAGAACCGTAAGCTCGAAGCTGTCTTTGCCGGTGCGGACGATCTGCACAGAGAGATGACCGACCATCGTCATCGCCGAATGGCCGTCCGGGAAGACGGAAGGATCGAGATCGACGGCGGTACCCCTTGAGAGAAGCGCCCGCGAAGAACGGCCGGAAACGCCGATCCGCACGCGCCCGTGGCTCTGGTCCATGACGAAGGCCTTTCCCGCAAGCGCTGCCGCGAGAGCATCGAGGTTGGCAGGGACAAGCGGCTCGTCGCCGGCGACGAACCATTGCCGGAAACCCGCCTTGCGGATCGAAGTTTTCGCAAAGCCTGCTTTCAGCAATTCCGCAGCGAGCGCGGTTGGCTCGATTGCGCCGAGCACAAGCATGAGATGGCCCTCCGGCAAGGCTTCCAGCCGGACGCCTGCCCCTGAGATGCTGTTATATGCCGTGCCGGCCAGAACCGGTTTGTGCTGCGGAAGATCAGGCATGGAGCTTCTCGTTTTCAGGATCGATGAAGACGGGATGGCAGAGCACCGCATCGGTGAATTCGTTGCGCAGGCCGTTCCAGACCGTCACCTTTTCACCGATGCGCTCCGGCCCACGCCTGACGAGCGCCAGGCCGATCGTATGGCCGAGCCCCGGCGAAAAGGCGCTTGATGTCACGTAGCCCTGGTCGTTCTCGAGCGTCGCCGCAACGCCGTCGGCAAGAATATGCGAGCCGGTGCGGAAACCGCTTGCCGGATCGAGCGGCTTGACGCCGACGAGGCGCGGCCGCTCAGGGTCCTGCAGTCCTTCGCGGGCAAGCATTGCCTTGCCGATGAAATCCGGCTTGGTGGATGAAACCATGCGGCCGAAGCCGAGATCGCCGGGCGTTACCGTGCCGTTGATTTCGGCATGAGTGACATGACCCTTTTCGATGCGCATGACGCCGAGCGCTTCGGCGCCATAGGCGCAGATGCCATGTTTCTCGCCCGCCGCCATGATCGCATCGGCGACACCTTCGCCGTAGCCGGCCGGTACTGCAAGCTCGTAGGCGAGTTCACCGGAGAAGGAGATCCGGAAGAGCCGGCCTTCGAGGCGGCCGCCGAAGAGGGAGACCTTGCGGGCGCTCATGAAGGGGAAGGCCGCATCCGACAAGTCCTCGTCGACGATCTCCTCAAGAATGGCGCGCGACTTCGGCCCGGCAACGGCCATCTGCGCCCATTGATCGGTCGAGGAGGCGAAGCAGACGTCGAGTTCCGGCCAGAGCGTCTGGGCGCAGAATTCGAGATGGGTGAGCACGCCGGCGGCAAGTGCGGTCGTCGTCGTCATGAAGAAATGCTCGTCACTGAACCGGCTGGTGGTGCCGTCATCATAGATGAAGCCGTCCTCGCGCAGCATGATGCCGTAACGCGCCTTTCCCACAGCAAGCTTGGCGAAGCCGTTGCAATAGATGCGGTCGAGGAAGGTCGCGGCATCCTTCCCGAAAATCTCGATCTTGCCGAGGGTCGAGACGTCGCAGAGGCCGGCATTTTTCCGGATGTTCAGCACCTCGCGGTCGACGCTTTCGCGCCACGTCGTCTCGCCGGCACGCGGAAACCAGGAGGACCGGTACCAGAGGCCGGTTTCGACGAAGACCACGCCGTTCTTCTCGGCCCAGCCATGCAGCGGCGATTTGCGCGCCGGCTGGAAATGTTTGCCGCGCGATGTCCCGGTCAAGGCGCCGAAGGAAACCGGCGTGTAGAAGGGCCGAAAGGTCGTCGTTCCCACCTCGGCCGGCGACACGCCGCGCGCCTCGGCAAGGATGCCGATGGCGTTGATGTTGGAAAGCTTGCCCTGGTCGGTCGCCATGCCTGATGTGGTGTAACGCTTGGCGAGCTCGACATGGCCGTAGCCTTCGCGGACGGCGAGGCCCAAATCCTTGAGATGCACGTCGTTCTGGTAATCGACGAAAGCCTTGCCCTTCGAGTCTTTGACCGACCAGAGCGGCTTTGCCTGTGCAGCCGCCTCGGAGGCCACAGTAAAGGCCGGTTCCGCCGCCGCGAAGCCGATCGTCTTCAACGCGGCAGCTGCCTTTGCGGCGCCATCGCCGAGGCAGGTCGCCGTTTGCGCAAGGCCGGCGGCCGAGCCGGCAACGATCAGACCTTCCTGCTGAGCAGGCGCCAGAAACGCCGATGCCTCGTCCGACCATTGCGGTTTTGCACCGCGATGGCAGGCAAGATGAATGATCGGGCTCCAGCCGCCCGACATGGCAAGCGCATCCGCTTCGATCCGACGGGTGCCGGTTGCTGCCTCGACGCTGACGCCGCGCAGGCGCTTGCCGCCGAAAGCATCGATGAGCCTGGCGCCCTTCAGCACCTCGGCGCGGCCCTGCCAGCTCGCGGCCGCATCCCCGCGGCTGTCGACGATCGCCGCGACCGCGAGGCCGGCTGTTTCAAGATCGGCTGCGGTGCGGTATCCGGTGTCGTTAGTGGTGAAGATGACCGTGCTTCTGCCAGGTGCTACCGCCTGCCGGTTGAGATAGCTGCGCATGGCGCCCGCCATCATCACACCGGGAATATCGTTGCCGCCGAAGACGAGTGGCCGCTCCTCGGCGCCGGTCGCAAGGATCGCCTGGCGGGCGACGATGCGCCACAATCTTTCGACCGGGCGTTCCGGATCGGGCATCGCCACATGCTTCTGCACCCGTTCGACCGCGCCGAAGACATTGTCGTCGTACCAGCCGAACACCGTCATGCGCGGCAGACGCCGCACATTCGGAAGACCCTCCAGTTCGGCAAGCAGCTCACCGAGAAGCGCGTCTGCCGGCTTGCCGTCAATAGAACCGCTGTCGGAAAGCAGGCTGCCGCCCAGTTCGGGTCCCTCGTCGGCGAGGATGACGCGCGCACCGGCGCGGCCGGCGGTCAGCGCTGCGGCAAGACCGGCAGGGCCCGCGCCGATCACCAGCAGATCGCAATGCGCCCAGCATTTCTCGTAGCTATCGGGATCGGCCTCGTAGGACGCCCTGCCGAGGCCCGCCGCCTTGCGGATCACCGGCTCGTAGAGTTTTTCCCAAAGCGCCGCCGGCCACATGAAGGTCTTGTAGTAGAAGCCGGCGCTGAGGAAGGGCGACAGCAGCCCGTTGACCGCGCCGACATCGAAGCCGAGCGAAGGCCAGCGGTTCTGGCTCTTTGCTGTCAGCCCCTGGTAAAGCTCGATCATCGTCGCGCGCGTATTCGGTTCGGTGCGCCCGCCGTTGCCTGTCGTCACCAGCGCGTTCGGTTCGGCGGCCCCCGCCGTCAGGATGCCGCGCGGGCGGTGATATTTGAAGCTGCGGCCGACGAGCTGGACGCCGTTGGCAAGCAGCGCCGAGGCAAGCGTATCGCCCGGATGGCCTTCAAGGGGCCTGCCGTCGAAAGTAAAGCCGAGCGACGTGGTGCGATCGATGCGGCCGCCGGAGGAAAGACGGAAGCTCGTCATGCCGGTTCTCCGCCGAGCTTGGAAAGGGCAGCATCCCTGACGCCGTGGACCGCATGGGTGACGGTATCGCGTTCGACGATCAGCCAGCGGCGGCATCCGGAAGAGTGGTGCCAGTATTCGCTGTGCCGGCCGCGCGGATTGTCACGCAGATAGACATAATCGAACCACGCCTCCGCACCGGCATCCGGCGCCGGCCGAGCAAGGCCGGCATCGCCGCGGATCGAGAATTCCTCCTTCGGTCGGGCGCCGCAATGAGGACAGGAAATCAGGCTTGCCATCGTCAAATGTCCTCAGTGCAGATTGGGCTGGGCGCCGACGCCCTTTTCGTCGATCGGGTAGCCGCGCGCGAAGCGGTCGAGCCGGAAGGCGCGGGCGGTCTGATGCGGCGCATTGCGGGCAATCAGATGGGCGTAGCAGAAGCCGGAGGCGGGTGTCGCCTTGAAGCCGCCGTAACACCAGCCGGCGTTGAGATAGAGATTGTCGATATGGGTGCGGTCGATGATCGGCGAGCCGTCCATGCTCATATCCATGACGCCACCCCAGGAGCGCAGATAGCGCACGCGCGACAAGGAAGGGATCATCGCCAGCCCGGCTTCGGCGACATGTTCGACCGAAGCGAGATTGCCGCGCTGGGCATAGGAATTATAGCCGTCGATATCGCCACCGAAGACCAGGCCGCCCTTGTCCGACTGGGACACGTAGAAATGCCCGGCGCCGAAGGTGACGACCGTGTCGATGAACGGCTTCAGCCCCTCTGAAACAAAGGCCTGCAGCACATGGCTTTCGATCGGCAGGCGAAGGCCGGCCATATCGGCAACGACGGTGGAATTGCCGGCGGCCGCAAGCGCCAGCTTGCCGCAACCGATGAAGCCCTTGCTGGTCTCGACGCCGGTAATCTGACCATTTTCGCTGCGGATGCCGGTCACCTCGCACTGGGTGATGATGTCGACACCGCGTTGATCGGCGCCGCGCGCATAACCCCAGGCGACCGCATCGTGACGCACCGTGCCGCCGCGCGGGTGGAACAGGCCGCCCATCACAGGGAAACGGGCATTGTCGAAATCGAGGAAGGGCAATTTCTTGCGCACCGCCTGCCGGTCGAGAAGCTCGGCGTCGACGCCGTGCAGCCGCATGGCATTGCCGCGGCGCGTATAGGCGTCGCGCTGCGCGTCGGAATGGAAGAGGTTGAGCACGCCGCGCTGCGAGACCATGGCGTTGAAGTTGAAGTCCTGCTCCAGCCCTTCCCACAGCTTCATCGACAACTCGTAGAAGGGATTATTGCCCGGCAACAGGTAGTTCGAGCGGATGATCGTCGTGTTCCTGCCGATATTGCCGGAGCCGAGGTAGCCCTTTTCGAGGACGGCGACATTGGTGACGCCGAATTCCTTGGCAAGATAATAAGCGGTGGCAAGACCATGGCCGCCGCCACCGACGATGATGACGTCGTAATGCGGCTTCGGCGCCGGGTCGCGCCAGGCAGGCGACCAGCTTTTGTTGCCGCGAAGGCCGTTCAGGAAAATCGAAAGAGCGGAATAGCGCATGGGTCAATCCGAAATGAACAGCTGCATGATGCCAGAAAGAAGCGGACAGACTTGCACGTTAGGGACATAAATGGCTAAGAAGGAGACATGTCCTCCCTTGATAGCAGAAATGCCCAGACGATCGGTTTCATCCTTATCCCGGGATTTGCGCTGATGTCCTATGCCTCGGCGACCGAACCGCTCAGGGCGGCAAATCTCTTGGCGGGACGTGAGATCTATCGGCTGCAGATCTTCTCGCCGGATGGCGCACCGGCGCTTTCCTCCTCGGGCGTCAGCGTCCCGGCCGAACCTCTGCCCGTCAGGGGCGCGGGGCTCGGAACGGCCTTCGTCTGCGCCGGCGGCTTGCCCCGGGACTGGCGGTATCCCGGCGTCCTTTCCTGTTTGAGGCAGCTGTCGCGCGAAGGTGTGAGGATCGGCGGCATCTCGGGCGGTCCGTATCTGATGGCCGCCGCCGGACTGCTTGGCGGCCGCGACTTCACCATCCACTGGGAGCATGCCTCAGCGCTTCTCGAAGCCTTCCCGGACCTCACGCCGCGTCAGGCGCGCTTCATGATCGACGGCAACAGGATTACCTGCGGCGGCGGCATCGCACCGCTCGACATGATGCACGTGCTGATCGCCGAGCGCATGGGGCCGGATTTCGCCCGCCGCGTCAGCGACTGGTATCTTCATACAGAGGTCAACGAACCCGCAGCCCCGCAGCGCGCCTCGCTGGCGGAGCGCTATGGCGTCCATCATCCAGGCCTGCTCAGCGTTCTCGAACGAATGGAGGAGACGATCGAGATGCCGCTCGAGCGTGCCGCCATGGCGCGCATCGCCGGCGTCACCACCCGCCATCTCGACCGGCTCTTTGCTGCCCAGCTCAATACCACCTTCCTCGATCAGTACCGCAGGATCAGGCTGCAGCATGCCCATCGCCTGCTGAAACAGAGCCCGCTTTCCGTCTCGGAAATCGCGGTGGCCACCGGTTTTTCCAGTCTGAGCCATTTTTCCCGGATGTTCCGCGCGGTCTACGGCATCGCTCCGCGCGCGGCGCGGCGGGAATAGTTTTCTTCACGGTTGAGAAATTTTCACTATGACGATAGGGTTGCCTTCAGACAAAAGACAAGGCGGCAGTGGAAAACCCATGAAATTAAAGCGTGAAGCGGCAGAGCAACCGGAACAGGCCCATAGTGGACGCGCGGCCCTTTCCCAGGATCCGCACGCCGTCCGCGAGCCGAAGGAAAACAACCTCGAAATGGCGATCGGCCACGAGGTGCGCGCCTACCGCAAGAAACTCGGCATCACGGTCACCGATCTGGCGGCCGCGACCGGCATTTCACTCGGCATGCTGTCGAAGATCGAAAACGGCAACATCTCGCCGTCGCTGACGACGCTGCAATCCCTATCACGGGCGCTCGGCGTGCCGCTGACCGCGTTTTTCCGCCGCTTCGAGGAACCGCGCAATGCCGTCTTTGTCAAGGCGGGGCAGGGCATCGAGCTCGAACGGCGCGGCACGCGCGCCGGCCATCAATATAATCTGCTCGGCCATATCGACAACAATACCAGCGGCGTCATCGTCGAGCCCTATCTCATCACGCTGACGGCCGATTCCGACATCTTCCCGACCTTCCAGCACGAGGGCATGGAATTCCTCTACATGCTCGAAGGCGAGGTGGTCTACCGTCACGGCGACCAGCTTTTCCAGATGCAGCCGGGCGACAGCCTGTTCTTCGATGCCGATGCGCCGCATGGGCCGGAACAACTGGTGAAACTCCCGAGCAAGTACCTTTCGATCATCACCTATCCTCAGCGCAGCTCGAAAGGCTGACTTGCCTTAAAAGAAAAAATCTTTCTTCCGAGTTGAAATCCCAAAACAGACCTGCTAGTTCTTTCTCAACACGAACGGAGGTCTGGTCATGTGCGGAATTGTGGGTCTCTTCCTCAAGGATAAAAGTCTCGAACCGGAGCTCGGCGCGCTGCTGTCCTCCATGCTGGTGACGATGACGGATCGGGGGCCGGACAGCGCCGGGATCGCGATCTATGGCGACGCCAGCGGCAGCAATGCCAAGATCACCATCCAGTCGGCCAATCCGAAGAAGGATTTCGCCGGCCTCGAGGCCGAACTCGGCCAGGCGGTTGGCGCACGGGTCGCCATCCAGGTGAAGAGCACGCATGCCGTCATCACGCTTGCGAGGGACCTGCTCGACGCGGGCAAGGCAGCCGTTGCGGAACTGCGTCCGAACGTTCGCATCATGAGCAGCGGCGACGCCATCGAGATCTATAAGGAAACCGGCCTGCCGAAGGATGTTGTCTCCCGCTTCGCGGTCAATTCAATGGCCGGCACCCACGGCATCGGCCATACCCGCATGGCGACGGAATCGGCCGTCACGACGCTCGGCGCCCATCCTTTTTCCACCGGCTCCGACCAATGCCTGGTGCATAATGGCTCGCTGTCCAACCACAACAATCTGCGCCGCGAGCTGAAGCGCGAAGGCATGACCTTCGAAACGGAAAACGACACCGAGGTCGCCGCCGCCTATCTGACGGCAGAGATGGCCAAGGGCAAGAATCTCGGCCAGGCGCTGGAAGGCGCGGTGGATGACCTCGACGGCTTCTTCACCTTCGTCGTCGGCACGAAGTCCGGCTTCGGCGTCGTGCGCGACGCGATTGCCTGCAAGCCCGCTGTCATGGCCGAAACGGACCAGTATGTCGCATTCGGTTCGGAATACAGGGCGCTCGTCAATCTGCCCGGCATCGAGAATGCCCGGGTCTGGGAGCCGGAGCCTGCAACCGTCTATTTCTGGGATCACCAGAAGGTCGCTTGACCGGCACCTCATGCGCATTCTCCAAGGGTTATCGAAACATGCCTGTCATTGATCTTGCCACTACGCCGTTGCGTGAACTCAACAGCGCCCTGCACAACATCCAGAACGCTTCGAACGATCTTTCCTTCGAAGTCGTCAATCCGCGTGGCAGCCATTCGGTTGCCGTCGGCATCGATGCACCCGTCACGGTCGACGTGAAGGGGTCCGTCGGCTATTATTGCGCCGGGATGAACGACGGCGGGACCGTCACCGTTCATGGTTCGGCAGGTCCGGGTGTTGCGGAAAACATGATGTCTGGAACAGTCGTCATCGAGGGCGATGCCAGCCAGTATGCCGGCGCAACCGGCCGCGGTGGCCTCCTTGTCATCAAGGGCAATGCGGCGTCACGCTGCGGCATCTCGATGAAGGGCATCGACATCGTCGTTCATGGCAATATCGGCCACATGTCCGCCTTCATGGGCCAGTCCGGCCACCTTGTGGTGCTCGGCGATGCCGGCGACGCGCTTGGGGATTCGCTCTACGAGGCGAAGCTCTTCGTGCGCGGTTCGGTCAAGAGCCTGGGTGCCGATTGCATCGAAAAGGAGCTGCGTCCCGAGCATCTGACGAAGCTGGCCGAACTTCTCGAAAGGGCGGGGGTGACCGAAGTGCGGCCCGAGGAATTCAAGCGTTACGGCTCCGCCCGCAAGCTTTACAATTTCAATATCGACAACGCTGACGCATATTAAGGCGAGGGACCATCATGAGCTATCACAACCCCTATACCCCGCCGCGCAAGTCCGCGACCTTCGACGATTACACGCTGGCGGAAATCCGCCGTGCTGCGGCGACCGGCATTTACGACATCCGTGGCGCCGGCACCAAACGGAAGGTTCCGCATTTCGATGACCTGCTGTTTCTCGGCGCATCGATCTCGCGCTATCCGCTCGAAGGTTACCGCGAGAAGTGCGACACGTCAGTCGTCCTCGGCGCGCGCTTCGCCAAAAAACCCATTCACCTGAAGACGCCGATCACCATTGCCGGCATGAGCTTCGGCGCGCTCTCCGGCAATGCCAAGGAAGCGCTCGGACGCGGCGCGACGATTGCCGGAACCTCCACCACAACAGGCGACGGCGGGATGACCGATGAAGAGCGCGGCCATTCACAGACGCTGGTCTACCAGTATCTGCCGTCGCGATACGGCATGAATCCCAAGGACCTGCGTCGCGCCGATGCGATCGAGGTGGTTGTCGGTCAGGGCGCAAAGCCCGGCGGCGGCGGCATGCTGCTCGGCCAGAAGATCTCCGATCGCGTCGCCAACATGCGCAATCTGCCGAAGGGCATCGACCAGCGCTCGGCCTGCCGCCATCCGGATTGGACCGGCCCGGACGACCTCGAAATCAAGATCCTGGAACTGCGCGAGATCACCGACTGGGAAAAGCCGATCTATGTGAAGGTCGGCGGCGCGCGTCCCTATTACGATACAGCGCTTGCCGTGAAGGCCGGTGCCGACGTGGTGGTGCTAGACGGCATGCAGGGCGGAACCGCCGCGACACAGGATGTCTTCATCGAGAATGTCGGCATGCCGACGCTTGCCTGCATCCGCCCCGCTGTCCAGGCGCTGCAGGATCTCGGCATGCATCGCAAGGTGCAACTGATCATCTCGGGCGGCATCCGTTCGGGCGCCGACGTGGCCAAGGCACTGGCGCTGGGCGCCGATGCCGTTGCCATCGGCACGGCGGCGCTTGTTGCGATCGGCGACAACGATCCGCACTGGGAAGAAGAATACCAAAAGCTCGGCACGACGGCCGGTGCCTATGACGACTGGCACGAAGGCAAGGACCCGGCTGGCATCACGACGCAGGACCCGGAGCTGATGAAGCGGCTTGATCCGATCGCCGCTGGCCGCCGTCTTGCCAACTATCTGAAGGTTATGACGCTGGAAGCCCAGACCATCGCGCGCGCCTGCGGCAAGAACCACCTGCATAACCTGGAACCGGAAGATCTTTGCGCGCTGACGATGGAGGCCGCCGCCATGGCCCAGATCCCGCTCGCCGGCACGAACTGGTATCCCGGCAAGGGAGGCTACTGATTTCTACCGGCCGGGCAAACGTCCCGGCCGTCTCGCATCCATAACCAAAGTGTCTCCAAGAAATCCAAAGGGGAACGAGAATGACACTGGACCTTGCTGCTTTTGCCAGAGACAAAGGCATCAAATATTTCATGATCAGCTATACCGACCTGTTCGGCGGCCAACGCGCCAAGCTGGTCCCCGCAGAAGCCATCGCCGATATGCAGAAAGATGGCGCCGGCTTTGCGGGCTTTGCAACCTGGCTCGATCTGACGCCTGCCCATCCCGACCTGTTTGCGGTTCCCGATGCTTCCTCCGTCATCCAGCTACCCTGGAAGAAAGACGTCGCATGGGTTGCTGCCGACTGCGTCATGGACGATCGGCCTGTCGAACAGGCACCGCGTGTGCTGCTGAAAAGACTGGTCGCTGAAGCTGCGAAAGAAGGGCTCCGGGTCAAAACCGGCGTAGAGCCCGAGTTCTTTCTCATCTCCTCGGACGGCTCGGTGATTTCGGACCAGTTCGATACAGCCGAAAAGCCCTGCTACGATCAGCAGGCCGTGATGCGTCGCTATGATGTCATCGCCGAGATCTGCGACTACATGCTCGAGCTCGGCTGGAAGCCCTATCAGAACGACCACGAGGACGCGAACGGCCAGTTCGAGATGAACTGGGAATATGACGACGCGCTTCAGACAGCCGACAAGCACTCCTTCTTCAAGTTCATGGTCAAGTCGGTCGCCGAAAAGCACGGCCTTCGCGCCACCTTCATGCCAAAGCCATTCAAAGGCCTGACCGGAAACGGCTGCCATGCCCATATCTCGGTCTGGGACATCGATGGCAAGGTCAACGCCTTCGCGGACAAGGAAATGGCCTTTGGGCTCTCCGCTCAGGGTAAGACCTTCCTCGGCGGCATCATGAAACACGCCTCCGCGTTGGCCGCGATCACCAATCCGACGGTCAATTCCTACAAGCGCATCAACGCGCCGCGCACCACATCGGGCGCGACCTGGTCGCCGAACACGGTCACCTGGACGGGCAACAACCGCACCCACATGGTGCGCGTGCCGGGACCGGGACGTTTCGAGCTGCGCCTGCCGGACGGTGCGGTCAACCCGTATCTGCTGCAGGCGATCATCATCGCGGCCGGCCTTGACGGCATCCGCAGCCAGGCCGATCCCGGCCGGCATTACGATATCGACATGTATGCCGAGGGGCATCTGGTGAAGGACGCGCCGCGTCTGCCGCTCAACCTGCTCGACGCGCTGCGTGCCTATGATGCCGACGAGGGATTGAAGCAAGCGATCGGGGCTGAGTTTTCCGCCGCCTATCTCAAGCTCAAGCACCAGGAATGGAATGCCTACTGCTCGCATTTCACCCAGTGGGAACGCGACAGTACGCTCGACATCTGAGTGGCTGGACGCCTCCAATCACTGACGCGCCGGGGCGAACAGGCTCCGGCGTGATCGGGTCCCCTGCACTTGATATGGCGAAGAAAGTGACAGCATGAAGAACTTCGTACTCACCGTATCCTGCAAGTCGACGCGCGGCATCGTGGCGGCGATTTCGAGCTATCTGGCCGACAAGGGCTGCAACATCATCGACAGCTCGCAGTTCGACGATCTCGATACCGGCAAGTTCTTCATGCGCGTCAGCTTCATTTCGGAAGAGGGTCTTTCGGGCGCCGATATCGACACCGGTTTTGCAGCCGTCGCCGCTCCTTTCGAAATGGATTACGATTTTCACGACAGCGAGAAGCGCATGAAGGTGCTGCTGATGGTGTCGCGCTTCGGCCATTGCCTCAACGACCTGCTTTATCGCTGGAAGATCGGCGCGCTGCCGATCGACATCGTCGGCGTCGTCTCCAACCATTTCGACTACCAGAAGGTCGTGGTCAATCACGACATCCCCTTCCACCATATTCCGGTCACCAAGGCCAACAAGGTGCAGGCCGAGGCCCGCATCATGGAAGTGGCCGAGCAGACCGGCACCGAACTGATCGTGCTCGCGCGTTACATGCAGATCCTCTCGGACGAGATGTGCCAGAAAATGTCCGGGAAGATCATCAATATCCACCATTCCTTCCTGCCGAGCTTCAAGGGCGCAAACCCTTACAAACAGGCCTACGGCCGCGGCGTTAAGCTGATCGGGGCAACCGCGCATTACGTCACCGCCGATCTCGACGAAGGCCCGATCATCGAGCAGGACACGGCGCGCATCACCCATGCGCAGTCGCCCGACGACTATGTCTCGATCGGCCGCGACGTCGAAAGCCAGGTGCTGGCCCGTGCCATCCACGCCCATATCCATCACCGTACTTTCATCAACGGCAATCGCACCGTGGTCTTCCCGGCAAGCCCCGGCAGCTACGCCTCCGAACGCATGGGTTAGAGACGGCTTGGGGGACGGCAAAAACGTAGCCGCATCCGTTGTTCAGATGGTTAAGGTTGCAGCAAGCGCCGTCAAAAGTTTGGGAAATGCATGCCGGGCGGGGTTGCCACGGCGCGAAAGACTTATATAGTCAGGAAATAAATATTCCGTAGAGGAAACAAAAGGGAACGGACAATGGCTTTATCATGGCGTTTCTCCGTCTTGGCGGATCGGCATCGCGCTCTGGGATCGAAGCTCGAGGACTGGAGCGGCATGGGCACCGCCTGGACCTACGACAAGGACATGTCGGAAGAACATGTCGCCGTCCGCACCAAGGCCGGCATCATGGATGTCTCGGGCCTGAAGAAGGTGCACCTGGTCGGCCCGCACGCCATCGCCGTGCTTGACTCCATCACCACCCGCGACCTGACGAAGATTTACCCCGGCCGGTCGGTCTACGCGACCATGCTGAACGAGCGCGGCCACTTTACCGACGACTGCATCGTCTATCGCACCGGCCCGAATTCCTGGATGCTGGTGCATGGCTCCGGCTCCGGCCACGAGGAACTCGTCAAGCAGGCGGCAGGCCGCAATTGCGCGGTGCTCTTCGACGACGACCTGCATGACCTGTCGCTGCAGGGGCCGATCGCGGTCGATTATCTCGCCAAATATGTCCCCGGCATCCGCGACCTCAAATATTTCCATCATATGCAGACGACACTGTTCGGCGCACCGGTGATGATCTCGCGCACCGGCTATACCGGCGAGCGCGGCTACGAGATCTTCGTGCGCGGCCAGGACGCCGTCATGGTCTGGGACCGGATCGTCGAGGAAGGCAAGGAGATGGGCATCATCCCCTGCTGCTTCTCGGTTCTCGACATGCTGCGGGTCGAAAGCTACCTGCTCTTCTACCCCTACGACAATTCGCAGATGTATCCCTTCGCCGATCAGCCGCCCGGCGACAGCCTCTGGGAACTCGGCCTGGACTTCACCGTCAGCCCCGGCAAGACGGGCTTCCGCGGCGCCGAGGAACATGCCCGCCTCAAAGGCAAGGAACGCTTCAAGATCTTCGGCATGCTGATCGATGCCGACGGACCGGCCGATCTTGGCGACGAAGTCTTTGCCGACGGCAAAAAGGTCGGCGTCATTACCTGCCCGAGCTATTCATCGCTGACGAAGAAATCCATGGCGATTGCCCGTCTGGACGTTGACAAGGCGGTGCATGGGACGAAACTCGAGGTCCGCGGCAAGACCGTGAAGGCAGGCGCCACCGCCCACACGCTTCCTTTCGACGATCCGGAGAAGAAGAAGAGGATTGCCGTAGGTTAAGGAGCACGCAAATGCTCGTTGCAGGCATCAAGAGCCGACCAGTCTACACGGGCCTGACCATCCAGCCGCGCGCCCGGCGGCACATTTTCGCGCTCGAAGGGGAGGGCGCCAAGGCTCTGCTCGATCAGCAGCCGGGGCTGGACGAAACGGCTCTTTCCCGCAGCGAGATCCTCTATGTCGCCCGCGGCTCGCAGGGTACCGGCCTGGACGAGGCGCTCGCCCGCCTCGGCGCCGACATGTTCTTCACGGCGCCGACGATTGCCACGCTGCTCTTCCGATTGAAGGGTTCGCTCGCCACCGCCCACATGGGCACGCGGCTTTATCTGTCGGGCACGGAAGGTTTCATCGGCCAGGCAATGCTGGTGGCGCTCGATTACGGCATGGACCATGCCTCCGTCATCACCGAGCATCGCGGCTCGCTGGCCCGGCGTGTGCAATGCGTCCATTGCAAGGGCATCACCGACGACGTCACCACCAGCCCTTTCACCTGTAGCCATTGCGGGCTGCCGCTTCTGGTGCGCGACCATTATTCGCGCCGGCTCGCCGCCTTCCAGGGCGTCAATATCGATGCGGAAGAACCGGGTAGCGCGCCTGATCCGGAGGAGTTGTTCCTTTGAGCGGTGGTACTGAAATTCCTGTCCGCGTGACGCGGATCACGCCGATCGCCGAGCGCGTCAAGCGCTTCCGTTTCGAGCGCCTTGACGGCAAGCCGATGCCTTATTTTTCCGGCGGCGCCCACGTCATCGTTTTGATGAACGATGGCGGCCATATGCGCCGCAATGCTTATTCGCTGATGTCGCCGCCGCATGATTGCGCAGCCTATGAAATCAGCGTGCTGCACGTCGAGGATTCGCGCGGCGGCTCCACCTTCATGCATGAGAAGCTCAGCGAAGGCGACGAGCTCAAGGTCAGCTATCCCGTCAACCTGTTCCAGCCGGACTGGCGCGGGCGCAAGCACCTTCTGATCGCCGGCGGCATCGGCATTACCCCCTTCATCGCGATGATGGAGCAATTTTCCCGCGAGGGCGCCAATTTCGAGCTGCATTACGCCATCCGCACGCGCGACCGCGGCGCCTATTGGCAGCAACTCGTCGAGCGCTATGGCAGACATCGCATCAAGATCTATTGCGACGCCGAAGGTGGCGCCATCCCCCTGCCGCGCCTGCTCGACAGCCAGCCGCTCGGCACGCATCTCTATGTCTGCGGCCCATCCGGGATGATCGACGGCGTGCTGAAAACGGGGCTGGACGCCGGCTGGCCGGAGCAGAACCTGCATTCGGAACGGTTCCTGTCGTCGCTGCCCGGCAAGCCCTTCGCGATCGAACTCCTGCGGTCCGGCAAGACCGTGAAGGTCGGTCATCACGAAAGCATGCTGGAGGCGATCGAGGCGGCGGGCGTCGACGCGCCCTTCCTCTGTCGCGGCGGCGCCTGCGGTCAATGCGAGACCGGGGTCGTCACCTGCGACGGCAAGCTGCTGCACCATGACGTCTATCTGACGAACGAAGAAAAAGCATCCGGCCGCAAGGTGATGATCTGCGTTTCCCGCTTCGAGGGAAACACGCTGCATCTTGATCTCTAGCGGCATCGGAAGCGGAACAAGGAGACCGGACATGGCAATCGTCTTCAAGCAGGAAACCTTCCGGAACGATTTCAGCTATCGGAACAGCCCCGAAAACATCCGGCGTTTCCCGTTTCCCTTCGACCGCGACGAATACATGTATTCGGTCAATATGGAGCCGCATGTGCACGGCCGGGCGGGAACCGTCTACGAAAGCCTGATTGACGTCGACGAGCATTACGTCGCCGAGATGCACGACCGGGCGCTGGTCCTGAAGGAAGATCCGCTGCGCTACCAGGCGCTGCCGCACATGATGAGCGCCCAATGGGACACGCTCGAACTTTTGATGGAAGAGCAGGCGGCGGGTTACCCAGACCATTTCACCCTGATCCGCAACGGCGACCAGTGGCGCTGGATCAACCGCCCGCTCGGCATCGACGACAGCTTCACCTTTGGCGATGCCTCGACGCTGCCCTATGAGCCCTTCGAATATATCACCCGCCAGGCCCAGGGCGACTTCTGCATCGTCGACCAACGCGACGGCAATCTCTGGATGGATGCCGGCATGGTGACGACGCAGGCCGACTGGTCGCTCGATTTCGATATCGGCATGAACTTCATGGAATGGCACGGACCGGTGCCGCTCGCCCACCAGATCGGCGTCTTCGACCGGGCGCTGAAATTCCTGTTGAACCTGCAGCAGGGCAAGCCGACACGGCGCTTCAACTGGACGATGACGATCAATCCGCGGCTCGACACCAGCCCGGAGAATTATCACAAATGGGGTCCTGACCGCACCACGGTGACGCCGGAGAATGTTGGCGAGAAGGTGCATCTGCGCGTCGAATTGCAGAGCCTCTGGCGCCTGCCGCGCTCCAACGCCATCCTTTTCGTCATCCGCTGCTACCTGATGAACATGGAAGAGCTCGCCACCGTGCCGAAATGGGCGCGACGCTTCCCGCGCGTGCTGAAGACGCTGCCGCCTGAGCTCATCGACTACAAGGGCCTCACCCGCTTCCGTGAGACGACGATCGACTGGTTTTCCAAATATGACGACGGGGCGCCGACCAGCCCCGGCATCTATCCGGACTGAGGCGCAGCGATGCGTCAGGCAATGCGATATAATCAAGAGGGGAATGCTTCATGACTAGAGTAGCCGTCATCGGTGCCGGTCCTTCCGGACTGGCGCAGCTGCGCGCCTTTCAATCGGCCGCCCAGAAGGGCGCCGAGATCCCGGAGATCGTCTGCTTCGAAAAGCAGTCGGACTGGGGTGGGCTCTGGAACTATACCTGGCGCACCGGGCTCGACGAATATGGCGAGCCGGTCCACGGCAGCATGTATCGTTACCTCTGGTCGAACGGCCCGAAGGAATGCCTCGAATTCGCCGATTATTCCTTCGAGGAGCATTTCGGCAAACCGATCGCTTCCTATCCGCCGCGCGCCGTGCTCTGGGATTACATCAAGGGCCGCGTCGAGAAGGCGAATGTCCGCCACTGGGTGCGCTTCAGCACGCCGGTGCGCATGGTCCGTTTCGACGATCAGACGAAGAAATTCACGGTAACGGCGCATAACCGCGTCGAGGACCGGATGTATGACGAGGAGTTCGACTATGTCGTCGTGGCATCAGGTCACTTCTCGACGCCGAATGTGCCCTATTTCGAGGGTGTGAAGACCTTCAACGGCCGCGTGCTGCATGCCCACGACTTCCGCGACGCGCTTGAGTTCAAGGGCAAGGACATCCTGCTCGTCGGCCGCAGCTATTCGGCCGAGGACATCGGCTCACAATGCTGGAAATACGGCGCGAAATCGGTAACCACGAGCTACCGCTCGAAGCCGATGGGCTTCAAATGGCCGGAGAATTTCGAGGAGCGGCCGCTGCTGACCAAGCTCGAAAACCGCACGGCGCATTTCCTCGACGGCTCGACCAAGGAGGTCGATGCCGTGATCCTCTGCACCGGATACCAGCACCATTTCCCCTTCCTGCCCGACGATCTCCGGCTGAAGACGGCCAACCGCCTCTGGGCTGACAGCCTCTACAAGGGGGTGATCTTCGACAAGAACCCGCAGCTTTTCTATATCGGCATGCAGGACCAGTTCTACACCTTCAACATGTTCGATGTGCAGGCCTGGTGGGCGCGCGACGTGATGATGGGCCGCATCACCCTGCCGCCTGAAGAGGAGCTGAAGGCCAATTTTGACATGTGGCGCGCCCGCGAGGAGACGCTCGAAGATGCCGAGCAGATGATCTGGTATCAGGGCGACTATGTGAAGGAACTGCTTGCCGAAACCGATTATCCGAGCTTTGACATCGAGGGGACCAACCAGACCTTCATGGAGTGGGAGCATCACAAGGCCCACAACATCATGGGCTTCCGCGATCATGCCTATCGATCGCTGATGACCGGCAACATGTCGCCGACGCACCACACGCCCTGGGTCGAGGCGCTCGACGATTCCATGGAGGAATATCTGCGCAACTGATGAGGCGGACCTGCATTGCCGGAGGAGGGTATTCATGCTCTCTTCCGGCATTGTGACGTGCGCCTTTTTAAATGAGACGACATAAATCCATCTGCAACTCTTCTCTTCGGATGTGGCCTTCATGGATTTTCAAACGAGCATTCTCGGGCGCATGAGTGGTTTTCTCTATCGCTGCCGTGCCGATGAAAACTATACGATGCTTGAGATGACCAATGGCATCGAGCGCATCTTCGGTTATCCCGTCGACGAAATCATCGGCAACCGCACGCGGACCTTTACCTCGATCATGTACGAGGAAGACGTGCCTCTGATGGACGAGATCGTCGGACGGGCGCTGGAGAAGCGCACGGACTGGACGATGGAGTACCGCATCCGCCATGCCATGGGTCATCTCATCTGGGTGACCGAGACGGGCGGCGGCATCTGGGACGAGAAGGGTGAGCTTCTCTATCTCGAAGGCAGCATCATCAACATCGAATCGCTCTATCAGCGAATCGATGACCAGACCGCCGATATGCGCATCACCGCCTCGAAGACCAATGAAATCCTGCAATCGCTGCGCTACCTGAAGCTGCTGGCCGTCAATGCCGGCATCGAGGCCGCCCGCGCCGGCACGGCCGGATCGGGCTTTGCGGTGCTTGCCGCCGAGATGCGCACGCTCGCCAACTCGTCTGAAGAGGCCGCACGCGCCATTTCCAACGCGCAACGCAAGGCGGAAGGCTGAGCGCTGCCCAAGCAGCGGCAGATTTGCGGCTCACGTTCGAAGCCGCATTATTAACCGTTCCGTTCTTCCGGAAATTGCACGGCCTTTCCAATGGCTTGCGGCAATCCTGTGTCTGAAGAATCTCCTGTGATTGTGGGTAATATTAGGGCCGCGTTAACTTTTTGTTAACCATAGCAGCGGTAGACATGGTCAACGATTTCTTCACATAGATGACCAAAGTGCTAACAGACGCTCGCTCTATCCGCATCAAGGGCCGCTCTTTCCTCGCGGTCATGCTGTCTCCAGATCTTCCGATCGATGATTGGTTGATCAGGCTGGACGATCTGGCTGCGCGTTCGGCCGGCTTCTTCCTCGGACGGCCTGTCGTGCTCGACCTGACGGACCTGCAAATCGACCGCTCGCAGTTGAAGGACCTGATTGCCGAACTTGCCAAGCGCAATGTCAGCATCATGGGCATCGAGGGCGCTCGGCCTTCGATCCTCGGCTCCGGCATGCCGCCCGCCCTCAAAGGCGGTCGGTCGGTTTCCGATATCGAGGTTCAGGCAAAGGAGCCTGCCGATCCGCCCGGCAAACCGGCAGTGGCGGAGACCCGCCCGCCAATGCAATCGATCGTCATCCGGGAGCCGGTGCGCTCGGGGCAATCGGTAATCTTTCCGGAAGGCGACGTCACCGTCATCGGTTCGGTCGCCTCGGGTGCCGAGGTCATCGCCGGCGGGTCCGTCCATATCTATGGCGCCTTGCGTGGCCGAGCCATGGCGGGGTCCATCGGAAACGCATCGGCGCGGATCTTTTGCCGCAAGCTCGAGGCCGAACTGGTTGCAATCGACGGCATCTACAAAATGGCGGAAGACATGGCGCCCAATCTTCGCGGACAGGCTGTTCAGCTCTGGCTCGAAGACGACGCGATCATGGCAGAGAAACTGATCTGACGACAGCGCCGCGCGCCTCATCGAGAGCCGCAAAGGACGCTTTAACACCTTGAATTACTGGGGCCACGGCAAAGGAGAGACAATGATGGGGAAAGTGATCGTCGTCACGTCAGGCAAGGGCGGGGTTGGCAAGACGACCTCGACCGCCGCGTTGGGAGCGGCGCTGGCGCAACGCAATGAAAAAGTCGTCGTCGTCGATTTCGACGTGGGCTTACGCAATCTCGACCTCGTGATGGGCGCCGAACGCAGGGTCGTCTACGACCTGATCAATGTCATCCAGGGCGACGCCAAGCTTACCCAGGCGCTGATCCGCGACAAGCGGCTGGAGACGCTGTTCCTGCTGCCGGCTTCGCAGACGCGCGACAAGGACAACCTGACGGCCGAGGGCGTCGAGCGCGTCATCAACGACCTGAAGCGTTATTTCGACTGGATCATCTGCGACAGCCCCGCCGGGATCGAGCGTGGGGCAACGCTCGCCATGCGCCACGCCGATGTTGCCGTGGTCGTCACCAATCCCGAGGTCTCGTCGGTGCGCGATTCAGATCGCATCATCGGCCTGCTGGATGCCAAGACCGCCAAGGCCGAACGTGGCGAACGGATGGAAAAGCACCTGCTGCTCACCCGCTACGACGCCAACCGCGCCGAACGCGGCGACATGCTCAAGGTCGACGACGTCCTGGAAATCCTTTCCATCCCGCTCCTCGGTATCATACCCGAAAGCATGGATGTTCTGCGGGCATCCAACATCGGTGCGCCGGTCACTCTGGCAGACAGCCGCAGCGCGGCTGCTATGGCCTATTTCGATGCCGCTCGCCGGCTTGCGGGCGAGACGGTGCCGATCGCGATCCCAGAGGAAAAGAGGAATATTTTCGGCAAGATCTTCGGACGGAGGGCGGCATGAATATTTTCCGTCTTTTCAACAAGCACAGAACCGCACCGGCCGCCCGCGAACGGCTGCAGGTCCTTCTCGCCCATGAACGTTCCTCGGCGGGGTCGGACCTGGTCTCCCTGCTGCGCGAGGAAATCCTTGCGGTGATCGCAAAGCACGTGCAGCTCGACCACGACAAGGTGCAGGTGACGATCGATCGCAACGAGTACGTCTCGACGCTCGAGATCGACGTCGAAATTCCGCTGAATGCAGCCGTGCAGGCCGCGTGAACGACAACGCGCTGCCTGTTGCGACAACAGGCAGCGCTGACGATCAGGACTTTCTGGCTTTGCGATTGGCGTAACGCAGGTCGCGTTCGGCCTTTCGGGCGGCTTCATCGGCAATCACGCGAGCGATCCGGTCTTTGTCAGCCGCTTCGCGCGCGTCGGCATCGGCGCGTGCTGCGGCCTCGGCGGCAGCCTGGCGTTCGGCTTCTGCAGCCTGAGCCCGCTCCAGTTCCTCGAGCTTGACCCGTTCTCGCTGAGCGCGACGTTCTTCCCTGGCCGCGGCAATGGCTTGACGCTCCGCCTGCTTTGCCAGCCTTGTGGGTTCGGCTGAATCCTTGGCGTTACGATACGCATTGAGGAGAGCCGCCTTGGCTTCGGCAGCGGCGCTGCGGCGATCGGAAAGCTCGTTGTTTCTGGCGTTTTTCAAATCTGTTTCCTGACTGTTTGACTTCGACTCTAGAGCATGATGCCGAAAACTGTGCGCAGTTTTCGGACGACATCATGCTCCAACTCTTTAATTTAGAACAGGACTCAGAGATTAGGCCGATCCGGCCTAAAATCATCCTGTTCTATGGCGCCGCACGTCATCGGACGCGCAAAGGGCGCTGTAATACTTTGAACTGCTGCATGGTTTTATCCTGAAATCGAATCCGATTTAAGGAATTATGCAGTAGGGGTCAGATTTTCTTTTTTCGCTTCGCGGCAGGAGCAGTAACCCCTGTCAAGCGATCCTGCAATTCCTTGGCCTCACGCGCTTCGCGTAACCGCAAGGTTTTTTCCTCGCGGGCACGTACGGTCGAATCGATCTCTTCGACCGCGCGGCTTCGCGCCAGGAACTGCGATTGCGCGTTTCCGAAGGCAATCTCCGCCTGCTTGCGTGATTTGCTGTGTGACTCTGTCATATCAATCCTGGATTTTATCACAGCGCCGCGCGTCTTTCAGACGCGCAAAGGACGCTGTAACGCTTTGAATTACTGCATAATTCCTTAAAGCGATTCCGCGTTTAGGAAATTATGCAGCAGCCCGCTGGCCGACTCAGCAAAAAAGGCCAGGCAACGTGCCTGACCTTAATAGTATCATACTTTCGACAGTGCCGGTACATCCGCGGTCAAAGGAAAGCAGATTTCAGTTTAGGCAGCTTGGAGATTGCAAGCGGACATTTTGCCCGACTTGTTATCGCGCTCAAGCTCGTAGCCGATCTTCTGGCCTTCGACGATTTCGCGCATTCCGGCGCGTTCGACGGCAGAGATGTGGACGAAGGCGTCAGCGCCGCCGTCATCAGGCTGAATAAAGCCGAAACCCTTGGTGGAATTGAACCATTTAACTGTGCCAGTGGTCATAACAAACCCTTTCATAGCAATTGACGACCGCACGTGCGGAAGCACGACGGATGATGATCTCGATTTTGAAGAGGGAAGTTCGTCCAGGGCACGTTGCCAGCGTGCGATAACAAAAGTCAAACAAGCAATATCGACTATCGAGATATAGACACTCAACCCGAATTTGTCAACTTTTAGTTTTTCAGGGCCGCTCACTCATCATCAGGTTGCATCTCGGTCGCCTTGCATGCCGGGACACCCAATCGCCGGCCTCGACCACAAAAGCAGGCATTACGAGCGCGGCCGCGTCTTCTGCGGGTCGTAATGCGAAAGCGGGACGATCGTCGCCGGCAGGCGCTTCTGGTGGCCGTCGAGCTTGCCGATCTCGACCTCGATGCCGGGGCTTGCATGCATGACGTCGATGCGGGCGAGCGCGATCGTCTTGCCGAGGATCGGCGAACGCGTGGCGCTGGTGATAACGCCCACCTGGGCCTGGCCGATATGGATGCAATCGCCATGACCGACCGCTTCGTTCGCCTTGATATCGAGGCCGACGAGCAGATGGCGCGGATGCTCCTTGCGCCGGATCAGCGCCTCGCGGCCGATGAAATCGTCCTGCTTGGATTTCAGCGGCACCGTGAAGCCGATCCCGGCCTCGAACGGGTCCGTCTGGTCGGTGAACTCGTGATGGGCAAAGATCAGGCCCGCCTCGATGCGGACCATGTCGAGCGCCTCCAGCCCCATCGGCTTCAATCCGTGCGGCTGGCCTGCCTCCCAGACGGCGTCAAACACCGTCAGCGCATCCTTCGGATGACAGAAGATCTCGTAGCCGAGCTCGCCTGTGTAGCCCGTGCGCGAGACGACGATTGGAACACCCTCGAAGCCGCCGATGCGGCCGACGGTGAAGCGGAACCATTCGAGCTCGCCGATCGTCGGCTGGCGCGGCGCCGTCCAGATGATCTCCTTCAGGATATCGCGGCTCTTCGGACCTTGCAGGGCGATATTGTGCATCTGGTCGGTCGAAGAGCGGACCCAGGCCTTGAAGCCCTTCTTCTCCGCCTGCTGGCGCAGCCATATGCCGCTGAAATCATCGCCGCCGATCCAGCGGAAGTTCTTGTCGCCGAGCCGGAACAGCGTGCCATCATCGATCATGCCGCCGTTTTCGTAGCACATGGCCGAATAGACGACCTGGCCGGTCGACAGCTTGCGCACGTCGCGCGTCAGGCAATATTGCAGCAGTTCCTCGGCATCCGGCCCCGTCACCTCGAATTTCCGCAAGGGCGAGAGGTCGATGACGGCAGCGCGCTCGCGGCAGGCCCAGTATTCCTCGACCGGCCCTTCGCTGGAAAAGCGGTTCGGCAGCCAGTAGCCGCGATATTCGGTGTAGTCCCGCGTCAACGCGGAGAGGCGGGGATGGAAGGCGGTTTCGCGTGTCAGTTCGGCGTCAGCATCTGGGGTCATGCGATAGGCTACCGCTCGTGAGAATTTCTCTTTTCCGGAAAAGGTGCGGACGTGGATATCCGTCGGATCCCAGCCGTTCGCAGCGTCGATATCGTCAGGGCAGGACGAGGAGACGCAGACGAGGTCGGTCAGCGCCCGCATCAGCACGTAATCACCAGGGCGCGACCAGGGCTCGTCGAGATAGAGCTGGTTGTTGTGGTCGATATTGGTGTTGTAGAAATAGTTCAGCGCTTCCCAGCCCTTGCGGCCGGCAATGCCGTAGGGCGCCAGCGCAGCGTTGAAATTATCCGTACAGTTGACGTGGCCGGGATAACCCATGTCGTCGTAATAGCGCGAATTGCAGGCAGTCGCGAAAGCGTCGTGACGCCCGACCGTATCCTGGACGATTTCGACCAGCGGTTCGAAGTCGCGGTCGAAGGCCTTGGAGGGGAGACCCGGCATCGGATAGCTGCGGCCGAGCAGCGTGCGGGTGACGGTGGAATCAAGCGCGAGGTCGAGACCCTTGTCGACCTTGCGGGCGGCAAAAGCCTGGAAATCGGTGCACTGGCGTCCATAGACGTCGATGATCTGGATGAATTCGCCGGCACGCACGAAATAGGCGGCCGCGGTCGCCGCCCGGATGCGGATATCCTCGACCGGATCGGCGGCCGGTTCCGGCAAGGCGGAAGCGTAATCGCGGATCAGCAGGCTGCGCTTGATCCTGATCTCGATCGGCGTCGCCGTATCCTGTGCCTCCGGCGACATGGCGATGGCGGGTGCTGCGACGATCAGCAGGCCCTTCATGGAAATCGTGAAATCCGCCCGGCTGCCCGGGGTCGAACCCGCCCCGAAGATACAGAGCGCACCGGCCACTGCCAGATCGGCGCCGCGACGCTGAAGCGCTGCACGCGTGCGGGCAGCACTCTCATCCTCCGCTTGAAGAATGGCCTTCAAACCCTCGGCTGAATTGCTGAATGCCGTTCCGAGACCGGCGGCCAGGAAGCGGCCTTTCTCATCGAGGAACGAGATCTCACAGACCTGCCCGCCCTCGCTGTCGATGACACTGACCCGGTCGCCCGGCTCGACGCGCATAACGACCGATCCACCGCCCTTTGCCCTGTAGCGCTCGGTTCCCTCCGGCAGGGTAGGAATGCCGGGATAATGCACGAGGCTCGGAGCGGCCGGCCGCAGGCCTGTCATAGCAGGATGAAGTTCTCGCATTCTGCCCTCATGGGGATCGGGCATGCCCTCAGGCATGCGGACACAGGTTTACAAAATGGCTGTGGAAAGTAAAGTGATGTTGACTAAAAAGAAAATATCTTCACTATGCATAAAGAGTTCAGACTCGGGAATCCGTCGGGAACACGGATCGCCAAAATCATCCGGGCGGGCTTGAGACTGTCAGGGAGACACGTTCAGGGAGACGTACAAAGATACGTCCGGAACAAATAGAATGGGGAATTTCACTGATGACAGACATTGTGGAGGCCGGGATTGCATCCGGCACCGAAGGTAAGCTTGTACGCGCGCTCGATTGGAAGGGCGCATTCTGGGTGGCTGCGGGCGTGCCGCCGCTTGTTCTTTTCTCCATCGGCGGCATTGCGGGCACGACGGGCAAGCTTGCCTTCGTCGTCTGGATCTTCTCGATGGTGATGGGTTTCCTGCAATCCTTCACCTATGCCGAGATCGCCGGCATGTTCGCCAACAAATCCGGCGGCGCTTCGGTCTACGGCGCCACCGCCTGGTTGCGCTATTCGAAATTCATCGCGCCGCTGTCCGTCTGGTGCAACTGGTTTGCCTGGTCGCCGGTGCTGTCGCTCGGCTGCGCCATCGCCGCCGGTTACATCCTCAACGCATTCTACCCGATTCCTGCAGCCGATTCGCAAATGGTCCTCGACTGGATCTCAGCGCATGCCGCTTCCATCACGGCCGACAGCCCCCGCGTCGCCGAATATATCGCAGCCCATGCCGGCACGACGCCGGATGACGCCGTCAAGGCATTGCTCGGCACCGACGGTATCGCCGCCCTGACGCCGGCGATCCGCAGCTGGTCGCTCTTGAGCTTCAACATTCCCTTCCTTGCCACCGCCAATATCAACGCCACCTTCTTCATCGGCGGCATCCTGATGCTGATCATCTTCGCGATCCAGCATCGCGGCATTTCCGAAACGGCAAGCGTGCAGAAGTGGCTGGCCATCATCGTGCTGGTGCCGCTGCTCATCATCGGCCTCTACCCGATCGTCAGCGGCCAGATCCTTGCCACCAACGTCACCGGTCTCGTGCCGCCGACAGCCGCCTATGCCGCTGTCGACGGCACCTGGAGCAACGGCGGCTGGACACTCTTCCTCGGCGGCCTCTATATCGCCGCCTGGTCGACCTATGGCTTCGAGACGGCCGTCTGCTACACCCGCGAACTCAAGAACCCGAAGACCGACACCTTCAAGGCGATCTTCTATTCCGGCCTTGCCTGCTGCCTGTTCTTCTTCCTCGTGCCCTTCGCCTTCCAGGGCGTCCTCGGCCATGCAGGCATGCTGGCCCCCGGCATCGTTGATGGCACGGGTGTTGCCGAAGCGCTCGGCGGCCTGATCGGCGCCGGCCGCGTCGTCACCCAATTGCTCGTCGTACTGATGATCATGGCGCTCTTCCTCGCCATCATGACGGCGATGGCCGGTTCCTCGCGCACGCTCTACCAGGGCTCGAAGGACGGCTGGCTGCCGAAATATCTCGACCACGTCAACGAGCACGGCGCGCCGACTCGGGCGATGTGGACCGATTTCGCCTTCAATCTCTTCCTGCTGGCGATCGCCTCAGATGTCGGCGGCTACTTCTTCGTGCTCGCCGTCTCGAATGTCGGCTACATCATCTTCAACTTCCTGAACCTCAATTCCGGCTGGATCCACCGGATGGATTCCGGTCATATCGAACGCCCCTGGAAGGCGCCGACCTGGCTGATCGGCCTCAACACCGTGCTGGCCTTCGTCAACGCGCTCTTCCTCGGTGCGGGTGCCAAGGTCTGGGGTTATTCCAATGCGCTCTGGGTCGGCTTCATCTTCGCCGCCCTGATCCTGCCGGTCTTCGCCTATCGCCACTATGTGCGCGACGGCGGCAAATTCCCGGCCGGCGCGATGGAGGATCTCGGTCTCGTCGGCCAGGATCTCGGCGTCAAGAAAGCCGGCATCCTGCCTTATCTCGCGCTCGCCGGCGGGCTGGCGATCGTCCTGATCGCCAACGTCATCTTCCAGCTTCCGGCCTAAAATCGCCTCCCAAGCAGAAAGGCCGCTAAGCCGCCATGGAAACATGGCGGCTTTTTCATTGGTGGTTGCAGACCGGGCGAGACGACTCATCCGGTTATAGAAGGAAGGCTCAGCGGCCGCCCTCGATCTTGCGATGGCGCTGGTTGATACCGCCCTTGCCATAGGGATAGTCCAAAGGCTGGGGCGCACTCACCTCGTTGAGCCGCGCCATGTCGTCATCGGAGAGCTTGAGTTTCATGGCGCCCAAATTGTCGGCGAGCTGTTCCGGTGTGCGGGCGCCGAGGATGACGGATGTGATCGCCGGCTGCGCAGCAGTCCAGCCGAGCGCCACCTGCGCCATGCTGACGCCATGCGCCTTGGCGATCTCCTCGACGACGCCGATGATCGCCCAGGTTCGTTCCAGCGCATTACGCGGCGCATAGGATTCGCCGCCGCGATTGGGGTTTTCACCGAGGCGGGTGGCGCCGGTCGGCATCTCGTCGCGCTTGTACTTGCCGGTCAGCCAGCCGCCGCCGAGCGGCGACCACGGCAACAAGCCCATGCCGGCATCCTGGCAGGCCGCGACAATCTCGAGCTCGATGTCGCGCACCAGCAGGTTATATTGCGGCTGCAGCGTCACCGGGCGGGTGTAGCCGCGCGCCTTGGCGATCTCCGAGGCCTTGGCGATATGCCAGCCGACATAATTGGAGAAGCCGTAATAGCCGATCTTGCCGGATGAGACCGCATCGTCGAGGAAACGCAGCGTCTCCTCGATCGGCGTCAACGCATCCCAGGCATGCATCTGGTAGAGGTCGATCTGCTCGAGGCCGAGGCGGCGGAGCGAATCGTCGAGCGCCTGGCTAAGATGCCGGCGCGACAGGCCGATGTCGTTGGGGCCGTTGCCCATCGGAAAGCGCCCCTTGGTGGCGACGATTGCCTGGCGGGCCTCGGTCGGGCGCGCCTTCAGCCAGCGTCCGATGATCTCTTCCGACTTGCCGGCGCTGTAAACATCAGCGGTATCGATGAAATTGCCGCCCCAGGCGAAATAATCGTCGAGCAGCTTGTGCGAGGCGGCCTCATCGGCCTCCGCGCCGAAGGTCATGGTGCCGAGGCAATAGGCGGTGACGACGGTCCCGCTGGGACCGAGCTTGCGATAATCCATTTCTTCCTCCTCATGCGGATACCCGCAGCCGACGTGCAAACGCCGGGGTAGAAGCCGGGGCTCCTGCAATCAATGACAATGACAATATTGTGCTTGAGGCGGCCGCTCGCCGCCGGATGACGTGTAGCGCCCTGAACTGGGAGCACAGGGGCGAGGGCAGCATAACCAATCCCGCCCGCGCTACCAAGTGAGAAAAAAATATTCCTGCCTGCCATCGCAGCCGGCGAGGATCACGGACTTTGCGAGAACGACCCCGCGATCAGCTCAGCTGCAGCGACGCCGGTCTCGTAGGCGCCGTGCGCCGTCGAATAACGCGACGTCGAACAGGCTTCGCCGGCAAAGAAGATCCGCTCGTCATGCGGCGCGGCAAGACGTCCGCGCAGATCGGAGGCGCCAGGTTCGGCGTAGGAATAGGAGCCGCCGATATGCGGCGCAGCTGCCCAGGCCGACATTGCCGCCACCGACAATTCCTTGCGGATATCCGCGCCGAAATGTGCCGCCAGTTCGTCTCCAGCGAAGGAGAAGGCAGCCTCTCTGCCTTGCCCCTCCAGATCATGCGCGAGGTCGCCGGCAAAATAGGCCTCGACAACAGGAGCGCCGAACGGCCGGAGCTGATAGGTGCCGGTTGCGCCGCGACGGGTAGAGCCGAGCATGTGCGTATCCGCCGGCAACGCCTCCCGATTTACGAGCCTCAAGAACAGCTTGTCGGCAAGCCCGAGCGGCAAACGGGCTGCTGCCTCGATCTTGTCAGGCAAAGGCGGGTCGAAGGCGATCTTGCCGGCGGCAAGCACATTCGTCGAAACGGTCACCAGCACGGCGCGGGCACTGAGCACACCCTGGTTCGTTTCGATGGCGATACGGCCGGCATGACGATGGTCGATGCGCGTGACCTCGGTGCCGAGCCTTGCCCGAACCGGCTTGCCGTAAAGCGAGACCAGCGTCCCATAGCCCTCGCGCACCCGCCAGTCAGGGCCAGGGCCGGGATCGTATCTGTTGTAATCGACGACCGACGACCGCTCCAGTTCGGCACCGGTGATATAGGTGCCGATTGCCCGGATCTGGCCGTTCCAGGGATTGCCGGGCTCGAGCATATCGGCCAGGGCTGCGTCATTCCCTTCGTGGCTCTCGAGGCGCTCGAAATAGGCGCCGATCGCCTCCCTTGCGGCACGCGCCGCCGCGTCATCCCGCTGAAGCCGCCGTCCGCCATCGTTCCAGGGTGCAGGCGTGCGGTCGACCGCCAGTCCGACCTCGCCGGCGATCGCAGTCCAGGCATTGGTCTGCGCGCCATGTAGCCAGCCGCAGCCAAGATCGAGCCCGATATCGGCGGCTTCAGGCAGGCTGGCCGTCCAGGCGCGACCGCCGAGACGATCGCCGGCTTCAAGCAGGAGGATGGAAAGATCCGGACGGATTGCCTGCAGGCGGCGGGCGGCGGCAATGCCGGCGGCACCGGCGCCGATGACGACGACATCCTCCTTGGCGCCCTTGCTTTTGTCACCAGGCATACATTCTCCTTCGGTCGCGCGATGGTTAAGTGGAAAGAGTTGCTCTCATGCCAGCCCCGCTTTGCTATTGCAGCTGTTCCAGCAGCCGCCGGAGTGCTGTCCGCAGATCGTCCATCTGCTGCTGGCTGGTCAGGGCGGCCCAGCTTTCATCGACGCGCCGGCCGGCCGCCATCGCTATTGGCCTGACCCCCTGGCCTTTTTCCGTCAGAAACACCAGCCGGCCGCGCCGGTCATTCGGATCGGGCCGGCGCTCGACATAACCCAAGCGCTCGAGTTCTTCGACGGCCTGCGTCATCGTCTGCTTGCGAACACGGGCGAGCTTGGTCAGCTCGCTGACCTGGATGCCCTCGGGCCGCGCGAAGGTGAAGACATTGGCGTGCGGCGGGCGGATATCGCCGTAGCCGGCCTCATCGAGTGCCGCTTCGACGGCCTGTGTCCAATGCTGATGGACCAGACGCAACAACAGGCCAAGGGAAGAAGACGACATGAAACCCCGCGCAGCGATATAGACAGTTACCTGTCTATATGATAAATGGACAGTCGCCTGCCTATATAGCACGAAAGCGTGGAGCTCCATATGCCGACCATCGATATCCTCACCTCGTTCATCTCCTACGAGGAATTGGGGGAGGGCGACCCGATCGTCTTCCTTCACGGCAATCCCACCTCATCGCATCTCTGGCGGAACATCATGCCCGGCATCGGGGCCGGCCGCTGCCTGGCGCCCGATCTCATCGGCATGGGACGCTCCGGCAAACCCGATATCGGCTATCGCTATGGCGATCACATCGCCTATCTCGACGCCTGGTTCGATGCGCTTGACCTCGACGACGTCGTGCTCGTCGGCCACGACTGGGGCGGCGCGCTGGCATTCGACTGGGCCTCGCGCCACGCCGAGCGGGTGCGCGGCATCGCCTTCATGGAAACCATCCTGCGGCCGATGGGCTGGGAGGATTTGCCGGGCGGAGGAAAGGCGCGTTATGAGCTGTTGCGGGGTGCGGGAACCGGCGAGGCCAAGGTCCTCGACGAAAATTTCTTCATCGAACAGGCCTTGCGCGCGACCACGCTGAAAGGGCTCAGCGATTTCGACTGGGATGTCTACCGCGCACCCTATCCGGACCGTGACAGCCGACGCCCGCTGCTGGAATGGCCGCGCGCCATGCCGATCAACGGGGAGCCGGCCGACGTGGTCACCAGAATCGAGGCCTATGACCGCTGGCTTTCCGCCAGTCCTTTGACTCCCAAGCTGTTGCTGACCTTCGACGGTCCCTCCGAAACGCTGTTGATCGGCAGCGAGATGATTTCGTGGTGCCGCGACAACGTCGCCGGCCTGGAGATCAGGGGTTGTGGGCCGGCGCGCCACATTGCCCCCGAGGACCAGCCCGAGGCGATTGCCGCCGAAATCAAAAGCTGGATCGACAGGAGGGGGCTGAGAGCAGCGCACCGGAAGGTCGCGTCTCAGGCATAAAAATCTGCGTCTGCGGCACCGTGACTGCGACATGACAGACTGTTGCAATGTTGAGCCGGTTCATGGGTGGGAACAATCAGCCACCGTGAAGGTCCCATGCCACGTTTCGATCGCCGACGCTTTCTTCTTGCCTGGCTTCGCGCGCCGCTGCGCATCGCCTCGATCACACCGTCAGGCCCCCGCCTTGCGGGCCTGATGACCAAGGAAATTTCTACGCTAACCGGGCCGATTCTCGAACTCGGCCCAGGCACCGGGGTTTTCACCGCGGCCCTTTTGGAACGCGGCATTGCAGAGCGCGATCTGACTCTGATCGAATACGAACGGGATTTCGCCACGCTGCTTCAAGATCGCTTTCCCGATGCCAGGGTGCTGCAGCTGGACGTGCGGGAGATGTGGAAGACGGCGCTTTCCAGAAGTTTCTTCGGTGGCGTCGTCAGCGGCCTTCCGCTTCTTGCCATGCGGCCGGACGATGTTCAGGCGCTGCTCGAGGGCTGCTTTTCCAACCTCAGACCGCATGGTGCCTTCTATCAATTCACCTACGGCCCAAAATGCCCAGTGCCCGTCGAAATCCTCGACTCCCTCGGTCTAGCCTCAAAGAGGATCGGCTGGACGTTGCGCAATATCCCGCCGGCTGCGGTTTATCGCATCAGCCGCAGGTACCAGCCAATGGCTCTGATCGAGCAGCGCCACGCATGATGAGAGATAGGATCCTTTGCTTCGAGGCAGCAATCCGGCGTTCGATGCGCTACCGCTGCTGCGGGCGTCGATGAGGTGATATGGTCTCCTCCTGTGGATCGACGGCCCCGATAGGAATGTGAGATGCGTATATTACTGATCGAGGACGAACCTCAAATGGCCGTGGCGCTCAGGGGCGCCCTGACCCGGCACGACATGGTGATGGACCATGTTTCGACCCTATGCGACGCCGAGCTGGTGATCGGCGACGGCGCCTACGACGCCGTCCTCCTGGATCGGCAACTGCCGGACGGCGACGGCCTTGAACTCATTCCGAAGATCCGCAAAAAGGGGTTGACGCTGCCAATCATCGTCATCACCGCCAAGGGAGAGGTTCCAGACAGGATCACTGGGCTTGAGACCGGCGCCGACGATTACCTCGCCAAGCCGTTCGTCTTCGACGAACTTCTGGCGCGGCTGCGTGCCGTCATGCGCCGCTCCGAAACTTTGCGCCCGGCGCTGATCTCGGTGGGCCGGCTTTTATTCGATCCGACCTATTGCGACATCATCGTCTCCGGCCAGCGTCTGGAGATGCCGCGCCGGGAGGCACTGGTGCTCGAATGCCTGGTGCGGCGGGCCGGTCGCATGGTGCCGCGGCCGGCCCTGATGGAAGCGGTTTTCGGCTTCGACGACGAGATCCAGTCGAATGCGCTCGATTCCCATATATCGCGGCTGCGGCGCAAGCTGGCAGCGTCGCATGCGGGCGTGGTCATCAACGTCATCCGGGGCGTGGGTTATCTCCTGCGTGAAGCATCATGAACAAACGATGCTCCTATTCGCTGCGCAAGCGCCTGCTCTGGCGGCTTCTTGCCGTACAGTCGGTCGTGCTCATCCTGGTGATGATCGTACTGATTTCGGTGGGCAAGATAACCGATTACAGGTCGACAGAGGGTACGATCGAGATCCTGCGCCAGGCCGTCTTCCGCCAGCCCACCGGAGAGTTGAGCCTGAGGGAGACCGAGGATTTGCGACAGCTGCGGAAAGATGAGCCCGATCTCTGGTACACCATTCGCGACATGCAGGGACATGTTTTGACCGAGGGCCGGATTCCGGAAGAATATGCCACCATCGGCAATACGCTCGATCATGTCGGCCAGGCAAGGTTCGGCTCGGATCTCGGCGACCACGACCGTCCGGCTGCCCGGATGATGTGGATTGCGATGGATTGGGGACAGGTGCAGTTTCTGACGGGCACCGACGGCCCGAACTCACTCGCCTTCATTCTGTTTCGCGTTTCATTGATCCTTATGAAAATTGTTATCCCCATCGTCGCAGTGATGGCGTTGGGCGCGCTGATCGCAACGCCGCTCGTCGTGCGAAGGTCGCTGGTCGGGATCGACCAGGCGGCACTCCAGGCCGATACGATCGATATCGACCAGCGCGGCGGCCGGTTGTCGGAAAACGATATTCCGGAAGAGATCGCGCCGCTGGTGCACGCCGTCAACCGCGCGCTCGGCCGTCTCGACGAGGGTTATGAGCGGCAGGAACGGTTTTTGACCGACGCTGCCCATGAGCTGCGCACGCCGATCGCCATTCTGAATACGCGAATTGGATCCCTGCCGCACAGTTCGATCAAGACCGACCTCTTGGAAGATGCCGCAAGGCTTGCCGTTCTCACCGAGCAGATGCTCGATCTTCAGCGGCTGAAACAGGGCAAGGTCCAGTTCACCAAGGTCGATTTGGGGCAGCTGGCGAGGAAGGTTATCATCGAGATGGCGCCGCTGGCCTTTGCCGCCGGTTATACGGTGCAGTTCGATGTCGAGGGTGCCGGCGAGATCGAGGGCGATCTTCTGGCGCTGCAGCGCGCCCTGATGAACATCCTGCAAAATGCGATCAACCACGGCGGCAGGAAAGGCATCATCTCGCTGACCGCCGGCTGCCACTGGATCGAGGTCAGCGACGAGGGACCGGGTATCCCCGCCGGTATGCGGGATCGCATATTCGAGCCGTTCTTCAAGCGCCATCACGACGGACGCGGCGCCGGCCTCGGCCTCAATCTCGTTCGTGACATCCTGCGCATGCACGGCGGCGAGGTGACGATCGACAACCGCAATCCCGGCGCGATCTGCCGGCTGAGCTTCCCACCGGACAAAACGGCAGGCGTTCACACGCCGCCGCGCCTGGCGACTGCGTAATTCAAAGGGCTATAGCGTCCTTTGCGCATCTGACGGACGCTCGGCGTTGTCGCGTGATGGATTAAATCGCGTCTCCGTGACATATAGATCCGATGAGCGTGCACAGAGATTCGCAACTCGACATGTTTGCCAAGGCATCGCCCGCGATTGCCAAGGTGCGCGTTCCATCGCGCCGGCAACCTTCCCAACCGACCGCCTACTCTGATGAAGACATGGCGCGGACGCTGGAAGAGAGCGGCAACTATCGCATCTTGAGAAAACTGGCGGCCCGGCCGATTGCATCAGTCAGACGGCCGGAGTTTTCGCGGCTCGGCGTCATTCTCGATACGGAGACCACCGGTCTCAACCACCGCAGCGACGAGATCATCGAAATCGGCGCCGTCGCCTTTACCTTCAACGATGACGGCGCGATCGGCGATATCGTCGGCATTTACGGCGGCCTGCAACAGCCGTCCCGGCCGATCCCGCCCGAGATCACCCGGCTGACGGGTATCAACGATGCGATGGTCGAAGGACAGCTCATCGATATCCAATCGCTGAGAACTCTGATCGAGCCGGCCGATCTGATCATTGCCCATAATGCTGGGTTCGACCGGCCGTTCTGCGAGGCTTTCTCAAAGATTTTCACCGGCAAGGCCTGGGCATGCTCGGTTTCGGAGATCGACTGGAGCGACCGCGGCTTCGAGGGTACCAAGCTCGGCTATCTCGTCGGCCAGGCTGGGTATTTCCACGAAGGCCATCGCGCCGTGGACGACTGCCACGCACTGCTGGAAATCCTCGATCGAGAGCAGCGCGACGGTGAAAGCCCGTTCACCGAGCTTTACCGCGCCAGCCAGCGCTCACGCATCCGTATCTTTGCCGAACACAGCCCGTTCGAGATGAAGGATCATCTGAAGGCGAGGGGTTATCGCTGGTCGGACGGAAGCGACGGCCGCCTGAAGTCCTGGTGGATCGAAGTCGGCGAAGAGGATCTCGACGACGAGCTTTCCTATCTGCGCTCGGATATTTACCGCTGGGCCGAGGCGGAGCCGCCGATCGTGCGGCTGACGGCCTTCGATCGTTTCAAAGCATAATCGGGAAATCGCTACCAGATTTGATGATCCATGCAATTGCCGCATAGGTGCAGTGATGCATTGGCGCTGCAATAGTCAGGGGTCTCATACTATATACAGCTCATCGAAGCGAACGAAGCGCCAAGGACTGGCAGCTAAGCTTCGAAAGCCCACGAAAGGGGATCATCATGAACGTAGCACGCTCTTTTAATAACTGGCGCAAGTATCGTCAGACGGTCGCTGAACTGGGTCGTATGTCCGCACGCGAACTGGACGACCTCGGCATCGGCCGCAGCGAAATCCGCAACGTCGCCCGCGCAGCCATCGCCCGCTAACGGCAGCTTAGATCAAGCATCTTCGAGACTATGCCAGCGCCTGCTTCCTCCCAAGCGGGCGCTTTGCTTTTGTGTCTGCGGCAGATGGAGCAGGCTGATCAAGCCGCCCGCTTTTCGCATAACGCATAGCTGCCCTGCAAAGAAATGCCTATCAACTGAGCAAGAAATAAGTATGATTATTTCTATCGAAGCGATGCACCTCCTCCCGCATCCCTTCGATGTACAGGCGCCCCATCCTCCTCCCAGGGTCGTCTGTGGAATGACAGCACTCCTCCTCCCAGCTGTCGTTCGGTTTTTTTCGAAAGCCTGCCGCACCTCCTCCCGCGGCAGGCTTTTTCGTTTTGGCCCAAGAAAATTCCGGACCGCGCCGAAGCGACCACTTGCGATCATCGCTTGATGATGGCGTCGTCATCTCCGGAAATTCTCCTGTCGATACCCAGATTTTATTTCGTGCTCTTGCGGGCCTTGCGTCTCCTCAAGCGCGCACCGACAAACCTGTTGACACCAAACTTGTCGTACAACTATGTAACCGGATGGATACCGCCGCGGCGGAACAGGCCGGACAAGATCGGCTTCCGCAATAGCGACGACCCCTGGCGACAATGAAGCGGAAGGAAAATTGACATGCTGATCGACGTGAGGCACGCCTCCCATCCCGAGGCCGTGCGCGATTTCGACACGGAGACGCTGCGGCGTCACTTTCTGGTGGAAACCGTCTTCGCGAGCGGCGAGATCCGGCTGACATATTCGCATTACGACCGGATGGTCATCGGCGGCGCGACGCCGCTCGGCCCCGGGCTGACGCTGACCGCGCCGACGGCAATCGGACAGGAAACCTTCCTTGCCGAGCGCGAACTCGGCGCCCTGAACATCGGCGGCGCCGGCCGCATCATCGTCGACGGCACGAACTACGATCTTGCCAAATATGATTGCCTCTATGTCGGCAAGGGTGCCAAGGACATCAGGTTCGAGAGTGCGGATGCGGCCAATCCGGCAAAGTTCTATCTGGTCTCGACGCCGGCGCATCAAGCGCACCCGACCGTGTTGCTCACCCGCGAAAAGGCCCGTCACCTGACGCCGGGGGAAGCCGCAACAGCCAACAAACGGTCGATCTACCAGTTCATCCATCCTGAGGTCTGCCAGTCCTGCCAACTCACCCTGGGCTTCACCATGATCGAGGCGGGCAGCGTCTGGAACACAATGCCGGCCCATACGCATGACCGCCGCATGGAAGCCTATCTCTATTTCGATCTGGAAGCGGAGCAGCGTGTCTTCCACTTCATGGGCGAGCCGCAGCAGACCCGGCATATGCTTGTCGCCAACGAACAGGCGGTCATCTCGCCGCCCTGGTCGATCCATTCGGGCGCCGGCACCAAGAACTACAGCTTCATCTGGGCGATGGCGGGCGACAATAAGAGCTTCACCGACATGGACCATATCGCCATTGCGGATCTGAGGTGAGCGTCGTGGCAAATCCCTTCGACCTTTCCGGCCGGGTCGCCGTCGTCACCGGCGCCAATACAGGGCTCGGCCAGGCCATCGCGGCAGCGTTGGCGCAGGCCGGTGCGTCGATCGTCGCCGTCGGACGCTCCTCGATGGACGAAACCGAGGCGCTGGTGAAGGAAGCGGGAAGCCGCTTTCATGTCGTCAAGGCCGATCTCGCCAGCATCGAACCGGTCAAGGGGATCGTCACTGAGACCATCCAGACCTTCGGCGGCCTCGACATCCTCGTCAACAATGCCGGCATCATCCGCCGCGCCAATGCGCTCGACTTCACCGAGGAAGACTGGGACGCGGTAATCGACGTCAACCTGAAGACCGCCTTCTTCCTGTCGCAGGCAGCCGGCCGCCACATGGTCGACAAGGGCAGGGGCAAGATCATCAACATCGCCTCGCTGCTATCCTTCCAGGGCGGCATCCGGATCCCGTCTTATACTGCCTCGAAAAGTGGCCTCGCTGGACTGACCAAGCTGCTTGCCTGCGAATGGGCCGGCAAAGGCGTCAACGTCAACGCCATCGCCCCCGGTTACTTCGTGACCAACAACACCACGGCGCTGCGCGAGGATGCCGACCGCAGTGGCGCCATCCTTGCCCGCATCCCGGCCGGGCGCTGGGGAACGCCCTCCGAACTCGGCGGTGCGGCCGTATTCCTGGCATCGTCGGCATCCGACTACGTGCATGGAACGGTGCTGCCCGTCGATGGCGGTTGGCTGGCGCGCTGATCGGTCTCACCAACCGATCAGGCCTAGGCTCAGGACCTATTAATTTGCTTTAAGATGTGATTCACGGTTTCTGAGAAGGAGGCCGTGATGGGTGATTTGTTCCTGCTTAGCGAGCGCCAGATGGCGCGGATATCGCCGCATTTCCCGCATTAAGTCCTTGTGACGGAGAGTTAGATGTCGGGGCATACCTGACCTCAGGCGTTGGTGTCGGTCGTTGAAACGGCGCGCAAACGACGAAAGTGGGAAATGAGTTACGGATTCTGGTGTCCCCGGGCAGAAGCCGGGGCGGCGTTAGTACAACGACAGGCGAATCACGAGACAGGCGGCAAGGCCTTCGGCCACCCGTTCCCTGCCCGCATACCATGCTACCACTCCGCCGCTAAACGTCGTTGTGTCCCTTGCGGAGACAGGGTCGGCCTCAGTCAGGTTCATTGAGACGGCGCCGCCGCCACTAAGTACCACAGATACTACGTGATGCTACGTGATGCTACGCACCCTGAAGCGACAAAGGTGCTATAATAGGCCCTTGTTGCGACCGACGTTATCTACTGCCGTACTTAGAGGCACATTTACAATCTGCGGTATTGGCAACTTATGCAGGGCGGAGGTTAGGTCATGAATGACGTTCAATCTTCCAAGGCCGTCGCGTCAATTGACATCGCACGCATTTCCTCTCGGGAGGACCGGCTGGCAGCCGGAAAGGCTCTGCGCGATAAAGTGCAGCGTGCCGATCATCGTCTATGGAAGGCGCAGCATGACCGGCCGGATCCGATCTCCATCCTGCAGGAAACGGACGCGGATCGTTTCGAAGAGCTGGTACCCATCAAATATGGCCGCATGCTGCAGTCGCCCTTCGCCTTCTATCGCGGCGCCGCCGCGGTCATGGCCTCCGACTTGGCGCACACGCCGGCGTCAGGGCTCAAGGTACAGTGCTGCGGCGATTGTCACCTTGCAAACTTCGGGGGCTTTGCCACACCGGAGCGCAACATCATCTTCGACATCAACGACTTCGATGAGACCCTGCCTGCGCCATGGGAATGGGACGTCAAGCGGCTGGCAGCCTCCGTCGTTCTGGCCGCCCGCTCTATCGGCCTGTCGGATATCAAGGCGCAAAATTGTGCCGAGGCCAGTGCCCGCAGCTATCGCAAACGCCTATGCAAATTCTCGGAACTCGGTCCGTTGGAAGCATGGTATCAGAAAGTCACCGACACGGACGTGATACAGAGCCTGCCTCCCGGCGTGCAAAAGTTTGTCCGAGATCGCATTGACAAGGTTGCCGCAGGCAGCGGATCGGAACTCGACTTCCCGAAGCTCGCCGGCACCGTCGGCGGCAGGGTCCGCATTCGCGAACAGCCGCCCCTGATCTTTCACCCCGAGCAGGCCACAGCGCCCGAGTTTCAGAGCGTTCTCGAGGCCGTCTTCAACGACTATCGCAAGACATTGTCTGACGACCTGCGCGTCCTTCTGGACCGGCACCAGGTCATCGATGCGGCCATCAAGGTCGTCGGTATAGGCAGTGTCGGACGCAGATGCTGGATTGCCCTCCTGATGTCGGCGAGCAACGATCCGCTGTTCCTACAGTTCAAAGAGGCGGGACCATCGGCGCTTGAGCGTTTTGCCGGCGAGAGTGCCTATGGCCATTCGGGCCAGCGGGTCGTCATGGGCCAACGGTTGATGCAGCCCGTCTCGGACATCTTCCTCGGTTGGGTGACGGCACCGAACGGCCGGCAGTTCTATGTCCGCCAGCTCCGCGACGCCAAGATCAAGCCGCTGATCGAGAGTTTCGATGCTGAGTGGATGGAGGCCTATGCGAAGGCCTGCGGCTGGGTCCTTGCCCGCGCCCATTCCAAAGGAAGCAACGTGACGGCGATAGCCGGCTATCTCGGTGCAACGAACGATGTCTTCGACAAGGCAATAGCGGGCTTCGCGATCGCCTATGCCGACCAGGCGGAGCGTGACCACGCAGCCCTCAAGTCGGCTGTGAAGAAGGGCAAGATCAATGTGTTAACGGAGGCCTAGCCACCTCTGGGGATCTCAGCATCATGGAGAAGACGGAAAATCACGGCCTGCCGAAGTGGCTCTCTTTCCTGCCTCCGACGCAATGGCTGCCGCACTACAGCCCATCCTACCTGGGATCTGATGTGGTAGCGG
Source organism: Rhizobium ruizarguesonis (assembly GCF_017357285.1). NCBI lineage: Bacteria > Pseudomonadati > Pseudomonadota > Alphaproteobacteria > Hyphomicrobiales > Rhizobiaceae > Rhizobium > Rhizobium ruizarguesonis. Next base: position 576,312 of record NZ_CP071680.1, on the reverse strand, counting down.
GAATCACGCTTGCAGCCTATGCCATCCCGGTTTCGCTGGCTTACGCGACACTCGCGGGGTTGCAGCCGCAGGTCGGCATCTATGGCTATCTCCTTGGCGGGTTGGGCTACGCCCTGCTCGGCTCGTCGCGCCAATTGGCGGTCGGACCGACGTCGGCCATCTCGCTGATGATCGCCAGTTCAATCGCGTTGATGGCGGGTGACGATGCGCTGCGCTACGCCCAGATCGCAAGCCTTGCGGCATTCACCGTCGCCGGACTTGCCCTCATCTCCTGGGCGCTTCGGTTGAGTGTCCTGGTCAGGCTGATCAGCGACAGTATTCTGGTCGGTTTCAAGACAGGTGCGGGCCTCACCATTGCCATGACACAGCTTCCAAGCCTGTTCGGCGTGACAGGCGGAGGCCATAATTTCTTCGAGCGCCTCTTGCTGATCCTGGGTCAGCTCGGCGGAACGAACCCGATCGTTCTGGCTGTCGGCCTAACGGCGATACTGGCAATCGTCGCGGGCGATCGACTGTTTCCCGGACGGCCGGTTGCACTGGCCGTCGTCTGCATCTCGATCGCCGCCGCAACGCTGCTCGGCCTCCCCGGCATGGGCGTGCCGATCACTGGCGCAATTCCATCGGGTCTGCCATCACTCCACGGTCCCTCGCTGAGACTCCGCGACGTCGAGGGAATTGTGCCACTGGCGGGTGGGGTCCTGCTGCTGGCCTATATCGAAGGCGTCTCCGCTGCCCGCAGTTTTGCCGCCAAACACGGCTATGCGCTGGATCCGCGACAGGAGTTCCTCGGCATCGGCGCCGCCAACCTCTTTGCCGGGCTGGGACAGGGCTATCCGGTGGCCGGCGGACTGTCCCAGTCCGCGGTCAATGACAAGGCGGGAGCCCGCAGTCCGCTTGCGCTCGTCTTTGCCTCGATTACGCTTGCGATCTGCCTGCTTTTTCTCACCGGCCTCTTGGAAAACCTGCCCAAGGCGGTTCTCGCTGCCGTCGTTCTCACCGCGGTCGCAGGCCTGATCAACTTTCCGGAGCTTCGTCGGATGTCGCGCGTCAGCCGGGTCGATTTCTATGCGGCCACCATTGCGCTGGTTGCTGTCCTGCTGCTCGGCATCCTGCAGGGAATCTTGCTTGCGGCTCTCGCATCCATCATCATGCTGTTGATCCGCGCCTCCCGGCCGCATGTTGCCTTCCTGGGACGTATTCCGGGCACCTGTGATTACTCGGACGTCGACCTTCATCCGGAAAATGAACCGCTGGGTCATGCCATCGCGTTCCGCCCGGAAAGCAACCTGATCTACGTGAATGCGGATACGGTCCTGCAAGCTGTCCTCGAACGAGTCGAGGCGGAAAAGGTCAACGACCTCGAGCTCGTCGTGTGCGACCTCTCGGCATCTCCCCTGCTGGATCTGGCTGGCTCGGGTATGCTTCACAAGCTCCATGCCGAGCTCGCAACGCAAAAGGTTCCATTGCGTGTCGTGGGCGCCCGCGGCCGGACTAGGGATCTCCTGCAAGCCGACAACCTCGAAGAGAAGCTCGGCGGCGTCGAAGGCCGTTCCCTCGACGACCTGCTCAAGAGCTTTGGCGCAGCCAACCCAAGCATCAAGCAATGAATGCACCCTGACGCCGTTAGACAGTGGAGAAAACGATGAACAAAATGCACAATCCAAACTAAGAGCTCATGTCTGCGGTGTAAGCGGAGACCGAGACTAGGCTCGGGACCTATTAATTTGGATTGAGCTGTGATTCACCGTTTCCGACAGGAGGCCGGGATGAGCGATATGTTTTTGTTGAGCGAGCGCCAGATGGCTCGGATCGAGCCGCACTTCCCCCTGGTGCATGGCAGTCCGCAGGCAGACGACCGTCGGGTGACCAGCGCCATCAAGCACGGCCTGCAGTGGAAGGATGCGCCAAAGGACTACGGCCCGCGGCCGCCCAATCGTCATGCTGCTCAGTGAAGGCCAGATGAGCGACCACAAAGGCGCACGGCTCGTTCTCCACGCGTTGTAAGCTCAAGGACTGGCGGCGCACCGCAACCCGTTACGACCGATGCGCACACACCTTCTTCTCGGCAATATGCATCGCTCCAACCGTCATCTTTTGGCTTTGATCGATGAGTCCTGAGCCTAGAGCACCGTGTGTCCTTTGAGACGCGCTAAGGACACTGTATCGCTTTGATTTTCCGTATAACCCCGAAAATCGATTCCGGTTTTCGGGGTTATGCGCTAGGGCTGCTGCCCACCGCATCGGCGTGGATACGGAATGCGAACAGGAAACGGGGTCGGCGCAGCCACCTCGACACCAGGATTTCGAAACCGGATGGCAGATAAGGACAACGCAGTCTTCAATACCATTCAGCAGGCGCCGAACCTGCGCAGCAACCTTGCCGATATGTTGACGGCGCAAATCGAGTCCGGTGACCTGAAGCCCGGCCAGCGCCTGCCGACCGAGCAGGCGATCATGACGGCGACCGGCGTCAGCCGGACGATCGTTCGCGAAGCACTCGCCGCACTGCGCGCAAAGGGGTTGATCACCACGCGGCAAGGCCTTGGGGCTTTCGTCTCGAACGATCCGACGCCCAGATCCTTCTCGATTATTCCGAACGACCTGCAGTCGATCGACGAGGTTCTGCGCGTGCTGGAGCTGCGCATGGGGATCGAATACGAAGCCGCCGGTCTTGCCGCGCTGCGGCGCACGCAGGAGGACATCGACCGCATGCAGGACCGTCTCGATGCCCTCGACAAGGCGCTCGAGGAGGGTGGATATGGCGCGCAAGAGGACTACGCCTTCCACAGATCCATCCTGGTCGCGACGCAGAACTCCTATTACGGCCGCCTCTTCGACACGTTCGGCAACATCATGGTGCCGCGGCAATGGGCGCGTTTGGACAAGATGACATCAGCCGAGCGCAAGCGCCATGCGGCACGCATGCGCAGGGAACACCATGCCATATTCGCGGCAATCCGCGACCGCGACGAGCCTGCCGCGCGCCGCGCCATCCGAAGCCACCTGTCGAAAAGTGCCGCACGGTTCGAGGAGCTACGCGACGCTACCGCATGATGCAGCAGTGCGCGGGGCACGCGCGCGCTTTACACCTCAAGCTTCGGCTTCATCAGCCGCCGCCAAGCGGCATGGTCGGTGTGCAGATCGGCTGAGGCGTGGATCGCGGGAAGAAGCGGTTTGCGTTTGCGCCGGCCGAAGCGCCGTTTGAAGCCCAGGATATTTTCGACGAAGCTTCTGGTGTAGAGCCCGGGGCCGCTTGAATAGATGCGCCATCCGCCGTCGACGGCGATCTCTCCCGCCTTGACGCGCTCCCATTCGGCCATTGCCTGATAACGGTCATGGAACGCTGCATCGCTGCTGCTGAAATAGGTATTGCGCTGGCGCAGCGATGCATGCGGCAGCGCTGATGTGGCTGAAATCGGGTTCACGACGGCGATCGCCTTCCAGAGCTCTTCCGCCTCGGCTTGGAGCGCCAACGTCTCGCAATAACGCAGATGCGCATGCACATACATCAGCCCGATCTCGCGACCGAAGAAGGAGGAGGATTCGGCGCGGCGAAACAGCGTCTCGGGGCCGCCGGCATAGGTCGCGGGCTTCTCTATCAGGCGCACGCCGTCGGGGAAGAGCAGATGCTCTTTAATCAGCTTCATATGATCGCGTCTCTGAGCCGGCGTGAACAGCCCGCCAAGCATCGCCTGCGTCATCGAGATCAGCGAAAAATGCAGGCCGGTGCGCTGGTCGCTCGGGTGCAGCAGCAATTCGACGCCGTCATGGCTGGGATCGAAGATACCGTAGCCGGCAACGACGCCGTCACGCACGAGATGGCGGTTGAAATCCCGGCGCATCGCCGTTGCTATCTTCCTCAAGCCCTTGGCCTTGTTGCCATGACCGAGGCGCCGCAGGATCGCGGAATAACGGACGATCTGCTCGTAGAGCAGGGCAACGGTCCAACTGCTGACCATCCAGTCGCGCAGATGCGGATCGGCCGGCTGCAGGGAATCGTTCCAGTCTCCCTCGCCATAGCGGATCAGATGCGTTCCCGGGATGAAAGCTTCGCGAACGGTATCGAGCAGCTTCTCGACATGGATTGCGATGGTGTCGGGCTCCGGCGCCCTGGCCATCGTCTTTTCATCGCGCCAGGAGACTTTCTCGTCGAGAATGGCGAGATCGCCGGTCGATTCGATATAATCGCAGAGCGCCTTCAGCGGCCAGACGACGATGTCGCCGTGACTATCGCCCGCCCGGATGTTGGCATAGGGCTCCAGCATGAACCATTGCGGCCAGTCGCCTTTGTCAAGGTATTGTTCGCTGAAGACGGTCTTCAGCACCTCCTTGGCCTCGCGGTCATGCTCGTAGGCGAGCAGGAATTCGATCGGGCCCTGGCAGGCGTCGCGTGTGCCCCAGGCGGCACCCGTATATTGCTCGAGGCCGTGCGGTACGCTGAGATGCACGATCGCGTCATGCGCGAGCCAGGGCAGCAGGGTCATCTGCGCGGCAAGGTCGGGCGAGGTGCTGCCGATCGTTATACCGCGCACGGCGTTCCGCCAGAATTTTGATGCCGGTGCAAGCATGGCTTCATCGGTGACGCCGGCCTCATAATGTTGCGCCAGTCGTTCGGCTTCCGCCGCATCGGTCATCGAGCCGACGACGGCGAAAGAGAGCGCCTGTGTCGGCCGGGATCTGAGCGCGACGAAGGCGCCGTTGCGCGCAATCCCATCGCTGTAGAGCAGTTCGTCGCCGCCGATCTCATCGATGGCATCGGGCGTCGAACTCACCAGCCAATAGCCGGCATCGGGATAACGCTCGCCCCAGAGCCAGGCCGGGTCCGGCCGGAAAAGCATGCGTTTGCCTGCCGTATCGAATTCGATTTGCCCACCCGCGTCATATTCGCGCTCGCCGAGGACGACGTGACCGAACACCAGGAAGCGGCACGGCTTTCCCTCGACGGAGACGGTCCACTGCATCGCCGCATCCTCGCCAGAGGCGACCGCCGACACGATGATCGTGCGTTCGGGGAGGCGATAGATCCAGCGGCAATCGCTGAGCCCCATTTCGAAAGCCGACGGCACCGCCAGAAGCTGCCAGCCGGCGCCGACATCCGCCATGATGCGCAGCCCGCTGGCGCGCGTCAGATTGTAGGGGTCACGGGAGACGGAAAAGAGCTTGTGAAAGGAGGTGTTGCCGATCGTCAGCTGGGCCGCGAAAATGCCCTGCATCCAGCAGGTCGCGGCAAGCGTCGCATCATCGAGCAGCATATTCTCACCGCTGCGGACGATCGCGCCGTGACGGCGCGCTACCAGGAGTTCCTTTTCGCGCAGGACCACATGGCGGTTCAAGGCGCCGTCGGAGACGAAAAACGAAAGCAGCTTTCCCTCAGCGCGCTCTTCCAGGCTCCGCTCCGGATAAAGCTGGCCGATCGCCTTTTTATCAAGCGCCTCGGCCTTCAGCAGAGGGGCATCCTGCAGCAGGCTGCGGACCGGCGCCGCCTCTGCTATATCGGCTGCCGCAACTTTTATCGTTACCAGCCCGTCGAGCCGCGAAAGATCGGCATCGCTCGACGCCTCGGGATGTTCGGCGGCGAAGACGGCAAAGAAGGTCGCGGTCACCCCGCTCGCCGGCACGGAGAGCGGTCTCGACTGGATGGCGGGACATGCCGTCTCCTGCTGCCGCCGTTTGCTCGGCAGGCTGGTGCCGAAAGGCCCGACCAGCAGATCGCCGAGGCGGTCCCTCGCCTGCACCAGCTGGATCGCATCCGTGGCATAGGCAGCCGCCCCATCGAGGCAGCCTTGCGCGAGCCAGGGGTTGCGGGCACCCGACTGCTTGAGATTTTGCCGGTTCATCACGACGGGACCGAATGTCTGGTGATCGGCGATGTGATGATCGACATATTGCGAGGCATAGGCTTCGCTGTTCATGAGGAAGCCCCGGTCACCGAGGCCGATATCCTGGATCAGCACCAGATCGACCGGCAGTGTTCCATCCTTCAGATGCTGGACTGACACACGCCAGAACCAGGCTGTTTCGACAGGATGGAGTTCGAGGCGGACGTTATAGCTGAGATGCCCGGTCTTGCCGCTCCAGGAGAGGGTCGTCGCATCGTGCCCGAAACTGCCATTCGCGCGAGGCCCGACAATCTCGACGACGTCAGGTTTCGCGCCGCCAACGCGCAGATAGAGGCGACCGATGCCGCCGACGAGCGGAGAGCCCTGGATCTGGTTGATCTGCACCGATCCCAGAGCGTCGGCATATTCGATGGCAAACAGCGTGCCGTTCGGCAAGGCCGATATCGACAGGCCGGAACCGTTGCTGATCGTGAAGAGGCCAAGCTCTTCGCGTCGGGGCATTTGAAAACTGCGCGTGAGGACCGGGGCCATTGAGATCTCGTCGATTGGCTTCAGAGGGAACTGGAGGATGACGCAAAATGATTGAGAGTAATCTTACCACAATCGCCGGTTCTCGATTAGGTCCTTGAAAGACAGGCCAGCCGATATCACTTGGTGTTTAATTCGAAAGTTGCACCGAGAGGTCATTGCCAAGGCGTCAAAGGAACTGAGGTCGCCGGTGACGATGATGCCGTCAGGTTGCTCAATGGCGCCACACGGCGGGAACGGAGTTCCCTATCATTTAAGTTCAAGGCAAACTGGGACGGAAAGCGCTGATTCCGTCTGTGCATGCTTCTTGACGCAACTCGCAGCTCCCATTCAACGAGGTGACTATTGACGCACTCCTTCGAAACCACCCGAGGGATCATGGCAATGGGAGCGTTCATCGGCGCTGGCGGTTTAGCCGCTGGCTCCTTGCTTCCCATCGTCATTCGACTTGCGAAGTCTGGGATCAACCGGCGCCCGAAAGCCGAGGTTAGAAACCTAGCGATGCTGACGGTACTGGCCCTAGACGATTTTGTCGGAGCCAGCTATGCGGCCGTTCACGACATGCCCGAATTCAATCCCATGGATGAAGGCGAATTCGCGTTTCACGTTCGCGATCCAACCCTTGCACTTCCGCAGGACGCAAACTGGGGGCTTTTTAGTACCGGGCTTTCAGAAGAAATTTTGTGGTTGTCGAACCGAGTGAAGACCCTTTCTTATGCGTTGGATAGTCTCGACCTTTCCAGGCCCGGATACGATGGCTTCTTCGAGCGACGCCAAGAAGGTTATGCTGGTCTGGCGGCTGAAGCGATGGACATTATTGAGCGTATGCTCGAAGAGTTTGACCTCACCCTGCCTCCCAAGCCAGATTATTATCGCCAGCGGGAAGGTCTCGTTTCAGCTGTCCAAAAGGCTGGAGAAAACAACCCGCGGCGCCCAAAGGCGCGCACTCTCGCGCACCCGAGTGGGTCAAATGTGCTGCAACTGTTCCCAAAGGCGAACGACGACGCCGAGTAAAATCAAGCGAAATCGTCGAACCCGATCAAAGGCATCGCGTCCTCACGCATGGCCTCTTCTCCACTGGATGGCTCGTTTCATTGCGGCCTAGTCCGCAGATCCTCTACGGACTACTTTCGGCTGGATGGTCCGCTATTGCATAGCTGCATTGCACAAAAAATGTTTTCCAACTGGTCAAAAAAGGAGCATAGCGATCACAGCTGATGCAACACGGCGGCTTTCCTCCCAGTTCCGTCGTTTCAGCTGTTCCCCTCTGGAGGTTTATACCTTCACAATTAATGGGCCACGGTTCTCCGTCGGCCCTCTTTTTTTGTCTGCGAAAATCACGCGTTGCCGCCGGGTTTGATTGACCGGCTCCAATTCCCCGGGGAGCGCCCCTTTTGTTGCTCAAAGCGCCAAAACCAACGAGTCGGCAGGCGATTTGAAGTGGCGCTGCCAATGGTCGTTTATGCATGGCGACACCGACGCGTAGTATCGGAATATTCTCCCACGCTCTGCGGCGTCGAACCCTTCTGATCCTCGCGGTTTGGTTTCTGGTGTCCATTTCTTACTATGGTGTCTTCACTTGGATGCCTCCGAAACTTGCCGGGGACGGCTTTGGCTTCGTTCGAGGCTACGGTTTTCTTGTGCTGATCGCGCTTGCCCAGATTCCTGGGTATGCGCTCGCTGCCTACGGCGTCGAAAAGTGGGGGCGGCGTCCAACGCTTGTGGCATTTTGCATCCTTTCCGCGATGGGATCCATTTTGTTTGTCGTCGGCTCATCCGCACTCTTGGTAGCGTCGTCACTGCTAATTATGAGTTTCGCGCTACTTGGTACGTGGGGTGCACTCTACGCCTATACACCAGAGCTTTATCCTACTGCGTCTAGGGCAACAGGAATGGGTGCCGCCGGTGCTATGGCTCGGCTTGGAGGGCTGCTTGCGCCATCGTTGATCGGTCTTTTTGTGACGAAAGATTTCGGCCTGGTCATCGGGATTTTCGCTGCTTTGCTGCTGTTGGCAGGTGCTGCAGCCTATTTCATCGATGCCGAGACGCGCAGTGCTAAGCTGGCCTAGAAGCCGTTTGGCCGATGCGTTGGGCTTCCATCTCAGGATCGCGGGGTAGGGTTCTGACCTTGTCGCAGAATAGATTTTTGTGGCGAAGGTGGCGCTAGTGCAGTCTCGGCTCCAGGTTTTTCAACAACTTAGTTGATTCTCTTTAGAGCGGTTTCGTCAACCCTGGTTTTCAAGTTGACGTTGGCCGCCTGGCAAAGGGCACTGAGAGCAGGGCGCAGCCGGTCAGGACGGCAATCACCATCCAGGCTTCGTTGATCGCCTGGACGCTTGCCGCTGTCTGGACCAGCGGATCGAGTAGCGCCGTTGTATCCGCATCGAAGCTGCCGCTATGCCCCGATATGGTCTGAAGAGGTGCGCCGACGAATGTCGCAGCCTCGATGTCGCCGGTTTGAAGACGGGTCCAAAGGGCTTGTCCGAGCGGTTCCGAGCGCGTGTAGATGATGGTGTCGATCAGCGCGATGCCGATGGCCCCGCCGAGATTGCGCATCAGGTTGAAAAGTCCGCTCGCATCGGGAATGCGGTCTGGCGGCAGAGTGCCGAGCGCCAGCCGCGTCGGCGGCAGCAGGCAGAACATGATGGCGACGCCGCGCACGATCTGCGGCCAGAACATCGCGTCGTAGTCCGTGCGAGGATCCTGAAAGGCGCTCATCCCGACACCGATCGCAAACAGCGCGAAACCGACAGCCGACAGCAATCGCGCGTCCATGCGCTTCTCCAGCGCGACCGCGATCGGCGCCGTGATCAATTGCGCGACGCCGGTGACCAGCATCGTCATGCCGATTTGGAGAGCGTCGTGTCCTCTGATGAAAGCGAGAAAGACCGGCATGAGATAGACCGAGCCGAAGAGGCCGATGCCGAGCACGAAGCTCAGAACCGAGCCGACGAGAAAGTTCCGATCGCCGAAATTGCCAAGATCGACGATCGGCCGGTTTCTGCGCAGCGTTCGCCAGACGAAGACGCCTCCCGATGCAAGGCAGACCGTTAGCAGGCTGAGGACATAGGCCGAGATCCAGCCGCTCGTCGGCGCCTCTTTGAGGCTGAGTTCCAGGCTCGTCAGCGCGGTCGCCATCAGAAGAAGCGACAGGCCATCGAGATGCCTGAGTTCGGACAGATCGGTCGCCTGCCGCGGCAAGGACCGTGCCGCCAGGATTGCCGAGACGATGCCGGGGATGATGTTGATCAGGAACAGCCAGTGCCAGGAATAGGTCTGCGTCAGCCATCCGCCGACGATCGGTCCGACGGTGGGTGCCAGCACCGCAAGAACGCCGGCAATCGTCGTCGCCAGCGCCTGCCGCTCGTTCGGGAAAAGGATGAACACGGCTGAAAAAACCGATGGGATCAGGGTTCCGCCGGAAAAACCCTGCAGCACCCGCCAGGCTACCAACTCACCGAAGCTGCCGCTCGCCGCACAACCGGCGGAGGCTGCGACGAACAGGCTGATGGCGGTAACGAACAGCCACCGCATCGTCAGCAGTCGCGTCAAGAAGCCGGTGAGCGGGATCGCGACCACTTCGGCGATGAGATAGGCCGTCTGTATCCAGCTCATCTGATCCGGATCGATGCCCAGCGCGGACTGGATGGTCGGCAGCGAGGTCGCCACCACCTGGACGTCGAGGATGGCCATGAACATGCCGACGCACATCGCCATAAAGCCGAGCCAGACGATGGCGGGCGTTTCGTCAGGACGGGCAGATTCAAGTCGTTCCGACATGCGATGATCCCGCGCGCTGCGTTCTCCGCCTCGGGTGCGAAGACTAAGGCCGATCGTGGTTGCGATCGAGACGACGGACAGCATGGCTCAGAAGTGAACCGCGATTTCGTCGATCGCGACACCATAGTTCGGATGAGGACGGAAGCGATAGGGACCCGCCGGCACAAATTTGCAGGAGTGAGTTGAACGCGATCGAGCCTGACCGGGAAGGCCAGGCTCGATCGTGTGGTCAACGGATTTGGTCCGAGCGTCCTATCTGACCTGCGCTTAGCTGCGGAAGAGCGACAGGATATTCTGCGACGACGAATTCGCAATCGACAGCGACTGGATCGCAAGCTGCTGTTGTGTTTGCAAGGCAGAGAGTTTGCTCGACTCCTCCTCCATGTCGGCGTCGACCAGCCGGCCCACACCCGAGTCGATTGAGTCGGATAGCGCACTGACGAAGTCTTCCTGCAGATCGATGCGCGTCGAGATCGAACCGAGTTGCGCACCGGCGGAGGTCATTGCCGACAGTGCGGATTCGATGGTCGACAGCGCCGACTGGATCTGACCGGTGGTGAAGTCGGTGATATCAAGCGAATAGACGGAATCGCCATTTGCATCGGCCGTTCCGAGGATGCCGGCCGAGGTATCGATCGTCCCGCTGCTCATGCCGAACAACACATTGCCCGTGGAGCTGGTATCCAGAGCGTATTCCGTCATTTTAACGGAAACGGCGCCGGAGCCGTCGCGAACGAAGGACGATACGACACTTTTCGTGCCATCCGCGCCCGCGACCCAGTTTTCACCCGAGAATGACGCCGACTGGGCAATGCTCAGCAGCTGTTCCTGAAGCTGACTGATTTCTTCCTGGACCTTGGACTTGTCGACACCGTCTTCGGTCGCTGCGACGAGCTTGGATTTGATCTCGTCGACGACGTCGATCGCATTGTCCATCGCCGTATAGGCAGTATCGACCTTTGCTGCGCCGAGGCCAAGGGCGTCGGACACGGCGGAGAGCGCCTTGTTGTCGGACCGCATCGTGGTTGCGATCGACCAGTAAGCGGCGTTATCGGATGCTGTATCGACCCGATAACCGGTAGAAACACTATTCTGTGTCGTTTCGAGATTGGAGTTGATGCTACGCAGCGTCTGAAGGGCAGACATCGCTGAATTGTTCGTATTGATGCTCGTCATGGGAAATTCGACCCGCTCTTAGAAGTTGAATGTGTTGCATCCCGGGTGGCATCCCGGCCGTGGCGAGCAGCCTCATGCTTATCGACCAATGTTCGAGCAGGTCGATTCGCCATCGTTGAAACAATTATGGTACTTAAAGGTACATTAATTATTAACGCCGGAATTATCTTTATAAAACAACGCAGTGAACCGGCCAGGAGGCCGGTGCAAAAAGTTTGAGATCGCCAATTGACGTGTCGGCAGGAAACTGACTATCAATATTAAATCAATTTGATTGACTTCAAAAATAAACAACAAGGGGAACGATGGAATGAGATTGAGCAAGAGTGCAATCCGCAACAATTCCATGCGCGCTGGCTTGGCGGCGGCAACCGCTCTGACGGCGCTCGTCGCTTTCGCGGCCGGCGGTGCAGCCGCAGAGTCGGTGCTGACGATGCATATCGAGGAGCAGAGCAGCTGGGTTCAGAACTTCAATCCGTTCGACCTTGCCGGCCGCCGGCAGAGCACGATGGATTTCATCTACGAGCCCCTGGTGATCTTCAATGCCGAGGATGGTGGCAAACCAGTGTTTCGCCTGGCGACCAGCTATAAATTCTCCGATGACATGAAGTCGATCACCTACGAGCTTCGTCCCGGCGTCAAATGGTCCGACGGGCAGCCGCTGACCTCGGCCGACATGAAATACACCATCGATCTGATGCTGAAGAACGCCGCGCTCGACACTGTCGGCGTCGGAGAGACCGTTGCCTCCGTCGAGGCGCCGTCGGCGACCGAGGTCAAGATCAATCTGAAGGCCGTGAACTCCGATTTCCCGGAATCGCTTGCCGACCTCGCCGTCGTTCCCGAGCATGTCTGGAAGGACGTTTCCGATCCGGTCGCCTTCAAGAACGAGAAGCCGGTCGGTTCCGGGCCGATGACGGAGCTGCGCCGGTTCACGCCGCAGGTCTACGAGCAATGCCGCAACCCGAACTACTGGGATGCCGCCTCGCTGCATGTCGATTGCCTCAGGCTGCCGCAGATCTCCGGCAACGACCAGATGCTTGCCATCCTGCCGGAAGGCAACATGGATTGGATCGGCTCCTTCATTCCGCAAATCGACAAGACCTTCGTTGCCCTCGATCCGGATCATAACGGCTATTGGCAGCCGCCGGCCGAGACCGTCGCCTTCCAGATGAACTTCAAGAGCGGCAATGAAGGCAACCTCGAAGCCTACAAGGACCTGAACTTCCGCCATGCCTTCAGCCTTGCCATGGACCGCACGTCGATGGTCGATATCGCGGGCTTCGGCTATCCCGTCGTCAATGAGCATGCGTCCGGCCTGCCGCCGCGTTTTGAGAGCTGGCGCAACAAGGATGCCGAGGGCGACAAGGATGCCTTCATGGGCTTCGATACCGAGAAAGCCAACAAGATTCTCGATGATGCCGGCTACAAGAAGGGTGCCGACGGCTTCCGCGCGACGCCGAGCGGCAAGCCGATCGCCTTCCCGATCATCGTTCCGAATGGCTGGACGGACTGGATCGACGCCGTTCAGATCGCCGTCGAAGGACTGCGTGCCGCCGGCATCAACGCATCCGTCACCACGCCCGAATATGAGCAGTGGCGCAAGCAGATCCTCGACGGCAGCTTCGAGGTCGTCATGAACTCCCGCGCCGATGCCGCAACGCCGTTCCGCGGCTATTACCAGAACCTTTCGACCGCCTATGGCGGGCGCATCACCGGCGCGCCCTCGCGCTATTCGAACCCGAAGCTGGACGCCCTTTTCGATCAGTATCTGAAGGCGACGTCGGAGGACGATCACAAGAAGATCTTCAACGACATCCAGCTGCTGGTCGCCGACGACTTCCCCGTTGTGCCTGTCTTCAACGGGCCGACCTGGTATCAGTTCTCGAGCAAGCGCTTCACCGGCTGGGTCACCGACAAGGATCCCGTCATGAATCCGGAGGATCATGACAATAACCGCATGCGCCTGATGCATCTGCTGCGCCTCACCCCGGTCCAATAAACCTCGCGGGAGGTGCAGACATGCGTGTTTCGGGCCGGCGCCTCGGCGTCTATGCAGTCGCCTTGGCGTTTGCGATCGTCGTGAACTTCATTCTTCCCCGGCTTATGCCGGGGAGCCCCGTCGATGCCATGGTTGCCCAACTCGGCCCGCGGGCAACCCCGGCCGCGATCGAGGCGATCAAAGCGCGCTTCGGCGCGGTCGACCAGCCGATGCTCTGGCAGTTCGTCGATTACGTGAAGGGGTTGGCGACCCTCGATCTCGGCGTCTCGGTCAAATACTACCCCCAGACCGTCGTCCAGGTTCTCGGCCGTTCGACGCTCTGGACGGTCTTCCTCGTCACCACCGCGATCATCTTTTCGCTCTGCGTCGGCGTCGTGCTGGGCGCGATCTCGGCCTGGCGTCGCGGCGGACGCTTCGACACGATCGTCTCGCCGCTCTCCGTGATCATGATTTCGGTGCCGCCCGTTATCGTGGCGCTGACGACTTTGTTCGTCTTTGCGGTCTCGCTGCGCTGGTTTCCGGTCGGCTACGCCTATGATCCGAACCTCGATCCCGCCTTCAATTTCACCTTCGTTGGCAGCGTGTTCATGCATGCCATCCTGCCGGTCCTGACGCTTTCGCCATTCCTGATCGGCGAATTCCAGACGACGATGCGCTCGTCGATGATCTCGGTGCTCGGCGAAGATTACGTGACCATGGGCCGTGCCAAGGGGCTCAGCCACCTTCAGGTCATGTTCGGCTACGGCGCGCGCAATGCCATGCTTCCCGTTTTGACCAACCTGGCGCTGATGCTCGGCGCCGTCTTCGGCGGTTCGATCGTCACCGAGATCGTCTTCAACTATCCCGGATTGGGGCTAACGCTTTATACCGCGAGCATCGCCCGCGATTACCCCGTCATCCAGGGACAGTTGCTGCTGATGACGCTCGCAACGCTCGGCGCCAATTTCCTCGTCGACATCATCTACGGGCTCGTCGATCCGAGATTGCGGGAGGCGGTCTAATGAACTTCGGGCTAAGGTCTGTCCTCAACCAGAAGAAGGCGCTGGCCGGCCTCGTCATCATTGCGGTCCTGTGGCTGATGGCGCTGTTTGCGCCGGTCGTTGCGCCCGGCGAGCCCGGCGCGCGTGTCGGTCGCTCGCATCAGCCACCGTCGATCGAACATGTCATGGGCACGACGAAGATGGGGCGGGATGTCTATCGCCAGTTCGTCTGGGGCGCTCGCAGCTCGCTCTCCGTCGGTTTTGCCACGGGCATTGCCATCACCGTTCTCGGCACGGCCATCGGCCTCATCGCCGGTTATGTCGGAGGCAGAACCGATGCGGTGCTCGACCTTGCGACCAATGCCGTCCTGGTCATCCCGAACATGCCGCTTTTGATCCTGCTCGCCTCCTTCGCCGGCACCGTGGGGCCGATGACCATCATGACGATCATCGCGCTGACCTCCTGGCCCTGGGGCGCCCGCATGACGCGGTCGCAGACGATGGCGCTTCGCAATCGCGATTTCGTCACGGCCTCCCAGATGATCGGAGAGCCGGCCTGGCGTATCATCTTCGTGGAAATCCTGCCGAACCTGACGACGCTGATCGGCATCAATCTCGTCGGCAGCATCATCTACGCCATCGTTGCCCAGACGACGCTTGAATATCTCGGCTTCGGCGATCCCCTGAAAGTCTCCTGGGGCACGATGCTCTACAATGCCCAGAATTCTTCGGCAATCATGGTCGGCGCATGGTGGGATATCGGCGTGCCGGCGCTCGGCATCGCGGTGACGGGGCTTGGCCTTGCGCTTTTGAATTTCACCTTCGACGAGATCGCCAACCCGCAGCTTCGCTCCGGCCCGGCGCTGACGCGCTGGTTCCGTCTCACCCGCGCCCGCAACCGGGAACTGGAGCTCGGCCGATGAGCGACAATCTTCTGGAAATCGACAAGCTCAACGTCGACTACCTCGTCGACAAGGGAGAGTTCCGCGCCGTGAAGGATGTCTCTTTCAATATCGGCCGCGGCGAGATCTTCGGGCTCGCCGGCGAATCCGGTTGCGGCAAGAGCACGATTGCCTATGCCATCACCCGTCTTTCCAAGGCACCCGCCTGGATCAGCGGCGGCAGCATAAGGCTCGATGGACAGGATCTTTTGAGGCTGCCGGAACGCGAGTTGCAGAGAATCCGCTGGAAGCGCATCGGCATGGTCTTCCAGAGCGCGATGAATTCGCTCAATCCGCTGATGCGGGTCGAGGCGCAGTTCCATGACGTTCTGCGCCGGCACACCGGTTGCTCGCATGAGGAATCAAGGACTCGGGCTAAGGAGATGTTCCGCCTCGTCGGCATTCCCACGCATCGCATCGGCGATTACCCGCACCAGTTCTCCGGTGGCATGCGCCAGCGCATCGTCATCGCCATCTGCCTGGCGCTGAGGCCCGAGCTTATCATCATGGACGAGCCGACGACCGCCCTCGACGTGGTCGTGCAGCGGGAGATCCTCGAGCAGGTCCTCGACCTGCAGCGGACCTATGGTTTCTCGGTGCTCTTCATCACCCATGACCTGCATCTGATGGCGCAGCTCTGCCAGCGCATCGGCGTCATGCTGAAGGGCGAACTCGTCGAAGTCGGCGAGGTGCGCCAGGTCGCAGAGGCGCCGCTGCACGATTACACCCGCAAGCTTTGGAATGCCATTCCCCAGCTTCCAGGCAATCCGCATCACTCGGGAGTCTTGGCATGAAGGCGGAGGCAAATCCTGTTGTCACCGACGCCGTGATCCGGCTCGAAAATATCCAGCGTAATTTCGGCCCGGTACACGCGTTGAAAGGTGTGTCCTTCTCGCTTTTTCCCGGTCGGGCATTGGCGCTGGTCGGCGAATCCGGCTGCGGCAAGACGACCTGCGCCCGCATCATTGCGCGCTTGGACAAGCCGACGGGCGGCAGGCTGTTTTTCCGCGGGCAGGACCTGACCGCCCGCGGCGAGGCGAAGGATGAGCATCAGTACCGCAGGGCGGTACAGATGGTCTTCCAGGATCCGTTCTCGTCGCTCAATCCGGCCTTTACGGTCAGCCATCATCTGGCGCGGCCGCTGCAATTGCATCGACAGAGCGGCTCCAGGACGGATCTTGCCGAAGAGATTGCCCGCCTGCTGACAAGCGTCGGGCTGGAGCCCGATTTGACCAGGCAGAAATTCCCGCATGAGCTCTCGGGCGGCCAGCGGCAGCGGGTGAATATCGCGCGGGCGCTAGCCGTTGCGCCGAGCGTGCTGGTGGCCGATGAGCCGACCTCGATGCTCGATGTTTCCATCCGCAAGGACATTCTCCATCTGCTCGCGACAGTGAAACGCGAAAACGACCTGGCCATGCTCTATATCACGCACGACATCGCAACGGCAGCGCACGTGGCCGAAGAGATCGTCGTCATGTTCGCCGGCCAGATGGTCGAATGGGGCGACACCGATACGGTTCTGTCCGATCCGCGCCATCCCTATACAAGATTGCTGCTTTCAGCCGTTCCGGACGGCAGCAGACCCTTCGTGACCGGCGGAAGCGCACGTTTCCTCGAACAGGCGGAAAAGGTACGCTCGCTCAGCCGTCCTGAATCGACTGTCATCGAGCAGGTCGGCTCCAACCATTTCATGCGCGCACTCGGCGCTTCCAGCTGAAGGATGGCAAAATGGATTATCTCGTCAACCTCTCCACCCTGCCGCAAGACACGCAGTCGGCCGAACGAATGGCCAGCGAGGGCGTGACGATCCGCCGGGCCTTGCCGCCGGAATTCCGGCTGATCACCGGCTGGATCGCAGAACAATTCGGCGAGGGATGGGCGAGCGAGGCCTCCGTCGCGATGACCCGCCAGCCGCCGAGCTGTTTCATCGCCACACGCGAGCAGAAGCTCGTCGGTTTTTCCTGCCATGAAGCCACGGCGCGCGGCTTCTTCGGACCGACCGGCGTCGACGAAGGCCTTCGCGGGCTCGGCATCGGCCGGGCATTGCTTTTTGCCAGCCTGAACGACCTGAAAGCGATGGGCTATGCCTATGCGATCATCGGCGACGTCGGCCCCTCTGCCTTTTACGAAAAGGCGGTCGGGGCCATGCCGATCCCCAATTCCGCTCCCGGCATTTACGCCGGAATGCTCAAGAGCTGATTTTCAAAAGGCCCGATCGTCAAAAAGGCCAGATCTTCAAAAGGAAAGAGTGACCATGTCCACATCACGACCGAAAGCCCTGCGGCTTGAAACCCTTTGGAACCCGCCTGCGGACGGCAAGGAATTCTCCTACGTCCTGCGCCTCAAGAACCTCGGCACCGAACCGCTTTCGAATTTCTCGCTGTGCGTCAGCGGCCCGGGTCGTGTCGATCCGGCCGGGCGCGTCGAAGGCGCCACGGTTTCGCAGCGGTTGTCGAATTTCACCGAATTCCAGCCGCCGGCCAATTTCGTTCTCGGCGCCGGCGAGACGTGGACGATATCGGTCTATGCGCTGAGCTGGCAGTTCCGCCACTGGACGGACGGCGCGACGAGCGGCTATCTCGCGCTTTCCGACGGCAGCACGATCGTGCTCACCATCGAGCCGACGCGATCTTCGGTCAGCAACGCGCCATTGAAGCGTGGCGCCGAGATCTATCCGGTTCCCGCCAATGCGCCCGTTCAGGTGTCGATCATCCCCTGGCCGAACCATGTGTCCGTCACTTCCCGACGTCCGCTGCCGGCCGGTTTTGCGCCGCAGGCGCGGAGCGCTGCAGGGGAGGCGGCAGCACGCGGCTTCGCAGCGCTGGTCGAGCATCTCTTCGCCGTCGAAGGCATCGTGCGGAGCGAGGCGGAAGGCGCGGTTCCGGTTGCCCTGAAGGATGCCGCCGGCTTCGGGCCGGAGGCCTATCGGCTGAGCTTCGAGGGTGAGACGATCACGATCGAGGCAAGCAGCCAGACCGGCTTCCTCTACGGCCTTGTCACGCTCGGCCAGATCTGGCGCGGTGCAAGGCTGCATCCCGAGGTCTTCCAGTTTCCGGCTTCCGGCGAGATCGTCGATGAGCCATCGATGGGCTGGCGCGGCCTGCACCTCGACGTTGCCCGCCAGTTCTACGGTGCGGCCGAGGTCAAGAAGCTGGTGGCGGTGCTTGCCTGGAACAAGCTCAACCGCTTCCACTGGCACCTTTCCGACGATGAAGCCTGGCGCGTCGAGATCGACGCCTATCCTGATTTGACCGCGGTCGGTGCCTGGCGCGGCCACGGTCTGGCCGTTCCGCCGCTGCTCGGTTCGAGCCCGGCCCGCACCGGCGGTTATTACACCAAGGCTGCCATCCGCGAGATCGTCGCCCATGCCAAGAGCTTCGGCGTGGAGATCGTGCCGGAGATCGATGTCCCCGGCCATTGCTACGCCATGCTGCAGGCGATCCCGGAGTTGCGTGATCCAGCCGAGGTCGGCAGCTACTATTCGGTTCAGGGCTTTCCCGACAATTGCATCAATCCGGCCCGCGAGAAGACCTATGAGATCATCGAGACGATCCTCTTGGAACTCATCGAGCTCTTTCCGTTCAAGACCATCCATCTCGGCGCTGACGAAGTTCCGCTCGGCGCGTGGTCCGGCTCGCCGGAAGCGCTCGAGCGCCTGCGTAGCGTCGCGGGCGACGAGGTTGCCGATGCGCATGCCAAGCGGCTGAACGTCGTGACCAATACCCATGGCGCCGACGATATCCACGGCTCGGGTGCCGCCATCCTGCAGGCGGAGTTCCTGAACCGTGTCCAGCGCTTCCTTGCGAGCAAGGGCTGCATCACCGGCGGCTGGGAAGAGGCGGCCCACGGCGATGTCATCGACAAATCAAAGAGCTATCTCTGCAGCTGGCGCAATGTCGAGGTCTCGGCCGAACTTGCCGAGCGCGGCTACGAAATCGTCGTCTGCCCGGGACAGGTCTACTACCTCGACATGGCGCTCAGGCCCGACTGGGATGAACCCGGCGCCAGCTGGGCAGGCACCTCCGACGCGGAGAAGCTCTACAATTTCGACCCCATCGGCGGCTGGACGGCAGCACAGAAGCAGAAACTCCTCGGCATCCAGGCCTGCATCTGGTCCGAGCCGATGACGGATCGTGCCGTTTTCGACCGCCTCGTCTTTCCGCGCATTTCCGCACTTGCTGAAACCGGCTGGACGAAGCCGTCGTCCAAGTCGTGGGAGCGCTTCAGGGCGCTGGCAGGACTGATGCCGCTGCTCTACGGGCTGCAGCAGTCGTAGCGCCCGGATCGGGCCGCGGGTTTTGATTTGAGGATCACCCTCGCCATCGCCGGAGGCGGTGATGGCGGGGGATACTGACATCGCTTTCAAAGGGCGGTGTCAGGTGCCGCTTCATCTGCCGCGGGCAGCTCGCATTCGGGTGCGGCGATACGAATAGGACGAGTTCCAATCGGCGCGCCGGTCGCGCGGTCGATGGTGACGGGATCGACCTCGGTTCCGGTCTCGGCGTCGAAGAAGCGGGTGACTGCACCGCCGCTGCGGTGCTTGCGGCCCCAGGCGCCGATTGCAAACAGCACCGGCAGAAAGTCGCGGCCGGCTTCCGTCAGCACATATTCGTCGCGCGGCGGACGCTCGGAATAGCGGCGCTTTTCCAGCAATCCTTCCTCGGTCAGCGATGACAGCCGCCCCGTCAGCATTGTCGGGACGATGCCGAGGCTTTTGCGAAATTCATCGAAGCGGGTCAGCCCCGCATGGGCGTCGCGCATGATCAGCATGCTCCACGCATCGCCGACGAGCGCCAGGCTGCGGGCGATCAGGCAGGGCTGTTCGGAAAGATTCTTCATGTCGATATCTTTTTAGTAGTGACTTGCTATCTTTTTGATAGTAACAGAATGCGCATGGATGTTCCACGACAAAAACGAAGGCATACGCAATGAGCAAGACAGAACGCGGCATTGCCCTGGTCACCGGGGCTTCCTCCGGCATCGGGCTGGTGACGGCGAAGGCGCTGCGGCGCGACGGTTACCGGGTGTTCGGCACCAGCCGAAAGCCGATGGCCGACACTGCCGACGGCATCACCATGCTGGTCTGCGACGTCATCGACGATCAATCGGTGCAGAGCGTCGTCGACGAAGTTCTGAAACGCACGGGACGGATCGATCTGCTGGTCAACAATGCCGGGATCGGCCTGCTCGGCGGCGCCGAGGAATCGACGACGGCGCAGGCCAAAGCCGTGTTCGACGTCAACGTCTTCGGCACGATGCGCATGACCAATGCGGTGCTGCCGGTGATGCGGCGGCAGCGCAGCGGCCGGATCATCAACCTGAGCTCGATCCTCGGGCTGATCCCGGCGCCCTTCAACGCGCTCTACGCAGCGACCAAACACGCGATCGAAGGCTATTCGGAATCCCTCGATCATGAAGTGCGCACACAGGGCATCCGCGTCGTGCTCGTCGAACCGGGTGTCACCCGCACCTCCTTCGAGGAGAACATCACGCGCCCCGACCGGCCGCTTGCCGTCTATGACGCAGTGCGCGCCGATGCGGAGAAGCTGATGCGCGAGATCGTCTCAAAAGGCGATGCGCCCGAGGTGGTCGCCGCAACCGTCGTCAAGGCCGCCAATGCGCCATCGCCGAAGAGACGCTACACAGCCGGGAAAGCAGCAGGACAAGTGCGTTTCATCCGCCGCTTCCTGCCCGAGTCCTTTGTCGACAAGAGCCTCCGGAAATTCAACAAACTTCCCGATTGATCCTGGCTTGCCGCATTGTCGGCTCATCGCAAAAACGAAAGTTCGCCCGCTGGTGTCGTGGTCCGGGTCGGCGCCAATGTCCGGCAATTCAAACCCGGCGACGCGGTCTATGCGCGTCCCGGCAAGGATCGCATCGGCACCTTCGCCGAGTATATCGCCATCGACGCTGCCGATATCGCCCTGAAGCCCGCCAATCTCAGCATGGAAGAGGCCGCATCCATTCCGCTTGTGGCGCTGACCGCATGGCAGGCACTGGTCGAGCGCGCCAAGCTGCAGAAGGGGCAGAGGGCGCTGATCCATGCGGGCTCCGGCGGCGTCGGCACCATCGCGATCCAGCTTGCCAAACATCTCGGCGCCCACGTGGCGACGACCGTGAGCACGGCAAGTATCGATCTGGTGAAAAGCCTCGGCGCCGACGTGGTGGTCGATTACAAGAAGGACGACTTCGAAAAGGTGCTGAAGGGCTATGACGTCGTGCTGAACAGCCTCGGCAAGGATACGCTGGAAAAATCGCTCGCCGTCCTGAAGCCCGGCGGCAAGCTGATCTCGATATCGGGTCCGCCCGATCCCGATTTCGCCCGGGAAAACGGCTTCGGCTGGCTGCTGCAGCAGGTCATGCGCTTCTTGAGCTTCGGCATCCGGCGGAAATCGAAACGTCGGGGGATCGGCTATTCCTTCCTCTTCATGACGGCAAACGGCGCCCAGCTCGGCAAGATCACATCGCTGATCGAGGCAGGCGCCATCCGCCCCGTCATCGACCGGGCCTTCCCGTTCGAGAAGACCAACGAGGCACTGGACTATGTGGAAACGGGACGCGCGAAGGGCAAAGTCGTCATCGCGGTGAAGTGAGGTCTGGAAGGCCGAATAGCCCGGAATAGCCCTCGGTTTAGCCGAGCGGCTTTGCAGGACGTCGAAGCACGGATTGGTTTCGGAAAGGAGAAGTGCGGTCGAGCGACGGGTTTCACTGTCTTTGCCGGTAGGCAGCGGGTGTGACGCCTGTGCCCAACTTGAATGCCCGTGTCATGTGGCTCTGGCTGCTGAAGCCGCAGGCCGAAGCGATCTGCGCGATCGGGTCCATGCCTGATAACATCGATTTGGCGCGCTCGATACGCCGGTGAGCCACCCAGCCATGTGGGGACACACCATAGCTTGCCCGGAACATCCGCTGAAAATGAAAGGCGCTGAGCTGCCCGATCGCCGCCAGATCCTGCAAGCGGATTGTCTCACCGAGATGGGCCTCGATATACTCCAGACTCCGGCGCCGCACATGAGAAGCGAGCCCGCCGCTGATCGCGCAGGGACGCGTCCCGCCATAACGCGGATCAACGAAGAAATCGTTGATCGTCTGTGCCATCGCTTCTTCAGCCTGCAGATGACTGCCCGCCACGATCGCTTGCGTCATCTGCCGAAGCGTGCGCGCCAAGGGGGGTGCATCTGCGAAGGTCACTTCGGGAAGAGCCATGAGCCGAGCATCGCGGTCAAACGTCTCCGCAAACATCCGGCGCAACTCATCATCGGGAACATACAGATGGACGAATTGGGAGAAGTCGGTGATTTCCCATTCGGACCAGTGCTCCTGTGGCATGATGCACAGCACTCCCGGACGGCCGCGCGCGGCGGGGCTGCCATCCAGACGTCGCGTTCCGGCGCCGCCCCTGAGATAAAGACTGAACGTATGGCCGTTCGGCCGCTGATAGCTCATCCTGTCGTGTGCATTGCTCCAGATGGCAGCTGATCGCCCGAACCCCAAATCGATGGACTGTGACATCCGCGCAGTGGGAGATGCGGACAAAAACCTGAAAACCGAGGGGTGACTATATTTCACCAATTCTTCCCCACACCTGACCATGCCGCGCGAACAATACCGGCGGACGACCCGCATGGCGAGCCGGAAGTCCGGGCAAATCGATTTCATAGCAAGAATCTGCAAGAGACCTGCTCGCGGTTCGCCTATTGGTCGGGAAAACGAGGATCACTCCATGGCAAATGCCGCTCTCTTCATCGCCACCGTCCTTATATGGGGGACGACTTGGATCGCCATTGCGATGCAGGTCGGTCCCGTGCCGGTCTTGGTCTCGGTCTTTTACAGATTTGCGGTCGCAGCAGTGATCCTCGTCGCCATCCTGGCCGTCATGCGGCGGCTCAAGCTCCCTGCCTTGCGCGATCAGCCTTTCATCCTTGCGCAAGCGCTCTGCCTGTTCAGCCTCAATTTCATCTGCTTCTACAACGCCGCCGCCTCTATCCCGTCCGGGCTGATCTCCGTGATCTTCTCGCTCGCAACGATCTACAATGCCGTCAATGCGCGTCTCTTCTTCGGCGACCGCATTACCGGCCGCACGCTTCTCGCAGCGGCGCTCGGAGCAACCGGCCTTCTCCTCCTTTTCGGACAGGACGTCGTCGTCGATTTCGATATGGGCACGTTGAAAGGGATCGGGCTCGCAGCGCTTGGCACGCTGTTCTTCTCGCTGGGCAATATGGCATCGCGTCGAAACAGCGCGGTTGGAATCTCACCGCTGACCGCTAATGCCTGGGGCATGATCTATGGCGCGATCGTCCTCCTCGTCCTGATTGCCGTGACGCAAACGCCGATCGTCGCACCGCCCAACATCACCTATCTTGCCGCCATGCTCTATCTCGCGGCAATCGGATCGGTGATCGGCTTCACAACCTACCTGATGCTGGTGTCGCGCATCGGCTCCTCACGCGCTGCCTATGCCACCGTCTTGTTCCCGATCGTCGCCCTGTCGTTGTCGACGGTCTTCGAGGGCTACCACTGGACCGGTCTGGGCCTGATCGGCCTGGCGCTGACGCTTCTCGGCAACGTGGTCATCTTTGCGCGACCTCTGGCCCGTCGCCCGCCGCAGTCAGATGCGAGGTTGCCGGCAGGCGGATGAGAGGCCGGCCCAGGCAATCTCCCGGGCAGAGGTGCACTAGCCGAGCGGCTTTTGCAGCACGTCGAAGCGCGGATTGGTTTCGGAAAAGATCGGCAGGGCGGCGGCGCCGAGAATTGCCGTATCCTTGCCGGTCATGCCGATCATGACGCGAGGCACCGTCCGCTGCTGGTTGGGATCGATCGGGGTGTGCAGCGGCTCCAGCCGCTCTGCAAGCCGAAGCATCAGCGATGTCGATATGCTGCCGCCAAGCACGATGGTCTGCGGGTCGAAGGCCAGTTCCAGAAAATCGAGGGTCTGCCGCAGCGGTTGGACGGCCTGATCCAGCCAGGTATCGAGACCTTCGCCGCCCTTGGCGATCAGCGCATCGAGATCGTCGGGCGACAGCTCCTCGGCGTTGGCAATGCCCATGAATTCGTAGGCAACGGCCGGCGAGATGTAGCGATCCAGACAGCCGCGCTTGCCGCAACTGCAGAGCTTGCCATGCGGTTCGACGATGATGTGACCGATCTCGCCGGCATTGTTGCGGCTACCCTTGTAGAGGTGACCGTCGAGGAACATCCCGGCGCCGATGCCGCCGCCGCCGGCGAGAAACAGATAGACGAAGCTGCCCAAACCGCGGGCGACGCCATGCAGGCGCTCGCCGATCGCCGCTGCCGTCGCGTCGTTTTCGACAAGCACCGGCACTTTTACCCGCTGTTCCAGCTCATGCCCGACGGGAAAACCCTGCCAGCCGGGCAGGTTCAGCGGACTGAGCGACGTGGTGCCGCCATCGGCATAGCGGCCGGGCAGGGCCATCCCGACGCCGAGCAACCTGTTCCGGTCGAATGCGAAGGCCTGCTGAAGATCCTCGACGATGGACTGGAGAGCCGGCATCGCCCGTTGCGGATCGGGATGTTCGACGTGGCGCTCGATGCGTGCGCAGACGGCGCCGGAGAGATCCGTCAGGACCCCGCTGGCGCGCTGGCGACCAAGTTCGAGGCCGATCGAATAGGCGCCGCGTGGATTGATGGAGTAGGGGATGATCGGCTGGCCGCGCGCCAGCTTCTGCGCCTCGGCCGGAACGAGAAGGTGCGATCGCTCCAGCTCCTCGACGATGTTCGATACGGTCTGGGCAGTCAGCGCCGTCATCCGGGCGATCGCCGCGCGCGACAAGGGACCGTTCGTGCGGACAGCCTCGATCACCACACGCCGGTTGTGAGACTTGGCCTGCTCGAGATTCGTGCCGGAGATTGCCTTCATGTCGCCTTCAAAGGAAATGGTGCGTCACCCTTGTCACAAGACGAACACCGATGAAAGCCACATTCTTCACCACGTCCCTGGACGAAAGCATGTCGCGCAAAACTGTGCTGCGGTTTTGCGACAACGACATGCGTAAGAACAAAGACCTAAAGCGCGACAAGCGAATCCGAACGATCGCGACGCGCTTTAGCGGGCTTTGCCCCTATGCAAGAGGCCGATGATCGCGATCCCCGACAATCCGGTGACGGCGCTCAGGATCGCGGTTCCCGAATAGCCAGTCACATAGGTGCCGGCGGCAAAGACCAGCGCGCCGATCCCGGCGCTGGCAAAGATATTGACGGAGATCAGTGCGCTGCCGAGGCCCGGCCGGTCGGCGATCAGATCCTGCAGATAGGTGATCGGAATGGTGATGATCGCCGACGCTCCGATGCCGGCAAGCAGGGTGAGCGCATAGAGGTGCCACGGCTCAGAGGCAAAGCCGAGAAGGCTGAGGAACACGGCATAGATGATGGTGCCGGCGGCAAGCGCCGTCATCTGGCCGGCCTTCCGTGCGATCCGCGACCAGACAATGATGAAGACGACTTCCAGCAATGCGACGATGCCGACAAGAATGCCGACGTCGCTCAGCGAACCATGAGCAGCACCGGTGGCGATCAACGGCAGAAGGGCGTCATTGAGATGCAGCGTGCTGGTAATCAGCGCTACCCCACAAATATGCGCCGAGATGCGCGGCGAAACCACCTGGCGAAGCGCGCCGAGATAGCTGAGATGATGAACTGCTGCCATCTCCGTTCCCGTCCGCTTCGGCAGGGCGAAGACGATGATCCCCTGGCAGAGCAGACATGAGATGCTGGCAAAGAGGTAGGCCGGCAGCATGCTCGATGCGCCCGAGAGAACCAGGCCGGTGATGCCGGGGATCAACACCCAGGACAGCGAGATCATGGCGCGTACGCCGGAGTTGGCCGTCACCATGTCGCTTCGGTTCATGCCGTGCATCGCCGCACGCGCATTGGCAAATAGCAGCGAGTTCAGCGCCCCGTAGATCGGCAGGGGCAGCAAGCCGGCGATGACGAAGACGGCGGCGCTGGGAAAGGCGTAGACCATGCCGTAGCCGACGATGCCGAACAGGCAGGCGCCGATCATCGTCGACCGGTACTCGCCCAGCCGGTCGGCGAGATTGCCGAGCAGGATGCTGATGACGACGTTCACCGCCGCCGAGAGGAAACTCAGGAAGGAATAGACGCCGTCGCTCAAGCCCAATTCGCGGATACCCACGACCGAACGATAGGGAGCCGTCATCGCCCCCGCCATTCCGAAGGTGAAAATAGCGATCATGCTGGCGCGGATCGCCGGATTACGGAAGACGTCGGGAAAAAGTCGGCTCATGCGGTCATCGATCAGAAGTAAGCCGGCTTCACAACCTGCTCCTCTCGTCTTCCTCTGGAGCAATTCCAGGAAAGTGCAAAGCGGTTTTTCGTCCGGAATTGCGTAAAAACAAAAAGTTAGAGCGGTTCTGCGGTTCCATGAAAAGTTGAACCGCTCTGGATTTCAGTAGTGTTCCGATTGCGAGAAGGTCCGCGCGAGCTCGGCCTGGCCTGCCGTGAGGCCACAGTCGACTGGCAGGCAGACGCCGGTGATAGAGGCGGCCTGGGGACCGGCGAGGAAGGCCACGGCATTGGCAACATCTTTCGGGTCGACGACCCGCTGTAGCGGATACCAGCGGCGTGCTTCCTCGAAAACGTTGGGATTGGCGCTCGCACGGGCTTCCCAGGCCTGCGTCTTCACCGTGCCGGGTGCGACGGCGTTGGACCGGATCCCGAACTTGCCGTATTCCACGGCGACCAGCCGGGTGAAATGCAGAAGGCCTGCCTTGGCGGCGCTATAGGCCGGGTGTCCGAAGACATGCATGCCGTTGACCGAGGCGATGTTGACGACGGAACCCTTGGAAACCGTCAGCATGGGCTCGAATGCGCGGAAACATAAGAATGCCGCTTCGAGATTAAGCGCATTGTCCGCCCGCCAGATCTCGGGCGTCGTGTCGTGCAGGCTGGTGGCGCGGGCAGCACCCGCATTGTTGACCAGGGTTCGAACCACGCCGACGTCTGCTGCGCGTCTTGCCAATTCGGCAATGCTCGTCTCGCTGGTCACATCGCATTGGACGGCGACGAAGCGATTGCCCGGCCCGAGCTTCAATGCCACGGCAGCCGCAGCCGCAGCATCGATGTCGGCGAGAAACACGATGTCGTGGTCATCGGCGAGCCGTGCGGCGATCGCCGCGCCGATATCGCCTGCAGCGCCGGTAACGATGGCTATCGACTGCGTCATTTTCTGTCGCTCCCGTTCATGAACCTCAATCTCCAAGCAATTGCCGGTCGTCGCCGTCGCGGTGAATGACCAGCTGTTGCTTGATGCGCCGAAGCGTGGTCGTCGCCTTTGGCTGAACGGCGTAGGCGACCAGGCTCGACAGGATATCGACCGTCGCGATGTAGGCGATGCGCGTCGAGGTCGGGCGATAGATATTGCTGCCTTCGGGAAGATCGATCGGCACGACGATTTCGGCAGCCTTGGCAACAGGGCTGTCCGTCTGGGTGAGCGCGATCGTCTTCACCTTGGTCTGGCGGGCAAGCTCGAAGGCCCGCACCAGCTCCATATTGCGCCCTGAGAAGGACGAGCCGATCAACACGTCGCCCGGCTTTGCCGCGGCAGCCATCATCAACTGCATGCTGTGGTCGGAACTTGCCGTGATGCGAAGCCCGAGACGGAAGAGGCGGTTCTGGAGCTCGTCGGCGATCATTGACGAATTGCCGCCCGATCCGAACGCATAGATCATATCGGCCTTGGCGATATGCGAAACGGCGGCTTCGATCGCGGCAAGATCGAGCGACCGATGCAGGAGAAAGAGCGCGTTCTGGGCCTTGGTGATGATATCCTGTGCGACATCAGCCGGATCAGTGCTTTTCGATTCAGGTTTCAGATACCGCACGCCGATATGGGCGGTGCGAGCGAGCTGCACCTTGAAGTCGGAAAAGCTCTCGCAACCGAGCCGCCGGCAAAAACGGGTGACGGTCGGCGGCGATACCTTGGCCCGTTCCGCGAGCTCGATGATCGAGGCATTCACGGCAAACTCGAAATCGTTGACGATGATCTCCGCGATGCGGCCCTCGGAGGGAGAGAGCCGACCCTTGTCTTCCTGCAGCGTTGAAAAGATATCCAAGCCCGTCCCCCCGATGGTTCTCTATTTATCCTTCTTCTTATAGGCCACGCAGTCGATCTCAACCTTGCAATCAACCATCATCGACGATTGCACACAGGCGCGGGCCGGTGGATGTTCGCCGAAATACTCCTGGTAGATTCTATTGAAGGTCCAGAAGTCGCGCGGATCATCGAGCCAGACGCCGACGCGCACGACGTCTTCGACGCCGTATCCGGCCTCGTCGAGGATCGCCAGGACATTGGCAATCGTCTTGTGGGTCTGGGCAATGATGTTGCCATCGATGATTTCGCCATCTTCCATCGCAACCTGGCCGGAAACATACAGCCATCCGTCGGCTTCGACCGCCCGCGCGAAAGGCAGCGCCTTGCCGCCGGCGCCCGTTTGAACAGTGCCATAGCGCTTGATGGGCATGCTGAAGTCCTTGCAAATTATTTTCTTGATAAGTTGACAAGTGACCATAGAAAGCAGAATTTGACTAGTGAAAAACACGTTTTATGAAAAGAATTTCAATCCGGGGCAGATATGCGCGATCCTTTCAAGAATCCTTTCCCGTCCGACAGCGCCCGGCACGCTATCTGGGAGATGCTCGTTTCGCGCGATATCGATGCCTTTCTGGCCGCCGATTGGTCGATGGTCGAGCATGACTTTGTGGAAGAGGGTTTCATCGGCATCGACGGCCGAAAGGAAGTCAGCCCCGACAAGTGGCGCCTCGCATTTCCGACGCTGTCGGCCTATCGCCAGGAATGGCTGAGGCAGGCAGAGGATTTCGCCAAACAGAGTTTCGCAGAAGATGCGCGCACGGCGATCTTCACCACGACGACGCTGGACGATATCGAAATCGAAGGCGACATGGCGCTTGTTCGCAAGAAATTCGATGGCGGCATTTCCAAGCCTGACGGCACCCGAGACGTCATGCAATGGCAGACGCTCTATTATTGCAGGCTTCACGAAGGACGCTGGAAGATCTCAGGTTTCACCGGCTACCTGCCGAACCCGATGGGTTGACGCGGGGCCGACAATACGAAGGCCACTTTCTTGCGCATTTTCACGGCAGCACTGGCGACCGAGACCAACACCTTTTCCCCGATCTGCGTGGATCGTCGCGCATTCGAAGCCTCTCTTTATGCTCCGCCCGGCCAGCATCCCGAGACGCCGACGCTCTGCACCGCGCCGATCACCGTCGGAAGGCGCGTCACCCGAGAAAAGGGTTGGGAACTGATTGAGGGAACCGCCACCTGGGCCGATCCCGCAGGCCTCGTCAACCGGGGGACCTACGAGGAATTGCGTGACGAAATCCTCGGGCAACTCAACGCGGCAATGCCTGTCGACGCCGTTGTCATGGGCCTGCATGGCGCCATGGTGGCTGCCGGATACGAGGATACTGAAGGCGATCTTCTCTCGCGCATGCGGGAGATCGTCGGGCCTGATGTCCTCATCTGCGCCGAACTCGATCCGCACAGCCATCTCACCGCAAAACGCGTCGCTGCGCTCGATTTCGCTGTCTATTTCAAGGAGTTTCCGCATACGGACTTCGTCGACCGCGCCGAGGATCTCTGGCGCATGACGGTCGAAACGCTCGAAGGCCGGATCAAGCCTGATATGTCGGTGTTCGACTGCAAGATGATCGACGTCTTCCCGACATCGCGCGAGCCCATGCGTTCCTTCGTCGACAAGATCATGCAGATCGAGACGGATGATCCTGACATCCTGTCGATCTCGGTGATCCACGGTTTCATGGTGGGCGACGTTCCCGAAATGGGAACGAAGCTGCTTGTCGTGACGGACAATAAGCCGGAGAAGGGCGCGGCTTTGGCGCGCGAACTCGGCCTCGAGCTGTTTTCGAAGCGCGGCACCTTCATGGTTCCGCAGATCGACGAGAAGGAAGCCGTCACGCGCGCGCTTGCCGCAACCGCATGGCCGGTTGTCATCGCCGATGTCTGGGATAATCCGGGTGGCGGCACGGCAGGGGACGCGACTGTCATCCTCGGGGAACTCATGGCCCGCGGCGTGACGAGTGCTGCGATCGGCACCATCTGGGATCCGGTGGCCGTCCAGATTTGCTTTGCGGCGGGCGAGGGGGCGGAAATTCCGTTGCGCTTCGGCGCCAAGTCGGCGCCCGGCACCGGCAATCCCGTCGATGGCACCGTCAAGATCGTCAAGCTCGTGAAGAATGCCGAGATGCAGTTCGGCGAGAGCCTCGCACCTTTCGGCGATGCCGTACATATCGTGCTTGACGGCCTCGACATCATCCTCAATTCGACGCGCGCCCAAAGCTTTGATCCGAGCCTTTTCTCGGCGATGGGCATCGATCCCGCCAGGCAGAAGATCCTGGTGATCAAATCCACCAACCACTTCTTCGCGTCCTTCTCGAAGATCGCGGCAGAGATCCTTTACTGCTCCGCCGGAACGCCCTATCCCAATAATCCGGCGACGACGCCGTACCGGCGCGCACCGAAGACCATATGGCCGATCGTCGCCGATCCACACCGACCAGAACGCGGAGCCGCCTAGATGCATGACAACCGGTTTGCCGTCATCGCCAAGGCAGGAGACAGGATCGCCGATCTCTCGACGCCGCGTCCTGTGATCGACGAAGACAGGCTGGCTGCAAACATAGGCCGCGTTCAATCCTATATGGATCAGCACGGGTTGAACTTCCGCCCGCATATCAAGACGCACAAGATCCCGGCTCTCGCCGTCGCGCAGGTTGCCGCCGGCGCCAAGGGCATCAATTGCCAGAAGGTGACGGAAGCCGAAGTCTTTGCCGAAGCCGGCTTCGAGGACATCCTCATCACCTTCAACATCCTCGGACCGCAGAAGCTCGAGCGGCTGGCCAAGTTGAACGAGAGAATTTCGGCCCTCAAGGTCGTCGCCGACAGCGAAGTGACGGTCGACGGGCTCGCAGCACATTTCTCCGGCCACAAGCCGCTGAACGTGCTGGTCGAATGCGATACCGGCGGCAGCCGCTGCGGCGTGCAGACACCGGCAGAAGCGGCTTCGCTCGCCAAGCGCATCGCCGCTGCCGACGGCCTCACCTTCGGCGGCATCGTGACCTATCCGAAACCGCAATCGGCTGCCGCCGTCGAAGCCTTCATCGCCGAGACGCTCGAACAGCTGAAAACGGAAGGCATAACCTGCCCGATTGTCAGCAATGGCGGAACGCCAAGCCTCTTCGAGGCGCATCTCGTCAAATCGGCCACGGAACACCGCGCCGGCACCTATATCTATAATGATCGCCAGATGGTGCGCATGGGCCATTGCACCGAGGACGATTGCGCCATGCATGTGCTGGCGACCGTCGTGTCGCGGCCAAACGCCGACCGCGCCGTCATCGATGCCGGGTCGAAGGCGCTGACATCGGATCTTCAGGGTTTCAGCGATTACGGGCTGATCGTCGGTTATCCCGAGGCGCGGATCAGCAGCCTCTCGGAAGAACACGGCGTGATCGACCTGTCGAACTGCACCGGCCCCCGGCCGCAGATCGGTCAGAAGCTCTTCATCATCCCGAACCACACATGCGTCGTGTCCAATCTGTTCGATACGATGGTCTTCCATCGGGGCGGCATCGTCACCCGCGTCGAGGAAGTCGCCGCCCGCGGCCTCGTCTGGTAGGGGTCGGTTCCGATTGAAGGCGAAGTGGCCCTGATCACCGACGACCGCAGTGATTGGCTGATTGCTCGCGGTCTCGGTATCAGCAAGAATGCAGTCGCTGATATCGCAAGACATGCGCGTGGCGGATGATTTCGTTGCGCCAATAACAGACATCAGCTCAGCACCGACGGATGACCGATTTGGGCCGGAGAACGAACCCGCTGCGCGGGAGGGCGCCTGCGGTTGAGGTAGAGGGCACAGGCCGGACGTTGCGCCTGCATTGAGCGTCGTCCGGCAACGGCAGAGCATGACGGGCTTCTTCAACAAGGAGCCTGACCATGCAGCACCCCCATCTCGATACGCCCGTCAGCCCGCTGCGCCAGCGGTTGATCGACGACATGAACATGCGGCGTTTCTCACGCGAAACGCAACGCAACTATCTCCGCGACATCGGACGCCTGGCGACCTTCCTCGGGCGTTCACCAGACACGGCGACCGCCGACGACCTGCGCCGGTTCCAGATCGAGCAGCAGGAGGATGGCGTTCCCGTTCCGACGATGAACAGCGTCGTGTCGGCGCTACGCTTCTTCTTCACCCAGACCCTCGACCGCCCGGACCTGGCGCGCAGGCTCATCCGGCTGGCGCATCCGCGTAACCTGCCCGTGGTGCTGAGCCGCGACGAGGTTGCCCGGTTGCTCAATGCCACCACCTGCCTCAAGCACCAGGCGGCATTGTCGGTCGCCTATGGCGCGGGCCTACGTGTCGCGGAGGTGTCGATGCTGAAGGTCGCCGACGTCGACAGCGAGCGCATGCTGCTGCGCGTCGAGCGTGGCAAGGGCGGGCGCTATCGCAATGCCATGCTTTCGGAGGACCTGCTCACCCTGCTGCGCCAGTGGTGGAAGGTGGGCCGGCAGCAGGGTGTGATGCATCGCGACGGCTGGTTATTCCCTGGCCAACACGCAATGAAGCCGATCAGCACGCGGCAGCTCTATCGGATCGTCGTTGAGGCGGCCCAGGCCGCCGACATCGCCAAGCGGGTCGGGCCGCATACGCTGCGCCACAGCTTCGCCACCCACCTGCTGGAGGACGGCACGGACATTCGGATCATCCAGGTCCTGCTCGGGCACGCAAAACTCAACAACACCGCCCTCTACGCCAAGGTGGCGACCAGGACGGTCCGCACAGTTACGAGTCCGCTCGACAAACTCGGCCTGTTCAAGCCGGAAGAAGCCTTCCCCGACGGTTGAGCCTTGCGTGCCTCGATCGAGGTCGCCGACATCTTCCGTGCTGCCGGCGCGGCGTACCGGCGCGCGCATGCTGAACATATGAGCCTGCCGCAACTGAAGGTGATGTCGGCGATCGAGAACTGCCGCACTGCGGCCCTCGGCGGTCACGTCGAGGCCTGCGAGGACTGCGGCCAGTGGCGGATCGCCTACAACTCCTGCCGCAATCGGCACTGCCCAAAGTGCCAGGGCGCGGCGGCACGGACATGGCTTGCCGAACGCGAGGCCGATCTGCTTCCGGTCGGCTACTTCCACGTCGTATTCACCCTGCCGGCCGAGGTCGCCGACATAGCGTTCCAGAACAAGGCGCTCGTCTACGACCTGCTGTTCAAGGCGGCGTCGGAGACGATGCTGACCATCGCGGCCGATCGCAAGCATCTCGGCGCGCGCATCGGCATCACCGCCGTGCTCCACACCTGGGGATCGGCGATGACGCACCATCCGCATGTGCACATGATCGTTCCGGGCGGCGGCATCACGCCAGACGGAAGTCGATGGATCTCGTCGCGCCCGGCCTTCCTGCTTCCCGTACGCGTACTCGGCAAACTGTTCCGACGACTGTTCCTCACCCGGCTGGTCGCTCTGCACGACGCCGAGCGGCTCTGCTTCTTTGGCGCACTTGCTCATCTCACCGAGCGGCAGGCATTCTTGCGGCATCTATCGCCGGTCCGAAAGAAACGCTGGGTGGTCTATGCGAAGGCGCCGTTCGCGGGTCCTGAGGCCGTTCTTGCCTATCTGTCGCGCTATACCCACCGGGTCGCAATCTCGAACCGCCGCCTGATCACCTTCGACGAAACTGGCGTCACCTTCCGCTATAAGGACTACCGCCGCGACGGCCGCGACCGGCAGCAGATCAT
This sequence comes from Rhizobium ruizarguesonis, assembly GCF_017357285.1. NCBI lineage: Bacteria > Pseudomonadati > Pseudomonadota > Alphaproteobacteria > Hyphomicrobiales > Rhizobiaceae > Rhizobium > Rhizobium ruizarguesonis. The sequence goes on along the minus strand of NZ_CP071680.1, from coordinate 542,243 downwards.
GACGCTCGCGGTCGATGAGTTCATCCGCCGCTTCCTGCTCCATGTCTTGCCGCGCGGCTTCCATCGCATCCGGCACTACGGCCTGCTCGCCGGCTCCGCCCGCAAGGCCAATCTGGCGCTCGCCCGCGAACTCCTGGACGTCGCCGCACCGGCCGATGACAACACACCAGGCGAACCGGATGACTTCCGCCCGCCATGCCCCTGCTGCGGCGGACGAATGATCGTCATCGAGGTGTTCGAACGCCGGAGGCAGCCGCGCGGACCGCCGGATGCGACGGCGACGAACCGGGAGACTGCTTCATGACCCGGCATGGCATGATCCAGACCTCAGCCGCGGGCGCCCCGCCTCCGGCAACCGACCCACGCGCGTTCATGGTGATTATCGCCGCCAACAGGGTCGCGTCGAGCCGGCTGCCGGGCCGGCTAAACCGCGCGGAGGCGCAACGAAGCGGCCTGTCCGCATCCAGCACCCCACTTCCTGGCCGCGGTCGCGCCATCGCCGATATCAGCCCCAGATCGAAATCCCCATAGCCTCCGACTGTGGCCCGCGGGTTCCTTCCTCGGGGACTTTCGTACGCCTGCCGGCGCCCGAAACTCTTCACGGAAACTGACGGTCGGTTTTCGGCTTCTAAGTATTGAGAGAGCAGCCGTTCCATAGCACCCGATACGGGACGCAAACCTAGCCCGCAATCAATCGAGATTGCCAGCGCTTCCCAATACCAAACTACCGACGCTGGATTGTTCAAGATCATCGAGTGGCGTGAGTATTTCGGAGACCTGATCGCGCAGCCAAGTGTGTGCACGGGAGGCCGAATTGCGCCGGTGCCAAATCATTGCCAACAGTGTTGGCGGCAAAGCAAAGGGCAGCGGATGAATGGCAAGCCCCTCTGCGATGGCCACTTTCACGGCCATCCGGCGCGGTACAATTCCGACAAGGTTTGTCGCGGCCACAGACCGCAAGACGGCCGTAAAGGTCGGTACCGAGAGGACGACCTCACGTTGCAGGCCCAATGCAGCAAGTGCGGCAGTTTCTCGATCGGGCGCCATCTCGATGACGCGGAAGGCGGCGTGGCGCAGACTGCAATACAGTTCGACGGGCATCGCCGCCGCCGGCGTAACACCGTGCTGGCGTAGAACCGGATGATCCTGCCGCGCAACAACAACGTAACTGGCATGAAAGATCGGTCGCCAATCGACCCAGGGCGAAAAATTGCCCGCAGGCAACAAGATCAGATCCAGCCTGGCTTCTCGTAGGTCGTCCATGGTCTGAAGATTGAGCGAGTCGGTATAGCGCAGCGAAATGCCCGGTGCCCGCTGTTCCAGGTTAGCCATTAGGCCGGGTAGCATCATCTCGGTGAAAAAATCCGACGCTGCAATGCGGAAAGTCTGCACCGCACTCGCTGGATCGAAGCTTGCCGGGTTTAAGAGGCGGCTTGAATCCTCAAGCAGTTGCGTCAGCGGCAACACCAAAGCAAGTGCAAATTCGGTCGGGCGCATTTGCTGGCCATCACGCATCAGCAGTGGATCGCCGAAGGCGGCGCGCAACCGCCCAAGGGCCGCCGACACGGCCGGCTGCGATAGGCCAATCCGCTCCCCGGCGCGCACGGTAGACCGTTCGCGCAACAAGGCATCCAGCACTTTCAATAGGTTAAGGTCGAAGGCGGATAAATTCATGGGATCAATTCAGTCGATATAATCATCCAATTTATCACAAGCCCGGCGGTGCGCTATTTCGGGGGCCTTCCGATCAACCAACCACGAAGGTCCCTGTATCATGAACGTATATACCCAGCCACAGCAGTCTCATAGCTGGAACGGCACCACCCATCGCATCCTGTTGTCCTCCGCCGAAACGCAAGGCGCCATGTCCATCGTCCACGGCGTTGCCGGCCCGCTTGAGGGCCCGCCTTCGCACATCCATGAGGCCGAGGACGAAACTTTCCTTGTGCTGGAAGGCGTCATTGATTTCGAACTTGAGGGTACCGTGTTTCGGCGCGGTCCGATGGAGACTGCGCATATCCCACGTGGCAAGCGTCATAGCTTCCGCACCGGTCCCGACGGCGCTGTTTGCATCGCCGTGCTGACGCCGGGTGGCTTTGAAGGTTTTTTCGAAGAAGTCGCCGCAGCCGGTTTTCAAATACCGCGTGACATCGCCGCGGTTGCCGAATGTGCGGCACGCTATGGCTCGCAGTTTACCGGCCCCGGGCTGGCGCAGAGAGGCTGATATGCGTGACATCGCCTTTATCTTTTTTCTCGCGGCGGTCGTGTGTGTCACCTCTGGCATGGTTTGGGGGATCCAGATGGCAATCAGCGAGGACCACTTGCTGGCGCCGGCCCATGCGCATCTCAACCTGGTGGGATGGACGACGCTGGCGTTGTTTGGCCTGTACTACCGGCTGACCCCCACTGCAGCGCGGGGGATACTTCCCCGCGTTCACGCCGGACTTGCCATCCTCGGTGTCGCTCTCATGGTCCCAGGTATTGCCATGGTCATGGCCGGAGGTCCGCCCGCTCTGGCGAGTGCCGGCGCGATACTGACTTTGGCCTCGATGCTGCTGTTTCTGGTGACCGTTGCCCGCCACGGATTTGGTGCAGAGGCGTGACGACTGACCGCGGGCTTCGCAACGCCCGCGGTCAAAAGGCTTGGTTTAGCCTCCGGGCATTATAAGAGAAGCGGACCGAACGCCGCGAGAACTGCCGTCCGATTGCCAGAGGTCCTGTGGCCGCATCACCTGCTGTCTCGCCAGTTCGGGCAAATGTCCGCTTTGCGGGTGCGGCTAAAAAATCTCAATGTCCGACATAAGGGCGCAAAGCGGTCAAGACCGCCGTCGGCCCCTTTGCTGCCGTTCGAGGTCGATCCGAGGAACGTGCGGTATGTGCTAGAATGCGGCCTGAAGGCGGAATGCGACGGACGCACTGCGAGGGACGGTGTGATCGTACCGGAATTCGCGCAACCGAGAGCCGACGTTGTGCTCTTGAAAGGGGAGACGAGGACGATGCCGACACCACAGCAACCCAGTCTAATAGTTCGACAGAAATCCCCACAGAACATCGAGTTTCCGTTTGCGTCGCTCTCCGATTGGCTGATCCCAACCGAGCTGTTCTTCGTGCGAAACCATTTCCCGTCGCCGGACCTCGATGCGCGAGACTGGAGATTGCGCGTTGGCGGGGCGGTGGAGCGGCCGATCGAACTTGACCTCGACAGCATCAAGGCGATGCGGAGCACGACTTTCACCGCCGTCGTCGAGTGTGCAGGGAACGGGCGCGTCTACTATGAGCCGCCGAAGGAGGGGTTGCAGTGGCAGAACGGAGCCGTCGGCAATGCCGCGTGGACAGGTGTTCTTCTGCGCGAGATTTTGGAAATGGCGGGCGTTAAACGAACCGCACGTGAGGTACTTCTCGCAGGCGCCGACAGCGGCGTCGTCGACACAAACAAGAAAACGGCTTCTCCCGGCCCCATCGCTTTTGCGCGCAGTTTACCGCTTGAGAAGGCCATCGCTGACAGCACGATCCTTGCCTATTCGATGAACGAGGAGCCGTTGACGCGCGATCACGGCTACCCGCTACGCGCGGTCGTGGGTGGCTGGTTCGGCATGGCTTGGGTCAAGTGGATCACTGATATCACGGTTGTGGAGCAACCGTTCCTTGGCTACTGGCAGGCGCGCGACTATTTCCGTTGGGAGCGCAGCCTCGGGGAACCCAGGCTGGTCCCCCTTGCGGAGATGGAGGTCAAAGCGCAGATCGCGCGTCCCGTACAGGGGGCGCGTCTCATCGCCGGCCAACCGTACCGGATTTTCGGAGCCGCCTGGAGCGGAGAGGCTGTTATCCGGCAGGTGCAGGTGTGCACCGGAGATGGCAGGGGCTGGCGCGAGGGAAGGCTCCTCGAAACAGAACGTCCCTTTGCATGGCGCTTGTGGGAGTACATGTGGACCCCTGAAGAAGTGGGGCAATATATACTGCGATGTCGCGCGATCGATGGGGCGGGGTGCGTGCAGCCCGAGCTCCAGCGTTCTGACTGCGAGAGCTACGCAGCCAATTGGATCGTTCCGGTGGAGGTTACGGTCGTTCCCGAGCCACAGACGTACGAGGAGGAATTCGTGATCTAATCACCCGCATGGGGTGGAACATGAAGGCCGGCGCAACTCGACCAGCAGGTATCTGGCTGGACCGGCTCAACAATGGCGGAAGGCTGATCCTACCGCTTACCACCGATCTTGGATTTACCAGCAGCAACTGGAGCAACAGGCACCTTCGAGGGCCGGACTCTGCTATCTGCAGGAGATTGTCCAAAGACGTTCGTGGAGTGAGAAGCACCCCGAAATCATGCCGGCGGGCAGGCGTAATTGCTTAGGGTGTCATTCGCGCCTAGCCGAATCCGACCCCTGGCAGGACCAACCGCCGAAACAGGGCCAGTCGGCTCAGGCCGCCGTCGGATTGATCACGTTCATATCGATTTCGGTCAGTTCCACGCGCCGCTCGAAAGCTATGCCCGCCTCGTCGAAGAGGTGGCAATCTGCGGCATTGATGCCGGTTGCAACCGGCACGTCCGCGCGGATGCCGACGCTGCCCGGCAGCATGGCGCAGAAATTTTCGGCCTCTCCGTTGAGCGAGGCGTAAGCGACCGTATTTGCCCCGAGGCGCTCGATAACCGTCGGCGTCACGGTAAAGACGATATCGCCGCCGTTAAGCTGGATATGCTCCGGCCGGATGCCGAGCGTCAAAGCCTTGCCGACAATGCCGTCGCGCGGCGCCACGGGCAAAAGGGCTGTCTGGCCCTGATAATCCACCTCGACGCCATTGGCGCTGACGCTTTTACAGGTCACAGGAAGAAAATTCATTTTCGGATTGCCGATGAAGCCGGCGACGAACTGGTTCGCGGGCTTGTGATAAAGCTCCAGCGGCGCCCCCGTCTGGGAGATATCGCCGGAATCCAGCACGACGATACGATCGGCCATGGTCATCGCCTCGACCTGGTCGTGCGTCACATAGATCATCGTCGCCTTCAACTGCCTGTGCAGCTTGGCAAGCTCGATGCGCATGTCGGCGCGCAACGCCGCGTCGAGGTTGGACAGCGGCTCGTCGAACAGGAATATCTTGGGTTCGCGCACGATCGCGCGGCCGATCGCGACGCGTTGGCGCTGGCCGCCGGAAAGCATACCGGGTTTCTGCTGCAGCCGCTGTTCGAGGTGAAGGATGCGCGCTGCATTTTCTACCTTGGCCTTGAGCTTTTCCTCTTCCATCCTTTCGACGCGAAGCGGAAAGGCGATGTTCTCGAAGACTGTCATGTGCGGGTAAAGCGCGTAGGACTGGAACACCATGGCGATGCCGCGCTTGACCGGCGGCAGGTCATTGACCCTGATACCATCGATAACGATGTCGCCCGCGCTCGTCGCGTCGAGACCGGCAATCATGCGCAGCAGGGTGGATTTGCCGCAGCCTGACGGGCCGACGAAGACGACGAATTCGCCGTTCTTCACATCGAGCTGCACGCCCTTCAGAACTTCGTAGTCGCCATAGAACTTCTGAACTTTGTTGAGAAAGAGCTGTCCCAAAAATCTGTCTCCACCGGCGGCCTTCGTCGCACATTCGATCATCGTTCCTGCATATTCCTTAAATCGGATTCGATTTAGAGATGAAATTATGCAGCAATTCAAAGTGTTACAACGTTCCCTTGCGGCTGTGGAACAGACGCACGGGGCTGTAGGGAAGGGATCGCGGGCTGTTGCCGTCCGCGATCCCAGGGGCCCAAAAAGCTTACTTGAACGCCTCGACTTCGCCAGCAGCCTTCTTGAGCGCCGCTTCCGGCTCGGCCTTACCCGTGACCACGGACTGGATCATCTCGATCATCGAGTTCTGGAAGCCCTTATAGTCGGTGAAGAGCGGCTCGGGACCACCATAGCTGATGCCGTCGATCAAGGGCTTCCAGTAAGGATCCTTGGCGACGAACTCGTCGACCTTGGCTGACGGACGCAGGGGAGTGAGACCGGCGCCGCCCTGCAGTTCGTATTCCGACTGCACGTCGGGCGAGGTGATGAACTTGGCAAATTCCGTCGCCTTGTCCTCGACCCCCGAACCCTTGAAGATCGCCAGGCTGTCGGTGATCAGCAGCGTGCCGGGGCCCTTAGCGTCGGGACCGAGCGGCAGCGTCGTGATGCCCCAGCTGATCTTCGTTTTCTTCAGGCGGTCGGCCGCACCCGAACCTGCCTGGATCATGGCGACCTTGCCGTCGAGGAAGATGGCGCGGACTTCGTTCTGCTCGTAGGCGGTCGGACCTTCTTCGGAGTAGGGAACGATATCCTTGTAGGCCTTCAGCGCAGAAAGAATCTCAGGGCTGTCGAGCGTGACCTTGCCGTCGGCATCGATCACCGCGCCATTATTGGTGTAAACCCAATGCATGAACTGGTGCATCGTATTGTCGAAGGTCTTGGCGGAGAGACCGTAGCCCGGAATGCCGGTCTTTTCCTTGATGGTCTTTGCCATCGCGATTTCTTCAGCCCAGGTCTTCGGCGGCGTCTCGGGATCGAGGCCGGCCTGCTTGAAGAGATCCTTGTTCCAGTAGAGCGCCTTGGTGGAGAAGGCGATCGGAACGCCCCACTGTGAGCCCTCGAAGGTGACCGTGTCGACGATGTGCGGATAGTAGGTCTTCTTCTCGTCGTCTGTCATCGGCACCGGAACGATGAGGTCGTTCTGCGCGAATTCCTTCAGCGTGCGCGAACCGACATAGGCCATCGCCACCGGCGTGCCGGCGGCGGCGAGCGTCGTTGCCTTGTCCTGGCACTGCGCCCATCCGACGACCTCGGGGGCGATCTTCCAGCCTGCGTTCTTTTCTTCCCACTGCTTGATGTATTTGGTGTGGACCGGGTCGATCGTGTCGCCGCAATAGATCCAGCTGATTTCCTTGTCGGCCGCCTGGGCAGTGACGGCGGTCAGTGCCGTCGAACCGAGCAGGGCGAGCGCCATAAGGCCTGTCTTGATGGTAATGCTCACGTCGTGACTCCCATTCTTGTGTTAGCTGTTCACTCGTTTTTTGGTCTTATTGTTTCACCGCACCGGCGGTCAGCCCGCCGACAAGGTAGCGCTGAAGGAAGAAGATGACGACCATTGCCGGCGCGATACCGACGAAGGAAGCCGCCATCAGTTCGTTCCAGATGACCTCCTGCTTGCCGAAGTAAGCAAAGAGCCCCACCGGCAAGGGCATGTATTCGGTCTTCGAGTTGAACGTCAGCGCGAAGATGAATTGCTGAGCGTAAGCGCCGATGAAGGTGGTAATGGCGACGACGATAATCCCCGGCATCGCAATGGGCAGGATGACACGGCGAAGCGTATAGAAATGGCTGGCGCCATCCATGTAGGCCGCTTCGTTGAGTTCCTGTGGAATGCGGATCATGTAAGTGCGCAGCAGCCAGATCGCCGACGGAATCAAGAAGGCGACGCCCGGCACGATCATGGCGAGATAGGTGTTGAGCACGCCGATGCTGCGCATCAGCCGGAAGAGCGGGATCAACAGCACGGCGCCGGAGAACATGTTCACCGTCAGGAACGCGCCGAGCAGGATCCCCATGCCCTTGAATTCGAACTTCGCAAAGGCATAGGCCGCCGGAATGACGAGGCAGAGCACGATCAGCGTGACGATGATCGAGATGAAGAACGAGTTGAAAATATAGCGCCCGAAGCCCGGCACGCTGATCCACATCGTCCGATAGGCTTCAAACGAGCCGTTCTCCGGCCAGAAGCGGTAGGGCGAAGAGAAGAGCTGGCTGAGCGGCTTCAGCGAAACCAGGAAACCTTCGACGAAGGGCGACAGCACAAAGAAAAGAAACAGCGCGATGCCGCAATAGATCAGGATGATTTCCCACCAGCGGTAACGGTCGATCATGGCTGCATTGCTCATGCGCGCTTCTCCGGGTTGAGACGGCGGGTGACGCGGAAATAGGCGAAGCAGAAGAGCGACAGGAAGATGCAGATCAAAACGGCGCGCGCGGCACCTTCACCGTATTTCTTCGAGCCGATCGCGGTCTGATAGGTATCGATGATCATCGTCGTGGTCTCGCCGCTCGGTCCGCCCTGCGTCAGGATCCAGATGATGTCGAACGAGTTGAAGGTGGCGATCAGCGACAGCATCGACATGGTGATGATCGCCGGAACCATCAGCGGCAGCGTGATGCGGCGGAAGCGGTACCAGCGGCCGGCGCCGTCGGTCCAGGCGGCCTCGTAGAGATCCTTCGGAATGGATTGGATCGCGGCCAGGAAGTAGATCGTCACCAGCGGCACGCCGATCCACACGTCGGTGACGATCGTTGCCCAGAAAGCGGTGCTTCCATAAGCGAGGAAGGCGACCGGACCGTCGACGAGACCGAAGCGCTGCAACATGCCTGATATCATCCCGAACTGGCCATTATACATCCAGCCCCACATGAAGATGCCGATCGCCATCGGCACGATCCATGGCGGCATGGTCAAAAGCCGGAACAGCGAGCGGCCGGGGACCGCGGCATTCAACATGGTCGCACCGAAAGTGCCGATCACCATTTTCAGGGCGACCGAGAAGAATGTCCAGATGAACGTACGGATGATGACTTCTGCAAACCGCTCGTTGAAGATTTTCTCGTAGTTGACCCAGCCCACCCAATTGGTGGTCTTCTTAAGGGATGCATCGGTGAAGGAGAGAATGAAGGTATCGACCAGCGGATAGGCGACGATCGCCAGAACATAGAGCACAGCCGGAAGAAGAAGGATGCAAGCGAAGATGAAGGTGCTTCTTTGAACACTCATCTTGCCGCCCTCCTCAAGCCGCTCTTGCGTGAAGGGCTTCGTCGAAGCGGTCCCAGATGGGACGCAGATCGATGACCGCTTTCTTCATCCTCGCTTCGTCCATCGCCAAGGCGAGGATACCGGCTTCGAGCGCATTCAGCGTGGAAACAGGAAGTTCGAGCCCGGTGCGCACGCTTTCAAGCAGATCGCTCGCCATCTGTTCATCGGCGCCGTAGTGCTGGGAGAGCTCCGTGGCGGCATATTTGTTTTCGACAATCTTGTTGCCGGTCAGCTGTTCGTGAACGTCGAGATAGCCGCGCACGAAATCGCCTTCGGCCATGCCGCGCGAACCCATGATGGCAAAACGGCGGAATTGATCGGGCACATTCAGATTGGTGTGAAAGTTCATGCCGACGCCATTGGCATATTCGACGATCGCCACCTGATAGTCGATGATATCGGCATCGCTGTCGAAGACCTTGTCCGATCCCATCCACCCGCTCGGCTTGCGGTGGAAAAGCTCGAGGTCGTTGATGCCCTCGCGCGCCGGGTCGTTTGCCGGAATGAAGCTCTTGCGGCCACCGAAACTTGCGACGCGTTCCGGCCTTGCGCCGGCGACACCATTGTAAAGATCGAGGTCGTGGCAGCATTTCTCCAGCATGAAGCTGCCGGAATAGCGCTCATAGCGGCGCCAGTCGCGCATGAAGAAGGCACCGTGATAAGGCTCGATATGTTCGGAGGCCTCGATCGACACGATCTGACCAAGCTTGCCCTCGGCCTGGATAGCGCGGAGATCCTTATAAAGAGGAGAATAGCGCAAGACGAGACCGACCATCAGTCGCTCGTGGCCGAATTTTGCCATCAGATGGGCAAGTTCGATGCTTTCAGCGATCGTGGTGACGATCGGCTTTTCGCAGAAGACCTTGAGACCGGCTTGAAGCCCGAGCCTGATGTGGTCGAGATGCAGGTGATTGGGGGAGCCGATCATCAGGAGATCGAGCTTTTCGGAGGCAAGGAGCTCCTCCGGCGAACCATAGGCCTTGCCGACCGAAATTCCCTTTTCCGTCAATCCGGGAAGTCCGGCTGGTTCCGGATCCACATAGCCTACAATGTCGAAGCTGCTATCGATTGCCTTGAAAACATAGCCGAGATAGCCGAGCCGGAATCCTAGCCCGATGATTCCCACTTTCATGCCGATCAAGTTCCCATTTAGTAATTTATTTTCTTTAAGTTGGGACAAAAATCGCGAGGCGTCAATAGAAAACGGGCCTCAAAGCGCGAGCATGAAATTAATTTTCATAGATCGGTAGCCGGCGGTCGATTGCTGGCTGCGACCGGCCGGACGCCGATTGCCAAAGGGAATAGGCCGCATCTCTTGACGCCGGGGCGGCGAATTCAGCGACTGTTGGCGCAGCCAACGATCGCCCCGGCAAGCTCACGCAGAACTCGCGAAATGTTGAAAAGAGCCGCGAGTTTACGTGTGTAGGATAGTGCGAGACCCGAAGGCAAGGAGGAGCCATCATGACCCGCATGACAGCCAAGGATTTCCCTCAGGAACTTCTCGAACTCTACGATTATTACGCGCACGGGAGAATTACCAAGCGCGAGTTTCTCGACCGGGCCGGCAAATTCGCTGTCGGCGGCGTCACGGCAGCCGCCATTCTTGCGTCACTGAGCCCCGACTATGCGCTGGCGACCCAGGTCGAGTTCACCGATCCCGATATATCAGCCGAATACATCACCTATCCCTCGCCAAAAGGAAATGGAGATGTCCGCGGCTATCTCGTCCGCCCTGCAAAAGCCGCCGGCAAAGTCGCGGCCGTGGTGGTCGTTCACGAAAACAGAGGTCTGAACCCCTACATCGAGGATGTGGCGCGGCGCGTGGCAAAGGCAGGCTTCATAGCCCTTGCGCCCGATGGGCTCACGTCGGTCGGAGGCTACCCCGGCAACGATGAAAAGGGGCGGGAACTCCAGCAGAAGGTCGACCCGGAAAAGCTGATGAACGATTTCTTCGCGGCGGTCGAATTTTTGATGCACAGCGATCTCACCACCGGCAAGGTCGGCATCACCGGCTTCTGCTATGGCGGCGGCGTCGCCAACGCCGCGGCGGTGGCCTATCCGGAACTTGCCGCAGCCGTGCCCTTTTACGGCAGGCAGCCGCGCGCCGAAGACGTGCCGAAGATCAAGGCGCCGTTGCTTCTCCATTATGCCGGGCTGGACAAGGGAATCAACGAAGGCTGGCCGGCCTATGAAGCTGCGCTGAAGTCAGCTGGAAAGACATTTGAGGCCTACATCTACCCTGACGTCAATCACGGTTTTCACAATGATTCCACGCCCCGCTACGACGAAGCAGCAGCCAAGCTCGCCTGGCAGCGAACGGTCGACTGGTTTACGAAATACCTCGCCTGAGAAGGCTGCCGCCTGAACGATGATGCGGCCGGGGAGGCGTTCCCCGCCGCCTGTCCGTCCCCACGGCTTGTCAAGGCGACTAACGGTCTGCAATCAGGCTCCAGAAGAGATCGTCGCCAGACAGGTTTTCAACATCGGCAAGCTTGCGAAGCTGCAGGAAAGAGGCGCCGGACGCAGTCCGACTTCCCCAGCGCAAGCAGTCGATGAATTTGACTTCACGTTCATGAACGCTCATCGGCGCTTCGAGCGATCCCTTCGCATGCAAGCGGGATTTGTTCAAAATGCGCCCGTCGCGCATCATGACCGTGACGACATGCGGGAGGCGCTCCACGCCTTTTTCCTCATCAGCCGAATAGGACCGCATGTCGATGCGCGGCATGAATTCCCGGATTTCCGGCCGCCCAATCTCCTGCCGTGTAAAATCCGAAAGGCTAAGGGAGCCTTTGAGGAAAGCTGTCGCCAGGCAATACTGCATCGAGAAGCGTGCCTGCATCTCGTCGGCAGGGTCGGGATAAGCGAGGTTGCGGACAGCGGATATGCCGACTTTCGCCTCGATCCTGGCAATGTCGCCCGCCAAAAGCCCATGCTCCTGCTTCAGATCCAGAAGCGCGTCGATTGCGCGATGGGTCGAGGCGCAGCAGGGATGGCGCTTGGTCACCACGCCCCGGCTTTCGATGATATGCTCCTTCTCGAATGTCAGGTCGTCCCAGCCCTTGGCATCATCGCCCCCGAAAAGATCGAGGAAGCCTTGCGGCCGTTCGAGGATATCCGCCCGTCCGCTCATGCCCGCAAGCGCCATGCGCGCCGCGTCCACGGCATTGCGCGCTGCAATGCCGGCATGAAGCGGTTTGGCGCTCGTGCCGAATTGCCCTTTCGGGCCGCAGGCGAAGCTCGTCGCGAGGCTCATCGCCGCGGTTAGGCTCTCTTCGTCGGCGCCGAGAAGCCGTGCCACGCCAGCCGCGGCCCCGATGCTGCCGACCGTCGCCGTCGCGTGCCAGCCCCTGTTGTAGTGAGAGGGATTGACGCCAAAGCCGACAGCCGCCTGCGCTTCCAGCCCGGCCAGGTAGGCCTCGAGAAACCGTCTTCCGCTTGTCACCTTGCCGCTCGTCAGAACCGCCAGCAGCGCCGGCACCAGCACCGCGGAAGCATGCGCCCTTGCCGGATGGAAATTGTCATCGAAATCGAGCGCATGAGCCGCCGTTGCGTTGATGAGTGCGGCGAAAGAGGGCGAGGCGGAGCCGCCGGTGATAAGCCGCGCTTTGCCGCCTCCGGCGATTTCCCGGTCGAAGGCGCGGGTGAGCGCAGCAACGCTTTCATCGCCACTGCCTGCAATCATGCAGCCGATCGTGTCCACCACAGCATCTCTTGCCCGGTCCATGGCGACGTTCGAGAACGTCGTTCGCGACAGGACCTGTTCCGCGATCTTCCGGAGAATGGTGGCCATTGACGAAAGTCTTTCCGTGAGTTTGGTTCTCAGCGGAAAATGTTCAACTTTCCGCAGGTCCGCAATCTTATGCGGTTTGCGGGTAGGGCTATCGACATTGGAGATAGAATGGCGCGCGACACGAGTGCGGCGATCAGCCTGAAGCATATCGAAGCCTATGACGCCATCGCCGCGACAGGCTCGACGATCGCCGCTTCCGTCGAGCTTGGTATCTCGCAATCGAATGCCAGCCGCTTATTGCAGCAACTGGAAGACTATCTCGGCGTCCGGCTTTTCGACCGGGAAAAGAACCGGCTTCAACCGACCCGCGAGGGGCTGCAGCTCGGCCCGGAAATCCGTGCCATTTCAGACCGGCTGCGCGCCTTGAAAACGGCGGCGATGGAGCTCGAGAGCGGTCGATCGCGCGAGATCATGCTGCGGCTCGCCTTTCCCTCCAGTCTTTCCTCGACGCGCATTCCGAAGCTGGTGAAGAACTTTCTTGCAGCGAATGGTCCGATGCGCGTCGAAGTCGCATCCGGCAGCTATCTCGCAATTGAACGGATGGTGGCCGACGGCGAGGCCGATCTCGGCTTCGCGCGTCTGCCGCTGATGAGCCCGGGATTGAAACAGGAGAAGATCCTGTCGTCGCGGATCATTTGCGTCCTGCACAACGATCATCCGAACGCCGGCAGCCGGCAATTGTCGGTCGGCGATCTGAAGGGGCAGGATCTGATCATGCTGAACAGGGAGCGACCGGTTCGCCATGAGCTGGAGGCGTTGTTCTACAAGGACGGCATCCGCCAACGCCCCTTGCTCGAAGCGCATTCGGTGGCGAGTGCCTGCGCGCTGGCCACGCAGGGGCTCGGCATTGCGCTGGTCGGCGAGATCATCGCCCGCGAATATGCGACGCTGCCGCTGCAGTTCATTCCGCTCGAACCGGAACTGCCGGTTGCCTACGCGCTGATCAGCGGCGAGAAATTTCCGATGCCCAAGGCCGCCAGCCTCTTCCTTCAAAGCATTTCGGACTGGGCATGATGACGGTGCCTGAACCGTCCCGGGGGATCGCAAACACATGAATATCAAGCAACTGGAAGTCCTGCGCACGCTTCTGGCGACAGGGTCGACGATTGCCACGGCAAAGACGATGGGGCTCAGTCAGTCCGGCGTCAGCCGCCTCCTGCAGCAGCTCGAGGCGGACCTTTCGATGTCGCTTTTCGTGCGCGACAAAGGCCGTCTCATCCCCACCCCCGAGGCCCTGCTTCTTGCCCGCGATGCCGAAAACATCTTGCTCGCGGTCGATCGGATGTCGGGCCACGCGGAGGACTTAAGAAGCGGCGCCGCCGGCCCGGAGATCGTCCGCATCGGCCTGCCGAGCAGCATGTGGGAGCATTTCGCGCCGGCAATGCTGGCCGATTACATCAGCGATTTCCCAGGTGTGCGGATCGAAACCTTCTTCGAGACGACGACCGCGATCAACAAGCTCGTCGAGCAGCGGGTGATCGATTTCGGCTTTCTGCGCATGGAGGGCGAGAGCGGACCGGGCATCGAGGTCGAGCGCGTCGCCACCGGCGAAAGCGTCTGCGTCGTTCCGAAGGATCATGCTCTTGCGAAACTGGAGGAAATCACGGTCAGGAATTTGCGCGACGTTCCTCTCATTCTGATCGGCCGCCAACGGCCGAACCGCATGGCGCTCGACCAGACCTTCCGACGGGCCGGCATCAAGCAGATCGTCAAGATCGAGACGCATACCAACAGTTCCGCCTGTTCCTACGTCGCGCATGGCCTCGGGGTCACGATCATCAGCAGCTTTTATGCAAATCTCTATCGCCATCTGCCGGTGGTCCACCGTCCTTTCGTGCCACGCGCGACCCAGGAATTCGGATTGGCGAGGGCGGTTGGGACGCCACTCTCGATTGCCGCCCATGCTCTGAGCGATGCCTTAAAGCGACAGATTAAGCTTTCGCAAAAAGACATTTAAAATCAAATTTTTAGCCTGAACTCTTACACCAACGCAGCCGCTTTGGTTGCGGTCATATTCCGCATAGACTTATGACAGAATCGCATAATATTGCGGATATTTCTTCATTCGATCATAGTCTGCAGCAACGAAACCGATGGCGCCGGGTACTGTCCGTTGCCCATCGCGGGGAACAAAAATGCTGAAATTCGTTCTGAACCGCCTGCTGATGGCATTGCCGACGATCGCCCTCGTCTCGGTGACTGTCTTCACGCTGATCCGCTTCATACCCGGCGATCCGGCGGCACTGATGCTGGGCGATATGGCTGAGCCGGAGCAGATCGCGGCGATGCGCTCGGAACTCGGCCTCGACAAATCGCTGCCGCAACAGTTCCTGATCTGGACCGCCAATGTCGTCCAGGGTGATTTCGGCCGCTCGATCGTCAATGACGAGCCGGTTCTGCCGCTCGTCGCATCACGCTTTCTGGTCAGCGCCGAA
Organism: Rhizobium ruizarguesonis; assembly: GCF_017357285.1. Taxonomy (NCBI): domain Bacteria; kingdom Pseudomonadati; phylum Pseudomonadota; class Alphaproteobacteria; order Hyphomicrobiales; family Rhizobiaceae; genus Rhizobium; species Rhizobium ruizarguesonis. The sequence goes on along the minus strand of NZ_CP071680.1, from coordinate 527,204 downwards.
ATCGTTGTCGTCGCCGTCCTTCTGGCGAGCCTCATCGCCGTGCCGGCGGGTGTCATCGCCGCCTGGCGGCAGAACAGTCTGACGGACCTGGCGCTGGTCGGCACGGCCACGATCCTGCTGTCGATCCCGACATTCTGGCTCGGACTCCTGCTTCTGCTTTTCTTCGGCTTGAAACTCGGCTGGTTACCGGTCCTCGGCTATGTCTCGATAGGCAGCAACGTTACCGGCGGCCTGGTCTACCTCGTGCTGCCGATCATGACCCTGGTCGTTCACGAGATGGGTGTGTTGATCCGCATGGCACGCGCCTCGACGCTGGAAGTGCTGCGCCTCGACTATATCACCCACGCCCGGGCCAAGGGTCTTTCCGAAAGCGCCGTCCTTTGGCGGCACGCCTTCAAGAATGCCTTCGGCCCGACCTGGACAGTCATCGGTCTGATCCTCGGCAATCTGCTCGGCGGCATTGCCGTCATCGAGACGGTCTTCACCATTCCGGGGCTCGGGCGACTGATGGTCGACAGCATTTTTGCCCGCGATTACCCCGTGATCCAGGGCTGCCTGCTGTTCGTCTCGCTATCCTATGTGCTGGTCAATTTGGTCGTCGACCTGCTCTATCCCCTGTTCGATCCGCGGGTCGTCGCCGAATGAAAAACGTCACGTTCAACGGCTTCATCGGCAGCATTCTGATTGCCGCATTGCTGATCTCCGCTGCGATCGGCCTTTTCTGGACCCCCTATGATCCGATGAAGCTCGGCTTCACGGCACGGCTGGCGGCACCAAGCAGCGCCCACTGGCTCGGAACCGACGAATTCGGCCGCGACGTGCTCAGCCGCCTGATCGTCGGCGCCCGGGCGAGCGTCTGGATCGGCACCTTGACGGTCACATTCGCGACGGTCTGCGGCACGCTGATCGGTCTCGTCAGCGGCTACGCCCGCGGTTGGATCGATGCGGTCATCATGGCCGTTAACAATGCGCTTCTTGCCTTTCCGGGCATCCTTCTGGCGCTGGGATTGCTCGCCGTCTTCGGCGCCAACCAATATGGCATCATCTTCGCGCTGGGCATTGCCTATTCTCCCTCCATGGCCCGCGTTGTCCGGGGTGCCGTCCTGTCACTGCGCGAGCGGGAATTCATCGAGGCCTCCAAGGTGATGGGCAATGGCGAGCTCTACACCATGTTCCGCCATATCCTCCCCAATTGCATCGCTCCGATCACCGTGCTGGCGACCTCGATGTTCGGCTGGGCGATCCTTTCCGAAAGCGCGCTCAGCTTTCTCGGCCTCGGCGTTCCGCCACCGGCACCGACCTGGGGCAACATGCTGGCCGCCGGCCGGCCATTCATCGAGCAGGCGGTCTGGCTGGGTCTCTTCCCGGGCCTGGCGATCGCCCTGACGCTCCTCGGCATCAATCTTCTGGGCGACGCTCTTCGGGACAAGCTTGATCCGCGGATGAGGGGGCTGAAATGACCAATAGAACGCTTTTGAATGTCCGCAACCTGTCGCTTCAGGTCACCGGAACCGGTGTGCAGGTTGTCAAGGACGTCAGCTTCGACATCGCGCCCGGCGAGATCTTCGGCATCGTCGGAGAAAGCGGATCGGGCAAGACGCTGGCAACACGCGCCCTGATCTCGCTGCTGCCGGCGCCCATCAAGGTGATCGGCGGCTCCGTTGCCTACAAGGGACGCGACGTGCTTTCCATGAACGGCGCGCAATTGCGCCAATTGCGTGGTGCAGAAGTCGGTGTCGTCTTCCAGGAGCCGATGACCTCGCTCAATCCCTCGATGACCGTCGGCCGCCAACTCGAAGAAGGGCTGCAGCTGCATACGAAACTTTCGAAGGAAGAGCGGCGCAGCCGGATCCTCGACATGCTGAACCGGGTCGGAATCCACGATCCCGCCGGGGCGCTCACTGCCTATCCGCACGAATTCTCGGGCGGCATGCGCCAGCGCATCATGCTGGCATCCGTCATGCTGCTGAAACCGGCGCTCTTGATCGCCGACGAGCCGACGACCGCGCTCGATGCCGTGATCCAGCGCGATGTCATGGAATTGATGGTGGAGCTGACGCAGGCGGAAGGCACCGCCGTGCTGCTGATCAGTCACGATCTGCCGATGGTTGCCCGCTACACGAACCGCATCGTCGTCATGGAAAAGGGCGTGATCGTCGAAGAAGGGCGCACCGCCGATCTGCTCGACGCACCGCAGCGTGCCTATACGAAGAAGCTGCTTTCCTCCCTGCCGTTCCGCGGAGAGACGCGGACGATCGACAAGACCAAGGCGCCGATGGTTTCGGCGCGGGATATTGTCGTCGACTATGCGGGCCGGCGGTCGCTGATGAAGAAGGCAACGCCGAAACGGGCGCTGCATGGCGTCAGCATCGATATCCACGAGGGCGAAGTCGTGGCACTGGTCGGCGGTTCGGGTTCCGGCAAGACCACGCTCGGCCGCACCATTGCCGGGCTGGTCCGCGAGAGCGAAGGCGATATCCGGTTCAAGGGACGCAGCCGCAACGACGATTGGATGGATTATCGGCTGAATTGCCAGATGGTTTTTCAGGATCCTTATTCCTCGCTCAATCCGCGCATGACCATCCTCGCGCTTGTGGAAGAAGCGCTGCGGCTCGTTGCCGATCTCGACGCTATGGCTAAGCGCAAGCGCGCCCTGGAGACGCTGGAGGAGGTCGGCCTTGGGGCCGACTACGCCGGGCGCTATCCGCATGAGCTTTCAGGCGGCCAGCGTCAGCGCGTGGCGATTGCCCGGGCCATTGCGCGCCGGCCGAAATTCCTGATCGCCGACGAGCCGGTATCGGCGCTTGACGTGACGGTCCGGGCGCAGGTGCTCGAACTCCTGTCCGATCTGCAAAAACGCTACGGCTTTTCCTGCCTGTTCATCAGCCACGATCTCGGCGTGGTCGAACAGGTGGCCGATCGCGTCGTCGTCATGCAGGACGGCCGGATCATCGAAGAGGGCGACCGCGATACGGTTTTCGACAGCCCGAAGGAGGCCTATACGCAAAGGCTTCTCTCGGCCATCCCCGCTCTGGACCACAATGCTCAGGGCGGCGTGATCCTCAAATGGCGCCTGGAGAACTGACATGACGACGATGATTGAATCCGCAAAGCTCGCGGAGCGATTGAACGCGATCTGCGATACCCAGCCGTTCGTGACGCGCTTCATGGTGCGTGCACTTGGCAGCGGCGAAACGATCGGCAGAGGCGCGGACGAGGAAACCCCTTCCGCCAGCACCCGAAAGACCTCGATCATGATGGCGGCCCTGAAGGCCGCCCATGAAGGCCGCCTGGACCTGGACGAACAGATCACCTACGAAAAACGTTTCGCTGAGGAAGTGGCGAGCGGGATGTTCCGCTATCTGACGCCTGGTATCGTCATATCGCTGCGCGATGCCATCACCGGCATGATGGTGCTGAGCGACAATGTCTGCACCAAGATGGTCTTCGAAAGGCTGACGCTCGAAGAGGTCGACAGCTATTGCAAGTCGATCGGCATGACGGGCACCAACCATCGCTTCCTCATCCCTCCCTTGGCGCTGTCGCCCGATCATTCATTGAAGGCCGTCACCACGACGACGGCGCGGGATCAGGTCTATCTGCTGCAGACCATCCTGGATGCGCAGGATTCGCGGGAAGCCGCAGACCGGCTCGGCTGCTCGCAGGCGCTCAGCGCTTACGCGCTTCAAACCCTGAAGAACCAGATCCTGCGTTATGCCATTCCCTCCCGGCTACCCTTCGGTGTGCTCGTCGCCCACAAGGGCGGCACAGGAAAGCGCGGCCGCATGAATGCCGGTATCGTCTATCGCGAGGGTTCCCCCTTCTACATCATCGCCGCCTATACCGACGAGGTGCCGCAGGAAATGCCGGACGGCACCCCTGGCTACACGGTCGCGCTTGAAACCATCGGCAGGCTTTCGCGCGCCTGCTGGGATGAACTCCGATCCTAACAATCCATAAAAAGAGGGTAGAACAATGCACAAGCTTCTTCTTGCAGGCACCATGTTGATGGCGATGACCGGCGTGGTCAACGCCCGCGACATCGTCGTGGCTCAAAGTTCCGATCTGCGCAGCAACAATCCGGGCGTCAATCGCGACGGCAATACCGATGGCGTCATCCTGCATATCGTCGAGGGGCTCGTCGGCTATGCCAACAACGGCGAGGTCAAGCCGCTGCTGGCAAAGAGTTTTGAAGTCTCGGCCGATGGGCTGAACTACAGCTTCAAACTGCGTGACGACGTCAAATTCCACAACGGCAAGACATTGACCGCCGATGACGTCGTGTGGAACTGGAACCGTTATCTCAAGCCCGAAACGAAATGGACCTGCCTTCCCGACTTCGACGGCAGCGGCAGCGTGCATGTTACGGGGGTCAAGGCAGTCGATGCTTCCACAGTCAGCATCACGCTGGAAAAGCCATCCGCAGTTTTCCTTGGCCTGATGTCGCGCCCGGAATGCGGTTACACCGGGATGATTTCCCCGGAATCGGTCGGCGCGGACGGAAGCTTCATCAAGCCGATCGGCACCGGTCCCTTCAAATGGGATGAATGGAAGAAGGGCGAGTATATCCATCTCGCCAAGTTCGACGATTATGTCTCGCCAGAGAATGACGGCAAGCCCGACGGCATGGTCGGTTCCAAGCGCCCTCTCGTCGATGGCATCAAGTTCATGGTCATTCCCGATGCTTCGACCGTAAAGGCCGGCCTTCAGTCCGGCGTGCTCGACACCGCCGAGATTTCGCCGGATCTCATTCCCGAATTCAAGACGAGCGACACGATGCAGCTGATCGTGGCGCGCAACAACGGCAAAAACCTCTTCTACATCCAGACGCGCGACAAGGTTCTGAGCAATCCCGGCGTGCGTCGCGCCATGGCGATGGCACTCGATCTCGACCAGCTCGTCGAGGCCGCCTCCAATGGCACCGGCGCAGCCAACGGTTCGATGGTTTCGCAAGACTCGCTCTATTTCGACGATGTCCAGAAGGAGCGTCTGCCCTACGACATCGAGGCCGCGAAGAAAGAGCTTGCGACGGCCGGCTATAAGGGCGAGCCGATTACCATCATCGCCAACAAGCGCAGCAACGTGCCAAGCTTCCCGGCCGCGGTGATGGCGCAGGCCATGATGCAGCAGGCAGGTCTCAATGTGCAGATCGAGGTGCTCGACTATGCGACGCAGGTCGATCGCCGCCGGTCCGGCAACTACCAGATCATCTCGCAATCGGTCGCACCGCGGCTCGATCCGGCGCTGATGTACGGCTTCTATGTCGGTAACAAGGACAAGAACGCTTCTTTGATGTGGGATGACCCGAAGGCCGTCGAGTTGATGAAGGCCGCCTATGCGGAAGCCGACCAGACAAAGCGTCAGGCGATGTTCGACGAGTTTCACACGCTGATGCTCAAGGAAATGCCGGGCATCTTCCTCTATGACATGGTCGATGTCTGGGGCGCGACCAAGAAGCTGAAGGGCCAGCCCGTCTGGCAATCGAATGCCCGTCTTTGGGAAGTTTCGCTCGACAATTGAGCCTGAACTGCCGGGCCCGGTAGGTCGGGCGCCGCCATCCCGCTTCGACAGTCAACAGGAGATCCGGCAGGCAATCCTGCCGGATCCGGTGCAACACGTCCCTGTGGCGGCAGGACAGACAGCGAGGAAATGCCATGAATCTTGACGCGATCGGCTCCATTGCCGCGACGATCGAAAAGATGAAGCCGGATTATATCGCTCTCAGCGACAGTATCTGGGATTTCGCGGAGTTGAAGTTCGAGGAGCGGCGCTCGTCGCAATCGCTGGCTAGGACACTCGAGGAAAACGGCTTTGCCGTGCGCCGCGGCGTCGCAGACATGGAAACGGCCTTCATCGGCGAATCCGGCAGCGGCAAGCCGGTGATTGCTTTCCTCGGCGAATTCGATGCCCTGGCCGGAATGAGCCAGACCGCCGACGTGGCCGAGCCTCTTCCCGAGGCGGCGGGAGCAACCGGTCACGGCTGCGGGCACAATCTGCTTGGCGTCGGATCGCTGATGGCGGCGGTTGCGCTTGCCGGCCACCTCAAGGCGAACAACCTGCCCGGAACGGTGCGCTATTACGGCTGCCCGGGGGAGGAGGGCGGCTCCGGCAAGACCTTCATGGTTCGCGCCGGCGCATTCGATGACGTCGATGCCGCCCTGACCTGGCATCCGGCTCCGTTCAACGGTGTTCGTTCAACGAACAATCTTGCCGTTCTCGAATATTACTATCGCTTCAGGGGTGTCGCGGCACATGCTGCCAACAGCGCCCATCTCGGCCGTTCGGCGCTCGATGCGGTCGAACTCATGAATGTCGGCGTCAATTTCCTGCGTGAACACATGCCGCAGGATTGTCGCGTTCACTACGCGATCACCGACACCGGCGGCAGGGCCGCCAATGTCGTGCAGGCCAGCGCCGAGGTTCTCTATCTGATCAGGGCGCCTGACATGCCACAGGCGCTTGAGCTTGCAGGGCGCGTCGAGAAAGTTGCACGAGGTGCGGCGATGATGACCGAAACCGCGGTCGAGATCGTGTTCGACACCGCCTCGACGAACCTTCTTCCCAACATCACGCTCGAAACGGCAATGCACGAGAACATGGTCACGCTCGGGCCGATAGCCTTCGACGATGCCGACATGGCCTTCGCCCGGAAGATCCAGGAAACCTTCTCGCAGGAAGCGATCAGGAGCAGCATCCGCCTCTACCAGATCAAGGGCGACGTATTCTCCAACGCCAAGGTCGATGGCTCGACGCCCTTGCACACCGGTCTGCGCGATTTCGAGGGACAATCGCATTTCCGGGCCGGATCGACCGATGTCGGCGACGTCAGCTGGGTGACGCCGACCGCGCAATGCTGGGCGCCAGCCTGGGCGATCGGCACCAATCCCCACACCTGGCAGGTCGTCGCGCAGGGAAAGAGCCCGGCCGCGCACAAAGCCATGGCGCATGCGGCCAAGACGCTTGCGACCACGGGTCTCGCCTTGATGTCGTCATCCGACCTCCTGGCAGCCGCGACGGCAGAGTGGCGGGAAAAGACCAGCGGCAAAGCCTATGTGTGCCCGATCCCCGACGATGTGATGCCTGCAACGGCTCACAGTCGGTAGTTCCCGTCTCAGTCTGCTGTGAGAGCGACCTGCATCGCACCCGCTTGCAGGATCCCATGAAAAAGCACTAAGGGTATGGAAGTCGAAAGCGCGGAACTGAGGCATTCACCGCTTTCGAACCTCCAACACGTCGGAAAAGGCAAAGATGACAAGCTCCGAATGGCGGGTGGGAGTGCTGTTTTCCAGAAGCGGAATTAGCGAAATTACGGAAACCGAGCACTTTCTTGGCACCGCACTTGCGATCGAGGAAGTCAATGCGGCGGGGGGCGTGCTTGGCAAGCCCATCGTTCCGATTGCCTATGATCCGGGCGGCGATCAAACCGCCTATCGCAATCTGGCACGGCGCCTTCTGGCCGATGACGACGTCAACATCATTTTCGGTGCGTCGATGTCAGCCAGCCGAAAGGCGGTGCTGCCGATCGTCGAGCGGCACAACGGACTGCTGTTTTATCCGTCGATGTATGAAGGTTTCGAATATTCGGAAAATGTGGTCTATACCGGCGCCACCCTTAATCAGAATACTTTCGCGCTCGCAGAATACCTTCTCCGCCACCATGGACGCCGGATCTTCTTCGTCGGTGCGGATTATATTTATCCGCGCGAATCCAATCGGGTCATGCGCGATGTGGTAGAGGCAAAGGGCGGTGAAGTCGTCAGCGAGCGATATCTTCCTCTTCATGCCGACGAACAAACCTTGCGTTCGGTTATTTCCGATATCGTTCGTCTCAAGCCTGATGCCATTTTCTCGACAATCATCGGCCGGCCGGCGCAGCGTTTTTACCGCATGTATGCCGAGGCCGGAATCGATCGAACGCGGGTTCCGATTGCCAGTCTGACCATGGCCGAGAGCGAGATTCGCGAGATCGGAGCCGACGCTTGCACCGGCCATATTCTCTCGGCGACCTATTTCCAGACGGTCGAGAACGAGGCAAATGAGCGCTTCGTGGGAGCATTCAAAGCCCGTTTCGGCCAGGAGTTCACCACGAGCGTCTGGTCGCAGCCGGCCTATGCGCAGGTTCACCTTTTTGCCCGCGCGCTTGCCCGGGCCGGCTCGCTCGAGACCCATCGCATTTCCGAAGAAATTCTCCTGGAAGATTTTCTGGCTCCGGAAGGCCGGATCAACTTCGACGCCGATACCCGTCATCTCTGGTTGCATCCCCGCATCGGCGTGGCGCGGGCCGATGGGCTTTTCGACATTGCCTGGCAGGCGCCTGGCCCGATCCGGCCGGACCCGTACCTGACGGCGTCGCGGTTCGAAGACGTTTGGCTGGAGGCCTGAGATGGCGGGACCGAGCAGGATCGTTCAGGATCTGCGGCGTGCACGCGTTCTGGTCGTCCATCCGCGCGACGAGGACGGCGACGTGTTGATCGCCCATCTCAAGCGCCTTGGCTGCGAGGTTCGGGCCACTTGGCCGCTTCCGCCAGCTTTGCCTCCCGACGTAGACACCGTCTTCCTGCATGTCGAGGATGTGCATGTCGAGCACGCGCTGCAGATTATCGACCTCCAGCAGACGGCGATCATCGCGATCGTCACATATGAGAGCCCGACAGCGCTCCAGGCGATCATCGATCTCAACGCTCACGGCGTTATCAGCAAACCGTTGCGGCCGCTCGGCATCCTGACGCAATTTGCGCTTGCACGCTATCGGCATAGCTACGAAAAACGGCTCGCCGGCAAGGTGCAGAAACTCGAGGAAACCTTGAAAAGTCGCCGGCTGGTCGAAAAAGCCGTTTCGGCGCTGCGGGTCATGAATGGTCTCGACGAGGAGGCGGCCTATAAGCTCTTGCGCGATCAGGCGACGTCGAAGCGCGTTCCGATGGCGACGATCGCCGAATCCATAATTGCCGCGCAAGACACGATGAAAAGCCTCGGACTTTCCATCGGCGCAGAAACTCAACCTTAGGTCGCCGAACCTGTGCGCCCTGAAGATGCCTGCTAAAGCCGCTTGACGGTCACATTCTTTCGTGCAAGCCTAAAGACAACGAGCAGGTTTGCTCGGCGGCAGGGCTGCCGCATTCACATCATGGCTATGTAGCCTCTGGTTCACGGATTGAATTCCGTGCCAGAGGTTTTTTGCGTTTGGAGACAAGATTGACCGTCAAGACCTCAGCCGCACGGACGGTAACCGTCGCAACCGTCCAATTCGAACCGATCGTCGGTGATCGCGCCGGTAATCTCGCGGCTATCGAGCGGCTGGTGAGGTCGGCAAAGACCAGGGGCGCGGAGATCGTCGTTCTGCCGGAACTGGCCGATAGCGGCTATAGCTTCCGTGACGGCGACGAGGTCGCCGCATTGGCCGGCCCGGTACCCGGCGGCCCGAGTGCCGAGACGCTCTGCCGCCTTGCCAAGGAGCTTGGCCTTTACATCGTCAGCGGCGTTGCCGAGCAGGATGGCGACCGGTTTTACAACAGCGCTCTTCTTTGCGGTCCCGGGGGATATATCGGCAAATACCGTAAGCTTCATCTGTGGAACAACGAAAACCGTCTTTTCAGAAAAGGCGATCTCGGGCTGCCGGTATTCGACCTGCCCTTCGGCCGTATCGGCATTGCCATCTGCTACGACGGCTGGTTTCCGGAAACGTTTCGTCAGTTGGCGCTGGCCGGCGCCGAACTGGTCTGCGTGCCCACGAACTGGGTACCGATGGCCGGTGCGGAAAGTATTGCCGAGCCGATGGCCAATATCCTCCACAAGGCGGCGGCCCACACCAATGGCCTCTACATCGTCTGCGCCGATCGGATCGGCGTCGAGCGCGGCCAGTCCTTCATCGGCCGCAGCCTGATCGTCGGCCCGCAGGGCTGGCCGATATCTGGTCCGGCCAGTGCCGATCGCGAGGAAATCCTCCTGGCGCAAATCGATCTGTCGAGCGTGACGGAAACCCGCACACTCAACAGCTTCAATCATCTGCTCGGCGACCGCCGAGCCGATGTCTACGGGTAACATCGACCCACTCAAGAAAGGGGAACAAAATGCAAATGAAAACCATAATTCTTACACTGGCATCTGCAGCATTCGCCACCGCAGCTTTCGCCGAAGACCCGATCAAAATCGGCGTACCCGTGGGGCTGTCAGGCGCAAACAGCGTGGTCGCGCCGTCCGTCGTCCAAGCTGCGGAGCTCGCCGTCGAAGAAATCAATGCCAAAGGCGGCGTGCTCGGGCGGCCATTGGAGCTTGAGATCGCCGACGATGCATCAGGGGCGGCCGGCGCGCAAAAGGCCTTCGATTCCCTGGTTTTCCAGAAGGAGGTGAACGTCGTCATCTCGATGGAGACGAGTGCTGCGCGCAATGCCGGGCTGCCGATCATTTCCAAGGGTGACGTGCCATACATCTACACGTCCTTCTATGAAGGCAAATCCTGCAATGCCAATCTTTTCGTCGATGCCTGGGTTCCGGAACAGCAGGTGCCGCCTGTCGTCGACAATTTCATCAGCAAACAGGGCGCAAAGAAGTTCTTCCTGATCGGTTCGGATTACGCTTTCGGACGCGGCATGCTGACCTTCGCCAAGGGCTATATCGAAAAGGCCGGCGCTCAGATCGTCGGCGAAGAATATCTGCCGATGGATGGCAGCGACTGGACGGCCATCATCTCCAAGGTCCGCTCCTCCGGCGCCGATGCCATTATCACCTCGACGGCCGGCGGCGCACCGAACGTGACCTTGACCAAGCAGTTGCGCTCGTCTGGCGTCACCCTGCCTTACGGCAATCTCGCGGTCGACGAAGGCACCGCCAAGAGCATGGGCGCGGATGCCAAGGACATCTTCCTCTCCGCATCCTACGTCACCGGCATCGACAGCCCGGAAAACAAGGCTTTTCTCTCGGCCATGGACAAGAAGTTCGGCAAGGAATTGCGCACGCCGAACGATCTTTCCGTGCCCCAATATGAAGCGATCTACCTTTACAAGGCAGCCGTCGAAAAGGCCGGCAGCACCGATACGGCGGACGTGCTCAAAGCCCTTCCTGACGTGTCCTTCACCGGTCCGCGCGGCAAGATCTCCATGAACAAGCAGCACCATGCGCCGCTGACGATGTATCTTGGCCAGGTCAAGGACGGCGGCAGCGTTGCAGTCGTCGATAGCTTCAAGGACGTCAATCCCGGCGATCAGTGCCCGAATCTCTGAAACCAGCGTGGCGGGGCAGGGCGCCCCGCCTCCAGCATCGGAGTTCTAGAAATGACGCTCTTTCTCGATATTGTCAGCACTGCGGCCATTCTCTTCATCGTTGCCGCCGGGCTGCTTGCGATCTTCGGCGTGCTGAAGATCATCAATTTCGCGCATGGCGCATGGCTGACCATCGGGGCCTACTGCGCTGTCGTCGTCAGCGGGTTCGGCCTCAATCCGTGGCTTGCCATTCCCTTCGCGTTTCTCGTCGGCGCGATCCTCGGCGGTGTTGCCGAACGGTTCATCGTGCGGCCTCTCTATCGCCGCCCGCTCGACGCCATTCTTGCAACCTGGGGCCTTGGCATCGTCATCGGCCAGCTGATCACGCTCTGGTTCGGCCGTGATGTCCAGTTCACGCCGGCGCTGCTGCCCGGCACCTTCGATCTCTTTGGGACTGGCTACTCGGCCTACCGTCTTTTCGCCATTGTCGCCGCCGTCGGTATGGGGCTCGGCTTCACCTTGCTGCTCGATGGGACAAGGCTTGGTCTTTCCGCTCGGGCGGTCATCATGAATGAAACGCTGGCGCGCGGACTCGGTATCGATACCGAAAAGGTTCGGCTCGCGACCTTCATGATCGGCACGGGCCTTGCCGCCCTTGCCGGCGTGCTGCTCGCGCCGCTGACCAGCGTCGATCCCAATATGGGCGTCGCCTGGCTGACAGGCGCCTTCATGCTGGTGATGGTCGCAGGCTCTTCTTTCGCCGCGCTTGCTGCCGCCTGTCTCATCTTCGGGGCCGCTCAGGTGCTCGTCAGCACCTATTTCAGTCCAATCCTCGGCGGCATCACCGTAGCCGTCCTCTGCGCAATCACACTGCGCATACGTCCGAAGGGATTTGCCCGTGCCTGACAGACAAAAACTCCGGCTTGTCCTTCTTCTGGCGCTGGCGCTCACAGCTCTCCTGCTGATCGTCTTCGGGCCGATGTTTCTCGGTCGCTTCAGCCTCAACGTACTGACGCGTTCGATGATCTACGCCATGCTGGCGATCACCGTCGACTTGCTTTGGGGCTATACGGGTGTTCTCACCTTCGGGCAGGCGGCATTCTTTGGCGTGGGCGCCTATGCCACCGCCATGGTTCTCACCCATATCGGCGCAAGCCCGGCGCTTTTCGTCGTCGCCCTTGCCGCCGCCGTGCTCGTTCCGCTCGCGCTTGGTCTCGCCGTCGGCTGGCTGTCGTTCTATCACGGATCGACAGCGCTCTATGCCACCGTGATCTCACTCGTCGTGCCGATCGTCATCACACAGCTCATCTTTTCAGGCGGTACCTGGACCGGTTCCTCGAGCGGCCTCGTCGGTTACGAAACCCTCCCGCTCGGGCTTCCCGGCTATTTCCGCCTGTCGGGCGCGTGCCTGCTGGTCTTGGCCGTTCTTGCCATCGTCTTCGTCCGGTCGGACGCCGGCCGTCTGCTCGTCGCAATCCGCGACAACGAAGCCCGCATCGCCTATCTCGGCATGAACCCCGCTCGGCTGAAGATCGTCCTGACAGGCGTTCTCGCCGGCGTATGCGGCCTGGCAGGCTTCCTTTATGCCAACGCCTCCGGTGTCGTCGCGCCTGAAAACACCGGTTTCGTATTCGGAACCGAACTCGTCGTCTGGACGGCGCTCGGTGGCCGGGGAACGATCATCGGACCCTTGTTCGGCGCAATCGGCATCGATTACCTGAGCGCCAGTCTTTCGGGCGATCTGCCCTTCCTGTGGCAACTGATCATCGGTGCGCTCTTCGTCGCCATGATCATCCTTTTGCCGGGCGGCCTCGCCTCCCTGCTGACGCGATCCCTGCAGTCGGCGAACTCCAGCAGCACTCTGAAATCCTTGCCGACGCGTATCGTCGCCAAGGATGGTGCATTGGCAGGCAAAAGCCTGTTGTCGATCCGCGGTCTCGGCAAGTCCTATGGCAGCTTTTCCGTCCTCAAGGGCATCGACCTTGAAATCGGCGCCGGAGAACTCGTCAGCCTGGTCGGCCCGAACGGCGCCGGCAAGACCACGCTGATGCGTTGTCTGTCAGACGGTACCCAGCAGATCGAAGGTCAAGTGGATATCATCGGCACGAATATTGCCGGTCGTGCACCCGAACGGATCGTCGCCCTCGGCGTCGGCCGAAAATTCCAGGTCGCCAGCATCTTCGACAGCATGACCATCGGCGAATGCCTCAAGATGGCGCGTTTCAGCCGCGAGAGGCCCGACCCGATGCGATCGCTCGCCGAGATCATGCTGCCGGCCGCTGCGGCCGAGATCCTGACGCTCACCGGCATGGCTGACATGCTGGACAAGCCGGTGTCGCTGCTGTCGCACGGTCAAAGGCAGGCCCTCGAACTGGCGATGGTCGTCGCTCTGGAACCACGCATCATTCTTCTCGACGAGCCGACTGCGGGTCTTACCAAGACCGAGCGCATGACCATCGGAACCATCCTCAAGAAGCTGACGGACGAGATGGGTTTCGCCGCCATCCTGGTCGAACACGATCTGGATTTCGTGCGCGACATATCGAGCCGCATCGTGGTTCTCCACCAGGGCAAGCTCGTTCTCGACGGCACGGTGAATGACGTGGTCAATTCCGAAACGGTTCGCACCATCTACGCAGGAGGCGCCCATGGCTGACGCGTTCAAACTCAAGCTCAGCGCCGTATCGAGCGGGTATGGCGCGGTCGATGTCGTCAATGGCGTGTCGCTCGCCATCCGGCCGGGCGAAATCTTCGCCCTCATGGGCAAGAACGGCATGGGGAAAACGACCCTGCTGAAGACGATCCTTGGCTTCCTGCGTGTCGGCAAAGGCAAGATCGAGGTCGACGGTGCTGTCATCACCGACAGGAAACCCGCCGAGTTGATCGCTTCCGGCATCGGCTATGCCCCTCAGGAATTGCCGTTGTTTCAGGATCTCTCCATCCGCGACAATCTGCGCCTCGCGCTGAAGGGCGATCGGGATCTGGCATCCGCCCTGGAGCGGGTTTACGGTTATTTCCCTTTCCTCAAAGACCGGCTCGCACAGAAGGCCGGCACCTTGTCGGGCGGGGAGCAGAAAATGCTGATCCTCGCGCGGGCACTGATGCTGCGGCCAAAACTACTGTTGATCGACGAAATCTCCGAAGGCCTGCAGCCCTCCGTCGTTCAGAACATCGCCAAAGCATTAAGGGCCGACCGCGAAAGGCGCGGCACGACCATTCTGCTGGTCGAACAGAACCTGGATTTCGCCCTTTCGGTGGCAGACCGCTGGGCCATTCTCAAACTGGGGGCGATCGAAGACGAAAGCCCCAATGGTCCAGATAGTCGCAGCCGTGTGCTGCAACATCTGAAGATCTAGGGAGCCGGGGCAAGTGCGAGACCCATGGAACGCTTTCATGCCCTATCCGGATGCGGATGTCGGGCACGCGGCCATCGGCCGGCTTTCCGGCCTTCGCCTGGCGGTCAAGGACCTTTTCGACGTTGCCGGCTATCCGACCGCAGCCGGCAATGCCGCGGTGCTCGCAGCCTCCGGCATCAAGACATCGACGGCGCCCCTGGTCCAGACGCTGCTCGATGCCGGCGCCTGTTTCGTCGGCAAAACCAATACGGATGAGCTCGCCTATTCCCTGATCGGCGGCAACATCCATTTCGGAATGCCGATCAATCCGCGCGATCCCGACCTCATCCCCGGCGGATCGTCGTCGGGCTCGGCCGTCGCGGTTGCCGCTGGCCTGGCGGATATCGGCCTTGGAACAGATACGTCCGGCTCCATCCGGCTGCCCGCCGCCGTCAACGGCCTCATCGGCTGGCGGCCGACACATGGAAACCTCGACAACAACACATTGCGTCCGCTGGCGCCAAGCTTTGATGTGCCGGGCTTCATGACGAGAAGCCTGGAACCAATGGCCGCGGTGATGAGCGCCGTCGGCATGCCCGCGGCAAATGACCGACCGCCATCTATTCTCATTGCCGAGAATGTCTTCGAAACCATCGACGACGCGGTCGCCGACGAGATGATCGCCAGCCTCCAATCAGTGGCCATGCCTATTCGCAGGACCGATGCGATCGCCTCGTTCAGCCTCGCGGATCTTGCTTTGGCGTTCATCACCATCCTGCAAAGAGAAGCCTGGGAAAGCAATAAAGCACTTTTCGAGCGGAGCCCTGAAGCCATCGCGCCCGATATTGCTGAGCGTCTTCTGTCAGGATCTCGCGTGGAGGACGAGGAGGTGCGCGAGGCACGCAGGATCGCCGCCCTGTTTTCCCAGCAGATCGACCGATTGCTCTGCGAAAACGTGATTGTCGCTCTTCCGACCTTGGCCAAGAGCCCGCCAAGGCGCGATGCTGAACCGGAAAGCTTCGCCGTATTTCGTTCCGCCTGCATCAAGCTTCTGTGTCTCTCAGGCCTTAGCGGCTGCCCGCAACTGGCTTTTCCCATTGTCAATTGTGCGGGAAACGTTTCGCTTTCCTTGTTGGGCGCAAGGAGCGCCGACAGGATGCTTATGAATGTCGCCCGGCGACTAAGGGCTGAGTGAAGAGAAAATGCGGCCGTCCCGTGGCTTGCGACCGGCCGATGAAATTGTTCGGCCAGCGATGGCACCAGAATAGCAACGCAGCGCTTGGCTATTGCGAGCCGCCGGCTTTGCGTCGGCGGCTGATCATCATTCCGCCGACGATGAGAACAATTCCGGCCGCGTTCGCCCAAAATGACGCTGGAACGGCGCTGATATAATCAAACGCTACCCCTGTTACCATCTGGCCGCCGATGATCAGCAGAGCCGAATTAACCGCACCTATTCGGGCAATGACCCAACTGCCCGCCGCCACGAAAATAACGCCGATCGAGCCGCCCAGATAGGCATACCAAGGCGCCTCGGCAGCGCCCGCAGGGAGCAGGCCCCCGGCAAAGAGACCAAGGCAGGTGAGGACAGCAAAGCCTATGGCATGATTCCAGAAAGATGCGATCAGCGGCGTGGTGGATATGCTCAACCGCCCATTGAGCTGACGACTGAGGCCGACGAGCACACCGCCCAGGCAAGCCAGGAGAATGAACACCGTCACGCCGCACCTCGGCCAAACAGGATAATGAGTGCAGCCCCCGTGACGACCAAGCCGAGTGCTACGATGTCTTGCGTATCCGGATGCCGCTTTGGCAGACCAAACAATCCCCAACTGTCGGCCGCGACGCTGAAAGCGACCTGGCCTGCCAAACCCAAAGCCAACGTGCCGGAGAGCCCGAGCGGTGAGTTGACCGCGGTCGAAGTCAGAATGACCGTTGCCGCGCCGGATATCCCACCGAAGTAAGCCCACCAAGGCGCGCTAGGGGCTTTTTCTGGCCTCGGCGTGCGTCGGCGGTGGACCACCAGGAGAAGAACGACGGCTGCTATGATGCCTGTGCCGTGAGCGGTCCACGATGAGAACAGGGGATTCCCATAACGGGCCAACTCCCCATTGAGGTGCACCATGAACGTCAGGAGCCCACCCGTGGCAAAAGCTCCGATGAAATAGATGGGATGCGAATTACGCGCTGCTTCGGTGGTCATTGTAGATCCCGTCAAAGAATCGATTGCGCCCGATATTTTTCAAATTGCCACTAAGGCCATTCATCGGCATTTTCAGCAAGATGATTAGCACCGTCCGATCGACGCATGGTTGGTGTATTTGACAGGCTAAATTCGAGCGATGTCCCATAATGCAAGATGATGCCATGTCCGCGGAACTCGATGGTCCAGACGCCTCCACGATGCCGAAAGCCGGATTGTCGGAAATCCTCGCTCCTGGCCTTTCCGTGGTTTTCTGCGGATTGAATCCGGCTCTATCTGCCGTTCGCGACGGGCATAATTTCTCGAACCCGAGCAACCGTTTTTGGCGGGTATTGCATCTGGCTGGATTTACACCGCGTCTGCTGCGGGCCGATGAAGAGCGCGCGCTATTGCAATATGGCTGTGGTCTGACATCGGCGGTTTCACGCCCCACGAAAAGCGCAAGCGAGCTCAAGAGGCAGGATTATCTCAGCGCCGCGCCCGTCCTGGAAAACAAGATACGAAAGTTTGCGCCAGCCAATCTGGCCTTTCTTGGAAAGGCGGCATACGCGGCTATCAGTCTTCGAGCCAATGTTGAATGGGGTCGGCAGCCCGAGGAATTTGCCGGCGCGTGCGTCTGGCTGTTGCCAAATCCGAGCGGCCTCAACAGAGCCTTCACCTTGACGACTTTGACCGAACACTATCTCGAACTGAGATTGACGCTGTAGTCATCCTGCGTCGATCTCGAAATTGCGATCATCGTCATTCGGGAGAAATGTCATGGTACGCTTGCTTTCGGTCAATGTGGGCCTGCCACGCGACGTCACCTGGCAAGGCAAGATCGTCAACACTGCCATTTGGAAGACGCCGGTCGACGGCCCGCGTATGGTGCGGCGCCTGAACGTGGACGGCGATGGACAGGGCGATCTGGCTGGCCACGGCGGCGAACGCCGCGCAGTCTTTGTCTATCAGATCGATTCCTATCGGTACTGGCAGGAGGAATTGCGCCGAGACGACTTCGTTTACGGACAGTTCGGCGAGAATTTCACCGTCGATGGGTTGCCGGATGCAGAGGTCTGCATTGGAGACCGTTACCGGATCGGCGGCGCTTTGTTCGAGGTGACGCAACCGCGCGTCACCTGCTACCGGCTCGGCATACGCATGGACGAGCCGGAGATGGCCGCACTGGTGGTCAAACATGGTCGACCTGGTTTCTATTTCCGTGTGCTGGAGGAAGGGGAAGTGCAGTCCGGCGACGAGATCACGAAGGTGGCGTCCGGGCCTGAGGGTATGAGCGTTTTCGAGATCAACGCGCTGCTTTATATGCCGGGTCACCCGCGCGATCAGTTGGAGCGCGCGCTGCGCCTCCCGGCGCTGAGCGCAGGCTGGCGTCATTCTTTCGAGGCCCTGCTCAAGCAGGAGCGGAAGGAGGGCGCGACGACAGGAAATGCCGGGCTGACAGCTGCTCCCGGCCTGCCTCCGGCATGGCGCGGGTTCCGCCCGCTGCGTGTGTCCCGCAAGGTGCGCGAAAGCGGCAGCGTGGTTTCCCTCGTGCTCGAACCGGCGGATGGCCAGCCTGTTGCCGCCGCACTCCCCGGGCAGTTCGTGGTGCTGCGGCTCGGACGGGATTCGGCGCCGGCGCTGATGCGCAGCTATTCGCTGTCGGGCGAGCCCAGCGCCACGCATTATCGCGTCAGCGTCAAGCGGGAGGTCCATGGCGCAGCCAGCGGCTACATCGACAACGAGCTGCAGGTCGGCGACATCGTGCAGGCAAGTGCGGCACGCGGCAGTTTCACATTACGGCCAGGCGATACGCCGGTTGTTCTGTTGAGTGCCGGGATCGGAGTGACGCCGGTGCTCGCGATGCTTCATGTTTTGGCCGCCAAAGCATCGACCCGGGAAGTCTGGTGGTTATACGGAACCCGCAACGGCCGCGAACATCCGTTTGCCGAGGAGGCGCGCGGCCTGCTCAAGGCGCTCGCTCACCATCACAGCCACATTTGCTACAGCTCTCCCGACCCCAAGGATCGGCCCGATATCGATTTTGACGCTCGCGGCCATCTTGATGCGCAGGCGCTCAAGTCGCTCAACCTGCCGCGCGATTGCGACGTCTATGTCTGCGGACCATCGAGCTTCATGAGCGATCTGACCCTCGGCCTTGTTGCGTTGGGTATCGCGCCGGATCGCATCCACACCGAGATGTTCGGCGCTGGTCCTGCGATGACCCCCGGCATAGCAGCTTCGCCCCGCCGGCCACCACATTTGCCGGCAGGGCTTCCAGGCTCTGGGCCGATGGTGTCGTTTGCCCGCACGGGTCTCAATGTACGCTGGGAGCCGACATTCCAGAGCTTGCTCGAACTGGCCGAGGCCTGCGACGTGCCAGTGCGATGGTCGTGCCGAACCGGCGTCTGTCACACTTGCGAGACCGGACTTGTGGAGGGCAGTGTGGGCTACCGGCCGGACCCTGTCGATGCTCCGGCGGATGGCAATGTGCTGATTTGCTGCGCAAAACCTAAGGGCGACATCGTGATTGATTTGTAA
Source organism: Rhizobium ruizarguesonis (assembly GCF_017357285.1). Classification (NCBI taxonomy): domain Bacteria; kingdom Pseudomonadati; phylum Pseudomonadota; class Alphaproteobacteria; order Hyphomicrobiales; family Rhizobiaceae; genus Rhizobium; species Rhizobium ruizarguesonis. The sequence continues at coordinate 507,948 of NZ_CP071680.1, read as the reverse complement.
TGCCTGGACGAACGCGCCGACCGTGATTCTTGCTCATGATGCGCGGCGCGGCAATGGCCTGGTGTCGTCACTGCCTTGCAAGCATGGAGGATGCGATGCTGCTCAAGGGCGAACGAACATTCGTGGTGCGGGATATGGGAGGCTTCGTCGCACATCTCAACATGCCGGGCTGGTTGAAGCCGAAGCCGACCGATCACGGCCAAGGCCCTCTCGCCATGGTCGTTGAATCCATCCTCGATCCCGGCCGCTTGATCGCCATGCACGAGCACAGGAATGACGAGATTATTTCCTGGGTGCCCGAAGGTGTCATGCGTCACGACGACAAAGCCGCTGGCCGACTGGTGATCGACCGCGATCATCTGATGGTGATGAATGCCGGAGCAAGCTTTTGGCATTCCGAAGAGACGCTGGCATCCGATCCGCCTCTGCGAATGCTGCAGATCCTCGTTCGCCCTTATGCGGTTGATCTCGAGCCGAAGATCCAGCACGGGCCGATGCCAGCTGCCGCGGCAAACGTGTGGCGACACCTGGTCGGGCCGGAAGGGGAGGGCGCGCCCTTCTATGTCCGCAGCGCAATCGACGTCTTCGACATGCGGCTGGACGCGGGCGTACGGGTGGAATTCCCGCAGAAACAAGGCCGAGATCTCTATTTCTATGTCTTTAGCGGTTCCGTTGTCGTCAATAGGCAGACGTTCGCCGAAGGCGAGCAGGGGCTGCATTTATCGGATGACAAGCTCGAAGTAGAGGCGCAGAGTGCAAGCACGTTGGTCGCGTTTCTGCTCGACCCGAACGCATCTATCACCAGGCAGGGGACTGTCGGCGACCACAAGAAGATCCCGCCGGCAATCATCATTCGCGCGTTCCTGCGATGGAGGAAATTTCGCCATATGTGGCGTCGTCATCTTTCGCATCGCCGCTCGAAGACCGAAAAGGCGATATGAATGGAACAAGGATGCCCTGAATGGGTTTCGAACCTTAGCGTTCAATAGGAGGAGCATTTCATGCCTACGGTTGCCGCCACACCCATCACCCCACCAGACCAGCACGTTGTAACAGCCCGCGAAGCCATCGAGCCGCTATATGAGAAGCTCGAGCTTCAAACGGAATCGCTGGTCCTGTCTGCGGCGCTGGAAGCGGGATGGTCTTCGGATGAGGCAACCGAGGCATTGGCGGCGCTCAGACTGCAGGATGCACTTTCCACGCTTGGACGAACGGCCTGACCGAGAAACCGACAAGATCGGCTGCGAGGTTGGCAAAGCACCTTCCGGTTCTATCAGATAGGAAACCAACAAGGCAGTCGCCCAACGCATCGCCGAAGTTGGGCCCGATGCAATCTGCGTCAGCATTATCACGGCATCGGAGTTGCGCTACGGGTGCGCCAAGAAGGGATCACCAAAACTACTCGCCCAGATCGAAGCCATCCTTGGCAAGGTACCGGTGCTTGCGCTGGATGTGCCCGCCGATGCTGCTACCGCGGCATCCGGGCTGAACTGGAGGCCGCTGGCAAGCCTATCGGTCCGAATGACCTATTCATCGCCGCCCACGCATCTGCCCTCGGAGCGGTTCTAGTGACGGCGAACGTTGGCGAGTTCATGCCTATTCGCGCCTTGCGGGTCGAAAACTGGCTGGTTTGATTGCCATAAGCCATTTTGGAAATTCAATGCCGATTTGTCCTGGCGTGTTCCTTCTTACCTGGGATCCGGCCTTGCACTCCGGACCAACCAAAAGAATCATTGGTCACGGATGGAAGGTATCAGCCTCGATGTTGAGCGCCGGCGCATTGGATCATCGCGGTCGCGCGCCGCGTACGTCCCTCGACCTACATTAAACCAGATCCCCGACGGCGGCCGTGGAGCAGGCAAATGTCACAGGACTGCGGATAACCCAAAACCACGCAGCGCCTATAGTTCCATCTGTTCCATAAGATAGATTACGCCACTTTTGCCACTAGCGATTGCTAATTAATGATAGTGCTCTCTTCGGTTGCTTTGGATGCGTGGGGTCAATACCGTTTGATAATCGCAGTTCGTAGCGCGTGATCGCGCAACCGATGCCCCTCGGCGAAATTGGGATAATTGAACTGACCGATCCTCATCCCCAGTCGTCTCATAACCCTCAGAATTTGATGTTTGCCGGCACCGTGCAGCTGACTGTGCGATGACGCATCAGCTTTTCCTAGGCAGGGTGAAAAGCGATGAACCGAACCGCTTGACGGTCCCGTCATTTCGACCTATATACTGGAACCTGTATAAAGGGGTTATCATATGGAACGGCTTGTCTACGATAACGTCTTCGAGTCACTCGTTGACGACAAGGATGAAGCCGCCGACTTGAGCTTCCGCGCATCGTTGATCTCCGCTCTCGTCGATCTCTTCGAGGATCGCGGTTGGAAGCAAGCAGATGTGGCAGAAGCACTAGGCATTCCACAGCCACGAGTTAGTGAGCTGATGCGAGGGAAGGTTCATCTGTTCTCCGCTGATCGGCTCATAGGCTACCTGGCTCGCCTCGGCGTTCGCTTCAAACCATCCTTTGAACATCACAGAATCATATGTGATGTGGAAATGACAGAGGCCGCCTAACGCGGCCTCAGTTGTCTCACTTCTTCTTTTGCTTCTTTCGCGCGTTAACCTCGGCCATCATGGCCTTGTAGCGCTCCTCCACCGTCTTCATTGCGGTCCTGTCGACCCCGTTCGTGGTCTTGGTGAATGCGTGCAATACGAAGACCGTATCTTCATACTTGGCGCAGTAGACTGCTCGATAAGCCGGGCTGCCGTTTTCGATTAACTCGATTACCCCGCCCTGCCCGATACCCTTTAAATGTTTAAAATCCGACAGGGGGCTCTTGCCTTCTTGTACCCTCTGCAGGTCCGTCGCAAATTGGAGTGCGATCTCCTTTGGGAGAGCCTTCATCGCCTTCATCGCGGAGTTATTCACGTACTCTAAATTCATTTTTTTGGACATTTTCCCTCATCACTTCAGGATAGCCCTCTTTCTAGCTGACCTTCTCGTAGAGGACGTGACGGCGCAACGGATGCCCTTCGGCCAAATTGGGATGATCGAACTCACCGATCCGGTTCATCCCCAGTCGTCTCATCAAACCCCAGGAATTGCTGTTTGCGGGCACCGTGAAGCTGACGATGCGGTCAAGCTTCAAATCGTTGAACGCAAAGTCGAGAGACCGTTCCGCGGCCTCGCGCGCATATCCGGCGCCGTGCCGCGACGCTGAAAGCCGCCAACCGATTTCGACTGCCGGGGCAAATGGCATAGCCGGCGAAACCTTGGCGAGGCCGCACATGCCGATCAACTGGCCGCTTGCCTTCTCCTCCAGCGCCCAAAGCCCCCAGCCATGATCCTCGAAGTGCCGGTCGATGCGGTCGAGCATCGCATCCGACTGTTCGTCGGTCAGAGGATTGAGATATCTGACGACGTCGGGCTCGGCATTGATCGCAGCGAAGGGTTTGCGATCCTGCTGTCGCCAGGGTCTCAAAATCAGGCGTTCAGTTTCGAGCTGCATCGTTCCTCTGCGACAGATCCTACCAGAGCGTCATGTGACGGTTGACGTCCTTGTAGAGCAGGTAGCGGAACCGGCCGGGGCCGCCGGCATAACATGCCTGCGGGCAGAAGGAGCGCAGCCACATGAAGTCGCCGGCCTCGACCTCGACCCAATCCTGGTTCAGCCGATAGACGGCCTTGCCCTCCAGCACGTAGAGACCATGCTCCATGACATGGGTCTCCATGAAGGGAATCACGGCACCCGGCTCCAAAGTCACGATATTCACGTGCATATCGTAGCGGACATCGGCCGGATCGATGAACCGGGTCGTCCCCCAGCGTCCATCGGTATCGGGCATTGCCGAGATGGGATGCTGGTCCTCATGCGTGAAGATCGCCGGCGGCGGCTCCAGCCCCTCGACCTCCTGAAAGGCCTTTCGAATCCAGTGGAATTTTGCCGCGGTCGAGCCGCTATTTTTCAGGCGCCAGACCGAGCCCGCCGGAAGATAGGCGAACGAACCGGCGCGCAGCGCATGGCTGTTGCCGTCGAGCTCCACGGTCATCTCGCCTTCGACGACGAACAGGACCGCTTCGGCCCGCTTGTTGGGCTCCGGCCGATCGCTTCCGCCGCCGGGCCGAACCTCCATCACATATTGCGAGAAGGTCTCGGAGAAACCGGAAAGCGGCCGGGAGAGAACCCATGCCCGTGTCCCCGTCCAGTGAGGAAGGACGCTGGTGACGATATCGGTCATGACGCTGCGCGGGATGACCGCGTAGGCTGTGGTGAAAACGGCCTTGCTGGAAAGCAGCTCGGTCTGCGGCGGCAGTCCGCCGAGTTTGGAATAATAGTCGTTATTGTTCATCGGTCCAGATTTCGCGGCATGTGGCACTGCATCTGATTTATGCGCCGCTCACCTTCCAGGCAACTCTTAATTCGTCGCGTGAAAGTCGATACGGAGCCGCACCGCCGCGTTCCCTTCAGAACTCGACTTCCAACTCGACGATCTCGTCCGGCTCGGCCATCGCCCCTTCCGTCCATTCGCCCATCAGCGGCCAGGACAGCACCGTTTCCACATAGGCTTCGAGCTGCGGTTCGAGCTCCACCGCATAGGTGCGGAACCGGGTGCAGACCGGCGCATACATCGCATCGGCCACGCTCGGCGTGGTGCCGAACAGCCAGGGCCCGCCGCTTGCCTCGAGGCATTCGGTCCAGATCGCCTTGACGCGCTCGACATCGGGCCGCGCGCCCGAAAATATCTTGAAGCTCGCATGCCGCGCCTTGAGGTTCATCGGCAATGCCGAGCGCAGGTTATGGAAACCCGAATGCATCTCGCCCGAGACCGACCGGCAGCGGGCGCGCGCCGCGCGCTCAGTGGGCCAGAGCCTGGCATCCGGCACGACCTCATGGAGATATTCGGCAATCGCCAGCGTGTCCCAGACAGTCACGTCGTCATGGGTCAGCCTCGGCACCAGGACCGATGGTGAAAGCAGAAGCAGTTCCTGACGCGCCTCGTCATCCATCTCCACAAGGACTTCGGCGAAGTCCAGCCCGGCCATCCGGCACAGCAACCAGCCGCGCAGAGACCATGAGGAGTAGTTCTTCGAGGAAATCGTCAGTGCAGCTTGCGACATCGCGCTCGTATCCTTGCCGGACAATGTTGCTTCTTCCTCGATAATCTTCTCGCATGGCAGGACATATTCCACTAGCATTTTTTGCACCGCCGCATCGATGCGGCAGTGCGGGAGATTTCGGGCATGCTCTACCAGGCCTACCAGTTCCAGGATGATCTCATCGCGCCGCTCCGCGATCTGGCGCGGCGCTTGCAAATCTTCTCCGCGACAGCGCTCTGGGGATCCGGCAGCGAAATGGGACGGCACTTCGCCGCCGCGCTGGAGATGATCTCACGCTTCGAGATCACCCACCAACGTCCGGATTTCGACATAGACTCGGTCATGATCGGCAATCGCGTGGTGCCCGTCACCGTCGAGACCGTACTCGACATGCCCTTCGGCACGCTGCTGCGCTTTGCAACGGACACCGATACAAAGCGGCCGCGGGTGCTGGTCGTCGCCCCGCTGTCCGGCCATTTCGCAACACTCCTGCGCGGCACGGTGCAGACCCTGCTGCGCGATCACGACGTCTATATTACCGACTGGGCGAACGCCCGCGACGTGCCGCTGTCGGCCGGACGCTTCGGCATGGACGACTATGTCGATTATATCATGCATTTCCTGGAGGAAATCGGCCCCGGCGCTCATATCCTCGCCGTCTGCCAGCCCTGCGTCCAGGCGCTGGCCGCCGTTGCCGTGATGTCGGAAGAGCGGCATCCCGCCACCCCGCGCACCATGACGCTGATGGCCGGGCCGATCGATCCGCGCGAGAGCCCGACGAAGGTCAACGAACTTGCCGTATCGAAGTCGCTCGCTTGGTTCGAGAACTCGCTGATCACGGGCGTTCCCTGGCGTTATCGGGGCGCCGGGCGGCGGGTCTATCCCGGCTTCCTCCAGCTCGTCGCCTTCATGTCGATGAACATGCAGCGCCATCAGGACGCCCATCGCAAGCTCTACGACCATTTGGCGAAGGGCGAGACGGCCGAAGCCGGCAAGATCAAGAAGTTCTACGACGAATATTTCGCCGTGCTCGACCTTACCGAAGAATTCTACATCGAAACCATCGAACGCGTCTTCCAGAAGGCGGAACTCGCAACCGGCGACTTGACACACCATGGCCGCAAGGTCGACCCGGGCCAGATCCGCAACACGGCGCTCTTGACCGTCGAGGGCGGCCGCGACGACATCTGCGCGCTCGGCCAGACGTCGGCCGCGCACGATCTCTGTCGTGCACTGCGCCCGCATCTGAAGCGCCATCATCTTCAGGCCAATGTCGGACATTACGGCGTCTTCAGCGGCCGCCGCTGGGAGGGGGAAATCTACCCCGTCGTGCGCAACATGATCCTGGCGATGGAATAGCGCCCGTCAGATCCGAAACGCGATGGCAAGTCTACCGATCGGCCATGACCAGGTGGCCAGGTCCGACTTCGCGATAAGACGTGCTTGCAGGCTGATAGTCGACGGCACGCATCGGGCTCTTGATTTCGTCATTCGCCACCATCCGCTTTTCGTGGCGACGGTCGGGATCCGGCACGGGCACTGCCGCAATGAGTTTCTTCGTATAGGGATGCTGCGGATTTTCGAAGACCGCGGCCCGCGGGCCGATCTCGACGATCTCTCCGAGATACATCACCGCCACGCGATGGCTGACGCGCTCGACCACGGCCATGTCGTGCGAGATGAACAGGAAGGCAAGGTTGAGGCTCTGCTGCAGGTCGAGCATCAGGTTGATGACTTGCGCCTTGATCGAGACGTCGAGCGCCGAGACGCTTTCGTCGGCGACGATGACCTTCGGCTGCAAGGCAAGCGCGCGGGCGATGCAGATGCGCTGGCGCTGGCCGCCGGAAAATTCATGCGGATAGCGCGCGGCCATATCCGAGGACAGACCGACCTTCACCAGCAGATCGGCGACGACATCCTTTGCCTGTTTCGCGTTGCCCATCTTGTGCTCGAGATAGGGTTCGGCGATCGCCGCACCAACTGTCATGCGCGGATTGAGGCTGGCAAAGGGATCCTGGAAGATCATCTGCACGGATTTGCGCATCTCGCGCAGATCCTTCCTGTCGAGGCCGAGCACCTCCCTGCCCTCGACGAGAACGGAACCGGCCTGCGGCTCGATAAGCCGCATGATGGCGCGCCCGGTCGTCGATTTGCCGCAGCCGGATTCGCCGACGAGCGACAGCGTCTCGCCGGCATGAAGATCGAAGGAAACGTTTTCGACGGCATGCACCCGGCTGGTCAGCCGGCCGAACAGGCCGGAATGAATGTCGAAGCGCTTGGTGAGGTTCTTCACCTGCAGGACCGGTGTTGCAGCGACGGTATCGGCAACCTCGGCAGGAATGTCCGATTCACCCGTTGCGGTATTGACCACGGGAAAGCGCAGCGGCCTTTGCCTGCCCTGCATCGAGCCGAGCACCGGCACGGCTGAAAGTAGCGCTCTCGTATAGGGGTGTTTGCCGCGGTGGAAGATATCGGCGGTGGCGCCGCTTTCCACCTGTTCGCCGCGATACATCACCACCGTCCTGTCGGCGATCTCGGCGACGACACCCATGTCATGGGTGATGAAGAGAACGGAGGTCCCCTCCTCGTCCTGCAGCATCTTGATGAGATCGAGGATCTGGCCCTGGATCGTCACGTCGAGCGCCGTCGTCGGCTCGTCGGCGATCAACAGCTTCGGCCGGCTGGCGAGCGCCATGGCGATCATCACCCGCTGGCGCATGCCGCCGGAAAAACGATGCGGATATTCGCCGAAGCGCGAGGCAGCCGAGGGAATGCGGACCTTTTCCAGCAGCCTTATCGTTTCGGCTTTGGCATCGGCCCTGCTCATATCGGAATGGCAAAGCAGTGCTTCGGATATCTGGTCGCCGATGGTGAAGAGCGGATTGAGCGATGTCATCGGCTCCTGGAAGATCATCGCCACCTCGTTGCCGCGCACCTGCCGCATGGCATTTTCCGGCAATGCCAGGAGGTCGCGTCCGCCGAGCATGACGCGGCCCTCGACGCGGCTGGTATCCGCCTGCAGCAGCCGCATGATCGAGAGAGAGGTGACGCTCTTGCCCGAGCCGGATTCGCCGACGATCGCCACCGTCTCGGCCGGCGCCACCGTGAAGGAAACATCGCGCACGACCGGTTTCCAGACGCCGTCCACCAGGAAGGAGGTCGTCAGACCTTCGACAGAAAGAACGTCGGTCGTCGTCTGGATCGGTTGGGTTTGGACACTGGCCATGGTGGTTCCTCTAGCGACAGATGAGCGTCGGCGGATCAATCCGGCCAGCGCAGCGCACCGTCGAAGCGGTGCCTGCTGCGGTTCTCGATCGGCGTTGCGATGATCTCGTTGGAGGCGCGCGCCTTGTCGAGTTCCTGCGCCAGGCGCTCCGCGACAATCTTCTCCTCGCCCGGGTGCAGATTGCACGGGTCGAGGTAGAAATAGCGGTGCTCCACCTCGTGATCGCGCACGATGATCGGCGGGCTGCCCTTGGCAAGCGCATCGGCCAGATCCCAGGCGGTGATATGGGCTTGCTCGGGATCGACGATCAGGCGCAGCCGATCGAGCGGATTATTGGTCGGATCGGGCTCGATCAGCGCTGTGAGGCCAGGGCGGCCGTCGAGCGTGCGCTTCCACAAGTTGAGATAGCCGGTCTCGCGTTCCCGGATGCCGGCATGGTCGCGGTTTTCCCAGGCTTCGAGTGCTGCCATGACGCCAAAGATGCTCTCCTTGCCGACCTTCATGCCGCGGCCGATGCCCATATTCTGCAGGAAGGCATGGCGCACCAGCTCCTTCCTGCCGGCAACGATGCCCGAGGTCGGGCCGCCGAGGAATTTGTGGCCGGAATAAAGCGCGATATCCGCGCCCTGTTCGAGAAAGATGCGCAGGTCATATTCCGAGGCCGCATCGACGATGACCGGCACGCCCTTGGCATGGGCGATCTCGACGAATTCCTTGAGATTCAACAGGCCGTAGTCGACGACATGGTGGGAGACGATATAGACGGCGGCGGCGGTCTTGTCGGTGATGGCGTTTTCCACGTGGAAGCGATGCGTCGAGGTCGCCTGCCCGACAAGAACGACCTTGCCGCCGGCAAGCCGGATTGCCTGGTCGACCGGGGCGCCGTAGCTGACGACATGGCCCATCTGCACCAGCACTTCGTTCTTCTCCGACACGACATCCGGCAGCCTCTCGATCGCCAGCAGATTGTTGCCGGTGATTGCGCCGGCAACGGCGAGCGAAATACCGGCCGAGCAGGAGGCGGTGACGAAGCCCGCCTCGCCGCCGGTCAGCCGGGCGATGACGGCGCTTGCCTTGCGCTGCAGATCGTTGATCTCGACGAAGTGCGGCAGCATCGATGCCATCGCGCTGATCGCTTCTGGAACGACGATCGAGGCGCCGAGGCTGGTCATGGTGCCCGATACATTGATGACAGGGCGAAGGCCAAGCGACGGGCGGATATCAGTGGACATGGAGATCTCCAGGATTCTGGGTCGAAAAACGAAACATGGGGCGGTCGATCAAGTGTGTCGAGTTCCCGTCAGCCGTGCAAGGCGACGATCGCCTCGATCTCGACGGTGATGTTGCCGGGCAGCGAGCCGAAGCCGACGGCCGAGCGGGCATGTTCGCCGGCCGGCCCGAAGACTGCAATCAGCAGATCCGAACAGCCGTTGATGACGCTCGGATGATCCTCGAACTCAGGCACGGCATTGACCATGCCGAGCAGCTTGACCACCCGCTTGACCCGGGTGAGATCACCGAGCGCATCCTGCATGACGGCAAGCAGGTTGATGCCGGTCAGCCGCGCATGGCCATAGGCCTCCTCGACACTGATGCCGGCGCCGACCTTGCCGGCATGCATGAGGCCGTCGGCCTCGCGCGGTCCCTGGCCGGAGAGGTAGAGCATGTTGCCTTCGATTACGTGCGTCACGAAATTGGCGATCGGCGGCGGCGGCGGCGGAAGCGCAATACCGAGGGCGGCAAGCCGTTCGTAAGGCGAGTTCTCGACCTTGCCGGCGGCGGTGGGAAACTGATTCACGCAAACTCCTGTCATGCAATTTTCGATTTAGCGAATTTCGATTGGGCCAACGCTTGGTCGGCGGATTAAAGATCCTTGCGAAGTCTTGGATCGAGCATGTCCCTGAGGCCATCGCCGACCATCTGCAGCGACAGCACGGAGAGGATGATGGCGACGCCCGGAAACAGCGTCATCCAGTCCGCCTGGCCGATATACTGGCGGCCGGCAGCGATCATCGTTCCCCAGGTCGGTATTTCGGGGCTGACGCCGAGGCCGAGGAAAGACAGGCCGGCTTCGGCAAGCATGGCGCTGGCGAAGAGGAACGTCGCCTGCACAAGGATCGGCGACAGCAGATTGCGCAGCACATGCCGCGTCATGATATGGAAGGTCGAGATGCCGAGCGCCCTCGCCGCCTCGACATAGGGCAGCTCGCGAATGACCAGCGTCGAAGCGCGAACGATGCGGGCAAGGCGCGGCGCATAGACGATCGATAGCGCGATGATGACAGTGGTCAGCGACGGGCCGAGGGCAGCAACGAGCGCGATCGCCAGCAGAATATCCGGAAACGCCATCATCGCGTCGATCAGCCGGGCGATCGGCGTGTCGAGCTTCTGGAAGAAGCCGGCAAGCAGGCCGAGCGTCACGCCGATCACGGCCGACAAGGTCACGACCGCAACACCGACGAGCAGCGACAGGCGGCCGGCGAAGATGGTGCGTGAGAAGACGTCGCGGCCGAACTCATCCGTGCCGAAGACAAAGGTGCCGCTCGGCGGTTTCAGCCGGTTGACGATGGAAAGCTTCGACGGCGAATAGGGCGCGACAACAGGCGCAAAGACTGCCAGAAGCACGAAGATCGTCAGGATCAACAGGCCGCAGGCAACCGTCTTGCGCTTCAGGAGGCGCCTGGCGAATTTGCTGCCCTCGCCTTCGGCTGATTTGATTGCAATATCGGCCATCAGTAGCGCACCCTCGGATCAATCAGCAGATAGAGCATGTCGATCGCAAAATTGATCAGCACATAGAGGGCGGCGATGACGAGCAGCGCGCCCTGGATGACGGGATAGTCACGGCGCAGGACCGCCGAGACGACGAGATTGCCGACACCCGGCAGGCCGAAGACGGTCTCGGTGACGACGGCGCCTGAAATCAGCACCGCCGCCGTCAGGCCGATCACAGTCAGGATCGGGATCAGCGCATTCTTCAGCGCGTGCTTGAGGATGACCCGGCGCTCGATCAGCCCCTTGGCGCGGGCGGTGCGGATATAGTCGTCGCCGAGCACGTCGAGCATCGACGCGCGGGTGAAACGCAGGATCAGCGCGGAGGAAACGATGCCGAGCGCAAAGGCCGGCAGCGTCAGATGATACATGCGCTCGAAGAAGGTCGAGCCCGGACCGCCATAGCCCGAGACCGGGAAGAGGTTCAGCCTGACGGCGAAGAACTGCATCAGGATCAGGCCGAGCCAGAAGCTTGGAATGCTGGCGGCAAACATCGCGAGCGTCGTTGCCGCCTGGTCGACAAAGGAGCCGCGCCGATAGGCGGCATAAATACCGATCGGCAAGGCGATGATGCTGGCGATTGCGAGCGAAAATAAAGTCAGGAAAAAGGTCGGCTCGGCCCGGTCGAGCAGAGCCGAGGTGACAGGCATGTTGAGGAAGATCGACTGGCCGAGATCACCTCTCAGCATCTGGCCGATATAATAGACATATTGCAGGGCGAGCGACTGATCGAGGCCGAGCCGGGCCCTGAGGTCGGCAATATCCTGCGGCGTCGCATCCGGCCCGAGCATGACGGCGGCCGGATCGCCCGGGGTCACGCGCACGATGACGAAGACGATCGTGACGACGAGAAACATCACGACGATCATGCCGAACAGGCGCTGGAGGATGTAGCGTATCATGAATGCCTGGCAAACCCTTGCAGATGCTGCAAAAAAGAAGACCGGTACCGGCCAGGGATGGCCGGCACCGGTGGCGATGCTTACTTCTTGATCGAAGCATTCCAGAAATACGGCCACGGAGCCGGATCGACGCCTTCAAGCTTGGTCGATTCCGCCGAAACGGCGTTGAAGTCGCCGATCTTCATGAAGGGGGCGTCGGCATAGATCGCCTTCTGGACATCGGCCCAGAGCGCCACGCGCTTCTTCGGATCGACTTCCGAGGTGAAGGCATCGACAGCGGCCTTGCGGGCCGGCGTATCCCACCAGCCCGGCGAGCTGGTCGAGAGCGAGCCGATGAGGGCAGGCTCCGGCAGGAAGGGGCTATGGGTGATGTAGATATCCCAGAGCTTCGGATCGGTGCGGCGCTGCGTCAGCGTCGCCCAATCCACAACCTGCATATCGACGGTGAAGCCGGCAAGCTTCAGATATTCGGCGGCGACCTGCGCCATCTTGTAGTGGAACTCGTACTGGCGGCTGGTCAGGATACGGATCGGCTCGCCATTGTAGCCGGCCTTCTTGGCGGCAGCCGCCGCCCCTTCCGGATCGGCGACGTTATAGGCGCCCTCGACGCCAGCATCCGTCGACCAGGCAAAGGTCTTGGGATAGATGGCGCCGTCGAGCGCATAAAAATCCTTGCTGCCGAAAGCCGCGGCCAGCATGTCTTCCATGCTGAGCGCCTGGCGAATCGCCTTGCGAACCTCGACATTCCCAGCACTCCCCTCCTTCGTGTTGAAGACGAAGACGGGATAACCGAAGGGCTTCAGGATGATCGGCTGCGAGGCGGTGGAGGCCTTCAACTTGTCGTAGGATTCCACAGGGATCGAGTCAACATAATCATACTGGCCGGAAACGGCGGCTTCGACGCGGGTGTTCGGATCCGGCACCGGCACGAAGCGGATCTCATCGAGATATTGATGACGGGCGCCGCCGTAACCATTGCTGTCGCCTTCGCGGGACTTATAGCCATCGAAACGGACGAGCTGGATATACTGGTCGGCCTTGCGCTCCTTCAGCATATAGGGACCGGTGCCGATGAAGTCCTTCATCGGCTCGTCCTGCTTTTCCGACGGGATGATGATCGCGGCCGAATTGTTGAAGGCGAGCAGCGAGGTCAGCGGCGCATAGGGCTGCTTCAGCGCAATCTTGACGGTCGCCGGATCGACGGCGGTAACGGATTCGATGAAGCCGGCCACCTGCTTGCCGCGCGAGGCGATCTTCATCCAACGGCCAAGCGAGGCGACGACATCTTCCGAGGTCATATCGGTATTGTCGTGGAACTTGATGCCGGTCCTGAGCTTGATCGTATAGGTTTTGCCGTCGGCGCTGATCTCAGGCAGGCTTTCGGCCAGAAGCGGCGTGACGTTCCAGCTCTTGTCGAAGGTGTAGAGCGTTTCGAAAATGTGCTGCGTGACGATGCCGACCAGATCGGCCGTCGACGACATCGGATCGAGCGTCGGCGGTTCGCCGATCGTCGCGACATTGATGACGCCACCCTTTTCCTGGGCAAGGAGTGTCGAAGGCAGGGCGACGAGCGCAGTGCCGAGAAGGAATGCGACCAGTGTTTTCATGTGATGGCTCCCGCTTAGTTCCACAATTATGTAATTCATCTTTTTGTAACAGAATAGGAGATGGATCGATCCTGTCAAGCACGAGCGACGGATTATGCCTGGGGCGGATACCCGGACGCCGGAAAAATACACAATCTTCGGCTGCGCCCGCCTGCACCACGGCCGCGCATTGTGCCAAGGTGAGGCGATCGCCCTGAGTCAAGCTTCAAGGGAACGGGAGAACAGGATGAGCATCGATTTCAACGACGGAAAATGGCTGAACGAGCCGGCTCAATGGCGGGCGGCCGACGCAGGTCTCACCCTGACGACCGACGAGAATACCGATTTCTGGCGGGAAACCCATTATGGCTTCACCCGCGACAGCGGCCATTTCCTCGCCTTTCCCACCACCGACGGCTTCACCGCGCAGATCCGCGTCCAGGGCGAATTCCGCACCCTCTACGACCAGGCCGGCCTGATGGTGCGCATCGACGAGAAACGCTGGGTGAAAACAGGCGTCGAGTTCACCGACGGCGAAGCCTTCCTCAGCACCGTCGTCACCGACGGCAAGTCCGACTGGTCCGTGGCGCAGCCTTTCAGGGAATTGGAGGATTTCTACATCCGCGTCACCGTCGCCAACGGCGCGATGCGCATCCAGGCTTCGCGCGATGGCAGTTTCTGGCCGCTGCTGCGGCTCGCCCCCTTCCCGGCTGCCGATCACTACGAGGTCGGACCCACGGCCTGCACGCCTGAGCGCAGCGGGTTGGCAGTCCGCTTCTCCGAATTCTCGATTGGGCCGGCAATTACCAGGGATCTGCATGATTTGAGCTAGAAGAGCGTCCCTTCACGGCTCTACCGAAAGAACAAGATCAAATGACTGCGAGTGCAGCGCAGCACACTTGACAAAGACAAGCTGCCTGTATTTTACTCAAGCCTGCGGAATAGGCAAAAGGCCGGCCGCATTGACATGACTCCGATAGTCTCTGGGCAGTTTCGCCCCATGACGCCTCATCGCTCGATGGGACCAGCGTCGTGGGGTTTTTGATGTGGTCACTTCATGAACGACACGCTGAAAATCGGCATCCTCTATTCGACCACCGGGCCTTACGGCTCGATGGGCCGCGACGCGCGCGACGGCGCCGATTTCGCGATGGCCGAATATGCCGGCGTCGAAGGGCTGGCGATCGAACCCGTCTTCTTCGATCCGCATGCCGATCTTGCCGCCTATCTCGATGGCGCGCGCCATCTTCTGCGCGCCGGCTGCCGCCATATCGTCGGCACGATCACCTCTGCGGCACGCAAGGAAGTCATCCCGCTCGTCGAGAAACATGACGGCCTGCTCTGGTACATGTGCCCCTATGAAGGCTTCGAGGCCAACGAGAACGTCATCTATGTCGGCGGCTGTCCCAACCAGCATCTGCTGCCGCTGTTCGAGCACCTGATCCCGCGTTTCGGCGCAAGGCCCTATCTCGTCGGCGCAAACTATGTCTGGGGCTGGGAGATGAACCGGCTCGGCCGCGAACTCATTACCAATGCCGGCGGCGAAATACTTGGCGAACGCTATCTTCCGCTTGAGGAGACCGCCGTCGAGCGCATTGTCGCCGAGATCGCACAACGCCGCCCGAGCTTCATCCTCAACAATCTGATCGGCCCCTCGAGCTACGCCTTCCTGGAGGCGATCAAGGCCCTCGGTGATCGCGACCCGGCCTTCCGCGCGGAAAACTGCCCGGTGGTCAGCTGCGACCTGATGGAATGCGAACTCGACGATATCGCCGCCGGAGCTGCTGCCGGCCAGCTTTGCGCCGCTTCCTATTTCGACAGTATCGCGACCCCCGAAAATGCCGCCTTCAAGGCCCGTGTCACTGAGCGTCACGGCGCCGAGCGGCGTGTCTCCAGCGTCTTTGCCAGCGCCTATACGGCCGTCCGGCTCTGCGTCGACGCGATCGTCGCTGCCGGCGGTGACGAGCCCGACGCCGTCCGGCGCGAGCTCTACAATCGATCCTGGCCGACCCCGTTCGGCACGCTTTCGATCGACCGCGAGACCAATCATGCCGCCCTGCCCTTCCATCTCGGCCGGATCAACGCCGACAACGGCTTCGATGTCGTCGCCTCACGGCCGCCGCTCGCTGCCGACCCCTATCTGACCGGCCGCAACCGCCAGGCCTTTCCACGGCTAAGGGTGGTGTCATGAGAGAGACACCCAATTTCACCGGCTGGCAGGCGATGGTCCTGCATCGCGAGGACGGCAACACCGAAAAGCTGATCCGCCAGCTTCGCCTGCTCGGCATCCATGCAACGCTGCAATGGGCGCCGCTTTCGGCTGCGGCACTGCCCGATCTCGTCATCGTCGATGCCGACCAGGGCTGGGACGATCTGCTGCCCTGGAACGGCGAAACGCCTGCTTGCCCCGTCGTCGCCTTGCTTGGTTCGGAAGCGCCCGGCCGCATCGCCTGGGCGCTCGGACAGGGTGCCGGCGCGATCATCGCCAAGCCGATCGCCACATCGGCCGTCTATCCGGCGCTTGTCATGGCCGTCTCCATTCATCAGGAGCGCAGGGCGACTGCGGAAAAGCTGCAATATCTCGAAGAGCGCGTCCGGCTGCGGCCGCTTGTTCACGCCGCCGTCGAAAAGCTGCAGGCCGCACACGGCATCGACGAGGAGAGCGCTTACGCAATCCTGCGCAATTGCGCCATGCGCCGCCGCCTGCCGATGGAGCAGATATCAGCCTTCATCCTGGCGGGTGCCGAACCCCTGCCGGAGGCGGGCTGATGCATGTGCTGAAACAGATGATCCGCCAGCCGACGGCCCTCTTCGGCCTGATCGTCGTCACACTCGTCATCGGGCTCGCCATCGCAGCGCCGTGGATCGCGCCGTTCAGCCCCGACGAGCAGATGTTTGACGGCCTCTCGCTCGAAGGCGCGCCGCTGCCGCCGGGCGGTCCCTATCTGCTGGGCACCGACACACTCGGCCGCGACCTCTTCTCGCGCCTGCTCTTTGGCGCCCGCACCTCGCTGATCATCGGCCTTGTCGCCAATGGCATCGCGGTAGCAATCGGCCTCTTCGTCGGCATCGTTGCCGGTTATCTCCGCGGATTGCCGGGCAACATCCTGATGCGCTTCACCGATCTGATGATGGCCTTTCCGGCGCTGCTGCTCGCCATCGTGCTGGCGGCCCTTTTGAAGCCGAGCCTCTGGATCGTCGCCATGGTGATCGCGCTGGTCAACTGGGTGCAGGTCGCCCGCATCGTCTATACCGAGACTCGCGGCCTGGTGGAGCGCGATTTCATCATGGCCGAACGCTCGCTCGGCGCCGGCCATATGCGCGTGCTCTTCATGCATATCCTGCCGCATCTCATGCCGACGGCAATCGTCTGGGGAACGCTCGGCATCGCCACCACCGTGCTGCTCGAGGCCACACTCTCCTTCCTCGGCGTCGGTGTCCAGCCGCCGCAGCCCTCCTGGGGCAACATCATCTTCGAGAGCCAAAGCTATTTCCAGGCCGCTCCCTGGCTGGTCTTCATTCCGGGCGCGATCATCCTTCTGACGGCGCTTTCCTTCAATCTGGTGGGCGACGCGCTGCGCGACATTCTCGACCCGACCCAGCGCGGGAGGGGCTGATGGCGTCACTCATGCTGCGCCGGCTGGCGCAGGCGGCCCTCATCCTGCTCGGCGTCGCTGCCATCACCTTCGTGCTGCTCTACGCCCTTCCGGCCGATCCGGCCCGCATGATCGCCGGCCGCAGCGCCACCGCCCAGACGGTCGCCAACATCCGCCATGAGCTCGGCCTCGACCAGCCGCTGCTGGTCCAGTTCGGCACCTATCTCGGCAATCTGCTGCACGGCAATCTCGGCCGCTCCTATGCGCAGAAGACCGATGTCTGGACGCTGATCGCCGCCCGCCTGCCGGCGACGCTGACGCTGATGCTTGCCGGCATCTTCGTCGAGGTGGTGCTCGGCCTGACGCTCGGCACCATCGCCGCCGTGCGGCGCGGCGGCTTCGTCGACCGGCTGGTGATGATGGCCAGCTTTGTCGGCACCTCGGCGCCGCAGTTCCTCGTTGCCCTGCTGCTGCTCTACCTGCTGGCGGCAACGCTCGGCTGGTTTCCGATGAGCGGCTACGGCAGCTTCTCGCATCTCGTCCTGCCGGCTGTAACACTCGGCATCTGCGGCGCCGGCTGGTACGCCCGCATGGTGCGCTCGTCGATGATCGACGTGCTGAACCAGGATTATGTCCGCACGGCGCGCGCCAAGGGCCTTTCCTCGAAGCGCGTCATCCTGCGGCATGCGCTGCCCAATGCCGTGCTGCCGATCATCGCGATGATCGGCATCGATATCGGCCAGTTCATGGGCGGCGTGGTCGTGGTCGAAGCGGTCTATGGCTGGCCCGGCATCGGCCAGCTCGCCTGGCAGGCGATCCAGCAGGTCGATATCCCGATCATCATGGGCGTCACGCTGACGTCGGCGCTGGCCATCATCATCGGCAACCTGCTTGCCGACCTCGTCGCGCCGGTCATCGATCCGCGCATCCGCACACGCTGACAGCAACCAAAGAAGGGGAACCAAGATGTTCAAACGCTGGCTGCAACAGACGACCATGGCAACGATGGTGGCGCTCGCCCCATTGTCCGTCATGGCCGAGGAAACGCCCAAGCAGGGCGGCGATATCGTCGTCACCTACAAGGACGACATCACCACGCTCGACCCCGCGGTCGGCTACGACTGGGTCAACTGGTCGATGATCAAAAGCCTTTATTCCCGCCTGATGGATTATGCGCCCGGCACGCCGAACCCGGTGCCCTCGCTTGCCGAGAGCTTCACCGTTTCGCCCGACGGCTTGATCTATACCTTCAAGCTGCACAAGGGCGTGAAGTTCTCGAACGGCCGCGAGGTCGTCGCCTCCGACGTGAAATATTCGATCGAACGCGCCGTCGACCCGAAGACGCAGGGGCCTGGCGCCGGCTTCTTCGGCGCCATCAAGGGCTTCGAGGATGAAACCGGCGGCAAGACGACGACGCTCTCCGGCATCGAGACGCCGGATGACAGCACCGTCATCTTCAATCTCTCGCGTCCCGACGCCACCTTCCTGCACGTGCTTGCCATCAACTTCGCCTCGGTCGTGCCGAAGGAAGCCGTCGAGGCGGCCGCCGGCGACTTCGGCAAGAAGCCCGTCGGCTCCGGCACCTTCATCCTGAAGGATTGGACGATCGGCCAGCAGCTCGTTTTCGAGCGCAACAAGGATTATTTCGTCAAGGGCGTTCCCTATATCGACAGCTTCAAGGTCGAGGTCGGCCAGGAGCCGCTCGTCGCATTGCTGCGCCTGCAGAAGGGTGAGGTCGACATTGCCGGCGACGGCATTCCGCCGGCGAAATTCCTCGAAATCAAGAACTCGGCAGACGGCGCACAGATGATCGTCGACGGCGAACAGCTGCACACCGGCTACATCACGCTGAACACCAAGGTGAAGCCCTTCGACAACGTCAAGGTTCGCCAGGCGCTGAACATGGCAATCAACAAGGACCGCATCACCCGCATCCTCAACGGCCGCGCAACGCCTGCCAACCAGCCGCTGCCGCCGCTGATGCCGGGCTACGACAAGGCCTTCACCGGCTATGCCTATGACGTGGCAAAAGCCAAGGCGCTGCTTGCCGAAGCCGGCTATCCCGACGGCTTCGAAACCGTGCTCTACTCCACCAACACCGACCCGCAGCCGCGTATCGCCCAGGCGATCCAGCAGGATCTGGCCGCTGTCGGCGTCAAGGCCGAAGTCCGGGCGCTCGCCCAGGCAAACGTCATCTCGGCCGGCGGCACGGAAGGCGAAGCGCCGATGATCTGGTCGGGCGGCATGGCCTGGATCGCCGACTTCCCGGACCCGTCCAACTTCTACGGCCCGATCCTCGGCTGCGCCGGCGCGGTTCCGGGCGGCTGGAACTGGTCATGGTACTGCAACGCCGATCTCGACAAGCGCGCCGTTGCCGCTGACTCGATGTCCGACCCGGCAAAGGCAGCCGAGCGTACTGCCGCCTGGGGCAAGGTCTTCACCGACATCATGGCCGATGCGCCGTGGATCCCTGTGATCAACGAACGCCGCGTCGTCGCCAAGTCGCTGCGCATGGGCGGTGCCGACAACATCTACATCGATCCGACCCGCGTCATCAATTACGACGCGATCTACGTCAAGCAATAAGCCCTGAAGAAACAAAGCCTTCCCGGTCCACGCCGGGAAGGCGTCATAAAATCGAGGGAGATATGACATGTGCATCGCCTGCACCCACACCATCCACCGCGCCCAGCATAATTTCGGCTGGAACAAGGATTTCGCCCCCGCCGTCGTCGCCAAGCCTGGCGAGACGATCCACTTCGAGTGCATGGATTCATCCGGTGGCCAGATCGGAAGCGACGCGACGCTGGAAACGCTGAACGCGCTCGATTTCGGCAAGATCAACCCGGTCTCCGGCCCGGTCTATATCGAAGGCGCGAAACCCGGCGATGCGCTGAAGGTGACGCTACGCAAGTTCATTCCCTCGGGCGTCGGCTGGACGGCCAATATCCCGGGCTTCGGCCTGCTTGCCGACCAGTTCAAGGACCCGGCGCTGCATGTCTGGTCTTATGACGCCAACAGCATGGTGCCAGCCCTTTACGGTCCGGGCGGC
Organism: Rhizobium ruizarguesonis; assembly: GCF_017357285.1. Lineage (NCBI taxonomy): Bacteria > Pseudomonadati > Pseudomonadota > Alphaproteobacteria > Hyphomicrobiales > Rhizobiaceae > Rhizobium > Rhizobium ruizarguesonis. Next base: position 487,711 of record NZ_CP071680.1, on the reverse strand, counting down.
CGCGTGCCGCTGAAGCCTTTTGCCGGCACGATCGGCGTCGCACCCGCCGAGCCCGGCACCCACTCCGTCGTTCCCCCGCGTCGCGTCGGCGGCAACATGGACATCCGCGACCTGACGGCGGGGGTAACGCTCTACCTGCCCGTCGAGGTCGACGGCGCGCTGTTTTCGATCGGTGATACCCATGCCGCCCAGGGTGATGGCGAAGTCTGCGGCACGGCGATCGAAAGCCAGATGAACGTCGAAGCGACGATCGAGCTCGTCAAGGACGCCAGGCTGCAGACGCCGCGCTTCACCACGACCGAACCGGTGACGCGCCATCTCGACGGCGCCGGCTACGAGGTCACGACAGGCATCGGCCCTGACCTGATGACCGGGGCGCGCGAAAGCGTCATGCGCATGATCGATCTTCTCGGCGCCGAACATGGCATGAGCGCCATCGATGCCTATCTGCTCTGCTCGGTCTGCGGCGATCTGCGCATCAGCGAGATCGTCGACCAGCCGAACTGGGTGGTTTCCTTCTACTTCCCGAGGATCGTGTTCGCGTGAACGAAGCCATGCCCGCCGCAGCACCGGTGCTCAGCCTTCGCAATCTGAGCGTCGATGCCCGCACACCCGAAGGCCGCAAGCCGGTGCTGCAGGATGTCAGCTTCGCGCTTGCAAGCGGCGAAACGCTCTGCATTGCCGGCGAATCCGGTTCCGGCAAGTCGGTCACCTCGCTGTCGATCATGGGGCTCTTGCCGAAGGCCTCGCTGAAGGTCGCCTCCGGCAGCGTGCTGCTTGGCGAGCGCGACCTGCTCAGGCTTTCCGACCGGGCGATGCGCAGCGTGCGCGGCGGCGATATCGCCATGGTGTTCCAGGAGCCGATGACCTCGCTGAACCCGGTCATGTCGGTCGGCAACCAGCTGACCGAGGCAATCCGCGCGCACCAGGGCAGCGACAATGCCGAGGCGGTGGCACTGAAGATGCTCGATGCCGTGCAGATCACCGAGCCGGCCCGGCGGCTGAAGCAATATCCGCACGAGCTTTCCGGCGGCATGCGCCAGCGGGTGATGATCGCCATGGCGCTCTCCTGCCGGCCGAAGGTGCTGATTGCCGACGAGCCGACGACGGCACTCGACGTCACCGTGCAGGCGCAAATCCTCAGGCTGATGCGCGAGTTGAAGCGCGAATTCGGCGCCTCGATCATCCTGATCACTCACGACATGGGCGTTGTCGCCGAAATGGCCGATCGCGTCGTCATCATGCAGAATGGCAGGATCGTCGAGCAGGGAACGGCGCTCGCCGTCTTCCAGCGGCCGAAGGAAGCCTATACGCAGCAATTGCTGGCCGCCGTCCCGCGGCTCGGCGCGCTTGCCGGCACCGATCATCCACCGCGCATCACGCAGCGCGCCGTCGAGACGCTGCATCCGGACCGCACGCCGGTTCTGAACGTGCGCGACCTCACCGTCACCTATGGCAATGCCGCAAGCCGGTTTTTCAAGGGCAAGCCGCCGGTTGCAGCCGTAGACGGCGTCTCCTTCGATATCCTGCCGGGTGAAACGCTAGGTCTCGTCGGCGAAAGCGGCTCGGGCAAATCGACGACAGGCAAGGCCGTGCTCGGCCTCATCCCCTTCAAGGGCAATGTCCTGATCGACGGCCGCAATATCGCCGGCCTCAGCCAGCGCGAGATGCGGCCCGTGCGCCGCTCGGCGCAGATGATCTTCCAGGATCCCTATGCCTCGCTCGACCCGCGCATGGCCGTCGGCAAGGCGATCGGCGAACCGATGCTCATCCACGGCATCGGCAACCACAGCGAACGGCAAGACCGCGTCGCCGAACTGCTGCGCCGGGTCGGCCTGACGCCTGATGCAGCGACGCGCTATCCGCACGAGTTTTCAGGCGGCCAGCGCCAGCGCATCTGCATCGCCCGGGCGCTGGCACTGGAGCCAAAGCTGATCGTCGCCGACGAGAGCGTCGCAGCGCTTGACGTCTCCGTCCGCGCCCGGGTGCTCGACCTGCTGCTCGAACTGCAGGAAACCATGGGGCTCGCTTATCTCTTCATCTCCCACGACATGGCCGTCGTCGAGCGCATGTCCCACAACGTCGCCGTCATGCGCGCCGGCCGCATCATCGAAACCGGCACGCGGCGGGATATCTTCGAGAACCCGAGGGATGACTATACCCGCGCGCTGATCGCCGCGGTTCCGATCCCCGATCCGGAGGTCTATCGCGGCAGGGAAGCGCATGCGTGATTGAAGGTTTGAGACTGACTAGAATGTCGACGAGGAGCGCCTCGTCGGCTGACCGCGTTTCGTAAAAGAGACGCGCCGCCGCGCCGGTCGCAGGATTGTCATTTTCGAGGTGACATCAGCCCCGTTCTCTGCGAAAAAGAGCGCGATGAGAGACAGGGGCGTTCGTCGACCGACGGGCTGAGAAGCACCCTTCGAACCTGAACCGGATAATGCCGGCGGAGGGAGTCGCTCGGGGTCGCGGCACAGCCCGCACGAACCGCCCCGTGCCCGCCCCCGCCTGAAAGGGGCCACATGCAGACCAAGACCACACCAGGAGCGATGCTGAAGGCGATGCGCGAGAAGCCGCCGCTCGTTCAATGCATCACCAATTACGTCGCCATGAACATCGCCGCAAATGTTCTGCTTGCATCAGGCGCCTCGCCCGCCATGGTGCATGCCGCAGAAGAAGCCGGCGAGTTCGCCGGGATCGCCAGTGCGCTGACAATCAATATCGGCACGCTGTCGACGCAATGGATCGACGGCATGCAGGCGGCGGCGAAGGCGGCGACGTCAGCCGGCAAACCCTGGGTGCTCGATCCGGTCGCCCATTATGCCACTGCCTTCCGCCGCAACGCGGTCGCCGACCTCCTGGCGCTCCGTCCAGCCATCATCCGCGGCAACGCTTCCGAAATCATCGCGTTGGCCGGCGGAGAGAGCCGTGGCCAGGGGGTCGACAGCCGCGATCCGGTCGAACAGGCGGAAGGTTCGGCGCGATGGCTCGCTGAGCGTCAGCGGGCGGTCGTCGCCGTTACCGGCGCCGTCGATTTCGTCACCGACGGCGAGCGGGCCGTGCGCATCGAAGGCGGCTCGGCCTTGATGCCGCAAGTCACAGCACTCGGCTGCTCGCTCACCTGCCTCGTCGGCGCCTTTGCCGCGACGGCACCTGAGGATATCTTCGGCGCGACGGTTGCGGCACTTGCAACCTTTGCCATCGCCGGCGAGGAGGCAGCACTTGGGGCGGCCGGCCCCGGCTCCTTCTCCTGGCGCTTCCTCGATGCGCTGGCCGCGCTCGACGCCGAAACGCTTGACGCCAGGGCAAGGATATCGGCCGCATGAAGGCCTTCGACCTTTCGCTCTATCTCGTCCTTGACCCCGATCTCTGCGCCGGGATCGGCATGGTCGAAACCGCGCGCCTTGCCGTTGCCGGCGGCGCCACCATGGTGCAACTGCGCGACAAACATGCCGGCACCATCGGGATGATCGAGACCGGCCGTGCCTTGAAACAGGCGCTGAATGGGACCGGCGCCCTTCTCATCGTCAACGACGATGTCGAGGCGGCAATCGCCATCGGCGCCGACGGGTTGCATATCGGCCAGGAGGACATGGATGCGATGAGAGCGCGGACGATGATCGGCCCCGACATGATCCTTGGCCTGTCGGTCGAGAACGAGGCGCTCGCCGGTGCCGTCGATCCTGATCTCATCGACTACACCGGCGTCGGGCCAGTGTTTGCGACGCCGACCAAGGCCGACCACAAGCAGCCGATCGGTTTTGACGGTCTTGCCAAGCTGGTGAAGGCCTCGCCAGTGCCGTCGGTCGCGATCGGCGGGCTCAAGGCGGATCATGTCGCCCAAGTGTTCGCCGCCGGCGCCAAGGGGCTTGCCGTCGTTTCCGCCATCTGCGGCACGCCCGACCCGGAAGCGGCCACGCGCCGCATCGCCGCAGAAATTCGAAAGGTCAGCGCATGATCCGCAACGTTCTCTCGATCGCCGGCTCCGATCCCTCGGGCGGCGCCGGCATCCAGGCCGATCTCAAGGCCTTTTCCGCCCGCGGCGTCTACGGCATGGCGGTGCTGACCGCGCTGACGGCGCAGAACACGCAAGGTGTCAGCGGCGTGCATCTGGTGCCGCCGCAATTCGTCGCCGACCAGATCAATGCCGTCTTTGCCGATGTCCGCGTCGATGCCGTCAAGATCGGCATGATCGCCAATGCCGGCATCGCCGATGCCGTTGCCGGTGCGCTGTCGGACCACCGCGACATTCCGATCGTCATCGATCCGGTCATGATCGCCAAGGGTGGAGCCGCCCTGCTTGCGCCCGAAGCGGTCGACGTATTGACCCGCCGGCTGCTGCCGCTTGCCACACTTCTGACCCCGAACCTGCCCGAAGCCGCCGCCCTGCTGCACCAGCCGGTGGCGACAAACCGCGCTGACATGGCGGCGCAGGCCGAGCGCCTGCGCGCACTTGGCCCGGTCGCGGTGCTGGTCAAGGGCGGCCATCTCGACAGCGACGAGAGCCCTGACGTGCTTGCCACGGCCGCCGGCCTGCACTGGTTCGAAGCCAGGCGCGTGCCGACCAAAAACACCCACGGCACCGGCTGCACGCTGTCCAGCGCGCTGGCGGCCGAACTCGCCAAGGGCGCTTCGGCGCAGGAGGCGGTCGCCATCGCGAAGGACTACCTCGCCGGCGCGGTCGCGGCTGCCGGAAGCCTCACCGTCGGCTCCGGCCACGGCCCGGTGCAGCATTTTCATGCGCTCTGGAAACACGGCATATAAGCGCTCGCTCAGCGAACATGCCGCCAATCGAAAACGGCCCGGCCTTCCCGGGCCGTTTTTGCGTTCGGCACCTACTTTGCGTTGAAACCGCGGCGACTGCGTCGGGTCGTCCCCTTGCCCCTTTGAAAAACCCTGTTGACAAGCCCGGCCAGATGGCCAAGTCTATGACACTAAAAGGGGATACATTCCGCAATAACGGAATAACTGGAGGAGTGACAGGTGCCAGACCTGCTTGTGAGCTTATACTCCACTGAGCTCGCCGACCTGAAACAGAAAGCCGACGATATCGGCATCACCATCCGTCCGGCCCTCCCCCCGGAACTGCATCTCATCGCCAACTGGGTTCGCGAACAGTTCAGCGAGAACTGGGCAAGCGAAGTCACAGTCGCCTTCTCCCGCCAGCCCGTTGCCTGCCTGATCGCCGTTGAAGGCGGCAAGCTCCTGGGCTTTGCCTGTTATGACACGACGGCGCGGGGCTTCTTCGGCCCGACCGGCGTCGACCCGCAAGCGCGCGGCAAGGGCATCGGGCTCGCCCTTTTTTCCGCCTGCCTTCAGACCATGAAGACGCTCGGCCACGCCTATGCCTTCATCGGCGATGCCGGCCCGGTCGATTTCTACGCCAAGACCGCAGCCGCAATCGCCATCCCCGCCCCCGACAAGGGCATCTACGAAGGCATGCTGAGAAGCACGCCGAAATGACCATCTGATCCCGGAGTTACAGAATTGTCCTCGACCCCGCTCGCTCTTTTCGTCGGCCTTCCGAATCCCACTATTTCGGATGATGAATTCGCCCTCTTTCGCGAAACCAATCCACTCGGCCTGTTCGTCGGCCGGCGCAATCAGCGCGAGCCGGAGCAGACGAGGCGGCTGATCGACCGCTTCCGCGAAGCCGTCGGCCGCGACGACGCGCTCGTCTTCACCGACCAGGAAGGCGGCCGCGTCCAGCATCTCGATGCCGGCCCCTGGCCGCTCTTTCGCAGCTTCGGCCAGTTCGCCGAACTTGCGCGCCGCGATTTCGATCTCGGCAAAAAAGCATTGCGCCTTTCCTCCCAGGCCATGGGCGCGATGATGACGGAACTCGGCCTTTCCAGCGGCTGCTCGCCCGTTCTCGACCTCGTCTTCGAGACGACGAGCGCGGTCATCGGCGCCCGCTCCTTCGGCCCTGATCCCGATTTCATCGCTGCCCTCGGCCGCGAGGTGGTCGATGGCCTGCTCGAGACCGGCAACATGCCTGTTATCAAGCACATTCCCGGCCATGGCCGCGCGACGCTCGACTCCCACAAGGAGCGTCCGGTGGTCGACGCCAGCCGCGAGACGCTCACCGCGACCGATTTCAAGCCCTTCGTGGCGCTGAAGGATACGCCCTGGGCCATGGTCGCCCATGTCGTCTACTCGGCCTATGACGCCGAGCTGCCGGCGTCCGTCTCGCCTGTTATGCACGACGTGATCCGCAAGGACATGGGCTATGAGGGCGTGCTGATTTCCGACTGCATCTTCATGCAGTCGCTCTCCGGCACCCTGCCGGAACGCGTCAAACAGGTGCTCGACGCAGGCTTCGACATCGCGCTCCACAGCCACGGCGACATCCCGGAAAGCGAAGCAGCCGCCAAGGCCGCCCGCCCGCTGACGGAAGCCGCCCTCAAGCGGATCGCTGCCGGCAAGGCCCGCCTCGGCAATCTCAAGATCGATGTCCGCGCCGCTCATGCAGAAGTCGAAGACATGTTTGCAAGCGCGCTGGTCTCCTGACCAGCGCCTCATCTCTCACCGGATAAAAAAAGGGGAATAAGACATGAAAAAATATCTTCTTGCAGCCGCAGCATTAACGCTGCTTTCGGGATCCGCCGTGGCGCAGACGATCCTCACAGTGAATATCGAACCGGCGACGACCTGGGTTCGCAACTTCAACCCGTTCAACCAGACCTCGTCGCGCCAGTCGACGCTCGACTTCATCTACGAGCCGCTGGTCGTCTTCAATCGCTTCGACAGCAACAAGCCGGTCTATCGCCTGGCTGAAAGCTTCAAACTCTCCGACGACCTGAAGAGCATCGATTTCAAGCTGCGTCCGAACCTGAAATGGTCGGATGGCAAGCCGCTGACAGCAGCCGACGTCAAGTTCACCTATGATTACCTGAAGAAGTTCCCGGCGCTCGATTTCGTCAGCATCTGGACCTTCATCACCGATGTCCAGGCCGTCGACGGCCAGACGGTCCGCTTCACGCTCGCCAATCCGAGCTCGCTTGCCGCCGAGCAGATCTCGCAGCTGCCGATCGTTCCCGAACATGTCTGGAAGGACGTTGCCGATCCCGTCACCTTCGCCAACGAGACCCCGGTTGGCAGCGGTCCGCTGACGGAGGTGCCGCGCTTCACCGGCCAGACCTACGACCAGTGCCGCAACCCGAACTACTGGGATAACGAGCACCTGAAGGTCGATTGCATGCGCTTCCCGCAGCTTGCCGACAACAACCAGATGCTGACCGCAACGGCCGACGGCACGCTCGACTGGGGCGTCTCCTTCATTCCCGATATCGACAATGTCTATGTTTCCAAGGATCCGGCGCATTTCCACTACTGGTATTCGCCAAGCAGCATGGTTGCCTTCCTGTTCAACCTGGAAACGGCGAACGAGAACAACAAGAAGGCCTTCAACGATCTGAAGTTCCGCCGGGCTGTCTCGATGGCGCTCGACCGCAAGACGATGATCGATGTCGCCGGCTACGGCTATCCGACGCTGAACGAAGACCCCGGACTGATGGGCGAGCTCTACAAGAGCTGGGCGGACCCGTCCGTCAAGGCCGACTTCGGCAAATTCGCAACCTATGATGCCGATGCCGCCAAGGCCCTGCTCGACGAGGCGGGCTACAAGGACAAGGACGGCGACGGTTTCCGCGACAATCCCGACGGCACCAAGATCTCCTTCTCGATCATCGTCCCGAGCGCCTGGACGGACTGGATCGACACCGTCAACCTCGCCGTCGAAGGCATGCAGGCGGTCGGCATCGACGCCAAGATCGAAACGCCGGAGGAAGCCGTCTGGACCGGCAACCTCATCAACGGCACCTTCGATGCGGCGATCAACAGCCTGCCGGCATCGGCTTCGCCCTATTACCCCTACAAGCGCGCCTTCAGCGCCTCGGACAAGGGCAAGACCCGCTTCACCGCGCAGCGCTGGTTCAACCCGGAGGTCGAAAAACTCGTCACCGAGTTCACCCAGACCGCCGATCTTACCAAGCAGAAGGACGCGATGAACAAGGCGCAGCGCATCGTCGCCGAAAACATGCCTGTGATTCCGGTGTTCAACAATCCGAACTGGTATCAGTACAACACCAAGCGCTTCACCGGCTGGTCGACCAAGGAAAACCCCTTCGTCAATCCGTCGATCTCGCGGACCAATCCGGCACGCCTGCTGAACCTCCTGGCCCTCGAGCCGGTCAAGTAAGCATCGCAATCCTCGGGAGCGGCGTAAAGCGCCGCTTCCGTCACGACGGAGTTCCCATGGCTTTCCTGCTTCGCCGCCTCGTCTTCTACATGGCAGCCTTCATCGCGGCAGCGACGATCAATTTCTTCCTGCCGCGTCTGATGCCGGGCGATCCGGTGCAGATCATGTTCTCCAGCGCCGGCACCGAATTGCCGCCGGAAAGCCTGCAGGCGCTGAAGCTCACCTTCGGCTTCGTCGACGGTCCGCTCTGGCAACAGTACCTCACCTATCTCGGCAGCATCTTCACCGGCGATCTCGGCCGCTCGATCAAATATTTCCCGCTGCCGGTCACATCGGTGCTCGGCCATGCGCTGGTCTGGACCGTCGGCCTGATGGGCACGGCGACGATCGTGAGCTTCGCGCTCGGCACCTTCCTCGGCATCGTCGCCGCCTGGCGCCGCGGCAGCAGGTTCGATGTCGTCGTCTCCGTCGGCGCGATCTTCGCCACCTCGGTACCGGCCGTCGTCACCTCGCTGATCGTGCTCTTCATCTTCGGCTTCACGCTCGGCTGGTTTCCGAACGGTTATGCCGCCGACCCGTCGCTCGATCCGGCCTTCAGCCTGCAATATGTCGGTAGCCTCGCCTATCATGGCATCCTGCCGATGGTGACGCTCTGCACTGTGCTGATCGGCGGCTTCACCGTCACCATGCGCAACAACATGATCAACCTGCTCGGCGAGGACTATATCGTCATGGCCCGCGCCAAGGGCCTTTCGGACCGGCATGTGATGCTCTGGTACGCTGCGCGCAACGCCCTGCTGCCGACCGTCTCCAGCCTTGCCATCGCCATCGGCACCATCCTTGGCGGCTCGCTGGTGACGGAGGTCGTCTATAACTACCCCGGCCTCGGCAATATTCTCTACCAGGCGATCCTCGCCCGCGATTACCCCGTCATTCAGGGCCAGCTCCTCATCATGACCGCGACCATGCTGATCGCCAATTTTATCGTCGACGTCAGCTATGTCATGCTCGACCCGCGGCTGAAGGGAGCGTGAGATGAAGACCCTGCTTCGAAACCGCAAGGCGCTCGTCGGTCTCGTCATCATCGCCTTCATCGTCCTCGTCGCGATCGCAGCGCCGCTGCTGACGCAGTACGATCCCGCCGCCCGCACCGGACGACCGCACCAGCCGCCGTCGCTAGACCATATCCTCGGCACGACCCGCATCGGCCAGGATGTCTTTGCCCGGCTGATCTACGGTGCCCGCACCTCGCTTGCCGTCGGCTTCGGCGCCGGCCTGCTGATCACGCTCGTCGGTACCGCGCTCGGCATCATCTCCGGCTATCGCGGCGGCAAGACCGACGAGATCATCAGCTTCTTCACCAATATGGTGCTGGTCGTCCCGAACCTGCCGCTGCTGCTCGTGCTTGCCGCCTTCATCGGCCAGGCAAGCCCCCTCGTCATCGCCCTCATCCTCGGCGCCACCTCCTGGGCCTGGGGCGCACGCGTCACCCGTGCCGAAACGCTCTCCGTCAAGCAGAAGGATTTCGTCAAATCGGCCGAGATGATGGGTGAGCCGCAATGGCGCATCATGACATTCGAGATCTTTCCCAACGTGATTTCAATCGTCGGCATCAATTTCATCGGCAGCGTCATCTTCGCGATCATTACCGAGGCGACGCTGGAATTCCTCGGTCTCGGCGATCCGAGAGCGATCTCCTGGGGCACCATGCTCTACAACGCGCAGAAGGCCTCGGCTCTTTCGGTCGGCGCCTGGTGGGATATCCTCACCCCCTGCTTCGCGCTCGCCTTCCTCGGCATCGGCATGTCATTGCTGAACTTCGCCGTCGACGAGATCGCCAATCCGCGGCTGCGCACCGGCAATCACCTGAAGCGCTGGTCCCTGCTCGTCCGTTCCGGGGAGGGCCGCCTGTGACGCAGCCGCTGCTGTCGGTGAGGAACCTCACCATCGACTATATCGGCGAGGAGAAGGATTTTCGCGCCGTGAACGATGTCAGCTTCGACGTCGCGCCCGGCGAGGTCTTCGGCCTTGCCGGCGAATCCGGCTGCGGCAAGAGCACCATCGCGTTTGCCATCAGCCGCCTGCACAAGCCGCCGGCGCTGATCCGCAAGGAGAGCCGCATCCTGCTCGATGGCCGCGACGTGCTCGGCCTCGACCGGCAGGCGCTCAGCGCCTTCCGCTGGCGCGAGGTTGCCATGGTGTTCCAGAGCGCCATGAACTCGCTGAACCCGGTGCTGCGCATCGAGGCGCAATTCTACGACATGCTGCGCACCCACAAGAACATGAGCCGTGCGGAAGCCCGCGAGCGCACCGCCGAGATGCTGACGCTCGTCGACATTGCGCCTGATCGCATGCGCGACTATCCCCACCAGTTTTCCGGCGGCATGCGCCAGCGCATCGTCATCGCCATCTGCATGGCGCTCGATCCGAAGCTCGTCGTCATGGACGAACCGACGACGGCGCTAGACGTCGTCGTCCAGCGCGAAATCCTGCAGCGCATCAACGAATTGCGCCGCAGCTTCGGCTTTTCCGTGCTGTTCATCACCCATGATCTCGGGCTGATGGTGCAGTTTTGCGACCGCATCGGCATCATGCTTGCCGGCCGGCTGGTGGAGCAGAACACGGCCGAGGCGATCTACAGGACGCCAAAGCACGACTACACGAAGAAGCTCTGGGCCTCCTTCCCCTCGCTGCATGGAGGAGTGCTGCTATGACCGACGCCATTCTCGCACTCGACCAGGTGACGAAGACCTTCGGCCATGGCTCCGGGGTCGTGCATGCGGCGCGCGCCATCTCTTTTTCGCTGCATGCCGGCCGGGCGCTGGCGTTGGTTGGCGAATCCGGCAGCGGCAAGACCACCTGCGCCCGCATGGCGATGCGCGAATATCTGCCGACATCGGGCCGGATTCTCTACAAGGGCCGGCCTGTCGAGGCGGCGAAATCCGCCGAGATCGCCCGCTACCGCCGCTCGGTGCAGATGATCTTCCAGGACCCCTTTGCCTCGCTGAACCCCGCCCACACCATCGCCCATCATCTCAGGCGGCCGCTGAAGCTGCATCGCCCGGAGATCAAGGGAGCCGAGATCGACGTCGCGGTCCGCGAATTGCTGCAGCGCGTCAGGCTCGATCCCGATCTCGTCGCGCCGAAATATCCGCATGAACTCTCCGGCGGCCAGCGCCAGCGCGTCAACATCGCTCGCGCCTTGGCCGTCAAGCCGGAGGTCATCGTCGCCGACGAACCGACCTCGATGCTCGACGTCTCGGTGCGCCTCGGCGTGCTGAACCTCCTGAACGAGATGAAGCGGGAGCTGAATCTCGGCCTGCTCTACATCACCCATGATATCGCCACCGCCCGTTACGTCGCGGAAGATATCGCCGTGATGTATGCCGGCCAGATCGTCGAATGGGGCAGCGTCGCCAAGGTGATCGACAATCCGCTGCATCCCTATACCCGGCTGCTGCTCTCGGCCGTGCCCGATCCGGATGTCCGCTTCGACGACCCGAAGGCCCGGCTGAGGCCCGACGAGGTGGAAGATATCCGCCGCCGTTCGGCCGTGCCGCAGGACGACATCGTCGAATTCGAGCAGGACCATTTCATGCGGATGATCTGAGGCCGGCTTGCTGGCCTCGTCGCGTGCCCTATGCTAGGGGACGGTCCCTTTCATATGAGGCGAAGCCGTCATGCTGCCCTGGATCCAGCTCGATTCCGCGACCATTCCCGGTGAAAACGGCGAATTGCGGCTAAAGCAGCGCGGCAGCGAGTTCTCGATCATGCTTGGCGCCAATGAGCTGATGAACAGCCGTCTCAGCGGTTCGGAGGAAGCGCTGGCGACCCTTTCCTGGGATCGCATCAAGTCGCACCGGAAGCCAAGAATGCTGATCGGCGGGCTCGGCATGGGCTTTACCCTGCGCGCCGCTCTCGCCGTCCTCCCGGAAGATGCCGGCGTCACCGTCGCCGAACTGGTGCCAGCCGTAATCGCCTGGGCCCGCGGGCCGATGGCCGAGGTCTTCAAGGGTTGTCTCGATGATCCGCGGGTCGGCATCCATCAGGGCGATGTCGGCGAAGCGATCCGTTCCGGTAAAGGCGCCTATGATGCGATCCTGCTCGATGTCGACAACGGCCCGGACGGCCTGACCCGCAAATCCAACGACCGGCTCTACGATTTTGCCGGCCTTCGCGCCGCCAGCGACGCGCTGCGCCCCGGTGGCGTGCTCGCCGTCTGGTCGTCCGGTCCCGATCCCGATTTCACGCGACGTCTCAAGGGCAGCGGTTTTTCCGTTGACGCCGTCAATACGCGCGCCAACGGCAAACGCGGCGGCGCCCGCCACGTCATCTGGCTGGCCGTCAAGCCGGTGAAATGACGTTCAAGCCGAAGCGATCCGGCGGGCGGCATTGATGGCGCGGCGAGCGCCGGAGCGCAGTTGCGCGGTCTCCGCACCGGCAATGACCAGATCGAAACCGAATTTCAGCAGCTCGCCGGCCCGTTCGCCGTCGCCGGCGAAGGCGCAGGCGAATTTGCCGTGGGCGCGGCAGCGCGAAACCGCATGCTGCATGGCGCTGTCGATCTCGGCGGCGTTCGGCGCCACCTGGTCGCCGTTCGAGAGTGCGATCGAAAGGTCGGAGGGACCGATGAAAATGCCATCGATGCCGGCAACGCCGAGAATGTCGTCGATCGCCTCGAGTGCTGCCCGGGTCTCGACCATGGCGATGGCGACGGTGAGCGCATTGGCGTTCTTCAGATAATCATCGGCCGACAGGCCGGTATGGTTCAGCGCCAGCGACGGTCCCCAGCTGCGTTCGCCGAGAGGCGGGTATTTGGTGGCCTTGACGAAGGCTTGGGCGTCTTCGGCCGAATTGATCATCGGCGCGATGATGCCGGAGGCTCCGGCATCGAGCAGGCGCGAGGCGGACGCGAAATCACCGACCGGTATGCGTGCCAGCGCTGGCTTGCCGGCAAGGCGCACCTGGGCGACGGCGTTCGCTGCCGAGGGCATGTCCCACATGCCGTGCTGCATATCCAGCACGATGGTGTCGAAGGCCTCCTGCGCCAGGTGGTTGGCGAGCGTGGCGTCGGGAATACCGATCCAGGCGGAGATCATGCCACCCCGGTGCTGCCTGATCCGGTCCGCAAAGCCGTCGATTTCAGCTGCGCTCATGCCATTCTCCTCAGTTCGACAGGCCGCCAGCGGCCAGAGATTTCACCTCGAGGAACTCGTCGATGTCGAATTCCCTCAAAGCCATGCACGGGTTGCCGGCTCATCCTCACCGGCGCAGCCGCGAAATAATGACCGTCACGGCGATCCCCGCCACAGCCATGATGCCTCCCCAAAGAACCCAGATGCTTTGGTTGATCATGAAACTGGATGACGGATAGGGAAAATAGCCGCTTCCCTGTGCGATCCAGATCAGTCCCAAGAAGATCATGAGCAGTCCAACGACGTATCCGACGGTTCGCGACATGCTTCGGCCCTTCCCTATGAATCGATGCCACAATGTCGATCGGCGTCGGTCATGACAAGGCTTCTCTCCTGAGCGCGAACATATTCCGGATGCAACGGCGCGCTGGCCTCGGTCCGAATGTCAGGTCCTGCCGACTTCATCCACCAGCCAGGTGCTGAGCCTCTCGCTATCAATATTTGCCGATCGCGGCGGTATCAGCCAGTAACCGCGGTCGGGTGCCTCGAGCGGCGGCCCGGCTTCCACCAGCATATGTGTGGAGAGAAGCGTATCGACCAGCCCCATCCAGCCGATCGCCACGCCCTGCTCGCTGAGAGCGGCCTGGACGACCAGCGAGTAGGTATTGAAACTGACATCACCGCGGCCGGCATGGAGATCGCGAGTAACGGAGAATTCGGCAAGATAACTTCGCCAATCGAACCAGGGCGGTGGCGTCGGCGAGTCGAGATGGATCAGGACCGCCTTGGCAAGAAGCTGCGGATCGTCGAACGGGCCGTTGCGATCGAGAAAGCCTTTCGTGCAGACGGGCACGACCTTTTCCTGCAGCAGAAGCGATCCGATAGCGCCGAATTCCGCCCGCGTCCCAAAAACCACCACCACATCTGCGTCGTCGCGAAAGCCGGGCTCAAGCCTCTGGGTCGCGACGATCTGTATATCCGCTTCCGGGTGAAGCAGGCGAAAGCCGTGCATGCGCGGGATCAGCCAAAGCGCTGAAAAGGCATAGTCGGTTCTCAGTCTGACGACCGGCCTTTGAGCCTCAGTGCGGAAACTGCGCGCCAGGGCATCGATATCACCGACCGTTTTGGCGGCGACCTGGAAAAGCCGCTCTCCTTCCGCGGTCAACTCGACGCCGCGGTGCTGGCGGCGCAGCAGGGCGACGCCGAACTGCTCTTCCAGCCGCCGAATCTGATAGCTGACGGCCGGCTGCGTAAGGCCGAGACCTGCCGCCGCGGCCGAAAAGCTGCCGAGCCTTGCGACCTCCGCGAAAATGCGCATCCATCCCAGCTCAGGCGGGCGGTCTGGCATAAAAATTCCTTTTGACAACCATCGAAAAAAGCCAGCTTTACAGGCACGATGATACTGGCTTTGATAAGATCTGCAAATAGCAAGAGGGACGTTCCCTTCATCGGCCCCCCGGCCTTTGAGACCACAGGAGACAATTTCACATGGCGCGTCCGAATATCCTCATCCTGATGGTCGATCAGTTGAATGGCACTTTCTTTCCCGACGGCCCTGCCGATTTTCTGCATGCGCCGCATCTGAAATCATTGGCGGAGCGTTCCGTGCGTTTCACCAACGCCTATACCGCAAGCCCGCTCTGCGCACCGGCGCGGGCCTCCTTCATGTCCGGACAATTGCCGAGCCGAACCCACGTCTATGATAATGCGGCGGAATTTGCCTCTGACATTCCGACCTATGCGCATCATCTGCGCGCGGCCGGATACCAGACCGCACTTTCCGGCAAGATGCATTTCGTCGGCCCCGACCAGTTGCATGGGTTCGAAGAGCGCCTGACGACGGACATCTACCCGGCCGACTTCGGCTGGACGCCGGACTATAGCAAGCCCGGCGAGCGCATAGACTGGTGGTATCACAATCTGGGCTCGGTCACCGGCGCCGGCATTGCCGAGATCACCAACCAGATGGAGTATGACGACGAGGTCGCCTACCACGCCGGCCGCAAGCTGTTCGATCTGTCGCGCGGACACGACGAGCGCCCCTGGTGCCTGACCGTCAGCTTCACCCATCCGCACGACCCCTATGTCGCGCGCCGCAAATTCTGGGATCTCTATGAAGATTGCCCGGCGCTTGATCCGGCGGTTGCGCCGATTGCCTTCGAGCTGCAGGACGCGCACTCGCAGCGTCTGATGAAAGCCTGCGACCACGATGCTTTCAACATCAGCGATGAGCAGATCAGGCGGGCAAGGCGCGGCTATTTCGCCAATATCTCCTATGTCGACGAGAAGATCGGCGACATTCTCGGCGTCCTCGACCGGACCCGCATGGCCGAAAACACGATCATCCTCTTTGCGTCCGACCATGGCGACATGCTCGGTGATCGCGGCCTCTGGTTCAAGATGAACTTCTTCGAAGGATCGGCCCGCGTTCCGCTGATGATCGCGGCACCCGGCTGGAAGCCCAAACGGATCGACCAGCCTGTCTCTACCCTCGACGTGACGCCGACGCTTGCCGGCCTTGCCGGGATCGATATCGCCTCGTTGAAGCCGTGGACCGAGGGCGAGGATCTGGCAGCGCTTGCCGAAGGCACCGGCAGCCGCAGCCCGGTGCCGATGGAATATGCCGCGGAGGGTTCCGAGGCGCCGCTCGTCTGTATCCGGGACGGACGATACAAACTCTCGCTCTGCGAGAAGGACCCGCCGATGCTGTTTGATCTCGAGACCGATCCCCAAGAACTCGACAATCTGGCGGACGGCCCGGCGCATGCCGAGACCTTGGCAAGACTTGTCGAACAGGCCGGCCGGCGCTGGAACCTTTCCGATTTCGACGCAGCCGTGCGCGAAAGCCAGGCGCGCCGCTGGGTGGTCTATGCGGCGCTACGCAATGGGGCCTATTATCCATGGGATTATCAGCCGCTGCAGAAAGCCTCGGAGCGCTATATGCGCAACCACATGGATCTGAACGTGCTGGAGGAAAACCAAAGGTTCCCGCGCTAGAACAGGATGATTTTAGGCCGGGTCGGCCTAAAATCTGAATCCTGTTCTCCATTATATAGTTAGAGCATGATGTCGTCCGAAAACCGCTCACACTTTTCGGCATCATGCTCTAGGAATGAGCAAGAAGCGCTTCTGATTTAAGCCATCTTGCGCGCCGGCGCCTCGCGCAGGAAATCCTCGATGAACGCCTTTTGCAGCAGGATGCCGTCCCATTCATCAGGGAAGAAGGGTGAGTCATAGATCAGCGTGAAGGGACCGGCATAACCGGCTCTCTCGCACATCTCCAGGCACGTGCGGTAATCCTCAGCATCGAGGCCGGTAACGCCGTAATCGGCTTTGGCATGGCAGATTTCCGCCCGGCCCATGATATCGGCAAGACCCTCATATTTCGCTGGCGCCGCCCAGTTGCCGAGGTCGCCGTTGAGGCCGACCTTGCCGTCCAGCCGGTCCAGCAGCCAGTTCATTTCGACCGGTGACGGCAGCAGGTCGAACCAGTTCTCGACGACGACACGCACGCCGCTGCCTTCCGCCTTTCCGGCCAGCCAGTTCAGATGGCGGGCGGCGCGGGTAAGGTTTTCCTCCGTCGGCTTCTGCTTGCCGGCAATGACGCGCATCCTCTCAGCCCCGAGGGCTGCGGCGATGTCGATCCACTCCGCCATCCATTTGACGTCGCGTTCGGCCGTCTCCGGATGGCTCGGATCACCGTCCTCGACGAGCAGCGTCTGGAACAACACGTTCGAGGCCGCCATCGCCTCGCGCAATTCGCTTATATAGGCGGCATTAAGGCTCGGCAGATGGAAGGAACAGACCTCCAACCGGTTGACGCCGCGTGCAGCAAGCGCCGCCGGCACGTCGATCAGTGCCGCAGCACCCGGGCCATAGGGTTCTTTCGGCGCAGCGCTTTTGTCAGGATCGGGACTATAGGCATGAACGGCGCCAAGCAGCCGATGCAGCGACCATGTCGAAACCGCGAAACGTCCGTTTTGCAAAACCTGCACTTGCTTTCCTCCGGGATCTCCTCATGCCATCAATGGCAACTAAATCCCGGCGGTTCAATTGCCAATTCAGCCAAAATCGTCGCGGATGACCGGCTCGGCGGCAAGGGCGATCCCCAGCAGCGCCTCATCGCGATGGGCGGTGGCCGAAAGCAGCAGGCCGACCGGCATGCCAGCCTCGCCGCTGCCGCAGGGAATGGAAACGCCGCACCAGTCGAGGAAATTGCCGAGCGCGGTGTTGCGCAACGTCTTGTTGTTCGTCGCAAAGAACAGCTCGTCATCCTGCGCAAGCGGCCCGATCGGCGGCGCGACATGGGCAACGGTGGGAAAGGCGAGCAGCCGGTCGCCGACGAGGCGCTCGACATCGGCGATCAGGCGGCTACGCGCCTCGAGGATTGCCAGGTAATCGGGCAGCGTCGTCTTGCTTCCGAGACGGGTACGCATGACGACACGGTGATCCATCCTGTCCGCGTCCGGTCCGGCCAAGCGTTCGCGGTGAAGTGCGAAAGCCTCCGCCGTGACCAGCGGACCATATTTCGTCATCAGATCGAATATCTCGTCGAAGGCGGGAATGACGGTGCGGGCAACATGCGCGCCGGCCTTTTGAAGACGTTCCAAAGCTGCCTCGAACGCGGCGACGACGCCGGGTTCCGCTCCGTCGAAGACGACGTTTTCAGGCACGATGAGTTCCAGCCCTTGCAGGGGACGCGTGGCGACATCAGGCGCCGTCAAGCCGCGCATCGCCGCATCGATCCAGACCGCGTCCCTGACGCTGCGGCAGAGCGGTCCCAACGAATCCAGGCTCTTTGCCAGCGGATAGACGCCAGCCATTGCGTGGCGGCCGCGCGTCGCCTTGTAGCCGACGATGCCGTTGAAGGCGGCGGGAATACGCACCGAGCCGCCGGTATCGGTGCCCATCGCGACCGGAACCAACCCAGCCGCGACGACGACACCAGCACCTGAGGACGAGCCGCCCGGAATGCGCGGGAGATCGGCGCCGCGCGGATTTACCGGCGTGCCGTAATGCGGATTGATGCCGAGGCCGGAAAAGGCGAATTCGCTCATATTGGTGCGCCCGACGGCGACCATGCCGGCCTGCCTAAGCAAAGCGACGACAACAGCATCGCGCTTGGCCGGCATGTCCTTTGCCAGAACGACGGAACCCGCTGTCGTTGGCAGGCCTTCAATGTCGAAAAGATCCTTCCAGGCAATCGGAATGCCGTCCAGCAATCCAAGCGAGCGCCCTTCCCGCAGACGTCGCGAAGAGGCACGCGCCTCTGCCATCGCCCGGCTTTCGAGCAGTGTCGTGAAAACCGCCTTGTCGGCATAATTCGCGATGGACTCGAAGATCGCCTCGGCCACCTCGGCCGGATCGGCCGCGCCAGCTTGAATGAGGGCGGAAAGTTGCGCGACCGACATCGCGCCGAAGGATTTGCTCATGGGACTATCCAGAAGAAAGATGTTCCTCTCTGGACTACCCCGGATCATTCCGGTGAACCAGAGCTTCACGATATTTTGCATTTATTGGTACGATTTTTTGAACACTGAGTTTGAATATCGCCCCTTCAATTGCCACGATCGAAGACACACATGCTGCTCGCATGCGGACGCGGTTCGGCACGAGGGTGAGAGTTTGCTCTAGAGAGACCGTCGCCGCATGTGTTGCAGGAGTAATTGAAATGACAGATTGTGAAACTTTAAGCCGTCGCCAGGATATGGTGACCCTCCATGTAAAAGAGGATGAAACCGCCGGTTTAGGCGAGCGCGATTATGTGGACCATGTCAGCGCCCAGAAACTTTCGGCCTTCGAGCGCATTGTCGTGGTCGGAGCGCTGGTTCTCTTGAGCTTTGCGGGTTTTGCCGCCTATTCTTCCGGCAATACGGACCCGATGACGACATCGGCCATTGCCGCCCCCGCCGGCGATAACACGCCGCCGCATCCGGCTTACGGCCATTGCCGCGACAGCAGCCCCTACGCTGAGAGGGTCTGCTAACAGGAAAGCCACCGCATAATTCCTTAAATCGGAATCGATTTAAGGATAAAATTATGCGGTAATTTAAAGTGCTACAGCGTCCTTTGCGCGTCTCAAAAGACGCGCGGCGCTGTAGCTCGCCGGGCATGGAGACCTTGGCCCAGGCTGCATCGACAGCAGGAAAAGGGAAAAGGACCATGGCCGGTGAAATCGATTATAATCTCGATCGCTTCATCGATGCCCAGAACGGCGTCTATGAACAGGCGCTCTCAGAGCTGAAAGCGGGACGCAAGACGTCCCACTGGATGTGGTTCATCTTCCCGCAGATCGCCGGTCTCGGCACGTCGGTGATGGCCGAAAAATATGCGATCCGCTCGGCCGAGGAAGCCACCGCCTATCTCGCCGATCCTATTCTCTCAAGCCGGCTGCTGCGCTGCGTCGAGGCGATCCTGTCTGTTGGCGGCAGATCGGCGCACGAAATCCTGGGCTCGCCCGACGACCTCAAGCTGCGCTCGTCGATGACCTTGTTTGCCGCGATCGGCGATCACGGTTCGCCCTTCCACCGGGTGATCGAGCATTTCTATCAGGGAAAATTCGACGAACGGACGATGGAAATCCTCAGTGCCAACACAGGATGACTTTAAGCCAGGCCGGCCTGAAATCTGAACCCGTTCCCAAATGAAACAGTTAGCGGCCCGGCCTGCTCTCCAGCGTGGCGATTTCCTCGGAGATCTCGCTCAACCGCTGACGCAGATCGCTGTCGGTGCCATCATCGACCTCTTCCTCGCCGAAACAATAGCGCGCATCATGAAGCTCCAGCTTGGCTTCGAGCTCGGCGCGTTTGTCATATAGGCGCTTGAGATAGACGTAGTTCATCTCCCTGCCTCCACATCGCCCCGGTCATGGGAAAACGGCATGGAAGCGGTAAAGGTTCCCCCGAAAGAGGCGATCAGGCGAAAGAAGCGATCGCCGCGTGGCAGGCCTTGGCGAAATGACCGCAGCAGCCGGCAGCGCCCATGGCCTGGCGACTGACGCGCGCGCCTTCGAGCAGCAGCGTCAACGTATCGGCAAGAAGCTGGGGTTCGCGCGCGCCGGCCGCCGAACAGAGCTCGGCCAAGCGATCACGCTGTTCGGCCTTGTGCCGCTCGATCATTTCGTGGGCGGGATGGCCCTCGCCCTTCAGCTCGATGGCGGCATTGGCGAGATCGCAACCGGCGGGCTCGCCGTTCAGACATTGCGCCCGCATCTCCACCCAGGCGTCCAGCTGGGCGCGCGGATTGCCGGGATAGGCTGCTTCCAGATCGCGCCAGATGGTACCCGCCTTTTCGGAAGCGCGGCGCAGCGTCTCGCAGACCAGTTCATCCTTCGAGCCGAAATGCCGGTAGAGCGTCATCTTGTTGGTCAGAGCCGCGTCGGCAATGGCATCGACGCCGATGCCGCGGATGCCGCGTTCGCGGAAAAGCTCCGAGGCGGTCGAGACGATACGCTCCCGCGGCGGGATGCGATCTTCTGGAACGGCTGCGGAGATTTCATTCGAAGTTTCTGATTTTTTTGCGGACGTAGTCCTTGACATCAATGTGACCGATCGGTAACAAATGCATTGTTACTTACCGGTAACACCACGAAACGCGAAAGTCAATGCCGAGGGCATGACAGCGGAAAGTGGAACACGGGCGACCGCCCACGAAAGGAGGACAACCATGACAAAGACCAGAGAAGACCTGACGATATCCGAAGCCCTTCGCGACCCCCTGATCGCCATGGTGTTGCGCGCCGACGGCGTAAAGCTTGAAGACTTCAAGCAACTCCTGGAGACGGCCGCCCGCAAACGCGAACCGCGTTCGAATTCGGTGGGCAATATGATCGGAGCACTCGCAAACCGCGCCAATCTGCCGGCGATGCCCTGCTTCGGCTGAACAAGCCGCCTGACCAGCTTGGGGATCTCTCCCTGCCCCCGTCAAGGGCTGCCGTCACAACCAGACGGCGGCCCTTGCCGCTTTCAGGCATGTCGCTCAAAACTGTGCAGCGGTTTTGCGCTAACGACATTGCGTAAAAACAAAGACCTAAAGCGCAAGGAGCGAATCTGAAAGATCGCGACGCGCCTTACAGGATCGGCTTGCCGCCGGTGACCGCAATTGTCGTGCCGGAGACATAGCTCGACAAGGGATCGGCCAGCATCACGTAGGCTGTCGCCAGCTCGGCCGGCTGTCCCGGCCGTTTCATCGGCACCTGCTTGCCGAAATTGCTGACGCTTTCTTCAGGCAGTGTCGAAGGGATGAGCGGTGTCCAGATCGGGCCAGGCGCCACCGCATTGGCGCGAATGCCTTTCTCGGCCAGAAGCTGGGCAAGACCGGCGGTGAAATTCTGGATCGCGCCCTTGGTCGTCGCATAGGCAAGCAGCGTCGGGTTCGGACTGTCCGAATTGATCGAGGCCGTGTTGATGATGGCGCTGCCGGGTTTCATATGAGCGACAGCTGCCTTGGTCAGGTAGAACATCGAATGGATATTGACCTTGAAGGTCAGTTCCCACTCTTCATCGCTGATCTCGTCGATGCTCTTGAAGCTTGCCTGGTGCGCGGCGTTGTTGACGAGAATGTCGATACCTCCGAGTTCCTTGACCGCCGTCTCGACGATCTGCCTGCAATGGGCCGGATCCTGGATGTCGCCGCTGACAAGGACAGCCTTGCGTCCGGCCTGCTCGACGAGCCGTTTCGTCTCATCGGCATCCTCATCCTCGTCGAGATAGGAGATCACCAGGTCGGCACCTTCTCTGGCATAGGCGATTGCCACCGCCCGGCCGATGCCGCTATCGCCGCCGGTGATGATCGCCCGCTTGCCTTTCAGCCTGTCGGCGCCGCGGTAGCTCTCCTCGCCGTGATCGGGAATTGGGTCCATCTGCGCGGTAAAACCCGGCATCGGTTGTTTCTGGGATGGGAAAGGGGGTGTCGGGTAATTCGTCATCATGACCTCCTGGGTTTCAGAGATCAAACTCGGGCTGAAGCTTGTTGTTCCACGCCTTTCGACGGGGTGACTTCTTGGTCAATCGCCGCTCGCGGAGCACGCTCACGGCCGTCGCCGCAACCCGAATTTCCCCTCATTGTCGGCGCGTTGCCCTGGCTGATTATTGGAAAACGGAGCCTGCTCACCTGGTCGGCCCAATTGGCCTACATGCCGCTGTCGCATTCACCCGACACTATCAACCCGCAAAATGTTGCGATTTGCCACGGCGACGGCTATGCCATAGTAATGTAACATGATCGCAGTTTTCATGAGGTGCTGGAATTGGACGGAAAGACATCATCCGCAGTTTACTCCGAAGATCAGGGCGTTGCCGACGAAGCCGCCGGCAAGGGTGCGCGTCGCGCTCGCGTCAGCGGCATCGACCGGGCGCTTCAGGTGATCGACCATCTTTACGAGACCGGATCGCCCGCCGGCGTCTATGCGATCGCCAAGGCGGTGAAGGCGCCGCTGTCGACCGTTTACGTCATCGTCGACGATCTCGTCGAGAAGAACATGCTGACGCGCCAGGCGGACGGCTCGATCTGGCTCGGCGCCCGGCTCTACCATTACGGCCTCGCCTATGCGCGGTCGCTGGATTTCATGAGCATCGCCACCCATGAGATGCACGATCTCTGCCGCCAGGCCGGCGAAACCGTGCAGGTCTGCGGTCGCGACGGCGACTATATGCTGGTACTGGCCATGGCTGACGGCCCGAGCCATTTTCAGGTGGCGTCCCGCGTCGGCACAAGGGTGCCGCTGAACTGGACGGCCTCCGGCCGCCTGCTTGTCGGTCACCTGGCCGAGGAAGAGCGCATCGAACTGTTCAAGCGGTGCGCCCGCTCTTCACCGACCGGCCGCGCCGAGATCGATCCGGGCACGCTGTCGGAAGCCGCCGGCAAGGCCTTCGAATCGCGCCTGTCGATCCAGGCGGGGGAATCGGATTACGCGGTTGCCTGCATCGCCTCGCCGATCTGCGATCGCGACGGCCAGTGCGTCGCCACCATTTCCATCGTGCTGCCGGAACAGAAGGCCTTTTCCGACGAGAACCACTATACGGCGCATGTGCGCAGTTCAGCGGAACGGATCGAAAAGCTGATGGGCTGGCGCAACCGCTGACGCTTGCCGCGTCAGCCGATCCTATCTGTAGGAATAGCCGTGGCTGTGGCGCACCAGCTTGCGCGCCCGCGGCACGTAGCGGCTGGCGGCGAAGGCATCGGCGCCCATCACCGCATAGCGCGGCTCGAACAGCTTGTTGAGGACCGAGACGTCGCCGTTGGAATCCGTCGCCTCGAGATCGGAATCGACCAGGTCGAAAATAGTGAATTCCGCTTGCGAGCCAACCGAAAGTCGGTTCTCCATCGACAGCTTGATGACGGATGCCGGCGCATGGGTGACGGCCTCCACCACCTTGTCGAAGGGCATGCCGACGCTGAGCAGCTTCGACATCGTCGTCGCCAGATCCCAGACCGGGAAATTCATCGAATGGCCGTGCAGGTCGGTCGAGATCGAGAACGGCAGAAGCCCGCGCGCGATCGCCGCCTCGGCGACCTTGAACGAGAAGGAGGCGCCGCCATGGCCGATGTCGAGGCGGATGCCTTCGGAGGCGCAGCGCTCGGCGAGAGCAAAGAGGTCCTCGTCTTCCATGATGCTCGAACCGGCCTTGCCGTTGAAGCAGTGGGTGACGACGTCGCCGGGGCCGAGGATCTCGAGCACTTCGTCATAGAGCGCCGGCGGCTCGCCGACATGCACCATCATCGGCACTTTCAAGATCTTGGCGATCTTCTTGCCGAGCTTCACCGGCGTGACGCCCCAGGACCCGGTGATGACATGGCTGGCGCGCACCTTGATGCCGACGATGTGCTCGCTGTTTTCGGCATAGACTTCAAGGATGCGATCGAGATCGATATCGCGGATATCCCGCAATTCCGCGACCCGGTTGCAGGCCACAAGACCGATCGAGCCGAGATTGAGGAAGGCCTTGATGCGTTCGCGCGAGGGCTCGATGATATATTCCCGGAAGCCATGGAAGTTCGCCTCCCCGGCCGAACCGGCATCGACCAGCGTGGTGACGCCGCGCTCGACGCCGCATTCGGACGGACGGATGGAAATATCGGTGCCGCCGTGCCAGATATGCACGTGCAGATCGACCCAGCCCGGCGAAATGAAGGCGCCCTTGCCGTCGATGCGCGCAACATCCTGCGAGACCGCGAGCGACGGACCGATCTCGGCGATCCTACCGTCGGCATTGACGAGAATGTCGATTGCCCCCTCTTGTGTGCCCGCACCAAAAGCCATCGGTTTGACATTGGTGAGGAGAAGCGGCTTCTTCGTCTGGTCGCCGGGCATGACATGCATTCCTTTCGAAGTCTCGGACCGGGATCACTCCTCGGCCATCCGTCTGCGGGTCATTATGGAAGAGTAATGGGGAAGCTAGAGATGGCCTCTCAGGGCGCCGTACCGGAAATTCCATAACTATGATACATAAGGCTTTATAATAGAATAAAGCCGAAGACGAAGCTGTCAAGGAAAATGACGCGGTCGTCGCCATCGAGGAAACGTAAGCGGTGCGCTCCTTGCGAAGCGCACCTGTCTCGAAGATCCGGCAAATTCGCCTTTGTTTTCAATCCCGAAGAATCGAATAGTCAAGCCGTTCCAGGTGATCTGGATCGGCGATGGCGTCGATCGCGGCGATCCTGCCATCGGCGATCGTCAGCGCCACCACGACGCGGAGCTGGCCCTTGATCTGCACGACGAATCCGAGCTCGCCGTCGACGATGGCGATTTCTGCCGCCTGCGCCCGACCCTTGAAGGCTTCGGCCACGTGAGCCGCGCCGCGCGTTTCGCCAATGGTGCCGAAGCGGGCCGCCGTCGCATCCGGCCGGAAGACGACATCAGGGGCAAGCACCGCGAGCAACCCTTCCAGATCGCCGTTGCGCGAGGCCGTCAGAAAGGCCTCGGCGATCGTCCGCTTGCGGCCGAAATCGACATCAGGCGCTTCGTCCACCCCCTGCACCCGGCGGCGGGCGCGGCTTGCGAGCTGACGGGTGGCACCGGACGAACGGCCGATGATCGGCGCGATCTCGTCGAAGGGCAGATCGAACATGTCATGCAGCACGAAGGCGACACGTTCGGCGGGCGCCAGCGTCTGCAGCACGACGAGCAGCGCCAGACCGACCGAATCGGCAAAGGCGGCTTCGCGCTCGGGATCGTTCGCGGGATCGGCGATCCCACCATGAACCGGCGCCTCCAGCGGCTCCTCGCGCCGGGTCTTGCGGGTGCGCAGCATGTCGAGGCAGATGCGCGCCACCACCGTCGTCAGCCAGCCGCCGAGATTGCCGACCCCTGTCGTGTCCGTGCGGCTGAGCCGCAGCCAGGCCTCCTGAACGGCATCCTCCGCCTCGCTGCGCGAGCCGAGCATGCGATAGGCTGCGGCCCTCAGATGCGCTCTGTTTGCCTCGAACTCATCGGCCAGCCATTTTTTCTCGTCCATTTGTCACATTCCTCCGCTGCGTTCCGTCAAGGCCATGACGAATGAAACCCGGCCGATGTGACAACGCCGGCGGATCGTCGAACCATAAACGCATCAAGGAGACATACCATGCAGGAAAAAATGGTCATGCAGGAGCGAATGGGAAATCCCGCCCTCGTCCTTCCCGCAGCCATGCAGGCGCTCAATGCTCTCAGCAAGGTGCCGGCCGAAACCGGCCTTTCACCGAAGCTGCTCGAACTCGTCAACCTGCGCGCCAGCCAGATCAACGGCTGCAGCGTCTGTGTCGACGGTCATCCCCGCATTGCAAAGAAGCTCGGCGAAACCGACGAAAGGCTCTTTGCCATCGGCGCCTGGCGCGACTCGCCCTATTTCAGCGATGCCGAGCGGGCAGCCCTTGCGCTGACCGAGGCGGTGACCCGCATCAGCGACCGCGCCGACCCGGTGCCGGATGATATCTGGGACGAGGCGACCCGGCATTATGACGGCAAGAGCCTTGCGGCACTCGTCATCGCCATCGCCAACATCAATGTCTGGAACCGGCTGAACATCGCCACCCGCCAGATCGCCGGGGCCTGGAAGCCGTAAACGGCGAGGTTGCCGGCAGCGCGTCACCCCTGCGCTGCCGGCAACCCTCATCCCTGATCAGCATGGCTTCAGGCCATGCGAGACAATCAGTCGTTCAGATGATGCCGCCGCCGCCGGCAGCGGATGCCGGACGCTCGGCCGCCACTTGTCTGCGATAGCCGCTGGCGCGGTAGACGGCGATCGGGTCGATTGCGCCGCCGGCCCTGCGGCGGGCTTCGGCCAGAATCGGTTCGACATCGGCGCGATAGGCGCGCTTCAGCGTTTCCGACGCCATCAGCGCGTCGTTGTCGTCCTGGTAACCGGAGAGCGCCTTGCGGTCGACGAGCAGCGCCTGCGCATAGGCGCGGCGGATTTCGTTGGCGCTGTTGATCAGGCTTTCGATCGGGTCGGTGACGTTGTGCGACTGGTCGATCATATGGGCCGGGTTGAAGTCGTTGACGCCGCGCTGCTCGGCATCGACCAGTTCGTTGAAGACGAGGAACAGCCGGTAGGGATCGATCGCGCCGGCGTCGAGATCGTCATCGCCATATTTCGAATCGTTGAAGTGGAAGCCGCCGAGCTTGCCGAACTGGATCAGGCGGGCGACGATCATCTCGATATTGGTGTTCGGCGCATGGTGGCCGAGATCGACGAGGCAATAGGCCTTGGGGCCGAGCGTCTGGGCGATCAGGTAGTTGGTGCCCCAATCCTGCACGATTGTGGAATAGAAGGCCGGCTCGTACATCTTGTGCTCGGAGAAGAGCTTCCAATCGTCGGGCAGCGCCTTGTAAATGTCAGCCATCGAGGCGAGGTAACGCTCGAAAGCCTTGGTGAAATGGCTCTGGCCGGGGAAGTTCGAGCCGTCGCCGATCCACACTGTCAGCGCCTTGGAGCCGAGCGCCTTGCCGATCTCGATGCATTCGAGATTGTGCTCGACCGCCTGCGCCCGTGTTGCTACGTCGGTGTGGCTGAGCGAGCCGTATTTATAGGAATGGGCCTGGCCGGGCGCATCGGAAAAGGTGTTGGAATTCATCGCATCGAAGCCGAGGCCGAGCGTATCACCCTTGGCCCTCAACTCCCTGGCATCCGCCTTGTCCCAGGGAATGTGCAGCGAGACGTTCGGCGTCGCCTGCGTCAGCTGGTTGATGACGGCGCAATCGTCGAGTTTGTCGAAGATGCCGCGCGGCTCGCCGGTGCCGGGGAAACGGGCAAACCGCGTGCCGCCGGTGCCGACGCCCCAGGAGGGAACGGCAACGAAGAATTCCCCAACCTTCCGGGTGACTGCTTCGATATCGACGTCGCGACGGGCAAGCGTCGCACCCAGCGCCTCGTAATCGGCTTTCAGCGCGATTGCCCGCTTGTCGTTGTCCGTCGCGACCAGATCTGGCGCAATCCTGGATTCTGTCATCTATTCCTCCCTGGTCGCGAACCATAGGGCACGGTTCGCGTTCAAACGCTTACATGTCTTTAAACTAAGGAGCGACGATGGACGTTGTCCGCATTCTTCTTGCGATCATCCTGCCGCCCCTTGGCGTATTTTTGCAGGTCGGGATCGGCCTGCATTTCTGGCTCAATATATTGCTGACACTCTGCGGCTATGTGCCGGGGATCATCCACGCGATATGGGTGATCCTCCGGAAATAGCTCCCTCCGTTTGCTCTACGCAATTCCGGACGCAAAACCCCTGCACACTGCTGCTGGAATTGCTCTAGCGCGTAAAACTCTGCACGTTGCCGGCATCGACGTTGATGATGTTGCCGGTCGATTTTGCCGAAAGGTCCGATGCGAGGAAATAGATCGCCTCGGCGATATCTTCCGGAAACACGTTGAGTTTCAGCATCGACCGCTTGCGGTAATGTTCCTCGAGATCGTCCACCTCGATCTTGGACGAGGCGGCGCGCTGCTCGCGCCATTCGCCGCTCCAGATCTTCGAGCCGCGCAGGACGGCATCCGGATTGACGGTGTTGACGCGGATGCCGGCATCCGCGCCTTCGAGCGCCAGGCAGCGGGCGAGATGGATTTCGGCAGCCTTGGCGGTGCAATAGGCAGCCGCATTCGGCGAAGCGGCCAGACCGTTCTTCGAAGCGACGAAGACGACGTTGCCACCGAGCGTCTGACGGCGAAACAGGCGGAAGGCTTCGCGCGAGACGAGGAAATAGCCAGTCGCCAGAATATCGATATTGCGGTTCCACGTCGACAGTTCGGTCGCTTCGATCGGTGCGGAGGAGGCAATGCCGGCATTCGAGACGAGGATATCGATGCCGCCGAATTCGACGCAGGCTTCCGCGAAGGAGGCGATCACCGCATCTTCCTTGGTGACGTCGAGCCGGACGCTGCGCACGGCGTCAGCGCCGAACTTCTTGACGAAATCGGCTTCGGTGCCTTCGAGCGCTGCCTGGTCGATATCGGCAAGCACCACGCAGGCACCTTCGCCGACGAGGCGTGCGGCCGTCGCCCGGCCGATGCCGCCGGCGCCGCCGGTGACGAAGGCGACGCGGCCGGCAAGGCTCTTCGGCTTCGGCATGCGCTGGAGCTTCGCCTCTTCGAGCAGCCAATATTCGATATCGAAGGCTTCCTGCTCGGGCAGGCCCTGATATTCGGAGACCGTCGAGGCGCCGCGCATGACGTTGATGGCGTTGACGTAGAATTCGCTGGCAATGCGAGCCGTCGCCTTGTCGCGGGCAAAGGACAGCATGCCGACGCCGGGAACGAGGAAGATGACGGGATTGGCGTCGCGCATGGCGGGCGAATTGTCATGCTTGCAGTCGTTATAATAGCGGGCGTAGTCGGCGCGGTAGTCCTCCAGCGCCTTGTCGAGACCGGCGACGATCGCGTCGACATCCGGCTTGGCCGGGTCGAAATCGACGATCAGCGGGCGGATCTTGGTGCGCAGGAAATGATCGGGGCAGCTGGTGCCGAGCGCGCCGAGCGGACGCAAATCGCCGGAATTGACGAATTCGAGCACGGCGTCCTGATCGTCGAAATGCCCGAGCTTGCGCTCTTGCTTGCCGATGCGGCCGCGGATCTCCGGCATCAGCCGGGCGGCGATGGCGCGGCGTTCGGCAACGGCCAGGCTCTGAGCGACCGCGCCGCCGAAAATCGTCTTGCCGTCGGTCTTTTCAGCGAACCAGACGATCGCCTTGTTGATGATATCGAGCGTCAGCTCGTAGCAGGCCTTGGCATCATTCGCCCAGGTGAAGAGGCCGTGGCTTTCGAGCACGACACCCTTGGCATTCGGATTGGCTGCAACGAAAGCGCCAAGGTCGAGGCCGAGCTGGAAGCCCGGACGGCGCCAGGGCAGCCAGCCGATCTCGTCGCCGAAGATCTGCTGCGTCAATTCCTTCGAATTCTTCGACGCGGCAATCGCGATGATCGCGTCGGGATGCATGTGGTCGACATGGGTGAAAGGCACGAAACCGTGCAGCGGTGTGTCGATCGAGGCGGCACGGGCATTCAGGTTGAAGGTGCAGTGCGGCAGGAAGCCGACCATGCGGTCCTCGTCCTCGACACCCTTGTAGATGCCCTTCAGCGATTCCAGCTTGTCCTGGTAGAGCGTCGCGAAACCGTCGAGCTTGATCGTGCCGACGTCGCCGCCCGAGCCCTTGACCCAAAGTACCTTCACCTTGCCGCCGGTAAGCGGATCGGTTTCCATCACCTTCGCCGAGGTGTTGCCGCCGCCATAATTGGTGATGCGCTTGTCGGCGCCGAGCAGGTTGGAACGATAGAGCAGCTTGCCAGGCTCATCGAGGCCTGCCGCGTAAGCATCATCCCACCGGTTTTCCAGAAGCCGGACGTTCGCCGCCATGTCATCCTCCCATATGAAATCTTCATCGAGACACAAAGTTCGCGCCCCTTTTCGCTGACGGTATCGCTCATCAAAATGGAGGTTGTCAATCGAAAACGATCAAATTCGATTATTGTGCAGCGCAATATGAAAATTTATGATCGTTTTTGATTGACACATTGTCATATGTGCGAAATAAACGGTCCAAGGAGGAGCCCCATGCACGAACGCGAACGCCATCGCATCATTCTGAGCGCCGTTCAGGAAAAGTCCGTCGTGACGGTTCAGGATATTTCCGAACTGACCGAGGCTTCCGAGGCGACGATCCGGCGCGACATCGCGGCTCTTCATGTCCAGGGCAAGATCCGGCGTGTGCGCGGCGGCGCCGAGGCCGTGCATCCGCCGCAGCTCGGCAATCTCGCCGGCCGCCCCTTCCGTGTTTCGGAATCGGTCAATATCGACAAGAAACGCGCAATCGCCCGCCAGGCCGTCGAGCTATGCGATCCGGGCGACGCGATCATCATCAACGGCGGCACGACCACCTTCCAGATGGTGCATTTCATGGCGGCGCACCGCCTGCAGGTGATGACCAATTCCTTCGCGATCGCCGAACATCTGGTCAAGCATTCGAAGAACACGGTAACGGTGCCGGGCGGCGCGATCTATCGCGAACAGAGCCTGATCCTCTCCCCTTTCGACAATGATGCTATCCGCAATTTCTACGCCCGCCGCTTCTTCATCGGCGCGCAGGGTATCGGCCCGCTCGGCATCATGGAAGCCGACGCGCTGATCATCCAGAGCGAACAGAAGCTGATGCATCAGGCCGACGAATTGGTCGTCATGGCTGATTCCAGCAAGTTCCATCGCCGGTCGAGCCTCATTCTGTGCCCGCTCGAGCGTGTGTCTACAATCATCACCGATGACGGCATTCCAGAGGAAGCCGTCAGGATGATCGAGAATGCCGGCATCAGGCTCATTGTCGCGAGCCCGGTCACCCAGGCAATCAAGGAGGATTCCTCGTCGGTCGCATAAGGCGCCGGGGAGGTGTGAAGAGTGTCAATCAAGTGGGAGGATGAAAGCATGAAACTCGCAAAGAAACTCGCAATCGGCGTGGCATTTGCCGTCGCCATGATGGCCGGGACAGCCAGTGCTGCCGACATCAAGATCGGTCTCGTCGTCAAGTCGCTCGGCAACGGCTTCTTCGATGCTGCCAACAAGGGTGCGCAGGAAGCCGCCAAGGAACTCGGCGGCGTAGAGGTCATCTATACCGGTCCGACGACGACGACGGCCGAAGGCCAGATCGAAGTCATCAATTCGCTGATCGCCCAGGGCGTCAGTGCCATCGCCGTTTCGGCCAACGATCCCGACGCGCTCGTTCCGGCGCTGAAGAAAGCGACACAGCGCGGCATCAAGGTCATCTCCTGGGATTCCGGCGTCGCACCTGAAGGCCGTATCCTGCAGCTCAACCCGTCGTCCAACGAACTGATCGGCAAGATGTGCCTGACGCTCGTCAAGGACCATCTCGACGGCGGCAAGGGTGACTTCGCCATCCTGTCGGCCACGACCACCTCGACCAACCAGAACATCTGGATCGACCAGATGAAGAAGCAGCTCAAGGATTTCCCGGGCCTCAACCTCGTCACCACGGTCTATGGCGACGACCTCTCGGACAAGTCCTATCGTGAAGCCGAGGGCCTCTTGAAGGCCAACCCGAACATCAAGGTCATCGTCGCTCCGACGACGGTCGGCGTTCTCGCCGCGTCGAAGGTCGTCGAAGACAAGGGCCTTGTCGGCAAGGTCTACGTCACCGGCCTTGGCCTGCCGTCGGAAATGGCCGGCGCGATCAAGTCGGGCGCCACGAAGGAATTCGCCATCTGGAACCCGATCGATCTCGGCTACTCAGCAACGCAGATCGCCTATCGCCTCGTCAAGGGCGAGACCGACGGCAAGCCGGGCAGCGAGATCGAAGTCGGCCGCATGGGCAAGATCAAGGTCGGCGACAACGGTGAAGCCGCCATGGCCGATCCCTTCGTCTACAATGCTTCGAATATCGACCAGTTCTCCAAGGTCTTCTGATCTGGAGCCGACGCATAAAAGCCCGGCGGCCTGATGGCCGCCGGGATTCTCATTCGACACTGGTAGAAGCTCGATGAACGCCGCCTTTCAACAAACCGCCACGGACAGCAAAACCGGTGATGCGCCCGCCATTCTGGAAATGCGCGGCATCTCCCAGATCTTTCCGGGCGTGAAGGCGCTCGACAATGTCAGCATCGCGCTGCATCCCGGCACGGTGACTGCGCTGATCGGCGAAAACGGCGCCGGCAAATCGACGCTGGTGAAGATCCTGACCGGCATCTACAGGCCGAACGAAGGCGAGATCCTGGTCGACGGCCAGCCGGTGACCTTTGCCAACGCCCAGGCCGCAATCGATGCCGGCGTTACCGCCATCCATCAGGAAACCGTGCTGTTCGACGAGTTGACGGTTGCCGAAAACATTTTCCTCGGCCATGCGCCGCGCACGCGTTTGCGCACCATCGACTGGCAGGTGATGAACAGCCGCGCGAAGGCGCTGCTGACCGCGCTTGAAAGCAATATCGATCCGACGATCCGGCTGAAGGACCTCTCGATCGCGCAGCGCCATCTGGTGGCGATTGCGCGCGCTCTGTCGATCGAGGCCCGCATCGTCATCATGGACGAACCGACGGCAGCCCTTTCCCGCAAGGAGATCGACGATCTCTTCCGCATCGTCCGGGGCCTGAAGGAAAAGGGCAAGGCGATCCTCTTCATCAGCCACAAGTTCGACGAGGTCTACGAGATCGCCGACGATTTCGTTGTCTTCCGCGACGGCCGCGCCGTTGGCCAGGGCCGGCTCAAGGAAACGCCGCAGGACGAGATCGTCCGCATGATGGTCGGCCGCGACGTCGAGAATGCCTTTCCGAAGGTCGATGTCGCCATCGGCGGCCCGGTTCTGGAGATCCGCAACTACAGCCATCGCACCGAATTTCGCGACATCTCCTTCACCCTGCGCCAGGGCGAAATTCTCGGTATTTACGGTCTGATCGGCGCCGGGCGTTCGGAACTGTCCCAATCGCTTTTCGGCATCACCCGGCCACTGTCCGGCACCATGATGCTCGACGGCCGCGAAATCACCATCCATTCGCCGCAGGATGCGATCCGCGCCGGCATCGTCTACGTGCCGGAGGAACGCGGCCGCCACGGGTTGGCGCTGCCGATGCCGATCTTCCAGAACATGACGCTGCCTTCGCTTACCCGCACCTCGCGCCGGGGCTTCCTCAGGGCGGCAGAAGAATTCGCGCTCGCCCGCAAATATGCCGAGCGGCTGGACCTGCGCGCGGCCGCCCTTTCCGTCCCGGTCGGCACGCTGTCGGGCGGCAACCAGCAGAAGGTCGTCATCGGCAAATGGCTGGCGACGGCGCCGAAGGTCATCATTCTCGATGAGCCCACAAAGGGCATCGACATCGGCTCGAAGGCAGCCGTGCACGGCTTCATCAGCGAACTCGCCGCCGAGGGCCTGTCGATCATCATGGTCTCGTCCGAACTGCCCGAGATCATCGGCATGTCGGACCGCGTCCTGGTGATGAAGGAGGGTCTCGCCGCCGGAATTTTCGACCGCGCCGAGCTGTCGCCGGAAGCGCTGGTGCGCGCCGCCACCGGCAATGCATGAGGCCCGCAATGCATAAGGCCCAGCAATTCATAAGGTAAGAGCATGGCAAGACTGATCAGAAAACGCGAAACCCTGCTGTTCCTCATCATCGTCGTGATGATCGCGATCTTTTCGACACGCGCTGCCGATTTCGCAACGCCAGAGAATCTCGCCGGCATTTTCAACGATACCTCCATCCTGATCATCCTGGCGCTGGCGCAGATGACGGTCATCCTGACGAAATCGATCGACCTGTCGGTTGCCGCCAACCTCGCCTTCACCGGCATGGCGATCGCGATGATGAATGCCGCCTATCCCGACCTGCCGCTCGTCGTGCTCATCCTTGCCGCGATCGTCATCGGCGCCTGCCTCGGCGCCATCAACGGCTTTCTCGTCTGGGCGCTCGAAATCCCGCCGATCGTCGTGACACTCGGCACGCTGACCATCTATCGCGGCATGGCCTTCGTGCTTTCGGGCGGGGCATGGGTCAACGCCCACCAGATGACGCCGATCTTTCTGTCGGTGCCGCGCACGCCGATCCTCGGCCTGCCGGTTCTCGGCTGGGTCGGCATCGTCATCGTGCTTCTGATGTATGTCCTGCTCAGATACACCCAGTTCGGCCGCTCGGCCTATGCGACCGGCGGCAATCCGACCGCGGCCGTCTATGCCGGCATCGATACGGGCTGGACGAAATTCCTGGCCTTCGTTCTGTCGGGCGCCTTAGCCGGTCTTGCAAGCTATCTCTGGGTGTCGCGCTATGCCGTCGCCTATGTCGATATCGCCAACGGCTTCGAACTCGACAGCGTCGCGGCTTGCGTCATTGGCGGCATCTCGATTGCCGGCGGCGTCGGCTCGGTCGCCGGCACCGTGCTCGGCGCGCTTTTCCTCGGTGTCATCAAGAATGCATTGCCGGTGATCGGCATTTCACCCTTCACGCAGATGGCGATCTCCGGAACCGTCATCATTCTCGCCGTCGCCTTCAACGCCAGGCGTGAACGCAACCGCGGCCGCATCATCCTGCGCGACCGCGCCGCAGCCGAGATCAGAACGGAGGCCGCAGCATGAGCACCGTGTCCACTCACGAAAAGCGGATCATCCCGGACCGCCTCGGCACACCCTTCCGCCGCATTCTCGCCAGCTGGGAGGTGCTGCTTTTTGCCGTCGCCGTGCTGATCTTCATCTTCAATTCGCTCGCCTCGCCCTATTTCCTCGATGCCTGGAACCTTTCGGACGCCACCTTCAATTTCACTGAAAAGGCGATGATTGCCTTCGCCATGGCGCTGCTCGTCATATCAGGCGAGATCGACCTCTCGGTCGCCGCGATCATCGCGCTCGCCTCGACGGCAATGGGCGCGGCAGCCCAGGTCGGCATCGGCACACCGGGCCTGGTCGTGATCGGCATCGGCACCGGCCTTGCCTGCGGCATCTTCAACGGCGTTCTGGTCTCGGTGCTGAAACTGCCGTCGATCGTCGTCACCATCGGCACGATGAGCCTTTTCCGCGGCATTTCCTATATCGTGCTTGGTGATCAGGCCTATGGCAAATACCCTGCTGATTTCGCCTATTTCGGCCAGGGCTATGTCGCCTGGGTATTCTCCTTCGAATTCGTGCTCTTCATCGTGCTGGCGATCCTCTTCGCCGTCCTCTTGCATGCGACGAATTTCGGCCGGCAGGTCTATGCGATCGGCAACAATGACTTCGCCGCCCGCTTTTCCGGTATTCCGGTCGAGCGCGTCAAATTCATCCTATTCCTGCTGACCGGCATCATGAGCGGCATCGCCGCCGTCTGCCTGACCTCACGCCTCGGCTCGACCCGGCCGTCGATCGCTCAGGGCTGGGAGCTCGAGGTCGTCACCATGGTCGTGCTCGGCGGCATCTCGATCCTCGGCGGTTCCGGCACGATCGTCGGCGTCGTCATCGCCGCCTTCGTCATGGGCCTCGTCACCTTTGGCCTCGGCCTGTTGAACGTGCCCGGCATCGTCATGTCGATCTTCATCGGCCTGCTTCTGATCATCACCATCGCCATCCCGATCATCGCCCGCCGCATCAAGGTCATGAGCTCCCGATGACTTTAGAAAAACACGCCTTCAAAATGCAGCTCAATCCCGGCATGGAAGCCGAATACCGCAGGCGGCATGACGAGATCTGGCCGGAACTGGTCGATCTCCTGCACAAGTCAGGCGCCAGCGACTATTCCATTCATCTCGACCGCGAGACCAACACGCTGTTCGGCGTGTTGACGCGGCCCGCCGACCATACGATGGCGAGCCTGCCGGAGCATCCCGTCGTGAAAAAATGGTGGGCTTATATGGCCGATATCATGGCGACCAATCCCGACAATTCACCGGTCCAGAGCGACCTGGTCACCGTCTTCCATATGCCATGAACGCCACCTCCTATCGCCGCATCGCCGTCCTCGACATCGGCAAGACCAATGCCAAGGTCGTTGTGCTCGACAGCGAGACGGGCGCCGAGATCGCCGTGTTGAAACGGCCGAATATCGCGATCAAAACCGGTCTCTATCCGCATTACGACGTAGAGGCTCTGTGGTCCTTTGCGCTCGATGCGCTGAAGAGCCTTGCGCGCGAGCCCGGCTTCGACGCCATTTCGATCACCACCCATGGCGCCTCCGCAGCACTGCTTGCCCGGGACGGCACGCTTGCCATGCCTGTCATCGACTATGAACACGAATATCCGCAGGACATCCGCGATGCCTATACGGCACTGCGCCCCTCCTTCGACGAAACCTTCTCGCCGCGCCTCGCGATGGGTCTCAATGTCGGCGCGCAGCTGCACTACCAGAAGAGCGCCTTTCCCGAGGAATTCGCCGAGGTGGCGACCATCCTCACCTATGCGCAATATTGGACGGCGCGGCTGACGGGTGTTGCCGCCAATGAGCTGACCTCGCTCGGCTGTCACACCGACCTCTGGAACCCGAGGGCCGGTCGCTATTCCTCGCTCGTCGACAGGCTCGCCATCGGCGACCTCATGGCGCCGATCCGTTCTGCCTTCGATGCGCTCGGCCCGGTCCTGCCGGATATCGCCGCTGAGCTCGGCCTTGCCGCACCCGTGCCGGTCTATTGCGGCATTCACGATTCCAATGCTTCGCTGCTGCCGCATCTGGTTCATCGGGCCGCACCCTTCGCCGTCGTCTCCACCGGCACATGGGTCATCAATTTCGGCGTCGGCGGCGATCTTGCCCATCTCGATCCGAAACGCGATGCGCTCGCCAATGTCGATGCCTATGGCCGGGCTGTCCCCTCCTCCCGCTTCATGGGCGGCCGTGAATTCGAGATCCTTTCGGCCGAGATCGGCCCCGTTGACGAAAAAGCCGCCCAGGCGGCAATCGGCTCGGTCATCGACAAAGGCATGATGCTGCTGCCGAATATTGCCCCCGGTTCCGGGCCCTTTCCCGGAAAGGAAAGCCGCTGGATCGGTGCCGAAGAGGCAAGCCGCGAGGAGCGCTCTGCCGCTGCCTGCCTCTATCTCGCTTTGATGACCGATGCCTGCCTCGGACTGATCGGCGCCAAGGGCCCTGTGATCGTCGAGGGGCCTTTTGCGCTGAATGAGACCTATCTCAAGCTGCTTGCCGCCCTAACCAGTCGCGGGGTCATGGCCCTTCCGGGGTCGACCGGCACCAGCCAGGGTGCGGCCCTTCTCACCGGCATCCGGCCGGTGTCGGGCGCCGAGACGCATGTTCCGCCGACCAATATCCCGGGGCTGGCCGCCTATCGCACTCGCTGGTACGCGGCGATGGAATAGGAGTCTTTCCAAAAGCGACCTTGTTCGTCCCTGCCTTCTCGTTAGTGTGGCTCCTCGAAAATCAGGTCGAGGAGATAGCATGACAGAGACATTCGATCCGCGCGCCATTGCAGCCGGGCTGCACAGCCTGCGACAGGCCGGCCGGCAGGAGGCAACGGACACTTTCGCGCTGCCAGCCGATCTCCATCAGGCGATGGAGGCGCAGGATTTGCTTGCCGCCGCGGACAGTATTTCGAGCAATGCCTGGAAAGTGACGGTCTCGCCGCAGGGCCAGGCGGTCACCGCTCCGCTGCATCCCTATGTCGAAGCCATCTCGGGCGCTGACATTCCCTGGTATCCGGGCCTGAAATTCGAAACCGAGATCGCCGTCCATCTTGGCAGTGACCTGCCGGTCCGCACGGGCGCTCCCTACAGCCGCACTGAGGTGGTCGAGGCAATCTCCGCTGTCCATCTCGGTGCCGAGCTGCTGGTGAGTGCCGTTAGGGAAAGCGGCAACGTTTCGTTTCTGCTGTTCGTCGCCGACCGCCTCGGCAATAGCGGCTATGTGCTCGGTCCGAAGCTCGAAAAGAGCGTCGTCGACACCGTCGGCGGCACGCCGCTCAAGGTCACCCATGCCGCCCGCACGATCTATGATGGTCCGGCACAGCATCCGAAGGGCGACGTTCTCACCTGGCTTGTCGATTACGCCAATGACGGCTTGCGCCCGGAGACATCGCTGAAGGCAGGCGCGCTCATCACCACAGGCACGTTGAGCGGCGCGATCGAACTGACCGAACCCGGCGAGATCGACATCGAACTCGGCAATAGCAGGCTCAGCTTCTCGGTGTCGAAGGGTTGATTCGGCGCCGCGGTGCTCACGCCTTCTCGCGGAACATCTCGATGATGGCGGAAAAGTCCCTCCCGCCATTGCCCTGTTTTTCGAAAAGCGCATAAAGCTGTGCTGCTTCCGCGCCGAGCGGGGTGGAGGCGCCGCTCGCCAGCGCCGCCTCCTGCGAAAGCCTGAGATCCTTCAGCATCAAGGCTGCGGCAAAACCCGGTCTGTAGTCATTATTCGCCGGCGAGGTCGGGACCGGTCCGGGCACCGGGCAATAGGCATTGATCGACCAGCACTGGCCAGACGAGGTCGAGGCGACGTCGAACAGCGCCTGATGCGAGAGACCAAGCTTTTCGGCGAGCACGAAGGCCTCGCAGACGCCCACCATCGAAATGCCGAGGATCATGTTGTTGCAGATCTTCGCTGCCTGGCCGGCGCCGGCCTCGCCGCAATGGACGATCTTCTTTCCCATCGCCTCGAGGATCGGCTTTGCCCTGGCGAAGGCGTCTTCCGAGCCGCCGGCCATGAAGGTCAGCGTACCCGCGGTTGCCCCGCCCGTGCCGCCGGAGACGGGGGCATCGAGCGACAGGCAGCTTGAGGCCTTGGCCATTTCATGCGCCTTGCGGCTGCTTTCGACATCGATGGTCGAGCAATCGATGACCAGCGTGCCCTGTGCCGCGGTCTGCAGGATATCGGTCCAGGCTGTCAGCACGTGTCTGCCCTGCGGCAGCATGGTGATGATGATCTCGGCATCCTTGACCGCCTGGCTGGCATGGCTTGCCGGCTTGACGCCGCTCTCCTCGGCCGCCTTCAGCACCGAAGCCGCGAGGTCGAAGCCGAAGACCTCATGACCTGATTTGACCAGATTGGCGGCCATCGGCCCGCCCATGTTGCCAAGCCCGATGAATGCGATCCTTGCCATAGTCTTCTCCTATCGATTGTCTTCGAGGATCATCGCTGCCGCCTTTTCGGCGATCATGATCGTCGGCGAATTGGTGTTGCCCGAGGTGATCGACGGCATCACCGAGGCGTCGGCGATCCTGAGCTTGCCG
The DNA here is from genome assembly GCF_017357285.1 of Rhizobium ruizarguesonis. Taxonomy (NCBI): domain Bacteria; kingdom Pseudomonadati; phylum Pseudomonadota; class Alphaproteobacteria; order Hyphomicrobiales; family Rhizobiaceae; genus Rhizobium; species Rhizobium ruizarguesonis. The sequence continues at coordinate 448,281 of NZ_CP071680.1, read as the reverse complement.
AGCGCCCTGAATCTCAGCCTCGGATCGACGACGCTATCCCTGTCGGCGCCCATGCGGCAGGTGCCGACAGGGTGGAAGATCGTCGTGCCGATGTCGCCCGCCGCCCGTTCCAGATCGGCCTCCGTCTGATAGGCAGGCCCCGGCTTGAATTCCTCCGGCCTGAAACGGGCAAATGAAGGCTGCGCGACGATCTTGCGCGTCAACCGTATTGAACGGACAGCTATGTCACGATCGCGCTGCGTCGAGAGGTATTTCGGGCTGATCGTCGGCTGGGCAGCAAAATCCGGGCTCGACAGGTGCACCGAACCCCGGCTTTCCGGCCTCAGATTGCAGACGCTCGCGGTGATCGCCGGGAAAGGATGGACGGGATCGCCGAACTTCTCCAGCGACACCGGCTGCACGTGATATTGCAGATCAGGCGTTTCGCGGTCCGGACCCGATCGGGTGAAGATGCCGAGCTGGCTCGGCGCCATCGCCATCGGCCCGGAGCGGCGGACGAGATATTCGAGCCCGATCGCCGCCTTCCCGATCAGCTTGGTCGCCTTCTCGTTCAGTGTCGGAACGCCTGTCACCTTATAGGCCAGACGCAGTTGCAGATGGTCCTGCAGGTTCTCACCGACACCCTTCACCTCGGTGACGACATCGACGCCCGCTTGGCTGAGAACCTCGCCCCTGCCGATGCCTGACAGTTCGAGGATATGCGGCGAACCGATCGAACCGGCCGAAAGGACGGTTTCTTTCGCGGCATAGGCGCGTTTCGCCACACCGCCGTGCTGGAACTCGACGCCGGCAACGGCGCCCTCTTCCACCAGCAGCCGCCGGACCTGTGCCTTGATCAGCACAGTCAGGTTGGAGCGTTTCATCGCCGGGCGCAGGAAGGCCTTCGAGGTGTTCCAGCGGATGCCGGAACGCTGATTGACGTCGAAATAGCCGGAACCCTCGTTGCTGCCGCGGTTGAAATCCGCGGTCTCCGGAATGCCGGCTTCCTTGGCCGCCTGTTGGAAGGCATCGAGCACGGCCCAGCGCACGCGCGCCTTCTCGATGCGCCATTCGCCGCCGGCACCATGCATCTCGTCTTCGCCGCGATAAAAATCCTCGGACTGGCGGAAGAAGGGCAGAACATCGTCCCAGCCCCACCCGGTGCAGCCCATCTGCCGCCAGAGATCGTAATCGCGTGCCTGGCCGCGCATGTAGATCATGCCGTTGATCGACGAGGAGCCACCGAGCACCTTGCCGCGCGGATAGCTCAGCGCCCGGCCGTTCAGCCCCGCTTCCGGCGCCGTGGTGAAGCACCAGTCGGTGCGCGGATTGTTGATGCAATAGAGATAACCGACCGGAATGTGGATCCAGTGATAATTATCGCTGCCGCCGGCTTCGAGCAGCAGCACCCGGCTCCTGCCATCGGCCGACAGCCGGTTGGCGAGCACGCAGCCGGCGCTGCCTGCCCCGATGATGATGTAGTCGTAACGATCCATGCCCCGACGAGACTCCAGATGCTTGCCGCTTCCCCCTCCCCGCAGCACGGGGAGAGGGACAGTCGCAGCGCCGCCGCCCGTCTCTTTTCCCGGGAAAGAGGGTTTCCTTCCGGAAAGAGAGAGGTCCGCCCGTTCAGCGGCGATAGACGAAGCCCAGTTTCCGCCCCAGCCGAGAGGCGTAGAATTCGCCGATGATGCCGCGGCGGAAGATCAGCACGCAGACCATGAAGACGATGCCGGTGATGATCGTCACCGGGAATTCCGACGTGGCGAGGTAGTTTTCCAGCGCCACCACCAGCCCGGCGCCGAAGAGCGGACCGATCAGCGTGCCGATGCCGCCAAGCAGCGTCATCAGGATCACCTCGCCCGACATCTGCCAGGCGACGTCGGTCAGCGTTGCAAACTGGAAGACGATCGATTTCACCGCGCCCGCAAGCCCGGCAAGGGCTGCCGACATGACGAAGGCGCCAAGCTTGTAACGCGCCACGGAATAACCGAGCGAGATTGCCCGCTGCTCGTTTTCGCGGATCGATTTCAGGATCATGCCGAAGGGCGAATTGATGAAGCGCCAGATGATCAGCACGCCGATGATGAACACGGCAAGCACGAAATAATACATGTTGGTCGAGCTGTTCAGATCGATGAAGCCGAAGAGATGGCCGCGCGGCACGGACTGGATGCCATCCTCGCCTTCGGTGAACTTCGCCTGCAGGCAGAAGAAGAAGAACATCTGCGACAGCGCCAGCGTGATCATCGCGAAATAGATGCCCTGGCGGCGGATGGCGAAGAAGCCCATGACGAGGCCGAGAAACGCCGCACCCACCACCCCGATCAGAATGCCGAGTTCCGGCGGCAGGCCCCATGCCTTCACCGTATAGGCAGTGAAATAGGCCGCCCCGCCGAAGAAGGTGGCATGGCCGAAGGAAAGCAGGCCGGTATAGCCGAGCAGCAGGTTGAAGGCGCAGGCAAAGAGCGCGAAGCAGAGCAGCTTCATCAGGAAGATCGGATAGAAGAAAAACGGCGCCAGCAGCAGAAGCAGCAGCCCCGCGAGCAGGAAACCCGCCTGCACCGAAAGGGCGGTGCGGTTTTTTTCTGTTCGGATGGTTTCGGTGATGTCAGCCATGTCAGGCATCCCGTCCGAAGAGGCCCGCGGGCCTGATGAGAAGCACGATCGCCATGATGACGAAGATCACGATGTTGGAAGCCTCGGGATAGAAGACCTTGGTCAGGCCCTCGGCGATGCCGAGTACATACCCGGTGATGATCGCGCCCATGATCGATCCCATGCCGCCGACGACGACGACGGCGAAGACGACGATGATCATGTTCGATCCCATCAGCGGCGAGACCTGGTAGATCGGCGCCGCCAGCACGCCGGCAAAGGCGGCGAGACCGGCGCCCAGCGCATAGGTGAGCGTTAGGAGCACCGGCACGTTGACGCCGAAGACCTGAACCAGCACGGCGTTTTCGGTGGCGGCCCTGAGATAGGCACCGAGCTTGGTCTTCTCGATCAGCAGCCATGTGCCGAGGCAGACGACCAGCGAGACGACGACCACCCAGCCGCGATAGATCGGCAGGAACATGAAGCCGAGATTGGCCCCGCCGGCGAGCGCTGCCGGCGTCGCATAGGGCTGGCCGGAGGAGCCGTAGAGATAACGGAAGGTGCCCTCGACCGCGAGCGCCAGCCCGAAGGTGAAGAGCAGGCCGTAGAGCGGATCGAGATCATAGAGCCGGCGCAGGAACAGCCGCTCGATGACAGCCCCTGCAAGGCCGACGATAACGGGCGCCACGATCAGGGACGGCCAGTAGCCGATGCCGGCATAGGTCAGCAGCAGGTAGGCGACGAAGGCGCCAAGCATATATTGCGCGCCATGGGCGAAGTTGATCACCCTAAGCAGGCCGAAGATGATGGCGAGGCCGAGGCTGAGCAGCGCGTAGAACGAGCCGTTGATCAGACCGATCAGCAGCTGGCCGAACAGCGCCTGCAGGGGAATGCCGAAGATCATCGTCATCTGGTCACACTCCCAGAACCTTGTGCAGCGTGTCCATGCGCTGCGGCAGTTCACCAACCGGGAATTCCGCCACCATCTGCCCATGATCCATCAGATAGAAGCGATCGGCAATACGGCTGGCGAAACGGAAATTCTGCTCGACGAGCAGGATCGTCATGCCGCGCTCCTTCAGCGTCTTCAGCACCTCGCCGATGCGCTGGACGATCACGGGGGCAAGCCCTTCCGTCGGTTCGTCGAGAATGAGCAGCCTGACGCCGGTGCGCAGGATCCGGGCGATCGCCAGCATCTGCTGCTCGCCGCCTGACAGTTTGGTGCCCGGGCTGCCGCGGCGCTCGTAGAGATTGGGGAAGAGCTCGTAGATTTCGTCGAGTGTCATGCCGCCTTCGGCTACGACAGGCGGCAGCAGCAGGTTTTCCGAAACGGTAAGCGTCGAGAAGATACCGCGCTCCTCCGGCACGAAGCCGATGCCCCGACGCGCCGTCTTGTGCAGCGGCACCTGCATCATGTCGCTGCCGGCAAAGCTGATCTTGCCCTTGCGGGTTCGCACGATGCCGGTGATGGTGCGCAGCGTCGTCGTCTTGCCGACGCCGTTGCGGCCGAGAATGGTGATCGTCTCGCCTTCGGCCACACGCATGTCGACGCCATGCAATATGTGGCTTTCGCCGTACCAGGCATTGAGCCCCTGGACTTCGAGGAGAGCGGCCATCAATGCTCCTCCGTGCCCATATAGGCCACACGCACGCGCTCGTCCTGGCTGACGGTGGCATAATCGCCCTCGGCGAGGATCTCGCCGCGCTGCAATACGGTGACATGCTGGCAGATATTGGCGACGACGGACAGATTGTGCTCGACCATCAATACGGCGCGGTCGCGGGCGACCTCGCGGATGATCGAGGAGACGACGCCGACATCCTCCTGCCCCATGCCGGCCATCGGCTCGTCGAGCAGCAGCACCTTCGGATCCAATGCCAGCGTGGTGGCGATCTCTAGCACGCGCTTGCGGCCGTAGGAAAGATCGGCGGCGATGTGATCGCGCTCCTTGGAAAGCCCGACACTGGCGAGCAGTTGCTCGGCGCGCTCGTTCAACCGATCGAGTGCCGAAAGCGGCCGCCAGAACTGTGTGGAAAGATTGTTCGGCCGCTGCAGCGCCACGCGCACATTGTCGAGAACGCTCAGATGCGGAAAGACCGCCGAGATCTGGAAAGAGCGCACAAGCCCCATGCGCGCCACCTTGTCGGGCGGCGTCTTCGTGATGTCAACGCCCATCAGGGTGATCGTGCCTGATGTCGGCTGCAGGAACTTGGTCAGCAGGTTGAAGACCGTCGTCTTGCCGGCGCCGTTCGGGCCGATCAGCGCATGCACGCTTGCGTCATGCACATCGAGATCGACGTTCTTGACGGCCGTGAAGCCGCCGAAATCGCGGCGCAGGCCGCGGGCGGACAACACCACCCGCGGCTTTTCCTGAGTTTCAATTGCGGAAACCGCCATCGTGCTTACTTCACCAGATCGCAACCGCTCTTGGCGGGATCGATATAGGCTTCCTTGCCGGGAATGGTGGCGAGCACGTTGAAGTAATCCCACGGCTCCTTGCTTTCGGCAGGCTTCTTGACCTGCAGCAGGTACATATCGTGGATCATGCGGCCATTGGCGCCGACCGTACCGCCGCGGCCGAAGACGTCGTCGACCGGCATTTCATGCAGCTGCTTGGCGACGGCTTCCGTCTCGTCGGTGCCGGCCTTCTGCACCGCTTTCAGATATTGCGTCACCGCCGAATAGGTGCCGGTATGGATCATGTTCGGCATCTTGCCGGTGCGGGCAAAGAACTTCTTGGCGAAGGCGCGGCTTTCGTCGTCGCGGTTCCAGTAATAGCCTTCCGTCAGCGTCAGGCCCTGTGCCGCCTCAAGGCCGAGGCCGTGGACTTCGGCCAATGTGAAGAGCAGCGCCGCCAGATGCTGGCCGCCCTGGGTGATGCCGAATTCGGCCGCCTGCTTGATGGCGTTCGACGTGTCGAGGCCGGCATTGGCAAGCCCGATCACCTTGGCGCCGGACGATTGCGCCTGCAGCAGGAAGGACGAGAAGTCCTGTGTCGACAGCGGATGGCGCACGGCGCCGACGACCTTGCCGCCGCTCGCCTTGACGTAATCGCTGGTCTGCTGCTCCAGCGAGTAGCCGAAGGCATAGTCGGCGGTCAGGAAGAACCAGCTGTCGCCGCCCTGCTTGACGAGCGCGCCACCGGTGCCGACGGCGAGCGCATGCGTGTCATAGGCCCAATGGAAGCCATAAGGCGAGCAGGCCTTGCCGGTCAGATCCGTCGTCGCCGCACCGGTGACGATGTCGATCTTCTTCTTCTCCTTGGCGATCGCCTGCACGGCAAGCGCCACCGACGAGGTCGTCAGTTCCATGATCGCATCCACCTGCTCGGTGTCGTACCACTGGCGGGCGATGTTGGAGGCGATATCCGCCTTGTTCTGGTGGTCGGCATCGACGATCTCGACCGGCACATCAAGCACTTTGCCGCCGAAATCCTCGACTGCCATCTTGGCGGCCTCGACGGAGGACTTGCCGCCGAAATCGGCATAGACACCCGACTGGTCGTTCAGGATGCCGATCTTGACCTTGCCGTCGGTCGCGCTCTGCGCGAGCACCGCTGTGCTGCTTGCAAGCAGAAATGCAACTGATGCAATGAGATTCTTTCGCATATGATCTCCTCCCAGAGATTGGCCAGATTGCGGATCTGTTCAAATTTGGCCAGCCGCACTCCTCAGGACGGCGGACCCTCACCTTACGATCACGGAAATCCCGCCCTGAGGCAACGGGTGGTTTACAACTAATTCCAAACAGCATCTGTGCATTTTTGAACAGAGGGTGAATTAGACAATTCTAGTCGGCGCTCCTAAAAAGCGCGAAGTGGTAAGCATTTACCGTTATAACTAGGGCAGTTTCGAAGCTTCGGCAGGCCTGACAGCATTAGACAAAAGACCAATCGCATGAGATCGGGTCTTCCCGTCGTCGAGCGTTTTGCTCGCGTTCTGCGCGAGAGCCCGCTCGCAATGGCGTCAAGCCACAGCGGCGCAACGACCAGGCGAAGGTCAGATCAACCGCCGGAAGGCGATCGAGCGTGCGATTTGCGGCAGAGCTGATCCGCACCACACAAGCGAAGGTGCAAGCGACAGTTATTTCGGCTTACGCAGATCGAGAGATCCAGTCGGAAGAGGAACCACGCTGGCAAGTCGTTTGCCTACCACAGTACCGATTGTCGGGGCCCCGGAAGTATTCCTGGATGCGGACTCGATTTGGCGAAGAAACAGTCCGCTATCATCTGCAAGAGATCCGATGGTAATCATCGGCTCATCGTCGACGAAAAGTATCAATCCAATGCCGGATCCAATCTTATCCTCCACCCTGCATGGCAGGACTCGCAGTACGGTCTCCGCCTTTGTCGAAAACAGGGATTTCACAAGGCCGCCAAGTGCTTCGATTTTATTGACGAACGGCCGCACGACAAGCGTGACCGCTTCTCCTTCAGATAGAGAGAGTTGGACGGAAAACTGAGCCGGCGCAGAACCGGTTGGCAGGCAAGCACTATAAAGCTGAAAAATCGCGGCGCGGGCGAAATTCAACCGCGTATCATCGGATTCGGCTTCAGCGATTGATTGAAGAAAGCGTGAAGAGTTCACTGCCGCAATCCCTGTTTTGAATCGGGTAGCCCGATGATCATTCAATTTACAATATCGCATCTGGGAGCGAGCCGTCCGCATTATTCATATTACCAAATGCCGACCTGCGAAAATCTCCGGTTTGTCCCCGATATCCTGGATATACCGCGAATGTTTGGCGAAGCTGGAGACCCAGTTTAGATCGCAAGAAAATATGGAGGCATTTAGGTCAATACTCTGACGTGTTGAGATCGCTCTCAGTCGTCTGTTAGTATGCGACGATGTTGCAGACAATGCCCCTAGGGGAAAGAACGCGTAACCATCCCGGTTCGCAGGCGCTTCCGCTCTTCGTGTCACGCATATTTTCGTCTTGAGCAACATGCTACATGTTGTCGGCGGCCAGCAATTCGAATGACAACACCCCGTGCTATACCCCGGTCCACGCCCGAGACGACGAGTGCTGGACGGCGGAATGGCTCGGTCGGCCTAATTTTGTAGCTTGAGGGCGGCGTCGCGCAGAGCCTGCCAAGCGGGGCTTCCATCATTATGGATGTCGAATTTGTCGTAGTCGTCCTGGGGATAGAGGCCCGAGTCCTGTGTGCTGACGAGCCGCCAGACCACCCAGCCTCCGCAATCCGACGTGGCGATCGTGTTCAGCCAAGTTCCATAGGCATTTGCCTGATCGGCATCGGATCGCGGAACTCCAAATTCCTCCAGGATTACGGGTTTCCCGACATCTCGTCCGATCGCGCAATATTCGCGAATGCGGGCATCGAAATCGGAATGGCTCATTTTGGCGTAGGATGGGTAGCCATGCCACGTGCCGAAATCGACGCTCGGAATGTTCATATCCGACAGCTTCTGATCCATATTCCCATGGCCGGTCGTTACGAGCTGTTTCGGTGCCAGGGATTTGACATAGGCTGACATTTCCGACACCCAGTCATGAAGGAGCGGTTTGGGATGGATGTCAGGTTCGTTGGCCAGATCCCAGGCAAATATGGTGGGGTCATCGGAATAGCGCACACCAGTAATCGTGTTGACGCGCGACAGAACATGCCGAACCCATTCCTTGTAATCGCGTCGGGTTCGCGGATCAGCGGCAAAAAAGGTGTATTTGTCCGAACTCCCGTACCAGGCGTTCATCTGCTGGGCACCGCCCGTGTAGGCCCAGAAATCGACGAAAGCGAGGATCAGCTTAAGCTTGCGCTTCGCCGCTTCCGCGATGAGGAAATCGACCTTTTGCAGGCCGTCAGGTCCGTCGTTGGGAACCATCTTGTTGGTTATCGGATCCCAACTCATCATGTAGATGCCCTTGGTTCCCAGATTGCTGGAATCGGCCTTGCTTTTTGAATTCCAGATCGTCGGCACCTGGCCGTCCAGCGACCCTATGACCGGTTGCAGGAAGGTGCGCACCACATTGGCACCCATTGCCGTGGCGTCGTCCAATACGCGGGTGACCTCGGCTGAAGAGCCAAATGTCAGATAATGGTTGTTTACGCCGGCCACGCGAAATGGCTTGCCGTCCAGCAGGAAGCCCCCCTCTTTCGTCGTGACGAAAGATTGCTGCGAAGATGACTGGGCGTCCGCAGATCCGAGTTGAGCAGACCAACAAAGCGCCAGCGCCACAGCGCCGACAGCGAAATTCCTAAAACGGTGAATACGTCTCATGCGAAGAAACTCCCTTTCAAGCCCGTGACGCAATTCCGATTTGGTCTGTCTCGTCGAGGGAATTGCCACATGTCGAGACACCGGCAGCCGCTGGTGGCACGGTGGTGGACGGCGTCGCAATGCGCCGTGTGGCCCAATACAATGCCGGGCACAGAAACAGGCCTTCCAGTGAAACAGCAATGACCCAGAAGTTGGCTGTGCCCGCGATCCCGAATTGCGTACCACCTGCGGCGGCCACGATCTCCAGCACCGCCCCGCCGATCAGAACGAGGGTGGCAAAACCCAGGCGCCGTCGGACACGTTGAACCGCCAGATAATGATACTTCAACGCCATTGCGAAAGCGGCAACGCCCAGAAACTGGAGGCCATTTCCTGCAATCGCAGCATAGGCCGGATTGAATATCCAGAGCATGAAGCGTGACAGGAAGAGGAACGCCAAGGCGGTCGCAGCGCAAACGAGCATCGACAAGCCGAGCGACAGGCGCAGGCGCGAAGGAAATAGCTCCGGCTCCCGCACAGCGATGGCAAACAACACCGAGGCGAGTGACGCAGGGACGAGAAGCGCAACGTTCAGCACCGTCCAGGCGGCATAGAAGGCGGCGTTGATCTCAGCCGACAGCATCACGGTGACGACGACGGGCAGCAGCAGCGCTGGCGCCTGAACAGCCATGCTGAGCGCATGATGGCCGAAAACCTGGCCGAGCACCGGTCGGAAGGCGTGGGTCTCCGGCCGGTGGAAAACGCGCCTGCCGGCATAAACAAGAAGCCCGGCCACGACGACCAGCGAGACAAGCTGCCCGGCAAACCAGGTGGTGAAGATCGCCAGTCCGCTGGTCGCCCGGCCAAGTGTCAGACCGAGAGCGATCAGCAAAAGAAGCTTGCTGGCGGCGAAGACGACATTCCGGGTCAGTTGAAGGCCGCTGCGCAAAAGGCCAACCAGGGCTTGGTCGAGCACGAGGGTCACGGCCGTCAGAGCGCAACCAGCGACGAAGAAGAGATCGCTCGCGGAGGAACCGACGATCGAGCCAAGCTGCGTCGATGTACGGGCTGCGATAACAAGATAGATCAGCCCGACGACGATGGAGGCGCTGAACGAGGCCAGGAGGGCGCCCGTCAGAAAAGGGCCTGCTCTCTTCTGACGGCCTATCTCGCCCATCAGGAAGGGCCCGAGACCGACTTCACCGAGATTCGCGAGGAGATTCATCAATGATATGGCGGCGGCGGCGAGCCCGACAGCTTCGGCCGAGAAGGATCGCGCCGCCAACCACCAGTAGACGAAGCCGAGAATGGCCGTCATCAGCGTTCCAAGGCCCAGCATGCCTGCATTGAGGAGCAAAACCGCCTGATTCATCAGGAGACTGCGGACCTTGGCAATGGCGGCGCTGACGGTCATCATGCCTATTCCACCGGTTCGAGAGCGCGAGCAGGAACGGAGGTGAACGGTCGCTTAAGGGCAGCGCGGGTCCGGCCGAGAGCGAAGCCGGCTGCGGTGGCCGCCAGGCCGGCGCCCAGCGCCACGACCCGCAGAAGGCCGCTCGGCTGGCCAAGCAACACATCCGCGAATCCCCGCATAACCCCTTGGGGCAACGTCCTCGTCATATAGGTCTTTTCCGACGCCAGCGCCTCGCCGGAGCCTGCCATCAACGATAGGCTGGCCTTTGAAAGCCCTTCGGCCCAGCATCGGTGAAGGAAATATTTCCACGTCGCGCGATCGGCGGGTATGGCGTGATCGCTGCCGCTCGACGGCTCGAAGACGAAACGGCCATGCGGCAAGGCCTTGGTTGCACGGATGCAGAGTTCGGTTTCCTCACATCCGAGCGGCAAAGCCTTGGCTGTTCGACCCAGGCCGGAATCGAAGCCGCCCGTATGATCGAAGACGTCTCGGCGGATGCACATCGACGCGCCGATGAGATTGCGCACCGGCCCGGGATGAAGGCCGCGATAGGTGCAGCCGAGGGTCCACAGGAATTCGTCGGGAAACCAGGACGGACGGTCTGTTTCCCACAACGGGCGGATAGCGGACACGGCGCCCAGAACCGAGGGATCCTCCAGTTGCCGCACCAGGGTCGCCAGCAAATCTTGATCCGACACGGCGTCGTCGTCGAGAAACAGGATGACCTCGCCGCGGCTGACAGAAATCCCCGTGTTGCGGGCACCGGAGAGACCGGGCGGATGAATATTCTCGACAATCCTGAGCGGGGTTTCGAAGCGCTTGGCGCGCAGACGCAGCTCGAGCGCCGGATTGTGATCGACGATGACGACGATCTCGTCCGCGGCCGGGACTTGGCGCGCTGCCGCCTCGATTGCTTTGTTGAGGATGTCCCAGCGCTTGTCGGAATAGCAGCAGATGACGATTGCCGTCGTGAGCTTGCCGGGCACGGGGTGCTGGAAATTATCCATTTTTCATCTCCGGATCGGCGAATTGCAGCCTTATTCCGGTGGATGCCGGGGACTGGAGTGGGTCGATGGTCATCCAGACTTTGCGGTAGATCGTTCCCCTGTCGCCGCCCTTGAAGAGCCAGGCTTCCAGCCGTGCGGGAGGGCGCGTTTTTGTCGGTACCGAGAATTCGAAGGTTTGGCTGGAGGAAGGCGCCAGTTCGAAGGTTGGCATCTTTCCAATCAGCGTGCCGCCCAGAACAAGGTCAAGACTGTAAACCGTCTTGGCGTCTTCCGAATTGCGCACGCCGACCGTTACCACATTGTTCGTCCAGTTCCATTTGGGCACCATCCAAAGCTCGGTGAAATGAAACGGCTTGCGTTCGAGCGCGACCGGGCGCGCCACGAGGACGGAACTCGTCGCCAAGATCATGGAAGCTGCGAAGGTCAAAAAACGGCGGCCGGGCCAAGCCCAGGGAATGGCCGGAACCGGCCTTGCGAGCTGCAAAACGACATTCAGCCACCGAACGGCGAAAGTCGTCAGGCCCAGCGCGTATACCCAGCCTCGCGCATCGAGATGCCCGACGACATGCAGCAGAAGCCCACAAAAAATGCAGGCCGCGAAGCTCAGGAACACCGAGAGCGTCCCCCGCGTGACCATATCGCCCTCTATGCGCAGGGTATCCACCAGCATGCGGCCCGGGAGATACAGTGTCAGCGGCGCGCAGAGCGCCAGGCGGACCGCCTTCTCCCAGGTCGAAAAGGTTTCGGGCAGCCACGTTACGGCCAAGGCAGCGGCAAGAACCCACAGCGGAAGGATTCCCAGAAAGACACGGCGGGCCATCATCGGGGACGAGCTCCTGCATCCGCCCATGCCGTTGCGCCGATGATCTGAGCGGCGCCCGGGTTCACCTTCATGAGCTTCTGGCGGATCACGTTCGGGTCGAAGGATTTCTGGACGAGATGAACGATCTTGCTGTCCAGCCGGCTCAGAGTGAGGCCGAGGCGGCTATGGATCTGGGTCAGATAGGCCCCGCGCGCATCGCGCATCGTCGGCGACTGGTGCATCACATCAAGCAGAAAAACGGAATAGAGCGTCCATTCCCCGAACCGTGTCTGGTCTTTTGACGCGCTCAGACCCTTGAGCAGCTCGACGTAGGGTTTTGAGCCGTATTTCGACGCGATGTAGTTATTCAGCGCGATGAGCCATTCGCGCTTGAAGCAGAAGAAATCGTTGATGAAATCGACGTAGCGAAAAGACCGGGCCGGCTCGACGCCGAGGATCTTTGCAACATTGCGCACCCGTTGCTTCTCGAAACGGTAGTGCAGATCGGGAAGCCTGTGGCTGGAATAATAGAGAACCGGCTCGCGCCGGTCGATGAGATCGGTCGTCGCGATGGGCCGCAGCAGCAGTGTATCCGCACCGAGATTACAGAAATGCTCGGTCCGGCAGAATTCGAAGGCGCGCAGCTTGATGATCTGCTGCCGAAACCAGCCGGGAAGTTCCAGTTCGCTGGCCGAAAGCCAGTCGTTGTCGCCGGTGACGGCGGCGCCAGGCACGAGACCCTTCGCGTCGAGGAAGGCTCTTAAAGCGGCCGGGTTGTCGGTGACCATGGTCAGGTTTCCCTTGTCGGGGAAATGCTGCTGGTAGGAGCGAAGGGACGCTTCGAGCAAATATTCGATGTCCCGCGAATGGACGCACATGAAAGCGTCGATACGGCTATCGATCATTGCAAATCTCCGTCTGTTCGTTCCAAGGATTGCACCGGCTCTCCGGTCCGCTTACGAGGGACGGCGGGCTGCCGTGCTTTCCCGAGCCGCCCGACGTCGAAAATGACCATGAAGCCGTTGTCGAAGGTGCGGTCGACATCGGGCTCGGAATTGAACTTGAGCAGCGACGATGACTGGAGGGGGACCGTGTGGTTTCGGTCCTGCGCGCCGCCGTCGAAATAGACGCCGACGCCGGGCAGGCCGGTGGTCAAGCGCAGGTCGACCATGACGAAACCGACGCCCGAGCCGATCAGCAGCTTGCGTTCCATCGGGCCGAGATCGGCTGCGGTGATGGCCATGCTTGTATCCTGCCCACTCTCAAGCGTGGTCGAGACCCTTTGCCGGCCATAGGTGGACAGGAGCAGGCGATTGATCCGGTCGGCTGCGAAATGCTGGCCGCCCAACCATTGCCTGGTCCACCTTGCGGCGCTGATGCCCATCGGTTCTATCGACGAGGAGTCGGCCGACACTTCATAGCCGGCCGGAACTAGGATACGTGGTCCCTCGGAGCTGATGACGCCAGCAATCAGCACCGTCGTTGCGGCGGCGGCAAGCGCCGTTGCGCGCAGCCAGCCACGCGACGTGCCGTGCCAGAACGCCGCGACGGCCACTGCGACGACAATTGCGACGCCGAGGAAGGATAGCGAGCCGATGCGGTTGCCAATCTCCCACCCACTGCGCGTCAGGCGGAAGATGATACTGACGGGATAGGCCAGCGTCACCAAAACGAGGATCTGGAGAAGGCTTGACCGCCATAGGCGCCATCTGGTCGGCGGCCAGAGGATGCTCGCATTCCGGTGCTGCCCGTTGAAAACGAGCGAGCGGAGAAAGCCGGTGAGAAGTCCCAGGCAGATCAGCGCGACGCCCGCCATCGTCAGGTAACGTTGCCAGGCAGGCGCCAAGGCTCCCGTGTCCGACACGAAAAGCTTACGCGTCGAGGTCGAACTCGATACGAGTTGCGCTACCTCGTGTATGCCGCCTTCCAGGACGGGAAGGATGTAGCTGCCGGTGGGGTTCCCGACGATCTTCGACCAGGCGACCGGAGCAATCACGGCGATCGAGGCCAGCAGGATCGCCCGCCGCTTCTGCATAGCGGACGCACCCTGTCTCAGGCATTCCATCACCGCCGTGCCGCACAAAAGGGCCGTGCAAAAATAGGAGGTGAGATGATGAGTAGCCGCGAGCGCCAGGATCAGGACCACGGTGGCGACGACCGTCGGCCAGCCTGCCGCGTCGCTTGGCTCCATGCGTTGGCTTTCCGAAGCCAACAGCACCGCCGCAAGCATGGGGATCGCCAGGCTTTCATAGGAGTAGTGGACGTCGAACAGCAAAAACGTGGACGAGCCCATGTAGATCAGGCAGGCGATGGAGGCGATCCGTGCAGAATCCGTGATCTTCTCAAAGAGCAGGAATAGCGCAAGCATCAGCATCATCCGTGCCGTCGCCAACACGATGAGGCCTGCCGCGAAGACGGACAGTCCAGACAGGTTGACCAAGGCGGACGTTATGAGCTCTAGCCCGGGATAGAGGGGGCTGACCGGCAAAAGGGGATTGGGCAGGAACAGTCGCCCCGCCTCCAGAATGTCGTTCACCGTCGCCCAGTGCAGGAATTCGTCATGGTCTATGAAGGCGACGGGCGCGCGGATGACGCGCACCACGAAGAGGGCTGAGGTCACGATCACTATGAGCGCCAGGCGCTCCAGGCGGCTGGCGCGCGGATGGATGATTCGCGCCGCCGCGGGGAGAAAGATCACAGCGATTGCGCAATAGAACGTCGGAACCGCCCAGCCCTCTCCCAGCCGACTGGCATTTGCAGCAAGAGCGGCCACAACAAGGGCGCAGCTGCATAGGAAGGCAAAGACCGGCGACATCCCCAGCGACGAAGGATCGGCAACACCTCCAACCGCGCTGTCCTGCCTGCGCAGGCCCAGAAACGCGGCGATCCACAGATCGACACGTGGAATGGCAACGCTTCCTGTATAGCCATGACGATAAGCTTCGTCCTGGTAGGCCTTCTGCTCATCTGGAGAAGTCCGCCCCTTAACAACGGTCATCGTGCTTCAAATCTCCAAGCAGTGCTGGACCGGTTCGCAGTTCAGGCTGCGGATGCGAAAGTACGCGCCTGTACACCATCAGCAGCCGGTCCGTGCAATCGTCCCAGTCCGGCAATCTCGTCTCAATTGAGATCGGCCCCGCGTCCATGGCGGCGAGCATTTCACGCGCGGTGAAGTCTGGCGAAGCGTTGAGCGGAATGGATCGCACGAGGCCCTCCTCAGCCAGCTCCCGAAAGCCGGATGTGTCGGTGGTCAGTACGGGAGCCTTGACCGAAAGCGCCTCCATAACGGCCACGGGATGAGCTTCATAATCGCTGAGGAGCACGACAAGAGCGGCTGAAGACAAAAGATCGGCCATTGCGGACCGGTCGGTCGGCGGAATTACCCCGATCTCGACACGGTTGCCGAGCCCGAGTTCGGCCACCTGCTGGTGCAGCTTCGCCTCATAGGGCCCTTCTCCCAGGATCCGAAGGCGCATATCGGGGAATTTTGTTGCCAGCACATTAAATGCAGCAAGCGCCCGATGATGACCTTTATAACGCTCCAGCCTGCCGAGCGAGACAATCAGCGGCCTGTCGTGAGGTGAAGCCGGTCGCCGCCCGGACGTTTCCGGCAGGCGCGCGCCATTGGGGATAACGATGAACCGGTCTCTCGCGATTGCCATATTCTGGCTGAATAGATCCGCTTCGAATCGCGACACGCCAATGAGTTGCGCAGCCCTAGCAGCCAGAGGCGCAAGCATTCTATGTTGGAAGCGCCGGACCGAGGACCGAAATCGTGACGAATGGCCACCGCTGTGAAAGGTCACCACGAAGGGAAGCCCCTTGCGCGATGCGGCGGCCATTCCCAACGGTGCCAGGAAGGTGTGGTAGCCCTGAACATGCATCAGGTCCCAATCCCCTTCGGCAACCGCCCTGAAGACGCCGGGGGCGAAGCACCAATCCCGCCCGCGGGGAAACGTCTTCAGCCTGACAATCTGCACGCCGTCTCGGGTTTCCACTGCCGGAAGAAGGCCGTCGGGATTGCCCGTCAATACCGTCACCGTATGCCCCTTGCGCACGAGCCGGGTTGCGACCTCGCTTACATGGGTTTCCGTCCCTCCGGCAAAAGGCAGGTATCTCGCGCTGAGCATCAAGATGCGCATCATGCGGCCTCGCCAATTAATCCAGACCTCAGGAAATGCTCTGCTCGAGGACTTGGACGCCGGTCGGTGTACTGACGCGTTCTCGGAAGATCGTCTTCAGCACGCGCCAGCCATCCGGAAGCGCACGCAGATTGCTGACGCCGAAGACGCGCTCCGATTCAAAGCTCGCGACCTCCATGATTTTGAGCTTGTTCTTCAGGGCCCGCAAATTGATCAGCGTCTCGATTTCGAAGCCGTCGCAATCGGCACGCAGCAAGGGAACATGCCGTTTCCAAAAGCCCATATAGCCGTAGCACAGGTCGCTGAAAGAGCTGCCATAGAGCATCCGGACCAGCAGGGTCAGACCCAGATTGCCGAAACGGCGGATGACCGTCATGTCGCTGGTGCCGCCACCCTGCATAAAGCGCGAACCCTTGACGAAATCCGCACCTGCAACAAGAGCCGCGACGAACAAGATGATTTCGTAAGGATCCATCGATCCGTCGGCATCAAGCATCACGATCATATCACCAGATGCGGCTTCGAAGCCCGTCCGCAATGCGATACCTTTGCCCTTCTTGGGCTGAAGTACGATCTTGACATCGTCGCGCATGCTTCGCGCTATATCCGGCGTTCCGTCTGTCGATCGCCCATCGACGATGATGATTTCATGCACCCATGTCGGTATGCGGGGCAAAAGCAGCTTAATGTTTTCCGCTTCGTTCAAGGTTGGAATGACGAGTGAGGTCCTTGGCAAATTGAACATCGGACCTTGGACCGGCATTGAGGAATGCGAGGATTCTAAAGCTTCGATTGTAGACATAAGCTCTCCATGGCGTTTTGGACCGCGTGACAAATCGCAAATCGACGATGCCCCTGAGCTCTTTGGCCGAGAGGAGGACTAAACTCTCCCACTCGGGAAGAGTATCTGGTTAAGCCTCAATGTACTTTGATCAGATCGCCAGGCTGCAAGACCGTTTCTTCGGTCGCAGGTTCGACGATGACACCATTCGGTCCAGGCCGAACGATTTCGAATTCAACATCGGCGCTATCGTTCGACGATACCATGGACTGGAAAATTTCAAGATCGCTCTCGGTCGTCTGCAACGCCGTGGATAGGCCTCTTTCAGCATCCGCTGCCGACTTTTCGATCTCGATCTTGCGTTCGATACGATCGCGCTCAACGTCCTGTTTTGCTGCCGCCAGCCGTTGCTTTGCACTCTCGACATCGATGACGGCTTGCTGCTTTCGATCTTCCGACTCGGTCAGTTCGCTTTGTGCCCTTGTCAACTCAATGCTGGTGACAAGTTTGTTTTTGGCCAAATTCTCGATACTTGCCAGCCGATCCTGACGGACCCGAATGGTGGCATCATAATTGCCGACGCGTGCCTGACGCAGATCGAGATCGGTCTGAGCATCGGCAACAGATTTTACGTAAGCGCTGCTCTGCGCATCCTTGCTCGTCGTTACCAACTGGCGCTGCCATGTCTCATCATCCAGCAACCGTTGAGCATCGGGATCGGGACCGAGAACAGGTGTGCCAATGCTGGCAATTTGTACGGAATCGCGCTTCGCCCTGAGCACCTCGGTTCGCGACGCAAGCCGCTTCAGATCGGCCAGCCCAACTTTCAACCGCTCGATCTGGCGTGTAATTTCCACACTCTGCCATGGCTCAATGGTCTTCGCCGCCATGCCACCCGCTTGCGCAACGGCATGCAGAACAGTCATGCCATCAACATATCGAAACGAGCCAGGATTACGAACCGGGCCGGTAATATAAATAGGCTGGTGCTCAATCTTGACGATATTCACGAACCCCTTTCTGCCGACCAAACTTTCGTACGACGGCAGAATTATCGCCTCCACATCCGCCGGAGGAAGCCCTCGAACCGGGAAGCGTCCCAATAGCGGAACCGAAATCGTTCCGTCGGCTTCAACGACGTATTCGCCAGTGAGCTCGGGCCGCTGGTAAAAGTTCCAGGGAACCGTTCCCTGTGAGCCCGTCCAGCGATCTTCTACGGAGGCCAGGCTTTCGTAAAATGCGAGATTCAATTTATCGCCTGAGCGAAGAACGTCACGCAATAATTGCGGCTGCCGGGCCAAAGTCTCACCGGATGTCACAACCGAGACCGGTTCCGTGGGCGCAGGTAACTCTTCTGCCGCCGGCGTCAATGGAACAATTGCCGCAAATACCACGCACAGTATTGTTTGATTTAGGCGAGAACCACTTCTCAGCCTATATTCAGACATAGCTGGAGATATTATTTGCGAAAGCTTCATGTTTCAAATTTCCGGCTTGAAAAGGTACTAATCTCCTCGGATCTCTTTAAGGTTAACATAATATTAACCATATTCAATAGTACTTAAGCAGAATTAATATATCCTCCAAGAAACCTCAGAGCCTGCCTCGAAAAGAATTCAATGAATGTAGTATCTTGCCAGGCGTCGGGTGAGGATGCTGATGTAAGCGATGATGATCCAGGCTTCGGCCGAAACGGTTGATTTTTTCTCAACGCTTGCCCCGGCACCAACCATGAAAACCGTACTATCCGCAAACATGGGGGCGAACTCCTTTTGCTCGTATAATCGAAGAAGTTCGCGGGGAAGTCTTAGCCATGGTCTGTTAAGCCACGGGGGTTTTTACTGTGCGAGTTTGAACGGCGTCGCATCGGCCTTCTGCCATAGCGATGATGACGGGATGGCAGGTGCGGAAAATTGCGCAATTCATTATTGGTTTTTGAATAGAGGGGACCGCGATGAACAATCCACCGCAGTTTACGTGGGACGATCTGCAGTTTTTTCTAGCCGTCGCCCGCACTGGACAGCTGTCGACGGCGGCCCGCCAGCTGCGCTCCAGCCATGCCACCGTCTCGCGCCGCATCGACCGGCTGGAGTTCACCCTCAAGGTCAAGCTGTTCGAGCGCAATCCGCGCGGCTACGTGCTGACTGCCATGGGCACGCGCTTCGTCGAGACGGCCGAGAAGATGGAGCAGGAGACCGAACGGCTGCGTGCCGACCTCGCCGACGGCTCAATGGCGCAGCGCGGCCTCGTGCGGCTCAGCGCGCCGGAGGGTTTTGCCAATTTCTTCTTCGCAACCGTCTTGCCGCAGTTTGCCGCCCAGCATCCGCACCTGGCGCTCGAACTGGTGACGATCCAGCAGATCATGTCGCTGTCGCGCAAGGAGGCCGATCTTTCCGTCGTGCTCGACGAACCGAAGGGCGGGGCTTATTTCGCCGAGAAGCTGACGGATTATCACCTGCAGGTCTACGGCTCGCGCGATTATCTGGCCAAGGCGCCCGACATCAACTCCCGCGAAGACCTGCTCAGCCATCCCTTCGTCAGCTATATCGAGGAAATGATCTTCGCGCCGGGCCTCGATTACCTTGGCGACGTGCACCCGCGCATCAAGCCGCAATTCCAGAGCTCGAGCATCTTTGCGCAGCTGACCGCCACGAGAAACGGCCTCGGCCTCTGCATCCTGCCCTATTTCTTCGCCAGCCGTTATCCCGAACTCGTGCGCGTGCTGCCAGACGAGATCGACCTCAAGCGCCATTACTGGATCACCTGCCACCGCGACCTGAAACAGGCGCCGCGCGTGCGCGCCGTCATCGATTTCCTGCGCGAGGCGGTGCGCGGCGAGGATGCACGCTTCGTGCCGCCCTATGTCACTGCCGCCGGCCCGGCGCGCCGGACAAGAGCGGACGTTTAGATCATGAGTGGCATCATGCCAGCTATTTCAGGAATTCGGCCCGGTGCGGAGTGAATGCATCGATCAGCCGGCCCTTTTCCAGCGCCTTGACGCCGTGGATGAGATTGGGGGGCACGATGAAGCTGCCGCCCTGCTTGAGCACCTCGGTCCGGCCATCGATCGTCACTTCGAAACTGCCTTCGGCGACATAGCTCGCCTGGATGTGCGGATGCGAATGGGCCGCACCCACGGCGCCGCTTTCGAAGGCCACTTCCACCATCATCATCTCGGGCAGATAGGTCATGATGCGCCTGACGACGCCGGGCTCGGGATTGACCCATTCGGCGCCTTCGGCCGATACGAACAGATCGCTTGACGACATTTCCGCCTCCTCGTTCCAGAATCGATCGCGGGCAAAGTGGATCATGCCGACGCTTTTGAAAAGATGGCGTGGCCCGTCTTTTCGGTGCGACCACCTTCTGTTGACGCGGTCGGCTGGCGGGTCTATGGCCAACTTGAGCGAGGCAAGCTGAGGAGACACCGCCATGCAGCATACGCGCGAAGTTTTCGACTGGGCCGATCCGTTCCGCCTGGTGGAGCAGCTGACCAGCGAAGAGCGCATGGTGCAGGAGACTGCCCACGCCTATGCGCAGGAAAAGCTTGCCCCCCGCGTTCTCGGCGCCTTCCGCAATGAAAAGACCGATCCTGAGATCTTCCGCGAAATGGGCGAACTCGGCCTGCTCGGCCCGACGATCTCGCCGGATTATGGCGGCGCCGGCCTCGGTTACGTTGCCTACGGCCTGATCGCCCGCGAGGTCGAAAAGGTCGATAGTGGCTATCGTTCGATGATGAGCGTGCAGTCCTCGCTTGTGATGGTGCCGATCGAAACCTTCGGGTCGCAGGCGCAGAAGCTGAAATACCTGCCGAAACTCGCAACCGGCGAATGGATCGGCTGCTTCGGCCTGACCGAACCGGATCACGGCTCCGACCCCGGCTCGATGGCCACACGTGCCAAAAAGGTCGACGGCGGCTACAGCCTGACCGGCTCGAAGACCTGGATCTCCAACGCACCGATCGCCGATGTCTTCGTCGTCTGGGCAAAGACCGAGGATGGCCTCATTCGCGGCTTCATTCTCGAAAAGGGCTGGAAAGGGCTTTCGGCTCCCGCCATCCACGGCAAGGTGGGACTGCGCGCCTCGATCACCGGCGAAGTGGTGATGGACGGGGTCTTCGTGCCTGAGGAAAACCTTCTGCCTGATGTGACAGGACTCAAAGGGCCGTTCACCTGCCTCAACTCGGCCCGCTTCGGCATCGCCTGGGGCGCACTCGGTGCTGCCGAGGATTGTTATGCGAGAGCCCGGCAATATACGCTGGAGCGCAAGCAGTTCGGCCGGCCGCTAGCCGCCAACCAGCTGATCCAGAAGAAGCTCGCCGACATGGCGGCGGAGATCGCGCTCGGCCTTCAGGGCTGCCTGCGGCTTGGCCGCATGAAGGAGGAAGGCCATCCGCCGGTGGAGCTGACCTCGATCCTCAAGCGCAACAGCTGCGGCAAGGCGCTGGAGATGGCGCGGGCGGCCCGCGACATGCTCGGCGGCAACGGCATCTCCGACGAATTCGGCATCGCCCGTCACCTCGTCAACCTCGAAGTGGTCAACACCTATGAGGGCACGCACGACATCCACGCGCTGATCATCGGCCGGGCGATCACAGGCATTGCCGCCTTTGCGAACTAGTCCCTTGGCGCGAAAGGGCGATTTGCCACGCGCCTGACAATGTGCAACCTTTCGACTGCGGCAGAGGAGCCTGCAAAAGAGGGATCGCATATGTTTCTGCTTCTTGCATTGCTGATCGGTGTCATATCAGGCCTTCGCGCCATGACCGCTCCGGCCGCCATCGCCTGGGGCGCCGCACTTGGCTCGTTCGATGTCTCGCAGACGCCGCTTGCGTTCATGGGTTACCAGTGGACGCCGTGGATCTTTACGATCCTCGCCGTCGTCGAACTGATCACCGATCAACTGCCATCCACGCCGTCGCGCAAGGTGCCGGTGCAGTTCGGCGCCCGCATCGTCATGGGTGCGCTGGCCGGCGCCACGATTGGCGCCGCCAGCAGCCTGCTCTTCGGCGGGCTGATTGCCGGCGTGATCGGCGCCGTCATCGGCACATATGGTGGCGCCGCCGTCCGCAGCAGGCTTGCGGCGTCCTTCGGCAAGGACCTGCCGGCCGCTCTCATCGAAGATGCCGTCGCCGTCATCGGCGCGCTGCTGATCGTGGTCGTGTCATGAAGAGCTTCGACGCCATCGTTATCGGGGGCGGCCAGGCCGGCCCTTTCCTCGCCGCCCGCATGGTCGAAAAGGGCATGAAGGTGGCGCTGATCGAGCGCAAGTTCCTCGGCGGCACCTGCGTCAATGCCGGCTGCATGCCGACGAAGACGCTGGTCGCCAGCGCCCGCGCCGCCCATGTCGCAAGAAGGGGCGCGGTTTACGGCGTCAATATCCCAGGCGAGATCGCCATCGACATGAAGGTGGTCAGGGCCCGTGCCGAAACCGTGACCATGAATGCCCGCAACGGCCTGATCGGCTGGTTCGCCGGCATGGACGGCATGACCGTAATCTACGGCCACGCCCGTTTCGAGGACCCGAAGACCGTCAGCGTCAACGGCGAGACGCTGACCGCACCGCGCATCTTCCTCAATGTCGGCGCGCGGCCGGTCATCCCCGACCTGCCCGGGATCAACGATATCGACTATCTCACCAGCACCTCGATCATCCATCTCGACACGCTGCCACGGCATCTGGCCGTCATCGGCGGCAGCTATATCGGGCTGGAGTTCGCGCAGATGTATCGCCGCTTCGGCGCCGAAGTCAGCGTCATCGAGCATGGCCCGAAGCTCGCATCGCGTGAGGATGAGGATATATCCGATGCGATCGCCGATGTCCTGCGCTCGGAGGGCATCGACATTCATACCGGCGCCAGCGACATCGCCTTTTCCAGGAACAGCGACGGAATAACGGTCGCCACCGATTCAGCGAGGATCGATGCGAGCCATGTGCTGATCGCCACCGGCCGCAAGCCGAACACCGACGATCTCGGCCTCGATGCCGCCGGCGTCGTCACCGACAAGCATGGCTATATCACCGTCGACGACAGGCTTGCCACCAATGTCGACGGCATCTGGGCGCTCGGCGACTGCAATGGCCACGGCGCCTTCACCCACACCTCCTACAATGATTTCGAGATCGCCGCCGCCAATCTGCTCGACGGCGACGACCGCAAGGTCTCAAGCCGCATCCTGGCCTATGCGCTCTATATCGACCCGCCGCTTGGGCGCGTCGGCATGACGGAAAAGCAGGCGCGTGCCTCCGGACGCAAGATCATGATCTCGACCCGGCCGATGAGCCGCGTCGGCCGCGCCAACGAGCGCGGCGAGACCAAGGGCTTCATGAAGGTGATCGCCGACGCCGAGACTAAAAAAATCCTCGGTGCGGCGATCCTCGGCATCGAAGGCGACGAGGTGATCCACGGCATCATAGACGCGATGAATGCGGGAACGACCTATCCGGCATTGCAATGGTCGGTGCCGATCCATCCAACGGTGTCGGAGCTGATCCCGACGCTGCTTGGGGATTTGAAGCCGGTTTAGCGATGAATTGATGCTTGGAAAGCGACAGCTGGAGGCGGGCTGAGTGTCTATCGAACTGCTGATCGAGCACTACGGCCTTTTGGCGATATTTCTGGGTGCAGCCTTCGAAGGCGAAACAGCCGCCTTCCTTGGCGGCGTCATTTCCCACCGCGGGCTGCTGACCTATTGGTCGGCGTCGCTTGCGGCAACGGCAGGATCCTTCGCCGGCGATCAGTTCTGGTTCTTCGCCGGCCGCTATGCGGCTCGATGGGGTCTCGTCCGCCGGCTGATGGAAACACCGGCGCTGGCGCGCGCAACCCGGCTCCTGGAAAGATATCCCACAGGCTTCATCCTTGCGTTTCGTTTCCTGGTGGGGTTGCGGACGATCAGCCCGATCGTCATCGGGACAACGCGAATTGCGACCGGGAAATTCATCATCCTGAATGCCGTGGCCGCGCTGGTGTGGGGGCAGCTGTTCACGGCGCTCGGTTATGTGTTCGGGCACGGCATCGAACAGACATTGGGCCACCTTCCGCTTCACCGCCACCTGTTGATCGCAGTCGGAGCCGCGGCTGTCGTCGCAGCCGCGGCTCTTGCCTTTCGCAAGATGAAACTGAGCGCCAGGCACTCATAGCGGTATGGCGTCCTAGAACAGGATAATTTTAGGCCGGGTCGGCCTAAAATCTGAATCCTGTTCTAAATTATATAGTTGGAGCATGATGTCGTCCGAAAACCGATCACACTTTTCGGCATCATGCTCTAGTCCATCACGATCTGCAGCTTCACGTCGCTTGGCCGCGCCTCGACGGCGCGATCAAACGCCGTGATCGAGTCCTCGAATTTGAAGGTCTCTGATATCAGCGGCTTCAGATCGACGCGTCCCGAGCCGAGCAGCGCGATAGAGCGCTCATACTGGTGCGCATAGCGGAACACCGTCTCGATGCGGATTTCCTTGGTGGATGCCGTCGAGACGTCGAAGCCGATCGGGTTGACCGGCAGGCCGACGACGACGATGACGCCGCCCGGGCGCGGCAGCGCCATGATCGTCTCCCAGGCCTTCGGCGAACCGGAGCATTCGAAGACGACATCGGCGCCCCAGCCGTCGGTCAGCCGGCCGACCTCTTCGACCAGGTTCTTCTCGCGGATATTGACCGGAATGACACCCTGGTACTGTGCGGCGATATCGAGCTTCGGCTGGGCGAGATCGGCAACGATCGCGCGGGAGCAGCCGCCGGCAAGGGCCGCGATCGCCACCATCGTGCCGATCGGCCCGGCGCCGAGGATGACGGCAGTGTCGCCCGGCACAATTTTCGCCTTGCTCGCCGCCTGCATGCCGACGGCAAAGGGCTCGACCATGGCGCCTTCGGCAAAGCTGACATTGTCGGGCAGCTTGAAGGTGTAATTGGCGGGATGCACGACCTCCGGCGTCAGCACGCCGTGGATTGGCGGGGTCGCCCAGAAGGTGACGGCCGGGTCGATATTGTACATGCCGAGCCGGCTTGCCTTGGAATTCGGATCGGGAATGCCAGGCTCCATGCAGACGCGGTCGCCGACTTTCAGATGGGTGACGCCGGCGCCGACCTCGACCACCGTGCCCGCCGCCTCATGGCCGAGCACCATCGGCGCGTTGACGACGAAGGGGCCGATCTTGCCGTGCGTGTAATAATGCACGTCCGAACCGCAGACGCCGACCGTGTGGATCCTGATCTTCACCTCGCCGGGGCCGGTTTCGAGCGGCAGATCGATATCGCGGAGCGCAAGCTCATGCTGGCGCTCGAGGACAAGCGCGCGGACTTTGGTCATCGTCGGTTTCCTTCCCTAGTGGCTTGCCCATGACTCCATCGGGCAGTGTTGCAGCTGACTATAAAGCCCGAAGCCTTCCCAATTCAACCAGATTGCGAAGGCTTTTGCTCAACAAATGAAAAAATGCTCACTCGTACTTCCCGAGGCTCAGTGACGGCAGCGGCCCGTCCGAAACCTGCACCAGCCTGATCCGACGGCGAGCGGCCCCATAAGGGCATTTATAAGATTTTTATATAGATGGCCTGTCGTCCGTCTCGAACCTTTATGCGCTTCGGCTCCATATTCATGGCCGAGAGATCGAAAGATCATCTCCACGCCAGAAAGCATGAAAGGCGGCCTCCCAGCGCCCTTTGTCTTGTCTGACTCCAAGAAGAACAACAGGAGTCACGATCATGATGGATATCATTCTACTTGGCACGGCGATCATATTCTTTGCGCTGTGCTTTGCCTACACCCGAGCCTGCGACAGGCTTTGACAGGAGAAACGACGATGACCCTCGATTATGTCTTGAGCGGTGCCGTAACCGTGTTTCTCACCGTTTACCTCACCTACGCTCTCCTTCGCCCAGAACGCTTTTGAAGAGAACTGGCGCTTCTGAGGTCGCGCATCCGCGACCGAGAAGCAGCCGGGAATTGAAAGTTACCCCAAATGACCCTCAACGGATGGCTTCAGATCCTGCTTTACTGCGGGATCGTCCTCGTGCTCGTCAAACCGCTCGGCGGTTACATGACGCGTGTCTACAATGGCGAGCGCACATTCCTCTCCCCGGTCCTCGTTCCGATCGAACGGGGGCTTTACGCCATTGCCGGCACCAGCGAGCGCGAGGAGCAGCATTGGACCTCCTATGCCTTCGCGATGCTGATGTTCAACCTGCTCGGTGTGCTTATCCTCTACGCGCTCCTGCGCCTGCAGGACGTCCTGCCCTATAATCCGGCCGGCATGGCCGCCGTCCCGCCGGAGCTTTCGTTCAACACCGCCGTCAGCTTTCCCACCAACACCAACTGGCAGAATTACGGCGGCGAAAGCACCATGTCGTATCTGACCCAGATGGCCGGCTTCACGGTGCAGAACTTCCTGTCGGCCGCGACCGGCATGGCGATCGCTGTCGCCTTCATCCGTGCCTTCGCACGGGCGTCGGGCAAGGCGATCGGCAATTTCTGGGTCGATATGATCCGCGGCACGTTCTACATCCTGCTGCCGATCTGCATCGTGCTGACCATCGTCTACGTCTATCTCGGCGTACCGCAGACGCTTGGCGCTTATGTCAATGCGACCACGCTCGAAGGCGCGCAGCAGACGATTGCCGTCGGCCCCGTCGCCTCGCAGCTTGCGATCAAGATGCTCGGCACCAATGGCGGCGGCTTCTTCAACGCCAATTCGGCCCATCCGTTCGAAAATCCCGACGCGATCTCCAATCTCATCCAGATGGTCTCGATCTTCGCGATCGGCGCGGCTTTGACCAACGTCTTCGGCCGCATGGTCGGCAACCAGCGCCAGGGCTGGGCGATCCTTGCCACGATGGGCGTGCTGTTCGTCGCAGGCGTCATCGTGACCTATTGGGCTGAAGCTGCCGGCAACCCGCTGATGCATGCCTTCGGTCTTGGCGGCGGCAATATGGAAGGCAAGGAAGTCCGCTTCGGCGTCGCCCTGTCATCGCTGTTTGCGGTCATTACCACGGCCGCCTCCTGCGGCGCGGTCAATGCCATGCATGGCAGCTTTACCGCGCTTGGCGGCCTGATCCCGCTAATCAACATGCAGCTCGGCGAGATCATCGTCGGCGGTGTCGGCGCGGGCTTCTACGGCATCCTGCTCTTCATCATCGTCGCCGTCTTCGTCGCCGGCCTGATGGTCGGCCGCACGCCGGAATATCTCGGCAAGAAGATCGAGGCGAAGGAAATGAAAATGGCCGTTCTCGCCATCCTCTGCCTGCCGCTCGCCATGCTGGTCTTCACCGCGATCGCCACCGTGCTGCCTTCCGCCGTCGCCTCCGTCGGCACCGCCGGCCCGCACGGTTTCTCCGAGATTCTCTATGCCTATACGTCGGCTGCGGCCAACAACGGCTCGGCATTCGGCGGCCTGACCGGCAATACGCCCTGGTACAACATCACTCTCGGCATCGGCATGCTCGCTGGCCGCTTCCTGGTCATCATCCCGGCGCTTGCAATCGCCGGCTCGCTGATCGCCAAGAAGACGGTCCCAGCCTCGGCGGGCACCTTCCCGACGGACGGTCCGCTCTTCGTCGGCCTTCTCGTCGGCACGATCCTGATCGTCGGCGGTCTGACCTTCTTCCCGGCACTCGCGCTCGGCCCTGTCGTCGAGCACCTGGTCATGATCGCCGGCCAGACCTTCTGAGGTGATGCCATGATCCTCCGTCACAGGCTTCGCAACGCCTTCCACCCTCGTCCCGGTGCGCCGGGACGAGGGAATGGCCCGACGGCCCGCGCCTCCGACATCATCCTGGTGATGATGGCAGGCCTCCTCGTCATCGTCGCCGCATTCAAGATCTTACAGGGCTGACCGGCCGCCGGTTCGCCACCCTCGTTTCAAAGCTGGAGTCTCTTATGAGCCAGGCAAAATCCGCGAGTATCATGGATAGTCGCATCCTCATTCCGGCCGTGGGCGCCGCTTTCAAGAAGCTGAACCCCCGCGCGCTTGCCAGAAACCCGGTCATGTTCGTCGTGGCCACGGTCTCGGTGCTGACCACCGTCCTCTTCCTGCGCGATCTCGTAGCAGGCAACGGCAATCTCGGCTTCTCGTTCCAGATCAATCTCTGGCTCTGGTTCACCGTGCTCTTTGCCAACTTCGCCGAAGCCGTCGCCGAAGGCCGCGGCAAGGCGCAGGCGGATTCGCTGCGCAAGGCGCGCACCGAAACCCAGGCGAAGCTGCTCACCGCCAACAATGGCAGTGGCTACCGCATGGTGCCGGGCACCAGCCTCAAGGTCGGCGATCTCGTGCTGGTCGAGGCCGGCGACATCATCCCCTCGGACGGCGAAGTGATCGAAGGTGTGGCCTCCGTCAACGAAGCGGCGATAACAGGCGAATCCGCCCCTGTCATCCGCGAATCCGGCGGCGACCGCTCGGCCGTCACCGGCGGCACGCAGGTGCTGTCCGACTGGATACGTGTCCGCATCACCGCGGCTGCCGGCTCGACCTTCATCGACCGGATGATTGCGCTCGTCGAAGGCGCCGAACGCCAGAAGACGCCGAACGAGATCGCGCTTAACATCCTGCTCGCCGGCATGACGCTGATCTTCGTGCTTGCCACCGCGACGATCCCGAGCTTTGCCATCTATGCCGGCGGCTCGATCCCGATCATCGTGCTCGTCGCCCTCTTCGTCACCCTGATCCCGACGACGATCGGCGCACTGCTCTCGGCAATCGGCATTGCCGGCATGGACCGCCTCGTCCGCTTCAACGTGCTCGCCATGTCCGGCCGCGCGGTCGAAGCCGCCGGCGACGTCGACACACTGCTGCTCGACAAGACGGGCACGATCACGCTCGGCAATCGCCAGGCGACGACCTTCCGTCCGGTCCGCGGCGTTTCCGAACAGGATCTTGCCGATGCCGCCCAGCTCGCCTCGCTTGCCGACGAAACGCCGGAAGGCCGTTCCATCGTCGTGCTCGCCAAGGAGAAATACGCGATCCGCGGCCGCGACATGGCAAGCCTGAAAGCAACCTTCGTGCCCTTCACCGCCCAGACCCGCATGAGCGGCGTCGATCTCGAAGGAGCCTCGATCCGCAAGGGTGCGGTCGATGCCGTGCTGACCTATGTCAATGGCGATTCATCCTCGAAAAACGGCAGCGAGGTCGTGCGCGAACTGCAGTCGATCGCCGACGAAGTCGCCAAATCAGGCGGCACGCCGCTGGCCGTTGCCCGCGACGGCAGGCTGCTCGGCGTCATCCAGCTCAAGGATATCGTCAAGGGCGGCATCCGCGAGCGCTTCACCGAGCTGCGTCGCATGGGCATCCGCACCGTGATGATCACAGGCGATAACCCGCTGACGGCAGCCGCCATCGCAGCCGAAGCCGGCGTCGACGACTTCCTCGCCCAGGCGACGCCGGAGATGAAGCTGGCGCTGATGCGCGAGGAACAGTCGAAGGGCAAGCTTGTCGCCATGTGCGGCGACGGCACCAACGATGCGCCCGCACTTGCCCAGGCCGATGTCGGCGTCGCCATGAACACCGGCACCGTCGCCGCCCGCGAGGCCGGCAACATGGTCGATCTCGATAGCGATCCGACGAAGCTCATCGAGATCGTCGAGATCGGCAAGCAGCTCCTGATGACGCGCGGCGCGCTGACGACGTTTTCGATCGCCAACGACATTGCCAAGTACTTCGCCATCATCCCGGCGATGTTCCTGACCTTCTACCCGCAGCTCGGCGTGCTCAACATCATGGGATTGTCGACGCCGCAAAGCGCCATCCTCTCGGCGATCATCTTCAATGCGCTGATCATCATCGCACTGATCCCGCTGTCATTGAAGGGTGTCCGCTACCGTCCGATCGGCGCCGGCGCGCTGCTGTCGCGCAACCTGCTGATTTATGGTGCCGGCGGCATCATCGTCCCCTTCATCGGCATCAAGGCGATCGACATGGCTGTCGCAGCCCTCGGCCTCGCCTAAGGCCTGGAGCCATCCCGGTTCCGAGAGGATCGGAACCGGAGCTCTTCGCAAAAGAACACTCCAAGGAGTAAGACAATGCTGAAAGAACTTCGTCCGGCAATCGTGATGATCGTCGCCACCACCGCCATAACCGGCCTTCTCTATCCGCTCGCCATGACGGGTGCTGCCCAGGCCCTCTTCCCGACCCAGGCGAACGGCAGCCTGATCGAGAAGAACGGCCAGGTGATCGGCTCGACGCTGATCGGTCAGGCCTTCACCAGCGACAAGTATTTCCACGGCCGCCCTTCGGCCGCCGGCGACGGCTACAATGCGGCCGCCTCCAGCGGCTCTAACCTCGGCCCGACCAGCCAGAAGCTGATCGACCGCGTCAAGGGTGATTACGAGGCAGCCAAGGCGGCGAACCCGACGGCCGAAGTCCCCGCCGACCTCGTCACCGCTTCGGGCAGCGGCCTCGACCCCCATATCTCGCCGGAAGCGGCCTATTTCCAGGTACCGCGCGTCGCCAAGGCACGCAGCATGGATGAAGCCAAGGTCAAGGCACTGGTCGACGGCGCCGTTCAAGCCCGCGAACTCGGCATTCTCGGCGAACCTACAGTCAATGTTCTGGCGTTGAACCAGACCCTTGATGCTTCTATGACTCAGTGACCCTGCCAGGTTGGGCGCACCCGTTCATTCCCATCCGCGGTAGCGCCCGCCCCGGCAGGCATTTGCAGAAAGACCATACGCATGCCAGACGACAATCGCGACCAGGCCGGCAGGCCCTCGCCCGATGCGCTTCTCGAAAAAGCCCGGGCTGAAACGCGCGGCCGTCTGAAGATCTTTCTGGGTGCCGCCCCCGGTGTCGGCAAGACCTATGAGATGCTCGTCTCCGGCCGCGCCAAGATCGCCGATGGTCTCGATGTCGTCATCGGCGTCGTCGAAACCCACGGCCGCAAGGAGACCGAGGCGCTCGTCGCCGGCTTCGAGATCATCCCCCGCGTCGAAATCAGCTACAAGGGCCGGCCGCTCGAGGAAATGGACCTCGACGGCATCCTCGCCCGCCGGCCGGATCTCGTGCTGGTCGACGAACTCGCCCACACCAATGCCGAGGGCAGCCGCCATCCGAAGCGCTACCTCGACGTCAAGGAATTGCTCGATCGCGGCGTCGACGTCTATACGACGCTGAACATTCAGCATGTCGAGAGCCTGAACGACGTCGTTTCACAGATTACCCGCATCCGCGTGCGCGAGACGGTGCCGGACTCGATCATCGACCTTGCCGACGACGTCGAGATCATCGATCTGACGCCGGATGATTTGATCAAGCGGCTGCATGACGGCAAGGTCTATATGGCGCGCACGGCCGAGCGGGCGCTCACCAACTACTTCACCCCCGGCAACCTGACGGCGCTGAGGGAACTCGCGCTGCGCAAAACTGCCCAGCGCGTCGACGATCAGTTGCTCACCCATATGCAGGCCCATGCCATATCCGGCCCCTGGGCGGCGAGCGAGCGCGTACTCGTCTCGGTCGACCACCATCCGCGCTCAGCGTCACTGGTGCGCTACGCCGCCCGCATGGCCTCGCGCCTGCGCGCGCCCTGGGCCGCCGTCTATATCGAGACCAACCGCTCGATCAATCTGAGCGAGGCCGAGCGTGACACGGTCGCATCGACGCTGCGCCTTGCCGAGCAGCTCGGCGGCGAGGCGATCACCCTTCCCGGCCGCGAGGTCGCCGAAGAGCTCGTCGGTCACGCCACCGCCAATAACGTCACCCACATCGTCATCGGCGCCCCGAAGAAGCCGACATGGCGCGACTGGTGGAGCCGCTCGATCACCGACGAGTTGATCCGCAGGGCCGGAGAGATCAGCGTCCACGTCATTTCAGGCAACGAGAAGGACGGCACCACCACGCGCGGCGTCAAGGCCGCCGTCACCCCGCCGCCACTGGATTTCAGGGCCTACCTGCTGGCAACCGGCTATGTCGCTATCGCGCTCGGCGTTAGCGTCGTGCTCGACCAGGTGCTCGACGTGCGCAACCTCGCCCTCGTCTTCCTGATGGCGGTGCTGACTTCGGCCGTCCTCCACGGCCTGCGGCCGGCCCTTTACAGCTGCATCCTCAGCGCGCTGTCCTTCAACTTCTTCTTCCTGCCGCCGCGCTACACGTTGACGATCAGCGATCCGGAAAGCGTGCTTGCCCTGTTCTTCTTCCTGGGCGTGGCGATCATCGCCAGCAACCTGACCGCAACCGTGCAGCGCCAGGCCGCCGCCGCCCGCCAGCGGGCGCGCACGACCGAAGACCTCTATCTCTTCTCGAAAAAGCTCGCCGGCACCGGCACGCTCGACGACGTGCTCTGGGCGACCGCCTTCCAGCTCGCCTCGATGCTGAAGGTCCGCGTCGTGCTGCTGCTGCCGGAAGACGGCACCATTGCGGTCAAGGCCGGTTATCCGCCCGACGACACGCTCGACGATGCCGATATCGCCGCCGCCCGCTGGGCCTGGGAACACAATCACGCCGCCGGCCGTGGCGCCGACACCCTGCCCGGCGCCAAGCGCCTCTACGTGCCGCTCAGAACCGGGCGCACCGCCGTCGGCGTCATCGGCCTCGACAGCGACCGCCGCGACGGGCCGCTGCTGACGCCGGAGCAACAGCGGCTGCTCGATGCGCTGGCAGACCAGGCGGCCCTTGCCATCGAACGCATCCAGCTTGTCGCCGATGTCGACCGGGCAAGACTTGGGGCCGAAGCCGACCGGCTGCGCTCGGCGCTGCTGACTTCGATCTCGCATGACCTGAAGACACCGCTTGCCGCCATCCTCGGCGCCGCCGGCACGCTACGCGATTATTTCGCCTCGATGTCGGAGGAGGATCGCGCCGATCTGCTCTCGACCGTCGTCGACGAATCCGAACGCCTCAACCGCTTCATCGCCAACCTGCTCGACATGACCAAGATCGAGTCCGGCGCGATGGAGCCGAACTCCGCGCTGCATTATGCCGGAGACATCGTCGGCAGCGCGCTGCGCCGGGCCGCAAAAATCCTCGATCACCACAAGGCCGAGATGAGCATTCCCGCCGACCTGCCGATGGTGCGCGTCGATCCTGTTCTCTTCGAGCAGGTGATGTTCAACCTGCTCGACAATGCGGCGAAATACGCGCCCGAGGGATCGGTCATCCACATCGAGGGCTGGGCCGATGCCGACAACGTCGTCGTGCAGGTCTCGGACGAAGGCCCGGGTATTCCGCCGGCCGATCTTAACCGCGTCTTCGATACCTTCTACCGCGTGCGCAAGGGCGATCAGGTGCGCGCCGGCACAGGGCTTGGCCTTTCCATCTGCCGCGGCTTCATCGAGGCGATGGGCGGCACGATCACCGCCGGCAACCGAACGGGCCGTCCGGGCGCCGTCTTCACCATCCGCCTGCCGAAACCCAACGACATTCCGAAACTGGATGAACTCAAATGACCGGTTCAGCCGTCAAAATCCTCGTCGTCGACGACGAGCCTCCGATCCGCAAGCTGCTTCGCGTCGGCCTGAACGCGCAGGGCTACGAGGTGCGCGAGGCGCCAAACGCCAGCGCCGCCCGGCAGTCGGTCGCCGATGACATGCCCGATCTCATCGTGCTTGACCTCGGCCTGCCCGACACGCCCGGGCATGACCTCTTGCAGGAGTGGCGCGACGAAGGGCTTTCCATGCCCGTCGTCATTCTGTCCAGCCGCACCGACGAGGCCGGTATCGTCAAGGCGCTGGAAAGCGGGGCCGACGATTACGTCACCAAGCCCTTCGGCATCAACGAGCTCGGCGCTCGCATCCGCGTGGCGCTGCGCCACCGCCTGCAGCAGCAGGGCGAAAAGGCGATCTTCCAGACCGGCGGACTGTCGATCGATCTTGTCAAGCGCATCGTCAAGATCGACGGCACGGAAATAAAGCTGTCGCCGAAGGAATACGACATCCTGCGCGTGCTCGCCCAGCATGCCGGCAAGGTGCTGACACACCAGTTTCTTCTAAAGCAGGTATGGGGGCCGGCGGCTGACGTGCAGTATCTGCGCGTCTATATCAGGCAGCTGCGGCAAAAGGTCGAGCAGCTTCCGGACCAGCCGCACTATATCACCACCGAGACCGGCGTCGGCTACCGGCTCAGGGAACCGGACTGACCTCCCTTCCCTCCCGCTGCCCGAACAGTATCGAGCCCGAACAGCATCGAGAATGACATGAACCTTCCCAACATCATCCGGCCGGAACACACCTTCATCGGCGTGTCGGCGCCGACCAAATGGCGCGCGCTGCAGACCATCGCCGACAAGGCCGCCAAGGCTTTCTCCGTCGACGGCCAGACCATCCTGAAGGCGCTCGAAGCGCGTGAGAAGCTCGGCTCCACCGGCATCGGCAACGGTATCGCCATCCCGCATGCGGCAATCGACAGCATGACCAGCCCGCGCGGCCTTCTCCTCCGCTTCGCCCAGCCGCTGGATTTCGAGGCGATCGACGATATCCCGACCGACATCGCCTTCGTGCTGCTCTTCGGAGAAAACAATCGCGGCGAATATCTGAACGTGCTTTCCGCCATCGCCAGGCGGCTGCAATCGGATGGTGTGCTTGCCGCCATGCGAAAGGCAAGGACGGTCGACGAATTCTATTCCGATTTCATCGCCGATTCACGGGGGTGACGGCATTGTTCTAAATTAAAAAAGGCGCGGCCCGAAGGTCGCGCCCTCTCGTCTGCAATCAGACTGTCTTAAAAATCGCGCTGGAAGCGCAGGAAGCCGAACACGTCGTCGTCGCCTTCGTCCTCATCGTGATATTGCACGCTGAGCTTCGTACGCAGATCATCGACGATCTGGTAGTCGATGGTGACACCGGTGGTATAGGCGCTGCCGCCGGTGAAGCCGTTGCCGTCAGCCTCGAGAGCGATGTTTTCGAAGTACTGGAAGCCGGGAGTGACCTTCCACTTGTCGTTGATCTTCAAGGCATACTCTGCTGCGATCGTCCATTCGGACTCTTCGTAGTAGTAGTTGGCGCCGCTTGCCCATACGCCGGCAATGCCGAGCGTGCCCGGGCCGATGTCGGCATAGACGATACCGCGGACAGCGACTTCGCTGGTGTCGGTGTCATAACCGGCAAGCAGGTAAGCGCTGATGGCGCCGGCCTTGTAGGAGACCTGGCCTGCGACACCATAGTTGTTCGGGCCGTCGCCCGGCTTGGTGGCGTAGTCTTCTTCCAACTCGTCGACCGAGATGCCGGCTGCGAAAGCGCCATTCTCGTACTGATAACGGATCGAGTTGTGGTTCGTCTCGTTGCTGGCGAGCGTATCGGTCTCGCCGCTCATGTCGTCGTCCCACCAGCTGTACAGCATACCGACGCGGAAACCGGCGATATCGATGTAGCCCTCATCGAGCAATGCTTCCTGGTCCGAGGCATCGTCGACATTGTAACGCAACGTGATGACGCCGGTGAGCGTGCCATACTCGGTGTCGTTCTTGGCCTGGAAGGTGACCTGACCGCGAGTCCAGAAGTCTACGTCGGAATCGCCGGAAATATGGTCACCGAAACGCACTTCGGTACGAATGTAACCGCCGATCGAAAGGCATGTTTCCGTCCCCGGAATATAAAAATAGCCGGTACCGTAGGCGTCGCAAACGCGAACATATTCCACGGGCTCGGGTTCCGCCGCCACGATGGCGTCGGCTGCGCGGGCTCCGGAGGCCGCGGCAAGGGCGGCAACGGAGGCAAAAAGGATAGTTCTGATATTCATTTTGAATGGCCCTTAACAGGTTTGGAATGCGAGGCGCACTTCAAGGGTTGCCCCCGCGTTGGGTCGGCGAATACGACCGCAACGGAGGCCATATAGGAATCCGCAAGTGCCATCGCGGCAAAATCTTGGCAAAAATCAGCAGTACCATGTCGTTTTCGTGGAGGAACTGTGGCCAAAAAAACACGACTACTCTGCGGCGGTACGGCATGGCGGCCAATTGGCCGCGGCCAACTTCGGCACGTCCATTTCCAAATTGCCTGTTAAATGGAATGGCATTCTAACAGCCATGCCGGAACGGGAAGAACCTTTGTTTCATTATACGACTGACTTGATAGAGTTTAGACAGAAAACAGGAGGGTTCCCCATGCAGACACAACGGCTCACCCGGCTCCTCGCGGCGGCGGTGATGGCAGGTAGCTTCGCGATCGGAAGCATTGCTCCGGCGTTCGCGGATCAGACGCTGCTTAACGTTTCCTACGATCCGACTCGCGAATTATATAAGGATTTCAATGCCGCCTTTGCCGCCAAGTGGCAAAAGGACAGCGGTGAAACGGTGACGATCCAGGCTTCGCATGGCGGTTCCGGCGCCCAGGCCCGCTCCGTCATCGACGGCCTCGACGCCGACGTCGTGACGCTTGCCCTCGAAGGCGATATCGACGCCATCGCCAAGGCGACCGGCAAGATCCCGGCCGACTGGAAGACCAAGTTCCCCAACAATTCGACGCCTTATACGTCGACGATCGTCTTCCTCGTCCGCAAGGGCAACCCGAAAGGCATCAAGGATTGGGGCGACCTGGTCAAGGACGACGTGCAGGTCATCACCCCGAACCCGAAGACATCGGGCGGCGCCCGCTGGAACTTCCTTGCCGCCTGGGCCTGGGCCAAGCAGGCGAATGGCGGCGACGAAGCCAAGGCGCAGGATTACGTTTCCAAGCTGCTTCAGCACGTCCCGGTTCTCGACACCGGCGCTCGCGGCGCCACGACCACCTTCGTCCAGCGCGGCCTCGGCGATGTGCTGCTCGCCTGGGAAAACGAAGCCTATCTTTCGCTCAAAGAGCTCGGTCCCGACCAGTTCGAGATCGTGACCCCGGCTTTCTCCATCCGCGCCGACCCGCCAGTGGCCATCGTCGACGGCAATGTGGACAAGAAGGGCACGCGCAAGGTCGCCGAAGCCTATCTCAACTACCTTTATTCGGACGAAGGCCAGAAGATTGCCGCCAAGCACTACTATCGGCCGATCAAGCCGGAAGCTGCCGATCCGGCTGACATCGCCCGCTTCCCGAAGCTGACGCTGGCGACCATCGACGACTTCGGCGGCTGGAAGAGCGCACAGCCTAAATTCTTCGGCGACGGCGGCGTATTTGACCAAATCTACAAGCCGGCCCAATAATAGACTTCATGAAAGCACATAGCCCCACGCGGTGGCGGTTCAAACGGCCGAGCGTCATTCCGGGTTTCGGAATGGCGCTCGGCCTTACCTTGACCTGGCTCACCCTTCTGATCCTCATCCCGCTCTCCGGCCTTGCCGTCCGGTCGAGCGCGCTCGGCTGGGAGAAATTCTGGTCGATCGCGCTCGATCAGCGCACGCTGAACGCACTGCGCATCAGCTTCGGCAGCGCCTTCATCGCCGCGATCGTCAATGCCGTGTTTGGCATCGTCCTCGCCTGGGTGCTGGTCCGTTACCGTTTCCCCGGCAAGCGCATCATCGATGCCATGGTCGACCTGCCCTTCGCGCTGCCGACCGCCGTTGCCGGCATCGCACTGGCGACGCTCTACGCGCCGAACGGCTGGATCGGCCAGTTCCTGACGCCGCTCGGCATCAAGATCGCCTTCACGCCTGCCGGTATCGTCGTGGCGCTGATCTTCGTCGGCCTGCCCTTCGTGGTGCGCACCGTGCAGCCCGTCATGGAGGAAATCGACAAGGAAGTGGAGGAGGCAGCGGCAACGCTCGGCGCCAACCGCTTCCAGACGATTTTCCGCGTGCTGCTGCCGGGGCTGGCGCCCGCCGTGCTCACCGGCTTCGCGCTCGCCTTTGCCCGCGGCGTTGGCGAATACGGCTCGGTCATCTTCATCGCCGGCAACCTGCCGTTCAAATCGGAGATCGCGCCGCTGCTGATCATCATCAAACTCGAAGAATATAATTACGCGGCAGCGACGGGCATTGCGGCGATCATGCTGGTCCTCTCGTTCGCCCTGCTGCTCGTCATCAATCTCATCCAGAGCTGGAGCAGGCGGAGGTACGGCTATGGCGCTTGATGCGACCGCTCAACCGGCGAAGCTGCGGTCGGTGACCACCGAAAACAGGATCGCGCGCTTCACCCTGATCATCCTCTCGCTGGTCTTCCTGCTGCTGATCCTGCTTCTGCCGCTCGCCGCCGTCTTCGTCGAGGCCTTCCGCAAGGGAGCCGGCCCTTTTTTCGAAGCGCTCGCAGACGCCGAGACCTTCTCGGCGATCCGCCTGACGCTGATCGTTGCCGGCGTCAGCGTGCCTCTCAACCTCGTCTTCGGGGTCGTCGCCGCCTGGGCGATCGCCAAATTCGAGTTCAAGGGCAAGGCCTTCCTGACGACGCTGATCGACCTGCCCTTCTCGGTCTCACCTGTCATATCGGGCCTGGTCTTCGTTCTGCTGTTCGGCGCCAATACCTGGCTCGGCCAGTGGTTCAGCGCTCACGACATCAAGATCCTGTTTGCCGTCCCGGGGTTGATCCTCGCCACCATGTTCGTCACCTTCCCCTTCGTCGCCCGCGAGCTGATCCCGCTGATGCAGGAACAGGGAACGGCCGACGAGGAGGCTGCCCTTTCGCTCGGCGCCAGCGGCTGGCAGACCTTCTGGCACGTGACGCTGCCGAATATCAAATGGGGCCTGCTCTATGGCGTGCTTCTCTGCAACGCCCGCGCCATGGGCGAATTCGGCGCGGTCTCGGTGGTGTCGGGCCACATCCGCGGCCAGACGAACACCATGCCGCTGCAGGTGGAAATTCTCTACAACGAGTATAATTTCACCGGCGCTTTTGCTGTCGCGACACTTTTGGCCTTGCTCGCGCTCGTGACTCTTGTTTTGAAGACGCTGCTGGAAATGCGCTATAGCGCGGAAATCGCCGCCAGCCGGCGGCACTGAAGGAATTGGAATGGAAGTACGCGTTCAAAACATTCGCAAGGAATTCGATCGTTTTCCGGCGCTGCACGATGTCTCGCTCGACATCCGCTCCGGCGAGCTGATCGCACTGCTCGGCCCTTCGGGCTCCGGCAAAACGACATTGCTGCGGCTGATCGCCGGCCTCGAAAGCCCGACGGAGGGGCTGATCTTCTTCGGCGACGAGGATGCCTCGAAGAAGACTGTGCAGCAGCGCAATATCGGCTTCGTCTTCCAGCACTATGCACTTTTCCGCTACATGACGGTGCTCGAAAACGTCTCCTTCGGCCTCAAGGTCAGAAACAGCGCGCGGCGGCCGCCGAAGGCCGATATCCGCAGGCGGGCGCTCGAACTGCTCGACCTCGTCCAGCTTTCCGGTCTCGAAAAACGCTACCCGGCCCAGCTTTCCGGCGGCCAGCGCCAGCGCGTGGCGCTCGCCCGCGCCATGGCCGTCGAGCCGAACGTGCTGCTGCTCGACGAACCCTTCGGCGCGCTCGACGCCCAGGTGCGCAAGGATCTGCGCAAATGGCTGCGCGATATCCACGACCGTACCGGCCACACCACCGTCTTCGTCACCCACGACCAGGATGAGGCGCTGGAGCTTGCCGACCGCGTCGTCGTCATGAGCCAGGGCGCGATCGAACAGGTCGGCACACCGGACCAAGTCTACGACAATCCGAATTCTCCCTTCGTCTTCGGCTTCATCGGCCAGTCGAACTGCCTGCAGGTCGAGATATCAGACGGCGACATTCGATTCGAAGGCCGCTCGCTCGGCCTCAATGCCGAGGGCGAACCGGATGGCACGGCGCAGCTCTACTTCCGCCCGCACGATGTCAGGCTCTGCGAATCAGCCGAAAACTGTATCGCCGGCCAGCCGGTCTCAAGCCGCCGCGTGGCAGGCACCCGCCATATCGAATTGGATATCGGCAACGACCGCCCGCATATCGAGATCGAATTGCCGCCGAGCGAAGCTGAAAGGCTTGACCGCAACCGGGTAGCCTTCAAGCCAACCCGCTGGAAACTGTTCCGCAGCTGATGGAGATTGGGCCTCCCGCCCACAGCGCCGCGACTTTTTGAGAGCCGCAAAAGACGCTGTAACACTTTGAATTGCTGGGATAATTTTATCCTTGGATCGATTCCGATCTCAAGAATTTTGCAATGGCTCGCCGCCGGAATCGTATTTGGCGAGAGTCTCTTAAGGTTTTTGTTATCTAAGGTTGTTTGTATTTCAGTCATATGACGAGTAAAACGTTTTCGCTTAATCATTAAGGGCTGGACTAATCCCATAGGAGGCACCTGGCGTTGAGGGCGGAGATTTCCTTTGGAAAATCCCTGATCGGGATTTTGTTCGTAGGACTGGCAGCAGCAAGCTGCACAACGACATCGAAACCGGCGGGAACGGCGGCGAATACCAAGACGAAGCAGGGCCAAGCGGCGAAAGTCACGTTCAATTATACGGCCAAAGACCGCGAGTGCCTGCAGCGCGCGATGTATTTCGAATCGCAGCATTCGGACGAAGACGGCTACATGGCTGTCGGGACCGTCGTCATGAACAGGCTCACCTCCGGCGCCTATCCCACATCGATCTGCGGCGTCGTGGCCCAGAAAAGGCAGTTCGCGCCCGGCGTGATGACGCGCGAAGTCAAGCCGCAGGCGGAAACTGAGCTTGCCAGCGCTGCCGATGCAATCCTTGTTAAAGGCGCACGCCATCCTGCGGTGAAGGATGCGATGTTCTTCCACACGGATGGGCTGAAATTCCCTTACGACAACATGCACTATGTGACGGTTGCCGGCGGCAACGCCTTCTACGAGAAGCGCGACTCCAACGGCATGCTTGAAACGCCGCCGCCGCTGCCCTCCTACGAGGTGGCGATGAACTATGTGCCCGGCGAAAGCATGCTGCCGCCGCAATTCGAGGCACTGATACCCTCGGCAGTTCCCGTTCCTCTGCCGGCTCCAGATCCCATGGCGACGGCGAGCACGGGGCAGATGCGGATAACGGCGCCGGTGACCGCGCCGGAAACATCACCGGTAACATCGGTCGAGCCCGAGCCGGGAATGCCCATCGCGATCCCTATTCCCCGCCCCGCCTATGACAGCGTTATGCTGCGTGAAAGCCTTCCGGCGAACGGCGGTTAAACCGCCCTTCCTGGTTATGTGGTGGAAGCATGTTTTTGTTTCCGCGCAATATCGGACGCGAAAGTGCGAAGCGGTTTCGGGATAACGACATGCATGAATCAATGATCTGAAGCGCGTCGCATGAATCCGGATTGCCGCGACGCGCTTTAGGCGCGCTCTTCCCAGACCCTCGCCAGTTCCACGATCGTCTTGACCGCCTTTTCCATGTCCTGGCGGCTCACCCATTCGAGCGGCGAGTGGAAGGCATGACCGCCGGCGAAAATGTTCGGGCAGGGCAATCCCATGAAGGAAAGGCGCGAGCCATCCGTGCCGCCGCGGATGCTGCCGCGCACCGGCGTCATGCCGGCCCGGCGCACCGCTTCGATAGCGTTGTCGACGATCTCCGGGTGACGATCGAGCACCACCTTCATGTTGCGATACTGCTCCTTCACCTCAAAACGATAGGTCGAGCCGGGATAGACAGCCATCACCTCCTTGACGATGGCTTCGAGCATCGTTTCCTTTTCCGTGAGACCCTTGTCGGTGAAGTCACGGATGATGAAACTCAGCGACGCCTTCTCCATCGAACCGGTCACGCCGGTGGGATGGATGAAGCCCTGCTGGCCTTCCGTGGTCTCGGGGGCAATATCCCTTGGCAGCCGGTCGATGATGGCGCCGGCGATCTTGATGGCGTTTTCCATGCGGTCCTTGGCAAAGCCGGGATGGATCGCCACGCCTGATATGCTGATCTCGACGCCGTCGGCCGAAAACGTCTCATCCTCGATATGGCCGGCCGTCTCGCCGTCCATCGTATAGGCAAAGTCGGCACCGAGTTTCTTCAGGTCGACCTTGTTGACGCCGCGCCCGACTTCCTCGTCGGGCGTGAACAGGATCTTGATCGTCCCGTGCCTGATATCTGGATTGCCGACGAGCATCGCAGCCGCGGCCATGATTTCGGCCAGTCCCGCCTTGTCGTCGGCGCCGAGCAATGTCGTCCCATCGGTCGTGACGATGTCGTTGCCGATCTGGTTCTGCAGCTCGGGATGATCGCTGACGCGGATCACCCGGCCGGTGACACCGGGAAGGCTGATGTCACCGCCGGCATAGTTCCTGACGATCTGCGGCTTGACGTCAGTGCCGCTGAAATCGGGCGCCGTATCCATGTGCGAGCAGAAACAGATGACCGGCACCGCCTTGTCGCTATTGGCCGGAATGGTCGCGTAGACATAGCCGTGCTCATCGAGATGCGCGTCGGCAAGACCGATCTTCAGCAGCTCATCGACCAGAACCCGTCCGAGATCCTTCTGCTTGCCGGTGGTCGGCTGCGTCGACGAGGCAGGGTCGGATTGCGTGTCGATAACGACATAACGGAGAAAGCGGTCGAGAACAGTGTCGGTCATGGCATCCAGTCCAGCAAGATCACACGGACGATATAGCCCTCCCGGGCGATGCGGCAAAAGATTTTTCCGCTCGCAGCACGTGAGGAATGACCGTTCAATCCTTTTCATGCACCTCTGTCGGATACCGGAACAGAGACCACATGTGAAACAAGCCTGCCATCGCTGACCTCATGCACGAGGAAGGACGGAGCATCGATCACCGAAAGATCCGCACGGCCTTCCAGCAGAAGCGGATTGGGCGGGCAGAGGGAGCCGCAGGTCTGGACAGGGATCAATCCCAACCGACCGAATGCAGGTCGGTGGACATGGCCGCAGAGAATCGCCAGCGGCAGCCTGTGCATCGTCTCCAGGGTGCCGAGAAGCGCACTGCCGTTCCTGCATCCGATCTGGTCCAGCGTCTCGATGCCGATCTTGAATGGCGGCTGATGCATGAACAGAAGAGCAGGCGTCGTCACGTCGGCAAGCGCGCTCATCAGCCACGGCAGATGCGGCAGGACGTCGCCGTAGCTCTGACCGGCGACGGTTACATCGACACCGAAGAGGGTCAGCCCATCGACGGCTGTCCGGAAATGCATCGGTCCGGTCGCATTGATCCATGGGCCGACGGCGGCAAGTTCGGAACGCATCAATTGCACATCGTCACCATTGCCCGGCAACAGGTGGACAGGGCAGTCCAGCGACCGCAGGCTTTCGGCGACAAGGCGATAGCCGTGCCGCCAGCCGTCGTCCACCAGATCTCCGGTGACAACAAGCACATCCGGGCGGAACGTCTTCAGCCACGCTATCGCCCGCTCCAGCGTCCGCACCGACGAAAGGTCTGGCCCTGCATGGATATCGGATATCTGCGCAACGAGCATATTCTGCCTCCTCGCCTCTGCTGGAGACAATATGCCGAAACCGATAGCGTCAGGCTACCGGCCTCCGACCATTCAGTCGACGCGTTTTCCCTCGGCGTCGAACACATGCAGATACTGGGCCGGGAAGGCCACATTGACCTTCGGCCCCGCTTTCAGCGCGTCGCGGTTCAGCGTGAAGATCTTGAATGGCAGGCCATGCAGGGCAAGGTGCAGGATGATGCCGAAGCCTGTGGGTTCGACGAGTTCCACATCCGCCGCAAGCCCCGCCCCGCCGTCGCTCATCAGCACATGCTCCGGCCGGATGCCGAGCGTCACCTTTGCGCCGTCTGAAAGCGGCAAAGGCTTTGCAAGCGGCACGATCGTGCCATCCTTCAGCTTCACGCCGCCGGCATCATAGCCGGCCTCGAGGAAATTCATCCCCGGCGAGCCGATAAAGCCGGCTACAAAGAGATTGGCGGGGCGGTCGTAGAGTTCCAGGGGACTGCCGACCTGCTGGACCACCCCGCCATGCATGGCAACGATCCGGTCCGCCAGCGTCATTGCCTCGATCTGGTCATGGGTCACGTAGATCGAGGTCGCCTTCAGATCGCCATGCAGTTTCTTGATTTCGGCGCGCATCTGTTCGCGCAGGCGCGCATCGAGGTTGGACAGTGGTTCGTCGAACAGGAAGGCCTTCGGCTGGCGCACGATGGCGCGACCCATGGCGACGCGCTGGCGCTGGCCGCCAGAAAGCGCCTTCGGCCTTCGTTCGAGCAAAGGATCGAGGCCGAGCTTGGCGGCGGCCGCGGCCACCGCGCTTGCAATCTTCTCCTTCGCCACCTTCCGGAGCCTGAGGCTGTAGCTCATATTGCCGGCGACGTTCATATGCGGGTAAAGCGCATAGGACTGGAACACCATGGCGATATCGCGGTCCTTGGGATGCAGTTCGTTCACCCTATTGCCGGCGATGCGGATCTCACCTGATGTGACCTCCTCCAGCCCGGCGATCATGCGCAGCAGCGTGGACTTGCCGCAGCCGGACGGGCCAACGAGCACGACGAATTCGCCGTCCCGGATTTCGAGGTCGACGCCGTGCAGCACCTGCACATGGCCATAGGCTTTGCGGAT
The DNA here is from genome assembly GCF_017357285.1 of Rhizobium ruizarguesonis. Classification (NCBI taxonomy): domain Bacteria; kingdom Pseudomonadati; phylum Pseudomonadota; class Alphaproteobacteria; order Hyphomicrobiales; family Rhizobiaceae; genus Rhizobium; species Rhizobium ruizarguesonis. The sequence continues at coordinate 404,073 of NZ_CP071680.1, read as the reverse complement.
ATTCCGGATATCGATCGATGCCATTTGTTTAACCCTTGACCGCGCCGGCCGTCAGGCCCTGGACGAGATAGCGCTGGATGAGCAGGAAGAAGAGGCCGGCCGGAATGAGCGCCATGACGCCCGCCGCCATCATCTGCCCGAAATCCACCGAGAATTTCGAAACGAAGGTGAGAAGGCCGACCGGGAAGGTCGCCGCGTCATTGCCGTTGATCAGCATCAGCGCGAAGAGCAGCTCGCTCCAGGCGGCCGTGAAAACGAAGCCGAGGGTGGCGGCGATCCCCGGCAGCGTCAGCGGCAGGATGATCTGGCGAAACGCCGTGAACTGCGTCGCCCCGTCGATCTTCGCCGCCTCTTCGAGATCCCTCGGAATGCCGTCGAAGAAGGACTGCATCAGGAAGGTGGCGAAAGGCACGTTGAAGGCGGTGTAGACGATGACGAGCCCGGTCAGGCTGTTGGTCAGATGCAGAGGCGAGAGGATCTTGAAGATCGGCGCCACCAGCATGACCAGCGGGAACATCTGGGTCAGCAGCATCAGGGCGACGATCCAGTATTTTGCCCGGAAGTTGAAACGCGACAGCGCATATCCCGACAGCGAAGCGCAGACCGTTACAGTCACTGCCGTCGAGGCCGAGACGATCAGGCTGTTCTTGAAGAAGGTCGGAAAGGCGCTGTGGCGCAGCACGAAGGCATAGTGATCCCATGTCGTGCGCGACGGCCACATCCGCACGCCTTCGCTATAGAGCAGGTCGTTCGGCGTCACCGAGACCTTGAGCAGCCAGAACAGCGGAAAGAGTGCGAAGGCGATATAGCAGAGGATCGCCAGACGGTGTGCGATGGTGGGAATGACGGATCGTCTCATGATCTCAATCCTTGTTCAGCAACGTCTGCCGGAGCAGGATGATCAGCATCGAATAGGCAAGCAGCAGTACGAGCAGCACCAGCGCGATCGCCGAGGCATAACCGAAATCGAGCCGCCTGAAGGCTGTCGTGAAGATATAGCTGGCGACGATCTGCGTGCGATCGGCCGGCCCGCCACTGGTCATGACGACGATGAGATCGGCGAAATTGGAAATCCACACGGTGCGCAGCAGCACGGTGATGGCGATCGTGGGCGCCAGAAACGGCAGGGTGATCGAGCGGAAACGCTGGAACCAGCCGGCGCCGTCGATCGATGCCGCCTCATAGAGATCGCGCGGGATCGCCTGCAAGGCGGCCAGCAGCGTAATCGCGAAGAAGGGAATGCCCCACCAGACATTGGCGACGATCGGCCCCCACATCGCATAGTTGGGATCGGAGAGAATATTGCCTGGCTCATGCATCAGCCCGAGGGCGAAGAGCCAGTGCGGGATCGGGCCGATGACGGGATTGAACAGCCAGGCCCAGTTGAGGCCGGCGAGAAAAGACGGCACGGCCCAGGGCAGGAAGACCAGCGCCTGCGCGATTGCTCTGCCTTTAAACGGCTTGTCGAGCAGCAGCGCCAGGATCAGCCCGAAGACGAACTGCAGGACGACGGAGGCGCCTGTCCACCAGAGCGTGTTCCTCAGCGCGCCATAGAAGGCGGCATCGCCGGCAAGCTCGCGGAAATGGTCGAGCCCGATGAAGCCGCCGGAAAACGGATTGAGCAGCTGGATATCGCGGAAGGCGTAGGAAATGCCGACCGTCAGCGGCACCAGCATGACCGCAATGATCAGGATCAGCGACGGCGCGCTATAGAGATAGGGCTCCGAAGCATCGGCAACGCGACGCAGCCATGGCCTGCGGTCGCGACGCATGTCGAGCGTATCGGCGGAAATGGTCATCGGCCAGAAGTTCCCATTCGCGGCGTTCATGCGCCGTCTGTGTCATCCAAAAAGCGACGGCGGCCCCGTCTCGAAGAGCCGCCGCCGTCAGTCCGTCACTTATTTCTTGGCGAGGAACTTCTGCTGTGCCTTGGTGAGGTAGTCCGCCCACTGGTCGGCCAGATCCTTTGCCGAGATATCGCCGAGCAATGCCTGCTGCGAGGTCTTGATCGCCAGCGAATCCTTGAAGAAGGCGAATTCCTCGAGGTAGGTCGGCATGACGGTCGGTACCGTGTTCGGGTCCGCCAGTTCCTCGAACCAGCCCTTGAACTGGTCACCGGCATAGAAAGGATCCTTCTCGGCCGCCGTATAGGCCGGCAGGGCGCCGATGCGCTTGTTCCACTCGATATTGCCTTCCGGCCCTTCGAGGGTGGCAATCAGCTTCCAGGAGAGATCCTTGTTGCCGCTGGTCGTGAACATCGACCAACCGCCATAGCCGATCGTCGGGAAGGACTTGCCGTCAGGGCCCTTCGGCAGCGGCATGACGCCGAAATCGTCCTTGTTCATGCGTTCGGCGATGGCGATCAGCGCATCGGGATCCTGGTCGAGGAAAGCGCAGGTGCCGGAATAGAAGCCGGCGACGACTTCGTTGAAGCCCCAGTTGACGCTGTCCTTTGGCGCATAGCCCTTCTTGTAGAGATCGACCATCCATTCGATGCCCTTGGCCCAGCCGGGGCTGTTCATCGTCGAGGTGCCGTCATCGTTGAAATACTTGTTCGAGCCGGCCATCGAGGCGGCAAAGATCATCCAGCCATTGAGGCCGCCCGGGCCGCCACGCATGCAGTAGCCGTATTTGCCGGACAGTTTGGAAACCTTCTCCGAAGCGGCGGTAAATTCTTCCAACGTCTTCGGCGGCGCGGCGACGCCGGCTTCCGAAAGCAGCTTCTTGTTGTAGAACATCGCCCTGAGATAGAAGCCGTAGGGCAGCATATAGGCGGTATTCTTGACGTCGCGGCCGAGCTCAAGCGCGCGCGGCGTCAGCTCCTTGGTGTGTTCCCACTTTTCGAGGTAGGGCTCCAGGCTCTCGAGCATGCCGTTATTGGCATAGAGCGACAGCCAGGTATCGGGCATTTCCATCACATCGGGCACGTCGCCGGCCGACACCATGGTCGCGAACTTCTGGAACGCTTCGTTCCAGGGCAGCGAGATGATGTCGACCTTGGTGCCGGGATTGGCGGCTTCGAATTTGCCGACGATCGATTTCAGCGTTTCGGTGCGCTCCGGGCTGGTGATGACTTCGACAAGCTTGAGCGTCGTATCGGCAAAGGCCGTACCCGCCATCATCGAAGCAAAGAGCGTCGAGATTATTAGTTTTTTCATGGCTCAGTTCCCCCTTATTAGGTTTCTCTCGGGTTTCAGGATTGTGAGGCGGCGGCGAGCGCCTCCTCGATGTCTCTCCACAGGGCCTCGGTTCCTTCGAGGCCGACATGGAGACGTACGGATCGCGCATGGATGCCGAAGGCATGTGCGGAATTTGGCTGTGCCTTCTGCTGGAGCACCACCTCGCCCGGTACGATCAGGCTTTCATGTCCACCCCAGCTTACACCCAGTTTGAAGAGCTTGAGGTGATCGGCGAAGGTTCGGATATCGACGCCTTCGCGGAATATGAAGGAAAACAGGCCCGAGGTGCCGTTGAGCCCGGCGGGCAAGCGGTTGGTAAGCCCCGGATGGCAGACTGTCTCCACCACGTCGAGCTTCTGCAGGCGCCTGGCGATTTCAAGCGCCGATGTCTCGTGGGCCCGCATGCGCAGCGGCAGCGTGCGCAACCCGCGGATCAGCAGCCAGGCGTCGAACGGCGAAAGCTTGCCGCCGAGATAGGGATAGGCCTCGGCCTTGACGCGCGCGATCATCGCCTTCGAGCCGGCGATGACGCCGGCCACCACATCGCTGTGGCCGCCGAGATATTTCGAGGCCGAATGGATGACGAGATCGACGCCGAGCGTCAGTGGCCGCTGGAAGAACGGGCTCGCCCAGCTGTTGTCGATCATCGAGACGATGCCGTGTTGCCTGGCGAGTGCTGCGAGCGCACCGACGTCATGGGCCTCCATCACCCAGCTCGTCGGGCTTTCCATGTAGAAGAGCTTGGCGCCGGGCAGCGCCTTGGCGACCGCTTCCTCGTCGCGCCCGTCGACATAGGTCACCTCGATCTTCATCCGCTTCAGGATAGTGCCGAACAGGCGAAAGGCATCGGGATAGACGTGCTTGACCGCAACGATGCGGTCGCCCGGCTCTACGAAGCTTAAGACCGCCGACGAGATCGCCGCCATGCCGCTTGCAAAACCCAACGCATCCTCCGCCCCTTCGAGCTTGGCGAGCATTTCTTCGAAGGCACGCACTGTGGGGTTCAGGCCGCGCGTATAGATCGGCCGCACCTTCTCGCCGCGATAAGAGGCGATCATGTCGTCGTAATCGGAAAAGGTGAAAAGCGAGGTCTGGAAAATCGGCGGCACGACGGCGTCTGCGAAGTTGCCTTCGTCATGCGCCGTGATGAGGGAAGCAAGATCGAACGGTTCAGAGCCGTTGCTCATTTGGACATTTCCTTGATGTCTTCCTCGACGATATCGAGAATTTTCAATGTTTCGGCGCGCGCCGCCTCGGGATCCCCGGCAGCGATCGCGTTGAAAAGCGTGCGGTGAAAGGGAAAGGACCGGCGCGCGAAATCCTGCCGGTCGAACGGATGTTCCCAGAAGCGTTCGAAGGTCTCGCGCATCTGTTCGAGAAGCTGGCGAAACAGCGGATTGTGGGTGGCGTCGTAGACGGCGAGATGGAAGGCAAGATCCTCCGGCCCGGAGGTGCCCTTCTCCAAGTGCACCCGTTCCATCGCGTCCAGCTTTTCCTCGATGACAACGAGATCCGTGCTCGTGCGCCGCCGGGCCGCAACCATGCCCGCCTCGCATTCGATGCCGCGGCGAACCTCTAGCGTCTGCAGCAGCGCGTCGCGTAAATGGACCGTGTCGAGCGACAGCGGCATGTGGATCGTCGCCCTGGAAACCGGCTTCAGCAGATAGGTGCCGCTGCCCTTGCGCGTCTCGATGACGCCGAGCGCCTGGAAGTGGCGGATCGCCTCGCGAATGGTCGAGCGGCCGACGGCAAGGGCTGCCATCAGCTCGCGCTCGGCCGGCAGCCGATCGCCCGCCTTCAACCGCGCTTCCTCCACATAATCCGCCAGTGCATCGGTCACCTGACGCGCGCGGTCCATGACCGGAAGCGGCCGGATCACCGGCCTGTCGCTACGATTTGCCTTCATGGTTCCCCATTTTCTTATCAGGCAGTCAGGCCCTGAAATTGGTCTGACATCTTAGCATTTCTCAAAGAGCGACAGACGTCAAGTCGTGTTTGTTTGTGTAAGGCACTCTCGCATGGCCCAGACCGCGGGGTTGGTGTCCCAAAAGGAGGTCTGGCGTGGCCAAGAGGGTTTTCGGCACCTTGAAAGGGCGATTAGAGGGGTTGAATTCAGCGGGAGCGTTGTGAGGATTTTGCCGTTTCGTCTCTTGCAAGCTCGTGGAGCATTGTCTGTGAAACGAGGAAACCACGCGATGAAACATGGCAGGCCAGACAATCACTCAGAACGATTCCGCGAACTTTCGATCAAGATGAGGCTGCGGATGCACAAAGCGTCTCACGAGATAATGCGAGCAAAGTCACAGGCTGAGGCGGATCAGATTGCTTATGGTGAGTATGGCACACTCGATCTGTCGCTTCTGTCTGAGCGAATGGAGCGTGCGGAAGAAGTTGCCAAGACTGTGGCCAGATGGCAGCAGAGCGACAGCAAACTCCACGATGTCTCCCGGCTGCTGTCCACGGTGGCGGAAGGTTTGACCCCCGCCATTCCCGATATGCCATCAGCCCGCGCCTAGGTGGTGGATCCGGCATTGGCCTCGCAAACCGCTGAATCGGCATTGCCCCTACCAGATCACCTTGGACAGTTCGGAGAGGACAGCGTTGCCATAGCTCTCGTCCTTGATGCTGAACTCCGCCTCACCGGACACGAGATTGAAGTTAAGGTAGACCTCGGCTTGATCTTCCCCGAAGAAAATCTTGGTAGTGTACCAGTCTCCGGGGCCGCCGCCGAAACCGCCTCCCGAGGAGCGGACGGTCGGTGGTCCGAGAAATGCTATATCGAATGCTAGCGTGTCCTGTTTGGCGTTTGAAAGGCGAAGATCGCTCGCTTCCAGGGCTTTGGCCAGTTCGGAAATGAAATGCGTGGGTCGCGCGCCGCCTGCAACATGGAGAAACCTACCACGCGATTCGCTCTGCAGTTCGATAGCGAATTTCGTTTGGTAGTCGCCATCACCATACGACGCCATCAAGGCGAGGTCATCGGTGTCCGATTTAACGGGCAGCTGGGTGATCTTGAAGGCAAGCGACCCTGGAGACCGGCCGTCGGTAACCTGATCCTGTGCGTATACGCCGCCGGAGAACACAGCGCTCGCAAATACTATCAGGGCGGAGCGTCGAGTGATCATGTCATTCTCCTGAGAAAGAAGCTGCCGCCACGGACCTAGCACACCTCCTTGGCACCGTCGCGGACACGGGTATGGAGATTCATTCCAGGCTTGTCCACGGGTAACCCGCGGTTCACCATCTCACCGAAATATGTGTGAAGCAATCCGCCGCCCCAGTTGATTTCAAAGGGATTTCAGGCTGACGTGGACGCTTACACCAGGGCTTCAATATGCAGCGCTTCGAAATACAAGCACTTGAGAACGGGATGTGGTCGGTCATGGATCGCCAGACCGGCAAGCCGATCGCTGACCGTGAGGGGGCAAGCGATAGGACCAGGTTGGAAGCCCAAGCCCTGGCCGATTTCCGCAACGGCATGTTGATTCCTCCCGCAAAGGAGCGGATTTCCTCCAGGCTCGAGAAGATACGTCGTGCTTGGGAACTGCTCTCTGGGAAGCGTCCGCCACGGTAACCCGTCCGCGCAGTCACGCCAAACGGGCCGATATCGGTCCTCGGCACGTCACAAGCTCGATCGGGATTGTGGTCGAGCTTCTTTCCACTTCGACGACAATCGCGTCACGGCACGATAACCCGCATCGCGCTAAGCATCAGGATGCAGTGGGTGGTGGGGCAAGCGCGATATTCACCTTTGAGTTCTCGCAAACGCGCAGCGTTGTGAAGCGGCAGCTTTGCAGGGTTTCATAAACGAGCCTGCAATCCCAGTTCTGCCGTGGCGTTGAAGAATATCTCCTGACAGTCAGTGCGAGGTGATCGCACGACCGCTGGACGCGAGATGCTCGGTAATGGCGCGCCGGATTTCGGTAACCGTGTCGAAGAGCCTGTTGTCCAAGTCGATGACATTGAAGCGGACAGCGATGAATTTGAGGCGGTTTTCGACAGGGACCGCGATCCCGACTTCCTGACCGTTGAATACGACAGCTTGCTTTTGCATAACAAACCTCGGGCGCGCCACACGGGAGCACCATCTTAGAAAAGTGGAACAAAGGGTTTACGACGCGTCAGATTGCCGTCGTAGGTCGGTATCGGATCGAGACGAGATCACGCACTCGCTGCACCATTGCGAAGAAACGAAGTCCGACAAACAAAGTCATCATCCTCCCTCAAGCGAGTCAAACGACCACTGAGTATCGCCGGCGAGGGCCGGTTATTTCGGAACTCTTCTTTAAAAAACGTAGTCGAGAAAGTTCGAGTAAGCAACTGATTTTTGTTATTATTTAGCGTTTTGAATCGTATGACAATTACCGCAGGTGCGAAGTAATAAATGATGTACGTTCGTCCGACCCCATAGTCGAAGGCCAAGGCGACGACGGAGAGCATACGGTCCGGACGGCAATCGGATTTGGGAAATGGTTTCAACTTCGCCGCCACCGCTTTCAAAGCGCCCCTTGTGGCGCTTCTGGTAGGCAACAATCTTCGACACAGCTCATCGCGGCCGAATAACGTGCAGACTGCTCTTCTTCTGTAAGTGGAAATCTTCGCGGCCAAGCAGTCCCCTCACATATTCTTAAAATTCAACGTATAAAATGTGCCGTTATACTGCAGGCAGGAAACGCCGTGCCTGTGCGTTGGGGCGGGAACATGTGCTGGAATACATCGTCGGCATTCACGCCGGTCGGGCTTGCTTTGCGTGACCCAGCGACAAGCAAGATCGTACGGACTCTGGGAGATGCGGCACGTGTCCTGATGAGGGACTGGCCTCGGAATGATGGAGACGAATATATCGCCGCCGCGAAAGCCTGCGTCGATGCAATCGAAGGGAAACTTGCGCCAGAACGATTCCGGGAAGTGTTTTTGCGTGCGGCCGATGAGGCAGGCATAGTCACACTGAACTTCGTCCAGAAGAGTGTAAGAGCGCGACGACCGCACCTGCCGTCACCGGTTCGCAGATAGACCACGATCCTCATGGTCGAAGACCTATCTGGCAATGACACGGGCGGGCAACTTGAGCCCTGTGAGTGTCAAAGACCCTGCGCGCAGCCTCCTTAGATGATCGGCTCCGGCCACTCGCACTCTGGATCAGTTCGCGAAGCGTCTTGGTCCGCCGCCGTCAAGGTCCTCATGGATTAATGGCGGCATGTTTCTGCCCACGGTCAGGGAGACTCGCGAACTCCGCCCTAAGGCTTCGAAGGATTTCCTCCCGGGAGTGACCTTGGAAGCGCAGGTCTACAACCCGTGCCACGAAGCCCTGATGGTCTGGAGGAATCTTCAGCTCATTGCATGCGTCGACGAGTATCTCCTGGAGGAATTCGAGATCGTCAATGTCAATCGCGAAATCAGAAAGCAGGCCCAATTCCCACCCCCGCAGACAGAGGCAGAGAGCGTAAACATCTCCCAAGCTGGCACCCAAATACCAACCGACTCATCATAGCGCGAATACGTCCGCATTCTAGCGAAATTCTGATCGTCTCGAATTTAGCTGAAGGTTATCACTTACGCGAGAAAGGGTAGATTCGTTCACGCGCCTCCATCGGATGGAGATAACGACCGGGTTGAAAACCCTCTTGAGAACCCACCGTCATTCGACAAATGTACTCCGTGGAATTGGCAGCCGCACTAGGCTCAACGATCAAGCGGCCGAACCTGCGGCCTCAACGGAGGCTTACGATCACTCGACTCAAATACAAGCTGAAATCGTTCAGTCTCTTCACCAGTGATGGACGCTTACCTCCGGCCACAGTGTTTTTGCCCTCGCAGCCTTCTCCTCGTGAGTGTTTCGGTTATCCAATGCATAGTTTGGCACGACCCGGAATGAAAACATGTCATTTAGACCGAAGGGGGCTTCGATGTGCAATTGGTCGTGGTCCGCCAATCGCACGGCGACAGAATGCGTCTTTGTCGAGTATCGAAGGAGAGCGTCTTTCGAACACGTTAGTGGCTCCACCGAAAAACCAAATCGCTCCTCGAACCAGAGGTGGACACGCGCCTGGTTTCTGATCTGAACCGGGATCGGCAAGTCCCTTGCGACAGGGAGTACCGCACGGATAACACGGTCTTCGGCCTCGTAGGACAGGTCGCTATCGTCGAAATAGATGACATCGATATCCTTGACGCCATACCAGCGGGGCCGTCCTGTCAGCGCGTTCCAAACCGTCTGGTAGATTGCGCCTCCCCCAACGAGGTAGTCCGGCAGTCTCATCGCCTCCAGGTGCCGGAGAACCTTCACCAGTTCTGGAACCTGCAATATCAGGGACACCAAACGAGAGCGTTGCTGGTTGTCATCAATATCTGCGTAACGAAGATGTTCTTCCATATCATCTCTCGAAGTTTGCCAAGGCTTCAGGAAATCAAGTTCTCTCGACTAGGCGTCGGAAACACGCGACATCCACCCGGTCGCAGCCGCCCAACGGTCCGCACGGCGAATAATCTGCCAAAGGTGATCCTCTTTGCCTGTAGTGTAAGCCACCCGGTCGTTTTGGAACCGCGCAGCCAGTCTGCGCTTCAAGTCGACGTACGGTTCGTGCTCCTCGACATGGATGCGCATATAGTCTCGAAACAGCAGCGGCCACTGCTCGTGCCAACTCCCTAGACGCCGGACATGAATATGTGTCCGTTCCTGGCCTGGGCTCTCCCGAAAATATCGCTTTGCCAGCTCCGGATTGGAAGATCGCCAAACATAACCAATGGCTTTCAAGGGTTCGACCAGGCTGTCCAAAGGGTTAAAGTCAACGACCGATACTTGAATGTCGATGATCGGCTTGGCCGCGAGGCCGTTAATGGCAGTCGATCCGATATGATCGATGCGCTTCGCGCGAGCACCGAGCGCGGTGCGGATCAGGGCCGCCATCACGCGGAATTTCTCCGCCCATTCGGCAGACCAGTCACATATCTCGATCGGCTCACTCGATTTCACTGGCTGCTCCAACGATACAATAGAACGGCTAACCAATGGTCGTGCCAAAAACTTTGTTGGCTCGGGTTCAAAGAGGCGGACGGTCGCGACGCGAGATCGACCAAGCTGCGGCCACATAGGCAGCGGTCCGCAGTTCTTTCCTCGACATCGGATTGTCTCTCGCAGCATCAACGATGATCCATCAACCATCCGGACGCAAGCCTTGCTGTCACCCAAGATTGAGACGAGCCCGATGCAGCTTGGGGCGCTCCGATTCGACGTCGTAGAGCGCCCACTCCTTTTCAGCGGCATGCCTTCACACCCCGTCACTCCGGGTAACCAATCGTCAATTACGATTTTGGAATACACGCGTATATTACCCCTCCGGGATAGCGATCCCTGACCTGAGGTCGACGACAATGGACTGGGACGCAACGTCTGCATTCACACCCGTTGGGCTGGCTCTGCGCGGTCAGCCAGCTCATAGGATCGTCCGCACCCTCCGCGACGCCGCATGTATGCTGCTCAAGGACTGGCCTTCCGATGACGGCGAAGAATATGTCACTGCGGTGAAGGCTTGCGTCGACGTGATCAGTGGTCAGATCGCTCCGGAGCAATTTTGGGACGCGTTTCTGCGTGCGGCCGATGAGGCAGGTATCGCCGCGCTGACTGTCGTTCAGCGATGACAACGAGTAAAAGTAGCGGGTGCGGGGCCCAATTGATGCCTATGGCACGCTCAACGTCGCTCTGGTGCGCCTCGGCATTCTCAATGGTAGGCCTGCGAAATCCGCTTATGGGCGCACCCGAGAGCGGATGGTTCACCACGCTCAGCCGATGCACAGGTGTCAAGATCACGCGATAGGATAACTCCCCGGAACCCGAGCGCAATCAGTGACCAGACCATCCATTGATGTTGACCGCCGACCTTGACGCCTCTGCTCCAAAAAACAAAAGTTCGGCGACGTAGCCTGGGAAAGCTCGGTGGCCAATGCTGGGCTCGTGGGTTGGCCGCCTATCTGGAACAATTGCAAGGGCCACGAGTTAATGGTTCAGTCGGGCGTAAGCGTAATCGGAGCGCGGCGCTCTCCCCATCCCTCGGGTATCCGAGGTTGCTTCCAGCCTTCGAGCTGTGACGCGGGGTTCGAATCCCTGCCCCGACCCCCAATTTCGATATTAACGCAATCGTGTAAACGGCGGCCTGTTCTGGCGCTCGCGCGAGCCCTTGTACGAGGCGTGTCGCAGGTTCCCATCGTGTGCCCAGGCGCGGTACTCAATCTCGGCGATGCAATGGTTCAATCGAGCTGATCGAGAGTGGTTGCCCCCGGAACAAGGATTTCTTAAACGGGTTTTCCTAGCAGTGACTCGGTCAGGTCGAGGTGAGCTAACCGGGTTTCCGGTAGAGGCACGCTCATGGTCGAGGACAGAAATATCATACGAAAGCGAAAATGGCTTGCCACGGTGCGGGGTATTGTCACGCATAGCGTCGGCGGCCCTGAAGTAGAACATGCTCCATGTGATATGCTGCTTGGTAACGCCATTCTTCGTGTCGCCAGGTTGGATCAGCCTGTTTGCAGCACGGCGGCTGCGACAGTCACACTGGACGGCATCGAGCTTGATTGCGAAGATTGCAGACGGCTCGCCCTGAAATACGGAGACAGTCTCGAAGTTCGCGAGTAACGACCTCTCGCAGTGTTCGTCTCGATTGGTGCTGGGCTTCCATGTTGGTTTCCACGCGGAACTGAGCCGGTTTTTCCACCGAGAAGTGAGCCACTTCTGAGTATGGTTTTCTGATCAGGCTTTGGTCAAGGCATTGGCCTTTTCTCGTCTCTTCTGTGCGGCGGCCGGAGAGGACTTCATCATTGCAGGCGACCTCAACAGACGCCTCGACCTCGAGTTACTGGATAACAAATCGCCAGACCTGTGGCCCATCGTTACAGGCTCCGAGACCGCGAAAGCCGGTGACGACATCGCACTAACCCATCTGCCGCGGGGGGAGACGACGGCGACTGGCAAAGCGTGTTGGTCAGATCAACCGCCTCAGGAACGGATAGCGATTGATTACTTCGTTCTGTCCCCGGGAATGGAGCCGTCAGATGTCCTCAACAAAATCAGGAAAGTGTTGACCCGACGGCACGCCGATCGCATCGGGGCCGGCAGACAAGACACGTCTGTCAGATCATTGCCCTCGCGAAATTACGTTCAAATGACCGGTCGAAGAAACAGCTGAGGGAATGTGTCTTTCGTCGCTACGAAGAGCATCAACAGTGTTGGCCCCCCCTGGACGCTCACGCATTTCAAGGGTGTCAAGCGAAGCGAAGAATTGACCCCCTTGCCGAATTGAAGAACTGACCCCCGTCATTTGTTTGTGGTTTCGTTGGTTTCGAGCGCCGCTCCGGTCTTCTGCAGAAGACCGGAGCGGCGCTTTTCGCGAAGCCGGTAGCTGTCCCCTCGGATGGTCATCACCGTCGAATGGTGAAGCAGTCTGTCCAATATTGCGGTGGCTACGACGGGGTCTCCAAAAACACTCCCCCATTCGCCGACGGAGCGGTTTGAGGTGATCAGGACCGAACCTTTCTCATAGCGCCGGGATACAAGTTGGAAGAACAGATGGGCGGCGTTGGCCTCGAAGGGAAGATAGCCCAGTTCGTCGATGATCAGCAGCTTCGGTCGCGACAGGAGTGTCAGCTGTTTGTCGAGCGTGCCGTCGCTGTGGGCCTTGGCCAGCATCGCCACCAAGGTAGCTGCCGTGACGAACTGAACGTTGTAATTCTGACGGATCGCCTCGCGGCCGAGGCTCACGGCCAGATGGGTCTTTCCCGTTCCAGGCGGCCCGAGGAACAGAACCGTATCGCCGTGGGCGATCCAGCGGCAAGTTGCCAGTTCCCTGATCTGACCTGGATCCAGCGATGGCTGCGCCTCGAAGTCGAAGCCGTCCAGTTCACGCACGAAAGGGAACTGTGCCAGCTTGCTTGACATGGAGATGCGCCGCTCATCTCGCCGTGCGATTTCGCGCGACACCAGGAACGCTAACGCTTCACGCAGGTTCATCTTTGAACGGGCCGCCTCATCCAGCAGCGTATCGAGCTGGTCGCGGATTGCCGTCAACTTCAGCCGATCGAGAGTTGCGATCAGCAAGTCGTGGTCAACGTTTGCCATCACCATCCTCCTCCGACGACAGCTTCGTATTCCGCAAGCGGACGCAAAAGAGCGGGAAGCGGAAGCTCAACGGGTGCGATGGCTCGCACCAGTCCATCTGCTCCGGCCACGCCGACAAAATGAGCCCGGTCTACGATCCGTTGTCGCCGTCCTGCGCAAACCGCATGATCGGCCACCACCTGGCCGGCATGTCGTATGATGACGCGGCCAGCCAACACCACTACCTGAACACTCTCGCCGATCAGGCGCCAGGGAACCGAATAGCTGTTCGTGTCGAGGTCGACGGCGCAATCTGACTGAACTTTGCGAACGAGATCCCGCAACTGTCCAAACGGTGCCCGACCCGCCAGGGGGCGTAGCGCCTTCGCCTCATCGCCAAACCGATCTGCCGGTTTGATGCCGGTGGTCCCGTGCTCGCGCTGATCGGCAACCTCGCGTGTCCACCGATCTAGATGTGCCTCAAATGCGGCCCAGCTCTCGAAGCGGCGACCAGCGATTGCGTTCTTCTTGACGTAACCAACCCCGCGCTCGTCCTTGCCTTTCGTGCGGGCTCGATATGGTGCGCAAGCCCGTGGCATGAAGCCCCAGTACCGAGCGAAGGCATGCAGACGCTCATTGAATCTCACCTCACGCGTCACCGCATCATGATGCTCGACCAGAGCCTTGGCATTGTCGATCAGCACTTCCGCGGGAATTCCCCCGAACCGCAGGAAAGCGCCTTCCATTCCTTCGAACCAGTCCGTTTGGCGCTCCCTGAGCGAGACACGCGTGTGCAAACGACGCGAGTAACTGAGCGTTCCGACGAACACGTGGATGCGAACCCGCTCGCCCCCGATCCACACCTTCGTGTCGCCAAAGTCGATCTGCATTTGATGGCCAGGAGCCGTCTCAAAGCGAACTGTCGCACGTTTCTGCGCCTTCAATTCCCGCCGCCAATGACGAACTCTCAATTCCACTGAGCGCAGGCCGATGATGATGCCGTGCTCACTCGCCAACTCCTGACGGATTACATCTGAGTTGCCATCGTGCCGGAAAAAGCGCTCGCGTAGCCAGTCATCAAGTCCATCGAAAGCAGTTCGACGAACCGGCCTTTTGAAAGGTGTTGCGCCGCCCTCTCGTAGATATCGCCGAACCGTATTACGGGCACAGCCGAATTCCTTCGATAAGCGCTTGGCGCCCCAACCCAGCTCATGCAGCCGCAACATTGCCACCACCTCATCAGCCTGAAGCATATCCCCGTCCTGCATCGTTCGCGACAATGCAGGATGCGTCGAAATCTCGTTCGTCATCCATCTCTCCTCGTTTTGATACGAGGGGTCAGTTCTTCGTTTCGTTAGGGGGTCAATTTCTCATTTCGCCCGACAAAGGGACCGGGTGTATTGCCGAGATGGGAAGCCCACGGTAGAAATTAACCCGCATTTCCTAGACCTTCACCGAGGCAAGTCAGTCCGCTGAGGGGCTTTCACCCTCCCGCTTGCCGCGCGTCCTTCCCCAAAGCCGGCTTTGTCATGCCGGCAATGCCTTAGCATTGGGTCGCCTAATCCGCTGATCTGCGAGACCCGCCACCCGCCTTACAATCGAGGCTTTGCCCGCTTTCGCGAGATCATCCCTTGAAGGAATCAGTTCACTGCATGTCTGATCTTATCTACATCGACCGTACGTAGGTACCGTGGGATGTTCGCCCAAATTGCGTGGTAGCCGAAACCACCGCTCTGGAGTTCGTCCAAAGCTTTTTCCTTGCTCCATTTCTGGAAAACTATCCTGTACATTGCCGTGACGACTCCAGTGCGATCGGCCCCGTGTTGGCAATGCAAAAGTACGGGACCGAGTTTCTCGGCGTTTCTGATGGCGCGTAGCGCCGCGATAATGTCCTCATCCTCGATATGCCAAGTGTTCATCGGGACGCCGACAAGCTTGATTTTGTCAAGTCCTGGCAAGTTACGATCGGAATGAAATGCGCGAAGACTGACGATCGTCTTAATGCCAAGCGAGCGAATGGCTCTCACATCATTCTTGCGGATCTGCGCGCTGCGAAAAAAGGTTGGAGTTATGCGATATAGATTCACCGACGGCACAACCGACATCGCCCAATCACCGTTTCGCACCGTTTCCTTCGCAAATCCGGCGGCGGTCAGCGGAAACAAAAGCCCGAGAGTAAGCGCTGTAAATAGCAAGTTCTGCCTGAAATGGTTCATCGTGACTTCCAACGTTGTGTGAGTTCATGCCGAACGGCGACTTGCGCGAACTTTCAGCCTAACTGGCATGTCGCATCCGCGCGAGCGGTTAAGGCATTTGGCGGCTGGGACCAGGCCGCGAGCGCCGTCAGCACGCTGCTAAGCGCTCACCATAACCTTGAGCAGATCGTCGGCTTCAGGGCAGTGACTTAACAATTTGTCCCAATCCGGGCCCTTTTCTGCTGCTGGAAGCTTGCTATCCGAACACCGGTAATCATTGTTTTGCCAGCAATATGCATTGATGGCGCTCGCACGTTACGGCATGGGGTTGACACAGTCCGGTGGACGCTCTTGGGACATCTACCTCACAACCCAATACCGGGGTGGGAGATATCGCTTTGAGCACCGAGATCACAGGATTGATCGATACCGCCGCATTTGCGCGCTGGCAGAGTCCAGGGGATGTCTCGTGATAGGTAACCTGGTGAAATCGCCTGGGCATACGAGATAGAATTTGATCCCTCGAAAGGTATTCGACGGTATCGCCTCTCTAATGCTGGCTATGGCAAGGCGCTGCGAATATTGCGAAATCTCGCGAAAAACACTGATGCGGCTCGCTGAACTTTCGATATCAAAAAATGGGCTTCCAAGCGACTACGCGGTCCACAGCGCCTCGTAGTCCTTGTCCTTGAATTCTTTGACGAGGTAATCGATGAAGAGGCGGGTCTTTGCTGGGAGATGATGCCGCGTCGGATATGCGATATTCATCGTCAGGCGCGGCAAATCCCAATCATCCATGATTCGGACAAGTCGACCGGACTGGAGGTCCTCGTTGATGATATATGTCGGCTGCGCCAAAATTCCGAGGCCGTCCAAGGCGGCCTTTCTTATTATCTGTCCGTCATTGGAGTTCAGGAGGCCAGCCACCGAAATCGTGACAGCCTCACCGTTCTTCCGGAAGGTCAGGTGGTTCCAGTTGTCGGCGAGCGTATAGAGCAGGAGGTCATGGTTTGCGAGGTCGCCTGGATTGGTCGGCACTCCGCGCCGTGCCAGATAGTCGGGCGACGCTGCCAGCAACCGCCGTGTCTCCGCGAGCCGACGGATAGTGATCGATGAGTCCGCCTCCACGCGGCGGGTGCGGATCGCGAGGTCGACGCCGTTTTCAATGAGATCGTAGTAGCGGTTCGAGACGACGACCTCGACCCTCACCTTCGGATATCGCTGAGTAAACGAAGGGATCAGAGGACTGAGATGCAGAAGGCAAAATGATAGCGAGGCGCTGATGCGGAGCAGCCCGCTCGGGCTCATCGCTCCCGCGCTGACGCTCGCTTCGGCGTCGAGCATTCCGGTGATGAGCTCCTTGCCCCGCTGGTAGAAGTGCTCCCCTTCGCTTGTCAGGCTGAGTTGCCGGGTCGTGCGCTGCACCAGCCTGGCATTGAGGCGCTCCTCGAGGGATTGCAGGTTTCTGCTTGTGGCCGACACCGACATGTCGAGCGCATCGGCAGCCTTGGTGATGCTGCCGTGCTCCGCTATCTGAATGAACACTTCGATCTCGGTTAGGCGATCCATGACCCGCACAATCTTGCGTTTGGCGCGAAAGCGATTGTCGATGTTCGGGTTTGCTTGCGCGTGCGCTGTAGAATAATGTAACCCTCAGGGAACAGAAGGCTTCATATCTCTCCAGTGTGTGGAACACAGGTTTACAATGACTCAGGTCGACCAGTTGAACGGAGTCATCGCATTCGTGCATTCCGCTGAAGCTCTCAGCTTCACGGCAGCCGCCGCCAAACTGGGCATCACGAAGTCCGCAGTCGGCAAAAGCGTCACGAAACTGGAAGAGCGACTCGGGATCAAGCTTCTCCATCGAAGCACCAGGAGCTTGAGCCTCACTCCGGACGGAGAGGCCTATTTCGCGAGCCTTCGACATGCGCTTGGCGAGATCGAGGCGGCGGAGACCACCTTGCTGTCGAAAAGCCAAGCCATATCCGGAAGGTTGAGGATCGACGCCCCCGCAGCGTTCGGTCGCCAGATTCTCATGCCCTTACTGCTGGACTTTTCGCGACGCTACTCGGGCTTGACGCTGTCGCTCTCGTTCACCGACAAGATCGTCGATCCCGTCGAAGAGGGTGTCGATCTCACGGTTCGGTTCGGCGAAACACGCGACTGCACCGGACTGATTTCGAAGAAGCTCACCGAGCAGCCATCCGTTGTGGTCGCCGCGCCATCGTACCTGGAAACACGAGGAACCCCTCAGAGCGTGGCGGACCTCCAGCGTCACGACTGCATTTGCGGATTTGGGCGAGACAACTCCGCGAGCTGGCGCATCAAGGACTCCAACGGTGCCCCGATCCGCTACTTGCCACCCGTGTCGCACCAGTTCGGAGACGGAGAGGCTATCGTAGCGGCGACGTTGGCGGGTTTGGGGATGTGCCAGATGCCTCGTTCGCTCGTGAGAGCTCACCTAGAGACAGGCGCGTTGGTCTCGGTCCTCGATGAGATCGCAGATGTCCCAGTGTCTGTCTATGCCGTCTGGCCCGTAACCCGACACCTGCTGCCACGCGTCAGGACGGTCGTGGACTTCCTCGCGGAAAAGGGGCGGCAGGGAGAACTCGACTAGACATTGCCCCCTATATCGACAAGGTTTCCGTGATCCAACCAGTTGGCTGAAAATGGACAAGACGGATAGTCCGCCGCAAGCCGCCTTAGCGCGTCGATTTTCGCGGCGAGCGGGAAAGTGTTTTCCGCTTTGATCCCTTTTTGCCGCCTGCGGCAAAGCTATTATCTCACCCAACGCCGGAGTGGGAGCCGGAGGGAGGTTCGACCAGGTAGGTCATCTGCCTTTTTCGCGAATGAACGATCTCCCCAGGATTAAAGCCCGACGTCGCTGTCCTTCTGCAAAGGACGGCCGAGGAACGTCACGATCGCGAAGCCATGCGGCTGTCGCAATCGACAGGAGATCGCTTTGAAGGCAGTGCGCTATTACGGAAGGCATGACGTCCGCGTCGAGGACGCGCCGGAGCCCCAGACACCGCAGCACGGTCAGGTCATCGTCGAGCCGACATTCTGCGGCATCTGCGGCACCGACCTGCATGAATATGAGTCCGGCCCAATCTTCACGCCAAGAACGCCGAATGCCTATAGCGGGGCAATCCTGCCCCAAATCCTGGGGCATGAGTTCGCGGGACGTGTGACCTCGGTCGGCCCTGGCGTCGAGACGCTGAAGCCTGGAGACCGCGTGTCGATCCAGCCGCAGATCGGCCCAAGAGCAGACTATTTCGGCAGCCGCAATCTCTCCTTCCTGGGGCCAAGGGCCTCAGTCGTCGGCCTTAATTGGCCATGGGGCGGCATGGCGAAGCGCGCCATCGTCCACGAATACAATGCGATCCGCATGCCCGACGACGTGACCGACCAGCAAGGTGCGCTTGTCGAACCCGCAGCGGTCGCGGTGCATGCCGTTGATCGGTCAGGTTTGAAGCCTGGTGGCACGCTCCTTATCACGGGCGCAGGCCCGATCGGGGCGCTGGTGGTTCTCGCCGCTATTGCCGCAGGTGTCACCCGGATTTTTGTGAGCGAGCCGAACACCAACCGTCGGGCGCGTATCGCGGCGCTCTCGAACGATGTCACAATCCTCGATCCTGGTTCCTCGGACTTCCTGTCCACGATCAAGGACGGCACCGAAGAGGGTGTCGGGGTTGACGCCGCCATCGAATGCGCAGGCCATCCCCGCGCGCTGCACGCCTGCCTCCAGGCGGTGCGCGCACAGGGCACCGTCGTCCAGGTGGGCTTGATGGGCGGCCCCGCCGAGATCAGCCCGTTCGACCTGACGATGCGAGACATCACGCTGCGGGGCTCGCTGAACTACCCGCTGACCATCTGGCCTAGAATCTTCGAGATGATGAGGACAGGACTTTATCCGGCCGAGAAGATCGTCGACGCCGAAATCGCGATGGAAGACGTCGTGCAAAAGGGCTTCCGCGAACTCCTCGATCCAAGCGGCGGAAAGATGAAGATACTGGTGTCGATGGAATGAAACTGAGCCGATCGCAAGCGCCACTGCGGTATAGCGCTGGCAACCCTGCTTTGGGGATCGCGCAATCAAGGGCGAAGTCCTGTCGGCGACGCGCGAAGACTTCGAACGACGCGTCGCACATCTGAGGTCCGCCAAATGTACGGGCCATTCACTCAAACGAGACCATGACCGTCACGGCCGCCAGGGCGCGGTCCAATTCCGACGTCTGCTTCGTCGGGACCGGAGCGCCTTCCGCGGCATGCAACGTCGCCCGGCTGACCCACGCTCCCGACATCACGCCCATTTATGAATCCGGTACGATCCGGGACGGCTCCCACCGTTCTGCCTCTCTCCATCGGCGACGGCGACCTTTGCGAGACGTCGGTGACGACGGTCTCGGTCCCTGAGATGTTTCGCTATTGGCTTCAGGGCGGCCGCGTCACGATTGGCTTCCTCGGTGCGGCGCAGTTCGATAAGTTCGGCAACATCAACACGACCGTCATCGGCGGCTACGAAAAACCGAAGACCCGGCTGCCCGGCGGCGGAGCGCCCGAGATCGCAAGGTCGTGCGGCGAAATCTACATCACCATGGCTCAGTCGACCCGCGGCGTGGTCGATAAAATCGACTTCGTTACCTTCTTCGGACACCCGCGAAGGTGGCGATCACCGCGAACGCCTCGGCATCGCGACCAAAGGATCCACGCTGCTGATTAAAGACCTAGCGATCTGGAGGCCCGACCTGGTGACCAAGGAATTCACCGTCATGTCGCTTCATCCCGGTGTGACCAGAGAGAATGTGCAGGAGACTTGCGGTGGAAGGTCAGTTCGCGGAGAACCTGGATGTCACGCCGGCTCCAAGCGAACTGGAGTTGAAGACCCTGCGCGATCTCAAAGCCAGAACCAACGCTGCCCACAAGGGCGAGTCCAGCATCGCTGCAGCACCGCTACCTACCACAGCACAGCGACGAGAGCTGAGCAGTCGCTGCGCCATCGAAGAAGTTGAAGGCGTGACGACGCTGATCATCCGATAGCTGCTGCAGCGTGTATTGGGACCGTCGACCTCGTCTCGCGATAATTGAAGGGGACGGTCACATCTTCCGACCAGCGGAGGGTGTGAAATAGAACGGCGGCCAACCGGCCGCCATTTCAAGCTTGAATGAGCCAGCGGAGTTATTCAGTTGCCTTTATCCGCCCCACTAATTTTACTGATGTATAGAGCGATCAGGATGATGCCGCCTGTTGTCGCGTTGATCCAATAGGCGGGTACTTGGGAGAGAACCAAAACATCCTGAATGAGGACAAGCAGCAGCACACCGCCACACGCACCAGCGATCGTGCCTCGCCCTCCGTTGAGACTGACTCCACCGAGGACCGCGGCCGCAAATGCGTTGAAGATCAGGTTTTGCCCGAGCGAAGAAGGAATGGACGCGATCCGGCCCGCCTGCAGCAACCCCGCCAGCGCAGCAAGGATGCCCGCAACGATGAAGACTCCCATCAAGACACGCTCCACCGGGATGCCGGCGACCCGAGCTGCTTGCTGGTTTCCACCGACGGCATAAAGCATTCTTCCAACCCGGTGCCGCGACAGGAGGACCGTAAGAACGGCGAGCAAGGTCAACGCAAGCAGGAAGGAGACAGGCACACCCAGGAACGTGGAGTCTCCTGGGAATGTGAGGAGCACAGGCAGATCGGAGAGTGTCTCGCCGCGAGTCAATCCGAGGCTGATGCCGCGCAGGAGGATCAGCGTCGCCAAGGTTGCGATGAAGGCGTTGAACCGAAGATAGATCACCAGCAATCCATTGAACGCGCCAATAAGGGCACCCACAGCGAAGATCACCAGGAGCGCCAGAAGCGGCGAATTCGCAAGATTGAGGCCCGAGCCACCTGCTTCGAGGAGGCAGTACACACCCACCATCGGCGCAAGGCCGAAGGTCGACTCGAGTGACAAGTCGAACTTGCCGGCGATCAGAACCAGGGTAAGTCCCATCGTGAGCACGCCGAGTTCGCTGGCCTGCTGCACTACGCCGTAAAAGTTGTCGTACGAGAGGAACGCGTTGTTGAGAAGCGTGCCTACGATCATGACGACAACCAGAACCGGCACGATCGCCCATTCAGGTTGGAACAGGTCGCTGAGGAGCCGGCGGGAACGGAGGTCCGTTCCGGTGACGCCTGTTGTTTGAGTGTGGGTCATTTTTCCTCCCGAGATATGTGAAAGCCTTCCATGGCGGACACGAGCTCTTCCTCGTTCATGCCGCTTTTCTCGACGACTTTCTTGCCGCGAACCCAGACCTGTACTCGGTCGCAGAACGCGAGTTCTTCTGGCTCGTCACTGACGAGAATGACTGCAAGTCCTCGACGTCGTCGTTGCTCAACGATGTCGAGAATGGTTGCCTTTGACGCGATGTCGACGCCCGCGGTCGGGTGCAGGAGAATTAGTACGCTGGGGTTCGTGCTCAATGCGGACCCCAGAAGTACCTTCTGCTGATTGCCGCCACTCAGCTCACCGACATTTTGTCTGACGGAATGACAGACAACGCCGAGCTCGGACCGATTGTCCTCCGCGAACTTCCGACGCGCCTTGCCGTTCAAAAGTACGCGGTTGGTGAATGCCTTCAGGCTCGGCAGGGTCATATTGTCTTCGATCGACATTTCGCCGACCAGGCCCGTCTTTATCCGGTCCTCCGGTAGGAGTGCGACCCCATTTTTCACCGCCGTTGGCGGTTTCCAGGGCTTCGGAATTTCCCTTCCGTTCAATTTGATCGCACCGGACCATTTTGAATAGTGGCCAGCGAGGGCAAGCGCGATTTGACGGGTACCTGACCCCGAGTGTCCGGCGAAACCCACGACCTCGCCCGCCCGCAACGCGAGACCGAGAGGGTCCTCGCATGCATCAAGCCGCAGGTTCGCTTCGAGTACCACCGGCGTGCTCGTGGGCAAGGCTGGGCGGCACACTTTCTCACTGGAGGTGAGCGCTTTGCCCGCCCCCTCGTCGCCCACCATCGCGGAAACGATTTCGGCTGTCGTGAGTTTGCTCGCGTTGCCATGCAATACGTCGCGCCCGTTTCGCAGCACGGTGACCGCGTCGCAAACCTTCGGGACCTCGTCGAGGTGGTGTGAGATGAAAAGGAAGGTGATCCCCTTGGCGCGCAGTTCGTTCACCCGCTCGATCAGATGGTCGATCTCGCTGGAAATCAGCTGCGCGGTCGGCTCGTCCAGGATGACGAACCTTGAGCCCTGGCTAAGGGCGCGGGCGATTTCCACCATCTGGGCCTCTCCAACCCCCAATTCGCGGACCGGAGTGGTAGGCAGGATCGGAATATCCCAGCTTTCGAGCGCGGCCGCCGCTTGGCGGTTGAGGCCGCGCCACGAGATCATCTGTTTGCCCTGATACCGTCCGAGATAGAGATTCTCGGCCACGGTCAAATCCGGCACGAGAGTTCGGTGCTGGTAGACGCACGCCACCGCCTCGCGCCAAGCGTTTCGATCGTTCAACGCGGGGGGAGCGGCACCATTCAGGAGAAAGGACCCTGAATCGATCGCTCGCAACCCGGTCAGGATTGATACCAGGGTAGATTTGCCAGCACCGTTCCGACCGATCAGGGCGTGAGATTCCCCCTTTTTTATCGATATGGAAAGCCCGTTCAGAGCAACGGTCCCTCCGAAACGCTTTACGGCGCTGTCGATTGCGACAAGTTGTTCCGACGGGCTTTCCAGCATAATTCAGCACTCCAGGACAAATGTTGTGACTATTTGGCGTTGCCCCAGAGGCCCTTGTCGTCGACATTCTGCTTCGTCACGACGGGAGACTGCAGATTGTCCACGAAGTACTTACCGTCCTTGACCACGGTGCTGTCGTGATCGGTCGGACCTTCCTTCATCTCCTTGCCGTCCAGAGCGTCCTGGAGATACATGACGCCGTACTTGGCATAATCGGTGACCGGCTGCGAAACCGTCGCATCCAGATAGCCGTCGCGGATGGCTTTGAGAGCGCTCGCACCGCCGTCGATTGCGACGACTGCAATGTGACCAACCTCACCGACCTTTGCGAGGCGGCCACGAGACTTCAACGCGGCGGCAACCGGATCATAGTAGAGTGTGTCCGTCGCCAGATAGATGCCAGCGATTTCTGAATTGCCGCTCATCACCGTCGAGGCGACATTGGCGGCCTGCGGGCCATCCCAGTTGGCCGTCTGCTCGATCACCGTTGCGGTCGAGATTTTCTTGAAGGCCTCGTCGAAACCATTCTTGCGGTCTCGGCCGTTGGTCGTTGTCAGTCCGCCAGTGATGTTGAGAACCGTCGCGTTCTTGTCGACCATCGCGGCCGCGAGTGCTTCCGCGGCACGCGCGCCCATGGCAAGATTGTCGGCCCGCACCACTGCGTAGACGTCACCGGCCGCTGGCTTGTCGTCGACTATGACGACGGGAACATTCTTGCTTTTCGCGTAGTCCAGAGCGGGCTTGATAGCGGCACGATCGACCACGCCGGCCAGGATGACGTTGGAACCTGCGTTAATCAGATTACGGAAGTCAGTGACCTGCTGGCTTGCGTCGCGGTTGGCGTTGGTCGTCTGAACCACATCCCCGCCGGACGACTTGGCCTGTTCGGTCGCCGCGTTCACCAATACCGTGAAAAACGGTGTATTGAGTGTCGGCATCGAGAGACCAAGCTTCATCGTTTCGGCGTAGCTGGCGCTTCCGATCATAACGGCAGAAATGGAAATGCTGGTGGCGAAAGCTAGTCTAAGGGTATTGAACATATTTTCCTCCTCTTCCCTCGGCCATGGTTATGCTAGTGTCGCGAAGTGGGATAAAGACGCGCTTGGGGGAAACAGTTTTGCGTTCCGTGGGAAAAAGGCGTCCGCCGTACGGTCGTTCTGGTGCGCCACGCGAAACGGCTAAGTGGGCAGCCACAAATCAAGAGCATTCGAAGCCGATCGCGCGTAAATGCTCAGGTCTCAGCTCGTATTTCATGCTTACAAATCAAGGACCCGAGATGTCATCGCGGCCCACTTGGGCGCGTTCGGCAAATTCATCGAGCGTGGTTCTTGGTGAACCACGCCTACCGATAGAAGCGCGGGGAAGAAATGGAAACTCGCCGCGAATGCAAGAGCCCGCATCGACACCTTGGGGACCATGAAGTCTTGCAGCTGCCACCGTAGTAGATCGTTGGTTCGATCTGGCTGTTCACCATTTCCGTGACCTCGGGTTCGCGAAACTACTGAGCGAGATAGCCGCCGTCGACGACCAGCTCGCTTCCTGTGACGAACGAGGAGTCGTCGCTCGCCAGGAACAGGCAGCATTGAGCCACTTCTTCTGGCGTTCCCATGCGACCCATCGGCGTGTTGCTGATGATGCCGTTGTTCATCTCCTCGGACTGGGCCGTGACCAGCGGAGTGCGGATGAGCCCGGGATGGACGGAATTCACGCGAACGTTGTCTGGCGCATAGGACACCGCGGCGTTCTTGGTCATGTTGCGGACGCCGCCCTTCGCGGCGTTGTAGGCGGCAGCACCGGGAACACCCACATTCCCCCAGATCGAGGAGAAATTGACGATCGACCCCGAGCGGGCCTTGCGCATCGCGGGCAGCACGGCCTGCATGCCCAGGAACGATCCGGTCAGGTTGACGCCGATTACCTTGTTCCAATCAGCAAGGCTAGTGTCGAGTATCTGCCCATAGTTGAAGACGATTCCCGCGTTGTTCACGAGAACGTCGATCCGGCCATGAGCCTGGAGTGTGAAGTCGACGACGGCCTTCCAATTGGCTTCGTCGGAGACATCCAGGTCTTGGTTCATGATGCCTGCGAGAGCCACTGGCTGCTGCTTGACGTCTCCAGCGATAACCTGCGCGCCTTCCGCCGCGAACAGCTCGGCGACGGCGCGCCCGATGCCTTGAGCCGCGCCGGTGACGATTGCCACCTTGCCTTGAAGCCTACCCATATTCTTCCTCCTCGGTGATGTGTCGTTTGAGCGCCCGACTGCTATGTCTGGTCGGCGGGGGAAACGTCGGGCCGGCGGCAGGGACATCCTGCCGCCGGCTACAATGGTTCATGCCTGGCGAGTTCTTGGAGAAGGGCTTCGAAACCCGGCATCAGGCGCGACATGATCTCGTCGCCTTCGAGCTTGTCGAGCGCGTCGGAGAAGATTTCGGGGCCTACGCTTTCGATATGCCCGGCGTCCTTGAGGATTTTGAGAATTTCAAGGTTGGGGATTTCTCCCTGACCGATCGGCACCCGGTAGGAGAGGCAGTCCCGCTTCATCGAGCGCCCCGGCGGGCAGACAAGGGGACCATCGGCGATCTGTACGGTGTCAAACGTTCCGACCGGGATTTCCTTGAGAAGCGCATCGTTGCGGCCGCCGCGGACATAGTGCCAGGTGTCGAAGATGATCCCGCTGTTTTTCCGGCCGGCGTCCCTGACGATCGTCCAGACTTCGTCCACGGTCTTCAGGCCCCAGAGCGGCATTGCCTCGATAAGGCACTTGAGTCCGTTCTCGGCGGCGCGGTCGCACAGCGCCGCGTAGTGGCCAGTGAGCTCGTCGAGGGTGTAACGACCCTCCGGAAAGCTGCCGATCAGGTGGATGCGGTCGACCTGCAAGGCCTCGGCGATCCGGAAGAAGTCGTCCGGCGTCGTTTCGAGGTAGGGCTTGATGTCGGGGTCTTCGCCAGGGGTCAGGCCGTCGGGGACCCAGCTCGTGAGCGGGTCAAGGTAGCTCAGCCGGACGTCGTTGTCGGCGGCGATCGAACGGATGTCCTTGTCCGACAGCCCGCCCGCGCGCGTGTTCTTGTAATCCATCGGAGAAGTGCTAAGCCAACCGAAGCCATTCTTTGCCGCAAGCTCCACGCGCTGCCGATAAGGGACGCTGCGGACCTGGGACAACCATAGCATCCGCTTTTCGGTGGGGTATTTCATCTTGTCTTCCTTCTTTACTTAAACTGGGCCATGGTGGTTTCGAAGGAACGCTTGGCCTGTTCGGCCAGCGGAAGCTTCCGGTAGGTCTCGCTGATGATCTCGACGCCCCACGGGCCTTCGTAACCGGCGTTCTTGACGGCTTGGATGAACTCCTTGGGTTTCAGCACACCTTCGCCGGGCAGGCGGCGATGGTAGATGGTGTCTTCCCAAAGGAGGCCCTTCACGTCGGCGTCGGCGTCGTCCAGCTCGATCGACCCGATGAACCTGGACGGGATCTTCTCGATGTCCTTGTAGGGGATGCCGCCGCGCGCCATGTGCCAGATGTCGATGAGCAAGCCGCCATTGGGCTGATCCGCCCCTTCCACGATCGCGCGCGCCACTTCCAGCGTCCTGACGTTGGAGAACGGCATGATCTCCATGACCACCCTGACGCCGTATTCGGCCGCATCGCGGCACACTCCGGCGAATGCCTCGCGCATGCGGTCGACGTCGGGCGTCATTTCCGCTTCGGTCGGCGCGTAGAGATCGCTTCCGAGGCCGGGAGCAATCTTGAGATTTCGGACTCCGAGACGCTGCGCCACCTCAAGCATCTCCGTCCGCATGACGTCCGACTTCGCCCGGCGCTCGCCGTCGAGATACCAGCCGGAGAGGAACTCGTACTCGAGGTATTTGATGTCGTTGTCGTCGACGATCCGCTTCATTTCCTTGAGACCGATCTGGGCGGCCGTCGCCTGAACGTCTGCGTGGATCAGGCCCATGCCCTTGTAGCCGACCTTGGCGGCCGCCTCGACGCGATCCTTGAAGGGGATCGGACTGATTTCGGTCGGACCGAACGGATAGACGTCGCCTCCGAGAGTGAAGAACGCCGCCAGCAACTCGATGCCGTTTTTCCCAGTCATTGCCATACTCCAGCGGCCACGCGCCGCATGCGTTTGAATTGTCTTTTTATATACTGGAGCGCCGGCGCGATAAATTGCGCGCTGGAGATCAACATTGTATCCTATAGATATACAATGATGGGGTCAGATCGATCGGATGCTGCCGCCGTCCACGCCCCAAACAGCCGACGTGACGAAACTGGCAAGGTCGGACGCAAGGAAGACCACCACGTTGGCGACCTCTTCGGGCGTCCCGAGACGTTCGAGGGGAAGCTGCCGCAGCTTCATCTCGTGCTCGACAGCCGCCTGCGGCTCCATCTTGTGGAACGCGCCCATCGTCTCGGCGAAGCCGCCAGGCTTGGTCCAGAACGGGGTCCAGATGGGTCCCGGAGCGACCGCGTTGACCCGCACCGCCTTGCCCTCGGCGCGCGCGAGGCCCTTTGTGAGGGCGAGCACGGCGGCCTTCGACGCCGAGTAGTCGATCGGCACGGGCTCGGGCTGACGGGCGAGATCGGAACCGTTGTTGACGATTACACCCTTCCGCTCGCGGAGGATCGGAAGCAGCTTCCGCGTAGCCCGGACATAGCTCATGAAATTGAGGGAGAAGGTTTTCTCCCATTCCTCGTCGGTCAGCTGGTCGAAGGTGCGGATCGCGCCTGAGCCGACATTGTTCACCAGCACGTCTACCGCGCCGCCCGTCGCCTTGAGCAACTCGTCCAGGCCCGCCGATACGCCGGCCCCCGTGGACAGGTCCGCTTTCGCGGTGTGGGCCATGCCGCCCGCTGCGGCGACTTCGACCTTGACCTCGGCCAAGGCCTTCTCGTCGATGTCTACGAGGCCCAACGTTGCGCCTTCCCGTGCGAACGCCACCGCGGTCGCACGACCGATGCCGTTGGCGGCACCTGTGATGAAAACAATTTTACCCTTCAGTCCAGTTTCCATTTCTCTAGTCCCTTGGATCGTTTCAAATATGGCGGGCGCGTCAGATCGAAGCGCCTTCCTCCCCAGTTCGGAAATCAAAGCTGGTGGTCAGTCCCCCGTCGGCGACGAGGTCCGCGCCTAGAACCGCCGTCGAGCCACTCGACAAAAGGAACATCGCGGCCTGGGCGACTTCGCGCGCCTCCAGGATGCGGCCGCCGGGCTGGCGCGCTGATCGCGTCGCCAGGAACCTGTCGCTGTCCGTGGCGGATTCGAGGTGACGCTTGAAGAGGCCGGCCAACATGGGTCCGGGGCTGAGAACATTGACGCGGACGCCACTTCGGGAGTGGTCGAGCGCGACCGTGCGGGCCAACTGCCGCACCGCTGCTTTCGTGGCGTTGTAGATGCCAAGCTGCTGTTCTGCCAAAGTGGCGTTGACGCTGGCCACAGCCACAATCGCCCCAACATGGGCCTCGATCATCAGCGGCAGCAGGGATTTGATCGCCAGGGCAGTGCCCACGACGTTCACGTTGAGCGCCCGGGAGATGATCGCAGGCGTGGCGTCCAAGATCGTGCCGACGTCTAGGATGGCTGCCGACGTCACGAGACCGATGCGTTTCGCGTCCGAAGACCTCAGACGGGCGACGACCTTGTCCCAGGTCGCCTCGCCGGCGACATCTCCCGCGACATGGTGATACCCCGCAAGAGCGGCGAGATCGTCCTGAGCAGCCGAGAGATCGACTCCGACGGTCGCCACACCCGCTTCGACGAGCAGACTGCAAAGTTCATGCCCGAGGCCGGACGATGCCCCTGTTACCACGACGGTGTCGGGAAGCTCGAAGGTGAGTTGCGGCATCGTCATTTCTCCTTGGCGGCGGCATTTTTGGCGGCGAGCACGAAGTCCCAGTCGACCGACCAGAACGGGCCTCCAAAGCCGAGTTCGTACGCCCGTGCGGGATCGGTCACCTTCTCGAAGTCCGCGATCAGCGAGTCCTTCACGCCGAAAACCGCGTCCTCGGCCAAGTACTGGCAACTCGGCTCGAAGATGTGGGTGATGACCGGGTCATAGCCCGGCGCGCTCACGATGAAGTGGATATGCGCGGCTCGGTTGGGATGTCTGCCCAGGTGACCCAGCAGTTTGCCCACCGGACCGTCGTCGGGGATTGGGTAGTAGCGGGGTTTGACCGCCCGGTACCAGTAAGAGCCGTCGTTTTCCGTGGTGAATACGCCGCGGAGGTTCCAGTCGGGTTGCACGTCCTTTTGCTGCACGTCATAGAAGCCGTCGTCATTGGTTTGCCAGACGTCGACGAGAGCGCCGGCGATCGGCTTGCCATCGGTGTCGACGACATGTCCGCACACGACCATCGGCTCGCCCTTGCCGTCCAGGCAGATGTTGGTCCCGTTGGCGTAGCGCGGAGCCGCTGGAACATAGAACGGCCCGAGGATCGTGTTCTCCGTCGCACCGTTGGGGCGGCGATGGTTGATGGAGTCGACCAGCATCGAGACGCCGAGGGTGTCGGAAAGCAGGATGAACTCCTGACGCCAATCCGAGCACATCTGCCCGACCTCGGTGAGGAATTTGATCCCCTGGAGCCATTCCTCGTGCGTGGGCTCGATCTCCTTGATCGCCGCGTGGAGGTGCTTCACCAGAACGGACATGACCTCGCGCAGGCGTGGATCGACGGCCGGCCCCATTCTCGCGTTGACGACGTCGACCGAAGTCTCTTCCTCGAAATAGGGATACTTGGGCTTCGACCTTTCGGTTTTGCTCATCTCAGACAATTTTCTATCCTCCTCGGCCCGAATTGCTCGCTATCAAATGGCCGGAGCCTCGCCCGCATAGGCGCGGGCGATGAGCGCGCGGATGCCGTCGCGCTCCAATGGTTGGGGGTTCCAGTACGGGTTGGCCAGTGCGCGCTCGGTCGCCACCTCGACACCGTGTTCTGGCATGCCGATCTCTCTCAGAGACCTCGGCGCGCCGATCCGTCCCGCGAGTTCGAAAAGCGCCGCAGCGGGGTCGTGGTGGCCAAGTACGTCCCGGAGTTTTTCGATCACCTCGGGGATAGCGGGCGCGGTGTAGGCGAGCGCGTGCGGCAGGACGACGGTGTGGGTCTCCGCATGTGGCAAATCGAACGAGCCGCCCAGCGTGTGGCAGAGCTTATGATGGAGAGCCATGCCGACCGAACCCAAACAGATGCCGGAGAGCCACGCGCCATAGAGCGCGTCGGCCCGCGCGTCGCGATCGGCTGGATCGTCGTGGATAAGCGGCAGCGACCGTGCCAAGGCCCGGATCGCCTCCAGCGCCATCAGTGACACCACCGGATTCCGCTCCTTCGCGTAGAGCGCCTCGACCGCATGGGCGATGGCGTTCATGCCGCTGGTGCCCGACATGCCGACGGGAAGGGTGAGGGTGAGGTCCACATCGTAGATGACGACCTCCGGAAGAATCTTCGGGCTGCTCTGCGTGACCTTCTGCCCGTCCTTGGTCTCGCCAAGGATCGGGGTCATTTCCGATCCGGCATAAGTGGTCGGGGCGACGATCTGAGGCAGATCGGTCCGCAGCGCGATCGCCTTGGCCAACCCTGTGGTCGATCCGCCACCGACTGCGATCAGGCCGTCGACGTTCTTGTCGGCCACGACCCTCATCGCGTCCTCGGTTACGTCGACGGGTGTGTGCATGGTCGCTCGGGAATAGACACCGACCGAACGCGCGCCAAGAAGCGCGGAAAGATTCTCCGCATCCTCGGCCTGCGGCGGCGTCGCCAGTACCAAGACCCGCTTCAGCCCGAGACGATCGACTTCCGCGGGAAGCTGGGCCAACGTTCCTGACCCGAAAATCACTCTGGCCGACTGGCCGTTATAGACGAAAGACTGCATGTCGGCTCCTCGAATTCCGGCCTCGATCGGACCGGACTTCCTGCGTTCCTAGCGATTGTCGACGCGCTTCAAGAACGGGTTGATGTCCACTTGCCGCCAGACATTGGCGTGGGCGAACGGGTCGTCGTTGTTGAACGCGATCACGTCGTCGATCTTGTCGGCCTCGAAGACGAAGAGCGAGCCGATCATGGTCTCGCCGTCATCGGCGACAAGCGGTCCTGAGATTATGGTCTTCACCGCGCCCGCGAAGAGATACGCCTTGTGGGCGTCGTAGTTCGCCAGGCGGCGTGGCAGGCCATCCGCATGGTCAAGGCAATGAACCGCAAAAAGCATGGACTTTTCCTTTCATCGTCATCGCTCTCCCTCAAAGGTCAGCTCGGAGGGAGTGATAGCGGCTCGGACGCCGCCACCGAGTCTGCGTCGATCACTTCCCGTTGGCCGGGTAGCAATCCTTCACGTTGTCCTTCGTAATGATCTCATGCGGCAGGAAGCGGGTCTTCTCCACCGTCTTGCCGTCGAGGACGTCAGCGACGGCCTGGGCAGCGTAGGCGCCATCGTCGATCGGCGACTGGAGCACGCTCGCATACTGCCCCCCCGTGCGATCTCGATCAGCTGTTGCTCAGCGAGACCAAGCTCGCGAGCTGGCTGATCGAGATCGACGTGGGAGAGCCCGATGTCGTCAAGCTGACGACGAATGGCAGCGCGGTAACGGCCCCGGAAAAGGAACTCGCCGATAGATTGGTCGCCGAGGAGAACGTTGTCGAGCACCGAGAGGTCCGGAATGATCGATAGCTCTTGATGGACGATCGAGATCAGCCGAGGGTCGGTTCGGCCCTTGAATGCGGCGCCGTCGACTGTGATTTCTCCCTCCGTCGGGGCGACAAGACCACCGAGGATCTTGACCAAAGTCGATTTGCCGGCTCCGTTTTCCCCGCACAGCCCGTGGATTTCGCCCGGCATCAGGTCGAAGTCGACACCCTTCAGAGCGACGACGCCGCGGTAGGTCTTGCGGAGTCCTCGGACGTTCAGGACGGGCGACGACATGAGGTCTTGGGACTGCGTGATCGTCGTGGTCATAGGTTCCTCCTCCGTCACGCCTCAGTCGGCGCTTGCATGCGCGCTGGCGCTCTTAATCGGGGAATAGTCGACTTGGTGTCGGGCGATCCGGACGTCCTTCAGGGAATCCCTGACCCGCAAGTGCGCGGGATGAGTGGCGTAGCCCTCAAGGGACGCTTCGTCCGTGAACTCGGAATAGAGCACGACATCGCAGGCGTAATCGACCCGAGAGAAGTCGATGCCGACCTCAAGGAACAACAGTCCGGGAATTTCCCCGCGGAGGCTCTCGAACTTTGCCTTGAGGTCGAAGGCGGCGGCCTGCTTTTCCTCGTCGCTTTCCCCACGGACGTCCCACATGACGATATGCTTGATCATCGATCTACTTCTTTGATTTCTGAGTTTCGGACTGCCGGAGGACCGGCTCGGTTGAGGTCGGGAAACCGCGTCTCCCGACTCAGGGGCTCGACGTCCTGCTTAGGCAGGCTCAACAAGGCCGACACGGCAAAACAAATTGAAGCTCATGAAATCCTCCCAACGGCTGTTTCCTCCGCCGTGGGTCGAAACTTAACTTCTTGAACTTCGGGAAAAAGACCTCACAAAGGGAAACACTTTCGCGCTCTGCGCAAGAAACAGCTCGGCTAAAGGTGCTACGCTACGCAGCGCCGTTAAACCGACGCCGCTTATGTTCTGAGAGTGCAGGTGGGACGATCGGGCTATTTCTACGTCTACGGAAATCAGGGCTGGAACCAGCGAAAGCCTGGCCCTACCCACGACCTGCACACCGGCGGCCAACTGTTCAAATTTGCGGCACCCTCAGTGCCTACACGCGCGCGCGACCTTCGTCAGCCGGCCACTGCCGCGGGCGACCAACTTCCGAAGTCGTGCTGAGGCCCGCTCGCCCTGCTGGCGTTCGTACTCGCATTGGGGCGAGAACTTTCCGGCGCGTGGCCTGCCCGTCTGGGGACAGTTGGAAAACTGGGCGGACAATAGGTTAGCGCTCGACGTGCGGTCTCGCGTCAAGGGCACCTTCGCCGTGCTACCTTCGGATAACGATCAATCGCAACGGCCGGCCCCATGCCCCAGGAAGCTACGCCTGATCGCCCCGGAACGCGATCAAGGACGATCCCTGTTGCTTTCCCACGACGGCTTCAAGGTCACAACGGTCCCGCTGTCGACGATGATCCAGAGAGTCCGGACGATAGATAAGCGGATTTCTGCCTCAAATCCGCTTCCGCGCCGGGCTTCTCAAGCGGCTTGGCTGGACATCACGCGGGAAGCGCTACCCATCAATCGCCCATTTGTACGCCAGTTGACCGAGAATCGGCATCAGAACCCAGATCTGACGGACGCAACGGTGCGTTCACGGTGTTATAATCATCGAGTGAACTTCAGTCCGATCGATGACGGTGAACTACGCAGTCTTGCGGAAAGCATAGGTTTGGTGTCCCGTTGCGTCATCCACTTTGAATTGACCAATCAGCTCGCGTAGCGTGACGGTCTCGTTCGCTAGCGACGTGGAGGCGGCACTCGCCTCCTCGACCATTGCGGCATTCTGTTGGGTCGTCTGATCGAGGCTGTTAATCGCCGTGTTTATCTCCGCGAGACCCGTCGACTGCTCGCGCGACGATACTGCGATCGCTTCGACGTGTTGGTTCATTGTAACCACGAGTTCACCGATCTGCTTCAAGGCAGCGCCGGTTTTCGAGACCAACTCGACACCTGACGCCACCTCCCCGCTCGATGTTTGAATGAGCGCTTTGATTTCCTTCGCCGCCTTTGCTGAGCGTTGCGCCAGCTCGCGTACCTCCTGGGCAACGACTGCGAAACCCTTGCCAGCCTCGCCCGCGCGTGCAGCTTCAACACCTGCGTTCAACGCAAGGAGGTTCGTCTGAAAGGCGATTTCGTCAATGACACCGATAATGGTCGATATCTCGTTGGAAGATTGCTCGATGCGGCTCATCGCTTCGACTGCTTGGGTGACAATCTGACCGGACGTCGCTGCGCTGGCGTTGGCCTCAGCGGCAACCTTCCGGGCTTCTTCGGCGCGTCTGGAGGATGAGGCGACATTTGCTGTGATTTCATCCAGCGCGGCCGCCGTTTGTTCCAAAGCCGCCGCCTGCTGCTCCGTGCGTCTTGCGAGATCATTCGCACTGTTGGCGATCTCGTTCGATCCGCTGTCGATACCCACTGTCGAGCCGGCCACTTTGGCCAGTGTGCGACAGAGCTGGGCCACGGCACCGTTGAAGTCACTTCTTAGCGCCTCGAAATCAGCATCGAACGGCTCGCTGATCTGGATTGTGAGATCGCCATCAGCCAGCTTCTTTAGATTACCGGCCAATCCGCTCGTAGCCTTGGCCATCGCCGCCGCTCGCGCACGGTCAATTTCCTCACGTCTCTGGCGTTCACCTTCTGAAAGCGCGCGACTTACCTCGATTTCCTGATCCGCTTTGATCTTAGCCAATGCCGTCTGCCTGAAAACTTCGACCGCTCCGGCCATCGATCCGATTTCGTCCGTTCGGCTGACATAGGGTATGATTGCCGCTGTGTCTCCTGCAGCAAGCCCGGTCATCGAACCCGTAATCGCGTTGATTGGACGGGCGATCTGTGCGGCAACGTAGACAATCGCGCCAGCGACGATCGCCAAGACTGAGGCAATAAGACCCCAGGTGCTCCAGAGGATCGTACCATAGGTTAGCTCGCTGCTCTCGTATGAGGCATCCGAACCCTTCACGTTGATGTAAAGCAGCTCGCTAGCGTCTTTGTCTGCTTCTTGGATGATGGGCTCCATACCATTGTAGAAAATGACCTTCGCCGCATCGTTGTCGTTCTTACGAGATTTCTCGAGCATCGGCTCGGCTGCAGCCGCGTAGTCGGTTGCGCCTTTGGCGATCTGTTCCAGTAATTCTTTCTCGTGGGGCGATGATATCAACGCGTTATAGGCTTCGATCGATTTTGCCAGTTCCTCCCTCTGTACGGTAACCTGTTTTTCAGCGGCCGC
Source organism: Rhizobium ruizarguesonis (assembly GCF_017357285.1). NCBI lineage: Bacteria > Pseudomonadati > Pseudomonadota > Alphaproteobacteria > Hyphomicrobiales > Rhizobiaceae > Rhizobium > Rhizobium ruizarguesonis. The sequence goes on along the minus strand of NZ_CP071680.1, from coordinate 368,967 downwards.
GATCGCTTCGTCACTGATGGACATGATGTGATTGGCATATGCGAACTTCATCTTCTGAAGTTGGAGTTGAATATTCCTGACAACGGAAACGCTTGGCAGCCAATTCCTGGCGATGGCGGTAGTGTCCTCGTTTACCGCTCGCACGCTACTCAGCGAGAACAATGCGAAGCCGAGAAAAATGGACGCAAATGTCAGATTGATGACGATCAGGGAGGTTCGGACGGTAGGCCTGCGCATGTATTCACTCCTTGGAACGATGTCAGGCCAGGTCACAAACTTGGCTCTTGGTAAGCATTGTATGAATTTTAGGGATTTCTGTTTAATTAAACGTCAAGCCCGCAGTTAGTGTGCTTGACTTTGGCGCTCGCCAAAAAGCGGTATTAATGCTCGTTTCGAGCAATCTGCCGAAGGCAATTCGGCCAGCAAAGCTGGACGGATTATGCGCAGCTCGATTGACCCGAGCTGAGTATTCCTCGAGCCCGTCACCGGTGACCATAATCACCCACGGATCCTAATCGTGATTATGCACAGCTGCGCTAACCACGAATTTGACGCACGGCTTTATCAGGGCTTCGACGAGGCGAAATCGGAATTGATGACCGTCATCGCGTCCGAGTTACTGGCGGTAGCACCCGAAACCCTCAAGGAAAAAACACTCTGCCTTTCCCACCGGGCCAACAAATTTTGGATCATCGGGCTTGGTGAAGAGATCGGGATGGCTCGGTCGGCGTGCCGACCTTTAGTCTTCTGTCGCGGGCGCTCGGCTGTGTCCAGGACGCGTAGAACGGCAAGGCCGACGTTGACGACGCGAACGCGATCAAGGAAGGCGCGGGAGAAGCGCTTAAAAAAGCCAGTGACCTTTTCGAAAAGAAGGTGACGTGCCCACCTTAACTTAGGCGATTTTGAACTGGAATTTTCCGCTCTATGAAGCCCCGAGGTTTTGGAAGCGTAGATTGCGTTTGTTTTGAAGCACGCGGAGTGGCAAAGGGCTCGGCATCGCCTATGTCTCGGATCGCACCGCCCGGCCTTTTCTCGAAAGCGGCGCGCTCGTCACCGTGCTTGACGACTGGTGTCCCGCCATTCCGGGTCTCTGTCTCTATTATCCCGGCCACCGTCACGTGCCGCAAGGTTTGCGGGCCTTCATCACGGTGCTCACCGAAGTCGAGCGGCACAGACAATAGATCGCCCTCGCCCACCCCCTTCAGAATCCCCCGATCCGGGACCCGATCCAGCGGACGAAGAGCGAGGCAGATGGGCTGAGCCGTTCGAAACTGCGCGCAACGAGCCAGTAGGCGCCGTGAGGAATGGCAAGATCGAAGAGGCGAAGCAGCCGGCCTGCCTTGATCTCCTCCTCGGCGAAGATCTCGTCCATCAGCGCGACGCCCTGCCCGCGCAGGACCGCCTGCATCACCAGGCCGCCATCGGCATAGATCGGTCCCCGCGCTGTCTCCGGCTTGGCGACATCAGCCGTCTCGAACCATCTCGACCACACGTCCCGGTTTTCCTCGTGCAGCAGCGTATGGCGCAGAATGTCCTCCGGCCGCTTGATCGCCGGCCCCATCTTGAGCAAGGCAGGCGCTGCGACCGCTATCATCCTGACATCGGCGAGATTCTCGCTCTCGGTCCTCGGCCAGGCGGTGGCGACCGCGCTGTGGCGGATGGCGATTTCGGCCTGACCACTGCGGAACTCGGCGAGGCGTGGATCGGAGTCGATCGTCACCTCGATCTCGGGATGCCGCTCGCGAAACTCCGGCAGGCGGGGAACGAGCCAACATGCCGCGAAGGAAGGTTCCGCACTGATTGTGACCGCGGCAGCCGTCGACCGGCCGCGGATCTCCTCCAGGCATTCATCGATCTGGTCGAAGGATAATGTCAGGATCGCCTGCAGCCTGGCCCCGGAAGCGGTGAGACGGACGCTGCGATGGCGGCGCTCGAAGAGCGCTTCGCCCAGCGACGTCTCCAGCTCGCGGATCTGCCGGCTGACCGCTGCCTGCGAGATGAACAGCTCCTGCGCCGCCAGCGTGAAGCTTTCGAGGCGGCCGGCGACCTCGAAACTCCGCAAAGCCGTCAGTGGCAGGCGCCCGCGTTTCATCCATAACCTCAAGTCATTCGAGGCCGACGATAAACTCGTTTGAAGGCGCCAGGCAAGAGGCGGCATATGATCGCGAAGGAGAGATATCAATGCGCAAGCGGATATTCGAGATCATATTGAACGTCATCCGGCTGGTAACGTTTCAGCCATGCCTGAGTGAAAGCGCCGGGCGAAGTGACAAAGGCGACGGCACCCACTGTCGCCATGACATCAGCCAGGCACCGGTTCCAGATCGACAAGCGCCTTGATCGGCAGGTGGTCGGAGGCGATGCGCGCCAGTGGCGTGTCATGCGCTTCCACCTCCGAAATGATCCCCTTGCGGTTGGCGATGATCCGGTCGAGGGCCAGAAGCGGCAGGCCGGCGGGGAAACTCGGGACAGCGGGCGGCAGCGGTCCGAAGGCGGATTGGAACGTGTTGAGCGAAGACCGGTCGCCGAGCCGCCATTCGTTGAGGTCGCCAAGCAGGATGGTCGGCATCTCGAGCCTGTCGTTGATCAGTTCGACGAGCGTGCGCGCCTGCTGGGCTCTGCTATGGCGCAGCAATCCGAAATGCGCGGCGATGATGCGCAGCACCCCGCCCTGCTCGAGCTCGATTTCGGCAACCAGCGCCCCGCGCGGCTCCAGCCCCGGCAGCTTGACCTGATGCACGTCATGCACCAGCCCCTTCTTGAAGAGCACGACATTGCCGTGCCAGCCATGCGCCTTCGCCATGCCGGCAATCGGCACCGGGATCAGTCCCGTCTCCCGCTCCAGCCGGCCGAGATCGAGAATGCCGGTGCGTTCGCCGAAGCGGGTGTCGGCCTCCTGCAGCGCGATCACGTCGGCGCCGATTTCATGGATCACCCGGCTGGTGCGTTCCGGATCGAAGCGGCGGTCGGTGCCGATGCACTTGTGCACGTTGTAGGAGGCGATCAGCGTTCCCGCACTGCGCGGCCTTGCCTCTGTATAGGCTGCATCGAGCCGTTTTTTCCTGCTCCGGATCGAGGCAAGAATGCTGGCGGGAAGGCTGTCTTTTCTGGCGTGCATCGGCAGGCGCACTTGTTCCGTTGATCGAAGAGGCTTGTCTCAGCAGTATAGGCAGGCAAGCCGGACTTGCCACGTCCGATCACAAAAAATCCTTCAGAGATAAGGCGACCCAAGCCATAGCACCTTTTCGATCAACCGCACTGCGAAGGGTCGCGCCTGCAGCCCCTCAAGCGTCACCGGCACTGCCGTTTTCAGGGTTTCCTCGATATGCTCGTCGATCTCGGCGGCAAAGCCCTCGTTCAGCACTTCGAGATCAACCTCGAAATTCAGCCGCAGCGAACGCGGGTCGAGATTGGAAGAGCCGACATAGGCCCAGGTGCCGTCGATCGTCAGCAGCTTCGAATGGCTGAAACTGCCGGTGGAGCGCCAGATGCGGCAGTAATTCTTGAGGATCTGATCGAATTGCGCCGTCATCGCCCGGTCGACCAACACGAGGTTGTTGACCGCAGGCACGACGATATCGACTTCGACGCCGCGCCGCGCTGCCGTCACCAGGGCGCTGATGAGTTCGCGGTCCGGCAGGAAATAGGGCGACATGATGCGGATCGATTGGCGCGCCACGGAAAAGGCGCCCATCAGCATCTTATGGTTGGTCTCGACGCTGCGGTCCGGGCCGGAGGCGACAACACGCATCAGGATGGGATCACCGGGGCTGCGCTCTGGCGGTTCGATGCGCCAGGGCTCGTCGTTCAACAACTCCTGCGTCGAAAAGCGCCAGTCTTCGGCGGCGAGGTCGAAGAGGTCGGCAACGACAGGGCCGGTGACGCTGAAATGCGTGTCGTGGGCAAAGCTCTCGCCTGTCGCCTCCTCGCTGAAGCCCGCCCTGATGTTCATCCCGCCCGTCAGCGCAATTTTCCCGTCGACAATCAGGATCTTGCGGTGGGTGCGCAGATTGGCATAGGGCAGCCGCAAGCCCATGATGACATTGCCGTTGAAGACGGCGACCGTGACGCCGTTCTCCCTGAAATGGCCGAGAATGCTCGGCACCGAATAACGTGCCCCGACCGCGTCGATCAGCACCCGGACCTCCACACCACGCCTGACCGCCGCAATCAGCGCATCGGCAATGCGAAGGCCAACCGCATCGCGGTCGAAAATATAGGTTTCGAGCAGGATACTGCGCGTCGCCGCGTCGATGATCGATTTCATCGCCGCATAGGCCTCGTCGCCGGTCTCCAGCATGTCGATTGTATTGCCTGTCGTCATCGGATTGCGCGTCACCCGGTCGCCCAACGTCTGCAGCGCCGCAAAGCGGCGGCCGAACTGGCTGATCACCGTCTCGGCCTCGGCATCGAATGTCTCCAACTCGTCGAATTCGGCCGCCAGCAGCAGCGCGTCGCGGCGGACACTCAGCGATTTGCGTCGGATGCGGTTGATGCCGGCAATCGCATAGAGCAGCGCGCCAATGATCGGGGAGAGCATGATGACGCCGACCCAGCCGGTCGCGGCACGCACCTCTTCCTTGGTCATGGCGGCATGGATCGCCGCCGCGGCCCCCATGGCGATCGAAACGACAAAGAGGATATGCGGCCAGTAGGTCGACAGGAGATAGAACATCGCTGGCGAATATAGCCCCGAAACGGCGGCGTTCAATCGCGCCACCGCTCTCCCATGACGCGAAATTTTTCACCGTGACCATTTTGCCGGCTCGGGGACCGATCGCGAAAGGTTCCGGAATGGGCCCGCAGATTTCAAAAGCGCGCTGCCCATTCCCGACGGGAACAATGCCGGCACAGATCGATTGACCCCAAGAAGACTGAGGATCACCATCATGAACATAGCTGCAAATGTCGGCCCTGCCCTGGCGCTCGAAGTCGCCGATGCCGACAGCATTCCCGAACTCCGGCATCAGGCCGAAGGCTGTACCCGTTGTGACCTCTACAGAAATGCCACGCAAATCGTCTTCGGCGAAGGTTCTGTCAAAGCCGAGATCGTGCTTATCGGCGAGCAGCCGGGCGACCAGGAGGATCTGACCGGCAGGCCCTTTGTCGGCCCCGCCGGCCGGCTGCTCGATCACTGCCTCGATGAGGCCGGCCTCGACCGTCAGCGCTGCTTTGTCACCAATGCCGTCAAGCACTTCAAGTTCACGTCGCGCGGCAAACGGCGGCTGCATTCAAAACCGAATGCCGGCGAGATCAGGCGTTGCGCCTGGTGGCTCGGCGCCGAGCTCAACATCCTGCAGCCGAAACTCGTCGTGACGCTCGGCGCAAGCGCGCTTTATGCGTTGCTCGGGCCGAAGGCGAAGCTGATGCCAGAGCGCGGCCATATTCTGTATCCGGCAAACCGTCCGCCTATCCTGGTCACCATCCACCCCTCCTATCTCTTGCGCATCCGAGACAAAGAAGAGCAGCAACGGCAGCGCCGGGAGTTCGTATCAGATCTGCACAAGGCGGCGGCATTTCGGCCTTCATGAGTGCCGATTCTCAACCCTAATATGCTGCGATGCGAAATATTTCCGGTTGCGGCGCGATTTCGCTTGAAAGAGCCCCACTCCTCTGGAACCATCAAAGCAGTATCGCGTTCGAACGACGGCATCATGTGACTGGAGATCAGCGATGGCAGAAACTCGGGAAGAGTGGATCAAAAAACGTGCATACGCCCTCTGGGAAGAAGAGGGTTATCCGACGGGGCGAGATTCCATCCATTGGGAACAGGCACGGCACGAGCGCGAAACGCTCGAGGGCTCTGCTGCGTCTTCCGACGGCAAGGAAGTCAAGCCCAAGGCGAAACGCAGCGTCACGGGCAGCAAGACGAACGGCGTCGTGACACCGGCACCGAAGCGCACCGCGAGCCGTAAAACGGCGTCCTGAATACCGGAATACCGAGCACGTCGATTAAAAAGGGCGTCGTCGCGACGCCCTTCGCTCCTTCTTTGTCATATCTCTGAATTAGTTATGCTTTATGGAATTTCAGAGGTGGGGCTTCCATGCGGGGGTGAACAGAGGCCGGATGACGCTGCAAGCTTTGAGGCTTCCAAAAAAAATCGTACCTTCGCCCGATAACCGGGAACAAGAAGATACGATGACGGTTTATGGCGGAACAGGGGAAGTTGCCATGAACGCCGGTCATACCGAAATCCTCTTTTTAGCCAGCAACCGCGCCTCGATCGCGATCGTGTGAGGGATGGAGATGTCGCTCCTCATCATCGCCGCGCTGCTTTACCTCGGTCTCGCGCTCGGGTTCATCCTTGTCGTCGATAACCTCGTCGGACTGGTTTTTCGCGATCCGCGCGCGCCGGTGCAGTTGGTCTCCGTCTACATCGGCCGCGCCTTCGCCGCATCGCAAAAACTCTATCGAAAATAACCTCCTGGTGATCCTGGCAAACTGTTAAAAGTGTTCAACACCCGGCAGTTAAGGATATTTCGACCACGCCCTTTCCCTCCCATCGGAAGCCTCTATGTTGAGGTTTGGAAGGTTCGAACCCCGAGGCGACCAATGACACTGGTGCGGCGGACGACTAGGAAGCGATTTTGAATGGGAAGCGTCGGGGACGGCTGGCCGAGAGGTGGCGGCGAAATCGGCGAATTGTTACGGCATCCGGCTTTCCACGCCGTCGGCCTCGGTCCGGTCGAAAGCTGGCCTGCCTCTCTCAAGCATATCGCCGAAATGGTATTGAATTCCCGCCAGCCCAAATTCGTCGCCTGGGGTCCGGATCTCGCCTTTCTCTACAATGACGCCTATGTGCCTGTTTTCCCGGAGCGGCATCCGGATGCGCTCGGAAGACCCTTCCGCGAGGTCTGGGGGGATATCTGGGAACAGTTCTCGCCGATCATCGCCACCACGCTCCAAGGCAGTTCGCAGCTCTTCAAAGAGCTGCTCATCCCGATGCGCCGCGACGGCCGCACCGAGGACACCTGGTTCACCTTCTCCTACACCCCGCTGCGCGACGATGACGGCATGGTCGCCGGCATCCTCTGTGCGACCCTTGATGTCACCGACCAGGTGACGGCCAAGCGCGGCGAAGAGACGGCGCTGGAAGAGCTGCGAGCCAAATCGGAAGCGCTTGCGGTCGTCAACCAGGCGGGTGCCGCGATCACCGCCGAGCCCAGTGTCGATCGCCTCACCCAGATTGTCGTCGATGCCGGCGTGACGCTGACCGGCGCAGAATTCGGCGCCTTCTTCTACAATGTCGATGACGGCGAGCGCGGCAGCTACATGCTCTATGCGCTGTCCGGCGTCGATCGGAAGAACTTCGAGAAATTCCCGATGCCACGCAATACCAAGGTCTTCGCGCCGACCTTCAACGGCGAAGGCATCGTGCGCTCCGACGACATCCTGCTCGACCCGCGCTACGGGCAGAATGCGCCGCATGCAGGCATGCCGAAGGGGCATCTGCCGGTCAGGAGCTATCTTGCCGTGCCGGTGAAATCACGCGACGGCAGCGTCATCGGCGGCTTGTTCTTCGGCCACGGCCAGCCCGGCCGTTTTTCCCAAGCGGCGGAGGCAAGCCTCGTCAGCCTTGCTGGCCAATCAGCCGTCGCGATCGACAATATCCGGCTCTTCCGTGCCGCCAAAGTCGAAATCGACCAGCGCCGCGATATGGAAGATCAGCTGCGGAAACTCAATGAAATGCTAGAGGTCCGCGTCGCGGCCGAGATTGCCGAGCGCCAGCAGGCCGAAGCAGCACTCCAGCAGTCGCAGAAGATGGAATCGATCGGCAAGCTTACCGGCGGCGTCGCCCATGACTTCAATAATCTGTTGCAGGTGATCTCCGGCAACCTGCAGCTTCTCGGCAAGGACGTGGCTGATAACGGCCGGGCCAAGGAACGCATATCCAACGCGCTTGCTGCCGTCGGACGCGGCTCGCGGCTGGCAAGCCAGTTGCTCGCCTTCGGCCGCCGCCAACCGCTGGAACCGAAGGTCGTCAATATCGGCCGTCTCGTCACCGGCATGGACGACATGCTTCGCCGCGCGCTCGGCGAAGAGATCGAAGTCGAGACCATGGTTTCCGGTGGCCTCTGGAACAGCTTTGCCGATCCGACGCAGATCGAGAACGCCCTGCTCAACCTTGCGATCAACTCCCGGGACGCGATGGATGGCGCCGGCAAGTTGACGATCGAGGTCGGCAACGCTTTCCTCGACGATTCCTACAGCCGTACCCATCCTGAAGTTACCGCCGGCCAATATGTCGTGCTGGCAGTCACCGATACCGGCTCCGGCATGATGCAGGAGATAATAGAACAGGCATTCGAGCCCTTTTTCTCGACCAAGCCGGAAGGCAAGGGTACCGGTCTTGGCCTGTCGATGGTCTATGGCTTTGTCAAGCAGTCCGGCGGCCACGTGAAGATCTACAGTGAGATCAGCGAAGGCACGACCGTCAAGCTCTACCTGCCCCGCTCGTTCCAGAGCGAGGATTGCATCACCAATGTCGACAGCGTGCCGGCAACAGGGGGCACGGAAACCATCCTTGTCGCTGAGGATGACGAGGGTGTGCGCACGACTGTCGTCGAGATGCTGACGGATCTCGGCTACTACGTGTTGAAGTCCAAGGATGCGCAAAGCGCGCTCACCGTTATCGAAAGCGGCGCCCATATCGATCTGCTCTTTACCGATGTCGTCATGCCCGGCCCGTTGAGGAGCCCGGAGCTTGCGCGCATGGCGCGCGAGCGCCTGCCTGATATCGCCGTGCTCTACACATCGGGCTATACCGAAAATTCGATCGTCCATGGCGGCAGGCTCGACCCAGGTCTCGAACTGCTCTCCAAGCCCTATACGCGCGAGGAACTCGCCCGCAAGATCCGCCACGTGCTTGCCAACCGGACGCAACGCCGCCAAGGGGCGAGCGATGCCGCAGTGGCCCCTGCCAAACACCCCGAGATCGCCCGCGAAAAGCTGAAGCTGCTGCTTGTGGAAGACGACGCCTTCATCCGCATGGATACTGCCGAGATTCTGCAGGATCTCGGCTATGACGTCATCGAGGCTGATAGCGGCGAACGGGGCGTGGAAATCATCGGACACACCATCGTCGACATCATCGTTGCCGATGTCGGTCTGCCCGGCATGTCGGGTCAGGCCTTCGCCGCCAAGGCCCGCGAGGCCTTTCCGTCGGTCGGCCTGGTCTTTGCCACCGGCAACAGCAGCCTGCCGGAGGCAAACCGTCTCCCCGGTTCGGTGGTGCTGTCGAAACCTTTCAGCAGCGCTGCGCTCGGCCAGGCGGTCAAGAACGCCGTCCAGCAGCGGCCTGGCGCCTAGAGTATCTCTGTTTTCTGCCAGTCACGGAATGCTGCAGCTTCTGCGTTATGCGTCGGCGCCGTTGAACTCGAGATATTTGCGCATCAGATCCACCTCGCTGGTGCAGCTGTCGTCGCGCGCCGTCAGTTCGATCGAGATCGTGTCGGCAGCATCGAGACGGCCAACGTCGTGACGACTGCTATCATCGTTATGGCTGCCGCCATCGTGATAGACGAGAATGCGCGCGCCGCTCTGAATGACCAGCACGGCATCCCGCTCGAAGCCCCTCTGCAGCAGCCAGTCACGCGGCGCCATCAGGCGGATGTCGACCTCGTAGGAACGCCCCTTCCCTTGCTTGAGGCTGACGGTATAGGTGACCGGCGATCCCTGGCCGTTCACGTCGATCGCGCCGTTTCCATCGGCTTTGACGATGTGTTTTTCCATGTTCTCGGTTCCTTCCTGTATCAGGCTTTCTCATCGGAAACCTGATAAAATCGGCTTTTGTTCCGAATCCGGAGCCTGCAGACCATAACCGTATGACCGGAACTTTTGGCCTCCCTACCGGTTCAATTCCTTTGAAAACCAGAGGAGGCAAAAATGCCGAAAGGTGACAAATCCGACTATACCGACAAGCAGATACGCAAGGCCGAGCATATCGAGGAGGGCTACGAGGATCGCGGCGTCTCCGAGAAGGAAGCCGAACGGCGTGCCTGGGCGACTGTCAACAAGGAAAGCGGTGGCGGCAACAAATCCGGTTCCGGCCGCGGCAAGAAGGACACGCATGAATCCTCCGAAAAGGGCGGCCGCATCGGCGGCGCGGCATCGGCCGCACGCTCGAAGGCGGAACGTTCGGCTTCCGCAAAGAAGGCCGCTGCCACGCGTAAGCGCAATGAACACCACAGCCACCACTAACGAGGGATAGGACCGGAGGCTTTCCGCCAACCGCACAGGGAGTTTCACCCATGGCCAAATCGAAGAAGAAATGGTCGCAGGATGTCACCGAACACAGCGATGCGATGGACCTGAAGCAAGGCGTGTTCAAATCGGACGATCCGAAGAAGATTGCCCGCTCCGTCAAGCACTCCGCCGAGGAGAGCGATCGCCGCAAGTCGAGCCCCTTTCGCGCCGCCATGTCGATGCTGACCTTCTACATCAACCGCGCCGGCGAACAGCTGACGAAAAAGCGGCGTGGCACCCTTGAAAAGGCCAAGGACGAACTGCGAAAAGACTTCGGTCGTCAACCGAAGGATTGAGCGCTCATGGCATACGAACTTTATTATTGGGACGGCATTCAAGGCCGCGGCGAATTCGTGCGATTGGCGCTGGAAGAAGCCGGCGCCGACTATGTCGACATCACCCGCCAGCCCGGGCGCGGCACCGGCGCCATGTTCGACATCATGGAGAGCGAAAGCGAACCGCACATTCCTTTCGCCCCGCCCTTCCTGAAGGACGGCGACCTCACTATCCCGCATGTCGCCAACATCCTGTTTTATCTCGGTCCGAAGCTCGGCCTTGCGCCCGAGGATGAAGGCCTTCGCCATGTCATCAACGGCCTGCAGCTGACCGTCACCGATTTCGTCGCCGAAGTGCACGATACGCATCACCCGATCGACATGTCGCTCTATTACGAGGACCAGAAGCCAGAGGCAAAAGCCCGCTCAGCTGCCTTCATCCGCGAACGTATTCCGAAATTCCTCGGCTATTTCGAGCGCGTGCTGCGGCAGAACCCGAAAGGCCTCAACCATCTGGTCGGCGATGCGCTCACCTATGTCGACCTCTCGCTCTTCCAGGTGATCGAGGGCCTGACCTACGCCTTTCCGAAAGCCATGACGAAATGCAAGGCGGAATATCCCGCCCTGCTGGCTCTGCATGATGCGGTGGCTAAGCGTCCGAATATCGTCCGCTATCTCGCCTCCCCCCGCCGCCTCGCCTTCAACGAGGAAGGGATTTTCAGGCACTATCCTGAGCTCGACAGTGCGGGCTGAGGCAAGAGCCGTTCATTCCAGCGGCACGGCCGCTTCGAAGAAATTTCCCCACGGGTCCTTCGGTCGCGTCTCCAATCGCCGCGGCACGTTGCCGAGCGTGAAAGCGGCAGGACCGCTCACCTCGTTCAATTCTGACCAATCCAGCGGCATCGAAACCGGCGCACCCGATCGCGCCCGCGTCGAGTAGGCCGCGACCGCCGTGTTGCCGCGGCCGTTGCGGAGATAATCGATGTAGATATGTCCACCGCGTTTTGCCTTCGTCGCGGTTGCCAGATATTTTTCCGGCGCGTCGGCCGACATGCTTTCGGCCAGTGAATGGGCGAAATCCTTCACCTCGGCCCAGCCGGCCTTCGGCGCAAGCGGCGTCACCACATGCAGCCCCTTGCCGCCTGACGTCTTGACGAAGGCGGCCAGCCCACGTGCTTCCAGCCGCGCCTTCAATTCAAGCGCTGCTGAAATCACAGCGCTCCAGGCCACGTCCTCCCCGGGATCGAGGTCCATGGTGATCATATCGGGTTGTTCCCAATCGTCGGTCGTGACGCCCCAGGGATGAATTTCGAGCACGGCCGACTGCACCAGCGCAATGAGGCCGTTGAAATCGGCAATGCGCAGCAGCTTTTCGCCGTCCCGATCCTCTGGGTCGGCAATCTCCTCGATATGCGGATTCATGCCCTTCCAGGCATGTTTCTGGAAAAACCGCTGGTGGCTTTTTATCCCGTCCGGCAGGCGCAGCAGTGCTAAGGGCCGGTTGACGACATAAGGCGCCATGAATGGCCAGACCGCGATGTAGTAATCCACCAGCGCCTGCTTGGTCACGCCTTCGTCCGGCCAGTAGAGCCGGTCGGGATGTGTCAGCGATACATCAGATGCCGGTGGGTGTCTGGGGCTCATTCTTCGATCTCGCTTTTGAGGAAATCAAGTAGCCTGTTTTCCTCGGCCCGCAAGCCCCGCAATGGTTCGTTGCCGCTCTCGATCAGCGGATGATCGTTGCCGGCGAGCGCGATGATCGCGGGATGGATATAGCTCGAGCGCGAGATCGCAGGTGTGTTGTGCAGCGCCTCTGCCGCGGCCTCCGACATCTGCTTTACCGTCGGCCGGCCGCCGCCGACAATCGCCTCGCGCGCCGCTCCAAAGGCCGCCAGCGAGCCTGCCCAGGTGCGGAAGGTCTTCGCCGAAATGGGAACCCCCGATATCTCGGCGAGGTAGGCGTTCAACCGTCCGGAATCGATTGGCTTCAGCGTCCCGCTTTCGTCCTTCCAGACGAAGAGCTGGCGGCCGGGCAGGTCCGCTATCTCCTCCAGGATCTTCTGCAGCCTGGGGTGCTTGAGGCTGCGCTGGACGCGCTTGCCACCCTTGGCGCGGAATTTCAGCTCTATCTGCCCGTCGACGATCTTCAGGTGGCGCTTCAGCAGCGTCGTTGCGCCATAGGTGCCGTTCTCCCTGACATAGGCCTGGTTGCCGACGCGTAAGTGCGCCTCGTCAAGCAGCGTCGTCAAAGCCGCAAGCACGCCGTTGACATCCTCCGCACCGGTGTCGAGATGTCGCAACACGGTACGGCGTATCCGAGGCAGCGCCCGGCCGAACTCGATCAGCTGATGGAATTTTCCCGCACTTCGGAAGGATTGCCATTCCTTGTGGTAGCGGTATTGCTTGCGCCCGCGCGCATCGAAGCCCGTCGCCTGCAGATGGCCGTTTTCGTAGAGGCAGATCCAGACATTCTCGTAGGCCGGCGGCAGGCCGAGCGCGCCGATGCGCGCCCGCTGCAACTCGTCGGCCAGCGTCGTGCCGTCGGGCATCACATAACTGAAGCCCTTGCCTTTCCTTCGTCTGCGGATGCCTGGTTCAGTATCGCTGACATAGACGAGACCAAGGTCGGTGATGGCTTCGGCATTCATGTTCTCTGCGACCCGTTACTTGCTCCTGCGGCCGAACTGAAACCACCACCGGCGCCCGGCCTTGGTCATGTCCTTCAGCGGCTCGGTCTGCCCCTCCGGCGCAAAGACGGCCACGCTCTGGGCATAGACCATGACCGGATTATCCTGATCGCGAACCTTAAAGGCATCCCTCTCCGCCCCGGTGTCGGCAATCCGCGACCATTTCGTCAGTCCATTTACCTCCGGCACGTGGAATTCGCAGTCGCCGCCGGCATTGAAGATGAGGAAGAGGTCATCCATCGTCTCGGTCTCGGGCGCATTCGCGCTCTTCGAGAGATAGACGCCGAGCACCCGCAGCTCATCATCGTTCCAGGCACCGTCATCCATGAAGCCGCCGTCCGGTCTGTACCAGGCGATCTCGATGCGGCCGTCCTCGCCGGTTTCGCCGGTCAGGAACCGCTCCTGCCGCAGAACGGGATGGGCCTTGCGGAAGGCGACTGCCTGCCGGCAGAAATCGAGGAAAGGATCGTCGAGCCCTGCCCAATCGGTCCAGCCGATTTCGTTGTCCTGGCAATAGGCGTTGTTGTTGCCGTCCTGGCTGTTGCCGAGCTCGTCGCCGGCGAGGATCATCGGCACGCCCTGGGAGAGCATCAGCGTCGCCATCATGTTGCGCCGCCGCCGTGCCCGCGCGGCGTTGATATCGGCATTATCGGTCGCACCCTCGGCACCCATATTGTCGGAATGATTATCCGAATGGCCGTCCCGGTTATCCTCGCCATTCGCCTCGTTGTGCTTGTCGTTGAAGGAGACCGTGTCCATCAGCGTGAAGCCGTCATGGGCCGACAGAAGATTGATCGAGGAGGTCGCTCCCCGGTCGGAATGGTTGAACTGCGGCGCCGAGCCGGTGACGCGCGCCGCCAGTTCCGACACCATGCCGCCATCACCCTTCCAGAAGCGGCGGACATCGTCGCGGAACTTGTCGTTCCATTCGCGGAAGGGATGCGGGAAGCCGCCGACCTGATAACCGCCCTCGCCGATATCCCAGGGTTCGGCGATCAACTTGACGCCCGACAGCATCGGATCCTGCCGGATGGCGCCGAAGAAGCCGCCTTGGCGATCGAATTCCAGATCCTGCCGCCCGAGCGTGCTGGCGAGATCGAAACGGAAGCCGTCGATGTGCATGACGCCCACCCAGTAGCGCAGGCTGTCGAGCACCATGCGCATGACCATCGGGTTGGCGACATTCAGCGTATTGCCGGTACCCGTCGTATCGAAGGTATGGCGCGGATCATCGGGGGAGAGAATGTAATAGCTCGCATTGTCGAGCCCGCGGAAGGACAGTGTCGGGCCTTTTTCGCTGCCTTCGGCGGTGTGGTTATAGACCACGTCCATGATGACTTCGATGCCGGCGGCATGAAACTTCTTCACCATGGTCTTGATCTCGGTGATCTTGTCGCCGGACATGTAGCGCGATTGCGGTGCGAAGAAGCCGAGCGTCTGGTAGCCCCAATAGTTGCTGAGGTTGTTTTCCAGGAGATAGCGATCGTCGAGGAAATACTGGATCGGCAGCAGCTCGATCGCCGAGATGCCGAGCTTGACGAGATGGTCGATGATCGGATCGCTGCACATGCCGAGGAAGGTGCCGCGCAGCCGGTCGGGCACCTTTGGATGCGTCATCATCAGGCCGCGCACATGCGCTTCGTAGATGATGGTGTCGGGCCAGGGACGGCGGATCGCCTCTTCCCCCGCCCAGTCGAAATCCGGATCCTGCACCACGCCCTTGACCATGAAGGGGGCGCTGTCGCGCTCGTCGAAGGAAAGGTCGTCCTCGCCGATCTGATAACCGAACAGCGCATCGTCCCACATCAGCTCGCCCGTGACCTGTTTGGCATAGGGATCGAGCAGCAGCTTGTTCGGATTGAAGCGATGGCCGGCGGCAGGATCGTAGGGACCATGAGCGCGATAGCCGTAGACCGTGCCCGGTCCGACGCCGGCAATATATCCGGACCAGATGTCGCCTTCGCGCTTTGGCAGCGGCAACCGGGCGACCTCCTTCTTTCCATCAGGCGAGAAGAGGCAGAGCTCAATCTGCTCCGCATGGGCCGAGAAGATGGCGAAATGGGTGCCCGAGCCAATATATTCCGCCCCGAGCTCCGGCTTGAGGAAGTCGAGTTCCGAAAATGAGTAGCTCATAATGCCCCGCTTGGTAAAAAGACCAAGCGGATAACGTAACGGCGGTTCGAAAGTTCCCTCATGAAAGGCAAAAGGGAACGATGTTGCGCGCCGAAGGACGGTCCTACGGCATCAGTTGGCCGCCATTGACCTCGATGATCTGGCCGGTGATGTAGCCCGACAGCGTCGGCGAAGCCAGAAACAGATAGGCGCCGACGCAATCCTCTGATGTGCCGACGAAACCCATCGGGATCGATTTGCGCTGCAGCTCCATCTGCTCGTCATTGGTATAACGCTCGTGGAAGGGCGTGGCGATAACGCCCGGCGCCACCGCGTTGACTCGGATTCCGTCGGCGACGAATTCCTTGGCATGACCGCGCGTGATCGTCGAGACGAACCCTTTCGACGCCGCATACAGGATCGCGCCATTGCCGCCGCCATTGCGCGCGGCGATCGAGGTGGTGTTGATGATGAAGCCACCCTGCTTTTTCAGCCACGGATGCGCCGCACGCGTTGCCGCAAGCACCGAGCGGGCGTTGAGATCCATAACCGCGGCATAATGCGCATCGGTATAGTCCGAGGTCGGCTTGCGCCCCAGCATGCCGCCGGCATTGTTGATGAGCCCGTCGAGATGACCGAAGGTCTTCGCCGTCTCCTCGACGACACGCTCGGTCTCACCTTCCCTCGACACGTCGCCCTGGATCAGATGCACGGTGCCGCCGGCAGCCCGGATCTCGTCGGCAAGCTTCTCCGCCGGTTCGCGGCTGGCATTGTAATGCACACCGACCTTGGCCCCTTGAGCCGCAAAGGCGCGGGCGAGTGCCGCGCCGATCCCGGTCGAGGCGCCGGTGATCAGCACGGCTTTGCCGGACAAGTCCGGCAGCTTGATGGATGCGAGCGATTGCGCAAGTTCGACCATGGCGACGATTGCCTCCCGAAAAACCAAAGACATAGGTGATGAAACGAATAGGAGAAGACTTATCAGGGGAAATCGACGAAGGGCAATGCACGAAAGCGGGAGATTGCATCGCCATAGGAGCGTTAGGCGGTCTTCATGCAAACGGCCATCGTCACCGACGGCCGCCTGCGGTTGCCTGCGAGAACCGAAAAGGGTCTCGTTACGGAGCCACGCCAAAGGCCGGCTGCGGCTTTTGCCGGGCGAGAGGCGGGAATGCCAGCGCTATCGCCGCAGCCCCCAGCCCGACCATGGCGGAACCGATGAACAGCCAGGAATAATTGGCAAAAGTGTCGAATATCCAGCCGCCGATGAGAGGGCCGAAGGCCATGCCGAGGCTGGAGAGCATCGTCGCCGCACCGAAGACCGTGCCGATGATGCGTGGCCCGAAATATTCCCGCGCCAGCACGGCATAGAGCGGCATTACACCGCCATAGGCGCTGCCGAAGACGATGGCGAGCGCGTAGAATTCGCCGAGCTGGCTGACCAAGAGATAGGTCGCCAGCGCTGCCGCCTGCACCAGCAGCCCGGCGACCAGCACCGGCTTCACCCCGATCCTGTCGGCAAGGCTGCCATAGAGCAGCCGGCCGCCCAGTCCCGCCAGGCCCTCGACGCTGTAGATGCTGACAGCGGCCATAGGTGCTACGCCGCAGATTGTCGCATAGTTCACCATGTGGAAGATCGGCCCGGAATGTGCTGCGCAGCAAGCTGCGAAGGTCAGGCCAAGCACGATGAATTGCGGCGATCGAAATACTTTCGACAGTTGCGGCCGGGCGCCGTCGGCCGCGAACTCGGTTCCGGTATCGGCGGTCTCGGCAGGCGGGCGCCTGACGAGAAGTGCCGCCGGCACCAGCAGCACCCAGGCGGCAACGCCGATGATCAGCATGGCAGGCCGCCATTCATAGGTTGAGATCAGCCAACGCGCGAAAGGTGAGATCGTCATCGGCGCGACGCCCATGCCGGCGGAGACCAGCGACACCGCAAGGCCGCGATTTTCGTCGAACCAGGCGGTCGTCGCCGCGATCATCGGCGCGAAAAACGTGCTGGCGGCCAGTCCGACGAGGATGCCGTAGGTCAGTTGAAACTGCAGCAGCGTCTCGGCGCGGCTCGCCAGGACCAGCGCCAGGCCGAGCAGAACGGAGCCTATCAGCACGACCACGCGCGGGCCGAAACGGTCGCTTGCCGCACCCCAGAAGAAGCCGCCGAAACCCATGACGATGAAATTCAGCGTCATTGCGCTCGCTATGCCGACATGCGACCAGCCGGTCGCCGTGGCGATCGGCTCCTGGAAAATCGCCAGCGAGAACATCGCGCCGAGCGCAACACATGTCATCAATGCGCCCGCAGCGACGATGACCCAACGATAGGAAACACTCATGGCTTCATAACCTCCATGCCGACAGAGTGATCGCGACGCATGCGGCAAGCCTACCGCATTTCGCGCCTGCGATCTAAAGACGTTTGGGCGATTGCGATTTCGACAGCGCGCTCACATCTTTTTTCGCCGCACGATGTGGCCGCTAAAGCGTGCGAAACATCACCAATGCGTCGACGTAACCCTCGGTGGGATGAAGGAAGACACCAGGAAGCCGGCCGATGATATCGAAGCCGAGAGATTGCCACAGCGCCACCGCACGCTCATTGCTGCTGACGACGAAATTGAACTGCATCGCCCGAAAGCCCCGCAAGCGGGCATGGTCCAGGGAATGCTCATGCATCAGCCGGGCGACGCCACGGCCGCTTGCCGCAGCATCGGTCATGTAACCGCAATTGCAGACATGCCGGCCGCCGCCTGCCTGATTGGCCTTGATGTAATATGTGCCGAGGATCACGCCATCCTCTTCGGCGACGAAGGTCTCGCGGTCCGGTCCCATCCAGTAGGCCAGCGCATCGGCTTCGCTCAGATCGCGATCGAGCGCATAGGTTTCGCCGGCGCGGATCGTCGGACCGATGATCCTCCAGATGGCGCCTTGATCATTCTTGTCTGCGGGTCGGATCAGCATGTCCGATTTCTAGCGAAACCGGGCGCGCCGAGCAACGGGTCGAAAGCCTCCGGCAAAAGCTGGAAACGTCCCGACCTCAAACCCTTTCAAGTGCTATCGCAATCCCCTGCCCGACGCCGATGCACATGGTCGACAGCGAGTATTTTCCGCCGGTCTCCAGAAGCTCAAGTGCTGCCGTGCCGGTGATGCGTGCGCCCGACATGCCAAGCGGATGGCCGAGCGCGATCGCGCCGCCATTGCGGTTCACCCGCGCGTCATCATCGGCAACGCCCAGCGCGCGCAGCACCGCCAGCCCCTGGCTGGCGAAGGCCTCGTTGAGTTCGATCACGTCGAACTGCTCCGCGGTCATGCCGAGCCGAGCCATCAGCTTGCGCGAGGCCGGGATCGGCCCGACACCCATCACCCTTGGCGGAACCGCGGCAGCCGCGCCGCCGAGGATGCGCGCGATCGGCGTCAGGCCGTATTTCCGCGCCGCCGCTTCGGAGGCGACGATCAGCGCCGCCGCCCCGTCATTGACGCCGGAGGCATTGCCTGCCGTCACCGTGCCGCCTTCCTTCTTGAAAGGTGTCGCGAGTTTCGCCAGCGTTTCGATCGTCGTGGCACGCGGATGCTCGTCCTTGTCGACGACAACGGGATCACCCTTGCGCTGCGGAATGCTCACCGGGGTGATCTCCTTCGCCAGCCGTCCGTTCGCCTGGGCGGCGGCTGCCTTCGCCTGGCTTCGCACGGCAAACGCATCCTGATCCTCGCGGCTGACATGATAGTCCTCAGCGACATTCTCGCCGGTCTCCGGCATGGAATCGACGCCGTACTGCTTCTTCATCAGCGGGTTGACGAAACGCCAGCCGATCGTCGTGTCATGGATTTCGGCCGCACGTGAAAAGGCCGTCTCGGCCTTCGGCATGACGAACGGCGCGCGCGACATGCTCTCGACGCCGCCAGCGACCATCAGCTCGGCCTCGCCGGCGCGGATGGCGCGCGCCGCGGTGATCACCGCATCCATGCCGGAGCCGCAGAGCCGGTTGATCGTCGTGCCGGGGACGGCGATCGGCAGGCCGGCCAGCAGGGCCGACATGCGCGCGACATTGCGGTTATCCTCACCCGCCTGGTTGGCGCAGCCGAAGATCACATCGTCGACGGCGTCCCAATCGACGGCGGCATTTCGTTGCATCAGCACCTTCAGCGGGATTGCGCCGAGATCGTCGGCGCGCACCTGGGACAGCGAGCCGGCGAAACGGCCGATCGGCGTTCTGACATAGTCGCAGATAAAGGCTTCGGTCATGGCTTTTCCTCAGAGTTTGGGGACGACGAGATCGCCGACCGGCCCGTCGACATGCAGCGGCGCGCCGGTCATCGCCTGCAATTCCTCTTGCGACATCGCAGCAAGCTTCTCGCGCAGGACGAAGCGTCCCTTGACGATGTCGATGACGGCATGGCTGGTATAGACGCGTGTGATGCAGGCGACGCCAGTCAGCGGGAATGTGCATGTCTCCACCAGCTTCGGCTCACCTGTTTTGGTGACGTGCTCGGTGATGACGCAGACCTGCTTGGCGCCGTGCACCAGGTCCATTGCGCCGCCGACGGCCGGCACGCCCTTGGTGCCCACCCGCCAGTTGGCGAGGTCGCCATTCTGGGCGACCTGATAGGCGCCGAGGATTGCGACGTCGAGATGGCCGCCGCGCACCATGGCGAAGCTGTCGGCGTGATGGAAGAAGGAAGCGCCCGGCTTCAGCGTCACCGCCTTCTTGCCGGCGTTGATCAGGTCCCAGTCTTCCTCGCCTGCCGCCGGCGGCTCGCCGAAATTCAGGATGCCGTTTTCGGTGTGGAAGATCGCCTGACGGCCAGGCGGCTGATAACGGGCGACCATTTCGGGAAAGCCGATGCCGAGGTTGACATAGGCGCCGTCGGCGATGTCCTGCGCGGCGCGCCAGGCGATCTGCGCATTGGAAAGCTTGATGTCTTCACGGGTGTTAATGGGGCGAGTGTCGATGGTCATACGTAGGCCACTCCGGCTCGAATGAGCTCTTCTTCCTGCTGGGGATTGGGAACAGCGACGACGCGGTCGACGAAGATGCCTGGTGTCACCACCTGTTCGGGATCGATGCCGCCGGCCGGTACGATGGATGAGACCTGGACGATGGTCTTCGCCGCCGCCATGCACATCAGCGGATTGAAGTTGCGGCCAGCCTTGTTGTAGGTGAGATTGCCCTGGATGTCGCCGATCGCAGCCTTGACGATCGCGAAGTCGGCCTTCAGCCAGCGCTCTTGCACGTAATGACGGCCATCGAATTCGGCGATGACCTTGCCGTTGGCAAGTTCGGTGCCGTAGGCCGTCGGCGTATAAAAGGCCGGGATGCCGGCCCCGCCGGCGCGGATGCGCTCGGCAAGCGTTCCCTGCGGCACCAGCTCGAGCTCGATTTCGCCGGCCAGATATTTATCGGTAAAGGCGCGCGGATCCGACGAACGCGGGAAAGAGCAGATCATCTTTCTGACCATGCCGGCATCGATCATCGCGGCGATACCGATGCGCCCGTTGCCGGCATTGTTGTTGATCACAGTGAGGCCCTTCGAGCCCTTGTCGATCAAGGCATGAATAAGCTCGATCGGCGCGCCCGAGCCACCAAAACCACCGATCATGACGGTCGCGCCATCCCCGATCTCAGAGACGGCTTCCGCCGTGCTCCCGACTGTCTTGTCCATGCGGGATCTCTCCTTGGCTAGATGCGGCCGGGAACTCTCCATCCCGTCCTTTCCCCTAGACATAAAGGGCGGCGTGCCAGCCGGCAATGTATTTGTGCGATATTTGACATTTGTTCATATATCGCACAAAATGAAATGAATCCATTGGAGACTGGACCCATGCGCGAAACGGATTTCGTCAGCGGCTTCGCCCGCGGCCTGAAGGTCATCGAAGCTTTCGGCGAAACGCGGCAGCGGCTTTCCATCGCCGAGGCCGCCAAGCTGACGGAGCTTGACCGCGCCACTGTGCGTCGCTCTCTGCTAACGCTCGCCGAGCTCGGTTATGCCGATTATGACGGCAAGTTTTTCACGCTGTCGCCGAAGATCCTGCGTCTTGGCCATGCCTATCTCGCGGCGACGCCGCTGCCGGCGCTGTTGCAGCCGCATCTCGATCATCTCTCGGAGAAGGCCGGCCAGAGCGCCTCGGCCTCGGTGCTCGACGGCACAGATATTGTCTATATCGCCCGCGCCTCGCAGCGCCGTGTCATGTCGATCAACTTGACCCCCGGCAGCCGCCTGCCCGCCTATTGCGCCTCGATGGGCCGTGTGCTGCTTGCAGCCCTTCCAGAGAGCGAAGCGCGCGCCATCGTTGCCCGCAGCGAGCTGAAGCAAAACACTGTGAATACGAAGACCGATCCGGACGAGCTGATCGCCGAATTCCGCCGCGTCCGCACTGAGGGTTACGCCATCATCGATCAGGAGCTGGAGATCGGCCTCTGCTCCATTGCCGTGCCTGTTGACAACGACCGCGGCGAAACGGTCGCGGCAATAAACATCGGCGCGCCGGCCGCCCTCGTCCCGGCGGCGGAGATGAAGGAACGCTATCTGCCACTGCTGAAGGAAACGCAGGCCGCGTTGCGTCCGCTGCTGCGGCGCTGACAGCAAATTGGGACAGAGCGGCCCCAGTCAGCGCCGGGGCCGCTCGTAATCGGTCAATGCGTCAGGTCGAGCGCAGCTGTGAGGTCGCCCATCGGCGGCCGGTCGTTATTGCCAAGCGCCTTGTCGCGGGCGAGGATGCCGGGCAGCACCGGCAGATCGTAGCGCGCGGTGATGAAGCGGATGATCGACGTCGTGTCGTACTGGGTGTGATCGACCATCCCGCCCTTGGCGAAGGGCGAGATGATGAAGGCCGGAATACGGTTGCCCGGACCCCAGCGATCGGCCTTCGGCGGCGCGACGTGATCCCAGAAGCCGCCATTCTCGTCATAAGTGACGATGACGAGCATATGGGCCCATTGCGGGCTCTTCTCGAGGTGGGAAACGATATCGGCAAGATGCTGGTCGCCGCTCGAAACATCGGCGTAGCCGCCATGTTCGTTGAGGTTGCCCTGCGGCTTGTAGAAAGAAACCGCCGGCAGCTTGCCATCGTCGATATCCCTAAGGAAGGCTTCGCCGGCAAGGCCGCCATCTTTCAGATGTTCGGCACGCGCAGGCGTGCCGGGCGCGAAATTGGCGAAATAATTGAACGGCTGGTGATGGAACTGGAAATTCGGTACCGGGGTGGCATTCTTGCCATCCAGGGCTGCCTGCCAGGCGCCGCTATACCAGGCCCAGCTGACGCCCTTCAGCGACATGAGATCGCCGATGGTGATTTCATGCTGCGGCGGCAGCGTCGTTGCGGCGGCGGGATCGGCATAGGCCGGATCGCCGTCCTTGGCCGGCGGATTGGCGCTCGGCTGGTAGGGCGGCTGCATGGTGTTGACGGCGTATAAGTCAGGCGTCAGCGTGCCGTCGGAGACGAATTTCGGTGCGCCCTCCAGCGCCGACTTCGGGGCGTTTTCCGCCACGGTCAGCGACGTGCCGTCCGCGTCGACCTTGGCGATGGTGGGCTTGGCCGGGCTCTTGTCGGCATCCGGATAATAGGGCGCGCAGGCGCAGACCAGCGCGAAGTGGTTGAGGAACGAACCGCCGAAGGCGCCCTGGAAGAAGTTGTCGGCCATGACGTATTTCTTGGCAACCTGCCACATCGGCAGGATGGAGCCGTCGTAATGGCCCATGACGAGGCTGCCGGAATCGGCCCAGGCGACGAACTTGTCGTTCTTGCCGCCGTCGATCTGCATCTGCTCCTGGTAGAAGCGATGCCAGAGGTCGCGGGTGATGACCGAAGGCGCCTCTGCGAAACCCTTCGGATCGTCGATCGCGAAGGAGGCGTTGGCAAGATGGGCCGACTGTGCCTCGGTGACGGCAGGCGAGACACCCTTGGCGGTCAGCCCGCCCCAGGCCGGCGGCAGTTCGGACAGCGGCTGGCCGTCGCGGTCGAGCTGGCGGGCGCGATCGGCGGTCGCGTTCGAGAGCCCATCGGCGCCGGGAAAGCTGCCGTAGAGATTATCGAAGCTGCGGTTTTCGGCATAGATGACGACGACATTGTCGATCTTGTCGTAACCGGCGGGCGCCGCATGGGCTGCCGTCGCCATGGCAAACGGCACGATGGCCGATCCGGCGAGACAGATGGAATGGAGGAGTTTCAGTCTTTTCACGGGGAGTACCTCATGGCTAGGGGCGTTGGCTAGAGGGAGCGGAGAACGCTCGGGGGCGCGCTGACGCTATTCCCGCCGTCTATCAACTTTGTGACATCAGGACTTGCCGTGATGCCGCAGGAGGATGGCCGTCATCAATTTGTTGCAGCGGGGTTCGATCATAGCGCAAACCGGCCCCAACTTATTGGAATCCTTATCATGACGACGAAGACCATCTGGCTTGTGCGGTCCGGCCTGGCCGTCAGCATGGGTGCCGTGGCGCTTGGTCTTGCCCTTCTTCCCCTGCGGCAAAGCAGCGCGGCGGCTGCCGCCGGCGTTCATCCCGGGCCGATGTCGCGCACCGAGGCCTTTGCCCGGGCCGAAACGCTCGGCGCGCTCGGCCGCAAGATATTCTCAGATCCCTCGCTGTCGGCCTCGGGGCTCCAGGCCTGCGCGTCCTGCCATGATCCGGCTCACGCCTCCGGCCCAGCATCGGCCATGCCGGTCGAAATGGGCGGCGAGCATCGGGACCAGCCGGGGCTGCGGGCCGTTCCGACGCTGCGTTACCTGCAATCGGTGCCGTCCTTCACCGAGCATTACTACGATTCCGAGGACGAGGGCGACGAGAGCGTCGACAATGGCCCGACGGGCGGCCTGACCTGGGACGGCCGGGTCGATCACGGCGCCGATCAGGCGAAGATCCCGCTGCTCTCACCCTTCGAGATGGGCAACAAGGATGCAGCCGAGGTGGCGGCGAAGCTGCAGAAGGCTGCCTATGCCGGCGATATCAAGGCTGCCTTCGGCGAGACGGTGTTCGACAATCCTGAGGACGCCTTCGATGCCGCCGCCGAGGCGCTCGCCACGTTCGAACAGAGCGGCCTGGATTTCTATCCCTATTCCAGCCGCTACGACGCCTTTCTCGCCGGCAAGGCAACGCTGACGGCGCAGGAGCTGCACGGACGACAATTGTTCGAGGATCCCGCCAAGGGCAACTGTTCGAGCTGTCACTTAAGCGAGCCCGCCAATGACGGCGAGCCGCCGCAATTTTCCGATTTCGGCTTCCTCGGGCTCGCCGCACCCCGCAACATGGCGATACCGGCCAACAGTGACCCCACCTATCACGATCTCGGTCTTTGCGGCCCCCAGCGCACCGACTTTGCCGGACGCCGCGAATATTGCGGCCTGTTCCGCACCCCGACGCTGCGCAATGTCGCGCTGAAGAAGAGCTTCTTCCACAACGGCTATTTCCACTCGCTGCGCGACGTCGTCTCCTTCTATGCGACGCGCGACAGCGATCCCGGCCGTTGGTACCCGAAAAATTCAGACGGCACGATCCGGAAATATGACGACCTGCCGCAGGCTTATTGGGACAACGTCAACCAGGATCCGCCCTTCGGCAGGAAGCCGGGCGATGCACCCGCCCTCGCCGATCCCGAGATCGACGACATCGTCGCGTTCCTGGGGACCCTGACCGATGCCGATCTGGAGGCCGAGGCGACCGGGCACTAGGACATCTGGAGTTTTAAGAAATGCCCGCCGCGAGACTGAGCGGGGCATCTGCCGCGCTCAGGGACCAATGACGTCTTTCTCAACAATAACAATCAAACGGGCGAAGTATTCCCACTTGATGTATCATAATTTCCGATATACATCATTTCATCGGAAATAGTGGGGGAATGATGGAACGCTCGTTTTTGACGATTGCCGCCGGCGAGAATAATGATGCGATACGTGCGCTTTCCGCACCGGCCCGGCTCGAGATGCTCAAGCTGCTTTGCGCCAAAGGGCCGATGAATATCAACGACATCGCGCGTGCTCTTTCTCTTCCTCAATCGACCGTCGCCACCGGGATCCAGATCTTGGAAGACGCCCGGCTTGTGGATTCCCAGCTGACGAAGGCGCGCAAGGGAAACCAGAAGATCTGCTCTGCGATCTACAGCGAAATTCTGATCAGCTTTGAGGAAAGTGCCGCCCAAAGGGCCAATAATATTATCGAAGTCGAGATGCCGGTCGGGCTCTACACCAGTTGTGACGTCCATGCGCCATGCGGTCTTTGCTCCACCGAGAGCGTCATCGGCCCGCTCGATGTCCCTGACTATTTCCTGGATCCGCAGCGCATGCAGGCCGGGCTCGTCTGGTTCGGCAGGGGATATGTGGAATATAAATTCCCCAACAACGCCAAGGTGTTGAACAAGGATATCCGCGCCATCGAGTTTTCGCTGGAGCTGTCGTCCGAGGTGCCGGGCACCAATCCGGACTGGCCCTCGGACATAACGCTCTGGGTCAATGGAATGGCCATTGGAACCTGGACGTCTCCTGGCGACTACGGCGACAAGCGCGGCGCCTTCACGCCGGCATGGTGGAAGCTCGAGGGCTCGCAATATGGGATGATGAAGACCTGGCGCATCTCCACGCGCGGAACCTTCATCGACGGTATCGCCGCATCGAATGTCACGCTCAGCGATCTCGCGCTTGCCCAGCATTCCTCCATCCGGCTCCGGGTCGGTATCGCCGAGAATGCCGGCCATACCGGCGGCGTCAATATTTTCGGCCGCGGCTTCGGAAATCACGGACGCGATATCATCATGCGGCTGCACGTCTGAAAAATCAAAATCGGAAATCTTGATTTAAATATCACGCTTCTTTCCAGTTCTGATGATCGAAAAAATACGCCAACATACTGAAAAAAAACAATTTTCTCACAAATCCTCATTAGTATGATTAAAAACGCAACTCAGTTGACAGAACAACATTCCTGATATCAAGTTAGAGGCAAGAAAACAAAAAATCTGATATATAAACGGGAGGATCCGTTGAAGACGAACGTCGTTGTCCACCGCGATTTCCGCATCGCGACCATTGACTCCAGGCTCTACAGCTCATTTCTCGAGCATCTCGGCAGGGCGATCTACGGGGGCATCTATGAGCCCGGGCACCCGACGGCCGATGAGGACGGATTCCGCCAGGATGTCCTTGATCTGGTCCGTGAGCTCGACACGCCATATTGCCGCTATCCCGGCGGCAATTTTGTCTCGGCCTATAATTGGGAAGACGGCGTCGGCCCCCGTGCGGAGCGCCCGGTTCGCCTCGACCTTGCCTGGCGCACCCGCGAAGCCAACCAGATCGGCGTCAATGAATTCGTCGACTGGTGCAAGAAGGCCAACACCAAGCCGATGCTTGCCGTCAATCTCGGATCACGCGGCCTGGATGCCGCCCGCAATTTCCTGGAATACTGCAATCATCCGGGCGGCACCTACTGGTCGGATCTGCGCCGCAAGCACGGCTGGTCCAATCCGCACGACGTCAAATTGTGGTGCCTCGGCAACGAGATGGATGGTCCCTGGCAGGTCGGCCACAAGTCGGCCTATGAATATGGCCGGCTGGCGGATGAGACGGCGAAGGCCATGCGCGGCTTCGACAAGTCGCTCGAACTCGTGGTCTGCGGCTCATCCAATTCCGACATGAAGACCTATCCCGAGTGGGAAGCCCAGGTTCTCGAGCAGTGCTATGACAGCGCCGACCATATCTCGCTGCATATGTATTTTGCCAACCGCGAGAAAAATACGCTCAACTATCTCGCCCGCGCAACGAAGCTCGACCGCTACATCACCACGATCGGCGGCGTGATCGACTACATCAAGGCGAAAAAGCGCTCGAAGAAGACGATCGGCATTTCCTTCGACGAATGGAATGTCTGGTATCATTCCAACCAGCAGGACAAGGAGATCCTGGCGCGCGACGAGTGGCCGGATGCGCCGCATCTCTTGGAAGATATCTACAATTTCGAGGACGTGCTGCAGGTCGGCGGCATCTTGAACACCTTCATCCGTCGCTCCGACCGCGTGCGCATCGCCTGCATCGCGCAGCTCGTCAACGTCATCGCCCCGATCATGACCGAGGACGGCGGTGCGGCCTGGCGCCAGACTATTTATTACCCGTTCTATTACGCCTCCAGATATGGTCGCGGCTCGGCATTACAGCTGGTCGTCGATGGCCCGACCTATGACAGCGACGAAGAGAACGACGTCCCCTATCTCGACGTATCGGCGGTCCATTCCGAGGACGGCAAGACGCTGACCTTCTTTGCCGTCAACCGCCATCCGAGCACGGCGCTCGATCTCGATGTGCGGCTGGAAGGGTTCGGAAATGCCCGGGTGGTCGAGCAGGTGGAGATGACCCATGGCGATCTGGAAGCCGTCAATACGGCTGCGCGGCCGACAGCGGTCGTTCCGGTCAATGCCGAGAGTGCAAAGATCGAGGATGGACGGCTGAGGGCGGCGTTGAAACCGTTCTCCTACAACGTCATCCGGCTGTCAGTGTGACAGCTACCGCCGGGTAGCCCATTGGGGCGCCCCGGCTGAAGATATTCGGCTCGCTGCGAGGAGGCAGGGAGCAGGAGAGATGGTTCTCCGAAGCTCTGGATCTGACTGTTCAAGTCCTGAGGCCTCTGCGAACCGACAACCGCGACGTGCCCATGCGTGCCTTTGCGGCCGCCGTATCGTCGCTTTCTAGGGAGGAGTTCATGCAACAGTGGAAGAGGCTCGCATTTGGCGTCGCGCTGGCCGCACTCGGCCTGACTGCGGCGGCCAAAGCCGATGACTACACCTCCTTGCCGCGCAAGGAGACGCTCATCGTCGAAAATCCGGAAGGGACGATCAAAAATCCCGGCTGGTTCAACATCTGGGTCAATGGCGGGGGCGGCGTATCGACCGGCCTGCAGCAACTGACCATGGATACGCTCTGGTATATCGACCCCGAACAAGGACTTGGCGGCGCGACCTGGGACAATTCGCTGGCTGCCGACAAGCCGCAATATAATGCCGACTTCACCGAGATGACCGTGAAACTGCGCAAGGGGCTCTTCTGGAGCGACGGCGTGGAGTTCACGGCAGACGACGTGGTCTACACCGTCAAGACGCAGATGGATCACCCCGGCATGGTCTGGAGTGCTGCCTTCTCGGTGCAGGTGGCAAGCGTCGAGGCGACCGACCCCTCGACTGTCGTATTCAAGCTGAAGAAGCCCAATTCGCGCTTCCACGCCATCTTCACCGTTCGCTGGAACGGCGCCTGGATCATGCCCAAGCATGTCTTCGAGAAAGTCGAAGATCCGCTGCGTTATGATTTCGCCAATCCCGTCTCGCTCGGCGCCTACAAACTCAAGGCGTTTGACCCCCAGGGCAAGTGGTATACCTGGGAGAAGCGCGACGACTGGCAGCGGACCTCGCTTGCCCGCTTCGGCGAGCCGGCCCCGAAATATGTAACCTATACCGATCCCGGCCCGCCGGATAAGCGGACGATCGCCCAGCTCGAGCACAATCTCGATATCATCCACGACAACACGCCGGAGGGCATGTTCACCCTTAAGGAGAAATCCAAGTCGATCGAAACCTGGTTCCCGGGCTTCCCCTTCGCCCATCCGGACCCGACGCTTCCAGCCGTGATCTTCAACACCCAGAATCCGCCGTTCGACAACGCCGATGTACGCTGGGCGCTTGCCCTGCTGATCGACATCAAGGCGGTTGATATGGCGAGCTATCGCGGGGCAGCGACGCTTTCGGCGCTCGGCGTGCCGCCGACGGCGGCCACGATGGAGGACTATCAGGCGCCGATGCAGGATTGGCTGAAGAATTTCGAGATCGATACCGGCAAGAGCAAGATCAAGCCTTATGACCCGACGGTCGGGCAACAGATCGCCGATATCCTGCGCAAGCAGCCGAAGTTCAAGGACCAGATCCCGACCGACCCGCAGGCAATCAGCGGTGCCTTCGGCTATGGCTGGTGGAAACCGGATCCGAAGGCTGCCGGCGAACTGCTGGAGAAGGCAGGCTTCAAGAAATCCGGCGGCAAATGGCTGACCCCTGATGGACAGCCCTTCAAGATCCGGATGACGGTGGAAGGCGACACACGCTCGGTCTTCACCCGCGCCGGGACGCTGATCGCACAGCAATGGGCCGCATTCGGCATCGACGCCAAAGCCGTGCCGGCCGCGAAACTTTGGCAGACGGCGCTCCAGCCCGGCGATTTCCAGGTGGCGATTGCCTGGAGCGTCGAGACCTGGGGCGGCGATCCCGACCTGTCGTTCTTCCTCGACAGCTGGCACTCGCAGTTCGTGGCGAAGAAGGGTGACAATCAGCCGCCGCGCAACTGGCAGCGCTGGAGCAATCCGGAGCTCGACAAGATCATCGAAAGCATCCGCGGCATCAGCGCCGACGATCCCAAGGGCGTCGAGCTCGGCAAGGATTATCTGAAGCTGGTCGCCCGCGAAATGCCGACGATCCCGCTGATGTCGTATAACGTCTTCACCTCGATGGATACGACCTATTGGACCGGTTATCCGACGATATCAGATCCCTATACCGATCCAGTGCCGAATTGGGCCAACTCCAGGCTGATGATGGTCAAGCTGAAGCCGGCACAACCGAAATAATCCTCCCAACGCCGGCGCGAGTGTTGCGCGCCGGCCTCCTAATCGACGGGCATGTGGCATGTCCGTCGATCCTTTCCACTTGATGAAGGGAACCAGAGAGGAACCACCGCCCTATGACGTCCTATCTGATCTTTGTGCTGAAGCGGTTCGGTCAGTTTCTGCTCGTTGTATTTCTCGGCGTGACGATAACATTCTTCGTCACCCACCTGACCCCGATCGATCCGGTCGAAGAAAGCATAGGCGCCATCACCCAGATGGGGCAGTCCGATCCGAATGCGATCGAACTGATGCGTCAGTCGCTTCGCGAGCTTTACGGAATGGAGGGTTCGATCTGGCAGCAATACCTGCATTTCTGGCTTCGGCTAGCCACAGGTGATCTCGGTCCGTCGCTGTCGGCATTTCCGACGCCCGTTTCCACCATCATCCTGCGGTCCCTGCCCTGGACCATCGGGTTGATGACGGTGTCGACCATCATCACCTTTGTGCTCGGCAATGCGATCGGCGCGCTCGCCGGCTATTACCGCAAGGACATGGTGCTGAAGGCCGTCAGCCTCGTCTTCATCGCCCTGCTTCCCATTCCCTATTACATCCTGGCCTTCGTGCTTCTGATTGTGTTCGGCTATCTCTGGCCGGTGCTGCCGATCAATGGCGGCTACGAGATGAACGCCAATCTGGACCTCTCCTTCGCCTTGGTCTTCGATATCCTGAAACATTCGATTCTGCCGGCCTTGTCGCTGATCATGGTCGGAGCCGGCAGCTGGCTGATCGGGATGCGCGCGCTCGTTTCCAACATCATCACCGAGGATTATGTCGTCTTCGCCGAGCTTGGTGGCGTTCCGAAGCGAAAGATCCTGCGCTCCTATATCGCCCGCAATGCCATGGTGCCGCAGTTCACCGGGCTTGCCATGTCGCTCGGCGCGATCTTCAACGGCACGGTCATCACCGAAATCGTCTTCGGCTATCCGGGCATCGGCAACCTGCTGATCGAAGCGGTGCATGCCGGCGACTACAGCCTGGTGCTCGGCCTCAGCGCATTGTCGATCGTCGGCGTTGCTGCCGCCGTGTTCATCATCGACATTCTGAGCCCGCTGATCGATCCGCGCATCAAGGTGGAATAGAGCATGTTTACGATTGTCCGCGACCTCGCGCGCCAGAATATGGAATTCCTCTGCGGCCTGCTGCTCTTTGCCGTCATCGTCGGATTGATAGTGGTGTCCTATTTCTCGCCTTACGGCGCGACCGACATCTATCTTCTGCCACCCGATATGCCGCCCGATGGCGAATATTGGCTGGGCACGACATCGCGCGGCCAGGACGTTTTCTGGCAACTGACGACCGCGCTTAGGAACACCCTGTTTTTCGGCATCGGCGTCGCCTTCATTTCACGCATCATCTCGCTGGTCGTCGGTCTCGTCGCCGGCTATGCCGGCGGCGCGGTCGACCGGGTGCTGATGGCCATCAACGACAGCGTCATGGTCATTCCGCAATTTCCGCTGCTGATCCTTTTCTACTTCGTGCTGAAGGACAGCATGACCTGGACGGCGCTGATCCTCATCATGGCCTCGCTCGGCTGGTCCTATGATGCACGCCTCATCCGTTCGGTGGCCATCAGCCTGAAGACGAGATCCTTCACCACCCAGAGCGTCTATTCCGGCATGAGCATGCGCAAGATCCTCGTCGAGGAGCACCTGCCCTACGTTCTGCCGATCGTCTTTGCCACCACGATGAACAACATGATCTGGTCGATCGGCATGGAGATCACCCTGTCGGTGCTCGGCTTCACAGATATCGAGACGCCGACCATGGGCATGATGATCTATTGGGCCAATGCGCATTCGGCGCTGATATCAGGCATTTGGTGGTGGGTGGCCGCCCCCGTCGCCGTCATCGTCGTCCTCTTCCTGGCGCTCTTCCTGCTGTCCATGTCGATGAACGAATACAATGATCCGCGCAGCCGGCTGAACCGGATGGGAAGTTAGTATGGATCCTTTGGTCGAAATTGAGAATCTGAAAGCCTATTACCGTGCCTTCCTCTTCGGCGTCGATCGCGAGGTGCGCGCCGTCGACGATATCAGCCTGACCATCGCCCGCGGCGAGGTCTATGGCGTTGCCGGTGAATCGAGCAGCGGCAAGACGACGTTGATCAAGACCATTGCCGGCGCGATCCGGCCGCCGCTGCGGGTCGTGTCGGGGAAAGTGACATTCCATTTCGACGGCGGCACCCAGGATATCTATGCGATGAAGCCGGAAGAGCGCCTGGCGCTGCGCTGGCGGCATCTGTCCTACATCATGCAGGGCTCGATGAATGTGCTCAATCCGGTGCGCCGAATCCGTCATTCATTCACCGATTTCGCCTTTCGCCACATGAAGGTCAGCGGCCCAGTCTTTTTCGAAAGGGTCGCCACCCATCTGCAGCGGCTGAAGCTCGATCCGCATCTGCTCGATGCCTATCCCCACGAGCTCTCAGGCGGCATGCGCCAGCGCATGACCATCGCGCTGGCGACGATCCTGACGCCGGAATTCATCATCGCCGACGAACCGACGACCGCGCTCGACGTGATCGTTCAGCGCGACGTGCTGTCGATGATCCGCGAAATCCAGCGCGAGATGGGCTCGTCCTTCCTGTTCGTCACCCATGATATGGGGGTTCACGCGACCGTCTCCGACCGCATCGGCATTGTCTATGCCGGGCGTCTTGTCGAGGAGGCGCCAACCGCCAAACTCTTCAGCATGCCGCTCCACCCCTATACGCAGCACCTCGTCGGCAGCCTGCCGCGCATCGGCGATGCGACGGCCCGCCCTTCGCTGGAGGGTCGTCCGCCGAACCTCGCCATGCCGCCGGAAGGCTGCCGGTTTCACCCGCGCTGTCCGAAGCGCATGGAGATTTGCTCGCAGAAGGTTCCGCCGCTCGTCACCGTCGAGCCGCAGCGGCGCGTGGCATGTTTTGCCGTTACGGGAGATCAGGTTTGAGCGCTCTTCTTCGCCTCTCGCATGTCACGAAAGTCTACCGGCAGGGCGGTATGCTCGGCCGGCGTCTGATTACGGCGGTCAAGGATGTCAGCTTCGAACTGGGAGAGAAGCCGGAGATTCTCTCGATCGTTGGAGAATCCGGATCGGGAAAATCGACGATCGCGGCGATGATCCTCGGTCAGACCGAACCGACGGAAGGCGAGCTTCAATTCAGCGGCAGGACCGTCGCCATCCATAGCAGATCCGAACGCAAGGCTTTCATGAAAGAGGTCCAGCCGGTTCTGCAGAACCCCTTCGAAGCCTTCAATCCGCTGAAACGTGTCGATCGTTATCTCTTCGAGACCGCCCGCAATTTTTCGTTCTCGGGAAAAAGGCCGGACCGGCAGCAGGCGGAGCGGATGGCGGATGCCGCATTGGTCCATGTTGGCCTGACCCTGGAAGAAGTGAAAGGACGGTTCCCTCACGAACTATCGGGCGGCCAGCTTCAGCGTGTCGCCATCGCCCGCGCGCTGATCCCGCAACCCCGCCTGCTGGTGGCCGATGAACCGGTCTCCATGGTCGACGCATCGCTGCGCATGGCGATCGTCAATCTCTTTGGTCGCTTGAAAAACGAGCTCGGGCTCTCGATCGTCTACATCACCCACGACCTCGCCACAGCATATTATATCAGCGACAACATCATCATCATGCGCAAAGGCGAAATCGTCGAGCGAGGCCAGGCGCGCAGTGTCCTGGACAATCCGCAGCATCCCTATTCGCGGGCGCTCAAGGATGCGGTGCTTGCCGCCGATTTCAGCCCAGCGACGTAAGCGCTGCAACGAACAGGCAGCTTTCCTTTATGAGGGTTGTCAGGTTTAGCGTTGCCTTAAAGAAACTGTGCAAGGATGAGGGCTTATCATCCACGCTGGCAACCTGATGAACCTTCGAAGAAATCTCGCTCGCTCTGTAATAAGCCATACCAGCGCATTTGCTCCGGCAATATTTGCGGCCATTATTGCGGCAATCGTCGTCTGGGTGGCAACGAACTGGCGGCTGGAGCGATCGCTGGCCGATGAACGCGCGATCGTTGCCGGCGAGCTTGCCACCATATCCTCCCGCCTTCAGACGAACCTCAACAGCAATGTGAAGCTGTTGCAGGGGCTGGCGGCCGGCATCGCAGTCAATCCGGCGATGGACCAAAGCGGATTTTCCAGGCTTGCCGCGCAGATTCTGAAGCCAGATTCACAATTAAGAAGCTTCGCCGCCGCGCCCGGCATGGTGGTCAGGTGGGTTTATCCGGAGAAAGGAAACGAAAAGGCCATCGGGCTCGACTACCGAACCAACGAGAAGCAACGGGCTGCCGCGATGCTGGCGCGCAACACGCACAATATCGTTCTGACAGGCCCGGTGGAGCTTGTCCAAGGTGGCACCGCTTTTGTGGTCAGGTGCCCAATCTACATCAATGACGGATCAAGCCAGATTTTTTGGGGCCTGCTTTCCGGAATAGTCGACATACCGAAGCTTTACCAGGAAAGTGGCCTTGGTTCGACCGAGCTTGAGATCGCCATCAGCACCGTACCGGAGCCGAACACGCCCAAACAGGTTTTTTTCGGCAGCCTGGCAACTTTTTCCAGGAAACCGGTCCAGACATCCGTTGATATGGTTTATGGTCGATGGACCCTCGCCGCACTGCCAAAGCAGGGTTGGGGCCAAAATAGCGGGATCGGCACTTTTGAGTTCTACGCGAGCCTGTTGGCATTCTGTGTCGTTGCACCGATTGTCTGGATCGGCTTTCTGACCAAATCACGCCAAAGAACGATCGAAAAGCTTCGCCTTCACAAGAAAAAGCTCGTTCGAGCACGGCAGAGGCTGGAGTACCTGTCATTGCATGACGCATTGACGGGGCTTCCCAATCGACGATTTGTCGACCAGTTGATCTCGCAACCGCCGAGACCGCGTCCTCAAGATTGTCTGATCCTCATTCATATCGACCTGGATCGATTTAAAGAGATCAACGACACAAAAGGGCACGCCGGAGGTGACGTGGTCTTGCAAGCAACGGCTTCGCGCCTTGCCGATTTGGCTGGTCCCAACGACGTAGCGGCTCGGATCGGCGGAGATGAGTTCATCTTCGCCAGCTGGAGTGCCGATCCGGAGCCGAAGGCAAACGCATTGGCTCAGCAGATTGTCGACGCGCTCGAGCAACCCCTCTTCATCGAGGGCGTGGCGTGTGTTGTCGGGGCAAGCGTCGGCGTCGCGTGGGAGACTGAAGGTGCTCTCGGGCGGGACCTCGGCCAATTGCTTCTCAATGCCGATTTGGCTCTCTACGAGGCGAAGAAGGCGGGCCGCGGCCGCGCGGCGGTTTTTACAGAAGAGCTTCGCAGCGCCGCGATCCATTCGAAGGAATTGGCGGACGAATTCAATCATGCGCTCGATCGTAATGAACTCGTCGCATTCTTTCAACCGCAGTTCAATGCAGACACATTGGATATTGTCGGCGTCGAGACACTTGCCCGTTGGGATCACCCGCAAAAGGGTCTGCTTGCCCCGAACAAATTTCTTGAGGTCGCGGAAAAACTAGGGCGCACTGGCGACATGGATAGGCTGATCCTGCAAAAGGCCCTGTTCGAGCTGACAAGATGGGACAGCCTGGGAATGCAAATTCCACGTGTCTCGGTCAACATTTCAGCGCGTCGACTGGCGCAGGCAAATCTGCTTGCGGAGCTGTCCGAGCTTCCCATAGCGAAGGGTCGCCTGTGTTTCGAGCTGCTCGAGACAATCTCCTTCAATGATCTTCAACCTGTTCTCAAGGAGATCATTCCAGCCGTCAAAAAGCTTGGCATCGAAATCGAGATCGATGACTTCGGCACCGAACATGCCAGTATCGTCAGTTTGCTTCGATTTGAGCCGCGACGGCTTAAGATCGATCGAGAAATTATCAAGCCGATCATTGCGTCTCCATCTCAGCGTCGTCTGGTCTCCTCCATTATCGAAATCGGCCGATCGCAGAACATCGACATCGTTGCAGAGGGCGTGGAGACAATGGAGCATGCGAAGATCCTGAAAGATCTCGGTTGCCATATACTGCAAGGTTACGCTCTGGCACGACCAATGACTTCGGAGCAGCTGATCGAATTTTGCCGTATAAAGGACAAAGGAATGGCAGAGGCAGGCCGATAGCCAAATCCGCATTCCCTGTGTGACTATCTTCCGTCGATCCTAGACTCATCGCCGCCAATCGCTTGTGGTCCGAACCAACACATCTACATCCCAAGCCCCAAGGTCCTGCCCCGCTTCAGTGAGCGCTCCAGCTCCATCTGCTGCGTGAGTTCTGCACGATGACTACGGTCGGCAAGGCGCGCGACCTGGCGGATCCGCTCGATGTCCCCAGCCTGATCGGGACCGACGCGCTTCAGCTGTTCTGCGAGATCTGAGGGATCGGCGCGACCGAAGCGCGTTTCGATCGCAGTAACGATGTCCTTCGCCTCGGCAAGCGCGCGACGCCCCTCCGGCGTCCCCGCCAGTTGCTCGACGAACTTTGCCTTGTCCGTATAAGGCAGATCGTCGAGCTGGCGCAGCAGCGCCTCACTCCGGCGGCTCGGCCCCAGAACCTCGACCACGTCCTGCTTTTCTCGCTTCCATCGCTCCGAGCCGCATTCGGCCGCAAGGCGACGCTGCCAGGTCTTGGCGGATTGACGAACATGCGATGCCAGCGCATCGATCCGACCGAGCGCGTGTTTGCGTTCGGCGTTGTCTCCGAACAGGCCTGTCTTGCCGGCGAGCGCACCGAACGTCTCGGGCGAAGCGCTGAGTTGGTTGGCGAGCGCGACCGGATCTGCGTTCTCATCCAAGATGCGGCCGCGCAACACGTCCATTGCCGCTGGCGCGTCGTTGAACAGCTGCGGCGCAAGCTGCTTTGCCGCCGCCCAATCTCGGTCGAATGCCACCATTGCCTTTGACCGTCCGACCGCTTCGACGCTCATCGCATAGGTCTTCACGGCCGCAACGAGCACGCGGCGTTCATCGCCACGTGCATCGTCACTGGGATCCTGGTGCGCAGAGCCGCCATCGGCGATGGTGCGGGCTGCGAGCGGCTGCGGTTCTTGCGTTGGCTTCGGAACCGCCGTGTCCGGGATGGGCTGTACCCCTTTGCTGATTCCCTGAGATGCGACATCACTCTCGCCCTGCCCCCGGCGATCCTCCATGCCGCGCCGATTGGCAAAGTCATGCGTATAGTCAAGCGTCGTCTCCTTCACGCCGGAGCGGCTCAGTGCCTCGGTCAGGGCGCGCTCCGTCTTGAACGCATCGAGCCCGGCATAGAGCTGTACCTCCTCACGATGACGGGTCATCGCGACGTAGGTCAGATGCCGGTCCATCGTCGTCGACGCGAGGACAAAACTCCGGTCGACCGTGGACCCTTGCGTCTTGTGGATCGTCGTTGCGTAGCCGTGGTCAAAGGCTTGGTAACTATTCACCGGTACGGTCACCTGGCGTTGCCCATCTTGCGTCTGCGCCTTGCCGTCAAGCCGAACCTGTATTGCGTCCGGCGCGACGGCGATCACCTCGCCCAGCATGCCATTCTTGACGCCGAGGTCACGATCGTTCTCCAGGAAGACGATGCGGTCGCCGCGCGCAAAGGATCGCTTCCCATTGTTGGTCTGGTAGCTCAGTTCCTCACCTTTATCACCAGACGGGTTGTTGGCCTTTGCGAGCTCACCGCGATCCTGCAACTGAGCGCGAATGCCGGCATTGATCGCAGCCACATCTATCCGTCGATGGGCCATCGCAATGCGCGTGTCGTCGGGATGTGCCGATCGGTCAGCGACGTAATCGGCAATGATCGCCTTCAGCGTTTCAGCGCGGTTCGCTTTCAGCTGGATGTTGCCATGTGCCTTGTAGGCCGTGAGCCCTTCCGCGGTCCGATGCGAGGCAAAGTCAACCGACGCCTGCTTCTGCCAATCCGCTTTCTGCCGTCGGACGTCCGAAAGCTGCGCATGACCGACCGCTTCGGCGATTGCCCGGAACGGTGCGCCCGCTCCGATCGCCTGAAGCTGTTCATGGTCGCCGACCAGCACGAGCTTGGCGCCGGCCCGTCTGACCTCCTCGACGAAGCGGGCGAGCTGACGACTTGCGACCATTCCGCCCTCGTCGATGACGAAGACATCGCGAGCATTGAGCCGACTACGATCGGCTTGCCAGGAATATTCCCACGACGCCAAGGTGCGGCTCGATATGCCCGACGATTCCTTCAGGCCCTCTGCCGCCTTGCCGGCTAGAGCCGCGCCATGAACGCGATAACCTTGCGCTTCCCAGGCCTGGCGGGCAGCCGCCAGCATCGTGCTCTTGCCGGCACCGGCAAAGCCGATCACCACGGCGATCTGACCGGGAGCCGTGACATGCTCGATCGCCTGGCGCTGTTCCGCCGACAGCCCCTGCGCCGGTGACGCACTCACCGCCTGGATCGATCTGTCCTGATCGGCGATGGCCGCATCGACATGCCGCTTGAAGACACCGTGGTTTTGGCGCGTCTTCATCGCCATGACATTGCTGGCGATCACGCCCTCGATCGCCACCATCTCGACCGTCGAATAGCGTGCCTCGCCATCACGGCCGCGAACGCCTGAACTGTCGGGTCTGAGCTCGACGAGAGCCTTCGACGCCATGACCGCGGCAAAAGCGTTCTGGAAGGTCTGCGGATCGTCGTTGATATAGCGATGCAGAGCCCTGGCAATGTCATAGCGGTTGAAGACGCTCTTCTCGTTGGTAATCAGCCGCAATATCTCTTCGGGCCGACGCCGAATGGTCTCGGCATTTCGGTCGGCCGATTGCGGTGAGATGCGGACGCGCGAGACTGCCCCACCCTGCCGATCGATCTGCGTCGCATGCACACCGACATGTTCGGTCGGCTCGATCGTGATCCCGGCTTCCAGATGCGAACGGTTGTCGATACGGATATCGAGGCCGACCCTCTCAAGGTGCGTGTTGGCAAGATGCTCCCACGCCTGTCTGAGATCCTTCAGCTGCAGCTGCGATGGCGGCAGGTGATTAGCGAGAAGCCATCGGTTTTCCCGCTCAAGCAGCGTCTTGTCGCCAAGCCCGGTTACCCTCACCTCACGCGTCGTCATCATCAGATGCGCGTGGCAGTTTCTGATGTCGCCGCCCTCGCCTGGCCGATGGATGGCGAAGTCGACGGCAGCGCCATAGCGGTTGGCGAGATGCAGCGCAAACGCACGCGTCAGCGCCAGTCGCTGGTCGGAACTCAATTCGTGCGGCAGCGCAATTTCGAATTCCCGGGCAATACGGGCGTCGCTGCGCTTCTCGGCACGCTCGGCGGCATTCCACAAGGCCGATCGCTTCATCGCCCAATAAGCGGAAGAACCAGCCGACAAGACGATCTCGGCATGCTCGACACCTGTTCTGTTGCTAAAATCATGGGTCAGCCCATCGCGCTCGTTGGTGAGGCGCTCAGCGGCGCGATAGGCGGCCGACGCCACGGCGCTGCGGCCACTACTGCGGGCGATCGGCTTCATGCTGAGATGATAGATCGCCATCGCTTGCCTTCGCGCCTCTGCCGGCCTTCGCTACTGGAGTTGCGCCAGCAACTCGTAAGTGCGCCCTTGTGCCTTCGTCGCTTCGCGTCTTCGGGCACTGGTGGGAGCACGCGGCAATCGCCCGATGACCTCGTAAGCCGTTCAGCCGGTTGATTCCACGCGCAGATTTGCGAGTAGCCGACATGCACCCATCGCTGCAGCATCTGCGCATGCGATCGCGTGCGGTCATTGTCCTGATGCCGTTCGGCCGATCGCTGATTGTGGAACAGGGAGAAGATCATCATGGCACGCAAAACCATCGACGAACGGCTCGCCCAACTGGAGGCGCAGCGCAAGACATTGCAGATCCGGCTCAGCAAGCAGGAACGTGCCATCGATACGCGCCGCAAGGTGCTGATCGGTGCCTTGGTGCTGCATCGGCTGGAGAATGATCGCGATGTGCAGATCGGCGGAGGACTGGCAGCCTGGCTCAGATCCGAACTGCCGAAATTCCTGATCCGCGACGCCGACAAGCAATTGTTCACCGACTTGCTGGCAACACAGCCGCCAGGCGGATTTATCGTTCACCACGAGGTCGACCGAGGATCTGGTTTGGTCTCGTCAAAGGCGCCCTGATCAACATGATGCGCAGGGCGCCTGCGATCCGGCCTGGGCAATCGTCGCCCTCGGCACGTTTCCGGTTCGGTACGCAAAGTCATTCGTCGTGGGTGCGGCAACGGTGTCGGCACCATCATCCCGAACCTTCTGAGCGCCGATCGCTCGATCATCTGCATTTGACCCGAAAGGCGAGAATGTGAAGATCGCAGTGAGATGAACCAAGCGGTTCACATCACCCCGATGAATCGATCGGGCCTGACCGATTCACAAATGTCGTTGGACGCCGCCGCCTGGCGTTTGCGATCCTGCCGGCATGACAGTTCAGCCCTATCGTCTCTATATCGAACGCATCGATCCATCGAAGAACATGGCGCGCTTTTATGCGCTGTCGATCGAGCCGAACCTCTTCGGCGAGACATCGCTGGTGCGCAGCTGGGGACGCATCGGCAGTCGCGGGCAGCAGAAGATCCATGTCTTCGACAGCGAGGCAAAAGCCGTCGATCTCCTGCTCACGCTTTTGCGCAAGAAGCGCTCGCGAGGCTACCTTCCGCTGCAGTGATCGGCAGCCGCGTCTCTCATGGTTGAGTGAAGGAAAAGACGGCTGAGTGAAGGAAGAGACGGCTTACGCCGCCTCCTCCTCATCGAGCTCCGGCTGCAAGGAATGCAGATAGTCGACGGCGCGCTGCGCATGTGCTGCCGCCGAAAAGATGGCGCGCTTGTCGTGGCTCAGAACCTTGAGCCAGCCATCGAGATAGCTTGCATGGTCGGGGCGTGGTTCGAGCTCGGGGACGATGCCGAGATCGGCGCAGAGAAACGCGCTGCCGAGTTCGGCAATCAGTTCCTCGCGGGCACGTTCGCTCCGGTCTTTTGCGTAGCGGCTGAGATCGCGATCCAGCCGTCGCGGTGCCCCGGTCCAGTGCGTCATCTCGTGGCTGAGGATGGCGACATAGGCGGCATCGTCCCGGAAGGCATCCAGGCATGGCATCTGGATGTAATCACGCTGAGCGGCATAATAGGCAGCCGTACCTCCATGCCGGATCAGTGCGCCGGTATTGGCAAAGAAGCGGCCGGCATCGCCGATCCGGCTGATCGGATCCTCGACAGGTGCGATGTCGTCAAAGCGACCGTTAAGACCGGCGATCTGATCGGTGTTGAACACCGTGTAGGTCTTGAGGAATGGAATGTCCTGTTCGATCTTAGTGCCCGTCTCGGTCGTCTCGGTGCGGCTGAACGAACTGGCAAAGACAATGGTCGTGCCGGTTTCGCCCTTGCGAACGGCGCCACCGAGTTCGATTGCCTGGCGAAACGTCATCCAGCGTGATGAGGCAAAGCCGCGGGCGATGGTTTGCGACCACAGCAGCAGGACGTTGATGCCGGAATAGGGTTGGCCATTGTGGCGCAGTGGCCGGCTGACCTCACCTGTCGCATGTCCCGTCGTCCAGGGTTTGGTCCATGGCCGCACGCCCTGCTTAAGATCGGCGATGATCGTGTTGGTGATGCGGCTGTAGATATCGGATCGTTGATTGCTTTGCTGCCTGCTCATGTTGGAACCTCCGTTTCGAGGTCGCGGCCATCGCGACCTGCTACGGCGGTCCGAAAGCCGGGCGGCAAGTGCCGCCTGCACCCGCAGGGCCGCAACGCAGTGGAGGACGGCAAAGCCGTTGCCGGCGGCGCGAGCCTGGCAGGACCCAAAGCCGGGGCAGGACGCGATGGCCGCAATCGCAGGGGAGGTTCTGATGGAGGCAGACATGGCAGATCCGCGAGGCGGCATCACGCCGCACACATCGCCGATGAACGGCAGCGCAGATCGCTTCTCTGCCCGGCCGCGCCAGACGACGCCGCTTATCGACCAGATTATCGATGGCGCGAGCCCCGCTGGTTCAATCGGCCGAGCTAGTATCGACGACATGGCGAGATGCGCGGAGTCGATGTCCGATCAGACGGTGGCGGGGCGTTCCTCGTTCTCGCGGATCAGATCAGGACGTTGAGGATTCCCAATCGCGAAGATGCCTGAACCAGAGCTGTATTTTTGATGCGCGCACCGGATGGCCACAGCCGGCTCGAACTCTCCCGCTTCCTCAAGCCGACCGTCATCGCAAATCACCAAATCGCGAAGAGCATCCGTCGCCCGAAGCCTTGAAAGGAACGTAGTGGTCCACTATATCACGGTCATCGGCGTTGCTGGTGAGCGCTCCAAGGGAGTGTTCGCGACTGCCGAAATTGCTCGGCTACTTTTGACCACGGATGTACTGGCACTGGTGTGAAGAGCGATGTTTGAAAGGTCGGTGCGATTTCGCCCCGGCCTTTTTTATTGCCATGACTTCGGATGAAGCGTTCGGCGCCACGCAGTCTTCATCCACCGACGCTTGTCCCGACTCGTTCCTGTTGAAGAGGCAGGATCGCCTGCCCATCTAACTCAATGATGCCGAAGGAAGAAAAGAACGACGTCGAGCTGCTGAAGACGTGGGCGCTGCCAACAGCGGCTACGCTGGGATCGACAGTCCGCGCTAAAGGCATACTCCTCGAAATTCGCGCGCGGCTTCCATCGGCGACGAAGAAGTCGCTCGACATCGATGCTGGTGAACTTGCTTTGGCGATGCCGGCCAGTTCGAAAGCCGAATTCCATGCCGCGTCGGCCGTTGTCGCCGAGGCGCTGGAGAACATCGAAACCCTCCCGGTGATCCCGCGCGAAATCCAGGACATACTTTCGATCTCGACGACCGAGCGTCATCGCTGGCTCAAGGACGGCCGCCTGCCAAGTGCAGGGACGCGCACAGTGAAACTGCGCGGTCGCGCGCGAAATATCACCTTCCACGTCTTCGACCCGCGCATGGTCGAACACCTGCTCGATCGGGGCGTTGTCGAAGACTGGCGTGAAGAGGATGCTGCAGCGGCTGCGGAGAATCGGCGACGGGCCGCCTACAAGGCGAAGCTAACGCGGTCGCTGAAGAGTGGCGGCAGCAAGATTGCATCATCGTCAGGCCCCAACGATGCCTCCGTCGACCTCTCCGGGTGGGAAGAGTTTCGCCGCGATGGGCTGCTCCGGTAAGAGCGTCCCACGTTGGGGGATCGCCTATTGGTCAGGGGGACGCTCCTCAGCATGAGCAGAACATCTGGCATCCGCACACCGACGCTGCCATAAATGAGCTTCATCGAGGGAGGCATGACGATGCAGAAGAATGCGCCGGACTTCAGCCTTGAGGGCAAGGTGACGTTGGTGACGGGAGCGAGCCGTGGCATCGGTCGAGCTTGCGCACTTGCCTGTGCCAGAGCAGGCTCCGATATTGTTTTGGGGGTCCGCGATGTCGCGGCGTCGGCGGGTCTGGTCGCCGAACTCGAGGACGCGGGACGAAAAGTCCTCCCTGTTGAACTGGACATTCCCAATAAGGCCCATATCGCACAAGCCGTCGACGCAGCGCTTACTACGTTCGGTCGGATCGACGTCCTCGTCAACAATGTCGGCGTGGCTCCAGGCAATCTCGCGGAACTCGTCGAGGAGAAGGACCTTGACGAGATACTCGATGTCAACATCAAGGGC
Organism: Rhizobium ruizarguesonis; assembly: GCF_017357285.1. Lineage (NCBI taxonomy): Bacteria > Pseudomonadati > Pseudomonadota > Alphaproteobacteria > Hyphomicrobiales > Rhizobiaceae > Rhizobium > Rhizobium ruizarguesonis. The sequence continues at coordinate 325,432 of NZ_CP071680.1, read as the reverse complement.
ACCTTTCTGATGGCGCAGGCAGTCGGGCGTCACATGATCAAACGCAATGGGGGCCGGATCATCAACATCAGCTCACAGGCCGGCACCGTGGCACTGCGCGGCGAGGCAATCTATTGCATGAGCAAGGCGGCAATCAATCACCTCACGCGCTGCCTTGCAGCCGAATGGGCACCCTATAATGTCACTGTAAACACCGTATCGCCGACGTTCATCCACACGGATGGTACAGCACCTTTTCTATCCGATGCCGACAATCGCAAAGCGACGATCGGTCACATTCCACTCGGCCGGATCGGTGAAACCGACGATGTGGTGGGTGCCGTGGTCTTCCTAGCATCGCCGGCTGCGAGCCTGATCACCGGCGCGAACCTGCTGGTGGACGGTGGATGGTCCGTCGCTTAAGGCCGAGGCGCAACCTGCAGCGCAAATCTTATCCAGACGAGGACAACGATTTCCCCGGATATCGATCGGGACTAAACCTCAGCACTCCAAACTCCTCAGCCCTGATCAGAGGGCGCGACACGAAGACCTTCGATGAAGGCCACGGGTGAGGACTTTCCTCTCTTTTGTGGTCCTGCAAAGTTTCAATTGACCGTTTCCGATGGCGAGGCGACACTCGCAACCAGCAGCGAGGCAGGAGGAAAAACGATGGACGACCTAGACCGTTGGCGCGACATGGCAAGCGCACCGAGAGACGGTAGCCGGATCCTCGTCACGATTCGCCCGTCCGAACAGGGGCCGGCAGAAGTTGACCTCGCCTATTGGTCGAATGGCGATCAGTTCGGAGCAGAAGGCTGGCGCGCCTCCGATTCCTCGCCCGGGCACATCATCGAATATGCCGAACCGGAATTGAAGTGTTGGATGCCGATGCCCTCGGCCAACCTCAATCGCACCGCGATGCCCTCCCCTTGGGAAGGCGACGATGACCAAGAGCTCCACGGATCAGGGATTTAAGAAATCACGTCCAATCACATTGGTTCCTGCCTCAGCGAATAGGCCCCATATCGCCGTCCTCCACGACTGCGGCGCGCGACGAAGGCCCTGCTCTGCGAACGGCGCACCCCGGAACCGCTGCACACTTCCGGGCGACATGCATTGGGCCCTACGCAGCGCGCACCCTGTCCCGGCCGCTTAACTTGGCAGCATAAAGTGCTTGATCGGCGCGTCGATAAAGGTCCGAGGAGCTGTCTGACGGGGCACAAGCGGCGATGCCGGCAGAACAGGTGTAGCTGAAATCGGGTGATTCAGGCAGGGGCCGGGAGAAGCGGATCACCGTCAGCATGCACTCGACCATGGCAATGGCGTCTTCCGGCCCGGTTGACGGCATCACCAGAACGAACTCTTCTCCGCCGACCCGCCCAAAACAATCGTTGCGGCGAACATTCTGATGAATGCGATGCGCAAAATCGCGCAGGACGACATCCCCGGCCTGGTGACCGAGCCGATCGTTGATGTGTTTGAAATTGTCGATGTCGAACACGACAAGGCAGCCAATGCTTCCATGCTGGGCGGCCGCCAGCATGTCGTCGACCCGTGCCATCACAAAGCGGCGGTTGGCGACACCCGTGAGTTCGTCGGTGTAAGACGCCTTGATTGCCTGATCGCGATCTTGCCGGACGATCCTGCCATGAGCTCGCAAACTGGTGATCTCACTCGCAATGCACAACATCCAACAGTTTGTCTGGACCGCCTCGGTCATCCAAAACCATCGGCCATCGTGCAGGTCCGTCTCGAAAGCACGATAGCCGATCTTGCCGCGGCGCGACTGTGTCGACCGCAGCCATTCGTCGAAATTGCTCGTTTGAATGACCGTGCCTCGCCGCAGCTCGAAATTGCGCCGCATGAGATCCGGCCAGAGGGGAGTCTCGTCCGGCTCGATGAAATAGACCGAACGAAAGGCGCTGTTGGCGTATTGCAGCCGGTCATGACCATCGTAGACCGCAATGAGCGTTTCGGTGCGTGCAGAAAGGTGCAGAAGCTGTTCGAATATCTCGTCCATACCGAACCCTGTCTGGTTGCCTTGGTATGACATGGCGCAGAAACCCTATGAGAAAAGAGCTCGTCAGCAACCAAAAGGCGCCTCCAGCGATTACGGAAACGTCAACGAGATGCCGTTTTCAATCGTGATTGGACATCAGCTGCGACCTGAGAGACGCTGTTTTCGGGAGGCGGACCATCTATTTTTCCGGAGATAGGAGGCCGAAATGGAACAGTACGCACTCGACCAGTTGAAAACCGTCGCCAAGGTCAGCACGACCTGCAAGCGCCTTGAAATGACGCGGCGCGAACGGCTTGAACGGTGGGCCGAAAGTCTTGAGCGCAGCCCCAGACCGCATCTCAAGACGCTTCACGAAACCGAATATCGGCCGATTGCAGATCGGCTTGCTCTTAGGGATGACGGCACACCGATCTCTGTTGCATTCGCTGATCCCATTCTGCGGGCGGCAGGAATGGAAAGCGATAGCTACGGAGAAGCCATACGGTTCTTCGAACTCAGCGACGAGGAATTGCATGACCTTGTCTGCTTCTGCCATTTCGGTGAACGCGTCAGCGCGGCAACAGTCGCTCGCCGTTTGCGAAAGATGGCCGGTTGCAAACCAGACGGGTTTTTCGCTCAGCTTCGTGCGTTCTTCGGCTGATTGAAGCTAAAGCCACCATCTGACGTGCTGGTCGGGGATGCATCGATCCCCGACGCGGGTGGCACGTGCGACGACCGAAGCCAGACCGGTCGGGTCGTTGCTCCTGCGGCATCGACTATCGCTGACACATTGAGGGGGCAGATTTCTGAAGCAGTTGGTTCCTGCTGGTCAACTGCCGGGTCTAAGTTTTCTGCGCTGGCCGACCACCCGCAGGGAATTGGCGCGGTGGACAACCAAACGGACGACCCGCGGGTGCACTAAAGGTCACGCGCTGGCCGGGCGACAACTGGTGGTTTACTTTGTTCGCGGGATCGACGTCCTCCCAGTTCCAGAATACGACCAGAACCGCCGGCAGATAGCGTTTTCTGCGACAACAGGAAAATGTGTTTGCTGTCGAAAACTTGGCCCCGTGGTGCTGTCATATCTGAGATTCTTAAACAGCAGCGGCACCACGCTCCTTCGAAGTTCATTCGATCGCCGATATAAACGCCGGAATCTGTTGTTCGAAGAACTTCGAGAATGAGGCGATGCGCGGCGGAAGTGCCTGGTACGGGGGGTAGTACAGGGTCAGCCACAAGTCCGGCGGCGACCAGTCTTTGAGGACGTGGACCAAGCGTCCGGTGCGCAGATACTCGGCCACATGGAACTTGGGCAGCATGGCGACCCCGCTTCCATCGGCAGCCATGCTTGCCAGGACCTCCCCGCTATTGGCGCTGAATGCGCGGCCCGCAGAAATCGTGGTACTGCCGCTGCCGTCCGACAGGGTCCAGGTCTCCCGCTTGCTCTCGCCGCTATAGGCAAGGCAATCGTCGGGAATGAGTTCATTCGGATGCTCCATGTCGCAAAACCGGCTGCCGGGCGCTGCGACGAGGATCCGGCGAACGACGCTGATCTTGCGCCAGATCGTGAACTTGTCCGACGGTGCCGCGGAAATGCGGATCGCCAGGTCATAGTCATCGTCGATAATATTCACGAGCCCATCCGCGAGCGATATCTCGAAGCTGATCTTCGGATAGCGTTCCTTGAATGCAGACAGGATTGGCGGCAGGACCTGCTGGCCGAACCAGGTCGGCGCGCTGATCCGCAGACGTCCGTGATCCGCCTTGTGAGTATTCATCACATCCTTGCGCGCGTTGTCGAGCGCCTGCACCGCCGGCTGGATCTGGGCAGCGAAGATCGCGCCGTCGGTTGTCAGCGACACCTGGCGCGTCGTCCGCACGAAGAGTTGCACGCCAAGGTCTTCTTCCAGCGCCGCGATCGCCCGCGTGACGGCTGCCGGGGTCATGTCGAGCTCACGGGCGACCTGCGCGAAGTTCCGTTTCTCGGCGGCCAGCAGAAAGGTTCGAAGCAGTTTGTAGTCGTTCATCGATTATTTCATCCCTGGCAATTCACTGACAATTATTATTGCAATTCCGGTCACTGATCAACGGGCGTAGCTTTTCAATCAGACCAGACAAACCAACCCAGCCGCGGAGGCAAGCATCATGATCAAGGATATCAAGGGACTGCATCACATCACGTCGATGGCATCGGATGCCCGCCAGAACAACGCGTTCTTCACGGATGCGCTTGGCCTGCGCCGCGTCAAGAAGACCGTGAATTTCGACGACCCCAACGTCTACCACCTCTACTACGGTGATGAGGCCGGCACCCCCGGCTCCGTCATGACCTACTTCCCGTTTCCCGACGTGATGCGCGGCCGCCCAGGCGTCGGCGAAGTCAGCGAAACACAGTTCGCGGTGCCGAAGGGCTCGCTCTCCTTCTGGCAAGATCGCCTCTCGGCAAAGGGAGCCGGAAACCTGCAGGCCGACACTGCCTTCGGTGCTGACCGCCTCCTGTTCAAAGGGCCGGACGGCGAAGCGTTTGCCCTTGTCGAAGCGGAAAACGACGGCCGCAAGGCCTGGAATGGCGCCGGCATCGACGAAAGCGTCGGCATCCGCGGCTTCACCGGTGCCAAGTTCCGCCTGCATGACGCCGCTGCCACGTCCGAACTGCTCGGTTTCATGGGCTACCAGCGTACTGAGACGGATGGTGACGTGACCCGCTTCATCATCCCCGGCGGCAATGGTGCGGACACGATCGACCTCGAGATCCTTCCGAAAACGCCTTTCGCAAGGCAGGGCGCAGGTTCGGTGCATCACATCGCTTTCGCCGTCGAGAACCGCGCAAAGCAACTCGAAGTCCGCAAGTCCCTGATGGATACGGGCTACCAGGTAACACCTGTCATCGACCGTGATTACTTCTGGGCCATCTACTTCCGGACACCCGGCGGCGTCCTGTTCGAAATCGCCACGAACGAACCCGGTTTCGACCGCGACGAAGATACGGCACATCTCGGCGAGGTTTTGAAGCTGCCGGCTCGCTACGAGCCTTATCGTGACCAGATCGAGGCCGGGCTGACGCCGCTCGCCGCCTGACGTCGCTTTCCAACAATAAGGCGGCATAACTTTCAAGACGTGCCGCCTTCCCTGCCCCATTACCTACCTTCAACCTAGTCAAAGGAAGACACGAGATGTCCAGCAAGCTTCAGGTCCTCACCCCGCAGAACAGTCAGATCATCTTCATCGACCAGCAGCCGCAGATGGCCTTCGGTGTTCAGTCGATCGATCGCCAGGTCTTGAAGAACAACGTCGTCGGTCTTGCCAAGGCGGCAAGGATATTCAACATCCCAACCACCATCACCACCGTCGAAACCGACAGCTTTTCGGGCAACACTTTCCCGGAACTGCTCGCTGTCGTCCCGGACAACGATATCCTTGAGCGCACGTCGATGAATTCCTGGGACGACCAGAACGTCCGCGACGCGCTTGCCAAGCACGCTGCCGATGGCCGCAAGAAGATTGTCGTCGCCGGCCTCTGGACGGAGGTATGCAACACGACCTTCGCGCTCTCCTGCATGAACGATACCGACTACGAAATCTACATGGTTGCGGATGCTTCCGGCGGCACGTCCGTCGATGCGCACAAATATGCGATGGACCGCATGGTCCAGGCCGGAGTCGTCCCGGTCACCTGGCAACAGGTCCTGCTCGAATGGCAGCGCGACTGGGCCCGCAAGGAAACTTACGACGCGGTCACGTCGCTGGTGAAGGAGCATTCCGGCGCGTACGGCATGGGCATCGATTATGCTGTTACGCATGTCCACGGCGGCGCCGAACGCGTCAAGCACGGCAAGCGGATCGGCCCGAACCCTGCCAAATAAACCGTCAATCACTCCGGCCGGCCGCTTCCTGCCGGAGTGATTTTCCTTCACCACGCGAGGTTCCCCCATGAAACTCTATCTTCTTTCACTCGGTGCCGGCCTGCTGGTGGGCGTGATCTACAGCCTGATCAATGTCCGCTCGCCTGCCCCGCCTGTCGTCGCGCTCATCGGGCTGCTCGGCATCCTTGTCGGCGAGCAGCTTGTGCCACTGGCAAAGAGCATTTGGGCTCGCGAGCCTGTCGCCGTCTCCTGGCTTCATCAGGTCAAGCCGCACATGTTCGGTCACCTCCCGAAGGGCGGAAAAAACGTGGTGGCGGTGAACCCACCCCATGAAGCTTCAACATCGGGGAAAAGCTGATGACGACGCGCCGCACATTCCTCAGCGCAGCATCGAGCCTCGCCTTTTCAAACTTGTTTTCACCGGCCAATGCCGCCGATCCCAACAAGACCGGAGCCGCTTCCATGCACGCAGACATCGTTCTTCACAATGGATTGATCACGACGCTTGATCGCGCAAATCCGAACGCCACCGCAGTGGCCATCAAGGACGGCCTATTCATCGACGTGGGTACCGACCGCGACGTCATGGCACTCGCCGGACCGGATACAAAGATCATTGATCTCAAGGGCAAACGTGTACTGCCTGGTCTGATCGACAACCATACTCACGTTGTGCGGGGCGGTCTCAACTTCAACATGGAGCTCCGCTGGGACGGCGTCCGCTCGCTCGCCGATGCGATGGACATGCTCAAGCGCCAGGTGGCCATCACACCCGCCCCGCAATGGGTGCGCGTCGTCGGTGGCTTCACCGAGCACCAGTTCGCCGAAAAGCGCCTGCCGACGATCGAGGAGATCAATGCCGTCGCGCCCGACACGCCAGTCTTCCTGCTGCATCTCTACGACCGGGCCTTACTGAACGGCGCGGCCCTTCGCGCCGTCGGATATACCAAGGATACGCCGAACCCGCCCGGCGGTGAGATCACGCACGACGCCAACGGCAATCCGACGGGCCTGCTGCTGGCCAAGCCGAATGCGGGTATCCTCTATTCGACGCTTGCCAAGGGTCCGAAACTTCCTTTCGACTATCAGGTCAATTCGACCCGTCACTTCATGCGCGAGCTCAATCGGCTCGGCATCACCGGCGTCATCGATGCCGGCGGCGGATTTCAGAACTATCCGGACGACTATGCTGTGATCCAAAAATTATCGGACGAACATCAGCTGACCGTCCGGCTTGCCTACAATCTCTTCACCCAGAAGCCGAAGGGCGAGAAGGAAGACTTCCTCAACTGGACGCAGTCTGTGAAGTACAAGCAGGGCAACGATTATTTCCGTCACAACGGCGCCGGTGAGATGCTGGTGTTTTCCGCCGCGGACTTCGAGGATTTTCGCCAGCCCCGCCCGGACATGCCGCCGGAAATGGAAGGCGAACTGGAAGACGTCGTTCGGGTGCTGGCCGAAAACCGCTGGCCTTGGCGGCTTCACGCCACCTATGACGAAACGATCAGCCGCTCGCTCGATGTGTTCGAGAAGGTCAACAAGGATATTCCGCTCGAGGGCCTGAACTGGTTCTTCGATCATGCCGAGACGATTTCCGATCGCTCGATCGATCGCATCGCAGCACTCGGCGGCGGCATCGCCACGCAGCATCGCATGGCCTATCAGGGCGAATATTTCGTCGAGCGCTACGGCCATGGTGTCGCCGAAGCCACCCCGCCGATCCGGCGCATGCTCGACAAGGGTGTCAACGTCTCGGCCGGCACGGATGCGACCCGCGTTGCCTCCTATAATCCCTGGGTCTCGCTGTCATGGATGGTTACCGGCAAGACTGTCGGCGGCATGCAGCTCTACCCGCGTGCCAATTGTCTCGACCGTGAGACGGCGCTGCGGATGTGGACCGAAAAGGTCACGTGGTTCTCCAACGAGGAGGGCAAGAAGGGACGCATCGAAAAGGGCCAGTTTGCCGATTTGATTGTCCCGGACAAGGACTTCTTCGCCTGCGCCGAGGACGAGATCTCGTTCCTGACGTCGGAACTCACCATGGTGGGCGGCAAGATCGTCTACGGTGCCGACAATTTTGCCACTCTGGATGAGAGCGATATTCCGCCCGCCATGCCGGACTGGTCACCGGTTCGCAAGTTCGGCGGTTATGCCGCCTGGGGCGAGCCCGACGGTGCAGGCAGACACTCGCTGCGCCGTACGGCGATCGCCTCCTGCGGCTGCGCCAGCGATTGCGGTGTCCATGGCCACGATCATGCCGGTGCCTGGACATCGAAGCTTCCTATCGCCGATCTGAAGGGTTTCTTTGGCGCCCTTGGCTGCTCGTGCTGGGCCGTCTGAGAACGCGGTCTGTCAATACGAACTCCCTCTTCGGCACAATCTGTAGAGGGGCTTCCCGACGAACGATGAGGCCCGTTGAAAATGGCCGCAGCCCGGAGAAATCATGTCCGCTATTCCACTCCTTGAACCGGCTCAGCCAGCCGTGCTGATGATCGATCAGCAAGCCGGTCTCGCCTTTGGCGTCGGGTCGACGGATCGTCAGGTCCTTCTCAGCAACATGGTCGCACTGGCAAAGACAGCGAAAGCATTCAAGCTCCCGGTGATCGCTTCGACGTCGGCCTCGAAGGTCTATAGCGGGCCCATGATGCCGGCAATTCAAAGCGTCATGCCCGAGGTCGCATCCATCGAGCGCCGCAACATGAACATGTGGGAAGACGATGCAGCAAAGGCAGCGATCGCACGCACTGGCCGCAAGACACTGCTTGTTTCGGGTCTTCTGACGGAAGCCTGCGTCTCGTTCCCCGTGCTTTCGGCACTCGCCGAAGGTTATGCGATCTCCGTCATCGCCGACGCATGCGGTGGCGTGACATCCGATAGCCATAACCTTGCGTTGCGCAGAATGGAGGCGGCGGGTGCGACGATGACGTCCTGGCTGCAGGTCTTGCTCGAGCTTCAGCGCGATTGGACGAGAAAAGAAACCTACATTGACGCGCGAGCGATCGTCGAAGCGCATGCCGGCGGTTACGGCATTGGTCTTTCCTACGCCCGCGACATGATCCACCCGCTCTGATCACAGGTCTTTTGAGGATACTCATAATGACGTCCATCCATACTCAAGATACCGGCAGCTCCGCCGGCAAGGCTTTCGGCGCCGACTTCCTGGCATTGCTCGCGCTCTGCTCCGCCTACATTCAGGGTCCGCTGACGAAGGTTTTCGACTTTCAGGGGGCCGTCGCCGAGATGAACCATTTCGGGCTGGCTCCGGCGCCACTCTTTGCAGTCGGGGTACCGATCTTTGAACTCGCCATGTCTGCCCTCATCCTTTCGGGGCGCTTGCGCTGGCTGGGGGCTCTTGCATTGGCGATATTCACCTTGATGGCGACATACCTTGCCCTGCGGTTCTGGGAGATCCCCGCCGGACCCGAGCATTCGGCCGCCATGAACGGCTTCTTCGAGCACATCGGTCTTAGCGGTGCTTTCCTCTTCGTCGCGCTTGTCGACCTGCGCAAACGCGCGAGCGGAAAATAGAGCGCGTCGTCCGGGGCCTGGGATGATGACATCAAATCCCGACATTTCGGAGCCGTCCTTGCGGCCAACAAAGCCGGTCGGGCTGAGATCTAGAAATCAGCGCTGGCGAGATCCACGGGACCGTCATGCGACAGACCGAGCGTGAACTCGACCTCCAGGAAATGGCGGCGCAAAATCGCCGGCAGCCAGCTATCAAAACCATATGTCCGACCAGACTTCGGCGCCCCAATTATTGCAAAACCGGCAATTCAATCGGCAGCATTATTGCAATTGTTCACCTCTGACGCCTGAGCCACTATCCCTTCATAGACAGATGCCTGCCGGTCCCGACGTAACCATGAGGATGTATCCATGACCTTTCCATCAGCTGGATTGAAATTCGCCGTCGCCATCGCCGTCGCTACGATCATGGCCTCTTCTGCTACAGCCGCCGGGGCTGCCGGCAAGAACATGGCGGTTGGCGCGCAATACGACACCACTCATGTCTATGTTCCGGTGACCGACGTCGATGCCTTTGCGGCGAGTTTCGTCGCCACATTCGGCGGTGCATCGACCAAGCAGATGGTCGCCACGGTGACGCCGACACCGAGCAGCACGACCTCGCAACTGATCCAAACTCCTGCAGGCACAGTCTCGCTGTTCGGCTTCAAGACGCCGATCCCCTATCCCTTCGGCAGGGAACGGACAGGATATCTCGTGACGGACATGGACCGGGCGATCCGCGATGCTCGAAATGCCGGAGCCTCAGTCATCGTCGATGCCTTCCCTGATCCGATCGGGCGCGATGCCGTCATCCAATGGCCAGGCGGCGTCAACATGCAGCTCTACTGGCACACCAAGGCGCCGGATTATCCGAAGTTCGATACGGTCCCTGAAAACCGGATATATGTTTCAAAGGATTCCGTCGGCGCCTTCATTCATGATTTTCTGACCTTCTCAAAGGGCAAGATCGTCTCCGACGACAGAAGGGCGCCCGGCGTCGAGATCGGTCGCCCGAGCGACACCTACCGGCGCGTCCGTATTACGTCCGACTTCGGCAACATGTCGGTCCTCGTGACCGATGGTCACCTTCCTTACCCTTATGGCTATGAGACCACCGGTTATGCGGTGAAGGATCTCAATGCAACCGTCGCAAAGGCCACCGCTTCGGGCGCGACAGTGCTGGTTCAGCCCTACAAGTCGGAGAAGCGTCAGGCAGCCATCGTTCAGTTCCCCGGCGGATACATCGCCGAGATCCACGCACCACTTGTCTCAGAGTGACCACCGCTTGGAGAGCCTGCCATGATGACGCAGAATATCTCACACCCCTCGCCGCAAGGCGTCTTGCGGACGCCAGGACTTTGCCTTCGACTTGCAGCGCTTCGTTTCATCGCGCGACGAACCGAATGTCAGGCAGTCCTTCACCGTCGGGGCCGATTGCGGCTGTTGAGGCGCGCGGACTACGCCTTCAATGCAAAGCTGACGGGCGCCCTAGCGGCCGTTCACTACCACGTTGGCGAAACGAATCCGCCGGGCCGGCGGCCACAATAGCAACCATCTCGGCGCCGAGTTGAAATTCTCCTGGTAACGGGACGGCAAGGAAAAGCACACATGAAAAAAATCTCTCTCGCAACAGTTTTGAGCTTCGATGCCGGATACGTCGACACAGCAGGCTTTCTGGCGCTTCAGGGACTGTTTACGGCGCATGTGACAGGAAATTTCGTGACATTCGGCGCAGCCGTTGTGCTCGGCACGTCCGGGATCATCGCCAAGCTTCTCGCTCTCCCGGTCTTCTGCGCAGTTATTCTCGTAACCAGACTGGCGAGCTTCTGGCTCGCCGGGCGCAAATACCCGGTTTTGAGCACGATGATGAGGGTGAAGCTCCTGTTGCTGATCGTAGCGGCAACCCTTGCGGTTTCCTATGGTCCTTTCCCGAAGGGGGACGGATGGCCGGCAATCTTGACAGGCATGGTGCTCGTGGCCGCGATGGCGATCCAGAATGCCGCACACAAGATCCATCTCGCGAAGGCACCACCGACGACGATGATGACCGGCAACACCACTCAGATCATGATCGATCTGGCTGATGTCATTCGCGGCCAAAGCCTGGAGGCGAAAAATGCCGCCAAGAAACGGATGATCAAGATGCTGACCAGTGTCTGCGCATTCGCCATCGGCTGCGGTGCAGCCGCTACGGCCTTCATTTGGCTTGGCATCTGGTGCCTCGCGATCCCGCCGCTGCTCGGTCTCTTGGCCCTGATGGCCGAGGTCGAGACACCGGAAGGCGACGCAAAATAACTGCTCAACCGCGATCTGCGGCCAAGATTTTCACCCCCCCACCTCAATCAAGGAGACAAGAGAATGGGCTACATCACCACCAAGGACGGCGTCGAGATCTTTTATAAGGATTGGGGGCGCAAGGATGCCCAGCCGATCGTCTTCCACCATGGCTGGCCGCTCTCGTCGGACGATTGGGACGCACAGATGCTGTTCTTCCTGTCGAAGGGTTATCGCGTCGTCGCCCACGACCGTCGTGGTCACGGCCGCTCGGCACAGGTTTCCGACGGACATGATATGGACCACTATGCCGCCGACGCCTTCGCTGTCGTCGAAGCGCTCGATCTGAAGAATGCCGTCCATATCGGCCATTCGACCGGCGGGGGAGAAGTCGCCCGCTACGTTGCAAAATACGGCCAGCCGGCCGGGCGCGTTGCCAAGGCCGTTCTGGTTTCCGCCGTTCCGCCGCTCATGCTGAAGACCGAGGCAAATCCAGGCGGCCTTCCGATGGAAGTCTTCGACGGCATTCGCAAGGGCGTCGCCGATAACCGCGCGCAGCTGTTCATCGACTTCCCCACCGGTCCGTTCTATGGCTTCAACCGCTCCGACGCGAAGGTCTACCCTGGCGTCATCCAGAATTGGTGGCGGCAGGGCATGATGGGCAGCGCCAAGGCCCATTACGATGGGATCAAGGCCTTCTCCGAAACCGACCAGACGCAAGACTTGAAGGCGATCACGGTTCCGACCCTCGTCATGCATGGCGACGACGATCAGGTCGTGCCGATCGACAATGCCGGCCGGTTGTCCGCAACGCTGGTGCAGAATGGCACTTTGAAAGTCTACAAGGGCTATCCGCACGGCATGCTGACCACCCATGCCGATGTCCTCAACGCCGATCTCCTGGCGTTCGTCGAAGCCTGATTGGTCGGTCCGGGTGCGGCTTTAGTGCCGCATCCGGACGGCGCACAACGCGTCTGAAGCTGTTTTCACCAAGACGTTATCGGCGCCTTTCCTTGAAACCGAGATCAGGGAAAAGATCGCGGTGCAGCGCCGCTCCAGCTTCAACTCTCCTAGTGCCGATTGCGTGAGCGCCACTCCGCCGGAGCCACTCCCACAGTCTTCGAGAAGGTGTCGATGAATGTGTCCTCATCAGCAAAACCGCACGTCGCAGCCACCTGCGCGATAGTATCACCGGTTCTGCTGAGCTGTGCTTGGGCCCTGGTCATGCGGTACGCCGACATCCATTCGGCGACAGACTGCCCGGTTGTATTCAAGAAGCCTGAACGCAGCTCATCCACTGAAAAACCGGTGGCCTCGGCAATCTGATCGACGGTCATGTTGGCCGACAGGTTTGCGGCCATGTACGTCTTGATGCGCTTTTCCTGCATGGGAGACAGCCGACCGCTGGCCGACAGCCGTTGTGCGGGTGAGCGTCCGTAACGATGCGCGAGATGGGCGTTTAACGCCAGCCCTATATGGGGAAGCAGCTGATCCCTGACTTCGTCCGGCATGTCGAACATCGGCATCAGTGCTCCACCAATATTGCGGATCACCTGATCGTCAATGCCTCGGCAGGTCGCAAGGTCATCGACGCGCGGCTCGCCTGCCTCCTCGGCGAGCTCGGCAAAGTGCGAGTTCGGGATATGAAAGGCAAGCGCCTCGAAATGACCGCCAATCGAGATTGCGGCGCCGTTCCTCAGACTGATGAGACAGACAGAACCTTTGGGATAGGTCTTCAAGGGTGCCACGGTCTGGTCCGGACGGATGTCGCGATGATCGACATCGACGAGATAGAGCATGAGCAGGAAGGCATCATCGGCCGGGAGGAAGACCGGATGCTCCGCATCTCCATAAACGTGGTCAAGATGAACGACAGAGAGCTTCGCCTCGCGAAGAGGCCTGATGACCAAGGCCCTCGCTGCACCGATGCCAAAACATGTTGCAATCCTGTCGCTGACCGCCAACGCTTCACTCAAATGTGTCTCGATCCTCCGGGCTGGGAACGGTATAGCCCGACCGTTGCGATGCCACGATTTGAGAGTTCCTATACATCTTCGAAGCATCTATCTTGCACAAAAGCATCCTCGTCGACGAGATTCGGCGAATTTCCAGAAGGCTGGGCTGAAGGGCTGAGCCGCGAGATTGGTCTTCCAAAAACGAAAGCTGGGCGTCTTGGTTCCTATGTCCGACAGTCACGTGAAATCACTCGGCGCAACGGCAACCGACACCTTCGGATGTCCTCTAAAACAGTTGTCGATCAACCAGGCACTGGCAGGTTCTGATATTGCGGTCTTTCGCAAGGGAACGAGCGTCGTGCGGCTTGATCAGGTCATGACATCAGCTAGCGACCGAGGGTTCGTTGTCGGTGTCTCTTCGATCGGCGGTCACACGCGGCGCATCCATCACCAACATCATGTGACGACCCACGACTTTGCGGAGAACTCGATCTACATTCGCGATCTGTCCGAGGCCTACAAAGCAGATCTCAGCGGTTCTTTCGATTTTCTCCTGTTCGAAATCTCGCCTGCGGCTCTCACCAGGATTGCCGATGATGCGGAACTTTCGGGCATCACCTCGCTTGCAGCCGAAACCGCCTCGAAAGACATCGTGCTTGCCAACCTCGCTCGGGCGCTGATCCCGGCGCTCGAAAAACCGGAGGAGGCAAGTGCGCTGTTCATCGACCAGATGACCACAGCCATCGGGACTTACCTGGTTCAACGCTATGGCGGCCGGTCCGTTGCAACCCCCAATAGATCACGAAGCCTGTCGCGCTCGCACGAGCATCTGGCGAAAGGTCTGCTTCTCGAAAACCTTGAAGGCGACATCTCGATCGAGCAAGTGGCGCAGGCCTGCAATCTGTCTCGCGGCTATTTCATTCGCGCCTTTCGCGAGACGACGGGCATGACGCCTTATCAATGGCTTCTCAGCCAACGAATAGATCGAGCCCGCACCCTGCTGCGCACCTCGAACGCGCCGCTCGCCGAAGTCGCCATCGCCTGCGGCTTCGCCGATCAAAGTCATTTCACAAGGGTTTTCGCAAGTGTCGTTGGCGCGACACCTGGCAATTGGCGGCGTAACGTGTAGTCCATTTGAAACCGACCCGTCCGCCCCGGGGATTACAGCTATCCGGCCAGCAGCAGAAGGCAGGACAATCCAGCTTGCGCCCTGCTGTTCGGTCCGCCAAGTCACAAACAAAATCCTTGCTTAGATCCTCACTTGGTCGGGATATTGGTGCTTGCAGGGCGGGCCGCGGGTTACCCACCGGGGTGTGACTATGCAAACCGCCTCGGATATTTGCCTGTTGCGAGACCGCTCGCCAATCCATAGGTTCCGTGATCCAGCCTCAATAGGAGCAGCAGATGCAGATCGACCTCACAGGCAAGACCGCTCTAGTTACCGGATCCACCGAAGGCATTGGCTACGCGATCGTCCGCCAGCTCGCGAGGGCGGGCGCGGACGTGGTGGTCAACGGCCGGTCCGAAGAAAAGACCGCCAAGGCAGCCGATCGCCTAAAAGGCGAAGGTGCCAGGGGAAGCGTAGCCGCCGTGGCAGCCGATCTCGCAACCGCTGAAGGATGTGACGCTCTCGTCGCCAAAGTTCCTCATGTAGACATCCTCATCAACAACGCGGGCATCTTTCAGCCCCTCGACTTCTTCGAGGCGGACGACGAAGTGTGGGACCGCCACTGGCAGGTGAACGTCATGTCCGCCGTCAGGCTTTCGCGCGCATATCTTCCCGGCATGCAGAAACTCGACTGGGGCCGCGTTATCTTCATCGCGTCGGAATCCGGCTTCAACATTCCGGTCGAGATGATCCACTACGGCGTCAGCAAGACCGCAGACATCGCGGTTGCCCGCGGCCTTGCCAAGCGCATGGCTGGCACGGGCGTCACCGTGAACTCCGTCCTTCCGGGCCCCACGCTGTCCGAAGGCGTCCAGGCGATGCTTGCCGAGGAGCGTGCAAAGACGGGGAAACCGATCGAGGAGGTCGCAGCGGACTTCGTCAAGAAGCACCGCAGCGGTTCGATCATCCAACGAGCTGCGAGCGTCGAGGAAGTCGCCAATCTCGTCACCTATCTGGCCTCACCTTTGGCATCCGCAACGACCGGCGCTTCGATGCGTGTGGACGGAGGGCTGATCGACACGCTCTGACACGCTCTAGCTGTGGATGCTCAAGAGGTTGTCTCGGTTGAGGCCGGCGACTGATGGGTGTTTTTGATTTCAGGCTGCCGTGCGGACGATGCCAATTGTACATATGGGTCCAGCTTGGCAGATGGGGGGAGAGTGACATTCCAACTTTGCAGAAACAGGACACTTCAACTTTGCGGCTACAAGTGGCGGTCGGACAATCAAAGTTATGGGTGACGGCCTACTTTCGCTATTCGAAAGCCCGGCCGTCGCCATCTCGACGGCGTTGCAGGTACAGCATCTGATGGCCAGCGAGGCTGTAGCCGCCAGCGGCACCGATCCTCTTAAAATTCGAATTGGTATAAACTACGCCGAGGTCATGATCACCGAGGACGATGTGTTCGGCGACGGCGTGAATGTTGCGGCGCGCCTCGAACAACACGCGTTACCGGATATATTGGAGTAGCCCCGGACACGGTAGTGGGCGCAAATTCCCCGTGCGGGAATACCTCCAAATCGGGCGATCCTCTGCCCGACAACTTTCAATACTCTTGATCGCAGTAATTGCAGGCATGACCAGCGAGCTCCCCGGCTGGCATGAAATATGCCTCTTCTCAAGCTTGTTGCACCGTTCGACAAGGGAAGGCTGATCATGATGCGACAGGCGAATGGCATGATGGATGTGCGTCTGATGCGCACGCTCCTGACCTTGCTGACGGAATGCAGCGTTTCAAAGACCGCCGACATTCTGGGGCAGGCCCAGCCGACGGTCAGCCTGACGCTGAAACGGCTGCGGGAAATGCTGGACGATCCGCTTCTGGTCAGGTCCGGAGGGGCGCTGGTACCAACGGAGCGAGGTCTCGCCCTGAAGGAGACGTTGCGCGACATTCTCGGCCAGATCGACGCGCATCTGTCGCCTCATGCTACCTTCGACCCGGACAATGCGACGCGAAACTTCCGCATCATCGCAGACAATTGCCTCGGAGCCGTGTTTCTGCCTCAGCTGGTCGGAAAAATTGCACAAAAGGCACCCAATGTCGGCGTCGATGCGTCCCACATGCCGAGCTATGATGATCTTATCAGCCAGCTTGCGGACGGGTCCATCGATGCGGTCATCGGCAATTGGCCGCATCCGCCGGAGTATCTGAGGATGTCTCCCCTGTTAACCACCGACATTGTCTGCGTCGTCCGCCCGAACCATAGACTGGCAAGTCAACGTGAGCCGATCTCGATGGGCGAGTTCCTGAAGGAAAAGCATCTTTCTCCGACTTCCGACAAGCGGGCCCATCTCAGCCCGATCGACGGGCGGCTGATCGAACTCGGGCTCAAGCGCAACATCGCTGTATCCGTACCAGAATATGCGATCACGCCCTACGTGCTGACACAATCGGACCTCGTGTTCACCACGGGCCGAATTTTTGCCGAGCAGATCGCTCAGGCCTTTCCGCTCGTCGTTCTCGAGGCACCTCGAGAACTCGGACAGATGCAGTTCTACATGCTCTGGCATGAGTGCAAGCACCAGTCTCCCGATCACGTCTGGCTCCGGCAGATGATCAAGTCGGTTGCGGCCGGCGTCCGCGTCTTCGATCCGACGGAGTCGGTACCGATCACATTCCTGCGGTCCGGAGCGCCGGTCTTCGTTTAAACCAATCTCGCGGGATCGCGGCCGAGGTCGCCGGGCTTTTGCGCAGTGCAATATAGTCTATTTGGGTTCGGTTATAGGCTTTCCTGTCCAAACAAACGACATTGGTCGCAGTTCACTCGCAACGAGATGAGGGCATGATGGCAGGTTCAGGAGTTAGCCGACGTGAAGTGCTTGCAGGGATCGCCGCCGGCGCGGCGGCGGGGATATTCGGTTCACTGAGCAGTGCCAAAGCTGCCGTTTCCGAAATGGTCTGGGCGACCTGGGATTCCAACGGGCACCCTGAATACATTGCGGCTTTCGAGGCGCAGACCGGCGTCAAGGTAAAGCTATCCTATCTTTCCAGCGAGGACGCGCAGTTCGCGGCGCTCAAAACCGGCACGGCTTCCGACTGGGACATGATCAATCCGTCGCTGAATGGAAGCTGGCGCTATATCAAGGCAGGCCTGCTTGAAGAAATCGACATGGCGAAGATCCCCAACGCCGCCAAGATGTACGACGTCTTCAAGACCACGCCCAAGGTTCTCGATGCCTCGGGCAAGCAGTTCGCGGTTCCCTATCTCTGGGGCCTCAATCCAATCGTATACCGAAAGGACAAGTTCGACAGCGAGCCTGACTACACGACGTTGTTCAATGAGAAATACAAGGGCCAGCTTGCCATGCGCGACTATGCGCTGGAATCCATTGGCATCGCCGGTCTGGTCGCCGGCGTGCCGCGCGACAAGGTCTTTCTCATGGAGACCAAGGAGCTGGCGGAAGCCAAGAAGCTTTTGGTTGCGCAGAAGCCGCTGCTGCGCACCTATTGGCAGACGATCGGCGATCTCACCAATCTGTTTGCCACCGGCGAGGTTTCCTGCGCGTTTTCGTGGCGGGTTCCCTATGATGCGTTGAAAGACAAGCTGGCGATGGGGATGGCCAAGCCGAAAGCCGGCATTATGGGCTGGTGCGACTGCTTTGCCATGCCGGCCACGCTGTCTGCGGAAAAGAGCGAGATCGGCTACAAGTTCATCGATTATCTGCTTGGGGCGGAATTCGCGACCCAGATCGCTAAGATCGGCAACTATGCGACCACATCCTCGATCATCCGCGACGAATTGTCGAAGCAGCAGCAGGAAGCGATCTTCGTCGACGACATGGACGTGATGAAGTCGTTCATGTGGCCGGTCGCCCCGGAGAATTATTCCGAGTGGCTGAAGATCTGGAATGAAGTCAAGGCAAGCTGATCGTGACGGCGACGCCTGACATGGCGGCCGATCCGTCAAGATCCGGGCTTTTGCTTTCGGCGCGCGGTCTGACCAAGAATTACGGCAGGGACCGCGCGGTCGATAGCGTCGATCTCGATATTCCGGAAAGGGCTTTCACCACCTTTCTCGGCCCTTCCGGATGCGGGAAGACGACGATCTTGCGCATGATCGCCGGCTTCGAGACGCCGGACGCGGGATCGATCGTGCTTGACGGACGGTCGCTTTCCGGCGTTCCGCCGGAGCGACGTCCGGTCAACACCGTATTCCAGAGCTACGCGCTGTTTCCGCACCTCACCGTATTCGGAAATATCGCGTTCTCGCTGACACTGCGGCGCCACAGCAATGTCGATGTGGCCGCGCGCGTCAAAAGGGCTCTGGACGCCGTGCATATGGCGGAGTTCGGCGATCGGTATCCACACCAGCTCTCTGGCGGCCAGCAGCAGCGGGTCGCGGTGGCCCGCGCCATCATCGCCGAGCCGCATCTGCTGCTTCTCGACGAGCCCTTGTCTGCACTGGACAAAAAGATGCGCGGGCATTTGCAAATCGAACTGAAGGATTTGCAGCGGCGTCTCGGTATTGCCTTCGTCTACGTCACGCACGATCAGGAGGAGGCCTTTGCGCTCTCCGACATCGTCGTTGTCATGAACAAGGGGCGCATCGTTCAAAGGGCTGCGCCGCTGACAATCTATGCCCGCCCTGCCAACGCTTTCGTTGCTGACTTCATCGGCGCCGCGGCACTCATTCCAGGCGAAATCGTCGATGCCGGCGGGGGCTCCGGATCGGCTGCGATCGATACGGCCACCGGTATCGTGCAATGCCCGGCAGTGGAGGGATTGGCGAAAGGGGCTAAGGCAGTGCTCGCCATTCGGCCGGAGCATGTCCGTATTGGCACGGATGGCCTGAACGCGACGATCCGTCATGTGGTGTTCAAAGGAGATCGCTACCTTGCCGAGGCCGAGGTTAACGGCGTCATTTTGCGGTTCATGGCGGATAACCCGCTTTCGCCTGGCGCGAACGTAGGGCTCGTCGTCGATCAAGACCGCGCCTTCATCACGAGGATCGACTGATGGCTTCGGTTTTTCACCGGGCACAGCTCGCGGTGCCAGTCGCCTGTATTTTAATCCTCGGATGCGTTCTACCGCTTGCCGTGCTCGTGGTTTTCAGCGTGTTCGAGGTGGATCTCGATGCCTTCACGCTCGTTCCGGCCTTTTCCGGACAGAGTTGGGCTCAGATGTTTACCAATCCGGTCTTCGCCTTTCTGATCGGCAAGTCGGTCGTCTCGGGCGCGGGCACGGCTTTACTGGCGGCTTTGATCGGATACCCGATCGCCGTCTCGATGACGCGGCTTCCCGTTTTGTGGAAAGGCATCGGCAGCATCGTCCTTTTGACGCCGCTCTACACCGGCGAGATCGTCCGAATTTATGCCTGGCGGGTCGTTCTCGGCTCCGAAGGACTGGTCAACGCTGCTCTGAAATGGTTTGGCGCGATCGATGAGCCGGTGAAATTCCTGTTGTTTTCGCCGTTCACCACGCATCTCGTGCTTCTCTACAACAATCTGCCCTTCATGGTGCTGGCCATCTGGATCTCGGCGGAATTTATCGACAAACGGTTGATCGAAGCCGCACGGGATCTCGGGGCTCGCCCGATAGACGCGTTTTTCAAGGTCATCTTGCCTTTGACCACACCCGGACTGGCTGTCGGCGTCTTTACGGTCTTTGCACTCGCCGCCGGCGACATGATGACGCCGAGCCTTTTGGGCGGGACGTCGGGTGCGACCCCGATGGCGATGATCGACAACCTGTTCGGGACGGCGTTCGATTGGCCGCTGGCTTCCGCGCTATCGCTCAGCCTTCTTGTCGTCCTGTTCGCCTTTGCCACCGGGTTCGTGACCATGCTTCTTCGGTTCGATGGTGCGCGGGCAGTCTTTCGGCGGGGGGCACGATGAGCCGCCTGGTCATCCTCACGCTCGGCCTTGCCGTGTGTTTCTTCTATCTGCCGATCGTCGTTCTCGGAATTTTTTCCTTCAACGCCGCAAGCACGATGGCCTTCCCGTTGAGCGGTTTTACTTTCATCTGGTATGCCGATCTTTTCGGCAACGAAGCCTTTCTGGGCGGCTTCGTCACCAGTTTTCTGATTGCACAGCCCGTCGGTCTGCTCGGCGCGCTGATCGGGCTGATGGCAGCATTGGCCGTGACGTCGCCACGCATGAAGTTCCGGGCAGCATTCGCCATCTTGGTCCTCGTGCCCTTTCTGGTGCCGAAGACGGTGCTTTCCATTGCGCAGGCCATGCTCATGAGCTGGGTGGGATTGGGCCGTGGGGCAACCGCGCTCATATTGGCGCAGACTTTGGTCGTCATTCCCTTCACCACCACAATCCTTGCCGCCGTGCTGGTCCGGCTCGACCCGCGGCTTGAAGAAGCGGCGCGGGATCTCGGCGCCACCCCGTGGCAGAGCTTCCGGCGCGTTCTGCTGCCACAGTTGAGCGTCGCGCTGAGTGCCGCCTATTCCATCGGGGTCATCCTGTCGCTGGCCGACCTGACGATCTCCATGTTCCTCGCCGGCCGCACGCAGCCCCTGTCGCTGATCGTCGCATCGGAATTCCGGCGCGAGCTGAAGCCCGACCTCAATGCCATGCAGGTGGCCGTCCTCGTGTTGACGGCCCTGATCGTGGCGCTGACCGAAATCAATCGCCGACGCCGCCTGCGCGGACGTATGGCCCATATACGAGATTACCTATGATGATTGCCCCAATCGATGCGCCGCGCGTGACACTTGACGACCTGAAGCAGGCAGCCCTTGCCGATCTTGCCGCCCTCGGCTACCCGAGCGTAGCATGGCTCAGCGACCTGCCGAGACCAGACGCGGCTGATATCGCCGATGCGATCATCGTCGGTGGCGGCCAGTCAGGCGTCACGATCGCAGCAGCCCTTAAGTGGGACGGGCTCCGGCACATCCGCGTCCTGGACAGCGGCGCGCCGGGGGCTGAGGGGCCATGGCTGACCTTTGCGCGCATGGAGGAATTACGCACCCCGAAGACCCAGGTCGGCAACGAGTTCAACGTCGTCAATCTCTCCATCCGCCGCTGGTTCGAAACGCGCTATGGGCAGCAGGCATGGACGGATCTGTCCCGCATTCCGCGAACAGACTGGAAGGCCTATCTCGACTGGTATGCCGACGTTTTCCAGATCGCCATCACCAATCATTGCGACGTCCTGGACGTCGCGCCGGAGGGCGATCTGATCGCGGTTACGACCCGCATCGGAGGCAGGATTGAAAAATCTCTGGCGCGAACCGTGGTGCTGGCCACCGGGTATGACGGCGCCGGCGCATGGCGGGTGCCATCCTTTGTATCAGAGGCACTGGCGCCCGAAAAGTTCGATCACACGAACGGTCCCGTCGATTTCGACGCTTTGAAGGGATTGCGCGTCGGCGTGCTCGGCCATGGCGCCTCTGCGTTCGACAATGCGATCAAGGCGCTGGAAGCCGGTGCTGCCTCCGTGGATCTCTGCTTCCGGCGCGCGCGCCTGCCGCGCACGAATCCCCACCGAGCGGTCGAGACGCCCGGCATGATGACGCATTACCCTGACCTTTCCGAGACAACCCGCTGGGATATCGCCCGGTTCTTTCGCAGCGTCGATCAGCCGCCGCCGGTGCGCAGTTTCGAGACCGCAATGAGCCTTGAAAATTTTAAGCTTCGTCCCGCAACACCATGGCTGGAGGTCTCTCAACAGCCAGATGCGATCCGCGTCACCACCCCGGACGGGATTCTGGAGTTCGATCACCTGCTTCTTGCAACGGGGATGGATGTCGATCTCGCCGTCAGGCCTGAACTCAAAACCATTCATGACAAGGTCGCGCTTTGGGGCGAACGTTACACGCCGCAAGACGGCCACATGGATGCCCGGCTGGCACGGTTTCCCTATCTCGACGGATTCTACGGGTTCATCCCGAAAGATCCGGATGAGACGTGGGTCAGCCGGGTATTTGCCTTCAACAGCAGCAGTTTCGTCAGTCACGGTCCGCACTCTACGTCGATCAGTGGGCACAAGCATGCCGTTCCACGGCTCGTGCGCGGCGTCCTGCGCCGGCTGCTGCTCGATCGGGAAGCGGTCATCCTGCCGGAACTGGCATCTTACGTCTCACCGGATCTGCCAATCGCCGACGACTTCGAGATCGTGATAGCCAAGGCCAATCGGCAATCGGCAAGCTCGCCCGATACCGGCATGCCGGCCATGCGGAGTGGCGCATGACGCGTTCCTTTTACTGGGCCGATTATTCGACCGCGGATTTTGCGTCCCGCGATCTGAGCGAGACCGTCGTCATCCTGCCGATTGCGGCTGTCGAGCAGCATGGCCCCCATCTTCCCGTACAAGTTGACGCCGCCATCAACGCCGCCATCATCGATCGGATGGTGCCGTTGTTTGACGCAAACGCGGACGTCCTCATCCTGCCGGCATTCGGTGTCGGCAAGTCGGATGAGCACCTCGCCTATCCGGGGACGCTGACCATATCGGCGCAAACCCTGCGGCTCGTCTGGCTCGATATGGCCAGAAGCGTGAAGCGGGCCGGCGTTCGAAAGATGATCCTGTTCAATTCTCATGGCGGGCAGATCTCGCTGATGGAGATGACCTGCCGCGATATCCGTGTCGAACTTGACATGCTGGCGGTCGCCTGCTCCTGGTTCAGGATCACGCCGGTCGACGATCTGTTTTCGTCCGCGGAAATCGTTCACGGCATTCACGGCGGCGATATCGAAACCAGCATGATGCTGGCCATCGCGCCAGAGCTGGTCGCCATGGATAAGGCCGAAGATTTCGTGCCGCTGACCGTCGGCATCGAGCAGTCCGGCAGCCCGTTGACGGCGGAAGGCGCGGTCGGCTTTGGCTGGCAGGCGCAGGACCTTCATCCCGCAGGCGTTAGCGGAAATGCCGCCAATGCCGACGCCGTCAAAGGCGCGCTGGTGCTTGACCGGGCCGCGGCAGGTTTGGTGCGCGTCATCGAGGCGACGCGCAAATTTGACATGAAGAGGCTCACCTCCGAAACCCGCTTTTCGGTCATGAGATAAGCATGCTGGCACTCCGCGACATCGAAACTCTTCGGATGCGCATGGCGGACGGCGTTCATCTCGCGGCCGACGTCTATCGTCCCGTCGGCCCGGAGCGCTATCCCGTTCTGGTGATGCGCCTGCCCTATGGCCGAAAGGTCGCCTCGACGGTCGTTCTGGCCCATCCCGCATGGTATGCGGGCCAGGGTTACGTGGTGCTGGTGCAGGATGTTCGTGGCCGTGGAGATTCAGAAGGGATCTTCAGGATCCTCGAGGACGATGTCGCAGATGGCGCGCAGACATTGTCCCTGGCTGCCGATCTTCCCGGCGGCAACGGCACGGTGGCAAGCTACGGCTTCAGCTACCATGGCATGAACCAGTTCCTGGCCCTTGCCGGCGCTCGAAAATCCGGCGGGAAAGTGCCCGATGCGATGGCGATCGCCATGGCGGCTTTTGATGTGCGCAACCACTGGGCCTTCGAAGGCGACGGGTTCCGTCTGCAGTCCAACCAGATGTGGGCGTGCCAGATGGCCGTCGAAAACACCCGGCTGGCCGGCGACCTCGATGCCGCCCATATGTTGCATGCCGCTTTGCCTTCTCTGCATTCAGGCGCGGTTTCGGCACGGCCGGACGTGTTGGAGCAGGCATCGCGATACACGCATTATCATGACTGGCTTGCCGATGACCCGTCCTATTGGCGGATAAGGTCACCGCAATCGCTGCTTGAGGGCGTGACACTCGACGTCCCCGTCCTGCATGTCGGCGGATGGAACGACATTATGCTTGAGGGCACCTTCGCCGCCTTCGAGGCATTTTCCGCGAGTCGCAATCTGCAGCGGCTCTCCATCGGACCGTGGTCGCATATCCCCTGGGGACGACGGGTCGGGGCAGTGGATGCCGGAGCCGACGCTGCAGACGGCATCGACCGCGAGATCGTCGCATTCTTCGACGAGGCGCTCAAAGGCCGCGAGAATCCTTACCCGAAGGTCCGGCTCTACGATATCGTCAAAGGGACCTGGGCCGGTTTCGAAAGCCTGCCTACAGCCGAGACGCTGGTGCTTCATCTCTCGTCGGGCGGCCGGGCGGCCGCGACGAGCATCGATGGAACACTTGCCGAGAAGCCGGAGCTTGCGAGCGCCGATTATCTCGTCCACGATCCATGGCGGCCGGCCCCGAGCGTCGGGCTGCATCTCGGAGCGCCGCCGGATTTCGCCGACAGGGCCGCCATCGACGACAGGGCCGACGTGCTGGTCTACACCTCCGATCCGCTCGATCGGCCGCTCCTGCTGACCGGAGCCCCGAAAGTGGACCTCTTCGTCACCGCCGACAGGCCGAGTTTCGACCTGGATTGCACCTTGAGCATGCTCACCTCTGATGGGGCCGCCATCAGTGTGACGTCGGGACATAAAACCGTAAAGGCGCAAGGCGGAGAATCGCCGGTTTCCGTCGCGCTGCGGCCCGTCCACGTAACGGTGCGGGCGGGGCATTGCCTGCGTCTATCGATACAGGCGGCGTCGTTTCCCGCTTTCCCCGTCAATCCGGGCACCGGGGCACGCCCGCAGGACGCGGCCGTAACGGATCGGCTGGTCACGACCCTCGTGCTCCGGTCAGGCGATGGTTACCCCTCCACCGTGCGATTGCCCGTGATGCGGCAGGCCGATGCGAAAGACAGCCAATCGCATACGGTAGAGGAGAACGGACATGAGCCTTGATCACGAAAGCCTTCTCAGATTGACCTTCGAGATTGCGCACCGAGCCAAAGCGCATGGCAATATGCCCTTCGGCGCGCTTCTGGCCGGTCCCGGCGGCGAAATTCTTCTTAAGGAAGAAAACGGATATTTCCCCGACCTCGATGCAACGGCCCATGCCGAGCGCCTGTTGGCGACGCGTGCCTCGAAGCTCTATCGCGAGCCGTTTCTGGCGCAGGGTACCTTGTACAGCTCGGCGGAACCCTGCGCCATGTGCGCCGGCGCCATTGACTGGGTCGGTATCGGCCGGGTCGTCTATGGCCTTTCCGAACATCGGCTGAAGGCCATGACAGGGGATCACCCGCACAACCCGACAATGAATTTGCCATGGCGCGATGTGTTTTCGGCGGGCCAGAAAAGCATCGAGGTCATTGGACCCTTGATTGAGACGGAAGCGGAAGCTGTTCACCGGGACGCCTGGCAACCAACGGTGTGAATGCAAGCGGGCATTCCGTTTTCAACGAGGAGTTTAGATCCATGGTACCAAAAGAAAACACTTCGGACGAACTGAGAACGCTGCTAGCCGACATGCCGGCATGGGGTTCTGAATTTTCGCGCACATTCGCCAATCATGCGCCGATGGTCCTCGTCGCGCTGGACCGGATCGGCGGCGGGTCGGCTCAGCTTCGACGGTTCTTCCATCACTACAGAGACGCCAAGCAGCTTGCGCCCTTCGCCCAGCCATTGAAGCGCTTGGATGGCAAGAGCTGGAAAGCCGCCGTCGGAATGCGGGAGCGTGAGCCCGATCTGCGCGTCTTCTTTGCCGGCGAGGTGACGCGGCTCGGAATACACGAGGCACTGGAGCTTTATCTTCCCGATCTCGCCGACGGCATTGCCGCCAGCGCTTTTCACGCGCTGATGCGAGCAGCCTACGGGGTACTTCGCGCCGACGAGACCGATGTCGCCATTGCGCTCGCCTACTGGAGCGCCACCTATCTGCCGCTTCCCGAAGCAACAGGGGCGCCGCCGATCACGCACGACCCGGCCGAAGTCTTGGCCATGACCGCTGCGATCAAGCCCTTGCATGGCATGCAGCTTCACGACCTTCTCTGGCAGAACATGCGTGACGCAGGCAACGTGCTCGAATTTGCGCCCGTCGTCGATTGGCTCGACATCGGGCCGGACACGATGGAAAAAATGGCGGCGACTGCGCTCGCCATATTTGCAGCAACCCAGCATTTCGCCGCATTGCACATCATTACAGGGCTGCACTGGATCCGTCTCCTTGAGCCGCATTGCGATGAGGCGACCCTCCATCGGATGTTGCGGGTGTTCTGGCAGGGGATCGCCGGTCTGATGGGCGAACTCGGGTTTCCCGAGATGCCGGACAGAACGGCAGTCGATCGCTGGCGTCATATCCAGGTGCCGGATTGGCCCGAAATGCATGCGATCGCCGCGCAAAGCTACGACGAGCACGATATCAGTCTCGCCTTTTCCGCCAGCGAGGAAATGAAAGTCTATGGCGACCCGCTCTACCGCGTCGTGGTCGCCCGCCGCCTCGGATTGATCGGAGACTACACGAAATGAGCCTGGAAGAGCCGATGTCGGGCGACTGCATCATTGAAGCCGGAACCGTGCTGTGCGGTATTTTGCCTGACGGCACCATGTCCATGCGCCACGACGTCGGCCTCCGTGTCGCTGGCGGCATGATTGCGCAGATCGGGCCTCTTGCCGCCGTTGGCTACGGCAACGACCATCTTGCCCGCTTCGGATCTCCCGACATGATCGCTATGCCGGGGCTGGTCAACAGTCACCACCATTTCGGGATCACGCCCCTGATGCAGGGTGTGCCCTTCGCGCCTCTGGAACTATGGCTGCCGCAGTTCCGGGCGATGCGGCAGGTCGATGTCCGGCTGGATACGCTCTATTCAGCGATCGAGATGTTGGAAAGCGGAACGACGACGGTGCAGCATATCAACAGCGGACTTGTGGGCGCACCGGAGAGCTGGATGGCGATGGCCGACGCCACGCTCAAGGCCTATACCGATATCGGCATGCGGGCCGGCTTTTCCTTCATGATCCGCGATCGCAATATTCTGACCTATGACGAAGACGCCAAGGCGCTGGCCACCCTTCCCGAAGCCGTTCGCAGCTGGATCGCCCCCAAACTCGACGCGTCGAACATCCCGATCGCAGACCTGATGACATTTTATCGCGCGCTCAGGCAAAGCTGGTTCGACGCACGGCCGGATCACGTCCGCGTCAATCTCGCCCCCGCCAATCTGCACTGGTGCACCGACGAATGCCTCCAGACGATTTTCGAGACGGCCCGCGAAACCGACGCGCAGGTCCATATGCATCTTCTGGAGACCGAGCGGCAATCAAGCTTCGCCCACAACAGATTCGGCCACACCGCCGTCCAGCATTTGAAGGCACTCGAATGCCTCGGGCCAAACGTCACGCTCGGGCACGGTAACTGGATGAGCCGTGAGGATCTCGACATTATAGCCGATTGCGGCTGCAGCATGTGCCACAATGCCTCATCCGGCCTGCGGCTCGGCAGCGGCATCGCTCCCGTCAACGAAATGCGCCGTCGCGGCATTCCGGTAGCGCTCGGCATAGACCAGTCGAACATAGCCGACGACCGAGACATGACGCTGGAAATGAAACTGGTCTGGGCACTGCACCGCGAAACGGGCCTGTGGAACGACCGTCCCGATGCTGGTGCCGTGCTGCAGATGGCGACCGAACATGGCGCCAAAACCGTCGGGTTCGGCGGCTTCACGGGTCGGCTCGAACCGGGTCAACGGGCCGATATCGTGCTGATGGACCGCCGCAAGATCGGCAGGCCGCATGTGAACTCCCGGACGCCGGCCGTGGAGAGTGTCGTGCATCGCGGCGGACCGCATGCCATCACGCAGGTGTTCGTCGGCGGCCGTCTCGTCGTCGATAACGGGAAAGTTGTGACAATCGACAGGGAAGCGGTTCTTGCGGAAATCGGCGAGCAACTGGAACGGCCCGAAACGCAAGGTGAAAGGCAAGCCTGGGATGCGATCGATGCCCTCCTGCCCCATCTTGCGGCCTATCACCGCGATTTCACGCCGGCAGCCGGATATCGGCCCTATCGATATAACGCAATGGCAGACGGCGAGTAGAAGCGACCTGCGCATCGTGATAGATTTCGCAGATTATGCAGAGGCCTCGAGAAGGCTCCGCGCATTGCCAAGATACAACTTGCCCTGTCCTTCGTATGGCCTAATACCGGCTCCTGCAATGGCGGACGAAGATCAGGCCTGGACGGCCAGCGCTGTGCCTCTCCTCGCCGAGCATGAGCCCCGAGCAGCCAGCCGAGTGAGATAATGCATAGCAGTCTGTCGAAGTCTGACATGCTGCGACGTAGGACGAGATGGAGGGCACGCAACCGACGATTCCTGCAATTGGTTGAAAGGCATATCCCAAAGCTAGCGGGTTGAACGCCCGGTTCGGCAAGCCCTCGGTCCATTCCGGCGCAAAGCCGATGCCAAGGCCGGCCGAGACAGGCAGGTTCACCATGCGCCTTTTTCTTGCCCTCCTCTGGGAGCGCGACCGCGTCCGGAACGGCGAGCGCGAAGGTGTCCATGGTCGCTGCACCAGCGAAAACCTGAGCGCTGCTGTCGATTGCATCGAAAGGAGCTGCCGGATGATCGAGATCGAAGACTAGCCGCGAGCCTGGGCGCCGCTTCGGTCTGTGGTGCAACAGAGGGAACGGTTCCGGTTCCCAGCCCACCCTCTCCTCGCTGGGGCCGGCATTCGGCACGAAGTTGTGCATGACGTCCCCCTTACAGTTCGGGCGACGCCTTCTTCAGACTTGCCGCGAGGAAGTCCACGCAAAGACGCACCTTGGCCGCCGCC
This sequence comes from Rhizobium ruizarguesonis, assembly GCF_017357285.1. Taxonomy (NCBI): domain Bacteria; kingdom Pseudomonadati; phylum Pseudomonadota; class Alphaproteobacteria; order Hyphomicrobiales; family Rhizobiaceae; genus Rhizobium; species Rhizobium ruizarguesonis. The sequence continues at coordinate 296,171 of NZ_CP071680.1, read as the reverse complement.
AACCGGTTATGAGGAAAGCGCGTGTATCGGCCTGCGGGGAGCCTATGCGCCGGCTCTGAGGTGATCCCTCGCCTGCTCATTGTCAGCGTGCTGGGAAAAGATGCCTCGCCGAGCTACTACCCCGTCAGGGAGACGCTTGAAGAGGCTTGTCACTGCTTACCGCCAGTTGATCAGGCGCTTGCCAACGTAGGCGATTTGGCGGAAAGTCCTCGACGTGGCCCTTGTGGTCTAAGCAGCCTGCCATGATCGGAGAACGCCGTGCCTCTGAAAAACATTTTGGCCGCAGCAGCAATCATGTTCCTGACACTATCAGGATGCGCAACCAGTGGATCGTACAACACAACCTACGCACAACCGCAGGGGATTGGCCCAGTTCGCGGCACTATGGGCGGTTACTAGCCCATCGAGGGCGTTTCGACCGCTTTAGAGCCACAACCAGTATGGTTGTTTACTTTCGCCTCGTCCAAAAACAGACCCGGGCGTTGAAACCTTCTTCGGTGATGTGGCGAGCGCTCGTCTCGACCACGGAGAGAACAATGAACCGGCAAGGTAAGGGTAAAAGGCGGTTGGGTTCGCGGCCGATCGGAAAACCGGGGCGTGGGGCGAGGACAGTCGGTGCTCGATCTCTGCCGAACCACGTCACTTTTCACAAAGCCGTCGGCTGCCGGAATATGGCTGATAGGTGCAATCGGACGGCCGAAAGGAGCGATAACTGCGCGAGCACGCGGTGATATTGCAGGATTGCTGTGCGCCTTGATCATCGCTTGCGGCTTCTGTCGATCGCACTCCGTTCAGCGTCGGTTCGGTCGTCGCCTCGCGCATGAAATCCCGCCAGATATGCGCTGGCAGGGCGCCGCCCGTCACCCCCTTCATCGGCGCGTCATCATCATTGCCAACCCAAACACCGACGACGAGCGCTTCCGTGAAACCGACGAACCAGGCATCGCGATTGTTCTGGCTCGTGCCGGTCTTACCTGCCGCGTACGTGCCAGGATCTGCTCCACGTCCAGTCCCGCGCTCGACCACCAACTGCAGGAGGGCGAGGAGGTCGGACTGGTAGGGCGAAAGATCGACATTCGGCTTTGATTGTGAGCCAACTCGAAACGTCTTGGGCTGCCCTGCCGCTTGAAAGTCGATAATGCCCCAGGGCCTAACGCGTGCCCTGCCGAGCTGGACGGACGCATACGCGCCGGTGAGGTTGAGCAGGTTTACTTCGGATGTGCCAAGCGCCAAAGACGGCGTGTTGGCCAGCGGTGCATCGATGCCCAGTTCGCGCGCTGCGGCAATCACATTGTCTAGACCTACCTCTTCGGCAAGCGCCACAGACGCGGCATTGAGCGATCGCGCGAACGCCTCGGCAAGCGTTACCCAACCGCGATAGCTGCCACCTGAATTTTCTGGCGCCCAGCCGTCGATGTCAATGGGCGCGTCCAGAACCCGATCAGACAAGGTGAGCCCAGCCTTCAATGCTGCGTAATAGACGAATAGCTTGAAGGTGGAACCCGGCTGACGCATCGCGGTGACGGCGCGGTTGAACTGGCTTGCCTTGTAGTCGTGGCCGCCAACCATCGCGACGACCGCGCCGTCGGGCGTCATAGCAACCAACGCGGCCTGCGATGCTCCGACCGTCTTTCCTTCACTGTCCAGGGCACTTTTCACGACCTTTTCGGCGATCCGCTGCAACTGCGGCACCAGTGTGGTGCGCACCGAAGTCGAACCTGGCGAGGAGCCGGCGATTTCACTCGCTTGCGGCGAAATCCAGTCGGCAAACCAGCTTCCGGAGCGCGGCGTGGGCGTCGTTGGTTGCAGCCTGGCAAAGCTCGTCTTGGCCTCCGCCGCTTGTGGCTCGGTGATCTTGCCATTGGCCGCCATCGCGTCGAGAACGACCATCGTGCGCTGCCGGGCGCCTTCGAAATTGTCGATGGGATTCCATTGGCTCGGTGCCCGCAGCAACCCAGCCAGCATAGCCGACTCCGGCAGGTCGAGGGCGCCGATGTCCTTATTGAAATAGATGCGCGCGGCGGCAGGCATGCCGGTAGCGCCCGCGCCAAGATAGACGCTATTGAGATAGCGCGTCAGGATTTCCCGCTTGCCGAGCTTCCACTCCAGCCAGACTGCAATGACAACCTCCTGAATCTTTCGTTTTATTGTTCGGTCGCTGTCGAGGTATTGTAGCTTGATGAGTTGCTGGGTGATCGTGCTGCCACCCTCCACCACCGAGCCAGCCTCCAGGTTCCGCAGAAGCGCCCTCCCGATGCCCTTGGGATCGATGCCGAAATGATCCATGAACCGGCGATCCTCAATTGAAAGGACCGCGTCGATAAGATTGGGCGGAAACTGGTCGTATCGAGCATAGGGCCCTTGATAAGGTCCCTGTCTTACCAAGGGCGCACCGTCAGCGGTTTCCAGCACGACGACCGGCTTTAACGTTCCATCGCGGATTTCGCTCCAGGGCACGTCTTTTAGCGCCCACACCAGCACGCTTCCTGCGAGGAGGCAGACAAGAAGGGCCAAGCCCACAGCAAATTTCCACCAGCTCGCAATGAGCGATGCGCTCCGGCGACGTTCACGGGGCTTTGAACGCTGATCGCGAATACCGCGCCCGGCATTGACCAAGGCGGTGGTGATCCATTTGTGCGGAGCTGACGTTATCCCCAACCGCGTCGACCTCAGCTTCGTCTTCGAAAACAAAGCGGCCGTCTTGATCTTGGCCAAATCAGAGCTTGCCTGCAAATCTTGGCGCAGCGCACGTAAAAGCGTCCTGGCGGCTCCTCGAGTTTGGCCGAAGGATCCATGGGGCGGTTGCGGGTCGTCGACTTGGGTGGTTCCTGGCGAATCCGAGGTGGCCACTTGCGCTGCCGAATCCACCGTCTGATTGCCGCTCGTGCTTGAGCTGCCAACGCTTTTGCCTGAGGATTCGTCAGAATTGGGCATCGGTTACCGCTAAAATACAAACGCAGCCTGACCTTTATAGCCGGGCGATACAGTGTGTTCTACCGCAAAAGGCGCCCATGGTTCCGAGAGTCTTGCGTCTGGCCATAAATGCCGAATTGATAGGGTTTTCCCGCTGCCCATATCAGCAGCGGTAGAGGCTTGTGATACCGGTGATCTTCCGGCCGTCGAGCTGTCGACATACGACAGTGAAAGGCTCCCGAGACGCCCTTCGACAGGCCTGCGCTTCCTTTTCCTTTCATCAAGGCACTCGTCCCAGCCGACGCGAAATCCGATAGGAGTCCTCGAGCGGTTGTAGATGGCGTGCAGATCGACTCGACCGTCACCACCATTCAGCTCGGCGACACGAAGCGACTGCAGCAGTGCACCGTCTGACGGCATCTGGGATTCCGGCGGCGCAACAGACGCCGCCGGGACATGCGTGCTAAGCCGCGATGATGTAAACAATCGTGAGAGCATCGGGATCGACAATGACGATCCGGCCATCCGCAAGGATGAAGAAGCGGTAGCTTTGGTACTGCGGAACGATCTTCACAGTGCGCGGCGGCGCCCGTTCAAGCCGAAGCTTCTTCGGGATTTTCGTTCCGTCGGAAACCGTGAAGTTCACTTCCTTCACAGGTTCGACATGGACCTCCTTCACCACTTGGCGAATTTCGGTCCGCTACTCGACGGTAACATTGACGTTGGTCTTGGTATCCGAAGTCTGGTTGCTCGTCGTCGCACCCATTCGATGCCACGGCAGCAATTGCCGGCGGCGATTTGCAGATCCGCGAAGCGATCAACGCCTTGAAGGAGACGGTGGACAAGAACGCCGCAGCCGCAGTCCGTACAATAGTCCATGAGACAACCCTCTTCCTCTCCGGCGCTACTTCGGTTATTACCATCCTTGTTGAAGTGGTCATAACAAGCGAGAGCTGCCATGAAGACTGTCGATCTGATGTACCAGACCATGCTGGCCGAGCTGGCGCAGCGGACCATGGACGCTGCATGGACAGCAGACTTCCCCTCGGAAGGCCGCTTCATCACAATGGAGGTCAAGGGCAAACGGTATTGGTATTTCGACATGCCGGATGGATCAGGCGGCAAGAAGCGTCGCTACGTCGGCCCTGCGGACGATCCGGAGATCGCGCAGCGCGTCGAGGACTTTAAGCGCGACAAGGACACTCTGCGCGACCGCAGGCGCATGGTCGCGAGCCTGACGCGACAGGGAGGCATGATCGCGCCCGACCCAATGTCAGGCGACATCGTCGAGGCGCTTTCGGTCGCTGGCCTGTTCCGGCTCCGCGCCGTCCTAATCGGCACGGTCGCCTTCCAGACCTACTCCGGACTCCTCGGCGTCCGCCTGCCTATGGCTGCGATCCTCACGGGGGATGCGGACATCGCCCAGGACTATGCGATCTCCCGTGAAGTCGAAGACACCTTGCCCCCGATCCTCGATCTGCTGCAGACGGTCGATCCGACATTCCGTCCGGTTCCTCATCGATCGGGCGCCGCAGCTTCGACCGCTTTCCAAACCAAGGGCGGCTACCGGGTCGAGTTCCTAACATCAAACCGTGGCTCGGAAGATTACATCGACCAGCCCGCCAAGATGCCTGCTCTCGGCGGCGCCAGCGCAGATCCGCTCCAGTTCTTGGATTTTCTTATTCGAGAGCCAATGAGGACCGTGCTGCTTCACAAGAGCGGTGTGCCGGTTAACGTCCCGGAGCCGCCCCGGTACGCTGTCCACAAGCTGATCATTGCTACCAAACGGCGCACAGACGGGCACTTCGTCCTGAAGCGCGACAAAGATCTCCGGCAAGCGGAACTCCTGTTCGAGGCGCTCTACGAGACACGGAGATCGTCTGACTTCGCCCTCGCCTATGACGAGGCTGAGGAGCGCGGCCCTGCATGGCGTGAGGCCCTGCAGGAGGGCAAGGACATGCTTTCGAAGGACGGCCAGCGGATGCTCTCGCAGATCCTGCGGCTGGGCAACCAGCAAATCGGCAAAGAGAAGACGGACGATCCACAGTAAGGAAAAAGAGCAAGGGGCAGCTATCGGACTGTCCATGCGAGTCTCATAGGACGAGGGATTAGAATAGTCACAGCAGGAATGGCGGAAAAATGACGCCGAGGAACGCCGCCGTGCCCGGCACGGCAAGGGCGCCCCTCCAAACAATGAGCATACCAGGCAAAGGCGCTCCCGCGCCGGCGCCAGTTCGCGCACGGCTTGACCGGTTAAAAGGGCAGCCGCAGGAGGGTTAGCATCGCGCCGCTCGGAACGAGCGGAACCCGGGACGACTGCCCCCGGCAAGCTGTTCCGCTTGGGGCGCACCACCCTAGGCTGTGCGAAAACTGGCGGAGGGATCGCCACCACTGCGCTCGGAATTCTCAAGCGGTGGGAACGGTCCCGCCGTCGATGACATATTCGGTTCCGGTTATCGCCGCAGCGCGTGGGGACGCCAGGCAGGTTATCAGATCGGCCACCTCGCCGGGTTTCGCCGGTCGCCCGAGCCGAATTCCGCCGAGAGAGTTCATAATGATCTTCTTGCCGCCTTCATAATCGGTGCCGGCCTCCCTCGCGAGCCGTTGTGCCAGGGCTACGGCGGCGTCGGTCTCGATCCCGCCCGGCGACCTGACGGACTGGGGCCAGGCCCTGTGTCCCGCTTAGACGCGCTGCTCACATGGGCTGCCCAACGGGAGGGCGCGGACGGCGGCGATCAGGAGGGCATAAAGGGGGCGTAGGACATGAGCTTCATCGAAGTGACGGAAGCGACGAAGATCACCGTGAAATCCAGACCGACCCCGCCATAGTGCCGCCACAGAATTCCGCCCAATCATGCCTGTATAACAAGCGGATGGCGAAGAATGAGATTGCTGGTTTTCCTTGCTGCGGCCCTCTTTGCGACAGCGATGCATGCCCAAGCCCAAGTTTACGCACCGTATGATGGATACGATGAATACGACGGCTATGGCTATGATGACCCTTACAGCCCCTATCCCCCTCCTCCCTACTACGAGCCAGAGCCCAGCTATCGGGAACCTTTGCAAGAACGTCAGGAGCCATCAACGCGAATTGGGAGGGGAACCATCGTCATCGCCACGAGTGAGCATACCCTTATCTACACAACACCATGGGGTGAGCAGTTCGCTTACCCCATTGCCGTCGGCCGTGAGGGCAAGCAGTGGTACGGAAAAACTCGGGTCGTATCGAAACGATTGCATCCTGAATGGCGGCCGACGGCCAGCATGCGGCAGAAGAATCCAAGGCTTCCGGCAGTCGTGAAACCCGGTCCCGCCAATCCGCTTGGAACCCGCGCGATCTATCTTGCCGACGGACTGCTCCGCATCCACGGCACCAACGATCCCTCCTCCATCGGCACCAATGCATCGAGCGGCTGCTTTCGGATGTACCGTCAGGACGTGGAGGAGCTTTACGAGATGGTTCAGCCGGGAACGCAGGTCGTCGTCCAACGGTGACTGTTCGTCAAACGGTCGCCAGCTCGGGCTTCAGCGATCCCGGGAAGTCATCTGGTCGGACCTGCTGTCGTCCTAGTTCCATTTAGCCGCCACTGACGAAGTTCCGCCTTCGCCTTTTACGCCATATTTCACGTCGGGATTCACCTTGATCTTCTCCCCGGACGGCTTCCAAGCGAGATGACAGTTCTCGAAGCTCGGTCTGCAACGACAACGACTTCCTGATCCGTGGACATTTGCCGGGGCCAACGCTTTGTCGGCACACCTGCTAGGCGGTCGATCTCAGGGGCCACCTCCGCATAATCCAGCGGCCTACGGGATGCGTAACCGAAGGCTCTCTCAGTTGGACCCGGCCCTTTGACGTATCAGCAACGAAGGTATCGCCCTGGACTTCTTTGACACCAATGCTGGCCGTCCACTGCCATTTCTGACCAGGTTGGTTCGGCGTCGCAGGCGTTGAGAGCGTGAGTTCGCCCTCCGGCGCTTTGACGGCAACCGGAAAGCAACTACCGAGCGGACCATCAATCCGTGGATTTTGTCCCCTCGGGAAGGAGACGACGAAAGGCGATTCCTCACACGTATTCCCGCCCGTCGATGAGGTTCCGACAACTACCGCCATTCCGCCGATGACGTCCATCTCGTCGGAGCGCGCCTTTCCGAAACTAGGGCATGTCAGGGAACCGCTGGTGACCCCCAAAGTTTAGCTTTGAGAACATCGTCGCAGATGAGCTCAATGGAAACGCGGCGTAAGATTTGGGCGAACAACGTCGACGGATCGATGGCCGTCGCGTCGCGGCAATCGACAACGACCTTGGGAATTCAGCATGAACACCGAGACAATATTTTTCAAGCCGAGCGACTGGGTCCCGAACAATCCGCATCTTCCTGTATTGATTTACAGAGGCCTTTTTGCTGACGGTGGAGCTACCGATTTCGACCGTCGTTTCGCTGCAAACGGTTGGACAGGCATCTGGACAAACGGTGTCTTCGATTATCAGCATTACCATTCCGGTGCCCATGAAGTGCTGGGAATTGCGCTTGGTAGCGCCACGCTGTTGATCGGCGGTCCGGGCGGTCAACAGTTGGATGTGATAGCGGGAGACTGCCTGGTACTTCCAGCCGGGACAGGGCACCGAAATCTCGGGTGCACGTCGGACTTCCAAGTGATAGGCGCTTATCCTAAGGGACAGCATGCCGACATTCAGACGTGCGCTCCTTCAAGCGAAATGCTGGCGAAAATCTCGTCAGTCCCCCTGCCCCACACCGACCCCGTCCAAGGATCGTCGGGATTTCTCACGGAGAAATGGCGGTAGTCATTGGCGCACCGCGACCGATTTCCTGAAGATGCGCAATTTGCGACCCAGCCTATTGGGTCCTTGAGAATTCGAGCCGTACTTTTCGAGAGTTTTGTTGTTGTCCGGCGAAATGAGCAGTCAATCGCGCCCGCATCTGGTCACAATGCGATGTCATACGCAGCGTCCGAAAGGCTGGTTTGCACTCTATGCTTTCAAAACTGATCGTGATTGCCATCTTGTCCCCTGCGCTGGTGCTGACCGCTTGCTCACATCCCGAGCCCCTGCAGACGTCCACGGTCGCTCCGGGCGCTGCGACGGCAGTTCCGATCACTGACCAAGCGGTGATTGCCGAGACGGTGGGACGGGCCACGGTCGGTTCTGATCCGCTTGCCTGGGCCAATCCGTCAACTGGCAGCGCCGGGGTTATCGAGCAGGTCCGGCCGGGCACAGACAATCCAAACGGATGCCGCGACTTCGTCACAAGCAAGCAAAGTCTTGAGGGCGTGACACGGTTCAATGGTGTCGCTTGTCCGGCAGATGGGTCTTGGAAGATAAACGGCTCACCGGGCTTGCACTAGCAACGTGGCAAGTTAAATCGGGTTCAGCGCTTGCTCTTGCATTTCAACTCCCTATTGCAGATCTCAATCGAAATTTCCTGCCCTCAGCAGAGCGCGTTAGATCAGTCGGCTTCATCACCTGTCTTTGGAAATAGTTGCAGGACATTCGATCCGTTCGATTGCGTGACAGTCCCAGTCGCTCGACGGCCGGAGCTTCGTTCTCCCACGCTCTGGATCGCCGATACGAGGCCCTCACGCTGGCGATAGTAGTCAGGCTTGGTAGGCAGCGTCAGACCGAACTCTTCGAGCATACGCTCAATCAGGTCCATGGCCTCGGCTGCAAGACCCGCATAACCTTCCTGACGCTTCTCAAAGAATCCATCGAACCCGGGCCGAGACAGATCGAGGCTATCCAACGCATAGTTGAGGTTCTTGACCCGGTTCGACAGCCACAAGATTTCGTCTGACAACTCGGTGGTGAAAAGCTTCCAATCGGCGTCCTTCGGAAGCGAAAGGACAGGATCCGGAACGTGAAACGCGAATTCGCCTTCGTCCATCGGATTGAATTCGGGGGTGTCCCGGACTGCCGCATAGCTCGCTCCGACGAAGTCGTCGAGCGCCAACACCGTCATCATTGCCAGATTTCTCGCCTCGCTTCGCGGGCGCCGATTGATCTGCTTTCTTGCAAGCTGAATCACGGTGGGGAAGCAGGCGCCAACAGTAAAGCCACCGGCAGCAATCAGCGCTCCCATTGCCATTATCCCTTGAGTGGTTTCGAAGAACTGCGTCAAAAGTCACCTCATTCGATTGGAGATGCGGGCCGCGTCAAAAGCACGCGCAGACGGAATCAGAACTTTCCGTTCCAATGTGCCGCGAACTGAGAAGATAAGGAACACTGTTTCCTCGCCCATCCGCCCACTATTGAGCGACCGGAGGAGACAAAAATTTGGTCAATGATAGCCATGCTGGTTTCCCTGACGTCACCAGGCGTCTTTGCTGAACACCGGCGGCAGCTTCTTTGGCAAGGAGCTGTCAGTTCAAAATGAAGTCAGCATATAAAGTGAGATCGAACGGTATCGCTTTCAAGGACCGTTTGTTGATTGAGTGGGGCGGCTTGTAGCAAAACTACCCCGCCTTCTTGTTTGATATTTGCCCCACAGTCAAAGCATCTTGCATCCCCGGCCAGGGCATCGGCATTGATCAATCTGGTGAGAAAGATGTGCGGATCCTGATTATTCGCCTACTGCCGGAACATTCGGTTTGCGTTCCGATTACCCCTCCTCCACAAAGGAGGAAACGATCATGGATCATACCAACCACGTACGCTTGACGACTTCGGAACTTACCCCTGCCGTCCTCGAGGGCGCCACCATCTATGGAGCCGACGATCACAAGATCGGCAAGGTCGATCATATCCACGGCGCGGGCGCGGGCGGCTCCGCAGTCATCGACGTCGGAGGCTTTCTGGGTATCGGCGCGAAGCCTGTTGCCGTTCCGATCTCGGATCTTGAGTTCATGCGCGATGAAGACGGCGAAGTTCATGCCGTCACGAGCTGGACCAAGGACGAGCTCAAGCAGATGCCCGAGCACCGCGACTGAGCATAATCAGATGATGCGTTCTGTCCTGGGGTAGTCGTTGACGCTGCAGGGCGCATACTGGCGCAAAAGCTGCCGAGGCTCGTCGGCGATCGGTCCCAAGCAGCAAGCGGCTGGTCATCGAGAATGCTGCGTTTTCATCGTCGCGGGTCCCCCCGGGGCTGGAGGTCGTCCTCAATAGACGAAGTGCCGCGCCTTCATCTGCAGCGCACGGGACCTGCGGCATAACCGGGACATGCCTGTGAATCGTCGCGGGCGCGTCCTGTTTCAGCCTCTATACCGTCCTGCTCCGCCGGGCGAAATTCGATGTGAATCGCCTTATCTGGCTTTGCCGTGGCCTACGCAGCGGATCGGGCGCGATTTCGAAAGGAACTCGTCGAGTGCGAGCGGCATCCTTGCCGCAACGGTACGGCCTCCCTGAACGTCGCGACAGGCCCGCCAGCGTTCCGGAGCATCGATCCCATTCAACCGGATCCGCTCGTCATGGGCGAAGCCAGCGCCGAGTTATGGCGGGAGTGTCTATGCGGGTGGCTATTATCGTAAGAATGGCACCTATGTGCGCGGGTATAGCTGACGACGATAATCACTCGCAAAAGGGTGGGGAGTTTATGACAATTTCCCTGCGACGGTTGGGCTTTAAGCCTCAATATTGTCGAGCATCGAATTCTTCAATCGTTTCGGGGTCCTGCTGATATTCCCATTGCACACCGTTCAGCCGGCGCCAGATTTGTCCCGACGGGTTTCGGGCGGCGCCGTCGACGAGTGGCACCGGCAAGAGTGTCTCGTATTTGTGCCAGAGTGTGACGTCAGCGACCTTGGCCTGCTTGGGCTTGCGGAACAGGTTGAAAAGGAGTGCGAAGTCCATTGGCCGATTTTTCTCCAAGGGACTCAACTATAGGGACATTTTGGGTACTTTCAAGTACCCAAATTTGAGGAATTCGCCGCGCGGAAAATATCGGCGCCACTGCTCATGAGTAACATGCGTCATAGATCGAACAAAGGTTAGCTAGGGGCCCGATGCGAACGCCGCACAGAGGCCTCTGAGGTAGCACAGACGCCTCCAATTCTAGAAGCGCCTACATTTCCGCGTTGTCGTTGAACGGCAGTCCGCGAGTTCTCCATTCGTCCCTCAGTATATCTTCCAGTTCCTCGACCGTGAATTCGTCGAAGTTTGCCCAGAGCTGCACGGCCAGCGCCTTCAAATTCGACGTTGTTTCTGGGTCAGCATCGGCCGCCGCGGCAAGCCGATAGATTTCCTGGCGGAGTGCATCACTCTCTGTCATGTCGCTCCTCATGGCACTGCGCCAGCGCCTCCTGTTCGATGGCAGGTAACGAACAAGGTAATCCCTAAAGGCCTCGCACAGTTCCGATGAAGCTCCCGATTTCAGTTGAGGCCGGCGAGCGCGTTGCTCACGGGACGTCGAGGGCGGGAGGCATGATCCAATTTCTCACTTGGGACGAAGCAACGTTAAGTTTGTCGCAGGATGCCGGCCTCCTTCGCCGCAGCCTCAAACGCAGCTCGCGCTTCCGCACCGGGAACGACGCCATTCGCCGCGTCCAGGCATACCTTCCGCGCTGTCGCGTAGCTCGCGCTCCTGTTTTCGGGCCAGGATTTCTTCAAAAATGCGACCGCCTCTCGAGCGCTCCTGATGACGTGAAAACGATCATCTATCTTCAATTCGACGTTCGCATCCCAGATGCTGATCATGGCGTCCTCCGTGGGGCAGGCTTCCCACAAACGTATATTAGGAAGATCTGTTCCAAGCGGACGATCCGGCCGGAATTTTGGCAGCAGCATGAGGCTCTTTCGTTTTAACCCAACAATCGCTCGCGATAGCCGTCGCTGTTGCGCTGCGTCCTACCGCCGTGCTTCGAAAGCTTCGCCATATCTTCGGTTAAGCGCGTTCGATTCGGCTTTGAAGGGGCCTTCAAGAAAGTGGTGACAGGATGCCGATCCGGCCATGCGAGTCACGTCCCCAAATCGCAAAACGCCCCATCCCCACGCAAAGAGCCCCGCGGTTGTTGCGACCGCGGGGCTCCTTGACGCCTTTACCCGGGAGAGGGGGTCAGGCGGCCTGTACCTTGCGGGTCGTGCGCGCCCATTCGGGCAGCCAGTCACCGTGGGTGGCGAGCAGATCGTCGACCAGCGACCAGATCTGGTCGAGGTCGAGTTCGGCTGCCGTATGCGGATCCATCATCGCGGCGTGGTAGATGTGCTCGCGATTTTCCGTCATCAGCGCCTGCACCGTCAGCTCCTGCACGTTGATGTTGGTGCGGATCAGCGCCGTCAGCTGCGGCGGCAGGTCGCCGATGAAGGTCGGCTGGATGCCGGAGGCATCGACGAGGCAGGGCACCTCGGCGGCGCAATTGGTCGGCAAAGAGGTGATGCAGCCATTATTGCGGACATTGCCGTAGATCACCGAGGGTTCGCCCGTCCAGACCGAGTTGATGATCGAGGAGGCATATTCCTTCGACGGCTGAACCTCGATCTTGTCGGCCGAACGATAGGCCTCCGCCTGCCCTTTCCAGCGCTCGATCTGCTCGATGCAACGCTTCGGATATTCATCGAGCGGAATGCCGAATTTCTCGATCAGGTCCTCACGGCCTTCCTTGATGAAATAGGGCGTGTATTCGGCGAAATGCTCCGAGCTTTCGGTGACGAAATAGCCAAGCCGCGTCAGCATCTCGTAGCGCACCTTGTTCGGGCAGCGCGGGTTCCAGCCGGGCTTCGGCGTCCTGCCCTCGCGATAGGCGCGCAAAAGGTCCGGATAGAGGTTGCGGTAGGAACCGTCCGGCTGGCGATGCTCGAATTTGAGATAGAAGGCCATGTGGTTGATGCCGGCCGCGCGGTAACGGATTTCCTCGTAGGGAATGTCGAGGTCGTGCGCCAATTCCATCGCCGTGCCCTGCACCGAATGGCAAAGGCCGACCTGGCGAATGGTCGGATATTTCTCTGATATCGCCCAGGTGTTGATCGCCATCGGGTTGACATATTGCAGCATGATCGCCTCGGGGCAGACGGCGAGCATGTCCTCGCAGACTTTCCAGAGATGCGGCACGGTGCGAAGCCCGCGCATGATGCCGCCGACGCCGAGCGTATCGGCGATCGTCTGGCGCAGCCCATATTTCTTCGGCACTTCGAAATCGGTCACCGTGCAGGGCTCATAGCCGCCGATCTGGAAGGCGACGACGACGAAATCGGCGCCCGAAAGCGCCTTGCGCTGGTCGGAATAGGTTTCCGCCTTCGCCTTCACGCCGAGCGTCGAGATCAGTTTGTTGACGACGATGGCGCTTTCTTCCAGCCGCTGCGGGTTGAGATCCATCAAGGCGATCGTCGCGCCTGACAGCGCGGGACGCTGCAACACGTCGCCGACGATGTTCTTCATGAACACGGTGGAGCCAGCTCCGATGAAAGTGATTTTGGGATTTCTTGCCATTATAACCTCCGGCATTCGGCAATCATGCTACCTCGAAAGCGGCCTTGACGAGCCGTTCGGTGTAGGCGGTCTTGGGATGGGTGAGAACTTCGTTGACAGGGCCCTCTTCGACGATCTTGCCATGCTGCATGACGATGACGCGATGGCAGAGCGCCCTGACGACCTTGAGATCGTGGGAGATGAATAGGTAACTTAAGCCGCGCTCGTCCTGCAGCTTGCGCAGGAGTTCGATGATCTGCGCCTGGACGGAAAGGTCGAGCGCCGATGTCGGCTCGTCGAGCAGGATAAATTCCGGCTCCAGCGCGATGGCGCGGGCAATCGCGATACGCTGGCGCTGGCCGCCGGAAAATTCGTGCGGGAAACGCGACAGGATATTTCCCGGCATGCCGGCGGCGACAAGCGCCTCGCGCACCCGGTCCTGGCGTTCGCCCTTGGTCGCGCCCAGCCTGTTGACGACGAGCCCCTCCTCGATGATCTGGCCGATCGTCATGCGCGGGTTGAGCGATGAGAAAGGATCCTGGAACACCACCTGCATGCGGGCGCGCAAGGGCCGCATCTCGGCTCTGGAAAGGCCATGGATCGGCTGATGGTCGAAATGGATCTCGCCGCTGTCCGGCGTGTTCAGCCGCAGGATCGCCTGGCCGAACGTCGTCTTGCCGGAACCGGATTCGCCCACCAGCCCCAGCGTCTCGTGACGGCGCAGCGTCAGGTCGAGGCTGTCGACGGCGACAAGTTCACGCATCGCCGGCTTGAGAAAGGTGCCGTGACGCATCATGAAGGAGACGCGCACGCCCTTGGCATCGAGGATGACATCCGACCCTTCGGGCAGCGGATTGGCCTGGCCACGCGGCTCGGAAGCAAGCAGATGCCTGGTATAGGCGTCCTGCGGATTGGCAAACAGCGCTTCGGTGGTGTTGTGCTCGCGCACTTCGCCAAGCTGCATCACATAGACGTAATCGGAGAACTGCCGCACCACGGTCAGATCGTGGGTGATGAGGATGACGGCCATCCCCAGTTCCTTCTGCAGGTTGCGGATCAGGTTCAGGATCTGCGCCTGCACGGTGACGTCGAGCGCCGTCGTCGGCTCGTCGGCGATCAGCACGTCCGGATCGTTGGCAAGCGCCATGGCGATCATCACGCGCTGGCGCTGGCCGCCGGAAAGCTGATGCGGATATTGCATGAGCCGCGCGGCAGGATCGGGGATCTGCACATGTTCGAGCAGTTCGAGCGCGCGCTTTTGCGCATCCCTCCTGCTGATCCGGCGATGGACGCGGATTGCTTCGACGATCTGGCTGCCGATCGTATAGATCGGGTTGAGCGAGCTCATCGGCTCCTGGAAGATCATCGAGATGCGGTCGCCGCGCAGCTTGCGGCGCGCCCGCTCGGAAAATTTCAGGATATTGCTGCCGTCATAGGCGACCGTCGATTTCTCGGAGACGACGGCGCGTTTCGACAACAGTCCCATCACCGTTCGCGCCGTTACCGATTTGCCCGAACCGGATTCGCCGACGATCGCGATCGTCTCGCCGCGATAGAGCTGAAAGGAGACGTCCTTGACGGCTTCGACCATGCCGTCCTCGACCTTGAAATTTACCGCCACATTGCGGGCGTCGATGATTGGCGTGTCCGAACGGCCATCATGGTCGTGGCGGACGGGCGGGGCGAAGGAATTGACCAGTGCAAGAGCCATCTTCATCACCTCAATAAGGATCGACCGCGTCGCGCAATCCGTCGCCGAGCGCATTGAATGCGAAGACGGTGACGAGCACGAAGCCGACGGGGGAGAGAATCCAGGGATAGGAGCCGATCACCGAATAGGTCGCCGTATCCTGCAGCATCAGCCCCCAGGAGATCAGCGGCGGCTTGACCGCAAAGCCGAGGAAACCGAGGAAGGATTCCAAGAGCACGACGCTCGGTATATGCAGCGTCACCGCGACGATGACGTGGCTCATCACGTTCGGGAAGATGTGCTGCATGATGATGCGCGTGTCGGTGGCGCCGACGGCCATTGCCGCCCTGACATAATCGATGCGGGCAAGTGCTAAGGTCTTGCCGCGCACCTCGCGCGACATCTGCGCCCAGCCGAGCGCCGACATCACGGCAATGACGAAGGCCAGGAAGACGTTGGTCGGCGCCGTCACCGGGATCAGCGAGGTCAGCGCCAGATAGAGCGGCAGCTGCGGGAAGGCGAGCACCAGTTCGACGAAACGCTGCAACCAGATATCGAATGTGCCGCCGAAATAGCCCGACACCATGCCGACGGTCGTGCCGATGATGGTGACGATGAAGACCACCGTCAGCGCAATGGTCAGCGAAATGCGCGAGCCGATGATGGCGCGCGACAGCACGTCGCGGCCGAACTTGTCGGTGCCGAGGAAATGCACCGGCTGGCCGTCGGTCGAGCCGAAGAAGTGCCGGCTGGCCGGGATCAGCCCGAAGAGTTGGTATTCAGCGCCCTTGACGAAGAAGCCGAGCAACCGCGGGTTGTCGTAGTCGATGCCGACGATCGGCTGGAAGGTGACGGGGTCGAGCTCTTCGGAATCCGACAGCGCATAGACGCGCGGCTGGAAGACGAAATTGCCGTCCTTGTCGTGGAAACTCATCACCTGCGGTGGCGCGAAGCCGACATCGGTCGCTTTCGGGTCCATCGGCGCAAAGAAATCGGCAAAGATCGCCATGACGATCAAGAGCACGACGAGCACCAGCCCAGCCATGCCGGTCCAGGAGCGCCTTAGCCGGCGCCAGACAAGGGCGATATAGCTTTCATGCCCACGCGATGGCTTGTTGATGGAAAGTTCTGTCGTCGGCGGAGGTGGCGCGGAGTCGAAAGCCAGCATCTCAGGCTCCTCCATATTGGCGGACACGGGGATCGAGCAGGGCGAGCAGCATGTCGGCGATGATGTTGCCGACGATCAGCGTCGCCGACAGCACCATCATGAAGGTGGCGGTGACATAGACGTCGCCGACCGCCATCGAGCCGACGATCGCCGGGCCGACGGTCGGCAATGCGAAAATGATCGCGGTTTCGATCTCGCCGGTCAGCATGTAGGGCAATACGACACCCTGGTACATCACCAGCGGGTGCAGCGCGTTCGGCACCGCATGGCGCATCACCACGGCTGCGCCGGAAAGCCCTTTGGCCTTGGCCGTTTCGACATATTGGGCATTCAGCGTATCGAGCAGATTGCCGCGCATGACGCGCATATTGTAGGCGAGCCCGCCGAAGGTGGCGATCGCCACGACAGGCCAGACATGGTGGACGAGATCGGCGAACTTCGCCCACGACCAGGGCGCCCCGCCATATTGCGGCGAGAAGAAGCTGCCGATTTCGGAGACGTTAAGCTGGAAGACCAGGAGATAGACGATGATCAGCGCCATCAGGAAACGCGGCACCGTCATGCCGAGGAAGGAAATTCCCGAAAGCAGGCTGTCGATCCAGCTATATTGTCGCGTCGCCGCCCAGATGCCGAAGCCGATGCCGAGCACCGAGGCAAAGAGATGGCAGACGAGCGCCAGAAGCAATGTCCGCGGCAGGCGTTCACCGACGACATCGGCGACCGGCTTGTTGTAAAACATGCTGTAGCCGAAATCACCGCGGGTCACTATCCCGCCGATCCAGTTGACGTATTGGACGACCATCGGCTTATCGAGGCCGTGCTCGACCCGGTAGAGCTGCGCCTGCGCTTCGGCCTGGGCATAGGACGCGCCGCCCTGGTTGATCAGCTGGGATCTTATGTAATCGGCGTAGTCGCCGGGTGGTGCCTGGATGATTGCGAAGGTCACCACGCTCAGGATGAAGAGAATGGGAATCGCGGAGGCTATGCGCACGAGCAGGAATCGTAACATCGAACGGTTCGCTTCTCCTTGCCGCCAGTCGCTCCTTGTCAGCGCGGCCGGCTTGTTGGTCATGTCAGGCCGCGCGCGGCACGCGCGGCCTGGAGCTCACTTCAGCTGGGAGGGAGCTTAGTTTATCGGGCCCTTTTCGCCGGGCTTGCCGGGCAGTTGTTCGGAGAACAGCTCGTATTTGCCCTGCTTGTCCGCAGCCACCCACAGGCGTTCGCGGATCACCGAATCTTCAGCCCAGTTGAACATCATGATCGGCGTACCCTGGGGCACGTTGGAGAACCGCTTGTTGACGATCAGGGCGCCGGGATATTCCGTCAGGCCGACGGTATTGACGTGCTCCGTCGAGATCTTCTGATACTGCTTCATCAGATCGACGCGCTCGTCGTTGTTCTGGCTCGTCCTGAACTTGTTGACGACATCGACAAGCTCCTTTTCGAAGGGCATCAGATCAAGCTGGTCATCCTTGCCGGCGCGATGGTGCCAACTGGTGCGCGGACCGACAGGGGCGAGCTGCTCGGTGTTCTGCACCACCGACGACAGCTCCGTCGTGTTGCGCTGGATCAGCCAGTCGAAGCGGCCGGCATAATGGGCGTCGTCACGCTTGGCGCCGTCGAGCGCATTGATGACGATCTTCAGCCCGAGCTTCTCCATCTGGCCGACGACACCTTCGGCAAGGCTCTTGTCGGTCGTGTACTGATTGTTGATCAGCATAACGATTTCGACATCCTTGCCACCCGCCGTGCCGGCCGGGAAGTTGACGACGCCATCGCCATCCGTGTCCTTCAGACCGGCCTTGGCGAGCTCCGCCTTGGCGCCCTTCAAATCAAAGGGATAGTAGACGGTGGAGTTGCGGTCGTAGAAGCTGGTGCCGGAGGAAAGCCCGCCTGGATAGATCGCCGTGAACGGCCCCTTGACCAGCGAGTCGCCGATCGCCTTGCGGTCGAGCGCCATGGTGACGGCCTTGCGGAAGTCCTCGTTGCGGTTCAATTCGCGGATCGCCTCGCCGCGCTCGTCCGGGTTGCCCCAGCCATTGGCGGAGAAATTCATGCGCAAGTTATAGCCGATCAGGCGCGGGCCGAAGGCAAGCCGGGCGGGCGCGGTCTTCTCGGCGGCGCGCTTCAGCGAAGCGACGAAGTTTTCCGGCTGCTCGAGGTTGGAGAAATCGGCGGAGCCTGCCACGGCCTGAACGTCACGGTCGGCCCAGGTCGAGAGCTTGTAGTGCAGCTCGTTGAGATAAGGCAGCTGATCGCCCTTCTCGTCGACCTTCCAGTAATAGGGGTTGCGGCGCATGACGATGATGTCGTCCGGGCGATATTCGACCGGTACCCAGGCGCCCATGACCGGCATGTTCATGAACTCGGGCGGGAAGGCGTTCTTGAACTGGTCGTAGGTGTTCTTCGAATATTTCGGATGCTTCGCCTTCAGGATGTGCGACGGACCCGGGCAGAAATTCGGGTAGGACATGGTGTAGAGATATTGCTTCGGGAAGGCCTCCTTGAAGGTCCATTCGACGGTGTAGTCGTCGACCTTCTTCAGCGTCGTCCCGGCGCCGAAGGCTTCCGGCGATGCGCCGCCGCCGAGCGGCGAGACGTTCGGGTCGATGACTTCATCGTCCCAGTAAAACATGATGTCGTCGGCGTTGAACGGCGCGCCATCAGACCATTTGGCGCCTTCGATCAGGTGCATGGTCAGCTTGTGGCCGTCTTCGGACCAATCCCAGCTCTTGGCGAGGTTCGGTAGCGGCTCGGTGTCTGAGGCCTGCACCTGGAACAGCGGCGCGGTGCGCGTCAGGCATTCGGAAAGGCCGATATCGATGCCGCCCCAGCCCTGCGTCTGGCCGGCGCCGTAGTTCCAGCCTTCCGGCCGGCCGCCGATGACGTGGCGCATGGTATCGCCGTAGACGCCGATGCCGTCGGGCATATTGCCGGTCTTGAAGACCAAAGGCTCCTTCGGCAGGCGGTCCTTGACCGGCGGCAGCTTGCCGGTGGCGACGAAATTCTTCGTGACCCAGTCGGGCTCGTGATATTCGGGCAGCGCCTTGAACTCCAGAATGGAGTCGCGCGCGACATAGTTGATTTTGCCTTCGGCGGGGAAATCCGCCGGCGCCGGCGGAACGGTTGCCTCGGAGGCATAGGCATTCAGCGCCGCGGCTGAGACGCTGAGCGCCAGTCCGGCCAGAATGCCTGCGTTACGGAAATTCATCATCGTTTCTCCCTCTTGTTCCGGAGCGCGATCACGCGGCTCCTTTTCCTCGAACGACATGAAAGCGGGTCTGATGTCATGGATTTCCCTCCCGGAAACCCATGACGACCCATCCTTCACAAAAATCAGACGGCCTTTTTCAGCGCCGCCTTTTCCGCGCGCAGCTCCTCGATCGAGCGAACGTTGCGGCGTGCAGCGCCCGCCCAGTCGCGGGTCTGCACTTTCGATTTCGACAGCCGCTCCTTGGCGGCCGGCACGGCATGGGCATATTGCGGCAGCCAGGCGGCCTGGGCAACGACCATCTCGTCGACCATCTGCCAGACTTCCTCAGGCGTCGAAACGGCGCCGACCAGCGGGTCGTGCAGCACGGCAAGCTTCAGAAGGTCGATATCGCCTGATATGGCCGCGTGCACCGACATGCGCTGGACGTTGATCGAGGAAATGCAGGTGGCCGCACAGGCTTCCGGCAGGGTGACGCCGGAGACCATGTTGATGCCGAAGCGATCGACGAAGCCCGGCGATTCGATGATCGCATCCGAAGGCAGGTTGGTGATGACACCATTGTTCTTGACGTTGAAATGGCCGCGATAGACCCGGTTGGTCTCCAGCGCCTCCAGGATATGGCTTGCGTGCTCGTTCGAGCGCTTGGCAGGATCGATTGGCTGCGAGGCGGATTCCAGGAATTGCGGATATTCCGTCTCGAACCAGTTGCGCGTTTCCGTCGAATGACGAAGGTAGCCGCCGGTCTCGCCGTGGATCCAGTCGGACATGTCGATCCAGCGGGTGATCTCGTCCGGCCGCTTGCGATACCAGGGCAGGTATTCCGAGAGATGGCCGTTGCTTTCGGTGGAATAGACGCCGAAACGCTTCAGCACGTCGATGCGCAGTTTCTCCTGCTGCGAATAGACCGGATGCGCCTCGAAGGCGGCGATCAGCTCATCCTTGCCGATCCTGCGGCCGTTGAGGCGCAGGTCGATGAACCAGGTCTGGTGGTTGATGCCGGAGCAGATATAGTCGAGCTCGCTTACCGACTTCGCGCCGAGCACCTCGGCGATCTGCTCGGCGCCGTGCTGGACGCCGTGGCAGAGACCGACGGTATCGACCTTGCCGTATTCGATCGCCGCCCAGGTGTTCATCGCCATC
The DNA here is from genome assembly GCF_017357285.1 of Rhizobium ruizarguesonis. NCBI lineage: Bacteria > Pseudomonadati > Pseudomonadota > Alphaproteobacteria > Hyphomicrobiales > Rhizobiaceae > Rhizobium > Rhizobium ruizarguesonis. The sequence goes on along the minus strand of NZ_CP071680.1, from coordinate 275,690 downwards.
GGGTTGGCATAGTTCAGGAATTTCGCGCCGGGCGCCGCCACTTCGCGGATATCCTTGCAGAAGTCGAGAATGACGGGGATGTTGCGCTGGCCATAGAGGATGCCGCCAGCGCAGATCGTATCGCCGACGCACTGATCAATGCCGTATTTCAGCGGGATTCTGATATCGTCGGCATAGGCCTCGAGCCCACCGACCCGGACGCAGCTGATGATGTAGCGTGCGCCTTCCAGCGCCTGGCGCCGGTTGGTCGTCGCCGTCACTTTCGTCGGCAGCCCGTTCGCCTTAACGACGCGATCGAGGATCGCCTTGATCATCTCGAGATTATGTTCGCTGAGGTCGGTCAGCGCGAATTCGATGTCGCGAAACTCGGGAACGCACAATATGTCGGTGAACAGCTTCTTGGTGAACCCGACGCTGCCCGCACCGATGATAGCGATTTTGAAACTCATGATCTTCACCTCGACCCATTCGAATGCTAAGGAAAAGAAGTTATGGAGGATCAGGCCGCATGCTGACGCATGTGGCTGAAAACGCCGTAAAATCTGCCTTTTTCCTCCCGGCCGCTCTGTCGACCGTGGTCTCTTCCTCTTGTCGAGCGGGATTATGCCCGAAATCGGCAGGGCGACCAGAGAAGGATTATGCTTTCAGGGGTAATTTTGTGCTGCAGGATTTGATCGCCAACGGACAGTCGATGAGGACGGTTTCGCTGCCCCGCGGCCGCCAGCGGCTGCACGCCATGCCGACCAGCGCCGGCTATGAAGTGCGCGAGAACGAGAGCTATGACTGGGACGGCCGCCGGCGCGGCCAGACGCCCTTCACCGTGCTGCAGCACACGATCAGCGGCAGCGGCAAGCTGCGCTATCAAAACCGCAACTATCGCCTTCAGGGCGGCGACACGCTGCTCGTTCTGGTGCCGCACAATCATCGCTACTGGCTGGAGAAGGGCGACCGCTGGGAATATTTCTGGATCTCGATGAATGGCGAGGAAACGCTGCGCATCCACCAGATGGTGCTTTCGACCGCTGGCCCGGTGCTGAAGTTGCAGCCCTCGACCATCGATCATCTCGCCGATTGCAGCCTGCGCCTCGTCAAGGGCGCGACGTCGCCGGGAGCCGCCTCGGCGATTGCCTACGAAGCGGCGATGGCGCTTTACGACGACGTCTTCGGTTCGCCGGCATTTGCCGCCGAGCTCAGCCTCATGCAGCCGGTGATCGACCATATCAATGCCAATCTCGAAAAGCCGCTGCCGGTCAGCGAGCTTGCCGGCATCGTCGGCCTCAGCCGCGCGCATTTCTCGCGCAGTTTCGCCGAGAGCGAGGGCATGCCGCCGGCCGAATTCGTGCTGCAGCAGCGCCTGCAGCGCGCCGTCAAGCTTCTGACCAAGGCAGACTTCCTGCCGGTCAAGGAAGTCGCCATCATGTGCGGCTTCGACGACCCCAACTATTTCTCCAAGGTCTTCCGCCGCGTCTACGGCACCAATCCCACAGAATTCCGCACGACGGGCATGTATGCCAGCATCGGAAAACTGAGATAGCCGGCCAGCTGCTAAACCAGTTGCTTCAGGCCCGCACCTCGAACACCATGTTGAACGGGGTTTCCGTCGCGGTAGATTTACCCGCCTTCTGGAAATCTCGCGACTTCGTGATCGAGGGGGCGAGCATCCTGATACTCCGCTTTTGCCTCTATCACACGCTCCTGGCTCGCCCGCAGGCGGTCGAACTTGCCGAAGTCGGTCATGACGCTGACCAGGACGCTACCCGTCCAACCGAAGGTGAAGAGGCCCGACATGCCAATGATCGGGCCGAGCAGACGCCACCGATCCGGGAGAGTGACGGTTCCCTCGCCCAGCGTCGTATAGCTCTCAAGCACGTAGTAGTAGCTGTCACGCATCGAGGGGATGATTGCCCTGACATAGAGAGGCATCGCCCAGATCAGCGTTTCTGCGAAATGCAGAATCGCCAGCGCGGCGATCGTCGCGGCCAGCATCAAGTTCAAACGCCAGTGCGGCGTGGCCTTCGTGACGCCTGCCCATGACTTGCTGAACTGAAGGCTGATGCTCCGGATACCAACGCCGTGTACGAAGATGACCACAACGAGAAACACAGTGCCGACGAGTATTTCCAGAACTGGATCAGGATTCGATAGATGGTCCAATCGCTATGTCCTCGGTCCTGCAACGCCCGCTGGAAGGGCAGTTAGCCTTCCAACGCGCCGAAACCAGCACTGGCATGTTGCTATAGCCTGGCGCTAGTAGCAGGGTGGATAGGGGTAATATCCGCAAGCCGGAGGCGGATAATAGCGACGATCCTCTGCGACTGCGGCACCGATTGCCGCCCCCGCAACAACGCCCGCTCCGTAATAGGCGCCCGGATGGGCATACCATCCGCCACGCCAGACGGGGGCGCGAAAACCAGCGCCTCCGACGGCGACGCCCCCGTAAGGACCACGTGCCGCAAACCAGTCGATGAACAGCGATGCGGGGCCGTCGGCTCCGGCGAGATCACCTTCGAGCACGGCAACGTCGAAGGTGAGGTTTGCTCCCTCGAGCTTTGGCGTCTTCAGGACGACCACCGCATCGGCGACCGAATCTCCCTTTCCGCTCAGGACCGATATCGTCGCATTGGGAGGATCCTTGGCAAAGCTATCTGCCCCCTCGCCCCACTGCTTGATGAACTCGGAGGTCAGTACGTGACCTGCAGAGCGCACCGGGCGATCGGCAAACACGATAGACACGGCCGAGACGCCGCTCATCGTCAGTTTGCCGTTCTCGAGCCTCGCCCCTCCGGAATTGAGGACGGCCAGCGACGGCACCATTTTTGACTTAGGTGCGCCGATGGTCTTCTGCGCGGGCGCCGAGATGGCGTCCTGCGCGAGAACCGGCGTTGACGACAGAAGACCTGCTGCGATTGCGATCAGGCACATATCGGAGATTCTAAGCATCTGCTTCCTCCCGTTTTTCCACTGAGTGGCGTTATTTCAACAGTCCCAGATTGATCAGTTGAACCCGTCGATTGTCTGCCGACTCCGGGTGACCTGGATCGATCGGCCATTCCTCGCCGGCTCCCACTGAAAAAAGGCGATCCGGCGAAACCGCAAAGGTGGTCGAGAGCGCTTCGTTGATCGCGTCGGCGCGCTTCTGGCTGAGTTCGAGATTGCGCTTGGCGGTTCCCGTCGCGCTCGAGTGTCCGACGATCAGGAACTTGTACCGGAACAGGTCCGGATGGTGCAGGGCGTCGGCGATGAGCCCGACGGTGCGGTAGGATTTTGGCTCGATGGCAGTCGAGTTGTTTTCGAAGTCGATCTCGACGATTAACTGCGAGAGCTCTGACAACTTGTTCCAGTTGGGCAGGGTCGCGATGCCCTTCCCGACATTGGCGTTGGCTTCCTCCACAAGCAGAGCGACGTCGACGGCGGGAGCCGCCGCCTTGACCTGTCCGAGAGTGGTCATGATTTGCGTGTTGTCGAGCTGCTGGGCAAAGCCGATGCACGGAGCCATTAGCAGGCCGAGTGCCAGCGAAATGCGATGGCCATGAACGATCATCTTGTTCTTCCTTTTTCCGGTCATGGTTCACCGCCATCCAGCGTCGGTGATTGCCTGGTTGCAACCCTTGTTGTCCACGCGCTTCGTCTCGACGAGGCAGGAGAGGATGTTCCCGTCGCCCTTCACGCTGTTGCAGTATTGGGAGATGTCATGCTGGCAGACCTTGAACACCGACGCCTGCGCCTCCTGGCGCTGGGCAATCGATGACATGACGCTGCCAAGGGTCGACGTGCAGGTCGGGGAGACCTTAGACGCATTCTTCTCGAGGCAAGCCTGGATGCGGCCGTTCCCGAGGTTCTCGCCATTGCAGAGCTTCTTGATGTCGGAGCCGCACTCTTTAGCGAGGGTCGTGACCGCATCGGCGTAGCTCATGGTGTCGGCGCGCCCGACGGCGGTTAGGGCGAGGAAGCCGGCGAGCGCCGCGCCTGCGAAGATGCCAAGTCTGTCTATCATCATTGTCCCTCCTGGAGCGATTGATCTGATCTGGTGTGCGTCGAATGCCTGGTGTTATCGTCGTGGCGGTTTGAAAGGGACGACCGCGGCTCTGTCCAGGGTCTGCTCGATCTCGGCCCGCATGCTGTCGATCAGTTCCCTATATTCGGCGAGGCGCTCGTCACGCTCGGGAGCGGTTGACCGTTGCCATCGCACTTTTTCGTTGTTGGCGATCTCGAAGTCGTCGCAAAGGTCGCGAAACCCCTCGCTGCGCAATGCGAACTCCTCGATCGCATCAGCACGGTCCTTGAGGCAGCTCTTTACGAAACCAACACCGTTTGCCATCCGGTTTCATCCATTCGCGTGCATCGCCTGACAGCAGGCGATCTCAGGACATGATGGTACAAATCTCTCCTATCGGAGCGACCGGCCATGATTGCGCCCGCTCGCCCTGCCGCTCTTTCCTTGTCGCCGTCCCTGCTCTGTTGGCGTTCGCTTCGAACGCCGCCCCCCGGCGCAGAGCAGTTTCGTCGAACGTATCATTGCTCCCTCCTATCGACCTCCAAAGCCAGGCATCACGATGGTCGGGATGATTTGTCGTCGGGCAATTATTTCGCTACATGGACGCCGGGCGGCTGCCAGGTGCCTTCGCCGGCCGGCAGGATCGAAGGCGCTTCCGTCTTCGGCCAGTACAGGCGCATTACCAGGTAGATCGTGCCGTTGGGCGCCGGTAGCCAGTTTGCTTCCTTGCCGGCGCCGGGGCTGTCCTTTTGGATGTGCAACGTCACTGAACCGTCCGGGTCCTTTTGCATCGAAGACAACATCGGAGAGTTGATGAGGTAGCGATTGATCGGGTTCTTGATCAGGAGCTGGCTCTTTCCGTCGTACATGGTAATGGACCAGAACGCGTTCACGGGCGGTAATTGGCCCTGCGGAAACGTGATGGTATACTTGTGTTTGCTGCCGTCGAGAGGCGCGCCTGTCGTGTCCGTCCGGGTATAGGGGTACATGGCTTCTAAGGCATCGTTGCCCAAAAGACCGCCCTTTGCAGCCCCGGCTCGCATCACCCAATCGCCGTCGTAGAAGGCCTCGTCGCCAAAGAACGAGCCGACGTTCCAGCCGTTGATGTTTTTGTTTCCGCCGGCCAGCCATTTGTCGACCTTGCCGTCGCCCTGCTTCATGCCCACCAGCATTTCGGCCTTATGCTCGAGCGATAGATCTTTGAAATCGAACGTCTTTCCGGGACCGATGCCAATCTTCGCAAGTTTCGCGCGGATCGCCTTGTCCCGTGGCGTCTCAGGAACGAATTGCAGGGCCGCGTCGAGATATTGGAAGAAGTTATCCTTGATCCCCGCCGTGGTGGCAGGAAGGAATTCGATCTTGGGTGCGGTAGGTGGAGCGGGTTGTTTCAGGAAGGCAGAAAGCGGCTGCGCCTTGTAGGCGGCCTGAATCTTCTCAACGTCCGGCATGTCGTCGGGGTTGAAGAGTTGGGTGCGGATAAGAGCGAGCGTGAACGGCGTCGTCGACCGGAAGACCTTCTCGATCCCGGAGGGCATTTCTCCCTTCCAATCGGGGCCAACCACCAGATAGTCGCCTGGCTCGGCCCCTGTGGTTCGGGTGCCGATGTAGCCATAGTTGTAGGTGTTGCCGTCGATGAGTTGGACCGCGTAGTAGCGGTCCTTTTCGACCATCGGCACCGAGATCACCATCGGCTCAGCGCGCAAATCCAGCCAGATGAACGAATAAGGGGTGTCGCTGTTCGGAGTAATGACTGCCGTATCCTCAGGGGTGGCGACGTGGTGCAGGTTGTTGATTTCGTTGAACGGTGCCTTGAACTGCCCCGAGTTCTTGTCGACGGCAAACTCTTGCATAACTGCATAATTCATCACGAGCGGCAGACCGTAGATGAAGCCTTCCTCGGCGATGTCCTTGGCCTCGATGATGCCGGGATAGCTTTGCGCCATCAGCCGGCTTGGCCTTGCAATCGCGGCGCCGGCAGCGATCGCCGCGGCGGAGCGAAATAGATCTCGCTTCGTCAACATTTGCCGTACTCCTGTCTTATTCGATGAGTTATCGAATCCCCTGCGGCAGCCCTTCGGCCCCATCCAACCGGGAGACACGGGGTTGCTTGCGACCGCGATGGTGGCCAAGCTCTGTAAAAGCGCAAGTATGTAACTGTAACTTACTAGTATGGCGCCCGGCGCCGCGGACAGCTCGTGGGGGTGATCAGGGCAGTACTACACAATATCTACCTGGATAGGTCGGTTCGACGTAGAGCGATTACACCCGAAGATCTTACCTTTGTGGACGACATTCAATTTCTAGTGTAGGTTACGGTCCGTCGGTGAAACAAAGCTACTTCGTGCATACGCGGCCTCAAGAGCGGGTGAGGAGAAGGCCATGCAGAACCAATCGCCACCGGCGCGCGATGCAGCGCCGGGTTTGTCGCGTGCTCCACCGAACCAGGACGAGATTCGCGCGCAGCTCGAACATATCCTTTGCAGTCATGAATTTCCGAAGGTGGGCCGAAGCGTCGCCTTCCTGACCTATGTCACGGAGGAGACGCTTGCCGGTCGCGCCAACCGCATAAAGGGCTACTCGATTGCCATCGAAGTGTTCAAGCGGGGCGAAGGGTTCAGGCAGGACGATCCCGTAGTCCGAATAGAGGCTGGTCGGCTGCGGCGCACGCTGGAGCGCTACTATTTGATCGCAGGACAACATGATCCGATCAGAATTGACATCCCCAAAGGCGGTTACGCGCCGTCTTTCCTCTGGAATGAAGAGGCCCCGGCACCTTCTGACGATCGGCTTGCGACACTGCGCCAACGATTTCAGAAATTGACGCCATTCGGTATTGGAGCTGGCATCATGCTCGGCGTGGTCATAGTGGCGCTGGCCGCTTCTGCCTACTTGCTACCGATAGGGTTGGGCTCTACATCCCAGGAATCCATCGAGGAAGGTCCGACACTCGTCGTCGCCCCGTTCGCCAATCTCGGAGACGGGCCGCAGGCTGCCCTTTATGCGGCGGGGCTGACCGAGGAGCTTCTGACCGCCCTTCCTCGCTTCAAGGAAATCAGGGTTTTCGGTCGCGAGACATCGACGTCCTTGCCCTCCGGCGTCGAGGCGTCCCAGGTGCGTGGCGAGCTGGGCGCCCGCTTCCTCCTTGCGGGCGGCGTTCGTGTTTCGGGTGACCGCATTCGCGTAACGGCCCGCCTGCTTGATACTGAAAATGACGAAATCCTGTGGTCGCAGACCTACGACAACGACATCAAGAGTGGCGATCTGTTCGGCATTCAGTCTGATGTCGCAAACAAGGTGGCGAGCGCAGTGGCCCAGCCCTACGGCATCATGGCTCAGGCGGACGTCTCCAATCCGCCCCCTGACGATCTTGGCGCCTACGCCTGCACGCTGAGCTTCTATGGATACCGAGCGGAATTGAGCGCCACGCGGCACTTGGAGGTGCGGCAGTGCCTCGAAAGCGCCGTCGCCCGTTATCCATCCTTTGCCACCGCATGGGCGATGCTCTCCATCATCTATCTCGACGAGGACCGGTTCCGGTTCAATCCGAACACCAACGGGTCGCCTCCGATTGATCGCAGCCTGCAGGCGGCCCGTCGCGCCGTGCAGCTGGATCCGGACAACACACGCGCCCATCAGGCGCTGATGACGGCGTTGTTCTTCCATCAGGAGGTTTCCGAAGCCCTCCACGTTGGCGAACAGGCATTGGCGACCAATCCAAACGATACCGAACTGCTCGGAGAGTTTGGTACGCGTGTCGCGATGAGTGGGGATTGGCAACGTGGTGCCGAGCTGCTCGACCGCGCTCTTGCCCTCAACCCAGGTGGCGGCGGCTACTACCACGGCACCCGCGCGCTCGCCGCCTACATGCTGCATGACGACGAGACTGCGGTCATCGAGATCAAGCAGGCAAATCTACAGAAGTTTCCGCTCTTCCATGCCGTCGCCGCGGTCATCTACGTGAATGCGGGGATGATGGACGACGCCCGCCGCGAGGCTTCCAGTTTCAACGCGATGCGGCCGGATTTCATTCCCAACGTGGTGGCCGAACTCAAGGCGAGAAACCTCCGACCCGCCGACAGGGCAAGACTGATCGCGGACATCAGAAAGGCTGGCCTTGCCGCGTCTGACGAGGTGGAGGCGTCAATGCTCTGGCGGCCTCAAGGATCGGCTGTGCTTGTCCCGCGGTAGCGCCGCGGGGGCAGGTGAACCAAGCCGCTACGGCACAGATGCTACCAGATGTTACGGGCTTTTGCCGTCGTCCGACTGTAGCGTTGGCCGCATTGTAACGATCGATCCAGAGGGGCACGTGTCGTTGGCCAGGCAATCACGAAGGTTTGGCGCTGCACCGTCGGGGTCTACTACTGTTAGGACGAGGCAGTCGAGGGCCTGTCAAGAGATTGTTGGATGAGGGCGATGCGTGGGCAGAAATAGTAGCGTTGCGCGGGCGTTGGCTCCTGCGAGTTGGTTTCGTTGGCTTCTTGTATGTGCGGCGGCCATGGCACTTGCGGGATGTGGCGGCCATCCAAAGGACGTGCTGACACCCGTGGCCGACACGTCGCCGCAGTCGCCGAAGGTCGACATGCTGATCGCGACGACCCGCACTCGGTCGACCGTTCCAGGGGAGATGTTCAACGGAGAACGTGCGCTGGCCCCGGCCTTCGCCGACATGACGATCTCGATTCCGCCCAGCAAGGTTCGCAAGGAAGGACAGGTCGCCTGGCCGAAGAGATTACCGTCCAATCCGGCGACGGACTTCGCGACCGTGAAGGCCGACGATCTCAACGTCGACGAGGCCAAGAAGTGGCTGAGCGCGAGCGTCAGGAAGACGCCCGACGGTAGTGTCCTTGTCTTCATCCACGGGTTCAACAACCGGTTCGAGGATGCGGTCTACCGTTTCGCGCAGATCGTTCACGACTCCGGCGTCCATAGTGCGCCCATCCTGGTGACATGGCCGTCGCGCGGCAGCCTGCTCGCCTACGGCTATGACCGTGAGAGCACCAACTATACCCGCAACGCCCTGGAGACGCTTTTCCAGTATCTGGCAAAGGATCCCGAGGTGAAGGAAGTCTCGATCCTCGCGCACTCGATGGGCAATTGGCTGGCTCTGGAATCCTTGCGCCAGATGGCTATCCGCAATGGCCGGCTGCCGGAGAAGTTCAAGAACGTCATGCTGGCGGCTCCCGACGTCGACGTGGACGTGTTCCGGCAGCAGATCGCCGATATGGGAAAGAAGCACCCACAGTTCACGCTGTTTGTCTCCCGTGACGACAAGGCGCTTGCGTTTTCGCGCCGGGTCTGGGGCGACGTCTCCCGGCTCGGCGCCATCGACCCGGAGCAGGCCCCGTATAAGAAGGAGCTCGAGGACAACAAGATCATGGTGATCGACCTTACCAAGATCAAATCCGGCGACAGCATGAACCACGGCAAGTTCGCGGAATCGCCACAAATCGTGCAGCTCATTGGCCAGCGTATATCCGAGGGGCAGACGCTGACCGACAGCCACGTCGGAATTGGCGACCAGATTTTGGTGGCGACCACCGGAGCGGCGACGGCTGCTGGGAACGTTGCCGGCCTGGTTCTCGCAGCACCCGTTGCCGTAATCGATCAGGACACTCGCGACAACTACGCCACCCATGTCGGAACCCTGGCGGGCACGAGTGGGACGCAGCCGGCCGCAGCAGCGGTGAAGCACTGCGCGGAAGGACGACCGACGCCGAACTGCACACGCTAATATTCGAGGTTCTGGCCTAGCCTTTCAGTCCCGGCATTTTATGGATTGGATTTAATCTGAATCGTTTCGGCTGGGATGTCCACTGCTTGCAGATGAACTCGTAGGGCGTGAGCCCTTTGAGCGTCTTCAATCTTCGCTTGAAGTTGTAGGCGTCGATGAAGTCGGCAAGATGCTGTTTCAGTTGTGCGTGATCGTCGTAGTGGAAGCGCTTGACAGTGGCTTCCTTGATGGTCCGGTTCATCCGCTCGACCTGTCCGTTGGTCCAGGGGTGCTTCACCTTCGTCAGGCGATACTCAATGCTGTTACCGGCAATGCTTCTCCGGATTGGCTTTGGGCGTTCGTTTCCACGATCAGAAGTTTCGCAAAATTGCAGGTCCCAACCGGACAGAGCATACCAGAAGCTACGAGCCTCGGATGGCGTAAGCAGGTAGTCTCCGGGCAATTCAACCGAGGAGGACATCATGAACCGCGTAATATTCGCTGCCGCCGCCCTCGCAGCCTCCGCCGCCATCGCCTATGCACAAGACCCGATCGTCGGGAACTGGAAGACCGAACTTGGCGATACCGCCGCGATCGCTCCCTGTGGCAGTGGCTACTGCATCACGTTGAAGTCCGGTAAACATGCCGGCGAGCAGATCGGGAACTTCAATGGCAAGGACGGGAGCTACGAGGGCAAGATCACCGATCCAGATGCGAAAAAGACCTACGACGGCTCCCTGACGGTCTCCGGCAATGCGCTGAAGATGAAGGGCTGCGTCCTCAAGGTAGTCTGTGAGTCGCAGACCTGGCCCCGCCTTTGACGGCTGCACCAGGATAATATCGACGAAGCCAGCCTCAACTGACGGTTGGTGAAGCCGTGGATTTGCACGTGTTTCTCGCGGGCCAGCAGAGCGAAATTCTCCGTCGTTTCGTCATCACCTGCCTCAATGTCGACCCGGTTCCGCCAACAGTTCCAGGAGGCCTCCCAACCCGATCACTATGAAGACGCCCTCCCCTTGGACGGCTACCATGAGCGGGAGCGAGCTTCGCGAGGTGCGGTTTCCGTGGGCCTTCAAACGTCGGACGAGTAGCGTCTCAGGATCAAAGGCCCCATGACCATGATCCTGTCCTCCTTCATGATCGCTCCGAAACCTGGCTTGGAAAGCCAATGCGGGAGATGGAATCGGTCTGGTCGACCCTTTGGCAGAACTTCGTCCGGATGGGGCCGGAGAACTGCCCGTCTTTCATCATCGTCAAATGCCGGGGGATGGTCTGTTTGCCGTCATCGGAAAACTGAGATAGCCGGCCAGCTGCGTCAGGCCCGCACCTCGAACACCATGTTGAACGGCGTTTCCGTCGCACGACGGAAATGCGTGAATCCGGCGTCGAGCGCGACCTTTCGAAGCTTCATTTCTCCTGCCTGGGCGCCAAGCCCGAGCCCCACCTCCTGGGAGAGCGATGCCGGCGTGCAGATCATCGTCGACGCCCCGTAATAGACGCGGCCGACCGGGTTGAGATTGTCCTTGAGATGGTCATGAGCGAAAGGCTCGACGATCAGCCACGTCCCGTTCGGCCCAAGCGTCTCCTTGACATGCCGGCCGGCGCCGACCGGATCGCCCATGTCGTGAAGGCAGTCGAACATGGCGACCATGTCGTAGCCGCGCCCCGGAAATTCCGCCGCCGAACCCTGCTCGAACGTCACACGGTCGGCGACGCCCGCATCTTTTGCGGCGGCCTTTGCTCTTTCGATCGACGGGCCATGATAGTCGAAGCCGGTAAAGCGGGAAGCGGGATAGGCCTGCGCCATCAGGATGGTCGAGGCCCCATGACCGCAGCCGACATCGGCGACACTGGCGCCGGCCTTGAGCTTTTCTTCGACCCCGGCAAGAGCCGGTATCCATTCGGCGACGAGATGGCTGTTGTAGCCTGGGCGAAAGAACCGTTCGGTGCCTCGGAAAAGGCAGGTGCTGTGCTCATGCCAGCCGAGACCCTTGCCGGTGCGGAAGGCGTCGGCGACCTTGGGCTCGTCCATCCACATGGATTGGACGACCTCGAAGGCGCCGACGAAAAAGGCGGGGCTGTTTTCCTCGGCAAACACCATCGCCTGTTCCGGCGTCAGGCTGAAACGATCCGTCTTTTCATCGTAGGCGACATAGTCCGCGGCCGCCTGGGCGCTCAGCCATTCCCTGAGATAACGCTCCTTGATCCCTGTCTTCTTGGCAAGATCCTGGACGCTCATCGGCGTTCCGTCGGCCATCGCCTTGAAGATTCCGACCTTGTCGCCAAGCACGACCAAGGCACCTGACATGGCGGCGCCGACGTCTCCGACGAGACGACCGACAAGCGCATCGAGTTTTTGCATATCTGGTTCACGCATTATTGCCTCCCCGCACGTGATAAGTATGATCTAAATTAGATGTTAATAATATACAGTCAATCAATCTTCCCTTTCGCCAGATGAGCGTGGAGTATTATGGTCTAAAGAATGGAATAGGCAGACCACTCCAGGGAGATCGCAACTCTCGGATTGGCAAATGTCAAACGGCTTAAAATGCCCAATTCCGTCATGCGCATTTCTCGTCGTGTCTTGTCTGGAGATTACATTTTTTATATAATCTACCGGAGGCAGAATCACACTTTTGATGCAAGGTTATTTGTTTTGAGTCTATCTTCCGCTCAATGCCGCGCTGCTCGCGCCCTTTTGGCATGGTCTCAGGACGATCTCTCATCGGCCTCGAAAGTCGCCAAAGCGACGATTGCTAATTTCGAGGCTGGAAAACGCTCTCCCTATGAACGGACCCTTCAGGATATGAAGCACGCCTTGGAAGGCGCAGGCGTTGTTTTCATCCCGGAAAATGGTGGCGGTGCTGGCGTTCGCCTGGCAAAGCGCGCAGATGCCTCGATCGACACGAATGAAACCGAGACGGTTCAATATGAAGAATATCTCAAAAACGACGCACCGCCCGGTGCAGGTGGCTGAATGATGGCGAAAAAAGAAAAGCTTGAACACTCCGAACTGGCGGGAGAATTCACCGACGACGGGATCACCGTGCTCGTCGATATCTTCCGCACATCGGGCAGCAATGAAGACTGGACGATGGAAGTGGTCACGCAAGCGGAAGATCTGATCCGCTGGGACGAGCCATTTGCGACTGACCGGGATGCCTTCGACGAATTCCTGGCCGTCGTCGCCCGCGACGGCATTCGATCGTTTCTCGAAGATGACGAGCCGTCCGTGCATTGAGGAATATCTCGTGAAAAGCATCAATGATCTCGTCGCATCAGCGAAAACCGTCTGCGACCGATACCGGGCCGGGCGGATGGAGCGCGAGACCGTACGGGAATGGGTTCTCGGACTCGGCGCCTATCCATCGCCGCATGGAGACCGCGTGCGGGAAGCGGCCGAATGGTTCCGCTTGCACAATCGCGAGCCTGTTTCGGAAGACATCGTGCTCGCGGACATCGACCGGCTTGCGGCGATTTCAGCGCCGTGATCCCGGGGCAAGCTAGCCGCAAGGGCTCGCCATATCCGGTCGTCGCCAGTCATTGCCAGACCGTTCGATGCGGGACGGATCGCAGCCGTGCCGGCGCTGTTTTGCGGTTGCCTCGCCGCCTCGATCCGGACTGGCGCAATTACGCCCGTACTAGGCGGCGTAGGACCAATGACGATTATCAGCCTTATGCATAATACCCTCATCGCAGCTGCCATGCGGAGCGGTCTGGGGGTTCCGCAGCTTCGGCAAATGTGACACTCCTTACGAGGCTGGCTGGCACCTGCATCTCACGCGCGAAGCGTACGTCAAGCGCGGCTAGGGTATTTTAATTCGTGCGATAAGTAGAAGGAACAGCACGTGGCAGCATTTCCGGAAAAGGCAAAGGTCGTCATCATCGGGCTCGGCGGTATCGTCGGCGCCTCCATCGCGCATCATCTCGTCGAGCGGGGGTGGGACGATATTGTCGGCATCGATAAGTCGGGCATACCGACCGATATCGGCTCGACAGCCCATGCCTCGGACTTCTGTTACACCACGAGCCACGACTATCTGTCGGTCTGGACCACCCAATATTCGATCGATTTCTACGAGAAGATGGGCCATTACGCCCGCATCGGCGGCCTCGAAGTGGCGCGCACCGGCGACGATGCCTGGATGGAGGAAATCAAGCGCAAGCTATCCTCGGCCCGCGCTTTCGGCACCCGCGCTCATTATGTCAGCCCTTCCGAGATCAAGGAGAAGTTCCCGCTGATCGAGGAAGATCAGGTGATGGGCGGCCTTTACGATCCGGATGCCGGCCTCGTCATTCCGCGCTCGCAGACCGTTGCCGGCAAGCTGGTCGATGCCGCCGAAAAGGCTGGCAAGCTGCAGGTGTTCGGCAACACACCGGCGAAGTCGCTGATCGTCGAAGGCGGTCGCATCAAGGGCGTCGTCACCCATCGCGGCACGATCATGGCAGACCACGTCATCGTCTGTGCCGGCCTCTGGGGGCGCCTGATCGCGGAGATGGTCGGCGAAGACCTGCCGGTCATGCCGGTCGACCACCCGCTCACCTTCTTCGGTCCGTATAACGAGTTTGAAGGCACCGGCAAGGAAATTGGCTTCCCGCTGCTGCGCGACCAGGGCAACTCCGCCTATATGCGCGATACCGGCGACCCGGCGACGACGGAGGGCGGTCAGATCGAGTGGGGCTACTACGAAGCCACCAATCCGCGCATGTGCCATCCGCGCGATATTCTCGAAAAACACGAAGCGCGCCTTTCGCCCTCGCAGCGTGATCTCGAGATGGAACAGATCATCGAGCCGCTCGAGCGCGCCATGGAACTGACGCCGATCCTCGGCGTACTCGGCTATAACGAAGGTCACTCCTTCAACGGCCTGCTGCAAGTATCGGCCGGCGGCGGCGCCTCCTGCGGCGAGAGCCAGAAGGTGCGCGGTCTCTGGTATTGCGTTGCCATCTGGGTCAAGGACGGCCCGGGCTACGGCAAGCTGATCGCCGACTGGATGACCGATGGCCGTACTGAAATCGATCACAACAGCATCGACTACGCCCGCTTCTATCCGCATCAGTTGACGGAAGAGTTCATCGAGGGCCGCTGCTACGAAGCCGCCCAGAAGATCTATTTCCCGGCCGTTCACACCCGCGAACCCTATGCATCCGGCCGCAACGCCAAGCGCTCGCCGTTCTACGAGCGCGAAAAGGAGCTTGGCGGCTACTTCATGGAACTTGGCGGCTGGGAGCGTGCGCACGGCTACGCCGCCAACGAGCACCTTCTGGAGAAATACGCCGACCGCGTCCCGGTTCGCGAGAACGAATGGGACAGCCGCCATTTCTGGCGCGTGTCGAATGCCGAGCATCTGGCGATGAGCGAGGATTGCGGCATCGTCAATCTCAGCCACTTCCACATGGTCGATATCGAGGGACCTGACCATGTCGAACTGATGGAATGGCTGTGCGCCGCAAAGATCGGCGGCGATGCAAACATCGGCAAGGGCGTTTACACCCACTTCCTCGACGACGAAGGCATGGTGCGCGCCGACTTCACCGTCTTCCGCATGGCCGACCGGTGCCGTCTCGTCAACGGCGCCGATGCCGGCCCGCGCGACCTACACTATATGAAGCGCGTCGCCGAAGACCGCGGCCTTGACGTGATCATCTCAGACGTCTCGGAAAAATTCGTGACGATCGGCATCTGGGGTCCGAACGCGCGCGACACGCTGAAGAAGGCTGTGGCCGATCCGGCCGGGCTCGATCAGGAAAACTTCGCCTTTGCGGCGATCAAGCCGATCGAAATCGCAGGCAAGCCCGTCACCGCCTTCCGCATCTCCTATGTCGGCGAGCAGGGCTGGGAACTGCACATGAAGTACGAAGACGGCCTCGCCGTCTGGGATGCGCTGCGCTCGACCGGTGTGATGGCCTTCGGCGTCGAAACCTATGCAAACTCGCGCCGCATGGAAAAGAGCCTGCGCCTGCAAAACGCCGACCTGCTGACCCAGTACAATCTGATCGAAGCCGATCTCGCCCGTCCGAAGGTCAAGGAAGCCGATTTCCGCGGCAAGGCAAAACATCTGGAATACAAGGCACGCGAGCACCAGCCGGCGATGCTCTGCACGCTTGTGATGACTGAGCATACCGACAAATCGGGCGTGAAGCGTTATCCCGTTGGCAGCATGCCGGTTGTCGATCCCGCCACGGGAGAGGTTCTGGTCGACGAGCTTGGCCGCCGGTCCTACACGACCTCGGTCGCCTACGGCCCGACGGTCGGAAAGAACATCGCCTTGGCATATCTGCCCTGGTCGCATTGCCAGGTCGGACGCAGGCTGAGTGTCGAGTATTTTGCCGAAAGCTATCCGGTGGAGGTTGTCGGCGTCGGATACAAGCCGATCTATGACCCAGAAAATCTGAAGCCGCGCACCTAATGCATGTCGCGCAAAAGTGTGCAGCGGTTTTGCGACAACGACATGCGTAAAAACAAAGACTCGAAAATCGAAATCGATTTTCGGAACGTACGATGCGAGGATTGAAAGTGTTACAGCGCCGTGCGTCTAAAAGACGCGCGGCGCTGTAAGCGCTCAAGCGCTTGTGGCGCCGCAAGGATGGGGCGCCGCCAAGATGAGGTTGAGCCGCTTGGCCAAAACAACGAGAAATCTCGGCGTTAGTGCCACTCCATTGTGTGCGGAACCTGTACGCCGCCCGAGATTTCGAACAGGACAAGGGCGCGCGGGCGAGGCCCACACCCTCCCTCGGGTAAAGGTTGCAAGACCCTCGCCGAACAGACCGGTTGTTACATAGAAACAGTCATTTGACATCTCTGTACCGACCGGCAATGCTGACCTACCAGTCTTCCAAATGCATCCGGGCGACGTCATTCGCCAAGGGAAAGTGGGTCATGACAGCTTCCAGAATTCTTCGGCCGGTGATCGCCTTGGCGGTTCTGGCAGCACTCGGCATCCTGCTCTGGTTTGCAACACGCCCGCCGCCGCTGATCGTCCAAGGCGAGGTCTCCGCCAATCGGGTCGATATCAGCCCGCGTGTCTCCGGCCGCATCGCCCAGCTCAATGTCGATGTCGGCGACAATGTCGAGGCCGGCAGTGTCATCGCCGCGCTTGAAAGTCCCGAACTGACGGCGGCACTTCATATGTCGCAAGCCGCCCTTTCCGTTTCGCAAGCCGATCTTGCCCGCGTCAACAGCACGCGTCCCGAGACGATCGATGCGGCGAACGCCGAACTTGCTGCGGCGGTGGCGGATGTGACCCTCTACCAGGAAGAGTCTACGCGTCAGGCCAGGCTGATCACTACCGGCGCCTCGACCCAGGCTCAGGCGGACCAGGCGGCCCGCAATCTAGAGGCAGCGATCCGCAAGCGCGAGTCCGCCGAGGCCAATGTGCGGCTGGCGGTCGCCGGCTCCAGCAAGGAGGAGAAGGCGCTTGCCGCCGCGCAGGTGGAGCAGACGCGCGCCTCGCTCGATCAGCAGCAGGTCAATGTTTCCGAGTTGACGATCCATGCGCCGATCTCCGGGCAGGTCACGACGCGAGTTGCCGAACTCGGCGAGAATTTCATCGCCGGCGCGCCACTCTTTTCGATTATCGATCTCCAGAACCCCTGGTTCACGTTCAACCTGCGCGAGGATCTGCTGAAGGGCCTGAAGGTCGGGGACAATTTCGATGTCGCCGTGCCGGCAATCGGCCCCGACAAGATCGCGGTCAAGGTGACCATGATCAATGCACAGGGACAGTACGCGACCTGGCGGGCGACGCGGGCGACCGGCGATTTCGATCTCAGGACGTTCGAGGTGCGCGCCGTTCCGGTAAAAGCGGTGGACGGCCTGCGGCCCGGCATGAGCGTCATCGCCGCCTGGTCGGAGCGTTGAAATGACGCCGCGCGGGCGCGTGCACCCGGGATTTATTCTCGTCTTCGCGCGGGAGTTCCACTGGTTTCGCCGCCGGCCGTTCCTCTTGTTCCTGACGACGGTCCTGCCGCTGCTGCTGATGGGCCTTCTGGCCGCGGTTTTCAGCGCAGGTCTGGCAACCCGCCTGCCGATCGCCGTGCTCGATCAGGATGGCACCGATCTGTCGCGCCAGATCATCCGCATGGTCGATGCCAGCCAGGATACGTCGGTCGCGCTTGCCGTCAGCGACCTCGCCGAAGGCCGGCAGCTCATCCTCTCCGGCGAGGTTCACGGCCTGCTGATGCTGCCGCGCAATCTCGAGCGCGACGTGTTGTCCGGCCGCCGGCCGGAAGTGGTGTTCTTCTACAACAGCCAGACGATGACGACCGGCAATCTGGTGCTGCGTGGCGTCAACGCCGCCGTGCCGACGGTGGCTGCGGGCATCAGATTGTCGTTGCGCACCGCCCAGGGAGAGCCGGTCGACGCCGCACAGGCCGCTCTCGCTCCCGTTCCGGTACAGGTGAACCCGCTCTTCAACCCCACCCTCAACTATGCCCATTTCCTTCTTGCCGCCCTGATGCCCAGCGTGCTGCAGGTGGTGATCATCACGACGATGGCCTATTCGCTCGGCCTCGACGTCGAGAGCCGCCACCGTCTGCGTATCCTCCGACGGTTGGGCGGCGGGTTGGGGCCGGCGCTGGCGGGCAAGATCCTGCCCTATACGCTGATCTTTCTCGCCGTGCTCGGCATCGCCGATCTGGTCCTCTTCGATCTTCTCGACATGCCGCTGCGCGGCAATCGCTGGCTGCTGCTGATGGCCGGCACCCTGTTTATCCTCGCAAGCCAGTTCATCGGCGTGCTGCTGGCGCTGTTGCTGCGGCCTATGGCGAGCGCCATCAGCATCGGCTCGCTGCTCGCCGCGCCCGCCTTCGGCTTCATGGGCATCGGTTTCCCGAGGATCGGCATGAACGACTTCGCCTATTATTACGGCCAGATGATCCCCGGCACATGGTACCTGATCGCAAGGATCGACCAGACGATCCGCGGCACGCCGCTCGATCTGTCGTGGAAACCGATCCTCGTGCTGCTCTTCCTCGTCGTCCTGCTTGCATCCGTCACCGTGGTGCGACTGGAGACGATGAGATCGAGGAACAGGCGCGAGGCATCGGCACTGCGGGAGGCCACCCGATGAACGGCGTGCTGGCGACCTGTCGCATCGAATTGCAGCGCATCCTGTCGCTGCGGCCGGCATTCTCCGTGCTCATTCTGGCGGCCTGCATCTATGCCGCCCTCTATCCCCAGCCCTACCGGGGCGAGGCCCTGCGCGACGTGCCGATCGCCCTCGTCGATCTCGACGGCACCGACAGCAGCCGCCAGTTCGCCCGCCGCGTCGATGCCTCGGCCGATGTGTCCATCGGCGCCGAACTGCCCGACGAGCCAAGCGCCGAGCGCGAGGTCTTCGGCCGCCAGCTCTACGGCATCCTCGTCATCCCGAAATATTTCGAGCGCGACCTGCTGCACGGACGACCCTCGCCCGTGGCGCTCTATGCCGATGCCAGCTACTTCCTGATCTATTCGCGCATCTCCGGCGGCGTCTCTGCCGTCGCCAAGACTTTCGGCGCCGAGGTCGAGACTGCAAGGCTGGTCGCCATGCATGTCGATCCTGCCGTCGCCGCTGCGGCTTCCGACCCGATGCCGCTGACGGCGGTGCCGCTCTTCAACCCTCAGGGGGGCTATGCCACCTATCTCCTGCCCGCCGCCTTCGTTCTCCTTCTGCAGCAGATGCTCCTGATCGGCGTCGGCCTGCTCGGAACGCTGCCAAACGACGGGCTCGCCCGCTCACCGGCCGGCGCTCTCGCAACCGTGCTCGGCAAGCTGCTCGCCTACCTCGTCCTGGAGGCGGTGGTGCTGCCCTTCTATCTGATCGTGCTGCCTTATCTCTACGACATTCCAAGGCTCGGGGGACCGCTCATCATCTTCGCCGTCTCGCTGCCCTTCGTGCTTTCCGTCAGCGCGCTCGGCATGGTGGTCGCGGCATTGTTCCGCAGCCCTCTCACCGTCCAGCTGGTGTTTGCGGCGATCGGCATTCCCTTCCTGTTTCTCGCTGGCTTTTCCTGGCCGACTGAGGCGATGCCGAAGGCGCTGCAATATCTGGCGCTCCTGGTTCCCAGCAGTTCCGCCATCAACGGAATCGTATCGGTATCGCAGCTCGGGGCGCCGCTGAGCGACGTCCGCACGCCGTTTCTGACGCTCTGGGCGCTGGCGCTGTTTTACGGTTGCCTCGCGGTCGGATTGGAAGTCAGGATACGGCGAAGCCACCATTAGAACTCAAGAGTGAAGCATGATGTTGTCCGGAAACCGCTCACCCTTTTCGGCATCATGCTCCAGCGAATGGACAGTCGATGCTTGATAATGTCACATGGTCCGGAGTGCTTGCCGATCCTGTCGTCCAGGCCGGGACGTTGGCCGTGGTCGGTGCGATCGTCACGCGCATAGCGCTTCGGCCCTTCCCGAGCTGGAAGCTTGCCGGCCAGGTGTTCTTCTTCGCGGCGCTGACCGTCCTGCTGCTCTATCACGACATCGTGCCCTACGAAGTCGGGCCGGTGCCGGCTTCGACCTTCGAACGTGTCTTCATCGCCCTTGCCAAGGTGGTCTGGTGGATCAATGCCGCTTGGGCGCTGATCGCCTTCGTCCGCGTCTTCCTGATCTTCGAGCGCCAGCCGAGAGAAGGACGCCTCGTTCAGGATCTGGTCATCGGCCTGATCTATCTCGGCGCGATCCTTTCTGTGGTCGCCTATGTCTTCAGCTTTCCCGTCGGCACGCTGATCGCCACGTCAGGCGTCTTTGCCATCATCCTCGGCCTTGCGATGCAAAGCACCTTGAGCGACGTCTTTTCCGGCATCGCGCTCAATCTCGGCCGGCCCTATACGATCGGCGACTGGATCGTACTGAATGACGGTATCGAGGGCCGCGTCGTCGAAACCAACTGGCGCTCCACCCATCTGCTGAACGGTTCTAACGACCTGGTGGTGCTGCCCAACAGCTTTCTGGCCAAGGTCGGGCTGACCAATCTCAGCAGCCCCGACCGCAGTCACGGCGCCTCACTGACGGTCCGGGTCGTGCCGACGATCGGGCCGGCGTCGATCATCGAGGTCATGCGCGCCGTGCTTTTGAGCAGCGACTCGATCCTGACCGAACCGAAACCCGGGGTGCAGATCAAATCGCTGACATCAGATGCAATGGAGGTGGAACTCTCCTTCCGCGTCAGGGATATCGGCCAGGCGGGGCCGGCGAAGAACGAGATATTCGATCTGATCTACCGTCATATCAAGGCCGCAGGCCTCACCTTGGCACGACCGCTCGACGCCGCCGGGCCACCGCCCGACCAGTTGCAGTCGGAGGATATGGCGAAGCCGCACCGGCCGACGCCGCTCAAGCTTCTCGACGCCATCCCGCTGTTTTTCTCACTGACCGAAGACGAGAAGGAAACGCTCGCAGCCTCGATGACGCGGCGGACCTACAAGAAGGATGCCATCCTCATCGAGCAGGGCGATACGGTCGCATCGCTGATGATCGTGCGTAGCGGCGCCCTCGTCGCCACCCGCCAGGAAGGCCATAAGGAAATCGAACTCGGCCGGCTGGCGCCGGGCGATTATTTCGGCGAAAGCGGGCTGCTGATTGGCGTCGGCGAGGCCGCCAGCCTGCGGGCGTTGACCTTCGTCGTCGTCTACGAGATTGCCCAGGCAAGCCTGACGCCGCTGCTGCACGACCGGCCCGGCATCGCCGAAGAGCTTGCCGCCACCCTGTCACGCCGCATCGAGACCGGCCAGCATTCCTTCGCCACTGAAGGCGCCACGCTGAACGGCCGTTCGATGAGTTCGCTGGTGACGCGCATCCGCCACCTGTTCCAGGTGCCGCAATAGCGGTCTGAGGCTATTTCCGCTGAAACTTCTGCCGTGCCGCGCGCGCCACGCTCTCGGCGAGGATCAGCAGACAGCCGACGAGAAGCAGAGCAGCGCCGAGCAGCGCGTCGACCTGCGCGAACTTCACCAGAACGCCGACGGCGGCAATCAGCAGCAGCGCCGCCAGCGCCAGCGCGCCGTCATCGATGAACATGCCGAAGAATTCCTTCAACGCGACCTTAAGAATATTCATCATGCGGCCACCTCGGCATGGGCATTGGAATAGTGGCGCAGCATCCGTACTGCCGCGAAGGAAAAGACGGCGAGCACGGCAAGGATCGCCAGAAGCGAAAGATCGGCGCCCGGCCAGTCGGCGCCGACGCCCTCGCCAACCCAGAATATGCCGAAGGCGCTGAGCAGCAGCCCGACGACGAATTTCAGGCTGTTCTCCGGAACCGCCGAGAGCGGTTTGTGCACGAAGATGCCGATGATCAGCACCAGCAGGCAGGCCGCGGCGGCCCCAAGGCTGGCATAACCGATCATGCCGTGTCCGGCGCCGGTGGCGATGACGATGAACACCACTTCGATCCCCTCGAGCAGCACCGCCTTGAAAGCCGCGGTCCCTGCCAGGAAATTGGCGCGACGCTCGGCAGATTGACGCCGCAGGCTGTCGGTCTCGGTCGCGAAGGCCTTTTCCTCGTCGTGCAGCGCGATGAAGCCGGAGGCCCGCAGGATCGCCTTGCGCAGCCAGCGCAGGCCGAACAGGACGAGCAGCGTTCCGATCACGAACTGCATCAGCTCGATCGGAATAAGGGCGAGCAGCGGACCGAGGGCCAGTACGAGAAGAGCGAGAAGGGCGAGTGCAAGACCGGTGCCGATGAAGGCCGGACGCCAGCCCTGCGTGACGCCGACGGCGAGGATGATGGTGAAGGCTTCAACGACCTCGACGAAGGAGCCGAGAAATGCGGCCGTGACCGTCGAGGTGATCGTTGTCAAAGTTGTCATGGTTCTTGTCCGTTTATGGCGGAAATCACGTATCAGCCTGAACTGCTATCTCTTCTTACGGTTTTCCGGCCTCGGCAACATCATCTGGCGCGCGGCTCGGAACGAATCGCTTTGAAATCAGCCAGCAGCCGAGCGCCCAGAGCGCGCCGGCGCACCATCCAGCCAGGACGTCAGTGGGATAGTGGACGCCGAGGTAGATCCGGCTCAAACCAATGATGACGGCGAGAAAGACGCCGGCGCCCATAACGAAAATTCGCGTCGACTGGTAACGCTGCGTTCGCGCCAGCAACGCGCCCAGCGTCAGATAGGTCACCGCCGAGACCATCGCATGTCCAGAGGGAAAGCTGAGATCGCTGACTTCGACGAGGTGCGGCACGATATCGGGGCGCGGCCGGGCGACGAGGACCTTCAAGACCGTGCTCGCCAGCCAGCCGGTCAGCACCGAGGAAAAGACAAAGATCGCGATCGGCCAGCGCCGGTCGAGCAAAAGGTAGACGGTGACGAGAACCGTCATCAGCGAGAGAACGGTGATACCGCCGAGGCTGGTGATATCGCCGACGGCATGGGTCAGCCAGCCTGGCCCGATCGGCACGGCAAGTTCGCCCGGCCGTCGCAACGCCAGCAGGATCGCCTCATCGAAGCGGAATGTCTCGCCCTCCAGGACTTCGCTCGTCAGTCGCTGGAGCAGGAACAGTCCACCGGCGATCGATGCCACCACGATCAATGTCAGCGGCTCATATGCATTGAGCCTCGCCAGGAATCCTCGTCGTTGAACCTCACTCATGCCTGCCGTAGAGCTCCCCTTACATCATGTCGATCCTCGCCAGATTGGCAATGCAAAGCCAGGATTCAAGGCCTTGCTGCAATCAAGGACGCCGCCGAGAGGAGTTTTTCGGTTGGCGAGGCCAACGATTATGGTTCATCAGCGCGATTAACCAGATGGCGATCGCCCTGAACCGGTCGCGCGGCCACTGGAATGGTCCACCCCTCCCCCGGCTTGAGTGTATGAAATCTCGCACGATCGATGCCCAGGCGGTGAAGTTCCTGATCTAGCCGTTGCGAAGGCTCCTCGACCGGCTCGTCTGTCAGATTAAAGGGTACCGAAATGGCAGCCGAGCGCATGGCGTGAGAAGGTCAAACGACGCGACCGCTTCTTCCGGCGTCATATCCCAGTGTTCGTCCCAGTCGAGGGCGACGGTTCGTGATCTCGGGATCGCCGCCCGGATAAAAGCTGTTGGGCAGCGAAAGATCGGCAACCAACATCGGCAGGTTTGCCGCTCCGACGCGCGTAAGCTTCGGGTTTTTCAAAACAATTATCCTGGCAAACATCGGCAAAACCATCAAACCGTTGCAAATTTCAAAGATCGGCAATCAACATCGGCAATTTTCTTGATCTAAGCACGTTAACCTCCTAGATATAATCATGTTTTCGAGATCCAAAGATCGGCAAAAAATGGCAGAGGAAGTCGCGACCCGAATTGAGCCCGCATTCTTCGAGGAAAGCATCCCATCCTCGATCTCCGATCTCGTCGTGGAGATACAGGCGTCAGCTCCTAAGCTGGGCCACGGCCTGCACCACGACGCCGCCTTCGAGCTGTCTGACCTCGTGAGGGTAATGAACTGCTATTACTCGAACCTGATCGAAGGGCACAACACACGTCCCAAGGACATCGAGCGAGCGCTCGCGGGCGCTGAAATCGAGGAGGCTACGCGCCCCTTGGCCCTGGAGGCCAAGGCGCATGTTATCGTTCAACGTGAAATTGACCGCTTGAGCCGGAATGGTGCCTTGCCATCACCAACATCCTCCGAGTTCATCGCTTGGGTACATCGCCGCTTTTATGAGGAGATGCCGGAAGAATTCCGCTTTCTCGAAGGCCGTGATGGACCTAAGGTCGAGATCGTTCCCGGCGCGTTCAGATCAAAAAGCGACGACGATGTCTCCGTCGGTCGACACCAGCCGCCATCCTCTCAGTATGTCAAAGCGTTCATGGATTATTTTTCCAAGCGCTACGCAGCCGCGCAGGCCGGAGCTACCAACAAGATCATCGCCATCGCGGCGGCACATCACCGTCTTAACTTCATCCACCCCTTCATGGACGGGAACGGCCGGGTGAGCCGACTGATGTCGCACGCCATGGCTCAGGAAGCAGGTGTGGGCGGGAAAGGACTGTGGTCCATATCGCGTGGATTGGCCCGTGGCCTCAAAGACAAAACAGAATACAAAGGCATGATGGATCATGCCGACCAGCCGCGGATGAATGATAGAGATGGTCGAGGCAATCTTTCTGCAAAGGCACTTCAAGACTATTGCGAATGGTTCTTGTCGGTGGTCCTTGACCAGATTCAGTTTTCCAACGCTGTCTTCTCTTTCGACAAGCTTGAGGGCCGGTATCGCAAATTGATCGAAGATGTTATCGACGATAAGCGTGCCCCGGACATCATCTCGGCGGTCCTGAAACATGGCTCGATAGATCGCGGCGATATCGGCTTCATCACGAAGTCGCCCGAGCGTACAGCGCGAAACACATTGAAGGCCCTGCTCGATCATGGCTTTCTGAAGTCCGTCTCACCAAAAACACCCGTGCGGATAGCTTTCCCGGTTGATTACCGCGAGCGGCTATTCCCCAATCTTTTCACAGATGGAGAGATGGATGCGCCAAAGCCGTCTGTTCCGTCTTTCATCACTCAGATGCGCACGAAGGAGATTGCCAGTCGGTCCTACCTCAAGCCACCCTTCAATGAATATGAGGAATTTCAAAAGCGCGTCAGCGGTATCACTGCCCTGCAGAAGTCCCTTGGCGCGAGAAGTACCTTGGGCAAAATAGCGGCTCAAGAACTCGCAACGACCGAACCTACGACGGTGGATTGGCAATCTGTCGAGGACCGCGTGATCGCTGAGAGCATTGGAGAGCACGGGCAGTCCCGCGCGGAGGTCATCGAAGCGCTTTGCGAGTTCAGCCCTGGCGCGGTGTCGCAGGAACAGAAGGATGAGATTGAAAAGCGCGTCTTTGCCGCCGCACCCGTGCTAGCGGCGAAATACAACAAACGCATCATGGACCGAAAGCCAAAACGCTAAGATTGCTGGCCGTGCCGCCAGCTCAAGTTCAGCGCTTGTTCTTGGCAGAAGGAGAGATGGCGATCGCAATAAGACAGTCGCGGTCCGGCAAAGGACTGCCGTCGATGCGACGCCGACCGCCGCGCTTGGGAGCGCATGGTCTCCGGCCCTATCAAGTCACAATCCAAATGCCTTGTTGAGGGCCGCAATCAGCGCGGCTCCGGAAAACTGCTTCTGCAGATAAGCAACGCATCCCACCTTTTCCGCCTCCGCCTTCACGGAGGCGGTTTCCAGTGCCGTGATGAAAATCACCGGAAGGGTTGTCCCCTCGGCCTTCAGCCTGCGTTGCAGATCGATGCCGGACATGCCACCGAGGTCGATATCAAGGACAAGGCAGTCTATCGCCGTTTTGGGATCGCGAGCGAGAAAGGCCTCGGCGGATGCATACTCCTCGGCTAGAAAACCGTAGGCGTTGAGCAACCGCCCGAGGCTGCGCCGTAGGCTTGCGTCATCATCGACGACAGCGACCGTGCGGCGAAGGTTCTCCACCTCATGCCCCCTCTTTCGAACATTTGAGAGATTAACGGTTGCCGATCAAATTAGGCCGCTTGGAGGTCGATTGATATTGTCCTTAGGGGAAGGAGCCGATCACCCCACCGGTGATGCCGTATCCTGGTCGATGAGGCCGATATTTGCGGCAATCGACACAGCCTCGGCCAGCGAGCGTACGGCAAGCTTTTCCATGACCTGATGGCGATGGACCTTCACCGTCCGCTCCGAGATGCAGAGCGCATAAGCGATCTGCTTGTTGAGACGGCCGCGAATGAGCAATCGGAACACTTCGGCCTCGCGCGGACTGAGCCCCGCCACCAGCGTGCGCTGAGCTTGAAGGCGGCCGTGTTCGGCCAGCTGTCGTTCGTATTGAATGAGCGCCCGATCGATCGCCTCGATCAATACCGCCGTAGTCGAACTCTTCTCCAGAAAATCCTTGGCGCCCGCCTTCATCGCCTCGACGCTTGCCTTTATGTCTCCTTCCCCCGTGAGGAACACGACCGGCAGTAGCGGCGCCAGCTCGCACAGCCGGCGTTGGATCTCCAGGCCGGACTGGCCGGGCATCTGGAGGTCGAGGAGAACACAGCCCGGCTCGCAAGCGGAAAGGCCGGCGAGAAACTGGTCTCCGGATTCATAGGCTTCGACCTTGAGACCATGTGCGGCAAGCAGCCTTGCGGTCGCCGTCCGGTAGGATTTGTCGTCATCGACGATATGGATGACCGGTTTCATCTCGACCGCTCCGGCCTGCGGGCGAGCGG
This sequence comes from Rhizobium ruizarguesonis, assembly GCF_017357285.1. Taxonomy (NCBI): domain Bacteria; kingdom Pseudomonadati; phylum Pseudomonadota; class Alphaproteobacteria; order Hyphomicrobiales; family Rhizobiaceae; genus Rhizobium; species Rhizobium ruizarguesonis. The sequence continues at coordinate 248,832 of NZ_CP071680.1, read as the reverse complement.
CAAGGCCACCCGAAAGACCGCGCCGCCTTCCGGTCGATTGTCGGCACGGATGGTGCCGCCATAGGTCTCGACAATGGCGCGGGCTATCGAGAGACCGAGCCCCGTACCCGCTTGTTTGGTGGTGTAGAATGGCTCGAAGATGCTGTTCAGCCTCTCCTCGGGGATGCCGTCTCCCGTGTCGGACACCCGCAGCTCCACCTTTCCGTTCGCCAGTCCCGTTGCAAAGGTGAGCGTTCTCCCGGCCGAGACGGCGTCCAGCATGGAATCCATAGCGTTGGTCGCCAGATTGAGGATAACCTGCTGCACATGAACTTTGTCGGCACGCACCGGCAGCGCGCCGGGCAGCTGGCTTGATGTCAGCTTGATTCCGTGCCGTTCCGCCTCGCCGTGAATGATATGGATTGCGCTCGACGTGACATCGTTCAGGTCGAACTCCTGCCAATCGATCTCGCTTCTCTTCTTGAGCAATCCTCTCATGCGGCTGATGATATCGCCTGCACGCTGATCGTCCTCCTGGATGTCGAGAAGAATCTGCTGGATCAGTTCGTGGTCCGGCTTCTCGCTTCGAAGAAGTACCGACGCTGCCTCGGCATTGTTTCGAATGGCCGAGAGGGGCTGGTTCAATTCGTGGGCAATCGACGAGGACAATGCTCCGGCTGTCGCTGACTGGTTGAGATGGACGGCTTCAAGCAGGTGCAGACGCGAGCTGCGCTCGGCGCGGCGACGGCGCCGCCGCTCCAGCAGGAGCACCGAGATGATGCTGGCCTGCGCCAGCACGAGGCCTCCCCCCGCCAACAGCACAACCCAGTGTTCCTCCCAGAGGCTCCTTTCCTTGTGCATCTGGGTCGTGCCCGGCGGCAGATCCTTTTCGGCGAGCCCCCAGCGCTGGAGTTGCCGGGCATCGACGACATAGGTCTGCGGCGCTTCGAGATCCGACACCGGCTTACCGGCAATCGCATCGATAACGAGGTCGCCGACGGTCCGACCCAGCGCTTCGAATGTGACGGTGTTGCCGCCGACGACACCGTGATCGATGTAGGTCTGGTAGGGTCCGTAGACGGGCGCGCTGGCGGTCGCTGCGATCTGCCCGATCGCGTCGCGCGGAATGAAGTTGCGCCCTTCCCGATCCTTGAAGACCGTCAATGCCAGGATGATGCTGTCAGGCGGCACACGGGATGCCCGCTCGACGAACTCGTCGATCGTCAGATCTTCCAGATAGGTCGTCTCGTAGGACTTCGAGAACTGCTCGAGAGCCGCGCGGGCCGTCGTCAACCATCCGCGGTCGAAGTCGGACGAACCGCCGACAATGTAGAGGTGACGGGCATCGGGCTGCAGGCTGCGGGCCATTTCGGCCGTCTTCAGAATGTCGAATGTCGTGAAGGCTCCGATCACGTCATCCGGCAAGTCGATCTTCTCGGCGGTGGCTGTGCCGAAACCGGCGGCGACGATCTTTGCGCCAGGCGCGATCGTGCCGCGGTTCGCGGTTACGAACCTCGCCGATTCCTTGCCGAGGGCCACGACCACGTCCGGGCGGCGCGGCGCGTATTTCTCGCCGAGATATCGTGCCATGCGCACGACATGGTCACCTTCCGGAAACCGCGAGAGATCCAGGAACTCTGAAAACAGGTCGATCTTGCCGTTTGTCGCCTCCAGCAAACGGCTCCGCAGCGCCTCTCCGGCAGCAGTCGTCGCCGCGATCCTCTCATCATAAGGATAAAGAACGAGGACCCGGGGAACCCGGTTGGCAATCGAGGTGTCGGCGGCTGCGGCATGGCGATTCGACACACTTATGGCGACAACCGCCAACAAAAAGGCAGTGCAGCACAATCGACCTGACCATTCGCCCAAGCCCATCTGCTTTCCCCCCAAAGCCGGGCGACAATAACAGCTTCCCGCTGCGGCGTCACCTGCGCATCACTACTGTCGATTGCGACCGCATGAAGAGATTCCCTAAAGTACAATATCGGGCGAAGGCAGCATTTGCTAAAGTTCAGCGGGCCGGGGCAGAGATGCTGCCGGCTTCGCAACCCTGCCGGAGGCAGCTCCAGCAGGTTCTTCATTTTCAAAGCAGTCTAGTTGAATCGACGCATGCAATCGCAGCCTTTGCCGCGAGCGGCTCCGTCGTTCAAGAACGTCAACGGAGGGATTTGAAATGAACGGCAGAATCCTTATCCGCTGCATCGGAGCACTGGCTTCTTCCACCATTCTCTGGTGTGCGGCCTCGCCCCTGCAAGCGCAGGACTCCCAACGAAAACCCAACATCCTGTTCATCGTTTCGGATGATACCGGCTACGGAGATCTCGGCCCCTATGGCGGGGGTGAAGGTCGTGGGATGCCGACCCCGAACATCGACAAACTGGCTGAAGACGGCATGACCTTCTTCTCCTTCTACGCCCAGCCGAGCTGCACGCCCGGCCGTGCGGCCATGCAGACGGGGCGAATACCCAACCGCAGCGGCATGACGACAGTTGCCTTTCAGGGCCAGGGCGGTGGCTTGCCCGCGGCCGAATGGACGCTAGCATCCGTGCTGAAACGTGGTGGCTATCACACCTACTTCACCGGCAAGTGGCATCTCGGCGAAGCGGATTACGCCATGCCGACTGCGCAAGGCTATGATGAGATGCGGTACACCGGCCTTTACCACTTGAATGCCTATACCTATGCCGATCCCACCTGGTTTCCGGACATGGATCCGAAGCTGCGGGAGATGTTCCAGAAGGTGACCAAGGGGGCTTTGTCCGGCAAGGCAGGAGGACCAGTGACCGAAGAATTCAAGGTCAACGGGCAATATGTCGACACACCCGTGATCGACGGTAAGGAAGGCGTTGTCGGCATTCCGTTCTTCGACAGCTACGTAGAGAAAGCGGCACTGGGCTTTCTTGACGAGGCTGCCAAAGCGCCGAACGAGCCCTTCTTCATCAACGTGAACTTCATGAAGGTCCACCAACCGAACATGCCGGCCCCGGAGTTCGAGCACAAGTCGCTGTCGAAGTCGAAGTATGCGGACTCGATTGTGGAACTCGACACTCGCATTGGCCGAATCATGGACAAATTGCGGGAAACCGGAATGGACCGCAACACGCTGGTTTTCTACACCACCGATAATGGGGCGTGGCAGGACGTCTATCCGGACGCCGGATACACCCCGTTCCGCGGAACCAAAGGCACCCTGCGAGAGGGCGGCAACCGTGTTCCTGCGATTGCGGTCTGGCCGGGAAAGATCAAACCCCGCACCAAAAATCACGACATCGTCGGTGGTCTCGATCTGATGGCGACATTCGCCGCAGTCGGCGCGGTTCCGCTTCCCGACAAGGATCGCGAAGACAAGCCGATCATCTTCGATAGCTACGACATGTCGCCGATCCTGCTCGGAACCGGTAAATCGGAACGCAAGTCATGGTTCTACTTTACCGAAAACGAGCTCTCCCCCGGTGCGATACGCGTCAACAACTACAAGTTCGCGTTTAATATCCGCGGGGATAACGGAGCCACGACGGGCGGGCTGGCGGTCGACACCAACCTCGGCTGGAAGGGTGAGGAGAAGTATGTCGCCACGGTGCCCCAGGTATTCGATCTGTGGCAGGACCCGCAGGAACGCTACGACATTTTCATGAACAACTTCACGGAGCGGACCTGGATGGGCGTCGTCATGGGCGAAGAGTTGAAGAAGATCATGGCCACCTACGTGGAGTACCCACCTCGCAAGCCCCAGAGCCTGACCTACAACGGTCCCATCACGCTATCGGATTACAGCCGTTTTCAATGGATCCGAGAATCCTTGGCAAAGGAAGGCGTGAGCATTCCTATGCCGACCGGCAACTGATTTTCGCACGGCGGCCTGGATCTGCCAGAGCCGCCGTCTTCCAAGCTTGTCTATCTGACTTTCGCACCAGCAATTTGGAGGCCATCCGATGTTCGCGTTTCAAGATTTCATCAAGTCGGCCCGCGGCGGAACGTTGGCTGTTACTGCGGCTCTTCTCTTTGTTGCTTCCGCGTACGCTCAAAGCGATCCGCTGCCCTCATGGAACGACACGGCCTCGAAGGCAGCCATCGTTTCTTTCGTCGATAAGGTAACTGGGCAAGGATCGCCCGAATTCGTTCCGGAACCGGAACGCATCGCCGTTTTCGACAATGATGGAACCCTGTGGGTCGAACATCCGATCTATACGCAGCTCGCATTTGCTCTCGACCGAGTGAAGTTGCTTGCTCCGCAGCATCCGGAATGGAAGGAAACGCAGCCGTTCAAGGCCGTGCTCGAAGGCGACATGACGGCGCTCGCGGCGTCGGGAGAAAAGGGCCTCGTCGAGCTCATCATGACTACGCATGCCGGAATGACCAGCAACGATTTCCAGAAGATCGTGACCGATTGGCTGGCGTCGGCACGTGACCCAAAATTCAAGCGGCCTTACACAGAACTCGTCTATCAGCCGATGGTCGAGCTTCTCGCCTATCTCCGCGCCAACGGCTTCAAGACCTTCATCGTTTCAGGCGGAGGAATCGAGTTCATGCGGCCATGGGCGGAAAAAGTCTATGGCGTCCCGCCGGAGCAGGTTATCGGCTCCTCGATCAAGACCGAGTTCAGGATGCAGGACGACACGCCAACCCTCTACCGCCTCCCCGAAGTCAACTTCATCGACGACAAGGCCGGCAAGCCCGTCGGGATCAACCAGCAGATCGGCCGGCGGCCGATTGCCGCCTTCGGCAATTCCGACGGAGATCTCCAAATGCTGCAATGGACGACCATGGCAGGCGCACCTGCCAGGCTCGGCGTGCTGATCCATCACACCGATGCGGAGCGTGAATATGCCTACGACCGCGATACAGAGTTCGGCCGCCTCGACAAGGCGCTCGATGCGGCCGCGATCACCGGCTGGACCGTCGTCGATATGAAGGCCGACTGGAAGCAAGTGTTCAAGGATTAGGATTGCGCCTCGCGCCAGAGGTTTGAACCACGGCGACCCCGACTTTCTAACACGTCTACAGGGAGCGATTGAGTGGCAGCATCTGTTCGGTCAGCAGCAGTGGGACGAATAGCCGTCCTGCTTTTCCTGTTGCTCGCGCCTGCCGGGCGCAGCCTTGCCACTGATGACATCCCGACATCCGGCGCCGACCCGCAGATATCGATCCATGAGGGTTTCGTGGACGAAAGGACGTGCGCATCCTGCCACGCCGATCAGGCTGCGGCTTTTTCGAAGTCCCACCATGCAAAGGCCATGGCATTGGCCAATGACGAAACGGTGCGCGGCGATTTCGACAATGCCACGTTCGACCATGACGGCGTCGTCACGACCTTCACCCGCCGCGATGGCCGTTTCTTCATCAACACCGAGGGGGCGGACGGCAACCAGGCCGAGTTCGAAGTCAAATATACCTTCGCCTACGAGCCCCTGCAGCAATACCTCATCGACATCGGGGGAGGACGGCTGCAGGCTCTCGACATCGCCTGGGATACGGTCAGACGGCAGTGGTTCTGGCTCGGCAACGGGACGCCGGCCAAACCGGGCTCCACCTATCATTGGACAGGTCCTTTCTACCGCTGGAACCGCACCTGCATCGATTGTCATTCGACCGATCCCCAGGCGAAGTTTCAACCGCAGACGAACGAATACAAGTCGACCTACGTCGCCACCAGCATCGGCTGTCAGTCCTGTCATGGTCCGAGCGCCAAGCACGTCGCTTCAGCGCAATCGGGCAACGCCTCATCCTCCGTCAAGCCGGATACAGGTCTGCCGAAAGTCGATGCTGGCATCTGTTTCGCCTGCCATGCCAGGCGCACCAAGCTGCTGGACGGCTATCAACCGGGAAAGCCCTTTCTCGATTATTTTTCCCCCGACCTGCTTCGGCAGGATCTTTATTTCCCGGACGGACAGATCCTCGACGAGGTCTTCGAATATGGCTCGTTTCAGCAAAGCAAGATGGCAAGGGCCGGTGTGACCTGTCTCGACTGCCATCGGCCGCACGATGCCGGCCTGAAGGCCGAGGGCAACGCGCTGTGCACGCAATGCCACGCCGAGACGAAGCCGGAGCGCTTCGTCAACCAGGATCCGAGCGGGCTGTTCGACACTCCCGCGCACACCCGCCATCAGACCGGTTCGACCGGGGCGCAATGCGCCAACTGCCACATGCCGGAACGCACCTATATGAAGGTCGATCCGCGCCGCGACCACTCCTTCGTCATCCCCAGGCCTGACCTGTCGGCAACCCTTGGAACGCCGAATGCGTGCACGACCTGCCATGTCGGCAGAACCGATGATTGGGCAACTGAGACAATGGACGGATGGTACGGAACGCAATGGCGCAAACGCCCATCGATCGCCCATGCCTTCGCCGGAGCTGCGAACGGCGATCAGGCCGCAGTGGAGGCTCTGCGCACGCTTGTCAGTGACCAGGACCAGGCGGGAATTGTCAGGGGCAGCGCCATCGCCGCACTGAGTGGAATTAGCGGCGTGGATGTCGCCACCGACATTCGAACGGCCGCAACCGATGCAGATCCGCTCGCAAGGCTCGGCGCTGCGGAAGCAGCAGGCAATATTCCGCCGGAGCAGAGGCGGGAGGCGATCGGCAACCTGCTGGGCGATCCAACGCGTGCGGTGCGCGTTGCTGCCGCCAATGCACTCGCAAGCATCCCTCCCAACCTCTTCGGCAATCAGCGAGGCAATTTCGAAACGGCTGTCGCGGACCTGCGCGCCTATGTCGAAACGAATGCCGACGTCGCGGAAACACAAAGCAATTATGGCGTCTTCCTGTTTGCTCGACAGCGTACGGCGGAGGCCGAAGCCGCCTTCCGGCGGGCGATTTTTCTCGACCCGACACTGGAGGCAATGCGCATCAATCTCGCGGAATTCTACCGCGCCACCGGCCGGAACGACGAATCGGAAGAGACTTATGCCGAAGCGATTGGGATGGCGCCTGAACGCGCGGATCTGCGATACGGACATGCGCTGTCCCTGGTGCGCAAGCAGGCATTGACCGAGGCTATCACGGAACTCCAAGAAGCGGTGCGGCTGGATCCGCAAAACTCCCGCTACAAGACGACCTTTGCCGTCGCTCTCGATTCAGCTGGCCGGACGGAAGAAGCGCTGGACAAGCTCGATGGTTGGGCAGCAGGCGCAGACGCCGACATCCTTGGCCTGGCACTTCAATACAGTCTCAAGCTTCGACGCGTTCCGGAAGCTCTGAAATACGCGGAAGATCTGGCGCGACTGAGGCCTCAGGACCCGCAGATATCAGGCCTCATCAGGCAGTTGAAGCAGGCGATCAACGAAAAATAGGTATTTGAGCTTGTCGAAATCTACTTCTCGCTGCACAGTGCCGACTCGGGACAGCAGTGCCGAGGCGAAACGAGGTCGGGGGATTCTCATGAAAGCCATATACTTGCGTGCCATTCTGTTGGGGGCGGGCATTTGCGCGGCGTCGGCCGGCAACGCCGCCGATATCACGCCGCTCACGCCGGAAGCAAAAACAGTCGAGAGCCAGAGCGGCTGGCAATTCACCTTCGCGCCATATTTCTGGGCTGCCGGCCTATCCGGCGATATTGGGCAGTTTGGGCTGCCGGAAGTTCATGTCGACGCGGATTTCGGCGATATCCTCAACAACCTCGACTTCGCTTTCATGGCGGCAGGCGAAGCAAGATACGATCGCTTCAGCATCGTTGGTGACGTGATCTACACCAAGCTCGGTGCCGACGCCGACACACCTGCCGGCATCCTTGCTGATAGCGTCGATGTGACATCGAAGACCTTCGCGGGACTTCTTGGCGTCGGTTACGCCGTGCTCGAAGATCAAAATGGCCACCTCGACGTGGTCGGTGGCATGAGGGTCTGGTCGGCCAAAACCGAGATTTCCTTCAATGGCGGCATTCTGGCCGGAGTGGATGTCGAAGACAGCGCGACATGGGTCGATGCCGTTGCGGGCGTCCGAGGAAACTACTTCTTCACGCCGGAAATCTATGTCACGGGGTGGGGCCTAGTGGGCGCCGGCGGCGCCGATATCGACTGGGATGTGGCGTTGGGCCTCGGCTACAAGTTCAACGACACCATCTCAGCGGTCGCCGGATATCGTGCACTCGGCGTCAATTACGATAATGACGGGTTCGTCTTTGACGTCGTCCAGCAGGGGCCGATCTTCGGGGTCGCCATCCGGTTCTAACGGGCGGACTGGCGAACTTCGTACTGTTAGCGATTATCCTTCCAGTATGCTCGCCTTTTGAACACCTGGTGTCCTCGAGGAGCCGGGACAACGACCTCTCCCAGGAAGCAGAGAGCCGCCGTGACAGCGGGTCACAGTTCGGTATCCAACAGCATCGATCCGGGGGGATATCGTTTCATTTCGGAGGAAGCCTGCCTTGCGGGCTGGGTTCAATCGGATCATGGAGGCATTGATGAAGAAAGTCGCTACTTGGCTAGTACTGGTTGTCGCGCCGCTCGGTGTCTGGACAGGGACGGCAGCCGCCCAGTCGAATGAAGACTTGGCGAAGAAGCTCTCAAATCCGATCGCCTCGCTCATCAGCGTGCCGTTCCAGTTCAACTACGATCACGGCTATGGTCCAGACGACGGCGACAAGGCGACGCTGAACATTCAGCCGGTCATTCCCTTCAAGATAAACGAGGACTGGAACGTCATCTCGCGCACCATCCTGCCCGTCACATGGCAAAACGACATTGCCGGACCGTCGGGAACGCAGTTCGGTCTGGGCGACACCACGCAAAGCTTCTTCTTCTCGCCGTCGAAGCCGACCGAGAGCGGCATCGTCTGGGGCGTTGGCCCCGTTTTCCTGCTGCCGACGGCAACGGACGATCTCCTCGGAAGCGGCAAGTGGGGTGCGGGTCCGACAGCGGTCGTTCTTAAGCAGGACGGCCCCTGGACTTACGGCTTTCTCGGGAACCACATCTGGTCGTTCGCTGGTCAAAGCGACCGGGAGGATGTGAGTTCGACGTTCCTCCAGCCGTTCCTCTCCTACACGACCAAGGACGCCTGGACGTTCTCGCTGAATACGGAGTCGACCTATAACTGGGAAACGAACGACTGGTCGGTGCCGATCAACTTCGCAGTCGCCAAGCTGATCACCATCGACAAGCAGCCAATCAGCCTGACGGCGGGCATACGATATTGGGCGGCGGCTCCAGACAATGGCCCGGAAGGACTGGGCTTCCGCGTCGCGGTCACGTTCCTCTTTCCAAAGTGAACTGCAGCCGACTGCACGCTCCGCCAAAACGTCTTCGGGGCTCGGATCTCCCAATCTTCGTAGAATATGGGCTTGCCTGGCAGCCATCGCGAAACTTGCTCCAGCAGTTCAAACTGCTACAGCGTCCTTTGCAGGTCTGAAAGGACGCGCAGCGCTGTGGTAGCAAAAGCTCAACCTTCTTTTGCTATTGCTGAAGCCGATTGCGTTGGAGATGGTTCGGCGATGAAAATTCCGACAGTGATGCTTCTGATGGCAGCCGTCCTGCAGCCGGCCTCCGCCTTCGGCGAGACCGAATGGATGGGCGGCGCGAGACAATGGTCGGTCGGCTTTGCGAATGAGGGCCCGCATCCCTATTGCCGCCTGCTGTGGGACAGCGAGATCGGCAAGACCATGGAATTCCGCCAGAGCGCGACCGAGACCTTCTGGCTGGTTTCAAAGAACACATGGGACATTCCGGCCGACACCAAGACCGAGGTGACACTGACCAACCGTACGACGACGAAAGTAGTCGCTGCCGAATTTTTCGACAAGAACACGCTTCGCCTCTGGGGTCCGGCCAGCAAGGGGAGCGGCGGACTGAAGAAGATCATCAAGAATTCCTTTGCCGGAATGCCTGACGTGCAGCTTACCTTTGCCGGCGATGAAGGCGACTGGACACTGCCGCTCTCGCGGGTGGATCAGCTCTACCCGACTTATCTCCAGTGCCTCAAACGTCTTGAGGCCGGCGAAAAGCCAAAGCAGAATTCCGAAACCAGCAAGCCGTTCTGACAGCCGTCTCCAACTCAAGCAATCGGCGGCGGCGCAGTATCACGGATCAGGCTGCACACGGCTTCGATATCGCCGTTGAGCGGCCGCTCGTCGCCATAATGGGAAACATGTTCCCGCACTGCCCTATAGACCAGATCCGTGCCTGCCGCCCGCGGCGCCGTCGCCGCCAGGAAATCATGCGCCTGGGCAACAGCCATCAGCTCGATCGCCAGGATATATTCGGCGTTGTCGATGACGGCGAGCAGCTTGCCGGCGGCAGCCGTCGGGTGTGCGAGGAAATCTTCCTGCAGGCCCGAGGTCAGCCCGCCGTCCATGGCCGCGGGTGCGGCAAGGCGGCGGTTCTCGTTGCTGAGCGCGGCAGCGGTATACTGAGCAATCATGAAGCCGGAATGGCTGCCGGCATCGCTCGCCAAAAACGGCGGCAGACCGCTCACCAGCGGATTGACGAGCCGGTCCATGCGCCGTTCGCTGATCGCGCCGATCTGTGCGAGCGCAATCGCCAGGCTATCGGCCGCCTGCCCGAGCGCCGGGGCAACCGCATGCGCCTCGGAAGAGACGATCGGATGTTCCGGCGTGCCCGAGACAGCCGGATTGTCCGTCACCGAGGCAAGCTCCTGATCGGCGATGCGGGCGGAATTGTCGAAGACATCGCGGGCAGCACCATGCGCGTGCGGCACCGAACGAAGGCTGAGCGCATCCTGCGTGCGCCGGCCGAAGGCGGCGGCGACAAGACCGCTGCCCTGAAGCCTGGCGCGCAGGCTCGCTCCGACTTTCTCTATTCCCGCCGATGGGCGCAGCGCCAGCACCGCCGCATCGAAGGCGGCGATCTGGCAGCCTGCCGCTTCCAGCGTCAGTGCTGCGATCGCATCGGCCCAGTCGAGCAGCCGCTCGGCGCGCAAAAGCGCCACAGCGGTCAGGCCGGTGGCGCAGGCCGTGCCGTTGACAAGGCTCAAGCCCTCCTTGGCGCCGAGCACCAGTGGTTCGAGGCCGATCGCGGCAAGCGCCTCGCGACCGCTCATACGCCGGCCGGAAAGGAGAGCGCTGCCTTCGCCGATCAGAACAAGCCCAATATGGGCGTTGTGGACGAGGTAGCCGGCAGAGCCCTTGGAGGGCACGTCGGGAATGCAATCATGTTCCAGCATGGCCGCAAGATGCTGGACGATCTCGCGCCGCACGCCGGAATGACCATGGGCGAAATTGGCAATCTGTGCGGCGATGATGGCGCGCACCTCGCGGGCGGCCAGCAATGGCCCGACGCCGCAGGCATGGCTGAGCACGATGCTGCGTGACAACAGGCTCTGCGAGGCACGATCGACCACCGTATCGGCCAGTGCCCCGACGCCGGTGTTGACGCCATAGGCGCGCACGCCTGTCTCGACGATGCGCGCAACGATGCGGCTTGCCTGCTCGACGCGCGCTGAGGCGGCCGGCGACAGCACAAGCGCTTCCCCTGCCCCGACGCGCGCGACATCGCGCCAGGTCAGCACGGACTCGATGGTGATTGTCATTGACCGCTTCCGAAATGGCCGATGAACTGGCGAAAGGCGGGTGTCGCGCCGCCGGTAAACATTTCGTCGGGCTTGCCGCTGCTTTCGATCAGCCCTTCGCGCATGAAGACGACGCGGTTCGAGACGTTGCGGGCAAAGCTCATCTCATGGGTGACGACGAGCATGGTCATGCCCTCCTCGGCCAGCGCGCGCATGACGCGCAGCACTTCGCCGACAAGCTCCGGATCAAGCGCCGAGGTCGGTTCGTCGAAGAGCATCACCTTCGGCTTCATCGCCAGCGCACGGGCGATTGCGGCACGCTGCTGCTGGCCACCGGAGAGATGGGCGGGATAGGCATGGCGCTTATCGGCGATGCCGACCTTTTCGAGCAGCGCTTCGGCCTCGGCGATGCAGTCGGCGCGCGGGCGCTTGAGCACATGGATCGGCCCTTCGATGACGTTCTGCAGGATCGTCATATGGGACCAGAGATTGAAGGACTGGAACACCATGCCGAGTTCGGAGCGGATATGGTCCACCTGTTTCTGGCTGGCCGGCTTGCTCGTGCCGCCCTTGTGCACCATGCGGATCTGTTCGCCGTCGACAAAGATCTCGCCGTCGCTTGCGGTTTCGAGCAGGTTGATACAGCGCAGAAAGGTCGACTTGCCGGAGCCGGAGGCGCCGAGCAGCGAGATCACATCGCCGTCTTCCGCATCGAGGGAAATGCCGCGCAGCACTTCGTGTGTACCGAAGCTCTTGCGGATATTGCGGACCGATAGTCGGGTTACGCCTGGCATGGGTGCTCCAATCGGGTCAAAGATCGACTATGCCTTCAGCGCCTGCGGAATGGCGCGGCGATGTCGGGACAGCGAATATTCGAGCAGAGCCATGCCCTGCAGGATGATGAAGTTGAGGACGAGATAGATGATCGCCGCACAGAGAAAGACTTCCATCGTGCGGTAGGTCTGCGAGATCAGCCGCTGGGCGACGCCGGTGACCTCCCAAACGGTGACGAGGCTTGCGAGCGCCGTCGACTTCATCATCAGCACGATCTCGGTGGAATAGGCCGGCAGCGCGTGGCGAAAGGCAATCGGCGCCAGGATACGGCGCACCAGCAGGAAACCGGACATGCCGATCGAGCGCGCCGCTTCGATCTCCTTCGGCGAGACGGCGCGAATGCCGCCACGGAAGATCTCCGCCGTGTAGCCGGCGGTGCAGAGCGCCAGCGACAGCACGGCGCAGACCATGGGCTCACGCAGGAACGGCCAGAGGAAGGAATAGCGGATGACGCCGAACTGGCCGAGCCCGTAGAATACCAGGAACATCTGGATCAAAAGCGGCGAGCCGCGGAAGACGAAGATATAGCCTTTGGCGAAGCTCGAAAGCACCTTGTTGCCGCTGGTCCGCATCCAGACGATGACAAGCGCCAGCAGGCCGCCGGAGACGATCGACAGGGAAAACAGGATGAGCGTCGTCGGTACGGCCTTGAGCAGGGTGACCATGGTCGAGGCGATGAAGGTGAAATCCATTGTCGCCTCCTTACGCCTGGCCCATGGCGGATGCCGGCATGCTGCGATTGGCGCGGCGCTCCGCCCCGTTGAAGATGCGGTCCGAAAGGCTGGTCAGGAACAGATAGAGGCAGCCGCCGGCGATGAAGAACAGGAAATATTGCCGGGTCGAGCCCGCCGCCACCTGGCTGGTGCGCATCAGCTCGGCAAGACCGGTGACGGAGATCAGCGCCGAATCCTTGAGACTGAGCTGCCAGACATTGCCGAGCCCGGGAATGGCGAGGCGAAACACCTGCGGCATGATGATCCGGCGAAGGCGCATGCTGCGATGCATGCCGATCGCCGAGGCCGCCTCAAGCTCGCCCTTGGAGATGGCGAGAAAAGAGCCGCGGAACACCTCCGCCTGGTAGGCGCCGGAGATGATGCCAACGGCAAGCGCGCCTGCGACAAAGGAGGGCAAGCCGAGGAAACCTTCGTAACCCATGGCCTGGCCGATCGAGGTGACGGCCGACGAGCCGCCGAAATAGATGAGATAGATGATCAGCAGTTCGGGTACGCCGCGAAACACGGTCGTGTAGACATTGCCGAGCGTGACTAGGACAAGGTTGCCGGAGAGTTTCGCGGCTGCGACGATCGCGCCCAGCACCGCGCCGATCGCCAGCGCCGTCGCCGTGACAGCCAGCGTCATCAAGGCGGCGGCAATGAGCAGCGCGCCCCATCCCGTCGAGCCAAAGCCGAGAAGTTCCAAGCTTGCCATATCGTCCGTTCCCCGTCCGGCAGTGTTTTGCGGATTGACAATAGCATGCGGTCTCCGGCGATAAAGCCGAAGACCGGTGTTTGCGGCCGAAAGGCCGAAACGCTTATTGCGGGCTGACGTCGACCTTGAACCACTTCATCGAGAGGTTCTTGACGGTGCCGTCGGCAAGTGCGGACTTGATCGCCTCGCTGAACTTGTCACGCAGGTCCGTATCGGCCTTGCGGACACCCAGGCCTTCGCCCTCGCCCCAGATCGGACCGATGATCTCGGGGCCGGTGAAGTCGAGCGCGCCGTTGGCGGAGGCGAAGGCATTGGCGAAATAGACGGCGTCGTCGAAGCCGAGGTCGATGCGGCCGTTCTGCAGGTCGAGGTCGCGGTCGGCACCGGTCTTGTATTCGCGGATCTCGGCAATATCGCCGAAATTGTCATAGACGAACTTGGCATAGACGGTCGCCGCCTGGATGCCGATCGTCTTGCCCTTGAAGGCCGCCTTCAGCGCGTCGATTTCCTTCACGCCGGTCTGGCCGGGCGTCATCTTGATCGTGGCGCCGGTGCCGGCGGCCTTTGCCAGCGGGCTGTCCTTGGCGGTGGCGAAGGCTGCGGGGGTGGCGGCATAGGGAATGGTGAAGTCGATGACCTGCTTGCGCTCTTCGGTGATCGACAGCGCATCCATGATGACGTCGAACTTGCCGGCGTTGAGCGCCGGGATCATGCCGTCCCAATCGGAGGCGACCAGCGTGCATTCGATCTTGGCGCGCTCGCACAGCACCTTGGCGAGTTCCGGTTCGAAGCCGCCGAGCGTGCCGTCGGCATTGGTGAGGTTCCAGGGCGCATAGGCGCCTTCGAGTGTAATGGTCGCCTTCGTCCAGTCTTTGGAAAAGGCAGGCGCGGCGAAGGCGGAAAAAGCCGCCACGCCACAAAGCAGGATTGCGCTGAATTTCATGTGTGAATTCTCCTCTGGAGTTGAACAGACCTTGCGGCACCAGGGCCGATCTTCGCCGGCTTGCCCTTTCCTGTCCTATTTCTGTTTAGGACCGATTGGGAGGTTGTATATGGTACCATATGAGATATTTTGTGATATGCAAGAGGAAAGTCGAATTATGTAGCGAATTCCATTCGTGCAAAAGGAATAGGCAATGAAGCGTCCCGGCGAGATGAAGCGCGAACTGGCGCAGAATGATAGCACCCCGCTCTATGCCGGCGTCAAGCAGGTGATCCTCGACCGCATCCAGAGCGGCGAATGGCCGCCGAAATACCGGGTACCCTCGGAAAACGAGCTGGTCGTCGAGTTGGGCGTCAGCAAGATGACTGCCAACCGGGCGCTGCGCGAACTTGCCAACGAGGGCGAACTTGTCCGCATCCAGGGCGTCGGCTCCTTCGTTGCCGAGCGCAAGGGCTATTCGGCGCTGTTCGAGGTCCGCAACATCGCCGAAGAAATTGCCGAACGCGGCCATGTCCACGAGGCCTCCGTCGTCGTTCTCGCCCGGGAAACCGCCTCTCCCGAGGTTGCCGACGCGCTCGAACTGCCGATCGGTGCTGCGGTTTTCCACTCGCTGATCGTCCACAGCGAAAACGGTGTTCCGGTGCAGATCGAGGACCGCTTCGTCCATCCGGAGGCCGCGCCTGAATATCTCGACCAGGATTTTTCGACGCTGACGCCGAACGCTTATCTGACGGCTGCGGCCCCGCTCAGCGGCTCCGAGCACGTTGTCGAGGCGGCGATGCCGCAGGCCTGGGAATGCAAGCTGCTGACCATCATGAAGACCGAACCGTGCCTGACGATCCGCCGGCGCACATGGTCGGCAAAACAGGTGGTCTCGACCGCCCGTCTCGTCTATCCCGGCCACCGTTACCGGCTGGAAGCGCGCAGCGGCAAGATGTTCGACGAATGAAAACACCTGCGATGTTGTATATGGTACTGTGCAGGCTGCGCCATCGCCGTGAGTGAAGCTATGATAAGCAGCGGCCTTGCCCTTGTTCTTCATCAAGCGGGACTTCGTAGATCTGATCGGAATTATCAAACCTTGAGCCGATTGCGGACGGTAGGGGTTGGGAAATTAATCCAGCTGGTAGACTGTAGCGTTATCCTGCACTTCCCGCAGCCCCTTGCATGAGGCGTACCGCAACTTACGGTCGCCCGTCCACGCCTGTACTCGATCTCGACGACCAGCTTTGGTTGCAGCCAGATGACGCTCTTGGGATGGAGCATCCGCATGCCAAGCCTAGCGCAGATGACAGGGTCACTGCACATCCACAATTTCTATATCGGGAAGTTGAAAGCTAAGCAGGCGCAACTTTTCGGCAGCGACCCTTAATTGGCGATGCTGCTCGACAATGTTGCTGAGGTTCTAAGCGGCCATGCGGTCACCTTGACCGATGAAATAGCCGACCTGGAATGCGAAGAGTAGTCACACTGAAATATTTTCATTGGAAATCAATGGCGGTTGCCACACCCTGCCACACCTCAGGTGAATGCTAAGCTCACCAAGATGCCGGTTCCGAAGACAGCGTCGCGGATGCGCCTCATCTCGGAAATTCAAACACCTGCTGAACAACCGCGCACTTGGTAACCATTGTCACAAAAGTCCAGAAATAGTGCTTGCGCAGATTTCTCGCATGGGCTGTAGCTAATTACTTGGGGTGGGGGAAATTCATGAACATAATAAATAGCGCAGGCATGTCCTCTGCGGCTGCCATAGCGTCACCTGACGAAGAAGTTATTCAACTTCTATATATGACAGCGAAGGAAGAGGATTTCTGCTGTCTCATGACTGACGGGGAATGGGAAGATTACGACAAGACCATTGTAAATCGCGCCTGCGATCTTGGCCTCGTCACCATTCGTAGTCCCGGTGGCGGGTGGAGTTACGTGACCGGTTGGCGGCTTACAAAGCTCGGCAAAAAAACAATCGGCATCCCAGTAAAGCTCAGCATCATACCCCGCCTTCTGGCATTCTTTGCCCGCTGAACGCTCGTCGATCTAATCAACCGCCGCATTGTCATGCACCTCGCGCAGTCCCTTGTAGGACGCGTGACGGAGCTTGCGGTCACCGCGGCGCCAACATCGTGTTCGGCTATGTCTCGCGGTGACCCGGAGCCACCCCTGCGCTCGTGGAACGGGCGGACGCCAGCAGGTTTGAATGTCGAGATAAGCACTTTGGATAGATGTTCGCCGTGCTCTAACGCGGTTACAATCTTCGCTTAAGGAGAAGGGAGTGAACGATGAAAGCGATCACGGTTTCTGGCCTCATTATGCTAGCCTTCGCATCTGGTGCATATGCCGCAACCATGACGGCGGAGCAGTTGAAAAGCGAGTTGGTGGGCCACCCAATTCACTGGAAGTCCAAGACGCAATCGGGCGTCACAACTTATAAACCAGACGGAACGATTGAAGCGACTGTCGACGGGGACAAGGCCACCTACAAGGGGACATGGAGCATCAAAGATAATAAGATGTGCGAGAAGTTCGGTAAGGAAAAATGTGCAACGATCAATTCGCTTGGAGGTAAGAAATACTCCAAGGGGGCCGGAACGTTTACGGTGGAATAGTGCCTGTTTCGGTTTTCGTCACCAGGCGGCCTTACGTGCCGCCTGGCTTCTCGCGTAACGATCCCGAAGCGGCGCAACGACTGGTGTGATTGAGCATATTGCCCCTTCATCTGACGTTCAGGTTGGATCGCCGAGACTAGTCTAACAGCCTCGGCCACAGATCGGACGACCCAGATGTTTCCAGCGCTGACCTCCCTTTCCGACCATGATATTGAAGCTGTGGTTGATGCCCTGACGGAATGGTGTTCTCAGCATCATTGCGACATTCAGAGCTGTCGCGGACAATCTGCCCTCGCTGCGGCTGTCGATGCGGTCCAGAGCTCACCGAACCGTGACACCTTGCTGCATCAGCTTTCGGAGAAATTGACGGACAGTAATTGAATAGCGCGTTGACCGCCCGGCGCACAGGAGAGTTGGTTGCGTGGGTTAGGCAATATCGCCGAGCGGCCAATTGAACAATACTAAAGACTATTATCGACTTGAAGTCACTTTGTACATCAGAGTGAAATCGTACGATCATTGCCTAGTTTTGAAGCAAATATCTGTGGAAATAGCATTTCAAAAAGTACTATTTTATTGCAAATGTCTGATTTATCATCAAAGTGAATTTGCAACGCGGCTAAGTCACTAGCCGTAAAAAACACCCCCCTTCCTGATCCCGCTCCAGCGGGGTTTTTCTTCTCTAGACTTGCGCGAACGCTATTAAGCGAACATTGCACAAGTACAGATTAGTGCTTCGCATTGGTGCGGAAGCGCACAGGAACCTTTTGGACGAACCGTTGTTTGGCCATGAGGATCGTACAGGTGGCCCCAGGGGCCGTCCGCCATCCCTTCCTTCCTGTGCGATCCGTCGCACGTCGTACGCCAAGCATGAGCGAAAGGAACTCATGGGTAAGAGGCAAATTATTGTCACGCAGTCGGTCGTGGCACATCAACAGCCATCGCGCCAGCAGGCTGACAGGCGCCGGTCTTCTGCGCGGTTTTGACATTTCAAAAGAAAACCACCACTGCGTCGCTAGCCCACCCCATGCGGGCTTGTAGAAAATACCCCTTTTATTGACCCGCTTTGTTATGGGGGTTTTTTCTCGCCCTCTTCGGAACTTTTCTCGTCCCAATGGGTTTCGAGCGCGGATGTGATAAGCTTTTGCGTGTCGTCATCCCCTTTCCAGTAACTCTAAGCCCCGCAAACGCGGGGCTTCTTTTGTGCCGAAGTGTACCGCATGCGGCGGGCGAAGAAGCGTTGGACGGCCTTGAGGAAATCGTTAGCGGGAACACGGTTGCGTGGCTGTCGACATCACGAGGTAATCAACGGCGACCCGCCGAACCAAGCGTCACTAGTGACCTGATCGAGTATGAACGTCGCAACATCTGCCCGCGAGATCGAACCACCATGGAAGGAATTTAGGTCTGTGAGCGTCCGAATCGCGTTGCCCCCGGGCTTATTGTTGAGGATCGAAGGACGGACGATGGTCCAATCGAGATCGCTGCGGTTGATGACGTCCTCCTGGCGGTTCTTGTCGGCGTAGACTTTGCGCAGAAGCAGTGGGAAAATTAGCTTGTCGAAAAGGAAGCCGCCGTGTCCAGCGCTATTGCCCGCGCCCATCCCGGTGATAGCGATCAGGCGCGAGACCTGCTCCGCCTTCATTGCGTTCGCAAGCGCCCGAGTGGCGGTCGAAAGTAGGGTGACCTCACGAAACGGACTTGCGGGAGTGCCGAGCGCAGTGATCACGGCATCGCGGCCCTTGATCGCCTGACGCAAGGCTTTCTCATCACGGGCATCGCCTACGACAAGCTTTGCTCCTTTGAGATCGGTGGCTTTTTCCGGCGAGCGCACCAGTACGGTGACATCATAACCGCGGTTTACAGCCTGGCTGACGATGTGGCGGCCGGTCGGCCCAGTCGCACCGAGGACCAGAATCTTCGGTGCAGCGGCGCGATGTGTTTCAGTAACAGACGTGGTCATTGTTACGGTCCTCTTGACAGGCAGGGCGCCTGTTCAGGAGGCCGCCCTGTTGGGTTTGTTTGGGGATAGTCGGAGCCCGCCCTCGGAATGGCTCACGGCTCGCTTCAGCGTCGACAGCAGGGCCGCTTTGTAGCCCTCGTCGCTCTCGAGCTGCGTCTACTCCGCCTGCTCTTCCACTGCAGACAGCAGCGGCCCCGGGGTTGAGAGGTGGCGGCCTACATCGCCTGTGGCGCCGGCAATGAGAATAGTCATGGGATGTCTCCGGGTTTGTTAGCCTGACCTCGAATATGACTGGTTCATTGTTGATCCAATAGAGCAACAATTTGGACAGTCCGTCTCACACACGAAACAGTCATCAGCCGCTAGAGAGGACCGATCCGCGGCCGCCAGCAGCATCGGCTCGCAGGCAAGCTGTTCCTCCCGACCCCCATCGCCCAGGCGACGAGAGCGATGACGACGCCGACGATGAGGCGATCGACTCCCGATCTGCGCGTCTCTGCTGGCGGCTGGTATGGCCACAAGTGGTCCGACCATGGTTACGACGCCCAGCGGCACCGAGAAGATCCGCTAATGCAAAGGACAAAGCCGGCGCATCGCCGGCGGCTTGGTAGGCATAAACGATCCGCACGGTGGAAATGGCGCGCCGTCGAGGCGTCAAATTTGCCCGCAAACCCAAACTGGATCCCGAACAGCGCAAGGCGGCGGCCCAGAGACGCGCAAACGACGAACCTTCTGCCAAGATCGCTCAGGCGTTTGGCGGGCGGCGGCCGTTGCTTCCTCGCATGTGCAGACCACTGATTTTTAGGGGTCTTGCTGATCACATGGCGGACGGTGATGCTGTCGGCCGCCATCATGCCCAACAGTTCCTGACCGCCAGCCATGGGCGGAGTTTGACAGATCCAGCAGGTTCGTCACCGGGCACCAGCCGGTTGAATTGGGGTCGTTATTGCGACGCCGGCGTGAAACGCGCCACCAGCGCGTGGCGATGCCCGGATAAGTGAAGCGCACATGCGTTACCGGGCTGGCGCCGCTCCAGGTCCGGCGTTCGACCACGAGGCAAGCGGTATTGCGCGCTAAGTCGAGGATGGCGGCCACCTCGGCACTGGCCGAGACGGCATGGATGCGGTGTTCGGCCGTGCTCCACGGCACCTGGTTGAGCAGCCAGGGACCCGGCGCCATCGTCAGGAAATCGCAATAATTGCCTCCCGCAGAGTGGGTACGGTGCACTCCGTCGGATCGAATGCTAGATGGTACAGGCGTGGGGACTCCACGCTTTCGATGAAGGACTTGTGCCGGCCGTCGTCGCGACGATCTGGAAAGTCGTCACGTCGCCGAGAGACTACAGATGGCAGGTACGGCATTCGAAAGACCTCGCATCGGGCCTATCCCGTTATCTTGACCGAAGGCCAGAGTTGCAGCGTCCCGACGGAGCTGTCGAAACCGACCCGGGTGCCTCGCCCCACCCCAACACTTTAAGCCAGTCCCATCGGGCAGCGGCGGGCTCGAAAACTCACCGCTCCCCGATGAAGAAAAAGTAGTTTACGGCCTATCTCGCGCCGACTTACTCTGCCGCGGTCGGATAGTCGACATAGCCTGCGGCTCCGCCGCTGTAGTACGTGTCAGGATTGCTCGGGCTGAGTTTGAGACCATTGGAGAAGCGCTCGACCAAGTCCGGATTCGAGATAAACGGCGCTCCAAATGCAACAGCATCGGCGAAGCCATCGCGCACCAGAGCATTGCCAGTCTCAAAGGTATAACCGCCATTGGCAATCAGGCTGCCAGAATAAAGCGGCCTGAAATGCTTGGCGACGCCGGGGCCGAGAATTTCCACTTGTGTCCCAGTCAGATCGCTTATGGGGTTCATCAGATGCAGATAAGCAAGATGACGCTTCGACAATTGACCGACCAGATATTCGAAGGTCTCCAACGTCTCGGCGCCAGCGATGAAATTGCCGACGCCAGTCAAAGCGGGACTGAGCTTGATCCCAACGCGTCCTGGAGCCCAGGAGTCGACAATTGCGTCGAGTATCTCAAGGGGAAACCGGGCGCGATTTTCGGGCATGCCGCCATAGTCATCCGTTCTCTGGTTGAGGCCGTCATAAAGGAAGGTGGGGATCAGGTAGGTGCTGATGCCATGTAGCTCGACTCCATCGAAACCAGCAGCATGCGCCAGGCGGGAGGCTTTGGCATAGTCCTCCACAGTCCGGGCGATATCGCTCAGATCCATCGCCTGGGGCGTCACGGTGTCTTGAAACCCGGACGGTGTATACGCTTTCAATCCTGGATTCACGGACGACGGGGCTAGCGGCAAGGCGCCATCGAGTAGGTCCGGATGCGATGATGATCCGATGTGGCCGAGTTGGACGAAGATACGCCCTCCAGCCTGGTGGACGGCATCGGTGACCCTGCGCCAGCCATCGGCCTGCTCCTGAGTGTAAAGGCCCGGCACATTTATGAAGCCAACGCCTTCGCGGCTCGGCCATGTGCCTTCGGTGAGGATAAGGCCGGCCGATGCGCGCTGTGCGTAATATCGTGCCTGGAGCTCATTGGGAACGAAGCCGGGATTGTCCGTTCTGGCGCGGGTCATGGATGCCATGACGATGCGGTTGGGTAGATCGATGTCGCCCAGCCGGATTGGAGCTAGCAAGGGATGGTTTGGACTGCTCATGTCTATTCACCTACGTTGGCAGCGCTATCCGCGGGTTTGCGCCTGAATGGATAAGGACGATGCCCGTCGACACTGTCGCTCGGTTCAAGTAAGACCAAGCATACCTGCAAACCAGTACTGACTATTTCGTAAGTGTCCGAATTTGGAGATCACAATGACCGAGACGAATTACAGATGCGGTCTGGAAGCTGCTCTTGAGATCCTCGGGGGCAAATGGAAGCCGCTGATCCTCTTTCACCTGGCCAGCGGGGCCAAGCGCACCAGTCAACTTCGCAGGCTCGTGACCAATGTGAGCGAGAAGATGTTGATCCAGCATCTCAAGGAAATGGTTGATGACGGCGTTTTCGTCGTATCGACTTTCAGACAGTCCCGCCTCACGTCGAATACGAACTGACCGACTTCGGCCATAGCTTGGCCAATGTTCTGGCCCCGTTGTGCGAATGGGGAACGCGTCACTCTTCCGAGGTCGCCATCATCGTCCAAAATCGAAACCGAGCATCGCAGGCGGCATAGCGCGCCCATTTCGCCAGTGCGGATCCAGGGCTGCGCAGCAGTGCGACTCCTCAACCTCGCAGGAAACGGTAAGCTGTCCCATTTCGCTCGACATACCCTACCCCCGGATATGTCCAATGGTATCCGAGCACTCGAAGATTCTCGTTCGCAGCCTTGTCGAGCAACGCGCCCCTGTTCGTAAGGGCGATCTCCGGCTCCGTGTCGAACCCGAAATGCCACTTCGGATTTTCGAACGAAACGATATCGTTGGGGATGACGTCTCCGGCAATAAGTAGGTTTCCGTCGCCTGCCAGTTCCAGAGAGATGTGTCCTGGCGTATGTCCGCGTGTGCTGACCACGTTCATGCCCGACACGATCTCGTCTCCAGGCTTCACCATCGTCAGCCAGTCCTTGACGGCGAAGAGATCGCGCTGGGCGCCGCGCGCGAAGGCGTGCAAGGACTCCGGCATCTTCGCCTCGTAGTCTGGGTCCGTCCAGAACGACCACTCGGCTTCGTTGACGTAGTAGTGGGCGTTCGGAAACAGGAGCGATCCGTCCGCCTTTGTCGTCCCGCCGGAATGATCGGGATGGACGTGCGTGAAGACGACCTTTGTGATGGACGCGGGATCGACTCCGATGGACGCCAGGTTCTCGGCGAGGCGGCCGTCGCTCGGCTGAAAATTCGCCCCTGCCCCGGTATCGACGAGAATGAGATCGCTTCCGTGGCGGATGAGCGGGATGTTCGTCTGCAGCGGTGCGCTGTCGGCGTCGCCGCCGAGCCGACCGAGAACGCTTCGTATATCTTCCGGACCGCCGTCGGGCATCAGAATATCCGAGGTCAGGGTGATGTAGCCGTCGCTGAGAACGGTGATCTCGAAGCGATCATGCGTCAACTTATGAAACCCGCCTGCTAGCACGCCGGGCGGAAGTATCGGCTTTTCGGAAGACATCTCGATCTCCTTCGATCAATGGGTTGGAATGTGCCGCCTGAAAGGAAGAAAGGCGAGTGTTTTCCCGTGAGATGTTGTGAGAGCAATCGTCCGGAAGGTGCACTTCAATATCCGCACGATTAGAACGCATCCCGCGCGGCCCTCAGAGTAAACGAGAAGACGCTCCCCTCCGGTTCGTTGGGAGTCACCCAAAGACGGCCTCCATGGGTTTCCACGATCGAGCGGCAGATTGACAAACCTATGCCGAGACCGCCCGACTTAGTGGTGAAAAAGGCGTCGAAGATCTGCTCCATGGTCGACGGGTCCACGCCGGGCCCGCTGTCGGCCACCTCGACGAGGGGATACCCGTCGCTCGCCTTCCCCGAACGCACCTGCAGTCGACGCTGCCTGCTCTTGGATGACCCGATGGCCTCCACCGCATTGAGGATCAGGTTGAGAACGACCTGCTGCAACTGGGTGCGATCCCCCACGGTCGATCCCGCATCCATTCCCAGTTCTGTTTCGAGCTTTATGCCATGCCGCTGCAGTTCGCCGCGGGTCAGGACAAGAACCCCCTCGATCATCGAGTTCACGTCGACCTCCTCCATGGCCAACGGCGACTTCCTGGCAAGCGCCCGGATACTCGTAATGACGTCTCCGGCGCGATGGCCATCCCGGATGATCCGCTCGGCCGCCTGCCGGGCCTCCTCGACGTCGAGCTGCTCGTCGCTCAGCCAGCGCAGGCAGGTCGCTGCGTTCATCACGATGGCCATCAAGGGCTGGTTGACCTCGTGTGCGATCGATGCAGTGAGCTCGCCCAACGCCGTCAGTCGTCCGGCGCGGGCCAGCAGCTCCTGGGCCTCCTCGATCCTCTTGAGATCGTCTATGTCCGTATTGGTGCCGTACCATTTAATGAGTTTGCCGTCTGCGTCGCGCATCGGCGTCGCCCGAATCAGAAAGGACCGCGCCACCCCGTCGAAACGGATCATACGAGCTTCGATCTCACCGGCTTTTTCAGCCGCGATTAGCGCCTTCCATTTTGCAACGACTTTTTCGATGTCATCGGGATGTATAGAGCGCGACCAGGCGCTGTCGAGTATGAGACCTTGCGGTATTCCGGTGAAGTCGTGCCATTGCTTGTTGCACGACACCACCGTCCCGTCCGGAAGGCTATTCCACGCCAGCGCCGGGATCATGTCGTACGAGAGGCGGAGCTCCTCCGCAGCTCGGCGGGCACGTTCGTGCGTCTCCTGCGCTTCACGAAACAGGACGGCGTTTTCGAGCGAGATTGCGGCCTGGGAGGCGAGAAGCTGAAGGACCGCCACTTGGTCTTCGGTGAACAGGTGGGAGGAGAGCCCGTTCTCGAGATAAAGAGCGCCAACGAGCTGCTTCTGCTTCACCAGCGGCAGACAGAGGATCGAACTCGAGCCGGCCTCCTCGACGTAAGGGTCGGATGAGAAGAATTCGGCGCTGCTTGCCTCGTCGAGGATGACGACCTCCTGCGTGCGCGTCACATAGCTAAGGATCGTTTCAGGAAGCTTCCTTTCAAACCCCTCGAACTTGACGGAGACGCCCTCGTCATTGGTGAGCGCCTCGGCGACGATGTGCATCTCCGCTCGCTTGGGAAGGAGAAGCAGGCCCCTGACCGCTCCAGAGTGTTCAACGACGGTGATCATCAGCCGCTCAACGAGGCGATCGAGAAAGATCTCGCCGGACACGGCCTGAGACATCGCCACGACGGCCGCCATATCCAGATGCTGCACCTCGGAGCCGAGCTTCCTCTGCCCGTTTATTTCCGGGTTCAAACCTGGGCTTTCGCGATCGAGTTGCCTGACCTTTCCGTTCGCGCCCCACGCCAAGTAACAGGACCGAGCGTTGCGCAGAAAAGCCGTTGCGCTCGTCTTTAGCCCGCGCTCCGCGCAGAACCGCGACGCCAGTTCGTTCGCCATGGCTTCGTTCTGAATGAAGCCGTACTGCTTGGCCGAGCGAACGGCTTCTTCATAAAGCCCGAGTGCATCCATGTCGCGGTTTTCAAGCCGGGCGACTTCGGCGGCCACTAGGGCACGACGATTGCCATGGTTCTCCGTGCCACTCTCCGCCCACGTCTCGATTTGCTTCTGGTGTCGCAGTATCTCCGCGAAATGCGCCGCTCGATCGTCGCCTGCCGCGGTTTCGACGACGGCCGCGTGGATAAGGGCGGCGTAGAAATGGTATTCGCCGATGTCGATGAAAGACCTGGTGGCCTGCACGACGCCGCGAGCTTCTCGCTCGGCGTTTATCGCCGAAACGAAGTCGCCCGCGACATACCGCGCCTGCATCTGCTGGATCCAATACCATGCGAGCGGGAGCACGAGTTGTCCGCCGGCGTCCTGCAGATGCTGCTGATATAACGCCTTGTCAGGAAGCACCGATCCACCCGCCGTGTCCGGCCCGTCAAGACCGCGCAGCTCGCGAACAAGAAGTAGCTGGCCGATCGCGGAGTCTGCAGCAAGACTGAAGCCGGTCCGTTGCGCCGATGCCAGGAACTTTTCGGCCTCCTCCTCCACCAGCGCCAGATCGGCGCCCGCGACCAGCAGGTGCGAGACCAGCATCTGCGCAGTCGTGACGATGAACACCAAGTCCCCGGCCGCTACGCCTGCTTGAATGGCCTTCCGGCTGAAGGTCTCCGATATACGAAGATGTCTTGTCCAGGGAACGACGAAGCAAGCGTAGCAGGTGT
Organism: Rhizobium ruizarguesonis; assembly: GCF_017357285.1. Lineage (NCBI taxonomy): Bacteria > Pseudomonadati > Pseudomonadota > Alphaproteobacteria > Hyphomicrobiales > Rhizobiaceae > Rhizobium > Rhizobium ruizarguesonis. Next base: position 222,811 of record NZ_CP071680.1, on the reverse strand, counting down.
AGGTTCGCGTCTTGAAGCGGTCCATCCCGTGCTGGTCGACAAGTGCGAGGCCTACGTCACCGAAGCGGCCGCCGGATTGGTAGTCGCCAAAGCGCAGGCCCAGCGCCACCATGATCGACACGTAGGCATAACAGGATGCGTCGCAATTGCCGTGCTGCAGGCTTAGTGAGACCATCTGCGTGTAGATCACGTCTTCAAGATTGCCATCGGTCAAGATGGCCGGCAGGATCGTGTACGCGAGAACGTCCATTGCGGCGAGCCAGTCGGGATCCGTCATTCTCGGGAGGTTCACGAGATCTTCGATCGGACGGTCCGCGAGCAATCCGCGCAAAGCCTCTATCTCTAGCCGCAATTCGTGTTCGGTCGGATGGGGAGACCAGTCGATGCCGAAGTCGCGGAGATAGGCGAGAGCGACGTCGACAGCCTTTGCCTGATCTCCGAGCGTCACGAAAAGCGACGACCGAAGGCGCACCACCGCCGCGCCGTCTACGCGGTCCCTGGAACGCAGCGACAATGTGAGAAGATGATCGTCGGCGACGGAGTGATCGCCTGTCAGATATTCGCATTCCGCCTGCTGGAGTTCGAGTGCGAATATTAGGTCATAGCGCGTGTCCCAGTGCGACGGCTTAAGAAGGCTTAAACCCGTGCGGAAATATCTCAAGGACGACGGATATGCGACAGATGTCTTTGCACGGGTTCCCGCTTCCAGGAACAGTTCGGCGACCTGTTCGCGTTCGCCGTCCGATGTGACCTGCCCAAGTCCACGAGCGAATTGATCGACCAACTCGAATATGCGCTCGTGAATTCCTGACGGTGTCAGGCTCGATATCAACGCGCGGCCGATCCGGACATGAGCGTCCGGCAGATCGGCTGCCGGCACCAACAGGTAGGCTGCCTCCTGCACTCTGTCGTGAGCGAAGACGAAGGCGTCGTCGACACGCAGTAGAAGTCTTGCTTGAACTGCTTCCCATAGGATCGCGCCGATCTGCCTTTTGGTCTTGCCGGAGGCGATGCTCAACGTCGCAAGGGAAGCGCCACTCCCGAGACAGGCGAGCAATTTGACAATCTCCAGAGTCAAACGGGGGAGGCGGTTAAGTTTGGAAGCAACGAGTTCGGCCACGTTATCGGTGACACGTGTATTCCGTATTCGATCGGCGTCCCATCTCCATACGCGCCTGTCGACATCGAACACGACCAGTTCCTCGTCCTCCATGGAAGCGAGAAACTGCAGGACAAAGAAGGGATTTCCTTCCGTCTTGTCGACCACAAGAGTTGCCAGAGAACCTACGGAGCGGACGTCCGAGCGCAACATGTCGGACAGCAGATTTCCGACGTCCTGTGCGGTCAACGGGCTTAGCTTCAATTCTTCAAGCTTCTCAAGGTTCTGCCGCATCGAGTCCCGCGTCGCATTCAACGGATGTTCCGACGGGACTTCGTCGTCGCGGTAGGCGCAGATCAGAAGCAGGTTCCTTATCTCTTTATCGACAGTGATCGTTTCGATGAGCTCGATCGTGGCTGCATCCAACCACTGGACGTCGTCGATGAACAACACCAAGGGGCGTTCGGGACGCGCGAAGACCGCAAGGAAGCGCCCGAAGACGAGGTGGAACCGGGCTTTGGCTTCGTGGGGTTGAAGTTCGGGTGCCGGTGGCCGCTCTCCGATGATCAGCGCGAGTTCTGGTACGAGATTTATCATGAGCCGGCCATTCGGCCCCAGGACCTCGACAAGCTCCTTCTTCCAGCGCTCCAGTTCGGCGTCCCCGGAACCTAGGATCTGGCGGACGACGCCCCGGAACGCCTGCGCGATCGTCGCATAGGGAATGTCACGAGTGTACTGGTCGAACTTGCCGGATGCGAACAGGCTTCCGCTCTGGCCCAGCGATTTCCGCAACTCATGCACCACAGACGATTTTCCGACTCCGGCCGGGCCAGAAACCAGAACTACCTCCGTGACGCCTTGCGACCTTACCCGATCGAAAGCCGCCCTGATGGCGCTTGTCTGACGTGATCGACCATACAAGCCCTCGGGCACTCGAAGACGGTCAGCAGCGTCGCTGGAGGCCACTTCGAAGTCGACGACGCGACCGGTCGAGTTCCAACTGTCGAGGCACGTCCGGAGATCATGTTCGAGACCCGTCGCGGTCTGGTATCGGTCCTCCGGCCTTTTAGCGAGCAGCTTGAGTACGACGCGCTCCAGGACGGATGGAACGGTCTCGCTTCGCTGCTGCAGAGGAATTGGTCGCCGTGCAACGTGCGCATGAACCCATTCCACCGCATCGACGGCTACGAACGGCAGCTCGCCCGTCAGCATCTCGTAGAACACCACGCCGAGCGCATACAGGTCGCTGCGGGCGTCGACCGACCGCTTTACCCGGCCTGTCTGCTCGGGGGCGACATAGGGCAGCGAGTTCATTTGGCCGCCCTGCGGCCCGCCGGACGCGTCGACCGCAGGCCCGGTCGAGGGGGGCGGCGCGCCAAACCCAGTGAGCCATACTTTTCCCGAGACGTCGACGAGCACGTTGGCGGGTCTGAGATCCTTGTGAACGATGCCTCGCGCGTGGACCTTGCGTAGAGCCGCGACGGCGTTGACCGCGATGGAGAGGAAGGTTCCGGTATCGAATGCCGCTTCTTCGGATGTGCTCAACGGCATGCCGCCGCCGTCAGTTAGCAGGAGGTAGGTCTGTCCGTCGTGGCGTTCGAGAGCGATCGGTTTCGCCGCCCACCCTGAATCCAACCGATCCGCAAGGGACATTTCACGCTCGAGGCGCCGCATTTTTTCGTGTTGCGTGTCGACCGAGACCCAAGCCTTCATAAGGACCGAAGCACTTCCATCCTCGGAGAGACCGCGGTAAAGAACGAAGCCGTCATCCTCCAGGAGAAGCTGACGCTGGTATCGAGACACGTCCATCACGATGCTCCGATCGGCCTTGCTTCGAGCCGGCTCGCGATCCTAGAACATTCGACGATGGCGATGCAAAAAATTCCGGCGTCCATGGCTAAGCCACCCCTTAGATTTGCGCCGACCCGCCATCCTCAAAGAGTTCGGAGCCTGTGACTAAACTGCTTTGTCGGAGGCGAGGAACAGAGCGGCATTGGCAATTTCACGCCGGCCACCCATGCGTGCGCTGCCGCAGCAGTTCCTTCTCCATCTCCTGCGAGTGCGCCAGACCGTGAAAGCCGGGAGTGGACGTGGCGCCCGGCGAGAGCACGTTGAGACTGATGCCGCATGGAGCGTGATCGATGATCCAGTTGTGACGGGCCAACGTTCGTCGACCCCATCATTCCGTTAGGCTTTGATGAACGCCAGGATGTCTGGGTTCAGCACCTCGGGGTGCGTCGACAGCATCCCATGCGGATATCCATCGTATAGCTTCAAGGTGCCGTGCTTCAGGAGTTTGATCGAAAGCTCGGCCGCGTCCTTGTAGGGCACGATCTGATCGTCAGTTCCGTGAATGACGTAGACCGGAACGTCGATCTTCTTCAGATCTTCGGTGAAATCCGTTTCGGAAAACGCCTTGATGCATTCGTAGTGCGCGTTCGCGGCGCCCATCATGCCCTGCCGCCACCAGTTGTCGATCAGACCCTGAGAGATCTTGGCATCCGGGCGATTGAACCCATAGAAAGGGCCGGTCGGAACGTCGATGTAAAACTGCGCCCGGTTCGCCGCGAGCGCCTTGCGCAATCCGTCGAAGACGTCGATCGGGAGGCCGCCTGGGTTCTTGTCCGACTTCAGCATGACCGGAGGGACCGCGCCCGCGATGACCGCCTTCGCCACCCTGCCCGGCTTCGCCCGCGCGACGTAATGGACGACCTCGCCGCCTCCGGTGGAGTGACCGATGTGAACCGCCTTCTTGAGATCGAGCGCTTCCGCGACTTCGGCGACGTCGGCTGCGTAGGTGTCCATCTCGTGACCGGTACGGCTCTGCGAGGAACGGCCATGGCCACGACGGTCGTGCGCGATGACCCGGAATCCTTCCCCAAGGAAGAAGAGCATCTGGTTGTCCCAGTCGTCGCCACTCAGCGGCCAGCCGTGATGGAAGACGATCGGCTGCGCGTCCTTCGGCCCCCAGTCCTTGTAGAAGATCTCGGTTCCGTCCTTCACCTTCACAGTACCCATGAACTTCTTCTCCATTGTTGCTTGTTGCGGATTGGTGGCGGCTGAAGCCGACGGACCGACTGCAAGTGCGAGCGCGGCGGCGGATCCTGCGAGGAGAGCGTCTCGTCTCGTAATGGAAATGTCTGACGACGGTGTCATCGGGAGAACCTCCAGTTCGTGGTTCGCGGCTACAGCAAGACTATCGACGCGCACCGGCCGCCTCTTGGAACGGAACGATTGTTGCGTCCTGATGGCAGCCGGTCTTTCGAAAACGTCCGTTTCAATCGGGCGGCCGGCTATGCCAAATGGCCGCCGTCCTTATGATCGCGAGTAGCGGTCGGACAGCCGCCGCATACCTCGTCGACGATCACCTGTTGAACCGCATCAAATCGGGCCGCCACTTCGCGCTTCACCCCAAGTTCTTCGAACATTTCCGCCACCGGGTGGAACGCGACCGCGGAATTGTGTCCAGGCAACTCCCGGACGAGAATACGCAATGGCAGATCGAGGGCGGTCAGCGGCGTGTCCAGCATGACCGGCGTTCCCGCCTTCGGATTGCCGTAGACGATCACGCGCGTCTCCGGCATCGACAGCCCATTGTCTCGTGCCGCCTTCGCGTGATCGATCTCGGCGAATACTGTCATCCCGGCCTTCCCGATCGCGCTCGCGACTGTTTCCAGCGCCTCCTGGAACGCATGCGTGGTACGATGCTCGATGGCTTTTGAACGCACATGCAGCTCCTCTATTCCTGGCCGGCGTCGTCCCCACGGGACAGTTTCCCCTCCTCGGCCTTGTAGAAATACTGGCTGGCGACAAGCCACCCCTTCAGCGGACGCAAGGGCGGAATGCACGTCAGGATCATAAACGGCCCGGTCACGAAGATCTGGGTCCAGATAGACGCCTGATGCGCGACCGCAAGCCAGACCGAGAGGAGCACCGTCGGAACGCAGGCGAAGCAGATCACGAAGAAAGCCGGCCCATCGGCAGGATCGGCGAACGAGTAGTCCAAACCGCAGACCTCGCACTCCTTGCGCAAAGTAAGGAAGCCGTCGAATAGGTGGCCGCGCCCGCATCGGGGGCACAGTCCGCGAACGCCTGTCTTGACCGGTGACAGCGGCGGATATTTCTGATCCATGCCCGCTCCCTTTCATCGCCTCTCCCGCATAAGGCACGCGTTCCATTCGCCTGTCGAGGGGCATCCGCTGCCCGGCGTCCGCTATCGTACTTTAACGAAAACGGGCGGCGCTTGCCCATATCTCGCGGCCTGCTACTCTGCCTACCTGGTACCACCTCCAGCGGACCTCGTCATGGACACAACGGCAGGCCTGCGAATGCTCCGAGCGCTGCCCGTCGACGCGGATCGCGATGGGATTGCCGATGCGCTCGCGGCGGCCTGTCTTGAGTTCGACGACGTCGAAAGGGTGCAGGTGGTCTTCCTCCCGGAAGACGGTTCCACACCATTTCCTTCCTCGGTGATGTCCTCGCTACTGGAAACCAGAATGCCGGTCGCCATAGCGGGCGGTGATGGTTCTCGTCCGGCCCAAGGGCTGCTGGTGCCGCTCCTCATCGGAGAAAATCTCCTCGGAGTCTTGAAGATCGAATGCTCCACCGTCTCGGCGTTCGAAACGGACCTGACCAATGCATTCGAACATCTGGCCTCCTATGCCGCCTTGCGAATCGAGAAGGCGACCGTCGATTCCGAGCTTCGGCAGTCGCAGGAAAGAGCTCGCCTTGCCGAATGGGAGCTGCGTCTTTCATGGGACACGCTTCCGGCCCATGCCTGGCATACGAGCCCGGACGGGAGGCTAGAGGACGTTAATCGACAGTGGTTGAGCTACTTCGGCCTCACGAAAGAAGAGTCGATGGATTTCGGATACATGCGAGTTTTCCATCCCGAAGACCGGGAACGGGTCCGGGAGTTATGGACGGGGCTACTGACGAACGAAGTGGCGGGAGGTGTCGAGGCCCGCATGGTGCGTCGCGACGGCGCGTCGCGCACGTTCCTCCTAAGGGCGGTCCCGATCCGTGACGAGAGCGGCAAGGTCATCAAATGGTACGGGCTGAACACAGACGTCGAAGACCTGAAGATTGCGCAAAGCCGAATTCAGGAGAGCGAGCAGCGATATGCGGCAACGCTGTCGAGTATCGGGGATGCGGTCATATCGACGGACGATCAGGGGCGGCTGACGTTTATCAACCCGGTCGGCGAGAAGCTGACGGGGTGGACGCAGCAGGAGGCCGCCGACAGACCTGTCGAAGACGTCTTCAAGCTGATCGACGAAACTCACCAACTCGTCGTCGATCCGGTCGCCGAAATCCTAGGTCGTGAGGCCGATCTTACGATAGGCAACCAGTACACCCTCCGGTCTAAGAGCGGCCCGGAAGTCGTCATCGACGTATCGGGCGCGCCAATCATCGATTCCAGCGGCGAGATGAAAGGTGCGGTACTCGTGTTCAGGGACATGACCCAGAGGAACGAGACATCGGACGCCCTGCGAAAGTCGAAGGAGGACCTCGCCCGCATGAGCCGCCTGACCGCCATCGGCGAGTTGGCGGTGTCCATCGCGCACGAAATGAACCAGCCTCTCATGGCCATTGTCACGAACGCCGCTGCGTCCATAAGCTGGTTGAAAGCCGGTTCCCCGAACATCGAAGAGGCCATGCAGGCGATCGACTGGGTTCTGCGCGACGGCCATCGAGCGGGCGAGGTGCTGGGCGGCGTCCTGGCATTGGCACGGAATTCGCGGCCGAAGGTCGAGCCACTCAGCATCCACAGCGTGATCGAGGAAGTGCTGCTGTTGACCAAGAGCGAACTTCGACAGAAAGGCGTCCTCGTCGAAACCACCTATGATGCTACGGCCGATGCCGTCAACGGGGATCGAATCCAGCTCCAGCAGGTGCTAATCAATCTGCTGATGAACGGCGCGGACGCGATGGGGACGATCGAGAGCGAGCGAAAGGTGCTGCACGTCGTCACGAGCCGAAGCAACGGATCGATCGAGGTCAGCGTTACGGACAACGGCGTCGGGCTCGATCCGGATACAGCGGATCGGGCATTCGAGGCATTCTTCACCACCAAGGCGACCGGCATAGGCATGGGACTTTCGATCTGCCGATCCATCATTGAGGCGCACGGCGGCCACATCTGGGTCACGACCGAGAAGGGCACGGGAAGCACGTTCAGCTTCACCCTACCGCCTCCGTAATCCTCGCATGAGTGATCCGCAACTCCTGAAGAATAGCGGGGCGTGGCTCTAAGCTCGTGTAGGAGAGATGAAGCCGAGCGTTAGCGGCGGACACGAGCAAGTTCGGATGAGAGCTTGTGAGATCGCGTATGATGCGACCAATGCTCAGAATCCGAAGTGGCTTAGGCCCCAGTGACCGTCGGGCCTTCTTCCGAGCGGCCAATCGAAGGCACGTTCTTCAGGCTTGATGGGGTGCTCGTTGATCGACGCGTGCCGGTATTTCATAAGCCCATCGGCGTCGAATTCCCAATTCTCGTTGCCATACGCCCGAAACCAGGTGCCGCTGTCGTCGCGATGCTCGTAGGCGAAGCGCACGGCGATCCGGTTCCCGGAAAACGCCCACAGTTCCTTGATCAAGCGATAGTCGAGTTCCTTCGCCCACTTGCGTGCAAGGAATGCTTCGATGGCCGTGCGCCCGACGACGAACTCCGCACGGTTCCGCCAATGGCTGTCGACGCTGTACGCCAAGGCGACCTTCGAGGGGTCGCGGGTGTTCCAGCCGTCCTCAGCCAGCCGCACCTTCTCGATCGCCGACTGCAGGGTAAAGGGAGGTAACGGCGGGCGGCTCATGTGTGAATCCTTCGAATGAGGCTATTGGCCGGAAGATTTCGCGGATTTGAACGTGGCGATCTCGGCCTCGAGTTCTTTGATCCGCGCGTCCCTGCTCTCGATCGCCTTTAGAACTTCGTCAGCCTCGAACCTGAGCGGAATATGCTGCGGGCAGTTCGCGTCCCAAGCGTCGACATGGAACAGGATCACCTGCTCCGGCCTGGCCTGGTAGCCCTTTGGCATCAACTGCTCCAGGAGCGCCGGGTCGTCTTCGACGACGCGGGCCGTCCCCCAAATCTTCACTCGGGACCGGCTGCCGTAGTCGATGAGGAATAGCTGCGCCTTGTCGTTGTCGACGAGGTTTCCCTGGGAGATGTACTGCCGGTTGCCGATGTAGTCCGCGAATCCCAGCGTGGTCTCGTCGATCACGCGGAGGAACCCAGGCGGCCCGCCCCGGTGCTGGATATACGGCTGGCATTCCTTGTTGGCGGTGGCCATGAAGATGCTGATCTGCTTCTCGATGAAGTCCTTTAGGTCGGGTGTGATCTCGGTCGCCCATCCGCCGCGTTCTTCCACGCGTGCATAGGATCGGCGCGAACCCTTCCTTGCCTGAATCTCCTTTACCGACGGCGAAAAGGCGACGTCACTCGATATATGCTTCTCAGTCTCCACGGCCCGCATGCCCTCGTTTTTGAATCGGCGGCCCGACGCCGCCGCGGAGAGTTTCAGCTCAGACGCCCTCATAGGCAAGGCGGGTGAACAGCGCCGGCGATATCGCCCAGTTGCCGAAGACCGGATCCCATTTCGCCGTGGGCTTCGCGGCGATCGTTTCTTCGACGCTTCGACCATCCTTCTTCAGCTTGGCGACGTTCTCGCGGATGCCAACGAGCATATCCCGCCAGGCGATGAGATCCTTTTTGTTGCCGATCTCGCCGTGGCCCGGAATGACGATCGTCTGGTCGTCGACCATCTTGACGTTGGCCTCGGCGGCCTGGATCTGCCCGTCGATGCTACCACCGGTCGAATAGTCGATGAAGGGATAGACGCCGTTCCAGAACGTGTCGGCGACGTGGGCGACGTTCGCCTCCTGGAAGAAGACCGATATGTCGCTGTCGGTATGGGCCGGGCCGTAGTACTTCAGCGCGACCGTCTGGCCGTTGTGCTTCAACGTCTCCTCGTCGCCCTTCATGAGCATCGTCGGCAGCGCGCCCTTCGGCGACGCCGGGAAGTCGAAGTCCCAATCCTCGACGCGGGTAGCGACCGTCAGATGCTTCAGCGAATTGGGGTGTGCCATGATCATGGCGCCTTCCGAATTGAGCCACTCGTTGCCGTCCGTGTGGTCGAAGTGCCAGTGCGAGTTGACGAGATGCTTGATCGGCTGTGGCCCGAGATCGGCAAGTGCCTTCTCGATGCGCGGGCGGGTCGCAGTGATCCCGGCGTCGACGAGGAGCTTTCCATCCTCTCCGACAAGCACGCCCATGTTCCCGCCGGAGCCGGACAGCGCACTTATGCCGCCCCGCAGCTTGGTCGTGGTGATGTCCGCCGCAGCCGCGGCCTCGCGGATCTGGACGACGAGGCTCTTGGCGGCCGCGAATACTTCGGCCGGCGTGAGCCATCCGCCCGTGGCCGCGAATGTCGCGCCACCAAGGCAGCAGAGGCAGAAACCACGTCTCGAAAGTGCGTAATCGTGCTTGTTCATTTCCGGCTCCATCACGTCGCGCCAGTTGCGGTGAAAGCATGCCACCACGCAGGGAGGGGTGCGTGGTGGCCAGGCCTCGATCTAGTCGCGGCTAAGTTTTCGATCGAGGAAGTCGTGAATTAGCGGGGCCATCTCCGGCAGCTTGTCTTCGAGTGCGAAGTGGCCCGTGTCGAGCAGATGCATCTCCGCATGCGGCAGGTCGCGAAGATAGGGCGACGCGCCGTCGGCCGGGAAGATCTTGTCGTTCTTCCCCCAGACGATCAGGGTCGGTGGCTTCTTGTCCCGGAAGAACTTCTGGAATTCCGGATATAGCGGGACGTTCGTGCCGTAGTCGTGAAAGAGGTCGAGCTGGATGTCATTGTTTCCTGGACGATCGAGCAAGGGCTGGTCGTGACCCCAGTTATCGGGATCGATGTTCGCGAGGTCGCTCATTCCATCGGTGTACTGGAACTTGGTCGTCTCCGGCTTGAACAGCACCATCAATGCCTGACGGTTTTCGGGAGTGTCGTTCTTCCAGTATGCCTTGATCGGATCCCAGAACTCCTTGAGCCCCTCTTCGTAAGCATTGCCGTTCTGGACGATCAGCGCCGACACGCGATCGGGATGCTTGAGCGCGAGCCGGTATCCGACCGGAGCGCCGTAGTCCATCACGTACATCGCGTATTCCTTGACATCGAGCTTGCCGAGGAGACCATCGACTATGTCCGCGTAGTGCTGAAAGGTGTAGGCGAACTTCGTGTGGTCGGGCGCGGCGCTCTGGCCGAAGCCTGGATAGTCCGGCGCGATCACACGATACTTGTCGGCGAGGATCGGGATCAGGTTCCGAAACATGTGCGAAGACGTCGGGAACCCGTGAAGCAGGAGCACGACCGGAGCGTTGGCGGGGCCGGCCTCGCGGTAGAAGATGCTCGTCCCATCGATGTCCACAGTGTGGTAGGTGACCTGCGGCACGACAAGCTTATGAGCGGCGACGACCTTCTTCGCCGCGTAGGACGTGGCCGGCAGGACCATCGATGCAGACAATGCGATCGCGATGGCCAATGCCGTTCTACTCATGATGGATCTGTTCATTTCAGCCTCCGGTTTTCGAATGAGGGCGCGGACGAGACCGCTCGTTTCGTCGCTGATTTCCCGTTGATTGCTACGCCCGGCGAGCGAAAACGACGAGCTAGTTGTCGTAAGGCGTTGTGAGTTTGCGTGAGAGGTCATCTCAGCCGACTTCGCCAAGTCGTTCGAATTCCTAGACCTTGGTCTAGTTCTTCATGACCTTGTCGGGGTCAGACTGGCCATTGGTCGGATTGTTTGCGTGCATGACGGGAGCTAGGCTCTGCTTGCTCGCTCGCAGTTGGAGAACGCCTCGCAAGAACGAGGCCAGATTTGTAACAGTTCGATCTTCAGCAGCGCGATCAATCATTGCAGCCGACGGGGGAAGTCAGCCATGCAAGTCCAATTCGCCGATACGCTCGAACAAACGAATCCAGCAGGCGCATATCTGCCTCAAGCCTATAGAGAGGTTAAGCGCGAAGCCAATGACGACGCGATCCGCTTCGGAAGGTTCTGCGCGATCCCGCACTCCCGTCAGCTCCTGCTGGACGGAAGCCCACAGGAGATAGGCGGCCGGGCGTTCGACCTTCTCATGGTGCTGCTCAGGTCCAACGGCAGGATCGTCAGCAAGGACGAGATCCTGAACGAGGTGTGGCCTTCGATGGTGGTCGAGGAATGCAATCTCCGCTTCCAGGTGAAGTCTTTAAGGCGGGCCTTGGGCAGCCAGGGCAACATGATCAAGACGATCGTCCGAAGAGGCTACATGCTGATCAGGGACGACGTGCTGCCCGAGGACGGGCTGCGGTTCGATGCGACGAGGTCGACGACCGTTTCTGAGATCGACACGCCCGTGGCGATAAGAGCCACGGCGCCCTACATCGTTCTTATCGAGGACGATGAAAGCGTTCGGCGCTCGATTTCAACACTGCTGCGATCGGTCGGCCTCGGCGTCGCATCCTTTGAATCCGTCAAGAAATACCAGGAAAGTGCGCATTCGCCGCAGCCCGATTGCCTCATTCTCGACGTCTGTCTGCCCGGCAGAAGCGGCTTGGACTTTCAGGCCGATCTCCTGAAGACAGGAATACGATACCCGATCATCTTCATCAGCGGTCATGCGGACATTCAGATGTCGGTGCGTGCCATGAAGGCGGGAGCGGTCGAATTCCTGACGAAGCCGGTGCGGCATCAGGATCTATTGTCGGCGGTGGACATGGCGATAAACGCCTGACCGTATAGGCATTACCCAGCATTGACGTTTAAGTCGAAGGCGGCCGCGACGGCCGCCTTCGTCCATTGTGGCATCGATTTCGATCTTCTCGGCATCTCCGGTTCGACGTCGAACGCAGCGCCCGCGGCCAACTGGATCTCACACGCCATCTCGACAACTCACACTATTGGGCGGCACCGCGTAGTAGCCTCGTGGGAACATAAACCGAGCGCGCATGCTCGCTACAGCAATGCGCCGAGCGTGAGGTTCTTCACATGAACAAGTGGTTGTCTGGTGCGGCAATGATCGCGGCTCTCCTCCTAAACCAGAACGCGATGGCGGCGTCGAAGCCCACGATTGTCCTCGTCCATGGCGCGTTCGCGGAGTCGGCTAGCTGGGACGGCGTCGCCGCCAAGCTGGTAAAGGATGGATATCCCGTTGTCGCAGTGGCGAACCCGCTGCGAGGAGTAAAATACGACTCCGACTACGTCTCGGCAGTCCTGAAGTCCATCGACGGGCCGGTCGTCCTGGTCGGACATTCTTACGGTGGCTCGGTGATCACCGACGTCGCCGTCGAAGGAACGAACGTGAAGTCCCTCGTCTTCGTCGCAGGACTCGCACCGGACAACGGAGAAAGCGCCGGCAGCCTTGGCAAGAAGTTCCCGACGGGCACGCTCGGCGACGCATTAGCGCCACCCGTCATCCAACCTGACGGTAAGCACGATCTCTACATCCTGCAGAGCAAGTTTTGGAAGCAGTTCGCCGCGGACGTCCCCGAGCAGCAAGCAGCTCTCATGGGCGCGGAGCAGCGTCCGGTCACGGCAGAGGCCCTGAACGATCCTTCAGGCGACCCATCCTGGAAGAAACTGCCTTCCCATTTCATCTACGGAACCGCCGACAAGAACATCCCAATGGAGCTTCACGAGTTCATGGCGAAGCGAGCGGGTGCCAAGGAAACCGTCGGCGTGAAGGGAGCATCGCATGTCGTGATGATCTCCCATCCCGATCTGGTGTCCGCGATGATCGAGCGGGCCGCCGCCGACAAATAACGTCACAGCCATCAACTCAATTCGCGCCCTTTCATGAGGAGCAGCCGATGCAGACCGATATCGCCATCAAGGTGAGCTTGGGCAGGATTCGCGACGTCTTCGAGACCATCGCCGACTGCCTGCACGTCGAGCACTTCAGCGTCGCCGACCCGAACATCTCCCTGGCGAAGCTGACGCGGGAGAACGGGAACCGTGCGATCACCACCTCCCTGGGTTCCGGCGTCGGGACGTTCGTCGTCGCGGCTCGCGATTCCGAACTGCGCCTGGAACAGAAGGGACGCGTGCTTTTTCATGGCCTGATGATCGAGGACAGCGTAACGTTCGTGGAGGGCCCGGATCCTATCGCCGTCGAGCTGCAGTCCGATGCCTGCCTCTATGTGCTCACCTTCCTGCGGGCGCCTTATCGAGGCCCCTGCTCCGTCGTTGGAGGACGGTTCAACATCCGTGACATCCGGCTTGCGGAACTGATTGGCGAAATTTCCGAAAGCTCGCCCGCGCGAAGAAGTGAACTCACCAGGGATTTCTCGCAGTTGGCGTTCGAGCACTATCGATCGCTACCTCGCGTTCATCCCCTCTCTGCATGGCGTCTCAGTCGCGTTAGACGCTATGCGGAATCCCGTCTCGATCAACGGATGTCGCTGGAGGAACTGGCCGATGTCGCGGGATTTTCGCGGGCGCATTTCGCGGCAACGTTCAAGGCAGCCACCTCGATGAGCGCCCATGAATTCCTCCTACGGATGCGAATTCAGGCTGCGGCCAGACTGCTTATCTGCACCGATCTGGCCCTCGTAGAAATCGCCTTGCAGACGGGCTTCCAGAACCAGCCACATTTCACGACGGTCTTCAAGAAGATCACTGCGGTCACGCCGCGAAAATGGCGGGATTCCCGCCGGTCCGCCGCAGTGGCGAGCAGCCTCAAGAATGTGTTCCACGCCGCAGCCGTCATCGAACACCTGCCGGCAAACCCGGAAGGGTTCGTTCCGCACGATCTGCATTGAAACCCGGCCAAACGCAGAAGAACCAGGAGCTGAAGCAACAAAGGAGATTGAAGCATGGCCCGAATTCCAATTCCCGCGACGCTCGATGCGGCGCCTGAAGCTTCCAAGCCGACGCTGGAGGCGATCAAGAAGCAGATCGGCGCGCTGCCCAACGTCTTCCGCATGATGTCGGCCAGCCCGGCCGTGCTTGAGGCCTACGCAGCTCTCAACGGGGCGCTCGGCAAAGGCAGGCTCGACAAGAAGATCCGCGAGCGCATCGCCTTGGCGATCGCCCAGAAGAACGGCTGCGAATATTGCCTCGCCGCCCACACCTATACCGGCACCCACGTGACCAAGCTCAGTCTCGAGGAAATCGCGGCTGCGCGCCGCGGCGGATCCTCCGAGGCAAGGGCCGACGCCGCCGTCAAGTTTGCGGTCAGGGTTGCCGAAGCGAGGGGCGGCGTTTCCGAACAGGAAGTGGAAGCACTGAAGGCGGCCGGCTTCGATGACGGTGAGCTTCTGGAGATTGTCGCGCACGTCGCGGCGAACACGTTCACGAACTACATGAACGAAGTCTTCAAAACCGACGTCGACTTCCCGAAGGTTGATCGCGAAGCCGCCTGAGGCGGATCCGTTCCTCTGAGAATAACGATATGGCCCACAATGAGCGACGGCGGCGCTACCATTGCATATTCTCGGGTGCTAAAATCCCGGCGACGAACAGCGAGGGCGAATGCCAGCCCATCAGACGCCAGACGAGGAGACTGTGTCTTGAGATTGCTGACGCGCCTTTTCCGGAGGTTTCTGGTTTTCTGTCTCGGCGTACTCAGCGTTTGGCTCATCGTCTTCGTCGTTTTCGATACTTCGGACCACAGGTTTCCATGGCTCGTTGCGGTGTGCCTCACATATGGCCTGGCTGCTTACGTCATTCTTCCGAACGTGGTCCGACTGTCCCTGAAGGTTCTTCATCGGGGGCTGATCCCCAGATACACGATCACGGCCGATGGCCTGCCCGGCGATCCTATAAATTTCGCCCTCATCGGCAATCTTCAACAACTCCGCGAGGCCTTTGCAACGGCGGGCTGGTCCACGGCCGACCATTTGGGGATCGCAAGCTCGTTGCGAATGATACGCGCTTTCCTGATGAACTCTGCCTATCCCACCGCACCTTTCAGCACCTTCTATCTCTTTGGACGACGGCAGGACATAGGATTCCAGGAGCCCATCGACGATAGCCCCCGCAAGCGCCATCACATCCGTTTCTGGGCCCTTAGTCTCGCCCATTCCGAGGACGACATGAGCGCGGCGAGCTTCTGGTTGGCTACCGACAGGCCATCGCCCGAGGAGCGGGTCCTATGGGTTGGGGCGGGCACCAGAGATACCGGGCTTTCTCTGACCTGGCTGACATTCCAAGTCACACATAAGACCGATTCCGATACGAACGCCGAGCGCGACTACATAGTCAATGAACTGAGGGCAAAGCAAGTAATCGGGGAGGTCGCGCGGCACCAATCTGGCTCACGTTTGAACACCGGAAAGGTCAACCATTACATTACCGATGGTGAGATCGCGTTTGCCAGCTTGACTGTCAGTGCCACGGGTGCCGGTGCCGTTGTCGGGCCGGATGCACCCTGATCCGACAAACCAGACCGAATGAGTTCAAAGTGCCGAGCGCTCTTGATCAAGAGAAAGACCAAGTTCCAGCCAGTCTAGGACCCTGACAGCCAGCGTGTAACGCGCCGAGCTAAATCGCTCGCGACGGTTTGTGGCACATGCTCCATGGTCCGCATTTTTGCGCTTTCCACAGCAGCGGGGTGCACGCCTGCAATGGGCCGACAGCAGGCGACACCTCTTCCGCTTTGCGCCGCCAGAAGCGGTCATCATCACTGCGGGCCGATAGGAGTCATCAACCAGCGACTTAATTGCCTACCACCGAGTTGGTGGCATTTGCTGCATAATAACGCAAAAGAACATCCCCTCGCGACGGGGTCCGAGGGGATGTTCTCCGGAGATCGCGGCCTGAGAGGGGCAGGCCTTTTGCGGACATGGCGCGTTCCGCGTGCGATCGCCTTGGGAGCTCGAGTCCTTCAAACCTATTTCTTCTCGGGCACGAAAAAGCTGACCGTCTCCGCCGTGATCACGTGATGTCTCGGATCGGCGAGTTCCACGAGAACCTTGTGCTCGCCAGCCGGAAGGCCGACGACGATAAGCGTCTCGCCGCTCGCATCGACGAAGTGCCAAGGAAGATCGTCGACGGTCACATGGACGTGCCCGATGCGCGGCGATACCTGTAACGCGGCTTCTCCGAAAAGCGGGACGATGCGGATGTTTTCCCCTCGATACTGGATGAAGACGAGGCCACGGGACAAAGGTTCCGGAAGCGGCGGATCCACGATGAGCTTCGGTGTCGGCTCGTCTTCGATGGCGATCAGGGGGGAAGGTCCGATGATGTCTCTGGCAGTCTGAGCGGGAACGCTCGTGGCAGGCGTCGTCATGGCGGCCCTCCTAGCTCGATTGCTTCGACAGCGTGACCCGGCGCGGTCTCACACCGTCGCCATCGGCTTCTAAATTTCCTCTGACGCGAAGATGAAGTCGAGTTAGATCTCGTGAGGCGCCGTTGGTTCTGGTGCGACCCGTGACGCTACGCTGCCCTTACCGCGTGGAAGCCGGACCGCTTGCCAGAGCCGTCCTGATCGCCTCGAGCAAGTCCGCTGGACTGACAGGCTTCAGGAAGATACGCGACGCCCCTGAATTCCTGGCACGGGCGCCGACCGCGACGTCGGAGTGGGCGGTGATCAGAATTGAAGGAATCCTTCTGGCCATTCCGGACAGCCTGTCGAGCAGGTCCAGTCCAGAAATACCGCCGAGCTGGATGTCGGTGACGAGGCAGGCTGCAGTCTGAAGCTCCGCGGAAGCTAGGAATTCTTCAGCCGAAGCGAAGGCGGCAACCCTGATGCCGTTGGCGCGTAGCAGCCCCCTGAGCGCGTCACGGACGGGCTCGTCATCCTCGACGCAAACCACCAGGGAGGTCTTCGACGCATCAACCATCAATCGATCCAATCGCTATAATCCTATGGCCGGTGTTGAACGCTCGCAATGCGACCAACGTCTGGAAAAATTCTATTAGAACTAGCCTTTAGTCGAGGTGGCTGACTGCTCTCCCAACTCGAGCAGATCGAAGTGGCGCACAAGCTCCGGAAGGGTCTGAACGTGCATCTTTTGCATGACGTTCCCTCGGTGCAATTTCACCGTCGCCTCGGTGATCCCCAAGGCAGTCGATATCTGCTTGTTACGTTGCCCTTCCACCACCCGGATCAGCACTTCCTGCTCACGTTTCGTCAGTGTGTCGAAATCGGCGCGGGCGCTCGCCGCCGCTTCTTCCTTGATCGTGAAGCGGCTGTCCCTCTTCATCGCGGCGTGAACGGCGTCCAGGAGGTCCTGCTCGCGCACTGGTTTCGTCAGGAATTCCGCAGCGCCCGCCTTCATCGCCCGCACCGCGATCGGAACGTCGGCATGGCCACTCATGAAAATCACCGGCCGGTGGAAGCCGCGGGTCCGCACCTCTTCGTAGAACTCGATGCCGCTCTGGCCGGGAAGCCGGACGTCCAGAATCATGCAGCCGACGGACCCCAACTGGCCTTTCGACGAGAATTCGGTCGCCGAAGAAAATGCGGCGACGTTGAATTTCATGGACCGCAGCAGACCGACTAGAGACTCGCGCACGCCGACGTCGTCTTCGATGACAACGACCTGCGGAGTGGCTTCCTCACGTTGCTTCTGGTTCATTTCCCCCCCTTGCATATGGTATCGCGAACTCGAACACCGATCCTCCCGACGCCCGAGGTCTCGCGGACAGCGTCCCGCTATGCCCCTCGATGATGGACCTGCAGATCGCCAGTCCCATGCCGGTCCCCTCCGGCTTGGTGGAGAAGAATGCTTCGAAAATGCGTTCTGACGCAATGGGGTCGAGGCCATGGCCATTGTCCTCCACCCGTACGACCACCGAGTGCGCGCCTCGATCCTCGCAGACCACGCCGATGGTCCGGCCATGGTCCCTTCCCGTCATCGCTTCGGCAGCATTGAGTATCAGGTTCAATAGAACCTGCTGGAGCTGAACCTTGTCACCCCGGACTGACTTTATGTCTTGCGACAACGACACGGATGCGTTGATCTGCCTGCTGCGGAGTTCGCTTCGCATCATCGTCAGAACGTCGGCGACGATTTCGTTGATATCCACCATCGCGATGGATGGACGCGAATTCCGCGCCATGTTTCTGACGTTCAACAGGACGTCTCCTGCCCGCTGGCCATCCTTGACGATGCGTTCCGCCGCGATCTTCGCTTCCTCCAGATCAGGTTCCGGGCGATCCAGCCAGCTTAGACATGTGGCAGCGTTCGTGACGATGGCCATGAGCGGCTGGTTCATTTCGTGGGCGATGCTGACGGTGACGGCGCCCATCGCAGCCAGGCGGTTCATTCGAACGACATCGGCCTGGGCCTTCCTGAGTGCCTCTTCGCCGCTGATCCGATCCGTTAGATCGATGATGGCACCGAACACCTCCAGCTCTTCGTCTGGATGTGGCTCGACGCGGGTGACGCAGTGTACGTGCCTGATGGAGCCGTCGGGCATCAGAAGCCTGTGCTCCGCCTCCCAGGCTTTGCGGTCCCGCATGCCAGTCGCATGGATTTCGTTGATCCGCTCGCGATCGTCGGGATGAATGCGCGCTATTATAGCCTCGCCCGTCAGTGGCTGCGCCGGATCGAGACCGTAGATGTTATAGGTCTCAGCCGACCAGATGATCTCGCCGCTGGAGGGTCTGATCTGGAAACTGCCGACGTGAGTGAGCTTCTGCGCTTCGGCAAGGGAGGCCTGCGCCCGCTGCGCCTCGGCGAGCGAACTTCGTATGCGCTCTTCTGAGTGCCTTGCCTCCGTGACGTCGACGATGGTGCCGATGTAGGCGCGAGGATGGCTTCTCTCATAGATCAGACGGCCGCGCGCATGAATGAACTTGACCGTTCCATTTGGCAGGACGAAGCGATGCTGGACGTTCAGTTCTTCGCCTTGTAGCGCCCTCCCATGCGCCTCTGCGACCAATTCGCGGTCTTCTGGATGCACCCTTTCCATCAAGGTCTCGAAGGTAATCTCGTTACTCGGGAGGCCGACGATGTTGGTGCACTCGGCAGAACAGGTGAAAATGTCCGATATCATGTCCCAAGACCAACTGCCGGTCTCGATGATCCGTTGCGCCTCGGCCATGACGGCCTGGCTTTTGGCCAGTTCGAACTCGGCACGTTTCAGGTCGTCGATGTCAGTGTTGATCCCGTACCACTTGCGAACCTTGCCATCGTCGCCGACAAATGGGACGGCCCGGAGCATGAAGTATCTCGCTTCCCCGTCGTGACGCAGGATGCGCGCCTCGACGCCGCCGGGCTTTCCGGCGACAAGGAGTTCGGTCCAGGCGGTTATGACTTTCTGAACATCGTCGGGATGGAACGACGCCAGGAACCCCATGCCGAGAGCGTCTTCGCGCTTTATGCCCGTGTACTCGTACCATTGCTTGCTCGCATCTTCGAGTTCGCCGCCGGGGCCACCGATCCACGTAAGTGCGGGGATCATGTCGAGGTTGAGTCGAAGCTCCCGCACCACGCTGGCTGCGTCCTCCCTAAAAGAGCGCAACTCCTCGTCGGTCGCTCGCTTGGCGAGCGATGCGGCAAACGTCGACGCCAGCCATTCGAGCTTTTCCAACCCCCTGTGGGTGGTTAGCGCTCCATCGATCTCCAGGTAGACCGCCGCCCTGGGATGGTCGGGAAGGCTGATCGGAACGCACACCGCCGACCGGGTTGTACTCGAGATCTCTCGTAGTTTCCCAGAGCTGATCACATCGCGAACGACGATCTCGTCCAGTTCGTGAAGGTTCGCCGGGAGGAAGGCAGATGACACGTCTTCGCCAGCCGCCGTGGCGGCGACCGTGAGGCGTTCGTCAACGGAGGCCACGATGAACGCCCTGTCCGCTCGAACCGTGTGCAGCGCCAAGTGCAGGAACTGCTCGATATCGTGTTCGGCGCACTCGATATGCGACGTTCCTGGGGTTTCCGCATGCGAGACGTCGCTCATCGGTGCCACTGCTCCGCGATCACATGCCTGGGATGCTAGTCCTGAGGACCGACGAAAGCCAGTTCCCAACGCAATCAGGCATTCGGTATTCCACGGCGTGCAACCCCTTCCGCGCGTCGATCTCGACTGACGACGTGTTCGGCCATCTGCCCGAAGAGCAGGCCCAGCCCGCCCCATACGATCATTTGCAGCAGCGCAGCGTGTACCCGAAATTCCAAAAGCAGGCCTCTAGGGTAATCGTGGGGCGTCTCCGATATCGCAGGCAGCATCGTCATGAACAGGAAGGCAAGTGCGACGAACATCCCAGTACCGATCGGGACCGATATCGCCGAGCCAACACGCGGTCTCATCAGGTGGGCGATCCATGCCGACGCCGCCATGCACGCGGTCGATAGCATGATCATGACGAAGTACAGTTCGGTCCTGACCCCGATGGTCTCCGCACTCCCGACGCCGGGAGGGTTCGCGGGATACTTGAGTTGTGGAACGAGCACGAGCGAGACGTAGCCGGCAATGGCGAGCGTCCAGACCGCTGACCGCGGCCTGACGCTCAGTCGACCATGAAGAAAGGCCAGTCCGATCGCAAGGAAACCGCCGAGTGCCGTGCAGTAGGCGGCGAGGCCCGTGAGTAGGCCCGCGTTGCGTTGGGTGCTCCGAGAGACCGTGCCCTCCTCGACGCCGGCGTGGTGGTGAGCGCCGATCTCTTCCAAGGCGATCGCTCGTTCGATGGTGGGTTCGGCGTAGACGCGTGCAAATGAAAAGGCGAACAGCGCAACGACCAGTCCGGACAGCATTCCTGCCAGCAAAAGTCTCTGAACCATGACTGTCGCCTCAATGGCACGGAAAGCCGAGCAGATGCCGGCCGTCGTGGACAAACTCGTGCACGGCGTCGCCCTGTATGAGCGAGGTCGCGCCCTGCTCCGCGCCAACGAAGTAGAGGGCCATCAGCAGGAGGAGGCCGACGAAGACCGTCCACGGCAGCAGTTCCTGCGGGGAGATTGGCACCGCGCCTGGTGCGGGGTGGACGACGATGTGGGTCATCGGAAGGTTCCTTGGCTAGGCATGGATGTTGTGTCACCAAATCAGATCGGTGGCCCGCCGTTTATCGAAACCGTCCGATTCCGCGCATTGCATCCGTTCACCGCGCCATCGCACGAATCCGAAATATCGCCCCGCGTCGTCCTCGTAATGTTCGGCGAGAATGATCGGAGGATTGGATGAAGCCCGCCCATATACCAACGAGGAAGATCGAAGGCGTCGTGCCCGCCTTCGGCGAGCTGCCCATCTTCGCGGTTGGACAGTCGGTCAAGGTCTCGGATCGCGCGCCGGTCGGGCACTACCGGGTGCCGACCTACCTGCGTGGCAAGACGGCGGTCGTCGAGGCGATCATGGAACCGAAGGCCGTCAACAACGAGGAAGAGGCGTTCGGCCGCAACGCAGGCGCCGTTCGTCACTATTATCGAATTGCGGTGCCGATGACGTCGATCTGGAGCGACTACGCGGGTTCGCCCGACGACGGCCTCCGGATCGAAGTGTTCGAAACATGGCTGGAAGGAGCCTGATAATGGCCGAGCACGAAGAACATGGACACGACCACGATCACGCTCCGATCGTCGCGACGGAAGCGCCCGGCTATTACGACGTCATGGAGACGGCGTTTCAGGAACTCATGATCGAGAAGGGCTACTTCACTGCCGGCGAAATCCGGCGGCAGATCGAGGTGCTCGATTCTCGCAACCCGGCATTGGGTGCGAAGGTTGTCGCAAGGGCCTGGACGGATCCGGAGTTCAGGGGCCGCCTGCTGGAGAACGGAAGGACTGGGTGCGAAGAACTCGGCATAACTTTCTACGACGAAACCCAACTGATCGTGCTTGAGAACACGCCGAAGGTCCACAACCTGATCGTCTGTACGCTCTGCTCCTGCTATCCGAGGCCGGTCCTTGGGCTTCCGCCCGACTGGTACAAGCTGAAGCCTTATCGGGCACGGGCGGTCTACGAACCCCGGAAGGTGCTCGAGGAGTTCGGTACTCACATTCCCGACGACGTCGAGATCCGCGTGAGCGACTCAACCGCCATCCAGCGATATCTGGTTCTACCGATGCGCCCGGCCGGAACCGACGGCCTCGACGAGGAGCAGCTCGCCGCGCTCGTTACCCGAGACGCGATGATCGGCGTCATCCAGATACAATCGCCAGCTCAAGGAGTTGCGGCATGACCGGCAGCGAACAGTTCGTGAAGCGTCTCCCTAACGACATCGGGGGATTGGAAGCGCCGAAGATCGAAAGGGTCGAGCATGAGCTCCTTCCCTGGGAGAAACGCTGTCACGCACTCGCGGACGTCCTCGACTTCCACAAGATCATCAACACCGAGGAGAAGCGACGCGGCGTCGAATCCTTGGGGTCCGACCTGGTCGGCAAGCTTTCATACTATGAGAGATGGATCGCCGCCTTCGCGAACATCGCCTTCCAGAAAGGTCTGCTCACGCCCGAGGAACTGGCGGTGAAGATGGACGCGGTGGAGGCGAGATGGGCGTCGCACGCCTAGGAGCGGTTGGCACATCATCGCGCAAATGCTTCGTCGAGGACGATGTGACCGTTTCGCTGTTCCGGCGGTCGCTGGCGGAAGGCGTAGGCACCGCGATGCTGATGATCGCAGTCGTCGGGTCCGGCCTCCATGTCGGCAGCTCGGAGCTTTCGTCCGCGATGGCGATCTCAGGAAGTCTGATTGGCTTGATGTTGGCGTTCGGCGCGGTATCCGGCGGACACTTCAATCCGACGATCACGTTGATGCAGTGGCTCTCCGGACAACGAACGCTGGACTGCGCCGTATGGTACATTGCGTCCCAGATCGCGGGAGCGCTGTCAGGGGCGCTCGTTTCCGCCTTCGTCTTCGGTGTCCCGCCTGGTCGACCGGGTTTCGACTCTCCAACCGTATCGTCACTGGCCAGCGAAGGTGTAGCATCGTTCGGCTTGATGACAGTCGTCTTCTGCTGCTCGCGCAGCACGAACAAACTCGCGGGACCTTTCGCCGTCGGCCTGTGGCTGCTGGCTGCGATCCTCTCGACGCCGACGGGGTCGATCGCGAACCCCGCGGTGGCTATCAGTCTGTTCGCCACGCCCGCGAGCGCGTCCGTGGTCGCCGTGTCGCTCTTCGTGGTCGTCCAGATCATTGGAGGAAGCCTTGCCGCACTGACTGCATCGACGATCTATCCAGATGGAGGTTGAAATGCGAAAAACCACAGCGTTCTTCTTGCTTGCATCAGGTATCGCCGCGATCGGCGTGTCGGTCGGAGCGGCCAGCGGCGTGTCGGACAACCCTTCACCGATCTACGGCGTCAGCCTGCCACAGGGATATCGAAACTGGCAGATGATCACGGTCGCCCACGAGGCTGGGAAGAACAACGACATCCGCGGTATTCTTGGAAACGACATCGCCATGAAGGCATTTCGGGAGGGTACGCGGCCCTTTCCGGATGGAACGGTGCTCGCCCGCCTGGCGTACGTCTACAAGTCGTCTCCAGAAAACGATGCGGTATTCCCGGCGCCGCAGTCCTTCGTGGCGGGCGACCCAACGAACGTCCAGATCAGCGTGAAGGACTCCAAGAAGTATGCCGACAGTGGCGGCTGGGGATATGGCCAGTTCGAGAACGGCGTCGCCAACCAGATTGAGCCGCTTATGAAGTCCTGCTTCGCGTGCCATACGAAGCTGGACCGTTCGAAGGACTTGGTGTTCAGCCATTACTCCCTCTGAGTATCGGCGATGACGCCAAACAGTTCGCCCGGGACATGATCAGGGATCACGGCAAGGCGGTGGCCCTGCTGGGCGATGCCGCAAAACGGGACGGCATCGAACTGCCCGCTGCTCTCGACGCGGAGCATGCTGCCAAGTGACCGCCCTTTGGCAAAGCGACGCCGCCAATCTCGACCAGGCCTACCGTACTCAGGGGCGGGATTTCGACAGATCCAGCAGGTTCGTCACCGCGGCACCAGCCGGTTGGATCGGGCTCGTTATTGCGACGCCGGCGTGAAACGCGCCACCAATGCATGGCGATCGCCCGGATAGGTGAAGCGCACATGCGTCACCGGGCCGGCACCGCTCCAGGTGCGGCGTTCGACCACGAGGCAGGCAGTATTGCGCGCAATGTCGAGGACGGCGGCCACCTCGGCACTGGCGGAGACGGCATGGATCCGGTGTTCGGCCGTGCTCCACGGCACCTGGTTGAGCAGCCAGGGACCCGGCGCCATCGTCAGGAAATCGGCACTGGCGGCCTCCGGCACCGTCGCAAGGCTGATCAGCCGCTCCTCCAGGCAAAAGGGCCGCATGCCGGCATTGTGGATGCAGACGACCTCGACGACCGAGGACGCCACAGGCAGTTCAAGTCTCCGACTGTCTTCCGCCTTGGCCTTGCGGCTCGTCTTCTTCGATACCGCATAGGAATAGGGCAGGTTCAGGGACTGCACCTCGGCCTTGATATCGTGGATTTCGAGAACAGCCGATTGCGCCTGCGGCTGGGTGACGAAGCTGCCGGACTTCTTGCGGCGCTCGATCAGGCCGGCCTTGGCGAGCTGGGTCAGCACCTTGTTGACCGTCATGCGCGAGCAGTCATACTGCGTGGCGAGATCGACCTCGAAGGGAATGCGGTGCCCCGGCGGCCAATCGCCCGAGACGATACGGCCCTCGATTTCGCTGAGGATGCGCTGATGCAAGGTGGGATCCCTGCTTTGGTTCATCGCCACGTTCCGACTGGTCTCCCGCTATCTCTTTGTTTTTACTAAAATCCAGACGAAAAACCACTACGCATTTTTGCTGGAACTGCTCTAATTCGAATGCCTGTACAGGAAAAGCCCTTTTTCAGGCGGCCAGCAGTTCGCCCATGACAGCCAGGAAACGCCGGTCGATGGCATCGCGCCTGAGATGGCGTCCGCCCTCCACTTGCTTGCGGCCATGCGCCCAAACGCAATCGACGGCGACACCGCCGGCAAACAGCCAATGGTCGAGGATCTGGTCGCCTGTGAGATAGGGAACAGCTTTGGTGTCGAGTGAGACGATATCGGCGGAATGGCCCTCAACGAGGCCTGCCGGCGCCTTCAGCGCGGCACCGCCGCCGGCAAGTGCATGTGTGAACAGCGAAAGCGCCGTCGAACCGCCGGGTGCGGCCACGACGTTGCGGGCGCGAAGCGCCAGGCGCTGCGAATATTCGAGCTGGCGCAGTTCCTCCGGCACGGAGATCAGCACGTTGGAATCCGAGCCGATGCCATAACGACCGCCCTCTTCGAGGAAGAGCGGCGCGGCAAAGGCGCCGTCGCCGAGATTGGCTTCGGTGATCGGGCAGAGGCCGGCAATCGCGCCGCTTTTCGCCATCCGCCGCGTTTCGTCCTCGGTCATGTGCGTCGCGTGGATCAGGCACCAGCGCTCATCCACAGGCGCATGATCGAGCAGCCATTCGACGGGCCGCGCGCCGGACCAGGCGATGCAGTCCTCAACTTCCTTCACCTGCTCGGCGACATGGATATGGATGGGACCGTCGCCCGCCATCGGCACGAGCCTTGCGAGCTCGTCCGGGGTCGCGGCGCGCAAGCTGTGAGGCGCCAGCCCGAGCTCGGCGCCGTCGAGCCGGCCGGTGACTGCCCGGCATCCCTCCATCAGCCTTTCGAAGCTTTTGAGCGAATTGATGAAACGCCGCTGACCATCGATGGGGGCAGCTCCGCCGAAGCCGGAATGGGCATAGAAGACCGGCAGCAGCGTCAGGCCGATACCGGTCTCTTGGCTTGCCGCGCCGATGCGTTCGGCAAGCTCGGCGATATTGGCGTAAGCGCCGCCATCCCTGTCGTGGTGGAGATAGTGGAACTCGCCGACGCGGGAAAAACCGGCCTCCAGCATCTCGGCATAAAGCTTGGCCGCGACCGCCTCGACATGATCAGGCGTCATTGCCAGGGCAAACTTGTACATGACCGTGCGCCAGCTCCAGAAGCTGTCATTGGCCGGGCCGCGCACTTCGGCAAGGCCGGCCATCGCCCGCTGGAAGGCATGGCTGTGCAGGTTCGCCATGGCGGGAACGAGGAGAGCATGGCGTTCGTCGCCGGGCCTGGGAGACGTGCCGATTTCGACCCGTGCGATGCGCCCGGCTTCAAGCGTCAGCCGCACGTCCTTCTGCCAGCCTTGCGGCGTCAGCGCCGTGCCTGCGTGAAGTGTGGTCATGGCCTTCCCTCTCCTTTTGCCGCGTCGCCGATCTTTCTTTTCCAGAAAAGCGCGCAAAATTTCTCTTGTCACCCGCCGATTATGTATATACATGTTATTGGCATAAGGAAAGGCGCAAAGCTGATGACCGGGAACAATTTTTCAGAGGAAGCCTCCTCAGCCGAAGCCCACCCAGTGCTTTGGCGCAATGCGCGGCTGGCCACGCTGGCGCCTGGTAAAGAAGGGCTCGGCATCGTCGAAAAGGGCGCCGTGCTGGTCGAAAACGGCCGCATCGCCTTTGCCGGCGCCGAAAGCGACCTGCCGGCATCGGCCATCGAACACTCCGAAATCGTCGATCTCGAAGGCCGCTGGGTAACGCCCGGCCTCGTCGACTGCCACACCCATATCGTCCACGGCGGCAATCGCGCCCGCGAGTTCGAAATGCGCCTTGCAGGCGCCACCTATGAGGAGGTCGCGCGCGCCGGTGGCGGCATCGTCTCCTCGGTGAAGGCGACCAATGCGCTGTCGGTCGAAGAGCTCGTCGCCGGGGCTCTGCCGCGGCTCGACACGCTGCTTGCCGAAGGCGTCACGACGATCGAGGTCAAGTCCGGATACGGGCTGAACCGAACCGGTGAAGTGAAGATGCTGCAGAGCGCCCGCCTGCTTGGCCATGTCAGACCGGTCCGCGTTGCCACCAGCTATCTCGGCGCCCATGCGACGCCTCTCGAATATAAGGGTCGTAACGGCGATTATCTCGATGATGTCGTCCTGCCAGGTCTCGACGACATGCATAATCTCGGTCTTGCCGATGCCGTCGACGGCTTTTGCGAGGGCATCGCCTTTTCCACGACCGAGATCGCCCGCGTCTTCGACAAGGCAAAGGCGCTCGGCCTGCCGGTCAAGCTGCATGCCGAGCAGCTCTCCAATCTTGGCGGCGCCAAGCTCGCCGCGTCATACGGCGCGCTTTCGGCCGATCATCTCGAATATCTCGACGAAGATGGCGTTGCGGCGATGGCCGCAGCCGGCACCGTCGCCGTGCTGCTGCCCGGCGCCTTCTACGCCATCCATGAAAAGCAGAAGCCGCCGGTAGAGGCGTTGCGGCGGGCTGGCGTGCCGATCGCGATCGCCACCGATTGCAATCCCGGCACCTCGCCGCTGACCTCGATGCTGCTCACCATGAACATGTCGGCGACGCTTTTCGGCCTCACCGTCGAGGAATGCATCGCCGGCGCCACCCGCGAAGGCGCCCGCGCCCTCGGTCTGCTCGACAAGACAGGAACGCTCGAAGCCGGCAAATCCGCCGACCTCGCCATCTGGAATATCGAAAGCCTCGCCGAGCTCGTCTATCGCATCGGCTTCAATCCGCTTCACGCACGCGTCTTCAAGGGCGAAAGGAACGGTCGATGACCATCACACTCCACCCGGGCTCCGTCTCGCTCAAGGACCTGGAAACCATCTACTGGACGGGCGCACCGGCAAGGCTTGATCCCTCCTTCGATACCGGGATCGCCAAGGCCGCTGCCCGTATCGCCGAGATCGCCGCCGGCAATGCGCCGGTCTACGGCATCAATACCGGCTTCGGCAAACTCGCCTCGATCAAGATCGACAGTGCCGATGTGACCACCTTGCAGCGCAATCTCATCCTGTCGCATTGCTGCGGCGTCGGCGCGCCGCTGCCTGAGAATATCGTGCGGCTGATCATGGCGCTGAAGCTGGTCTCGCTCGGGCGCGGCGCTTCCGGCGTGCGGCTGGAACTGGTGCGGCTGATCGAAGGCATGCTGGATAAGGGTGTCATTCCGCTGATCCCGGAAAAAGGCTCGGTCGGCGCCTCCGGCGATCTTGCACCCCTTGCCCATATGGCGGCGGTGATGATGGGCGAGGCCGAAGCCTTCTTCGCCGGCGAACGGCTCCCGGGCGCTGAAGCCCTCGAAAGAGCCGGCCTCAAACCGGTCGTGCTCGCCGCCAAGGAGGGCCTGGCGCTGATCAACGGCACCCAGACCTCGACGGCGCTGGCGCTTGCCGGCCTCTTCCGCGCCCATCGTGCCGCACAGGCAGCTCTCATCACCGGCGCCATGTCCACCGATGCCGCCATGGGCTCTTCGGCCCCCTTCCATCCGGATATTCACACATTGCGTGGCCACAAGGGCCAGATCGACACGGCAGCCGCGCTGCGCGCGCTCCTCGAAAACTCGATCATTCGCCAGAGCCATATCGAGGGCGACGAGCGCGTGCAGGATCCCTATTGCATCCGCTGCCAGCCGCAGGTCGACGGCGCTTGCCTCGATCTGCTGCGCTCGGTTGCCCGCACGCTTGAAATCGAGGCCAATGCGGTCACCGACAATCCGCTGGTGCTCTCGGACAATTCCGTCGTCTCCGGCGGCAATTTCCACGCCGAACCCGTCGCCTTCGCCGCCGACCAGATCGCGCTCGCCGTCTGCGAGATCGGCGCGATTTCGCAGCGCCGCATCGCGCTGCTGGTCGATCCGACCCTTTCTTACGGCCTGCCGGCCTTTCTCGCCAAGAAGCCGGGCTTGAACTCCGGCCTGATGATCGCCGAGGTGACGTCTGCGGCGCTGATGTCCGAAAACAAGCAGATGTCGCACCCGGCCTCTGTCGATTCGACGCCGACATCGGCCAACCAGGAAGACCATGTCTCGATGGCCTGCCATGGTGCCCGCCGCCTGCTCGCCATGACCGAGAACCTGTTCGGCATCATCGGCATCGAGGCGCTGACCGCCGCCCAAGGCGTCGAACTGCGCGCGCCGCTATCGACCAGCCCGGAACTGGGCAAGGCGATCACTGCCATCCGCACCAAGGTTCCGAGCCTCGACGTCGACCGCTACATGGCAAATGATCTCGCCGCTGCCGCCGAACTGGTGGCAACGGGCGCGCTGAACGCTTCGGTTTCATCTGGCATATTGCCGGTTTTGGAGGGTTGAGATGATGGCGACTGAAAAAGTCTCCTCCCCATGCGAAATTCGCCAAGGCACCTCCCCCGTCATCCTCGGTTTCCCCCATACTGGCACCGAGGTGCCGGCTGAGATTGCCGACCGCCTCAACGACAACGGCAGGATGCTGGCCGA
This sequence comes from Rhizobium ruizarguesonis, assembly GCF_017357285.1. Lineage (NCBI taxonomy): Bacteria > Pseudomonadati > Pseudomonadota > Alphaproteobacteria > Hyphomicrobiales > Rhizobiaceae > Rhizobium > Rhizobium ruizarguesonis. The sequence continues at coordinate 193,570 of NZ_CP071680.1, read as the reverse complement.
CACCGACTGGCACATCCATGAGCTCTATGACGGCCTGCTCGACAATGTCACGGTCGTCCGCGCCACCTTCCACCGCTATGTGATCGATGCCAACCGCGATCCGGCGGGCGTCAGCCTCTATCCCGGCCAGAATACCACCGGCCTCGTTCCTCAGACGGATTTCGACGGCAAGGCGATCTGGAAGGATGGGCAGGCGCCTGACGAAGCCGACGTCGCGGCGCGGCTGCGGGACTTCCATGCTCCCTACCATGCCGCACTTGCCGCCGAGATCGAGCGCGTCAGAGCAATCCATGGCGTCGCAATTCTCTACGACTGCCACTCGATCCGCTCCCACATTCCCTTCCTCTTCGAAGGCAAGTTGCCGGATTTCAATATCGGCACAGACCAGGGCAAGACGTGCGACAGCGCGATCGAGCAGGCGACGCTCACGGTCGTCGAAGCCGCCGAGGGTTACGACAGTGTGCTCAACGGCCGCTTCAAGGGCGGATGGACGACACGCCACTATGGTCGGCCCGATACCGGTGTGCACGCGATCCAGATGGAGCTTGCGCAATCGACGCATCTCCAGACCGAGGCGCCGCCCTTCGCCTACGATGCCGCCAAGGCAGACAGACTTCGCGTCCATCTCAAAAACATTCTGGTGCGCATCGAACAGATTGCGCCAGGCCTGAAACGCTGACGCCCGAAACCTGACGATTGAAAACCTGAGAACAGGGGAACCGCCATGAACAATCCACGCCACAATATCCGCGAAATCCGCGCGCCCCGCGGCAACGATCTTAATGCCAAGAGCTGGATGACCGAAGCGCCGCTGCGCATGCTGATGAACAATCTCGACCCTGACGTCGCCGAAAATCCGAACGAGCTCGTCGTTTATGGCGGCATCGGCCGCGCCGCCCGCACCTGGGAGGATTTCGACCGCATCGTCGCGACGCTGAAGACGCTGACGGAAGAAGAAACGCTGGTCGTGCAATCCGGCAAGCCGGTCGGCGTGTTCCGCACCCACAAGGATGCGCCGCGGGTATTGATCGCCAATTCCAACCTGGTGCCGCATTGGGCGACCTGGGATCATTTCAACGAGCTGGATAAGAAGGGCCTTGCGATGTACGGCCAGATGACGGCCGGCTCGTGGATCTATATCGGCACGCAGGGCATCGTGCAGGGCACCTACGAGACCTTCGTCGAGGCCGGCCGCCAGCATTACGGCGGCAATCTCAAGGGCAAATGGATCCTGACCGGCGGGCTCGGCGGCATGGGCGGCGCCCAGCCGCTCGCCGCCGTCATGGCCGGTGCCTGCTGCCTCGCCGTCGAATGCAATCCCGATTCGATCGATTTCCGCCTGCGCACCCGCTATGTCGACGCCAAAGCCGAGACGCTCGACGAAGCGCTTGAGATGATCGACCGCTGGACCAAGGCCGGCGAGGCAAAGTCCGTCGGCCTGCTCGGCAATGCTGCCGAAATCCTGCCGGAGATGGTCCGCCGCGGCATCCGCCCCGATATCGTCACCGACCAGACCTCGGCCCACGACCCGATCAACGGCTACCTGCCGAAGGGCTGGACGATGGGCGAGTGGAAGGCAAAGCGCGAAAGCGATCCGAAGGCTGTGGAAAAAGCGGCGCGCGCCTCGATGCGCGAGCATGTCGAAGCGATGATCGCCTTCTGGAACGCCGGCGTGCCGACACTCGATTATGGCAACAATATCCGCCAGGTCGCCAAGGACGAAGGTCTCGAAAACGCCTTCGCCTTCCCGGGCTTCGTGCCGGCCTATATCCGCCCGCTGTTTTGCCGCGGCATCGGCCCCTTCCGCTGGGCGGCCCTTTCGGGCGATCCGGAGGATATCTACAAGACCGACGCCAAGGTGAAGGAGCTGCTGCCTGACAACAAGCACCTGCACAACTGGCTCGATATGGCCAGGGAGCGCATCGCCTTCCAGGGCCTGCCGGCCCGCATCTGCTGGGTGGGCTTGGGCGACCGTCACAAGCTCGGTCTTGCCTTCAACGAGATGGTGAGAACAGGCGAACTCTCCGCCCCGATCGTCATCGGCCGCGACCATCTGGACTCCGGCTCCGTCGCCTCGCCGAACCGCGAGACCGAAGCGATGAAGGACGGTTCAGACGCCGTCTCCGATTGGCCACTGCTCAATGCCCTGCTCAACACGGCATCGGGCGCCACCTGGGTGTCGCTCCATCACGGCGGCGGCGTCGGCATGGGCTTCTCGCAGCATTCCGGCATGGTCATCTGTGCCGATGGCACGGACGATGCCGCAAGACGCCTCGAGCGCGTGCTCTGGAACGACCCGGCGACCGGCGTCATGCGCCACGCCGATGCCGGCTACGAGATCGCCATCGAGTGCGCCAAGGAAAAGGGCTTGCGCCTGCCCGGCATTCTCGGGAACTGAACCCGATGAGGATCCTGCGCGCCGGCGATTACAAACGCATGCCCTGGAAAAACGGCAAGGGAGAGACAGTGGAGATCGCCGTCTTTCCACCCGGCGCGTCGATCAACGACTTCGACTGGCGCATCAGCATGGCAACGGTCGCAGAGGATGGCCCGTTTTCGATCTTTCCCGACATCGACCGCACGCTGGCGATCCTCGATGGCAACGGCATGGTGCTCGATGTAGAAGGCACGCCGATGCTGCTGACAACGGCAAGCGATCCCTTGGCCTTCCCGGCGGATGTTCCCGTCGCCGCCAGGCTCGAGGACGGAGCAATCACCGATCTCAACGTCATGACGCGCCGCAAGGGGCTTACCCATACGCTGATCCGCATCGACGTCGATGGCAGCAAGGCCGTGCCGCTGCCGCCCTCGACATGCCTGTTGCTTTGCCATCGCGGCGCATTGTCATTCCGGCGAAACGGCGAGACCGGCGCGCTTGCGGCCGGCGATGCGCTGCTGATCGAGGAGGAGGCGGCAACCGTGCTTAAAATCGATGGCGAAGCCAGATGTTATCTCGCTTCGATCACCACAGGCTGATCTTCGAACAACGAATTGAAAATATTAAACAATCGAGGATTTGGCCAAGTATGTGCATAAACCATCGCCATCTCGGGCCATGGACGTCATTCCTCGTTTCGGTCTAAACTTCGCCCTTCTGATGCAGAAGAAGACCTAGACTGCCCGCAACGTGCCGGGGAGCAAGGGAGCAGGCGTGACGGATCCATACGATATTCTCGGTGTTGAACGCGATGCGGACGAGGCGCAGCTGAAGGCCGCCTATCGGCGCCTGGCGAAGGTTGCCCATCCCGATTCGGGTGGTGATTCGGACGCCTTTGCCCATCTGCAGAAAGCCTATGGGCTGCTTCTCGATCCGGTCCGGCGCAAGGTCTACGACGATACCGGCTATGACGTCGAATTTGCCGATGCGGCCGAATTGCAGGCGCTGGTGATGATCGAGAAGCTCGTCACCGACGCAGTGCTCGACGAGCGCGCACCCGGAAGTTTCGATCCCGTCGCCGTCATGCAGGACAGTCTTTCCGAAGAAGTGCGCAAGGCGCGTTTCAGCAAGAGCGAGCTGGAGCGCCACGCCTCACGAATCGGCCTGCATCTGGAACGGCTCGAAAAACAGTCCGGCCGCGATGTGCTTGCCCACATGTTCCGCGCCCGCATCGAAGCGATCTCCAAGGCGGTCGCGGAAACCGAGGCGAAGATCAAGGCGACGGAACGCGCCGCCGACATGATCAGCGGCTATGTCTACGACATCGATCCGCCGCCGCTGCCGGATGCCGCGGTCACCAGCATCGAATGGGTCGAGGCCTCAAGGAACCGCTCCACCGGCTGACGGCGGACGGCGGACGACGCGGCTGACCTTAATAAGACAGTTTCGGGTACCAGTCCGCCGGCCGGCCTTCGGGCGTCGAATCGATGACGGTCCAGAGCGGCATCAGGTCGGGCGCGCCGCGCGGATCCTCACCGGGATCGGCCGTCACCCCGCCCATCTCCTGGCTCCAGAAATGGCGGATGGTGCCGTCGCGCCGCGTGAACACGTTGAAGGCGGCGTCATCGCCGCCATCTCCGCCGATGGCGTGATAGTCGCGGCTGTAATCGTTCGTCATGTCGGAATAAAGCGGCAGGTGATGCCAGCCACGCTCCTTCTTGAAGGCGAGCAGCCTTTCAATCGGCGAGCGGGCGACGACCGCAAGGGCTGCGCGCTGCTGAATGTCAGGCACCTCGCCGTCCCAGGCCGAAAGCAGCGAGGTGCACATCGGGCACGGGCGCTCGCGTTGCGGGCCGAACATGTAGCTGTAGACGATCAGCGTGTCCTTGTCGGCGAAGAGCTCGGCAAAGGAGATCGGCCCGTCGCTGCCTTCGAAGCGGTAGTCTTTCGCAACCTCGCCGCCCGGCGGCAGCGCCCGGCGCTGTCTTGCCACGCGCTCGATGTGGCGGCGCAATTCGATCTCTTCGGCCAGCAGCGCGTCGCGGGCGCTGCGATACGCCTCGCTCTCATTGGGAAACCGGACGCCGTTCTTGGCCGCAAGGACGGCGGCAGGGACCAGATGCTGATTATCCATGACAATAGCTCCTTCTGTTGCCTGAGGACGTGCTGAAGCCACGACCGCGGTGCCAGCACATCATTACAAGGACGATCGGCTGATGCGAAAATCGACAGAGCCGACGGAAAATTTTGCCCCGCGCTTTGGCCGGCTCGGTGCCCGGGCTCGCCAAAGCACAGCAGATCACGATCGAGCGTTCCGAAATGCGGACCATCGAACCAGCTCATGATCAGCATCGCGCCCTTCCGAGAGGACGCCGCCGACCCGATCGTACATGTCCCACGAGCGGATCGCCAGATTTGCTTCGTCGGGCGGCGCTGCGCTTGCGCAAACAGTAAGACAGGCTGGGCAGTACGCCAATGGCAGCGTTCTCCCTACATCCTAAAGCTGCGTTAACGATAGATTAACATGCAATTTGACGTGGAACCTAATTCTGCGATGTTAGCAGCGGGCAACTGAGGGGTTATCCGTGAAAATGTATCTGTTAGCTCGACGTTTCGGCGTCGTGGCGATGTCGCTCGTCTTGGCGAGCTGCACAACGACGCCGGTTGAATTCAACAACAAGCCGTCGGCCGTGAGCAAGGCCGCGCTTTGCAAGACGGCACTGGAAACGCAAGATCCAGCGTTTCAATTCCAGCTCGTGGCGGAAGTGAACCGACGCGGGATGAGCATGTTGGAATGTGAGCAGATGGTCGCCCAGCAACGGCAGGCCGCCGCGGTTCTCGTGGGGCTTGCATTGGTCGGGACGGCGGCGGCAGTATGCGCTAACGGCAACTGCGGCGGCGGTGCATATACTCCAACGAGACGCTATCCGGGCAACTGCCAGTACGATTGGCAATATGACGCCGCGGGCAATAGGTGCGGCGGCAGAAGCGCAATGTCTCGTCCGGGAGGTTGGTAGTGGGGAGAGTGATGGCAATACTGTTTGCGAGCGCTCTGCTGGTGTCAACCCTCGCGGGCCCCGGCTTCGCGCAGAGCTTCAGCGGGAATTCCTGCGTCGATAACTGCGAGGGTCACAGGGCCGGCTATCAATGGGCGGAGGAGAACGGCATTCAAAGCGAGGACGATTGTTCGGGCAATTCATCATCTTTTGAAGAGGGATGCCGGACTTATGTCGAAGACTCCGACCGCGGGGCGGAGTACGACGATGATGGGAATGAGATTGACGAGTAGCACCTGATGACCCGCTTCATTTGCAAGATTCCGGCAGCTTTTCTCCTCGGCGGCTGCGCCATTGGACGGCCGCCAGCTTGGATGGACCGTCCGTTCGACCGGCAAATCGTGGTGGGGCATCGATTTCGCTGCGCCATGCCTAATGACCGCGCGCAGGTGAACCCATGACATCCCCCGATACCGCCACCCTCCTCGAAGACGCCGCCGATCGGATCGCAGATATCTCACGCGCCGATCTGCAGATCATGCTTCGCCGGGCAGCGCTGCGGCTGCGTAATTCCGGCGCCGTGTCGATGGAGGATGATGTTGAGGAGGCCCTGCGCGACCTGGCCAGCGAGTTTGGCATGACGCGTAACGACACGATCAGGTTCATCGTGCGGGAGTGGATGGAGAAGAACACCTATCTGCCGGTGCACAATCTCGACGAAGACGGCGACGTGGATGGCACGGCTTGATCCAGCTGCTCCACCGCTGCTAGGCTTCGGATGTTGGGGGTATTGTAGTGGTTGCTGGAGATCGAATTGTATTGTGGATCTTGTTCTGCCTGGTGGGCGCCTATTGCGCTCACCACTGGTATTGGTTCATCAGGTCGATCGTCTTCTACAGTAGAAACGGCTTCGATTTTAGCGAAGATTTCGGGCCTGAAATGTACTGGAGCGAGCGTGGAGGTGATGATGATTGCGTGTTGATGAAGCCGAAAGAGAAGTTCCTGATCGCCGGGCCTCTTTTCGTTGTAGCGACCTCTCTTATGTTGATTTTCATAGTTTTAGGTTTGACGGGAATTATTTAGCCTTGCGTCGGTTGCAGACCGCAGCTCTTGAACTTTATTCCAGGCCATAACCCTCCGCGTTGTCCTGCTCCTCCCGCAGCCCCTTAAAGGCCGCATGCCGCAGCTTCCCGTCATCCGTCCAAGCCCGGTATTCGATCTCGGCGATGAGCTTTGGCTTGACGAAAATTGCTCTTTTGCGATCGACGGAGGCAGCCGGCGTAGATGTGATGAGGCCATCGAGCTTCTCACGAAGCTCATAAGCGTTACGCTGGTTGAAGCCAGTCCCAACCCCGCCGACGTAGACCAGCTCCTTGCCCTTGCGCGCGGCAAGCAGAAGCCGACCGATCCCGGCACGCGCGACCGTGGATCGTTCAAAACCGACGATCACAAAGCTGTCGCTCTGCACGCATTTGATTTTCAGCCAGTCGCCGAGCCGGCCGGAACGATAGGGCGAGTCACGCCGCTTGGCGATGATGCCCTCAAGCCCATGCTGGCAGGCGCTCGCCAGCAACTGATCACCGTCTGCCTCGATCTCCTCGGAAAGCCGGATATCGCCCTGCCCTTCGGCCGGCACCAGATCCTCGAGCAGATGCCGGCGCATGCCGAGTTCCGAATTCCTCAGATCATGACCATCGAAATAGAGCAGATCGAAGGTCATGAAGAGCGCCGTGCTTGACCTCTCCTTGCCGCCGCGACCGCCCAGCGATTGTTGCAGCAGGCCGAAATCCGGCCGGCCCTGATCGTCGAGAACCACGGCCTCGCCATCAAGGATCGCCGTGGCGACGGGGAGCTCTTTCGCCGCCCTTTCGATCGCAGGAAACCGGGACGTCCAATCGTGGCCTCCCCGCGTCAGGATTCGCACGCCTGTAGACTCGATATGAACCGCCAGGCGATAGCCATCCCATTTGATCTCGAAAACCCAATCGTCGCCCTTCGGCGGCCTGCCCTTTGGCAGCGCAAGGCACGGCTCGATACGCGCGGGCATAGGGTCCAAGGGGAGATTGGGCTGCGCAGGATCTCGGCGACGGCGCGGCCGGCTGCGGAGCGGCGCGTCGGCCTCACCGAGCAACGGCTTGGAAGGCTTGCGAGGCGGCTTTGTCATCGCGCGATGACATCACCAGCGCCTAAAAAAGCAATTGACCCAGATTGATTATTGACTCGCATCCAGATGAGAACATAATAGGAACATCGGCGCCGCGGCCGCCATTCTGAAAATCGAAATACGGAGCAGGGATATGCGAGAGCAGCCGATCGGCGAAGCCGTGGAAGACGATGAGCGTGCAAAGGTGATTGCCTACCACAGAGGCGATGCGCACGCATCTATAGACACCCTGCTGGAAGATATCCGTCACCTTCGCCGGCAGTTGGCATTGACCGAAGGCGCCATGAGCCGAGGCATGGCCCGCGGCTGGCGACCGAGCTACCATCGAGACTGATATGCCCAAGATGAATCATGAGCGAAAGCGGCTGCGATGGCCGGTCAGCGACGTTGAACTAGAGACCAGGTCCGCAGCCTATGCTTGACCGTTCCCAACCAAAATCCGTGTCGTTCGAAACTGCTCTGAGGGACTGGTGGTCGTCGCAACCGCAGTCTTTCCGCGAGAGCACCAGCCTGTCGGTTGCCCGCGCATGTTTTCGCGGCGGATACTCGGCAGGCAAACACACCCTTGAACGGCGCTTCGTATTCAAAGTCGGACGGATGCGCATCACAGTTTGGGCAACAGGCATCGCGGAAGCCCGTCAGAAAGCCGAAGCTGAGGCTGATTTCCGCGCGGCCCAGAAGGGGTGGCCGGTCCCGAAAGCGGGCTGGCAACTCCAGGAGGAAAGATGAGCGACACCGACAGACGGCCGCTGACGGAAGCGCCGCAAATGCATGTCCACTATTGCGAAGAAAAGGGATGTGAGGAGTGGGGCGGCTGGGGCAACAGCCCCTCCCCGGCTGTGGCGACCCGCTGGTGGTGCTTCGAGCATTTCCCACACAAGTCATACGAGCAGGAACAGGCACTCAGGCGGAAGCTAGAGGCGGCCGACCGTCGAGATATTGTTCAATCATTGCTGGGCGGATCATCGGCGCATCTTTGACCGTCGGCGACGGCGACACGGTAAAATGCGACGGGCAGAACATGCGGTAGCTGGGGAAGGTGCTTCCTTCGTCGCTGGCATCGACACGCCGCAGACGCACGCGAAGTGGATGAAGGAACGGAAGCTGGCACTTGTCGCCAAAGAGAGGCCAAAAGAACTGTTGGCCGAGCGCGGCCTGAAAGTGATGTTCAGCGGCATGGACCTGCGCATGCAGCGGAACGAGAGGGCTGTGTCATGAAGGCGCCCGTGGACTCAATTCACCGTCGGCTGCGAACTCAGTGAACGGTGATCACCGGAATGCCAGCTTCATCGGCGGCACGAATAAGCGCTGCTCGCGCGTCCTGAGCCGGAATTTCCCCATGAATTGCATTCCGGCACGCCCTAATCGCGATGAGATATTCTTCTCCATCGTCGATCGGCCAGCTAACCGTCAGCATTTCGGCAGCCTGGAAAAGGGTCGCGACAAGCTTGTATTTTTCCGACCCGCTTATAACCAGCATCAGAGGGGTAAACTCTGCGGATGTGTGCCATTTCATGACTTTAGGTCTCCCACGGTAAATATATTAGTAACCGTGCAAGAACTGTTCCGCGATCTTCGCCGCATGCCGAAGCTCGTTTTGCAGGCCGCAACATGGAAAGGAGAACATTTCTTAAAGGCGCTTCAGTCGCCTCAGCATCGCCGGCGTCAGCAGGGGTACCTGTTGGTAGGGTCGGCGGCGAGCAGTTCGCTGCTCGAGAAAACCATCTCGTTCACGGCGCCACCTCTTGAATAAACGGAAGGACACGCGAGTTTTCCCGGCTAGCGAGGAGGAAATCATGTCCGTACCCAACGAGCCTATCGTTCCGCCGCCAGCGCCGCCGATCGGCAATCCCGAACCTGAGCGAGATCCTGGGGAGACTCCCCCGCCGGACGGCCCCGAGCCAGACGACGGCGACGATCCGATGACGCAAGCTCACGCACAGGAGGCCCAACGAAGCCCGACTTGGGGACTGCTCTGCCGCGGCGTTCAGGTGCATGCTGCTGACTAAGATCATGCGACGTTCTTTCTGATGGGAGTGAGCTCCCCGTCCTTGGGCAGATCCGCTTGATGATTGCAGGCATAAGATCGATCACCTCGGCCAGCGACCAACTCGTCCAGAATCGGTCGCTTGTCGGCCTGGCAGCTCGATCGATATCGCTCGACAGTCGCTTCGTCCAATTCCGATCGGTCGCCATCCTAGTCCGGCTCGCTATCCGTCCGCCGAACCAGGATGACAACAACGGCTTCATCCCCTCGGGACGGGACCCTAACGGTAACAATCAACGCTTGACAGCTGCCTCTGACCGGTGAGTTGTTGGCACGTAGCGGCGGCGGCGCGCAATATCGCGGGAAACTCTTCGAAAATAATGATCTATAAATAGGCCGTAAAGGACTTTCGTGGTTTATTAATGGATCAAAAGGTGATCATGCCCAAGCCCATATCACGCGCTTACTCACATTACAGCCGGGACGCCCTGCTAGTTTTCAGCCAGTTGATCAGGCGCGCTCGGATCGAGCGCAAACTCACCACACAGGAGCTTGCAGACCGCGCCGGTATCTCGCGCGGCCTGGTGCAGCGGATCGAAAAGGGCGACCCTGCCTGCGCCATCGGAGCCTTCTTCGAGGTGGCCGCCATTGTGGGCGTGCGCCTGTTCAACGCCGATCATGCAACGCTTTCAAGGGCGATATCGGCAAACGACGCGATGCTTGCTCTTCTTCCGAAGTCCGTTCGCCCCTCCTCTACCCAGGTGAATGATGACTTCTAAGGCTGAGAACAACGAACTTTCGTCTGGGTGTGGTTATCGGAGCGCTCCCGATGAGAGGCAGTAATAACCGACAACGCGCTCGCCCTCGCAAACCCCATATGTTCGCGATGCGCCGCGGACCTGATTGGCCCGCGCCCGGCGGCGCAGCCATTCATCAAGGCTGTCGTGCCCGCTGTCGAATAGGTGCAGATCGTGCGCTTCGCCAAGAAGCGTCGGTGCCGACAACATTACGGCTGCCAGGGTTTGGGAGCGTTCATCAACCGTTCGAAGCCTTCGCCAGTTGGCGGCTGGTCGAGCACGGCGAGATAGTGTTTGTGGCTGTCAGGATCGACCCGCACCAATGTCTGATCGAGAAGCGCATCTTCGGCGGCACGGCGCGAAGCGTCGATCATAAAATTCGAACGGGTTTTCCCGAGGGCCTTGGCGGCACGGTCGATCAGGACGCGAACGTCCTCACGAACCCTCAAATTAACGGCGCGGGTATGGGTATCGGTGGCGTTTTTGCTGGTCATGGCCTTTTCCTTCAAGGCCAATACACCACAAACGCATAGACAACGTGTATCTATTTCTTGCGGTATTGCGGGTTGAAATCCCAAGGACTCCCTTTCAGTTCCTTCTGGACATGGGCGCTGATCGCCTTCGAACGGAAGCCCGGCTTTCACCGATAGACAAGAAACTGTTCTGGCGACGCCAGTTCCTCAATCCCTATGCCTTCGAGAGCGCGCCCGCCGCATTGCGGGCGCTAGTTGAGTTATCCAGCAGCCCGGGATCGCGCCTCTCGCCCATGAACCAGCAAATCCGCGCATTTGGAAAGGCGAACACTGGGCACCAACTCATCCGCGTGCCGCCAATATTCGGCGGCAATGACGATCGTTCGTGCGTTCTCAATCACATCCGCTGGATCGACGCTTTCCCGCGATCCAATTCGTCGAGCCCCTTGAGCATCTTGGAGGACTTCGGCTCCTTCAATTGCAAGTTATTGACTGAGAGCCTGAGGGGTACGGGACCTTCGCTCAAAGGTAAGCTTGCGAAAAGAACACCGCGGTCGTTAAAAAGGCGACCGCGAGGGTTAGCACCCGAACGACCGATGATGGCAGCCTTCGTCCGATATGTGCTCCGATCCACCCGCCGATAACGGCTCCAATCGTCATGGGAATGCACTCCTGCCATACGATTGCCCCGGCAAGTACGAAGACGACGACGGCGACCGCGTTAGCCGCAGTGACCATCACCATTCTTGTCGGATTCAGGCTCTTGATGTCCCCGCCCCCGAGCGCGCTCCATGCCGCAAGCATCATGAGACCCACTGCGCCGCCAAAGTAGCCGCCATAAAGACCGAGAAAGAACTGAACCGTTGCGAACGCCAAAACACTCGGACGTGCCTGCGTCTGCAACTGGGCGCTGAGCCTCGGACCTGCAGCGAGCATCAATGTCGCCACCAGCAAAAGCCATGGCAGGATACCATCGAAAATCCTCGATGGGGTTAGCAGCAATAGAATGCTTCCGGCCACACCACCGATCACCGTCACGATGGCAATGGGCATGACATTGACGCCGCACACACTCTTGACCCCGTCACGATAGACCCACGAGCTCGCCATGCCGCCGGGAAACAAGGCTAAGGTGCTTGTCGCGTTTGCGGCTACCGACGGCACTCCGACCGATATCAGCGCAGGCAGCGATACGAACGACCCGCCGCCCGCCAACGCATTCATGCTGCCTGCTAACAAGCCGGCAAGGAAAAGAAGCATGATATCGTACATGTTCAGGTCGCCTTAGCACCCGAGCCTGTTTTCGGCCGAGCCTCTTGTCCAATACCGCGGTCATATCGCCGCACGCCGTTGCGCGTCCAGAAGAGTCCGCCCCACCATTCGCCGTAATCAAGGAAACGCAATTGAGAGCCATTCATCCGATCACCATGAGGGTATCCTTGAGGAAGAGATGTACGTCATCGCTTTACACCGCCCCTCACCTGGCCAGGCCGCGTGGCACTCAGAGAACGAATTACTCAGTGGCTTAGAGCCAACGACGGAGCGTTGACCCGCGATGCCATCAGACCTGAAAATGTCCGGATGAGGTGATCGTGTCTGTAACGCTGGCCTCTGCGTAGAGCAACATCGCCCGTTCGCACAAGACATCGGCAGCACTTTCATCGAAGGGGATTCGTAAAGATTGCCTTTGACATCTCGCGACGATAAATATATCTATACGGCTATATAGCTAAATGGTGATATATGGACAGCAGCCTCGATGCGATTTTCTCCGCACTCTCGGACCCAACAAGGAGAGCAATCCTTCAGCGGCTTGCTAACGGCAAGGCGACCGTGGCCGAACTCGCAGATCCCTTCGAGTTGTCCCAGCCTGCCATTTCAAAGCATCTCAAGGTCCTGGAACAGGCCGGATTGATCCGCTCCGGCCGTGAAGCGACTTCGCGTCCCCGTGAACTTCAGCCGGACGCGTTGAAGAAAATCTCTGATTGGATTGGCGATTACAGACGCTTCTGGGATCAGAGCTTCGATCGTCTCGATGGCTATTTGTCCAAGGTACAAGGATACGAAGATGACAAATCCGAAGACTGATACTGACAGTGCCCGCGACCTGGTTTTTGTACGAAGGTTCAATGCCCCATGCGATCTCGTTTTCAGGGCATGGACCGACCCGAAAGCGCTGGCCCAATGGAGCGGTCCTCACGGTTTCAAGGCGGTGGGCGACCAGCTTGAAGTTTGGCCCGGCGGTAGACACCGCGCCTGCCTGATAGCGCCAGATGGAGAGGAGCACTGGGTTGGCGGAAAATACCTTGAGGTCGAGCCTCCGCACAGGCTTGTCTTCACACATGCCTGGGAGATCGGAACCGGCGAAACGAGCCCGGAAACCGTCGTCACCATCACGTTAAAGGAAAGCGACGGAGGAACGGAAATGACGTTTCGGCAAAGTGGATTTGAAAGCGCATCATCACTTCAGGGTCATGAAGGTGGTTGGTCGCAAAGCTTCGAGCGACTGGGCGTTTTTCTGGGAGTTGAATCCGAAGGGCCGGATCATGAGTAAGGCGGCGATGAAGCTTTACTATTGCGAGACGCTCAATCCTCGCAAGGCCTGCGCCGCTGCCCGCTTTCTTAAAGCCGACGTCGAGTTCATAAGGATTGACCTGGCAAGCGGAGAGCAGCGTACGCCGGAATTCCTGGCTCTTAACCCGAACGGGAAGGTCCCTGTGCTACAGGATGACGCCGGAACCTTGTGGGAAGCGAATGCCATCATGTGCCGGCTATCTGACAGTGTTGCCTCGGATTTATGGCCGCACGACCACAGGCAGATCGACGTCCTCCGGTGGCTGAGCTGGGACGCCAGTCATTTTACGCGGCACGCGGCAACGTTGTGGTTTGAATACTTGATCAAACCGTTGTTCGGCGGGGAGCCTGACGTCGCGGTGATCGAAGATGCGAAGACGAGCTTTCGACTACATGCTCGCGTGCTCGACGACCATTTGGCCACAAACAGCGTCGCGGTCGGGAAGACCCTGACTGTCGCAGATTTCGCGTTGGCCGCTGCCCTTCCTTATGCGAGTTCCGCTGAGATTCCACTTGCCGAGTTTCGGCATATACAGGGGTGGTACGAACGGCTTGAACAACTCGATGCGTGGCGAAACCCTTTCCCGACGTAACGAGGTACGGCCGTCTCCGCTTGGTTTGCGCCGCCGGATTATGTTCTCGGCGTTTAGCCGGTTGTGCGTCGACAGTTCCGCCCGTGGCGCCCCACGCTTCGCCTTGTCGTCATCATTTGCACAGGTGGTGGCGCTCAAATACCTCTAAATGCTTATCGAAACTGTGCTCGTGCTTGACGAGCTGGCGTCCCCCCCACCGTCTTCGGGTGTCTTCGATGATGATCGTGTGACCCTCCTTCGAGGGCTTGATCACATGATCAAATAGGGAAGAGACGGGTCCTGTCAGAGTTTATAGGAGAACATCACAATCGGCTCGGCTGCGGCGCCCCGACCTTCGTAGAGGGCGCGAGCGGCATTGTTCCCGGTGTCTGTAACGATCCACGCTTGGTCACAATCCAGCGTTTTGCCCCACGCCAAGACCTCGTCGAGGAGGCGTCGCGCAACACCACGCCGCTGGAAAGGCGGAGCCACGCCAAGATTGTCGATGTAGACATCCGACGCTCGATCGGGGTGGCTGTGAACGTAGGCCGCGATCTGGCCGATAACCTGCTTTTCGCAAACCGCAATGATCATCAGGTGCCCTGACGACTTCAAATAGGTCGCAAGCCGCTGGGCGTTAAGTTCCTGGTCGAAAACCTCTTCCGCAATGTTTTCAAGCAGCCCAACAGTATCTCGCGTGAGCCGACAGGTTGTGATCACTTCCGGCATCGCTCAGTGTATCCAAATACAGATGGCAGCAAGAGGTTAGGCAATATCACCTGATCAAGTTAGTTGGCAACGTGCGCCAGGACGTGGAGCCCGAAGAGGCGGAACTAATGGTGCGACTGATTAAAGAAAATCTGTCGGCACGGGAACAATATGCTTCGTTGATCGTAAAACCTTCGGGCCGTGCGGAGATTCGTTACACTTCGCGCTATGCGACCCACCTCAACCTTAGCCCCGCTCCGAAGCGGGGTCTTTTTTGGCATTGGCATACCTCAATTGATCTTCAGCCAATGCCGTAGTTGCCGCCCCGCTTCTTCGGGTTCCAGCCAAGCCAGACCTTGAGATGAAAGCCGAACGGCAGCGGCACATCGCGCTTGACGGTGAAGGCGGAGGCGATGTCATCAACGCCTAGCGCTTCGGATGCCAGCCATTGTATGGGTTTCGCCATGTCCAGCGAGTCCTCTGCCACCAGAGTTTGAAGCCCTTGGCGGCTGGGTCGAAGCCCGCGACGCGCTGCGGGGTATAGCCGTCCAGATCAGCGTTCAGCGTCGAGAACCACCGCCAGCGGCCAGGGAGAACCGGCCCGTGCTTCATGGACCAGGCCGCCAGGAATGGCGATAGGGCGTAGGCGAGCAGGACGAACGTTATGTTGACTGGGAGATAGATGATGTAGAGCAGAGCAAACATCGTGAGGCGGACGCTCCGGGCGCGTTTCAGCACCTCGCGCCAGTTATGGACGAGCATGGAGTGGGCTCCGGGTTGTGAATTTTCAGCAGGATTTCGTTGCCAAAATCCGAGGAATGCCTACTTCCCCGTTTTTGTGGAGAGTAAAATTGCTACAGAGTGAAACACGTAAAGCGCTTATGCTCGCCGTCTTGATTGGCGGCGCCTTTTTGATTGCAATTCGCTACGGCATACATTCCGGCTATCTTTTGCCCTGACCGTTAGAGAGAAGCCGCGGCAGTAAAGAACTGGTCGATCTGCTGCGGCGTGAAGCCCATAGCTACAAATCCAATTGCAGCAGGCGCGATGGCACCTATGCCTGCTCCCAAAGCGAGGCCAACCCCGGACTTTGCAAGCCGGTTAACAAAGCCGTCCTGGCCATTTCCGAAACCTGAGATGGTGCCGAGGATCGCACCTTCCTTTGTCGAGGCTGCTGTTACTCTCCCAGCCCTGCCTCGCTCTTGATGGCGTTGGCAGTTGGAGAAAGTCCAGCCTTGGCGAGGCGGCTGGCACCCCATAGCGCGCCTGTTACCTTGCCTGCGATGTTGGCTGCCGGATGCTCCTCGTAGGCCTGTTCCTGCTCTCCACGCGTAGCCATTGCCTGTTGACCTTAGGTCGTCCCACGCCAAAGCATCACGATTTCGATTTCCGCCAGCCCGCCGCCCAAGCTTCAAATTCCGAGCAGAACCACCGCTCTCCATACTTGGGGCTGATCTTCGTCTCTGCGTAGCGTCGCTGCCCCGGCACATGGAAGATGCGCTCGCCGGTGGCGATGCTGACATTGCCCTTGATTTTGCACGATTGTCCCGAGCCGCCTGAAGCGCTCCATGAGGCAAGCAAGTCGCTCGCGGTCCTGCCGCCGGCTGCACCAAACGCGAGCGCACCAATGAGCAAACCCGGCGCCTTGAACAGTACCGATTTCTTCTGCTGATTGCGATAACCCGGACGCATGCCCCCAATCTCCGCCATTTCGCGCGAAATATCGTAACCGCGTTCGCGTACGGCAAACATTTATCAAAAAGGGGTATCTCGCCCATTCCAACCTACGGGCCTAGCCTTGAATTTAGATTCTACTGCATCTTAACCGCTTGGAACGAAAAGGAATTGCCAGAAGAATTGCGTGACAGTTGCGCCATTTTCCCGCCACGGCGCAAATCTAAGAAACTCAATGTGGTTGCGAGCTCCGTTCGGCCCTCAAGGCTTGCGCCAGACTTTACCGAACGATCACGCATCATTGGGCGTAGAGCCGTTGCTGCTGTACTTCGAAATCCTGATCAATGGCGCTGACCCGGGCATAACCGCTTTTCGTCATGTGTCACCTCAAGCTTTAGGCATGAGGCTACATGATCTCGACGACGATGGCGATGTAGCGGATAGCATGCGCAAGAGAGTGGAATTTCGCCCAAGCGCCACGGTCGCGGATTTGGATGAGGGATCTCTGGAATGTCGATCTTGCTGAGAAGTTTGTCGCTGTTGGTTGGAATAATATTGGCGGCGCCTGCCTCCGGCAATTGCTTGAGCGCTAGAGAAACCAAACAGGGTGTGCTGCTTACCAGAGAAGTGCCTTTCTATTCCGTGTTCTACAGGCCGGACGGTCCGGGTCTCACCGAACAAAAGCTGGTGGAGCGTAACCGTTCACTGCAGCCGGTGTCGGCTGTATATTTGCACCCCTTGCTCGTCGAAAAGAGAGTTAGTGCCAGCGGGACGCATGAGCTGAAATACGCGAACGCGATTGCGTTAGACGATCTACCACAGAAGAAGAACTGGCAATCCGAGACGACACTTTTCATCAATGGCAAAAAATCCGTTTCGGGCGCTACTATTATTAGGTTCGACGGCTGGGGAGAGGAAACGATTGCTTCTTGTTCCTACAGGGTTTGGGCCATTAACAGCCGTCTCGAACTGACGGGATTGCCTCCGATTATTTTTGAACAGTACTATTCCCCCGAGCTTCGTCTCGTTCTTCGTTCGGTAAGACTGGGCCCCTCCAACCAGCCGTTGAGCGAGGTTCGATTTGATCGGTTCCAAATTGGCTGGGGCAACTGATTGATCGTGGCCGAGCTTGCTAACTGACTTAAAAAGCGGATTGTCACACCGGAACGCGATTAACATTGGAGGCCGCGTGAGCGGAACGAGAACGGCAATTGAAGCGACCGCTGCGGCGGCCCCTCGGCATAGCTCCCGCCTCACCGTCATCAATTCCAACAGCCACCGCGCCCGCGCCACGCCGGGAACTTGGAGCGCTTCGCTCAGCATCACACTCACCCTCCATCTGGTCGTCGACGCCGTCGTGAAGATCAGTTTCACTCGTTGCTCGGCCTGTGCGTCGTGGGCAGCTTCACCCAATTTGTTGGGGGCAAATTCTTCCGCTTTAAGCCCAAGAGCTGTCGTCTGCAGCCCGGTCGGCGCTGGCTCGTTTCGACCCTTTAAGACCTTCCCGCGTAAAGACTGGAGAGTTCCGACCCCGATGCGGCCGTTCAGCCGGTCGTCGCATTCCGATGTGCATTTTCTCAAAGGCTCGGCACTTGCGCTCAATCTTAATCTGATCGCCGACATGTGGTAGTGTGATATCTGGCTGAAACTCTGGGGACACGCTCTGTGGAACGCCGCTTGACCGCGATTCTGGCCGTCGACATGGCAGGCTATAGCCGCCTCATGGAGCAAAATGAGGAAGATATCCTTACGCGTCAGAAGGTGCACCGCACGGAGTTGTTCGATCCGCAGATCGCAACTCGTGGAGGCCGCATCGTCAAGACCACGGGCGACGGGATGTTGGTCGAATTCGCTTCAGCACAGGATGCCGTCCGCTGTGCCATCAACATCCAAGTGGCTATGGCGGACCGTGAGGGAGCGTCACCGGAAGAACGCCGCATTCTCTACCGCCTCGGGATCAATCTCGGGGATGTCCTCTTCGAGGATGGAGATATCTTCGGCGATGGCGTCAACGTGGCTTCCCGACTTGAGGGGCTGGCGAAGCCAGGCGGCGTCTGCATCTCCGACATTGTACATCAAGCGGTCGCGGATAAGATCAAAGTGCCTTTTCGCGACATGGGCAACCAGCGTGTGAAGAATATCTCCCGCCCCATCCGGGTTTGGCAGTGGACACCCGACGCTTCGCTGCCTAGCCCGGAGCTTCCCAAAGCTGCGCAGCAACAACAGGTACAGTTCGCCACTGCCCCAGACGGAGTGCAGATCGCGTGGGCCAGTATTGGCCAAGGGATGCCGGTGCTGAAGGCACCGAATTGGCTGAACCATCTGGAGTATGAATGGCGCAGTCCAATCTGGCACCCATGGCTGGTTAGGTTGGCGGGGCTGTGCCGGCTGGTACGATTCGACCAGCGGGGAAATGGCCTATCGGACTGGGGCGTCGAAGCTGTATCCGCGGGGGCAATGACTGGCGACATGTCGACCGTCGCAGCCGCTGCTGGACTGAGCCGGTTCGCGCTTCTCGGCATTTCGCAAGGATGCTCATTCGGTGTCCGCTACGCCGTGGAGAATCCCGAGCAGGTGACCTGCCTCGTCCTCTTGGGCGGATTTCTTCGGGGTCGGCTCAAGCGGACGCAACCGGACCAAAAGCACCTTTATAAAGTCGGGACGATGATGATCCGCGACGGCTGGGGCTCGACCAATCCAGTCTTCAGGCACTTTTTTACAACAACCTTCATGCCCGACGCTCAGCCCGAGATGGCTGCGAATTTCGACGAACTTCAGCGCATTGCTACGAGTCCGGAAGCGGCGATGCGGATCTGGAAAATGAACAGCACGGTCGATGTGACGGAGTTGGCAAAGCAGGTCAATGTTCCGACGTTGGTCCTGCATTGCATCGGCGATCGCGTCGCGCCGATAGAGGAAGGGCGTCTCATGGCTACGCTTATTCCTAACGCGACCTTCGTTGAGCTTCCTGGAAACAATCATGTGCTCATGGAGGACACGGCTGCCTTCGAAAAGTTCTTTGACGAGTGCTCCAGGTTCCTGACAGCGTACAACCATTGAAATATGGCCGCTATGGGCGCGCAAAGCGGCTTTTCAGCGGTTTCGCTTTGAACTTCTGCTGTCCACCCGATTCCGACCTTAACACCCTGATGGGAATCAGCATCGACCGCTGACCCCAGCACCGGCTGCCATTAAGTACATGAGTTTGCTGGCAAATCCATAGCATGGGTGGGGTCATCATCGGCGTCGATCGTGACCCGACCCCATTGCATTTTCTGTCTGTAGATCAAAGCCTTAGAGTCACGTCACGAGGGGTCAGTCTTCGGCTCTGACTCACAGTGGAACGCTCACATTCCGTGGGTACGAGACCACATAGTGCCTCATAGCGGATGGGAGGCAACGTCGCGGGAGGCATGTCGGAGGGTCGAGGAGTATTATGCCAAGCTGAGGGCATTGCATGGGCGGTAAAGCCGGAGAGCCGCGCTAGGTATGCAACATGTCCCATTCGTCTCTAGCATCCACCTAATAGCTGACAGCTTGCCGTTAATCATTCCCCACTCAAAGTTACTCCAAGGGCCAATTTCGTCGGAACCGAGTTCAAAAGCCCGTGGACGCTCAAGTTCCGATGCACGCAGTGCGACGGCGTCAAAATGAAGATCACGTGCGAACTCTTTGAAGATCGGCGGTCGCGCTCCTATCCAACCTGGCCCAAACTCACCCATATAACTTCCCCAGTGGGTGATAACAGCTCCTTTGGCCAATCGCCCTTGTAGACCTGCTTCCTCCAGTTGCCGGCGCATTTCCGACGGCTACGCGATCAGGCGTGTGAAATCGGCCAGGTCCAAATCTATTGGTGCTTCCTGGAAGACCACGAGCTTCCGGATTTGGCGCATTTCGGAAATGCGCATGGTTTCGATCAGACGCTTCCCGCCATCCGATCACCACTCAAATCTGCCGAAATCGGACGTGGCCCACGGCCGCAAATTGTGGTAGAATAAGAAATCGGAAATGCAAGCGAAGGGGGAGGCCGCATTGATATGCGGGCGTGCTGGCGTTCGCCATCAACCGCGCCTTTGCCGCCCGTAACTGCTCCACGACATTCGAGCAACCATATTTGCGCTTCTTGTGGCCATCGCCACGTCTTGACAGTGCGAGACTGCGGGGCGGCACATCGCCTGCGGTCGCCTGTTTGTAAGGAAATCGCACTCACCGTCGAGCGGCCCGCCAACGAAGCATTACCAGGAGGACCAACCATGAAGCTGCGATCCCTCGGCGTACGCCATATCGGCGCGCTTATGATTTCCCTATCTGCTTTCGGGCTGATGACTTCAGCCACATTGTCCGAAGAAAACAAGTTCTTCATCAAGCCGATGGTTGAGAAGAAGATCACGGAGCTGCCGTCTGGGCCATTGTACTGGCGGCTGGAGAATTTCCCGACGCTGAAGCAGGCCCAGGATGCGGCGGGTCCGACCTCGCTTGTGGCGGAAGTTGCGGACAAGATCTGGCTGTTCACGCTCGGACCCAAGGGTGGATCGACACCAGGCGGAATCAAGGTCGCCGAGATCGGACCCCTTCCGCCGGTCAAGGCGAGCGAGTATCTGCTGCGTGTCAATCACGCCGGTGGAGCGCCCGGCACCAAGACGGCAATCCATACGCATCCGGGATCCGAGGTATTCTATGTTCTCGCCGGCAAGGTCGGTCAGAAAACGCCCCACGGCGTGACCTATACTGAAGCCGGCATGACCATGACCGGACACGGGGCCGACACGCCGATGGAGGTGTTCAACGCCGGCACAACCGATCTCGACGAGCTGGCCATCTTCGTGGTGGACGCCAATCGGCCGTTCTCCTCGCCGGCCAGCCTCGACTGAGCGACGTGACGATGCCAAAGCGAAATTGTCGGTCCTCCCGTCAGGATTCTCTGTCCACAACTCTGGACTATTTTCGCAATCGCGCATATACGAGCCAACGTAGAAGTCGTCCGGTGCTGCATAATTGATATGCGAAGCTGACGCTTGACATCGTCCGGAGGCATCTCCGGGTGGGGTAACCATCGTGCGCATATCCGTCCTTGAGACTACGGTCGAAAGCGCATTGCAGCCCGTTCCGGATGACATCCGGGAGGGAAGAACATGCCTGATCTTCAACGCAGAGAATTTATCGTTCAAGGAAGTGCGGTTCTCGCCGCGATCGCGGGTCTGTACGCTTCGGGGGTCAACGCTTTTCCGACGCAGACGGGCGAGAAAGTTATTCCGTGGCTAGATCAGCCGACGGAAAATCCTAATCCGGCCGTTATCCAGACGCAGCTCGTCTGGGAAGACTTGGATAGCTTCATAACTCCAAATGACAAGTTCTTCAGCATCGCGCATTTCAATCGACCGACGATTGACGAGAAATCATGGTCCCTCGATATCGGCGGCCTGGTCAAGAAGCCGTTAAAATTGACGCTTGCTGACATCAAGGCGCGACCGCGACAGGAGGTCGTTTTTACAGTGGAATGCTCGGGTAACCACGGGTTCCCATTTTTCACGGGCGGCATCGGCAATGCCCGCTGGGCAGGCACGCCGCTTGCGCCGATCCTCCAGGAAGCCGGCGTCCTTGATAATGGCATCGAGGTTGTCTTCTTCGGTACCGACAGAGGCGACGTCGAAATACGCGACATCAAGATGCAACAGAACTTCGCTCGTAGCATGTCGCTCGCCGATGCAATGAGCCCCGACAATCTACTCTGCTATGAAATGAACGGCGCGACCCTGCCGACGCCCAATGGTTTCCCGCTGCGGCTGATCGCTCCGGGTTGGTACGGCATAGCCAACGTCAAGTGGCTGAAGGAAATCGAGGTTCGCGACTCCCGTTTTATGAGCCTGCTGATGGCCCGCGACTATGTCACCATCCGGGAGGAAGAGCACGACGGGGAGACAGTTTGGGCTGAGACTTCCGTCGGCCGAGCCCTGATAAAGTCCGCACCTGCTAAAGTCACCCGGACAGGCTCAGGTTACCGCATTATCGGCGCGGCCTGGGGGGCACCGATCGACCGGGTCGAAGTGCAAATCGATCAAACGCCATGGAAACCAGCGATCCTTGATCACAGTGAGGAAGCCGATCACGCTTGGAAAATTTGGTCCTCGGATTGGGAAAATCCCTCTCCTGGAGAACACACCGTGACCTCACGCGCGATCAGTACCACTGGGCAGATTCAACCGGCAATGGACGACCCCTTGATCGCCAAAAAGCACACATACTGGGAAAGCAATGGCCAGGTGACACGCCGCATCCGCATCTCTTGAGAACGTTGCTGCCACTATGTCGGGCTCATGGGGAGGGCGTCACGGTCTTTTTGCCGACGCGATAGAGCCGTGTAAACCACGACGGCTGAGGTCGTACGTTCAATCTGCGGCGTTGTCATTTCGTCCTCCGATGACGCGAGACGAAGCTAGACGGTTACCGATATCTGAACGACGGCAGTTATGCCGTGATCTCGCCAGCGAGCATGGGGGGTTCAACGTCGAGACTCGTCGCTTCGATCCTCACTTACCTCGTTGGGAGCGGATCATTGAACGCAGAAATCTTCGACGCCTTCCCGGACAGCGAGAACAAATAGCGAACACGATCCCTGGATGCAAGCCCTTTCCGGCCTGACCACGAATTATTTTCAAAAAATGCTCCGCACCCCGGCCGCCGCCGGTGTTAACTTTTATAAGTCAATCTGGCCTCCTCTCTTCTCAGAGAGTAAACCGGTGTTTTTCAGGAAACGTTCCATACCCGCTACGAAGCTCGGCCGCTTCCCGTGCAGTGACGAACGATACCGCCGGCTGCTAGGCTGCCCGAAACTCGTACGGCAGACAAGTGAAGTGTCCGGAGTGGTTTCTCGCCGCGTTGGGAACTCTTGTAGCATGTACGCTAATCAGGCTGCGGTTTAAAATCTCGGCGTTCCGATCGACAACAGCAGCCACGCAGCCCCCGAGATTTCGTCCGCTGATGCGTCGAACAGGATGTGAAGAACGAAAATCTGCGTAGCTTCTTCCTGGAATGTCCGCTGGATAGGCGATGGGAACTTCGGTGTCTCGCGGCCGTTTAGTTGCAGATGCGGCGTATCGGGCGGACATCCTGCGCCTCGGGCGGCAGAAGAGATCGTCATGGCAAGGGATGCCGACATAACCATATTAAGAAAGCGCGGAATGCTGGCGACCGTGCGCGGCGTCGTTGCGCATAGCGTGGGCGGGGCCGAAGTCGAGACTGCGCCCTGCGATATGCTACTGGGTAACGCAATTCTGCATGTCGCGAGACTGGATGTTTCGGTTTGCACGACCGCCGCCGCGAGTGTCTTTGCGGAGGGCATTACTTTGAATTGCGAGGACTGCCGTCGGCTCGCCTTGAATTATGGCGACAAGCTTGAAGTTCGTGAGTAGGAAGCAGGAGCCCTGATCACTGGCCGATCAGCTTGCTGGGCCCAAGGAGCCTCAATCGGACATCAACACGACAACCGACCTCGGAGCCACGAGAGAATTCAGTTCGATGACGGTGTTCGGGAGTTTCATGGTTGAGACGTGGGGCATTCACCCGCCTCGGCTGATGCTCTTTCGTCCACCATTCTTCACCTTTGAGTTCTCGTAATCGGGCAGCGTTGTGAAACAGATGGGGATTGCGTTCATGTCGGCCTCGGATGACGGACGCCGCATGACTAGAAGAATATCTCCTGCCATTCAGTGCGAGGTGATCGCACGACCGCTGGACGCGAGATGCTCTGTAATGGCGCGCCGGATTTCGGTAACCGTGTCGAAGAGCCTGTTGTCCAGGTCGATGACATTGAAGCGGACAGCGATGAATTTGAGGCGGTTTTCGACAGGGACCGCGATCCCGACTTCCTGACCGTTGAATACGACAGCTTGCTTTTGCATAACAAACCTCGGGCGCGCCACACGGGAGCACCATCTTAGAAAAGTGGAACAAAGGGTTTACGACGCGTCAGATTGCCGTCGTAGGTCGGTATCGGATCGAGACGAGATCACGCACTCGCTGCACCATTGCGAAGAAACGAAGTCGGACAAACAACGTCATCATCCTCCTCAAGCGAGGTCAAACGACCGCTGAGTATCGCCGGCGAGGGCCGGTTATTTCGGAACTATTCTGTAAAAAACGTAGTCGAGAAACTTCGAGTAAGCAACTGATTTTTGTTATTAATTAGCGTTTTGAATCGTATGACAATTACCGCAGGTGCGAAGTAACAAATGATGTACGTTCGTCCGATACCCCCTCGTCGAAGGCCCGCCGACGGCTTTACTGGCGATATTGCAGATCGCCACTGAGCGCAGGTGCCAGGTCGGCTGGACCAAAGAGTCCGATTCCGCTCCCACGTAGTTTCCGGACGGGCGCGATATCCCTGAGGGCTTCAGAAGTGCCTAATCACCGTATAACCAGCGATATATCCGAGTGGGAACATTGCCGCTACAATGTAGCCAGGTCGATAGTTCGACGTCATGGCAATGACGCTGGTTACTAGCCCGGCTGCAATCCCAGCCGCGAGGACAGCTGGAAGGGCATCCGCCGCGAACGCGCCTGGGCCATCCCCTGATCCTATGGAAAAGAAATAGACAACAATCATTGCGACGGTTGCCGCCATAAGCGTCCACCCCTGTCGCCAGAACGCAAGCCCGACGAAACCTACGATGTACGGCAAAACAAAAAGGAGAAAGAACAACATCAGCGTACCAACCACTCTTGCAACTTCGGAGGATAAGACCCTCGCTGTTGGTTTCCGCGCGGAACTGAGCCGGTTTTTCCACCGAGAAGTGAGCCACCTCTCAGTATGGTTTTCTGATCAGGGTTTGGTCAAGGGATTGGCCTTTTCTCCTCTCTTCTGTGCTGCTGCGGCCGAGCTGGCCCTGAAGCAGCAGGTAGGCCCTGATCAGAAACGCCCGGCTGTGTGATAGTTTGATGTGGGCAACCTGCAGCTTCGTGCGCTCGCCGCCTATCAGGGCATAATCTTCACTCCAATCGAATTGGAATGCTTCGCCTGGGCGGAAAGACAGAGGAACGAATATGCCGCGGCCTGCCGTCTGCTGCTCAGTCCGCCAGTCACGGGCGAACGCGGCGACCCGACCATAGGAGCCGGTAAAGCCGAGAGCCATCAGATCAGCATGAAGCTGCTTCAGCGTTCGGCGCTGCTTGCGTGACCTCCCGGCCTCGGTCTTCAGCCAGCCAGCAAGTTTGTCGGCAAAAGGATCAAGCTTGCTCGGTCGTTCCGGTACCGTGAACGTCGGCTCGATCGTACCGGCACTCAAATACTTCGCGATCGTGTTGCGTGACAGCCCAGTGCGCCGGCTGATCTCTCGGATCGATTGCTTCTCGCGCAGCGCCATCCGGCGGATGATGTTTAAAAGTCCCATGTGGATCACTCCGTTGCCCCCGCCGCTCACCGCGTTGGGGGAAGGTTCACATGGCTCAATTCTCAATGGAAATTATGCGCCTGACCGGCTCAGTTCTGCGTGGAAACCAACATCCTTCGGTTTTCGATGACGTCCTAGTGAGTCACGGGATCCTCAGGCGGCACCTCCATCAGTCCCCCGTTCCCTTGCGTGTGGCCCGAAGGTATCTATTGTCGACGAATGCCGGGCGGTTGGGAGTATGTAATGTCGGCAGTGCCTTTCTCAAAGATTTCGACGCCGCTCAACGCGCTGTTCGCTACAATCGGTCTCTTGGTCGTCGCCGCACTGACGACGCAGGGCCTTACTGGACAGGAGAGGCTTCTCTTTGAGCTGCTACTTGCGGCAATTTGGCTGGCCTATGTCCTCCAATTGAGCGGCACATTGCTTTCACGGCGACACCGCTTGTCGGGCGGGATCCCGGCCCTCGTGATCGATTTGCTCGCGGTTCTGGTTCCGGCTGCTGCATTCTTGTTCGTTGGGTCCCGTGATCGAAACCTCTATTGCGCCATTTGGCTTCTCAAGCCGTTGCGCGACTCGACCTTCTTCAGGCTGCTGGCAAAGGTGATCGCGAATGAATCGCGCAATCTGCTTGGCGTGACATCGGTGTTCGGCATCGTTCTTTTTGGCGCCGCGTTGGCCGGTTATATCATCGAGCGAGACGTCCAGCCCGATAGGTTCGGCAGCATTCCGCAGGCGATGTGGTGGGCGGTCGTGACGCTGTCGACGACCGGCTACGGTGACGAGATCCCGCAGAGCCTTGCAGGTCGAGTTCTGGCCGGATTGGTGATGATGAGCGGGATCGGTATTTTTGCACTTTGGGCCGGCATCCTCGCCACCGGCTTCTACGAAGAGGTTCGC
The DNA here is from genome assembly GCF_017357285.1 of Rhizobium ruizarguesonis. Classification (NCBI taxonomy): domain Bacteria; kingdom Pseudomonadati; phylum Pseudomonadota; class Alphaproteobacteria; order Hyphomicrobiales; family Rhizobiaceae; genus Rhizobium; species Rhizobium ruizarguesonis. The sequence goes on along the minus strand of NZ_CP071680.1, from coordinate 166,965 downwards.
CGCCAAGATTTCGTTCGCAACTGGCAATTGGTCGCTGCCGTACCCCTGTTCCAGAAGCTTGGTTCCGCTGCGCTGATCGAGATCGTTCGGGCGCTGCGAACGCGCATTGTCCCCGCAGGTGCCGTGATCTGCCGCAAGGGCGATGTTGGCGATCAGATGTTCTTCATTGTCGAGGGGCGGGTCACCGTGGCGACACCCGACCATCCAGTGGAACTCGGTGCCGGAAACTTCTTTGGCGAGATGGCGCTGATCAGTGGCGAACCTCGCTCAGCGACAGTCAGCGCAGCAACCGAGGTATCGCTGCTGTCGCTCTACGCCGTGGATTTCCAGATGTTGTCGAGCAGTAGTCCGGAGATCGCGGAGGCCATCCGCAAGACGGCGCTGGAGCGGCGGGGCGGGCCGGCGAAGGAATAATCCAAGCCTGATGGCTGCGGCATTGCAGCAGCCGGCGGAGGTTACGCCTCGACCGGCTCATAGCGAGCTCCAAGACGGTCGAAAAGTTGGTGCTGTCAGGCGGAAAGACTTCCGGCGGCGGAAATGAAAGTACCAGCACCGTCAAGGAATACGAGCGGCGACGGAGAACCGATTTTCAATTCGATGCAGCGGATGGCCTGCCGGAAGGCAGTCCGCGTCGCGCAATCTTCCGAACTACGGTTTTGAGACTCACGGGCGTCGACATGACTAGGCCGGATCGAGCCGCCTGCGCTATCGACGTCTCGATGAAGTCGGCATCGATCTCGGACGGGTCGATCGGCGCATAGTCCAGACCATTCGCCGTCGGCATGAGAAGCCCTACGCGCAGGTCAGGCTTAAGTCGCTTCAGTCGTCGAACGATCTGACGAGCGCGAGACTTCGAATTGCCGTTTAGATATATGACGATCGCCGTGTCGACCCCGTCGATGGGAAAAGCGAGAGATCCTCGCGCGGCATGGTCGGAATATGATGACGTCGTGGACGTTGCTCCCTGGACCTCCAGCACCTGCGAAAGCATCGCGGCGGCCGCATCGTCCAGACCGCCGCGGCCTCCGATGCACAATAAGGAGCGGCCCTGGCCATCGGGAAGTTCCAGTTCGGAACCCGTTTCGAGACCGGCGTCCGATGCGGTCTCGTCCTCGTTCTCCTCCTCCTCTGCAATGTCCGACAGGTTCTCCACCAAAGACAGCGAGCTGGACGCCACCAGAATGATCTGGTTTTCCGACAATACGCCGCGCTGACGGTCGGTCTCGCCAAGCAGGAGCGCAGGAAGGCCTACATTGTCGTAATAGTCGACGAGATATTCCTCTTGCAGGAACTCCTCGGCGTTGTCGGAGGCTTCGTTCGGATCGCCCGCGAGCAGACGCTGGTAGAGCTTCTCGTGAGGCTCCAGAACCGGCTCGTTGCCAAGCAGGACATCGAGGACGCCGAACTGGGGGACATGTCTTCCGAGCACGACCAGACAGACAGTCAAAGGCGTCGAGAGCATCAGTCCCAGCGGCCCCCATAGCCACGACCAGAAGATCGCCGAAATAATGATCGCCAGAGGCGAAAGACCGGTGTTGGCCCCGTAGAGCCACGGCTCGAGCACGTTGTTGCTGATCAGTTCTGTCGTCAGATAGAGCGCGCCGACCCAGACCACGAGCGACCAGCCAGGCGCGATCGCGAGGGCCAGAAACAACGGAAGGATGATGCCGATAATCGCGCCGATATATGGCACGAACCGCAGAACAAGTGTGAGCAGCCCCCAGAGGATGGCGTTCGGAATGCCGAGCGCCCACAGGCCCATGGAGATCGGCACGGCGTAGAGCGTGTTCACCACCAACTGCATCAGCAGGTATCGCCCGACCCGCTTGCCTGCGTCCTGGAGAGCCGCGGTCGTCCGGTGAAGGTCTCCCAAACCAACCAGCCGGATGAAACGGTCGCGCAGGTCTTCTCGCTCGAGGAGCATGAAGATCACCAGCACGACCACGAGACCAGCGGTCGCGAAGGGGCTGATGAGCGGCAGAAGAAGGTTGCCTAGCGTCTGGATCGGATCGGAACGTGTAACGATCTCGACTGGCATCGGTTCGCGAATCGTGGGCGTCTGGGCGGTCGGGCTCTTGCTTTCGATGGCCCGCGTCTGGATCTCGGCGCCGACACGTTCGACCGCTCTGCTCAGATGGTCGAGGACGCCGTTTCCGGCGCCCGCTTGGGCGAGGGAATGAACCTTGTCGACCAGGTTTCTTTGATAGGTGGGGATGTTCTCTGCAAGGTTCGTCACCTGCGTCGCCACGACGATGCTGAATACGGCGATCGCGCAAAACGCCGACACGACGGCGAGAAGAACAGCGGCGATCTTTGGAACAGAGCGCTTGCGAAGGAAAGAGACGATCGGGGCCAGCGTGAACGAAAGGAGAAGCGACAGCGCGAGGGGAACGAAGATCTCCTGGCCCAGCCGGAGGATGACGGCCACTCCAATGAGGATCAATATTGTGCTGCCCGACAGCTTGCTGCGAAGCTCCCCCTCTGCAAGTCGATAGGGTTCGCCGGTCGGCGCCTTGGTGGTCTTCGAAAGTTCCGCGCTGCTCACCGCCCACCCCTATCTTCAAAGGAAAACCTATGCGCTCGACATGGATGGAGGCGCACATCGTATGCGTAAGTGCTCAGTCATACCGCAGGCTGGCCTTCAAGTCTCTGAGTTCGCCGTCCTGTCTAAGCTCGGCTTGCTCGGAGCCGAGGCGACAGGCGTCGTTGGTCGCCGATATCACCTCGTTCAATTGGTCGATCTGCCCCTGAAGTTCGTATGCCATGCAAGTCGAGGTGAGCCTACTGCCTTCGACGACAGCCTGCCGCCTCATCGCGGGTGCGGGTTGATTCCACCCTTCCCTGAACGCGTCGGGGCAGTTGACTGGCGCGTCGGCAGACAAGTTGAGAACCATGTTCATCAGCGGCCCGCTTTCAGCCTGGCCGGACGCCAGTTCGGTTATTCTGATGTCCTGGAACTCGGTCACGTTCTTCTCCTTAAGGACATAAGCCGGCGCAGACCATGGCGACCCTCATCGCAGATTCCTGAAATACCGGCACGCCCAGCGTCTTGCCGAGGACGGCCTCGAGTTCCGGCGTCGGATAATTCGACCTTCTCCTTCCCTTCCCGGCGTCGGCCACGGCCGGCGAAGCATTGTCCATTGCAGCCTCAGGCCGACCCGCTCTCGCGATCATGGATATTCGACTGGCCGGCCACGCGGATGGTATCCAAGCGGCGATAGAGTTAAACGCCACCCTCGGCGTCCGCTCGATCTTCGCCTCCGCCCACGCCGATCCCGAAACGCGCAAAAGAGCTGCGGCAGCCTCGCCGATCGGTTGGTTGCAAAAGCCCTATCCGGCTGACGCCTTGATCAATCTGATCAGGCAGCATCTGAGTTGATGTCGTCCACCGTCGTTCGATGTTCGACGTTCGACGATGGCGGCGCTCAGACGCTTTGCGGCACCATCTCTCCGAGAAATTAAATGAACAATAATTGAGCGATTGGACGGCCGCTCAGCGCACAGGAGATTGAATTGCATGGGGTTGGCAACATCGCCGAGCGGCCAATCGCACCATAACAAAGACAATCCCAGTGTGTAGTCACAAATACTGCCGGAAACATACATTTAGTGAGTGCCTATTCTACAGCACGTACGTCGGAGACGTTGCTCCTCAATATATTCGTTGCAAATCAAAGATAAGCTGCTCAAAGAACAACTTCGCAGCGCCTTGAGAATTGCTAACAATCATCCCCCGTCACTGCTGGCATGAACCGACCGGTAACCAAATTTGGCTTTCCAACATCGCACAACAGGTTGCGTCATGATATGCATTACTCTCGCTAAACTGGTGGAGACGAAGTTGCCCGAAATGATGTTGATGTGTTCCACCAATCCGATCACAGTCCACAGCTGGTTCCCCGACACTGCGAACAAAGAGTTCATCTCTTTGCAGGCAGCCATCGAATACGCGGCGGAGCACGTCGACGAGCTTCCAGCGATCGAGATCCTCATCCGCACAGGCGCCCGTCGTTATGTCATCATTTGGGGCGATCAACTTGCCGCCTTGATCACGCGGGTTTGCGTTCTTCATCGAGGCAAGGCATCCCAAGGACATTGAGCCTGAAAATCGCCAACCGGCTCGGGCTCCTGCGTCGACGCGAAGGCGCTGGGTACCGGCCTTGCGATCCTCGCGATCCGCCCTCTCCTGCCGGTTGGACCCTCAGTCGTCCGGAACCGCACAGGAACTTTTCCGGCTATCTACAGTTAGGCCGCAAGGATCGCACAGGGCGCCCCATACTGGGGTTGTCCGCTTCCCTCTTCCTGTGCGATCCGTCCTTCCCCAGTTGCCCCGTTTCGGCGGGGCTAATTTTTGATACAGCAAAGCGCGAGCATCAGGTTGATCTTAAGCCAATGCCGCAAGGCGGCAACGGCCCCATCGCTCGCATAGGCAATGATGCTCGCGTATGAAAGATCAAAAAAATCCGTCGGCGCGGGAACAAAAGGGTCCGTTGATAGTAAACATTCGGGCCGTGCGGAGATTTGTTAAACGCAGCCAACACTTCGATGTGCGGCCCCACTCAACCCAGAACTAAGCCCCGCTTCAAAACGCGGGGCCTTTTTTGGCCCAGGAATACTTCAAATGATCTTCAACCAATGCCGAAGCGCCGCCACCGCGCCATCGCTGCCATCGGCAATCATCCCGCCGATCACGAGGCCGGCTAAGCGATAGGACCTGATGCTATAGCCGACGGTCTTCTTTGAGCGTGGCGGCTTTGTCATGTCACGATCACGTCAGTGACCGCTTAAAGGCGAGGAGGGCGAAAGCATCTCGCAAATCAAATAGCTTTGATTGAGCGGTTGCGCCGTTCAGCCGACCTTCGTCGATGGATTGACCCACTCGTGGCGCGGCATTTCCGGCGCTGCGGTTTCGGGCGAAACTTCACCAGCACCTCGTGGCCATCGCACGCAGTCACTCCTGGCTATATAGCCGTCCCTGTTGGCATGGCTTTTGCTGCCCGCACTATTGCAGTGCAAGCCCCCAAGCTGAGGGATCGAGGTATTCGCGAGGCGGCTGCATTTCGCCAATGTCGACGGGTCGACGCGTAAACGCCACCGTGTCGAAGCTCTCCACTGCGCTCCTCCCGTACCACTGCTCGTCCTTCAACGGAATACCGTCGGACGTGATGCACTGCTTGTGACTTGAACCGGCCATATTCGGCGTTAGGTTATACCATGTGCAATTTTCGCCAAGAAACTGGCCCTGCTCACCCAGATTATCCATTCCTGTTTGGCTGCTGAATCGAGAGAAGGGACGCTTCGGGTCCAGCGAAGAGCGACCACCGACAATTCTGCGTTCCCTCTTCGAGGACGAATAGACAATACCCTGGTTCTCAAGCTCGTTCCAAACCTCGATCCGGATTGACCCGTCCTTGCCCTCACGCCGACGAAACCACCATGGATAATGTCGCAACAGCCTCACCTCAGAAGACTTGTCTATCGACGAATTGTCAGACGCCCTCGTAACCAATTTCGCCTCGAAGTCGACAGCACTTGGAGGGTGATCCAGGTAGGGACGCAGCGGCTTGAGCCACGTGCTTGCGTCAAAAAGCTGTCTTGGCGGCAACACTTCGGCCTCCGGAACCGGACCTCGCTTGATCTCGGTCAGACGCGCCTCGGACATCAATTTACCCCTGGAAAAGAGAACCTTGGTTGCGACCTCTATTCCGTCGCTGGTCAAGCAGGTCATCCAAATAGGGCTTGGCGGATCGTGTCGAACTATTTGAAGCCAGCGACACTCCTCGCCGCCCACTGTCTCCACATCGTTCGTTTCCTTGACCTGCTTGATGCCGAGGTAGTCATACGATGGCTCGACTTGCCTGATACTGAAGCGCTTGATCTCCTCTCCATCTTTCTTGACTGTTGACAAAAGAATGTTCTGAAAGAAGTGCCCATACCAGATTTGTTTCTCGTCACCTTGTGTCTCCTCAACGTGCGTCCAGCCGTTGTGATGCTGCACGACCCGCCAGTTGTCCTTCCCATCTAATGTGTCGTGCACAACCAGCTTCGCGGTGTAGTCGGGGACGTTCGTGTTGGGGAAAAACGGAAGCCCGTTTGCATGCGCGGTGCCGGTCGCAAGGGCAATAACCAAGAAAATGATCATTCGGTTCATGAATACACCCCGTCACAAACGCTTGCACACTTGCGGTAGCATTCAGCGCAGCCCCTGACAACCGGGGTGCCCTGCAATCCGGGTATCGGATCAATCCGCACTCTCCAATCCGTCTGCAATCGCCAAGGCCACGAGCTGCGACGTCGAGCGTGCGCCAAACCCTTGCTTCAGCCGCTCCACACGGTGCTCGATAGTTCGATGAGATAGTCCAAGCTGCTGACCAATCTCCTTTCCGCGAGCGGCCTTGAGGTGCGCTCGTCCAATTAATCGCGCTACAGCGGCATACCCGGAAAGGGACTTCCCGAGTTTTTCGCTTTTCTTCTTTTCTCGGCTGCTGATACGTTGGCCGACGATGTACTGGGTGGTCCTCCCGTTGGCTTCTGCGACCATTCTCAACCCCACATGCTGGACAGTGGCACCGCGGCCAGCTTGTCGCCGAACGGCACAACATCTGTATTGTCGTAGAGGACGACGCCGAAGGCGAAACGATCTCCGCAGGCCTCTGCAAGTGCGCGGAGCCCTCCGAAATCGCCGGCCTTGACCGTGGCGCTGGCCTTAACCTTGATGCCAGCGATCATCCCGTCGTCGCGTTCCAGTACGATGTCGACCTTGCGCATGTCCCGATCCCGGAAATGATATGGTGTCAACGCAGGTCACGCCGTCATTAGCTTCAGAACTTCGGAAAACACGAAGCTCTCCAGCAGCGCGCCGAATGTTCCGCGATCCGCCTTCACTCGGTCGAAGGTGAGCCCGCGCACACTGGCCAACAGACCCTGAATCGAGGAAATGCAGCTTGGGCGTCTTGACGATAGGCTTCAGCGTATTGGTGAACCAAGGCTGTACCGTTGCGACCAGGAACACCTGTTCGAGCAGTCCGACATAACGCTGCCCAGTCTTGTGACTGACGTTGATGCTGCCGCCAAACTGCGAATAGTTGACCAATTGGCTTGTATGTTCGGCCAATAGCCGCACGAACTTCGGCAACTCGGTCAGCTTCTCCACATCGGCAATGTCCCGGAGATCTCGCGTCAGGATAGAAGTCAGATAGGACCGTGCCCAATCTTGCCGTCGTCGTTCGCTGTTGCGGCTGATCGCTTCGGGGAATCCCCCGAGCAGAACGAGTTGGACGACGTCGTCTCCGATGATAGAGCTCCACGGGCTCTTTAGACTCCCATCGAAAAGGTGCTCCAGAAAGGACGGCGTCCGGCCTTCGATCTCGGCCCTTGCCAGCGGCAGCATTCGGATGGTCTCCATTCGCCCCGCCAGGCTGTCCGCAATCCGCGGTAAAGTCAGCACGTTTGCCGACCCGGTAAGCAGAAACCTGCCCGGACGATAGTCCTCATCGACTGTCTTCTTGCCAGCAGCAGGTCGGCGCACGCTGAATCTCGTCGATGATGGCTCGATCCAGGCCGCGAATGAAGCCGGCAGGATCGGATTGGGCGGCTTCGAGAACCGTCTGATCGTCGAGGGTGAGATAGGTTCGGCCGGCTTCTCCCATCTTTCGGACAAGTGTAGTCTTGCCGGCTCGGCGTGGTCCTACGATGAGGACGACCGGACTATCCGAAAGAGCTTCTGACCTTGCCCCCAAGTTCTATCCAGTTTTGAGTTCGCTCCAGCGGTTTTTGGTTGCTGTTGTTGGTTCGGTAGCGGCGGGTTGCGGTGCGGAGCCATTTCGGCTGCGCAGCACCGCATCACGTCGCGGGTTGAGTGTCTGAGCGAATTCGGCCGGTGTCAGCCAGCCAAGGCCTGAATGCGGGCGTTGATCGTTGTAATCACTACGCCAGTTTGAAAGCGCGGACCGGGCGTGAGCAAGCGACGAGAACAGAGTTTCATTCAAGAACTCGTCTCGCAGCCGCCCGTTGAAGCTTTCGATAAAAGCGTTCTGGATAGGCTTGCCAGGCGCAATGTAATGCCAGTCAACTTTGGTCCGGTCCGCCCATTGCAGGATCGCGTTGCTGGTGAACTCGCTGCCGTTGTCGCTGACGATCATCCTCGGCTTGCCGCGCTCCTCGATAATCCGGTCAAGCTCCCGTGCGACGCGAAGACCGGAAAGCGATGTATCGGCGACGAGCGCCAGGCACTCCCTCGTGCAATCATCGACGACGGTCAGAATCCGCAACCTGCGCCCATCGGTGAACTGATCCGACACGAAGTCTAGCGACCAACGATCATTGGCCACCATCGGCACCAGCATCGGCGCTCGCGTGCCTATCGCTCGCTTGCGACCGCCGCGCTTGCGCACCGTCAGTTTCTCCTCCCGATAGAGCCGGAAGAGCCTCTTGTGGTTCACGAGGTGACCCTCCCGCCGGAGCAGCACATGAATGCGTCGATATCCGAAGCGGCGACGTTCATGCGCCAACGCCTTCATTCGCTCGCGAAGCTCATGATCATCGTCGCGCCTGGTCTCGTAACGGACCGTCATTCGGCAAAAACCAATGGCTTTACACGCCCGCCGTTCGCTCATCTCATGATGGCTCATCAGATGCGCGACAGCTTTCCGCTTGGCCGCGGGCGTCACCACTTCTTTCCCAAAAGGTCTTTCAAGGCAGCATTGTCGAGCATCGCATCCGCCAGAAGCCGCTTCAGCTTCGTGTTCTCGTCCTCAAGCGTCTTCAGCCGCTTGGCCTCGGACACCTCCATGCCGCCGAACTTGGCCTTCCATTTATAGATGCTGGCATCGCTGACGCCATGCTTGCGGCAAAGCTCCGAGACCGGCGTGCCTGCCTCGTGCTCCTTCAATATGCCGATGATCTGTTCGTCTGTGAAACGATTGCGCTTCATCCTCTGGTCCTCTCAATGGGCCAGAGCTTACTTCAAAATGGATTATTTCAACGGGGCAAGGTCAGACCGACGAGCCGGAGGCGCGGCCGACGACGTGGCTGTTCGACGACACTCCGGAGTTTCTGCTGTCCGACGCTCTCTATTGCGTATGCGTGTCCGATCCAAACAAAACCGACGCCTGTGTCCGGCACGGCAGGAGCAGGTCACCGGGCGCGGCGCATCAGAAGGAAGAGGGTGTGAAGCAACGGAGGATTTCTGAGGACAAGGGACGCCATGAACAGGGATTTCCCGCGGGCGGACATGATGACCGCAGGCGGGAGCGCTGACCGAAGTGCTTGTCGCCGCGGCGAAGCGTAGGGATATGAGCGCTTCGATGATCGACGTGTTCACCGGATAGCCGGCTGTAGTCGATGGGCTTGTCGTCGGGGCCCGAGTTAGTAAGAAGAAGGAGAGCTCACTTGCTTCATGCTGGCCTCTGGACCAGCGGCAGCGCACCTGGTGGGTGCCTACCAACCTGGGCCATGCTTGGAACCCGTATGGCCATTGCCGCTTTGCGTTCGGCGGCAACACCCCAGCACGATGACATGTTTTCCTGAGTCGTCGAATGCCCACATTGTCTTTATTGAATTGCGCTCCTCCACATCTATTAAGTCAATCTGTTCCTGGACAAGATACCTCTCTGACGGCACGTCGCCCTCAACCCACATCGAACCTGCTTCCGCCCGTTGGCCGACAAGCGTCATCCCAAATCGCTTCTCAACGCCATGGCCTCTGAATATTGCTGCAATCGCGCGAATCAGAACAGCGTCCCTATTATCCAGTGGGCGATTTGGAAGGTCGTTACTGTTTATCCATGTAAGTACATCTATTTCAACAATTTGGTCATCAGTACCGTCGCTTGGAAATGACCAGGATTTGGCAACCATTTCCTCTCTGTCTTGAATCCCATTAGCTGGTTCGACGGACGTGATGATCAGATTTCTCTTTCGATCAAACCTGTCGACCAACACTTCGCCGCCAGTGAGACTGAAATGAGAGTGAAGCAGCGTTACCGCAAAACGGTTTGCCTGCCCTGCGCGTGCAAGTAAGCGGCCGACATGGTGGAAGAATTTCTCATCCTCGGAACTCAATCGGCCGTTCACCGCTTCAATATCAGGATGACCGCTCCACGTGTTTAGATTGGAACCGGAATTGAGTTTGAGCACCCGATCGGATCGCATAGCAGTCACTCCACGTGGCGCGGGAGAATGTCGGCGACAGCGGGTTCCACGAGCACCAAAGGCAATGCCGCCTTGAACGGTTCAAAATGCCATTATCATCCCATCATCAACCAATAGACGCGTCGGCACAATTATCAATTCGGAGTATGCTAGGCTAGGGATTCTTGCGCAGTTGGCGAAGCTACTTCTCGTTCGGCGGCGGATACCTTGCTCAGATGGAAGGCCCCAAGAGAGTTTTAGTCATTCTGAAATGGTAAGGTGGGATGGGTCGATTTCCTGCAGCTTTACCAAAAGCGATAGCAAAGCCGTTCTTTGTATATAAGTTTATCGCGCCGCAATTATTTCCATCGACGTTCAGAGTTAACGTGACTAGGTGACGGCCTCTTGCCCATTCCTCACCTGCCCTAATCAGAGCCGCGCCAATACCATTCTTACAATGAGAGGGCACAACATACAGATCCCGTAACTGTGCTACCTTTGCTTCAGCTATATCTAACCTTGCAAACCCAACAACGTGGCCGTCTTGCTCCGCGACAAACAAAGAGCTCCCTGTCTGCTTAAGACAAAACATTGCCCACTCTCGATAAATATCATTATCCCAATGATAGTACTCCTTGAACAGATCCGATACCTGATCTACGTCGTTCAAGGTTCCAAAGCGTATCGTGCATGAAATATTCAATCAAAATAAGTATATCACCCACGTAATAAGTATTGCAACTTCAGGATTGTCTTCCAGTTTTTTTGGCCCATACTGCCTGCTTTCAGAAATTCGAAGGTTCACCGAATGGAAGGGATCGGTTGGATTTTTTTGATTATCGCCGCATTTCTGTCGTACGAGATGCCGATCTGGGTTTGTAACCTCGTCGGTCAGGGTGCCACTCTTAACGCTGTTTGGGCAGCGGCATGGCCCGACGTTCCGACTAGAGTTCTTTTTTTGATCGCCTATATGCTGATCGGCTTTCTCGCATGGGCATTGCCCGTCGGTTATGTTTTTGCGTTGTGGAATCCGGAGACTGGCCCGGCTACGAGGAAAAGAACCGGCCTCATATTAGGGTTTCTGGGCGCCCCACTTTTGCCCGTTTTTCAACCGGTGGCCAATAAGATTCAATCTTGTCGCGATGAGGCGGAAGAGAGACGACGACTTAAAGAAATATACCGTTCGGACTATGCCGATGAATTTCTTTCCTTCACCCAATTTTATGAATATTGTATATGGCTGAAAGACAACAAACATATTGACCATTCCGAACCTATCCGGAAATCGTTTGCAGCTTCGCTCGATAATTTTAGAGACGCTGAGATTCTACTGGGATTGTCGCGTGAATACACTGTACAGGACTTGGCGAGTCGCTACCGCTCACTTATCAAGCAGGTGCATCCGGACATAGCCGGGCCAAATGATATCCTGCGTCGGCTGACATTGGCGCGCGATCTAATCAAAGCGAGAAGGGGATGGAAGTGACCAAATTGCCCCGTAGAACAGATGGCGGCGCTGGTCGCCAGCAAGAGCTCGACGAAGTTATATCGCAACTTCGGCTAAGAACGAACAAGCCGGAGAAGCGGCTGATCGCGGTCGTATGTTCGAGCCACGGGCTAGGGTTTGATGTCATCTTTGAACGGACCGATCCGCGCCAGCTCTTTAAAATCGCGAGGATTGAGAAGCATTCGAACGCGGCTGCCGCTGCAACAACCAATCTTCCTGCTCTAAAGTCGGCTTCGGCAGCAAGCATAGCTTCTTTCGACGCGAAAGAATTCGACAACAGCGGTTTCGTGTGTCCGTGGTGCCGCAACACGAAGAGCCGGGTCTTTCACAAGGAATGTGCAACGTATTATTGCGGAGCATCGAGGCATACTGCTGCTGATGGCACGCACCTATTCACCTGTCCTTCTTGCAGGGAAACCCTCGTTTGCAACGTTGTTGTGACCTCGGTACATGGTCAGATTGCACCTCGCCCGGAGAACTCACTTAGTACGAAAGCGCTCGCGCAACAAGCGCGAAAGCTATTGCCGCGCTGGCCTAAAAAATAGGAACCGCATTGCTTTGCGCAGACATACTGAATGAAGGCGACGGTGTTCCAGATCTATTTGTAATTTCCATGTTGCTTCTCCCTTTGAGTTTCGATGGAGAGTGGGTGCGGACCGGCGCACCGGCAAAAAATTACACGGGAGGCATTCGGTCTAATTGAAACAGTCGCATAGAGCCCGCCAGCGGAGCAACGCTCGGTGATCGATTGAACATCGGGCCGCCTATCTCTCTCGGCTTAATATCCGAGTGTTGGTTGCGGGTCCGTCAGGAGGTGGGATGTCCATGTCGGCAGGCGTCCACGCGGCGGATTGGGCTTCAAGTTCCATCGAGACGCTGGTGTCCATGTAGAAGCGCAGAAGCCCGTTGATCTCGCGGGCGGCATCGCAGCCCCTGGCTTTCATCCAAGCCAGCAGATCGTCATCAATTGGGACGCTGCACAAGCGTCTGACGCGGCGATCCCGCCTTCTGAAAGTCGCGTTTCTCCTCTTGTTGTTGGGAAAAGGCTGCTTACGCAGCCGCCTCCTGTTGCGTGGTGGAATGGCCCGATAGAAAATCTGCGGCGCGTTGGGCATGGGACGCCGCGCTGAAAATGGCCCGCTTGTCGTTCTTCAAAACCGTCAGCCAGTTGGCGATATAGGCGGCATGGTCCGGACGCGGTTCCGGGGTCAGGTCGAGATCGGCGGACAGGAACGCCGCGCCCAGCTCCGCAACCAGTTCCTCCATGGCATAGCCTTCATCGCCGAACCGCTTCCGCCCGAAATCGCGGTCGAGCCGTGAGGGGTGCCGGGTCCAGTGGGTCAGCTCATGCGCCAGGGTGGCGTAATAGCTTTCCGCATCACGGAACGCGTCCCATGCCGACCTATCAATATACCGCCTTCCGTGACGAGCGTTTTGCAGCCCACGGTGATGTAAAAGCTGACAGTCCTGAGGATGCGAAAGCGAAAATCCTTGAGCGCTTTTATCAGGAGGGGCTGAATTTTTATGATTTTGTCGATGGCGGAGAGCCCGACCATTTCATGCTCACCGATGAGGCGGGTGCGGAATTTCATATTGAGGACGCAACGCCCACCGATGTCTGGCAAGCACTCAAGGATCTCATTCGAGCATCCGACAATCTGCACGCGGGCATCGAGGGGACCACCGGCCTGTTCGAGAGGGAAGCTGCAGCACTTAGCGAAGCTACGAGCGCCGCTGAAAAGATACTACTGCTGGCAGGCAGTGCGGCGTGACCATGCAGCTTGGATTTGCCGGCCTGCTGACAGCAGCCGATAACGCAAACGCGCAGCTTCATTGCGACAGGGCAACGGCATACCTGCCCGCCACAATGGCGGCCGCTTTGCCTTTCTATCGACAGCTGATCAACCGGCCATCACGCTGCGATGCTGGCCGCAGAGATCAGCGAAGCTATGACGCCTGTTGTGGATCGAAGGCACACGCCGGTATGCACTTGCGGCGACCACTCCAAATACTGGACAATAGAGATGTGAAACGCAAAATTTTCCGGGCCGAGGGGTTGAAGATACGCATGCGGGGCAAGGACAATGCCCCGATGGCCATGTCTGATCTCAGACAAGGCCTGTTCGAGCTGATGCGCCGCCTGCAACCCTACCACGCGTATCGCATCAAAGCCGCGACTGTCTATCTGGCCGTTGTGGACGAGCGCGGCGACGAAGTCACGCTGACCAAAACAGGCGAGTGGTCGATCTATCCCTACGAATGCGCCGCCGATAGCTCTGATCCCCTTTAGGGAGCCCGGTTCGACGCACGCCGGAACGTCTCGGCATAAATGGTTTCAATCTGCCGGGCTTCTGCCTCGCTGAGATCGGCAAATTCGGCCGCGCGGGCTCGCTTGGACAGTATGCCTTCATTCTGGCGAAGGAACCGGAACAGCAGGTCGGCGGTACGGTCGGGCATATCGACAATTTCCGCTATCTGATGCCGGAATGCGTCGTAGCCTTGCAAAAACGCGCTCTCCGCGGGCAGGTCGACATCGATGGTGCGCTGAACGCACTCATAGAGAAACTCGGCATGCGGCGTCGCGTCGAAAAAGCGGTAATAGTCCGCCGTGTCGTTGAGGACGCGCACATTGCCCTTGACCGTTTGCTCCCACCGTATCAACGGCAGCAAACGCGCCGAATAGCTTTCCAGCGTGCGGCGATAGTCGTCGATCCGATCAAGTATCGCCGCCGATACCGGAAACACCATGCCGGGGGGATTGAAGCCGCGTTCGGCGAGGACATGGTGGATCAGATAACGATGCAGGCGTCCGTTGCCGTCCTCGAACGGGTGAATATAGACGAACCCGAAAGCGAGCGCTGTCGCGGCCAGCACCGGATCAAGATGCGGGGCTGCGTTGCGATCAAATGCAATCAGGCCCTTCATCAGAGAAGGTAGGTCTTCATCCCTTGCGCTGATATGATCGGGCAAGGGCATGCCTATGTCGCGGTCATGCTCGCCGACAAAGCCGCCCTCATGCCTCAGTCCTAGACGCACGAATCGGGCATCGCCAATGACCAGGCGCTGGAGGCGCAGCAATTCCTCAAGATCGATCGGACGCCGCCCGGCCTCCCCGATGGCCCGGCCCCAGCGCTGAATGCGGTCATGGGGCGGGCGCTCCCCCTCGATCTCGAAACTCGACCTTGAATCCTTGAGCAGCAGGAATGCCGCCGTGCGGGCGAGCAGGTCGGCGGGCACATCGGCCACGGCCATGCGGGCGCGTTCCGCGAGATTGCGCTCCGCGAAGGCGCGCAGGGCTTCCGTCCGGAATATCATCGGGCAGAAGAGCGGCGTTCCAGGCAGGTTGTTCCGGACACGGTGCCGGGTCGAGGTCGTGCCCTCCGTCGCCCATTGCAGTTCGGGATCGACGACCGGAACATAAACCCCGTTCCCGGCGTCGGGCAGGTCGAGCGCCGTGCCGAGGAGCCATTCATAAAGAAACCACAGCCGCCGGGCATACCGGCCTGTCGGCTGCGCCCTGACAATCCCCTCAATGGGAGCAGGGCCAACAGCCTGAAACAACGCCTTCAGAACGGCCAGATCGAGGCCCTCGTATTTAAGGGCAAAGGTTAAATGGCCTTCCAGATCGGCCGCAGGCGCGTGGCGCGGCGTGGTGATGCTCCAGCCGTCCTGGCTGTAGCTTCTATGCCGCGGTCCAATGGCGGAAAGCTGACGGGGCAAAGGGACCTGCAGGCGGAACGCATCGATAAGAGCGGCATAACCGGCCGGAGTCGCCTGCTCTGGCAGTCTTAAATCGTGAAAACCAGTAACCGGCCCTGAAAAACGATACTGAGGCTCATTTCCCATGAAAATTCAATCTACCGTCTGAAATTACATCCTGAGAAGAGTATGCCGTGAAAAACGGTAACTTCCTATGAAAAACGATAATAAACGAGCTATTTTGTGAAATTTGAAACTTTATTACGCCGGGAATCGCAAAATCTAACGGCGGAGCGGCTCGGGCAGAGCCTGGGCGCTAACCGCAGCCGGCGGGCGGGCCTGAACAGCCGGCCCGCCATCCGGCCTATGGGCGAGCAAGGCCGCGCTGCCGCCTGCCAGTTCATTCCGAACAGCAGCGGGCATGTCCCGTTCCAGGGCCGCGCCGAGCTGATCGAGCGCCTTGGCGAGACGGTAAAGGAAATGGTGGCTCGCAATCAAAGCCGCAATGAAGCGTTTGCGCAGGCGACCAAAACAGCGTCGGCAATTGCAACCTCCTCAGACCTAAATGCTGTCGACGCGAAAGAGGCAGTCGACACGTTTTGGAAGTTGTATTGGGGCGAACTTGCTCGCTTTGAAGGCCAGGATGTCGAGACCGCGATGGTCAGATTCGGCAGGTCGTTACAGACGTGGCAGGCTACCGGCAAGAAACCGGAGGAAATGGCCCAATTGTCTCTTGCGGTCTCCCATGCCTGTCGAAATGAAATCGACGCCTACGACAAGTAGATGGATGAGCTTAGAAACCGCTATTCCCTATTTTGAGCTTACGGTGCCTCTGCCGATCAGTGTAGGCGATGATAAGATTCAACGCGGGCCTAATCCGTCACTGCCGCCTGTTGGCTTGACGGCCAAACTTTTCTTTGGCCGCTAGCGATTGGGTCTTCAATGTTTCTTTGTTCTCCCTCTCCTCCGCAAGAATTCTGCGTCCAGGATCGTAGGGTGCCAGCCTCGTTTTGAATTCGTTGCTAGAAGAAATCCACAGCTTCGCGTCGCCCCAAGCTTAGATTCGAAGGATGGTGTCTGACAGCATTGTTCCCCCTCAAAACAGCTGTGAAGTCTGATAATTGCGATTCAGTGATATGCGGCTGCCATTATCAGGAAGACCACGACAAAGACGGCGATGCCGCCAATTGCGGAGAATTTCACCGGTGCGTCCTTCAAGAACGGAATCTTCAATGCGCCTTTCGCAACCGCGGTTCCGCCCAGAAACGCGGCACTACTGGCAACGCAAAATGCCATCCAGGCATCGAATATAATCCGTTTGTTGGCCGTTAAATCGGGGCCAATGAGCAAGTAAAACAGCGAGCAAAAAGTTAGAAAGGCAAACCCTGCGCCAGCCACTTGGAACCAGGGGGGCACGTCGATTACGGGCGTCTGCTGAAAGCCTATGTAACCCCCCCGCATATCACTGATTTTAAGCCGCTCAAACTCATGTTGGAGCCAGACGGACGAGTCCAGCCATCCTTGTCCTTTGATGAAGCACCGCCGGGCAAGATGTGGATCGAAGTCGGCAATGGCGTTGCTCGCTTCGCTCCATAGCCTGGAGATCTCCCATTCGCGTGACATATCGCTGCCGTCGCCATGTTTGATGTAGATCGTAGTCTCCCGTATCGCGCGCTCTAACTTGTCTAGAGCCTCCTGCTTCCGTTGAGATTTGAGAGGAGATTGCGCAGGAGCAGAGTCGAGTTTCGGCAAGACCCTCAACAGCGCTTTAATACCCCGTTCGATTTCTGTATTAGTGTTTAAGACAACCTCGTCCATTGTCGTACCGTGCCCCCGTCCTCTGGCACATTCTTTATCATGAACGGAAAATGTCGCCCATCTCTTAGTTGCGGAACAATCCCGTGCGCTTACCGGAGAATGGTGCCGATCTGTCAGCGCGACATTTACCGCGAATCTGCATATCGTCTTGTGGATCACTCCGTTGCCCCCGTCGCTCACCGCGTTGGGGGGGAAGGTTCACATGGCTCAATTCTCAATGGAAATTATGCGCCTAACCGGCTCAGTTCTGCGTGGAAGCAACACGCTGAAGGAAATGTAGAACTGGCTGCATGCCGGTCATCCCACTCGCAATAGCGACGACGTCCGGCTCGAGGGACGGCAAGCCCAGACCGAATGTGTTGAACGTGAGCCCTCCGTGCTTCGGCACGCCCGCGGTCCTGCCGCGTTCGACCTGTTGCAATGGGGTGATTTTCGTTCGCGATGACGCTAGTAAAGGACAACCTCGCCCCGCATCGCCGAGCTCCGACATGCCGCAATCCTATCGATATTCCAAGCTCTTCCGCCGCTCCCGCGTCTTATGGGGCTCTTTCTCGCTTTGGCGGCCGAGGCTAGTGTTCTGGTGCGGGGCCTTGGCAATCGGGGTGATCAGCGTCGCCTTTGCGAAGCTTGCGGATCTGGCGCAGAAGGGCTTCGGATCTCTCACCTCATCCGGTGAATGGGCCTTCCTGCTGCCACTGGCGCTGAGCCCGCTCGGCTTCATGCTCTCGGCCTATATGGCGGCGACGCTGTTCCCAAATTCTGGCGGTAGCGGCATCCCCCAGGCGATCGCCGCCAGGCATCTGAGGGACGTCGAAGACCGAACGCGGCTGCTGTCGTTGAAGATCGCCTGCGGTAAGATCGTACTGACGGTGCTTGGTCTCATCTCCGGCGCCTCGATCGGGCGCGAGGGCCCGACCGTGCAGGTCGGCGCATCGATCATGCTCGCCGTCGCCCGCTTCAGTGGCATGGCGCAGGCGCGCGGGTTGATCCTTGCCGGTTCGGCGGCGGGAATTGCCGCCGCATTCAATACGCCGCTTGCCGGTATCGTCTTCGCGATCGAGGAAATGAGCCGCACCTACGAATCTCGCGCCAACGGGCTGGTGCTCACGGCAGTCATCCTCTCCGGCCTTGCGGCGCTCGGGATTTCTGGAAGCTACAACTATTTCGGCATGGCATCGGCTGCCCCCACGGAGCTTCGCGACTGGGGGCTGGTTCTGATCTGCGGTATCGGCGGTGGCGTGCTCGGCGCGACCTTCAGCGGCTTCGCTCTGCACCTCGGCCAGAAGATTCGCCGCTGGGCGCAACCACAGCCGCTGAAGCGCATGCTGGCTCTTGCAGGCATCTGCGGACTGACGATCGCAGTCATCGGCGTGGCGTCAGGTGGCACGACCTTCGGCACCGGCTATGAGCAGGCAAGAGGTGCGGTCGAAGGCAATGCCCTGCCTCTGCTCTTCTTCGTCGAGAAGTTCGCCGCTAGCTTCCTGTCGATGCTGTCAGGTATTCCGGGCGGGATCTTCGCGCCGTCGCTCGCCGTCGGCGCCGGTTTCGGCAGCACCGTCGGCTCACTGCTCGGCACCAGCATCGCGCTCGCAGCTATCCTTGGTATGGCCGGTTATTTCGCGGGCGTCGTGCAGGCGCCGATGACCGCCTTCGTCATCATCCTCGAAATGACCGGCGATCATCAGGCCGTCATCCCGATCATGGCAGTGTCTATGATCGGTTACCTTACTTCGCGCATTCTTTCGCGCGAGCCACTTTATCATGGTCTTTCGCGCGTCTTCATCGCCGCGGCTATCCGGGCGCGGCGTGCAGTCGAAAGGGAATCGGAGTAACCTTAAGTACTACACAAACGACGGGCGGAGACGGGCGATCATCTACCAAGTGGTGTGCTGCGAGCGTACACCTGAGACCTAATGGACGCTCTTCGATGTGTCCGACGGCCTCACGGCGGCATCTCCACAACAGCTATCGGGTGCGTGCGGTTGCTTCCGCAGAGATCATTTTAGCAGGAGCATGGAATGAAACGAGCAGCCAGTTGTTCATGCGGCCAGCTTTCGATCACTGCCGACGGAGAGGCTATCAAAGTCTCTGCCTGCCATTGCCGGGCCTGCCAACGTCGCACCGGCAGCGCGTTCAGCGTAGCCGTCTTCTTCCACGGCGATCAAATGGAGACGTCCGGTGTGTCGACCAGGTCGGGCGACAGCGGGAAATCAATCGAATTCAGGTTCTGCGTGGAATGCGGGTCTACGGTTTTCTGGATGCCGGAATTCAGGAAAGAGCTCGTAGCCGTCGCCTTTGCTTCGCCGACCCCTCCTCGGTCGCGCCGACGCAAAGCGTCTATGAGGAAAGTCGTTTGGAATGGGTGTTGTTCGATTTCACCTAGTCAAACGCACCCTAAGGAGCCCCCTACCCGTTCAGCCCCTCAATCGGTTCGTGCACGCCATTTTGATCTTCCGCTTCTAGTTCCGACCTTCCAAGCAGGTATTTGCTCGTCGAGACCTTTGAGCTGCCGCGGGCCGAGAGCAACCAATAAAATTTCTCCACACACGGATTGCGCTACAGCGTGATCGACGAGGATTTGCTGATCGGCGGCGGACGAACAGAGTCGCGATGCCAGGTTCACGACATGGCCGATCGCGGTGTAGTCAACACGGGCTTCGTAACCAATTCGGCCGACTGTAGCCCATCCCATCGCCAGTCCTATGCCGAAGCCAATCGCATGACCGCGCAGACGCCATTCGGCGATCAGGCGCTGGATGGCATCCTGCATGTCGATCGCCATCTCAACAGCACGAAGCGCCGGGTCTGCGCACGGTACCGGGGCGTTGACGAGCACCATCAAACCGTCTGCCGCGAAGTTGGTCAGCGTGGCCTCGTAGCGTGTAATGATCGCGCCGAGCGCCTCATAGTACTCGCGCAAGACCTGCATGATCTCCTCGGGTTCTGTGTGGGCCGAAAAAGCGGTGAAGCCACGTAAATCGCAGAACACAGCGACGACTTCTGCGCGCTGTCCGGCGAGCACGCTCTCGTCGCCGGACTTTTCGACGAGTTCCGCCACCTGGGGCGCCAGAAAACGCTTCAGCCGTGCAATTCGCTCTGAACGATCCCGTGATACGGCGAGTTCTTGCGCCATTTCATTGAACCGGTCCGCCAGCCGTTCGAATTCGTCTCCTGTGGCGATGTCGATCCGGTGCTCGAACTGTCCAGCACCGATTTTTTCGGTGCCTTCCCCCAACAGGTGGATTGGTCCGGTCATCCGCCTGGCAAGCCAGTAGGCAAGCGCCGATGCGAAGACGGCGGCGGCGAGCAGCAGGCCACCCGTCCGCCACAGTGACGCATAAAGCGGTGCGAAAGCCTCGGCCTGCGCCTGCTCCACGAACACGGTCCAACCGAGACTGGGGATCGCCGCCATGGTGGTCACAACCGGTTCGTTCTCGGCGTTGCGGGCCGTGGTCGCCTCGCCCCCTGCGGCGGCGATCTCGTCCCGCAATCTGGTAAGGGCCGCCGCTGTCTTCTCGTCCGTGCCCTGCAACACCTTGCTGATGTCGGGGTGGGCGATGAGCCGGCCGGTCTGATCGAGAACAAACGCCCGGCCACGACTACCGACGCGAATTTCCGAAACAACCGTCCAGACAAGCTTCAGGTTGATTTCGGCGACGACGATGCCACCTGCCCTACGGTTTCCGCCCATGGCCATGGTCATGAACGGTTCGGAGCCGTCGCGAAAAGTGACTGGGCCGAACCATGTGCCATTCGAACGAACTCCCACGACAGCAGGGTCGCCAGAGTGATCCGATCCGCCTTCCGTCCTGTTCAGGTCGATACGGGAGATATGCAGCCGTTCGACGCCGACATCGTCAATAAGGGTGATGCTGACGATCGCCGGGGCTTGGCGCATCACCCGCAGTGCATCGAGCCGATGGTGTCCCTCGGCATCAGCGGTCCAGGCTTGCTGGACCGTCCAACCCAGTTGATCCTGGATGCCGTCGAGAAAGCTCTGAATTTTGCCGGCCGCCGATGTGGCCTCCACCCGCAATAGAGCGCTGAGCATCGCACGCTGGTCGCGATAGCCGAACCAGGCGTCGCCTATGCCGCTAACAGCCAGCGGAACAATGACCGCAGCGAAGAAGGCGAGGAAGTACTTCCGGAACAGCGATCGGCGCATCGGGGCGGCTTTAGGCTGGACCGAACGCCGCACACCATCCTCACTCGATGACTTCATCAGCCATCAGCAAAACGGTCTGCGGCAGCTCGATCCCGAGTGCGTTGGCCGTCTTCAGATTGACCGACAAGTCGAACTTCGTCGGCTGCTCGATCGGCAACTCCCCTGGCTTGGTGCCTTTTAAAATGCGATCGACATAATAGGCGAGCCGATGTTGCATTACACCATAGTCCGCCGAATAGGCCATCAGGCAGCCGTCTGCGACGTACCACGAGCCCCAAGCCATGATCGGCAGGTGATGCTCGATCGCCAAGGCGGCGATTCGCTTAGACTGGTCGGCCAGCATGAGGTCGGGAAGCACCAAAGCAGCTTGAGCGCCATCGGCCGTCATGCGCGAGAACGCAGCATCGAGTTCGCCCGGCTCGCTGACTTGCTGGAGGCTCAAAGCCACTCCGAGGTGGCGGGCAGCTTGCTTGGTGTCCCTTTCGAAGGGGAGATATGAAACCCCCGGGTTTGCCAGCACGCCGACAGTGGCAAGCCCCGGTATGGCCTCCATCAAAAGCTGCAGCCGTTTGGCGGCTAGTTCGGTGGCGTAATAAGTGACGCCCGTGAGATTGCCCCCGGGTTTTGCGAGGCTGCTTGCCAAGCCTGCCGCAACTGGGTCACCGCTGATGATGGTCACGATGGGAATCGCATTGGTCGCTCCTTTGGCAGCATGCGCCGCCGGCTGAGACGACGTCACGATCACATCCACGGGGAGTTGCACCAGGTCCCTCGCCGCGGCAGCAAGGCGACTGTCTTGCTTACTCGCGCTCCGGCACTCGAAGCTGAGTTCCTGCAGCGTGTAGCCCAGGTCGTGAAGCCCTTGCATGAACATTCCGAACTCACTGGTTTCGCTCGCATACGGCATACCGCAAGGCCACCAGGCGAGAAGGCCGATACGTGGCGTCTTGACCGACGTCTGCTGCGCGGGCGCGATGGCAGGAAAGCTCATCGCCAGCGCGACTGCAAGTTTGAGGAAGGGACGTCGTTTCGGTTTCATCCGAACCCCCTCGCTGACCCACGGCATCTAGCGGGTGGGCCGATGAGATCAGGCCAATTTCTGCAAACTCACCTTTCGACCCGCCTCCTTCTCCTGATGGAGCGACCGACGAACAAGCCAAGATATTCAGTGGACGAAAGTATAGTCGATATTGGTGCGGATTGGTAGCGCGGGCAGCCTAGTTGGCAGTTTCTGGAATTCCGCAAGATCTGTTGATTCTCATTGCGATAAGAACAAAAGGCGATGCGGCCACCTGCGGACAATTTGGGCAAGGGAGACCGGTCATTGCCCCGGTAGACGATCAAGAGAGAACCGGAATGGACTGATCGAACCATTTTTTGGATCGAATATATGGATCAGATTCGATAATAAGCGGCGACTCCTAAGGGCGAAAACTTCGAGGGCCTAGTTCGCGAGATTGGGAGAGAGCTTGGCCTTAGACCAGAGTGGAGCGGCCGTGGGGCGTCGCCGAGCCTTCAGGAGACGGCTCCACGTGGAAAACGGCTGCTGACAATCATTGAGGAGATCTGCAAATGACCTTGCGTATCGCTTGTTTTTCGGCCGCCATGTTGTGGTGTGCGGCACGGCCCTCGCCTACGAACAGCTCGCGCCCGCGGCTCGCGCTGAAGCCAACAGGCTCGTCCGATTGAATCTGGGCTATCCGCAATGGGTCGCGGCTATCCCGGACAGTCCGGACCATCAGCCCAAGGATGTCGACCGCAACACATTTGTCAGAGCGGCGGTATGGGCAGACGACATCTAGGGAAACGCTGCATACCGGAACGCAAGCGACGAGAACAAGGATCATAAGAAGGACGAGGCGACGACAGAGTTCGCGGGCGAAACATCGGCTATCGCGACCTCCTGATCCACGGCTATTGGCACTTCAAGGACATTGGCTTCCGCCTGGACGGGAACCGCCGAAGCCAGATCCTGTCGATGCGGTGACACAGGTCAAGCTGTTTACTAGCGCTCTTCCCCAGTCCTCGGGAGAGACGGTCGATGTTCGGTCCTATGATCTTGTCTGCCTATGCTATCAAGTTGCTGTCGATCGCCACCAACTGATACGCCGGACATCGACTGAGCAAAGGCTGTCGATACCGTGGAAATCACAAGGGCGGAAAGAGCCGCTGCGAAAAGATGTTTCATCGAGTGGGGGTCCCCTGCCGGTAAAGATCAATCGGATACCGAAACGTCGATCCAGCGGCCAGCGCCCTGGCTGCCGTAAATGTCCACGTCAATCCAGACGTTCCCGCGAACGATCATGTTGGCGGCGTCCCTCGTCATTGTGCCGTTGCGAAGCATCTGTTCAGCGCTTGGCGGTTGACCGGATCTGCAAAGAACGAGTCCGTCTCGTCATCGCGGTCGCGTACACCGTACTGATGGAAATTTGCTCGGTCTTGCCGAATGATCTGCCACGCCTGCGTCAGCCTTGTGCCGCTTGAGTTAAACAGGTCAGCCTCACCGATATAGGCTCGGTAGCTTTCGACTAGGCCGTTCCGATGGGTTGCAGTGACCCTTGCCTGAGCATGCGCAGTTCCGCTCATGGCCACTACGCCAAACAGTATCAAGAAAAGTTTTTGCATGGTGCCCTCTTTCGAGGTCGTCCATACTCAGAGCTGTAAGAATTGACTAGACGAAAAAGCACGCCTGGTTAACAGCGACGCCGGACCCCCGTGAATCAAGACCTTAGCGCATCCTCGTCGGGCATAGTTCCTTGAACTGGTCGATTGCAACGGGATAGCCGCTGGCCATGCTACCATCGAACTCGGGCTAACGCGCAATGACACGATCAGGTTCATCGTTCGCGAGTGGATGGAGGAAAACACCTACCTGCCGCAATCTTGATGAAGTCGGCGATGAGGATGGGACGGCATGCGCAAGATAGTGGATTTTCGCCCAAGCGTCACGGTAGCAGATTTGGATGAGAGATATCTTGAATGTCGATCTTGCTGAGAAGTTTGTCGCTGTTGCTTGGAATAACATTGGCGGCGCCTGCCTCTGGCAATTGCTTGAGCGCTAAAGAAACCAAACAGGGCGTGCTGCTTACCAGGGAAGTGCCTTTCTATTCCGTGTTCTACAAGCCGGACGGTCCGGGTCTCACCGAACAAAAGCTAGTGGAGCGTAACCGTTCACTGCAGCCGGTGTCGGCTGTATATTTGCACCCCTTGCTCGTCGAAAAGAGAGTTAGTGCCAGCGGGACGCATGAGCTGAAATACGCGAATGCGATTGCGTTAGACGATCTACCACAGAAGAAGAACTGGCAATCCGAGACGACGCTTTTCATCAATGGCAAAAAATCCGTTTCGGGCGCTACTATTATTAGGTTCGACGGCTGGGGAGAGGAAACTATTGCATCTTGTTCCTACAAGGTTTGGGCCGTCAACAGCCGTCTCGAACTGACGGGATTGCCTCCGATTACTTTTGAACAATACTATTCCCCCGAGCTTCGTCTCGTTCTTCGTTCGGTAAGGCTAGGCGCCTCCAACCAGCCGTTGACCGAGGTTCGATTTGATCGGTTCCAAATTGGCTGGGGCAACTGATTGTTTGTGGCCGAGCCTGCTAACACTGACTTAAAAAGCGGGAATGTCACACCGGAACGCGATTAACATTGGAGGCCGTGTGAGCGAAACGAGAACGGCAATTGAAGCGACCGCGGCGGCGGCCCCTCGGCACACGCTTCCGCCTCAGTCTGCTCCGCAGCCCATGACGCATGGCCAAGAGAGCGGAGAAAGGCCGACGGCCAATCGCGTCTCTTGAGCTGCTGTCGCGCTGTCATCGTCAAGCGCCTCCGCTCGCGATCAGCGCATCCCGTGCGGCACGAAAGGCATCATGCAGCGCCTTTTGACTTTCGAGCCCCTCAAAGGCATAGCTATTGAGAAACTGACGTCCGGCGAACAGCTTGCGGTCGACGGTGCTCAGTTCGGCTTCCGCGCAGACCGCTGGCCAGCTTGCAGCAATCATCGTGACCTGGTTTTCAATCAGCGTGGCGGCTTCCGCCTCTTTCAGGTGATAATCCGGCGCGCCAGCTAGCAAGGTGGCGAGCGTGCTGGCGCGGCCATCGCCCTTGATCAGCATGGCCTGCGTGGCTTCGTTACCCGTGCGTCCCTGCGGGCAAATATCATAGGCCGGCGTTAGAGTGAGCATCCGGCCGTCCCAGAAGGCGGCATGATTGCGGGCATGGTCGTCGGTGTTGCCGCACAGCACGTTGAAGCAAATCCGCCCGTAGAGTTCCTTGAGCGTATCCTTGGGTGCCGTGAAGTGGCGACGGATCAGCTCGGCCAGGTCTTCGTAAGAGGCATAGCGCGCCATCATCTCATCAAGGCCCAGCATGGTCAGGGCCGAGACCATGGCGTGCCTCCTCCAGCCATCCTTTGTGTGCGTGCGGTCAAAGCGCTCGATCAGCAGCACGTCCTTTTGCGCGGCGTGGGTCATCGCCACGGACGCCGCGTTAAGCCCGCAGGCGGCTGCCAGCTTCATCGCGATGAATTCGGCCTTCACCACGCTGTAGGTGTCGTTGGTTGCCGAGAATTTAGCGATGAATTTCTTCGTCCCGTCATTAATCAGTGCCTTGGGGCGCGCGCCGCCGATCGAGGTGCCATGGTTGAGGGCCAGTTCGAGCGCCGGTGTCAGGGGGACGCCTTTTTCGATGAGGGCGGCCGCTTCCATGAGTTCGTCGAGCGATGCCTGCGCGGCATGGCGGGGGACATACTCTGTTGCCGAGGCCTGAAAATCGAGAGCGCCAATCCGGTCGGAGCCGGACTGGAGCAGATAGGTAAGTTCGCTGATCTCCGGCACGCCGGCAGCGTCGGGCTTCTTGCCCGTCAGCCTGTTGATGATGACCCGGCGGCCCCAGGCATCGGGCGAGCCGTCGCGAATGCAGCTCGCCATCGACAGGCCGTTGATGGGCGCGATAATGCCTTCCTGAAGCGGTAACTCCGGCTCATAGACGGAAATGGCGTTCTTGCGGCGGCGGTAACTGGCGCCATAGGTGAAGAACAGGCGCTCGCCATTCTGGTCGAGACGGCCCGCCACCACCGGTTCCGTCGCCCCCGGCAGCCACATCCAGACAAAGGCTTCCGTGGCGTCCGCCTTAGAAGTCATCATCGACCTCCTTCACCGTGTGGCGGACACTCTTGGGCAGCAGGGTCAGTTTTTCATCGAGACGGGTATTGTGCATCTGGAGAGTGCGCTCGTCATAGTCGAACAGGCGCATGCCCACGAGGGACGCGACTTCAAAGACGATGCCGATCTCAGGACCGGGCGCACCTTTTTCGATGCTGGACAATGTCGTCCGGCTGATACCAGCACGGTCGGCCAGTTCCTGCGCGGTCAGGCCGCGCTCAGCGCGCCCGACGCGGATCAGTTTGCCGAGCATGGCGAGCGCCTGGTGCGTGACTCTGGAGTAGCTTCTCTGACGGGGCACCGTTATGACCTATTTGTTCATTGGATTGGACATGAGAGTTTCTCCCGTCCAGAATTTTGGACATCATGCCAGGGCGCTTGGGGTGAAGTCAAGTTTTGTTCATTTAATTGGTCATAATGATAGTTTGTGGCCAGAATTTTGTACATGGTACGGGTATATGAATGCGGGCGCGGCAGTTGGCGCGATAGAGTCTGAAGGGGCGGGACCCGGCATGGTCGACTACAGGAAGCAGGCTCAAGAGCACGGGCTCGGACTGAAGGCCCACGAAAAACCATACCTCGCGGCACAAGGATTTCGTTGAACGCTCAGTAGTAGGTTACAAGCTGTATGGCTGGAAGAAGACGCGGTCGAATCACATGGAGTTCAGCCCGATCTAATTAGGTCTGTCAATGTACTGAGCTCGAAGATGGCGCGTTTACGCGCGTGGCGGGCAGCCCGACGTAAGTGCCGATCAGAACGGTCGCCATCTCCTCTACCGAGCGACAGCCCTCGTTGTAGAGTTCGATGGCGGCATCACACAAAAACGAGGACGCTTGATCGTCCCACTCCACCTCATAGTACCGATACCACTCACGGACCGCCTTCGACATCAGCAGGTGATCGTTCTGTATGCACTTGGACATGCGTTACCCCAGACATGGAGGCGGCAGGCTTGCGTGGCTATGACTGCTTCATTACGAGACGGCGGCGTCGGCATGATCCCAGATCAGGAAGGCCAGGACACCCACGGGACCTGCCTCGTCCTGGACAGAGCAACGTCGTTCGGCCGCCTAACGGCGGTCAATCTCGGCCTCGACCTTCTTCCGTGAGTTTCCAGCGCTCTTCACGGCCTTCTTGACAGCATCTTTCGAGACGCCCTCTTTCTTTGCTTCGTAGTTGACCTCGTGATCCTGGCCGCCGGCCACGCGGGCTCGATCCTGTGCACGGCCTCGGGATGTCGGTGTCTGTGCCATCGGGCTTCTCCTTCGAATAAACGTCCGCAGTAGAAACTCATAACGATTCCGGTGGTTCCCGGGAGATAATGGATGATGATGCCGCGCTTGAAGCGGCTGCTGAATTCCCTGAGCGAGGTGCCCGGCATGGTGCTGGAGGAAGCAGGTTGCTGTGGCTCTCGAACTAAACAATCTCCGCGGCTTTCCACTACTGCCGGGCGCAATTCGACCAGCGGAGACGGCGGAATCAATTTGGGAGAGAAATTCCGTAAAGCATTGAAAAATGATTCGTTTTGAGTCGGAACGAATCACCCCGACACGTCTTTGAGTCGCGTATTAATGATTCGGAGTATTTGTCATGCCGTCAGGACAACGCGCGCAGTGGAAAGGCTTTCTGAAGTTCGGGGAGGTAAGCTGCGGCGTCGCTCTCTATACGGCAGCCTCGACTAGCGAGCGCATCACCTTCAACACGATCAACAAGGCCACGGGCAACCGCGTCAACCGCATCTTCATAGACAGCGAGACCGAGGATCCGGTGCCGAAGGAAGCCCAGACCAAGGGTTTCGAGATCGAGAACGGCCAGTACATCGTCATCGATCCCGAGGAAATTTCCGCCGCGATCCCTGAGAGCAACAAAACGCTCGAGATCGAGGCGTTCATCCCCTGCTCCGACGTCGACGACGTCTACTTCGACAAGCCGTACTACCTCACGCCCGACAAGATGGGCGGAGACGCGTTCGCGGCTCTCCGCGATGCGATGAAGAAGTCGATGGTCGCGGCCATCGCCCGCACCGTCCTATTCCGTCGAATGCGTACGGTGCTGATACGGCCGCACGGCAAGGGCCTGATCGCCAGCACGCTCAACTACGACTACGAGGTTCGTTCGTCCGAAAAGGCTTTTGAGGAGATGCCCAAGCTCAAGATCCAGGGCGAGATGCTCGATCTGGCCAAGCACATCATCTCCACCAAGAAGGGCGAGTTCGATCCGGCGACCTTCGACGACCGCTACGAAGCCGCCCTAGCGGATCTGGTGAAGGCGAAGCTGGAAGGCAAGTCGCTTCCGAAGCCGAAGAAGGTGCAGGTCTCGAAGCCCAACGATCTTCTGGCCGCGCTCCGCGAGAGCGCAGGCATGATGAAGGCCGCTGCGGACAAACCGAAACGCACTGCCGCCAACGCTAACACTGGCACTGGGAGGCAGCGCGCCGCGCGCGGGGCGGCAGTGAAGTCCGCCGCTTCAAAGGCTGCCCCGCAGCGCAAAGCCAGCTAGGGGGATAGGTCATGGCTCCGAAATATTACTGGAAAGGCTATCTCAAACTTTCCCTCGTCACCTGCCCCGTGGCCATGACCCCGGCCACCAGCGAAAGCGAGAAGGTTCGCTTCCATACACTCAACAAGGAGACGGGCAACCGTGTCGTCTCCCGGTACATCGATTCCGTCACGGGCAAGCCCGTCAAGGACGAGAACGAAGCCAAGGGCTACGCTCGCGGCGAGAACGACTACGTTATCCTCACCGAGGACGATCTGGATGCCGTTGCGCTCGACACGGTGAAGACGATCGACATCGACAAGTTCGTCCCGGCCGACAGCATCGAGTGGATCTACCTTGAGAAGCCGCATTACCTGATGCCGGACGACGCCGTCGGCAACGAGGCCTTTGCGGTGATCAGGGATGCCATGAAAGCCGACAAGGTTTTCGGCGTTTCGAAGCTCGTGATGGGCCGCCGAGAGCGGGCGGTCGTCCTGGAACCGCGCGGCGAAGGCATCGTGCTCTGGACGCTGCGTTTCGGCGACGAGGTTCGACCGGAGGAGAATTACTTCGAGGAAATCGACGAGAAAGCAGATCCGGATCTCATTCCCCTTGTGCAGCAGCTTATCAAGAAGAAGACCGCGCATTGGTCTCCGGATATGGTGAGTGATCCAATCCAGGAGAGCCTGCTCAAGATCATCGCGGAGAAGAAGAAGGCGCTGAAGCCGAAAAAGGCGGCGAAGGGGAAGGCGGCCGAAGTCGCTCCGAAGTCCAATGTGGTCAGCATCATGGACGCGCTCCGGAAGAGCGTCGAGGCAGATCTCAAAGGTAGGAAGTCAGGGTAGTCAGATGCACTTGCTGGAAACGAAGATTGTTCACGAGAAAACCGGATGGCGGGTAGACTTTGTGGGCGACGACGGGGAAGCGGTGTCGATCAAGGTCGCGGACGGTCACGCTGCAAGCGAAGACGAGGCCATTGAGCGTGCGAAAGAGGTCATGGTTCAGTTGACGGCATATGGCAGCGTGGCGGCGGCCGGAGCCTCAACCCGTACGATGCCGCCAGCAATGGAAACTTTGACGACGACGAGCCGCTGCTGGATACGCGGGACTGATCACTCCACCTCTTGCCTTTCGCGATAGAGGTTTGGGCGGCGGTTCTTCAGGAAGAAAATGAGCGCTTGGGTGTCAGGTGGCGCTTCCATGTGCAGATCGACTACCTCGACCCGCTCCTCTTCGCTGTCCTTCTTCCCATTCAGGTACGATACCGACTTGAGCTTGACCTCCTTCTGAACCACGAACTTTGCGCCCATGGCCCGATCGATCAGCTTATCAGCCACTTCGCGGTCGACTTTTGCCTTCCCGCGTTTGATGGCCTCCGAAAATTCCGGATAAGCGGTCTTCCACTCGTAGACCGTGGAAACTGCAACGTTGAAGAATTCGGCGATGTCGGTGTCGATGGCACCGGTTCGGCAGAGCCGCTCCACCTGATCCACATACTCAGGTTGGAAGCTTGTTGGGCGGCCTACGGAATTACTCACGGGATAACGATGACCCACCCCTCGAATCTTCGTAACTACTTCTGATACACGTTATCGATCGCCACACGGTCAGTTACGGACCCAAGCTGGCCGATGGGGGACATTCATGGCCGATAAGAAAACACCCGAGGTTTCTTCAACATGTCCCAATGAATCACAAACCCCTGGACGGTGCCAGGGGTTTGTCAGCAGTCTGAGCCCCATTTATGGGGCTTTTTCTTTCCAGCGACTCAATTACACGTAGTAAAAGTGATTGGCGCGCGGGTATTGAAATGTTCAAAAAGAAGACGGTTTTCGTGGTCGGAGCGGGTGGGAGCTTCGAGGTTGGCCTACCGGTTGGCGACACACTCGCAGTCATGATCTCAGACCGGCTCAAGTCGTCCGAGGAGCGGTCTATCAGACCCGCCGACGAGCGCATTGATGACGCAATCAATGGCTTGGCGCGCTCACGTCACGAGCAGCGCGCAGGTCACTATCACATAGCCGCTCAGTCGATCGCCCAAGCTATGCCCATATCGCTTTCGATAGACAACTTTCTCCATACCCACTCCGAAGATCAGAATAAGGTCGACGTCGGAAAGATCGCCATAGCACGATGCATTCTTGAGGCGGAAAGAACCTGTGACCTTTACTCGGATAGTCACGGCCCCTTCGATTTTACCTACCTCCATGCACGCTACCGCCTTAATGGCCGGCTCGCCAGCTGGCACAACACTTTCTTCAAAATGTTGACGGAAAACGTAAAGAGGACAAACCTTGAGGCCCTCTTCGACAACATCTGCATCATCACGTTCAACTATGACCGCTGCATCGAACACTACATTTCTCACGCTGTCGCGCGGTTCTTCGGAATGCCGCTCAATGAGGCTCAGGAGCTATGCACAAGCCTTGAGATAATTCATCCATACGGGCAAGTCGGAAATCTGTTGGATCGTAGCAAGTCCGTCATCGAATTCGGCATGGACGCCTATGGCGACGAACTACTAGCGGTCTCAAGGCAAATCCGCACCTTCACCGAACAGATGACCGAAGAAAATACAGTCGAGAAAATCCGGAGCCGCTTAGAGGAAGCGCCAAGCATCGTGTTTCTTGGCTTCTCCTATGGCGACATGAACATAAAAATGCTCCAGACAGACGGAGACCGCGAAAACAAAACGGTGGTCGGATCGGCGAAAGGCATATCCGAGTCAAACCGCCTGCACATCGATTCCGAACTACGGCGTGCCTTGCGTCTTGATGCCCGTCACAACCTGCAAATCCATCTCGTTGACGACACTTGCTATAGCATTCTCAACAATTACTCGCGTCTGATTATGAATTAATAGCACCCGGCTTTCTTTCTGAAAGCCCCGCCCGCCCGCAACCTTACGGGTGCAGCCTGGCAGAGACCGGGGTGGCCTTATTTAACGTCGAGCCAGATTCTGCGCTACCTCGAATTGTGCCAAAAAGAGTCCGGTTAAGGGGGATTCGCCGGCCGCAGATTTCACCTACCCTGAGGTTCACGCCAAATCCGGGGGACAGGATGAACCTGCATATTCGCATTCGATGCCCAAGCTGGCTTCCACCACGGCAATGACATTTACACGATGTGCCAGAACAATCAGGCCGAGGTGTTTGGTTACGTTGCCGGCTGGGTGGACAAGCAGACAATCGACGACGATTTGCTAGACCTCACTCTGATCCAAACTGCCCAGAACAAGGATGTGGGCTTTGCCAAATTCAGAATGGGCGGCAATATTTGCTATCCGAAAGGGATGATACTCCGCCAAGCTCGCGACGTGTTCTGCCATATCTTGAGAAGAACCCCAGCGAACGTCACCAAGACGGCGGATACCTTATACGCTTGGCTTTTGGCGAGGCGTGGCCCTGCAAATAGCTGGCGCGTAAATGGCGCGTGAATGACGAAACCGTTGTGAAATGTTCCGCTTTGTTCTGCCCGCCCCCGCCCCCTTGCGCCCTGCTAATCAAGCATTCTTGGAATGTTCCGGTTGCCTCGTCCGCAACCATTCCCTTCGAAGCGACCGGGCGCGCTATGATAAGTCGATTGGTTTCGGCAGCCTTGGTGTTGCGCGGCGATTGAAGGGTTTCACTGCGATCGAAGGGTAAGATCGAGAAGCCGATCAATCTCGCAGCGGATGACGCAGGGCATGATCAGCGAGGCAGTTGGGCAGGACCGCCTGACGTCCCATTACTCGCCTGATCCCCCTGCCTCGGCAAGCCATTCCACTTGGGTTCACCACCCGTGGCGCTCCCTCACCTCACCTGGCCGGCCGTGCCAATGAGCGGGCGATGTCGACGATGTCGTCGCGCGAGGCGGTTGGGTCCTCCTTGTTCCAGGCGACACCAAGCCCGATCCGGAAGTCGATGCCTCTGACTGCCTTTAGCTCGAAGGCTCGGTTCGGCAGGCCCTCGGTCCATTCCGGCGCAAAGCCGATGCCAAGGCCGGCCGAGACCAGCGACACCAGCGAATAGGTGTCGTCGCAACTATAAGCGATGTTGCGGGTCAGATCATATTCCTCGAACTTCTCGTTGAAGTACCGCTCTGTATAGGAGAGGTTCTTGCGATTGAAGGCGATGATCCTTTCCGAGCGCAGGTCGTCGATGGCAATCTCTGCCTGCTCCGCCAGCCGGTTGCTCTTGGCCACCGCCAGCAGATACCGCTCATGGGCGATCGAGGCGAAGCGCAAGGAGCCGATGTTTTCCACCGGTCTGATGAAGCCGAGATTGATCTGGCCGTTCTCCAGACCACGGATGATGTCGCCGGTGTTGCCGCTTGATATATGGATGCGGATATCCGGGTACTT
Organism: Rhizobium ruizarguesonis; assembly: GCF_017357285.1. Lineage (NCBI taxonomy): Bacteria > Pseudomonadati > Pseudomonadota > Alphaproteobacteria > Hyphomicrobiales > Rhizobiaceae > Rhizobium > Rhizobium ruizarguesonis. Next base: position 133,660 of record NZ_CP071680.1, on the reverse strand, counting down.
GCGGGCGATCTTTGAAAGAAACGCCGGCAGCACGCCGGTGGTCGCCGGATAGACGGTGCCGATCCTGATCTGCCGGATCGTCTTGCCGGCCACCGCCCGGGTGATCTCGGCACTCAGATCGACCTCGCTGAGGATCCCGACGCAGCGTTCGTGGAAGATCTCCCCTGCCCTGGTCAGTTCCACCCGCCTGGTCGAGCGGATGAACAACGCACAGCCGAGTTCACGCTCCAGCGCCTGCACATGATTGGACAACGCCGGCTGGGCGATGCGCACCTTGGCTGCCGCCCGGCCGAAATGCAGTTCCTCGGCCACCGCGACGAAGTAGGAAAGCTGGCGTAGTTCCATGATGACCCCTGCCCTATGCCACAACCGCGTAATGGAGTTCACTCAGCGTGACGGCAGACAAAGTTCTGCTATTGTCGGAATCAGCCATGATCCGAGCTCCTGACAGCTTAGGTTGTGGTCAGGCCGTATTCGGTGGCTCAAACACCGAATACGGCTGATTTGAACCGAAATATTGCACATGAACTAAAAAGTTTCAATGAGAAATCGAAAATAATGAGCAAAATAACCGGGGCTCAGATTCGGGCGGCGAGGGCTCTACTCCGATGGACAGCTGAAGATCTTGCAGAGTCGGCCAGCGTAGGATTGTCGACGATACGGCGTGCAGAAGCGGAGGACGGTCCGCCATCGATCACAGCTGCAAATTCAAAATTAATCCGAATGACACTGGAAGATGCCGGGATTCAGTTCATTACCAAGAACGGTGGAGGAGTGGGCGTTAGGTTTAAAGACCCTAACTGAGCGGAGCATGAGGACGCGGGGGACTTTCAGCGAGGCCTGTGCTGATACCCAATACGCCATGATCGGCAGCGATTCCATCGATGACGAAACCGGCGCCGAGATTGGCAGTCCGGTGGCCGATCTTCTGTTCCGCGGTTGAAACGCGTGCATAAAGAATGACGGGCATGAGGCCCCGGACTGTCCGATAGGGTAATGTTCGGAGACTTGGGCATCCGGATGCACGGAACAATCCTTACGGACGTGATTAGACCAATGGTGCGGCCGTCCGCAGGGGTATACCCTTATGGACATCCCCCTATCCCCGCCTTATGCGCTTCTGTCGAGAATGAAGCTTGCGCAGAATGGTCGCACACTCTTGCGGACGTGCATTTCAGTCATATCAAGGAAGGGATGCACCATGGGGGGAAACGCCAACACGAAGGGACTTAAATACCCCCACGTAAAATTTTCTAGTTTCCCGGATACTGCACAGGCAGACGCACTACAAATCCCGTACAGATTGCATTAATCAATGCACTGGCACCAAGCCTCATATACCTCACGAGAGTCAGATAGATGGCGTCAATTTTATTCCGCGGATTCATGGTTATAGCGGTGATGTTTGCTGTGGTACTAGCATGGCTGTACTGGGGCATGTCAGGCCCGCGCATTTCCGAGCTGTTCATTACTGAGGGCTTTCTCAAGCTGCCGTTGCCCCTTGCACCTCCTATAGAAAGTCTTCCTACGGGCGACAACGTGATGGAGAAGGCAGGCCAGTGGGGCGACGGATTTGGAGCGCTCAATGCACTATTCGCCGGACTAGCGTTTACAGGCGCTTTGGCCGCGCTTTTTATGCAAGGACACGCTGCGGACAAGCAGAATAAAGATTACCACCGCCAACGATTTGAGTAAGCGACAAGCCGGGGCCGTTCAGGCGGTGTAGTTCCATGGCATGAGCGCGTCGATTTCACTGCTGGGCCATCCATTCGCAAGGCGCTCAAGCGTCTGGGTCAACCAAGCTTGCGGATCGACGGCATTCATCTTTGCCGTTTGCAGGAGCGTCGCGATGGTCGCCCAAGTCCGGCCGCCACCGTCGCTTCCAGCGAATAGACTATTTTTTCTCGTGATCGCTTGGGGTCTGATTGCTCGCTCGACTATGTTGGAGTCGAGTTCGATGCGGCCGTCGGTCAGGAAGCGCTCGAAGATGTCTCGACGTGAGATGGCATACCGCAGAGCCTCGGCGAGTTTGGATTTTCCAGAGACCCGCGGCAGGGTCGCCTGCCAGAGAGTGAAGAGGTCACGGACGATCGCTGCGGAGATCTCCTGGCGTGCAGCGACACGAGCTTCAGGGCTTTGGCCGCGCACACGCTCCTCGGTCTCCCATAACCCAGCCATACGCTCGATGGTGTCTGTAGCGACTTTCGAGCTCTTTGCGACATGCAACTCGTAGAACTTTCTCCGGCTGTGTGACCAACAGCCGGCCAGGATGGCGCTGTCATTGCCTCCATCTTTCCGGACGAGCTTGTTATAAGCGGCATATCCATCGACCTGCAGGATTCCACGATAGCCGCTCAGGTGTCGTGCGACACACTCGGTGGCTCGACTGTCCTCGAAGCGATAGGCTACCATCGGTGGACCGCTGCCCCCAAAAGTCCGGTCATCCCTGGCGTACGCCCATAGCCATGCCGTCTTCGCTGATCCGGAACCAGGAGCAAGTGTGGGCAAGGTCGTTTCGTCGGCAAAGATCCGTTCGGCCTTCTTGATCTCATCGAGGATGTAGTCGGCGAGGATATTGAGCTCGAACCCCAGCTTGCCCATCCATTGAGCCATCAGCTTGCGGTCGAGTTCGACCTTGTCGCGTGCGTAGATGGCTTCCTGGCGATAGAGTGGCAGCCCGTCGGCATATTTGGAAACGGCGATCTGGGCCAGAAGTGCTTCCGTCGGAATGCCACCTTCGATGATGTGTGCCGGAGCCGCCGCCTGGACGACACCATCCTCGTTCCTAAAGGCATACTTCGGCCGGCGGGTGACGATGACACGGAACTTCGCTGCCACGACATCCAGCCGCTCGGAGACGTCTTCTCCAATCAGGATTTTGGTCTTACCTGCATGTTCTGGAAGCTCTTCCGGTTCGATCACGACCTCGACGCGCTCAAGATGAGGCGCAAAGCCCTTGCGTGGCCTCGGAGTGCGTTTGCTGTCCGCGCTACCGCGGCCTTTGGTGACCTGAGCCTTGATCGTCGCAATGCCGGTCTCGATCTCTTCGAAGACAAAGGCATGCTGCTCGTCATCGACGGTGGATGAGCCGAGCTTTTCCGAGCGTCGGCCAAATCGGGCGCGATCGAAAGCCTTCAGGATCTGCGTCAGCCGCTCGATGCGCTCATCGGCGTCCGCGTTGCGGGCCTCTAGATCGTCAACCTGTTTCTCCAAAGCCTCGATGCGGGCTGCTTTTGCGGCCATGGCAAGGACCATGGCTTTGAGAGCCTCTACATCATCCGGGAGCTCAATCTCGGGCCGCGTCATGGGTATGATCAGAGCATATTTTGCCGCGCTCCGCCCATGGTTTCAGGGACCTGATTCACTTCGCCGCAGCGGTTTTACCCAACAATCTCGGGAGGCTTCACCGGCGTGGATCGAACCCGCTTCCAGTCCATTCCGTCGACTAAAGCCAGAAGCTGGGCATGATTGAGCTGGACGCGATGATGGCCGATCCGGGGCCAGCAGAACTGGGCCTTTTCCAGCCGCTTCGCATAGAGGCAAACGCCGGAGCCATCCCACCACACGATCTTGACTCGGTCTGCTCTCTTGGCCCGAAAGACATAAAGTGCACCGTTGAACGGATCACTGCCAGCATCCCGTACCAGCGAAAGCAAGCTGTCCGGCCCCTTTCGGAAGTCGATGGGATGGCTCGCAAGAAAGACCTTCACGCCGGACGGGATCATGCCGATCGCACCGCTCGGATCACCCGCTGCAGCTGTGCTTCGCCGATATCTGCGTCGGCCCGGATAACGACGTCGCCGATGACAAGCTCGATCATCGCACGTGTGCCAATCGTCCTGGTCCCTGCCTGACCAGCCCGATCTTGCGAGGAGGATCGTTGTCCGTCACGAGCATCACGACGCCAGCCAAATAGCTGCGAGGGATGTATGCCGATGCGATGCGCAATGGCCGAGACGCTTGCGCCGGGCTCCATTGCCTCAGCCACAGCCCGCGCTTTAAAATCATCGGACCAGCGGCGCCGAAATTGCCGTGGGGCGCCCTCAAGTCGTTCCGGAACAGCCTCGATCATATGGAAGTTTCTAGTTCCAGAGCTAGGCGCAGACATAGAAGCTCACAGTTTGTGAATCGTCTGTCCGAAATACAGCGGCCAACGCTACCGACGCCAGATGGGGTCAGCTTGTCGCTTACCGATTTGAAAGCTCATACTTCGAACTACTGGCACTACTCCGCGAGACTCGCCGCGAAGTGCGCTTCCGCTACAGCCTGCCATACCGGAAGGCAAACAAGATTGCCACATCGTCGGAACGATCAAAGGTGCAGACTGAAGCAGCAGCATTTCGAACGGCAATGTACGAGCTACGTTACTTGGTTAGAACCAGAACGACGGCCACCCGAAGGACCCAAGCTCAACTGGAGAAGTTGTACCGGCTCGGCATTCACGCCCGGTTCGAAAGCACCTTCGGCCCCTAGTTCCGTATTGTCTACACCATCCTACGTCGCATAAAAGACGACAAGGTTCTGTCTGAGCCCGAAAAGATCCAGTACAGCAACCTGCTTCGTAGCCAGTTGACGTCGCACGAGCTGGCTCTAGCCGGGTTTAACGGACTCATGCCACAAGCAAATGATTTTGATGCGCTCCTAACAGAGTTTCACATGCTGAAATATCTACCTACCGGCATCGCACGTAGAGCATTAGAGGAGGTCTACGACCCGACCGCCTTTGCTGCTAGAGATGACTGATAGCTAGTTGCTCAGCCTCCCAGCAGATGTGCGATGCCAATGATAGCGGCATTTCATTGCTGCTGCCGAAATCGCACCACACTAGGCTTAAATAACGTTGGGAGAGAGCTAGATGGATCCTAGCCGTTATTCTTCCGCTGAGCCCTTAGGAATACCGAAGAATTCTAGCGCAAGCTGCTGTCCCAGCTGATTATAACGGTTCGATCCAAAACCGCTAAAATCAAAGTTTTCTATACCGGAAAGCTTGTCACGGTATTCATCAAAGGACATTAGCGCTCCGCTACCACATATTCGTCGCAGGCAGTGGAACAGGCCATTCACTATCACCGTGGTCAACATCCGGTCGCCCACACTCTTGTCCGCAGTCCAACGTGAGGAAACATAGGATCGCACCGCCCCGGTGAATGTGTTGATTTCTTTCACACAGAACTCTGCGAACTGAACAACGACGGCCTCATCAATGCTGGGATCCACACCGCCTTTATCCAGCAGATCCCTATTCGCGGACTGCCAGACATTGAATAGGCCATCTATCGCGTTAGGCCGAACCAGCGGTGTTATACCATACGAGACAACAGTCGCCGTCTTCACTTTAGGCCCCTCCGAAAACGCCGTCGCGAAATGATCGGAGAATGGCCCCCTGTTGTTTAGCTCTCGTAGAACCCGCCGGGCAATTGACTGCACAGCAAAGGGTCGCAAGATCACCCCTATCTCCTGGATGAGTTCCGGCTTCACCTTGCTCTGGTTGGTGTTGATTTGAAGGAACAGCCCCGCCGAGAACCGATCTCGCCCCAATTCGCCAGTATTCTCAGGGAATATAATTCCAGTGACGAGAAGGTTCTGTTGTGCCCGTAAGACAGCCATCTGAGACTCGTTCGAGCCGCCCTCGTAGTAAGAAAAGACACGATGCTGTCCGTCGATTATGCCTATGGAATTAAAATCCACTGGCAGTTCGACCTTGGATAGCTGAACGGACTTAATTTTATCAGTTTCCACCTGCTTGTTAGACAGGTCCAAGACCTTCGTACTTTCCGGCAGCGTCACGATGATGTTGTTGATAGCAACCCCTCTCTTATCGAGAAGGTGCTTGCGCAAGCTTTCTATTTTTTTCCGCCCGAGTAGCCTCTGGTAGATGTTGTTGTTCTCGCGCCAACTGTCCCGTCGCAAGACGTACGCACGCTGTATAAGCTCACCCGCGCTGACGTAGAATGATACGACCTTGTATCCAGCAGGAAAGTGGGACTGCGATTCAGGGAGAACCGAGCCATTGAACTTGTTGCTGGAGGAACTTTCGGACAGGATACTCTTCGAAAACTCACCCGCATTGACGCCTAGATAGCCAAGCATCTCCCACTTGGCAGATGCTTTGATAGTTGCGGCAAGATTCTTGAAGTAACGAAGATAGGGATAGTCGAGGAAATATACGTCTTGTACATGCGCCTTGATGGACGATTTGAGGTTGTTCAAAGACGCGTAAACAATTTTCACCTGAAAATGATGATCTTGATAAAGCGGATCCGCAACAGAACTGAAGTCATAGAAATTTCCTCGGACGTATTCAATGAATTCAGCAGGACTTTGATTAATGTAGTCGAAAACTATCTTCTTATTAACAAGATGGCCTGACACATGATCCTCGCCATGTGCAGTGTGCTCAACTAAGACAAGAACGTTATCGAGCAAAAACACATCATCAAAATCACATTCCCGCCCTTTGAACTGGAATTTCTTTCTCGACATCCCCGAAATGTGCTTGAAACCAAAAGCTGTGAACACATCCTTAATCGAACGGATATGCTGTTTAGTCCTCAGATTTGCTTTCCGCTGAGCAGGCGTTAGCTTCAGCTTCTTTGGCGCAGTCTTTTTTGACGCAGGTTTCTTGCCGCCTTTTCCCCCTCCCTTCTTCACCATATCAACCGACCTTCGCTTCCCATTCGACAGGCACCCGTGCCACCTTGTCTTTAGGGTTCGGCCGCTGGACTGCCTTCCCACTAGGCCTCATCGGGAGCACGCCACTCTCAAAAGCCTCCAAGCGCTCTCCGGCAATTGCTAGAAAAGGCGCATCCCGGTCTATCCCGGTCGCAACCCGACCGTGTTTCTTAGCGGCTATAAGGCTGGCGCCGGTGCCCACAAAAGGATCGAGAACCGCGTCGCCGGGATTCGTGAAGGCAAGCACGCATCGCTCAGCAAGTTCAATGGGGAACTGACAGGGGTGGCTCGTCTTTTCGGGGTGACTGGCTTTGACATTAGGCAAATCCCAAACCGGGTTGGCCATGAAGTCTCGCTCTGCGGAAAACTCCCAGTAGTCGGACGGGTTCTTACCGAGCGGATTACCACTTGGTTTTCCGGCCTTCTCGGCACCTTTTGTCTGGACGTGCCTTTTCCCAGGATAAAGCTGCGGGATCCTAACCGGATCGAGATTGAACACATAGTCATCAGACTTCGTGAACCAAAGCATGGTCTCGTATCGTCCCGAGAACCGCTTGTCGTAATTAAGGCCAAAATTAAACCGCCAAATTATCCTGTTTCTGAGTTTAAAGCCAAGTTCAGCGAAAATTCGATAAAATATTATATCCAGCGGTACGTATTCATTATTGCGAACGAAACTTCCAACCTGCCAACAAATACTGCCATTGTCAGCAAGAAGACCCTTTAGGCCCTTTACAACATTGAACTGCCACTCAGAATACTCATCAAGTGTTCGCTTACTATCCCGCTCGTACACTTTTCCGATATTATAGGGAGGAGATGAAACGATTAGCTGATAAGACCGCCCCTCCAAGCTCTCCAAACTATCTACAACATCACCGCATATAAGCTCGCTTGTACCAATCTGCGTGCTGTGAAAGTTCTCTATGCTCATGGTTCTCTGCAATTCGAATCAGTGACTGTCGATATGATGCTTTGTCCAAGTTCTAAGGACAATGTTTGCGAGGCTGCAAACACAACTCAGGCAGGCAATTGTGGTGATGTGAGGCAAAAATGCGCCTATTCAAATTTCAGCAGCGCCAACCATCAGCCTTTAACTGCAACCGAGCCATCAGCATCGCAAATGAATGTCATAGAAGCTGCGTCCCCGCTCGTTCTAATTGAGAACCCTTTCGGCAGATGATCGATGGTAGTCGACTGATCCCGCATAAAAGACCATCCATCCTCTTGCGATACCTCGACCTCACCAGAGTTACCGCACGCTGGACACTTGATCGCAATCGTCCATCTATCTCGCGCTCCCACCACATCCTCCATCGTTGTGTTATTGGGACGCGACAATCACAGCTTTGGATGCCGCTACGCAAGTAGAAACCTCCGAGCTAAGCGCTACGAAAAAGTATGTAGTTGTGTGAGGACTGCCTATGTGTCAGATGGGTATACACAAAAGGGGGACATCGTGTCCCCCAAGCCTTCCCTGAAAGCCCGCTTTCTAAGGGTTTTGAGCGATGGTGGGCGCTCCCTCCGGGCCCACTATCGGAAAGAGGGCGAAGCCTTCTTTCTGTGATCGAGTCTCCGATGTCCGCTCGGGCTGACTGCGGAAATCAGGGATGGCTCGAAAGCAAAAAGGGCGCTCGACCCTTGCGGGGAGCGCCCTTATCCTGTCGGACAACGAACAGTTCGACGACGTCGATACCGCGCGCATCCATTTTTCAGGCAGGACCGGTATATGGACCCTTTCCGCCGGGGTTTCAAGAGGCGGTTCATCGGTTCTGCACGACAATTGTCCGCAGTCGATCAGGAGGCGACCCCAGTGATCGGATTGACCACGGGCCGTTCGCTCTTGTCCCTGACCCCAGCCGGCTGCACCACCGGCGGCGCCATCGATTCCGCGTCGGCGGGCTCCGGCTTTTCAGGAACGGCGCCGACATCCTTGGGGCGCCGCTGCTCGGGCTTTACGTTTTGATCATTCGTCGACATTGTCAGTCTCCTTTCCAGGAAGAAGTCACGGCCGTCGACATGGTTCCGACGATGGATGGAGGATTACCAATGCTTGACAGGTTTCTGCTGCAGGGGCCTCAGGATGCGCGCTTCACCATCCAACTGGCGCATGGCGCCGGCGCACCAATGGATTCCGCATCGATGACAGCAGCGGCAAATGCACTCGCTGACGCCGGCTTCCGTGTGGCCCGTTTCGAATTCGCCTATATGGCCGCCCGCCGCACCTCGGTTGGCCGCAAGCCGCCGCCGCGGGCCGAAACGCTCATTCCCGAATACGAAACGGCCATCGCCGAGCTCGGCGCCAGCGGCCCGCTTATCATCGGCGGCAAGTCGATGGGCGGCCGGGTCGCCAGCATGATCGCCGACGATCTCTATCGTCGGGGGAAGATCGCCGGCCTGCTCTGCCTCGGCTATCCCTTCCATCCGCCCGGCCAGCCCGGGAAGCTGCGCACCGGCCATCTCGCGGGGCTGACGACGCCCGCGCTGATCTGCCAGGGAACGCGCGACGAATTCGGCACGCGCGAAGAGGTGCCGGGCTACGATCTGTCCGACAAGATCGAGATCCTCTGGCTCGAGGATGGCGACCACGACCTCAAGCCGCGCAAGACGATCTCCGGTTTTTCCAGTGCCGATCACCTCGCCACGATGGCGAAAGCGGTAAAGGCGTGGGCCGAACGATTGCCGGTTTGAGTATTACCCATATCCCCGGCGCTGGCCTGCGGTGGCTGCCGTCAGGCTGCAAGCTTCCTGACATCGATGCGTCGGTCGGTGGCGGAAACGGTGATTTCGAAGTGGTCAGCCTGCACCACGCCCTGAATATTGCGCGGCCGGTGGGCGACGATGGCCACTCCGCCTTTCAGCCGGACACTGTCGTAAAGGATACCGGCGCCGCCGCTCGAGCGCACCTCTTCCCCCAGCACTTGCGACGCCGCATAGCTGGTGCCGTCATAGACATCGGGCCGCCGCATCTGCTCGCCGCGAATGTCGAGGTAATCGCCAAACAGAGTGGCCGAATAGGTTCGATAGGTGCGCGCCATCGTCGCGACGCCACGTGCGTAAGCTTCGCGCCTGAGATGATGGCCAACTTCGGCGGCGGCCGTCTTGAGATCGTCGGCGGCATACCAGGCGCCGAGATCCGGGCCATTGAAGCGCATTCCGCCAGGTGCGACATGCAGGAATGCCGCCATGACAATACTGGCATTACCAATGCCGTAAACCCATTGGTCCTCGGGAAGCCGTTGGATGCGGTCGGCGACGAGCCGGTCGTTGGTCCAGCCGACGAGCTCCATCACGGCTTCGAGATCGGCCGCCCTCGTCACCGTCTCAAAAAGCCCGATTGGCGGAAATTGCGAAGGGATCAGCCGGTACGACGGACGCGGCGCCTCAGCAAAACGATCCCTCACCGGAAGACGATGTCCGCATCTTCGTACGGCGTGAATGCTTCGTCGAGCGCATTCGGCTGCATATAGAGACCACCTCGGGCGCCGTCGAGAAACCGTCGGACGGTCATCAACCCGTCCTGGGTCCCGTTCGTCACGATATCAAGCGGCGGATGCCCGCTGAAAACGAGCGCCTGATGCGGTGTGCGCAGCCAGGCGACGCCGGCGCGTTCATCGGAAAACAGCACGCCGAGAGCCTGATGGATACCAAGCAGGGCCGAGATGCGAGTCAGCGTATCGACATCGAGCGTGAAAGCGCCATGCTCGCGCGCCTGTTTGGCCCAGTTGTGATAGGTCGACCGGGAGGGATAGCCGAGCACGAGCAGACGCTGCTCTTCCGTCAATCCCCAGAGATCGGTGATCGCCAGAAAGGTTCGCAGGGCCGGGGCGCTCAGCCTCTTGCGGTTGGCCGGAGCAAACCGCTCCATGTCCAGCCGCTGTGGCCCTTGGTCTTCCCGTTGCTCACGTCGCGCATGTTGCATGAAAGCCTCCTGTCTTGAATTAGACATAGTCCAAATCTGGGCATTCATCAAGCGAATTTAAAGGGTCGCCTCGTCTGCCGCCTCGCGGATCGTCTGCATCAGGATCGATTGCGGCAGCGACGGCACGGCATCGGCACGCATCGTCAACCCGACCGGCCCCTTGGTCTCGCCGGTATCGACCGGCAGAAGCGCCAGCCGCCCGTCGGCGACATCGCCCGCCACCACGCCGTTGGAAATGATCCAGATCGCATCGCTTGCCCTGAGGAAAGCGCGGCCGAAGGAATCCGACACCGTCTCGATCTGGTTCGGCAGGCTGGAGACGCCGTTGGCGATCAAGAAGTTTTCGACCACCGGCCGGATGATCGAGCCCCGCGTCGGCATCAGCACCGTATAGTTGGCGAAGCCGGCAAACAGCGATTGCCGGCCGTCGAGAAGCGGATGGCCGGCGCGCACGGCAAACACCACCTTCTCGGAATAAAGATGTTCGAAGGAAAAGCCCGCCATGTTCTCGGCGCCTGCCAGACGTCCAACGACGATATCGAGATCTCCGACACGAAGCTGCTCCAGGAGCACCGCGTTCTCGCCGGTGACGATCTTCACCCGGCTCCAGGTCTTTTCCTTGAGGAAGAGTTCCATCGCCCGCGGCATGATGCGCGACGACACCGTCGGCAGCGCGCCGATGCGGATCGGCGGCGCCTCGGAAAACTGCTCCTGCGAGACGGAATCGAGGCCCTGGCGCAATGCGGTCAGCGCAGCACCAGCGTGCCGCAGGAAGACCTCGCCGTAGCGGGTGATCTTGATGCCGCGGCCGTCGCGCTCGAAAACATCGACACCCAGCACCTGCTCCAGTTCGCGGATCGTCTTGGTGACCGCCGGCTGGCTGACATGCAGCAATTCGGCGGCCTTCATGACGCTCTTCTGCCGCGCTACCTCGACAAAGGTTTGCAGATGGCGGAACTTCACCCGGCTGTCGATCATCGCTCGCATAACTCCAGGGTTATCGAAACGCCAGTAAATATCATTTTACTTAACCGGATCAACCAGTCAATTTCACCAAACAGGAGGAGAGTGACGTGCAATTCGCCCGCATAAACGACGTGACGATCCATTATCAGATCATCGGCGCCCCCGCCGACAGGCCAGTGATCGTCTTTACCAATTCGCTCGGAACGGATTTCCGCATCTGGCGTGACGTCGTGGTGCGGCTTGCCGGTGAATTCGCCATCGTGCTTTACGACAAGCGCGGCCACGGCCTTTCCGATGTCGGCCAGCTCCCCTCATCGATCGAGGACCATGCGACGGATCTCGCCGGCCTTCTCGATCTGCTGTCGGTCAAGGATGCCGTCATCTGCGGTCTCTCGGTCGGCGGCCTCATCGCCCAGTCGCTCTATCACCGCCGGCCGGATCTGGTCCGCGCGCTGATCCTCTGCGACACCGCCCCTAAGATCGGCACGGCGGAGAGCTGGAACGCCCGCATCGCCGCCGTCGAGAGAAATGGGATCGGCAGCATTGTCGACGCCATCATGGAACGCTGGTTCACGCCCGCCTTCCGCCGGCCCGAGAGCACCGCCTATGCCGGCTATTGCAACATGCTGACGCGCCAGCCCGTCGAGGGCTATCTCGCCGCCTGCGCCGCGATCCGCGATGCCGATTTTACCGAAATCGCCAAGACGATCACTGTGCCAACGATCTGCATTGTCGGCGACCAGGACGGCTCAACGCCGCCCGATCTCGTGCTTTCGACTGCAAAGCTGATATCCGGCGCCCGCTACGAGGTCATCCCTGATTGCGCGCACATTCCCTGCGTCGAGCAGCCAGAGGCGCTGACGGCGATCATCCGCGCCTTCCTCACATCCATTCCGTCTGGAGAAGTCAGCCCATGAATGAGACCGCGTCCTCCTCCGAGCGCTATCGCCAGGGCATGGCGACCCGCCGCGCCGTGCTAGGCGACGCCCATGTCGACCGCGCCGCCGCCGCATCGACGGAGTTCGACCGCCCCTTTCAGGAGTTGATCACCGAAGCCGCCTGGGGCCATGTCTGGTCGCGCCCGGCGCTGACGAAGCGCGAGCGCTCGATCGTCACGATCGCTCTGCTCGCCGCGCTTGGCCAGGACGACGAGGTCGCCATGCATGTGCGCGCCACTGCCAATACGGGCGCAACCCGCGAGGATATTTGCGAGGCGCTGTTGCATGTGGCGATCTATGCCGGGGTTCCTGCCGCCAATCACGCGATCAAGATCGCAAAACAGGCTTTTGAACAGATGGACGCCGAAAAGGCGGCCTGAGGGAGGAAAATGTCCGAACGACCGAACCGCAAGCCCGAGACCGGCGGCTTCTTCGCCCGCGACCGTGCCTGGCATGCGCCGGCGCTGACCCCCGGCTACAAGACCTCCGTGCTGCGCGCGCCACAGCGCGCGCTGCTGTCGCTCGACGGCACGATTTCCGAGACCACCGGTCCGGTCTTTGGCCACTCGATGATCGGCGAACTCGACAACGACCTGATCCTGAACTACGCGCAGCCCGGCGAAAGTGCCATCGGCGAACGCATCATCGTCCATGGCCGCGTGCTCGACGAGCGCGCCAAGCCGGTTGCCGGCGCCTTGGTCGAGTTCTGGCAGGCCAATGCCGGCGGCCGCTATCGCCACAAGAAGGAAACCTATCTGGCGGCGATCGACCCGAATTTCGGGGGCTGCGGCCGCGCCATCACCGACGAGGACGGCCACTACCATTTCCGCACCATCCGTCCCGGCGCCTATCCCTGGCCGAACGGTATCAACGACTGGCGTCCCGCCCATATCCATTTTTCGATCTTCGGACACGGCTTTGCCCAACGCCTGATCACCCAGATGTATTTCGAAGGCGATCCGATGATCTGGAAATGTCCGATCGTCGGCACGATCCCCGACAAGGCGGCGATCGAGCAACTGATCGCCCCGCTCGACTGGGGCAACACCATCCCGATGGATTCACGCGCCTATAAATTCGACATTGTGCTGCGCGGCCGCCGCTCGACCATGTTCGAAAACAAATTGGAGGGCAACTGACCATGCAGCAGCTCGGCTACCTCAAGGAAACCCCGTCGCAGACGGCAGGCCCCTATGTCCATATCGGCCTGACGCCGAATTTCTGCGACATAGCGGGCGTCTACGACACCGATCTCGGCATCGCGATGGTCAACGACAAGACGCTCGGCGAGCGTATCACCGTCACCGGCCGGATCTTCGACGGCGCCGGGGCGCTGGTGCGCGATGCCGTCATCGAGATCTGGCAGGCCGACAGCGCCGGCCTCTACAACAGCCCGTCGGAAATGCGCGGCGCCGCCGATCCCAATTTCACCGGCTGGGGCCGCTGCCCGACCCGTGCTGAGGACGGCGTCTACAGCTTCGAGACCGTCAAGCCCGGCCGCGTCCCCTTCAAGGACGGACGCAGACAAGCCCCGCACATCACCTTCTGGATCGTCGCCCGCGGCATCAATATCGGCCTGCACACGCGCATGTATTTTCCGGAAGAGACGGAGGCCAACACCGCCGACCCGCTGCTTTCGCGCATCGAACATCGCGAGCGCGTCGCGACTATGATCGCCACCCGCGACGGCGCGACCTGTCATTTCGACATCCATCTGCAAGGCCCAAAGGAAACGGTGTTTCTCGATATTTAAGGGCCGGCCGTCGCGATCGGCTTGCTGGGGCGGTTATCTGCAGGTAGCGTCCCCCTCACCCTCACCCTGCCCTCTCCCCTAGGGGAGAGGGGACGTGCCCACGCGAGATCACCTGCCCATGAAGCGCGGACGCCGCCTCGAGTCCCTTTTCCCCAACCGGGAGAAGTGGCGGCAGCCGGATAAGGGGCCACCACCACGAACCGAGACGATCATGACCGCATCGCCCTTCGACCATCCTTTCCTTTCCGGCCTGCTCGGCGACGATGAAATCGCGCCCTATATCTCTGCCGAGGCGGATATCCGGGCCATGCTCTCCTTCGAGGCCGCGCTCGCCAAGGCTGAAGCCGCTCATGGCCTGATCCCTGCCGAAGCCGCAAGGCGCATCGCTGACACCTGCGCCGCCTTCTCACCCGAGGTCTCCAGTCTTCGATCGGCAACGGCAAGGGACGGCGTCGTCGTTCCCGACCTCATCAAGCAGCTGCGTACCGATGTTGGCGAGGAAGCGGCAAAAAGCCTGCATCTCGGTGCTACCAGCCAGGATGTCATCGATACCAGCCTGATGATCCGCCTGAAGGCCGTCGTCTTCCTATTTGCCGGCCGGCTTTCCACCATCGCCGCGGGGCTCGATGCGCTGGACGGCCAGTTCGGCCGGAACCAGCTGATGGGTCATACCCGCATGCAGGCGGCGATCCCGATCACCGTCGCCGATCGCCTCAATGCGTGGCGCGCACCGTTGACGACCTATCGCGACCGCCTGACCGAGCAGAGTTTTCCCGTTCAGTTCGGGGGTGCGGCAGGCACGCTGGACAAGCTCGGGTCGCAGGCCGCGGCAATCCGCGCCTCCCTCGCCCAGGAACTCGGCCTCACCGATGCGCCGCAATGGCAAAGCGGGCGCCTGCCAATCGCCGATATTGCCGGCCTGTTCGCGTCAATATCGGGCAGTCTCGGCAAGATGGGGCAGGATATCGCGCTGCTTGCCCAGGACGGCGATGAAATCGAAATCTCGGGCGGCGGCACCTCGTCGGCGATGGCGCACAAGGAGAACCCCGTTTCTGCCGAAGTCCTCATCTCGCTCGCGCGCTTCAACGCCACTCTTTTATCGGGCGTCCACCAGTCCCTCGTGCACGAACAGGAACGCTCGGGTGCTGCCTGGACGCTCGAATGGCTGCTGCTGCCGCAAATGACGATAGCAACCGCCGCCAGCCTGCGACTGGCGAAGGAGCTGACGGGGAATATCAGGAGGCTTGGAACCACCTGATTCAGCGCCTTTGCATCTCATGCCGGAAACCGGCTATGCAGAGTGCAATGAAATCAGGAGCAGCCCCGTGACCTTTCCCCTCTTCGATCTCTCCGGCCGCCGCGCGCTAGTCACCGGCTCCAGTCAGGGCATCGGCCGCGCATTGGCGGTCGGGCTTGCCGAGCATGGCGCTTCGATCATCATCAACGGCCGCAACGCGCAGAAGGCGGAGGCCGCCGCCGAGGATATTCGTCGCAGCCATCGCCATGCCGTCAGTGCCGCCTTCGACGTCACCGATGCGGAGGCCAGCCGCACTGCCATCGCCTATATCGAGGCCGAGATCGGCCCGATCGACATCCTCATCAACAATGCCGGCATGCAGTTTCGCACACCGCTGGAGAACTTTCCGGTCGACAAATGGGACGAAATCTTCAAGACCAATGTCTCCAGCCTGTTCTATGTCAGCCAGCCGGTCGCCCAGGCGATGATTGCGCGCGGCCGCGGCAAGATCATCAACATCGCCTCCGTCCAGGCCGAACTCGCCCGTCCCGGCATCGCGCCCTATACCGCCACCAAGGGTGCTGTAAAGAACCTCACGCGCGGCATGGCAACCGACTGGGCGAAATACGGCCTGCAGATCAATGCGATCGCGCCCGGGTATTTCCGCACGCCGCTCAACCAGGCGCTGGTCGATGATCCGAAGTTTTCCGGCTGGCTTGAAAACCGCACGCCGGCCGGCCGCTGGGGCGAGGTCAAGGAGCTTGTCGGCGCCGCCGTCTTCCTGGCCTCGGATGCCTCCTCCTTCGTCAACGGCCACATGCTGACCGTCGATGGCGGCATCACCGCCTCGCTTTAAATTCGCATCATCCGAGCTTGGCGATGGCACGCAGATTGTCGGCAGTCGTCGTCGGGAATTCGAAGAATTCGAGATAGGCCGGGATCTGTTCGAACAACATGTCCGTCCCCACCTGAAATGCACAGCCGCGCGCCCGCACGGCCTCGAGGAAAGGGGTTATCTCCTTCGTCATCACGACTTCGCCGACGAAGGTCGAAGGCGAGATGCGGTCGATATCGATCGGCAGCGGGTCACCCCGTCGCATTCCGAGAGGCGTCGCATTGACGACGATGTCGAAGCCTGCCGGATCGGCGGAGCCGACCGTTACTTCAAGCTGCGGATAATATTTCCTCAGCCTGTCCTGCAGCGCGGTCGCGGTCGTCTCGTTGGCGTCGAAGATGGCCAGATGGTCCACGCCCGCCTGTGCCAACGACGCCGCGATCGCCGAGCCGACGCCGCCGGCACCC
Organism: Rhizobium ruizarguesonis; assembly: GCF_017357285.1. NCBI lineage: Bacteria > Pseudomonadati > Pseudomonadota > Alphaproteobacteria > Hyphomicrobiales > Rhizobiaceae > Rhizobium > Rhizobium ruizarguesonis. The sequence continues at coordinate 116,870 of NZ_CP071680.1, read as the reverse complement.
GCAATGAGCGCATGGGCTCCTTCAACCTTTTTACCCTTGCGCAACACGCCGCGAACGAAGCCCTCGCCATCGAACATGTCACCGATCAGCCTGCCGTCCGAACCGAGACGCACTGCATTGCACGAGCCGGCGACTTTCGCGTTGGTCGACGTTTCGTCGAGCAGCGCCATCGTCGAAATCTTGTGCGGCATCGTGATCAGAGCACCGTGGATATTGGACAACCGGAACAGAAGCTTCAGAAATGCCGAATAGTCCTCCGGCCTGCAGCCCATCGGCACGACGACGGCATCAATTCCGTTCTTCTCGAAGTAAGGATTGTAGATCAGCGGGGCCTTGAAGGACTCCGTCGGATAGCCGAGGTGAGCGATGAGTTTGGTCGTCCCGGTGATCATGTGGTCAGACTTTCTGGGGATCAAAAGAGGCGCTGGCTTTAGAGAGGTGGATCATCTGTCCCCAGCGCGCCGATCTCTTGATCGCTTCGACGACCCTGAGCGTGGCAAGGCCCTCCCGGCCACTCACCAGAGGCGTGGCATCGCCACGAATGACATCGCAAAAATGTCTGAGCTGAACGCAAAGGGGATCGGCGGCTTGGTAAGTCACGCGCTGCTCGGCAAGCGGCTCCAGCCAATCGGGCTTCGAAGGGCTCGTCCAAAGCGTCAGATCAGGAATTCCGAGCGAACCCTTGGTGCCGCCGATCTGGTAGCAGAATTGATCGTAACGGGGAAAAGCAGGGTTTTCGCCGGTGGTCGTCTCCCAGCTCCAGGGCGCGGCCACGGCATCACTGCCGTTGAGAGTGGCAAGCACCCCGCTTTCGAAACGCAGCGTCACGACAGCCGTATCCTCGACGGCATGGTTCCGCACGGCGTGGGATTCCATCGCATGGACTGCTTCGACCTCGCCGAAGAAATATCGGAAGAGATCGACATCGTGGATCAGGTTGACGAAAACCGGGCCGGCGCCCGCCTCGCGCCGCCAGGGGATGTCGAAATAGTCGTCGGGCTTGGCGACCCAGAACGTGCCGTGCACCGTGAGGATCCGGCCAAGCGTTCCGCCGTCGACGATCTGTTTGACCACCTGGATCATCGGATTGTGGCGCCTGTGATGGCCGACGAGCAGCGGTATGCCAGCCTTCTCACCGGCGGCAACCAGGGCCGCTGCAGCATCGACATCGTCGGCGATCGGTTTCTCGATCAGGACAGGAATGCCGGCAGCGACGATCTCCATTCCGTTCTCAACGTGGAGCTGGCTCGGCGTTGCCACGATGATGCCGTCAGGCCTGTCCTCGACGCGGATGTCTGAGAAGCTCCGGTACCATCGGGCCCCGACATTCTCGGCAAAGTCGCGACCGGCGGCAGAAGGATCGATCACCGCCGAGAGAACGGTTCCGGGCTCGGAGATGATGCGCTCGACGTGGCGCCTGCCGATGAGGCCGGCTCCCATGACTGCAATCTCTATCGGCTTCATTGCCGGCTCCCATAATTTGCCAGAGGCATCGACCTTGAGACGCCTTACTTTCGCAGGATTTCTCCGAGGAATTTCCTGGTTCGCTCATGCTGTGGGTTGGTGAAGAACTCGGCCGGCGGGGCCTCCTCGACAATCGCGCCGCTGGCCATGAAGATCACGCGGTCTGCGACCTGACGGGCAAAACCCATCTCGTGGGTGACGCAGATCATCGTCATGCCCTCGTCGGCGAGCGCTATCATCGTATCCAGCACCTCCTTGACCATCTCCGGATCAAGCGCCGACGTCGGCTCGTCGAACAGCATCACTTTCGGCCGCATGCAAAGCGCGCGGGCAATGGCCACGCGCTGCTGCTGGCCACCCGAAAGCTGCACCGGATATTTGTCGGCCTGCTCCAGGATCTTGACCCGCTCGAGCAGCCCGCGTGCCCGTTCCTCGGCCTCCGCCTTGCCGACGCCGATAGCCTTCATCGGCGCCAGCATGCAGTTCTGCAGCACGGTCAGATGCGGAAACAGATTGAACTGCTGGAAGACCATGCCGACCTCACGACGGATCGCATCGATGGTCTTGGCCTGGTTGCTGAGAAGAATCCCGCCAACGCGAATTTCACCTTTCTCGTAGGTCTCGAGATGGTTGATGCAACGGATGAGCGTCGACTTCCCACTACCGGAAGGCCCGCACAAGACGATCCTCTCGCCACTACGAACCGATATGTTGATGTCGTGTAGGGCTTGAAAAGCGCCATACCACTTCTCCACCCGCTCCATGGTGATCATCGTTTCTGCGCCTTGAGCAGGACTGGGACTGGTCATCAGTAGAACTCCACGTTGGCGGCTGGATCGCATCGAAGACGAGGGATGCGGATCAGCGCGCAGAGGCGGCAAACCTTCGTTCGAGGCGCGCGCCAAGAATTGTCAGTGGGCAGCACATCAGGAAATAGAGAGCGCCGACGATGCCGAAGACCGTCAGCGGTTGGAAGATCTGGTTGGAGATGATGTTGCCGGCCCGCGTCAGCTCGGTGAAGCCGACGATCGATGCCAGCGAGGTGCCCTTGATCAGCTGCACGAGGAAACCGACCGTGGCTGGCAGCGAGATGCGCAGCGCCTGCGGCAGGATGACATCCCTCATGCGCGAGACGTATCTGAGGCTGAGAGCCTTTGCCGCTTCCGTCTGGCCGCGCGGAACCGCTTCGATCGATCCGCGCCAGATCTCGCCGAGATAGGCGCTCGCATGCAGGGTCAGGCCGATGGCAACGGCCACCCAAGCATCGAGCATCAGCCCCAACAGCGCCAGACCGTAATAGACGACGAAAAGCTGCATCAGCAGCGGTGTGCCCTGGAAGACGGCGATATAAGCGGCCGTCACGCGTTCCAGCAGCGGTATGCCCGAGGCGCGCGCAAGGGCGACGCCGAGCCCTGCAATGCCGCCGCAGACGAAGCCGACGGCGGACAGGACCACGGTCCACTTCAGGCCGATCAGGAGGAAGACGAATTCGTCGTGACCCATGGAATTCCTCCTACTTGACCGGATATTTGAAGTAGCGCGCCGAAAACAGCGCGAAGATGCGCATCATCAGCCAGGAGATCACGAAATAGAAAACCGTGACCGTGAAGTAGACCTCGAAGCTGCGGAAGCTCTCCGACTCGATGCGCTGCGATACGGAGGTCAGCTCGTAGGCCGAAATCGCCGATGCAATGCTGGTGGTGAGCGTCAGGAGGACGAACTGGCTCGTCAGCGACGGATAAATCGCCCGCAATGCCGGCTTGAGAATGATCAGCCGGAAGACCTGAGCCTTGTGCAGACCAAGGGCGAGCCCCGCTTCCATCTGTCCCTTCGGGATCGACTGAACGCCGCCGCGAATGATCTCGATGGCGTAGGCACCACCGTTGATGCCGAGCGCGATAATCGCCGTCGGCGTCGGATCCAGCCTGATGCCTGTCAGCGGAAGCGCAAAATAGATGAAGAAGATCTGGACCAGAAACGGCGTGTTGCGGATCAGTTCGACGAAGGCGATGACCAGCCACCGCGCCGGCTTGAGCGCAGAGTCGCGCAGCGCAACGCCGCCAATTCCAATGATGATCGCCAGCAGCATCCCACAAATGGCAAGCAAGAATGTCCCGAGGCAGCCGAGCAGAAGGCTCGGCAGGCCATCTATGACCGGGGTGAAATCCAACTTATAGTTCATGGCGATCCTTCCGGCCCGTCTTCCTGAAAGTTCAGTCCCGCTTGACCATTCCTGCCATCGCCTGGATAGCGAGCTCGTAGCCGTCGGCTCCAAAGCCGATCATGATGGCGGTGGCAACGCGCGAGATCAGCGAATTGTGGTAGATGCTCTCGCGCGCATGAACATTCGAAATGTGCAGCTCGATCTTCGGCGGGTCGAACATTTTCAACGCATCGAGAAGAGCGATCGATGTGAACGTATAACCGGCAGGATTGATGATGATGCCACAGGCGTCGGTCCGGGCCTGATGCACGCTCTCGACCAGTTCGCCCTCGAAATTGGTCTGGCGAAACTCGACGTCGAAACCCAGGGCCTTTGCCTTGGTCACGCACCGTTTCCTGATATCCGCAAGCGTCGTGGTCCCATAGATCGCCGGCTCGCGCTGACCGAGAAGATTGAGGTTCGGTCCATTGAGCACAAAGATTGGCTTGTTCATGATCGCGCTCCCGGACGCGGGCCGAAGCCGGTCTCGAAACATGGTGGTAGCGTTGGCGGGCATCACCAGGGATGCCCACCTCCTCGACTCAATGCTCGATTTATGAGCTTTCAGTTCGCCGCGAACGGAATGCCTTCCAGCTTTTCCGGGAATTCCGGAACTGGAACCTTCATCCACTTGTCGTAGACGGTCTTGAGTTCGCCGTTGGCCTTGATCTTGTCGATAAAGGTGTTGATCGCCGCATTGATTTCCTTTTCGCCGAGGCGCGTGCAAGCACCGTTATAGAGCTTCTGGAATTCAAGCTTGTTTTCGAATTCGCCCGGACGAGCCTTCTCCACCCGGTCCATGTAGAAGATGTTGCCCCCGAGGGTCTCGACCTGGCCGGACACCAGGGCCTGGACGCTCGCGGCGTCTCCGTCATAGCGCCGGATGGTCGTGCTCGGCGGTGCGTTCTTGGTGACCTGCGTGTCCTGGGCTGCACCCTTGGCGACGCCGACTGTGAACTTGGCCATGTCGGCATTGGTCTTGATCTCTGCAGATTTCGGACCAATCAGAACGATGGCGTTGGCAACATAGGGCTTGCTGAACTGCACGGCCTTTGCGCGATCCGGCAGCATCGCCATCGTGGCAAACAGAACGTCGACACGGCCGGCCGTCAGTGCGGGAATGCGATTGTTGACTTCAAGCGGCACGAACTCGACGGAAACACCCAGTTCCTTGGCAAACAGCGTCGCGATATCGGCATCGAGGCCGTCCTGCTTGCCGCCGCTGGTCACAAAGCCCCAGGGCGGATTGTCACCCTGAATCCCGACGATGATCTTGCCGCGAGCCTTGATTTCATCAGGCGTGATGGCGGCGGCCGGTTGCGCCAGGGTGACGGCAGCCACCAGGGCCGCGGCTCCGAGCATCGCGTTTCGGCGCGTTAGCAAAGACTTAAACATGTAACTCCTCCTCCTTTGGCGGTCACTCGACCGGACAGCCACCTCACCTTTTGACTGTGTGAGGAATGATTGCCAGAGAAGGACTCTCAAATCAACAGAGTTTTTCAAAATCATATGAGAATTTATCATAAGACACGCTATTTGAATTCCTCACGACATTTGCCATAATAGTAGCGAGCGATTTTCTGGAACGCATTGTCGTGTTCGGCGCTCGTTTAATCCCGCACGGATATCGGAAGGGCTTTGACATGAGGACCTCGATTGCGACTGTCACGATCAGCGGCGAACTGCCGGAGAAGCTCGAGGCGATCGCCCGGGCGGGCTTCGACGGCGTCGAGATCTTCGAAAATGACTTCCTCGCCTTCGACGGCAGCCCGGCCGATGTCGGAAAACTCGTCCGCGACCATGGCCTGGAGATCACCCTGTTTCAGCCATTTCGTGATTTCGAAGGCATGCCGGAGCCGCTGCGGAGCCGCACATTTGACCGCGCGGAACGGAAGTTCGACGTCATGCAGCAGCTTGGAACGGATCTGGTGCTCGTCTGCTCGAACGTCTCGCCGGCCGCCATCGGCGGCATCGACCGGGCAGCAGAGGACTTTCATGAACTCGGCGAGCGTGCCGCCAGGCGTGGACTGAGGGTGGGCTACGAGGCGCTTGCCTGGGGTCGCCATATCAGCGACCACCGCGACGCCTGGGAGATCGTCCGTCGCGCCGATCATCCAAATGTCGGCCTTATCCTCGACAGCTTCCACACCTTGTCGCGCAAGATCGACGTCAATTCCATCCGCTCGATTCCCAAAGAGAAGATCTTCATCGTCCAGCTTGCCGATGCTCCGCTGATCGACATGGACCTGCTCTATTGGAGCCGCCACTTCCGAAATATGCCGGGTGAAGGCGACCTACCCGTCACGGCCTTCACCGAAGCCGTCGCTGCGACAGGTTATGACGGGTATTTCTCCCTGGAGATCTTCAACGACCAGTTTCGAGGTGGTTTGTCGCGGGCGATTGCCGCCGACGGCCACCGCTCGCTGATCTATCTTGGCGATCAGGTGCGCCGCCATCTCGGCATCGGCAGCATGACCGGGGCGGCGATGCCGGAAAGGCCTTCCGTCAAGGGCGTCGGCTTCGTCGAGTTTGCCACCGACGAGGAAGACGAAGTCGAGCTGGTTGCCTTGCTGCGCACCCTGGGATTCAAAAAGACGGCGGTCCACCGCTCGAAAAAGGTCTCCCTCTTCGAGCAGGGCGAGATCCGGATCCTCGTCAATGTCGATCAGGCAGGATTTGCCAATGCCGCCTACGCCGTTCACGGTACTTTTGCATATGCCATGGCCCTGATCGTCGACGATGCCGTCAAGGCCTATGAGCGGGCGCTCGCCTTGGATGCAGAGCCTTTCACCCAGCCTGTCGCAGACGGTGAGCTCGAGCTGCCTGCCATTCGGAGTGTTGGGGGCGGGATCATCTATCTCATCGACGACAAGAGCGCATTGGGTCGTTTCTCCGAAATCGACTTTCAGCCGGTCACGGACGACAGCGACGCGCCGTCGGCAGGCCTTTTGCGCATTGATCACGTCGCCCAGACGGTCGGCTACGATGAAATGCTCACCTGGCTTTTGTTCTACACATCCATTTTCGAGACGCGGAAGACCCCGATGGTCGATATCATCGATCCGGCCGGGGTGGTCCGCAGCCAAGTCGTCGAGAACGACACCGGGGCGCTGCGCATTACCATGAACGGCGCCGAGAACCGCCGTACGCTGGCGGGACATTTCATGGCCGAGAAATTCGGGGCCGGCATCCAGCACCTGGCGTTCTTGACCGACGACATCTTTGCGACCGCCGAGAGCCTTCGTGTGTGCGGTTTCAGATCGCTGCACATTTCGCCGAACTACTACGATGACGTCGAAGCACGGTTCGGCCTCGATCCTGCACTGACCGAGCGGCTGAAGGCGGAAAACATCCTCTATGACCGGGACGAGCATGGCGAATATTTCCAGCTCTATAGCGGAACATATGGAGAGGGTTTCTTTTTCGAGATCGTCGAGCGCCGCGGCTATCGCGGCTACGGCGCGCCGAACGCTATTTTCCGGATCGCCGCATTGAAGAAACAGATGCGTCCGGAAGGAATTCCGACAGACGCCTCCTGAGGCCCTGGTTTAGAGCGGTTCAGCTTTTCATGGAGCGCAGAGCCACTCTAAGCTTTTGTTTTTACGCATTCCGGACGGAAAACCACTTCGCACTTTCCTGGAAATGCTCTAGCGAATCCGGCCGCTCTTGAGCACATGCTCCACGCCGCTTTGAACGTGCCGTTTGACGACGTCGGTCGCACCCGCGACGTCGCGCTGAATGGAAAGTTCAAACAAAAGCCGGTGGTCATCGACGACTGGCTTGCCGCGAAAACTCTCGGCCAGCATATGGTAACGAAGAAAGCGATCGAAGACCGACGACAATGTCGCCATCAGCGTCGCTGAATTGCAGGCCGAGACGATCGCCTGATGGAACTCCCAGTCGTATCGGACCCAGTCGACTGTCCGCGAAACGTCGCCGGCAAGCAGCTTGCGTTCGGCGGCAGCCAGTCGGTGATGGGCGGCGACGATGCGCCCCTCCCATTCAAGATTTCCCGCGGCGAAGGCAAGGCCGATCGCATGCGTTTCAAGAACGATCCTGAGGTCGGCGAGCTCGAGAAGTTCTCGGCGCGACGCAGGGCTGACTTCAAAACCACGCTGCCCCTCGGCGACAACGAGGTTTTCCGTGGTCAGGCGGCTTAGAATCTCACGCAGCGAGGAAATGCCGATGGAGTAACGCTCCTTTGCCTGCTCCAGCTTGATTTTGGCCCCCGGCGGCAATCTCCCGGATATGATATCCTCGCGGATCTGCCGGAAGACGACATCGCTTACTGTTTCAGCCGGGTCGTGGACTTGCTTGAGCATGGCTTTTCCTGGTTTTGCCGAAATGTCATCTGTGTTGGTGGACCTAAAGCGCGAAGAGAAACCTCCGGATCATCTCTATTTCAGCGTCCCTCTTGCCAGCGCATGTTCGACCCCGCCCTGGATATGCAGCACAAGCACGCGCTTGGCCGTCTCCGCGTCACGTCGCAATGCCGCATCCAAAAGCTGCTGATGTTCATTGGCCGCGACATCGCCTCGATAGGATAAGGCGACCATCTGATATCTGAGATATCTGTCGAAGATCACCGAGTGCGTCTCCATCAGCAGTTTCGACCCGCAGGCGGATATCAGCGCTTGGTGAAACTCCCAGTCGTAACGCTTCCAGTCCTCCGCCCTGCTGGTGTCGCCCGATGCCATCACCTGTTCCATCCGTGCCAATTTGTAATGCGCCGAGACCAGGGGAGCCTCCCACTCCACGTCGCCATGCACGAACGACTGTTCCAGCGCATGTGTTTCCAGGAGAAGCCTGAGTGCCGCTGTCTCCTTGAGGTCTGAAACGGACACCGGAGACACTTCGAAACCTTTTTGTCCCTCGGCAACGACAAGCCCCTCGGAGGACAGCCGATTCAGCACTTCTCGAAGCGTACTGATGCTGGTCTCGTAGGACTCCTTCAAGCTTTCCAACTTCAACTTTTGTCCTGGCGCCAGCCGACCAAAAATGATGTCGGCCCGAATGCGCCTGTAGCTGCTCTCGGCAATGGTCTCGTTTATAACCGGCTGCAACATGGGCGAGTCTCTTATATTTTCTGTTTCGTCGGATATATCTCTTTCTGGCCTTCTCAATCAAGGAAGCATTCGCAGAATGGGAATTAGAATTTTCTCATATGATGCTGGTTTTTCCGGAGAACGTGGAGCCGACCGGGTCGAGCAGGGCCTGACCACAATACAGGTGCCCCATGCCTGTTGGACCAAGCCCTTTGGCCCGGCTTGCGTACTGCTCAAAAAACTGGATTTTTCGGCTCAACAGGGCAGCAATTGTTTTTTCAATCGCGCGCAACCATCTAATAGGCATGACATACGGGAAAATATCCCCGCCCTCAGCAGCCCGTTTACCGAAAACGAAGCATACTGGGTTGCTTTCCGAAGCGAAAGCCGATTGCTTAGGAAAATCTACTTCTTCTTCCGCTAGCGGTTAGGAGAATGAAAGGGGGCACAGGCAAACCCGTGGAATTCTACTGCTTCGCATCGGGATGAACAATGACTACGATGGCGACGTGGGAAGGCCGGTTTGAAGAACGATGACGACAGATTTGTTTCAGGTAAAATTTTGGGGCGTCCGCGGCAGTATTCCCGTGTCGGGCCCCGAGTTCGATCGCTACGGCGGTAACACTTCCTGCATCGAAATTCGCTGCGGAGAACATCGGATGATCTTCGACGCAGGCTCCGGCCTGCGTGAGGCTGGGCTCTCGCTGCTCGCCGACAGTGTCAGCGACGTCGACCTGTTCTTCAGCCACTGCCATTACGACCACATCATCGGCCTGCCCTTCTTCAAGGCGATCTATTACCCCTCGATCAACGTCAACATCTGGTCCGGCCATCTCGATGGCAAGATGAGCACGCGGGAAATGGTCGAGCAGTTCATCAGCCCGCCTTGGTTTCCCGTCAAGACCGACATCTGCCAGGCGACGATGAACTTCCGCGATTTCCACGCCGGCCAGGTGCTGACGCCCCATGCGGGCATCGAGATCAAGACCTTCATGCTGAACCATCCGGGCGGCGCCATCGGCTACCGCATCGAATGGCAGGGCCGTTCGGTCGCTCTCGTCTATGACATCGAGCATATTCCAGGCAGCTACGATCCGGTTTCGCTGGAGATGATGCGGGATGCCGATCTCGTCGTTTACGACTGCACCTACAACGAAGACGAAATGCAGCGTTTCAAGGGCTTCGGCCATTCGACTTGGCAGCACGGCACCGAGCTTGCGAAGATGGCGGGCACCAAGCGCTTTGCGCTCTTCCACCATGCCCCCTCCCGCACGGACGAACAGCTGGCCCAGATGGAAATGCAAGCGCAGGCAGCCTTCCCCGAGTCCTTTGCCGCCCGCGACAATCAGATCGTGGTGATTGAGTAGGTCCGCTAGGGGCCTCCCGTTATCTTGTCCAGTCCGAAGCTCTTCGACGACGTCGAACCGAGCATACTTGCGACGTCACAGCGGAACAGATGCCGGGCCTGACCGTTTTCCCGGCAGCGCAAATCAACGAACAGGCATCCGTTATGACCGTGCTTTCCGGAAAGTGTCTCTGCGGGCAGGTGCACATTTCTGTCCGGGGCGAACCCTTACGCGTTGGAATCTGTCATTGCACCGACTGCAGGCAAGAAAGCGGTTCGGCCTTTACCTTCTACGGGATCTGGCCCGCCGGCCAATTCGAACATTCAGGGCAAACCGGCGAGTTCCAGGGTCGGCATTTCTGCACCGGCTGTGGTTCGCGGCTGTTTTCCGCCGATGACGAAGAGGCGGAAATCAAGCTTGGCATCCTATCCGAGGCCCCAACGCCGCTTGTGCCGCGCTACGAACTCTGGATCAAACGCCGCGAACCGTGGCTGCGGCCGGTGGAGGGCGCCGAGCAGCATGAGGAGGACCGAAAGTGAGCGGCAGCGCCGCAGGCTCGAGGTCCACTCTCGTCCGACATCGCTGGATGACGGTTGCAGGCGTCGAGACTTTCTACCGCGAGGCCGGCCGAGAAGATGCTCCGGTCTTGTTGCTGCCGCACGGATATCCCTGCTCATCCTATGAATTTCGCAATCTCATGCCGCGCCTTGCCGAGCATTGGCGCCTGATTGCGCCGGATTTCCCCGGTGCGGGCTACAGCGGCACGCCTGATGATTTCGACTACAGCTTCGATGGATACGCTGCCTGGCTGGAGGCCTTCGTCAGCGCGATGAATGTCGACCGGTTTGTCCTCTACCTCCACGACTTCGGATCGCCTATCGGTGCGCGGTTGGCGATCAGAGACCCCCGGCGGATCGTGGCGCTGATCATCCAGAATGGCGATATCCCCTATGAAGATGCCCTCGGGCCGAAATATGCGGATATCGAGGCGACGTGGACGCTTCCGAAATCGGAGATGAGAATGGTGCTGGCGAAGGCGGTCAGCGAGGAGGCCTTCAAAGAGGAATTCCTCAACGATCTGCCGCCCTCTCTGGCCGACACCATCCCGCCGGATCTCTGGAAGCTGCATTGGTCGCTGATCACGCCGCGGCGCAAGGAAATCGCCATAGACCTGATCGCAGGACTGAAGGAGAACCGGGCGTGGTTCTCGGAACACCGCAAATACCTTCGGGAATACCAGCCTCCGACCTTGATCGTCTGGGGGCCGAACGACCACTACATGCCGGAAAAATCGGCTCAGGCCTATCTGCGCGATCTGCCCGATGCCGAACTGCATCTGCTCGGCGGCGGCCACTGGCTGCTCGAGACGCATCTCGATGACGTCGTCGCACTCATGCGAGACTTCCTCGGACGCGTTCACGCCGCCTGATCGGCAATGTCTAAGGTCCTAAAGCGCGTCGCGATCTTTCAGATTCGCTCCTCGCGCTTTAGGTCTTGCTTTTGCGCATGTCGTTATCGCAAAACCGCGGCGCACTTTTACGCGACATGCTCTAGCAGTTCCGACGCCGATGACCAGCGGACGGCCGGATGCCCGCCCGTCACTGCAAACAAGGCCGACAGGAAGTCCCATGCGGCCGCGTCATGCACCAGATGGTGGGTGAGGACACCGATAGGCTCGTCGCTGCCGGCAAACCGGTCGCGAAGCTCGGCCACCAGTTCGGCCACCAATTCCGCCTCGCCCCGTCCGCCGCGCGTGCCATGCCAGTCGATGATATCCACATGGGTGTTGAGAAGCGGCACCGGGCTGCCATGCTTTGCCCGGCCGTAGACCGAAAGGGCTGCAAATCCAAGCGCCGGCAGCGCCGGAATGAGGGCAGCGTCGATCCGGTTCCACGGCGGCACCAGCACCGGCAGGAAGCGGGCCGGATGCAGCCGTTCCAGCAGCCGGAACCCCTCACCCAACTCGCCGAGCACGACCTCCGTCGGCCGCTCGCCGCCGAGTTCCTGTTTCTTCGCCTTAAGCCCCGCATGGTTCTTATGCGACCAACCATGCACGGCGACAGCGACGTCTGCTTCCTCCCCCAGCCGCACGGCCAACGCCTCGCCGGTCAGGCCGGGAATGACCGCAAGCATCAGCGGAACCTCGTTTTCGCCAGCCAGCGCCATCAGCATCTCCAGCGCCAGGGTCGGCTCGACAGCATCGTCATCCCGCAGCCAGAACCGCGCCACGCGGCCGGCAGCCTGCCAGCGGTCAAGTTCGCGGCGCAGAGGGTCCCAGGCTATCCCGTCGGTCATCACGTCACTCCTGTTGCTGCGCTGTCCCGCAAAATTCCGTTCAATAGCTGCGCCGCCATCAAAAGCGAACGCTCTCCGAGCACGAAGCGCCGCGCCGCCTGCCCCATGGCGTCGCGCCTTTGCCTGTCGTCAAGCAGGCCAGCTATGGCCTCGGCATAGGCGGTGACATCGCCATCCGGCGTCAGCAGGCCGGTCACGCCAGCCTCGACCACCGCTGGCACGCCTGCCGTTTCCTGCGCGACGACGGGCAGGCCGGCGGCCTGGGCTTCCAGATAGGCAAGGCCATAGGCCTCGCCGCAGCCGGGCCAGACATAGATGCCGCCATGCCCAAGCAGTTCGGCGATTTCGACGGCATTCCGCTCGCCCAGCCATTCGATGCGGCCGGCAAGGCCGGCAAACAGACCCTGCACCTCCTGGCGCATCGGACCATCGCCGATGACGGCAAGCGTCCAGGGCCGGTCTTCGATCAGCCGCAATGCTTTTGCGAGCATGACATAACTGTCCACCTTGTCGCCGGCCCGCATCATCGCGACCGTCATCAGCCGGCGCGGATCGGGCGCCGACGACACCCTCTCGAACAGCGCCGTGTCGATGAAGGGTTTCAGCCCGGCAAGCCGCGCCTGCGGAAAGGCGGCTGCAAGCCCGGCCTGGTCGCGCTCGGTGAAGCTGACATTGACCGCCGCCTGCATGATCGCCTCGCCCACGCGCTTCTGTGACGCTGCCCAGCCGGTCCGGTCGCGTTTAGCCGCATAGGAGGCTTCGGCGGTGACATAGGGAATGGCAAATTCGGCTGATATCGCCGGCCCGAAGGGATCGGTCGATTTATAATAGGGGTGATAGCAGAACCAGAGTTCCGGCCGCGGCGCGGATTTCCATGTCAGCCGCAGCCGCTCCAGCTCGGCACGGATGGCGGGTTCGAGCGCCGCTGCCGCCTCCGGTGTCGAGGCATGGGTGCGGAATTCGGACGCGATGTCGACCTGATGCCCGCCAAGTTCCAGCGCCCGGATCAATAGCCGCGCCATCAGCCGGTCGCCCGACGGCACCGGATGGTTCGGCGATTTCATCGGCGCGTAGAAAGCCACCCGCATTGGGACACCTCAGGTAAGACATACTGTTTACAATGGGCACTCGTGCCTATGACGAAAATTCCGCTATTGTTCCCTTCATTAAAACTTGCGCATAAGCATATGGAATGTGATCGCGATCGAAGCAATTCCGCCTCTTTCTCAATCTCTATGGGCCTGCGGTTACATCGACAAGAACGGGAATGAATGACGACGGTCTCGGCCACAGGGATTTTTTCGGAGCGTACGATCAGAAGGGCGAGGCTCGGTTCCGGCCTCGTCATTTTCATCTTCGTCCTCTTGCATTTGTCGAACCATGCGATTGGCCTGATTTCCGTCGCAGCCGCCGATAAAGCCGCCCATCTCTTCCTGGCGATCTGGCGCAATCCTCTGGGGACCGCCATCTTCTATTCATCGGTCCTCATCCATATCGCGCTGGTGCTGCGCGCCATCTACATGCGTCGCAGCCTCGTCATGCCGAAGGGGGAAATGGCGCAGATCGTGCTCGGCTTGATGATCCCGCTGCTGCTCCTCGATCATGTCATCGGCACGCGCATCGCCCACGAGTTCTACGGCTACATCGACGACTACGAGACGGTCGTCGGCATGCTCTGGATCCGGAATCCGGCGAACGGTGCGCGGCAGGCGCTCGGTGTCGTCGCCGTCTGGATCCACGGCTGCATCGGCATCCATTTCTGGCTGCGCTACCGCTCCTGGTATCCGGACTTCGCGCCGCTGCTGCTGGCGCTTGCGATCCTCGTACCGGTGCTCTCGCTGCTCGGCTTCGTCGAAATGGGCCGGACGCTCGCCGACCCTTCCTACCAGCAGTCAATGACGGTCAGCGCCTACAAGGAGGGCATCAACACCCGTTACGCGTCGAACCCGGAGGTTCACCGCCAGGTCGCCATGATCCGCGCCGGGCTCTACGGCGCCTTCTCGGCCTCGCTGCTCATCGTCGTCGCTGCCCGCGCCCGGCGCAAGCTGAAGGAGCGGCTCGACCAGGTCGCCGTGAATTATCCGGGCGGCGAGGTGATCCGCGTGCCGCGCGGTTTCTCAGTGCTGGAAGCAAGCCGGCTCGGCGGCCTGCCGCATTATTCCGTCTGCGGCGGCAAGGGCCAGTGCTCCACCTGCCGCGTGCAGATCCTTGGCGATTACGACAGCCTGCCTGCCCCCGACAAGATGGAAGAGACGACGCTGAGGCGCATCAATGCCGGCCCGGATGTCCGGCTCGCCTGCCAGCTTCGCCCGAACCGCGACGTTGCGGTCGCGCCGCTTCTCGTCCCGGCGATCGAGGCAGCCCTTCCTGCCAACAGCCAGGAGACGAGCCCCGGCCGTGAGCGCGAGATCGCCGTGCTCTTCGTCGATATCCGCCATTTCACCACGCTGACGGAAACCCGGCTGCCCTTCGATGTCGTCTTCCTGCTGAACCGCTATTTCGCCATCATCGGCAAGGCGGTGGAGCAGGCGGGCGGACGGCTCGACAAGTTCATCGGTGACGGCGCCATGGCGCTCTTCGGACTCAATACCACGCCGGAGGAAGCCTGCCGCCAGGCGCTCAATGCAGCAGCAGCAATCGTCGCCGAGATCGAGAAACTCGCCGCAGAACTCGCCGACGAACTGGCGCTGCCGCTGCGCATCGCGATCGGCATTCACACCGGCCCCGCCGTCGTCGGCACGATGGGATACGGCCGGGTGCGCAGCATGACGGCGATCGGCGATACCGTGAATGTCGCGAGCCGGTTGGAAAGCGCTGCCAAGGAGTTCGAGGCGGCGATCGTCATCTCCGAGCCGGTGGCGAGCCTTTCGGGTGCCGATCTCGCCGGCATCGAAAGCCGTGAAATCAGTGTGCGCGGCCGGGCGTTGCCCTTGAAAGTCTACGTCATTCCGAGAGAAAAAGCGGCAGAACCGCTCGAAGGAATAACCTGATGCCCGGCAAGCCCTGGCTGACCGCCAAATACTGGAGCCGCCGGCTGCGCAAGGCGCGCAATGCCGCCGCTTCGCGCTTCTTCGACACCCGCTTCGGCCGCCGCCTGCTGATCGAGAATATCGGCCCGCGTGTGGTTTCGATGACGGTCGACGCCGGTGATCACCTGATGACCTTCTCGCCCGCCGACTATATCGGCCGCAAGGTCTTCCGGAAGGGCCATTTCGAGCGCGAGGCCGTCGACCGGCTGGTCGTCATCCTGCGCGAGCGGGGCCTGCTCAGGAGGGACGCAACGCTGCTCGAGATCGGCGGCAATATCGGCACCCAGACCGTCTATTTCGCGCTGAGCGACACCTACGCCCATATCGTCAGTGTTGAGCCCGACCCGCGCAATTTCCCGCTGCTTCAGCTCAACATTCGCCAGAACCGGCTGGAGGAGAAGGTCCGGCTGATCAATTGCGCCGCCGGCGAGAGCGAAGGCGAGATCGACTTTTTTCTCAACCTCAACAATCACGGCAAGAGCAGCGCCATCCGTCAAAGCTCGACAGACCAGAAGATCAGCGTGCCGGTGAAGCCGGTCTCCGAGATTCTTGCCGGACTTTCAATCGACCCGGCCGCAATCGGCCTCGTCTGGATGGATATCGAGGGCTACGAGCCGGTCGCCTGCCGCTCAATGCAGCCGCTGCTTGCCCGCCGCGTGCCGCTCTACATGGAGTTCACGCCACTCTTCTACGGGCGTGAGGGAACGAAAGCCTTCATATCCATGCTCTCAGGCTTCTACGAGGATTGCCTCGTGCTGTTCGAGGACCGCGAAGAGGAAATGAAGGTCCGCGACCTGCCGGGCGAGTTCGATCAGTACAACGTGCTGTTCCTGCCCTAAACTGGGTCGCGATCTTTCAGATTCGCTTGCCGCGCTTTAGGTCGTGCGGTTGAGGACGACCTCGAAGTACGGCTTCGTCCCCTTGCGCCCGGTCGGGGCATGGCGGAATATGACCACCAGGGTGAAGGAACGGGTGGGGAATGGAGGCGGATCGGATAAGGGGCCTTGATGGCATCAGGGCTATTGCCATCCTTGGTGTGTTCTATACGCATTTCGTCGACGGAGATTCCTTGCTCGGCGACCTGGCGGTACGAACGTTCTTCATTTTGAGTGCCTTCCTGATTACCGCCAAACTGGTCGCGTTGCGCGACGCCGAAGGGTTCAGTTTTGCGGCGTTGCGATCTTTCTACACGCGAAGGGCGCTCAGGCTCCTGCCGACATATTACGCCATGGTCCTGGCCCTCGCCGCGATCGGCCTCGTCACGATCCGGGATGGGCTTTTTTATCATCTCGCCTTTCTGTCAAACGTCTGGTTCGCGATGAACATGAATTGGCACCCATGGGTGCTTGCCCATATCTGGACCCTGTCCGTCGAATGGCAGTTCTATCTCATTTGGCCGCTAGTTGTCCTCAGCTGCGCAAACAGATCGGTGGCGCTGGTCGCCGCGGGCGCCATCGCCATTGCGCTGGCATTCTGGCTCGGATGTTATGTCACCGGCTATTACCCCGACAACATGGTCTTGTGGTCCCCCTTCTCGCTTGATGCATTCGGCGTGGGAGCTTTGGTCTTCTTCCATTCGGGCATGCTGGCACGTCCGGTCCGAACACGCCTCCTTGCGGCAATCCTGCCGGCAGCGCTGTGGGGTGCCCTGCAACTCGTTGAGACGGATGGCCGTCCACGGTTGCTGTTGGTCGTCGATTTCCTTCTACAAATTCTTCCGCTTCTGCCGATGGCAATCCTGATTGCCATAACGGCATCGGGGACAAGCCCGATTATCAATCGCGTACTTGGAGCCCGGCCCTTGGCCTATCTCGGCCGCATCAGCTACGGATGTTATCTCTACCACTTTCCGATGCTTTGGCTGATGATGCATCTTATGTGGCGGCTCTTCGATTACCCGCTGAAGCGGGGGATCATCCAACTGGTCGTTGTTGCGATCCCGACAATCGCCTTTTCCGCCCTAAGCTGGGAATTCTTCGAACGGCCGATCCAGAAATGGGGGGCCGGCCGCCAAAAGGCGCCGCAGGCCAAGATCACCGTATGAGCTAGACTAGCCAGTCGCTTGGCTGCAGCAATGATCGTCTCCAACCAAATTGGGTGGAGGGCTCCTCCATGGAGATAGCGCAAGGGATCCTTCGAGATGCCAGCATATGTGCTTAGACGGATCTGTCTGCGGGGTCTGTATGGAATAGACCTTGTCGCTCAGGGTCATACACCAGCCAACCATGGCGAATGCGAGAAATGCCAGGCGCGGCATGTGCGTCATGGTTGCGGGGTGACGCAGTTAAACGTTTCGCTGCGGGTGAAATCGCGTCTCGCGCAAGCTGTTTTTGGTGCCAGCTCCCGATCATCATTAATGGCGGTGATTTACCACCTTCCAGCCCAACGCACTCTTCCACCTCAAACAAATTTCTTCGCACTTGTCTGCGCATGCTCATGATACTTATTTTCACGAAGCGTGCCGAAAAGCTTCAAGCTTTCCAGATGCTCGCGCTGGGCCCGATAGAACTCGTTGAGGAAGTGCAGCTCCCGGCCGGGCTTCACAGTGTCTTCAAACCGGATCCTTCGGGTAATGGTTCGAACGATCTGTTCGATCTCCTTATAGTTGGACCTCTTTGTGGAGTCGCGAAGCACGTCCTCCAGCGTCTGCAGCTCATATTTGCCGTAGACATCGAGATGTTCCGGCAGGAATTCGTACTCCGCCTGCGTCGATGCGGCGGCAGGAGCAGAAAGCACGAGATCGGAGAGCAGCACGGAGCGCGGAGTGTCGACCACCAGGGTGCCGGCGATGATGTCGCCAAGCCTTTGCCGGCGTCGGTTGGTGAAGGGGACGATGACCACCGCTAAAAGCCAGAGGCTCGTCAGACCGTTTTCCCAGGCCGACTGCGTGCCGACCGAAGCCAAAAGGCCCATGGGAGCGAAAATCTCCACCTGTTTCATCAGGTTGCGTGCGGTCACCTGGTGCGGCGTGAGCCGCCGTCCGTCCATGTTGATGACGCGGATGCCCGTGATTCTTTTCCCGAGCGTGCGTCCGTTCCAGATGAGCTCCGAGAGGATGTAATAGGGGATCTGCACCAGAAAACCGAGCAGCACCATGAGCATCGCCTCGGCGGTCATGGGCAGCACGCCTGTGAAGAGGATGGCCACAGCGCAGACGAACATGATGATCGAGGTGAAGACGATGTCGAGGAATTGCGCGCCGAAACGGGTTCCAATCGAGGCAATGGCGAAGGTGATCGGGACGCCTTCCGGCGGGATGAACTGCTCGATGCGCTTGCCGTCCGTGACTGCCTGGCTCATCGCATGGCCTCACGCGAAACCTTGCTTTCGCGACCTCCAAGCAGCAGCCAGCCTACCCAGAAGAGGCCTATCCCCCAGCCGATAGCGATGCGCCAGAACGGATCCTGAATCAGCTGACGCAGGAACCCTTCGATGAAGGCTGCCACGATGAGCATCAGCGCCGCCAGGATGGCGAGCTTGACGGCATCATGCGCCTGGTGGCGCAAGGCTTCCTTTCGGGTTCTGGTACCGGGAAGGAGAACGGCAAGTCCGAGCCTTGCCCCACCCGCGCAGGCAATGGCGATGGCCGCAAGCTCGGTCACGCCGTGGATCGAGAGCCAGGCGAAGACGTCGTAGCCGAGCCCTCTGCGATAAAACATCGCGAAGAACGCGCCGAGGATCAGACCATTGTAAAAGGTCAGGATGAAGCTCGGCACCGACACGAACACACCAAGGGTGAAGATCAGGATGACGATGGTGGTGTTGTGGGAAAAGAGAAAGGCGGAAAATGCGGCCAGCCGGTCGCTGTCATGCCCTTCATCGCCATAGATGGTCGAGCGCAGGTAATCGGTCGAGGCATCAGGCGTGCGCTGATCGGCCATCTCGGGCGGCACCAAGGTATAGAACCAGCTCGGGTCGTTGGTGCAGAGCCTGTATCCGGCTAGCGCGCCCAAAATGAGCGCCAGGAAGCCGATGAACAAAGGCAGGGCCGAGCGCCGCACGGCCTGGGGAATGCCGTGCAACAGCAGGCGCGACATCAGGCCACCCAGGCTTTCCTGCGGAGCGTAGACGACGAGATAGGCCCGGGCGCAGAGGCTCTCCAGATAGGCGATCAGGGCGCGATCGAGAGAAATATCGCGCGCCACGCTCAACGAGTTCATCGCCTGCCTGTATCCGGTGGCGAGATTGCGGACTTCATCATAGCCGAGTGTGGCTGCGCCCCCTTTCTCGGCACGCGTCACGAGTTCGTCCAGTTGACGCCAGTGTGCCTCGCGCTCCAGCCGGAAGCGGGCCGAACGAAGCGTATCGTTCTGGACGGCGCCGACATTGACTGTCGCACCCCTATCCATCCTGCCGTCGATACCGATATCCATCATATCATCTCACGGGATTTGATTTCGATGTAGCGCGCAATGAGATCCGAAGTCAGTGCCTCCGGCGTGCTGTCGAGGCAAAGCACCCCGAGACGCGCCAGCTTTTCCATGACGGCGCGCCTTTCGTGAAGGATCTGGCGCGCCGCAACCGAGCGGGCGACGGCATCGAGCGTCGTTTCCTCAGGCTCGATGAGCTTGGCCAGCATCGGAT
Source organism: Rhizobium ruizarguesonis (assembly GCF_017357285.1). NCBI lineage: Bacteria > Pseudomonadati > Pseudomonadota > Alphaproteobacteria > Hyphomicrobiales > Rhizobiaceae > Rhizobium > Rhizobium ruizarguesonis. The sequence goes on along the minus strand of NZ_CP071680.1, from coordinate 96,904 downwards.
CGCGCAAGGCGACATAGACGACGAAGTGATGCCGGGCGAGCACCTGCATGTTCTCGATCATCAGCTCCGCCGTGATGGTGTCGACGAAATCGGAGAATATCACAATCAGCGACCGTCGCTTCAGGCGTCCCGACAGGTGGGTCAGTCCCAAAGTATGGTTGGTCTCCTGGGTTTCGTAGCGCAGCCCGGCGCACACCGTCTGCAGCCGCGGAAAGGCCGCTCGTCCGGGCAAGGCCGGCACGAACAGACGCGGGCGGCTGTCGAAGCTGTAAAAACCGACGAGATCGCCGGCAAGGCCTGCGCCCCAGCACATGGCGAGCGCCGCATTGATGGCGCGATCGAGCTTCGTGAAGCCGGCAAGCTGCTCGGCCATCAGCCGTCCGGAATCGACGCAGAGGATGATCTGGTGGTTTCGTTCGGCCCTCATCTCGCGCACGACGAGACTGCGCATGCGCGCCGAGCGCTTCCAATCGATGCTGCGCGGATCCATGCCGCTTACAAATTCACGCAGCTGGTGGAATTCCGATCCCTCGCCGCGCAACCGCAAATCCTTCTGGCCGGCCTCCAGCGGCAGGATCTGGGTCTTGATCGCTCCCGATAGCACCGGCGATATGTCGGGCTGGACAGCGATCTCTTTCCCAACGGGCATCTTCGCGATGATCTCGAGCAGCTTCAATCGCGATGGCCACTTCAGCCATAGCGCGTTGACCGCGTATCGTCCCCGCCGGGTCAGGTGAAGGTCCAGAGAGGCCTTGACCTCTCCTTCTCCGGCACCCGATGCAGGGTTGAGCCATCTAATTTCGTCGACGATAAGCTCGGGAGCGAGATCGAGCCGGATTTCGATTTTCCGGGACAGCGCGCCCTTCTGCGGCCGGATACCGACCGTCAACGCGGCGGTGTGGCCGACAAAGCCCTGCGGCGGCAGATCGAAATCGACCGTCATCCTGCCTGCCAGGTTGGAGATGACCAGATCGGCGATGGTCAGGGCTGCAAGCGCAAGCCACATGAGGAGCAAGAAGTAGCTCATGTCGCGCCACCACACGCTGGTGAAGACCGTCACCGCGGCTGATATCAGAACGAGCGCGATTAGAGTGGAGGATGGCCGCATTTAACGGGGCGCATCCACGCGGTTCATGATATTGCGCAGCACCTCATCCGGCGTGCGCCCATCAATTTCCGCGGAGGGAGAAAGCACGATGCGATGGCACAAGGCAGGCACCAGCAACGCCTGGACATCGTCCGGCAAGCCGTAATCCCTTCCCTCGAAAGCCGCGCGCACGCGCACTGCCGATGCTACGGCGTCGGCCGCGCGGGTGGATGCGCCATAGAGAATGTCGGGATCGGAGCGCGTGGCGCGCACCAGGTCGACGATGTAGGTCAGGATCGTGTTATCCAGACGGATCGCATCGATCAGCGCCCGCCCCTCGGCAAGTGCGGCACTTGTGACAAGCGGACGGATGCCGGCATTGCGCAGGTCTGATTTCAGTGCCTGCGTCGCGTGTTTGGAGAGGATGGCAATTTCCGTATCGCGGCTGGGAAAATCGACGACAAGCTTGAACAGGAAGCGATCGAGCTGTGCTTCGGGCAAAGGATAGGTGCCCTGCTGCTCGATCGGGTTTTGCGTGGCAAGCACGAAGAAGTCCGGCCCCAGGGAATAATCGGTTCCATCAAGCGTGACCATTCGCTCGTTCATCGCCTGCAGCAAAGCCGATTGCGTCTTCGGGGGGGCGCGATTGATCTCATCGGCCAGCAGAATGTCGGTAAAGACCGGGCCCTTGGTCAGGTGGAACTGATTGGTCTGGAAATTGAAGAGATTGACGCCCAGAACATCGCCGGGCATCAGGTCTGGCGTGAACTGGATGCGACGATATTGCAGCGCCATGGCGGCGGAGACCGACCGGGCAAGCAGGGTTTTGGCCGTGCCGGGCGGACCTTCGACCAGGCAATGCCCGCCGGCAAAGATCGAGATCAGGACGAGATCGATGATCGCATCCTGCCCCTGCACCGCTTTGCCGATTTCGCCACGAACCGCAGCGATAAGATTGCGAAATTCACCTAGATCCAAGGTCAGTGCTCCCCAGCGACTTTCTAAATATTTCGAGATTGCGGTGCAGATCCGCCCGCGTCATCCGATGTCCACGATCGATCAGCGCCTGCGCTGACGAATGCAATGCCTTCGCCGCCGCCTGATCGCGGCGCGCCAGGCGTTGAAACAGCCGCTCTATGCCCGCCTCGTTTCCGGCTCCGGGGCCGAAGACCAGTTGCGCCTTGTCCGCAAGCAGATGGAGCACGAACTGTCCGGTCATCCGGCCATCATTGCCCGAAAGTCGCAGCAGACGCGCCGTCGCGTCGATCGCGGCGGTCTTCGACAGCTCGATGTTTCCGGATGTCTCGTTTAAGGAAGGCCCGAAGCGATAGGCGCCGCGCCAGAAACAAATCGCGGCGACGACAAACAGCACTCCCCAGATGACGGACAGCGGATAAGCGAAAAACCGCTTGAAATCGGAGGCAGAGCGCTCGTAGGTCCGGCCCTCATCCGCCGGTTTCTTGCTATCCAGGGGCAGGCCGGCCGTATCCAGATAGACCGGCCGCTTCTCGCCCGCTCCGCGTAACAGCGTGACGAGCGACACGGCAAAGGAGGCGTTATCGGCCAGAGCCAGTCCGTGATTGTTCAACAGGTCCGGATCCGATAGCAGATAGACGTTGGGGTCGTCCTCGCCATGCAGGAGCAGCGCGCCCGACGGCGTGCCCGCGAGTTCCTCCCAGCCGCTCGGGAGGCTCGACCGTTCGAAGGTTTGTGCCTGATAGAGGGCGATATTGATTGGCTGGCCCGGTTTCAGCTGTGGTTGCGCCACTTCAAAATCGGTGCTGCTGCGGGCGAAGCCAAAATCTGAATAACCGATCTTGTCGAGTTCGCCGCCGATATCGGCGAGATCGGCCAGTCCGGATTTGCCGGCAACACCATCCGTTGAGACGCTACCGCGCCATTTCGGCAAAACGATCAGTGTCGGCAGCGCATAGCGGTTTGACTCCCGGATCGGGCTTTCCGGGCCTGCGTCATCCGCTTCCTCGTTTGCCTGAGGTGCGACAGCCTCGGCTTGGCGTATCGACAGGGGAATGATGCGCAGCGAGATTTCCGAACGCGCCCGAGCGACATGAGGGTCGGATCGTACGACAGGGATACCCTTGGCTTGCAGCCACGTTTCCAACCCCTTGTTGCCAAGCGGCGAGCGGTCGAAGTCGCTGCCGCGCGAAAGCGCAAAGACTGCCAGAGCCGCCAGCGCAAGCAGCAGCCCCAGCAACAGAAGAGGCCCCGAGTTACGCATTGGCCACTCTGCCTGATGACAGCAAGCCGCGCGCCGTCGTCAGAAGGACGCCGAAATGGCTTTCCGCAAGCGTGCGGCCGCCGTAATGAACGAGCTCCACTGCCGTCAGAAAATTTTCAAGCCTATCGCGTTCGGGCATATTGCTCGGTAGACGGGCGAAAACGGCCCGTTCCGTATCCGAGCGGAAAAGCCGTGTTCCCGTCATATCTGCGGCATGAAGTAGGCAATGTCTGAGCAGGAGGACAAGCGCCTGCCTGCGATCCGCCATGGCGGCAATGCGCTGCAGAAAGTCGCTCGGCTTTTCCTCGGCCTCGGCTGCTGACGTGCGCCAGCTTTCCGGCGCCTCCCCCTGCCGCTTGATGTCGCGTGGGGCCGATGAAAGCAAGACGCCACCGTTGCCGAAGCGTATCCACAAGCCGATGACCACGATGAGACCGACAAGCACGATGGCAACCGCCAGAGGACCGTTGACGACCGGCTCCCGCGGGCTCATCAACGGCTTGCGTTGTGGCGACGATTTTGTCGTATTCGATGCCGGTTCGACCTTTGCAGAGGCGTCGCCATAGACGAGCGTGCAGCGCAATCCGTTCTGCTGGCACTGCGCGGCATATTCGGCTCCAACGGCGCTCTTTTGATGATCGCCGCCCCCAACCTGCTGACTGTCGCTGTCCTGCGCCCAAGCAGGCGAAAACTGAGCCGACGTGGCAAGCAACAGAGCCACCAGCAGGCCGAGATTGCGGATGGTCATTCTCTAGGCAAAGACCTCTGCCCTCGCTTCGGGACGCAGCGGATCCGGCCCGAACCTGTTCGGACCATCCGTGCCCCTCATTACGGAAATAACCGTGATCGCGAGACCGGTAATGGTACCGATATAGGGAACCATGCCCAAGACGATCAGCGCGAGATACCACCAACCGGAAATGTCGCGATCGTGGAAACGGCGAACCTGAAGGGATAATATTGGTAAAAAGATTGCAAGCCCAAACAATCCGCCGATCACCATGAGGGCGACCACCGCTGACGAAACTCCACCCTGTTGGTCGGAAAAGGCGCCTACCGCCAAAGCCAAAATTACAAGCGCGAGCCCTACCAAGGTATAGAACAGTACGAACCACCAATATTCCGAGCGGGAAGCCCTGCCGGAGAAGGTTGCGTACTTCTGCGTTAAAACTGTCCGAACAGCTTCAGTAAACCCCATTTCAATGCCCCCATTTATGCTGATTCAAGCACGGTGATCCACGGTCTGACCATCGTCTTGCTCGACAGTCATTTCGGGATGAAAAACAGCTACAATTCAAACGTAGAAATTGCAATAAGTCGGTTGCATCGGCTCATTATTTTAAAAGCGATGATTAACACGTTGAGATTTTCACACGCGCCGCATTCACAACCAACCTCTTGAGGCCATGAGATGAAGCGAACGGTTGAGCGTTCGGCCACCCTTCTTGCTGTCCCTGTGATGCGGTCGTTGTAGGAGAAATGGATTTGCCAATTGGCAATAATATGCTATCTTTCTGCCAGAAAGAGAGCATGCCATGCAGCTTCGACCTATTGCTTCGACTCCCTTTGACAGAACATCGGCTGAAATCACCGATGTTGAAGCAGGGGCGCTCGCCCGCACGACGGTAAACCTCTTCAACGCCTGGAAGCTCACGGAGGCCCAGGCTTGCACCTTGCTTGGAGGTTTGTCGGCCCGCACATGGGCACGGTGGAAAGAAGGCAACGTGGGACGTGTCGATCGGGACCTGAAAATGCGGATGGCTCACCTGATGGGTATCCACAAGGGGGTGCGACATCTGTTTAAGGACCCATCAAGGGGATATGAGTGGATCAAAGCACCTAATGCGGCCTTTGGCGGCAAGTCGGCGCTGGACGTGATGCTTGAGGGCGAGCTTTCTGATCTTGCCGTGATGCGTGAATGGCTCGATGCGGAGCGGAGCGCATGGTAAGTGGGCTTGCTGTCCGCTCCCACGTACAGTGGCCTAAAACCTACCGCATCATTAGATCGATCTATCCGCCAATCGATTTGTTCGAGGACATCGCCGACCCCCGCGACTGGGAGGCCCTTGTCGCCGTCGAGGCGAAAACGAATCCGCGCATTCGATATGAGGTGGGCGATCTTGGAAAGGTGCCCGCGAACCGCCGCGTTTCGGGGACCGGCGCTAGTTATGTAATGGCCCCATTCGTCCATTGCTCAACGGGGCGGCCGGGACGCTTCACGGACGGAAGCTATGGTCTCTACTATGCAGGCGACAGCGAAGAAGTCGCTGTCGCCGAAACAATACATCATCATCAGAAGTTCATGAGCTCAACGCCCCAGCGTCCGGGGTGGACATCGGACTTTCGCGTCCTAGTGGGCAGCGTGGACCGAGAACTGGACGACGTGAACGCGGTGCCTGGCGCCCTGCATCCGGACGATTACACCGCTTCCCAGATTGAGGGACGCGAACTTCGTGCAGCGGGAAGCGATGGTCTCTTGTGGAACAGCGTTCGAATGCCCGGTCAACGTTGTATCGGCATTTTCTGGCCGGACGCCATAACCATTCCTGTCCAAGGGCGTCATTACTGCTATCACTGGAACGGCATTCGGGTGGATTTCGTACGTCAGTACGACACCGGGGCGGTACTGGCGGTCACTTAACCGGTGGCTTGCGGCAATTGCTCCATATTGCCGCGGATTTCTGTGAGCGGTAATCAGGCGGTTCCGCGCCACACGTTTCCCGACGGATCCACGGCCTCACCATCGACCTGATAGTCATCTCGGATGAAAAACGACTACAATTCAAACGTAGAAATTTCAAAAAGTCCCTTGCATCGGCTGATTATTTTAAGAGCAATGCTTAAAGCGCTGAGATTTTCAGTTCGACGAAGCGATGTGGACCTGACCTGCTGGGGGAACTTTCACCCGTTTGACGTGCTGTTTCCGCCTTATGCGACCGACTGCATGACAAGCGATTGATGGCAATGCACGCCGGCGAGCACGCCTGAGGCGGAGGCGATCGTGGCATTATGCATCGCGCTTGCCGCATCGCCGGCGGCAAAGACACCCTTGATAGTGGTTTCCTTATTCTCACCGGTCCGGATGACCGGCCCGAACGGGCCGTCGTCGAAGGCGCAGCCGAGCTGTTCGGCAACCGGGCTTGCCATCGAAGTTTTCGGCGCGACGAAGACGGCATCGAGCGGCACGACGCGGCCATCAGCGAGGCGAACGGCCTCAAGCTTCGGATCGTCGCCCAACAATTCGACGATAGGGCTGCGTTCGATGCGGACGCCACGGGCTGTCAGCTTCACCAATTGCTCTTCCTCGGGCTCGAACAGCGCCTGGGTGAAAAAGGTCGTTGCGCCCCAGTCCGGGATCATCATGGCCGAATGGGCCGAATGCGGATGGTTTGCGAGAACGCCGAGCTTGCCGCCGCTGACCTCAAAACCGTGGCAATAGGGGCAGTGCAGCGCGGAGCGGCCCCATCGCTCCTTGAGGCCCGCGATTTCGGGCAGCGTGTCGCTGACGCCGGTTGCAAGCACGATGCGCGCGGCTCGATCTTCGCCGCCGTCTTCGGTGCCGACGACGAACGCGTCACCATCGCTCTGCGCCCGGACGACTTTCCCCTGGCGGATGGTGATCGTCGGATAAAGCGAAAGCTGCCGTTTTCCCTCCCGCATGATCGCCGCCGGTGTCTGGCCGTCCTGGCCCAGGAACCCATGCGACGCTTCAGAAAAGCGATTGCGCGGCGCGCCGGCGTCAACGAGCAGCACGCGCCGCCGCGCCCTGGCCAGCTGCATGGCGGCCGAAAGGCCGGCGAAGTTTCCGCCGATGATGATGGCTTCGAACGACATGGAACTCTCCTTGGGTATCGAACTCATGGCTCAACATAAGTTACATGATATGACGCCGTCAAGCATCATGTCACTTGTCTTGTTACGATCCGCTTGCGATAATGACCCGTCCGATCGACAGGAAGAGACCCATGCGCAATGACAGCCGCCTTTCACGCATGCTGCACGTGCTGATCCACATGGATAAGCACCAGCACTCGGCGACCTCCGACATGATTGCGAAAATGCTGAACACCAATCCGGTCGTCGTCCGCCGCACCATGGCCGGCCTTCGCGAACAGGGCTACGTCCGCTCCGAAAAGGGCCATGGCGGCGGCTGGACACTGGTGCGTCCGCTGGCCGAGATCACCCTGCTCGACGTCTACCGCGCCATCGGCGAGCCGCATCTCTTCGCCATCGGCCCAGCCGACGATCAGCCGCAGTGTCTTGTGGAACAGGCGGTGAATGTCGCCCTCGGCGACGCGATGGAGGAAGCCCAGGCCCTGCTGCTGCGACGGTTGGACAGCGTGACGCTGGACAAAATCGCCGCCGACTTCGAGGCGAAACTGACCGCTCGCCCGGCCACACCCTATTCCTGCGCCTCATGAGCGGGGATTACGTCCTGCGGTAGTGGAAATAACGGCCCTCCTTGACGTCGGCAGGCGGAGGCACAAGCTCGGCGTGCTCCAGCAGCAGACCACAGACGGCGATGCCGTTACGGGCGAGCACGCCGGCCGAACCGTCACCTCGCAAGCGCACAAGGTGTGTCGTTTCCGCATCACTTTCTGTAAGGTTGCAAATATCCGCTTGGCAATGGCGAATTGCTTCGGTACAAAACGCTCACCGCTTTAGTTCAAACATAAGGGAGGCGTTGCATGCCAGCAATCATCGAAACCTTCCCGTGCGGAATGTCCCGACACTAGGTCATTTCCATTCGCGGCCCGCCTCAAGCGCGCCCGACATGCGGTTTTCCCTTAATTCATAGCCCGATTGATCTGACGGGATCATTTCGTCTCCCGCTTGGGCTGTGCCATCCAACTCTCGATTTTGAGGACCGGCAGCCGACATGGCGCCGAGCGATTAAAATGACTCGCAAGAAGCTCGATTTCCGCGCCGATGCCTATCGCCATGTGCTCGGCTTTGTTTTCCATCATTGGCGCCATCGGCCTGTATTGGTGGGCATAATTATTGTGCTGGTCATTGCCAGCACGCTGGCCGAAGTCATGGTACCGGTGTTTTCCGGCCAGATCGTCGATGCTATTGCCGGCAGCAATGCGGCTGACCGGGCGCTGCGCGCCTTCGTCATCGTCGTGGCTCTGGGCCTGACCAGCGTGGCACTGCGCTGGTTCATCTTCAACGGCATCATCCGGCTGACGCTGCGCACCATGGCGGATGTGACGAATAACGGCTTCCACAAGGTGCAGCGGTTTTCGACCGACTGGCACGCCAACAGCTTTGCCGGTTCGACGGTGCGCAAGATCGCCCGCGGCATGTGGGCACTCGACCAGCTCAACGACCTGCTGCTGGTCGCGCTTTTGCCGTCCATCGTCATGCTGGTCGGCGCCAGCATCGTGCTCGGCAGCTACTGGCCGATCATGGGCCTGATCGTGGCTGCGGGGTCGCTGATCTATATCGGCGTGACCGTGGCGCTTTCCATGGGCTTCGTGTCGCCGGCGGCACGGCTTGCCAATGCCTGGGACACCAAGCTGGGTGGCGCCCTGGCGGATGCCATCAGCTGCAATTCGGTGGTCAAGGCCTTCGGCGCTGAAAGCCGCGAAGAGACGCGCCTGGGCCAGGTGATGGCCAAATGGGACAGCCGCACGCGCCGGACATGGAAGCGCGGCACGTTGAGCGGCACGATCCAGGGCTTCCTGATGGTTTCGATGCAGGCCGGTATTCTGGGAACGGGCCTGGTGATGTGGCGGCAGGGGCTGGCGACGCCTGGCGACATCACCTTCGTGCTGGCCATGTTCTTCGTTCTGCAAGGCTATCTGCGCAATGTCGGCCAAGACATTCGTAATCTGCAGCGTGCCGTCAACGACATGGAAGAGCTGGTGCTGCTCGACAAGATGCCGCTCGACATCGAGGACAAGCCCAACGCCAAGCCGATCAAGATCGGCGAGGGTGAGATCGTCTTCGATCGCATCACCTTCCAGTATGGCGCGCATCCCACCCCGCTTTATGACGACTTTTCGGTCACCATCAAGCCGGGTGAGCGCGTCGGCCTGGTGGGACATTCGGGCTCTGGCAAGACGACCTTCGTCAAGCTCATCCAGCGCCTCTATGACGTCAACTCGGGCGAAATCCGCATCGACGGGCAGGATATCGCAGGGGTCAAGCAATCAAGCCTGCGCGGCCAGATCGCCATCGTGCAGCAGGAGCCCATTCTGTTCCACCGCACGCTGGCCGAAAACATCGCCTATTCCAGGCCGAACGCCTCGCGCCGCGAGATCGAGCAGGCGGCAAAACAGGCGAGTGCCCACGACTTCATCATGGACCTTCCCAAGGGCTATGAGACGATGGTGGGGGAACGCGGCGTCAAGCTGTCGGGCGGCGAGCGGCAGCGTGTCGCCATAGCCCGTGCCTTCCTGGCGGACGCGCCGGTGCTGATCCTGGACGAAGCGACATCGAGCCTCGACAGCGAGAGCGAAGTGCAGATCCAGCAGGCCATGGAACGTCTGATGAACGGCCGCACGACGCTGGTGATCGCCCACCGGCTGTCCACGGTGCGAGCGCTGGACCGGCTGCTGGTCTTCGACAAGGGAAATATCGTTGAAGAAGGCGACCACCAGGCGCTGATCCGGCTCAACAACGGTATCTATCGCCGGCTGTTCGAACGGCAGGCGCTGGAACTGACCAAGGGTCTGGTGGCGTGAAGCGAAACACGACAGCGCCGCGCCTCTTTTCGAGAGCCGCGGCGCTGTAGCACTTTGAATGGCTGCATAATTTTATGCAGTAGGGCCGATGCTATCCTCTACGTGCGCCGGTAGAGGAAATAACGGCCTTCCTTGATGCCGTCCGGCAGCGGCAGCGCCACCAGCTCGGGATGCTCCAGCGGCAGCCCGCTGACGGCGATGCCGTTATGGGCGAGCACGCCGGCCACCAGCTGCGGCAGCCAGGTCAGCGTCACCGCATCGATCTCGTCGTGGCCGGTGCCGATATCGGCATGGGCAAGGGCCGCGCCAATGCCGACGAAGGCCTGACCGGAGTCGCGGATATTGCCGGTCACCATGTCTTCTGCCTCCGGTGTCGAGGCCGAATAGGAGCGCACTTCCCAATCGAAGGCGACGATGCGCCGGCCTGGAAAATTCTCGCGCAGGTGATCATAGGTGCGGCCGTTACCGAGGCCGAACTCCAGCACCGGGCCTTCAATTTCTCCCACCAGATCGATGATCGAGTTCAGAATGTCGCGTTGAGCCGTCAACCGGCGAATGAAGCTGTCGAGGCGGCTCATCTAATCCGTATCCGTCATGAAATCGTTAGCGGTCCTGGAGCAATTCCAGCAAAAAGTGCGGCAGCGGTTTTGCGTTCGGAATTGCATAAAAACAAAAAGATAGGGCGTTTCCGTGCGTCCCGGAAACCAGGAAAGGCTCTAACACATGAAACCTTGCCAAGTCGATTGCCGTAAATGGGAATTGGCGTTGCAGTGGCAACATGGGTCTGTGCTAAGCTCGATGACATGAAAACCGTGACCGACGAAGATTTCTTTGCCGAAGTGCCGCTCTTCAGCGAATTCGAGGGCGTGACCGACGCGGCCAACTACCGGCCGTTGCCGGACGGATGGGTGCTGGCGCTCGCCGACATCGTCGGCTCGACGCAGGCGATCGGCGCCGGCCGTTACAAGGACGTCAACATGGCGGGCGCCAGCGTCATCTCAGCGGTGCTGAATGCCGTCGGCAAGGGCGACTATCCCTTCGTCTTCGGCGGCGACGGCGCGCTGATCGCGCTTCCGGGTTCGCTGGAGGCGGCGGCACGCGACGCCCTTGCCGCCGCGCAGGTCTGGGTCGAGGAAGATCTGAACCTGGTGCTGCGCGTCGCCATCGTGCCGGTCGCCGACACCCGCGCCGAGGGCCTCGACGTCCGTGTCGCGCGTTACTCCGCAAGCCCCAACGTCACCTATGCGATGTTCTGGGGCGGCGGCACCAGCTGGGCCGAAAGACAGATGAAGCTCGGCCGTTACGGCATTGCCCGCGCGCCGGCTGGAACCCGCCCGGATCTGACCGGTCTCTCCTGCCGCTGGAGCCCGATCGATGCGAGAAACGGCGAGATCGTCTCGATTATCGCCGTGCCCGGCGAAGGTCGGCCAGGCCGGGAATTTCAAGAGCTCGTCGGCGGCATCGTCGCCATCACCACCGAGCAGAACAGGGACAGCCATCCGGTACCGGCCGATGGTCCGGACCTTGCCTTCTCGCTGCATGGCATCAATCGCGAGGCCAAAGCCACCGCGCCACCCAGCCGGCGGTTTTGGCAGAAGCTCTTCATCTTCCTGCAGCTCGGCATCACGGTTGCGTGCTACAGGCTCGGCATTCCGCTCGGCCGCTTCGATGCACGCCGCTACAAGCGCGACGTCGCCGACAATTCCGATTTCCGCAAGTTCGATGACGGGCTGAAGATGACGATCGACGTCGACGCCGAACACCTGAAGCGCATCGAGACCCTGCTGCAACAGGCACAGGCCAAGGGTGTGGCTCGCTACGGCCTGCATCGACAATCCTCAGCGCTGATGACCTGCTTCGTGCCGACGCCGATCGCGCGCGATCACATCCATTTCATCGATGGCGCCGCCGGCGGTTATGCGGTGGCCGCCAGCCAGATCACCGGCAAGTCGCTTTCAACAGCACCGAGCACGATTTAACACTATGACCGGACAATCTTCGGACGTCGCAATCACCTGCACTGCGCAACAGGGCCCCTGAACATTAAAGGGGCACAGATATACGGTAGCCGGATCAAAGACCGAACGAGATTGCGCGGAAGCCCTTTTCATCGACAGCGGGTTTGTCTTCCCAAAGGTAGTCGCCGGTCAGGCTCACGTGCTCCCATGTGAGCGGGGACAGACTGGAAAGCAGATGCTCGGGGACGGCTTCTCCAGCGTTTCGCACGGCATCGACGACGCGGCCGGTATAAATCGTATTCCAGTGAATGATGGCGGTGACGACCAGGTTGAGGGCCGATGCCCGGATCGATAGGTTCTCCTGGCTACGATCGCGGAAACGCTCTGCGAGCGTCACATTTGAATGTAATTTTTGGGTGTACCCAAAAGTGACGTGGGCAAAACGTTGTCGTAAGAATCACACGCTTCAGGCGGACTCTTACGACACGAATTTGAGCGCGATTCCAACTCGCGATATTTCAAGTGAAAAGCCAGGCTATCTGCGAAAGCATCATTCAACGCGAGAATTCCTTCCATTTGCTGAGACATTTACCGCGAATATCCGACCTATCGTATTGAGCAGAAGCTGTGCAGCCAGAATAGCTGTTGTTCCGGTGTGGTCGTAATCGGGCGCGACCTCGACAAGATCGACACCGACAATGGTGCCTCGCTTTGCAAGACCGGCAATCAGTTCCAGGACCTCATAATAGATGAAGCCTCCATGGCTGGGTGTGCCGGTGCCAGGTGCAATCGATGGATCGAAGCCGTCGATGTCGATGGAGAGGTAATAGCGTTTGCCTGCTGGAATACGCTCGAGAACCGCATCTACGCCAAGTTTGCGGATCTGGCGCACGGACAGGATGTCCGACCGCTGGGCGCGGGCGTGGTCGTAACCTTCCTTGGCGGTGGATGACACATTGCGGATGCCGAGCTGCGTCATGCCGGTCACCCAAGGCTTTTCCGAAGCACGACGCATCGGGCTGCCATGGCCGAAGCGTACGCCGTGGCGCTCATCGACGAAATCGAGATGCGCATCGAACTGCACGAGATGGACAGGTTCCTGATCGCCGAAAGCGTTGATGCAGGGGATGTTGATGGAATGATCGCCGCCGAGCACGACTGGAAGCGCACCTGCCGAAAGGATCTTGCGAACGCCGATTTCAATATTGGCATGGCTCGATGCGGTGTCGGTGTGAATGATATCGGCATCGCCGATATCGACGATCCTTACACCTTCTAGATACGTCACGTCGTCCTCGTGATCGTAGGCACCGGCGTGGCCGAAGGCAAACAGCGTAGACGCCTCGCGTATGCTCCTTGGCCCGAAACGGGCGCCGGATCGCCACTGCGTACCGAAATCGAACGGTGCGCCGAGGATCGCGACATCGGCGTCGATCTGGTCCCAGTTCTCGACATAAGGGCTCTTGGCAAAGGTGGAAATGCCGACGAAGGGCAGGTTAAGCCGGCCTTTATCGTATCCGTGAGCAGCCATGATCGTTCCTTTCAAGCTATCAAAATGCGCGTTCGCGCCAGGTCTGGAGAAATTGAGAAAGACGTTCGCTTTTCGGGGTGGCGAAAAGCATTTGCGGCGGGCCCTCCTCGACAATGCGGCCGCTATCCATGAAGACGACGCGGCTGGCCGCATGGGCGGCAAAACCCATCTCGTGGGTGACGATGACCATGGTCATTCCCTCTGTCGCGAGTGTCTTCATGACAGAAAGCACTTCGCCCACCAGTTCCGGGTCGAGCGCCGAGGTGGGTTCGTCGAAAAGCATCGCCTTCGGCCGGACTGCCAGCGCCCGGGCAATGGCCACGCGCTGCTTTTGCCCCCCGGAAAGGCTTTCGGGACGGCGATCCGCGAAGGTGGAAAGCCCGACCTTCTCCAGCATCGCCCGCCCTGTTTCCTCTGCCTGCTTTCGAGGCACACCATGCACCAGCCAAAGTGCCAGGGTCACATTGTTGAGCACGCTCATGTGCGGCCAGAGGTGGAAGTGCTGGAACACCATGCCAAGGGGCCTGCGTGTTTCCGCCAGTTCCCTCACACCGGCCCGTTCCCGTCCGAGTGGCGTTTCCCGCCAGCCGATCAGCTTTCCAAAAACCTGCACATCGCCGCCGTCGTAAGGATCGAGAAAAGCAATAGAGCGCAACAGCGTGCTCTTGCCAGAACCAGATGGGCCGATGATGCAGGTAACATCGCCAGCATGAATATCGAGGTCGATGCCCGTCAGCACCTTCTTGTCGCCGAAATGCTTCTGAAGTCCGCGCACCGAGATTGCAGCTTTACTTGCGGTCATATCAGGAGCCTTTCACCGTAAAGCGTCGCTCTGCATAGAAACCGAGACGCGCGATAGTTTCGACGAGCGCCCAGTAGAGGAGGGCGATGGTAAGATAAGGGGTGACGACAGCGAAGGTGATGGAGCTGATCGTACCTGCGACCTTTGTCAGTTCACCAAGCGTGATGACTGAAAGCACGGCAGATTCCTTGACCAGATTGATTGTCTGCCCGACGCTGGCGGGAAGCGTGACCCGCAATGCCTGGGGCAGTTCGATATTGAGAAAGCGCTGGCCCGGTGTCAGGCCAAGCATTTCGGCGGCCTCCCGTTCACCCTTCGGTATCGCACTGAAGCCGGCACGAAAGATTTCCGCAAACGGTCCGGCTCCATAAAGCCCGAGACCGACGATGCCGGCGACATGGGGGCTCAGCAGCAAACCGAACTGCGGGCCTCCGTAATAGAGGAGGAACAACACCAGCGCGAGAGGTGCGCCACGCGAAAATTCGATGTAACCGCGGGCCGGAATCGCAATGAGCCGAAGGCGACTGCGCAATGCAAGTGCAAGAAAAATGCCGCCGACTACGGAAATGAAGATGCCCAGCAGCGAAACACCAATCGTAGTGGCAAGACCCGCCGCGTATAATGGAATATCGTTGACAAAATCCGACATTATTGTTTCGCCTCCCGTGATAGGTGGCGCTCCAACAAAAGGCCAATACACGCAAGAACTGCGCCGATGATCACGTAAAGTAACAAAGCCGAGGTATAGGCTTCCAGTGGACGAAATGTCGATGCGGCGACCTGCTGCGCCCGACGGGTGATGTCGGTGACGGCGATCACCGATACCAGCGAGGAGTTTTTCACCAGAGCCTGCATTTCCCCGATCAGGGCCGGCAGCATCAGACGTATCGCTTGGGGCGCTTCGATCCTGAAAAACGTCTGGCTTGCGGACAGACCGAGCATGCTGGCAGCCTCGATCTCACCCTTCGGGACTGCCAGCAGTCCGGCGCGGTAGATCTCGGACTGGAAGGCTGCGGTGTTCAATGCGAGCGCCAGTGTTGCGGCTAGCGTTGGTTGCAACTCCAGCCCGAAAAATGGCAGCAGATAGAAGACGATCAACAATTGGACGAGGATGGGCGTCCCCCGCCAAAAGGAGAGATAAAGTCCCGCCAGACGGGTTGTAACCCTGCCGCCGCGTGAAGCTGCGGCAAGGAGAATGGCCAGCGGCGCACCGAGAAGCAGCGCTGAAAAGCTGACTATGACTGTGGTGGCGAAGCCATCGAAAAGAGCTGGCCAGACACCTGCGAGTCCTCTGTCCATGACTGGATCTTACTCGCTAACTGCCAGCTTTTCCGGCAGTTCCATCGTCGCGCCGAACCACTTCTTCTGTAGCTCGCCCAGTTTGCCGGATGTGTTCAGCTTGACCAGTTCGGCGTCCATCAGCGCATTCAGCGAGGCGCTTTGGGCATCGTTACGGCCAGCCCATGAGAAATAGGTTTTTGCACCAAAGGTCGGCAGCACCACCTCGAATACATCGGGACGCTGACGTGCTGCTTCGAGCAGGTTTGGCAGCGAGTTGATGACAGCTTTGATGCGACCGGTCCCAAGGTCCGCATAGGCTTCGGAAAAGTCGGTGTAGGTGGAAATCGTGGCGTCGCCTTTGCCACCTGCCTTCAGTTCGCCCGCGAATTTTTCAAGCGCGGCAAGCTGGGCCGAACCTGCCTGTGAACCGACCGGTTTGCCGGCAATGTCTTCCGGCTTGGCAATGTCGGTATCACCCTTGCGCTTCAGCACAGCCATTGTGGCATCGGCGATCGGTGCGGACAGATGATAAGCCTTCATGCGTTCCGGCGTGACCGTGACGGAGGTCACGACATAATCGAACCGACTGGCGGCTAGACCCGGGAGGATGCCCTGCCAAGGCAGGTCGAGCCGCTTCAGTTCGACACCGGGCAGAGCCTTCATGATCTCTGCCATGATATCTGCGGAATAGCCGACAATCTTGCTGTCCTCGACAAATTCGAACGGCGCGAAGCGCGCTTCGGTAGCGACAGTGAAGACCTTATCCGTTTTGATTTTTTCGAGTAGCTCGGCGGCCGAAGCGACGGGTGCGGCCAACGCGATGGCAAATGCGGCGCCGATCAGAAGGCTTTTCGAATTCCGAATGACTTTCATAGTCCTGTTCCCCTGTTTTTCTGGGACCGTTTCGTGGTCTCCGAAGACAAGGAAGCATGGACAATGCTACAGAAAAATAGGAAATATGTGGAGTTTACATCAAGATTATTAATGTAAGGATGCGCGGATGCTGCTCGCCCAATCCGACCTCAGGTCATTGACCGTGTTTCGGGCGGTCGTTGACCATAAGAGTTTTCTCGGTGCACAGATCGCGCTGGGCCTTAGTCAGTCGGCGGTCAGTTTCCACATCAAGGCGCTGGAAGATCGTCTGGGTTTCAAGCTTTGCCAGCGTGGCCGCTCGGGTTTTGAACTGACGGACCGTGGTGCTATCGTGCATGAGCGTTCAAAAGGGCTTTTTCTGGCACTCAATGCCTTCGAGAGCGACATCGGTGCACTCAAAAACCGCATTACCGGCACTCTAAGGCTCGGCCTCGTTGATAATACCATTACCGACAGCGACCTACCTATCCACCGGGTGATCGCCCGTATCAGCGAACGGGCGCCCGAAGCGCGCGTTGAACTGGCAATAGACACTCCGGACGCGCTTCTTTCGGAAATTGCCAATGGCGGTCTGGACATAGCATTGCTACCGGAAACGCAACCCTATCAGGGTCTGAAGCTCTCGCGGTTCCGGGAAGAAATCCATTCGCTTTACTGTGCCCAAGGGCACCCCCTCTTCCGGCAGGCGGAAGCCGAATTGACGATCGAACACGTCGAGACTTTCGATTTCGTTGTGCGGCCATACGCCAACATGCGTGAATTGCAGTTTTTCCCAAAAGCACGTGCGCGGGCCATTGCCTCCAACATGGAGGCGCAAGCAATGTTCGTGATGTCTGGACACTATCTTGGATACTTGCCGGACCACTATGCCCGCGGCTGGGTGCAAAAAGGGCGTTTCAGGCAGCTTATGCCGGAGGAAACCCGTATTCATTCCACCTTCGTCATCGCGACGCGGTCTACCGAGAAACCGTCGACCATCCTTGACTTCTTCATCCGTGAACTGGCGGGCATTGCTTCGGAGGCGGTACACATGGGACATTCTTTCGCCCCAGGAAATGCGACAAGCTAGCACCGTCGTCTAATAGCGAGATTTGCAAGCGCCTTTTGGGTGCAGGAGGTTGTTTGCCGGGAGCATGGTCGTCTACGCGGTCGACATAGGTCGCCGCATTATGGTGCTTCGCGGGTCAGTCCTTCCAATGTGTGTCTCGCACGCTCCGAGCAAACTCGTGGTGCCGGTAGGCGCGTCGGCCGCATAGGTGAATGTGCCGAATTTCTGCACGTCTTCAGCGGCCCGCATCAGCCCGCCACATGCGGCGCGCCATTGAGCCGCCCACGCTGATGCGGCGAACTCCGTGACACTCACAGATCGAACGCCAGCTTGTTCAATTGCTGTCCAGAGCTGTCGAAGTTGTCAGATTGCAACCAGCGCTCATAACCGGCGCGAAGACGCGGCCATTCCCTGTCGGTGATGGAATACCATGCGGTATCGCGATTGAGGCCCTTGACGACCATGTGCTGTCGGAAAATGCCCTCGAAGCAGAATCCGAAGCGCTCGGCTGCTCGCTTGGAAGGAACGTTGCCGTTGTCTAACTTCCACTCGAAGCGGCGGTATCCAAGGCAGAACACATAGTCAGCGAAAAGAAACAGTGCTTCCGTTGCGGTCCGCGTCCGTGTGATCGCCGGTCCCCACAGGATATTGCCGACCTCGATTACGCCGTGGACCGTATCCACGCGCATTAAAGCCTGGCGGCCTTCAGCACGGCCGGTCGCCTTGTCGATGACCGCAAAGAATAGAGGGTCCGCGCTGGCTTCCGCCCTCTCGGCCCAGACCCGCAGACCGCTGAAATCGGAAGGGGCATCGTCAAAAAGATACTTGAATCGATCTTGCGCGCCGGGTGCAGCCGCCGCCTCGAACAAAGTCTGTGCATGCCGATCCGCGCTCAGCGGCTCTAGCCGCGCGTAAGACCCTTCCAGTATTTTTCGCTCCGCTTTGGGAGCACCTTTCCAATTGCTGAGTTCCATGAAGACACCATCCAGAATCTGATGGAACAATGCCGTCGTTGAGTATGTAGCCCTGTAATTGCATATATATGGCTGGTTGTTCCCATCCATTTTGACAGCTGCGAGCAGGCCAATTGGATGGGAATCGATTGCGAGCTTAGTGGGGTGGATAAACCCCTCAGGCCGGAACAGCGAGGCGCTGCCGAATAGCAGACTTATGCAGTGACGTTTCTGTCACGCCTTGATGACGTGTTCGGCCGCAAGCCCGAGCCGGTTGAAGACGTTGCGCGTGTCGATAATCAGCGCCGCACTTTTCGACAGCGCCGCATAATCCACCCTGTCGTGATCGGTCGCCACCAGCACCGCATCGTAGCCGGCAATGGTATCAGGCGTCAGCGGCACCGATTTGCGGCCCTTCAGCGCCTGGTATTCGCGCGTCGGCGGGATCTCGGCGACGAAGGGATCATGGTAATCTGCGTGTCCGCCACGCTCCTCGATGATCTCGATCAGCCGCAGCGACGGGCTTTCGCGAATATCGGCGACGTTCTTCTTGTAGGCGAGCCCGAGCACAAGCACCCTGCTGCGGCTCAGCGCCTTGCCGGCGCGGATATCGAGCGCTTCGGCGAGCTTGCCGACGACATAACGCGGCATGGCCGAATTGATCTCGCCGGCAAGCTCGATGAAGCGGGTCGGCAGCTCGTATTCGCGCGATTTCCAGGTGAGGTAGAAGGGATCGATCGGGATGCAATGGCCGCCGAGGCCGGGGCCGGGATAGAAGGGCATGTAGCCGAAGGGCTTGGTCTTGGCCGCGTCGATCACTTCCCAGACGTCGATGCCCATCGCCGCATAGACGGTCTTCAGCTCGTTGACGAGGGCGATGTTGACCGAGCGGAAGATGTTTTCGGTAAGCTTCACGGCTTCAGCCGTCGCATTCGAAGAGACCGGAACGACAGATGATACCGCCGCACCATAGAAGGCCTTCATCAGCGCCAGCGCCTCAGACCCGTCGCCGGCGACGACCTTCGGGATGGTGGCGGTATGATAGTGCTGGTTGCCGGGATCCTCGCGCTCCGGCGAAAAGCCGACGAAGAAGTCCGAGCCGGATTTCAGCCCGGTGCCTTCGAGAATGACCTTCACCACGTCATCGGTCGTGCCGGGATAGGTGGTCGATTCCAGCACGACGAGCTGACCGGGGCGCAAATGCGCGGCGATCGAGCGCGACGTCGCCTCGACGAAGGAAAGATCGGGATCGCGATGCTTGGTGAGCGGCGTCGGCACGCAGATGATGATGACGTCACACTCGTCGAGACCGGCGAAATCGGTCGTCGCCTTGAAGCGGCCCGCATCGATCTCGGCAGACAGCGCCTCGTCGCTCACCGCGTCGATATAGGAGCGGCGGGCATCGAGAGCCACCATCTTGCCCGGATCGATGTCGAAGCCGGTGACCGCAAAGCCGCTGCGCGCCACCGCCATCGCCAGCGGCAGGCCGACATAGCCGAGGCCGATGATGCCGGCACGGGCCGCGCGGGTTTCGATCTTCTGCAAAAGCGTATCGAAGGTGGAGGTGGCCAAGGCGGGATCTTTCAAACGGGGAAGAGAAGGCTGATCTAATGCATGATCCAGCCAAATTAAACCCGGGCGCCGATCTTCCTCGTCTTTCCGGCGGCACGGCCGTCCGGTTTGCTCTAATGGCTGCCCTCAGCCTAACCTTCTCGCCGATCTCCTGGGCCGGGATGTCGCGTGGCATTGACGTCCAAATCCCTTAACCGGGTGTGGCGGAAATGACTCAGGCCGCGCCCTTTGATGCAACTTGAGCGCACAAAAAATTGAAACTCCCATTGTTTCGCATTTGCAGCATCCCTATTTTGACTTTTGATAATGAACCACCGCGAAAGGACAACCCGTCCGATCCCCCGACATGGGGAGCTGAGGGGCGCCGCTGCCGGGCTTTCGGCAGATCCGTTGACACAATAATACCGCTCGTACATCCTGTTTTCCTTGTGACCTGCGCATGAAAATGTGCCGGCCGAGGGACTTTTGGCTCTTGGGGATGGCGTGCCTTATGAGGATCATACCGAGAATGAGCACGATCGAATCCAGCGTGTCCTCCATCCTGTTGGACCGGGTCGCTGAATGGCTGACGAACTCTTCGCTGGCCGGAGACGAGCTTGAAAACATCGTGCGCGGTTTCTGCGAAAGGCTGACTGCTGCGGGCCTGCCACTTGCGCGGGTGCATCTTTCCTTCTCGATGCTGCACCCGCTCTACGATGCGCTGAGCTTCACCTGGCGGCGCGCCAGCGGCGTCACCATCGAGGGCTTCCGCATGCCTGCCGGGCAAAAGCCGGACCGCTTCCTGCAGAGCCCTTATTATTACCTGCTCGACAACAATCTGCAGCATATCCGCCGCCGGCTGTTACAGGATGGGCCGAACGAATTTCCGATTTTCGAGGACCTGCGCAAGGACAGCATCACCGACTATCTGGCCTTCGTGCAGCCCTTCGGCGACGGCTCGGTGCAGGGCATGATGGGTTCCTGGTCGACGGACCATAATACCGGCTTTTCCGACGACATGATCGATGCGCTGCTGAGGATGCAGAACCATCTGGCGGTCGCTGCCAAGATGGCGGTGCTCGGCAAGCTCGCCAACAACATGCTGACCACCTATCTCGGTGGCGACGCCGGCAAGCGGGTGCTGAACGGCCAGATCCGCCGTGGCGACGGTGAGACGATCCGGGCGGCGCTGGTCATGGGAGACATGCGCGAATCCACCATGTATGCCGAAAAGGAAGGCCGGCAGGCCTATATCGACACGCTGAACCAGTTCTTCGACGCGATCGCCGCCCCCTTCAACCGCAATGGCGGCGAGATCCTGAGTTTCCTCGGCGATGGCTTCCTCGCCGTCTATCCGTGCGGACGCCACAAGGACCCATCGAAAATTGCCTGCGAGGCGGCGCTTTCGGCCGTGCATCAGGCGCAGGCGCGGGTCGCCGAGCTCAACAGGGACCGCGAGCAGAAGGGCCTGACCAGGGTCGGCTACG
This sequence comes from Rhizobium ruizarguesonis, assembly GCF_017357285.1. Taxonomy (NCBI): domain Bacteria; kingdom Pseudomonadati; phylum Pseudomonadota; class Alphaproteobacteria; order Hyphomicrobiales; family Rhizobiaceae; genus Rhizobium; species Rhizobium ruizarguesonis. The sequence goes on along the minus strand of NZ_CP071680.1, from coordinate 75,405 downwards.
GCATCGGCCTGCATGTCGGCAACGTGATGTTCGGCAATGTCGGCCTCAAGGACCGCCTGACCTTCTCCGCCTTCGGCTCGGCGGTCAACGAGGTCCAACGTTTGCAGATCCTGACCAAGAAATATGGCCGCGAGGTCGTGGCCAGCCAGGCCTTCGCCGGTTATTGCGGCGGCGAATGGACGACGCTCGGCGAGGAAAAGCTGCGCGGCATCCGCCAGAAGGTGACGGTGCTGCAGCCGCGTGCGCCGGCACCCGCAATCAACGTCGACGAAAGCTTCCGCGAAGCCGTGCAGAACGGACTTTCAGAAGCCGAGCAGGTCATTCTCCTGCATCGTGACGCCAAGAAACAGGTGGAGCGCACCAGCATGGAGAAATTCATCCAGTAACAGCTTAGAACCCCTGCCATAATCTGCGTGTCTCGCCCGAGGGAACTTCGGCGGGAGACGGCGGTTTTTCTATGATTGTCATCAGCTAGACACCCCGTTTGCGGTACGATAGTGTGCCTTAACGGGAACATAGAAGACTGGGGAATTTCATTGGTATGGCGTCTGCAGCCGATCTGTTGCGTATTGAAAATCTCGACGTCTCCTTCTCGGTTTTCGGTGACCGGTTACGCGTCGTAAAAGAAGCCAATCTTCGTATCCTTCCGGGCAAGGTCACCGCACTCGTCGGTGAATCCGGCTCCGGAAAATCGGTGATCAGCCAGTCGGTCATGGGCATCCTGCCCAATCCGGCCAAGGCGTCTGGCCGTATTCTCTTTACCGATCCGCTCGACGGCAGCACGACCGATATCCTGTCCTTTCCGCGCGACAGCGAGGAAATGCGCGACCTGCGCGGCCGGCGCATGGCGACGATCTTCCAGGAGCCGATGACCTCGCTCTCGCCGCTGCATACGATCGGCAATCAGATCAGCGAAGTGCTGCTGATCCATACCGAGGCCGACAAGCAGGAAGCCCGTGAAAGGACCGAGGAGATGCTCGGCCTGGTCGGCTTTTCCAATCCACATCGCACCTACGACATGTATCCGTTCGAACTGTCGGGCGGCATGCGCCAGCGCGCGATGATCGCCATGGCGCTGATCTGCAAGCCGGCGCTGTTGATCGCCGACGAGCCGACGACGGCGCTCGACGTGACGATCCAGGCGCAGATCCTGGAACTGCTGCGCGAGCTGCAGGCCAAGCTCGGCATGGCGATGCTGCTCATCACCCACGATCTCGGCATCGTCGCCAATATGGCCGACGAGGTGGTCGTCATCTATCACGGCGAGATCATGGAAGCAGGACCCGTCGAGGCGATCTTCCGCAATCCGCAGCATCCCTATCTCAAGGGCCTGATGGCCGCCGTTCCGCATTTCGACATGAAACCCGGCGAGAGGCTGAAAGCGCTGCGCGATGTGACGGTCAATCTCGAAGCCCTCGTCGGCAAGAAGAAGCCGCTCCAGGCAGAGACGCCGGGCATCCTGCTGTCCGTCGCCAATCTCTCGAAGACCTACAAGACGCGCAAGCGCAGTTTCTTCGGCAAGCACGAAGCCACCGTCCTGCGTGCCGTCGACGATGTCAGCTTCGACATTTTCCGCGGCGAATGTCTTGGCCTGGTCGGGGAATCCGGCTGCGGCAAGACGACGCTCAGCAAGATCCTGATGCGCGCCATCACGCCGGACAGCGGCGCGGTGGTGTTCAACGACGGCAAGGAGGTCGTCGACGTCCTCTCCGTCAAAGGCGCCGAACTGCAGGATATGCGAACCAAGATCCAGATGGTGTTCCAGGATCCGGTTTCCTCGCTTTCGCCGCGCATGACGGTGCGCAACATCCTGAGTGAACCGCTCGAGATCCATGACCGCGGCGACAGTGACGAGCGCAGGCGCAAGGTCGAGGGATTGATGGCGGCAATCGGCCTCGACAAGCGTTATCTCAGCCGTTACCCGCACAGTTTTTCGGGCGGCCAGCGCCAGCGCATCGGTATTGCGCGGGCTCTCGCGCTCGGGCCGAAGCTTGTCATCCTCGATGAGCCGGTCTCGGCGCTCGACGTCTCCGTGCAGGCACAGATCCTCAACCTGTTGAAGGACCTGCAGAAGGAGCTGGGGCTTACCTATCTCTTCATTTCGCACAATCTCGCCGTCGTCGATTACATGGCCGACCGCATCGCGGTGATGTGCAAGGGCCGCATCGTCGAAATCGCGCCGCGCGAGATCATCCTGCGCGATCCGGTGCATCCCTATACGAAATCGCTGCTCGCCGCCGTCCCTTTCCCCGATCTCGACCGACCGCTCGATTTCAAGGCGCTCAGGGAAAACGGCGCTGCCGACAAGCAGAACTGGGGCGTGACCTTCACCGCCGAACATGACGACGCTTCCGAACTTGCCTATGCCGACCTCGGCGACGGCCATCTGGTGCGCGCCCGCAAGGGCGCCGATGCCAAGGAGTTGCGTTGATGGTGACGCGTCGCACGTTTCTCGGCGGCCTCGTCGGCGCGGCAATCGCGCCCGCGGTGGTGAGGGCGCAACTCGCCGCCGAGCCGGAATTCCTGAAGGAACGGCTGACATCAGGCAGCCTGCCGCCGATGGCCGAGCGCATTCCGCTGCGCCCGCGCATCGTCAACCTGAAGGAGATGGGGCTGGAACCCGGCGCCTATGGCGGCACGGTGCGCACCATCATCGGTAGCCAGCGCGACATCCGCTTCATGACGATCTACGGCTATGCCCGCCTGGTCGGCTACAACAAGCATCTGCAGTTCCAGCCGGATATCCTGGCCGGTTTCCAGTCCGAGGACGACACGGTCTTCACCTTCACGCTGCGCGAGGGCCATAAATGGTCTGACGGCCAGCCGTTCACGGCCGACGATTTCCGCTACTGGTGGGAAGACGTCATCTTAAACGACAAGCTGACACCCGGCGGCGGCGCGCTGGAGCTTCGTCCGCACGGCAGCCTGCCGCGCTTCGAGGTGCTCGATGCGCTAACCGTGCGCTACACCTGGGAAAAACCCAACCCGATGTTCCTGCCGACATTGGCAGGCCCCCAGCCGCTCGTCATCTTCGGCCCTGGTCATTATCTCAAGCAGTTCCACAAGAAATTCCAGCCGGACCAGGCGAAGATGGACGAGCTGATGAAGACCTACCGCGTCAAGAAATGGCAGGATCTGCACATCAAGATGGCGCGTTCCTATCGTCCGGAAAATCCGAACCTGCCGACGCTCGATCCCTGGCGCAATACGACGCCTCTGCCGTCCGAGCAGTTCGTCTTCGAGCGCAACCCGTTCTTCCACCGCGTCGACGAGACCGGCAGGCAGCTTCCCTATCTCGACCGTTTCATCCTCAACGTCTCCTCCTCGTCGATCATCGCCGCCAAGGCGGGTGCAGGCGAAGCCGACCTGCAGGCGACCGGCATCGATTTCAACGACTACACCTTCCTGAAGGAGGCCGAGAAACGCTTCCCGGTGAAGGTCAATCTCTGGAAGCTCGCGCGCGGCTCGCGCATCACGCTGCTGCCGAACCTCAACTGCGCCGACGAGGTGTGGCGCGGCCTCTTCCGCGACGTGCGCCTGCGCCGGGCGCTGTCGCTGGCGATCGACCGGCACGAGGTCAACATGGTGGCCTTCTACGGCCTCGGTACGCCAAGCGCCGATACGGTCCTGCCCGACAGCCCGCTCTTCAAGCAGGAATATGCCGACGCCTTCGTGAAGTTCGATCCCGACGAGGCCAACCGCCTGCTCGACGAGCTCGGCTTGACCAAACGCGACGACGACGGCATCCGGCTCCTGCCCGACGGGCGGCGCGCCGAGATCACCGTCGAGACCGCCGGCGAGAGCAATCTCGACACCGACGTGCTGGAGCTGGTGCACGACCACTGGGCCAATATCGGCCTGGCGCTCTATACCCGCACCTCGCAGCGCGACGTCTTCCGCAACCGGGCCATGAGCGGTTCGATCATGATGTCGATCTGGTACGGCCTCGACAATGGCGTGCCGACGGCCGACATGTCGCCCGCAGGCCTTGCACCGACACTCGACGATCAGCTGCAATGGCCGCTCTGGGGCATGCATTATCTCTCCGCCGGCCAGGAGGGCGTCGCACCCGACCTGCCGGAGGCCGCCGAACTGGTCGACCTGCTCAGCCAATGGGGCTCGACGGCCAAATTCGAGGAGCGCCAGGTGATCTGGCACAAGATGCTGTCGCTCTATACGCAGCAGGTGTTCTCGATCGGTCTCATCAACAGCACGCTGCAGCCGATCCTTCGCGCCGCCAAGCTGCAAAACCTGCCGGAGAAAGCCCTCTACGGCTTCGATCCCACCTCCTATCTCGGCGTCTATATGCCGGATGCATTCTGGTACAAGGAGGCCTGAGGCGTGTTCAGATACATTCTCTGGCGCATCGCCGCCATGGTGCCGACGCTCTTCGTCATTTCAGCGCTGGTCTTCACCATCATCGAGCTGCCGCCGGGCGACTTCTTCGAGAGCCAGATCGCCGAGCTGCGCGCCTCCGGCGAGACCGCCAACCTCCAGGAAATCGAGGAGATGCGCCAGCAATACGGCTTCGACAAGCCGGAGATCGTGCGCTATTTCTACTGGGTCGGCGGCATGCTGCACGGCGATTTCGGCTATTCCTTCGAATACCAGCTGCCGGTCTCCGACGTGGTCGGCGATCGTCTGTGGCTGACGATGCTCGTCTCCTTCACGACGATCCTGCTCACCTGGCTGATCGCTTTTCCGATCGGCATCTATTCGGCCACGCACCAGTACAGCTGGGGTGATTACGGGCTGACCTTCCTCGGCCTGATGGGCATCGCCATTCCGAACTTCATGCTGGCGCTGATCCTGATGTATTTCGCCAATATCTGGTTCGGCATCTCGATCGGCCATCTGATGGACCAGCAATATATCTCGGCGCCGATGAGCTGGGCGAAGGCGCAGTCGATCCTCGCCCATCTCTGGATCCCCGTCATCATCGTCGGCACGGCAGGCACGGCCGGCATGATCCGGCGGCTGCGCGCCAATTTGCTCGACGAGATGCAGAAGCAGTATGTCGTCACCGCCCGCGCCAAGGGCCTGCCGCCGCTCAAGGCGCTGGTCAAATACCCGCTGCGCATGGCGCTCAACTTCTTCGTCGCCGATATCGGCTCGATCCTGCCGTCGATCATCTCGGGCGCCGAGATCGTCGCGATCGTGCTGTCGCTCGAGACGACGGGGCCGATGCTCATCAAGGCGCTGCAGAGCCAGGACATGTATCTTGCCGGCTCCTTCCTGATGTTCCTGGCCTTCCTCAACGTCATCGGCGTGCTGATCTCCGACATCGCGCTCGGCTTCCTCGATCCCCGCATCCGTCTGCAAGGCAGGAGCACCAAATAATGTCGCCCCTTCCCGCACCCGGCGCGCCGCTTCCACATTACGTCTCGACTGCGCCTTTCGATCCGCGTGCGACCGAAAGCATGACGGCGGCGCAATCGCGCATCCATCTCGCCTCGCAGAAGCAGCTGATGTGGTGGAAGTTCAAGCAGCACAAGCTGGCCTTGATCTCCGGCATCTTTCTCGCCGCCGTCTACCTGATGATCCTGATCGTCGAGTTCCTGGCGCCCTACGGCCTGCACACGCGCAATGTCGATTTCATCCACGCGCCGCCGCAAACCATCCACTTCTTCGACAAGGGCAGCTTCGTCGGTCCCTTCGTCTACGGCCGCAGCATGACGCTCGATATCGACACGCTGCACCGCGTCTATACCGACAAGACGAACGACGTGCAGCCGATCCGTTTCTTCTGCCGCGGCGATGCCTATAAATTCTGGGGCGTTGTCGCCTCGAACTATCACCTCGTCTGCCCGGCGATCGGCGGCCAGATGTTCCTGCTCGGCACCGACCGGCTCGGCCGCGACGTGCTGTCGCGCATCCTCTACGGCGCGCGGATATCGCTGACGATCGGTCTGATCGGCATTTCGATCAGCTTCGTGCTCGGCATCGTCATCGGCGGCCTTGCCGGATATCGCGGCGGCATTTTCGATCTCATCGTCCAGCGCCTGATCGAAGTGCTGCAATCGCTGCCGAGCCTGCCGCTGTGGATGGCGCTGGCCGCCATCATGCCGGTGACCTGGAGCCCGATCGTCATCTATTTCGGCATCACCGTCATCCTCGGCATCATCGACTGGACGGGGCTGGCGCGTGCCGTGCGCTCCAAGCTCCTGGCGCTGCGCGAGGAGGATTATGTCCAGGCCGCACAGCTGATGGGCGCCAGCACGCCGCGCATCATCGGCCGGCATCTGGTGCCGGGCTTCATGTCGCATCTCATTGCGTCGGCGACGATTTCAATCCCCGGCATGATCCTTGGAGAGACCGCGCTCTCCTTCCTCGGCCTCGGCCTTCGTCCGCCGATCACCAGCTGGGGCATTCTGCTGACCGAGGCAAAAAGCGTCAGCGTCATCGCCTTCTATCCGTGGCTGCTCTATCCGATCATTCCTGTTGTTCTTGTCATTTTGGCGTTCAACTTTCTGGGAGACGGCTTGCGTGATGCGGCAGATCCCTACAAATAGCAGGAAACGCGGCGGCCCATTGCGGCACCGCTCCCACCCCTTGGCCTCCGGACGGTGGGGGTACTAAGTATGTTGCTCACCCCAGAAGGGATGCCCATGTCCAGACGTCTCGAAGATGCGCGCATCCTCATGTACAGCCACGACACCTTCGGTCTCGGCCATCTGCGCCGCTGTCGCGCCATCGCCCACGCGCTGGTCGAGGATTATCGCGGCCTCAACATTCTGATCATTTCGGGTGCCACGATCGCCGGCGCCTTCGACTACCGCGCCCGCGTCGACTTCGTGAAGATCCCGAGCGTCATCAAGCTGCGCAACGGCGAATATACGTCGCTTGCCAGCCATATCGACCTGCACGAGACGCTGAAGATGCGCGAATCGAGCATTCGCCACACGGCCGAGACCTTCCAGCCCGATATCTTCATCGTCGACAAGGAACCGATGGGGCTGAAGGGCGAAGTCGAGGATACGCTCGCCTATCTCAAGGCTCGCGGCACCGTCCTGGTGCTGGGGCTTCGCGAGATCATGGACGCGCCGCATCTGCTCGAGGCCGAGTGGAAGAAGAACAGCATCATGCAGAAGATCGACCAATATTACGATAGCGTCTGGGTCTATGGTCCGCCGGATTTCTACGATCCGCTGATCGGCCTCGACGTGCCGGCCAGCCTGCGCCGGAAGATGGATTTCGTCGGCTTCCTGCAGCGCAGCGTCTCCAGGGGCAAGACCTCGATCAACGCCCGCAAGGACAATTACATCCTCGTCACGACAGGCGGCGGCGGCGACGGCTCCGATCTCGTCCACGACGTCATGAATGCCTACGAGGCCGATCCGACGCTGACGCAGAAGGCGCTCGTGGTGCTCGGGCCCTATATGCCGGCCGCCGAGCGCGCCAAGCTGGTGCAGAAGGGGGAAGCCATTCCCTATATCGAGGTGATCGAGTTCGACAATCACATGGAAGAGCTGATCGACAGCGCCACCGGCGTCGTCGCCATGGGCGGCTACAACACCTATTGCGAGATCCTCTCCTTCGACAAACCGGCGCTCATCGTGCCGCGTGTCAAGCCACGCGAGGAACAGCTGCTGCGCGCGAAGCGGGCAAGCGAACTCGGCCTCGTCGACATGCTGCTGCCGGAACAGTCGGTCGACCCCACCATCATGGCCGAGGCGCTGAAGCGTCTGCCTTCCCGCCAGCCACCGTCAAAGAGCGGCGGCAACATGCGTCTCGAAGGGCTGGACCACATCTCGCAGACCGTCGGCCGGTGGATCGACGGCCGCGGCAGCCACCTTTCCCTCGTCGGCGCGGAATAGGGCAAAGCCTTGCCGCCACGCCGCAAGATCCTCGTCGTGCTGAAAGGCTATCCCCGCCTTTCGGAAACCTTCATAGCCCAGGAGCTGCTTGGCCTCGAAAAGGCCGGCTTCGACCTCACGCTGATTTCGATGCGCCGGCCGACCGACAAGAAGCGCCATCCCGTGCATGACGAGATCCGGGCGCGCGTCGTCTATCTGCCGGAATATCTGCACGAGGAGCCGATCCGCGTGCTGAAGGGCCTCATCGTCGGTTTCTCCAGACCCGGCTTCAAGGCGCTGATGAAACGCTTCCTCGCCGACCTCAAGCGCGACATCTCCCGCAACCGCTTCCGCCGTCTCGGCCAGGCGCTGGTGCTGGGGCGCGAATGGCCGGACGAGGGCGAATGGCTGCATGCCCATTTCATCCACACGCCGGCCTCGGTGACGGAATATGCGAGCATCCTGACCGGCACGCCCTGGACCTGTTCGGCGCACGCCAAGGACATCTGGACGTCACCCGACTGGGAGCTGCAGGAAAAACTCGGCAGCGCCCGCTGGGCGGTCACCTGCACCAGGACGGGCTACGAACACATGCGGGCGTTGACCCACCGAAAGGATGCGGTGCACCTGAGTTATCACGGTCTCGATCTCGCCCGCTTCGGCCATTTTGCCGGCGAGCGTTCGAACCGAACCGGCAGCGACCCCGGCGATCCGGCCTTCATCCTCAGCGTCGGCCGCGCCGTCGAGAAGAAGGGTTACGACGTGCTGCTGCGCGCGCTGGCGCTGCTGCCTGCCGACCTCCACTGGCGCATGGACCATATCGGCGGCGGCGAGGAGCTTGCGAAGCTGAAGGCGCTGGCCAGCAAACTTAGCATCTCCGGCCGCATCGTCTGGAAGGGTGCCATGGCGCAGGAAGACGTGCTCGATCATTACCGCCGCGCCGACCTCTTCGCGCTGGCCTGCCGGATCGCCGCCAACGGCGACCGCGACGGCCTGCCGAACGTGCTCGTCGAAGCCTCAAGCCAGCGGCTCGTCTGCGTCTCGACCGAAGTATCCGGCGTGCCGGAGCTCCTGAAGAACGGTGAAAACGGCCTCGTCGTCCCGCCGGAGGACCCGGCGCTGCTGGCCAGGGCATTGGAGGCGGCGATCCGCGACCCGGCACTGCGCAAGCGCCTTGGCGACGCCGCCGAAAACCAGGTGCGCGAACATTTCGACTATCACTCCAGCATCCGACAGCTCACCGGCCTGTTCGAGGCCGAATGGCAGAAGGCGTCATGACGGCACCGCGTATTTTCTTCTATGTCCAGCATCTGCTCGGCATCGGCCACATAGCCCGCGCCAGCCGCATCGCCAATGCATTGGTGAAAGACGGTTTTGACGTGACTGTCGTGACCGGCGGCCTGCCGGTGCCGGGCTTTCCGGGCGAAGGCATAAAGACCGTGGCCTTGCCGGCAGTCGTCGCCAGCAATGCCGGTTTCTCCGGCCTCGCCGATGCCGATGGCCAGCCAGCCGGCGAGGATTTCCTCCATGCCCGCCGCCAGCTGCTGCTCGATGCCTTTGATGCCGCAAGGCCCAATGTCGTCATCATCGAAGCCTTCCCCTTCGGCCGGCGACAGATGCGCTTCGAACTCCTGCCCCTGCTCGAGGCGATCGAAAAGGCCGAACCGCGGCCGAAACTCCTGAGCTCGGTGCGCGACATCCTGCAGGAAAACCGCAAGTCCGGCCGTGACGCGGAGACCGTCACGCTGGTCAAGGACCATTTCGATGCCGTGCTCGTCCACGGCGATCCCGATTTCGTCAGGCTTGAGGACACCTTCCCGCTGACATCAGAGATCGCCGACAGGCTGCTTTATACCGGCCTCGTCGCAGCCCCGCCGGCGCCGGAACCGACCGAGACATTCGACATCATCGCATCGGCGGGCGGCGGTGCGGTCGGCGCTGCGCTGATCGGCGCGGCGAAAGAGGCGGCAGCGCTGCTGCCCGCCGATCTTCGCTGGCTGCTGGTCGCCGGCCCGAACCTGCCGGAGGCAGATTTCGCCGCGCTGTCTGAAGACGCAGGCCCGAATGTGACGCTGGTGCGTTTCCGCAAGGATTTTCCCTCGCTGCTGCGTGGCGCCAAGGTTTCGATTTCGCAAGCGGGCTACAACACGGTCGGCGATCTCCTGCGCACCGCGTGCCGGGCGATCCTCATCCCCTTCGTCGCCGGCGGCGAGACCGAGCAGACGGTGCGCGCCGAACGGCTGCAGGCGCTCGGCCTCGCCGAAATTCTGCCGGAAAACGGACTGACGTCGGGCCATGTGAAAGAGGCCGTCGAAAAGGCGCTCGCCGCACAGCCAAGGGGATCGGTCCTGCTCGACCTCGACGGGGCGGAGAAAACCGCCCTCATCATTCGCTCCATGATTGCCGAATCCCTCGCCTAATCCAAAATTCCTGTGGTATAAGCAATGTTCCGGCGAGAATCGGCACCTTTGCAGCCGGTCGCTTCGCCTTGTTTTCATTGCGATATCGGCGGTCCGGCTGCATGATCCTAATCTCAGAATTCCTCCCCGTCCCGGCGCCCGGCTCGCGCCCCCGGAATTTCCCAGCAAGCTGACGGTTAGCCATGGAAAAAAGCCTCGCCCGCTACATCTGGAAGAACACGCGGCTGCAGCAGCTGTGGATTCTGGCTGTCGTCGCCGCCTCTATGGTGCCCTATTTCCTGTCCTTCGACCTGCCGAAGCAGATCGTCAACGGACCGATCCAGGGAGACGGGTTCGAAGGTCCGGGCGCAAGGCAGACCTTCATGCATATTGCCTACGACATTCCGCTGATCGGACATGTCGAATTCTTTCAAGGGTTGCAGCTCAACCGCTTCCAGATGTTGATGGCCCTCAGCCTGGTGTTTCTGGCGCTGGTGGTGCTGAACGGCCTCTTCAAGTTCTATATCAACACCTATAAGGGCCGGCTCGGCGAACGCATGCTGCGCCGTATCCGCTTCGAGCTCATCGACCGGGTGCTGCGGTTTCCGCCCATCCATTTCAAGCGGGTAAAATCGGCCGAAATCGCCACCATGATCAAGGACGAGGTGGAGCCGATGGGCGGCTTCACCGGTGATGCCTTCGTCTCTCCTGCCCTTCTCGGCGGCCAGGCGATCACGGCGCTCGCCTTCATCATCGTGCAGAATTTTTGGCTCGGCATGATCGCCGCCGGCATCGTCGGCGTGCAGGCAATCGTCATTCCCCGCATGCGCAAGCGCCTGCTGGATCTCGGCCGCCAGCGGCAGCTGACGGCGCGCGAGCTCTCCGGCCGCGTCGGCGAAATCGTCGACGGCATCGGCACGATCCACGGCAACGATACATCGAACCTCGAACGCGCCGACATCGCCTCGCGGCTCGGCCGGATCTTCTCGATCCGCTACGACCTTTACCAGTGGAAGTTCCTGGTGAAGTTCATCAACAACTTCCTCGCCCAGGTCACGCCGTTCCTGTTTTACGCAATCGGCGGCTACCTGGCGCTGCAGGGCCGGCTCGACATCGGCCAGCTCGTCGCCGTCATATCAGCCTACAAGGATCTGCCCGGTCCGCTGAAGGAACTGATCGACTGGGACCAGATGCGCCAGGACGTGCAGGTGAAGTACCAGCAGGTCTATGAGCAGTTCAATGTCGAGCCGCTGATCGACAGCCGCATCCAGGAACTGGCAACCGCCCCGGTCGGCGCGCTGACGGGCGCGTTCGTCGTCACCAACCTGTCGCTCTCCGACGACAGCGGCGCCCGCCTCGTCGACCACGTCTCCGTCGAGATCAAGCCGAACGAGACGGTGGCGATCGTCGGCCCGAACGGCAGCGGCGCGGAAGCTTTCGCCGAAGCGCTCGGCCGCATGGTCTGGCCGGACTCCGGCCGCATCACCATCGACGGCCGCGATCTCCTCGACATGCCGGAATCGATCACCGGCCGGCGGATCTCCTATGCCTCGTCCGACACCTTCTTCTTCCACGGCACGCTCGCCAGCAATCTGCTCTACGGACTGAAGCATGCGCCGATGACCGATCCGGTTTACGACGAGCGGGAAGCGCTGGAGTATAAATGGCATTCCGCCGAGGCGGAGAAGGCCGGCAATCCGACGCTCGACTTGAACAGCGACTGGGTGGACTACAAGGCCGCCGGCGCCAGCGGGCCCGAGGACATTCTGAAAGCGATCCGCCCGGTGCTCGACGCGGTCCTGATCTCGCAGGACATCCTCGATCTGGCGCTGCGCTCGACCGTCAACACCGACGTGCATGTGGCGCTCGGCGACCATGTCGTCGCGCTACGCGCCTCGCTGCGCGACCGGCTGCGCGACGAGGGGCTCGACACGATCGTCGTGCCTTTCGATTTCGACGCCTATAATGCCCAGGCGACGGTTGGCGAGAACCTGCTCTTCGGCACGATGAAGCGGCCTTTGATGACCAATCGCAGGCTTGCCGCGCATCCCTATTTCCAGCAGCTCTTCCGTGAGACCGGCCTCAGCACCGATCTCTACGACATGGGCCTCGAGATCGCCGAGAACGCGGTGGAACTCTTCCACGACCTGCCGCCGGACCATCCTTTCTTCCAGCAGCTGACCTTCATGACGGCCGACGACATCCCGACCTATCAGGCGCTGCTGCAGAAGCTGCAAAGCCGCCGCTTCGAGGACGCCACGCCAGAGGAACGTTCGGCCATCATCCGGCTGAGTTTTGCCTATATCGAGCCGCGCCACCGCTTCGGCTTGCTGACGAACGAACTCATGGAGAAGATCGTCAACGCCCGCAAGCAGTTCCACGAGCATATTCCGGCCGATCTCGCCGAGCTGATCGAGCGCTACGACGCCGAGCGTTTCACCCCGTCGGCAAGCCTGATGGACAATGTGCTCTTCGGCCGTATCGCCTATCAGCAGGCCGACGCCTCCGACCGCATCCGCGGCATCATGGGCGAACTCTTCGATGCGCTCGACCTTTATGACGACGTGCTGTCGATCGGCCTCGAATTCGACGTCGGCTCCGGCGGCAAGCGACTGACCATGGTGCAGCGGCAGAAGCTGAACCTGGCCCGCGCGCTGTTGAAGCGCTCGGACTATTTCATCTTCAACCGGCCACTGTCGGCGCTCGACCAACGCGTTCAGGATCAGATCACCCGCAACATCATCGAAGGCCTGCATGAAGAGGGCCATCGGCCGGCGATCATCTGGGTGCTCTCCAATGCCCGGCTGGCCGAAATGTTCGACCGGATTCTGCTCTTCGACCGCGGAGGATTGGCGGAAGCCGGAAACTATCCGGAACTTTCCGAGAAAAACGGGATGTTCAAGGAACTGTTATCGTAATATTCTATAGGGGCGGCGGTGGTGGGTGTTCTCGATGGGGAACACCTCGGAGTTTGAAGATGCCTGGTCCTGCGGACCCTGCGTCAGGGGATTGAAACGCTCATGCTGTTGAGAGACGAAGTCGAAATGCTGCGAAGGGTGCCGATCTTTTCAAGAATCGCGCCAGCAAAGCTCAAGCTTTTGGCCTTTACCTCAGATCGCATGACCTACAAAGCCGGGCAAAATCTCTTCCTTCAGGGCGATGTCGGTGATGCCGCCTACGTCATTCTCTCCGGTACCGCCGATATCGTCGTCTCCTCGCCGGCTGGCGAGATCAAGGTCGCCGACGTCGAACCCAATTCCATCGTCGGCGAAATCGCCATCCTCTGCGATGTCTCGCGCACGGCAACGGTACGCGCCACCTCGCCGCTTGAGGTGCTGCGCATCAGCAAGGAGCACTTCCTGAAGCTGCTCAGCGATTTCCCTGAAATGGCCGTGGAAATCATGCGGGTGCTGGCCGACCGCCTCAACCACACCACCGCGGAGCTGACCGCTGCGCGGGCGGCGAAGCAGCCGCAGATGGCGCAGTAGGATTTCGCTTCAGGATTTCGGCGGCCATTTCTGTGCGCCGCGGACGAGACGCAAAATTTCCACCTGTTTGATTTTTTGGCGAACCCGATAGATCACGATAAAAGATGTGCGTGAAATGATCAGTTCGCGCGTTCCATCAATTCGTCCGGGCCGGTCGATCTCCGGCTGATCGATGAGCAAATCGGTCTGACGCTCGATCTCATCAAGCTGGCTTATTGCGGCGCCGACGTTCTGGTCGGTGATAAACTGAATTGCTTTCTTGCGATCTGATTCAGCTTTCGCACGCCAGACGAGCTTTATTTGGCCTCGCCCTTAAGCCGCGCCAGGAGCTCTGCCCGTTGACGCGCCATCTCCTCCTCAACGACCTCGTGAGGAATCCAGACGGTATTGGGATCATCGGCCTCCCGGATCGCTTCCTCGACCTGTTCGCGGAACCACGTGTCGTATTCCGCCGCCTCATGGGTACGACGCAGAGCTGCGGCCCGATCCGGCCGCGATGCCGTCCCCGGAGCATAATCGACTGCATCGACATCGAACTTAGAGATGCCGACGTCCTTGAGATAAGACACCAAGGTATCCATGCGCTTGAAGACGCGCACCTGCCGGCTGCGTTGGGCGGCGAGCGGGCGCTCGGCCTTGCCGTAGCGGATGACAACCGACCAGCCACCGGGCCTGCCGACGACATGAACCACCTCGACCGCTCCTGCTTCGACAAGGCGGGAAAGGGTCGAATGATCGATGGTTTCCGCGGTCATGGCATATCCTCGTTCAGGCCGACAAGGATTTAATTATAGATTGCCATGCATTCAATAATTGGAATTGCGCTGCCCGAAAACGACAGCCTGCATGGTTTCCCATGCAGGCCCATGCGTTCAAGTCCGTCTATTCGCGCTGTTCCAGCGCCCTGCTGAAGGCGAGGGCCGCAAGCGTGCAGATGGCGCCGGACAGCAGGTAGTAGCCGACGAAGGTCAGGCCGAAGCGGCTGGAAAGGCTGAGCGCCACCAGCGGCGCAAAACCCGCGCCGATCAGCCAGGCGAGGTCCGAAGTGAAGGCGGCGCCCGTATAGCGGTAACCGCGACCGAAGCGCGACGAGATCGAGCCCGTCGCCTGGCCGAAGGAAAGGCCGAGCACGCCGAAGCCGATGATGACGAAAGCGTCATGGCCGCTGTTGCCGGATGCGATCAGGCTCGGCCCGATAAAGCTGAAGACAGCGATGATGACGGCGCAGATGGCAAGCTGGGCGCGCCGGCCGATACGGTCGGCAATCAAGCCCGACGCGATGATGGTGAGGATGCCGACCGCGGCGCCGATCACCTGCACCACCATGAAGGCGCCGATCGGCTGGTTGCCGTAAAGGCTCATCCAGCCGAGCGGGAAAATGGTGACGAGGTGGAACATGGCAAAACTTGCCAGCGGCACGAAGGCGCCGATCAGGATGTCACGGCCATGAACGCGCAGCACGTCTAGGATGGGGGCGGCTTCCAGCTCGTGCTGTTCCAGCAGCGTGCCGAATTCCTTGGTCATGACCAGGCGCAAACGCGCAAACAGCGCCACGACATTGATCGCGAAGGCGACGAAGAAGGGATAACGCCAGCCCCAGGAGAGGAAATCCTCACTGGAAAGATTGGCGACGAAATAGCCGAACAGGGTACTCGCCAGCGCAAAGCCGATCGGCGCGCCGAGCTGCGGGATCATCGCATACCAGCCGCGGTGCTTGGCCGGCGCATTGAGCGCAAGCAGCGAGGCAAGGCCGTCCCAGGCGCCGCCGAGCGCAAAGCCCTGGCCGAGACGGAAGAGCGCCAGCAACGCGATCGACCAGACGCCGATCTCGTCGTAACCCGGAAGGAAGGCGATCGAGGCCGTGGAGCCACCGAGCAGGAAGAGCGCAATCGTCAGCTTGGTGCCGCGGCCATACAGCCGGTCGATCGTCATGAAGACGACGGAGCCGACCGGGCGGGCCAGGAAGGCCAGCGAGAAGATCGCGAAGGAATAGAGCGTTCCCGTCAGCCTGTCCGGCGCGAAGGGGAAGATCAGCTGTGGAAAGACCAGGACCGAGGCGAGGCCGTAGACGAAGAAATCGAAGAATTCCGACATGCGGCCGATCACCACGCCGATGGCGATGCTGCCCGGCGAAACCGGCTTGTCGTCGTGAATGCGCCGCGCGTCGCGTTCCAGCGACGACGATGACGGTCCGTAATGCGATGTTGTAGCCATGAAACGCCTCCCTCGTTGAAGCGCTTTCGGCAAGGCGCCTCAGCCTGATCTTGATCAAACCTGCAGGCTTATCAAGTCCGTAAGACGTAAATAGTTCATCATGGCGGCTCAAAATGAGGCGTGGGCGGAAAAAACAGCGTGATCCGGAGCGCGATTTTCCGATGGGATGCTGGCCTGCTCGGTTCTGGCGGATATATTGATTGGAAACATGCGCCGGCGGAAGAATCCTTCTTGATTTCATCAGGATTTCAAAGCTGTAGTGCAACATGATTCTTGCCGCAGTGCGGCATGATTGCTGCACTGCGACCAAACACCTCATGTCGCTATCGGGTCCAGTGCGTTAGTCGCGAACAAACGAAACAACAAGAGCTTAGAGACGTGCCAAAACTCGCGAAGTTTTCCCGCCTTCTATCCGTCTTGCCGCTGCTTTTCCTGGCAGGATGCAACATGGTGGTCATGGCGCCTTCCGGCGACATCGCCATGCAACAGCGCGATCTCATCGTCATTTCGACGGTGCTGATGCTTTTGATCATCATACCGGTGATCTTCCTGACGCTGTTCTTCGCCTGGCGCTATCGCCGCTCCAATACGGCGGCAACCTACGCGCCGGAATGGCACCACTCGACCCGTCTCGAAATCGTGATCTGGGCAGCACCGCTGGCAATCATCATCGCGCTTGGCGCCGTGACGTGGATTTCCACCCATAAGCTCGATCCCTACCGTCCGCTCGACCGCCTCGATGCGGAGCGCGCCATTCCGGCCGATACCAAGCCGTTGAACGTCGAGGTCGTGGCGCTGGACTGGAAATGGTTGTTCTTCTATCCCGAGCTCGGCATCGCCACGGTCAACGAACTCGCTGCCCCTGTGGACAGGCCGATCAATTTCAAGATCACCGCCTCCTCGGTGATGAACTCCTTCTACATCCCTGCCCTTGCCGGCCAGATCTATGCCATGCCGGGCATGGAAACGAAGCTGCACGCCGTCATCAACCGGGAAGGCGAATATGAGGGCTTCTCCGCCAATTACAGCGGCGCAGGCTTCTCCCACATGCGCTTCAAGTTCCACGGCCTTACCCAGGAGGGGTTTGACGCCTGGGTGGCGCAGGTCAAGCAGCAGGGCACGATGCTCAACCGCGACGCCTATCTGAAGCTCGAGAAGCCGAGCGAGAAGGAACCGGTGCGTTATTATGCCGGCGCCGATGCCGACCTTTACAACGCCATCCTCAACATGTGCGCCACGCCAGGCAAGATGTGCATGAACGAGATGATGCACATCGACATGATGGGCGGGGGCGGCAAGGAAAGTGCGGAGAACCGCGAGAAGCTGCAATATGACGACCGTCATGCCGACGAAGGCATCGTGGCGCCCGCCGCCACCGTGCCGGCGACGGGGGCACCGGCGCGAAGCGAACCCGCCGAGCGGAGCGACGGCAACAGCATGCAGCACGACATGCCCGGCATGCCCAGCACGCCTGGAATGGACATGCAGCATGAGGGTCATTCCATGCCCGGCATGAGCAATGGCGCCGATCCGGCGCCGGCGCAGCTCAACAACAACAATTAACCTGGCGCTTTGCGTCGCAAGACATAATGAACGGGTTGTTCCATGTTTTCCAATCCTGACCTCCTGAAGTTCGTCTTCGGCCGGTTGACCCTCGATGCCATCCCCTATCACGAGCCGATCCTGGTCGTGACCTTCATCGGCGTCGTCATCGGCGCCCTCGCGGTGCTCGGCATCATCACCTATTTCAAGTTCTGGGGTCCGCTCTGGCGGGACTGGATCTGCAGCGTCGATCACAAGAAGATCGGCATCATGTATGTGATCCTCGCCGTCATCATGCTGTTGCGCGGCTTCTCCGACGCGATCCTGATGCGCGTCCAGCAGGCGATCGCCTTCAACGGCTCAGAGGGCTATCTGCCGCCGCACCATTACGACCAGGTCTTCACCGCCCACGGCGTCATCATGATCTTCTTCGTGGCGATGCCCTTCGTTACCGGTTTGATGAACTTCGTGGTGCCGCTGCAGATCGGCGCGCGCGACGTCTCCTTCCCCTTCCTCAACAACTTCTCGTTCTGGATGACCACCGCCGGCGCGATCATCATCATGCTGTCGCTGTTCGTCGGCGAATTCGCCCAGACCGGCTGGCTCGCCTACCCGCCGCTGTCGGGCGCTGCCTACAGTCCGGGCGTCGGCGTCGATTATTATATCTGGGGCCTGCAGGTAGCCGGTGTGGGAACGACGCTTTCGGGCATCAACCTGATCGCCACCATCGTCAAGATGCGTGCTCCGGGCATGACCTTCATGAAGATGCCGGTCTTCACCTGGACGGCACTCTGCACCAACGTGCTGATCGTTGCCTCCTTCCCGATCCTGACGGCAACGCTCGCGCTGCTGTCGCTCGACCGCTACGCCGGCACGAATTTCTTCACCAACGACCTCGGCGGCAATCCGATGATGTACATCAACCTCATCTGGATCTGGGGTCATCCGGAGGTTTACATCCTCGTGCTGCCGGCCTTCGGCATCTTCTCGGAAGTCGTCGCCACCTTCTCCGGCAAACGCCTCTTCGGCTACGCCTCGATGGTCTACGCGACCTGCGTGATCATGATCCTGTCCTACATCGTCTGGCTGCACCACTTCTTCACGATGGGCTCCGGCGCCAGCGTCAATTCCTTCTTCGGCATCACCACGATGATCATTTCGATCCCGACGGGGGCGAAGATGTTCAACTGGCTCTTCACCATGTATCGCGGCCGCATCCGCTATGAGGTGCCGATGCTGTGGACTGTCGGCTTCATGGTGACCTTCGTCATCGGCGGCATGACGGGTGTCATGCTGGCCGTGCCGCCGGCCGACTTCGTGCTGCACAATTCGCTGTTCCTGATCGCCCATTTCCACAACGTCATCATCGGCGGCGTTCTCTTCGGCATGTTCGCCGGCGTGAACTACTGGTTCCCGAAGGCCTTCGGCTTCAAGCTCGATCCCTTCTGGGGCAAGATGAGCTTCTGGTTCTGGCAGATCGGCTTCTGGTTCGCCTTCATGCCGCTCTATGTGCTGGGCCTGATGGGCGTCACCCGTCGCATGAGCCAGTTCGAGGATCCGTCGATACAGATCTGGTTCATCATCGCCGCCTTCGGCGTCGGCCTGATCGCGCTTGGCATTGCCGCCTTCCTGATCCAGATCGTCGTCAGCTTCATGAAGCGCGAGGAATTGCGCGACGACAGCGGCGATCCCTGGGACGGCCGCACGCTGGAATGGTCGACCTCTTCGCCGCCGCCGGAATACAACTTCGCCCTGACGCCTGTCGTGCACGATCATGACGGCTGGTACGACATGAAGAACCGCGGTTATGCGCGTCCGCTGGAAGGCTTCCGGCCGATCCATATGCCGAAGAACACCGGCACCGGCGCGATCCTGTCTGCTATCAGCGTTGCACTCGCCTTCGGCCTGATCTGGTACATGTGGTGGCTGGTAGTCGTCTCCTTCGTCGCCATGCTCGCTGTGGCGATCGGCCATACCTTCAACTACAGACGCGACTTCTACATCCCCGCCGAAGAGGTGACCGAAACGGAAGGCAAGCGAACTGCGCTGCTTGCCGAGCAGGTGTGATGACCATGAGCGATCAGACTATCGACACGGCCGAAAAGCCTGAATTCTACCTGACGGAAGACCATCATCCGGAAAACAGCACCAATCTCGGCTTCTGGCTCTACCTGATGAGCGACTGCCTGATCTTTGCGGTGCTGTTTGCAACACACGGGGTGCTCGGCCGCAACTATGCCGCCGGTCCGTCGCCGGCCGATCTCTTCGATCTGCCGATCGTTGCCCTCAACACCTCGATGCTGCTGTTCTCCTCGATCACCTACGGCTTCGCGATGCTGCAGATGGAGCGGAACGCAAAGGCGGAAACGCTGTTCTGGCTTGCTGTGACCGGCCTGTTCGGCGCGGCTTTCATCGGGCTGGAACTCTACGAGTTCGTCCACCTGATCCATGAGGGCGCCGGGCCGACGCGCAGCGCCTTCCTCTCCTCCTTCTTCACCCTGGTCGGCACCCACGGGCTGCACGTCACCTTCGGCATCGTCTGGCTGATCACGCTGATGGTACAGGTGTCGATGCACGGCCTGATCGAGGCCAACCGCCGCCGCCTGATGTGCCTATCGATGTTCTGGCACTTCCTCGACGTCGTCTGGATCGGCGTCTTTTCCTTCGTCTACCTGTTGGGAGTTCTCGGATGAGTTCGCAAGCACCTGCACATGAGGACGCCCACGAGGCTCATCACGGCCACAGCCACGGCCATCAGGCCGGCCATGGAACGTTCCGCAGCTACATGACGGGCTTTGCGCTCTCCGTCATCCTCACCGCCATTCCCTTCTGGCTGGTCATGTCAGGCGTCTTCGAAAGCCCGGCGGTGACGGCGGTGCTGGTGATGGGCCTCGGCGCGATCCAGATCGTCGTCCACATGGTCTTCTTCCTGCATATGAATACCAGGAGCGAGGGCGGCTGGACGATCATGGCACTGATCTTCACCCTCATCATCGTCGCCATCGCGCTCTCCGGGTCGCTCTGGGTCATGCATCATCTCAACACCAACATGATGCCGATGAGCCCCGAGATGATGAAGAACATGCCGTGATTGGAACGAAGGGGCGGCGGCAGCGCCGCCCACATCGGTTCAGCCCAACAGCGGGTCAGGCCAACAGCGAATCAGGCATGAGCAAGGCTTACTCGGAACAATCGCAAAGGCGGCACTATCAGGTCAAACGCGCGATCTTCGCCGCCTGCCTGATACTGCTTGCCGCAGCACTCGCAGCCCTCGGCACCTGGCAGGTTGAGCGCCTGGTCTGGAAACGCGATCTCATCGCCCGCGTCGACCAGCGTGTGCATGCGCCACCCGTGCCGGCTCCGGCACGCGCCGACTGGAGCAAGGTCAACGCCACCGATGACGAATATCGGCGGGTGAGCGCAGTGGGGACGCTGGCGAACGACAAGGAAACGCTGATCTATGCCTCGACCGCGCTCGGTCCGGGTTATTGGGTAATGGCGCCGCTGACGCTTGCCGACGGTACATCAATCCTCATCAATCGCGGCTTCGTGCCGACCGAGAGGCGCGACCCGGCCTCGCGCCGCGAAGGCGAACTGTCTGGCCCGGTCGAGATCACCGGGCTGATGCGGATGACGGAGCCGAAGGGATCGCTGCTACAATCCAATGACGTTCCGGCCGACCGCTGGTATTCGCGCGATGTCGCAGCGATCGCTGAAAAGCGCGGCGTCGCTGCGATCGCGCCCTATTTCATCGACGCCGATGCCACCGCCAATCCGGGCGGCCTGCCTGTCGGCGGCCTCACGATCATCGACTTCCCCAACAACCATCTCGTCTACGCGATCACCTGGTACGGGCTGGCGGTGATGGTGCTTGTATTGCTGGTGTTCATTCTTC
The DNA here is from genome assembly GCF_017357285.1 of Rhizobium ruizarguesonis. NCBI lineage: Bacteria > Pseudomonadati > Pseudomonadota > Alphaproteobacteria > Hyphomicrobiales > Rhizobiaceae > Rhizobium > Rhizobium ruizarguesonis. The sequence continues at coordinate 54,071 of NZ_CP071680.1, read as the reverse complement.
GCGGCGATAGAGGGAGCGGATCGCCCCTATGAAGCAATCCGGCTGATCGCCTCGGCGAGCTGCGCCTGCGAGAAGGGCTTGCCGAGACGGGGCAGGTCGACGATGCCGGCTCCTTCAGGGATCTCGGCGTAGCCGGTTGCGAGGATGATCGGCATGTCGGGCCATTCGCTGCGGATCGCCTCGGCGAGCTGCGCGCCCGTCATGCGCGGCATGGCATGGTCGCAAATCACCAGGTCGACCTGCTGCTTGCGCAGGATGTCGAGCGCCTCGGGACCCCCCATCGCCTCGAATACGGTATGGCCGAGATCTTCGAGCATCAGCGTCGTATTCATCAGGACCAGACCGTCGTCATCAACGGCGACGATGCGCAGCCGGCGCGATGCATTTTCCTCCTGTTGCGGCCGGTCGGCAGCGGCCTCGGTCCCCTGTTCGACCGTTGCGACCGGGAACCATAATTCGGCCGTCGTACCTTCGCCGAGGCTGCTCTTCATCATGAGGCGGCCGCCGGACTGGGACGCAAGGCCCTGCACCATGGAAAGGCCGAGGCCGGTGCCCTTGCCGACACCCTTGGTGGTGAAGAATGGGGTGATTGCCTGTTCCAGCGTCTTTGCATCCATGCCCTCGCCTTCGTCGATCACCGCGATACGGACATAGCGGCCAGGCGACAGCGGGCCATTGCCTGATGACAGCGACTCTTCGCAAGCGCGAAGCACGATCCTGCCGCCGGACGGCATGGCATCGCGGGCGTTGACGACCAGGTTCAAGATCGCCATCTCCAGCTGGTTCGGATCGGTCAGGATCGTTGGCAGCCTGACAGGGAAAGAGGTCTCGATCACGGTGAGCGGGCCGAGCGAACGGCTCAGCATATCCATCATGCCGCGCACCAGGCCGGAGACGTCGATCGGCTCCATGTGCAGTTCCTGCCGGCGGGAAAAGGCAAGCATGCGCTGCGTCAGCGCAGCACCACGCTGAGCGCCCTGCATGGCATTGTCGACCAGCGATGTCAGAGAGAGATCTCTCGGCATGCGTTTCTTCAGGATTTCGAGACTGCCGAGGACAGCCATCAGCAGATTGTTGAAATCATGGGCAATACCGCCGGTCAATTGACCGATCGCCTCCATCTTCTGCGACTGGAAAAGCTCTTCTCGAGCCTGTTCCAGTGCCCGCTGGGTCTCCATCTTCTCGGTGATATCGCGGGTGATCTTCGCAAAACCGAGCACATCGCCTTCGTCGTCGCGGATGACGTCGATGACGACGCTGGCCCAAAAACGGCTGCCGTCCTTGCGGACGCGCCAGCCTTCCCGCTCGAACCGACCCTCGGCGCGGGCAAGCCGGAGCGCGGTCTCCGGCACGCCGGCTTCGCGGTCCTCGGGGGTATAGAAAGTCGAGAAATGCCGACCAATGATTTCTTGCGGTCGATAGCCCTTGATACGCTCGGCGCCGAAATTCCAACTGCTGACATTGCCGTCGGGATCGAGCATGTAGATCGCATAGTCCGAGACGCCCTGGACGAGCCGGCGGAACTGTTCCTCGCTCTGGCGGATCGCCTTTTCGGCCGCCCGGCGTTCGGTCAGGTCGCGGGTGATCTTGGCATAGCCGATGAGTTCGCCGGAAGGACGGCGGATCGGATCGATGATCACATGCGCCCAGAAGCAGGTTCCATCCTTGCGCTGGCGCCAGCCTTCCCCCTCGAACCGGCCGTGCTTCTCAGCCGTGGCGAGCGCACGCGCCGGAACTCCTGCGGCGCGGTCCTCTTCCAAATAGAAACGGGAAAAATGCTGGCCGAGAATTTCGGAAGGCCTGTAACCTTTGAAGCGCTGCGCGCCGGTATTCCAGCTCGTGATGATGCCTTCCGGGCTCAGCATATAGATGGCGTAGTCGGTGATGGCATCGACCAGAAGGCGAAAGCGTCCCTCTTCGTCAAGAGACGTGTCATGTCGATTCAATACTTCCATCGGCCCCTCGGAGTCACCAGCGCTTTATAACGCAGCAGGGGGTGGATAGTTCCGATGCAGTCCGAATTTCAAACGGCCTTGACCTGCGGGTAGAACCGCTCGCCGACACGCTCGGCAGCGGCATAGGCTTGCGAGACGATCTCCGGCACAAGATCGATATCGGGCAGGCTGCCGAGGCCGAGGGGACCGACGGCAAAGAGCCCTGCGACCGTCGAACCGTCCTCGAGGAAGGGCTCGCCGCGCGCATTGACCGCCAGGCCGAGCGAGAGCTCGTCCTGCATGGCGAGGCCGGCAGAAAGCAGGCTTTGCATCAGCGGCGCTGAAAGATCCGGCGCCTGACAGCGGCAATCGATGATGCGCTCGGCATGGATGACCTCCTCGGCCGCGGAACCGGCCGGCGTGAAGAACAGGCCGCTCAGGCCCCGGCGGCCGGCCCGGCCACGGCGCAGCACCGTGCGGCCTTCGGCGAGCTCACGTTTCAGCCGCAGGTGCATGGCTTCCGGCAGGCGGTTGCGATGGCTGTCGTAGATGGCCCTGAGGTGCCGGTTGAACTGATGCTTGTCGCGGGCCGGCAGCGAGCGCCAGAGCGAGCGGGCATGTTTTCTGAGGCCGTTCATCACCGATTGCCAGCTTCGCCCCGCCTCCTCCGCCTCGCGACAGGCTTCACGGATGAAGCGCACGATCTCCGGCAGGCTCTGCGGCAGAGCCTCTGCCGGGAAGACCGGATCGGCGGAATTCGGCGTATGGCTCTGGGGCAGGAAGCCGCGCCGGGAAATAATCGTCACCTGGCCGGCGTAACCGGAATCGCGCAGCTGCAGCAGCTGGTCGACGACGCGGATGCCGCTGCCAAGAAGTACTGCATGCGGCCGCGCGACGAGGCGCTGGGCCCTGATCGGCGAAGCGTCCTCACCGCCCGCATCCGGCACAGTCAGGCCGTAGCCGGTGGCGAGGATCACGGTATCGAACAGCGGATTGGCGGGATTGGCGCTTTCGAGCAGGAAGCGGTTGCCGTGGCTCCTACGGATCGCCACGACCGGATCGTTGCAGACCTGGACGGTGATATCCCTGCGCGCGGCCAGCGCTTCCGAAAAGCGCTGATAGACATAATCGCTGAAGATCTCCTTTGGCACGAAGATCTGCCGGAATCCCGGAATGGCGGCCGGCACGGCGGCGCGGAAGGCGGCGTTGCTGCAGAGCCAGTCGTTGAAATCGTCATTGTCGCCGACCGAGACCGAGAGATCCCGCACACGGGTGTTGAGGATCGTCGAGGAGCGGACTGAGGCCAGCGCCTGCCCACCGCTGACCGACGAATTCGGATCGAACAGCTGCAGGTGGAAGGGCGCGCGCACCGTCTTCATCAGCGCGATGGCCGTCATCATGCCGGAAAAGCCGCGCCCGACGATCGCAATGCGTGGTACGGCTGATATCTGCGCCGCCGCATTGGCTCTCGCGGAAAAAAGTCCCTGAACCGTCATCGCAACTCCTTTGCGGCTTCATCCGCACCCTGGGTCGATTGAGGTTTCAACGCATAAAACAGCGGTTCATGCGTTGACGAGGTTCATGCGGCCATTCACAACACCTGCCGCGGCATCGGGGTCCGAACCAGCAGCCCCGCAAGAGAACGAGGGGAGCAACCACGCCCGTCCATAGTCTATCAAACTAGTAGTGTATGAAAGCGCTAAATGGCGCGGGTGGCAAGAGCTTTGTTGCCCCATCAATTCAAGCTATTGAAATATAACATATTTTTGAAGTATCCCGTGGAAGTATGGCCGAGTTTTGCACCCGAACTGCGAATTGATCGCTGAAAACGTCGGTTCGACAGCGACCCTAGCTACCCTCGCCCGGATAGTGTTTTGCCTTCAGCAGGCTCGCCAGATGCGCCGTGTTGCGCGCCAGCATGTCGACGGCTTTCGTCACGACCTTCGGCACCTTGTCGAGATCGACGAAATTGGTGGAACCCATTGCCTCGCCGACCCAGTAGGCGACCGCATTCGCCGGAATGGTGAAGCCGACGTCGTTCAGCGCCTGGAAGAGCTCGGCCGACACATGATGGGCGCCGTCCTCATTGCCGACGACGGCAACAGCCGCGACCTTGCCATAGGAGACCATACGGCCCTCTTCGTCGGTCTCCTCGAGGAAGGCGTCCATGCGCTCCAGCGCCCGCTTGCAGACGCTGGATGGCTGGCCGAGCCAGATCGGCGTCGCCATCAGCAGGATATCGGCATCCAGCACCTTGGCGCGAATATCCGGCCAGTCATCGCCGGCACCTTCGTCTGAGGTGACGCCCGGCTTGACGTTGAAATCGGCAAGGCGAAGCACTTCGGTCTCAACGCCATGTGCAGACATCGCCTTGTCGATCAGACCGATCATCCGGTCGGTCGAGGACGCATCCTTGGCGTCGCTGGTCTTCAGCGTGGCGTTGAGGGCGAGAGCTTTGAGCGGCATGGGTCTCTCCGGCGGTTGGCATTCGCCTGCTGCAACCCGGTCGCGCACAGATTGTTCCAGCCCGGATGCGAGGAGACCTCACGTAAAAATAACCAACTGGTGAATTCTTTACTTGAACCCCCAAATGGAATCGGCAAAAGTGAAGGTGCTATCAATCCCTTCATGGATTTGCCGTCTTTTCGGGCCAGCGTCCGACCACACATCTATTGGAAAAAATACCGTGAGCAGCGATGCGTTAATACGCGCGACGAAGCCTTCGGCTTCGATGGCGCTTGCAACTGCGGCAGGCTGGGGCCGAGGCCTCTTCACATTGGTGCGCATCACCATGATGGCCTTCCGCCACCCCTGGCAATCCGGCTTTGCGATCGGCGCCACGCTTGTTGCCTCCACCTTCCAGCTGATGATCCCGCGCCTTCTCGGCCGGGCCGTCGACCACACGCAGATGGCGATGAGCGGCGGTGCGGCGGGCCAGGCGGCACAGGACGCGCTTTTGACGACCGCGCTACTGCTGCTCGGCGCCAGTGTGCTGCGCGGCCTCTTCACCATGGTGCAGAACTATTACAGCGAAGCCGTCGGCCATCACATCGGCTACGAGCTGCGGCTGGCCTGCTACGAGAAAATCCAGCGTCTCTCTTTCAGCTTTCACGACACCGTGCATTCCGGCGACCTGATCACCGTCGGCCTGCTCGATCTCGAAGGCGTGCGCATGTATTTCTCGACAGCGCTCGTCCGGATGATCCTGCTGTCGATCCTGATCGGCATCGGCGCCTATATGCTGCTGTCGACCGATGTCGTGCTCGGCCTTCTGGCGCTGAGCTTCGTGCCCTTCGTTGGCTGGCGCTCCTCGGTGACGCAGCTCAGGCTACGTGCCACCTGGCTCGACCTGCAGGAGCGGCTTTCGGTGCTGACCCGCATCATGGAGGAGAATCTCGGCGGCATCCGCGTCGTGCGCGCTTTTGCCGCCCACGAACACGAGATTTCGAAATTCGAGGCCGCGTCGAAGAGCGCATTGGCGCTTGCACATCAGCGCGTCGGCATCCGTGTCACCAATACCAGCGCCATGACCTTCTCCTTCTTCGCGGCGATGGGCCTGGTGCTCTGGATCGGCGGCGGCAAGGTGATGTCGGGCGAGATCACCGTCGGCACGCTGGCTTCCTTCCTGACCTTCATGACCATCCTGCAGATGCCGGTGCGCCAGCTCGGCCTGATGGTCAACGCCTTTGCCCGCGCCTCCACTTGCGGCTCGCGTCTCTTTGCCCTTCTCGACCTCGACATCGCGATCAAGGATGCGCCGGATGCGAAGGAACTGAGCCTCACCGGCGGCGTGTTGCGCTTCGAGAATGTCAGCTTCGCCTATCCGGGTTCCGAAAAACGCACCGTGCTCCAGGATGTCTCCTTCGAAGCCCGCCGCGGCCAGACGATCGGCATTGTCGGGCCTCCGGGCAGCGGCAAGTCGACGATCGCCCATCTCATTCCCCGCTTCTACGACGTCAGCGGCGGCAAAATCACGATCGACGGCCAGGACATCCGCAAGGCGACGCTGCAATCGCTGCGCAGGGCGGTTGCCGTCGTGCAGCAGGATTCCTTCCTGTTCACGACGACGATCGAAAACAACATCGCCTATGGCGACCCATGGGCAAAGGAAGGCCGCATCGAGCGCGCCAGCGAAAGCGCCCAGCTGCACAATTACGTGCTCGGCCTGCCCACAGGTTACGGCACCGTCGTCGGCGAGCGCGGCGTTTCGCTTTCCGGCGGCCAGCGGCAGCGACTTTCGATCGCCCGCGCGCTGATGCTGAGACCGGCGGTGATGGTATTCGACGATTCGACGGCGGCGATCGATGCCGCCACCGAACAGCGCATCCGCAGCGCCATGCGCCGCTACGCCGCAGACCGCGTAACGATCATCGTCGCCCATCGCCTGAGCTCGCTGATGCATGCCGACCAGATCCTGTTCGTCGAAGACGGCCGGATCGTCGAACGCGGCACGCATGCGGCGCTGCTTTCGCTCGGCGGGCGTTACAAGGCGCTCTACGACCTTCAGGTGCGGCCGGGCGACGAGGCTTTGAGCGCCTAGCAGACAGCATATTCCCCCTCTTCCCCTGGGTGGGGAGAGGGGAACGGGTAGTGACTATGCAGGCCGCCTGAAGTGTTGGCCGCGGGAGGAATGACATGGCCGAGGAACTGGAAACCGAGCGTCCCGACGTTCGCGAGGATGGACGCCGCCCACCACGGGCGGTCGTCGGTTCACATCGCGTCGAAGAGGAGATGTTCGGCAAGGCCTTCGACGGCAACATCGTCAAGCGCATCTGGGTCTTCGTCAGCCCCTATCGCCGGCAGGTCCTCTGGTCGGTCGTCGCCGTTTTGACCTTCACGATGATGCAGCTCACCATCCCGCTGATCATCCGCTATGCCATCGATCACGGCATGTCGCCGGGCGGCAACCCTTCGGCGCTGATCTGGTCGATCGTCGCCTTCACCATTGCCATCCTCATCAACTATGCGGCGAGCTACGCGCAGGAGACGCTGGTCGGCGGCGTGGCGGAAGACGTGCTCTTCGATATCCGCAAGGCGATGTTTTCGCATCTGCAGCGCGTCTCGCTCTCCTTCATGGACAAGACCGAAGTGGGACGGTTGATGTCGCGCCTGCAGGGCGACGTCAACTCGATGCAGGAATTCCTCGAAACCTCGGTGCTCTCCGTCGGCGACATCCTGCTGCTCTTCGGCATCGTCTTCGTGATGCTCTATCTCGACTTCAAGCTGGGGCTGCTGACGCTCTCGGTGTTGCCGGTGCTCTTCATTGTCCGGCTGTTCTGGTTGCCGTTGGCGCGCAAGTCCTTCATGGCCGCGCACGAGACCAATTCGGTTGCCGCCGGCGCGCTTGCCGAGGCGATCCACGGCGTGCGCGCCGTCCAGAGCATGGACAGGCAGGGCGTCAACTTCACGCTCTACGACGACAAGGCGCATGCCAACCTCGAGACGCATTTGACGGCGGCGCGTTATGCGCAGGTGATGGTGCCGATCGTCGACAGCCTGACGGGCGTGGCGATGGCGCTCGTCATCGTCGTCGGTGGCGCCCGCGTTCTCAATCAGGCGCTCGATGTCGGCGTGCTCGTCGCCTTCCTGTTTTATATCCAGCGTTTCTTCGACCCGATCCGTTCTCTGACCCTGCAATATTCGGTGATGCAGCGCGCCATGGCGTCCGGCCAACGGCTGACCGAGGTGCTTGACGTGCCTGTCGACATCAAGGATGCACCCGGTGCCACGGCGCTGTCGCGCGACATGGACGGCTCGGTGGAATTCAAGGACGTCGTCTTCGGCTACAATCCGAAACATCCGGTGCTGAAACATGTGAGCTTCAAGGTCAATCCCGGCGAGACGGTGGCGCTGGTCGGGCCGACGGGGTCCGGCAAATCGAGCTGCATGTCGCTGATCCATCGCTTTTACGATGTGCAGCAGGGCCAGGTGCTGGTCGGTGGCCATGATGTGCGTGATCTGACGCAGGATTCGCTCGGAGCGCAGATCGCCATGGTGCTGCAGGAACCCTTCCTCTTCACCGGAACGGTCTTCGAGAATATTCGCTACCACATGCACGAGGCGACGCGCGAACAGGTGATCGAGGCGGCGAAGGCCGTTGGCGCGCACGAGTTCATCATGCGCCTGCCGGAGGGCTACGACAGCGTTCTCGGCGAGCGCGGCGGCAATCTCTCGCTTGGCCAGCGCCAGCTTTTAAGCTTTGCTCGCGCGCTGGTGGCGGATGCGAAGATCCTCGTGCTCGACGAAGCGACGGCCAATATCGACAGCTATACCGAGATGCTGATCCAGAAGGCACTGGTGAAGCTGCTCGAAAACCGCACCGGCCTCGTCATCGCCCATCGCCTCGCGACGATCCGCGAGGCGGATCGCATCATCGTGCTGCAGAACGGCGAAATCATCGAAAGCGGCAACCACCACCAGCTGATGAAGAATGGCAAGCTCTATTCGAAGCTCTATAATCTCAACTACGCGTCCTTCGACGACATTCCCGAAGATGTGCTGGAAGAGACGACGGCTGCCCACTCGGCGACATAGAGCATTTCCGTTTTCTTCGACGCTCCACCACCGCTTCATTCGCTGGAGCCCACTCGGCGTGTTCGACAGGATCATGATCGACGCCAACACATCTGAAGGCCCACGCACCGCGGCAAGCCTTCTAAAAAAAGGCATGTTCCCCGTCGTATCGGGCGAACCAAGTGCGGGCTGAACTCGCAGCTCCATGCCGTCTGCGATGGTGACGGCCGGCCGATCATCATGCTTCTCTCTGAAGGCCAGATGAGCGACCACAAGGGCGCAAGGATCGTGCTCAACGCATTGCCTAAAGCAGATTGCATCGCAGCTTCCGCCATCTTCTGGCTGTGATTAACGAGTTCCAAATCGTTCGATAAGCATCTCAGTGAGGGTTCGCACTTTTCGAGAGGGATACTGGCCGGGCGGCCTCACGACGAAGATGCCGGCTGGCGGAATCGGATGACGCGTCATGATTGGCACCAGTGCACCCGAACAAATATGGTCCGCGACGAGCGGTTCTGGCAGATAGGCGACCCCGACTCCATCCAGAGCGGCGGCTACGAGGGACATTGCGTTATCAGCTATGAAGCGTCCCTGGGGACGCACCGTGACAATCTCGTCGCCATCCATGAACTGCCACTTCTCGGCGTCCCGCATAACGACTTGGTGATTCACAATCTCGTCCGGTGTTTCGGGGGCACCGTGAGCCTCAATGTAGGCAGGACTCGCAACCAGCTTGCCAAAGATCGGCCCGATACGTCTTGCGACGAGGTTCGAGTCCGACAGATGCCCCAGCCGAATTGCGCAATCAAAACCCTCTCCGACGAGATCTACGAAGCGATCAGTATAGGAAGAAAGGATTTGTAGTTGCGGGTGTCGGCAAGCCATCTGGGAGAGGACGGGAGCAAAATAGGTCGGGCCAAATGACAGTGGCGCGGCTACGCGCATGCGGCCTCGAACCTCGCCGGCGGGCAGGATCGTTTCGCGCACCACATCCAAGTCAGCAGAAACCCGTGCTGCGTAATCCCTGAATGTACAACCTGCTTCCGTGAGCGCGATACCACGGGTCGTTCTTGCAAATAGCTGTGCGCCGAGTTCCGCCTCAAGCCTGGTGATCCGCCGGCTGATCATCGACTTGGAGATGCCCAGTCGCAGCGCTGCAGACGATACTCCGCCGGCATCAGCAACTTCGACAAATATTCTTAGATCCTCAAGTTCCACAAAGCGTTCCTTATTTTGCAACACGGCTTCACACGACCGAGGACTACCAAGGCAAAGAAGAGGATGACACCTTCGCTGCGGCTGACTCTCCCACGAGGGCTCCTCGCAACGTGCCTACGAACCGCCAATATAGGATTTATTCCATAATCTTTCTAACGGCTTCAACTCACTTCTTCGTCCATCGCACGCGTCCGTAAGCGCCGGCTTGCGCATGACCGCAATTGGCAAAAATCAGTCGAACGAGGGTAAAATGATCAGAAAAATATTCATCGCGTTTGTGACAAGTTTTTCTTTCTCTGCAGTTCAGGCACAAACGACGCAGGAGCAGCCCGGCGCTGATCTGATCGTTTTCAACGCAAAGATCTTTACCGGCAACCGTGCTCAGCCCGAAGCTTCGGCTTTAGCCATCAAGGAAGGCCGCATTTATTCCGTAGGCTTGGATGCGGACATTCTCAGTCTGACAAATTCAGAGACCAGGGTGATTGATGCGCGCAGCCGCAGGCTCATCCCCGGCATCATCGATGCCCACATACATGTCCTCAACGACTTGGCCTATAACTACAATGTTCGATGGGATGGTGTGCCGACGCTGCGTCGCGCATTGGCCATGCTAAGCGAGCAGGCCGCACGCACGCCGAAGGGCCAATGGGTCAAGGTCATTGGAGGCTGGTCACCCTACCAATTCGAGGAGAACCGCTTCCCCACGCTGGATGAATTGCGCAGCGCCGTGCCCGATCGCCCCATGATCGTGCAATATGCTTATAACCAAGCCTTCTTGAACAAGCAGGCGATGGAGGCGCTTGGCGTGGGTACCGATCGGTTCCCAAAGGTGCCGGACACCGAATTCGAAAAGGACAGCCACGGTAATCCCACCGGTGTGGTCCACGGCTATACTTGGTTGTTTCTCGCCCTCGAGAGCATGGTGCCGCAGCCCACGTTCGACGAACAAGTGAGTTCGTTGATCTATAGCATTCACGGTCTGAACCGGTTCGGCGTGACCTCGATCGTCGATAACGGCGGCAGGTGGCCCTACCCCAAGGCCCAGGCGAGGGTAGACGTGCTTGCACGAGACAACCGCCTCAATGTGCGCATGCCGTTTGTGGACTTGCAACTCGGCGATGGCGGGCCGGTAAACATGGTGGATCTGGAAATCGAGGCGATCACGAAAACGGCGCCGATGAGTCCAGGGCAAAACCTCCACCCCACCCTGGCACATGGCCATGAATATCGAGGGGCCGGGGAGGTTCTGAGCGGGGAAGTGCACGATCATGAGAACTTCGACCGTCCGGCGGTCATCATCGAGCCTGAGAAGATGCGGCGCTTCGTCGAGCAGGATGTGATGAAGCTGGTCCAGCGGCATATCCCGTTTCGCATGCACGTCAGCTACAACGAGAACATCTCCCCCTTTCTCGACGCTCTGGAGAAGGTGAACGAGACGACCCCGCTCGATGGCCTGAAATGGAGTCTCGAGCACGCTGAGACCATTAGTCCGCAGAACATCGCTCGGGTGAAAAAGCTGGGTGGCGGAATTGCCCTGGACGCCAAAATGGCGCTGCACGGCGATGGTTTCATCAGGACATATGGCCGCGAGAAGGCGTTGGAGACGCCGCGTCTGCGCATGCTCGTCGATAGCGGCATGCCGCTGGCCATGACCACCGACGCCTTCCGGGCGGCCACGTTCAACCCTTGGGTGGCTGTAAGTTGGATGGTATCTGGCAAGTCAGTGGCCGGATCCGAAATTCTTGCCGAGGACAATCGCCTATCCCGCACCGAGGCGCTGAAACTTTTTACCAATGGTGCAGCGTGGTTCATGAATACAGAATCCGAAATGGGCGTAATCGCCCCCGGATACCTGGCGGACTTTGTTGTGCTCGACAGGGATTACTTCACCGTGTCGGAAGATCAGATCAAATCCATCTCTTCTGTGCTCACTATCTTGGACGGAGAGGTCGTGTTTGGTGCGCAGGACTATAGCGCTCTATCGCCAAAACTGCCCGAGATCCTTCCGGCTTGGTCACCCGTAAAATACTTCGGCAGCTATCATGGGGAAAAATGAACCAAGCTGACAGGTTCTCCCCGCTTTCCCCGACAGCTTCGTTGCAGAAGCCCGTTGGACTCCGGTTTCGCCGCCTGGCCGTACCCTGCTGCGGCGGAAGCACCATCGCCTATATGTGGGAACAGCAGCTGCTCAACACCCGAGTGCCGACGATCACGAGCGCGCACTGATTAAAAGTAGGGTTGATGAGACCTCGGACGAGGCATCTCGAAGAGCCACGTTGGTTCCAGCCTCGTCATCTCGTCTCAAACGCCTCGTGCTTCGCCGTGCCAGTGGCGGACGGCGGCGATCACCCATGAAAAAAAATAACACAGGATGTGGCTATGGGCCGAAGGCTGAATGGCAAGCAGATGATCGACCGACAAAGATGCGTCACCTCGCGTCTTTCAATAGCGCTCAGTCTTCGGTCCGTATCCAAGGCGCGGTCACTCCTGCTTTCGCTTGCCGCTCTTGCCTTTGCTCAATGGGACGACCGGTCAGCCCTGGCAGCGGATGATTGTCTCTTGGAGCAGGAGAGGCCCTCGATAAAAGCCGACCGGTCGCAGGAGGACTGGTCGCTTCTTGCGGATCCGAAACTGCGGACTCAGCCACTGGATAGTCTCAAATACATTCCGTTGTTTCCCTCCAATCCCGACAGCTACATCTCGTTAGGGCTCAATCTACGCGAAATCTTCGAAGTCAGTGATGCGCCGGCTTTCGGAACCGTGCCGGCGAACCCCAGAGATTCCTATTGGTTACAGCGCGCGCAGTTCCACATCGACGCTCACCTGAATGAAAACTGGCAACTGTTCACGCAGTTCGAGGATGTGCGTGCTTTCGACAAGACGGTGGTCGGCCCCAACGACGCAAACCGATTTGACCTTCGGCTGGCATTCATCGGCTACACGCAGGAGACTGACGCGGGAACGTTCAGGGCAAGGGTCGGTCGCCAAGACTTCGCGTTCGACCTGGAGCGGTTCGTATCGGTGCGCGATGGGCCGAATGTCCGCCAGTCTTTCGATGCGGTCTGGGCCGGGTGGGAGACGGATGCATGGCGCTTCTACGGTCTTGCCAGCCAGCCTGTTCAGTATCGGGATGGCCACCCTTTCGACGATCGATCAAGCGGCGACGTGCTGTTCAGCGGGGTCCGCGTCGAGCGGCAGCTCTCGCCTACGATCGAGGCATCCGCCTATTACGCACTTTATCAACGCAAGGATGCCACTTTTCTCACCGCGTCGGGTGAGGAGGACAGGCACGTGCTTGATATCCGATCGGCCGGCAAATATGCCGGTTTCGACTGGGATGCGGAAGCGATGGGACAGGTTGGTGAGGTCGGCTCAGCCGACATTCTGGCCTGGGCCGTGGGTGCGAGGACCGGCTACACCTTTGAGCATGTCACCTGGTCGCCGCGGATCGGTCTGCAGTTCGACCTGGCGTCGGGCGACCGTCATGCAGGCGACGGCACGCTTGGCACCTTCAATCCACTGTTTCCAAACGGTTTCTATTTCTCGCTCGGCGGTCATACCGGATACGCCAACCTCATCCACCTCAAACCGTCGATTACCGTTCAGCCGACAGAAGACCTGATCCTGATGGCCGGGGTCGGCCTGCTCTGGAGACGGACGACACAGGACGCCGTTTACACCCTGCCAAGCGTTCCCGTCGCTGGCACGGCGGGTAACGGGCCGGCATGGACCGGAGCTTATGGGCAGGTCAAGGCGGACTACCGCTTCAATCCCAATCTCACGGGGTCGCTGGAGGCTGTCCATTACCAGGTGGGCTCGGCGCTTCGCAACGCCGGAGGCCGTGACAGCAACTACTTTCGAGCGGAATTGAAATTCTCGTGGTAGCAGATGCACCAATGCCGGCCTTTCGCCTTGCGAAAGAGTCCTGACACCAGCGCATCGACCCAAAAATCGGAATCGATGTTCGCAAAGCACGATGCGAGGATTGAAAGTGTTAGAGCGTCCTTTGTGCGTCCAAAAGGACGCACGGCGCTCCAATCTCGGGCGTGCATTAATGCCTGTCGCAAAGTTTGAACGAACAAACGACTTGCTGCCGCATTTCCCTCTTATCTGGGGCAAGTGCCACTGAGGAGAATATTATGAAGAGAGTTATTAGCAGCCTGTTGATCGCAACGGCCCTTGTTGGATCGGCCATTCAGCCTGCTGCCGCACGCGACCACCACCATCATCACGACAACACCGGTCGAATCATCGCCGGCGGCGTTGCCGCAGGTGTTGTCGGCGGGTTAATTGGCGGCGCAATCGCCAATAACGGCGGCCCTCGCTACGTCGATGAGCCTCGCTATGTCCAACCCGCGCCGAGATGCTGGTATGAGGACCGCGATGTCCGCAACCGCTATGACGGCGGCTATCATGCCGAAACTGTACGCGTCTGCGAATAACGGGCTCATAAACCCGCCACCAGGAGGCTCGGGCGGCGCGACTTGATCATATGTCGCCGCCGCTCGCATTCGCCCCCCAGCCGAGGTTCGTCCGCAGCCGCGGCACTTCCTGCAATGAACATTGGCGGCGTTTAGCGCCATGTCAGCTTATTCTGCGGTTATCCTCCTATCGCAAAAATCTCATTGCCATGCGATCGCTGTCATGCGGCTGTCAAAGACGATGAATAGCTGAAAGCCGATGAATGATGGTCCAGTAGACGGCGGCAAGACGCCAAAGAAAGAACGCATGCGCTTCGTCAGCGCCGAGCAGGTGGCGCAATTGGCGGGGGTTTCGCGCTCCGCCGTGTCGCGCACCTTCACGCCGGGTGCCAGCGTGGCGCCTGCAACGCGCGAAAAGGTGCTGCAGGCGGCGCAGGAACTCGGCTACCACGTCAACGACCTGGCGCGCGGCGTGCTTGCCAATCAAAGCCGCCTGGTCGGTATCGTCGCGACCCGGCCGGAAGTGGGTTTTCGCGCGCATCTGGCGGCAGCGCTTGCCAAATGCCTGATCAAACGCGGCAGCATCCCGATCCTCATCAATACCGGCCAGACGGAAGACGAGCTGCTCGCCGCCCAGAAAATGCTGATCGGCCATCGTGCCGAGGCGATCATCATCCTGTCCGGCTCGCCGCCGGCGAGTTTCTTCGAACTCGCGCAGCGAAATGGCCAGCCGCTCGTCGTGATCGGCCGTTCGGAACCCGACGCCGACCATGTGCGCGCGGGCAACTCCGAGGCCTCCCGGAAGGCGGCGACGGCCTTTTACGAAAGCGGCAGACGGCGGCTGGCGGTCATCGGCTCCAACACCGGAACGCCCAGCATCGTCGAGCGCGAAAGCGCATTCTTGTCGACGGCCGAGTCGCTCGGTGTATCCGTCGTCGTCGGACGCGGCAGCGATTCCGACTATGATGGCGGGGTTACCGCCGGGCGCGCGCTCTTCTCGGAGGCAATAAATCCAGACGCGGTTTTCTGCGCCAACGACCAGATCGCCTTCGGGCTGATGGATGTCTTGCGCCTGGAAATGCAGCTGCGCATCCCTGAGGATGTCGCCGTCATCGGCTTCGACGACGTGCCGGAATCCTCCTGGCTGAGCTACCGGCTGACCACCTTCCGCCAGGATCCGCTGACCATGGCGCTGCGCGCCGTCGCGCTGATGGAACGGCGGCTTGAAAATCCTGATGCGCCTCCAGGTTACGAACGCGTCATTCCGCAGCTCGTCATCCGCCAGAGCTTCAGACCCTAATCCCTCCCCCGGCTTTCCGCAGGCGCCATCCTGTGGCAGAAAGGATAGATGCGATCCGGTGGGGAGGAAAATCGTCGAACATGAAGGGAATCCGCCAGCTCGCCGAGCATCTCGACATTTCGATCGGAACGGTGTCCCGTGCGCTGAACGGCAAGCCTGACGTCAACGACGAAACGCGCCGGCGTGTGCTCGCCGCCGCCGAGGAACTCGGTTACGTCGCCAACCAGTCGGGCCGCAGCCTTCGCCAGGGCATGACCAACGTCATCGGGCTCATGCTCGAGGTGAGCCGCGAGACGGTCGAAAACAGCGACGATTTCTTCCTTGGCGTCACTGACGGGTTGCAGAGGGTCTTTTCCCGCCACAAGCTCGATCTCGTCATGCTGCCCTGCCCCGATGACGAGGACCCGCACGAATATCTGAAGCGCATGGTGGCGCGCCGGCTTGTCGACGCGCTGATCATCTCTGCGACACGACGCACCGATAGGCGCATCGAGCTTCTGGAAAAGGCCCGCATCCCCTTTGTGGCGCTCGGCCGCAGCGCGTCGGGCGGCAGCTACACCTGGATGGATCTCGATTTCGAGGGCGTGGCGACGCGCGGCGTCGACCGGCTGGTCGCCAAAGGCCACCGGCGGATCGCCGTGGCTGTCCCCTCCTCCGACATCAATCTCGGCTACCTCTTCCTCGACGCCTACCGCCAGGCACTGCAGCGGCACGGCATCCCCTTCGACCCGGCCCTCGTCATCCGTGTCAAGTCGAGCGAACAGGGCGGTTATCAGGCCGGCCATGAATTGCTGATGATCGACGAGCGGCCGACCGCGATCATCCTGATCCACGAACTGATGGCGATCGGGCTTTATCGCCGGCTTGCCGAGGCCGGCGTCGTGCCCGGCCGTGACCTCGCCGTCGTCGGTTTCCGCGAGGAGCCGCGCACGCTTTTCCTGCAGCCGACGCTGACCTCCTTCCGCATGTCGCTGCGCGATCTCGGCGCGCAGCTCGGCGAAACCCTGCTCGCCACCATGCCGGCCTATGCCGATCATTATCCGCAGGGCGCCCGCAACAGGATCTGGCCGCTGGAACTCGTTCCAGGCGAAAGCGACGCTTTCACGCTCAATCAAACAAACAGAGCATGATATCGCCCGAAAACCGTCAAGCATGATCAGTACCGGCGCCACCTACCAGATCCCAATGATGGGTCGCATCCTGCTACCTGCGCCAGATACTTAGCCATCATCCCAGCTGCGGCTTGCTGCGAAGGGACCTTCGGCTTCTGCGCGTGTGGTACCGGCCGCAGGGCGCGTTGCCTTTTCGGCAATCAAAACATCGAAAATCAGCGCTTTTTCGCAACGCCGTCCTTTGCCATATTCGTCTCAAGCGAAGAGTGAGGTACCGCCGGATGGCCTATGTCATTACCGATCCCTGTATCGACGTTAAGGATGGCGATTGCACGGTCGCCTGTCCCGTGGACTGCATCTACGAAGGCGGACGGATGTTCTACATACACCCAGGCGAGTGCATCAATTGCGGTCTCTGCCTGTCGGTCTGTCCGGTCGATGCAATTTCATGGGACGAGGAAATTCCGCAGGGCCGAGTTCAGTTCAAAGCCGTCAATCAGGACTTTTTCGGCCCCGACGTCACCAACTGGGGCTCGCCCGGCGGATGGGACAAAAACCATACGACCAATCGCGATCACCCGCTCGTCGCCGCCTATGAAAGAGCCTGATCAAGACAGGCCTCGTAATCGAGAACGGAAGTCGACATGACAGCAGCAAAGATCGGTGGCGTCGTCGCCGCCGTACCGACCCCCTTCACCGAAAACAGAACCGTCGATGTGGATGCTTTCCTTGAGCACGGCCGCTGGTGCCTGGCGGAAGGATGCGATCTTCTCAATGTGCTGGGAACGACGGGCGAGGCCAACGCGCTCTCCTCCGTGCAAAGAAGCGCGCTCATGGCCGCCGCCGCAAAGGGCCTCGATGGCGGCAGGATGATGGTGGGCACCGGAACGCCCGATCTTGAAACGACGATCGCCTTGACACGGCAGGCTTACGAGCTGGGTTATGCCGCCGCGCTCGTCCTGCCACTTACTACTACAAGCCGGTCCCGGATGAAGGGCTTTTTGCCTGGTTCGATCAGCTCATTCGAGGGACAGCCAAAACACCTATTGGCCTCTATCTCTACAATTTCCCGCAGTTGACAGGCATCGAATTCTCCCCTGCCCTGGCAGCGAAACTCATCCAAATGTTTCCCGAGCGCATCTGCGGCGCAAAGGATAGCTCAGGCAATCTGGACTATGCCCGCAAGCTCGCACGAATTCCCGGCTTTGCCGTCTTCCCGAGCAACGAGGCAGCTCTTGCCGAGGCGGAAAAGGATAGTTTCGCAGGCTGTATTTCGGCAACCGTCAATATCGACCCGCAATCCTCGGCACGGCTTTGGAAGGGCCAGAGCGATCAGGCGACGCTCGACAGCGTCAGAAACCTCAGGCAGGCAATCGCCGCTCACCCGCTCATTCCGGCGGTCAAATATCTCGTCGGCAAGCGGACGGGGCATGCGGTATGGGGCAATGTATTGCCACCGAACCTGAAAATCGCTGAAGCGGCAAGCCTGGACGCGCTGGACACGATCGCGGCCGAGTTGGCGAGCGCAGGCTAGATACCCGATCTTCTCACCACCGCGAGTAGTAGCTGCGGATTGCAGCCGACAGAGTCCCGGCAAGCTGCCGTTCGCGCCGCAGGCGGGGCAAATCGGCCCTTGCCTGCTCGAGCAGTTCGCGCCGCGCTCCATCAAAATCGACGGTGGTCATGCGACCGTCCCTCATGATCTCGCGCCCGCCGACGAATAGCCCCTTGGCCTGGGCTGATGTCATGCGGGTCAACAGCACCTCGGCCTCATCGATATCGTCAAACAGACTGTCAGCCGTCAGGGCATCATAATCGATCACCACGAAATCCTGGCTGGCCGGTGCGTTGAGCACCTTGGCGCCGATGTGAATGGCGGCATCGAAAATCTGGGCGGCGGTGAACCGGCGATTGAGCTCGCGTCCGCCATGCAGCAGGTGGATAAGCCGCATTTCGCGCCAGAGATCCTGATCGTCGTCGAAGCCTGACCCGTCGAGGCCAATGGCAAGAGCCGGCCCTTTCTCTGCCACGAGCGAAATCGGCGCAATGCCGGAGCGCAGACGCAGATTGGCCGAGGGATTGCTGACGAGCTGCACACCCCTTTCCGCCAGAAGCTCGCATTCCGCCGGCTGCAACTGCACGCCATGGGCAACCGCCAGCCGCGACGACAGGAAACCGATTTCATCGAGGTAGCGGACGATGCCTTGCGGAAAGCGGCGATCCAGCCATTGCCGCTGCCGGGGGCTTTCCAGAAGGTGCATGTGGATGCGCCGGCCGTTGACTGCAGATGCTTCGGCGATTGCCTCCAGCAGGGCGTTGGAACACCATTGTGGACCGACCGGCCCGTATTGAACATCGACCATCGGATTGGAATTTGCCGCCGCCACCGCGTCGACGGCGGCGATCTGTTCGGCGACCGGCGCATATGCCGGGATGCTCGGCGACAGAGCCTGCCAGTCGTCCTCGCTCAGCAATGGCTTCAACTTCTCCGGCCCGCCGCCATAGGCCCAAGGGTCGAAATCGAGCAGCGGGCAGGACAATCCCAGGCGAATGCCGACGTCGCCCGCGGCGCGGATGACGGCGGCTGCTTCATGGCCGAGCCGATTGATATTCAGCGAGTTGTGGCAATGCATCGTCGCGCCCACACCGGTTTGTGCCAGACGCGCGAACGCCACCAGCGCTTCCAGATAGGCGTCGGTTCGCGGCCGCAGGCGCATGCCCGGTATCCAGACCTCGAGGGCATCGTCGATGGCGCCGAAATCGAGCGTGCGGATACCATATCCGTGGTCATGGGCATTGACGGGCGACGGCATCACCAGATCGCCCGGGCCGAGCGCGGCAAACACGCTTTGCGCGACCGGAAACCGTGCGGCGCCATCAAAACGCTCCGCAGACTGATGGCCGGGGCGAAGCAGCAACCGGGCTGATGGGGTCATCTTCGCTACCTCTGGATCACGGCATGGATCTTGTCGCTGAACTTCTTCAGCTCGACGCTCATCGACTCGATCACCACCTCGGCTGCATGGGTAAGCTGGCGTTGACGCGGCACGACGATGCCGACCTGCAGATTGTGCAATTGCGAGCCGGCGATGTGCAGAGCAACGACCTCTCCGGCATCGAGCTCGTCCAGAAGGCCAAGCGGCGTGAAGAAGGCGACACCCTCGCCTGACAGGATCAGCGGTTTGAGCATCATCTGATTGTTGGTCGCCACCAGCGTACGGCCGACACGGTTGAGCGCACCGAGCTCGACGGCGATCATCGAGCTCATGACCTCGTTGTCGAGCTGCAGCAGCAGCTTGAACTGTGCGCATTCCTGCAGCGTCACCGATTTCTGCCGCGCCAGCGGATGATTGCGCGACACCATCGCCATCAGCGGCATCGGAACGCCGTAGACCAGCTTGATGTCATGCGGTCGGGCAAGATCGAAGGTGACGCCGATATCGACATCGCCGTCGGCGAGAAAATGGAAAATGCTGGTGTAGTTGTCATAGCGGATGCGAAAGTCGACCGCCGGATGCCACCTGTGAAAGCCCATCACGAATTCCGGCAGGAACTGGATGGCGAGACTATCGAGGGAGGCGATATGGACCCGTCCGGCGCATTTGCCCTGGAGGTCACCGAGATCGGATTTCATGATCTCGTATTTCAGCAGCGTATCCTTGGCATGCTTCAGCACGATCTCGCCGGCCGCCGTCAGTCGCAGGCCGTCGGAGAAACGTTCAAACAGCGGTGCCCCAAGCTCGTCCTCCAGCTTCTTGATCTGCCGACTGACGGCCGAAGTCGCCACATGCAGTTCGTCCGATGCCTTGCGGATCGACCCTGAACGCGCGACTTCAGCGAAATATTTCAAGATACTGGCGTGCATGAGAGCCCCTCGATATGCCGGAAGCTATACCATGCTCATCGTCCCCGCCAAACGGGCGCCCGTTTCTGCTGGAAGGCGGCGACACCCTCCAGCGCATCCTCGCTTTGCAGCGCCTTGACCAGCGCCGGCGTGCGCAAGGCCTGCGCCTCTGCGGGGCTCAGATGACCGGTCCGGTTCACCGTCTGCTTGATCGCGCGCAGTGACAGCGGCGCGCAGGCAACGATATCGGCAACCCAGCGATCGACGGCCGCATCCAGCTCGGCCGCCGGAACCACCTCGTTGACAACCCCGAACCCCGCCATCTCGGCGGCGCTGAACTGCCGGCCGGTCAGCATGACGGCCATCGCCCGGTTGAAGGCGATCTTTCGTTGCAAGAGCACCATGCCGCCATCCAGCGGCATGCGCCCGACGCGGGCTTCCGGCAGGCCGAAACGCGCCGTTTCCGCGGCAATGACGATGTCGCAACCGAGCACCATCTCGAAGCCGCCACCGAGTGCAAAGCCATTGACGCGGGCGATGACAGGGACATCGAGAGACCGGCGAAACGCCAGCCCGCCGAAGCCATTCACCCGGCTCGCCGCCCAATAATCGAGGCCGGAGCTACCGCTCCCGCCCTTCAGATCGGCGCCGGCGCAAAAGGCTCTTTCCCCGGCTCCGGTCAGCACGACGCAGCTGATGTCGTCGCGCGCTTCGATCTCGCGCCAGATCGTCTCCAGCTCCTGCTCCGTCGCGGCATCCACCGCATTCATGCGGTCAGCACGATCCAGGGTGACGCGGGCGACACGATCTCCGACGGAAAACCCGACACTCATGCCGCATTTCCCTGCAACCTGCCGAGAGAGCCGAGGATCTCGTCATTGTGCTGGCCGAGCTGCGGCGGCGGAATGCGCACCGCGACCTCAGCCGCCGACATGTCGATCGGCGAGCCGATGAGGCGGATCGGGCCGGCTGCCGTCTCGCCGGCCTCCAGGATCATCTTGTTGATGATCGTCTGCTCGTCCTTCAGTGCTTCCGGCAGGGAGCGGACAGGCGCGCAGAGGATGTCGACATCCTCCAGGCGCTGCAGCCAATGCGCCGTGGTGTTTTTCGCGAAATTGTCGCGGAAGATGGTTTGCAGCTCCGGCCGCCGCGCCATCTGCGCGTCGAAATCCTTGTAATGCGGGTACTGCGACAGATCCTCGATCTCAAGTGCGTTGCAGATGTCCTGAAGTGGGTTCTGCTTGAACGCGCCGACCATGACGATGGCACCGTCAGTGGTCTCGAACACCCCGGTCAGCGGGAAGGCACCCCAGTTGAGGTCTCTTTGACGCATCAGATGCGTCGTCCCCTCCTGCATCTGCATGGCGAGCATGGAATTGTACAGGCTGACGGCGACCTGCTGGCCTTCGCCGGTCTTGTCGCGCTGCAGGAGCGCCAGGAGGATGCCCTGAACCAGGTGCATGCCGGCGGAATAATCGGCAAGCGGCGTGGCATAGATCGACGTCGGGTGGCTACTGTCCGACTTGCGGCGCATGACGCCCGATACAGCCTGCGCCAGCACGTCCTGTCCACCCTTGTGCTGGTAAGGGCCGGTCAGGCCGAAGCCGGTGCCAACCGCATAAATCAGTTTCTTGTTGATCTTCTTCAGGTCCTCGAAGCCGAAGCCCATGCGCTCCATGACACCGGGACGGAAGTTGTTGACGACGACATCGGCCGTCTCGAGCAATGTGAGCACGGTTTCGCGCGCCTCGGGCTGCTTCAGGTCGAGTGCCAGGCTCTTCTTGTTGCGGTTCAACGAGCAGAAGACCGGGTTGTTCAGACCATCCGGATCGGAGCCGAGCGACCAACGGGAGAGATCGCCGATACGGACCTTTTCGATCTTGATGACTTCGGCGCCATAATCGGCCAACACCTGGGTGCAGGAGGGACCGAGCATGACTTGCGTGAAATCGATGACGCGAATGCCGTCGAGGGGAAGGGTCGTCATTCTGCGGCCTCCAGATAGGTAGCGTTTTCGGATGGTACGTCGCCAGGATCGGCCCCCTGCGCCCGCATCTGTTTCTGAATTGCCTTGATGTCGGCCTTGCGCACGGTCGTACCGGCATTGAGTGCGACGACAGCGGCAACGCCTGCGGCCTCACCCATGGCCATGCAGGGCGGAATTTCGCGGCTGGCCTTCTGTGCCTGCGGCGTCGCCGAATAATGACGGCCGGCGACGATCAACTGGTCGATCTCCTTCGGCAGCATTGCCCGATACGGCGTGTAATAATCACGGCCACGGCAGACCGTATCGGCGAAGTGCCGCCGGCTCATGACATCGTCCTTCGTCACGACATAGTCGCCTTCCAGGAGCCGGGTCTGGCGGACGCCGGTCTGCGGGGCGAAATCGACGACATAGGCATTTTCAAAGCCCGGCATTTTTTCACGCGCGAAATCCAGCAGACGGGCGATGCGGGCGCGGCCTTCCAGCTCCGCCTGGGTGAGATCCTCCACCTTGAGGCCACTCAGTTTCGGCATATGCGGGCAGTTGAGCCAGACAATGCCGGGCAGCGGCGTCTTCAGCCACCAGAAGGACCAGCACCCGCCGATCAGGCGCTTGGCCTCATGATCGACCAGCTTGAAGGCCTCCGGGTCCTCACGCTCGAACCGCTCGGCCGCATCCGTGTCGATACCGCCCCAACGCGAAACCGTCGTCAGGATAAAATTGGATTCGATATGCGAGGCACCGGCACTGGCGGCGACATCAAGATCGCCCGTGGTATCGATGACCACATCACCGAGGATTGCTTCCATGCCCGCCTTGGTCTGGCAGATCACACCCCTGATCGTCTTGCCTTCAACGATCGCGGAGGAGAACCAGCTATGGGTTCTGAGCTTG
Source organism: Rhizobium ruizarguesonis (assembly GCF_017357285.1). NCBI lineage: Bacteria > Pseudomonadati > Pseudomonadota > Alphaproteobacteria > Hyphomicrobiales > Rhizobiaceae > Rhizobium > Rhizobium ruizarguesonis. Next base: position 30,851 of record NZ_CP071680.1, on the reverse strand, counting down.
ACGCCAGCAAGAGCCAGAATGTCATAAGCGGCACGTTTGAAGGCGTCGGGGTCGAAGGCTGCGGAAAAGCATATCGGATGCGGCATGGACTGCGTGTGAAAGTCGAACAGTCCCCAGCGCGCCCAGCGCTGCCAGGCTTCCGGCGTATCGCGGAATTCGATCAGACGGTCGCGGTCCGTCGGCGTGACGCACAGACCCCAGAGCTTCATGCGCTCGATCATTTCCATGCAGATGCCGCGCACGGTAATCTCGAGCTCGTTGATCATATCGTCGAGCACCAGCACCATGCCGCCGGCGGCGAGGCCGCCGACATAAGGATAGCGCTCCAGCAAGGTCACGCTCGCGCCATTGCGGGCCGCCGACACTGCCGCCGAGATCCCGGCCGGGCCGCCACCGACCACGACGACGTCGGAACGATCGACCACTTTGATGTCGCGCGCAGGCTGATGGATTGTCTCAATCATTGTCGTTTTCTCCTGGTTGCGCGTGCTCAATGCGATCCGGCTGGCTTCCAGCGCACGACCTTTGCCTCGACGATCGAGACCAGGGCGAAGAGGACCACCGCCAGAAGGGCTGCAATCACAACGGTTGCGTAGAGAAGCGGCGAGCGGAAATTATAGGTGGCCTCGATGATCAGGGCGCCAAGACCGAAACTCGAACCGATCCATTCTGCGACGATCGCCCCCATGACGCTGCTGGTCGCGGCGATCTTCAGGGCGGCAAACAGGAAAGGCAGCGAGCTCGGAAACCGCACTTTCCAGAGGATCTCCGTATTGGTGGCGGACAGAACCCGCATCAGGTCGAGCATGGCGGGACTTGCCGCCCGCAACCCCTGGACCATGTTGACCAGCGTCGGAAAGAAGCAGATCAGACCGGCGATGATGATCTTTGGCGCCAGTCCGTTGCCGAAGATCAGCACGAGGATCGGCGCAAGCGCGATGATCGGGATCGCCTTGATGAAGACGGCGATCGGGTAAAATGCCTTTTCCGCCGTCGTGCTATGCACGAACCAGACCGCCAGCAGGATGGCGACGAGGTTACCGAACAGGAAGCCGAGGGTGGCCTCGAGCAGCGTTGGCAGGAAATTTCGCCACAGCGTTGCGGCATTGTCGCGAAAGGCGAGCACGACGTCGGCGGGGCTCGGCGCCATGAAGGTCGGGATCTTGAAGATCCAGATCACCACTTGCCAGAGCACGACGAGGCCGATTCCAGCCAGGATCGCCGGCAGATTTTTCGACAGGGTGCCAAGGGTGGCGTCGAGGATCGCGACCTTGCGCGGCGTGGATGCGGGCGCGGCGCGCGCTCCGGAAGAGACCACGTTGCTCATAGGCATTCCTCCAGCAGAGCGCGCAGATGCGCCGTCACCTGAATGAATTCCACCGTGTCTCTCATGGCGAGCGAACGCGGATAGGGAAGATCGACCTTCATGAACTCCTTCACACGGCCTGGATGCGCCTGGAGCATCAGCACATGCTGGCCAAGGAAGGCCGCCTCGGGGATGGAGTGAGTGACAAAGAGGATTGTCGTGCCCGTCTCCTGCCAGAGCCGCAGCAATTCCTCGTTCAGCTTGTCGCGGGTGATCTCGTCGAGTGCACCGAAGGGCTCGTCCATCAGCAGGATGCGCGGGCGTGTGGCCAGCGCCCGGGCGATGGCGACCCGCTGGCGCATGCCGCCGGAGAGCTCATGCGGCAAGGCGTTTTCACGCCCCTTGAGCCCGACCATCGCCAGCAGCTCCGCCGGGTCGGCGAAGGAACCCGCCGCATGCTTGCCGACCTCGATCGGCAGGCGGACATTGTCGATGACGCTGCGCCAGGGCAACAGAGTGGCGTCCTGGAACACGAAGGCGAAATCGCGGCCCTCCCGTGCCTCGCGGGGCGAACGCCCGAGCACCGAGACCGAACCGCCGTTGATGTGCACGAGATCGGCGATACAGCGAAGCAGGGTCGACTTTCCACAACCTGAAGGGCCGAGCATCGTCACGAACGCCCCTTCGGGAATATTCACCGACACGTTGGAAAGAGCGGTGATCTCGTTGTCCCTGTCGCCAAAACGGATGTCCAGATTGGCGACGGATACGGCGAGCGGCGATCCGGCTGGCAGCGGATCTGGCCGTTTGACGGTGGCGGCGACAGTCATGGCCGTTCACCCGACCTGCTTGCGGATATCGGCCGTCGCATCGAGAATTGCGAAGCTCGCAACGTCATCGATGGTCGGAACCGTCCCGGTGAACTGCTTGAGGTCCGCATAGGCCTTGATCTGGGCTGCCCAGTTTTCCCTGTTCATCGCACCCCAGCCGAATTGCTTTGTGGTGTCGCCGAAGGAGAATTTCGCAATCGGACCGACGGCTTTGAGTTCGCTTGCCTTATCGAGGTTGGGATAGGTCTCGACCAGCATATCGACCGCCTCTTCCGGATGGTCGCGGACATAGCCCCAGCCCTTTGCGGCTGCCGTGGTGAAACGCACCAGCACGTCGGCATGTTTGTCGAGCTGTTCGTCGGTGGTGTAGTAGACATTGGCATAGAGTTGCAGCCCGGCGTCCCAGAGCATCATGTCGACGCGGTCGTCGCCCAGGACCGAAAGGGCATTGATGTTGGTGACCCAGCCGGTGACGGCGTCGGCCTGACCGGTCAAAAGCTGGTTCATGTCCGATCCCATATTGACCATCGTCACCTGATCCTCGGCGATGCCGTTCTTGGCAAGTAGGGCGCGAAGCAGGATAAAGGCCGTCGGCTGCGTGGCGATCGTCTTGCCGATCATGTCCTTCGGCTCGCGGATCGGCGCTTTCTTCAGCGAAAAATAGGTGAAGGGATGTTTCTGATAGCCGGCGAGGAAGGCTTTGACGGGGATGCCGGCGGAGCGCGCCAGCATCACCGAGGGGCTGGAAGAGATCTGGCCAAGCGTCGATTGCCCCGCCGCGACACCGGCGACGCCATCGACATTCGGGCCGCCGGGAACGATGTCCAGCTCGACGCCCTGCTCCTTGAAGAAACCCTTCTTCTGCGCAGCCACTTCACCGATCACGCCGTTAGAGGCCAGCCAGCCCAGCTGCATTTTCACCTGGGCGACGTCTTCGGCAAGGCCTGCACGCACGCCGATCAGGGTCTGTGCTGCGGCCAGGCCGCCCACCGTTGCGACTTTGGATATGAAGCGACGGCGGTTCATCATGAAATGAGACATAATAGTTCCCCTATTTGTTCCCCCGGTCCGACTTTATCGTCGTGTACCGAAGCTCATTTGCCGAGTGCCTGGGGAGGATGGGGAATTTTGGCGTTCTAATAAAGAACAATTATTCGCTATATGAATTGCCAAAAAGGCAACACAGGGGGGATAGAACCCGCGGGGACACTGCCCATCGAAGCTGAGAACGCTGTTCGGATTGGAGCTATCAGATGATTACGCGATCATTTGCAGATTGATTCATCGAAATCATTACGCGATTTTCAGGCCTTCCAAACCAAACTTGGGCATTTGATTTGGGCATCTTTCCGAGCGGTACACACAAAAGCCCACCGGAGCGGGCTTTCGAGGACGGAGTGAATGGGTTTGGTACGCCCTTCACTCCAGCTCACCGCCGATCTTGGTGATAATTCTTGCCGGAAAATCCTCCCAGCAAGAGGATTGCAACGAGAACATTGTAACGAGTCGTCGCGACCAGGGGATAAAATACCTGCCAGAATCCTCCTGCTAGGGGGATTTTTCTCGGCATTTTATAACCCTCCATTGCGTGGCCAGATGAAGAGCGATTAGATTTTTGCCAGACATATCCCCCCAACAGGAGGATTAGATGATGAAAAGTATGAAGACTCTGGGGCGGTCGACTGCCTCGCTTCTTACTGCGCTCCATGATGAGAGAAGAACGATTTTCTCTTTGGACGACGCCGTCCGGATTTTGGGCGGCACGAAAAAAACCGTGTCTAACTTGCTGTCCAAAGCGCAGCAGCGCGGCGTCGTAACCCGACTTAGGCGCGGCACATACATACTCGTGCCGTTCGAGCTGGGTTCGGAGAGCGTCTACGCGGGCGATCCTTGGGTCGTGGCCGACAGGCTCTTCGAGGACAAACAACGCTACCTGTCTCACGGCACGGCAATGGCGATACATGGAATGATCCAGCAACCGCAGATTCTGGTCACGATCACCGTGGCCGATCGGTATCCAGAAACCATTTTCGCTCAGAGAACGGAGATTCGGGTGACCGGGCTTCCGATATCGCAGTTTTTCGGAATTGGACGAAAATGGTTTGAGCACGGATACGTCATGGTCAGCGATGTCGAGAGAACGATCGTCGACTGTCTAAGGCGGCCAGACCTGTGCGGCGGGTTCTCCGAGATCGCCGCCGGAACATGGATGGTGAAGGAAAAAGTGAAGACCAAGAAGCTCGTTGACTACGCCCTTCAGATCAAGACCAAGGCCGTCGTCAACAGAACTGGGTTCCTGATGGCGTCGTGCGACCTGGGTGATGAAGAAGACATGCAGCGCCTTAGGTCGGCATTAACGGATACCTATCATCTTCTCGATCCCACGATGCCGGATGACGGTCGCTTTAACTCCAGATGGCGGCTTCGAGTCAATGTGAGCGAGGAAGAAACACGCATGGCGAGGGCTAGCTAGCGTGATCGCACAACGCGGAACATTGTCGGCCTAAACCCGGCTTGGAGCCGCCGGATGCTCCCTGTGCGACAGCTGACGCGTGACGACGAAGACCAGCAGGGCGCCGACCGCAAGGCAGGCCGAGAGAAAGAACATCGGCGCGATCGTGCTGCCGCTCTCATCCTTGATCCAGGGCACGACGTTCTGGGCGACGAAGCCGCCGAGATTTCCGACCGAATTGATGGCGGCAAGGCCCGCCGCAGCCCCCGCGCCCTTGAGGAAACGGGAGGGCAGGCTCCAGAACACCGGTTGGGGGGCGAAGATCCCGGCAGCGGCGACGCAGAGGAAGGCGAATTGCAAAGTGTGGTTCGGGATCAGCGCCGAGAGCAGCAGGCAGGCGGCGCCGATGACAGCCGGAATGACGATATAGGGCGTCTTCGATTGCGCCTTGTCGGCCATGGCGGGAACGGCATAAAGCGCGATCGCGACCAGCACCCAGGGAATGATGTTGAGGAACCCGTTCACCGTGTTGCTGACACCGAAAGCCTTGACGATCGTCGGCAGCCAATAGCTCAGCCCATAGGCCGAAAGCGGAAAGGCGACATAGCACAGCGCCATCAGCAGGACGCGCGGGTCGATGAGCGCCTTGAAGCCGTTTCCGGCATCCTCGCCCATGCCGGCATTTTCAGAGGCGAGCCTTCGTTCGAGCCAGTCCTTCTCCTCGCTGCTCAGAAAGCTTGCACTTTCAGGCCGGCCGGGAAGATAGAAGAAGGTGACGATGCCGGCAATGACAGCCGGAACACCGGTCGCCAGGAAGACCCACTCCCAGCCGGCAAAGCCGTAGAGACCATCGAGATCGAGCAGTACGCCGCCGAGCGGCGCACCGACGGCATTGGCAATCGCACTGAAGATCATGAACAGTCCGACCATCCTGCCGCGATAGGCCGAGGGAAACCACAGCGTCAGCAGATAGAGGACGCCAGGAAAGAAGCCGGCTTCGCAGACACCGAGCAGGAAGCGCAGGATATAGAACATCGTCGCGTTCTGCGTGAAGGCGAGCGCGATGGTGACGATGCCCCAGGAGACCAGAATGCGGGCGAACCAGACACGGGCGCCGAGCCTGTCGAGGAAGAGGTTGCTTGGCACCTCGAAGAGAAAATAGCCGATGAAGAACAGCGAGGCGCCGAGGCCGTAGGCATATTCGCTCATTGCGAGGGCATCGACCATCTGCAGCTTGGCGAAGCTGACGTTCTGCCGGTCGATATAGGCGATGAGATAAAGGATGCCGAGAAACGGCATCAGCTTCCAGGTGATTTTCGAGATCAGCCGCTTCTCGTCGACCATAAGTATCCTCCGGTATGACCATGCTTCGTCATGGCGTAGATAGCGCGGCCTGCCGATAATCAATTGCGCGTTGCATTTTCTCGGGGGCCGCGAACGGATCATCAGGTCGCACCCGGACACCGGGTGCGACCAGTCTTCAGATCATTCGGCAGCGGCGACGGCGGCGCGGCGGCCGATCGTTAGCTGCGTCAGCGCGAAGGCTGAGAAGGCGCAGAGCGCAATGCCGGCGGCCATCGGAACGGCTGTGCCGTCGAAGAAGACGCTCGATATGACCATGGCGACGGCGGCGATCACGAAATGCAGCGTGCCCATCAGCGACGAGGCGGTACCGGCGATCTCGCCGTGATCCTCGAGCGCAAGCACTGCGCTTGTCGGGATGACGAGGCCGAGGAAGCCGTAGCCGATGAACAGGAAGGTCGCCAGGACAGGCAGCTGGTTGAAGCCGGACGCCATCACCACCGCCATCACGACCATCGCAAGCGCGTAAGCGCTGACCGCAATCCGCATGACGCGCACCAGCCCGAAACGCTCGCCGAGCCAGCCCGTCGCCTGCGATACCGCGAAGAAGGACACGGCGTTGATCGAGAAGGCGAAGCTGTATTGCGTCGGCGTCAGCCCGTAATGCTGGATCAGCACGAAGGGCGAGTTGGCGAGATAGACGAGGAAGCTCGAAATGCCGAGGCCGCCGATGAAAGTCAGCGTCAGGAAATTGCGGTCGGTCAGCAGAAGGCGGTAAGCCGCCATGGCGCTGCTCAGACCGCTGCCGCTGCGTTCGTTCGCCGAACGGGTTTCGTCAAGCTGGGTGGCGAGCAGGACGAGGCCGATGAAGGCGGCGATCGTCACGGCCCAGAATACGCCGCGCCAGCCGTAGAACTCGATGACGGCGCTGCCTGTCAGCGGCGCCAGGATCGGCGAGATCGAGAAGACCAGCATCAGCAGCGACATCAGGCGCGCGGCCTGTACGCCAGTGTGCATGTCGCGAACGATGGCGCGCGGAATGACCATGCCGGCAGCACCGCCGATACCCTGAACGAAACGGAAGGCGATCAGCGTTTCGATGTCGGTCGCCAGCGCACAGCCGATCGAGGCCACGGCGAAGAGGCCGATGCCGAGATAGAGCGGCAGCTTGCGGCCCCACATATCCGACAGCGGACCGTAGACGAGCTGGGCGAGCGCAAAGGAGATGAAGAAAGCAAGAAGGGTAAGCTGGGTGACGTTGTTATCGGCATGCATGTCCTGGCCGATGGACGGCAGCGCGGGCAGATACATGTCGATGGCGAAAGGCCCGATGGCCGACAGAAGGCCGAGAATGAGGGCAATGCGAAAGAAGGGAGCCGTCATAATGGTGATCTTTCATAAAAGCGCAGCGGAGGCACCGGATTGTCGCTCCGCCGCATTGCTCTGAGAGCGCCGTGCGTCCTCTCGGACGCACAAAGGACGCTCTAACACTTTCAATCTCGCATCGTGCTTTCCGAAAATCGGTTCCGATTTTCGGCCCGATGCGCGGGTTCAATGATGATCGTTCGCGCGAAGACGAAGTTGGGAGCTCATATCTTCAGCGGGAACCAGGAGTGTCAACAAATTTGGACACAGATGTAAAACTAGACGCCATTGTCTAAAACGTCAAGACGTCTTATCTTCGCTCTCATGAAAGATCGCATGACACCGGCAGCGCGGATGACGGGGCATACGCAGCGCGGACAATGCGCCAAGCGCATGTCGATCCTCGATGCGGCGGCCGACGTATTCTGCCGCCAGGGTTTTGCCGGCGCCAGCATCGACGAGATCGCCGCCGTCGCCTGCGTATCCCGCCAGACGATCTACAATCACTACCGGGAGAAGGAAACGCTGTTCGTCGCCGTCGTCGAAGACGTCATGAACCGCGCCAACGCCATGCTGTTCTCCGTGCTGTCGACCTTTCCTGATCGTGCCGACGATCTGGAAGACGAGCTGACGGCCTTTGCCGTGCGCCTCAACAAGAACTGCATCTGCAACCACGACGGAAAATTCCTGCGCAAGCTGGTGCAGACCGAGGGCGAGCGATATCCGCACCTCTTCGAAAGCTGGCGCCAGCAGGGGCCCGGCAAGCTGACCACGGCACTTTCCGCACTTTTTGCGCGGCTTGCCCACAAGCAAGCGCTCGTCATCGACGATTTCGACGTCGCCGCCCGGCAATTCGTGGCGCTTGGCAATGCCGACCTGCAAATGATGATCCTTCTTGGCGCAACACCCACCGATGAAGAACTGGAAAAGGCGGCGCGCAACGCCGTGCGTACCTTCCTCAAGGCCTATGGCAGTCCGGAGGCCGAAAAGGCCGGCCATCCGCCGCAGCTCGCAGCCATATCAGGCTGATCAGGTCTTTCAGATAAAGCCGGCAGATAAAGCCGGCAGATAAAGCCGGCAGATCAGGCCGGCCGATCAGGCAAAGATCGTCATCTGTGCGGGCACGACCGCGAACATGCCGACGCGGCGCGCGGCCAGATATTTCACCAGCTGCTCGACAACCGAAGGCATGACCGGCTTCTGGACCACGCCGACCGCGCCCTTGACGCCATCGGCGACCACCTCGGGATTGCCGGTCATGAAGACGACGGCAATGCCATGCTCTTCCGCCAGCTGTCGGCCGATCTCAGGCCCGGTCGGGCCGTCGGCGAGATTGACGTCGACGAAAGCGATATCGGCAAGCGGCGCCAGCCGCAGCGCCTGTTCGCGATCATTCGCAAGGCCCGCGACCTGCATGCCCATGCCTTCCACCGTCGCCTCGAGATCGAGCGCGATCAGGAATTCATCTTCGACGATCAATACTCTCTGTTTCATGAGATCATCTCGTTGCCAGCGCCGCACGACATTGGTGGCCATGATACGTCCCCTTGGTTACGCCCATACTTCTAAAGAGGGATCCGCTCCGGCAGCCTATCCCACGCGAAACTCAGGATGGTAACGGGCAACTCAACGATATGTTCCGCGGTGGAACGCCATTTTTTGTATTTAAGATATTGTTAACGTTGATAAATTCTTAAAATGCCGAAAGCTGAAGCAAAAAGGCGGCACCATGGCCGCCTTGATAACGCACGACGGGGAGGATTAATCAGCCCTTGGCCTTCAGCACGAGGACCGGTTTGCCGCGGTAGTCGACCGGAAACAGCGACTTCAGGTTCTCGATTTTCGGCAAGTCGTTGTAGACGATATAGGGATAGGTCGGATTGAGCGTCAGGAAGTCCTGATGATAGGCCTCGGCAGGGTAGAAGCCGGTGGCATCAGAGACCTTGGTGACGATTGGCTGCGAGAAGACATGCGCCTTGTCGAGCTGGCTGATATAGCTCTCGGCGACCTTGCGCTGTTGCGGATCCGAGACGAACAGCGCCGAACGGTACTGCGTTCCCCGGTCCGGACCCTGGAAATTCAGCTGGGTCGGATTGTGTGCCACCGAGAAGAAGATCTGCAGCAATTTGCCGTAGCTCACCTGTTTCGGATCGAACTTCACCTGCACGGATTCGGCGTGACCTGTCGAGCCGGCGCTGACGGTTTCGTACTGCGCCGTTTTGGCGTCGCCGCCGGCATAACCGGAGACGGCACTCTCGACACCCTTCACGTGCTGGAAGACGCCCTGGACGCCCCAGAAACAGCCGCCGGCGAAAATGGCCGTCTCGGTGCCTGGCCCGGCGGCCTCGTCAACGGCCGGCGGCGGGATGACGACGGCATCCTCGGCCGCGCCTGCGGCACACACGCCGAGCGAGAAAATGGTGGCGGCAAGGAGCGCGGCAAGGCTCCTGCGGTGGGAAGACGTGGACATGGCGCTACCTCCTGCGATGGTCCAAATCCTTGCTCATCCTTACAAAAGTCGCAAATCACAAGGTGGTCACTCACGCCGATGTGACAGCCAGACGAAAGCGCCTGTGCGAACATGAAACAGCGCTCAACTTGAGTTGACAATCTCGCGAGGAGTGAGGAGAGTGCCGCCGGTCAGAGCCAGCATTTCCGGGGGGAACCTATGTCCGTGCGCTCGTTCTTCGCTTTCGCGACAATCGCATTTTCCACGATCGCCATCAGCTTTCCCGCCGTTGCTGCGGACACCAAGCGCGACATCCAGACGATCAAGGACGCCGATTTCTTCGGCTTCGATCTTCGCACCGAACAGAACGTCTCGCTCGATCAGTGCAAAACCTCCTGCATCGGCGACAAGAGCTGCAAGGCCTTCACTTACAATCCCAAGGTGAAATGGTGCTTCCTGAAATCCGATTTCAAGACGATGAACGCCTTCCCCGGCGCCATCGCCGGCAAGATCGTCGAAACGGCCGGCCAGCAGGAGCCGGATATCGGGGCTGCGCCGCGCCTCACCTTCCTGAGCAGCGACCTCATCCAGCAGGCCCATGATTTCAAGGACAATCTCGAACTCGCTGACGACCAGCAGGGCCAGGGCGTCGACAGCCTGACGGCCAATGCCCGCATCGACCTCACTGCCAACAACCTGGCCGACGCGCTGAAGTCCTTCCACGGTGCGCTGTCGATCACGCCCGACGATGCCGATCTCTGGCTCGAAACCGCCCGCGCCGCAGCGTCGCTTGGCAGCGCCGAAAGCAACACGACCGGCCAGGCCGTGCTCGACGCGCTGAACGGCTACGAGCTGACGCGCACCACCGCCAAACGCGCCGAGGCCTTGGCCGTGCTCGCCACTGCGCTGGAGCGGAATGCCAACTACCGCCCGGCGCTCGACGCCTATAAGGCGAGCCTGGCGCTTGTCGGCGCCAAGGATGTGCAGGCGGCCTACCTGCAGCTGAAATCGACGCAGGGCTTCCGCGTCACCGAACACACTGTCGATGCCGACAGCGCCACGCCGCGTGCCTGCGTCACCTTCTCCGAGGCGCTGGTCAAAACCACCGACTACACGCCCTTCGTGACGCTGAACGGCGAAGCACCAAAGGCGCTCGAAACCAAGGACAAGCAGATCTGCGTCGAGGGGCTGACGCATGGCGAGACCTACAAGATCGCCTTCCGGACCGGCCTGCCATCCGCCGTCGATGAAGTTCTGGAAGCGCCTGTCAGCGTCGACGTCTACATCAAGGACCGCAGCCAGATGGTGCGGTTCACCGGTGACAGCTTCGTGCTGCCCTCGACGGCGCGCCGCGGCATCCCGATCGTTTCCGTCAACATGACGTCGGCGAACCTCAAACTCTACCGCATCGGCGATCGCGCCATCGCGCCGCTGCTGACCAATTCGCAGTTCCTGACCCAGCTCGACGGCTACAGCGCCCAGAACATTGAGGACCAGAGCGGCGAACTCGTCTGGCAGGGCTCGATCGAGATCGCCAACGAGCTCAACAAGGACATCGTCACCAGTTTTCCGGTCGATGAGGCGCTGCCCGAGCGCAAGCCCGGCATTTACGTGATGACCGCAACGGCGGCAAACGGCCCCGCGCAGGACTGGGATTCGCAGGCGACGCAATGGTTCCTGGTCTCCGATATCGGTGTCACCACCTATGCCGGCACGGACGGGCTCAACGTCTTCACTCGCTCGCTCGCCTCGGCAAAGCCGATATCAGGCGTCGAACTGCAGCTGCTCGCCAAGAACAATGAGGTGCTCGGCACTGCGACGACCGACGCTGACGGCCGCGCCACCTTCACCGCCGGCCTGATCCGCGGCACGGCGGCGCTGACGCCGGCCGTCATCACCGCCAAAAACGGCACGTCGGACTATGTCTTCCTCGACATGACGCGCGCCGGCTTCGACCTCTCCGACCGAGGCGTGACGGGCCGTGCCGCACCCGGCGCGATCGACGTGCTGACGTTTACCGAACGCGGCATCTACCGCGCCGGCGAGACGGTGCATGCCCAGGCACTTGCCCGCGACACCGACGGCAACGCCATCGACAACCTGCCGCTCACCTTCATCTTCAGCCGTCCAGATGGTGTCGAAGACCGTCGGATCGTCAGCCAGACCAGCAATCTCGGCGGCTATACCATCGATTTCCCGACCCAGGAAAACGCCATGCGCGGCACCTGGACGATGAACATCTATACCGATCCCAAAGGCAGCGCGATCGCCACCAAGAGTTTCCTCGTCGATGATTTCGTCCCCGATCGCACCGACATGGAGATCAAGACCGAGGCCAAGGAAGTCGGTCCGGACACGCCAGCGACGATTACGGTTTCGGGCAAATATCTCTACGGCGCCCCGGCCGCCGGCCTGACGCTCGAAGGCGACGTCGTCGTCAAGCCGACGCGCGAGAGTGCGGCCTACAAGGGCTTCCTCTTCGGCCTCGCCGACGAAGAAGCGAGCGAGGATTCGCGCCTGCCGATCGACGGCCTGCCGGAACTCGACGAGAACGGCGAAGCCTCGACCGACCTGACCATCAGCGACCTGCCGGCAACGACACAGTTGCTCAACGCCACCGTCTATATGCGCATGCAGGAGGCGGGTGGCCGCGCCATCGAGCGCTCCTTGACCATTCCGGTGAAGAACCAGGGCGCTTCGATCGGCATCAAGCCGGAATTTTCCGACGATCTGCCGGAGAACGCGATCGCCAACTTCACGGTGATCAGCGTCAAGGCCGATGGACAGAAGCAGGAGACGAAGGGCCTGCGCTGGAAATTCTACAGCCTCAACCGCGAATATCAGTGGTATCGCGAGGGAACGGCCTGGAAATACGAGCCTGTTTACACCGCCGAGCAGGTCTCCAACGGCAGTGTCGACGCGACGATGGACGGCGGCAAGATCTCCGTGCCGGTGACCTGGGGCCGCTATCGTCTCGAAGTGGAAAGCGCCGATGCCGACGGCCCGACCTCCAGCGTCGAATTCGACGCCGGCTGGTTCGTCACCTCGACCTCGACCGAAACGCCCGACGGGCTGGAAATCGCCCTCGACAAGGACAGCTACAAGATCGGCGAAACCGCCAAGCTCAAAGTCACCTCGCGCTATGGCGGCGAGCTGATGGTGACGGCCGGAACCGAAAAGCTGGTCGCCGTACAGAACGCCACGATCGGCGAGACCGGCGGCGAGGTCGACATCCCCGTTACATCAGACTGGGGTGCCGGTGCCTACGTGACCGCCACGCTCTTCCGCCCCGGCGACGCGCAGGACAGCCACATGCCGATGCGCTCGATCGGAATCAAATGGCTGAAAGTCGATCCTGAACAGCGGGCGCTGCAGGTGACGCTCGCAACACCCGAAAAGATGCTGTCGCGGGGACCGTTGAATATCGGCCTGCAGGTGGCGGGCGCCGGCGCCAACGAGGATGCCTATGTAACGGTTGCTGCCGTCGATGTCGGCATTCTCAACCTGACGCGCTACGAACCGCCGAATCCGGAGGACTGGTATTTCGGCCAGCGCCAGCTCGGGCTTGAAATCCGCGACCTCTATGGCCGCCTGATCGACGGGTCGCTCGGCGCCACCGGCAAGCTCCGGACCGGCGGCGATGGCGGTGCCGTGGCACTGCAGGCAAGCCCGCCGACGCAGAAGCTCGTCGCCTTCTTCTCCGGGCCGGTGAAGCTCGACGCCGAAGGCAAGGCCAATGTCTCCTTCGACATTCCCCAGTTCAACGGCACGGCGCGCGTCATGGCGGTCGCCTGGTCGAAATCAGGCGTCGGCCATGGCGTCAAGGATGTCATCATCCGCGATCCTGTCGTGGTGACCGCAAGCCTGCCGAAGTTCCTCGCCCCCGGCGACAAGGCCAATCTGCGCCTCGACATCGCCAATACCGATGCGCCGGCCGGCGATTACAAACTGCAGCTGACCGGCAATGATGCGGTCGGCATCGATGAAGCCTCCGCCTCGCAGACGATCCGTCTCGAGGCCGGTGCGAAATCCGAGCTGACGCTTTCGCTCATCGGCAAACAGCCGGGCGCCGGCAGCGTCTCGATCAACCTCTCCGACGCTTCCGGTCTTTCGCTCGACCAGACGGTCGACGTGCCGGTGCGCCCGGCCTCCTTGCCGATTACCGAACGCAGGGTGCTGGCGCTGAAGCCGGGGGCAAAGCTCACCGTCGACAAGAACCTGCTCGCCGACAGCGTGCTGCCCGGCGCCGCAATCAGCGTCAACGTCACCCGTTCGGCTGCCTTCGATATCCCAGCCCTGCTGATGACGCTCGACCGCTATCCCTTCGGCTGCGCCGAGCAGACCACCAGCCGGGCGCTGCCGCTGCTCTACCTCGCCGAAGTGGCGAAGCAGGCGGGCATGGAAAACGACGACGATGTGAAGAAGCGCGTCCAGGATGCGATCTACCGCGTACTCTCCTATCAGGCCTCGGCCGGAAGCTTCGGTCTCTGGGGACCGGATTCGGGCGATGTCTGGCTCGATTCCTACGTCACCGATTTCCTGACGCGGGCCCGCGAAATGAAATACGACGTGCCGGAAAGGGCTTTCGTGCAGGCGCTCGAAAACCTGCAGAACACGTTGTCCTACACCACCGACATCAAGGGCCAGGGCGACCAGATCGCCTATGCCGTCTACGTGCTCGCCCGCAACAAGAAGGCTGCAATCAGCGATCTGCGCTACTATGCCGATACGATGATCAACGACTTCCCGACGCCGCTCGCCAAGGCGCATATCGCCGCCGCACTGGCGCTCTACGGCGATGCGCAGCGTTCAAAGACCATCTTCCTCGATGCGCTGCAGATGTCGGAGCAGTCGATGGTGTCACGCGTGAACCTGTCGCGCACCGACTACGGCACGATCCTGCGCGACGGCGCGGCGATCCTGGCGCTCGCCGCCGAAAGCCGGCCGGTGCCGCCTGTCATCCCGGAGCTTGCCAAGGCCGTCACCAAGGAATGGGGTCGCAGCAAATATAAGAGCACCCAGGAAGAGGCCTGGATGCTGCTTGCCGCCCGCGCCATCCAGGGCGGTGACGACGGCCTCAAGGTCGATGTCAACGGCGCGCCGCATACCGGTGCCTATATGGCGAAGATATCCGGCGATGCGCTGAGCGACCATCCGCTGACGCTGACCAACCAGACGGGTGACGCGGTTTCGGCCGTCGTCACCACGGTTGCCGCGCCCACCGTGCCGTTGCCGGCCGGCGGCGACGGCTTCACCATCGAGCGCACCTATTACACACTCGACGGCGAAGAGGCGAATGTCAGCGAGGCGAAGCAGAACGAGCGCTACGTCGTCGTCATTCATGTGCGCGAAACCAACGCCTGGCCTTCGCGCATCGTCATCACCGATCTTCTGCCGGCCGGCTTCGAGATCGACAATCCGAACCTCGTCGACAGCGCGCAGATGACGAATTTCGACTGGATCGGAGAGATCTCCGCTGCCCATACCGAATTCCGCTACGACCGCTTCGTTGCCGCCTTCAACCGCGCAGAAGGCGACGAGCGCGAATTCAACGTCGCCTATGTCGTGCGTGCGGTTACCCCCGGCACCTACGACCATCCGGCCGCAAACGTCGAGGACATGTACCGGCCGGAGCTTTCGGCCCGCACGGCAACTGGCAAGATGGAGGTCGTGACGGCGCAATAATGAGGCGGTGGCACAAGTTTGCGATCGGGTCCGCAGCCGGCATCGTTCTTGCCGGCGCGGCTCTCTTTGCGCTCGATGCCGCCGACAGGGCCTTTCCGCCGCCGCTCGACAGGGCGAATGCCGTCTCCGCCGAGGTGCTCGATGCCGACGGACAATTGTTGCGCGCGTTTGCGACGTCGGAAGGCCGCTGGCGGCTGACGACGGCGGTCTCCGACGTCGATCCGCAATTCCTGCGCATGCTGATCGCCTATGAGGACCAGCGTTTCTACGAACACGGCGGCGTCGACCTCTGGGCGCTCGGGCGCGCTGCCGTGCAACTGGTCAGCAACGGCCGTATCGTCTCCGGCGCCTCGACGCTTTCGATGCAGGTGGCGCGGCTGATCGAGCCGCGCGAAGGACGCTCGCTTTCGGCAAAACTGCTGCAACTGGTGCGCGCCGTGCAGATCGAACGCCGGCTGTCGAAGGAAGAGATCCTCGACCTCTATCTGACGCACGCGCCCTATGGCGGCAATCTGGAAGGCGTGCGCGCCGCAAGCCTTGCCTATTTCGGCAAGGAACCGCGGCGCCTGACGGTCGCCGAGGCAGCGCTGCTCGTCGCCCTGCCGCAATTGCCGGAACGGCGCCGGCCGGATCGCAATCTCAAGGCAGCCGAGGCCGCACGCAAGCGTGTGCTCGACCGGGTGGCGGTCGCCAGAGCCGTTGGTGACGGCGAAGCGGAACGGGCCGAAGGCGTCGCGGTCCCGCCCCAGCGCATGCAATTGCCGGCCCTTGCCGCCCATGTCGCCGAAGCAGCACTGCGCAAGGAGCCGACGGTCCTCAAGCACCAGACGACACTGAAGAAGCAGGTGCAGCAGGGGCTGGAGGCGGTTGCGCGGGCAGCGGCATTCAAGCTCGGGCCGAAGCTCTCGCTTGCCATGGTGATGGCGGATGCGCAGACGGGCGCGATCGTCGGCGAGGTCGGCTCGGCCGATTATTTCGACGCCAGCCGCTCCGGCTGGATCGACATGACGCGCGTCAACCGCTCGCCGGGCTCGACGCTGAAGCCCTTCATCTATGGGCTGGCCTTCGAGCAGGGCCTGGTATCGCAGGAGACGATCATCGAAGACCGGCCCGCCGATTTCTTCGGCTACCGGCCGCGCAATTTCGACATGAGCTATCAGGGCGACGTCACCGTGCGCGAGGCGCTGCAGCTTTCGCTGAATGTGCCGGCCGTCAAGCTGCTCGATGCCGTCGGGCCGTCACGGCTGATGGCGCGCTTCCGCCGCGCCGAGGTACGCCCGGTCCTGCCGCCGAATGAGACGCCGGGGCTTGCGATCGGGCTTGGCGGCGTCGGCATCACCCTGAAGGATCTGGTGCAGCTCTATACGGCGCTCGCCAATCGCGGCCACCCGGCAAGGCTCGGCGACGGCGTCACCGGCGCACCGGGCAAGCTCGACGGCGAACCGCTGCTGGAGCCGGTCGCGGTCTGGAACGTCGCCGATATTCTCTCCGGCGTCATTCCCCCCGCCGGCGCGCCGCAACGCGGCATCGCCTACAAGACGGGCACGAGCTATGGCTATCGCGACGCCTGGTCGGTCGGCTATGACGGGCGCTATGTGCTCGGCGTCTGGGTCGGACGACCTGACAATAGCGCCGTGCCGGGATTGACGGGCTATGGTACCGCCGCGCCCATCCTCTTTGAAGGGTTCGCCAAGTCAGGCATCGCGACGACGCCGCTGCCCCGCCCGCCTGCAGGCGCCGTACGCATCGCCCAGTCCGAGCTGCCGATCAGCCAGCGGCGTTTCGCCCTCAATGCCAGCGGCCTGCTCACCTCCGGCCGCGAGGCCGCGCCGCAGATCATCTATCCGCCCGAGGGCGCGCATGTCGATCTCGGCGCTGGGCAAGGCAACCTGTCACCGCTGATGCTGAAGCTCCAGGGCGGTCGCGCGCCCTTCCGCTGGCTTGCCAACGGCAAGCCGCTGCCCGACCTCTCCCGCCGGCGCATCCAGCAATGGCTGCCTGATGGCGGCGGCTACTCGAAACTGACCGTTATCGACTCGGCCGGACGCGCCGCAAGCGTCGGCGTTTTCATCGACTGAAGCATCGTTCTTTGCGCGTCTGAAAAGACACGCGGGCGCAGTAAGGGAACAAAAGCCGCGCTGCAACCGTTGGGGACAATCTCCTTCCAACGTCAGAAGGCCCCATGACACTTCCGACAGCGACCTACCGGATACAATTCCGCAACGGCATGACCTTTGATCGCGCCCGCGGGCTCGTCCCCTATCTCAAGACACTCGGCATCAGCCACCTCTATGCCTCGCCGATCTTCACCGCCGTCAGCGGCTCGACCCACGGCTATGACGTCACCGACGCCAACGAAATCGACCCGGTGCTCGGCGGCCGGGCCGGATTCGACCGGCTGACGGAAAGTCTTGCCTCGGCGGGCATGGGGCTGATCCTCGACATCGTGCCGAACCACATGGCAGCCTCGCCGGAAAACGGCTGGTGGCGTGACGTGCTGACATTCGGCCGGCAGAGCGCCTATTTCCGCCACTTCGACATCGACTGGAGCGAGCCGCTGACCCTGCCGCAGCTCGGCCAGGATTTCGATCGCGCGCTGGCCGACGGCGAGCTGCGCATCGCACTCGACGAAACGCTTGGCAACTTCGTGTTCCGTTATTTCGAGACGCTGCTGCCGCTGAAACCCGGGAGTCACGGAGCGATTGCCAACCGGCTCGACGATCCGGTGGCAATGAGGATGGCGGAGGCGGCGGCCGTGACCTCCGGCGACAACTTCAACCGTGCGATGCGAGACATCCTCTTCGAAGGCGGCGATCGGGCAGTCCTTGAGCAAAAACTCGATGACGTCTCGGCAGATCGCGATTTCATGAGAAGCCTGCATGAGGCACAGCATTGGCGGCTGACGCACTGGAAGGCGGCGGCACGACATCTGAGCTATCGCCGTTTTTTCGAGGTGACCGGACTGGTCGGCACACGCGTCGAAGATCCCGCCGTGTTCGAGGACATGCATCGGCTGGTGATCGAGCTGGTGCGCCATGGCAAGGTCCAGGGCCTGCGCATCGACCATGTCGACGGGCTCGCCGAACCCAAGGCCTATCTCGACAGGCTGCGGGAGGCGGCCGGACCGGACACCTATATCGTCGTCGAAAAGATCCTGGGAGCCGGTGAGGTCCTGCCGGAGAGCTGGCCGATCGCCGGCACCACGGGATATGAATTCATCGCCGCCCTGAGCGAGCTGTTCATCGACGGCGGCGGCCTGCGCATATTGGACGATGCCTATCGCAGCATCGCCGCCGACACGGGTGATCTCGAGGAGGGCCGGCGAATTGCCAAGCGACTGATGGTCGAACGCAATTTCGCCGGCGAGACCGACAGGCTGGTGTCGATCGCGGCAGGCATCTTTCCCGAGCTAAAAAGAGACGAGATCGCCACCGCCCTCGGTGAACTGCTGATCACCTTTCCCGTCTACCGCACCTATGGCGACGGCGGCCTGCTTTCCTGGCAGGATTCAGCAGTGCTTGCCGTCACGGCATCGCAAGCCATGGCGCGGCTCGACGATCGGCGTGCCTGCGACCATGTGCTGAAGCTTCTCGAAGGCAAGGTCGAAGGTGACGCGGCCCACGAGTTCCGTATCCGCTTCCAGCAATTGAGCGGGCCGGTGATGGCGAAAGCGACAGAGGATACGCTGTTTTATCGCTATAACAGGCTGCTTGCCGCAAACGAAGTCGGCGGCGAACCGGGCAAGGCGCCTGGCGGCCCGGAGGAATTCCACCGCCGCATGGCCGAGCGGGCGCGGCTGCAGCCGCATGGGCTTTCGGCAAGCGCCACCCACGACACCAAACGCGGCGAGGATGCGCGGGCAAGGCTTTATGCGCTGAGCGAGGGCGCGGATGTTTTTGCACAGGCGGTCGAGCGTTGGCGCGAGATGAACCGGCCGTGGGTGAAGGATCTGCCGGAGGGTGCCGCGCCGGAACCAAATGTCGAATGGATGCTCTATCAGGCGCTGGCCGGGATCTGGCCGGAGGATTTCGACAGAGGACAGACGGAAGAACTGCGCGAACGCTTCACCGATTACGCGCTCAAGGCGGTGCGAGAGGCGAAACTGCGCAGCGATTGGACAGAGCAGGATGCCGCCTACGAGGAAGCGGTCACCACCTATGCCGCGGCGCTGGTCTCGCCTGACAATGACGTCTTTCTCGAGGATTTCGAAAGGGTGCTGCAGCCTTTCATCGCGGCGGGTTACCTCAACAGCCTGTCGCAGACGCTGCTCAAGCTGACGGCCCCCGGCATTCCCGATATCTACCAAGGTGCGGAGGGTTTCGATTTCAGCCTCGTCGATCCCGACAACCGCCGGCCGGTCGATCATGAGCGGCTGACGGCCTGGCTCGATGAAGCCGGGCCGATCGCCAAGCTGCAGGCGGCGGCGCTGAAGCAGCGCCTCGTCGGGATCGGCCTGCAGCTGCGTCAGCGGCAGGCGGAACTCTTTGCCAGAGGCGACTATCTGCCGCTGAAGGTGACGGGCGCCCGACGCGACCATGTGCTTGCTTTTGCCCGGGTGCATAAGGATGACTTCGCAATCATCGCGGCGCCCCGGCTGATGTTCGGCTGGCTTGACCCCGGCGTGCTCTTTGCCGGCCCGGAATTCTGGGAGGATACGGCAATTGCCGTCCCCTCCCCGCTCCACGGTCTGAAGGCCGATCTGCTGACCGGAAAGACGGTGGAGCCCGGGGGCAGCATTTCGGTCGCCACCCTGCTCGGGAGCCAGCCGGTCGGGCTGATCACCCCGATCTGAAAATCAGCCGACGCAAAGATCGTATCCATGAAAATAATGCTTGACCTTCCAGTCGCTGGAAGGTGGATAAGCCTATCCAACGGCCCCCGGGACCAGGAGATAGTCATGGATATCAAGCACGAACACGATCACCATCACGGCCACCCCGACGGCGACGATCATTGCCATTGCGGCCATGAACAGGAGAAGGCTGTCAGCGCCATGATCCGTGATCCTGTCTGCGGTATGACTGTCGATCCACAGGCCGGCAAGCCCTCGCTCGATCATGACGGCTGCATTTATCATTTCTGCTCCGAGGGCTGCCGGACGAAGTTTACGGCGGCACCTGAGGATTACCTGAGTGCGAAGGACCCCGTCTGCGGCATGACCGTCGATCGCTCGACGGCGAAACACTTTCTGAAATACGAGGGCGAAAAATTCTACTTCTGCTCGGCCGTTTGCCAAGCGAAGTTCGAAGCCGACCCCTCAGCCTATCGCGACGGCAGCCGCCCGCCGGCAAAGCCGGCGCCAAAGGGCACGCTCTATACCTGCCCGATGCACCCTGAGGTCGTCAGCGATCGTCCGGGCGACTGCCCGAAATGCGGCATGGCGCTGGAGCCGATGGGCATTCCGCCTGATGACGAAGGCCCGAACCCGGAACTCGTCGATTTCGTCAGGCGGCTCTGGGTCAGCGCCATTCTCGCCATACCGTTGCTGGCGCTCAGCATGGGGCCGATGCTCGGCCTGCCGCTCCGGGAAGCGATCGGCGAGCCGCAGGCGACCTACATCGAACTGCTGCTGGCAACGCCGGTGGTGCTCTGGGCGGCCCTGCCGTTCTTCCGCCGCGCATGGGCGTCTGTCGTCAACCGCAGCCCGAATATGTGGACGCTGATCGGTCTCGGCGTCGGCACCGCCTATGTCTACAGCGTCGTCGCCACGCTTTTACCAGGCATCTTCCCGATGAGCTTCCATGGCCATGGCGCGGCCGTGCCTGTCTATTTCGAGGCGGCGGCCGTCATCGTTGCGCTCGTCTTCGTCGGTCAGGTGCTGGAATTGAAAGCGCGCGAACGCACCGGCTCGGCAATCCGCGCCTTGCTCGACCTTGCGCCGAAGACGGCAAGGCGCATTGATGCCGGTGATCGCGAGAGCGACGTGCCGGTGGACGATATCCAGCCTGGTGACCGGCTGCGCGTTCGCCCCGGCGAGCGGGTGCCGGTGGACGGCTCCGTGCTCGAAGGCCAGTCGACGGTCGATGAATCGATGATATCAGGTGAGCCCCTGCCGCTGGAGAAGTCGAAGGGCGACCCGCTCACCGGCGGCACGATCAACAAGAACGGCACCTTCGTCATGACCGCAGAGAAGGTCGGCGCAGACACGGTGCTGTCGCGTATCGTCGACATGGTCGCCAAGGCGCAACGCTCGCGGGCGCCGATCCAGGGCGCGGTCGACCGGGTGTCGGCCATCTTCGTGCCGGCGGTGGTCGCCGCCGCCATCCTCGCCTTCCTCGTCTGGGCCGCGATCGGTCCGGAGCCGCGCATGGCGAATGGTCTGCTTGCCGCCGTTGCCGTTCTGATCATCGCCTGCCCTTGTGCGCTCGGCCTTGCGACGCCGATGTCGATCATGATCGCGACGGGGCGCGGGGCGCAGGAAGGTGTGCTGATCAAGGACGCCGAAGCCCTGGAGCGCTTTTCCAAAGTCGACACGCTGATCGTCGACAAGACCGGTACGCTGACGGAGGGAAAGCCGAAGCTTACCGACATCGTCAGCTTCGGCGGGGTCGGGGAAAATCGGCTGCTGTCGCTGGCGGCAAGCCTGGAGCGCGGCTCCGAACATCCGCTGGCCGAAGCGATCGTTTCCGGCGCCGAGGAGCGCGGTGTCCCCTTCGTCGAGGTCACCGGTTTCGAGGCAAAGACCGGCAAGGGCGTTCAGGGCCGTGCCGGCGGCACGACGGTGGCGCTCGGCAATGCGGCGATGCTTACCGATCTCGGCATCGATCCAGCGGTCCTTGCCGAGAAGACCGAAGCCCTGCGCGGCGACGGCAAGACGGTGATGTTCGTGGTGTTCGACGGCGCACTTGCCGGTCTCGTCGCCGTTGCCGACCGCATCAAGCCGACAACGGCAGCCGCCATCAAGGCACTGCACGAGAGCGGTCTGAAGATCATCATGGCGACCGGCGACAACGAGCACACGGCGCGGGCGGTGGCAAAAAGTCTCGGCATTGACGAGGTTCGCGCCGATGTGCTCCCGGAAGGCAAGAAGGCGCTGATCGACGATTTGCGGGCCAAGGGCGCGATCATTGCCATGGCCGGCGATGGCGTCAACGACGCGCCGGCGCTCGCCGCCGCCGATGTCGGCATCGCCATGGGTACCGGCGCCGACGTCGCCATGGAAAGCGCCGGCATCACATTGGTGAAGGGCGACCTGAACGGCATCGTCAGGGCACGACGGTTGGCGGAGGCGACGATGCAAAATATCCGGCAGAATCTCGGTTTCGCCTTCGGCTACAATGCGCTCGGCGTGCCGATCGCGGCCGGCCTACTCTACCCGATCTTCGGGCTGCTGCTTTCGCCGATGATCGCGGCGGCGGCGATGAGCCTCTCGTCCGTCTCGGTGATATCAAATGCGCTGAGACTGCGGTTTGCAAAACTATAGGAGATGGCGATGAATATCGGCGAAGCATCGGAACGAACCGGCCTGCCTTCGAAGACCATCCGCTACTACGAGGATATCGGCCTCATCCGCCCCGAAAGGGGCGGAAACGGCTATCGCGACTATGCCGCAACCGACGTCCACAAGCTGCGCTTCCTGCAGCGTTCGCGCGGTCTCGGCTTTTCCGTCGAGGAATGCCGGCAATTGCTGGCGCTCTATGAGGACAAGGACCGGGCGAGCATCGATGTCAAGGATATCGCTCAGACCAAGCTTGCCGAGATCGACCGAAAGATCCGCGAACTGACGGAACTGCGCCGGACGCTGGAGCACCTGGTGCATGCCTGCCACGGCAACGACAGGCCGGACTGTCCGATCCTCGAAGAGCTTTCGGACGGCGGCTGACCACTTCAGGCGACCTGCATCAGGAAAGCTGCGGCATGTTCTGGTTGGCTGCCTGCGAGGGTTGAGCCCGCTCGTCGGGCTCCTCGTCTTCGCCGTCGTCGAGCACGGCATCATCCAGCCGATGCTTGATCGCCAGCGCATAGATCACGTCGAGAATATTGCGGTCCTTCAGATGAGGATCGCCCAGGGCGAGAAGCGAGGCCCGGACGATCTTCTTGCTGGTGGCCTTCGGACAGCGCGCCCTGACAAAATCAAAGAGCGCGTCATCCGTCAGCCCTTCCATGGCGCCGTCTACGAGCGCTTCGTAGACCCGCTTCTTTTCTTTCATTCTTTCTATTCCCCTCCAAATCAGCGGCGTCATGATCTGTCATGTAATTGTCATAAACAATCGCGGATTTGAGGCTTTCCTCCGCCGGGGAAGGATTTGACGTCTATCCAGCGACGGGCTTCCCGCCCTGACTTTTTTTAGTTCCGTCGGGAATAAAACCCGCCGCACGCGCGTATACTCAATCATGGAACGCAAAGAACGCCCCTTCGACGTCATCGGACAGCTTGCAGCGCTGAGGCGCTACGCTCGCTCGCTGGTGCGTAATTCGGACGAGGCGGAGGATCTGGTGCACGATGCGTTGGTGCGCGCCTTCGAGAAGCGAAAGAGCTTTCGCAACGGCGGCAACCTGCGCACCTGGCTGCTCTCCATCCTGCACAATGCCCATATCGATCGTCTTCGCCGCAACCGGTCGCTGACGCGCCGCCACGATGAAGCGGCTGTCGAATCCGAGCAATCGCTGCCGGCCGGCCAGGAACATGCCGTGCGCCTGCAGCAGGTGCGTGACGCCTTCTTCGCCCTGCCGGAGGAACAGCGCGAGGCGCTGCATCTCGTCGCAATCGAAGACCTTTCCTACCAGGAAGCCGCCCAGGCGCTCGGCATTCCTGTGGGGACGCTGATGTCGCGCATTTCCCGCGCGCGCGCGCAACTGCGCGAATTCGAGGAGAAGACGCCGCGGGTTTCGCATCTGAGAATCATCGGAGGGAACGGCAATGAAGGCAATTGATCCGATCCTCGATGCCGATCTTAACGCCTATGTGGATGGCGAGCTCGATGTCGCCCGTCGCATCCAGGTGGAATCCTATCTTTCCGAGAATCCGGCGATTGCCGCCAAGGTCATGGCCGACCTCAGCGTGAGGGGCGAACTGCGTCTGGCACTGGCCGGCGAAAGTGCCTTTGGCCGCCCCGAGACCCGCGATGCCGCCCGCCGGTTGGAACGCGGCCTTTCCTATGGCCGCATCTTCCATTCCATGCAGCGCGTTGCCGCCGTCGGCATTCTGATCGCCGCAGGTTGGGTGGCGCACAATTCCTTCGGCGCCTTTTCGGCGACTGAGGTGGCGGCATCCGTTCCGGCACCCGCCTATGTCGAGGATGCCGTCCGCGCCTATCAGACGGCGGCTCTGCGCCAATCGATGCCTCCGCAAACGCCGGCCACCTATAGCGCCGACGATATTCGCGCCGCCACCGCGATCGTGATGCCCGAACTGCCCAGGGATTGGAAGGTCGCCGACGTGCAGATCTTCCCGTCCGAGTTCGGCCCCAGCGTCGAGATGGCGATCGAACAAGCAGATGGAAAGCAACTGTCGCTTTTTGCCGTCCGTCCGGGCGCCTTCGAGGTCAAGCCGGTCAGTCATCTCACGCTGGAAAAAGCAGAAGCCGCCTATTGGCAGATCGGCGAGGTCGCTTATGCGCTGATCGCAGAGGATAGCGGTCTCAATCTCGACCAGGCGGCCGAACGGCTCGCCCGCTCGCTCTATTAATTCAAACCGAGGAGATCAGCATGAACCCGATCAATCCCCGCTACGGCGCCGTCGCCGGCCCCCAGGCCCTCTTCGACGAAGGCCTGCGCCAGCATATGCTGCGCGTCTACAACTATATGGCTCTCGGCCTCGTCATAACGGGCCTCGTCGCCTTTGTCGTCGGCTCGACTCCAGCACTCTACGTCCCGATCTTCGGCTCGCCGCTGAAGTGGGTGGTGATGCTTGCCCCGCTCGCCTTCGTCTTCTTCTTCTCGTTCAAGATCCAGACGATGTCGGCCAGCACCGCTCAGATCACCTTCTGGGCCTTCTGCGCCGTGATGGGCCTGTCGCTCGCTTCCGTCTTCCTGGTCTTCACCGGGATGAGCATCGCGCGGACCTTCTTCATCACCGCGACGATGTTCGGCGCCACCAGCCTCTACGGCTATGCGACGAAGCGTGATCTCTCGCGCATGGGCTCGTTCCTGATGATGGGCCTCTTCGGCGTCATCATCGCCTCGGTCGTCAATATCTTCCTGGGCTCGAGCGCGCTGCAGTTTGCGATCTCAGTGATCGGCATCGTCGTCTTCGTCGGTCTGACCGCTTACGACACGCAGAACATCAAGGAACAGTATTCGGAAAACTTTGATCAGGAATCGAACCAGAAGCTTGCCGTCTTCGGTGCGCTCTCGCTCTACCTGAACTTCGTCAACATCTTCCAGCTTCTGCTCAACTTCACGGGCGAGCGGGAATAGCACCGCGCTTCTGGGGGCAAAGGAAGCGCAGAGCGCCCGGTCTGCAATCTGTGACAGGATTGCAGATCGGGTATTCAACTAAACGAGACGGCCGGGTCAACGCCCGGCCGTTTTCGTTTTTAAAGCGCATCGCGTCAAATCGGAATCATGCGACGCGCTTTAAGCCTTTGTTTTATGCCTGTCGTTGTCCCAAAACCGCTGCACACTTTTGGGCAACATGCATTAGATGATGCCCCAGGCGCGATAGCGGCCTCGGCCGGTGATTTCACGAATGCCGATCTCATTGACGAGGTTCAGCGCTCCGCGCGGTGTGATGCGCAGATGACGGGCGATCATCGCCGCCGAGACCATTGGCCGCGACAGAATGAAATCGGCAAGTTCCGGCAGGCTGCTGTTTGAACGGCGGCCGCGAAAGCGCAGCTCCATCTGCGTGCGTGCCAAGGACAAACGATCGATTTCCTTGAGGCCGGCCACAGCACCCAGATGCACCGCCTCCAGAAAGGCTTGCAGCCGCGTGGCGCGATCGCGCGCCCGACGGCGCTCATGGCGCACCAGCTTCAGCCCGCCGTAAAAAGAAAAGAGATGCGAGGCGACCTTGCCGCGGGCGCGTAGATGGCTTGCGACCAGAAGTCCGCCGAGCCAGTGCTGACGCCGCAATGGCTCGATCCTTTCCCAGGCTTCGAAGAGGATGACGGCGCCGAGAACCGGCGGCAAGCTGTCGGCCAACGGCTGGACGCTCCGCCACTCCGCAAGCCGCTGTTCCTCGTCCCACTCGTCGTCACCGAGCAAGCCGAGGGGATCTTCGTTGCGCCTTGCCGGGACAATGGCGGTCGTCTCGCTTGCCGGCGTTTTCCCTGTGTGGATATCGAGCAGCTTCTGCGAGCGGGCAAGAAGCGCATCGATCTCGGCCATCTCCGCAACGAGCGGCCCGTCTTCATGCTCGCCCTCCTCGTCGGTCTCGACCGGAACTGCCAGGCTCTTCGCGTCCGGCACTTTCCCCTCCCCTTCCCCGCCGGTCGCAGTCAGCGTCGCAAGACCCGCGACACCGAGTGCCCAGGAGGGTTCGCCGGTCCAGATGCGCCGACGTGCCCGCAGCACGGAATGGGCGATCGTCAGTTCGTGGGTGGGAGCGCGGCTATCCATATGCGCATCATGCAAAACGAGGTCCTCGACATGCACGAGTTCGCCGGCCACCCAGAGCGCGCCGGCGGCGTCGAAGAAATGGCTGCGTTCGGCAAATCCCTCGCCGACCGGCGAGCGCAACACACGTTCGTCCAGCCGCGCCACCGCATCCTCCGCCGCGGCAATGGCTGGAAGTAAGGTTTGAAGCATCGCACCGTCAATATCGTAGCGCATTGTTAAGCTTTACAGTTTTTCACAAATGGAAGCAAAACGAATGTTTCCTTCCGCCATGTATGACATGGTTAACAGTGTTTTTCAACAAAACTGCGGGAAAGGAAGCCGTCAAGACGCCTGATCGCCCGGCCGCATATGCTTCTAACCGTCGCAGCTGGCGCGAAGCTTTTTCATAGCCGTTCATCCGGTTTTCCTCGTCGTCGGACCATTTGCCCGCATCAGCGCCATCAGCATCGGTCCGAGCGAGAATTCGCCACGCTCGGCCCGCCGCGTCAGGTCACGCAGGTAGCCGCCGGCAGAGTTGATATGTCCGCCCCTTTCCAGAATGCAGGCGATCACCGTGGCGGCATTTTCCGGCCCCATGACATCGCAGGCCAGCTGATAGGCGCTCGGGCTGACGCCAAGCGTGGAACGGACGATGACGGCCGCGGCCATCAGATCCCGCCAGCTGCCAATGCCGCCGCCCGGGCCATAAGCGACAATCTCCGGGCAGGACTGCAGAACCATGGCAAGGGGGAAGGATTTCGGCGGCTCCCGCCACGGCTGCCGTTCTTCCTCCGGCTTTGCGCCCTGCTTCGTTTCGAAGCTTGGTTCAAGTTCAGATATTGGGTGTGGGTTTGAATTATGTATGTGCCGACCGTTTTGGTTATCATTGGCGTCCGTTTTTTCTGTTTTCGACTTCGATTGCAGCGTCTTGACGATCAATTCCCGGAAAGCTTCGAGATCCGCCAGCAGGCTTTCCATCTCGGCGGTCGACGGGCGGCGCGGCAGGCTTGCGGAAAGCAGATTGAAATGCTTCTGCATCTCGATCCATTCGCCGGCAATTTTCTCCTCCAGCGCGATCTCGATGAGCTTGGTGATGTCACGCCGGCAAAGTGTCAGGCGCTCTCTCAGGCGCTTCCATTCGAGTTTGGCGGCCATTGCCTGAGCCGCTTGCGCCTCGATCTCGCGAGCGCGCACCAGGAGCGGCGCCAGGCTGAAGCCAAAGGCCTCACCAAGCCCGCCCTCGCCATTGCGGCGGGCAAAACGTTTCCCGTTCGGGCTATCCCGCCGGATGATCAGGCCGGCTTCCACCAGCATCGCCAGGTTTCGCCGCAGCGTCGTGCCGGCCATGCCATGCGTGCGCAGCGACAGCTGCTCATTCGATGGGAAGACGACGAAACCGTTGGCCTCGGCAATCTCGTTCTTCGGGTAGAAGGTCAACAGCGCGTTGAGAACTGCCAGGGCACGGTCGGATACGCCGATCATGTCCTTTGCTTCGCACAGCGCACGAAAGATCTTCCACTTGTCGACCGATGCGTCCGGATCGACCTTGCTGGCGCTTTCCTGGCTTGCCAGCATGCCAAGCGTCATCGATCGCCGCCCAAAGGGCGTCGATACATATTGAGGCTCCATGTCCCTCACCTTTTTTCAAGGCAAAAGAAACCTACCACCCAAAAGGATGCCGAAGACGCTTGACAGTGATTCGAGGAAGTGCGATTCTCAGATTGTCCAGATATGAGAAAGGCTTCCGCGGCGGCAACGTTCGGAGGCTTTTTTCTTTTGCGGCCTATTCTCCTGCTTGCAACTTGCCGGCTCGATAGGCTTCATAAAGCTCATCGAGACGGCGTGAAATGTAAGCGCCGAAATCCGGCGCATCGCCGGTCTTCAACGCGATCGTGAAGGAATTGCCGGCGCTCTTGATTCGGCCGGCAATCTTGCCGCCGCTCTTCGGCTTCCAGTCAAATTCCGTGGTTTCGGGCTTCGCCTCTTTCTTGGCGAGCTCGGCAACCAAAAGCTCGAAACGGCGGTCGCTCTCTTCCGCCATGAAACCTCCCGAGGCAATGAGCTTCGCAAGCCGGGCGGCCGTCATCCCATTCCAATCCTGGGCTAGCGCCATCCACCGGCGTCGCCCGATGCCGGGTGCGGCGCCGACCGACCTGACGATCTCGGCGGGAATAGCTTTTGCAACGGATATCAGCTTCGATAGCTCCGTCTTGTCCGTCGACAGCGCTTTCATGATCACCGGGCGCTCAAAACCCTTGAGCTCGAGATTGAGGGCAAAGACCGCGCGCTCGATGTAGGAAAGGTTCCGACGCGCCGAATTCTCGATGCCCTGCGCGATGACGACATCGGTATCGTCGAGCTTACGGACGATCGCCTGCACCTTGAGACCGAGCAGCTTGACGGCCTGCAGACGGCGATGGCCGTAGGCGATCTGGTAGCGATCCTCATCATTGGGATGGCGGCGAACGAGGATCGGCACTTCCTGGCCGTTCTCGGCAATCGACTGCACCAACTCGTCCTCAATATCGAGCGGCTGGTCGACAAGGCGGTCGCGGACGAAGGAGGAATCGATCAGATCAGGATCGAGCTCGACGATGCGTTCACCGGAGAGCAAAGCCTCCTGCATCGCCCTGCTCTCTTCCTCCATGCGGCCAAGGGTCAGCGCCATCGTGCGAACCGGCCCGGCCGATCCGCGCGAAGATGGTTCCTCGTAGTTGGCCGCGGCCAACTCCTGCGCCGTATCGTCGAAAAGACCTTTCAGGCGATCGCGTCTGCTCATGCTCGACCCCAGGCTTTGTGAATACCGGCGAGAACCTCGCTGTTGGCGGCATTGACCGATTCCAGCGCCCGGTCATAGGTCGAGCGGCGCACCTGCCCCTTCTCGATCTCGTAGAGCGTCTGCTTGGTCAGGCCGACATCGGCGATCGCCGTCGACTTGAGAATGGTCGCCGTCAACACGTCGTCACTGAAGAGGCTGCGCAACAGCGCGACGATCTGCGACTGCGGCGCATCGAAAGGTTCGTGACGCGTGACGACATATTTGATGAAATCGTGCTGCAGGTCGCCGCCGGCCTTGCGCACGACGGAAAGCAGATCCGACGTCATCAGCAGGAACTGCGACATGGAGGCGACATCGACCATCTGCGGATGGATGGTGATGAGCAGCGATGTGGCGGCACAAACGGCGCCAAGCGTGAGGTAACCGAGCTGCGGCGGGCAGTCGATCACCACGATGTCGTAGTCGGCCTCGACCTCGGCAATGGCAACGCCAACGCGACGGAAGAACAGCTCGGCGGGCCGCTGCCGGTCGTTCAGTGCCCGTGGCGTCTCATGCTCGAACTCCATCAGTTCGAGATTGCCCGGCACCAGATCCAGCCCGTCGAAATAGGTCTTGCGGACGATCTCCTTCAGCGGCTTGCGGCCCTCATCATAGCGAATTGCGCCATAGAGCGTATCGCCTTCGGAAAGATCGAATTCGGGCTGGACGCCCAGCATGGAGGAGAGCGAAGCCTGCGGATCGAGATCGATGGCAAGCACCCGGTAACCCGCCAGCGCCAGATACTGCGCCAGATAGAGCGTCGTCGTGGTTTTGGCCGAGCCACCCTTGAAATTGGTGACGGCAACCGTCTGCAGCTTTTCGCCAGGGCGACGCCACGGCTGATAGGAAAGCGCATCCTTCGGCTTGAGCTTGGCCATATACTGGCGCAATTCATTGATCTGGCCGAGCGTATAGGAACGCCGGCCATTCTGGGCGAGATCCGGCTGCGGTCCCTTGCCATCCAGCGAAAGCTGGCGAAGATAGCCGTCCGAGACGCCGATCATCTGGGCCGCCTCGCCGGAGGAGAATGTTCGTAGCGTCTTTTGCGAGAGCGGCGGAAACAGCTTGTCGCGGAGGAGCTTCAGTTGCCGCGAAAGCTGGTTCGCATGCCGCTCGATCCGTACATCTGTCGTCGATACGCTAATGTTGTCCAAAACACCCAA
>NZ_CP071679.1:0-760106 GCF_017357285.1 Rhizobium ruizarguesonis | reverse complement strand
GATCTTTTTCCCAGGTAACTGCGCAATTTTGAACGAAAGCGCTTCAGTTGCGCAGTTACTATATGCCTCGATTCGTTACCAATTTACAAATGCTTAACCAAACCGTCAGTTTCGGCCCATCGAGACGGCTGACGACATGAGCCAGATTTCAAGTGATTCGCGCGTTGCCGATGACTCGAAGTCACTTATACCCACGGTGGCTTTCCAGCCGACCGGGAGGCAATTGCGTCGCCGTATAAGCCCGATTTATCAATAGCTTGGGCGCTGCCTCTCTATTTCCCATCGTCCTTCAGGTAGTTGTTGCCGTTGATCACCAGAAGCCCGTCGGAACCTTTGTCCGGCTCGAATATGCTCATGGTCTCGGTCTTACCGCTCACGTCGGTCAGGTCGAGACGATAGCCGGAAAGCTTGTAGCGTCCGCTTGCGCCCGGCCGGTTGCTTGACGTGGTGACGCCCGATTGCGATCCGCCGATCTCATTCGTCATCGAGGCGCCCGACCAGCCTGCGCGTTCGAAAGTACCGTTTCGATGAAGCCTCAGCGTATGGCTGGACGCCACCGATCCCGATGAGGTCGCGGTCATCCCGCTCGAGGCGAAGGTGGATACCCATTCGCCGTCGAGCGTCGTGCCCTCATCAAACGGCGGCACGGCGCGGTGGTCTGCGTCGGCAATCACCAGGTCCTCACCTTTTTTCGAGAATGTCTTCGTCTCGATCTCGATCGTGCCGTAGGCAGAGGTGACACTGCGCATTTCGATCGACCCGGCGGAGGAGAAAAAACCGCCGCCGGTAAGCGTGTAGAGGCCGCAATCGGTCGGGGTCTCCTTGCAATGTTCGGTGATGCTCCGGCCGCCCTTCGGCAGTTCCGTGCTGAACAGCCCCTTCGGGTCGAACGTGGTGATCGTGCTGTCCGAATAGAAATCCATGCCGCCAAAGACATTCGGCCGGAGACCGGTATCGAGATGGGTGAAGACGCCGTCCAGCCCGCCGTCTTCGCTCGCCGGCACGAGATCGAAATCCTTGTCGGAAGGATCAAGCTTCACGGAGCGCACGAGGGTTGCGAAATCGGCCTCGGCACTTCTGCTTCTGTCACCGTTCACATTCAGCAGCACGAGCTGCAGATAGGCCTGCTGCCTGTCGCCGGCGACGCCGACGACGATCTGGCTGATGCTGACGTTCTTCTGATGAACGCAGCAGCGTTCTTCCACGCGAATATCGTAGCCGTTCACCGTGACTCCGTAATGTTTGACCAGGATATCTTCCTTCGCCATGTCGGGCAGCGTCGCGACGAAGGTCTTCATGCCGGCCTGCAGGGAACTGCGCGCTGCCGGGAGCGGCTTGGTGATCTGAATCAAAGCATTGCCGCGCTTGTCGTCCTCCGTTTCCGGAAAATCTTTCTGCAGCATAAAGAGATTGCCCTTACCGGCCTTCCTCCAGCCGGTAGCGGCATCGGGCAGGGTCACCGTCAGGCCGCCGATTTCGGCGGGCGCCGCCAATGCCTGAGAGCAGGGCACAAGGAAAAAAAGACTGAGAATGACGCCCAAGGCTAATCTGCCCCGGCCAATCCAATGAAACTGCGCGCTTCCCATTACCCCTCCCCGGCTTCGATGACCGCCGACGGGATTTGGAGCCGGGTGTGTGCTTTTCAACCCTGGGGTTTGACGAAGGTTTCTTGAACGCTTAGCCAACGCTCCACTAAACGGATTACTCACGACGCCACGCCACACCTCCTATTAGGCGAATGGCGGGGAGCCGGCAAAAGTGGGACAACTATCGACCGGAAATTCTCCGCACTTGAAGGTTCCTACGACGCCTGGAGGTGTGCCATGAGAACCATGTGCTCTGCATTGACGCTGTGTATCGCGATTGCCCTTTGCACGGCAAATGCCAGATATGTCACCCTGCCCGGATACGCCTTCAAGACCAACCCGAAATGTCAGCGCCACGAACCGAAGACGAGGTTTGACACAAGGTGCGACTGGCCGAGATTGGGCTTCAAGGACTTTACGCCCCCGCTCGTGACCGTGCTTGGAATCTGAAGATCCTGCTCAGCTTCAGGTGGGCCGGATGGTAGATTGGGGAACGTGTTGCCATTGCGGAAAAGAGCAGCCTCGCGAATCGACGAGAGATACCTCTTTTCAACATGCCGCACTTCACGGACCGCCCTGCAGTAAACGCTGCTGCCATGCCGTCTCGTTGACCGACGGATGCCCTTCGAAAGCATGTCGCACAAAAGTGTGCAGCGGTTTGCGACAACGGCATGCGTAAAAACAAAGACTTAAAGCGCGACAAGCTGAAAGATCGCGACGCGCTTTAGGGGTAACCGCTGGCGGAAATCATCGCCCGGACAGTTGCCCGACCCGCCCGAGAGGTTCTACTCCCGAGCCAGCACGAAATCGTGCTCCACCTGCCAAAACTTTTCCGCGAATCCAAGGTCGCTAGCCCGCACTGGATCTTCTACGGGCTGAAACTTGGCAAGCAAGCTCTCCTTCACGCCGAAGACGGCGTCCGAGTGGATGTACGGGTCGTCCGGGTCGAAGATGTGTGTTGTCAGCGCCTCGAAGCCCTCGGCCTTTATGATGTAATGCAGGTGAGCCGGCCTGTAGGGATGACGTCCAAGCGCGCCGAGCAGCTTGCCGACCGGCCCGTCGTCCGGGATCGGGTAATATTTGGGCTTGACCGCCCGGAACCAATAGCGGCCGTCCGCGCCCGTGCGAAAGACGCCGCGAAGGTTGAAGTCGGGTTGTATCCCCTTCTGTTGAACGTCGTAGAAGCCTTCGTCGTTGGCCTGCCAAACGTCGATGACAGCATTGGAAATCGGCCTGCCATCCGTGTCGAGTATCCGCCCTCCGATCACCATATCCTCGCCTTTCTGGTCGAGGCAGATGTTGGCGCCCATCGGCAGTTCCGGCGCGTCGGCAACGTGAAACGGACCGAGCACCGTGCTTTCAGAAGCCCCAGAGGGCTTGCGATTATTGATGGCGTCGACCAGCATCGACACGCCGAGCACGTCTGACAACAGGATAAACTCCTGTCGCCATTCATTGCACGTCTGCCCGGTACGGGTGAGAAAGAAGATCGCCTCCATCCACTCGTCCTGCGTCGGCTCAAGCTCCTTTACTGCCTCATGTAGCTTGCGCGTGACGACCTCCATCACCCGCTTCAGGCGCTCGTCCCTGGCTTGAGCGTTGCGGCTCGTGACCACCTCCACGGAATTTTCTTCGGTGAAATAGCCCTTTTCTTCGGAGCTCATAGTGCACCTCACAGAGAAAGAATTGTTTTCAAAACCCGGCGTAGCTCCGCTTCCGGATCAGCCGTCACGGCGTCCGCGCGCCACGCGACATGATGGTCGGGCCGCACGAGCAACACGCCTGAATCCCGGATTTCGCGGGCCCGCGCCCAGTCACCGTTCAGATCCTGCCACGTCTGTCGCGGTCCGATCCGATGCGTGGCGATCGGCAGCCCTAGCTCCTTCGAAAGCGTCTTTGCCGCTGCAATCCAGCCGTCGCCCCCGATGCCCGTCAGCACCGTGAAAACGCCGTGGCCCGTCAGATCAAGGCTGGACACCTTTTTTCCATCGGCGCCGAAGAGCCAGGCGTGGGGAAGCCGCGCACCCGGCCAAGTCGTCGGCTGGAAGTGCAGCTCAGGGTCCCTCTCGAAAGCGGGTTCCGGTTGCCCCTCCTTCACCACGGCGTTCGAGGCGTAGCGGTGGTTCATCTCGACGCCGTGCGCGTCGAATTCGTAGACCTTGTTCGCGATCGCAGTCCGGATTGCCGCGCGCTGCGCTTCGGACTCTGCCGTGTCATTGCAGCGCGCGTCCATGTTCTGCTGCATCTTCACCGGATCAACCGAGTCAAGCAGGCCGAGCGCCTTGAAAATTGGGCCGAATTCTTCGATCGACTTGTTGGCGCGGGTGACGATTTGCTTGGCGACTGGCGCGCGCTCGGCCTGGTAGCTGTCGAGGAGCTCAGGACCAGCTTGACCTTTCAGCACCATCGCAAGCTTCCATGAAAGATTGAACGCGTCCTGAATCGAGGTGTTGGAGCCCAGGCCGTTTGACGGCGGATGTCGATGCGTTGCGTCGCCCATGCAGAAGACGCGGCCGTTCGATATCGTCGTCGCGTACATATTGTTGACGGTCCACGTCGAGACCGACTTTATCTTCGGCTCGATGTCATCGACGCCCACGAGCTCGCGCACGACCTTCGTGGCGAAGGCGTCGTCGACCTGCGGTGCGGGCTGGTTGATATCGTATCCCCAGACGATCAGCCACTCGTTCCACGGGCGAACCATGCGCACGAGACCCATGCCGATGCCCCCGACGTCGGCGCCTGGCTGCAATACCCAATAGAGCACGGAAGGGCGATGGGCGACGTAGCGCGACAGGTCGGCCTCGAACAGGATGTTCATCGATCCGGCAACGCCCATCTTGCCTTCGAATCTCAGGCCAGCATGTTCGGCGACCTTGGAGTTCCCGCCATCCGCGCCGATCAGGAATTTGGAGTGAATGGTCAGCTCCCTGCCCGTCAATTTATCGACGCAGGTCGTCGTGACCCCATCGGCGTCTTGAACATGGCTTTTGTATTCGGTCGACATTCGCGGCTGCGCGCCGCGAGAACAGGCGGTCTTGAATAGCAACGGCTCCATGTATGTCTGAGGCAGGTCGTTCATCCGGCTCGGCGACGAGAGAAGATGTTCGGCGCGGGACAGTGGGTGGTTGCCCCAGCTTTTCATGCGGCCGATCTCCTCCCCGGTCAGCGAGGTGCAAAAGACGTTCTCGCCCATCAGATCCTGCTCGGCGGCGAACATGTAAGCTTCGTCCTCGACGTCGCGGCCAAGATCGCGCAGCACCTCCATCGTGCGCTGGTTGGTGATATGCGCGCGCGGCGTGTTCGCCAGCCAGCGATAGCGGTTGATCACCAGCGGTTCGAGGCCGTGTGTCGCGAGCAACGCGGCTGCCGCCGAACCGGCCGGGCCTGTGCCAATGATCAATACGTCGGTTTTGATGTCAGCCATGTGGCCCTCCCATTTCATATTCTGAAGATCCGTCCTTTAGGCGACGGCGGACCGGAAAAAGTTCCCAACCAGTGCGGTCGGATATCAGTCCCCAGACGCCGCGAGGCGCAAAGAGCATTGTAACGATGGCCAGTGCGCCGAGCGCCAGAAGATACCAGGAACCGAAGCTCGAAAACGCGTTCTGCAATACGAAGAAGACAAGCACACCCAGGATCGGACCCTCAATTGTGCCGATACCGCCGATGACGACGATGAAGATGACGTAGGCCGTCCAGTCGGTGAGCGAGAAGGCCGCGTCGGGCGATATCCGAGCCTTCTGCAGATAGATGAGCGCGCCGACCACTCCCGTGATGAAGGCCGTCAGGAGATAGATCAGTGTCTTCAGCCACTGTGCGTCGACGCCAAGGGCACGTGCCGCCGTCTCGTTGTCGCGGACGGCCGCAAGCCCCAGCCCATGCTTGCTGCAAAGCAGTTTGTAGACGAAGATGATCGTCGCCGACGCCAGCACGAGCGCCATCCAGTAGGCCAATGCATCAGCGGCGACGGACGAGCGCATGCCGAACCAGTCGCTGAGTGCGGCGGCGCCCAGCATGTCCCGCGTCGCATCTCGCGGCATGGACGTCCCTGTTCCGCCCCCAAGGGTCTTCCATTGCGCAACGAGCAGCCGCCCGACTTCGGCAATCACCCAGGTACCGATCGCAAAGTACGGCCCATAGAGGCGGAAGGCGAAGAAGGCTGTCGGCACCGCGACAGCGGCTGCGATGAGGCCGGCAAGCAGGACCGCCAGAACTGGATCCATTCCAGTCAGGATAACCAAGCCGAATAAGGCGTAGGCGCCACATCCGACGAAAAGTTGCTGCCCGACCGAGATGAGGCCGGCATAACCAGCGAGAAGATTCCAGCTTTGGGCCAGCGTTAGCATGGTCAGGATGAAAAAGAGGTCCTGTATGACGCCACGCGAGACGACGAACGGAGCGAAGATCATGAGGGCCGCCGCCAGGAAGAGGAACATTGTGAAGATTCGGGAGACAGTCGTCCTCGTCTCGATGCGCCAGCGAGCCGTTCGTTCATTGGTCATGGCTTGAAAACCCGTGGTCATGGCGCGCCTCAGTCGACGGCCCGCGGAAAAAGACCGCGCGGACGAAAAAGCAGCACGAGAAGAAAGGCGACGTGCCCGGCAAGAATTTGCCATTCGGGATTGACCGCAGCGCCGATCGTCTGCGCAAGGCCCAAGATCACACCTCCCGCGAGCGTGCCCCAAAGCGAGCCGAGGCCGCCGATGATCACTGCTTCGAAGGCATAGATCAATCGGGCGGGTCCGGCGGTCGGATCGAAGTTCGCTCTCATGCCGAGGTAGAGCGCAGCAACGGTCACGATCATCATCGCCAGTCCGGTAGCGACAGCGAAGATCGAATTTGGCCGAATGCCCATCAGGCTTGCGGTCACCACGTCGTCGGACGTGGCCCGAAATGCCCGGCCAAGAGCGGTCCGGTAGATGAGCTGATTCAGGGCCAAGATAATGAGCACGGCCGAGGCGAAGGTCAGCAACGGCATCAGTCCGGCGTTGACACTTCCGATCTGCACCGAGGCCGTTTCAAGCGAGCCCGCCGAAACTCGCCTGCTGTCGGCCGTGAACGCTTCCAAAAGACCATTCTGGATCACGATCGAAAGGCCGAACGTCACCAGCAGCGGTGGCAGGACGTCTTTGCCGAGCGTGCGATTGAGAAGATAATATTGGAGCACCCAGCCTAGCCCGAACATCAATGGCGCCGCTATCAATGCCGCGACAAACGGATTGAGCCCAAAAGATGACACGATGAGCATTATCAGGAACGCGGCAAGGACGATCAGGTCGCCGTGGGCCAGATTGACGAGC
Source organism: Rhizobium ruizarguesonis (assembly GCF_017357285.1). Taxonomy (NCBI): domain Bacteria; kingdom Pseudomonadati; phylum Pseudomonadota; class Alphaproteobacteria; order Hyphomicrobiales; family Rhizobiaceae; genus Rhizobium; species Rhizobium ruizarguesonis. The sequence goes on along the minus strand of NZ_CP071679.1, from coordinate 753,217 downwards.
CGCATGATGCCGAAGACAAGGCTCAAGCCAGCCGCGAATAGGGCATATAGTCCGCCGAGCAGTATTCCCTGGAGAAGCGTATCAAGCCAGTTCATGGGTCCCCGCTCCAAAATAGGCTGCATGGATGTCCGCACGATCGAGTTCGGAGGGACGGCCGGTCAGGGTGATGCGGCCTTCCATCATGCAATAAATCCGGTCGGCGACCTTTAGAGCCTGCACGATGTCCTGTTCGACGATGATGATCGCGGCGCCCGATGCCTTGATCTTCGCGAAGGCGGCGTAGATATCCTTGATCACCACCGGCGCCAGACCGAGGCTGAGTTCGTCGCAGAGCAGGACGTCTGGGTTCGACATGAGGGCCCGACCGATCGCGACCATCTGCTGCTGGCCGCCAGAGAGGGCCGTTGCAGGATTGCGTCGCCGCTCTTTCAGAATGGGGAAAAGCGCGTAGATGCTTTCCAGGGTCCACGGTCCGGCCACCACCTGGCGGCCGTAGCTGCCGATCAGCAGGTTCTCCTCTACGGTCAATGACGGAAACAGCCTGCGGCCCTCCGGCACCAGCGCGATCCCGCGGCGCACCACATCCGGTGCTCCCAGCGCACCGATCGGCTCGCCGCGATGGAGGACCATCTCCGCGCTGTTGGCAATCACACCGGCGAGGGAGCGCATCAAGGTCGATTTGCCCGCGCCGTTGGCGCCGATCACGGCGATGGTCTCGCCGACCTCGAGCCGGATATCGACCCCGAAGACGGCCTGGAAGTCGCCGTAGAAGGCCGTAAGACCTCGTGTTTCGACAAGGCTTGCCATCAGACCTCCATCCCGAGATAGATTTCGCGGACGTCGCTCGACGCCATGATCGCATCGGCTGCGCCGATGCCGATCACGCGACCGAAGTTCAAGACCAGCAATCGCTCGGCGACGGCGGTCAGGGCGTGCAGCACATGCTCGATCCAGATGATCGCGACGCCGCGCTGGTGGACGCGTTTGATCGTCGCCACCAACTGCCGACACTCTCCCTCCGTCAGTCCTCCAGCGATTTCGTCGAGAAGCAGAAGCTTGGGTTGCGTGGCGAGCGCGCGCGCAAGCTCCAATCGTTTGCGTTCAAGAAGGGAAAGGGAGCCTGCGGGGACATTCGCCTTTGCGATTAGGCCTGTCTCCACCAGGATGTCGGCACAGAGATCGACGACATGGGCTTCCGCCTGGCGCGTTCCGAAAGCGCCTGCGACCAATAGATTTTCATAGGCGGTCAGGCGCTCGAAAGGCTGCGGTATCTGAAAGGTGCGTCCCATGCCCGCAAGGCAGCGCTGCATCGGGGGCGTATGGGTCACATCGCGGCCGTCGAATTGGATTGAACCACCGGCCACCTTGAGGTTGCCGTTGATGAGATTGAAGAGTGTCGATTTTCCAGCACCGTTCGGTCCGATGACGCCGAGCGCCTCTCCCGGCTCCACCGAAAAGGAAACCCCTTCGGCGACGATAAGCGCGCCGAAGGACTTCGATACACTTTTAAGTTCGAGAATGGGCATCGGTCCTCCTCCGATCAGTTCCGCCCGGCTCGGGCGCCGGGCAGAGCTTTAGCCTTAGGCCAAAACTTCGAGCTTACCGCCCAGCGGCACATTGGGCGCCAGCCCGTTTTCGACGACGACGAGATCGTAGCCGCCGCCCGACTTCAGGCGCCACTGGCCGCCGACGAGAGGCGTCTTGGCAACATTCTTCTGCGCAAATGGCGGAAGCTTCTCGTTGCCCCACGCGATCGGCCCGACAAGTGTATCGAGCTTGGTCTCCCCTATGGCCTTGGCAACAGCGTCGCCGTCGCCAACCCCTCCCGCTCGCTTCATCACGTCGACGGCGATCTCGAACAACGCGTGGGCGAAGCCGATAGGTTGTGTCCATGGGCGGCCGGTCGACTTGGTGAATGCGTTGGCGACGGTGACTGCCGTCTCGCCTGTCAGTGACGATGTGAAGGGATGGCTGGGCGTCCACCAGACTTCCGTGGACAGGTTATGACCGGCATCGCCCAACGCTTCGACCGTCTGCGGAAAGAGCAGCGCCTTGCCGATCGAGGCGATTTTCGGTTTCAATCCCTGCTGTTTCGCCTGGTTCCAGAAGGTGGTGAGATCCGGCGGGATCATCACGCCGGTAAGGATGTCGGTACCCGCCTGCTTGAAGGCGTTGATCTGCGCGGAGAAGTCGTCCGTCAGGTTCTGGTAGCGGCCGGTGTCAGTCAGTCCGTAACCCAGTTTTTCCAGGACTGGCGGAAACCCCACCACCTTATCGCCCCACGCGTTGCCGTCGCCGTCGTTGGGGAAGAGCCCGCCGACCTTCTTATTGGTGTCGATCTGACCCCACATGCCCGTGAAGACGGCAATGATATCCTCAAGCCCCCAGAAGAAGTGGTAGGCATAGTCAAATGGCTTCCATGATGAGGGATCGCCGGGATTGCCCTGCTGGCCGATGAACCACGGCTGCCAAGGAGCCACCGTGGAAATGCAAGGCATTTGCTCGCCTTCGCAGGTCGTCGAAACCGGGTTGGTCGTTTCCGGCGTGGAAGAAACCAGCATCAGATTGACCTGGTCGTCGACGATAAGCTCCTTTGCGACCTCGGCCGCGCGGTTAGGATTGGACTGGCTATCCTTGACCACAACCTCATAGGTCAGGCCGAGCTTCTTTGTCGTCGCCAGGAACGAATCGATGACGAATTTGTCGGCCTCGCCAAAGGCGGCAAGCGGGCCGGTTTGCGGGCTGACGTAGCCAAGCTTGATGGCCGCGTTCTGGGCGATCGCCGGAGCGGCAAGGCTGGACGTCGCTATGATGGCCCCGCCGGTCGCCGTTGTTTTCAGAAAATCGCGTCTCGTGAACATGCTTCCTCCCATTGTCCCTCTCCTCCCAAAGAGCGCGCCGTCCGGCGTGCCAAGTTTCAGTCTTCCGGACGTCGTCCCTCCCAGGCGTCCTGAAGAAGCTTCCTGATCGATTGACGGTCTATCGGCCGAGGGTTCCAGTACGGATTTTCGACAGCGATCGACGCGGCGCGGTCTAGATCGGCCTCCGTCATTCCGAAATCCTTGAGTGACATCGGCGCACCGATCTGCTTGGAAAAATCCCAAAGACCGCCACCGATCGAGCCGCCGAATATCGCCGCGGCCTGGGAAAGCTCTGCAGCTGCCGCCGCTGCATTGAAAGCCGCGGTATGCGGCAGCATGACAGCATGTGTTTCTGCATGCGGCGTATCGAAAGAACCGCCAAGCGTGTGGCAGATCTTGTGATGCAGCGCCATCCCGACGGCACCAAGGACCGTGCCGCAAAGCCAGGCGCCGTAGAGCGCGTCGCTGCGGGCGTCCGTGTCGTTCGGTGACGTCACGATCTTCGGCAGGCTCAGTTTGAACGCCCGCAGGCCTTCAAGCGCCATGAGCGTCGAGATCGGATTGCGATCGCGGGCATAGAGACCTTCCAATGCATGGGCCATTGCGTTCAGCCCGCTTGTCGCGCTCATCGCGACAGGCAACCCCAGGGTAAGAGACGGATCGTAGATCACGATCTCCGGCAAGATCTTCGCGTCGCGCACCGTCGTCTTCCGACCGCCTTCGGTTTGGCCAAGAATTGGCGTCACCTCCGACCCGGCATAGGTCGTCGGCACGACGATCTGAAAGATGTCGTTGCGATAGGCGATCGCCTTGCCAAGCCCGGTGGTCGATCCCCCACCGAGCGAGACGACGCAGTCGGCAGCCGTATCGAGCACCACCTTCATGGCAGCCTCGGTCACCTCCACGGGCGTGTGCATGACCGCCCCCGAGAAGACGCCGCAGGCCTGTTCGCCAATCTTATTGGCCAGCTCTTCCGCGTCCGCCTTCTGGTGCGGGGTCGAGAGCACAAGCGCGCGCTTGCGCCCAGCCTTTGCGATCCATGCACCGACACTGCCAATGCTGTCGTTGCCGAAAACGATCTGGGCGGGACTGCCTGCGTAGCAGAACGGCCGCGTCATCCCTGCCTCCCCGGTCTTGCGCGAACCATCACAAAGGTCAGGTCGACCGACCTGCCCCGCCGACCGTCGACCTGTGCATGTTCGAACCGCGCAACGAGGTCCGGTCGGACACCGAAAAGGGCATCCTCCGCAAGACGCGGATCACTTGAATCGTAGATGTGCGTCGTAATCGTTTCGAACCCTTTCGCTCTGACAACGAACTGAAGATGAGCCGGACGATGCAGCGGATAGCCAGCACCCTTCAGCAGACGGCCAACGGGCCCGTCGTCCGGCACGCCGTAGCCGGCGGGCATCACCGAGCGATAGATGACGCAGCCTTTCGTGTCGGTCCTGAACAGTCCGCGTAGATTGTGCTCTGGTTGGAGATCCGGTTGCTGGTTTTCGTAGAAGCCCTCGGCGTTGGCCTGCCACGTCACAACCTCGGCACCCCCGATGGGAAGCCCGTCGAGATCCTGCACGCGCACGGAGACGCGTAGGGGCTCCCCCTTTCCATCGACCGAGATTGAGGCTCCGGATGAACGCTCAGGGGCGTCGTCCCGATAGAAGGGCCCGCGGATTGTATTCGGCGTCGCGCCCTTCTGTCGACGTGAGTTGATTTCTTCCACCAGCGCGGAAGCGCCGATGAGGTCCGAAAGCAGCACCCATTCCTGACGGCGCTCGTCAGAGGCGTGCCCGACTTCCGTCAGAAACTGGATGACCTTGCGCCACTCGTCCGGGCTCGGGCGGAACTCCTTGATGAGGTCATGAACATGCGTCACGGCCGCAGCGATCAGGTGGGCCAATTTGCCGTTCCGGTTCGCGCTGAAGCGTTCGGCAAAGGCTTCGGATGATGTGGCCTCGTCGAATGTGAGCGCCCTGGCACTCCCTGTCATCATCGTCTCCTCCCGATCGACATATGAGAAGCCTAGCACGATGGAAGTCGAGCGTTGATGATTTTGCAGAGGATCAGTATAACAGATTGTTATGAAGATCGACGAACGTCACCTCATACAGCTTGCGGCCGTGGTCAAAGCTGGCGGCGTCACGGAAGGTGCGGCTTTGCTGGGTCTGGCCCAGCCGGCAATGTCCCGAGCGCTCTCGATGCTGGAAAAGCGGGTGGGCGAACCTCTTTTCGTTAAAGGGCGCAGGCCACTGCAGGCGACGCCGTTCGGGCTGTCGCTGGCGGAGCACGGCCTGGTCATGCTCGCCGCGTCTCGAAAAGCCTCCGACCTCGTCGACAGTTTCCGAATGGGGAGGAGCGGCGTCGTCCGCGTCGGTGGCACGCCCTTTTTCATGGACGCTCTGATCGCGCAGTTCTGCGCCGAGTTCCAACAGACACATCCCGACGTGCGGGTCGAACAGAGCTACGGCTATCTTCCCGATCTCCGCGCAGCCCTCAAGGCCGACCAGATCGACCTGGCCGTCTGCCCGATCGACATCCTCGAAGAAGGCTCCGGCCTAGAGTTCCAGCAGATACTGCCAGGTCGGAATGTCATCGCCTGCCGCTCGACGCACCCCCTCCTCATGAAACGGCGCCCGCGGCCGGGCGAGCTTCTCGACTACCCCTGGGTGGCGCCCCCGCCAGGCAGTCCCCTGCTCGCCGATCTTCGGGCGCTTCTACTGTCCTTCGGAGCGACCGAAATTAAGATACGCTACTCCGGCGGCTCGCTTATGGGCGTCATCAACTACCTCAAAGCGGCCGACGCCTTGACCATTATGCCGCACAGCGTCGTCTTCGCGTTGAGAAAGGAGAAGGCGATCACCGCTCTTCCTGTCAACATTCCGCATCCTGAACGAGCTCTTGCCATCCTGACGCGAACTGATGCTCCTCGCGCTCCAGCGGTCGATCATTTCGCCGAGTTTGTCAGGTCGGGCTTCGAGAGCTTGCGCCACCTGATCAAGCGTCATGAGGAAGCCGTCGTCTGGGGCAACTAGCGGGCAGCAGCCTGCGATGAAGACGCGCTTCGCTAACGACCGAAATATGGGATGCACGGGGGCGCTACGCGGCACTTCACATTCTCGAACGTGCCCACCGCCGTCGGCAGTACCATGGTGCTGGTAACATAACTGGCGCTTTTCCCTCGACGAACACTTAGTGCGGCTCGTCGAGGGAGATTTGTTCGCCTAGAAGCGACGTGGTCCTTCGGGCTTGTTTCCGACGATCGTGTCGATCCGTTCCAGAACGTCAGACGTCATCTTCTGTCGGTGTGAGAGGGCCGCGAGATTGTCCTGCAACTGGCTAGCGCGCGAGGCTCCAAGAATGACGGTCGAGACGTTCCGATTGGCAAGGCACCACAAGAGGGCGAGATGCGTGATCGACATGCCGATCTCGTCCGCGAGCTTTGCGAGCTCGCCGACTTGTCTGAGCTGGGCGCGGCCGGCATCACTGGACCACTTCTCCTTCAGCCATTCGTAGCCCGGCAGGTTCATCCGACTATCGGCCGGAACACCGTTATTGTATTTGCCGGTCAGGACGCCCGAGGCGAGCGGCGACCAGATCGTGGTGCCAAGGCCCATCAGGTCATAGAGCGGCAGATAGTCAGACTCGACCTTCTGGCGCTCGAAGATGTTGTACTGCGGCTGTTCCATGGTCGGCGGCGTGATGCGCAAGTCCCGAGCCACGGCGTAGGCTTCCGTCAATTGCTGCGCGGACCATTCCGACGTGCCCCAGTAGAGCACCTTGCCCTGGGCGACGAGATCATGCATCGCCCGGACCGTTTCCTCGATCGGCGTGTCGATATCCGGGCGGTGGCAGAAGAAAAGGTCGAGGTAGTCGACCTGAAGCCGCTTGAGCGCTGCATGGCAGGCGTCGGTCACATGCTTGCGCGACAGGCCGCGCTGTGTCGGCTTCTGGCCTCCCCAGAAGACCTTGCTGGAGACGACGAAGCTGTCACGGCTCCAGCCAAGCCTGCTGAGTGCCTCGCCCATCACGATCTCGGACTTGCCGCTCTCGTATCCTTCAGCATTGTCGAAGAAGTTCACCCCGTTGTCGTAGGCAAGCTTCATGAGGTCGACGGCGTCGCTTCCATTTACCTGCTTGCCGAACGTGACCCATGAGCCGAAGGAGAACTCGCTCACTTTCAGGCCCGACTTTCCCAAACGTCGATATTCCATCATGCAACTCCCGCAAGTTATGAATAGGTACCGGCCGGTCACCGGGGTCGGTGTCGCCCGATTGATCAACGACCGATTGGCGTAATCTATGGCATGAGCAACGATATGCGAGGCTCAGCTCGGTTCTCATACCCTCTTTTGTGACGAGACGCCGAATCCAAAGAAAAGGGCGCTCCACGACATCAGTCGGAGCGCCCGTGGCATGCGATCGACGACGTTTGCGGCGGAGGTCGACAGCAGCAACGGCAGAATGATGAGATTCGGAACGGATAGGCAACATGCGATTGGCATCTGCGACGTTATCGCCCGCTGATTGATCGTGTCGTCCACCGGATATCCACAGCCTATCCACAGGCACGGCGGCGGCGACAGCAACAACTTCAATGACATTCGCCTGGCGGCAAAACACTCCTCACAAATGCTTATGTGACTGTGGGATGACACCGCATTTTTGTTTGTCTCTTCGGATACAAACCGTGGCCTCGCTCAGATAGGCTCAGCGCTCCTCCCGACCGTGGCGGCGGACGCCGGGAGGGGTGGGCGGTGGGCAACATGAGGGCCCGCCGCCTTCTTTTAACCGCGCCCCCGGCCCGGCCAGTTCACACGTATAGTTTGACAATTCCCTTGGCTTCCAGGGCCTCGACCGACCTCCGGCGAGATACGCCCTGGCGATGTCATCGACGTCGACCTTCCCGAGGCGCCTCACCGAAAACTCGAGGGGGTCGAACACTAGTTCTGTGAGCCACTCTCACGGACAACCAAGTATGGTCGGAGATGACCGCCAGACTTCTGCATTGTCGTTGAAAGGCAATTCGCGCGTCCTCCAACCGCCGGCCCTTTACCACGCGCATTACTAGCCTGACGGCGTGGCGGCCGGTGTTGCCGATGAACTCCTGCGTGCCGTCAACTGATTGCTGCAGGTGCGCCGACGATCTGTGCGGCGGCCTGGAAGCCCGCGTAATCCGATGCCAATCCTTTGGACCTTCCGGCGACACTTCAACGCTTTTGCCGCCAGAATCCGGCCCAACGTTGACTTACCCGGCAAATGAATGTTTGCCATTTCCTGTTTTGCAGTGCACAATATTTGCTGCTAACAGGACTTGGCCGGTGAGAATTTGCATCTACAAATCAGATGAAGCTCCTGAGGTAACGCTGTTTTTGCGAGAAGGCGTGCCGGTGCCTGCACATCCGAAGGGCCAAAAGTGGCGGCACTTAAAAGCGGTTGTTGGCGAAGAGGTAAGGGCGGACCTTCTGACACAAATAGAGATCGGGAATGGATGTCTTTTTGTCAATCTTGGGGCATCTCCGAAGCACTGATCTAGGATGCCGCGGTGAACGCTGTTCACCCGACATGGAAATATACTCGCTCATTATCGCACCCCCCAGATCACCAATCGGCTGCCCTCCAAAAGAGGCCGATAGCGGCGTGCATATTGCCCTTAGATAGGCGACACCCCCTCACGCTCATCGTCTCCCACGGCTTCGCTGAGCGGCGGCTCGCGCATCTCCGCACTCCATATCTCAGTTTTCGGATTGGCAGCCGCCCCGCCGGCGTTCTTATTATGTTCGCGTGAGTCAATAATCAATCTGGGTGAATTGCTTTTTAAGGCTTTGCTGATGAACTGCCATCATGACAAAGCCGCCCCGCAAGCCGTCCGAGCCGATGCTCGGTGAAGCCTACGAGCAGCTCCGCAGCCGGCCGCGCCGGCGGCGAGATCCCGCTCAGCCTAATCTTCCTCACGATCCGATGCCGGCGCGTATCGCGCCGCCTCGGGCGTCACGGCCGACACGGTTTCATATGACGCACGACCCGGAATTGAATCAGGGCGAAGGTCAGGAACACCCGCAGCAGACGACCGACCGGGACATGGCTGCTCGCAACTACCTGAACCTCGACACCGCGATCTTGCTGGGGATCCTGTTCATTGCGATCGTCTTCAGATTCCACAAGATCACCTTGCCGCTGGTCGACGGCTTCAGCTGGCGCGAGATAAGCACTGCAATGATGGCCGACAATTTCCAGCAGCGCAGCTGGAACATCTTCTTTCCGGAGGTCAGCTGGACCGGGCCTGGGCCAAGCTATCAGGGCCGCGAGTTCCAGATCGTCAGCTATCTCACAGCCCTGCTCTACCAGCTCTTCGGCTGGCACGACTGGTTCGGCCGCATGGTTGCGGCCTTCTTCGGTCTGGTGACGGTGTTTTCGCTGCACCGGTTAACGGCGCTCTGCTGGAACGAGATGCACGCCCACGCGACCGCACTTGCCTACGCGCTGATGCCGGCGGCGATCATGATCGACAGCTCGTTTCTTCCCGATCCCGCGATGCTGGCCTTGGTGACTCTTGGCGTCTGGCTGTTCGCCAAATACTGGGCCGGCGGCAGCGGCTGGTTCCTGCCGCTCGCCACGGTCTGCTTCTCGCTCGGCGTGCTGTCAAAGCCACCAGGCATCGCTGCCGGCGCCGTCATCTTCTATCTGATGGTCTGCTGGATTCTGGAGAAGAAGCGAAAGCAGGCGGCCTGGGTTTTCCTGTCGGGGCTTTTGAGCCTGGCCATCATTGGCGCTTATTTCAGCTGGGCGATTTATCTCGGCCGCAGCTATCCGCCGTTTCATGTCGCCGGTAGCGGCGGCTATATCTGGGATTACGGCTTCTGGACATATGTCAGGGACAGGTTCTACTTCGAATCCTTATCGAACACCTCCGTCTTGTGGTTCTACGGCTATCCGTTCCTGGTGCTGCTCGCGGTCGGCTTGTGGATGCCGCCCAGCCCTGCCAAAGACCCGAAACAACGCACCCTTTCGGCCATTCCCTATGTGTGGCTGGCTGCGGCCATGATCGTCTACCTGGCGGCCGCGGGTGAGATAACCAGCAATGTGTGGAACTTCCACATCTTCCATGTACCTGTCGCGATGTTCTGCGGCCACGGCGCGCTTCTTCTGGCAACGCTTGCATCGCGGAGTATTCTAACGCCGGCGGTGGTGCTTCGCTCGATCTGCATCGTGGCCGTCGCGCTTGACTGGTCGACCTTGCCCCTCGTCAGGACGATGAAGAAGCCAATCGCCATGAAGGGCAAGCTGCTTGGCGAGGAACTGGCGCGGTTGGCGCAACCGGGCGATCTCGTCGTCGCCATCGCCCCCGAGGTCGGCGATCCCGTCGCAGTCTACTACAGCAGGGCGCGCGGCTGGGTGTTCCCGCCTGGCGGAGGCGATGTCGAATGGTCGAAATTCGTCGCGGATGACGCCACCGCGATCGCACAGCTCGAGGAATTGCGCGCGCAGGGCGCGGATTTGTTCGGCGCGGCCAAGAACGCCGTCGACAAGCAGGACCGGCTATTCGTCGAGCATCATGATGGGGTCATCGACTATCTGGACAAGACCGCAACCAAGCTTGTGGATTCGGATGATTTGCTGGTCTATAGGATCACCCGCCCATGAGATCGCGACAGTCCAGGGCCATCGGCCTGGGACAGGATATGGCCTCGACTGTTCGAGAGAAAAGAGAGTTCATAATCTCGCATTGCGTATTGCCTTACCACGACCGGATCAATGCTGATCCGGTCGCAGAACCACAGTGCGCCGTTTATTTGTTGGACGCAGCGTCTTCGATGACCTTCGCGACTTTATCGGGATGAGAGACCATCACGACGTGAGACGCGCCTTTAACCACAACCGTCTCTTTAGAACCCGCTCGTTCCGCCATCCATCCTAGCGCCTTTGGCGGTATGTTTTTATCCGCGTCACCATAGACGAACCAAGACGGGATCTTCTTCCAGCTCGCCACAGTCGAGGCCTCGCCAAGAGCCTTATCGGTGATTGGGCGCTGTGTTGCGGCCATCAGCTTGCCCTCCGCCTTGGATACATCTGCAGCGAATTGATCGTGAAACGCGTTCTGCTTGATGTACAGGTCCTTTACTCCACCATCCAACGGGACGGGTTCCGCAAGGGTCGGTGCGAGCGTGCTTCCGGGAAACTTGCCCGAAAGCACGAGGGCCGTTTCCCCAACATCGGGCGCGAACGCCGCGACGAAGACGAGCGATTTGACATTGGCGCTGCCTGCTGCTGCCTCGTTGATCACTGCGCCACCGTAGGAATGGCCGACGAGAACGACGTCAGTCTTCAATCCTGCAACCACTTTGCCTACGTAATCGCCATCGGACGTTACACTTCGAAGCGGATTAGCGACCGCCACCACCGGATAACCATCTTTTTCGAGACGTGTGATCACGCCATTCCAACTGGAGGCGTCGGCAAATGCGCCATGCACAAGGACGACCGTCGGCTTTTCGGCCGCGTGGGCGTTCAAGAGGCCACCTGCGGTGATCGCGGCAGCGGCGACAAATATCTTCAACATAGTCAAACTCCCTTTGTATCGCACACGATTACCTAGCGCACAATCTTTCAGAAAACAAGTCCTGGAATTCCCGTTCACCTCGATTTGAAGATTGCGGTGAGCCATTAAGGCCGCACGTTGCTCAGACCAGACCCGGCAACGATGCCGGTCCTTCGCCGCATCCGGCTCTTACTCTAGGAAACTGTTGCGATTCCACTGGGCCGCGCCATTTGGCACATTCAAAGGCGCCAGGGCTCCAATCGAAGTTGGGTGAAAGTTCAGCGGCAGGTCAACTTTAAATCCCTTAGCTGCCGGCGAAAAGCCGCACGACCTACTCCCCCATCGATTGGTAGAGCCAGTCGGAGAGCTTCTCGGTTGCCACTCGCGCACCGGCGCCCGGAAGCAGCGCGTCGTCGGTCAATTCAACGCCGAAATACGAGGCGGATGGATCCGTTACCACCTGCCGTTCATCTTCATTCGCGGCGAGATAGATCCGAGCGATTTCATCAATACCGAATTGTTCCGGGCCGCTGATCTCGGCGATACCGTCCAACGGCGCTCCCGTTGCCAATTCAGTCAGCAATGCGGCGACGTCCCCGGCTGCGACCGGCTTCATGAACGCCGGCGGCAATCGAAACACATCACCATCGGCACCGGTGTCGATCAATCCGCTGATGAACTCGTAAAACTGTGTGGAGCGGAGAATAGTATAGGGTCGCTTTGACGCCCTGATGAGATTCTCCTGCACCATTTTCGCGCGGAAGTAATCGCTTTCCACGAGACGCGGCGTGCCGACGACGGAAAGTGCAAGATAGTGCCTGACGCCGGCCTCAGACGCGGCAGCGAGCAAATTCCTGGTCGAAGCCCTGAAAAAATCCAGCGCTGCGCTGTCGCCGAAGGACGCGGCGTTGGTGACATCAATAATGACCTCAGTCCCTGCCAAGGCCGCATCAAGGCCTTTTCCGGTGATGGTGTCGACGCCGAGCGACAACGACGCGGCCGTGACTTGATGACCGGACTGACGGATGTTTTCGCTGAGCCGTGTTCCGATAACACCGGTTGCTCCCGCCACAGTGATATTCATCTCAGCACCCCCTTGTTGCATTGCGCGGCGCAGATGAGGACGAGATCGCCGACGGGCTCGCTATCGTCTTCAATGTCTGGCGATCGATTGGATCGACAATGACTGGAAAGCCAGGCGCCCTCTATCGTCCATGGGGTCCGGTCGCTTTAGCCGTAGGTCTAGGAAAGCCAGCCCAACGGTTAGGATGCCCCACCAGGAAGGCAGAACAGGTCCCCAATTCCTCGTTCGCGCAAAGGTGCCGACCCCGGCACGGGGGCTACATCCCCGCGCAATGCATGGGTTTCCATGAGTTGCGGTTGTAATGTGGCGGGGTTACGGTTTGAACATGAGCTCGCCAGCCCCGAAATCGAGAAGAACTACGGTACGAAACGCCGACGATCCGCTGGCTTTGTCTGTCCGGCAGGAGCAACTGATGATGAGCGTCTGGTCGCACCGCCCCCGACCCCTGCACCTGGGGCTTTTCGTCGTGGCCTATGTGCTGGCCTGCGGATTCGCACAGTCGCTGGCGATCGTCCCTGGAACCGGTATTTCCATCTGGCCCGCGAGCGGGCTTTTCATCGCAACACTTGTCCTCGCCTCCGGCTACAGCTGGCCCTGGTGGATACTGGCGGGCTGCCTGGCTGAACTATTCAGCAATTACCTGTGGTTCCACAGCCCCTTGCCTGCGGCCGTCCTGATCTACATCGGCAACGCCCTTGAAGCGGTGGCCGGGGCATGGCTCGTCAACCAGACTTTGAAGCGGCCAGTTCGGCTTGAAACCTTGCAGGACGTTTTCGCATTTGTCGTACTGGGCGCAGGGATTGCGCCCATCGTCAGCGCGACTGTGGGAAGTGCGACCCTGGCATGGTTTGGCATGCAATCGCAATCCTTTGCAACGGCTTGGCCTCTATGGTGGATCGGAGACGCCACCGGCGTCTTGATCGTAGCACCGCTGGCACTGGTCGTGTTTCATAGCTGGCGCGGCACGACCCGGCTCTCAGCCGCGCAATGGGTGGAAGCTGGCGTCCTGGGGTTGATCTTTCTCGGCGTTGGCGCTCTTTCTCTGAGCGGCTACCTCCCCTTCGCATACATCATCATGCCGCCCCTTCTTTGGGCTGCCGTTCGCTTCGAGTTCAAAGGGGCTGCCGTATCCTTGGCTCTCCTCGCCCTGATCACGGCGCTGTTTACGATAACGGGGACCAGCCAGTTCGCCGGCGATCCCGAGTCCCAGAAGCACAAGCAGGTCATGCTGCAGCTTTTTCTAGCCATCTCGGCATTTTCGGCGCTCATCGTGGCCGCCATTTCCCGGCAGCACCAGTCGGCAGTGCTCAATTTGCGCCAAAGCATAGAAACATTGCGGGAACGGGAGGAGGAGCTTTCGCATCTCGTGGATATGGTTCCGAGCCATGTGTGGCGCCTGACGCCCGATGGCGAGCCGACATTCTTCAATAGGCGGATGGTCGATTTCCTCGGCCTGGATGTCGTGGATTTCAATAAGCCGGGCATGAGTCGGCTGGAGGCGCTCCTGGACGCCACCGTTCATCCCGAGGATGCGGTGGGGTTCGGTGATGCCCTTCGGAGGTGTCTTCTCACGGGCGAAAACTTCGCCAGCCGCTATCGCTTGCGTCGCGCCGACGGAATTTATCGCTGGATGTCGAGCCGTGCCGAGCCAATGCGGGATCAGGCGGGGCGCATCGTCCAGTGGTACGGCCTTTGCCACGACATCGACGATCAGGTCCATGCCGAGGACGCTGTGCGTCGGAGCCAACAACAGCTTCAGCAGATCATAGACGCCGTGCCGGTCCGCATCTGGAGTGTAGAGCCCGACGGCGGGTCGTTCTATTTCAATAAGCGGTATCAGGATCATTTCCGCTCGGTTATCGCCAATTTCGACGCTCTCGGTGAACCGCGCATCGACGATCTGCTGCAGCAGCTGGTTCATCCCGAAGACGCTCCCGGTATCCAGCGCACACTCCGGAACTGTTTCGAAACCGGCGACGGCTCCGCGATGCGATTTCGCTGGCGCGAAAAGGATGACGTCTACCGCTGGGCGGAGTGCCGGGTGGAGCCTCGGCGCGACGAAAACGGAACGGTCGCGGAATGGTATGGCGTTTCTCTCGACATCGACGATGAGGTACGCGCACTGGAGGCGTTGCGCAACCGAGAGCGCGAACTCTCGCAGCTCGTCGACATGGTCCCGGCTCAGATCAGGCGCCTGACGCCGAAAGGCGAGCCGGTCTTCTTCAACAAACGCCTGATCGACTTTTTCGGTCTCGACGTAGGCGATATGGACAGGCCCGACATGAGCCGCCTCTCGTCGGTCATTCACACCCTCGTCCATCCCGATGACGCATCGAGGTTGCTGGAGACGGTTCACCGTTCCCTCGCCAGTGGCGATCCCTTCTCGATAAAATACCGCATGCGCCGTTTCGACGGTGCCTATCGCTGGGTCGACGGCCGTGCGGAACCGCTGCGGGATCAAAGCGGCGCAATCATCCAATGGTATGTGATCTCAGTCGACATCGACGACGAGATGCGTGCGCAGGAAGCGCTGCGCGACCGCGAGCGAGAGCTTTCGCAACTGGTGGATATGGTTCCCAGCATGCTCTGGCGGCTCAATTCGGAAGGCACGCCGACCTTCTTCAACCAGCGCCTGATCGATTTTCTCGGTCTCGGCATCGCCGATATGGAAAAGCCCGGCTTGAGCCGGCTGGCAGCCCTCATCGAAGCCGCCGTCCATCCCGATGATGCCGCCAACCTCGCCGAAGCGCTCAACCATTCGCTCGTCACCGGCGAGCGCTTCTTGAAGCAGTATCGCCTGCGGCGCGCCGATGGCGTCTACCGCTGGGTGAAGGGCAGCGCGGAGCCGTTGCGGGATGAAAACGGCCGGATCATCCAATGGTATGGTCTCTCGCATGACATCGACGATCAACTGCGCGTCGAGGAGGCGTTGCGGGAGAGAGAACGCTCGCTTTGGCAGCTCGTTGAAACGCTGCCGGCGATGATCGATTGCGCCGCACCGAATGGCGAGCCGATCTATCGCAGCCAGCAACTGCGTGATTTCCTCGGTTATAATCTCGAAGAGTTGGATGGAACGGGCAAAACCCGGCTGGACGGCACACTCGATGCCGGTGTTCATCCCGACGATGTGGCAGGGGTCAAAGAAAACTATGCCCATTCATTGGCCACTGGCGAGCCCTATGCGCGTAGGCACCGTCTGCGGCGCCATGATGGTGAATATCGCTGGGTCGAGACGCGTGCGGCACCGATGCGCAATGCCGAAGGCGTCATCGTCCAGTGGAATGTCATCTGCCTTGATATCGACGGTGAGGTTCACGCGGAGGAAGATCTGCGTCGAGCGCGAGAGGGTCTTGCACGGGCGAGCCAGGTGGCGAGCCTGGCCGAGCTTTCTGCCTCCATCGCGCACGAGGTGAACCAGCCGCTTGCGGCCGTCGTGGCCAACTCACACGCCTGCCAGCGCTGGCTCATGGCCGAGCCGCCGAATATGGAGCGGGCACAGAGGACGGTCGAGCGCATCATCCGGGATGCCAACTCGGCGGCGGATGTCGTCAGCCGCATTCGCGCTCTGTTCAAGCAATCCGTTGACAGGAGGATCCAGACGACGCTCTCCAGCATCATCGATGAAGCGCGCAACCTCATGGCCGACGAAGCGTCGCGGCGTCGCGTTCGGATCGATGTGGGCATCGACGGCAACTTTCCGCTCATCGCAGTCGATCGCATCCAGATCCAGCAGGTTCTGATCAATCTGATCCGCAACGGTATTGAGGCGATGGAAGCCATTGCAGGAGATAAGTTGATCGAGATGCGCGTGCGCCACATCGGCAATGTCGTCCAGACCGAAATCAGCGATCGCGGCCACGGTATCGAGTTCCCCGAGAAGATGTTCGACCCGTTCTTCACGACAAAGGAAAATGGCATGGGCATGGGGCTGGCGATCTGCCGCTCGATCGTCGAGCAGCACGGCGGCCGATTGTGGGCCGAGAAGAACGAACCCCACGGAGCGACGTTGGTCTTCACCTTGCCCATAGAAATGAAGGCGGCGTCATGACGATTGATGACCATATTGTCTTCATCGTCGATGACGACGAACGTGTTCGGGAAGCGCTCAGCGAGCTGCTGGACTCGCACGGCATGCGCGCCATCGCCTTCGAATCGGCCGGCGACTACGTGAGAGCGGACAAGCCGGATGTCCCCGCCTGCCTCATCCTCGATATCGAGCTGCCTGACATCAACGGCCTCGATCTGCAGACACAGATCGCCGGCAGGGATCATCCGCCGATCGTCTTCATCACAGGACATGGCGACATTCCCTCCTCCGTGCGTGCGATCAAACATGGCGCGGTGGATTTCCTGACCAAACCCTTCAGCGATGCAGACCTCATGGCGGCAATCCACGCAGCGATCGCTGAGGATCGAGAGAAGAGATCGGAACGCGCCGAGCTCGATATGCTCAGACGGCACTATCTCGACCTGACGCCGCGAGAGCGCGAGGTGCTGCCACTCGTCGTCAGCGGCCTTCTCAACAAGCAGGCGGCAGCCGAATTGGGGATCAGCGAAGTGACGCTGCAAATCCACAGAAGAAATGTGATGCAGAAAATGGCGGCGGCATCGCTCGCCGATCTGGTGCGGATCGCGGAGAGATTGGAAATACCGATAACCCACTCGCGCCGAGTGGGAGGGAATTGAAACATGAACAAGACAAGACACGTCGTGGCAATTGTCGATGACGATCCAAGGTTGCTTGAATCGATGGGCGACCTTCTGGAATCTGCGGGTTATGTGGCCCGCAGCTTCTCATCGGCGGGCTCGCTGCTCGTCAACGGGCTGTCGGACCTCGACCTGCTCATCACCGATATCGGAATGCCTGGCATCGACGGCTTCGAACTTCGTGACCTGGTAAGGAAATCACGTCCGGAGCTGCCGGTATTCATGATCACGGGCCGCCACGAAATAGCCGATCAGGGACGCGCTCAAGGCGCGGGCGGATTTTTCCGCAAGCCCTTCGATGCCCAGGCCCTGCTGGCGGCCATCGCCAACGCTTTGCATAAATCGACAGATGGAGGGTGACATGAGAGTTGACCAGCCGTTGCAGCGGAGATCGGCGCCGTTATCACTGCAATGCACTTATGAAGAGAATCAGCCGCTTGTCATAATTGTCGATGACGACGCCTCGGTGCGCGAGGCACTGTCTGAGCTGATCTTGTCGGCGGGTTTCCAGTCGACCAGTTTTGCTTCGACCCGAGAATTGCTTGAAGCCGATATATTGGATAGCCCCGGCTGCCTGATCCTCGACGTGCGCATGCCAGGCGCAAGCGGCCTTCACCTGCAGAGTCATCTGGCCGAAAACGGCATTTCCAAACCGATCATCTTCCTGACCGGACATGGCGACATCCCGATGACCGTCCAGGCGATGAAGGCCGGCGCCGTGGACTTTCTCACCAAACCGGCGCGGGACCAGACGCTGCTCGACGCCATCAGTGCGGCCATTGCGATGGATGCCGAGCGACGGGCGGAAGCCGCTATCGCCAAGCGCAATATCGAGCGCCTGGAGACGCTGACGCAGCGTGAACGCGAGGTTCTGCATGAAGTGGCGCGCGGACGTCTCAACAAGCAGATTGCCTTCGATTTCGGCATCAGTGAGGTGACGGTCAAGCTGCATCGCAGCAATGTCATGCACAAGATGGAGGCGGCCTCCATCGGCGAATTGATCCGGGCGTGGGAAACACTGCCCGCACAAATGCGCCAGGTCGGCCCGCGCTAGCTTACTCGCTTATAGGTGATGAATGCCGGCCTCGAACATGATCTGCCGCCGCTGTCCATTTGATGCGCGCCGTATCCGATTCGCGCCGGAAAAGACGATGCGGCGCCGATAGTGGGTTTCGGCCCCGCACCCATGCGTTATCTCTAAATTAAAGCTCGGGGATATGACCCGGCTTTGGTTCCCCAAAGGAGATCTCGCCTTGAACAATCAATCGTCAGCCGCGCCTTCCCCTGAAACCAACGCCTTCGACAACGAAGCAAACTTCCTGTCAGCCATGGGGAATGCCAAACGGCTTCACATTCTGCATCTGTTGGCCGAAGGAGAAATGTCTGTGAGCGTCCTGGCCGACGAGGTGGGATTAAGCCAATCTTCGACTTCCCAGCATTTGGCAATTCTTCGAGAACAGGAACTCGTGCAGACCCGAAGGGCTGCCCAGACGATCTACTATTCACTTCAATCAGCTGCAGCCACAGCGATGCTCGATACGCTCGCCGACATCTTCGGATGGCACCGTCGCACCGACGTAGAATGTGCCCGAACCGTACTCACCTGACGAAATCACGAAGCGTTGCTCTTGCGGAGGATGATCTTGTCGGCAACTCAGGATCGACGCCGGGGCAACGAAGAGCAGCGCAATGGCGAAGAAGGCGGTTTCGAAAGAGATGACTGCGGCTTGAGCGTAAGCGCCAAGCTGAGGCCGTTCAGGCGGCGCAATTCCAAGGCCGGGATGCGGTGGCGCGGGAGCCCCGCGGTGCTTGGCCCACATGCCCCTCGAACGCGTCGATCCCTGATGTACGTTTGATGTACGCCTCCTAGACCACGGTGTGATTACGCCTCCATTGCGAATGGCGATAATGGACCACATCAGGAACGGAACAGTCAGGAGACGGCCATGAGTATGGACAATACTTCATACCCCGGCAGACCAGAACCCGACGAACTTTCGTCGCGCTATGCGCTGCGGATCGGCGAGATTGCTGGGCTGGGGGCGGACGGAGGCGATCATGGACGTATATGAGGCAGTCAAAAGTCGACGGTCGGTGCGCGGATTCAAAGACGAGCCTGTGGAGAGGGAGGTACTTGAGCGTGTACTGTCCGCCGCAGCTTGGTCGCCGTCAGGATCGAACATCCAGCCGTGGAACACCTACGTGATGACCGGCGCATCGCTGGCCGAGCTCAAGACGTCCGCCGTCGAGCGCGTGGCCCATGGTGACCCCTGGGATAAGCGGGAGTACGAGATGTACCCGCCCGCGCTGAAACCTCCCTACGGGGAGCGCCGGTCCGCCTTCGGCAAGGAGCGCTACAGCGCGCTCGGCATTGCACGCGAGGACTGGGAGGCGCGCCAGCGGGCAGCAATCGCCAACTGGAACTGTTTCGGCGCGCCCGCCGCCCTGTTCTGCTACATTGACCGTGACCTGGGCCCACCCCAATGGGCCGACGTTGGCATGTATCTGCAGACCGTCATGCTGCTGCTCCGCGCCGAAGGTCTGCACAGTTGCCCGCAGATGGCGTGGTCGCAGGTTCGCGAGACGGTCGCGGAGGTCCTCTCACCCCCGGACGGGCTCATCCTCTTCTGCGGCATGTCGATCGGGTACGAGGACCCCACGGTCAGTTACGCCCGTACAGGCCGCGCCCCGCTCGGCGAGACGGTCACGTTCCTCGGCGATTAGTGACTTGCCAATCATCATCGCGAGATATTGGAGAACGCCATGACCACGCATAGAGTAGGCTATCTCATCGGCAGCCTCGCCAAGGGCTCGATCAACCGCAAGCTCGCCAAGGCGTTGGTGCGGTTCGCCCCGCCGGAACTTGAAATGTCGGAGATACCCTTCAAGGACCTGCCGCTCTACAGCTACGACTATGATGCCGACTACCCTCCGGCTGGCAAAGCATTCAAGGCGGCAATCGCGGCCGTCGACGCCGTGCTGTTTGTCACGCCCGAATACAATCGATCCATACCCGGCGGGCTGAAAAACGCAATCGACTGGGCGAGCCGCCCCTACGGCACCAACTCGTTCAGACGTAAGCCGTCAGCGGTGATCGGCACGTCGCCGGGCGCGATAGGCACAGCAGTCGCCCAGCAGAATTTGCGCAGTGTGCTCAGTTTCTGCAACTCTCCCCAGATGAATGCCCCGGAAGCCTACATCCAGTTCACACCGGGGTTGATCACCGATGACGGCGAGGTCACGAACGACACCACCGCCGATTTCCTTCGCACTTTCATGCAGGACTTTCATGTCTTCATCGCAAGGGTTCGCTCAGTGCTGCCTAGGGATGCCTAGAAGCGTCGCCCTGCGGGCGCTGGCCGGGTCCATCCGGACGGCCAGCTCCTGTTTTTAAAGCGCGCGATGCCCTCAGGCGAAGGCGTAGGAGCCGTCAGGCCGCTTCGGCACGCGCCGCTGCCAATGGATGTAGCCTTCCTCTTCCATCGCCTTCTCGTCCATTTCGACGCCCCAGCCCGGCCGATCGGGACGCAATTCGAGATAACCGTCCTTCGGCAGATAGGGATCGACGACGTAGCGGGTTTCTCCCTGCCGCTTCTCGATATCGATGCCGCCATAGACGTAGGCCTGTCCCTTTGGCAGCCGGTATTCGAGGATGCGGAAATTCTGCGCCGCGGCCGAAAAATGAACATTGACCGCGGTGGCAAGCGGTCCCATCGGGTTATGCGGCGCCACCCCAACGAAGAAGGCTTCGGCGAGCGTGGCGATGCGGCGCATTTCGCTGATGCCGCCGACAACGCAGATATCCGGCTGGATGAGGTCGGCGCCCTTGACCTGCAGCAGGCGCAGGAACTCGTTTCTGTTATAGAGCGACTCGCCGGTTGCGAGCACGCAATTGAGCCCCTGTTTCAGGTCGCCCCAGGCCTCGATATTTTCAGGACGCAGCGGCTCCTCGTAAAACAGCGGGTCGTAGGGGGCCAAGGCATTGCCGAGTTGCCTTGCGGCGATCGGCTCGAAGATCTTGGCGTGGGCGTCGAAGGCGATCTCGTATTCGTCATTGACCGTTTCGCGCAGCGAGCGGAAATAATCAGCCGAGGCCTTGACGACGTTGCCCCAGCGATGGGCGTGCATGTCGAGACGCCAGGGGCTGAGCTTGAAGGCGGTAAAACCCCACCCCTCCTTCAGACGATCGAACTCGTCGCGGGCCGCCGGCGCATCCGGTGCGGTGTATACTCCGGCATAGACCTTGATGCGGTCGCGCACTTCGCCGCCCAGCAGCTTGTAGACCGGGACGTTCGCTGCCTTAGCCGCAAGGTCCCACAGGCAGTGATCGAGCGCGGAGATCGCGGCAAGACCGAGCGCGCCCGGCGGGAACCGGCTTTGCTGGATCAACAGATTGACCAGATAGTCGACGCGTGTCGGATCCTGGCCGGACAGAAATTCGTAGAGGTAATCCAGCAGCGGCGGAAGCGCCTTGTCGGGGCCGTGATTGTAGCATTCACCCCAGCCCGTTAGCCCATCATCGGTGTCGAGCGCGACGATCACGCGGGGACGGTCCTTGTCGCGGGTCATGAAAACCCGCATGCGGTCGATCTTCATCTTTTTGTCCTTCTAGCGATTGAAATAGCTGCGGCGCGACTGGCGCGTCTGCACGTAGAGATGCTGGTTGTCGGTTCCGGGATTGTAGGCGCCGGCACCTTGCGGCACCGAGACATTGCCGCCGCTGGGGAAGCGCGCCACGAAGGCCTCGTCGATATCGCAGCCAAGTCCCGGGCCATTGGGAACGGCGATCAAGCCGTCGACCTGCTCAGGATGCGGCACGATCGTCTGGCGACGGCCGTCCCAATCATCGTCGAGGCGCTCGAGGATGAGGGCGTTGGGGATCGCCGCAAGCAGATGCAAAGCCGCATATTCCGCCACTGGCCCGAGCGAGCCCGAATGCGGCGCCATCTGGATATGATGCGCCTCGGCCATGGCCGCGATCTTCTTCATCTGGGTGATGCCGCCGGCCCGGCCGGTGTCCGGCTGGATCACGTCGACCAGTTCCTTCTCGATGAGCTCACGCTCGCCGAAGATGGTTGCAGAGCGTTCGCCAGCCGCAAGCGGCACATGCGCTGCGTCGCGGATGCGACGGTAGCCGTCGATATTCTCCGGCGCGATCGGATCCTCCACCCACATCAATTCATAGGGTTCGAGCGCCCGAACCAGCCGGCAGGCATCCGCAGGCGTCAGCCATGGCGGCCCATGCAGATCGATGGCAATGTCCATATCGTCGCCGACGGCGTCACGCAGGGTGGCAACCTTGCGGACCGGATCGGCGACCCCGCCGCATTTGATCGCCTTGATACCGCGCGCTTTGAGGGCAAGCGCGCGCTCGGGTGTATTCGCGTGCGAATAGATCGGGATCCGGTCGCGCACCTTGCCGCCGAGCAGCATCCAGACAGGCACGCCGAGCGCCTTGCCCTTGATGTCCCATAGCGCCATGTCGATGCCGGTCATCGCACCGCCACCGACCGTCCCGAGCATGCCATGGCCCATCATCGCGATATGCATCTTCTGCCACAGCCGCTCGGTATGAGCCGGATCTTCGCCGATCAGGAGTGGGGCGAGATCATGGATCGCCGTCTCGACGACGCGCGGCCAGCCGGAGCATTCACCGATGCCGGTGATGCCCTCGTCGGTATCGATCTTCAGAAAGAGCCAGTTTCTGGTACCGCCGAACTGCTTGGAGGCGCCATCACCCGCACGTTGGTCGGAAGCCCATTTCGAGGGGTCTGGCTGACCGACATGCATGAGAAAAGTGCGGATCCCGGTGATTTTCATCGCAGAGAACTCCCATTCTTCAGAATGTCCGGCGCGACGTAACGGAAACGCCGCGACTGATCGCGATCACGCGGATCGGGGCGCGGGATCGCTGATATCAGCGCCTGCGTATAGGCGTGCTCGGGCGTGCGGCAGACCTTCTCCGCATCGCCGATTTCGACGAGCTGGCCTTTGTACATGACGCCGACACGGTCGCACATGTAGCGGATAACGCCAATGTCATGGCTGATGAAGATATAGGCGAGGCCGAGTTCGTCCTGCAGGCGCATCAACAGATCGAGCACCTGCGAGCGCACGGAAACGTCGAGCGCCGAGGTTGCCTCATCGGCAACGATGACGCGCGGATTGAGGGTGATGGCGCGGGCAATACCGATGCGCTGACGCTGGCCGCCGGAGAATGCGTGCGGATAGCGTTCGCGTGCCCTCGGGTCGAGACCAACCTGCTCCATCAGGTGGCAAACCCGCTCTTCCAGCGCCCGCCCTTTTGCGACGCCATTGACGAGCAGCGGTTCGCCGATGATCTGGGAGACGGTCATGCGCGGGTTGAGGGAGCCGAAAGGATCCTGAAACACCATTCGCAATTCCCGCCGTGCGGCGGCGAGCGTCTGACCTTTTGCCGTTGCCAGATCGATGATGTCGCCGTCGGCACGGCGATAGAGGATTTCGCCTGCTGTGGGATCAATCAGCCGCATGATCGAGCGACCCATCGTCGTCTTGCCGGATCCGCTCTCCCCGACGATGCCGAGTGTTTCGCCCGGCAGAAGCGAAATGGAAACATCGTCCAGCGCTTTCACCTCGCCGAAATCCATCGATACATTGCGGAGTTCGAGGATCGGTGGCGCCGTCGTGTCGAGCGGCAGGCGCGCCAGCCGGATTTCGGCCTTCGCTTCCAGCTTCAGCACCGAGCCGATCAGCATCCGGGTATAGTCGTCTTTCGGCGCATGAAAAATCTGCTCGACCGGCGCATATTCCTTGGCGACGCCGTTGTGCATGACGAGCACATCGTCGGCGATCTGCGCCACGACGCCCATGTCATGCGTAATGAACAGAACGGCCATGCCCTTGGCCTTCTGCAGCCGGGCGATCAGGTCGAGAATTTCGGCCTGGGTCGTCACGTCGAGGGCCGTGGTCGGCTCGTCGGCGATCAGCAGCTGCGGCTTGCAGGCGAGCGCCATGGCAATCATCGCGCGCTGGCGCATCCCGCCGGAATATTGAAAGGCATATCGGTCCAGCGCTTTATCAGGTGAGGGAATCTCGACCTGCTTAAGCAGCGATATGGCCTCAGCGCGCGCCTCTGCCTTACTCATCCTGGTGTGAAGGCGAAGCGCCTCGACGATCTGGTTGCCGACCGTGTGGATCGGCGACAGCGACGACATCGGCTCCTGGAAGATCATGGCGATGTCGCGGCCGCGGATCGCTCGGATCTGACGCCCGCGCGGATTGAGGCTGGTCAGATCGATCGAGCCGCCGTTCTGATCGTTCAGTGTGATCGATCCGCCGGATATCCGGCCGGGCGCATCGACGATCTGCAGGATCGAACGCGCCGTCACCGACTTGCCGGATCCGCTTTCGCCGACGACACAGAGCGTCTTGCCCGGCTCGATCGAGAAAGACAGATCGCTGACCGCGCGAAAGACGCCGGTGCGCAGAGGGAACTCGACCGTCAGATTTTTCACCTGGAGCAGAGGCCTGCCGGCAATGGGAAGGATGTCGGTCATGCCGGCCTCATTTGTTGTAGGGATCGGCCGCATCGCGCAGGCCGTCGCCGAGAAGGTTGAGCGCCATCACGGCGACCACGACGGCACAGCCCGGCATGAAAAGCCATGGCGCGGTGGCAATCGAGCGAATGTTCTGGGCCTCGCGCAAAAGCACGCCCCAGGAGATGGTCGGCGGCTGCAGACCGAGCCCCAGGAAAGAGAGAGAGGTTTCGGCAAGGATCATCGCCGGCACTGCAAGCGTGATCGACGCGATGATATGGCTGGCGAAACTCGGCAGCATATGGCGAAAGATGATGCGTCTTTCGCGAACACCGTCGAGCCTCGCGGCAGCGACGAATTCCTCGGTGCGCAAAGACAGGAAGCGGCCGCGAACGACGCGGGCAAGCTGCGCCCAGCCGGTCAGCGACAGGATGATCGTAATCATCATATATTGCAGCGTCGCAGGCCAGTCCTGCGGCAGGGCCGCGGCCATTGCGAGCCAGATCGGAATCGTCGGCAGCGACAGCACGAAATCGATCACCCGCTGCAGGAAGAAATCGATGCGGCCGCCGTAATATCCCGAGATGCCGCCGAGCACGATGCCGAGCATCAACGAGAAGAAGACACCGACGAGGCCGATCGACAACGAGATCTGCGAGCCCTGCACCGTTCGGCTGAAGACATCGCGCCCAAGCCTGTCAGCGCCGAACAGAAGCAGCGGCGTCGTCTTGTCGGGCGAGGCGATCAGATGGATGTTGGTTCTGAACAGGCCGAACACCGAATATTCATAGCCGCGCCCGAAGAATTGGACGTCGACACGTTTTGTCGTGTCCTCCTTGAAGATGGCGGCCAGCGTTTCCGGATCGCGGGTCAGCTTCATCGGATAATAATGCGGGCCGAAGGAGAAGCCGTTCTGGGTATCGATCAGATGCAATCTCTGCGGCGGGTGAAAAGTCGCCCGCGCATTTTGCAGGTTCGGATCGTTGATGGCGAAGAAGCCGGGAAGCAGGGCGACGATATACATCAGCACGGTGACGACGAGCGCCACCATGGCCAGCCGATGCCGGCGGAAAGCCCACCAAATGAGCTGCCACTGCGACGCAACGGCGGCGCGATCCGGCGGAATGTTCGTAACGGTGATGTCGGCCATGTGAGGCTCCTATTCCAACCGGATGCGGGGATCGACCAGCGCAAGCAGGATATCGCTGATCAGAGAGCCTATCAGCGTCAGCGCGCAGATCAGCAGGACGAAGGCACCGGCGAGATACATGTCCTGAGCCATCAGTGCCTGCAGCAGCAAAGGAGCAGCCGTTGGCAGATTGAGGACGATGGCGACGACGACCGAGCCGGAAATGAGGTTGGGCAGCAGCCAGGCAATTGTCGAGATGAACGGATTGAGGGCGATCATCAGAGGATATTTCATCAGCAGCCGGAACTCAGAGAGCCCTTTTGCCCGTGCCGTGGTCACGTAAGGCTTCGGCAGCTCATCGAGCATGTTCGCCCGCATGACGCGGATGAGGCTCGCCGTCGAGGAGACGGCAAGAATGATGACGGGAAGCCAGAGATGCGAGAAGAGGTCGACCATCTTGGCGAAGCTCCAGGACGCGTTCTCGTATTCCGGCGAAAACAGCCCGCCGACATCCTGTCCGAATTCGACCGCCGCGACATACATCAGCACCAGCGCCAGCAGGAAGGACGGAACGGCCAGGCCGAAAAAGGTGAAGGCGGTGAAGAAATAGTCGCCGATCGAATATTTGCGCACGGCGGAATAGACGCCGATCGGCAGCGCGATCGCCCAGGTGGCGATCAATGTCGACAGGGCCAGAACGAGCGTCAGCGCCATGCGCTCCCAGATCAGGTCCGAGACCGGCTGCTGCCATTCAAAAGAGATGCCGAAATCGCCGCGTGTGAGAATGCCCCATATCCACTTGAAATATTGGACGAGCATCGGGTCGCCGAGGCCGAAGCGCTCGCGCAATTGCGCCGCCGTGTTCTGATCGACGATCTCGTTGGAGGCCGCCAGCGTCGCAATATAGGTCGTGACATAATCGCCCGGCGGCAGCTGGATCAGCACGAAAGCCAGGAAGCTGACGGCAAACAGCGACGGAATCATCCATAGGAAGCGTTTGGCGATAAAGACCAGCATGAGGCGCCTCTTGCATTGAACGCCGCCTCCCGGGCCTTGTCGGCCGTCAGGACCGGCAAGGCATCTCGGAGGGCGAACTGAAAGAAAGCGCCGTACCTGATGGCACGGCGCTTAAGACGAAAATCAGCTCGTGAAGGTGAATTGCTGCGGCATTGCAGGGCCGGGATTGGGCCAGGACCAGCTATCCGGCTCCTTCTCGGGAACATTGCGCAGATTGTTGCGGATGATGCCGAAGCCGCCGACGGCAAGGCAAAGGCCGACGGTCTCGAATTCCTCCGCGGCGATGTCGAAGATCTGCTTCATGATCGCGCCGCGCTTGTCGAGATCAGCCGTCGAACGCGCTTCGTCGAAGAGCTTCATGCGCTTCTTCTGGCTTTCCGGCGGCTCTTCGCCGCGTGCACCATTGGAGGTGTACCAAAGCGTCCACGGAATGGCGTAACGCGAGCCCTGCGGATGGAACGCGAAGAAATCGCGTGGATCGAGCATCGGATCGAGACCGCCAGGGCCCGGCCATACCGCCGCATCATGGGCATTGTCGTCGCCGCGGGTGTAATAGAGCGCCCGCTCGATCGTGTTGACCTTCATGTCGATACCGATCTGGGCCCAATGCGTCTTGACCAGTTCCAGGGCATCGACGAGGTCGGGATAGAGGGTCGGAATGACGTCGATCGAGAAGAACACCTTCTGGCCGTCGGGCCGGAGGCGGAAACCGTCGCCGCCTTTCTTGTAGCCGGCCTCATCGAGCATCGCGCCCGCCTTGTCGGCGTCATATTCGGTGAACTGGCGCGCGTATTTCTCGTTATACCAGGGATGGGTCGGACGCGGCCCAGCCTGGTAGGGCTCGCTCTGGCCGAAATAGACGATATCGATGAGTTCCGGGCGATTGATGCCGATCGAGAGCGCTTGCCGGAACGCCTTATCCGCAAACATCTTGCGCATCGCAGGATCTTTGTGGGTGATGTTGAAATAGATCTGGCACTGTTGCGAGGCTGAAGGCACGAGCGTCAGCAGGCGATAATCGCCTTTCTCCATGTTCTTGGACAGCGTCGGCTTGTTGGCGAGGACGCTGATATGGCGTTCCTGGATGTCGATCTTTCCGGAGATGACATTCAGCATCAGCGATTCGACGTCCTGCGAGATGCCGAAGTTGATTTCATCGATGTAGGGAAGCTGGTTACCCTCGGTATCGACCTGCCAGAAATAAGGGTTGCGGGTCATGACGACGCGCGTAGCCCCCCCGACATAGGGCTCCTTGACCACCCATGGGTCGAGCGTCGGCTTATCCACATTGCCCCATCGCGATGGGATCTCGATGTCACCGCAACGGCTGCGGAACAGCTCCGTCCAACTGGTGACGCCGGCCTTCTTCACATCGGCCTCGATATTCGGATTATATTTCGGCAGGAACTGGCTGCAGTAATGCTTCGGGAACAGCGTCGGATGCTGGCCAAGCGGCGTGGCGAGGTTTTCCAGGTAAAGCGCATTGGCCGCGGCAAAGGTGAACTTCACCGTATAGTCGTCAATCTTCTCGACCGTGACCGGCTTGCCGGCGACAGCAAGCTGCGCCGGTGTCGAGCTGTAGAGCTCGGTGTTCTTGACGCAGTCTTCGATCGCGAAAACGACGTCATCGGCCGTAAAGGGATGACCGTCGGACCAGCGCACGCCTTCGATGAGATGGAACGTGAATTGTGTTGCGTCGTCGCTGACTTCCCAGCGTTCGGCAAGGTTCGGCTGCACAGCGGTAAAATCGAGATTCCAGCGCACAAGGCTCTGGTTGCCGACCATACGCAGGATGCCGTTATGGTCGGATGAACCGCGAAGGCCGCGGCGCAGCGAGCCGCCATAGGTGCCGACTTTCTCGAACGGCGTCACGACCATCGGCTTTTTCGGCAGGCGCTCGGCGAGCGGCGGCAGCTTCCCCTCCTTGGCGAGTTGCGCAAGGGCCGGCGCTTCACCGCCTGCGGCAGACACGCGACCGGCGATAGACAGCGCCGCGACACCAGCCATGCCACCAAGCACGGCGCGGCGGGTGACGCCACGCGACAGTATTTCTTTGGCCATCGAATTCCTCCCTTTTGTGCCGGCGCAGCCTTTGCACCGGCTGATGCGTCGGGCTCCCGACCCGACGCTGACGCCCTCCTCGGCGCTACGACCGAAACCATAGACACGTTCCCAAATGATTACAAGAGTTGACAGATAATTACAAATTTCGTAGCGATGCAGCATCGATATACGAGGTTGTGCCGCTAAAAACACGGCTAACAGGACGAAAAACGTTAGATCTGTCAGATGCTGTATGCTGCCTTGAGCATTATGGTCGGCGACAGCCAGGGTGCGGCCGTCAAACGCCGTCGCACATGGCGTTGAGAGAAAAGGATCAGAATGACATTTACGGTCGATGCCGTTTCGAACAGGGGCGCAACGCGCTTCAGCGACATCATCTACGAGAAGATCGTGGGGATGATCGCCGACGGCAACTTTCCGGTGAACGAACGGCTGCCGCCGGAAACGAAGCTCGCCGCTGATTTCGGCGCGTCGAGACCTGTCGTGCGCGAAGCGCTCGAACGCTTGAGAGCCGATGGCCTGGTCGTTTCGCGTAAAGGGTCCGGTTCCTATGTCAGGCAAAGACCGGATTCGTCGATGCTGAAAATGGTGCCGGTCGGCTCCTTGGCCGATGTCCAGCGGTTCTTCGAATTCCGCGCCGGTCTCGAAGCCGAGGCGGCGGAGCTTGCCGCACGAAACTGGCAGCCGGCCGACAAGGAGCGGATAACGGCAGCGCTTCTTTCGATCGAGCAATGTCTGCGCGACGGGGAGCTTGGCGCCGAAGAGGACCAGGCTCTACATGATGCAATTGCCATGGCGACCGGTAACCAGTTCCACATTACCCTGCGCGAGTGGTTCAAGCCGCATTTCGCCATCGGGCATTCCGTTACGCGAAGCTTGAGCTTGAAGCGGACGCCGGAACAGATCCGCAGCGTCCAGGATGAGCATGCGGTGATCGTCGAGGCGATCTTCGCGCACCGGGAAACCGAAGCACACGATGCGATGAAAAAACACATACTGAATGCTCGCGCCCGCATGTTCCAGGGCGTTTGAGCGACAATGGGAGAAGAGATGATGAAACGGGTCGCCATGACGGGTGCTGCCGGACGCGTAGGGACGCTACTGCGCCCGTTCCTTCGGTCGCATGTCGAGCACCTCAGCCTGATCGATCTCCAGGAGCCTGACGGGCTTGGCGAAAACGAGAGCTTCGTCAAGGCCGATCTTACAAAGCTCGACGAGGCGACGGCTGCGCTGAAAGATGTCGATGGCGTGGTTCATCTCGCCGGTATTGCAAGCGGCACGGACATGAACGCCATTCTGCATGCGAACGTGCTTGGTACTTACAATCTCTACGAAGCGGCGCGGACCAACAAGGTCCAGCGGGTCGTCTATGCATCGAGCAACCATGCCACGGGCTTTTATCCGCGCGGCCAGCTCGTGTCGCCGCTCGACCCGATGCGTCCCGACAGTCCTTATGGGCTTTCCAAATGCTGGGGCGAACTTGTGGCGGGGCTTTACTACGACACGTCGGGCATTCGCTCTTTGTCCATCCGCATCGGCAATGCGGGCACCTATCCCAACAGCGAACGATCGATTGCGATCTGGATCAGCGCGCGAGACCTGGCGCAATTGGTCAGGATCGGCCTGTCGCACCCGTTGATCGCAGCAACAGTGGTCTACGGCGTTTCTGACACCGAGGAGATGTGGTGGGAGAACGATCTGGCGACACGATTGGGCTACCAGCCACAGGACCGGCCGCGTGACCACGCCCTGATCGAAGAGGGATCCGAAGGGCCGGTCGCGCTGGCGTTCCAGGGTGGCGGGTTCTGTGAGATCAATCACGACGGCACCATCCGCATGCGCGACGCCGAGGGTCTGGCCAAGAACCTGGAGACGGTTGAATGACGGCCCCGCGCATCATCCGTCCGGACGTCCGTTCCGTGATCCAACAGCCGCTGACGGTTGGTGAATCGCCGGTATGGGACGAGGAGACCGGCACTTTGTGGTTCGTCGACATTCAGGCGCCAGCACTCGTCCGGCGCTCGGCTTCGGGAAAGATCGACCGCTTCGACATGCCGGCCGCAATCGGCGCCCTCGGACTTTGCCGCGATCACAGGATCGTCGTGGCGCTTCAGACGGGCGTCCATCTCTTCGATCCCGTTGCTGGAGATTTTGAGCTTGTGTCGGATCCAGTCGGGCGCCACATCAACTGCCGCCTCAATGACGGAAAGGTCGGCCCAGACGGGCACTTCTGGATCGGATCGTTCAGCGAAGCCAAGCCGCAGACCGATGAGGCCGCACTTTACCGCGTGGGCGCCGATGGCCGCACGCGGACCGTTGCAACCGGACTGACGAGCTCCAACGGCCTTGCCTGGTCGCCGGACGGCCGGCGGATGTATCACTCCGACAGCCGGCAATGCTTCTTGCAGGCATTCGACTTTGATCCTGATACGGGCGACCTCGGCGATGGGCGCCGGCTTCGCAGCTTCACGGAAGACGAGGGTCGGCCGGACGGAGCGGCAACCGATCGTGACGGGTTCTACTGGAGCGCCGGCGTTTCCGCCGGCCGCCTCAACCGAATATCGCCCGAAGGCGAAATCGTCGAGATCTACATTCTGCCCGTCGCGGCACCGACAATGCCGTGTTTCGGAGGGCCGGATCTCCGCACCCTCTTTGTCACGAGCCTGTCGACGGACCGCACCGGACGTTTCGAGGCGGGGACGGTCATCGCCTTCGACGTGGATGCAGAGGGCCTGCCGCCCTTCCGCTTCGGGACGGGTCACCCTCCGGGATGACAACGAGCCTCCCTTCGAAATGACAGCGAATAGATGGAAAGATAACGGGGAAGAAAGATGAGCATCGCAACCATGCGCAAGGCGCTTACAGGTGTATCGGGTGTTCCCGTCACCGCCTATGACGGCCAAGGTGAAGTCGAACCCCGGATCACGGCGAAAGTCTATGAGCGGGTCGCGGCAGCCGGCATTCACAACATCGTCGCTGCCGGCAATACCGGGGAATTCTATGCTCTGACGCCGCAGGAAATCAGGATCGTCCATGAGGCGGCGGTTTCAGGCGTCAACGGCACGGCGCCGGTCACGGCGGCAATCGGCCGATCGCTGCGCGAGGCGATCGGCATGGCGAAAGATGCGGCCGCGATCGGCGCATCCGCCGTGATGTCGCATCAGCCCGTCGATCCTTTCGCAGCACCTTCGTCCCAAATCGACTATTTCTGCAATCTTGCGGATGCTTCCACCCTGCCGCTCATCGCCTATGTCAGGGCCGAGGGTTTCGGTGTTGACGATATCATCCGTCTCGCAAACCACGGTAATATTGCCGGCATCAAGTTCGCCACGACCGATCTGATGCTGCTGTCCAGAGCGATCGCCGCAGCCGATCCGGCCGGTGCGTTGTTCGTCTGCGGCCTGGCGGAGAGCTGGGCGCCGACATTTACCGCTGCGGGCGCGCGCGGCTTCACATCCGGTCTCGTCAATGTCGCGCCGCATCTGTCGCTTGCCGTTCACGATGCGCTCGAAAGAGGTGACTTCGGCGCCGCAAGGGCTATCGTCAACCAGCTTGAACCATTCGAGCGGATGCGGACCAAATTCCGCAATGGCGCGAACGTGACTGTTGTCAAGGAGGCCGTCACCTATTCCGGCCTCGATGTCGGCCCCGTGCGCGTGCCGGGATTGCCTCTGCTCGATCGGCATGATCGCGAGGAACTTCATCGGCTGCTTCAGCGCTGGGATGCCGCCGGCAACAACCAGATCCATCCACACCAGCAGGATTCCGCAAAGGCGGCCGGCTGAGTTCGACACGAGAGCGGCTCAGCATGAATGCGCAGAGCCGCTATAACCCTTTGTTTTTACGCAATTCTGGGCGGAAAACCGTTTCGCGCTTTTCCTGGAATTGCTCTATTTCCGCAAACAACAGGATTGGGAGGTCTTGAGATGTTGAGACAGGTACTGACGACGATCGCAATTACCGGCGCCATGATGACGGCGCAGCCCAGCTTCGCGGCGTCGCCGCCCAATATGCTGGTGATCGGCACCAATCTCACGGGCATAAGGACACTCGATCCGGCGCAGAACAATGCCCGCACGGTTTCCGAACTGATCTCGAACATTTACGACAACCTCGTGCAGCTGTCGCCTGACGACCTTAAGACGCTGAAGCCGATGCTCGCGACGCAATGGAGCGTCTCGGCGGATGGCAAGATCATCACGCTGACATTGCGCGAAGATGCGGTCTTCCAGAGCGGCAACAAGGTGACCGCCGACGATGCGGCCTGGTCGATCCAGCGCGTCATCAAGATGGGCCAGGTCGGCTCCACCGACGTGGCACTCTGGGGCTTTACACCTGACAACGTCGAAAAGCTTGTTCGGGCAAAGGACGAACATACGCTCGAAATCGAGCTGCCGCAGGCCGTGAACACCGATCTGGTGCTCTATTCGCTTGCCGGCTCATCGATCGGCATCATCGACAAGAAGACGGCACTGTCGCATGAGGCAAATGGCGACTTCGGCGGTGCTTGGCTTTCTGCCAATTCGGCCGGCAGCGGCCCGTTCGCGCTGACGCAATGGCGGCCGAACGACGTTGCGATCTTCAACGCACGCAAGGACTATTGGGGCGGAGCGCCGGCCATGGCTCGCGTCGTCGCCCGGCACATTCCAGAATCCGGCAACCTCAGACTGCAGCTCGAAGCCGGAGACGTCGATGTCGGCCAATACCTCGCAAGCGGCGACCTCGATGCCCTGTCCAACAAAAAGGACATGGTGATTGAAAGCGTTCCGGGCCTCGGTTTCTATTATATCGCACTCAACCAGAAAGACCCGGATCTGCAGAAGCCGAAGGTTCGCGAGGCCTTCCAGCATGCCTTTGACTGGAAGGCGATCTCCGGCAACATCATGCGCTATACCGGCTTTCCCTGGCAGTCGATGATCCCGCGTGGCATGATCGGCGCGCCTGAGGAAGCTGCCACCCACTACGATTACGATCCTGCCAAAGCCAAGCAGCTGCTGGCGGAAGCCGGCTACCCCAATGGCCTGAAGAAGGTGCTCAATCCCTCGGGTGCGGCGACATTGCCCTTCGCCGAAGCGCTGCAGGCGAGCGCCCGTGCTGCCGGCCTCGATCTCGATCTCGTGCCCGGCGAATTCACGCCCGCATTTCGCGAGCGCAAATATGAGGTTCTGCTCGGCAATTCCGGCGCCCGACTGCCTGATCCTTTCGCCGTCGCCACACAATATGCCTACAATCCCGACAATAGCGACGAGGCGCGCCTCGGCAGCTATTATCTTTGGCGCACAGGCATGAAGGTGGACGACCTCAACACACTCGTCGACCAGTCGATGAAAGAGCGCGATACGGGCAAGCGCTCGGAAATCTTCAAGAAGATGGACGGCATCTACAGCGGCATGGCTTCCCCACTCGTCATCTTCTTCCAGCGAACCGACCCCTATGTCATGCGCACCAACGTCAAGGGCTATCATGGGCACACGACATGGTCGACGCGCTGGCATGACGTGACCAAGGAGTAGAACGCCGTGGCGAGCGCCGATCTGACATCGAAGCCGGAGAGCAGCCATCGTTCCACGGAGGGCGGGTTCGCCGATGCGGCCCCGCACCCCGTGGTGAGCCTGTTGCGGCGCTTGGCAGGACGCGCCGTCGCGGTCGTGACGACGCTGCTCGGCCTGCTCTTCCTGACCTTTTCGATGGGTCGCCTGCTGCCTGCCGACCCGGTGCTTGCCATCACCGGGGCGGAGGTCAGCAAGGAGGTTTACGATCGCGTCTTTAATGAGCTGGGGCTCGGGCAACCTGTCTGGATGCAGTTCCTCGCCTATGTCGGGAAGATCGCGACAGGCGATCTCGGCACATCGGCGACGACGGGCCAGCCGATCCTCACCGATCTCCTGACGATTTTTCCCGCCACCATCGAGTTAGCGGTCATCGCCATGATCATCGGGGCGATCGTCGGCGTTCCCCTGGGGATCACGGCCGCCGTCAGGCGCGGAACGATCATCGATCACGTCGCCCGCATCGTTGCCCTTGCCGGCCATTCCATCCCGATCTTCTGGACCGGGCTGATGGCGCTCTTCATCTTCTATGCAAAGCTCAAGCTCGTCGGCGCATCAGGCCGGATCGACGTCTTCTACGAGGGTCTCGTCACGCCGGTGACCGGCTTTCTTCTGATCGACGCGGCGATAGAGCGGCAATGGGACGTG
The DNA here is from genome assembly GCF_017357285.1 of Rhizobium ruizarguesonis. Lineage (NCBI taxonomy): Bacteria > Pseudomonadati > Pseudomonadota > Alphaproteobacteria > Hyphomicrobiales > Rhizobiaceae > Rhizobium > Rhizobium ruizarguesonis. The sequence continues at coordinate 718,105 of NZ_CP071679.1, read as the reverse complement.
TTTCACAACGCTCTTGGCCACATCATCCTGCCGGCGGCAATCCTTGGGTACTATTCCGTCGCCTATATCAGCCGCATGTCGCGAAGCTTCATGCTGGAGCAACTGAGCCAGGAATACATCATCACGGCGCGGGCAAAGGGGCTTGGCACCCGCAAGGTGGTGTGGCGCCATGCATTCAAGAACATCCGGGTGCAGCTTTTGACGATCATGGCGCTGACCTTCGGCGGGCTGCTCGAGGGGGCGGTGCTGATCGAAACCGTCTTCGGGTGGCCGGGGCTCGGCCAGTACCTGACCCGGGGGCTGCAGATGAACGACATGAACGTGGTCATGGGTTCCGTCCTGACGATTGGCGCCGTCTTCCTGACGATCAACATCCTGTCGGACTTCCTTTATCGCATTCTTGATCCGAGGACACGGTGACGCCATGACGATCTCCTCTGAGCACGCAGACAGCCTTAACACTGGCGGCCTTCGCAACTGGCTGCTCACGCCGGAGCCTCGAGGCTGGTTCCAGTCGTCCGCGCAGCAAATTCATCAAGGCTGGCGGAAATTCAGCCTGCATCCACTTGGCCTCGTCGGATTGGCGATCATCGTGCTGCTGATCGTCGTGGCGACGGCGGCGCCCTTGCTGACGAGCTATGATCCGATCGTTCAGGACATGGCCGGGCGGCTTGCCGCGCCATCGGCGAGCCATTGGCTCGGCACAGACAATTTTGGCCGCGACGTCTTTTCCCGGGTGATCTATGGCGCCCGCACCACGCTCTACATCATCATGCTCGTCACGGTCATCGTCGCCCCGCTCGGCCTGCTGATCGGCACTGTCTCAGGCTATTTCGGCGGCATCGTCGATGAAATCCTGATGCGCGTCACCGACATTTTTCTTTCCTTTCCCGGCCTCGTGCTGGCGCTGGGTTTTGCCGCTGCGCTGGGTCCGGGCATCACCAATGCGATCATCGCGATTTCACTGACCGCCTGGCCGCCGATCGCGCGTCTTGCGCGCGCCGAGACGCTCAGCCTTCGCAAGGCGGATTATATCGCCGCCGTACGCCTGCAGGGCGCGACATCAATTGCGATCATCACCCGCCACATCCTGCCGATGTGCATTCCCTCGGTGATCGTCCGCGTCACCCTCAACATGGCCGGCATCATCATCACTGCCGCCGGTCTCGGCTTCCTCGGCCTCGGTGCGCAGCCGCCATGGCCGGAATGGGGTTCGATGGCCGCCAGCGGACGTGAATTCATGCTCGACAGCCCCTGGGTCATCGCCGCACCCGGCATTGCCATCGCGCTCGTCAGCCTCGCCTTCAACCTCGTCGGCGATGCGCTTCGCGATGTTCTCGATCCCCGAGGTTCAGAATGACGGACTTGATCGATATTCAGAACCTCGAAATCGCCTTCGGCGGCGGACAGGTACGGGCCGTGCGCGGCGTGAGCTTTTCGCTTGGACAGGAAAAGCTCGGGATCGTCGGTGAATCGGGATCGGGAAAGTCGACCGTCGGCCGCGCGATCATGAAGCTGCTGCCACCGACCGCGATCGTCAATGCCGAGCGGATGCGCTTTCGCGACGTCGATCTGCTCAAGGCGACCGAAAAAACGATGATGACGATCAGGGGCCGGAGGATCGGTCTGATCCTGCAGGACCCGAAATATTCGCTCAATCCCGTCATGCGGATCGGCGAACAGATTGCCGAGACCTACCGCTTCCATCATCCGAGGACGAGCAGGGCAAAGACCTGGCAGCAGGCGCTCGATATGCTCGAAGCCGTTCAGATCCGCGATCCCGAGCGTGTGGCCCGCCTTTATCCGCACGAAATCTCGGGCGGTATGGGCCAGCGGGCGATGATCGCCATGATGCTGATTGCCGAACCAGAAGTGCTGATCGCCGACGAACCGACGTCAGCACTCGATGTGACGGTGAGGCTCGAGATCCTGGCCCTGCTCGACGAGCTCGTCCTGCGCCGCAATCTCGGGCTGATCTTCATCAGCCACGATCTCAATCTCATCAGGAATTTCTGCGATCGCGTCCTCATCATGTATGCGGGGCGGGTCGTGGAAGTGCTCGAGGCGCGCGATCTCGACAAGGCCAGACATCCTTATACGCAGGGGTTGCTGGCATCCTTGCCGACGATCGAAGATCCCCCTGCCCGGCTGCCGATCCTGAAACGAGATCCGGCCTGGCTTGAAGAATTCGCATTGGAGCCGCCGCGGTGATTAAAATCGACAATCTTACGGTCCGTTTCGGACCCGGGCAGCGGCCTGTCGTTCGAGACGTAAGCTTCGCCATCGAAAAGGGAACTGCTTTCGGCCTGGTCGGCGAGTCCGGCTGCGGGAAGTCCACTGTCCTGAGGGCGCTTTCCGGTCTCAACGCCAACTATGACGGCCGGATCGCGCTCCACGGCGAAACGCTGGACCGACAGCGCAGCCGGCCATTCTTTCGTCGGGTGCAGATGGTGTTCCAGGACCCCTACGGTTCCCTGCATCCCCGCAAGACGATCCGCTCGCAGCTGAAAGAACCGCTGCGCAACCAGGGTCTGGATACGAATTCCGTCGACATGAACGCGGTCCTGAGATCGGTTGGCCTCGATCCGGCGCTGAGCTACAGATTTCCGCACCAGCTCTCCGGCGGCCAGCGCCAGCGCGTGGCGATCGCCCGTGCCCTGATGCTGGATCCGGACGTTCTGCTTCTCGACGAACCGACATCAGCGCTCGACGTGTCGGTTCAGGCGGAAATCCTCAACCTCCTCCAGGATTTGCGTACCAATCGCGGTCTGACCTATCTGCTCGTCAGCCATGATCTCGCCGTCGTCTCGCACATGTGCAGCCGCGTCGCCATCATGGAAGCGGGCGAGATCGTCGAACAGGTCGATGTCGGCGCCTTGCGAAAAGGTACGGTCGAACACCCCTATTCGCAACGCCTGCTGCGCGCGAGCAGGATGTATGGAAAGGCGTAATTCTCGACCGATATGCGGCGGCGGCTTGAAGTCGTCGCAAGCTCCGCCATCCACATCAAGCCGAACCGGCTACCTAAACCAATTGTAGTAGCGATCGCCGATGATGTTACGCACTCTTTGAAAGACGCTCGGCCACTCGCACTTCAACCATGCATACTCAGGATTTTCGCTGGCGGATCGGAAATTCCCATTCGAGCGTTATCCGCTCGATCTTGAGTAGATACCGAGGTCGCTTCTCATAGCAAACCCGCAACGCTGATAAAACTCCGACAGCGCCCCTCCTCGCTGTGAGATCAACCAAACGCTGCTACATCCTTCAGCGTTGGCTGTTTCAAACATCGCTGAAAGTAGAGCGGTCCCTATTCCCTTACCCTGCGCGTCGGGCTGCACTGAAAGCTCGTCCAAGTAAATGATCGGGCCGGTGGCGGCGCTGTCTTATCCCAGCGCACTCCCGAGCACCCTACCTTCATCAACCGCCACAAGTGCAACCGATCTACGGGTTTCAAGCACATAGGTCACATTTTCAGCTGCCGCTTCAAGGGACCAGTTCTCATTCCACGGAGGCAGGGCATAGGTGTTTACCAATACATCGGCCGCGCCACTGACGTGTTTTGCAACCAGAAGCTCGATCCGAGATGACATAAACTCACCTCGCCCCAAGGAAGGTGACATTTGCCGAAGTACTCCCGGTTCGGCAACGGGGTATTACCTACCATCCGCAAGTTTTCTTGCCGGCAAGTGTGCAGCCGACGAAAACCGCCAAGTTCGAAGATACCGGTCTGCGGCAGACCGGGAAGCTCGGCAACAGACGGGTTCAACCTCTATTTCCAACTCGTGTAATCGTCGGCTACGCAACCAAACGGCGCGCGCCCCTCGCCGAACCTCTTCTTGAGCTGCTCGCATCCCCACTCGTTCAACGGCGCCGGCATGAGATTGTTGATGTCCATGCCAGGCGATTGGAATGGTGTCGTGGAGGTGGTGACGTACCAAAGCCAGAAGCCGATCGCACCGACGAGGATCAGAAGCAACATACCGAAGAAAAGCTGCAACCGCCTCCAGATCGATACCCCCGCCTGCTTGGGTTCTCCGATCAAAACCGGCACACCTCCATCGCTTTCTTGCTGATACGCGAAAGGTGCAAGAGCGGTGTTGCGCTCATCATCCGTAAGGTTCACGCGCTGCAGACGATCGTCCAGAAGCACTGGCAGGGCAGTATTGCCGTGCCTGACAGCCAGTCCGATCGCTTTGCCATTGGCTTCACCGACGATCAGAGGCTCCTCACCATTCTTCATGCGCGTGTAAACCGATCGCCCGGTTTTGTCGTCGGCAATCTTGTCGTTGTAGGTAATGGAAAGGACGCCGCGTTTGCGGTCGAATGCGGTGATCTCGACCGGGACAGGGGTCAGCATGGCAGGCCGAAGCAATTGGCCCTTAACCCGCCAAATGCGGATACCGAGAAAGATCATCCCGAGGCCCATGCCGCCAAGCAGGACGGCGAACACAGTAAGCGTGATGATCCGGTTCCAGAGCATGTCCAGACCCAGGCTCATCGTCGCAAGTTCCGGATGATCGGCTGATATCACAAGACCGGTTTCGTAGTCGCCGGTATGGAAATCGACGAACATGACCTCGACTTCGGTGTCGTAGTCTCGTCCACCGTAGCTGTAGACAAGGCGTGCCTCGCAATCGGTAAAGACTGCCTTGCGTGTCGTGCATCGCCCGTTTTGCACGTCGCCATTTTCGAGGGTCAAAGGGTTCTGGCTGATCTGGAAATCGCGGATCACGCCCGGTGCTTCCGAGATGAATAGAAAGACAGCCAGTGCCAGGATGATGGGCGTTGCCCAAAAGTAAGCATTCGGCGTAGAGATGACGTTGCGCGCCAACGAGAGCGGGCGACTAGGAAGAATAAGCGAAGACAATGGCGTCGACCCCTCATATGTGACAGCGCGGTGGGCTGGCAAAGTTTCAGGCCATCTGCACAGCAATTCAAAACGCTACAACCTCCTTTGCGCGTCTCAAAAGACGCGCGGCGCTGTAGCGGAATTGACGCCATTTCAGCCGGCTTGCACAATCTCATTGTGTAAGACCGATCTAAATGCTCAGGCGGGTGATCGGCAATCCCTTTCAACGTCCGTAGGTAGCAATGGTATGTTGATCCTGTTGAAAACGTGCGGCCTGCGGCGAGCGGATGGTTGCGAACGCGGTCGAATGCTTTCCACACGGAACTAAGTCACTGCCGAACGGTTAAATGGTACCCTCTCCTCGATCAGCGGAGCGTCATGATGCGGATGTTACGCGGTCCGAAAGTTAATCACATGCTTAAGGTCCTTGTATGCGCGTTCGCCGTTGCGACGGCGTCGATAGCTATGGCTGGCGCCGCCAACGCCGACGAATCGGCCTTTCTGAAAACACTGGCGGGAAGTTGGAGCGGTAAGGGGACGGTGAAAGTGCGGATAAACGCACCCACCATTAACGTCACCTGCCGTTTCAAGTCGGATGCGAATGCAAGCTCCCTCGCACTCAATGGACGCTGTACCAGCCTTGTCGTTTTTTCCCGCGTCATCAGCGCTAACCTCAAGGCCAGCGGTGACACGTACACTGGCTCCTACGTGGGGGCGGGCACCGGCACCGCGGGGCTTGGCGGAAGGCGCGAGGGTAACGCCATAAGCCTCGCGATAAGATGGGCGAAAGAAGTGAATGGCGATCGACGTGCCCAGATGACGATCGAAAAAACCGGAGCGTCGGGAATGCGTCTCACAACCGTCGACACCGACCCTGCTACAGGTCGATCGGTTGTTACCAGCCGCATTGAACTTCGTCGGAGCTGATGTCTTTTTGCGTTCAAAAAGCCACCAGTGTGCTAAAGGGTTGATACAGAAGCGCCGAAGCTATAGTTTCGCCTTCGCAAATCGTCGAACGATACAAGGAAATATTTATCTCATGCCGACAGGTACCGTTAAATTCTTCAATGACGACAAGGGCTTCGGCTTCATCACCCCTGAGGGTGGCGGGCAGGACGTTTTTGTTCACGTGTCTGCGCTTCAAAGCGGCGGGTCGCTCCGCGAAGGCGACAAGGTCAGCTTCGAAGTTGGACAGGATCGCAAGACCGGAAAATCGAAGGCTGAGAACGTCTCGACCCTCTGATCGAATCGAAGATGGCCCAGCCCGCGTTGAGCGGGTTGGGCTTGTCGTCACGGCGACCTGCAATGTCGCCCTCTTCCGCAAACGACTCCAGCCGGAGCGTTTCCGCTTTTTGCGTGCGTCACGGAAACGTTCCATCTTATTGTTTTGTGCATTTCCGGGCGCAAGACCGCTGCGCACTTTGCTGGATGCTCTAAAGCCGATTGGCGCGCAATAGGGTGTCACGAGACAAATATCCCGCAAGCGTCCCATCGGCGGCCCTGACGTGCAGGCCCGGCATCTCACCGGAGAGGATGAGCGCCAAGGCGTCGTGAACCGTGGCGTCAGCGGCGATCTCGGCATCGCCGTTGGACGGTTCCGGCGCGGTCATGATCATCGATACGGCAATCAAGCTTAGCCTTTTTATGGCTCGGTCGGGGCCGAGGAAACTCTCGACGAATTCATTGACGGGACGCGCGAGGATTTCCTGCGGGGTATCATACTGAAGGAGGCGGCCATCCCGCATGATGGCGATGCGATCACCCATTTTGATTGCCTCATCGAGATCATGGGTAACGATGACGACGGTCTTCTTCACCTTCCTGAGAATATCGCGGAATTCGTCCTGAAGCCGAACGCGGGTGATTGGATCGATCGCGCCGAACGGTTCGTCCATCAGCATGATTGCAGGGTCGGCGGCGAGCGCGCGCGCGAAACCGACGCGCTGACGCTGCCCTCCCGACAATTCGTGTGGCAGGCGCTGTCGCATGATGGCCGGATCAAGCCCCACGAGATCCAGCAGCTCGTCGACCCGGCGATCGCTGCGCGCCTTTTCCCAACCGAGAAGCCGCGGCACGGTTGCGACATTGCGCGCGATCGACATATGCGGAAACAGACCGACTTGCTGGATGACATAACCGATGCTGCGGCGCAGCTCTTTCTGATCGACCCGGGCGATATCTTTGCCATCGACCAGCACACATCCCGCCGTGGGCGTTTCCAACTGATTGATCATGCGCATGGTCGTGGTCTTGCCGCAGCCCGAAGGGCCGATCAGGGCAACCGTCGTACCGGTCTCGATCAGGAGATCGAGATTGTCGACCGCATGCTGGCCGCCGCCGTCGTAATTCTTCGTAACATGGTCGAGATGAATCATCCTGATATCCGCTTTCGGCCGCTTAGCGCCGTTGAGTGAAGACGCGCTCCAGGGCGCCGAACGCCAGTTCCGCAAAGATCGCGAGCAGCGCTATCGGGACCGCTCCGACGAGAAGGCGCGGCATATTCATGATCGCAATGCCGGCATTGATGAAATCGCCAAGCCCGCCGCCGCCGATGAAGGAGGCCAGCGCCGCCCCGCCGATGACCTGGATGGCACTCGTCCTGACGCCTGACAGAATCGAGGGAACGGCCAGAGGAAGTTCGATCTCCCACAGCATCTGCCCGGCGCTCATGCCCATTCCATCGGCCGCATCGATCACCGAGGCGTCGATCTCGCGGATGCCGATGATCGTGCTCAACAGCAGCGGCGGCACGGCAAGGACGATGAGAGCCACCACCGACGGCAACAATCCGATGCCGAGAAACGGCATCGCCGCCGACAGGATCGCAAGGCTCGGTATGGAGCGCAAGGCGCCGGCAATATTGACCACTGCAAAGGCGGCGCGAGGTGCCCGTGCGACGGCAAATCCGAGTGGCACGGCAATAACGAAAGCGATGCCGAGCGATAGGACGCACATCAGAAGATGGCGATTGAAAGCATTGAAGAAGGCGCCGGAGTTGTTGAAGATCCAGCTGAATGCATCGATAACGATCATGCTGCTTTACCTCCACTGCGCCGGCGCAGCAGCTTTTCGAACGATGCAAAACAGTAGTCGGCAAAGAGCGCCAGAAATGACGTCAGCAGCCCGCCGGCGATGATCTTTTCGGGAAACCGCTGGTCGATGCCTTCGAAAATGATGACGCCGAGCCCGCCGGCATTGATATAGGCGGCAACGGTCGCAATGCCTATGACCGTCACCATGGCAATGCGGATACCGCCGACGATATAGGGCATCGCCAGCGGCAGCTCGACTTCCCAGATCCGGCGCGCCGTGCCGTAGCCCATGCCATCGGCAGCTTCGAGTATGTCACGCGGAATTGCCTGAAACCCCATGCCGATATTGCGGATCAGGATCATCAGCGAGTAGGCGGCAAGACCGGTAATGGCGGGTGCCGCCCCGATCCCCATGATGGGAATGAGAAGCGCAAACAGCGCCAAGCTCGGCACGGCGAACAGGATACCGGTGAAGATGATGATTACCGCGAAGCTTCGCGGCCGCCTTGCCGCCCATATCCCGACGATCAGTGAGATCACCAGGGCAATGCCCACCGAGGAAAAAACGAGATACAGGTGCTCCAACAGCGCTTCGAATAGTCGGTCGAGGTGTTTAGGGACCCATTTCATCGTCGAGACCTTCGCGTCCGGGCGCTCGTTCGCCTGTCTACCATGAGATCCCCAATCTGCGATCGGCGTCGTCGGCTCTCTGCGGCAGGACATCGTAGGCGGACGGAGTGACCGCCGAAAATCGTCTGAGGCCGAGCCGTTCCAAAACCGCCGTTCCCCCAGGCGTTTCATGCAACGTCACGAGGCCTTGCTGTAATGCTGTGGCGATGTCCGCGGGCAATGTCTGCGCGGCAACCAATAGCGGCGCGGGAAGCGGATCGGTCGTCGCCAGAATACGAAGGCCATCGATCGCGTCGCGCTCGTGCATCGACAACAATTGGAAGGCATAGGCGTCGATCGCGCCCGCATCGATCCTGCCATCCTTGAGGGCTGCGACGATGCCTGAGGGGTTGAGCAGCGGTCCGACCGTCGTGCTCTGCTTCATCGTGCCCGCAAATCGGTCGGCAAGGTAGGAGCGCGCCGCGTGGTAGCCCGATTGGGAATCGCGCACGGTCCAGCCCCAGCGTGCGGCAGCGAGATCCGCCACCGCGTTCACCGGCCCGGTGGAGGCGACGAGGATGTGGCTGGCATAGAGCGGCTGGTCCAAAGACCACGCTTCGCTCGAGACGGGTGCAGCAAGGACAGCCGGTCTCGTGTCCTCGGGCATGCGTGAAAACGGATAGCCGCACATGAAGACCGTTCCCATGTCCGGCCTCGACCATAACGCCGACAAGGGTGCTGGTGCGGCATGGGCGATGATCTCGAGCTCGACGCCGGACCGTAGGCTGACCAGCGCAAACAGCGCGTCCCACAGGCCGCGAATGCGCGGGCTGAGATTATACATTCTCGAACAGGCGATTGGCTTGGACATGACCATGGCTATCTATGCGAACCGCAGGCGCTGGCCGATATTCATCTCCCTGGCCTTCTCCACCATGGCGGCGCCGAGCGCTACGTCGGTCGTGCTGAGGCCGCGATGCCAGAACAGGATCGTCTCCTCGTCGCTCTCGCGGCCGGGTTTCATGCCGCAGACGATCTGGCCGATTTCGGCATGCAAGTTCTCGGCCGTCACCTTGCCCTCGTCGACGTGACGGCGAAGCGCTCCGAACGGCTTGCCGGGCCCGCATTGTCCCCAATCGTCGACGACGACCTTGTCCATGATATCGGTGAGATCGGCTTCAAGCGCGCTCATCGTGCCATAGGGCACGACGAAGGCCCCCTTCTTCACCCATTCCGTCTTGAACAGCGGTTCCGGTTCCGGCAGGCGGCTCGCCTCGACCATGATATCGGCGCCCTTGAGGCAATCCTCCCAATTGTCGGTAACGATGATCTTCTTGCCGAGATCCGCCTCAAGACGCTTTGCGAAGGCATCGCGACTTTCCGGGCGGCGCGAATGCACGCGGATTTCATCGAAGTCGAAGAGATGATCGAGAAGGCGGACATTCCAGTACGAGGTTCCGCGGGCACCGATATGGCCGAGAATCTTGCTGTTCTTGCGGGCGAGATATTTTGCGCCAAGGGCGGTCACGGCGCCGGTGCGCATGTCGGTGATAGCCGTTGCGTCGATGATGGCCTTCGGCACGCCCGTGTTCGGATCGAACAGGTTGAGGACCGCAAGCTCCGAGGGCAGATCGACCTTATAGTTGTCGACGAAATCGCCGACGACTTTGACGCCGGCATAGTTCAGCGCTTTGACATAGCCGCGAAGCACGTTGAAATGGCCCTTGTCGGAGCTCTCCGGCACAAGATGAACACGCGGCTCGATGACGGTTTCGCCCCTGCCCTGCGCATCCAGCGCTTTCGACACCGCATCGAGAATCTCGTCATTCGTCAGCGCCAGCGCCTTGGCATCGAGGGCGTTGAGATAATCGATCCAGATTTCCTGCATTTCCCGCTTCTCCACATTCCTGTCCAGCTGCTGAAGGGACGGATTTTTGAACAGACACCCTAAAGGGATCGCCACGCCAGATCGCGGCCGGATCGATACCCGGCCGCGGGCGTGACAATCATTTCGGCAGCAGGCCGTTTTCCTTGAGGAATTCGACCGCCACGTCCTTGGCTTCCTCGTGATCGGTCTCGACCTTGGCATTGAGGACGCGCATTTTCTCATTGTCGAGATGGGTGCCGACCGCTTCCAGCAGTTCGGCAACCTTCGGATTGGCCTTCAGCACGTCCTGGCGGACAACGGGGGCCACGTAGTAGGGCGGAAACAGACCCTTGTCGTCTGCCAGCGGCACGAGGTTCTTCGAGCCGATTTGCCAGTCGGTCGCGGCGCCATTGGCGACGTCAATGTCCTTTTGTTCCAGCGCGTCATAACGAAGGCCAAGCTTGGCAAACTGCTTGAACTCCTTGAACTCGGCGCCGTAGACACGCTTCAGGCCGGGCAGGCCATCGGCGCGGTCCGGAAATTCAGCGCCGCCGCCGAAGACCAGGGTCTTGGAAACCTTGGCGAGATCCGACAGGCTTTTCAGATTGTTGGCCTGCGCCGTTTCCTGCCGGACGACGATGACATAGCCATTGTTGATGCCGCTCGGCTTCAGCCAGGTGAGGTTGAACTGCTTGGCGTAGAAGTCCTTGACCTGCGTGTAGACCTTCTCGGCATCGGTCGACATCTCACCCTTGACGACAGAAGCCAGCGCCGTGCCGGTATATTCCGGATAGAGATCGATCTCGCCGGCCACCAATGCCTGGTGAGCAATCAGTGTGCCGCCGAGGTTGATCTTGCGCTCGACTGTGATGCCGGCATTTTCCAAAACGGCGGCGTACATTTCGGCGAGGATAAACTGCTCGGTGAAATTCTTGCTGCCGACTTTGATGGTCTCTGCGGATGCAGGCTGGAACATGGCGGCTGCCATGATGCCGGCTGCAAAAACGCCTTTTGTCCAATTTTTCATAGTCATTCCCTCTTGTTGACTTTTCAATGAACGGACTGACGGCATTCTCCTGAATGACCATCAGCATGACCGGTCGGCGCCCTGCCCTTCTTGCCGGGGCAGTGGCAAACCGGCTTATTGCGGGCCACGCCCGATCAATGCGGCAATCGTCGCAAAATCCGGCCCTTGCGCGCGATCCTCTTCAAGCGCCGGGACGTGGGTGCGGACAAAGGCATAGGCTTCCGCCGATCCCTTGCCCAATTCGCCTGAGACGCCTCTGAGCTCGACGGCCTGTACCGAAGCAATCAGTTCGATGGCGACCAGATAGCGCAGGCGCTCGACGATCGCCTGCGCCTTTGCCAAAACGCTCGGAGCCATCGATGCCTGGTCTTCGACGCCATCGGCGACAGGAATGGGCGAAAGCGAAACCGGCATGGCTAGATGGCGGATTTCGGCTTCCATGGCCGAGACGGTCTTTTGCACGGTCGCAAAACCGGTACGGCTCTGGCCCATCGGGGTCAGAAAGCGGGGCAGGTCGGACATGCCAGGCGACATGATCTTCATGATCCGATAGGCGGTGCCTGCCGCACAATGCGCCATCGCCTGCCCCAGCCTTTCCCAGGCGAGCACAAAAGCGGTCATGTCAAAATTGCCGTGTGAAAGAATGACGCCCTCGGATGCGATCACGACAGGATTGTCACTGGAACTGACGAGCTCTATGTCAGTCGCCTGCCTTGCCTCATCGATCGCATGCCGCAACGCGCCCCAAACCTGCGGCGTGCAGCGGTAGCTCAAAGGATCCTGCAGACGCCTTGCCGCATCGGCGGCAAGCAAGGAGCTGCCCGAAAGAAGCTCCATCAGCTGAGCGGCGACGCGGCGCTGCCCAAAGGCCGGTCTTGCAGCCAGAGCGCGGTCGTCGAAGGCACTGACATTGGCCCGGAACGCTTCGAAATTAACGGCAATCGCCTTCAGGGACCAATCGAAGAGCCGCTCGATATCCACAAGCGCCAAGCAGGCGAGGCCGATGGAGAGGCTGTTGGCCACAACAAGCGCATGCCCGTCCTTCGGCGCCAATTCGAGGGGCTTCAGGCCGGCCCTGTCAAGGGCGATGGCGGCCGGCAGCACTTCGCCGTCAAACTCGATCTCACCGAAGCCCAGAAGGCCCCGGCTCATATGGGCAAGCGGCGCCAAATCCGCCGCACCGATCGAGCCCAATGAGGGGACGACAGGATGGACACCGGCATTGATGGCGGCAATCAGACCCTGGAAGATTTTCAGCGAAACGCCGGAACCGCCCGCCGCCATGCCGGCGGCCCTGACGGCCATCATCGCCCGCATGGATTCCTCGGCAAGCGGCTCCCCGACACCGACGGAGCGGGCTTGCGGCACACGCATCTGGAACGCTACCAGATCTTCCGTTGCAAGTCGGGTATCGACCCCCGCCCCAAGTCCCGTCGTCAGGCCATAGACCGGCAGATCGCTTTCCGTATAGCGATCGACGACGGCGCGCGCGCCCACAATCCGGGCCTCGACCTCGGCCGATACCTCGATCCTTGCGTGACGACGGGCAATTGCTGCGATGTCCTCGATCGTCGGCGCCGCCGCACTGAAGATGATCGATGGAGAATTGGTGGCGCTCACTGTTTCTCTCCGAGAATGGCTACGGGCCGTGCGGGACCCTTGGTGGACCGTGCTTCCAGCCGATATTGCGCGCCGGGATAGTATAACAGCGCACAGGTCACGACGGCCTCGCCTGACCAAGTTCTTCGAAAGACGCGCAGGCAAGGGTGATCATTCCTGAGGCCGAGATATTTGCGTATGGCCGGATCCGGTTTGACGGCCTGGACGATATGTTCGAACGCCGTTATCGGAGCCACCTCCGTCAGATATTCGTGCGGCGTCATGCTGCGGAAGTCGGCCGACAGATAGTCGGGCGCGACCAGCGGATTGACGTAGCGCTCCTCGACCTGAATGGGCCGGTCGTTTTCCATGTGCACGATCAGCGAATGCATCACCTCAGCGCCGAGGATGAGTTCGAGCGCGTCGGCGACGTTGGCATCCGCCTTCATCAAGCCGGCCTTGACCACGATCGCCTGATGCGTGTGGCCCCGCTCCAGTATTTCGTCGGCTATGTTGCGGATTTGAAGCAGATCGACGTCGAGGTGCTTTGGCGACACGAAGGTTCCTATCCCGGCGGATCGCTTGAGAACACCCTCGAACATCAACTCCCGCAGCGCCCGGTTCGCCGTCATGCGGCTGACGCCGAATGCCGCCACCAATTCGCTCTCAGAGGATACCCGGTCTCCCGGCTGCAGCTTGCCCTCGGCGATCTCGGCCAGAATCTGCTCCTTGATCCTGATATAATGGCGCGCCTCGCCGGCGGCGGGTTTGACCGCTTTCGTCATGACAACCTCGCCATGCCATTGTCGAGGATGATCGCGCCGCGAGAAGCAACGAGGCCTCGGAAGCGAATCTCGGCATCGTTCCGCCACATCTGCACGGTGATCGTTTCGCCGGGAAAGATCGGCGCGCTGAAACGCGCCGCGATGGCGCTCAAGGCGCTCGCCAGGCTTGGATCGATGGCAGCGACAATGGCGTAACCCGCATAACCGAAGCTGCACAGCCCATGCAGGATCGGCCGGTCAAAGCCGCTTTTGCCGGCTGCCCGCGGGTCGACATGCAGCGGATTGAGATCGCCGTTCAGGCGATAAAGCAGAGCGGCGTTGTCAGGGATGTCGACATTGATTTCAAGATCCGGCGCTCTCTCCGGGACTTTCGACAAGGGTTCGGGCGCAGATCCCGCCGAACCGCACCCACCGTCGCCGCGGCACGCATTCGTCTGGACGATCGTCGCGATTGGCTCACCATCGTCCACGGTTGCGATCAAGCGCTCGAAGCTGACGAACATCCCTTTCTCAACGCCGCGGTCGACCACCGACAAGACGCGCGAGCGTGAGATCAGCGGCACATCGAGAGGAACCGGCCGATGGATCGTCAGGCGATGTTCGGAATGCACCAGACGCGCCCAGTCGACGCCTGTCTGCTGCATCCATGGGCCTGGATGCGCCACGATATTGGCAAGGGTCGGCGCGGTCACGAGATCGCGTTCATAGACGTAGTTCAATGTCTTTTCGTCGAGCGCGTTGGTGCCGTAGCCAACCGACAGGGCGTAAAGGATGGCATCCCTTGCGGTAACCACATGTGTCGCTTGCGGCACCGGGAAGTCGAGGATGGATTGGGCCGATAGCGTCACGATGCGGCTCCCCCGGATGTCGCGGGTTTGCGAGCGCCACCGGACAGGCGGATGCCGCCGTCAATGGAAAGCAATTCACCGGTGACGAAGTCAGCCCCCTGAACAAGCCAGACTATGGCGCCGGCAACGTCTTCCGGTGTCGCGACCCGGCCGAGCGGCGCGGTTTCCGAAAATCGCTTGGCAATGGCTCCATAGGCATCCGGCCCGAGCGTGTCGCGCATCCAGCGCGTATCGATGATGCCGGGGCAAACCGCATTCACGCGGATATCGGGACCGCAGGTGCGCGCCAAGGCCAAAGTCAGCGCATTGAGCGCACCCTTGGAGGCCGTATAGGCAAGCGAACTGCCGCCGCCGGTAAAGGCAACGTTGGATGAGACATTGACGATCGCACCGCCGCCGCTGTTCCGCATCGCAGGTATCGCCGCCCGGCACATCTGATAGACGCCGATGACGTTGACACCGAAAACGTTCTGGAAGTCTTCGGCCGACAGCGTCTCCAGATCGAAAGGATCGGATATGACCGTCATTGCGGCATTGTTCACCAAGGCGTCGAGCCGTCCCCATCGATTGACGGTAATCGCGACCATCCGGCGGCAAGCCGCGTCGTCGGCAACGTCGGCTTGGACGATCTCGACCTCCGTGCCCAGACTGCGGCAGATATCGCCGGTCTCATCGGCCTCTTTTTTGCTGCGGCTGTAGTTGATGACCACCCGGGCGCCGCCCTCGGCGAATTGCTTCACGCATGCAGCCCCGACACCCGTTGCCGAGCCCGTGACGATGATGGCGGCTCCATCGATTTTCATGGGGCAAAGTCCTTCATGGCATGGGTCGAAAACAGGCGCACATCCATCTGCTTCAGCTGGTCCGACACCGCGATGCCCTTCGGCAGGCGGTCGAGAACATCGGCGGCAAGATCGATGCCGGGGGCAAACTCCGTCAGCGTCAAGCATCCGCCGATCACCCGAAAAACCGCCCGCTCAGTGACGACGAGCTGTGACTGTCCCTCCGGCGCAAAGGCTGGGCTCGAACTGATCTGGTCGACAGCCTCGACGATCTTGCAAAGGCGGCCGTCCTGGATGATGTCGAGCCTGCCGTTGGCAACTGCAATTTGCGCGCCGCCCGCCGAAAATGCGCCGAGATAGACAACATGCTTGGCTGTCTGCGAGATATTGGTGAATCCGCCGACCCCGACGATGGAATTGTTGAAGCGGCTGACATTGACCGCCCCATGCCGATCCACCTCGGCCATGCCGAGAAAGGCGATGTCCAGGCCGCCGCCGTCGTAAAAGTCGAACTGCGATGCCTGTGGGACGATGGCGGTCGGATTGACCGCGGCGCCGAAGGACAGCTCTTCGGCCGGCACGCCGCCGATGACGCCGGATTCGATCGTCACGGTATAATCGTCGAATCCCTCTTCGCTGGCGATACGGCCGATCCCGGCGGCAATGCCGATGCCGAGATTGATCGTCGGGCGGTTCAGCGGCGCCAGTTCCAGGAAGGCGCGTCGCTGAATAATCTTATCGACCGACAGCGGCGCCGGCTGCAGGCGGCTCACCGCCATCCGGACGCGCCCGGTATAGGCGATATTGTCCGTTTCAGCGAAACTGATGCCGTGCTGGGCCGGATCATCACAGACGACGACATAATCGACGAGCGCCGCCGGGATACGAACATCGTTGGGCTGCAGCGAGCCGCGCTCGGCAATCCTTTTGACCTGCACGACGACGATGCCACCGGAGTTTCGGCCCGCCTGTGCCATGGCGAGCACATCGAGCGGGAAGGCCTCGTCCTCGAGCGTGATGTTCCCGTCTTCGTCGGCCGTCGTTCCGCGCAAGAGCACGCAGTCGAGCGGCATCGACGGATAAAGCAGCCATTCCTTGCCGCGCAACGACACACGCTCGACAAGCGAACGCGGTGTCGTCGCATTCATGCGGCCGCCGCCATGAAGCGGATCCATGAAGGAACCGAGACCGATATGGGTGACCACTCCAGGCTGACCCGCCGCAATCGCCCGATAGAGTTGCGCGATGACGCCCTGCGGCCAGCAATGCGCTTCGATCTTTTCCTCGATCGCAAGCTTTCCAAGGCGCGGCGTTCCGCGCCATCCCCCGGCAATCACACAGGCGACCAGGCCTTCATAACCGAAGTGCCCCATGCCGCGCGTCTGACGATCGCCCGTACTGGCAGCGAACAGAAGCGTCAGGTTGCGGGGTTTTCCAGAGGCGAGGAAACGCTCCTCGACAGCGGCCGTAATGGCCTCGGGATGGCAGCATCCTCCAAAACCGGAAGCAGCGACAGTCATCCCGTCTTCGAGAAGATCCGCAGCTTGCTGTGAAGAGATGACCCGCATGACGATCTATGCTTCCGCCTAACCTGTATATACAGGCTAGCTGCTGATCGTTTGGAAGGCAACCGGATTCTTTGCAAGTATTTTGGGCATATCACCTCGATCAGACGATATTCAGCAGCCCGATCAGGCAAAGCCCGAGAGCCCCCAGCGCCAACAGCGACAGCGCCGCCGCTGCGAGGACACGACCGCCGGTATGGGCGACGGATCTGACATCGACGGAGAGGCCCAAAGCCGCCATGGCGGTGACGGTGAAGGCGGCGGAAACAGCCCCCATTCCGGGCAGCAGCGGCGCCGGGATCGCGTCGAGGGAACGAAGCGTCGCCATGGCTGCAAAACCGAGGATGAACCATGGGAGAACATGGCGGAGCTTGACTGGCGAACCGCCAGGACGGCGGCCATGAACTGCGCCGAGCACGAGGATGACGGGTCCGAGCATCATCACGCGGATCAGTTTGACGAGCGTGCCCACCTGGGTGCTGACGGCTCCGGCAGAGGCCGTGGCCGCCAAGACCTGCGGGACGGCATAGGCTGTCAGTCCGGCGAAAACGCCATATTGTACGGCGCTGAAACCAAAGAGCAGGTGAAGAAGCGGCAGCGTCAGCACGGCACCGATACCGAGCAGCGCGGTAAAGGCTATCGAGGCGGCGATATCGTCGGGTTTGGCGCCGATCACGGGCGCTGCGGCGGCAATCGCAGAATTGCCGCAGATCGAATTGCCGCAAGCAACCAACGTCGCCAGGCTGGCCGACAGCCCGAAGAGCCGCCCGATAACAAAGCTGCCGGCCAAAGACAGAGCAACCAGAACGGCAACTCCGCCGACAAGCGGCAATCCAGCCTGTCGGATGGCAGCCGTGCTGAGCGAGGCGCCGAGCAACACGACCGCAATCTCGAGCAGTGTCTTGGCGGCGAATTGGATGCCGGGAATGAAGGTCTGCGGCAGGCAGACCGAGGAGCGCACGGCAATGCCGATCAGAATGGCAAGCACAAGGCTCTCGATCCAATGCGAGCCGAAAACCATCATCTGCAGCTGTTCAACGAGATACGCAGAGAGCGTGACTGCCGCACACAGGAGGAGTCCTGGCAGGGCGGCAGGAAGCGACAGGGAACGTGAGGCGGAAACGATCATCGGCAAGTCCTTGCGGAGGACCGTAATCTCCCACACTCGATTGTCGACTTCTATTGAATAGTATAGCATAGTTCATTCGCTAAAATCGAACGATTGAATCAATGACGTTTGAACAGCTTTCCATTTTCGTCGCGGTTGCGGAACGCGAGCATCTGACCAAGGCCGCGTTTGAGATCGGGCTCACGCCATCGGCCGTCAGCTCGGCTATCCGCAATCTCGAGACCTCCTATGGCGTCGAGCTTTTCCATCGCGTCGGACGCCGCATAGAGCTGACATATGAAGGACGGGTGTTTCTGGGGGAGGCTAGAGCGACGCTGGCGCGCGCAAAGGCCGCAGCACTCGTCCTGTCCGATCTCGGCGGCTTGCAAAAGGGTGAACTGGTCGTTTTTGCGAGCCAGACGATCGCCAGCTACTGGCTACCGGCGATGCTGATGCGTTTCAAGATCCGCTACCCGGGCATTGACCTGAAGCTGATGATTGGCAACACGACCACGGCGGCAAAAGCGGTTCTCGATGGATTGGCCGAAGTCGGTTTCGTCGAAGGCAGCGTTGATGAGCCGGCGCTGCATGTTCAGCCGCTTGCCGAGGACGAACTCCTTGTCGTCGTCGGTCCGCGCCATCCCTGGGCGCGTGGCAAACCAATTGCACCGGCAGACCTGGTTTCGGGCACAAAATGGGTCATGCGGGAAAAGGGGTCCGGAACCCGGTCGGCTTTCGAGGCGGCGATTTCCAATCTCGGCATAGACCCCGGAGATCTGGCTGTCGCGCTGCAACTGCCGTCGAACGAGGCGGTCATATCGGCAGCAAGGGAGGGCCTCTGCGCGACAGTCGTTTCGGGAGCCGTGGCCGCGCCACTCTTGACGCAAGGTCTGCTGGTAAAGGCGCGCTTCCCTCTGCCGTCCCGCCAATTTGAGATCCTGCGGCATAAACAAAGGCACTCCAGTCGTGCCTCGCTGGCGCTGGAAACCATTTGCCGCGAGGACAAAGCTGCCGAAGTCCAAAATTGGGATGATTGGGCGCTCTAGCTGTGAGCTTTCCGGAGGTTGTCCATTCGGAGCGGATTTAGGAGACTGGAGTTACCACACCTCAGTTTTCCAGGATCACTCCGAATGAACATCCATAAGAATGCCCGACTGACCCCGTTGCGTCGAGAGGAAATGGCTTTGGCCGTTGCCAAAGGCCAAGTGTCCAAAGCCCAGGCTTCCCGCCTTTATGGTGTCTCGTCAAAGATCGTTTCGCGCTGGGTCGAACGGTTCAGGGCACAAGGACGCGCCGGGATGGCGGACCGCTCGTCCCGGCCCAAAATCAGTCCACGTCAGACGGGTCAGTCCTTGGCAGAGCGCATCGTCGCACTTCGCCGTCAGCGCCGGACAGGCAAGCACATCGCCATGGAAACAGGCGTGTCGCCCGCCACCGTCAGCCGCGTTCTCAGGCGTGCAGGCCTGTCACGGATGAAGGATGTCGATCCCGCCGAGCCGATTGTACGTTACGAATATGCCGAGCCGGGTGGTCTGATCCATCTCGATATCAAGCGCCTCGGCCGCTTTCATCGCGTCGGCCACCGCATCACCGGCAACCGGACCGGCCAAAGCAACTCGCGTGGTGTCGGCTGGGAATACGTCCACATCTGCATTGACGATGCCTCCCGCATCGCCTTTACCGATATCTTCCCCGACGAAACCGCCGTTAGCGCCATTGCCTTCCTCAAGGCGGCCGTCACCTATTATCAGAGCCTGGGCATCACAGTCACGCGGGTGATGACCGACAACGGCGCCTGCTACAAGGCCAAGGACTTCGCAACCACCTGCAAGGCACTCGGCCTCAAGCACATCCGCACCAAACCCTATACCCCCAAAACCAACGGCAAGGCGGAGCGCTTCATTCAGACGGCTTTGCGAGAGTGGGCCTATGCATGCGCCTATCCGTCATCCGAACACCGAAAAGCCCATCTGCCAAGCTGGACCCATATGTACAATTGGCATCGTCCGCACGGCAGCCTGAAATCAAAAACACCCATCAGTCGCCTCGGCCTCAACCGAGACAACCTCTTGAGCATCCACATCTAGCTGATCCAAGCCGCCGACGGTCTTTGTCGTTGCTGCTCACAGGCGCGTCAGCAGTACTCTTCCACGCCCGCGGGAACGGTTTGGCCTGCTTCATGGCATTATGGTGGTCGCCACGCACGACGACGTCATGACATTTTCAGCATGGGCATGGCTACATGGATGCCCACTTGCTGCCATCGGTGCTCCTTGATCAGCGAGCGGGCTTATGGATGAACGTGCCAGCCAAATCCTGAAACAATACTATCACGAGGCTCGCTAGATTGCGCGTCCGAAACTTGTCACCGCATCGTCTGATGCGTCCGACGTCACCGGCGCAATAGGCTTGGCGCGAAGCCGGCTTGCGTCGCGGGCGGGCGGAAGTCCGAACAGCCGCCCGTATTCCCGGCTGAATTGGGACGCGCTTTCATAGCCGACGGCGAAAGCGACACGGGCGGCGTCGCCCGGAGTCTCGAGCAACAGACGGCGTGCCTCGTGGAGACGGAACCGCTTCTGATACTGGATGGGCGTCATGGTCGTTGCCGCCTTGAAATGGCGGTGGAACACCGAAGCACTCATTCCCGTCATCCGCGCCAGATCTTCGACCTTGAAAGATTCCGTGAAGTTTTCGCGAATCCAGGCGAGCGCCCGCCTGACTTGAGACTGGCGGCCGTCGATCTGTGCGATCTGCCGCAGCTTCGCTCCCTGCGGTCCCCGCAATAGCCGGAACAGGATTTCCCGCTCAATCATTGGTGCCATGACGGAAATTTCGTTTGGCCTATCGAGAAGTCGCATCATCCGTAGAAATGCTTCTTCGAGCTGAGGATCGGTCGGACTCACGCCGAGGCCACATAAGAATTCCGGATCGTGCACATCAGGCATCTCAATCAGAAGGTCGGCGATGTTACGGGCGTCAAAGCTGAACCCGACGCCGAGAAATGGCTTCTGGAGGCTCGCTTCGGATATTCTGCCAAAGACAGGAACCTCGACCGAGGCCACGAAGTAGCTGCCCCCTCCATAGTGCAATACGTTCTCGCCGCAAGTGATTGCCTTGGCGCCTTGTAACACCAGGCATATGACAAGCTCCGTCATGCCTGCCGTCGGCTCAGTCGTGCGTTCTGCTCTTAGCAAACCGACGCGTGGAATGGCGGTCGTCGTACGACCGCCACGCGAGTGCCTGTCGATCAGGGACCTTAGTTCTTCGCCCACATTGTCCATGCTGTTAAATTGCACCCTCCTCCAACGCGCGCAAGTCTTTCGGCAGGATTAGGCAAGAGTTCAATAGAATTTGGCACGCGGCCGGAAAGGCGCCTACTCATATTGGACGGGCAACCAGAATGGAGAACGACCATGTCGAAGAATGCATTGATCACCGGCGCCAACAAGAGCATCGGCTTTGAAACCGCTCGACGGCTCGGGGGATTGGGTTATCGTGTTTGGCTTGGTGCCCGCGATGCGGGGCGCGGTGAGAGTGCGGCGGAAACTTTGCGAGCTCAGGGTCACGATGTGCGCTTCCTTGAAATTGCCGTCGAGGACGACGCAAGTGTGAAGGCAGCCGCGGATCGTGTCAGACAGGAAGACGGCAAGCTCGACGCACTGGTCAACAATGCGGGCATACCCGGAGCATTCATCGATCCGGCGGATCAGACCTTAGACGACATCCGTCAGGTCTACGAGATCAACGTATTCGGGCCGATCCGAATTACGCAAGCTTTCCTGCCTCTGCTCAAAGCAGCGGGGTCCGCCAATGTCGTCAACGTCAGCAGCGAGCTCGGTTCGCTTGGCGCCCTGACAGACCCGGAGAGCGAATTCTATGGTGTGAACAGCATGGGCTACAACAGCTCGAAGACCGCCCTCAACGCAGTGACCGTATCGTTTTCCAAGGCCCTCGCGTCGTTCGGCATCAGGGTCAACAGCGCGGATCCCGGATACACAAAGACCGATTTTAACGGCAATACAGGCTATCGGACGGTCGAGCAGGCGGCTGAGATCATCGTCCAGCTTGCAGTCGCGAACGACGGCCAGACGGGTGCCTTCATCAATGACAAGGGCACACTACCTTGGTGAGCCTGACTTAATGTCCAGGGCGGGGGCCGGTGCGCCCTTTCCTAAAGACAGCCAATTTAATCGCTGGTTCCACGATCGTACGTCGCGGTGCCGCCGGTCAGACAACTAAGCTGTCGGTCAAGGTGAACGAAGACTGTCGCTCGCTGTACCCCCTGGCAAATTCGAGTGCAGCCGCTTCAAACTGACCATTGACATCGGCAGCGTTAAGGCAGAAGCCGCACTCGGCCGCGCATGCGCGGCCGTTTTGCGAGGATGCCAAAGATGACGACCAAGACTGGCGTAGCCAATGCCGGAAATCTGATCATGACCGGCGTCTTGCTGATGCTGCTTGGCGATCTGCTTTTTGCGCTGAACGATGCAATGGGCAAGTGGCTGGTCGCCAGCTTTGCCGTCGGCCAGGTGCTGGTGATCCGCTCGATTGGCGCTTTCATCGTGCTCGGACCAATGATCCTTCGGCAAGGGCCGATGGCCTTGTTCCGCGTCGAGCAGAAGGGCCTCCAGTTCATCCGTGTTTTTATGGCGACCTGCGATGTCGCGCTGTTTTATGCCGCTGTCGCCTATCTGCCGCTCGCAGATGTGATGACCTTCTATATGGCCGGTCCGATCTACATTGCGGCGCTCTCGCATTTTTTTCTCGGAGAAAAGATCGGCTGGCGCCGGTGGCTGGCCGTTCTGATCGGCTTCGCAGGCGTCGTCATCGCGCTGCGTCCGTCCATGGCGATGCTGTCGCTTCCATCGCTCTTCGGTCTTGCCGGCAGCCTTGCCTTTGCGCTGTCGCTGGTGATGAGCCGCTATCTGCGCTCGACCAGCGACACGACGCTGGTGACATGGCAGACGATCGCCGCGCTCGTCACCGGCATCGTTTTAAGCGTCGGCCACTGGCAGTCGGCAACCCTCATCGATTGGTCCGGCATGTTGCTGCTTGGCATCGTCGCCTCGTGCGCGCATCTGCTCATCACCCGCTCGCTCAAGCTCGCACCGGCATCGCTGCTCGCCCCGTTGCAATATACGCTGCTGCTCTGGGCGATCGTCCTCGGCTACCTCTTCTTCAACGATATTCCCGATGCACAGATCATCATCGGTGCCGCAATCATCGTCGTTGCGGGGCTCTTCATCTTCCACCGGAAGAACCTGAAAGAGACGGTTCCGGTCGAAGCCGTCCCGCCCGACGGTCATTGAGGGCTACAGCGCTGCTTATCTTTCAGCTTCGCATGGGACGCTGCTGTAACTCCTGGAATTCCCACATACTTCCATCCTTAAACCGTGCGGGAATAGATCAAACGGATGGGGGCTCAGTCACGCGGGCGTTCCACGGAACAATTTGGACGCTTGCACGCTACTCCCGAGCATTCAAACCTGGGAGATCGCAATGGCGTCCATGACCCTCGAAGACCTGTCCTCGCAACTGAAGAAGATCGATTTCTGCATGCTGTCGACGAACGCCGGGTCGGGCCGCATCTCGGCCCGGCCGATGAGCAACAACGGCGACGTCGAATATGACGGGGATTCCTGGTTCTTTTCGTATGAAGACAGCAGCAAAATCACGGAGATCGAAGGCATCGACACCGTCTCGCTGACGTTCACGGCACCTCCCAGCCTCCTCGGCAAACCGGGGATTTTCATCGCTGTCGAGGGCCTCGCCTCGCTGGTACGGGACAAGGCTGCATTCCAAGAACATTGGGTCCCCGATCTCGAGCGGTGGTTTCCTGAAGGTGTGAACACTCCCGGGATCGTTCTTATCAAGGTTTCAGCATCCTCCATCCGGTACTGAGATGGTGAGAAAAACGGCGAGGTCGCCCTGCCTGGCTCAGCGAGTTAGGGTAATGGCATAAAAGGGTGCCCTACTCTGCGGGCGGCTCCTCCCAACCGAAGACGCTCCGCCCTCCGAAATCGGCGGATTGGCGGAATTCGCCGGCGATGAATTCTTTGAGGTCGGGACCTGTCACATAGCGTTCCATCTGCCTGGACTGATCGTCCAGGCGCTTGAGCGCCTGCAATTCCTCCTCGCGTCCGAGCCTGCCCTTCTGCACCGCCGATTTCATCACGGCGATCGTCTCGTCATAGACCTTGAGCGGGACCGGAAAAGGATGGCGGTCCTTGCCGCCATGGGCGATCGAGAAGCGCGCCGGATCGGAAAAACGGCAGGGTGCGCCGTGGACGACTTCCGCCACCATCGCCAACGCCTTCACCGTGCGGGCGCCAACGCCTGGAACGAGCAGCAGCTCTTCGAATTCCGCCGGCCCGCGATCGGCGGCGGCAGCCAGATTTCCATGCAGGCGGCGCATGTTGACGTCGCTCTCGCGGACGTCGTGATGGGCAGGCATGATCAGGTGCGGCAGCATCGGCTGTGCGGCGGGTTCGGGCGCCGGCGCTTCGGCGCGCAACAATGCGGCGGCTTCGCGGATGATCCGGTCGGGACCGAGGGTCGCTAGCAGATCGAGCTGACCGCGCCGCGAGCGTTCGGCGCGCCGGTCGGCAAGATTGACGATCTCGCCCTGGCTCCTTCCCTCGATTGCCGCATGCGGCGAGTCGACGAAGCTCTCCAGGCCTTCGGACAGCCAGTGATAGCGCCGGGCCTGCCGCCTGTCGCCGTTCATGCCCTGCTGCACGACCACCCAATGGCCGTCATCGGCAACGATGAACCCGTGCAGATAAAGATCGAACCCATCCTGAAGGGCGGCGCTGTCGACCTTGGCGATAAGACGGCTGGTGGTCGCAAGCCCCTCGCCGTCGAGACCGACACGCTCGCCGATCGAGACGAGTTCCTGCGGCGTCTTGCGCGAATGCGCGCCGCGGCCGCCGCAAACATGCAGGCCGAGCTCGCCGGCACGCGGCTTCAGCCCGCGCTTCAACGCCCCGAGAACACTGGTCGTGATGCCTGAGGAATGCCAGTCCATGCCCATGACCGCGCCGAAGGACTGGAACCAGAAGGGATGCGCGAGCCTGCGCAGGAATTCGTCGCGGCCATAATGATGAACGATCGCCTCGGTGATCAGCGTTCCCAACCGCGTCATCCGGTCGCCGAGCCAATACGGTACGCGTCCCCCGTGAAGAGGAAGATCGGCGCTGCCTGCTCGTTGTGACATCTCGTTTCCTTGCATTTTGCATCGCAGGCTGCCCACAGCGCGCCACTGGCCGACGCTATCGGGGAACTCAGGCAAATTCCGGGCGTTTGTGCTCCAGTTAGAGGCCGAGGCAATCATGACGACATTCGAAACCATCTTCAATAACCCGAGCTTGCCCCAGACAAAATCACAACGGCCGGGCGGCCGCCAGAAACAGGAGGGCAGCGCCTTGTCCCCGGAAGGGAGCGCTGCGAAGGCGGCCTTCCTGATCAACGGCAACAGCTATTTCGCAGAGCTGGCGCGCGCGTTGCGACAGGCGCGGCGCACCATCTGGATCGTCGGGTGGGATTTCAATCCGAACATCCGGTTGGAACCCGATAAGTCCGACAAAACGCTGGCCGACCTGTTGCATGCCCTGGCAGCGGCAAATCCGAAGCTCGAAATACGCATCCTCATCTGGGCGCTCGGTCCCGTTTATTCTGGCAAGTCCCTGCAGCCGCTGCGGAAGAAAAACTTTCCCAGAAATGCGCGGATCGATTTACGCTTCGAACTTCAGCCGACATTGCGCGGCTGCCACCATCAGAAACTCGTCTGTATCGACGATGCCGTCTCCTTCATCGGCGGCATAGATCTGACGTCGCGCCGGTGGGACACCTGGCTCCACCGCGCCAAGGATAAGCTACGGCGCGACCCCGAGGGCGTTTCCTACGATCCGCTGCACGACGTTCAGGCAATGGTCACCGGCGATGCTGCCAGGTTGATCGGCGATATCGCCAGGCGGCGCTGGGAAAACGCCACCGGCGAAAGCCACCTGTCGTTGGCCGAAAACGTCCCCTTCGCCTGGCCGGACGATCTCGCAGTTCCCCTGAAGGAGATCGCGGTCAGCTTCGCGCTGACGGAGCCCTCGACCGCACTTCGCCCCGGCATCAGCGACGGCATCGCCATGACATTAGACATTATCGCCCGGGCGCGGCGGCAGCTTTACATCGAGGCGCAATATCTTGCCTCCTTCCGCGTCGCCGACGCCATTGCCGCGCGGCTGCAGGAGGAGGACTGCCCCGAAGTCGTCATCATCTGCACGCGCAGCTCTCACGGGCTGATCGAAAAGATTGTCATGGGCGGCAATCGCGACAGGGTCATCCGCCGCCTGAAACGCGCCGATCGTGCGGACCGCCTGCGCGTCTACTATGCTGTCGTGCCCGGGCCAGTCACGCCCGGAGAGAACGGCGAGGTGGAGGTGCTCGTCCATTCCAAACTGATGATTGCCGATGACGAACTGGTCCGAATCGGCTCGTCCAACCTCAACAATCGCTCGGAAGGGCTGGATTGCGAATGTGACATGCTTGTCGAGGCCGGTAATAACGAGCATCGCCGCGCGATCGTGGATCTGCGCAATCGCCTGCTTTCGGAATATCTCGGAACCACCCCGGAAAGCTTTGCCGCAGCCTTTATGCAAAGCGGCTCGTTGATCGAGACAGTCGACGCGCTCAATGACGGGCCTCGGGGTTTACGGGAATTCACCGTCGAGCTGCCGGGCAGCATTTCGCCGATTTTAGGCACCGCCCTCTTCGATCCGGTTCGACCCTTCGCGCCCCTAGACCGACTGGGCCTCGGCGCGCTCGTCCGCCTCCTCATTCGCCCCGCGTGACGTCCGTCGGAAAACGACCTCGCTGATGACGAGAAGCGTCGTGCCGAGCGCCAGCGGAATGAAGAAATAGGCGCAGCGAAACGCAATCAGCGCGCCGATCGACGCCTCCTTCGGCACGACATAGGAGACCGTCGCCTCAAGCACGCCGAGACCGCCCGGAACATGGGTTGCGAGGATCGCTGAATTGGCAAGCACGTACGCCGTCACCGACCTGAAGAAGGCAACGTCGCCGAAGGCCGAAAGCATCTGATGCAGGCAGGCGGCGACGAGCATGAAATTGATCGTCCCGACCGCAACCTGTGCGACCGCGATCGAAAATCGCGGTAGCTGAAACGACCAGCGCCACAGCCGCAACGTGCCGCGGATGAAAAACGCCAGGCCCGCATAGACCCCCGGCACGACCAGCGCCAGCAAACCGAAGATGCGCACACTTGCCGGGTCGATGCGCAGCAGGCGCCCGGCATCGCCGGGATTGACGATCATGGCAAGACCGCCAAGTGTGATCAGCCCAAGCCCCACCGTGACACCACAAAAGAGGATGATCTTCGCCACGTCCTCCGCCGTCAGCCCCCAGCGCGAATAGAAACGATAGCGAAAGGCGCCGCTGCTCAGCCCGGCAAAGCCGATATTGTGGCCGAGCGAAAGGCTGATGAAGGACGCCAGTGCAATCCTGGAATAGGGCAAGGATTTGCCGAGCGAACGGATCGCCAGGACATCGAAGCAGCTCAGGCACAGATAGGACCCCGTCGCAAAGAGAAGTGCCATGCAAAAGGTCGACAAAGGTATGCTGCGAACCGATTGGACGATCTGATCGAGGCTGTATTGTTGGAAGATCCGATAGAGGAGAAAGACAGCAAGACAAAGGGCAGCAACGAGCAGTCCATTCCATATCATGCTTTTCAAGCTCATCGATTGTCCTCAGGAGTGCGAGCGCGATGGTTCGATCATCGGGAACGATCAAACTAGTTTTGTGTTCCCCGGAGAACACATTCTATGTTCTCCCGGGGGGAACGAGTTCAGCGGGGCCTATGCCGGATAAATCAATCAAACTCCTGACCTATAACGTGCACAGTTGTATCGGCGGCGACCGGAAGCTCGATCCCGGCCGCATCGCGTCTGTCATCGCTGAGGCTGAGGCTGATATCGTCGCTCTTCAGGAGGTCGACGTCCTCAGGCGCAGGACTGGCGGCGTTGACCAGGCCCATGCGATCGCCTCGCTTTTGAAGATGCAGGCTCATTTCCATCCAGCGCTGTCGATCGCCGAGGAGCAGTATGGCGATGCGATCATCACTTCGCTGCCGACAGGCGCGGTCAAGGCCGGACCATTGCCATCCATCGGCGAACAGCGCGGCGCCATTTCCGTCGAAATACTGGTCGGCGACAGAAAACTGCTGGTCGTCAACACTCATCTCGGCCTCCGAGGCCGCGAGCGCATCCGGCAGATGACGACATTGCTGAACCCGGGCTGGCTGCGCGGCACGGCGGATGAACCTCTTCCAACCATCCTCTGCGGCGATTTCAACGCCATTCCGTCATCGGCGACTTACCGACTTGCCGCGCGGTCATTGAAGGACGCCCAGCTCGCAAGCGGCGCCGCGCCTAGAGCGACCTTTCCCTCGCGCTACCCGCTGATGCGCCTCGACCACATCTTCGTCACTGACGATCTCATCGTCAAACAGGCGGCGGTCCTGGAAAACCGCCTGACAAGGATTGCCTCGGACCACCTGCCTCTGCTCGCGGAAATCGGCTTCGCCTGATCCGTCATCGACGACGACTTTCACCGGGCGAGCTTCCGGTTCATCGCCGCCGCCACCAACGGTAGCGCCGTCGTCACCACGGCTCCCAGAGGCAAACGCATGATGCCCCTCGTGACGACGAAGGTCGCCGCCATTGCGCCTGCCAGCTTGAGCCAGGGCTGATTGCCAAGCTGCGCATGGGCGCTCGCATCGGCCCATCGGACGTTCTCCGTAACGACGGTCGCGGCCTGATGTTGGATCACGTGAAGGCGAGCGCGGAGGTTTTCGAGTTCTTCTCTCAGTTCTCGCAACCGGCCTTCCAGGGCATGACCATCGGAGACCAGGAGCGGTTCCTCGACGGTGCCTCCGACCGAAGCATCACCTCCGAGTGTCGCAATATACGCCCGATATTCAGCATCGCTGGCAAAACCCTCACGTCTGATAAGATCAGGATTGATGCTCGCCTCTTCGAAGGAGGCCGGCGCGGTTTCTACACCGTCGCGCATATCCTTGTTTGTGCCGGTATCCCCGAGTTCGTCCTTGAACATGATGCGTCTCCAGTTGTTTCCTGGCGATAGAACGCTCGACGGGTCAGAAGGATGCATCGGCTGCTCCTGCTGCCGCCTTCACGTCACGACGCGCTGAAACGCTCCGGTCGAAAGTCTGCCAGCAGCGGATGGCGGCGTCCGCTGACGATCTCGTCCGCCAGCAGTTCGCCGGCGATCAGGCCGAGAGTGGCGCCGCTATGGCTGAAGGCGACGAAATAACCAGGGATTGACGGCAGCTCGCCGAAGACCGGCTCGCCGTCGCCCGGGATGGGCTTCGGGCCAACCCCGTAATCCTCGATCTCCAGCGCCGGATTGCCTTCGAGAACTCTGGAAGCCTCGCGCAGCAACCCCTCCAGCGTCGATCGCCTGACTTCGTAGCTGCCGTCGAGCCTGACGCTCACCTCTTCCTCGGACCAGGCGGAATCGAGCGCGAAGCCGCCGCTGGGCGTTGGCCGGATAGCAATGCGAGGCGTGTTGAGCACCGCCTGCAATGGATGGCGGATCGGCTTGGTCCGGACGAGAAGGGCGACCGGCGTTGCATCGCCGATATGCTGGCCGACCTCGGCCACGATTGCGGGGACGTCGCCGCCAGCAGCAAGCAGTACGGCATCCGCATCGCGGCGCATGCCGTCTGCCGTGATCACGCCACGGGCACGCCCGCCGTCGATATCGACCGTCGCGCGACCCGCGTCCGTGACGATCACGCCGCCCAGGGTGCGGAATTCTTCCGCAAGCATGCCGATCAAGGACGGAAGATCGACCCAGCCCTCCCCGGGGTTGAAGATCGCGCCTTGCCGCGTCACCGCATTTTCGTCGACACCCGGCGTCGCCGCGGCAATCCCTTGCGGCGCGAGCCATTGCGCGTGATAGCCGAGATCGCGCTCATAGTCGAAGATCTCAGCGATCTCGTTGCCGGCATCGTCCGCATCCCAGGTCAAGCCACCGTCGAAGCGAAGCCACGGCGCATCGGGATACCGGACGGCCAGTGTGCGATAGCGATCTATGCCGGCCAACCGCAGCCTGTGATAGGCGTCGGTGCGTTTACGCGCCGAGTTGAGCCAGGCGAGCGAACGGCCGGAGGCGCCGTTGGCAAGGGGGCCGTCATTGATGAGCACGGTGCGGACCCCGAGCCGTGCCAGATGGACCGATGTCGAGACGCCAAAGATCCCGCCGCCGATGACGACGACCTTCGAAGGTTTGGTGGAAGCATTCATGTCGATAACCTTGTTGTCTGCTCTTGCTAGATCGAATGAAATCCGGCGCACCCGCCATCAAGACGACCGGGGGCACCATGCGTTGCCTAAGGCGCTTCAGAGGACTTCCGCAAGGAAGCGCTGCAGCCGCTCGCTTCGGGGATTGTCGAAGATCTGCTGCGGGCAGCCGGCCTCGACGATGCGGCCCTCATCCATGAAGACGACCTGATCGGCAACCCTGCGCGCAAATCCCATCTCATGCGTCACCACGGCCATCGTCATGCCCTGTCGGCCAAAGGCGGCCATCAGGTCGAGCACGCCTTTCACCAGTTCGGGATCGAGCGCACTGGTCACTTCGTCGAACAGCATGACCTCCGGATCCATGGCCAGCGCGCGTGCAATGGCGACCCGCTGCTGCTGCCCACCCGACAGACCTGCCGGCCGATGATCCTTGCGTTCTGCAAGACCGACATCGGCCAGACGTGCCTCGGCGATGCGCCGCGCCTCCTGCCTCGGCATTTTCTTGATCTTGGTCAGCGAAAGCATGACGTTTTCGAGTGCCGTGTGGTCGGGAAACAGGTTGAAGTGCTGGAACACCATCCCCACGCGCCGGCGCAGCCTCTCCGGCTTCATCGCCAGGATGCTCTCGTCATCGAGCAGGATGTCGCCGCTTTTCGGTTCGACGAGCCTGTTCATGCAACGCAGCAGCGTCGATTTGCCCGAGCCGGAAGGGCCGATGATGCAGGTGACGGTACCGGCGGCGATGTCGAGATCGACACCCTTCAGCACGTCGAGATCGCCGTAGGCCATGGTGAGGTCGCGGATGTTCAGGACGCCGCCTTTGAAGCGCGGCGTCCTCTCCTCGACCACCTTGACCGTGGGATGAGGGCTGGTGGCGGCCTGCAACTCGCTCACCTCGACCAATCCGCTCGCAGCACCCGAGCCGCGGCCTTGTTTGCCCAGGCGCAGTTTCGCATCGATATAATTGACGAAGTGGGTCAGCGGCACGGTGATGACGAGGTAGAAGAAGCCCGCCAGCAGCAGTGGTGACAGATTGCCCGTGACCACCGCCTGATCCTGCCCAACACGGAAGATCTCCCGCTCGGAGGCGAGCAATCCCAGGAAGTAGACAAGGCTGGAATCCTTGACGTTTCCGATGAATTGATTGACCAGCGCCGGCAGAACGCGCCTGATGCCTTGTGGGATGACGATCAGGCGCATGCCCTGCCCGTGGCTCATGCTGAGCGCCCGGCAGGCTTCCATCTGACCGCGCTCGACGCTTTGAATGCCCGATCGGAAGATTTCGCCGATATAGGCTCCGGCAATCAGGCTGAGCGCCAGGATGCCGAGCGGAAATGGCGATGGACCGAAGATCTCGCGCCCGATCCGGGCAAAACCCTGGCCGATGATCAGGATCGTGACGATCGCCGGCAGCCCGCGGAAAACATCGGTGTAGATGCGTGCCGGCAGCCGCAGCCAGCGGGACTGCGAGATGCCCATCACCGCGAGAGCCATGCCGATGACGACGCCGAGCACGGTCGAGGCCGCGGCCAGGATCAGCGTATTCTTCAGGCCGATGCTGATCATGCTCGGCAGAACTTCCGCCATGGCATCCCAGTCCAGGAAGCTGCGGCGCAGATTTTCAAGCCAGTTCATTCAGATCCCCATGAATTCTTGCCCGGCGCAGACGCCGCCGTCCGGCAGAGCCTTGGTAGGCCGCCCGCCATGAGCGGGCGGCCACGGCGTCACTTCTTGGGAAGATACTGTTCCGGCATCGGCGAGCCGGGGAACCACTTTTCATAAAGGGACTTCCAGGTGCCATCCTGCATCGCGTCGTGAAGCGCGCCGTTCAGCGCCGTCCGGAAGGCATCATTTCCCTTTCGAACCACGAAGCCAGCAGGCGCATCGAAGGACGGGATGTTTACCGCAACCTTCAGCGCGGGATAGCGCTCGCCATATTGCTTGGCAGCCTCGTAGTCGAGAAAATGCGCATCGATCGTTCCGTTGTTGAGCGCGGCCACGGCGGAATTGTTGTCGGGGAATTTCACCAGATCGGTTCCCCCGAAATTCTTGGCCGCATAGACTTCCTGCAAGGTCCCCTGCACGACGCCGAGACGCTTGCCCTTGAGGCCACCGGCATCCTTGATCCCGGCGTCCGCAGTCAAGACCGAGAGATAACCGGCGAGATAGCCGTCGGAAAAGTCGACGGTCTTCTTGCGGGCTTCGGTGGTTCCGATCGCTGCAACGGCAACATCGAACCTTTCGTTTGCGACCGACGGCAGGAGTGCTGAAAATTCCTGGCCCGTGAACGTCACCTTGTCCTTTGGAAAACCGAGGCGGGAGACGACGTTGAGAAACAGCTCGATATCGAAACCGGTGAACTGGCCGTCCGCCGTCGCAAACGTATAGGGCTTGGAATCGCCCATCGTGCCGACGCTGATCACCCCGGGTTCGATGAGGTTATAGGGATTGTCAGCCGCCGCTGCAGAGCCTGCGCCCATCGCAAGAAGGCATGTCAAAAGGCCAGCTCGCAACGGGGCGAGGGTGGCCACGAATGATTCAAAAGGCTTCATGTTCGTTCTCCGCTCTGAAAGGAATGCTCTTGTCGGCATCGTCGGGTCGCCCTGCCCCGCCGCGTAATGCGGCAGAGATTTCTGGACAAGATACCGGTCTCCTGTATAAAGAGACCGGTCTCACAACATATTTGATATCCGTCAATTGACCGGTCGTCAACAACTCTTGTAGTCCTCAGCTCATGGAAGATTCCGCTCATTCGAAACGTTCAGTCACGGTCGCCGACGTCGCGAAGGCCGCAAAGGTCTCGAAGGCGACGGCCGCCCGTGTGCTTGGCGGCTATGGCGTGGTCAGCGCCAAGATCACGGATAAGGTCATGGCGGCCGCCGCCGCGCTCGAATACCGCCCGAATGAGCTCGCCCGGAGCATGAGCACCGGGAGGTCCGGCATCATCGGGGTCGTGGTCGGCGATATCGAGAACGCTTTCTTCAGTCTGGCGGTGCGCGGCATCAGCGATGCGGCCCGTCTTGCGGGATTCAACGTCATCATCGCCAATTCGGGCGAAGAGCTCGATGCGGAAAAATCGGCCGTCGACCTCCTGATCGGCAAACGTGTCGATGGCCTGATCGTCACGCCCGCTCGCTGCGACAGCGTCGATCATCTCCAGCACGTCCGTCGCGCCGGCGTGCCATTGGTTCTGTTCGACCGGGCCATCCCCGAACTCGATGTCGACGCCGTGACCGGGGACGACCGGGATGCGGCCATCACGGCGACCCGCTATCTGATCGGGCAAGGACATCGCCGCCTCGCCTACGTCTCTGCCATGGATGCCGAGGACGGTGGGCTCACCGATATCGGGCGGATCTCGAATTCCGCCGTGCGCGAACGCGTGGAAGGTTTTGTCAGCGTCCTGACTGAGGCGGGGTTGCCGAACCCTCTTCATTATATCAGGCTCGGCGCCACGAACCAGCAACAGACGGACAGCGTGATCAAGCGCCTGCTCTCGGAGGGATCGCCGCCAACGGCACTGCTGGCTTCAGACAGCCTCGTCGGCTTGCGCATCTTCAAGTCGCTGCAGTCGCTCGGCCTATCGATCCCCAAGGACGTGTCGATGATTTCGTTTCTCGACGCCGACTGGACCAGCGTCACCGTTCCGCCGATCACCATCGTCGACCAACGCGTCTACGAGATGGGCAAGCTCGCCGGCGAGCGGCTCATCGCCCGTATCGAACGCGCGCCCCTTGCCGTCGAACGTCTGCGCGTCAGCACGAGCCTCGTCGTGCGCGGCTCCGTCGCGGCGATCGGCCGGTGAGATCTATGGAGTTGGCTATACCCGCATCGCTTTGCGAAGCAGAGTAGTACCGCATGGCAATAAGTCACTGATGCCCATGGTCGCCGATTTGACATTACATGGGGTTGCTGTTGTCTTTGCCTGACCAACGTTATTTAATACCGAAAATACTCGCTGTGGGATTTTCAGAAAGATCATGCTCCAGTCAAAAGACGCTTCATCTGAGCTGATAGATTTGATCTATGGAAGTCTCTTCGGCGAGTGCAACTGGCAAGATTTTCTGGATCGAGTGGCGCAAACTTCGCCGAATGGAAAGGCTGCCCTCCATTACCACGATCTGGCCTCGCCTGTGGCCCATGTTCCCTACGTATCTGGGTTTTCGAGGAATGAGGTCGACCAGTTCAGCAGCCACTTTGCCGCAGTGAACCCCTGGATTCCGAGATTGAGTTTTGTGCCCGTCGGTCAGGGTGTCTGCGGAGACGAAATCTTTCCACGCGAGGACTTGCTCAAATCGGAATTCTACAATGATTGGCTGAAGGGTCAGGCCCAATGCGAGACAAGCATCGGTGTCTCCATCATTCGGGAGGAAACCCGCACCTTCGTCCTATCGACCTGCACGTCGTCAGCGGACCCCGATTTCAACAAGGAGGCGGCCGGGCGCTACACGCTACTCGCGCCCCATTTGAAAAGGGCTTTCGACTTCATCCGGAAGCGTGATCTACTCGCCCCGGAAAGACAGAATACGCAAACCCTGCTCGATAGCATCGGCGTCGGACTGATCTACGTTTCGGAGCAAGGGCGAGCACGCCAATGGAACAAGAGCGCGGAAGCCCTAATGGAGGCTGGCTTTCCTGTCCATGTCCTGCCAGGTGGCGAGCTCCGCCTTCAATGCGAGAAGTCGGCTGTCGTTCTCGATTTCCTGACGTCGAGAAAGGGTGTGCAGACAAAGCCGCACACAGCGGTTGTAAAGGGAAGAGACAAGGATAATTATCGCATCACCCTCGTCCGGCTCCAGTCCGATGCATTCACCGAATTCCTGGAGGGGCCGACTGTGGCCGTAATCATCGAGCCGATGATGGTTACGCCATTCAGTGAACGGCGAGACTTCCTGATGCAAACGTACAAACTGACCGCGACGGAGATCCGGATTGCATCAAGCATTGCCTCCGGGCATTCTCCAAAGGAGGTGGCCATAGCCGATCACATAAGCTACGAAACTGTCAGAACTCACCTCAGAAACATCTATTCCAAGCTCGGGGTTAATTCCCAGGTGGGTCTGGTGGCGCTGCTCATGCGCTAACCCGCCAAATGATCTTGCAATCATGACTGGCCCGCACAGCTTAGCCGCGCCAGTTTGGCGGCAATGCCGTTGCACACTCCTCACGCGACGCCCGGTTGCGTCGATTATCTCGCAGGCAACGTCCAATCACCGAGTCCGACAGCTGAGATCAAATACGCGTTGAACAAGAAATTCTGCGAACCCTTGTTTCGTTCGAGCAGGAAGATCAACGCGACGCTCTCTAATCGTAGAGTTCGCCGTGACCAATCTGTTCCTGCCTGGCAGGTGCGTCGCTGATTGAGGGATCGTCGGCCGGATCGGGATCTTTCTTGGTGGCATCGCTCATAAACTGCGCGGCCTTGAGGAGCGCCGCGGTTATCTCCTCGGTGCCCCATCCGGCTTCATTGGCGGCTGCAATCATCCCTTCCAAAGCGTCGCGCGCGGCTGCGCTCGCCTCTTCGAAGCGTTGCGCGGGAGATTCGGTCTTCGGCGGTGGAAAGGTCATCGGCGTTCCCTCCATAGGTGCGTCTGTTGTGGATGAACGCAGCCCAGGGGAAATGGATGCACGACCATGCTGATTTAACCTGCCGCGCCATACCGGCAACGGCCAGCGAGGTCTTTCCGCCTCAGATGACCGTCTTCAACAGAAACGGAGAGCGCTCCAACGGACGCTGAGCGAGGATCCTCAGCATCGCAGGGCCCTGTATGCCGGAAGTCGCGCATGAGTGGCCGTCGTGATAGACCACCGTCATGACGCGGCTCAGACTATCGTATCTGATCTCCGCGATCGTCCGGGTATGAACCGGAAAGATGAATTCATGGGGTTGAGGTTTCTCCCCCGAAGTGTTCAAGCTCATTGCGGTGCCCCAACGAAAAAAGCAATTTTGGCTCGACCCTGCCCTGGTCTGAGCCTAACTGCGCCAATCAAGCACATATTGCTGCGACGGTCGCGTGACATCAGCGTGACATGCAGAAACGTCATGGCGAACGCAGGCCGGGCCTCCTGGAGCAGTCAGCTTTTAAAGGAAGCGCAGGACCGCGCCAGCCTTTTGTTTTTACGCAATTCCCCGGCAAAACCGCCTCGCGCTTTTCCTGGAATAGCTCTAACGCGCCAGTTGCTAAGCGGCGATCAACCGTTAGTGCAATGTCCTACGGATCTCGTGTGCGAGAGCGGTCTGCGGCCAGCATTCGAGCGTACGTGCCAGCGATCGAACCGCTTCGTCCACGTTGAAAACCACGTCCCCGAGCCGCTCGATCTCATAATCGAGTTCGTAGACCTCGACTTCGTCAAGGCCGTCACTCAGGAGCAATCGCCTCATCGCCTCGATCAGGCGCTCACTTCGCCCAACGATATCAAGAGCGCTTCTTATGATGATGTCGAACATGCACGTCCCCTCGCTTCGATAACGAAGCTTCGGCGATAATCGTGACGCTGACAATCCTGAAATCTTGTCAGACGCGGCTTCGAATCGTGGCGTAGAGATCCCTCAGCTCACGCAGTGCGGGTCGAGGCCGATGGCGCGGTAGTGCGGCGCGACGTCCGGCGAATGCGAGCGCGCCGGCGACCGCCGCGACGAGCAGGAGCGTCGAGGCCGGGTAGAGCTTCGCCGCTGCTTCCGTCTGACGCATTGCTTTGCGGGCACTTCCCTTTGCCGATCGACCGGCATCGAGGACTTGTTGCTGGAGTGCACCGATCTGCTTCCGTAGCGCGCTCAACTCTTCGCGCAGATCATGATCAGGCTGCCGGGGAACACCGACGGCGGCTGTCTTCGTATCGATGACCGCCTTCGGCACGGGCTCGCCGATCTTGGCTCCTCTGTTATCGAGGGTCGTCGTCTCAGTGACCTTGCGACGCGGCATTGCCATTTCTCCTTCTACAACATCCCCGTTTTTCTCGCAGTCACGGAAACGCCCTATCTTTTTGTTTTTACGCGATTCCCGACGCAAACCGCCGCGCGCTTGTGGCATTGCTCTAGTCGTCGTCGAGCGCGAAGACCGGCCGGTAGTGGCGCTCGGCAATCAGCAAGCTCCGGTCGGGCCGGATGATATAGATCTCCTCGACCTGGCGTCCCCATTGATCCGTGAAACTATGCGGGAAGGGAGACCCCACGGGCGATTTCGTCAATTTCGTGCGAGGCTGGCCATTATACGTGATGCTGCCGGGAATGGGGGCCAGTCCCGCCGACGAGTAATAGCCTGCGCCGGTCGTGCAGCCTGCCAGCACAACGGCGAAAACCAACCCAAATCCTATGCTCCGCTTCATCGAGCCCTCCAACGGCTTCAGTGTCGACCGCCGCTCCAAACCCTTGGCACGGTCATCACGACGGGTTCGGGAAACCTGTCGGTGCACTCGCGCATCAATGATCATCTCGGTTGCCGCCTGCCGCAGGCGCCTAAAACTCATCGCTGCGGCGCTTCACGGCGTGCCTCAGAGCCACCAAATGCCTTCGACGCTCCAGCATATAGTCGGCAAATCCGACGCAGATGAACAGCAATGTCGGGCCGGCATAGATCATGATCAGAGCCAACGCGATGAGGATGAATGCGGTCGTCATGGTCTTGTTTCCATCAATACTGATCGTCGCAACTGAAGCGGCGAATGCGGACAAGCGTTCATCTCGCGATCCCTGTCCTTATTCCTTCAAAATTCGCCGGCTTCCTATTCGTTCCCTGCGCGATCGATTTCATTCACTTGGGATGCGCGATCGAACAACAATGACGAAGCTGACGGCTCGGCCGACCTCGATCACTCCTTCGGCCTTTCCTCTCGCATTGCCGCCGTGACGCTCTTGAGCAGCGGACTCCACAGCAAATCCTCGAGCAAAACCGTTAGCTTGGGCTTCCAGTTCGGATAGCTGTCACTGGTGCCTGGAACATTGGTCGGCCTTTTCTCGTCGGTGAGATCGGCAAGCCGAACCGCAACGAGCAGCGATGGGGTCCGCGCGATGAAGCGATAGGCGCTGACGGTCAGTGCCCTCAGCGTCTGCTCGTTGGCGAGCCGGGCAGGCAGGTTGAGGCCGGCAGCCTTGAGTGCCGTCTTCAGGTTCCTCCGCTCGCGCTTGCGGTCTTCGAGATGTTTTTCAGTGAGATCGGGCGGCACGATGCCGTGGTCGTACCGGGCTTGAATGTCGGCGCCGCGCCACCAGCCGGCAAGGGTCTGGTGGTCGTGCGTCGAAATGCAGGCCAGAGCGAGGACAGGATAGACGTCCGCCGGCTTGAAGCCCTGCTCGTCCTGTTCATAGGAAAGAATGCGATAGGAGAGAATGTGGGCGGCCGCCAGATCGTCCTGCAATCCCTTGGGGATCAGTCCAAGGTCTTCTCCGATGACGAGGCATCGATGCTCGCCGGACACCTCGGCGAGGATCTGCAGAAGCCGATCCGCTGGATAGCGCACATAGGCGCCGCCGTCCGGCCTGCTGCCCGATGGCACCAGGAAGAGGCGGCGAAGCGCTGCGGCGTGGTCGATACGGATGGCGCCCGCATATCGCATGGCAGCGCTCACCATGCGCCGGAAAGGCGACATTTCTCCCGCCGCGATCGCGGAAGGCAGATATCCGGCGAGATGCCAGTCCTGCCCGTTCACGGCGAATGGATCGGGCGGGCTGCCAATCGTGGCCTTCGCGAGATAGGTGTCCGGCTCGCTCCATGTCGCCGAGCCGTCGACCGCCTCCCCGACGGCAAGATCGAGATAGAGCCCGATCCGCATGCCGGCCGTCCGCGCCCGGTCCGCCGCCTGCATCAGTTGCCGGTGGGCAAGCCACTGCAGCCACATGTGGAAACCGACATCGTCCACGTGTCCGCGCTCGAATTCGGCGACGGCGGCGCTGTCGAAGCGCTGGAAATCGGCCGGCCACCGTTGCCAGCCGGCGCCCGCCCCGCGCTCGACCATGGAAAACGACAGGCATTCGAAAAGCGCGTGCAGCCGCAGGCTGTTACCGCCTTGCACGACGAAGGCGTCGAAATCGGCCGGATCATAGGCCTCGTCAATCAGGCTGCGCTGTCGCCAGACCGGCCAGAGATCGCGCAGGACCCTCAGCTTGATCTCTGCGACGCCGGCGTAGTCGACGAGATCGGTTTGGCGAAGGCTTGCCAATTGCCGTTCGAGTTCGGGACTGCAGGCAAAACCCGGCAACCGGTCGACCGCGATATAGAGCGGGTTGAGATGCTGGCGGCTCGAGGGCTCATAGGGGCTGCAACGGTCGGGATCGGCGAGAAACGGCGCGTGAAGCGGGGTGAGGCCGATGAAATCGGCGCCCAGCGATCCCGCGAGATCCGCCATTTCGGACAGATCCTCCAAATCTCCGATGCCCCAGTTGCGTGCCGAACGGAGCTCATAAAGCTGCAGGCTCACACCCCAGACGCGCGTGCCGGAAAGGAAATCCGGCAGAAATGACCTGGCGACCTTTTTAGCCGCCGGCGCGGGCTCCCGCCGCGGCGCGCCGGTCTCGTGATCGGCCGCTCCCGGTACGTCGATCTTCAGTGCCGAGAGGATCTTGCGTTTGGTCTCGCCTGAGATCGCCACCTCCCGATTGTCGGGACTGGGCCTGGTCAGGCTGATGCCGTGCCGGCGGGCGAGCTTGTCGAGCTCAGCAGATTTCATCGTTCGATCGCCTTCCTGTCAGCACGCCGTCAAACCTCGCCGATGCTCCAGATCACTGTCCAGGGCGCGAGATTGCCACCGTCACTGCCGCCGAGACGGAAGATCGTCTCGCCGCCGCTCTGCTGCGAGACGGGCGGCGCCGCCTCGGCGCCGAGGTTGGCGTGCAGATGAAGACGGCGGTTTTGCGCCAGGGTCCAATCTACCGCGAGCGCGCTTCCCGCCGCGCGATAGACTGCGTTTCCGGCGCCAGCGCCTTTCAGCAACGGCACGATCCTCTGGTGCCGGAGGTCGAGAAGCGTCCTGTAAAAATCAAGGACATCGGAGGAGGCGAGTTTCGACCAGTCCAGCTTGGCAGCGGCGAAGGTCGATGGCGCCGTCGGGTCGAGAAGGTCCTCGGCGTCGAAGCCCGGCAGACGGGAGAGCTCCTGGCGACGGCCTTTCCTGACCTTCTCGTTCAGGTCCTCGTCGAAATCGCAGAAGAAGGGGAAAGGTTCTCTGGCGCCCCATTCCTCGCCCATGAACAGCATCGGGATCTCGGGCGCCAACAGGTAGATGGCGGCGACAGCCTTGATGACATCAGCCGGGCTCGAAGCCAGAACCCGATCCCCCAGCGCCCTGTTGCCGATCTGGTCATGGTTCTGGATAAAGGAGATGAAAGCGGTGGGCGGGAGATGGCCGCTCGGCCTGCCGCGGCTTCCACCGCGGTACGGCATGTGTTCCCCCTGAAACACGAAGCCTTCAGCCAGCGCCCGGCCGAGCTTGCCAGCGTCGCCGGCGTAATCGGCATAATAGCCAAAGGTTTCGCCCGTGGCAGTGATATGCAGCACATGGTGTACATCGTCGTTCCACTGGGCGATGAACAATCTCACTTCCCCATTTTCGTCACGCTGCAACAGGTCGCTGTCGTTCTCCTCGTTTTCAACGATCAGGTGCACATGCCGGTCGCCGGCCGCGGCCCTGACGCGGCGGGCAAGCGCGTGAAGCAAATGCTCGGCGCTGTCGTCCTTGATGGCGTGGACGGCATCGAAGCGGAAACCGTCGAGCCTGAACTCGGTGATCCAGTAGATGGCGTTTTCGATGATGAACTCGCGAATCATCTCCGATCCGTCGCCGTCGTAGTTGATGCCGTTGCCCCAGGGCGTCTTGTGATGATCGGTAAAGAGTGGCGCATAGGCCGGGATGTAATTGCCATCCGGCCCGAAGTGATTGTAGACCACGTCCAGGAAAACCGAGATGCCGCGCTGATGTGCTGCGTCCACCAGCGCCATGAAATCTTCCGGCCGGCCATAGCTGCTGTCCGGAGCATAGGGAAGCACGCCGTCATAACCCCAGCTGTAACGGCCGGGAAATTCACTAAGCGGCATGATCTGCAGCGCCGTAACACCCAGCGCTTGCAGATGGTCGAGCCGCTCAATCGCGGCCTTGAAAGTGCCCTCCGGCGTGAAGCAGCCGATATGCATCTCGTAGATGACCATCTCTTCCCAAGGCCGTCCCGTCCAGTCGCTCGTCTTCCAGCGATAGAAGGAAAGGTCGACCACTTCGCTCGGCCCGTGCACATCCTGCGGCTGGAACCGCGAGGCGGGATCGGGAATTTCAAGACCATCCGGCAGGACGAAGCGGTAGCGTGTACCGACACTGGCATCCGCGACCGTGTAGTGGTGCCAGCCGTTCCCGACCGCCTGCATCGGCCGCGGATCAGCGCCTTCGATCTTCAACGACACGCTTTCATGCAAGGGAGCCCAGAGGCGGAATAGAATGCCCTCTTCGGTGAATGCCGGTCCGAACGTCATTTGGGTCAAAGGAAAGCCTTCGATGAAATGGGGATGGGATTTAGGTAACTTTTGTCAGGGCAAAAAGTTTCGCAGGCACGGAGAGCGCAAAGCGGCCCCCGTCGCGAGGCGCGCCACCGGCAGAGACCCTAAGAGTATGATTCCATCCTATCGGGAGTAGGATTTTATCCTATCGCGTGCTATAAACCTGCAAAATAGGAGTGTAATCGATGCGTTCGACGCAACAGATGAGCATCACGTTGCCCGTGGAAATGGCGAAGCGCGTTAAACAGCGGGTGTCTAACGGTGATTACGCCTCAGAGAGCGAAGTCATACGCGAGGGACTGCGGGCTTTGCAGGAACGCGAGAATGCCGTCGAACATTGGCTGCGAACAGAAGTTGCGGCCACCTATGATGCCTACAAGGCCGATCCCACCAAGGCCAAGCCCCTCGATGAGGTCTGGAAGCGCCTCGAAGCACGCATGGACGAAATCGATCGGGAAGAAGATTGATGAAGCGCTATAGTATCCGCCTTACTGATGAGGCGGAATTGGATTTGGCGAGCATCTATAGTTTCGTCCGCAAGACATCCGCATCTTCGACCGTCGCCCGCGATTACGTGGCACGCATCAAGACCTTTGTAAGTGGATTCGAAACGTACCCCGAGCGCGGCAGCATCCGCGATCATGTCCGACCCGGGTTACGCATTGTCGGTTTCGAGAGCCGTGTAAGCGTGGCGTTCGTGGTTGAGCCCACCGAGGTCGTTGTCCTCCGCATCCTCTATGCCGGGCAGCAGTTTGAAAGCGACGAGAGTTAGAGCTGGCCCAGAACGCAATACACCCAGTACATCCCCACTTCGATCGTCAAGCTGCGACGACTTTGCCCGAGAGCGCCTGATCCATCGCCGCCTGAAGCTGTTCCTGCGTGAATGGTTTCTTCATCCGCAGCATCCGGCCGAGGCCATTGTCCTCGGAAAACTCGGCATAGCCAGAGGCAAGGATGATGGGCAGCCCTGGAAAGGAGGAGCGAAGGTGACGCGCAAGCTCGGCGCCCGTCATGCCTGGCATGGCATGATCGGTGATGACGAGATCACAACCCTGTCCGTCGGCAAAGAATTCCAAAGCCTGGGAAGCGGAAGACGCTTCTTGCGGCAGGTGCCCGAGATCCTCCAGCATCGCCACGGTTCCCGTCCTGACAAGGGCATCGTCGTCGACGACGAGAATGGCAAGCGGCCGCGACGCCGGTTTCAAAGGCTCCGTCGCCAGAGGCTCGACGGGAGGCTGCACCTTAACGAAGGTTTCGGCAACGGGCAGCCAGAGGGAAACTGTCGTGCCCTTGCCCCGGACGCTCGATATCTGGATCGAGCCGCCGGATTGCGCCGCCAGGCCATGCACCATCGACAGGCCGAGACCGGTGCCCTTGCCGACCCCTTTGGTGGTGAAAAACGGTTCGGCGGCACGCGAGACCGTTGCCTCGTCCATTCCCTCGCCGTCGTCCGATACCGATATCCTGATGTAGTTTCCGCCCGCGAGCCCGGCCGGCCGGGCTTCTTCGGCTGCCGCCGCGGCCACCGTCACGGCTCCGCCGCTTTCGAGCGCATCCCGGGCATTGACGAACAGGTTGAGCAGCGCCAGTTCCAGCTGGTTGCTGTCGACCAGAAGGGGTGCCAGATCCGCCGGGATGCTTTTGCGGATTTCGATGCGCGGCCCCACCGCCTTGGCGAGAAGATCTTCGACGTTTTCGAACAACCGGAGGAAGTCGACTGCCTGCGGCTTGAGCTCCTGGCGGCGTGCGAAGGCAAGCAGGCGCTGGGTCAGCGCGGTGCCGCGCTCGGCCGCCTGGATCGCATTCGTCACCAGGCGTTCGCTGCGTTCATCGGCCGGAAGCCGCTTCTTCAGAAGGTTGAGGCTGCCGAGAACTGCCATGAGGAGGTTATTGAAGTCGTGGGCCACGCCACCCGTCAGGTGGCCGATCGTGTCGAGCTTTTGCGCCTCGAACAGCTGTGCGAGCGCCTCTTCGCGCTCGCGCGTCCTTTGATCGATCCGGTGCTCGAGTTCCTCGTTGAGCTCGCGCAGCTGCGCCGCCGAGGCCTCGAGCTCGGCGGTGCGCTGGTGAACGCGGGCCTCCAGCTCGGCGTTCAGGCGTTCGAGTTCCCTCGTCTTCCTATAGAGATCGGCAAAGACCCGCACCTTGGCTCTCAGCACCTCAGGGACGATCGGGACCGAGACGTAGTCGACCGCGCCGACCGCATAGCCGCGCAGCCGGTCCGGTTCGGCCAGCATCACGGCGGA
Organism: Rhizobium ruizarguesonis; assembly: GCF_017357285.1. Classification (NCBI taxonomy): domain Bacteria; kingdom Pseudomonadati; phylum Pseudomonadota; class Alphaproteobacteria; order Hyphomicrobiales; family Rhizobiaceae; genus Rhizobium; species Rhizobium ruizarguesonis. The sequence continues at coordinate 673,967 of NZ_CP071679.1, read as the reverse complement.
AACGAAGATGATCGGCGTATTCTGATAGCGCGGATGCTGCCGGATCATGCTGACGAGCTCGAACCCATCCTGTTCGGGCATGCAGACATCGACGAGGATCACCGCGATTTCGGTGCGCAACAGATGTTCGAAAGCCTCGCGAGCGGATTGCGCCTTGATGAGGTTTTCTTCGAGCTCTTCGAGAATAACCTCGTAACTCAGGAGCTTTGCCGGTTGGTCGTCGACGAGGAGGATGTTGACGGGGTTCATGGCCGGATCCTCAGCGATGCAGCCACATGCGAAGAGCCGACAGAAGCTGCTCGGTATTGACCGGCTTCGCCAGATAGTCGGATGCGCCCGCTTCCAGGCATTTCTCGCGGTCGCCCTTCATCGCCTTGGCCGTCAGCGCCACGATCGGCAACCGCCGGAACCGAGGCTCCGAACGGATGACCTGCATCGTCTCGTAGCCGTCCATTCCAGGCATCATGATGTCCATCAGCACGATCGCGACAGAGGGCTCGTTGTTGATGACGTCGATGGCTTCGCTGCCGGTCGTCGCGGTCAGGACTTTCATTCCGCGGCGTTCGAGGACGCTGCTCAGCGCGAAGATGTTGCGGGCGTCGTCGTCGACGAGCAGCACGGTCTCGCCGACCAGATCCTCGTCCGAGCTGTGCAGTTCCTGCAGCGTCGCCTGTTTTGCGGCCGGCAGGTCGGCGACCACCCGGTGCAGGAACAGCGCCGTCTCATCCAGGAGACGCTCGGGCGACTCGACCCCTTTCACCACGACGCTGCGAGCCATGCTGTGCAGCGCCGCGTCTTCCTCGGCGGAAAGCTCCCGGCCGGTGAACACGACCACCGGCACTTCGCCGATCTCGGCGTCGTCGCGCATCTGCTCGAGCACTTCGAAGCCGGACATGTCGGGAAGAGACAGGTCGAGCACCACGCAGTCGGCGGCATTCTGCCGAAGCGCGGCGAGAGCCTCCGATCCGGAGCCGACGCTGGTGATATCGATGTCGTCATGTCCGAGAAGGGCGGTGACGCTCAAACGCTCGGCCTCGTTGTCTTCCACGAGCAGCAGATGCTTGCGGCGCGGCTGCGCATAGGCCTTCAATCGCGACAGTGCCCTGCCGAGGCCTTCCGGTGTCGTCGGCTTGCTCATGAAAGCGAAGGCGCCGCGGGTCAGCCCATGCTGGCGATCCTCGTCGAGGCTGATGATCTGGACCGGAATATGCCGCGTCTGCGCATTCTGCTTGAGCTGGCTCAGCACCGTCCAGCCGAGCATGTCGGGCAGGAAGATGTCGAGCGAGATCGCCGCCGGCCTGTAGTCCTGCGCGAGTGCGAGCGCATCGCTGCCGCGCATCGCCACCAGAACCTTGAATCCGTTGTCGCGGGCGAGATCCACCAGGACGCGGGCGTAATGCGCATCGTCCTCGACGACGAGCAGCACCGAGTCGCCGGCCGCAATCTGGTGGCGATCGTCTTCGACATGTTCGGTCGGCTTATCGGCGCGACGGTTTGCTGCCGCCTCGGCGAATTCCACGACATTTGCCGGCGGAACGGACTTCGGCGCAACCGCGCCGGCGCCGACATAGGTGAGCGGCAGGTAGAGGACGAAGGTGCTGCCGACACCTGGGGTGCTGCGCAACTGGATCTCGCCGCCGAGCAGGTTCGCCAGTTCGCGGCTGATCGCCAGGCCGAGACCGGTTCCGCCGTATTTGCGGCTTGTCGAGGCATCCGCCTGCTGGAAGGCCTCGAAAATGATGCGCTGCTTTTCAGGCGGTATGCCGATGCCTGTATCGACGACTTCGAAGGCGATGACCGAAGGCGCGTGCTTGAGCGAGGGATGATCGGACGACCAGCCGCTCGTTGCCGATGCGACGCGAAGCGTCACGCCGCCCTGCGCGGTGAACTTGAAGGCGTTCGACAGCAGGTTCTTGAGGATCTGCTGGAGCCGCTTCGAATCCGTGATGATGCTTTTCGTTATATCGGCGCCGACCTCGACTGCGAACGACAGGTTGCGGTTTTCCGCTTCGTGCCGGAACGGCCGGGCCATCACCTCGAGCAGGTTGCTGACGGAGATCTCCTCGGCATCGACCGAGACCGTTCCGGACTCGATCTTCGACAGGTCGAGAATGTCGCTGATGAGGTTCAGCAGATCGGTGCCCGCGCCATGGATGGTCTTTGCGAACTCGACCTGTTTGCCCGAGAGGTTGCCATCCGGGTTTTCTCCCAGCTGCTGGCCGAGAATGAGGATCGAGTTCAGCGGCGTGCGCAACTCATGCGACATGTTGGCGAGGAATTCGGACTTGTACTTCGATGTCAGCGCGAGCTCGGTTGCCTTCTCCTCCAGCGCGCGCCGGGCCTGCTCGATTTCCTGGTTCTTCGCCTCGACTTCGACGTTGCGCTCCTCCAGCTGCTGCGCCTTCTGCCCGAGCTGCTCGTTGGTCTGCTGCAGCTCGCGCTGCTGCGTCTGAAGCTCGGCGGCGAGCTGCTGGGACTGCTTGAGCAGGCCTTCGGTCTGCATGGTCGCTTCGATCGAGTTGAGGACGATGCCGATCGATGTCGTCAGCTGATCGAGGAAGGACAATTGCAGCTCGGTAAATTCGCCTGCGGAGGCAAGCTCGATCACCGCCTTCACCTGCCCCTCGAAATGCACAGGCAGAACGATGGCGCTTCTCGGCAGGGTCGTGAACACGCCGGAGCTTATCGGAACGACGTTGTCGGGAAGGTCGGTGACCAGGATGCGGCGGGCGTCGCTGGCGCACTGGCCGACAAGTCCCTGGCCGAACTCGAGCCGGGCCGGGTGCGCCGCCTCGCCCCCTTTCGCGTAGACGGAGAGGAGCGACAAGACCGGCTGCCGCTCGTCGGCATCCACCTGGTAGATGACCCCCTGATGGGCGCCGACCAGCGGCGCCAGCTCCGACAGCAGCATCTTTCCGACCAGCGTCAGGTCGCGCTGCCCCTGCAGCATGTTGGTGAAGCGGGCCAGGTTGGTCTTCAGCCAGTCCTGCTCGGTGTTGCGCTCGGTGGTGAGCCTGAGGTTGTCGATCATCGTGTTGATGTTGTCCTTGAGCTCGGCCACTTCACCGCGCGCGTCGACCTTGATCGAGCGGGTCAGGTCACCCTTGGTGACGGCGGTTGCCACCTCGGCGATGGCGCGCACCTGCGTCGTCAGGTTGGCTGCCAGCAGGTTGACGTTGCCGGTCAGGTCCTTCCAGGTTCCCGCGGTGCCGGGAACATTCGCCTGACCGCCGAGACGGCCTTCCACGCCCACCTCACGCGCAACCGTGGTCACCTGATCGGCAAAGGTCGCGAGCGTGTTGGTCATGTTGTTGATGGTCTCGGCAAGGGCGGCCACCTCACCCTTCGATGCGACGGTGAGATTTTGCTTGAGGTCGCCGTTGGCGACCGCCGTCACCACCTTGACGATGCCGCGGACCTGCTCGGTCAGGTTGGCGGCCATGACGTTGACGGTGTCGGTCAGGTCCTTCCAGGTGCCGGCGACACCCGGCACCTGCGCCTGGCCGCCAAGCTTGCCTTCGGTGCCGACCTCGCGGGCGACGCGCGTCACTTCGCCGGCGAAGGCGTTGAGCTGGTCCACCATCGTGTTGATGGTGTTCTTCAGTTCAAGGATTTCCCCCTTCACGTCGACGGTGATCTTGCGCGACAGGTCGCCGCGCGCCACGGCCGTCGTCACTTCGGCGATGTTTCGAACCTGGGTCGTCAGATTGGCCGCAAGCAGGTTGACGTTGTCGGTCAGGTCCTTCCAGGTGCCGGCGACACCGGGAACGACGGCCTGGCCGCCGAGCCTGCCATCGGTGCCGACTTCGCGGGCGACACGCGTCACCTCGCCGGCAAAGGAGCGAAGCTGATCGACCATAGTGTTGAGCGTATCCTTCAAGAGCAGGATTTCGCCGCGCACGTCGACCGTGATCTTGCGTGAAAGGTCGCCATTGGCGATTGCGGTGGCCACCTCGGCGATGTTGCGCACCTGCGCCGTCAGGTTGCCGGCCATGGAGTTGACGCTGTCGGTCAGGTCCTTCCAGGTGCCGGCAACACCGGAGACCTGCGCCTGGCCGCCGAGCTTGCCTTCGGTGCCGACTTCGCGGGCAACACGCGTCACTTCGCCGGCAAAGGCGTTGAGCTGGTCCACCATCGTGTTGATGGTGTTCTTCAGTTCGAGGATTTCCCCCTTCACGTCGACAGTGATCTTGCGCGACAGGTCGCCGCGCGCCACGGCCGTCGTCACTTCGGCGATATTGCGGACCTGGCCGGTGAGGTTGGAGGCCATGGAATTGACGTTTTCGGTGAGGTCCTTCCAGGTGCCGGCGACACCCGGCACCTGCGCCTGGCCGCCGAGCTTGCCTTCGGTGCCGACTTCGCGGGCGACGCGCGTCACTTCGGAAGCGAAGCGGTTCAGCTGATCGACCATGGTGTTCAGCGTTTCCTTGAGCTCGAGGATTTCGCCCGAGACCGACACCGTAATCTTCTTCGACAGATCGCCATTGGCGATCGCGGTCGAAACTTCGGCGATGTTGCGCACCTGCGCCGTCAGATTGCCCGCCATGGAGTTGACGCTGTCGGTCAGGTCCTTCCAGGTGCCGGCGACGCCGAGCACGTTCGCCTGGCCGCCGAGCCGCCCCTCGGTGCCGACCTCGCGCGCCACACGCGTCACTTCACCGGCAAAGCCGTTGAGCTGGTCGACCATCGTGTTGATGGTCTCCTTCAGTTCGAGGATTTCGCCCGACACTGTGACGGTGATCTTCTTGGAAAGGTCTCCCTGGGCGACGGCGGTCGCGACTTCGGCGATGTTGCGCACCTGCCCGGTTAGGTTGGAGGCCATGGAATTGACGCTGTCGGTCAAATCCTTCCAGGTGCCGGCGACGCCGCGCACATTGGCCTGGCCCCCGAGCCGGCCCTCCGTGCCCACTTCGCGGGCGACACGGGTCACTTCGGAGGCGAAGGCGTTCAACTGGTCCACCATCGTATTGATGGTTTCCTTCAGTTCGAGGATCTCGCCCTTCACGTCGACGGTGATTTTCTTCGACAGGTCGCCATTGGCGATCGCGGTCGAGACGTCCGCGATATTGCGCACCTGCGCCGTGAGGTTGCCGGCCATGGAATTTACATTCTCGGTCAGATCCTTCCAGGTGCCGGCGACACCGCGCACATTGGCCTGGCCGCCGAGCCGGCCCTCGGTGCCCACTTCGCGGGCGACACGGGTCACTTCCGACGCGAACGCATTGAGCTGATCAACCATCGTATTGATCGTTTCCTTCAGCTCGAGGATTTCTCCCGACACCGTCACGGTGATCTTCTTCGACAGGTCGCCATTGGCGATCGCGGTCGAGACCTCGGCGATGTTGCGCACCTGCGCGGTGAGGTTCGAGGCCATGGAATTGACGTTGTCAGTGAGGTCCTTCCAGGTGCCGGCGACGCCTGGCACCTGCGCCTGCCCGCCGAGCCGCCCTTCGGTGCCGACTTCACGCGCCACGCGCGTCACCTCGCCGGCAAAGCCGTTGAGCTGGTCGACCATCGTGTTGATGGTTTCCTTGAGCTCGAGGATTTCACCCGAAACGTCGACGGTGATCTTGCGCGACAGGTCGCCGCGCGCCACGGCCGTGGTCACCTGGGCGATATTACGGACCTGGGCGGTCAGGTTGCCGCACATGGCGTTGACGGAATCGGTCAGGTCCTTCCAGGTGCCGGCGACGCCCGGCACCAGTGCCTGCCCGCCGAGCTTGCCCTCGGTACCGACCTCGCGCGCGACGCGCGTCACTTCCGAGGCGAAGGATCGCAGCTGGTCGACCATGGTGTTGATCGCTTCCTTGAGCTGCAGGATTTCGCCGCGCACGTCGACGGTGATCTTCTTGGAAAGATCGCCATTCGCAACGGCGATCGTGACGTCGGCGATATTGCGCACCTGCGCCGTCAGGTTCGACGCCATTGAGTTCACGCTTTCGGTGAGATCCTTCCAGACGCCGGTCACCTCCGGCACCTGCGCCTGGCCGCCGAGTTTTCCGTCCGTGCCGACCTCGCGCGCGACGCGCGTCACTTCCGATGTGAAGACGCTCAGCTGCTTGATCATCGTATTGACGATATCGGCCGAGCGCAGGAATTCGCCTTTGAGCGCCCGCCCGTCGACGTCGAGCGGCACGGTCTGCAAGAGATCCCCCTTGGCGACCGCGGTGATCGTGCGCGTGACGGCTGTCGTCGGCCACAGGAGATCGTCGATCAGACCGTTGATCGATCCTTCCATTTCAGACCAGGAGCCGTCCGACAGGCCGAAGCGCACGCGCGTGCTCGTTCGCCCGTCCCGGCCGACCACCTGCCCGACATGCTCGAGCTGCTGGGCCATGCGCTGATTGGCGGCAATGATGTCGTTGAGGGCATCGGCGACCTTGCCGGTGAGTCCTGTCAGGTCGGACCGCATCCGTACGGAGAAGTCGCCGCGCCTGACCGCGACGAGGACTTCCAGAAGTGCGCTGGCGTCGTCGAACGCCATTGTTTTGTGGTCATGCCCATTGAGGCTGTCTACCGCAACGCTTTCGCGCGCGAATTCGCTGGATTGGTTGCTCACGAAAATCCCCCTGTTCGACGACTGGTAATTTAGCGCTCAACTCAGAAAATGGTATGGGCCATCCCGCATACAGCTTATCATGATTCAGTGCTTAAAATGAGCCCGATAGTTGCAGGTATCGAAAATGCCCGTCGGAAACCGTCTGGCCGGAATTTGCGGTTTTTCGTGCGCGGGGGAACACTTGCCTGCCGGCTGTCGTTTCAGTCCTGACGATGGAGAGCGACATGTCGAACGTCTCGAGGACAGGCAAGGAAGAGATCAACAACGCGACCAGCCCGACCACCTTCGGAAAGTCGGTCGAGAGCCAGGCGCAAATTAAGGATGCGGCTGCGCAAGCGTCGCCCGACGCCGGCGGCGAGATGCTCAACATCTACCGGTTGGAGCCGATCGCCGCACCCGACGATCCGCGATGGGACAATTCCCCCGGACATGGCACCGTCGTCGTCGCCGCCAGAACGCCCGGTGACGCGAGGATCGTCGCCGCGGCTCGTGAACTCGATTTCATGGAGGTGGATGCGGCTCCCGCCGAGGATGTGACGACGGTCAATGCCAGCGCCTTTCGGGACGATAAGCTTTACACCGTCATCGAGATCGATCGGAACAGACGCGATGTCACGCGCGGGATCGTCGACGGTGTGGTCACCATCGACACCATCCGACCGGTTCAAACGGACTGACGTAGCAATTCCCCGGCGCGATCGGCGAGACGCCGGAGCGTCACCATCGCAGTTCCTCTCGTTTCCTCGGAGTTCTCATGAATACGGCCAACCTCCAGCTCAAAGGCCTGATCATGGCCATGGCAGCGATATGTGATGCGATCGTCGAGAAGGAACTGCTTACCAGCGGGGAACTCAATGCCGCTCTCTCGAAAGCCACGAAGGCAATCGAGGAGGACGACGACCATGAACTGTCGGATGCCAACCGCGCCGCGATCCTGTTCCCCATCCGTGTGCTGCAGCTCGCCGAGGAGGCAGGCAGGAAAGGCGAACGGTTGACGTTTTCGGACTATGCCAAGCTCGTGGCAAAGCTGACCTGAACATGCCCGATGGCTTTACCCTGATGCTGTTGACATCGGAGCGGGTTCGCTTCGGGTCCGTCACGGAGGATCGGGGCCAAGCCGTTTTTCTTCTCCACGGTCATCCAGAACGCATATGACCTGGAGCAAGGCGGCGGACTTTCTGGCACCGGACCGCATACGGGGCATCTCCCCTCTTGACCTCCACCCTGGTTGACTTCATACCATCAACAGATATATAAATACCTCGTCAACCAAGGAGCCGCTCAATGGCCCGCCACGCATCCGGTCCCGTCACAGTGCAGGAAGAGCCGAATTCCATCAGGACCGCGTTTCTGCGACGTGCGACATCGGCGCTGGAACGCATTTCGGCGAACGTCCCGGCAAAGGACCTGGCCGATGCGCTTTCAGCCCCGACCGACGCCGGATCGTTGGCGCAGCTTCTCAGCCGCTCGGATATGGTGGGCGCGGCTATAAACGATCTCGATCCGCTGGTTCCGGCGCTAGCTCGCAACGTCGAGCATCGGCAAAATCTCGTCGAGCGGGCCGGCGGGACAGTGTCAGCCGAAGACGCCGGACGGATGCTTGGCATCAGCAGACAGGCCGTCGACAAGAGGCGGCGGGCCGGCACGCTGCTTGCCGTACGCGAGCGCAGCGACTGGCGCTATCCGCTCTGCCAGTTTGACCAAGGTGAGGTGATCGCGGGGATTTCCGACGTCGTGCGTGATTTTGCCGCCGCCGGTCCCTGGATCGCATTGGATTTTCTGCTTGCTGCCGATACGGCTCTCGGTGGCCGGACAGCCCTGCAGGCGCTGCGCGACGGCGATCGCGAAGCAGTCCGGCGTCTGATCCGGATTGAAACCTCCGACGGCTTTGCCTGATGCCGGCAAATGCAGGCAGAGGGCCGTCGGGATCTGCCCTGCCCCCGCCTCCTTGGCTCGCCCATTCGTCATTGCCGATCGACCTCATTGCGGCCGGGCAGGTTCTTCATAGGGTCCATCGGACGCCTCTCGATCCCATCTTCTTTGGACCCGGCCCCGGGATTGCCGCCACCAATCGTTTCGACAGCGCCAGCGGACGTTTCGGAATTCTCTATGTCGGAATGAGCCGCAGGGGAGCGATTGCGGAAACGATCCTGCGCAATCCCCAGCGGTTGATGGTGTCGATGACCGAAATCACCACCCGCGCCATCAGCGAACTCAGCTGTATCAGACCGCTGAGGATCGTGCGCATGCACGGCACCGGCCTGCAGGCCCTCGGCACCGATGATGCCGTCTCCACCGGCCCTTACGAACCATGCGGCCTCTGGGCCGACGCGCTTTGGGACCATGCCGACCAGCCGGACGGTCTCGCCTACCAGTCACGTCACGATTCGAGCGAGATCTGCCTTGCCCTTTTCGAACGCAGCGACATGGCGTTCGACAGAAAGGGCATGCTTCCGCTCTCCGGCATCCTCAAGGAGATTGCCGCGATCCTCGAGGTCTACGGCAAGTCGCTGTCACCGGTCGGCCCCGTTTAGACGGCGAACGCGGCTGCAGTCGACAGGCGATGGCACGCTGCCCCGTGGCAATGCGCTGTCAATTTTGCGATAAGTTGATTTATTTTGTCTTGTTTTCTGGCCGTTTCTGAGGCTATACGGCGACCGCATATATTCACGCACCGGGAATTTCTTCGTGACCAGCCTCAAATCGCTTATGGCCGCCTGCGGCCTCTCAACCATGATCGGCCTTGCCGCAAATCCGTCTTTGGCCGGTTCGGCGACCTACCCGCTGACGCTGGAAAACTGCGGCGCACAGGTGACTTTCCAGAAGGCGCCCGAACGGGCGATTGGCCTCGGCCAAAACAGCGCTGAAATCCTGCTGCTGCTCGGCCTTCAGGACAAGATGGCCGGCACGGCCTTCTGGCCGAGCAAGGTTCTGCCGCAGCTCGCAGAAGCCAATGCCAAGGTCAAGCTTCTGACCGTCGAGATGCCGACCTTCGAATCGATCCTCGCCGAAAATCCCGATTTCGTGGCCGCGGCTCTGCCAAGCCTGGTCGGGCCGAACAGCAAGGTCGCCAAGCGCGAGGATTTCGACAAGGTGGGCGTCGCAACCTATCTCTCGCCCAGCACGTGCCTCAGCACCAAGGACGTCAAGGACCAGTATGGCAGCCGCGCCGAGCTGTGGAATATGGATCTGCTCTACAGGGAGATCGACGAACTGTCGCAGATCTTCGACGTCGCCGATCGTGGTCAGACGCTGATCGCCGACTTCAAGGCACGCGAAGCCAAGCTTCGCTCCAGCGTTTCGAAGGACGGCAAGAACCTTTCCTACGTCTTCTGGTTCTCCAGCCCCAGCCCGTCGGCGGACGCCTATCTCGGCGGCAAGAACAGCGCGTCCGGCTTCATCGCCGACCTGCTCGGCGGACACAATGCGATATCAGCGGAAGCGGAATGGCCGACGCTCGGCTGGGAAGGCATCATCGCCTCCAATCCCGACGTCATTGTCGTCGCCAGTCTCGACCGCAACCGCTGGGAGCTCGACAAGCCGGAGGCCAAGATCAATTTCCTGAACACCGATCCGGCCGTCAGCCAGATCCCTGCCGTCAAGAACAAGACGATCGTGATCATGGACGGCCAGGCCATGAACCCGACCGTTCGCACGGTCTGCGGCGCTGAGCAGGTGGCCGGCCAGCTGAAGGCTCTCGGTCTGTTGAAGTGACGGAAGCGGGCCGTATCTTCCGGCAGCTGGGAGCCGTCTTCGCACTGCTCCTCGCCTCTTTCTGCCTCATCGCTATCGCCATTGGCGTCAGCGTCGGGATCGGCGACCTGCCGATCCCACTTGCAACCACGTTTTCGGCCGTAACCAACCGGCTGGGATGGACCGCGGTCGAACTGAACCGCATCCATGAGACCGTCATCTGGGATTATCGTCTCAGCCGGGCGCTCGTTGCCGCCTTCTGCGGCGCCGGCCTTGCGCTATCGGGCGCGATCATGCAGTCGCTGCTGCGCAATCCGCTTGCCGAACCCTATGTTCTTGGCATATCTGCCGGCGCCTCTTCCGGCGCCGTCGCGATCGTCATCCTCGGCGTCGGCGCCGGTGCGGTCTCGCTTTCCGCCGGCGCGTTTGCCGGTGCCTTCGCAGCCTTCTTCTTCGTCGCCCTGCTGTCGAACGGCACCCGCGGCGGAGCGGATCGCACCATCCTTGCCGGTGTCGCCGCTTCGCAGCTTTTCAACGCCACCACGTCCTATATCGTCACCACCTCGGCTAATGCGCAACAGGCCCGCGACGTCATGTTCTGGCTACTCGGCAGCTTCGGCGGCGTGCGCTGGCCGGAATTCGCGCTGGTCTCGATCGTCGTCGGCATCGGCCTCGTCGGCTGCCTGTTTTACGCCCGCGTGCTCGACGCCTTCGCTTTCGGCGACGAGGCGGCATCCTCGCTCGGCGTCAATGTCGGCCGCGCGCGGATGGTGCTCTTCGCGCTAACGGCAATGATGACGGCGACGATCGTCAGCATGGTGGGGTCGATCGGCTTCGTCGGCCTCGTCGTGCCGCATGTCGCCCGCTTCGTCGTCGGGCCGTCGCATGTCCGTCTCCTGCCGGCCTGTGCCATGACAGGGGCGATCTTCATGGTGCTCGCCGACATCGCCGCACGCGCCCTCATTCCGAACCAGATCCTGCCGATCGGCGTCGTCACGGCCCTGGTCGGCGTCCCGTTCTTCTCGATCATCCTCTACCGGTTCCAGCGCGCATCATGAGCATCAAGGCCGACAACCTCATCTGGAAGATTGGCAGGAAGACCATCCTCGACGGCGTTTCCCTGGACGCACCGCCGGGCAAGATGCTCGGCCTGCTCGGGCCGAACGGCTCGGGCAAGACCTCGCTCCTGCGTCTTCTGGCCGGCCTGAAGCGGCCGCATTCCGGCCGCGTTACGCTCGACCGGAGCGACATCGGCACGATCAGCCGCCGCTCGATCGCCCGGCGGATCGCCTTCGTCGAGCAGCACGCCACGACAAATGCCAATCTGAAGGTCGTCGACGTCGTCAAGCTCGGCCGGTTCCCGCACCGGTCGATGTTTTCAGGCTGGACGAAGGCCGACGACGAGGCGGTCGAAAGTGCGCTCGCGCGCGCCGGCATGGCGCAGAAGCGCGACGATCGCTGGCAGAGCCTGTCGGGCGGCGAAAAGCAGCGCACCCATATCGCAAGGGCGCTCGCCCAGTCGCCCCAGGAACTGATCCTCGACGAGCCGACAAACCATCTCGATATCCAGCATCAGATCGGCCTGATGCGGCTCGTCTCCGGTCTGCCGATCACCAGCATCGTCGCCCTGCACGATCTCAACCATGCTGCCATGTTCTGCGACCAGCTGATCATCATGCAGCAGGGCAGGATCGTCGCCTCCGGCGCGCCGCAGGACGTATTGAGTGAAGACCTTCTGCGTGACGTCTTCTCCGTCGAAGCCCGCATCGAAGCCTCACCCTATCACGCGCGCCCGCATATCCATTATCTCAGGTGAGAGCGGCTCTCACGTCACGATCTGCAGCGGCAAAGCGGTCGTCTTTTTCAGTGTTTTGAGGACGATGCTTGACTTCACCGACGCCAGATTGTCGGTGACCCGGATCATTCTTTCGAGAAACTGGCTGAGATGTTCGAGGTCACGCGTCATGACCTTCATCAGAAAGTCGGCGTCGCCGGTCTGCGAATAGCACTCCAGAATCTCCGGCGCGGTCTCGATAAAGCGATGAAGCTGCTCGTTTCCGCCTTCGGTATGTGCTCTCAAGCTGACAAGAGTATGAGCAACGACGGTGAAACCCAGTTTCACGGGATTGAGGATGGCCACGACGCTCTGGATATATTTCTCATTGCGCAGCCTTTCCAAACGGCGCGCGCATTGGGTCGCGGAGAGATTGACCTTCTGAGACAGTTCGCTCTGCGTCACCTCGCTGTTTTGCTGGAGAGCGGCGAGCAATTTGATATCGAACTGATCAAGCATGACCACCACACCGAGACGGAGAATTTCTGCACATCATAGCCATGTTGCGCCGATTGTCTGCATGGATGCGCCGTCACGGGGAGATAATCGCAGAAATTCGCCGCGAAAGCTCCGTTAGTCTCCGACTTAGAGTTACGAAAACGAGGTGGACTTGTGTTTGACAAACTGAACAGCCGGCCAGCCGACAGCCTGCTTGCACTCATCAAGGCCTTTCAGGCCGACGATCGCCCCGGCAAGATCGACCTCGGCGTCGGGGTTTATCGTGACACTATGGGACGCACGCCGGTGATGCGTGCCGTGAAGGCAGCGGAGCAGTTTCTCCTGGAGACCCAGGACAGCAAGAAATATCTTGGCCCGGAAGGTGATCTGCAATTCGTGCGCCTCCTGCAACCCATCATCTTCGGAAAATCGCCAAAGTTTACTCAACGCCTTGTCGGCATTCAGACACCCGGTGGAAGCGGCGCCCTGCGTCTCGGTGCTGAGCTCATCCAAGCGGCAAATCCATCGGCGAAGGTTCTGCTCGGAACACCAAGCTGGCCAAATCATGCGCCGATCTTTAGCTCGGCGCGCCTGCCGGTAAAGGAGTACGCTTTCGTTGACCTGATGTCGCAGCAAGTGAAATTCGAAAGCGTGGTCGACGCCTTGTCTTCTGCTCGGGAAGGCGACGTCGTGCTGCTTCACGGTTGCTGCCACAACCCGACCGGCATCGATTTTACCATGGAACAGTGGCGGCGGATCACCGAGCTTCTTGTTACGCATAGGCTGGTGCCGTTCATCGACCTCGCCTATCAGGGCCTTGGTGACGGTCTCGAACAGGACGCCGCGCCGACGCGCATGATCCTCGACGTGGTCGATGAGGCGCTGATCGCCTATTCCTGCGACAAGAATTTCGGCCTCTATCGCGAGCGCGTCGGAGCGCTCTATGTCATGACCCGCAATGTCGATGACATCGGGAAGGTCGAAAGCAACATGGCGGCACTTGCCCGCGTGAACTGGTCCATGCCGCCCGATCATGGAGCCGCAATCGTCAGGACCATTCTCGAGAGCGAAGAGATGTCGGCCATGTGGCGCGCTGAGCTTGAAGAGATGTGCCTGCGCGTCAACGGCAATCGTGCGGCGCTGGCCGCCGCCTCCCCTGATCTGGCCTTCATAAGCAGGCAACGCGGTCTGTTCTCCAATCTCTCCATGTCCAGGGAAACGGCAGTGGCGCTCAGAATGAGCCACGGCATCTACATGGCGGATTCCGGGCGTGTGAACCTTGCGGGCATGCAACCGGCCGACGCCGACGCCATCGTCGCGGCGCTCAGAGCCGAACGCTGCCTGAAATCGCCGACGGTCGCCTGACCGAATTCAAGCTATTGGAGCCTCCGGATGAGCAGGAAAGAAACGACCGGTCAGGCAATGACCCGTTCACTCGTCGCCCATGGGATCGATACCTTATTCGGCATCCCGGGCGCCCACATGTATGATTTTAACGATGCTCTCTACGGTGCCGGTGACAAAATTCGGTTCATTCACACCAGGCACGAGCAGGGCGCCGGTTACATGGCCTATGGTTATGCCAAATCCACCGGCCGGATCGGTGCCTATACCGTCGTTCCCGGCCCAGGCGTCCTCAATTCCGGGGCAGCTCTTTGCACCGCTTACGGCGCCAATGCCCCGGTGCTGTGCATCACCGGCAACATCATGTCCCACTTGATCGGTCAAGGCAGAGGGCAGTTGCACGAATTACCGGATCAACTCGCGACGATGCGCGGAATCACAAAGACGGCAGAGCGGATCAATCACCAGTCCGAAACCGGCCCTGTCATGGCCGAGATCGTCGCCAAAATGCTCTCAGGCCGCCAGGGTCCGGGAGCGGTCGAAGCGCCATGGGACGTGTTTGGACAATCCGGCCCCGAAATCGATCTGCCGGTCGGCACGACAGCGTCTCATCCGGCCGTCAACCCTGATGAAATCGCTGCCGCGGCGGCACTGATATCAGGCGCCAGGAATCCGATGATCATGGTTGGCGGCGGCGCGGTGGATGCTGGAGCGGAGATCGCTGCTCTTGCGGAATTGCTGCAGTCGCCGGTCACGTCCCATCGCTCCGGCAAGGGCATCGTCGCCGACGACCACCCGAACTACCTGAATTTCGTCGCCGCCTACGAATATTGGAAGAACACCGATGTTCTGATCGGCGTGGGTAGCCGCCTCGAATTGCAATTCATGCGGTGGAAGTGGCTTCCCAAGGATCTCAAGGTGATCCGCATCGATATCGATCCGACCGAGATGGTCCGTCTCAAGCCGAACGTTGGGGTGGTCGCCGATGCCAAAGCTGGAACGCAGGCTCTACTCGATGCCCTGGCAGGTTCCGGCCGCACGGATCGCACGCGCGAATTTGCCGAACGCAACGAAGAGGCCAGGTCCCGCTTCTCGGCCGTGCAGCCGCAGCTCGCCTATCTCGATGCCATTCGCGAAGCCCTGCCGAGGGACGGCTTCTTCGTCGAGGAAATCTGCCAGATGGGCTTTACCGCCCGATTTGCATTCCCGGTCTATGCCCCTCGTCAGTACGTCACATGCGGTTATCAGGACAATCTGGGTTTCGGCTTCAACACGGCCTTGGGCGTGAAAGTCGCCAATCCCGACAAGGCCGTTATTTCTGTTTCCGGCGATGGCGGCTTCATGTTCGGGGTTCAGGAACTTGCCACCGCCGTCCAGCATAAGATCAATGTCATCGCCATCGTCTTCAACAATTCGGCCTATGGCAACGTACTGCGTGACCAGAAGCAGGCGTATAAAGGCCGTTATCTTGGCTCGGAACTCACCAATCCAGACTTTGTCGCGCTTGGCGAGAGCTTCGGCATTCGCGCATTCAAGGTGACGAGCCCTGGCGAATTGAAAGACGCGATCGAGAAAGCCCTATCTCTCGACGAACCCGTTCTCATCGAGGTTCCCATCGAGAAGGGATCCGAGGCGAGCCCTTGGCCTTTCATTCATCCGGCTCCGCACACCGAATGAAGCGCAAGGGCTGAAGCCGCTCAAGGCGACGGTCCCTGCAGAAAGATCGTCGATAGCGGCGGCAGCGTCAGCGACAGCGAGACGGGCCTGCCATGGGCGGGCACCGGTTCGGTCGACACCGCGCCGTTGACCAGGCCAGAGCCGCCATATTCCCGTGCATCCGTCGTCATCTTCTCGATCCACACACCGTCTCTCGGCACACCGATCCTGTAGCCGTAACGCGGCACCGGCGTGAAATTCGACATGACCAGGACCGTCGAAGCGCGATCGGGCGCATAACGGAGCATGCCGAGGACGGAATTGACGGCGTCGTCGGCTGCCGCCCATTCGAAACCCTCCGGATGAAAGTCGCCGAACTGCAATGCCGGCTCGCCCCCGTAAAGGCCGTTCAGATCCTTCACCAGCCGCTGAATCCCCACATGCTGAGGCCGGTCCAGCACATCCCAGGTCACCGACCCGTCATGATTCCACTCGCCCGGCTGGGCGATTTCGCTGCCCATGAACAAGAGCTTCTTGCCGGGATGGCCCCACATGAAGGCGAGGTAGCTGCGCAGATTGGCGAATTTTTGCCATTCGTCGCCCGGCATCTTCGTCAGCAGCGAGCCCTTTCCGTAGACGACCTCGTCATGTGAAATCGGCAGAATGAAGTGTTCGGAATAGGCATAGAGCATTCCGAAGGTCATCGTGCCATGGGCGTAGCTCCGGTAAATCGGATCCTTCTCGATGTAGCTCAGGCTGTCATGCATCCAGCCCATGTTCCATTTGATGTCGAAGCCCAGCCCCCCTTGCTCCGGCGGCTTCGTCACCCCGGGCCAGGCCGTCGATTCCTCGGCGATCGTCATCGCGTGCGGGCAGCGCTCGTGAATGATGCTGTTCAGGTGCTTGAAGAATTCGACCGCTTCCAGGTTCTCGCGACCACCATATTGGTTGGGAATCCATTCGCCCTCGTTGCGGCTGTAGTCGCGGTAAAGCATCGAGGCCACGGCGTCGACCCGCAAACCGTCGATATGGTAGCGCTCTAGCCATTCCAGCGCGCTGGCGATCAGGAACCCTTTCACCTCTTTGCGGCCGAGATTGTAGATCAGCGTGTTCCAGTCGCGGTGAAAGCCTTCGCGCGGATCTTCGTGCTCGTAGAGCGCGCTGCCGTCGAAGCGGGCAAGCCCCCAGACGTCGGTGGGAAAATGGGCGGGCACCCAGTCGAGGATGACGCCGAGCCCGGCGCCATGGCACCGGTCAATGAAATAGGCGAAATCCTCAGGCGTCCCATATCGGCCGGTCGGAGCGAACAGGCCGAGCGGCTGATAGCCCCAGGATCCGCCGAACGGATGCTCCATGATCGGAAGCAGCTCGATATGGGTAAAGCCCATGTCTCTGACATAGGGAATGAGCCGTTGGCTGAGTTCGACCCAGTCGAGCGACCTGTTGCCGTCCTTTTGATCGCGAAGCCAGGAACCGGCGTGCACCTCATAAACGGAGAACGCGCCCTCCAGCCTGTCTTGCCGGGACCGGCCCTTCATCCAGCCGTCATCGGTCCATCGAAACGGCGTCGACGATGCGACGATGGACGCGGTGGATGGGGCGGCCTCGCTCGCCCTCGCCACCGGATCGGCCTTCTGCGGCAGGCAGGTCCCCTGCGCATCGACGATCTCGAACTTGTATCTTTCGCCGGGTGCCAGCCGGGGGATAAACAGCTCCCACACGCCCGCCGATTGTCTCAGCCGCATCGGGTTTCGCCGCCCGTCCCAGGCGTTGAAGTCGCCGACAACCGAGACGCGGCGCGCATTCGGAGCCCACACGGCGAAACGAACGCCTGATATACCGTCGATCGACATATCAACCGCGCCGAGCGTACGGCTGAGACTATAGTGGGTGCCCTCCGATATCAGATGGAGGTCGAGTTCCCCGAGCAGCAGACCGAAACTGTAGGGGTCCTCGGTGATCTGGACTGCATCCGGCCATGTGATCCGCAGCCGGTATCCCGTCCTCGACGCAGCCGCCGCCGCAAACAGGCCGGACGGGTGGGCGATGCTGAAAGGCGTCACCACCCGATCGCTCGTCGCATCGATGAGATCGATCGCTTCCGCGCCGGGCAGGTACACCCGCACGATCGTCATGCCGCCGCTTTCGTGGGGACCGAGGATCGAAAAGGGATCGCCGTGGCGCCCCTCGATTAAGGCCCATAGCGCATCCTGTCCGATGCCCGCCAGGAGTTCCGAGCGCTCAACATTCATGCCTTGACCCCCGCCAGACGCGATACAATTTCGGTAAGGCCGGATAGCGGGATCGGAAGCCATTTCGGCCTGTTGCGGGCTTCATAGGCGATCTCGTAGGCGGCCTTTTCGAGAAGAAAGGCATCGAGAACCCTCCGTCTTTGATTGGCTGGCATGTCAAGCTCCTTCGATACGGAAACCGCCTGCGAATAGGCATCGAGAAAGGCCTCCTCGGCATGGCGCCCGAAGCGGGCGATCGCCTCGCGACGGACCTCGTTGTCGTGTTCGATGACCGCGTCATTATCGAGCTGGGCGGTGGCCACGAGATAGCTCAGCGATCTCAAAAGCCCGGCGACATCGCGCAGCGGGTTTGTCTTGGCGCGGCGCTCCGTCAGGTTTTTCGCAGGCTCGCCCTCGAAGTCAATAATGACGGCATCACCCTCGCTGACGAGGATCTGGCCAAGATGGAAGTCGCCATGCGTGCGCGTCATCAGCGTATGGCGGGCGCTCTCCGCCAGCGTCGCGGCGAGGTCTGCGAGTTCGGAACGACGCTTGAGAAGCGGCGCTGCGAGCAGGTCGATTGCGGGGTCGGCATTCTCGTCGCGTTCGTCAAGCTTCGACATGGCATAGGCGAGCTCCCCGGCAACGGCCTTCCTCATCGCCTCGACCTCGCTGTCGCCTGCTACCACCGGGCTGAAGGCCTCGTCCCCGGTCTTCGCAGCGAGCACGACATGCAATTCGCCGAGCCTGAGGCCCACCATCGCGACGAAACTGATCAGCGACCGGAAGACGTCGTCGTCTGGTTGGACCGCCGGATCGTTCAGCACCAGTTCGTCGGCCCCACGGCGCAGATTGTTCAGCATCCAGTTCCAGGCGTCGCCCTGATTGCGGATCGCGCCCTGGACGATGATCAAGGTCGAACGGCGTCCGCTGGAATCGGTATGTGCGACCTCGCCGAGCAACGGCGCCGTGTGGTCATAGCCGGCGCGGGTGAGGTAGCGCGTCATCTCGACTTCCGGATGGATGCCCGGGAAGATGTGCCTGATCAGTTTGATCATCGCTACGTCGCCGACGAGCAGCGAGCTGTTGGATTGTTCAGCCGATAGCCAATGCACCGGCAACTCGTCTGAAATATCGAGACTGTCGAGCTGTTCTGTCCCAATGAATTCGAGCGTGCCGGTCCGGCCGGTGGTGCGCGAGCGGTCGCGAAGTCCGTGGAGAATGCCGCGCGCCATTGCCTCCACGGCAAATCCGTCTGTGAGGAAACCGACGCGTCTACCTTGGCGAATCCTCCCAAGCGCAAGCTGCTGGGCAAGCGCGGATGGGTGCGCATCGTCCCAGGCGACCGCGAGCGGCAGTTGGTAGGATTCGCTGTGGTTCGGCAGCACGACCTCCAACTCGCCGAGGACGACGCCGTCGGCGAATGGGATTGGTGTCGTGGAGATCAGTCGGGCGGCCTGAAGCGCCTGGTCCTTTGCCCCGAACCATCGCCGCTTGGAGAGATAGGCGGGCAGGATTTCGCCGCTCAGGATGCGTGCATGACCCGGTTCATCCACGAGGTCGAGCAGGTTACGCCGGATGACCATCGTCAACAGATCGGGAAGCTGTTCCGGTGGTGCGGTGCGCCACGCCGGCGGGTCGGCATCAGCCGTCAGCTGGAACCAGAAGAAACCGTAGGGCGGCAAGGTCAGCAGATAGGTCAACTGGCCGATCGGCGGAAACGGCGACATGCCGGTCAGTTCAATGGGAACGCGCCCCTCGAAGCTCGACAAGTCGAGTTCGACGGCCTGGGGCAGCCGCGAGAGACTTGCAACACAAAGCAAGACCTCACCTTCATACTCCCTGAGATAGGCAAGGATCTTGCGATTTTCCGGTGAAAGAAACCGCAGCGTGCCACGCCCGAAGGCGGGATGCCTGCCGCGCAACGCCAACATTCTGCGCGTCCAGTTGAGCAGCGAATGCGCGTCCGTGCTCTGCGCCTCGACGTTGACGGCCTCGAAACCGTAGAGCGGGTCGGCGACGGGCGGCAGGACGAGACGCGCCGGATCTGCCCTGGAGAACCCGCCATTACGGTCCGGAGACCATTGCATCGGCGTCCTCACCCCATCCCGGTCGCCGAGATAGATATTGTCGCCCATGCCGATTTCGTCGCCGTAATAGATCACCGGCGTTCCTGGCATCGAGAGAAGAAGCGCGTTCATCAGCTCGATCCGCCGGCGGTCGCGCTCCATCAATGGCGCCAGGCGCCGCCTTATGCCGAGATTGATGCGGGCACGTTTGTCGGATGCGTAGGTCTCCCAGAGATAATCCCGCTCGGCGTCGGTCACCATTTCAAGCGTCAGCTCGTCGTGGTTGCGAAGGAAGATCGCCCATTGGCAGTTGTCTGGAATCTCCGGCGTCTGACGCAGGATATCGGTGATCGGAAACCGATCCTCCTTGGCGATCGCCATGTACATGCGCGGCATCAGTGGAAAGTGGAAGGCCATGTGGCATTCGTCGCCCTCTCCGAAATATTCGCGCGTGTCCTCCGGCCATTGATTGGCCTCGGCAAGCAGCATCACGCCGGGATGAGTGGCATCGAGCGCGGCGCGTATGCGTTTGAGGATCACGTGGGTTTCCGGCAGGTTTTCGTTGATCGTGCCCTCGCGCTCGACGAGGTAGGGGATCGCGTCGAGACGAAAACCGTCGATGCCAGTTTCCAGCCAGAAACGCATCACCCTCAGCAATTCCTCCATGACAAGGGGGCTATCGAAATTAAGGTCGGGTTGATGGGAATAGAAGCGGTGCCAGTAGTAGGCGCCAGCGACAGCGTCCCACGTCCAGTTGGATTTTTCCGTGTCGATGAAAATGATGCGCGTTTCCGGAAATTTCTGATCGGTATCGGACCAGACATAGAAGTCGCGCTCCGGCGATCCCGCCGGCGCCTGGCGCGCGCGCTGGAACCAGGGATGCTGATCGGAGGTGTGGTTGATGACGAGCTCGATGATGACGCGGATATTGCGCTGGTGGGCGGCGTCGACGAAGGCTCGGAAATCCTCCATCGTCCCATAATCGGGGCTGACATTGCCGTAGTCGGCGATGTCGTAGCCGTCGTCGCGGCGCGGAGAGGGAAAGAAAGGCAGAAGCCAGATGGCATTGACGCCGAGGGCTGCGATATGATCGAGCTTCTGGTGCAGGCCGGCGAAGTCGCCGACCCCGTCGCCATTGGCATCGTAGAACGACTTGATGTGCAGCTGGTAGATAATCGCATCCTTGTACCAGAGCGGCTGCGGCGCGCTATCTGCATTCATCGTGTCCATTCATGCCTCCCTTGAGCGAATACGCCAGATCGCATAGGGCAGGACCTCAGGATTGAGACTGATGCTCTGCCATTTGCCGGTCCACTTGAAACGATGCCCGCCGATCAGATCTTCGGCATCCAGCGTGCCGCCGTCGCCCAGCGACCACTGCCAGAGCGGCAGCTCGACGTCGCTCTGCTGGAAATTGTGGGGATCGAGGCTGATGGCGATCAACAGGACGTTGTCGCGGGCACGGCTTGCCTTCTCGAAAAACAGGATATTGTCATTTCGCGCGTTCAGCAGCGTCAACCCGAGATGCGAATGCAGCGCGGTGTTTTCGTTCCGGATGCGGTTGAGCGTCCTGATTTCGGCAATGATATTGCCCGGCCGGTCGTAGTCCCAGGCTCGAATCTCATACTTTTCGCTGTCGGCATATTCCTTGCGCTTGGCATCGGGACGCCCCTCGCAAAGTTCGAAACCGTTATAGACGCCCCACAACCCCGAAAGGGTAGCGGCAAGTGCTGCGCGGATCAGAAAGGCCGGGCGCGGCGCGTTCTGCAGGAAATCCGGATTGATATCATGCGTGTTGACGAAGAAATGGGGGCGGAAGAATTCCTTCGGCGCCGTCTCGGTCAGCTCCCGCATATATTGCTCAAGCTCCCACTTGGCATTGCGCCAGGTGAAGTAGGTGTAGGATTGGGAGAAGCCGATCTTTGCCAGCCGGTACATGACCTTCGGCTTGGTGAAGGCTTCCGACAGGAAGACGACATCTGGATGACGTCCCCTGATATCGCCGATCAGCCATTCCCAGAACGGAAAGGGTTTTGTGTGCGGATTGTCGACGCGAAACAGCTTGACGCCCTGGTCCACCCAAAGCTGGACGACATCCCTGAGTTCCACCCACAGCGAAGGCAGCGCATCTCTGGTGTAGAAATCGACGTTGACGATGTCCTCGTATTTCTTCGGCGGGTTTTCGGCATATTTGATCGTGCCGTCCGGGCGCCAGTCGAACCAGCCGGGATGCTCCTTGAGCCAGGGATGATCCGGCGACGCCTGGATTGCGAGGTCGAGAGCGATCTCCAGGCCATGTCGGCCTGCCGCCTCGACCAGCCGGCGGAAATCCTCGAACTCGCCGAGCTCGGGATGGATGGCGTCATGGCCGCCGTCCTCGGAGCCGATCGCATAGGGACTTCCGGGGTCGTCCGGCCCGGCTTTCAGGCTGTTGTTGCGGCCTTTCCGATTGGTCGAGCCGATCGGATGAATCGGCGGGAAATAGAGCACGTCGAAGCCCATGTCACGGATGGTGGGCAATCTCGGGATGACGTCGTCGAAGGTGCCGTGCCGGTCCGGATCGCCGCTCTGCGAGCGCGGGAAGATCTGGTACCAGCTGGCAAAGGCAGCCTCCTTGCGTTCGGCATCGACGGCGCTTGCCGTCGAGCGAAGCCGAAACGGCCGCCTGTCCGCCTTGTTCATCAAATCGGATGTCCCGGCATCGAGCAGGACCGCCGTGCGCTCGGCATCGGATGCCCTTTCGAGATGGTCGACGAGGGCCTTTAATTCGGCGCGGAGCGCGGCACCTGCATGCATCTCGGCCGAACGGACGAGCTTTATCCCCTCCTGGAGTTCAAGCTTCAGGTCCAGCCTGGCATCGTTCTTCTTCGTCAGTTCGTAGCGAAAGATCGCAAACGGGTTCTTCCATGCCTCGACGGCAAACTCATAGCGTCCAATGCGCTCCAGCAGGAATTCAGCGCGCCAGCGGTCGTTTTCGACCAGTTGCATCTCCGTCTCGTTCCAGTCCGCCGCATCGAGCGGCCGCCAGAGCAGGACCGCTGCGATCGGGTCGTGGCCGTCGGCGAATATATCCGCTTCGACGGTGACGGTGTCGCCGACCACCCGCTTGACGGGAAAGCGCCCGCCGTCGACTTGCGGCGTGATGTTTTCGATGGCGAGCCGCGGGGATGCTGTCGCCTGCGCGACGTCGAGGATCGGCCGGGATGTGATCGGTGCCGGCGCCTTGCCCTCCACTACTAGGGTCTCCCCTGCCCGCAGCCGCAGAGCCGTGCCGTCGGCGGCGACGGGAAGAAAGCCTGAGGCTGCTTCGCGCAGTGCGGTTACCGGAGCTGGCGCACTTTTCCGAAGGTCCCTGTTGAGCAGGATAAACCGCACATTCTCGGCGCTGCGAAGGTCCTCCGCCGCCGATTGCAGCAGTGCTGAGACCGGGCCACTGGCATTGCGGATGAGCCGAAGCGATGAGGAAGGCACATGGGGGTTCTTGCCGATCTCCGTGTTCGCAAGGCGAATTTCGGAGGAGATATCGAAGGCCAGATCATGACGCAGCCCCCGCAAGCCCGTTCCGTTCCCATGGGTCGGATCGAGCGGCGTGGCTGCACCATATTCGAAGCCCATCGGAACCATCAGGCCGCCGCCGAGCGAAGCAGCAAGGCGCAGCGCCCTGACGGCGCGCCTTTCGAGGATTTCGCGGCTTTCGGTTCCGTGCGCGATCCGCCTGCCGAATGGCGGCTCCGGAAAAGCGATCTGCCAGCCGAGCGGCTTCTGGACGCGGTGTTCTTCGACGAACCATCTCTCGTCGAAATCCCACCAGGCCATCGATGAAAAACATCCGTCGAAGCCCGTATTCTTGACCGCGCTCCTCGCCCCAAAATCAGTGCCGGGCGTCCAGGCGAGGAATTGCGCGTCCGCCTTCTCGCGCACCGCCGAAATCAACGATTTGAACGCAGCCGGCGCAATGCGATCAATCCCGAGCGCCCGGTAGCCGGAGAGGCCGAGACCGACCAGCCCCCGCAGCCGTTCGGTCCATTCTTCCAACAGCCGGGATTGAGACTCAGCCGCCATCGCGCTCATCGGCTCCGTCGGATCCAATGGTGAGCGTCTCGGATCGACAGGATGAAAGCCCGCCTCGGGATCTCGGGCCTTGCCGTCGAGCATCAGGTCCATCATCAAGGCGACGCCGCTCTTGCGGGCAGCGTCCGTCAGGCGCGCCACCCCATCCTCGACTGCACTTCCGAGCGACAGTTGAGGATCGAGGCGGCCCAGATCCTGAGAAGCAAAGATGCTGCGCTCCCCGCCCCGGTCGAAGAGAGGTGCCGTCAGCACACGGTCGAACCCGGTCTCCGCCGCATGGTCGAAAACCTCGCGCCACGCATCGATACCCTGAAGAAGGAGTGGATTGACATAATAGATCCGGGGTGGGGTGCTCAACACACCCTGGTTTGGAGAGAATGACATCGGCCGCCGCTCGAGTTTGCTTTGAAGGCAAACTTCTGTTGGCGGCGGTTGTTCCACTGAAACTGCCAATTCGCGATGCGCAGACATCGTCGGCCGCACTGGCGCGGGATCGATGGGACACGTACGAAGGCGCTCGCTTCCGCCGAGAGGCCTTGAAGGTTCGTGCCGAATTTGGGTAGTCTTCCGCTTCCCGGGAGGGGGACCCATATGGCTTCTGAGGGCGCACCATTGTTTCGATCGATACTCTCAAGCGCTGCCCTGTCGGCTTGCGCGTTGTGCCTTGCCTCCTGGAGCATCGAGACCGATCGCTCCACCAAGGACACGCACGGCCTGTTCGAATTCCGCGAGGAGGCCAGGCACTTCATTTCGCACGAAAACGCCAGGGGGCATCAGCAATGGGACGTGCTGGAGCCGAACCTGAAGACGCTGGTTCCCCGATGCGCGGTCCCGCTCGAAACACGGTGGACGCCGAAGAGCTATGGCCGCTCGAAACCGAGCGTGATGGTCATATGCCCGGTCGCAGTCCCGAACACCGCGATGAGACGCTGGGATGTCCATGTTCCGGTAGAGCGCAAGCCAAATCAGACGGGAAGCCCCGCCGCCGCCCCGCACCGTTCTGAAAGATCAGGCGCCCGAACGAGACTTGATGTATCCGAATGAAATCACTGCGATTGCAATAGAGGCGAGCAGACGTGAACCCATCGGTGGAATTATGTTCATATCCCGAACTTGATGATCGAATCGTGATCGTCAGGGCGGGGGACGAGGTTGATAGCGTGTTTGTCCGGACCGAAAGGTTCAATGTGCTGATCGATACGCTCGGAACGCCCGAACAGTGCCTGACGGCGCTGGACCTGCTCGGGGAACAGATGAACGCTCGTCCGCTGATCGTCATCAATTCGCACATGGATTGGGATCATTTCTGGGGGAATGCCGCCATTGCGGGGCGCGCTCCGATTATCGCGCATGCCGCCACGCTCGACCGTTTACGCGACCCTTCCGCACGGGAAGTCCTGAGGGACAAGGCAAGCCAGGAGCCGAGGTTTCGGAACGTCGACCTCATCGGTCCCGATATTACGTTCTCCGGCTCGATGACCCTCAACGGCGGCGATCTGACGCTGGAGCTCATTCATACGCCGGGACATACGCCCGACCATGTCGCCGTATGGATTCCCGAACTTCGCATCTGCCTGGCCGTCGACGCGGTGGAATACCCCATCCCCGAAGTCTGGGGCAAAAATGCAGGCGACCTGCGCTCGATCCGTTCCTCGCTCGAGCGGATACGTGACCTGGATGCAAGACTGGTCATCCCGGCGCACGGTCGGACGCACTCTCCTTCGGCGGTGGATGGCAACCTGGCCTATTTCCAAGCTCTGGCCGATCGTGTCGGCAGTTTGAGCGAGAGCCAGCTGGCGGACCCGCAACTCGGTGGTTCAAGCGGCCTGCGGCTTGAAGACTTCGTCCCCATTCCCGACGGAATGCCTTCCGACGTGGAGGCCTTCTATCGGAACTGCCATGAGACAAACCTTGGCGCCACGGTTCAGGCCCATATCGAAAAACTGAAATTCGCATAGAGGACGTCTGGAGACCGGAAAATGAAACTGTTGGAGGGCGGACGAGCCGGGCAGATCTGGCGTGACGGCAACACCGTGATCAGGCCTTCCGGCGCATGGACGCCGACGGTGCACCGGTTTTTGCGCCATCTGAGAAGCAGAGGCTTTCCGGGAGCGCCTGACCCCATTGAAATAACCGGGAACCAGGAAGTCGTCAGTTATGTCAGCGGGCGCGTCTGCGAAGACTTGAGCGACCAGTTTGTCGGGTCGGAGCGCATGCTGCTTTCCGCAGCCAGGCTACTGCGCGAATTTCATTCGGCATCTCAAGGGTTTCTGGAATCGGATCGCGCGGTCCAGGCATGGATGCTGCCGCCGCAGGAACCGCGCGAGATCATATGCCATGGAGATTATGCGCCCTACAATGTCGCCACAGCAGGTCATGAGGCCGTCGGGATCATTGATTTCGACACCGCTCATCCCGCACCCCGCATATGGGATCTGGCCTATTCGGTTTACCGCTGGGCGCCGCTCTCCGATCCTGCCAATCCTGATGTGACCTTCGGCCTCGACGATCAACTGCAGCGGGCGGAGATTTTCTGCACGGCATATGGGGCGACGATGCAAGAACGGCTCCAACTGCCGGAGATGATCTGCCGACGGCTTCAGGCGCTCATCGATTACATTTTGCCAAGTGCGGCGGCCGGAGATGAGACATTCGCGGAGCACGTGGCTAGAGGAGACGCCTGGCTGTATCTGAGCGATATGCATTATGTTCGAAGCCATCGGAATCGGCTGCTGAAGGCCCTGTGCTGACGCACCTTCGCCAACTCGAATGTCCAGCCTGCCGCATGCCCACCCTACAGCCATTTCCTCCGGCGGAAGAAGCCGAAAAGGACAAGGCACAAGGTGGCGATGACGCCAAGCACGACGAAATAGCCATACTGGGTTTTCAGCTCCGGCATATCGCTGAAATTCATCCCGTAGATGCCGGCGATCGCTGTGGGGACGGCAAGGATCGCCGCCCAGGCGGCGAGCTTGCGGGCAATCGCCGTCTGCTCCGACTGGCCGATCATCACGCTCGCCTCGAAGGCGAAGGCCAGCACCTCGCGCAGCGCGTCGATATCTTCCTGAACGCGGCGCACGTGGTCCGTTACATCGCGAAACAGCGATTGCAGCGTCGGATCCATGCCGGGAAGATCAGTGTGCTCGTATCGCCGACAGACGTCGACAAGCGGCACCACGGCGTTGCGCAGCCGCAGCAGCCTGCGCCGCAACAGGTAAAGCCGCTCGATATCGGACTTTGTCAGCTGTTCGCGCAGCACCAGATCCTCGATATTCTCGACCTCGTCCTGCACGACCTCGATGACAGGCATGTAGTTGTCGACGATGAAATCGAGGATGGAATAGAGAATGTAGTTCTCGCCGTGGGCAAGGGCCGCCGGCGTCGCCTCGCATCGCTGCCGCACCGCCAGATAGGAGGAAGAGTCGCCGTGACGAACGGAGACGACATAACCGCGGCCGACGAACAGGTGCGTTTCGCCGAAGATGATTTCGCCGTCCTTCATGTGCGCGGTCCGGGCGACGATGAACATCGCCTCCCCGTAGATCTCCAGTTTCGGGCGCTGGTGGGGCTGCGCCGCATCCTCGATCGCCAGCGGATGGAGATTGAACTCGGCCTGGACCTGGCTCAGCAGCACTTCGTCAGGCTCGTGCAGACCGATCCACACGATCGCCTTCTCTCGGCCCCGCCATTCGCCAGCCTCCTCTATCCTGATGTCGCGAATGCGTTGCCCATGCTGGTAAACGGCGGCAGCCACGACGCCGGGCCGTTCATAGGGAGGCGATGTGGAACCGCTAGCCCCCTGCGCGGGATTACTCCCCAGATTCTTCAGCTGTTCCAAATCCTGCCGTCCTCCACTCCGCACGGATCACATGTCCGCGGCCAGCTCCTCCGCCAGTCAGGCGCTCAGCCGATCATAATGCTATTTCGTAAAACATGCATCACCGCGTCGGCGCGGGGAGCTAATCGAGTTAACATGCCGCGCGGCAGCATCATGTGTCTGTGGAAATATCGTCCCAATCCTGATCCATGTAGCCGGTCAGCCAGTTGAGGGCGTAGTGTCGTTCGTAAACCACGCCCTTGTCCAAGCCGGCAGGGGGCTCTTCGCCCTTCAGCCGTGCGTTCACGGCGGCCCAATCGTAGCGGTAGATCAAGTCGGCGGCGTCGAGCAGCTCCTTCT
This sequence comes from Rhizobium ruizarguesonis, assembly GCF_017357285.1. Lineage (NCBI taxonomy): Bacteria > Pseudomonadati > Pseudomonadota > Alphaproteobacteria > Hyphomicrobiales > Rhizobiaceae > Rhizobium > Rhizobium ruizarguesonis. Next base: position 645,895 of record NZ_CP071679.1, on the reverse strand, counting down.
GTGGGCGCAGCTTTGCGCGACGCATCAGCCCGTCCGTCCCCAGTTCACGAAGTGTGTTGGCAATGAATGGCACGTCGCAAATGTGGTCGGGGCGTCAAAGATCAGAGGTGATCCCGAGCGCCCATAACATGACGTGCACACCCTCGTAACGCCAGGCGAAGTTCGTCCGGTCCTGATCCGAGGGGTCGGCATCGTCCATGAACGCCTGTTCCTTAGGGGTGAAAAAACTTGCCGCGTCGAACTGCCGGATGAGACCCTGGCCCATTTCGTGGTCGCCGGTCTCGCCTTTCACGGCAACGATCGCAAGCGCAATCGCCCGCTGAACGACAGCCTTTGTATTTCGGCGGGTACTCTCGCTCTCGGGCTCGATGGTCGGCAGATGATCGATGATCGGCACGCCTTCCGATTGTAGCTGGGCGATAGACCGGGCTTTGCGTGCCCCCCCCTCGTCAGCGGGTTGCGAAACGGCTGCCTGCACCGGAAGGATCAATGCGAGAAGGGCGGAAAATATGCGCTTCATCATTTCTGGCTCCTGTCATCCCTGACGCTGCATCGATAGGCATTTTCCTGCTTTAGCGGGAGCTGAGCGCGAAGGTGGCGACGGTTTTCCGGAAAATTGGTAAACGGCATTTTTACATATGGAACAGATCGTTAAATTATTTTCCTTACAAAAGTTCTCGGTCAAGCCGGTATGAAGCCGGACTGTTCGATGGGGATTTTTGATGCGTCGTCCAAACATAAAATCGAGCTTGCTGTTGATTTTCAGTGGCATAGCTCTTCTTTTCGGGCTTGTCGCTTATCTCGCGGTCGACGGTCTTCGAAAGACGAATGGCTCCACCGAAGAAATTGCGACCAACTGGCTGCCGAGCGTGCAGGCGTCGCAGGCGATCAATCTCACCATGACGAATTTGCGCTTAGCCTACCGTGATCACATCATCGCGCAGTCGGATGCGGAAAAGAAAACGCGCGAAGAGGCCATTAAAGTCGCCGAGGATACAGTTGGCAAAGCGGTGGACGCCTATCTTACGCTGGCTTCATCCGACCACGAGCGCGAACTGATCAAGACGATCAAGGAGAGCGTTGGTGGCTACATTGCCAGCAGCTCGCAGCTGCTTGTCCTTTCCCGGGCCAACAAGACCGAGGAAGCGGGGCAATATCTGGGTGGAGAGATGCGCTCTTATTCGGATAAGCTCAAGGAAGCCACGGCGGCCCTGGTCGAACTGAACGTTAGCGGCAGCAACAAGGCCGCCGAACTCAGCAAGGAGACCTTCGCCTCGATAGAATTCGATCTGTTTGCCGCGATCGGGTTTGCGGGATTGCTCGTTCTCGGCGCCGTCGTGTTCGTGCTGACGGGCATCGCCAATCCGATTACCGGCATCACCGCCTCGATGCGGCGGCTGGCCGACGGAGACACCGGTTCGGAGATCCCGTTTGCCGACCGTGCCGACGAAATCGGATCGATGGCGGGGGCGGTCGAGATCTTCCGCCAGGCCGCGATCACCAACAAGCGGATGACAATCGAAGCCGAGGAAAACCGCAACAGGGCGGAGGCCGATCGCCTCGCCGCTCAGCAGCAGGCGGAAGCCGACGCCTCGGAGCGGCTGCGCATCGCCACCTCGGGCCTCGCCGCCGGTTTGAAGCGGCTGGCAGGAGGCGATCTCGCCTTCCAGCTCAACGAGACCTTCGCACCCGACTTCGAGGCGCTGCGCCATGACTTCAACCAGTCCGTCAACCAGCTTGGCGCGACGCTGAGAGCAATTTCCGACAGCATCGGCACGATCGACGAAGGCACGCGGGAAATCTCCTCCGGAGCGAGCGATCTTGCAAAGCGCACGGAGCAGCAGGCGGCCTCGCTCGAAGAGACGGCAGCAGCACTGGAAGAGATCACGGCAAACGTGTCGAACTCCAGCAAGCGAACCGAGGAGACGCGCACGGTGGCCACGGAGGCAAATCGCAGCGCCGGGATCTCCGCGGAAGTCGTTTCTCACGCCGAAGAGGCGATGGGACGCATTGAGACCTCGTCGCAGCAGATTTCCAATATCATCAGCGTCATCGACGAAATTGCATTCCAGACCAATCTTCTCGCCCTCAATGCTGGCGTAGAAGCGGCAAGAGCCGGTGAGGCCGGCAAGGGCTTCGCCGTCGTCGCCCAGGAAGTGCGCGAACTCGCCCAGCGCTCGGCAAGTGCTGCCAAGGAAATCAAGGGCCTTATCCAGAACTCCTCGAAGGAGGTCGAAGGCGGGGTCAAGCTGGTGCGCGATACCGGCCAGGCGTTGAAGACCATCGGCGGCTTCATCACCCAGATCAATCACCATATGGATTCGATCGCCACCTCAGCGAAAGAGCAGTCCATCGGCCTCAGCGAAGTCAACGTCGCGGTCAACCGGATGGACCAGACCACGCAACAGAACGCAACCATGGTGCAACAGTCGACGGCGGCATCCGATTCGCTCGCGCAGGAGGCCCAGAAGCTTCGCGAACTCATCGCCCAGTTCAAGCTCGATGATGTGGCCTCCAGCCATTCCTCAGCCCTTCGCTCGACGGCGAGAACGATGGCGCAGCCCGCGGCTCGTGCAGCCGTGCATGCGGTTGGCGCTCGCCGCTGAAACAGGCGGCAACAGGAAATCCAACATCAAAAGGCGCCCGGCGATTGCCGGGCGCCTTTCATTAAGTCATGACGCGAAGGCCGGATTGCGCCGCGCGCCCATTCTCAACACGAAATAGATCGCCCCGCCGATGGCGACGCCGAAGAACCAGCCGTAGGTTCCCCACCAGTCCGGCAGGATGGTGGTGAAGGTCGGCAGGATCGAAGAGAAGAGCACGCCCACCGCAAATGCGATGAAGGCATTGCCGTGCCATCCGTTCTGGAACCGGAACTCGCCATTCTCATGATAGAGCGCTTCGACGTTCAGCTGGCTTCTCCGGATAAGATAGTAATCCACCATCATGATGCCGAAGATCGGCCCCATCGTCGATCCGATGAAATTGACGAAATGCGCCGCACCCGTCTCCCAGGGAGCAAACGGGTAAAGCACGAGAGCGATCAGGGCGGCGATATATCCCCCGCGTTTGAAGTTGATCTGGCGCGGGAACACATTGGCGAAGTCGAAGGCCGGCGACACGAAGTTTGCCACGACGTTGATGCCGAGCGTTGCGATCGCGAATGTCAGCGCGGCCAGTAGCGCCAGGAACCAGCTGTCGAATTTCGCCGATATCTGTTCCGGATGCAGAAGCACCTCTCCGTAGACGGTGAAGGCGGCGGTGGTCGTCACACCTGCGACAAGGCAAAACGCCAGGAGGTTGATCGGCAGCCCCCAAAGGTTGCCTTTCTTGAGCGCCTTCTCGCTCGTTGCGTAGCGCGAGAAATCGCAGAAGTTCAGGTAAAGTGCTGCGAAATAGGTGATCCAGGTGGCGGCCACGGCAGCTAGCGCTGCAATCGAACCAGGCTCACCCGGCACGCCCGCATCCTTGGTCTTTTCGATCAGCACGTCGCGCGGGATTTCGGACCCGAAGGAGAAGGTGCCGGACTTGACGACCAGATAGACCGCAAGGACCAGCATCATGATCCAGACGGCCGGACCCGCCCAATCCTGGAACTTGCGAACCGTTTCCATCCCACGCTGAATGATCAGCAGCTGCAGCGCCCAGACGATGACGTAGCAGATGACCTCGAGGGTCGAGTGACCGAGGAAGTGGCTGTTCTGGTGAAAGGCAAGCAGGCTGTCGTTGCGGATCAGCAAGGCAACGATGGCGCCGGATGCGGCGGCGGTCTGGGCCCCGTACCAGAAGCAGGCGACCACCGCCCGGACAAGTGCCGGCACGTTCGCCCCGAACGTGCCGAAGGAGGCGCGCGCCAGAACCGGAAAGGGTACGCCGGTGCGCACGCCGGCATTGCCGACCAGGCTCATCAGAATGAAGATGACCAGCGATCCAATGCCGATGGCGATGACGAAATTGACGAAGCTGCCGCACAGCAGGAACAAGCTCGCCGCCAGATAGTAGCCCCACAGGCTGTGGACGTCTGATGTCCAGACGTTAAAGATGCTGAATGCACCCCATTTACGCTCCTCGGCGGGTGCAAGATCCTCGTTGTATAACGAGGGAGACGGATTTCGTACGCTCATGAATGCCCTCCCCTATCCTTGAGGCCAAATCGACCACAGGCGGAAGTCTGCTCTTCATTTGTGCAGATGACAATTTAATAGTCACTTTATACACATCTCTTGACGATGCCTCAGGATTAGCCATGCGCGCCCGCCCGAGACACCAGATCTCATCATTGCGAGCCGACGACACGTCCGGCCAGGCGAAACGGACTTGCGACTGCGGCGCCGGCGGCATCGAAGACATAGGCGCCAACATCGCCGGCGGTCGACCGCCTTCCGCTTTCGAAGGAGGCAAGCTGCGCGCCGAACTTGGCGAGCGATGCGTAGCGGTCATGCCCCAGCCCGTCGGATGCCTGGATCGACGTGATGTCGATGACCCGAAGCCTTTCCTTCAAGGCAGCCTCCTTGATGACGGGATCGTCGATATCGAGGCGTCCGACACGCGCCCGCTCTCCCGCTATGAAGCTCGAGGCCACCAGCGCCCGGTCGTCCTTCGAAACGAGAAGAGATATCGGGATCGGCATCCGCCCGATATCCTTCAGCTGGGACCGGAAAACATCGACGTCGATGTCAGGGGCGGCGAGAATCACCGCCAGTTTGCCGATGACGTCGTCGCGATGCTGCAGTTTGAGCTGGCGCACCGTCTCCATGACCAGGAATCCGCCCATGCTGTGCCCGAAAAGGATGATGCGTTTCACCTTTCCGGAAGTCGAGAGCGAGGTGACAAGCGAGTCGAGGTCGCTGCGCGAGGAAAGGGCCGCATCGCGGTCGGCGACATAGCCGGCGACGGCCGCCGCCGAAGGCCACGAAAACAGGATCGGAGAGCCTGGAATATTGGCGTCCGCGGCGATCTGCGCGGTGCGAAACAACGCCTCCTGATAGCTATAGTTGTAGCCGTGGACAAAGATGCCGACGGTGCCGTCGGACTGCGTGGAGCGGAGCGCCTCCTCTAGGAAGGCGTCCTTTGCAAGCTGCTTGCGCCTGATAACGGCAAATTGGCGTTCGGGATCCGGTCTCGAGTTCGGATAGGTGATCGCGGTGTCCTTCCGGCCGGGAGGGACCGAAAACGCATATTGCTCGTAGGTGAGATTGTCAGCCCAGGCGCTCCCGAACCCGCCGCGTGCGGTGTCGAGGCTCCTGTTCGTCGCAGCGAGCACGTTCACCCGGCTTGGGGCGGCTTCTTCGGAGTGAAGCGATGCGTTCAGATGAGCTGGGAGATGAACGGGCTGATGGACCGGGTTCAACACATCGGGCGACGGTCTTGTGGCGCAACCAGCAAGCATCGCCAGGCCGATTGCGACCAGCATCGCCTTGGCCCTCATCGGAAACCTGTCCAAACGCTGTTCCGTCATCGAACTCTCTCCTCGGAGACCAGGACATGCAGCGGCCGCCGCGGCGGCCACACGCGATGGACGTAAAAGCCCATGCTCATGCCTTTGCCGCGGCTTCGGCCTGAACACCTTCATCCCTCGGAATCCTGAACCACGCGACATAGAGCGCAGGCAGGAACAGCAGGGTGAGCGCGGTTCCGACGACGATACCGCCCATCATGGCGTAGGCCATCGGCCCCCAGAAGATCTCGCGCGAGATCGGGATCAGCGCCAGCGTGGCTGCCGCGGCCGTCAGCATGATCGGTCGCATGCGGTGTTCGGTTGCCTCGATGACCGCCTGCCAGGGCGCCATTCCTTCACTGCGCAGATGTTCGATCTGGACGACCAGAATGACGGAGTTGCGGATCAGGATGCCGATCAGCGCCAGCACGCCGAGGATCGCGACGAAGCCCATGGGAGCATTGCTCAGCAAAAGTGCTGCGACCACGCCGATCAGGGCCGTCGGCGCGACGGCGAACACCAGGAAGAGGCGGCTGAAGCTTTGCAGCTGGATCATCAGGATCGTCGCCATCGCAAACAGCATCAGGGGAGCGACCGCCACGATCGGCCCCTGTGAGTCGGCGCTGGATTCGACCGCCCCGCCGACTTCTACCTTGTATCCCACGGGAAGGTTTTTCTGAAATTCTTCCACCTTGGGCTTGAGTTGGTCGACGATCGTGGCCGGTTGCGTCGGACCGACGACGGCCGCCTTGACAGTTATGGTGGGTTGCCTGTCGCGACGCCAGATCGTCGGCTGCTCGAGCTCGTAGCGGAAATTCGCCACGGCGGAGAGAGGCACGACCTTGCCGTTGGAGGTGGAGAGCTGCAGGTTCTCAAGCGTCTGGATGGAGTCGCGCTCGGATGCCCTGGCGCGGCCGATGACGTTGACCAGGTAGATGTCGTCTCGAACCTGGGTGGCCGTCGAGCCTTCGACGATGCCGTTAAGGGCGGTAGCAATGTCCTCGGAGGAAACGCCGAGCTGGCGCGCCTTGTCCTGCAGGACATCGACCTTCACCACGCGGGACGGCTCGTTCCAGTCCAGGACCATGTTTGCCAGAAGCGGGTGCGATCCCATGACGCCGGCAAACTGCTGCGAGAGGTCGCGGACCTTTTGAACATCGGGGCCGGTGATCCGGTACTGGACCGGCTTGCCTACCGGCGGACCGATGTCGAGAAGCTTCACGAAGGCGTCGGTGCCAGGGAAGGTCTTTGTCAGATAGTCCTGCAGTTCCGCCCGCACCTTGTCGCGCACGTCGAGCCCTTTGGTGACGATGATCGTCTGTCCGAACGACACGTCGGGCGTCTGTACGTCGAAGGACAGAATGAAGCGTGGCGCGCCCTGGCCGACATAGGTCGTCCAATGATCGATATCCTTGTTGTCGGCCAGCATCTCCTTTTCGAATCTCGCCATCTGCCTGTTGGTTTCGGCGATCGAACTGTTGTGGGGGAGGTTCCAGTCGATGACCAGCTCGGTCCTGTCCGAGCTCGGAAAGAACTGCTGCTGCACCAGCCCCATGCCGCCAATCGAAAGCGCGAAAACGCCAACCGTCAGAATGATGGTGACCCAGCGCCAGCGCATCGCCAGCCCCAGAAGCCAAGAGAAGACCGAGGCGAAGCGGCCCTTCTTTTCGTGATGCGATTTCATCGTCTTCGGCAGGATCGTGACGCCGAGAAGCGGCGTGAACAGCACCGCCACCACCCAGGAGACGATCAGCGAAACTGCGATGACCACGAAAAGCGTGAAGGTGAATTCACCGGCGGCGCTGTTGTTGAGACCAACCGGAATGAAGCCCGCAACGGTGACGAGCGTTCCCGTCAGCATCGGAAAGGCGGTCGACGTATAAACGTGGGTGGCGGCCTTCCTGAGATCGTCGCCCGCCTCCAGGCGGGCCACCATCATCTCGACGGCGATCATGGCGTCGTCGACAAGCAGCCCGAGCGCAATGATGAGCGCGCCGAGCGAGATGCGCTGAAGCGAAATGCCGGAATATTCCATCACCACGAAAGTGATCGCCAGGACGAGCGGAATGGAGATAGCCACCACCATGCCGGCGCGAAGACCAAGGCTGATGAAGCTGATGATCAGCACGATGACGATCGCTTCGAAGAGCGCGCGGGTAAATCCGGACACCGCTTCGTCGACAACGGCCGGCTGATCGGAAACGCGGTGGACATCCACGCCGATCGGAAGGTCAGCGACGACACGTTTCATCTGCGCGTCGAGCCCCTCGCCGAACTCCAGAAGATTGGCGCCCTGCTTCATGCCGATCGCAAGCCCGATCGCCGGCTGGCCGTTGAAGCGGAACAGCGCCGACGGCGGATCCACGTAGCCGCGTTTGATCGTGGCGACATCGCTCAGCGGAAAGAAGCGGTCGTTGATCCGAAGATTGATCGATCTCAGGCTGTCCTCGGACGTGAACTGTCCACTCACCCGCAAGGCGATGCGCTCCGGCCCGGCGTCAACGAAGCCGGACTGCGTGACGGCATTCTGCGCCTGCAGGGTCTGGATGACCGACTGCTGGTCGATCCCGAGCGCTGCGATCTGGCGTGTGGAGAATTCGAGATAGATCGCCTCGTCCTGGGCGCCGATCACATCGACCTTGCCGACGTTGGGCACGGTCAGAACCTTAGAACGGGCGTCTTCCACGAGATCGCGAAGCTGGCGCTGGGTAAGGCCGTCGCTGGTGAAGGCGTAGATGTTTCCGAAGACGTCGCCGAAGCGATCGTTGAAGAAAGGACCGACGACCCCGGTGGGGAAATCGCCCTTGATGTCGGCGATCATGTTGCGGATGCGCAGCCAGGTCGGCGCGACATCCTTGGCCTTGGTCGTTGGCAACAGCTCGACGAAGACTGTCGTCTGGCCGGCAACGGTCTCGCTCTTGGTGTAGTCAAGCGATTCCAGTTCCTGGAGCTTCTTCTCGATCCTGTCGGTCACCTGCCGCGTCACCTCTTCGGCGGAGGCGCCGGGCCACTGGGCGGTGATCACCATCGTCTTGATCGTGAAGTTCGGGTCTTCCTCGCGGCCGAGCTTCACGTAGGAGAAGGCGCCTGCGAGAATGAAGACGATCATGAAGTACCAGACGAGCGAACGGTGTTCGAGCGCCCAGTCGGAAAGATTGAAGGACTTCACTGGCTGATCTCCTGGTCGATCCTGATGGCCTGGCCATCTTCGAGTTTATGCACGCCTGCCACGACCACCCTTTCTCCGGGGGCGAGCCCTTCGCTGACGCGGACCGTGCCGCCGTCTTCGACGTCACCGTCGATCTTGACGCGGCGAAGTGATACCTTCCTGGCCGGCGCATCGACGATCCAGACGCTCGGGCCGTCGCTGCCGACAAGGATTGCGGAGGAAGGCAGGACGATCTGCGGATCGGCTGCAATGGTTGCCGAGGCTGATATGACGGAGCCCAGCCGGAAGGTGGCGGGGGGATCGCTCAGTGCGATCTTGGTCCTGCTCGTGCGGGTGGACGTCTCCGCCTCTGGTGCTATTTCACGCACGATCCCGGACGTGCGGATGGTCGGATCGAGCTGCAGCGTCACCTCGAAGGGCGCGCCGATCTTCAGTTTCTGGGCGGCTGCCTGGGGCACGTCGACCACGGCATCGCGCTTGTCCGGCCGTGCGATAGTGACGACCGTCTGGCCGGCCGACACCACCTGTCCGACCTCGGCCGAGGTCGCCGTCACCACCCCGTCGAATTCCGCCCGAAGCTGCGCGTAGCCGAGTTGCTCCGTGGCCTTGTCGAGATTGGCCTGTGCCTTGGCGACGGCGGCGGCCGCCGTCCGCCTTGCCTGTTCGGCCTCTTCGAGCGAGGCTTCGGTGCCTGAGCGCGACTCCAGCAACGCGCGCTGGCGCTGCTCTGTGGTCACCGCGTTCCTGAGCTGGGCGTCGCTGTTCTCCACGTCAGACTGCGCGTTGCGCACGGCAAGCTCCAGCGCCAGCGGATCGATGGCGGCAACGACATCATCCTTCTTGACGAGATCGCCGACATTGACGTTGCGGGCGATCATCCGCCCGAGAATCCGGAAGCCGAGTTCGGTCTCGATCGTCGGTTCGATCGTGCCGGTCAGGCTCAAGCTCGAAGACGACGTTTGCTTGACTGTCATCGACAGCACGGGACGGGGCGCTTCCTCCTTGCTTTCCTCCTGCGGCGTGCAGGAGGAGATCAGGGCCGTACCCATCATCAGTGCGACTATCTTGGGACGAATAATCACTTGGAAGCTTCCTTGACATAAGACACGATTTCACCCGGCCTGAGGAACTTGGTTCCGTCGGCCACCACGACCTCTCCTTCCGACACGCCTGACTTGACGATGAAGCTGCCGGTCTCGTAGCCGGAGACATCCACCGCCCTTGCCGAAACCGCAGACGATGCTGGATCGACAATCCATACGGCCGGCTTGCCGTCCTTGGATGTCATGGCGGACCAGGGAAGCTGGATGACGTCCTGCGAGACATAATCGAATCTTCCGACGACGGGAGCGCCGAGGGGGATCGGAGCGTCGCTCGATATCGCGACCTTGACCTTGATGGTTCCGGTGGAGGAATCGATCGTCGGCGAAATCTCGCGAACCTTCGCCGCGATCTTCTGCGAGGGGTTCGACAGAAGGGCCACGGTCCCGTCGCCGTCGATCGGCCGCAGGAACGCGCTTTCGACCACTTCAAAGACGGCATCCCGGTCGCCGTCATGGGCAAGCGTGAAGACGACCTGGGCGGCCTGCGCCACCTGCCCGACCTCGGCATTGCGGGCGGTGATCATCCCGTCGGCGTCCGCCTTCAGCTCTGTGTAGGACAGAGTATCCTGAGCGGTTTCCAACAGCGCCTGCGCCGACTTCGTCGATGCCTGCGCGGTCAGAAGCGCCTCCTGCGCCTGGTCGAGTGCCGCACGCGTCGTCACCTGCGTTCGAAACAGGCTCTGCTGGCGGTCGTATGCGAGCTGCGCCTGGGTTTGCTGCGCCTCAGCCGACTGAAGATTGGCAGCTGCCACATCCAGCTCGGCCTTCTGCTCTTCAGGATCGATCCGCGCGAGGAGCTGCCCCGCCTTCACGGACTGTCCGACTTCCACCAGCCGCTCGATGATCTTGCCGCTGACGCGGAAGGACAGATCGGTCTGCACACGGGCGCGGACTTCGCCGGTGACCGCGCCACCTTGGACCAGCGGCTCAGGCTTGGCGACGACGACGCCGACCTGCCGTGCGGTGGGCTCAGTCGGCCCGCGCTCATCGCTGCATGATCCGAGACCGACGGCGCATGCGATCGCTGTGGCGACCAGAATGGTTCTCATAGTTGACCTCTTGCTCTCAACGGCAGCTGCTATATAATTGACTGACGCATTAGTCAATGAAACTTTGCGCCGCAGGGACGAGGGCGTGCGCAACAAGGGAGGCGAGGCAAATGGCAGCTCAGAAGAAGATCACGCGCGCGGAACAGAAAGCGCTCCGGCCCATCCAGATCCTGGATGCCGCCTTCGAGGAATTCGTGAGATGCGGTTTCGCTGGCACACGCGTCGAAGACATCGCCGACAGGGTCGGCGTCACCAAGGGTACGGTGTATGTCTACTTCGAGACGAAGGAGAAGCTTTTCGAAGCCATGATCAACCACTTTTCCGTGCCGTTTCAGGAACTGCTGGGGATCACCGAGGGCCTCAGCGGCAGCGCCACCGACCGGCTACTTTCCATTCTCGGCCTGCTCTACGAACAAATCGCCGAGGATCGCACGACCCGCGAGCTGACGCGGCTCGTCATTGCCGAAGGACACCGGTTCCCCGACCTGATCGACCGCCACCACGATCAGTTCATTGAGCCGATCATCGCCAAGGTCGACGCTCTCATTCTCGAGGGTGTGGCGTCGGGGGAGTTTCGCGAAATTCCGGTGGAATTCTCCGAAATCGTGGTCGCGCCCATCCTGACGACGACCGTTCTGCGGCTGATATTCGACGACCGCCGCGTGCCCACTCCCAACAAGGAGGCCTTCCTGCAGGCCTATTTCGACCTGCTGCTCAACGGCCTGCTTGCCAAACCTCACTGATGGCCGAATGACGAATAATTCCGCGCCAAACACGTAGATCTTTTGACGTTTTTATGTAAAAACATTGAGTTAGCTATGCCTTCGAAGGCGCGACCTCAATTCGTGACGGAAAAAGTGGAACGCAAAGTCAATCTCAAGGATGTCGCGCGCGATGCTGACGTATCGCTGAGCACGGCCTCGCACGCGCTGAACGGAACCGCACCGCTGACAATCGAGGTGCGCGAGAGGGTTCTGGATTCGGCAATACGCCTGGGTTACCTCGACCGCCGGAGGAAGAAGGCGACGATCGCGACCTTACGCGTCCTGCTTCTCGCCATTCCAGACGATGCCGCGCCGGAGAGCGACCTCAACCTGGTGAGCTGGACGATCCTCAACGGCCTTCGCAGGGAGTGCGAGCGCCGCGGCATCAGGATCGTACCCTTTGTCAGCACCGGCCGCCGCATCGACGGCGCCCAAGTCAGGCAGATCGCGCTTTCGGAGCGCGCCGACGGCATCGTGGTCCTGAACGACGATCAGCCGGAACTGATCCGTAGCCTCGCCTCCCCTGATATGCCGGTCGTCATCGTCAACGGCGAAGACCCGGCGATGCTGGTCGATACGGTGACGCCCGAAAACCGTTTCGGGGCGCGGCTCGGCATCGAGCACCTGCTGGCACTCGGACATCGCCGCATCCTGCACCTGACCTGGAAGGGCCGCACGACGATCCAGCGCCGATATGACGGTTTTTCCGATGCCTATTTCGCCGCGCAGCTTCCCGTGCCTGACGATATGATCGTCGAGGCAGAGGGATATGAGCCCCGGCACGGCGAGGCTGCCATCAACGCACTGCTCGACCGCGATGCAACGATGAAAGGCGCGACCGCCGTCTTCTGCGCGGCCGACAATCTGGCGCTCGGCTGCCTGAAGGCATTGGCCGATCACGACATCCGCGTGCCCGAAGCGATATCAGTCCTCGGATTCGACGACATCGTTCCCGGCGAGTTCAGCCGCCCGCCGCTTTCGACGATCAGCGTCCCCACAGACAGGCTCGGCGCTGCCGCTTTGGCGCTCATCGAACAGCGCCTGATCGCCAACGATCCGCAAAGACCGGCCCATCGCCTGGAACTCGGATGCCATCTCGTCTTGAGGGGTAGCGTCGCGCCGCCGCGCGAGAATGCAACGCATCGAGCCTGATCGATGCGTTGCATTCGGAGAGCACGATGACCAAAATCCTTGCTGCAACCCTATCGATCTCATTGTGCATCATGATCGATGCTTCGATAGCCATTGCGTCCGACGCTAAAGAAACCTTGCAAATTCCCAAGATCTTTAGTGCAGTGAAGCTTCAAGACTGCAACCAGTACGATGGTAAGGAGCGTCGCGCTTGTGAGGCGACCACGCTCAGACTTGGATACTTTAGCTGGGGCCTCGTGTTCGCAGCGCAAGGCTTCGATCTAGCTCCGCGAATATTGCGCAGTGATCTTGGAGCGTTCCGCGATTTTGTAAAAAGCGATCCGACTTACTCAACGCAAAGATTGGCGGTCCAGGCCTTCTTGAGCAAACCCTTCAAGATTTGCGCCTCTGATGGCTGCGGAAAATACCTCGGCCTATCGGAACGGGAACTAGAGGCCACGTCGGCGGAGTTCAACGAGAGTCGACGGTCGATGATTTGTCTTCTCAAACGAGACCGGTCGAAAGACAAGGCGGGCGGCGCGCTCCACGATCGGACATTGCTCACCGATGTCTGGCAAATGCAGCGCGGCCTGATCCCATCCTGTGCGCCGGTATCGACTGCTGTTGAAGAAATTATTAGGCGCGCCTTCCGTAGTTAGCTAGCGCAAGCGCTCGGCCCGCAAGCGCGTATCGCGCGGGCTTTCTCCAAAGGTGCTGCGGTAGACAATGGAAAATCTGCCCGCATGAGAAAAACCCCACATCGCGCAGATTTCGCGGACGGATCGCTGATTCATCGGATCCCGCAGTTGGTCGCGGGCTGCCTGCAGCCTGATCGTGCGCAAGTAACTGCCCGGTGAAGTTCCCCTGAAGGCCTTGAAGCCCGTTTGCAGTGCGCGAAGTGAAACACCGACATCATCCGCAACCATCGTCATTGTAAGAGGCTCTGCGATATTGGCGTGCATATAGTCGATAGCACGACGGACATGCCACGGCGCGACCAACGACACTTTCTTTTTTTCCATATGGCCAGAAAGACGGTGGCGGCCAAATCGGATCACGAGGTTAGCAAGCGTTTCGCTCATCGCCGCCACGGCCAGAGGTGAAGACAGAAGCGGACCGTCATTGCGCATACCCTGCACGATCGTCTGCACCAGACTGCCGATAAGCTGACCTGACGGTGTTGCGAGATCCACAACGGGCTCAAGGTCAAGCGACTCAAGGATCGGCGTTTCCATCAGTGAAACGAGCATTCGTCTCACAACTTTCCAATCCAGGAAGAGAGCGTCCGAGCAGTGCGGGCCTTGGATGAAACGATCGCCAGCCTCGTGGTTGTTGGCCATGAGAAGACGACCTGGCCCACTTTCAACCACCTTTTTTCCAATGGACAGTCGAAAGGATCCCGTGTGCGGAATGTAAAACGCAAGGTGTTGCGGCGTCTCATCGAGTGTCCGAATTGTCCAGGAGCTCTGATAAACCGAATGAAGCACCGTAAACGCCTCACTTGTTCTCAAGTCCGCTGCCCAAGCAAAGGCCCGGTCGTTGCTCAACGGCTTCGCGCTAAAGACCCCGTAGCCCGCAGAATAGGCTCGAACCATCGACTCGAAGTCACTGCCTTCATGCGTTGGCGCAAACCCGTATGCCTCACGCTCAGGAGCGCGCGCCGTATTTTCGGATCTCAACGATATCTGCAACTCGGTTGTTTCCCTTTCCACACCCCGACCGGCTAACCGCCTTTCAAGCGCTCCATCCCGTTTGAGATCGCCGCAACGCCGATATCCTGCCTTCCAAACGCTCGGACACGATCCCCTTTGAAAGGCCGTCAGCCTCACTGGCTTGACCAATCTCAATGAGGTAAGCAGGGCCGGGAAAGCGGGGATCGAATTCCTTGTTTGACAGAAGCAAAATGCCCTCCCAATGTGGTTCACACTCACAGTGTAAATCAAAACGAACCGAAAATGAAGTATGATCCGCTAAACCATGTTGCCGCGCATTTTTTGCGAGATACACAATCCGTGCGCGTAGCTTCCCGCAACGAGCGCGACCTGTTGCGGCTGATCTGGAAGTCTCCAGGGATCGAGCGCTCCGACCTGACAGAGCCGCTCGATCTCACCCAGCAATCGTTGCACAGGATCGTCGCGCGGCTTCATGAGCGAGGAATGCTCATCTTTTCCCATCCGGAAACCCGGCGGCCGGGACCGCCCAGCCCGGAGCTGACCCTTCGCAAAGACTGGTGTTTAACCCTGGGCATCTCCGTGAACGTCGGCTCGATCGGCCTTTGCCTCATGGGTTTCGGCGAACCTTTGGAAAAAATGGAAATCCAACAGGCAGGCTCCTCGCTATCCGCTGAAATGCAGCGGATCGAAGCGGCGGTCGAAGAGCTTCTTGCCCGCCGAAGCGCCAAACGGCGTGACGTCCTCGGCGTCGGCCTGGCCGTCGCCGGCCACCGGATGCTGGAGACGGCCTTCAATTGCCCCTTGCCGCTCGCTCATTGGTCACTGATCGACCTGGCGCCTTTGCTGGGAGAGCAACTTGGCCTGCCGGTCTGGGCAGACAATGTCGCCAGGACCGCAGCCTTGGCGGAAGCCATTTTCGGTGTCGGCCGGGATGTCGCGGATTTCGCCTATATCGCCCATCTTCATGGCTATGGCGGCGGCCTGGTTGCCGGAGGCATGCCGTTTCGCGGCAATTTCGGCAACGCCGGCGAATTTTCCGTTCTCTTCGGACGTCAGGACTATGAGGAACGCCCTGCGCTCGGCGTCCTGCTTGAACATCTTCGTGCCAAGGGACGCTCGAACTTGACCCTGAGAGACCTGAAGAACGACGACCTGATGGATTGGGATGGCATCGGGGAGTGGATCGATCGCGTCACGCCGGCCCACAATCGCGCCATTAATGCGATCTGCGCAATATTCGACCCGGCATTGATCGTCCTTGGCGGCGAGCTTCCGCATTCACTCGCGAGAATGCTGATCGAACGGACCGAGTTCAACAATCTGCCTCGGCATGGCGTTTTACGCGACGTCCCCAGGCTTGCCGTGGCACAGATAATCGATGCCCCCGGTGCAATCGGCGCGGCCTTGATCCCGCTCTTCGAAACCGTTTTGTGATATGGGCAGGACGCCGCAGCACTTTGTACTCGACGTCAACATAGCCTAAAACGGCGGCCTATCAAGTCGCGGAGGCGGCCGGCTTCGGTGGCAAGCGCTACGCTCGCCGCGGCGCATACCGCCCTAAAAATGAGCGACGGCCTTGGGAGTCATCCGCAAAGACAAAAACCGAAACGCGCCGCATGAACCAAGTTCAATGCGACGCGCCTCAGCCGGGAGGAGGACGTGGTATGGATTCTTCGGCGATTGCGGGGAGGTCTATCTCCACGCCTCGCCGTTCACTTCATGCCTGTTCCGGCGATGCCCGTGGTGATGTACTTCTGCAGGAACAGGAAGACGACGGTGACAGGCAGCAGGCTGAGGAACGTCATTGCCAGGATATAATGCCACTGCACCGAGAATTCTCCCTGGAATGCATTCAGGCCGACCTGCAGCGTGAAATTCTCGCGGCTGTTGAGGACGATGAGCGGCCAGAGGAAATCGTTCCAGCGCCAGAGCACGGAAAAGATCGCCAGCACCGCTAGCGCGGGCGCCGTCAGCGGCAGGATGATGCGCCAGAATATGCAGAATTCGCTCGCCGCATCGACGCGCGCCGCCTCTATCAGCTCATCGGGTATGGTCAGCATATATTGCCGCAGCAGGAAGACGGCGGTCGGAGAGGCGACCGTCGGCAGGATGACGCCCCAGAGGTTGTCGGCAAGCCCGACCCCGACGATGACGAGATAGGCCGGCACCATGACGACGGCGAGCGGGATCATCAGCGTCGAAATGATGATGACGAAGACAGTCGTATCGCCAGGAAATTTGTATTTCGACAGGGCGAAGGCCGCCATGGCGTTGACGATCAGCGTCAGAAGCGTTGCGACGAAGGTGACGAAGACTGAATTCTTGAGGAAGGTCAGGAAGTTGAAGCGCGTCAGCGGATCGGTGTAATTCTGCGTGGCAACCGTCAGCTTCTGCACCGGCGTCAGCCCCTTCACGTCGACGCTGACCGGTGGTCCCGGATTTGCCGGATCGACCATCTGGGCT
The DNA here is from genome assembly GCF_017357285.1 of Rhizobium ruizarguesonis. Taxonomy (NCBI): domain Bacteria; kingdom Pseudomonadati; phylum Pseudomonadota; class Alphaproteobacteria; order Hyphomicrobiales; family Rhizobiaceae; genus Rhizobium; species Rhizobium ruizarguesonis. Next base: position 629,106 of record NZ_CP071679.1, on the reverse strand, counting down.
TTGAGGCCGATGCGGCGGACCATGGCCATTTCACGTTGCTGGCCGTCGACTGTGACCTGCCAGAGGCTCAGCGGCTTGTCGAAGCCGGGCACGGTCTGTTCGACGGCGGCCCGGGGAAGCAGCGTCGGCGGAAACCGGGTGATCTCAGCCGCCGGCTTCAGCGAGGAGAGGCCCGCCCAGAGAACCGGAAGCAACACCACGAAGGTTCCGCCGATCAGCCAGACCCATGACAATATATCGGTTATATCGATGCGTCCGGCCCGGCGTGTGCGCGTGAAAAAGCTGATCGGGTTCATCTCAGGACTCCATTCGCTTGCCGATGCGCAGCTGTATGAGGGTGAGAACCAGAAGCACCAGCCCCATGAGAACCGATGCGGCGGAGGCCAGTCCGAAGAGGCGAAGATCGCTGCCGAATGCCATCTGGTAGATATATTGGACGATGAAGCTGTTGGCCGTGCCGGGGCCCCCGCCATTGGTCAGAACCCAGGCCTCGTCGAAGATCTGGACGGATTTGATCATCAGCAGAATGAACACGACCAAGAGGTTCGGAGCGAGCAACGGAAGCGTGATCCTGAAAAGTGTTCGGCGCGGCGAGGCGGCATCGATGGAGGCAGCCTCGTAGAGCTCCTTCGGGATAGCCTGGAGGCCGGCGAGGAGGATCAGGGTATAAAAACCCATGTGAAACCAGACCGACACCGCGACGACGAAGAAGCGCGACCAGCCGACCTCGAGCAGGAAGATCTCAGGGGGAACACCGATCATCTGGAAGAAGGCGTTCAGGAGCCCGTTGCGATCGAGGAACCATTTCCAGATGAGACCGATGACGACGGGAGACAGCAAGACGGGATAGAAGAACATCGCCCTGAAGAAGCCGCGCGCGACGATCGCCCGATTGAGGATCAGCGCCGTGATCAGCGCCACGAGCAATGTGGCGACGACATTGAAGGCCACGAACCAGAGCGTGTTCCACACGGCCGTCCAGAACAGCGATTCCTGACAGGTTCCCGGCTGCAGATAATTGCCGCAGGAAAGCAGCGTGCGGAAATTGTCCAGGCCGACGAAGGGACGCTCCGACACGAAAAGGTTTGTGCCACCGGTAAAGGCGTACCCGATCGCGATCGCGATCGGAAGGAACGTGAAGATAGCGAACAGAACGAGGTTCGGCGCCAGGAACAGCCATGGCATACGCTTGCGGCCGAAGATGCGCTCGATCACATTTATCGGGGCTTCGACCACTCTCATCGCCGTTTCCCCTGCCTGGGACAGCAATGCACCTGCCTTGAGCGCCGCCATGTTCAGCGCCTCCCCTGTCCGGGCCGCCGGGCAAAAGCCAGGCCGCTTTCGGGATCGAACAGATGAACCCGCCCCGGGGCGGCATCAATCAGGATGTGATCACCGGGCGCCGGCGCGAAATGGCCGGCCTCATGAATGATGATTTGCTCGTCCTGCCCTGCAAGGTTGCCGTAGACATAGGTCTCGGTCCCGAGGCCCTCGTGATACTGGACGATGAACGGCAGGCCCTGCTCGCTGGAACGTGAAAAATGCGCGGGCCGGATGCCGGCGAGAACGGCCTGTCCGACCGCAATGCCGGCGAGATCGACATCGCTAACGATGCTGCCGCCGTTGCCGACATCGATGACGACGCCGCTTTCGCTGACGCCTGATACCTTGCCCTTGATGATGTTCATGCGGGGCGAGCCGAGGAAGCCGGCGACGAAGAGATTGCGGGGGCTATCGAATAGGTCCAGCGGCGCGCCGACCTGCTCGACCCGGCCGGCGCGCAGCACGACGATCTTGTCGGCCATCGTCATCGCCTCGACCTGGTCATGCGTGACATAGATCATCGTCGTCTTGATCTCGCGGTGGAGCTTGGTGATCTCGGCGCGGGTCTGAACGCGCAAGGCGGCGTCGAGATTCGACAGCGGCTCGTCGAACAGGAAAATGTCCGGTTCGCGCACGATGGCCCGGCCGATCGCCACGCGCTGGCGCTGGCCACCCGAAAGCTGCTTCGGGCGCCGGTCCAGATAGGGTTCGATCGCCAGCATCCTGGCGGCTTCGGCAATCCGCGCCTCGATCTCGGCGCGCTTGAACTTCAGGTTCTCCAGGCCGAAAGCGAGGTTCTTGCGAACGCTCATATGCGGATAGAGCGCGTAGGACTGGAAGACCATCGCGATCTTGCGCTCGGCCGGCGAGAGCGCGCTGACGTCACGACTCCCGATCGCGATTGCGCCTGACGTCACCTCTTCGAGGCCGGCGATGACGCGCAGCAGGGTCGACTTGCCGCATCCCGACGGGCCGACGAAGACGACGAACTCGCCGTCCTTGATATCGAGTTCGACGTCATGCAGGACTTTGACCGAGCCATACGATTTGTTGACGTTGGAAAGTTTCAGTTCTGCCATGCCCCACTCCCATCAGGTGCCGCCGTTTCGAAGACGGCGTCGTTTTTGTTCCAGCCTTGCGGCAGCGGTGTCGGCCTTGTGATCCGCACCTCGTTCATCAAGATCCCGGTAACCCCCGCCACGTAGACGGCCGGCATTCCTCCCGGATAGTGCTGAAGACCGATTACCCGCCCGTCTGACCCGCGGGTCCAGGCATTGGCGCGGCCACCGCCATCGGCTTTCGGAGAAAGGTCCGCGTTTGTCGGACGCAGGTCGTAGGACCGCGCCGTGTCGAGTTGCCCGGGCTGCTGCTCTATGGCGATGCGCGTAAGCCGTGCGTTGCCGATGCCGGCCGAAGAGGTCGAGATGACCGTGATTGCCCCCTCCATCCGTCCGGTTATGTCCTCGACGATGAGATTTTCGATGGCGCCCGCCGTGCGTTCCGTGACACGGTCGACGACATTGACGGTCAGCGCCTCTCCCGAGCCCCAGAAACCATCGGGGGTCTCGCGGCACTCCACCGCAATTCTCGAAAACCTCACATTCGATATCCGGCCGCCGTCGCGGGAAAATATGCCGAGCGCCCTGTTGGAGGATGAGACGTTGCAATCCTCGAACACGACGTTGGTGACGTCGCCATGCGTTTCCGTGCCGATCTTCAGCGCACAGCTGAGGCTCTGAACGGAGCAGCGGCGGACAAGAATGTTTTCGCATCGTCCGATGGCGATACGATCGGGGCCGATGCTCGTCTTCAGACATATGCCGTCGTCGGCCGTCGATATCCGGCAGTCCTCGATCACGGCGCCACGGCAGGCATCCAGCACGATGCCGTCGGTGTTGGGAAGGCGGCGGTCGTTGTCGATGGTCACGTCCCTGACCGCAACATCGGTGCAGCGGACGAAGTGCAGCGTCCACATCGGCGAGCGGCAAATATGGACGGAGCTGATCTCGACCTCGTCGCAACCCTCAAAGACGACGACACGGGGACGAAATTCGGCCGGGATGAAGGTTCCCACCGTCTCGTCGTCTCCCACAATGAAGCTGTCGCAACCGGCTTCGATGCGCCCCGCCCCCGTCAGGCTGATCCGCCGTGCATCCTTGGCGACGATCATGCCGCGGTCCGATTTTTCGGCGATCACCGAAACACTCGTATGCGCATAGGCCTCGTAGTCCGGAACGGGTCGCAGGATCGCGCCGGCGGCCAGATGAAGGTCGACGCCGGATCTAAGCTGGAGCCCGCGGCAGACATGGATGCCGGCCTTGAGCTCCACGCGTCCGCCGCCCGAAGCCGACAGGCCGTCGATGGCCGCCTGCAGGCGGACTGTGTCGTCGCCCTCCGCCGGCTCGATCGCGACAGGAGACACGGGGCTCATTGGCGCTCGCCGTTCTCGAGAAAGACTTCCGTCAGGAGCAGCATGGTCAGCGCCTGGCCATAAGGCGTCGGCACGTTGGGGATGCGCCTGTAGAAATCGAGGTCATGGCCCATCGGCGTGCCGTCCGAGACGCCGTGGACGACACCTTCTTCGTCGATCTGCGCCAGCACCGCCGCAAGCGCGCGCTCCGCATAGGCCCTGTCGTCCTTGTCGAGAATGCCGGCATCGATGGCGCGCAATATGCCGTAGGCGATGCCGGCCGTGGCCGAGGTTTCCAGCGGCGAGGACGGATCGTCCAGAAGCGTCGTGAACATGCCGTCCGGACGCTGGTATGCTTTCAAGGAGCGCACCTGGCTGACGAGGACATTCGACAGAAAACGCCGGTCCTTCTCGCCGAGCGTCGGAACGAGATCGAAGAGCTCGGGGATGGCGACCGTGATCCAGGCATTGCCGCGCGCCCAGAAGGCATTGGCGAAATTGTGCCGCCCGTTGAAGGTCCAGCCGTGATACCAGAGGCCGCTGACCGGATCGGAGAGGTAGCGGGTGTGGATCACAAACTGATAGACGGCCTCGTCGATCCATTCGCTGCGCTCGCAGAGCACGCCGGCCCGGGCGAGAAACAGGCAGGCCATGAACAGCGTATCGTCCCACAATTCGCCGTCGTTGAGGCGCTCCTTGACGACGTGCTGAAAGCCGCCGTCCTCAGTCTTCGGCAGTTCCTTGACGAGCCATTCGGCCCAGTCCTCGACGAGAGCGCGAAAATCGGGACGGTCGACATGCTGGACGAGGATCGCAAGCGGCAGCATCGGCGCCGTGCTGTTGATCTGGCGCGGCGGCAGGCCGCGTTCGATCTGGCCGGCATACCAGGCGACGAGCTCCTGCAGCGCTTTCTGGTCATTGGTGGAAATGGCACGCCGCAGGAAGCCGTAAAGGCCGACGCCGACTTCCCAGTCCCATTCGTCGAACTGGATTCCGGAGGCGGAATTTCCCGTCACGAGACCTTCCTTGATGCCCCTGAGCCGGCTGAAAGCCGTCGCCACGCGATCAATCGTCGTCAGGAGGGCGGCGTTATCGACGGATGTTGTGTTCATGCTGGAGACCTATGTTTCAAGAGTAGAACGGCCCGTCAGTGCCGGCGCCGGAGGCTGCACTGTCGTGGGTGAGGATCGGGTGCGGCTGATCGTGGGTGAAGGGCCTCGCCTCGCCGCCGATCGAAAGACCGTCGACATAGGAGAGGTCGATCGCCGGGCCGCCGGGCGGCGTCAGGGAGAGACGCCGAAGCCCGGGATCGAAGGAAACTGTCGTCTGGCGCAGGCGTTCGATGAACGCCTTGAAGGCGTCACCATTGCCGCATCCGACGATACCAGCCCAACCGGAAAGCGGCCCGTAGGAGCGCGCCTCGCGGCCGGCGGTCGGGCCGTCGGTGATCAACTCGAGGCCGTTCGACGCCCAGAGGGCGGAAAATCCCCTGCCCGATCGCGCGATGAGCCACTTGTCTTCGGTAATAAGATCGTCCAGGCCGTCGCGGCCGGTGTAGGCGTGCGTCCATGCGTGCCGTGCGTCGCTTGTGTCCTCGATCAGCAGGGCGACGTCGCGATGCTGGGCAACGCGCGGCAGGATGCCGTTGCCGGCCCAATAGGACGGCCTTTGATTGCCCCAGGGATCGTCCTCACCGGGATGATTGACCCATAGCCTCGCCATCGGGTGGCCGGCCAGCCTGATGTCGAGGACATGCTGCTGGTGCCCCTTCTGGCCGGTCTTGTGATCGACGACCGTCGAAAGCTGCGCCGCCTCATTCTTGAACAGCACGAGTCTTCCGCTCTCGAGCCCCTGGCTGTAACGCGCCTCGATGCTTCTTGCCCGGGTGAGCGCCGCAAGCTCGGCCAGATCGGCGGGCGGCTCGTAACCGCCGGCGCAGAACATGGTCAATGCCGCGACACCGTTGTTCAGCCAGCCGGTTCCGAAGGCGACCTGGGCGAAGGGCGCAAGCTCGGTCAGCGGGCCGGCGCGCAGTTCTTTGTCGTAGGCGCGGCCCTGCGATCCGGCCGGAACGCCTGCGAGCGTATGAAGGGCGATCATCCGGAAGATGAGATCGATCTGGGCGCGGGCGCGGGCTGACATCGCCGTCTCGGCCCAGCGCTCCAGCGCCAGCAGACCGATGAAGTCGATCGGGTAATAGGCCGCTGAGTTCCACTCCGCCAACCCGTGGGCTTCGACGCTGTCGAACCAGCGCCCGAGCCGCTCGCCGGCGATTTCCGCTTGCTGCCGTCCCGTCCTGCCCGAGGCTGAAAACACTTCGTCGGGCAAAAGAAGTCCCGCCAGCAACTGGCTCGTGTGAAAGCAGAGCACATGGTTCTCGCTCCAGAACCACATCGCGTCGTTGCCCGGCTCGTCGACCCAGTAACGGTAGGAGCGAACGGAATGCCGAATGCGATCGACCACGGCGTCGGGCATCCGCTCGGCATAGGCGCCGAGCAGCCACAACAGCGGCACCATGATGAAATCCGAGCAATCCTCCCGCGCATCGATGGAGGCGAGCGTCGCCTCGATGATGCGGTCGAAGCTTTCCTGGTCGTGGTGACCGGTTTCCATCATGGCGATCAGGCGCCCGACGCGGTTGGCGCCGAAGCGGGCGCTGTATTCCAACGCCTGCCGCTTGCGGGCGGCAAGCGACGTCTCTGATGGCAACGGCGAAATGCTGCTCATGAAGCCGGCGTCGATAACGCGCGTGACCGAACCCGGGCCGCTGCCGATCGTCATATGCACGCCGTGATAACCGTCCGGAATGCCGCAGATATCGTCGGCCGTGAGGCTGCCCCGATGGGCCTTGAGCGTCAGTCGGGAATGCGCGAGAACGGGCCGCTCGTGACCATGGCCGACGACCTTGATCTCCACAGGCAGATCGCGTTCGGGCGCCGTGCCGAAGATGATCTCCAGCGGCTGGTTGACGAAGACGTCGCGGGCCGGACGCACGCCGCGCGCAAGGGCTTCCAGCTCGCGGACCTCATCCTGATCAAGCGATACAGGCAGCAGCACGCAGAGCGGCTCGCCGTCCAGCATCTCGAGCTCGAAGAACCACGTCGTGTCGCGCTCGGCGAGGTCTTCGGTATGGACGAGAATCTGGTTGTCGCCGGCTTTCAGCGGCAGGCTGATGTCGGTTGCGCTCTCGACGTTGCGCTTGAAGGGTTCGAAGCGCACTTCCTCCTGTCCGTTGACCCATATGCGAACGCCGCCGCAGGTCTTCAGCTTGAGATTGAGCGTTCGCGCGGTCTCCGTCCTGAACGTGCCCTTCAGCCATCGCCTGAGGTGCGTCGGCACGTGCCAGAAGCCGGTGAACTCGACGCGGCGGTTCGAGCCGGGAAGATTGAGGCTTTCGGCCGGCCAGGCGGTGTCGGGCAGCAGCGGCCGCCCCACCATGGTCGACCAGAAGGCCTTGCGGCAGGGCAGGTCGCCGACATCGACGAAACCGTTGATGAAACGATAGTTCACGCGGTCTTCGGCCGGCGCAGGCTCGCCGGGAAAATAGCTCGCGATGAGGCCGGAAACGGCCCATGCCGTGATCGTCTGGCCCTCGGCCACGCTGTAGGCTGGCGCCATATCGTCCCGCTGCTTGATGCATTCCGTTTTCACAGACCGCCTCCTCCGCAATCCTATGAAAATATTTTCATTAGGTCTTTGTGCGCGCTATTTTTGCAAATTGCCCAAAAACATCGCTATTGCCGCAGAAAATAGCTTGACGGAACGAATGTCAAGTATATGAAATTCATTTATCGATGGCTGACGCCGCGATTGATGAAAATGTTTTCATGGGAGGATGAAAATGAAAACCTATCTCTCAGGAGCCCTCGCACTGGCGCTGGCTACCGTTTCTTTCGCATGGGCCGGCGCGGCCATGGCGGAAACCAAGACGATCACCTTTCTGTTCACCGACGACGACCAGGCTTACGTCGAGCGGATGGAAGCGCTCAGCAAAGAATTCGAGACGGCGCATCCCGACGTCAAGGTCAATTTCGTCTCGTCGGGTTATGATGCGGTCGCCAAGCAGCTACCAGTACAGCTTGCCGTCGGCGAAGGCCCTGACATCGCCAAGATCACCGACTGGCAGCTTGCGCCTTATTACCTCGACATGCGTCCTTACATGAAGGACCCGGACGGTTTCGCCAAGCTGCACGGCGACAGTCTGAACACGCTTCGCTTCCCCGGCGTCAACGATCCGCAGTCGATCAACGGCTATATCGCCTCGCAGACCTTCAACCTGCCCTTCGTCAACAAGACGCTGTTCGAACAGGCCGGCGAACCGCTTCCCAAGCCTACCGCCACGTTGAAGGATATCGTTGAAGCCTCGGCGCGCGTCGCCAAGGCGACTGGCGCTCAGATCCCCTTCACGATGGACCGCTCGGGCCACCGCTTTTCCGGCGCGGCATTCTCCTACGGTTCGAACTACGTCAAGGACGGCAAGTTCTTCTTCCCCGACGATGCCGCCAAGCGTTATGTCACGGATCTCTACGGCTGGACGAAGGACGGCTCCTTCCCGAAGGAAATGTGGGGTGCTGCCGGCGGAACCCAGTACAAGAACATGGGTGACGAGTTCGTCAACGGCAACGTCGTGACCTATCTCGCCGGCAACTGGATGGTCAATCCGTTCCAGAAGAAGATCGGCGACGCCTTCGACTGGACGGCGATCAGCGCGCCGTGCGGCGATGCCGGCTGCTATGCGATGCCGGGCGGCACCGCGATCGTCGGCTTCAAGCGCACCAAGTCTCCGGAGGCCGTGGCCGCGTTCATCGAGTTCCTCGGCTCTGAAAAAGTCCAGCGTGAAATCGCTGAAAACTACGTCATCCTGACGGGCGCCGACATCAAGGACCCGCAATACAAGCTCGAGAGCAAGAATGCCAAGGAAGCGATGGCCGTCTTCCTCGGAAGCCGCAATAGCGTGCCGCAGGCAGCCCGGGACCTGGAACGTCTCAAAGGATCCTCCGCCATCTATCAGCTCATCGTCCAGAGGATGAGCCAGCTGATCGTCGGCGAGCTTTCCATCGACGAGACCTTCAAGGCAATGAGTGCCGACGTCGACAAGGTCAACGAGGCGCTCGCCGCCAAGTAACCGGTCACGCGTTGTCCCGCATAATGCGCGCATGCAGCAGCCACGGCCTCGCAACAGGGCCGTGGCTTTTTCTTTCCCCACGGACACTTCGACCAGTTTCGAATTGTCGATGGCAACGCCGGAGATCTACCGATGCGGATGCGCGGTCTATCGCGGGTCATCTGTGGCAAAGCCGTCATGGAGCCGCTGACGCGGCGTGCGGCTGAACGAATGCCGGCCTTCACACCCGATGGCGAAGGCATGGTGACACGCGGTTCGGGAGAGGCTATAGGCGTTGTCGGCCTTCGCCGGCTCGCAGGCGCCATGGTCAATTCACACATGCCGGCAACCCGGTTACATCAGGCGACTCAGCGACTGTCGACCGTATAGAGGTGCATTTCCATGCCGATGGGCTCCGAGCATCCGCTGCGAAGGGAACTTCACAACGAGCTCCACGCGCGGCCGTCGCTTTACTTCGATGGCGACACGGATGTGTGGCACGTCGCCATCGTCGGTGAGAATGCCGCTCCTCAGATACCGAATTCCCTGCCGGGACTGGAGGACGTCTCCACGACCCGCGAGGGCAACCACGGCATCGGCCGCATCGGTGACGGCCGGCTGAAGTGGGAGGCGCATACCGAGTTCCTCACCCTGACCTTCGTCGTGCCGGCGTCGGCCGAACCCGGCAGCAATCCGCCTGAAGCCTTTCAGGCCTGCTGCCGCCAGATCGACGGGAAGGTCATCGCGGCTGTCCGGGTGCTGGTGCGCGACGAGAAGGACGGGCAGCGTCCAGAAAAACCAAAGCTCGACTATGTCGCCTCTCAGGTCGGCGGCGGCGATGCGGAAGTGCATTCGAACTTCCGCCTGACCGACAGCGGTTTTGTCGAATTCCTGTTCTTCAACCGCAACCTCAATGCCTATCGCACCGGCCGCATGGTCAGGCGTTTCCTGGAAATCGAGACATACCGAATGATGGCGTTGCTGGCGTTGCCGATGGCGCGCGAGACGGTGTCGAAGCTTTCTGTCTTCGACCGGCGCCTCGACCTGCTGATCGCGCATATGCAGAGTGCGGTCAAGGTCGACAAAGCCCTGCTTTCCGAGGTCACCAAGCTCTCGTCGGATGTGCTCAACTTCTCAGCTCTCGCTCGCCACCGCTTCGGCGCGACGAAAGCCTATGCCGAGATCGTCGCAAGCAGAACATCGGAGCTTCGCGAGGTGCGCGTCGAGCAGCGCCAGAGGATCGGCACCTTCATCGACCGGCGGTTTCAACCAGCCGTCCGCTCGGTCGAAGCCGCCGAACGCCGCCTCGACGAACTGGCCGAACGTGTGAGCCTGGCCGGAGACCTTCTCAGGACGACCGTGCAGGTTCAGCTCGAAGATCAAAACGCGTCGCTACTGACCTCGATGGAAGAGAGGGCGCGCATCCAGGTGCATATCCAGCAGGCGGTCGAAGGCTTCTCCGTCATCGCCATCACCTACTACACCGTCGGGCTGGCGAAGATCTGCCTGGAAAGCATTTCCGAACTGGGCGTCGACCCGCACATGGCGAAGCTCGCCGTTCTCGGCGCCATCCCGCTCGTGCTCTTCGCCGTCTGGACGGCAGTTCGTCACGTTCGCAAGAGCATTGCCGGCGCACCGCACAGTCCGGCATCCGGGAGCCATTGACGCCACACCAGACATGCGCTCGCCGCCGCCCTTTCGGGCGGCGGCGTTTGCTCGATCGACAGAATGTCAGGATGCCAACGCGTAGTGCCGATGCTCCGATGCCCGGCCGCTGCTCGTCCTGAAGCGCCGCAGCAGCTCTGCAAGGCTTTCGGTTTCATGCGTCAGGCTCTGGGCGGCGGCCGTGGTCTCTTCGACCATCGCGGCGTTCTGCTGCGTCACCTTATCCATCTGGTCGCCGGCGGCCGAGACCTCGCGCAGGCTCGTCGCCTGCTCGCGGGCAGCAACGGCGATCTCGGCCACGGTCGCATTCATGGCGGTCACCTGCTCGACGATCTGTTCGAGCGAGAGGCCGGATTCGCCCACCAGTTGGACGCCGGTCTTGACCTGCGCCGAGGAGGTGGAGATCAGTTGCTTGATCTCCCTTGCCGCGTTGGCGGAGCGCTGGGCGAGCTCGCGGACTTCCTGGGCGACGACCGCAAAGCCCTTGCCTGCTTCGCCGGCGCGCGCCGCTTCCACGCCGGCATTCAGCGCCAGCAGGTTGGTCTGGAAGGCGATCTCATCGATGACGCTGATGATGTTGCCGATCTTGGACGACGAATTTTGAATTTCCGTCATCGCATCGATGGCGCGGGCAACGATCTCGCCGCCCTTTTCGGCATTGGTGCGGGCGGTTGCCACGACGCCCTGGGCGCGGCTTGCGCCCTCAGCCGTTCCATTGACGCCGCGGGTCACCTCACCCAGCGCCGCGACGGTTTCTTCAAGCGAGGCGGCCTGCTGCTCGGTGCGGCGAGCGAGATCGTTGGACGCGGTGGAGATTTCCGCAAGGCCGGACCGGATGGTGGCGACCGCGCGAATGACGGAGTCGACCGCCTCTTCGAGGCTCGCGACCGAATTGTTGAAATGATCCCGGATCCTGACATAGCGATGGTCGACTTCGCCGACGCGGACGGTGAGATCGCCCTTCGACAGCGCGTCCAGCCCCACCGAAATCTGGCGGAAGGCATGTTCCATCACCTGCGCGTCGCTGAGCCGCTCGGCCTCCTGGCGCAGCCGCTCTTCTTCGGCCGCCAGACGGGCGCGTTCGGCATTGGCTTCCGCGATCAGCTTGGCGCGCCCCGTTTCCTGGAAAACCTTCAGCGAACGCGCCATGGCCCCCAGTTCGTGGCGGTGCTCGACGCCCGTTATCACGATTCTTTCCTCGCCACGGGCAAGCTGCTCCATGGACTGGGCCATGTTGCGCACCGCCGAGGAAATCAGCCGGCCGACGAAATAGGAAAGCACGAGGCCGATGACGATCAAGAGACCGCTGATGAGCAGCGTCGCGCTGGTCGCGGAGGCAACCGTTGCGTCGACCGAACCGTCGAGGTTCTTCTGCGCGCCGGTCACCGCCGCCTGCAGATCCCTGAACTCGCCTGATATCTTCGGCGCCAGCACATTCAGCTGCGTCTGGCGGATATTGCCGGAAGCCTGCAGCACCTCCTTCATGTCGCCGAGACGGGCGGTGTAATTCTGCATCAGCTGGCCGGCGCCCATCAGGCGCTTCTTCTGCAGCTCGTTCTTTGCTGCCTTGGCGGCGGCGTCGTTGAGCGCCACCGCTTCGGCGAGTGCTGCCTGCGCCGTGTCATAGGCGGCAAAATCGTTGGAATGCACGAAGCGTTCGGAGAAGTAGAGGCTGCGGTTCAGGGCCTCCAAAGTCGCCGCCGTCATCTGCAGCAGGGCCACGTCGTTCTGGCGCCAGGCGCTGCGCACGACGTCGTTGAGCGCGATGCTGGTCCAGGGGCCGAATTCGGTGACCTTGGAGATCAGCATGTCGCGCCGGGCCTGAAGGGAAACGATCTGTTCGAAAGCCTTGCCATAGGCGGTGATCTCCTGACGGATCGCCGCAAGGCCGGACTGCAGGTCCTTGTTGCCGGCAAAACGCGGGTCGTCCGCCTCGAAGGCCTTCACGCCGGCGCGAAAGCTGTCGACCACAGCCTGAGTCGGCGTCGAGCGGAAGGCTTCCGCCGACATCTGGATCTCGTTGAGTTGGTCGCTGTAGTCCGAGATGGCGAGACTTTGGCCGGCCGTGGCGCGATAAGACGCAAAGATCGAGGCGAGCCCGTTCATGCCGGAGATCGCGCTGACCGTGAGCAGGCTCATCAACAGGATCAGCGGCACGAAGCCAGAGGTGATCTGCGCGCGAATGCCGAATTTATTCCAGAAATGCAACATCATAGTCCTCTTATGCTCACTGGCTCTTCGGCAGATAGGTGGCAATGTTCTCAGGTGTGACGAGTTCGAAGGGAACGTTATTTTCGCGCGGCACCTTCTCTTTGCGGATCAACTTCATGGCGGCGTCGACAGCGGCAGCACCCTGTCCGACGGCGCTCTGGAGAATGGTCACGTCGAGATCGCCGGCTACCATCGCGGCGAGCGCGTCGTCGGTCGCGTCGACGCCGGCGACGACGACGTCCTTCATCGGCATGCCGGCCTTCTTCATGGCCCGGATCGCGCCGAGCGCCATCTCGTCATTATTGGCGATGACTGCATCGAACTTGACGCCGGCCGACAGCCATTCCTGCATCTGCTGGTCGGCATAATCGCTCGACCAATAGGCCGCCTGCCGCTCGACGATCTGAAGGCCCTTGCAATCCGGGGTGGCGATGACGTCTGATATATCCTGGGTGCGGGCACGGGCGGCGGCGTGGAAGGGTTCGCCCATCAGCACGACGACGCGGCCTTTGCCTTTAAGGAGCGCGCAGACCTGCTTGGTCTCCAGCGTTCCGGATTCCTTCTCGTTGGAGGCGACCACCACCTGATTGTCCGGCAGGTCCAGCAGGTTGGAAGGAACGTTGTTGATGTACACCAGCGGAATGCCGGCATCTGCCGCCATCTTGGTCATTTGCGGCCCGAGGTCGCCATCGGAGACGGCAAGAATGATCGCGTCGACCTTGTCGGCAATGAGCTTCTGCACCTGCTGCTTCTGGAGCTCCTTGTCGCCATTGGCATTTTCGGTGACGAGCTTGAGGCCGGATATCGTCTGCCCATGCGAGACGACGCCGTTCTGAAGCGCCGTTCTGAATTTGTCGAGACCGGACATCGAAACCCCGATCGTCTCGGCATGGGCAGCAGAGATCGATATCGCCAAGGCGATGGATGCAAGCGTGGCGGTTTTCATGAATTCCCCTGCACAATTCGGATATGAATGCGTTATTTCAAATTTTGGTTAAATTTTACTTTTCTTCCGTAAGCAAAAGTTAAGCGCGAGGATATGATCTTGCGGCGGCAGGGGCGCCTTCGTCGGTGGCGATCGACCGGACTTGAAACGCATTACACCAAACTTGATGCAATGCGCTCAAATCTTTGTTCTTATGAAGATTAACGTCCACCGAAGCCGGAGCTGACGGTGATACCCTTGTAGATCACCCTCTGCAGCACGATGGCCAGGACGACACCCGGCAGCATGGAGATCGTCGCACCGGCCATGATGTAGTTCCATGCGGTGCCCTGCTGTGTCTGGAACAGGGTGAGGCCGAGCGGCAGCGTGGCTTTTTCGACGCCGCTGGTGGCAATCAGCGGCCAGAGGAAGCTCTTCCACTGTGCAATGAAGGTGAACAGCGACAAGAGGCCGATGGCCGGCATGGCAAGCGGAACGATGACCGTGACCAGGATGCGCAGGCGCGAAGCCCCGTCCATCATCGCCGCCTCGTCGAGATCCTTGGGGATGCCGAGGATGAACTGCCGCAGCAGAAAGGTGCCGAAGGAGCTGAAGGCGACCGGCAGAATCATGCCGTGATAGGTATTGATCCAACCGAACTTGCTGACGATGAGGAAGAGAGGAATGACCAGCATCACCTGCGGGATCATCAGCGTGCTGAGATAGGTAAGCAGCAGCCCCTCCCGGCCGGGAAATTTCAGCCGGGCGAAGGCGTAGGCGGAAAGGCAGGATACCGCAATCACGATCGCCGTCACGCCGCAGGCGACCACGAAGGAATTCAACAGGAAGGTTCCGAACGGCAGGGAAACCAGGGCTTCGACGAATGTTCCCCAATGATACTCCTCAGGGAAGATACGGACCGGCACGGCCATCACCTCGGCATTGGAGCGCACCGCGTTCGACACCATCCAGAAGAAGGGGAAGAGGAAAAGCAGCGCGATCAGCGAAAGCGCCGTGTAGCTGACGAAGGTGCCGACGCGCCGCAACATGCGGTGACGATGTTGAGACACGGAATGCGGATGCCGTGAGGTCGGATCAATCGTCATAATGCACCCATTTGCGCTGCATGTGGAATTGCAGGATGGTGAGCGCCATGATCATGACGAACATCACCCAGGCGAGAGCCGAGGCATAGCCCATCTGGAAGTTGGTGAAGCCCTTCTGATAGATGGCGAAACCGAGCGTGGCCGTCGCCGAGCCCGGGCCGCCGCGCGTCATCGCGAATATCTCGTCGAAGACCTGCAGCGAGGTGATCGCCGTCATCACGGTGCCAAAGAAGATGGTCGGCGAGATGAGCGGCAGGCGGATGCGCCAGAAGCGCTGCCAGGCATTGGCGCCGTCGATCGTCGCCGCCTCGAGATAGTGCTTCGGCACCAGGTCGAGAGCGGCGTTGAACATCACGACGTTATAACCGACATTCGCCCACAGGGTGACGAGCACGACCGCCTGCATGGCCCAGGTAGAGCTCAGCAGGAAATTCGGCAGGCCAAGCCCGAGCGCGCGGATGATGGTGTCGACCAACCCGTCCGGCGTGAAGATCAGCAGCCAGACCACCGACGCGGCTATGGTCGGCGTGAAGGTCGGCAGGAAGAAGATCACCCGGAAGATCGCCTTGCCGCGCTTCAGGCTCGATATCCAGACCGCGAGCGTCAGCGAGACGATAATATTCAGCGCCAGATACTCGACGGCGAAGAACAGCGTGTTGCGGAGTACGGTGTAGAAGGCCGGATCGACAGTGAAGAGCCTGATATAATTCTGGAAGCCGACGAAGGATGGCGTCGAGATCAGCTGCCAGTTGGTAAAGCTGAGCGCCAGCGACGCCAGGATAGGCAGGGCCATGAAGACCATGAAGCCGAGGAAGCTCGGCAGCAGGAACAGCATGGCTGTCTGCGTTTCCGGTTTCAGGAAGCGCCGTGGCTGACCGGGCTGCAAGGGAACTTCGGCAACAGCGCTTTGCGACATGTCTTCCTCCATGCGCGGCAGGTCCTGCCGCAGCGAGAGCTGGCGCATGACCCGAAAATCGGAATCGATTTTCCGAAAGGATCATGCGCAGATTTCAAAGCGACGGCGCGTCCTGTCGGACGCGCTGGCTTTATTGCTGCGCAAGGCTCTGGATGGACTCCATCGTCTGCTTGACATCGGCGCTGCCGGCAAAAGCCGGCGGGAAATACTGGTTGAAGAGGTTTTCCACCGCTGCCCAGTTGTTGGTGATCACGTAGGGCACGGAGTGCGCCAGAGAATAGTCGATGGCCTCGCCGCCATTGGTGATGTCCTTGGCCGCCACCTTGTACCAGGCCGATTGCGACGCCGTGCGTGCCGGCAAGGCACGGCCCTGCTCGGCGAGATAGGACAAGGCTTCCGAGCTGGTCAGCACCTGGATCGCCTTCCAGGCCGCGTCCTTGTTCTTGCTCGTCGTGGAAATCCCGAAACCGGAGCCTGCGGTGACGGCCGAAAGTTCGCCCTCATCGCGCGGCAGGGTGGTGAGGCCGATCTTGAATTTCGCCTGGTCCTTCATGCCGATGATCGACCAGGGGCCGTCGATATACATGGCGACATTGCCCGAATTGAACCGGCCCTGGACGACATCACCGGGATCCGCGCCACCCGAGGGGACCAGCGGCGCGATCTTGTCCTTGGCGGCAAAGCCGATCAGCCTGTCGGCGGCGGCAACTGCGCTCGCACTGGTCAAGTCAAGCTCGCCGGCGTCGTTGACGTATCTATCGCCCCAGGCCGCGGCCAGGACCGAATAGTTCGTCGGGGTGATGCCGAAGCCATACTTGCCGTCCTTCGTCAGCTTCTTGGCGGCATCAGTGAACTCGGCAAGCGTCCAGCCCGGCTTCGGCAGCGGAACGCCAGCCGCTTCGAGCGCGTCCTGGTTATAATAGATGACCCATGGACCGACATCGTAGGGCAGGCCGTAAAGCTGCTTGTCGACCGACATGCCGCCGATGATCGAAGGAGTGAAGGCGCCGACGTCGAACTTGTCGGCCTCGATCCGGTCATTCAGAGGCTCGAGCAGCGAATAGAAGTTCGGCATGCGCAGCGACTGCATGGAAACGATGTCGGCAAGCTGGCCCGATGCTGCCAGTACCGGCAGCCGCGTCCAGTAGTCGACCCAGCCGGTCGTCGTCAGCGTCACCTTGATATCGGGATACTTGGCGGTCACCATCTCTGCCAGGTGCTGCCAGCTCTTGGTGTCGGTTTCGGAGCCGGTCCACATCTGCCAGGTCAGGTTGACCTGCTCGGCCGATGCGGCTGTGGCAAAAAGACTGCTGCCGATAGCGGCAAGCAAAAGCGTTTTCTTCAGAACCTTCATGGGTTTCTCCTCCCTCCATGAACGCAAAGGACACGCGAGTGCGATCGAGCTCACGCCTTCAGGACAATCTCGATCACCGGCACGGTAACGTCCGGGCGCCGGACCGGCAGTTCGAGCGTGATCATGCCTTCCGGCACCGTCACGCCGATATTGGAATCCACATCTGTGGCGTGGCTCAGCCAGCGCACCTCGCTGGCGTCGTGCAGGAATTGCGCATAGGCGATCCTGTCGGCGAGACCTTCGATGTGGATGTGGCGGTAAGGCCAGTTGTAAACATGCAGATAAAGGCGGTTGCCGCGCTGTGTATAACGGCAGCCGGCCGGTACCGGATAGCGGGACGGCCCGGCCCTATAGATGGAACGCCCGTTGACGGCCATCCAGTTCTGATAGACCTCGAGCGCACTGATGGCGCGCGCATCGAGCGTGCCCCGGCCGGTCGGGCCGACATTCATCAGCAGGTTGCCGCCGAGCGCGACGGAATCGATGAGCAGCTGGATGATCTGTTCCGGGCTTTTCCAGGTATCTTCGTCGCGGTGATAACCCCATGAGCCGCTGAAGGTGTGGCAGGTCTCCCAGAGCACCCCCTGGCTGGCGATGGCGGGGGCCACGCGCGGCGTATATTGCTCCGGCGTGGTTACGTCGGGCAGGTTGCCGGGCGGCAGATCGAGGCGGTTGTTGACGATGATTTCAGGCTGCAGCTCGCGCACCAGATCGACCAGGCGCTCGCTCTCCCAGTCGGCACGCCCCTTGCCGGGCAGGCCGCGATAGTCGCGCCCGGGGTAGCTGAAATCGAACCAGATGATGTCGATGCGGCCGAAGCCGGTCAGAAGCTCGCGCACCTGTTCGCGCATATAGGCAGCGTAGTTGGCGATGTTACGGCCGGCATTCAGCGCTTTGGCATCGGGATGGTTGCGCAGCGGGTGGTGAACGTCGATCGGGAAATCGGGATGGTGCCAGTCAAGCAGCGAATAGTAGAAGCCGATCTTCAGGCCCTCAGCGCGGAAGGCTTCGACCAGCGGCGTGAGCAGATCTTTGCCACAGGGCGTGTTCGTCGCCTTGTAATCCGTCACCTTGCTGTCCCAGAGGCAGAAGCCCTCATGATGCTTGGTCGTCACCACGACATATTTCATGCCGGCAAGACGCGCCCGGCGGGCCCATTCCTTAGGGTCATAGAGATCGGGATCGAAATTGTCGAAATAGCGCTGGTAGTGGTCGTCAGTCAGCTCTTCTCGGTTCTTCAACCATTCGTGCCGGGCGCCCAGCGCATAGAGGCCCCAATGAATGAACATGCCCAGGCGATCCCGGCTGAACCAGGCGTGTTTCTCCGCCCCTCCCGATGCCGGATTTTCCGGCTGGCGTTCCGAAGTCGTCACAGGTTTTTCCTCCCTGTTTTCCGGCTCAACATCATATCGAACCGGTTCGGTAGATGATCATCTCGCCTGATCCGACGTCTGTCAAGCCGAATTTCGCGATCACAAAATCAGAAAGGAAAGCCCTGCAAAACAGGTGATTTGAAGCATAAATGTTGCGTCGGCCAATAAAATTCGACATAATAAAGCATTAGAACCGGTTCGATAGTCATGACCACCATACGAGATGTCGCGCGCCTTGCGGGGGTTTCAATCTCGACCGTCTCGCTCGCGCTCAACAGCCCGAAGCGGGTCGGTGCCGAGACGCTTGACCGCATCCAGCAGGCAATAAAATCGACCGGTTACCGCATCGATCCGGTGGCCCAGACGCTGGCGCGCGGACGCAGCTCGCTGATCGGTTTCGTTTCGGCCAATCTCGGCAACATGTTCTTCGGCGACATCCGTCGAGAGATCGAGCACCAAGCTCTCGATCACGGCTATTTCGTCCTGATCGCCGACTCCTCCGGCAGGGCCGATCTCGAACGGGCGCTGCTGGAGCGGCTGGAGGCGCAGAAGATCGCCGGCATTGCGCTGGCGGCAAACGGGCGCGGCGAGGAGTACGCCACGTTCCTGCGCGACTTCAAAACCCCGATCGTGATGTTCGACCAGAAGGTGGAAGGCGCGGCGCGTGATTTTGTCGGTTCCGACAACCCGCTGACCACCACTATCCTGACGGAACATCTGCTGCAGCTCGGCCACAGGCGGATCGGCTTCATCTCCGGGCCGAGCGGCCTGCACACCGCCGACGAGCGTCTGAAGGGCTTCATGAACACGATGGCCGGCGCCGGTGTGGACATCGACCCTTCGCTGGTGGTCGAAGGCGGCTACACCAGGACCGGCGGCCATGCACAGGCGATGCGCCTCTTGACCCGTCGCGACCGGCCGACCGCAATCATCGGCGCCAATAACATGACGGGCCTCGCAGCACTGCAGGTGATGCAGGAGATGGGTTTCCGCTGCCCTGACGACGTGTCGCTGGCGATGGTCGACGACGTGCCCTGGAGCAATGTCATCACGCCTCGCATCACCATGGTGGTGCAGGATGCGCAGAAGCTCGGCGAGCTTGCGGCACAGCGTCTGCTGGCAAGAATAGCAAGCCCGGAGGGCGCCGCAGCACCGCCGCAGGATTTTATCCTGACGCCAAGGTTCGTGCGCGGAGAGTCGACCAGGCGGCTGTGAGTGCTTCTACCTGTCCTCACGCGTATGCCAAAGGCGCAATACATAGATCATCGACTGCTGGATTTCATAGCGCAGCTCGCAACGACCGACGAGAATACGGCGGACCTCTCGAGGATCGAACTCCTCGAGCCGCTCGCCGAGGCGCGGCTGCTCAAGCAGCCGTGCAGGCGCTGCCGTCAGTGCCCGCACTGTTCGGACCGCCGCTTGCCTGTCGACCGGAGTGAGAAAGTCGTACAAGCGGGCGACGTCCGAGGCCGCTTTGCTCGTCCACTTGATCCCCATCACCGAGGCAAAGAAATCGGCTCGTCGCTATCAAGACTATCGGCCCAGGCTTGAACAGACTGGTGCTCGACAAGGTTACCGTCATCGACGTCGGCCAACGCCTCGAGCGTCAAACGCCGGCGCTCCTCCTCCTGGTCGATCCATGCCGTGAGAGCCTGCTTGACGATCCAACCACGCGAGCGTTCGAGCCGCGACGCGAGTTGATCAACCTTTTGCGCAAGCGGCAGCGGAACATGAGCAGTCAGAACCTTGGTCTCCATCTCAAACTCCTCGTCAATCATTTCTAATCATAGCGATTAATTTTGATTATATCCAGTCGCATGTACATCGTGAAGTAAAGTCGCGGCATTGCGGTAAGCTAACGCCGGATCGCGAGTTTGAGAGAAAGCGCAGTGCCGGATTTTCGTCGGACCGCAAAAACTGTCAAGGAACAAAGCGCAGGCGCCGCTCGTCCATTGAAAGACCGCCACATTTGTCATACATGTGTGATGAATCGTAAATTTCGAGTGCCGCGCGTTTGAACGGCATGCGGATCAGAGCCGAGGCGGGGGTCAGGCGTGGCTATGCAGATGAAGGATCGCAGCAAAGGCTCCGGGTCGCTGGTCACACAGGTCGGCGAAAGCCTCCGGCAAGCCATATTGAGCGGCCAATATTCCGCCGGCGACAAGCTTCCGAGTGAGCACGAGTTGACCGAAACACATGGTGTCAGCCGCACCGTCGTGCGCGAGGCCGTGGCAGCACTTCGCTCCGACGGTCTTGTCGAGGTGCGCCAGGGAGCAGGGATTTTCGTACTCGGTGCCGATCCGACGCTCTCCGCGCGGAAAGTCGACAAGGCCCGCGTCGCCTCCGATCTTGAGGTACTCGAGATCAGAACACCTGTCGAAATCGAGGCGGCGGGCCTTGCGGCCCTGCGCCGCTCGCCGGCACAGGAGGAAGCGATATTCGAATGTCATCGGAAAATCCTCCAGTGCATCGAGAGTGATCAATCGATTCGCGATGCGGATCTCGAGCTCCATGCCGCAATCGCGGAAGCCACGAACAATCCGCTGTTCAGGCAGTTCCTGGAGTCCCAGGGTTCGGCGATCATCCCGCAGTCGAGGCTCGTCCCGGAAACGAGGACGGCCGAACAGACCGCCTATCGAAAGCTGATCCACAGGGAGCACGAGGCAATCGTCGTCGCCATCTCGGACAGGGACGATCAAGCTGCCCGCAACGCTATGCGCGACCATCTGGTCGGCAGCCAGGCGAGGTACCGCAATCTGCTGAGGGATCTGCGAAGCTTCACGAACTGACATCTGATCGCAAGAGCTCACACCTTCTAGCCGATCATCAGATGACGATGACGGCCGCTGACAAGTCGTCTCAAAATTTTCACGTTGAAGCGGTTAGCACGAGGGCTGAACGCTGCCGATGCGCTCGGACAAGGATATGTCTGCGATACATGTCTGTGGAAAGGACGGCGTATCCGGCTTAGGAAATGCGGGCGCTGTCATTGATGCATGGACGGGATTGGACGGGCTGCCTGCCCGTCCGCGACTGAAAGCTAGTTGAAAGCTTCGACGTCATAGGAAGGGGCAGCATCGTGGAGGAGACACGGTCAAGGTGGCGAGACGACGATGCTAGCAAACCATAGGAGGAGATTTCCATGCGTTCTTCACGCAGCCTTTTTCATACCGTCGCTTTTTCGACGCTTCTCGCCGCAGCATCTTTCGCTACCAGCGCCGCACATGCGGCCGATAAGATCACCATCATGGTCGGCGGTTATGAGAAGCAGATCTATCTGCCCGCCAAGCTTGCTGAATCGCTCGGATACTTCAAGGATGAGGGTCTCGACGTCGAACTGCTGAATGAAGCTGCCGGCGTCGACGCCGAAAACCAGCTTCTGGCGGGCGCCGTCCAGGGTGTCGTCGGCTTCTACGACCATTGTGTGGATCTGCAGGCCAAAGGCAAATTCGTCGAATCCATCGTCCAGTTCAGCCAGGCGCCGGGCGAGGTCGAGATGGTCTCGAGCAAGTATCCTGACATCAAATCGCCGGCCGACTTCAAGGGAAAGAGCCTCGGCGTCACCGGTCTCGGCTCGTCCACCAACTTCCTGACCCTCTTCATGGCGTCGAAGGCCGGCCTGAAGCCCGGTGATGTCGTCACGGTTCCAGTCGGCGCCGGCGGCACCTTCATCGCTGCCATGCAACAGGATCAAATCCAGGCCGGCATGACCACCGAGCCGACGATCTCGCGCATGATCAAGACCGGCGAGGCGAGCGTGCTTGTCGACATGCGCACGGTCGAGTCGACCCGTCAGGCGCTCGGCGGCACCTATCCGGCCGCCTCGCTCTACATGGAAGCGTCCTGGGTCGACGCGCACAAGGAAGAGGCACAGAAGCTCGCCAACGCCTTCGTCAAGACGCTGCGCTACATCAACACGCATTCAGCCGCCGAGATCGCGGACAAGATGCCGAAGGACTTCTACGTCGGCGACAAGGACGGCTACATCAAGGCTCTCGACGACGGCAAGGGCATGTTCACACCGGATGGCGTCATGCCGGAAGACGGTCCGAAGACCGTGCTTGCCGTGCTCTCGGAGTTCTCCAAGAACGTCAAGGGCAAACAGATCGACCTTTCCAAGACCTACACGACGGAATTCGTCAAGAACGTCAAGTAAGGCGTCGCGTCGCTTCCGGTCCCAACCGGAAGCGACCTCCCATCGATCCATGGGCATTGCGTGCACGCGCCCAAAGCACGCCTCAGGTATCATCATGCAACATGACAAGAACCAGATTCCTGCGATCGAGCTGATCAATGTCAGCCGCCGCTTCGTCTCGCCGACCGGCAAGTCCCTTACGGCCCTGCGTGATTTCAACATGACGGTCGCCCGCGGAGAGTTCGTCGCCGTTGTCGGCCCCACCGGATGCGGTAAATCGACGACGCTCAATCTTGTGACGGGTCTCGCACGCCCCAGCGCCGGTGAAGTCCGGCTGATGGGCGGCCCGATCACCGGCATTGACCCGCGTGTCGGCTTCGCATTCCAGACCGACGCGCTCTTTCCCTGGAAGAACGTCATCGACAACGTCATGGCCGGTCCGCTGTTTCGAGGCAAGTCGCGCGCCGAGGCAGAAAAGAGCGGACGCGACTGGCTCGCCCGTGTCGGCCTTTCGAAGTTTCTCCATCATTATCCCCACCAGCTTTCTGGCGGCATGCGCAAGCGCGTCTCGCTAGCGCAAACCTTCATCAACGAGCCGGAAATCCTGCTGATGGACGAGCCGTTTTCGGCTCTCGACGTGCAGACCCGCACCGTCATGCACGAAGAGCTCTTGAAGCTGTGGGCGGAGCGCAAGGCCTCGGTGGTGTTCGTGACCCACGACCTCGAAGAGGCTGTCGCCCTCGCCGACAAGGTCTATGTCTTGACCGCCGGCCCCGCGACGGTCAAATCGGTCTACACGATCGATCTCCCCCGCCCGCGCGTCGTGTCGGAAATCCGCTACGAGCAGAACTTCATCGACTACTGCAAGACGATCTGGGAGGACCTCCGCGAAGAGGTCGAGACCAGCTACCGTCGCGCGAGCGAAGCGGCCTGAGGGAGGATATCATGGCACACACCACTCTTGAGGCCGGTTCGGCCACCATGTTTCGGCCAGGCACGTCAGACACGGAAATCGAGGCGTCGGCGCTGAAGGCGATGCGCCGGCGCAAGACGCTGGTGCGCTTCTGGCAGATCGCCATCCTGGTCTTCGTGATCGGCATGTGGGAGCTCTCCTCCAACATGCAGTGGATCGATCCGTTCTTCTATTCGAGCCCAAGCGGCGTCGTTCAGCGCCTCTACGAATGGGCAACAGAAGGCACCACCGAAGGTTCCCTCTGGTATAACCTATGGGTGACGATGGAGGAGGCCTTGATCGGCTTCTTTGCGGGTTCGATCACCGGCGTCTTCGTCGGCATCGGTCTTGGCCGCAACCGCTTCCTGTCGGACATTTTCTCCGTCTATATCAAGGCGATCAATTCGATACCGCGTGTCGTTCTCGCCCCCATCTTCATCATGATCATGGGTCTTGGCCTGCCCTCCAAGGTCGCTCTTGCCTTCATCATGGTGTTCTTCGTGGTGTTTGCAAACGCCTTCCAGGGCGTGCGTGAGGCCGACCGGAATATGATCGCCAACGCCCGCATCCTCGGCGCCTCGGACTGGCAGGTCACCCGCACCGTGGTCATCCCGTCGGCGATGAGCTGGATCTTCGCCAGTCTGCACGTGTCCTTCGGTTTCGCGATCATCGGCGCAATCGTCGGCGAATTCGTCGGCGCCCGGTTCGGGATTGGTCAGCTCATCTCGATCGCCAAGGGTACGTTCGATGCGGCCGGCATGTTCGCGGCAATCCTCCTCGTCATGGTCGTCACGCTTTTTGCCGAATACATCATGACATTGATCGAGAACCGCCTGGCGAAATGGCGTCCGCAGCAACACCTCGATACCCAGTGATCCAATCGACCTCCTCCTACTGCATAATTCCTTAAATCGGAATCGATTTCAGGATAAAATTATGCAGCGATTCAAAGTGTTACAGCGTCCTTTGCGCGTCTGAAAAGACGCGCGGCGCTGTAAGGCAGATCGAACAGAAGGCCGGGCGCCATGCCCGGCTTTCTTCATTTGATGCGCCTCAAGTTTAAGCGAGCGGCAGCCGCACAGTCACGATGAGGCCGCCGCCTTCCGCATCACCCAGCAAGACTGAACCTCCGGCGCCTTCGACAACCTCGCGAACGATCGCAAGTCCCAGGCCGCTCCCCTCGCTTTCAGTCCCCATGATCCGGTAGAAGCGTTCGAAAACCTGTTCGCGCTCGCCGCTCGGAATACCCGGCCCGTTGTCCTCGACGGTCACGATGGCGTTGCCGTCTGCCTGCCCGACGGCGACGGTCACCCGTCCATTCGGGCGGGTATAGCGGATCGCGTTGTCTATGAGGTTGACCAACATCTCGCGCAACATCGTCGCGTCGCCGTCGACAATGACCGGGCGGACGGCTTCCAAGCCGACGTCGATGTTGCGCTTAAGCGCCTCTTCGGCAAGCGCTTCCAGGATCTCGCGGGCGGCCTTCGTAAGGTCGGCCGCATCGTTGCGCGGGCGCCGGCTTCCGGGCTCGGCCCGCGACAAGGTAAGAAGCTGGCTGGCAAGACGCGAAATCTGCTTCGTGCTGGTGCGAAGGGCGACAAGCGCCTCGTCGCGACGGGCCGCATCGGCTTCGCGGGCCGCCACGCTCGCCTGCGTCGAAATCAGCGCGAGCGGCGTTCTGAGTTGATGCGCAGCATTGGATACGAACCGTCGCTGCGCGGCCATCTGGTTCTGGACGCGCTCCATGTGGTCGTTCAGGGCGTGAACGAGCGGCTGCAGCTCGCTCTGCACCATCTCTGGCGGCAGCGGATCGAGACGGTTGCGCCCGCGCAGGCGCAGAGCGTCCCGGAGTCTCAGCGCAGGCGCCAGGCCCCGTTGGAGCCCAAGGATGGTCACCAGGCTGGCGACGAAGACGAGCACGAACTGCTTCGAAAAGTCTGAGAGCCACAACTGCCTTCGCATCGCATACTGGCTGTTATGCGTAACGGCGACGGTGACGGAGATCGCACCGTCATCGGGAAGGCCGACGACAGGATGGTCGAGCATCATGACCCGCACATCGGCACCATGGAACGCGCGATCCTCCCCTGCCCGCTGGACGGCCGACAACGGCAAGTCGGGAAAGCCGCTGACCAGACTGCCCCACGCGGTGATCACCTGGTAAAATACCCGGTCGCCGAAGCCTGTATCAAACATCTCCAGCGCGGAAGGCGGCACGTCCACCTGAACATTGCCGCCCTCGTCGACGCGGACGGCCTCGGCAATGACGCGGGCCGAGGCCAGAAGTGTTCGATCCGTCACCAGCTTTGCCGTCGCATCCGCCGTCCAGAAGCTGTCGTAAAGATTGAAGCCGATCGCGCCGAACAGGGTCAGCAGCACCCAGCAGAGCAATTGTACCCTCAAACTGTGGCTGAGCCGCGCGATCGCCGCGCCCACCTTTTTGACGAGACTACTGGACATGTCTGAGGAGATAGCCGAGCCCGCGCAACGTGGCAATTTGAACCGAACTGCTCTCGAGTTTCTTTCGCAGCCTGTGGACGTAGATTTCGATGGCGCTCGGATCCGCCTCGTCGTCGAAACCGAAGACGCTTTCAGAAAGCGTGGCTTTCGAAACCGTGATGCCATGCTTCATGACGAGCTGCTCGAGAACGGCATATTCGCGCGGCGTCAATTGCAGCGGCTCGCCTGCGACGAAAAACTGCCGCGTTCCACCGGAGAAACGCAGGTTGCCGACGGTGATTTCCGACGATGCCCGGTCCTGGCCGCGGCGGACCACCGCGCGGATCCTGGCTTCGAGTTCGGCGATTTCGAAGGGCTTGGCGAGATAGTCGTCGGCACCGCTGTCGAGCCCCGCTACACGACCGTCCAGGCTGGCATTGGCGGTCAAGATGATGACCGGCAGCTTGCTCCCGGACTGCCGCAATCGCTTCAAAAGCGTCAATCCGTCAAGTTTGGGCAGTGCAAGATCAAGGATCATAGCCGAATACTCAGCCACCTTGAGCAAATGCTCGGCGTCCTCGCCGTCGTGAGCAATGTCGATAGCATACTGCGCCTGTCGCAGGGCTTTGCCCAGCCAAGCCGCCAGATCCTTGTTGTCCTCCACCACAAGCAGTCGCATCCGACCTCCTTAGCATGTGCGGACGGTCTGGCGGAAGCGTGACCCGATTTCCTCCGCCGACGCCTGGCATCCATGGCGCGAATTGTCCGTTATTTGTCCGGCGCGCGCATTTTCCTCTGTCTTCAAATTGCCGAGTATGACTTCATGATCAACTTGGATGGAGCAAAAAATGTCCGGCCATGATATAGTCCTTCTCGTTATCGACGCTCAGGAGTCCTTCCGACACCGCGATTACTGGGATGAAAACCTCGCCTCCGCCTATATCGATCGTCAGCAGGCTCTGATCGACGGTGCGGAAGCCGATGGAATACCCATCATCCAGATCTTCCATGTCGATGAAAACGGGCCGTTTTCGGAAGCATCCGGGTTCGTCACCACACTCGCCCCGCTCAGGATCGCCCCCAAGGCGACATTCAGGAAGAGGCGCCATAGCGCCCTGGTCGGTTCCGGTCTCGACGTGTGGCTGACCGAGAATGGCGTCCGTCGTATCCTCGTCTCCGGCATCCGCACCGAACAGTGCTGCGAGACTACCACCCGCCATGCCTCCGATCTCGGCTATCAAGTCGACTATGTCGGCGAAGCGACGCTGACCTTCCCGATGACCGACGCCACAGGACGCACCTGGAGCGCGAGGGAAATCCGGGACCGGACCGAGCTGGTCCTGTCGGACCGTTTCGCTCGGATAACAACCGTCGAACAGGCCCTGGCGGGGCGTGGAAAGTCACTCGCCGCATGACGGACGCCGCGCAGCCCTTCGATATTCCAGTCTTCGTCGTCGTGCCGCCGCGCGTGCTGCTGCTTGACGTCGCCGGCCCGATCGAAGTGCTGCGCAAGGCGAACCTCGAACAGCGCACGGTGCGCTTTTCCGTCACCTATATCGGTCCATCCCTGACGGTCGGCAGCTCGATCGGTCTTGCCGTTACAGGCGTTGCCGCATTGCCGGAGCGCCTGCCCGATACCGCACTTGTCATCATTGCCGGCAGCGCCGATGCCCCGATGAAAAACAGCCGCCCGGGGAACGAACAGGAGCGCGCAGACCAGGCTGCCATCGTCGCATGGCTAAAGCACACCATTCGCCCGGGAGTTCGTCTGGTCTCGATCTGCTCGGGCGCATTGCTCGCTGCCGAGGCAGGCATGCTCGATGGCCGCGATTGCACCACCCATCATGGCTGCATAGAGGATCTGGCCAGGCTCGCTCCCACCGCGCGTGTCCGGGACAACCGGCTCTATGTCGAGGATGGAGATCGCCTCACGAGTGCCGGCATCACCGCCGGCATAGACCTCATGCTGCATATCGTTGCCGAAGCGGCGGGGCACGCGTGTGCGCTTGCGGTGGCGCGATATCTTGTCGTCTATCTCAGGCGCGGCGGCTCGGATCCGCAGCTTTCGCCCTGGCTCGAAGGTCGCAACCATATCCACCCGGTCATTCACCGCGCACAGGATGCCGTGGCCGCCAACCCGTCTGAGGACTGGTCGGTGGCGTCGCTCGCCCGCCTCAGCGGCGCCAGCCCGCGCAACCTTTCACGGCTGTTCAACGAGCAGACGGGCATGAGCGTGACGGATTTCGTCAACCGCATGCGCGTGGCTCTTGCCCGCGAGATGCTCGCCGGTTCACGGCTGGACATGGAGGCTGTCGCGATGCGCGCCGGCTTCGGCTCGGCGCGGCAGCTCCGCCGCGCCTGGAACCGTCTGAATGACGGCCCGCCGAGTGCGGCGCGGTCGAGGCTACCTACAGGCTCATAGCGCGAGAGGAAGGGCGGATGGCTTGAGGCCGGCTTCCTGTACCTCGGTTCCCCAGATTTCGATCTGTGTCAGTGCCGGATAGGGCGAGGCGTCTTCGGCCTTGATCAGACCGTGCAGTTCCAACCATTCGACGATGCAGGGTTCTATGGCAAAGCCCTGCGCGGCACCCGATTTTGCCAGCGGAAAACAGGAGGTCTTGCCGTTCGAGAAGGTGACGCTGGCCTGCTCCCACCAGGAATCATGCGGAAAGTCGGCCCGGAGATAGAAAACGATCTCGTCGATCCTGACCGGCCTGCCGAATTCCACCGTCAGTGCTGCTTGCGGATCGCGATTGATGCCCCAGCTCGTATAGGGCCAGAAGCCGTGATCATCGTTGGCCTTTTCGCCGTCGATCGCGTTGCGCGCGGCAAAAACCGCTTCGCCGCGGGTCTCGACATTGGCGCGCGCATGCGGAAACAGAGCCCGATTGGCGTGATCGTCCCAGGGGTTGAGGGCGAGATTGCGCCGATGGACAATCTCGTCAGAGCGCGTGCTACGCGCTGAGAGCCGATGGATATCGCCCCTGAAGGCATTCGGCGAATAGGGCTTGCGTTTGTCGCCGAAGGGCACGGCGAGCGAATAGGCGCATTCCTTCATATAGACCAGGCCGGGTTGGATCGCGCCATCGAGGGCGAGGAAGACATGTCCGGGCTCGGAGACCTCCACAACCACGCGATCGCCTTCGCGATAACTCTGGCGATAGACCAAGAACGTCTCGTCCCGACCGGTGGAACTCGCCAACACTGCCCCATCGGCATCCACGATCTTCAGCGTCAATTCCATGCTCGCCCTCCCCAGAGCATGATGCCGAAAAGTGTGAGCGATTTTCGGACGACATCATGCTCTAACTCTTTAATTTAGAACAGGATTCAGATTTCAGGCCGACCCGGCCCAAATCATCCTGTTCTAGACGATCCGCAATCTCAGGAGCCTGCCGGCAAACGGCACGCGCAGCCGGTAGATCTGTTCGGGCCAGGCCGATCTCAGCCGGGCGTCGTCCACGCCGATTTCGTCGATTTCGATCTCGCCGGCGCCCTCGACGAAAATGCTGCCGAGGTCGGCCAGATCGATCCTGTCCGGGCTGACGGTCGGCGCCAGGCATGTCATCAGCGACAGGACCGCCGGCTTGCTCCCGTCATAGGTGTCGACGATCTCGACATGGCGGCCGCGCAGCAGGGAAACGACGCGGCGGTAGCTGTGCAACTGCGCTTCGGGGGAATAGGCGCCTGATATATCGAGCGATATGCGAGCCTGCTCCTCGTCAAACGCGACCTCGACATCGCGGGCGCCAAAGACTTCGCCGGCCGACTGCATGACGCCTGCGAATGTCGGCAGGTTGTGGAAAGCCGACTGCATCGTCCATATCTCGTAGCGCCGCGCCGAAAAGGTCTTTGCGGTATAGGTCTCGACGCCGACGTCGATCAGGAGCGGACGTCCGTTCTTGTAAAGCGTGACACTTCCGACATCGTTGTGATTGTGGCCCTCGCCGTTGTTGCCGCCCTTGACGGCAAGTGAAAACTGCTCGTCGCGGGCGATGAACAGGCCGATGCCGGGATAGAAGATATCGCGCCGGGATGCAGGATGCGGCGGGGCGGCAGCGGGAGGCGTCGGGCCGGCCAGCAGTTCCTGCACGCGATACCAGAGGTTCCATTCACCGGGCAGATGCGGATTGTCGGACGCGGCCCTGTCGGCTGCCGCGAACTCAGCCAGCATCTCAGAGCCGACCGCCTGTCCGAACAGGTATTCGCGCGCGCTACAGGGTTCGACCACAGCGGAGGAATCCGCGAAATTGAAATAGTGGCGGCCGGCCACATGCATATGGGCAATATATTCGGCCATGTTGCGGATCTTCGGCTGCTGCCAGACCCCGGAGAACGGGCCTGGCGCCACGGCATCCAGGATGGTCAACGCACCATGCAGGCAGAGTGCGGCGTGGCGGTAGTAGAGCACACCCTCTTCGCAGGCCCCGTCCTCGGCATAATCCTTCAGGAAGGCGTCGAGACTGCCGAGCGCCTTCTTGGCGACGGCGTGACGCGTGGGCTGATCTGTTTTCAGGGAGAAGACCGTCAACAGGACGTTCTGGCTTATCCATGCCGTCCAGTTGTTCATCCGCTCCTCACCGCGGCCCATCCACCAGAAATGCCGGCCGAGATAGGGCGAGAGGATGCGGATCTCGATCTCGCGCTCTACGCGTGCCGTAATCTCCGGGCTGATGCCGTCGAGCTCGTCGCGAAGCAATGCGACGATGGTGGCAAGCAGCGCGGCCGTTTCGGCGGCGAAGAGATCGACGACAGGCTGCGAATTGTCGGGAAGCGGCAGGCGCGCACCGCTTCGTTCATAGGCGTTATGCGCCGGAAGCTGCCAGCCGCTCTCCTCCGCGATCAGGAAGATGCCATCGACGATCTTCGGCAGGAACCGCGCCCCGCCTTCGATGAGTTCGCCGAGCACCAGATTGTTGAGCATCCGCCGCCGCGTGAAATACAGCTCCTCGAAGCGCGCGCGGTTGCCCGTTGCGGTGAACTCCCGGTAATCCGAGGCCGCAATCAGCGGCCAGGCGCGCGCAAGCGTCTCTTCGGCCTCCTGAATGACCAGCTCCCGTACCGCTTGCGGCACAGCGCTCCATCTGGCGCGATCGGAGCAGACCGCCCCGGGCGTGAAATCGCCCAGCACATCCGGCAGTTCCCCTGAAATCTCGCTGAACATGTCCCTCCCCGTACCGGAAAAGCATCGATGGGCGTTTGGTCTGCATGCTCACCTATCATATGTATTTTGCGCTTTCCATAAAATTCGTATGACCTGTTCAGAACTTGTTTGACCAATACCGGATATGTGCTATGTCGTTGCGGGAGGAAGAGGAGGCATCGGTGTCCCTATCGAATTCGGTCATCACGACGGATGGCGCTCTGGCAACCTCCGGCCGGAAGGTCGCGGTCCTGTCGAAGCGCCAGCGCAGGATCCGCAACGCGCTCGTCGCCTATTCCTTCATCGCGCCGAATTTCATCGGCTTTGCCGTCTTCACGCTCGGCCCGATCCTGTTCGCCTTCGTGCTCGCCTTCATGCATTGGGACGGCTCGAATGCGATCACATTCGCCGGGCTGGATAATTTCTGGCGACTTTTCGAGGACAAGGCCTTTATCGCGGCGTTCTGGAACACGGTGATCTATACGGTCGCCTCCGTGCCGGCGACGCTTATCTGCGCGCTCGGCCTCGCCGTTCTCCTCAACCAGAAGATTGCGGGGCGCGACTTCTTCCGCACGGCGATGTTCTTCCCCTATGTCGCCTCGCTGGTGGCCGTCGCAGTCGTCTGGAACATGATCTTCAATCCCGAGATGGGACCGGTGAACATGATCCTCTACACGCTCGGCCTTGATCCCAAGAACATGCCGGGATGGGCGGCCGATCGCCACTGGGCGATGGTGACAGTGATCCTCTTCGGCATCTGGAAGAACATGGGCTATTACATGGTCATCTATCTGGCCGGCCTGCAGGGCATCAATTCGGAGCTCTATGAAGCTGCCGATCTCGACGGCGCCAATTCCTGGCAGAAGTTTATCCATGTCACCGTGCCGCAGCTCGGGCCGACGACCTTCTTCGTGACCGTCATGCTGACGATCCAGTCCTTCAAGGTGTTCGACCAGATCTACATGATCACCCAGGGCGGGCCCGGCACTTCGACGCTCGTCCTCGTCTACCACATCTACAACGAGGCCTTCATTTCCTGGGATCTCGGCTATTCCAGCATGGTTGCGCTGGTTCTGTTCTTCCTCGTTCTCGCGGTCACCGTCTTCCAGTTCCGCCGCCAGAGGGAGGACGGCGAATGAGGATTGCAGGACGCAAGGTAACCGTCAGATCGGTCGCGATCTACGCCATCGTCATCGCCGTCACGCTCATCATGCTGATGCCCTTTGCCTGGATGCTTTCGGCATCGCTGAAGCTCAGCCGCGACGTCTTCGCTTTTCCGATCGAGTGGATACCGTCCGAGCCGCAATGGCATAACTACGTCGATATCTGGACGAAAATCCCGCTTTCGCTCTTCATCTACAACACGTCGAAGCTGACGATCATCGTCACGCTGCTGCAGCTTTTGACTTCCAGCTTTGCGGCTTACGCCTTCGCCAAGCTGAATTTCCCCTACAAGAACACCTTGTTCCTCGGCTACATCGCCACCATCGCCATGCCCTGGCAGGTCTATATGGTGCCGCAATTCCTGCTGATGCGCGAATTCGGCCTCAACAACACCCATCTGGCGCTGATCTGCCTGCAGGCCTTCACCGCCTTCGGTGTCTTCCTGATGCGACAATTCTACATGTCGATCCCGACCGAGCTCTGCGAGGCAGCCCGCATCGACGGCATGAACGAGTACCAGATCTGGGCGCGCATCATGCTGCCGCTGTCCAAGCCCGCGCTCTCGACGCTGACGATCTTCACCTTCGTCACCACCTGGAACGATTTTCTCGGGCCGATGATCTACCTGACCAAGACCGAGCTGAAGACCGTCCAGATCGGCCTGCGCATGTTCATCTCGCAATATTCGGCCGAATACGGGCTGATCATGGCAGCCTCCGTCGTCGCCCTCATTCCGGTTCTCGTCGTCTTCCTCTCTCTCCAGCGTTTCTTCGTCGAGGGCATCGCCTCGACGGGACTGAAGGGTTAAATCCATGAACGCCGTCTCGTCCGTCGCCCCGCAGCCGATAACCGACCAGGAGGTCAAAGCCGCTCTCGATCTTGCCGTCGAGCAGATCAGGCGTAACCTTCCCGTCTTCACCCATGCCTCGCAGAACCATTCGAGTGTCGGAAATTTCTATCCTGCGGTGGCGAACGACCAATGGACCGCAGGTTTCTGGCCCGGTGAGCTATGGCTCGCTTTCGAGCATAGCGGCGAGGCGGTTTTCCGGCATGCCGCGCAGGTCCAGGTCCAGTCGTTTCTGCATCGGATCGTGAACCGCATCGAGACGGACCATCACGACATGGGCTTTCTCTATTCGCCCTCCTGCATTGCCGCCTGGAAGCTCGTCGGAGACGAGGATGGCCGCAAGGCCGCCATCCTGGCCGCCGACCAGCTGATCGAGCGTTTCCAACCCATCGGCCAGTTCATTCAGGCCTGGGGCCGCAAGGGGGTGGCGGAAGAATACCGCTACATCATCGACTGCCTGCTGAACCTGCCGCTTCTCTACTGGGCGAGCCGCGAAACCGGCGATCCGAAATACCGCGAGATCGCGCTCATTCACGCCCGCACCACGCTTGCCAACTCGGTTCGGCCGGACGATTCCACCTATCACACCTTCTATATGGACCCGGTCACCGGAGCGCCGGTGCGCGGCGCCACCAAACAGGGCTACAAAGACGATAGCGCCTGGGCGCGCGGACAGGCCTGGGCAATCGCTGGCATGGCGCTCTCCTATCGCTATGAGCGGATCGAGGAATATCGCCAAACCTTCGACCGGCTGCTCGCCTTCTATCTCAACCGGCTGCCGGCCGACATGGTGCCCTATTGGGATCTCGTCTTTTCGGACGGCGATGGCGAGCCGCGCGACAGCTCGTCGGCGTCGATCGCCGCCTGCGGCCTTCTGGAGATGGCCGATCTCGTCGAGCCGGAACCGGCCGCACGTTATCGCACGCTGGCACGCCGCATGATGAAGAGCCTTGCGGATCATTATGCGGTCAAGGATCCCACCGTCTCCAACGGCCTGGTGCTGCACGCCACCTATTCGAAGAAATCGCCGTTCAACACCTGCCGCGGTGAGGGTGTCGATGAATGCGTCTCCTGGGGAGATTATTATTACATGGAAGCTTTGACGCGTCTTTCGCGCAGCTGGTCTTCCTATTGGTGAATTCAGGAGAACCCGATGGCCAGCATTTCGCTTAAAGAGCTGAACAAGAGCTACGGTGCGCTCACCGTTGTCCACGACATCGACCTCGAGATCGCAGACAAGGAATTCATCATTCTGGTCGGCCCGTCGGGCTGCGGCAAATCGACGACGCTGCGGATGATCGCCGGCCTCGAGGAAATATCGGGAGGAGAGCTCAAGATCGGCGGCGACATCATGAACGACGTCCCTTCCAAGGATCGGGATATCGCCATGGTTTTCCAGAATTACGCGCTCTATCCGCATATGACCGTCTACAAGAACATGGCGTTCGGCCTGCAGCTCAGGAAGGTATCGCGCGACTTCATCGATGCCCAGGTGCAGGACGCCGCCAAGATCCTCGACATCTCTCATCTCCTGAACCGCAAGCCGAAGGCGCTTTCGGGCGGGCAGCGCCAGCGCGTCGCGCTCGGTCGCGCCATGGTGCGCAATCCGGCGGTCTTCCTTCTCGACGAGCCGCTTTCCAATCTCGACGCCAAGCTGCGCGGCACGATGCGCTCGGAAATCACCAAGCTGCACAAGCGCCTCAACGCCACCTTCATATACGTCACTCACGATCAGGTGGAGGCCATGACCATGGCGGACCGGATCGTCGTCATGAAGGACGGGCATATCCAGCAGGTGGATACGCCGCAGAACCTCTATGACCGCCCCGTCAACATGTTCGTCGCCGGTTTCATCGGCGCGCCGCAGATGAACATGCTGCCCTCGACCATTCTGCGCCGGGGCGATGGCTACGTCGCCGTCTTCGACGGCCGGGAACTGCCGCTGCCTGCCCATTTCGACAAGAGCAGGATCGCGCCCTACCAGGGCCGCGAACTGGTGCTCGGCATCCGTCCGGAAAATTTCCACGAACTGCCGCCGGCTGATATCGCACCGGAGAACCTGGCGCCCCTCAAGGCGATTGTCGAACTTGCCGAACCGATGGGCTCGGAAGTGCACCTGAACATGGTGGCAGGCGGTCGCAATCTCATCGCCCGCGTCTCGCCACGCTACCGGCCCGATATCGGCGAAGAGGCGACGCTGGTTGCCGATATGACCAATGCGCAGCTGTTCGACACGGAAACGGAACGCTCGATTCTATACTGAGGCGCCTGCGGGAGACGGCTATGCAGTGGTTGCGGGACATGTGGACGAGGGAGGGGCCGGGCATTCCGAAGGATGCTCCGAAGAGGACCGGCCTTGCTTTGTTCGCCGAGATCCTCGTCCGCGAGTGGTGGGAGATGGTCAAGCTGAACTTCCTCTTCATCCTGGCCGGCCTCTTCGTCGTGACGCTGCCGGCAGCGCTCGCCGCCATGGCCCGGGTCTCGGTGGCTCTCGTGGAAGACCGCAACACCTATCTGCTGCGGGACTTCACAGAGGCCTTTCTGCGCTACTTCTGGCGCGCCACCGCCTGGGGGCTGGCTTTGGCGGTCGCTCTCGCCGTCTGCATCCATGCGATCGCAACCTATGGCGCCGGCGCGCGGGACAATCTGTTGCTGAGCGCACCGCTGACGGTCGCGCTCGTCGCCACCGCCTTCGTCGCGGTCCTCGCCTGCCATCTCGTCATTCTCATGGTGATGCGCGATCTGCCGGCTCTCCAACTGCTGCGCCTCGCCGCCCTCGCCTCCGTCGTCCGCCCTTTCCCGGCGCTCGCGGCGCTCGCCTTTACCGCCGGCCTATGGCTGGCGCACATCCTCTTCTATCCGGTTTCGGTGTTCATGCCGGCAACCTTCAATTTTTCACTCGGAATGTTCGCCGTCGCATTCGGCGTCCATCGGACGGCGGTGATGGTTCTGGAGCAATTCCAGCAAAAGTGCGCAGCGGTTTTGCGTCCTGAATTGCGCGAAAACCAAAAGAGACACCTGCCAAACGCAACACAGCCGCACCGCGAACCGCATAGACGAGACGCTTCATAAAATAACTGATCCAGAGATGATCCAGGGAAGGAGAACGGGAATGTATTTGGATAAATTCGGGGGGACGGTGAAACTTGCCGTGGCAGGTTTCACCTTGGCGGCGATGACGGCCGGGGCAGCGTTTGCCCAGGACGCCGTGACGCTCAAATGGGCTTTGTGGGATTGGGACAAGACCGCCTATTACAAGCCGCTGATCGAGGCCTATCAGGCCAAGCATCCCAACGTGAAGTTCGAGCCGATGGATCTCGGCTCGCAAGACTACCAGCAGATGATCTCAACGCAGCTGACCGGCGGCTCCAAGGACATCGACATCGTCACCATCAAGGATGTGCCGGGCTACACCAATCTGGTGCGCGCCGGCAACATCGCCGATCTCAGCGGCTTCGTGAAGGATCAGAAAATCGACCCGGCTCCCTATGGCGGCCTGATCGAGGAACTGACCATCGACGGCAAAGTCTACTCCCTGCCGTTCCGGTCCGACTTCTGGGTCGTCTATTACAACAAGGATATATTCGACAAGGCAGGCGTCCCCTACCCCACCAATGACATGACCTGGGCGCAGTTCGACGCGACCGCCGAGAAGCTTTCGGGCGGCATGGGCACCAACAAGACCTACGGCGCGCTTCTGCACACCTGGCGGTCGACCGTTCAGCTGCCCGCCATCCTCGACGGAAAACACACGCTTGTCGATGGCGACTACGGCTTCCTGAAGCCCTGGTACGAGAGGGCGCTGACCCTGCAGAAGGATGGCGCGATTCCCTCCTATGCCTTCCTGAAGACGTCGAACACACATTATTCGGCGCTCTTCTTCAATGGCACGATCGGCATGCTGCCTATGGGAACCTGGTTCGTCGGCACCCAGATCACCAAGGTGAAATCGGGTGAATCGAAGAGCAAGAACTGGGGCATCGTCAAGTTCCCGCATCCCGACGGTGTGGCAACCGGCACGACCGCTGCGCAGATCTCGGGCCTGGCGGTCAACGCCAATTCCGTTCACAAGGAGGCCGCGCTCGATTTCATCAAGTTCGTCACCGGTCCTGAGGGCGCAGCAGTCATCGCCTCGACGGGTACCTTCCCTGCGCTCAAGACGGATGACGTCAGCGCCAAGATCGCGGCAACACCCGGCTTTCCTGAGGATGCGGCCAGCAAGGAGGCGCTGAAGCCGTCGAAAACCTACCTGGAGATGGCGGTCAACCCGAACGCCGCCAAGATCGAGGTCGTGCTCAACCGTGCGCATGACGCGATCATGACCGACAGCACCTCCGTCGATGACGGGCTGAAGGAAATGACTGAAGGCGTGAAGGCCATCAAGTAAGCGTCCAGAAATGTCGAAGGCCGCGAGCAATATCTGCCCGCGGCCGATCCTGTTTTTCATGAATTTCGAGCCTGACAATGATTTATGATCCCGCCCGGGCCAATCCGCTTTTCGGCAATCCCCTGAAGACACGCGACGACCTCGCCAAGGCCGTCATCGATCTCTTCGCGCCGCTACTGCCGTATTTTTCCGAAGGCGGCGCCCGTGTGCGCCTCGGTGCGGCCGCCGCGATCTTCGATCGGGCGGCGGCGGATCTGGAGGGATTTGCGCGGCCGCTCTGGGGGATCGTTCCGCTCGTCGCCGGCGGCGGCACGTTCCCGCACTGGGATCTCTATCGCCGCGGGCTGGCAAACGGCACCAATCCTGCTCATCCCGAATATTGGGGCGATCTTGCCGACCGCAATCAGCGGCTGGTCGAGCTCGCCGCGGTCGGCTTCGCCCTGGCGCTCGTGCCCGAGCACATCTGGGAACCGCTCGACGACAGCGAGAAGAAGACGGTCGCTGCCTATCTTCTCAGAGCGCGCGAGTTGGAATTCATAGACAATAACTGGAAATTCTTCCGTGTGCTCATCGATCTCGGGCTGGAACGCGTGAGCGTGGCGTTCGATCACCGGAAAACCATCGCCTATCTCGACGAACTGGAGGCCTTCGACCTCGGGGACGGTTGGTATCGCGACGGGCCGGTCCGGCGGGTCGATCATTACATTCCCTTCGCCATGCATTTCTACGGCCTGATCTATGCGGTACTGGCCAAGGGCGACGAGGCGCGCAAGGATCGCTTCCGCGATCGCGCTGAGATCTTCGCCAGGGATATCCGCCACTGGTTCGGCCCCGATGGCGCAGCCCTTGCCTTCGGCCGCAGCCAGACCTACCGCTTCGCGGCAGGAGGTTTCTGGGGCGCGCTTGCCTTTGCCTGCGTCGAAGCCCTGCCCTGGGCAGAGATCAAGGGCTATTACATGCGCCATATCCGCTGGTGGTCGGCGATGCCGATTGCCGATCGCGACGGCGTTCTTTCGGTCGGTTACGGCTATCCGAACCTCTTCATGAGCGAGAGCTACAACTCTCCCGGCTCGCCCTATTGGGCGCTGAAATTCTTCCTGCCGCTCGCTCTTCCGCAGGGTCATCCGTTCTGGACCGCCGAGGAGGCACCGCAGCCGGAATTTCCGGAGCCGGTTACGTTGAAGCCGGCGGGCATGGTCGCCATGCACACGCCGGGAAACGTGGTCGTACTCTCCTCGGGGCAGCAGCACGACAAGATGCTCGGCGCAAACGAGAAATATTCGAAATTCGTCTATTCCACACGCTATGCCTTCAACATCGAAGCCGACGACCGGAATTTCTCCGCCGCAAGTTTCGACGGCATGCTCGGCCTCTCCGATGACGGCGTCCATTTCCGCATGCGGGAAACTCTCGAAGAGGCGTTGATCGCTGGTGACCTGCTCTATTCGCGCTGGCGCCCCTGGAGCGATGTCACCATCGAAACCTGGCTGCTTCCCGAAAACCCGTGGCACATCCGCATTCACCGCATCGCCACGCCGCGCACCCTCAGTACCATCGAGGGCGGCTTTGCGATCGAACGCGCGGATTTCAATGCCGATCGCTCCGATGTAAGCGATGGCCGGGCCGTCTGGTACGGACAGACCGACGTCAGCGCCATCGTCGATCTATCGCCCCATCCGAGGGCCGGCCATGCGATGAGCCCGATACCGAACACCAATCTCATCCACGCCAAGACCCTGCTGCCGCAGCTGCGCGGTGAAATCGGCCCCGGAACCACCGTGCTCGCAACTGCGGCAATGGCCCTGTCCAGCCGCGAGAACTGGGCAAAGGCGCTCAACCCGCCGGCCTGCCCTCGCCTCGACGAGGTGGAGCGGCTCTTTCGCGAGAAAGGCGTACAGGTTCCGGCATTCGCCCTCGGGACGTAGCTTGGAGGCACTGGCTTTCGGGTTTCGACCGCAAGCCAGACGGTTGATTATCGTGCGGTCAACTCGGAACGGTATGCTTCAGCGATGCGCTGCGCCAACTGTGCCATTTGATCGTCAGGTATCTGCAGAACCCCGTACTCCGCCATCAGTGCATGGTATTGCTGCTCTTCAAGACGCACACCTGAGGGCAAGGGAACGACATGAAAATGCAGGTGGCTATTGGCTTGTTGGCTGCCGAGCGAAAGCACATAAATTCGCTCGGCGTCGAACACGCTCTTGAGGGCACGCGACAAGACGTGCACCT
The DNA here is from genome assembly GCF_017357285.1 of Rhizobium ruizarguesonis. Lineage (NCBI taxonomy): Bacteria > Pseudomonadati > Pseudomonadota > Alphaproteobacteria > Hyphomicrobiales > Rhizobiaceae > Rhizobium > Rhizobium ruizarguesonis. The sequence continues at coordinate 589,423 of NZ_CP071679.1, read as the reverse complement.
TCTCCTGTAGTCGAAGATATTCATCTGTCGACATGTCCCACGCCAGATCCTCACGGTGCTCTCTTGGACAGACGAGGCAATAACCGGGCAGAGTGGGATATTTGCTCAGGAAGATGATGGTCTCGTCGTCTTCAAAAACGCGATGGTGAAAGAAGTCAGGGGCATTCCTGACCAAGCCGCAGATAAAGCATGGCCTTGTTCCGATGTCCTGCGCATAAGCCTTGAGATCAAATGGTCGGCGTTCGATCATTCTAAACCTTTGTCGTCTCACGCGCCGAGGCGTATCCGATCGTCAAATTGGTGCGACAACCGATATTGGGAAGTCAAATCGATCCTGCCATCAAATCTGTCCACTGGCGCATATGCGAGGCTATGGTCATCCTGACACTCCCATTGCAATCGACTTTGCATGAATTAAGTGATATTGAGATGTTCATCACCAATCTCACGTGGCCGAAATGACCGAAGCTCTCTTTTCCGAATTTCTCATGATTGATCGGTCGTCCGCCAACGACGGGCGAACCGTGCCATTGGCTGGCCACCGGCGCAAAGGCGTTGCTCCAGAACGGACCTCGGATGAAAACGCTCTGCGTGATGCGTTCGCGGATGCCTTCCTGCAGACCCTGACGAAGTTCGCCGTCGATCGATCTGCTTTTCCTGAGAACGCGGACCCCGAACTCGCGAAGCTCGCCAGGGCGATTGCAAATGTTGCGGTCGGGGATTCCGTGGTAATCCGCTTGAAACCCGATCTGCCGGAAGGACATCGCAGATCCGTCAAGACCTTCTTCCAGACGATGGTCCGCGTCAGCGGCTCGCTGGAAGAAAGCCGCCTGGAAGATGCGATCAACAAGCTCGCGGATGTTATCCTGCCTGATGAGCTTGGCGAGGCGCGCGGCGTGCTCGCAGCGGACAATCTGGAGGTCAGGGATCGCTTCATCGCTGAGGTGCCGCAGCTCACCAGCGCGGAGATCGGAAACCGCGCCGGCTCAAGCGCGAGAAACCTGTACGCGACTGCGGCGCGCTGGAAGAAAGCCGGCGACATTTTCTCAGTACATCATCGCGGCACCGAATATTTTCCGGCGTTTCAGCTCCGGGACGGACGGCCGCATCCTGCGATCAAGAAGGCGCTTGTGGCGCTTCCGGAAAACCTGTCTCCATGGCAGCGCGCATTCTGGTTCGTTTCAACGAACGGCTGGCTGGACGACAAGGCGCCCATGGATGCGCTTGACGATATCGACGCGGTGGCTGCTGCCGCGGCCCGTGAACGGCAAGAGGTCATTGGGTGAGCCACCCTCCTCTGCCATGCCCGCCGTCTCCTTTTCCAACGATCAACATCCGGACGATCAAGGCGGGTACGGCGCTTCATCGGACCCATCTGTCTTCGTTCCGGGCAGGGCAATTCAATCTCTGCAAGGGACAGCCGACGCGCTTTGCGCCGTTCAACGACGCGCACGGCAATTGTGTCGCAACGCTCTATGCGGCAACGAGCAGAGAGGCGGCCGCCTTCGAGTCGATCTTTCACGACATCGAACCGGCCGCCGCTTTCAAGACCGTCCGGCTAGCCGTTGTCGAAGCGCGGACGGTGAGCGTCATCGCGCCAAAGCGTGATCTACGGTTGGCAAGCCTTTTCGCACCCGATTTGAAAGCCTGGAAACTCAGTCGAACCGATCTCATCGAAACGCCGAAGTCGACATATGGCGAGACCGTCCTGTGGGCCGAAGCCATTCATCGGGCGCGCGCAGACATTGACGGGTTGATCTGGACGTCCCGCCAGTGCGACCCCGAACAATGCATGATCCTGTTCGAGGATCGCATGACAGAGGATCGGCTCGACGTCGTTCAATCCATTGACGCCGGTACGGATGTTGGTCTCCTTCTCGAGCTGCGGGACTACGGGCGCCGTGCGGGCATAACGATCATATCTTAGCGCCAATGACGCTCGCTGACTCCGGAACCGTCACCAAAGCTATTCTCAAAAACCAATGCGCGCTCAACGCGGTCGTCGCATAATATTTTCGAATTACTCCATAATTATATTTATATCTTCAACTAATGAATAAGAAAAACCCACTCTTCGCAACATTGCTGTAATGAAATCCGGCAAAGCGCAGCAGCATACTCAGCCTTCAGTTTCCGAGATCTTGAGAGGAGACCGCAATGCCCACCATAATGATCTATCACGACGTCAAAGACACGAAACACTGGCTCGCTTCGCCCATCCGCAAACAGGTATTGGAACCCGTCGGCGTGACGAACATTCGCACGTTCACAGACCCTCAAACGTCCAACCGCGTCGGCTTGGTCATGGACGTTGCAGATATGGAAAAGTTGATGGCCTTCATGCAGACCAAGGCAGCGGCCGATGCGATGGCGAGTGACGGTGTCTTGCCCGAGACCATGACGTTCCTCGTGCAATCGTAACACGCGTCTCAACCAAACTTGGAAATGCAACGCGGGAGGATGATATGACGACATTATTCGTGAGGCACGAGGTCTCCGACTACGCCACTTGGCGCAAGACGTATGATGCGTTTCATCAGGTGCAGAAGGCCAACGGGGTGACGGCGCAAGCCGTTTATCGCGCCATCGACAATCCGAACGATATTACCGTCACCCACGAGTTCGCCACGTTTGAAGCGGCGCAGGCATTCAGCAAGTTGGACGAGCTGAAGACGGCGATGCGCACGGGAGGCGTGCTCGGCGCGCCGACAGTGTGGTTTACCAACAAAGCATGAGATAGGCCAAAACGGCCTCCGCCGCGGTGCAACGGAGGCCGCCGGCTCTCAATGCATGACATGGAGGCGGGTAGTGGACGCTTGCCAGATTGCCGACCTTGATGGCAGTTGCCGGCGAACGTAAAATTATGACCCGCTCGTTATGTCGCGCAGGAGATCCAGGCCGCGTTGGTATTTTTCCGTTTTCTTGCCGGCCTGTTCGGCCTGCCGGAGATTGTCTTCGAGATCGGCCCGCTTGACGGGCAAGGACAACGGGTTTGATGCCGCACGTCTGACGAAGTCGTCGTCCGGCTCGTCCGGCCGCCGTGTCAGAGCATTCACCGCCGAGATGATCGCCGGCGGAAAGCCTTCTTCCCTCAGCCTGTCGAGCGTCCAGCCGCTTCCCTTTTCGACAACGTCATGAAGGTAGGCGACCGTTCGCGTCTCGTCACCAGAAACCAGAAGGGCTACCCGCTGGCAGTGCTCGAAGAACGGCCGGCCGGTTTTGTCCGCCTTACCTTCATGGGCTGTAAGAGCGATCTGGATGGCATGGTCGAGATGCTGCATGGCGATCACGGTCCCTCTGTCTTCCTGATCTTCCGTCGGGAAGGCTTTTCGCCCGTCGTCATCTCGATGTCAGGGACGGGGGCCATCGCGGCCTGGACAGGCCTCGCTCGTGGGCGATCGAGATCGCCGCTCTCACCGGCGCCTTGAAGCAGTGCTGCATCATCCCTGTCGTCTTCATCAAGCAGGTTCTGCAGCGTCTCATTCTCATCCTCGCCGGCCAGTTCGTCACAGGCTTGAAGCCAGTGGCGCTGATCGGCGCCGTCCGGGCGGCCCTCGGCCTCCCAGATTTCGTAGGCACGGCGACGGATCTGCTCGTGCTTGTCTATAGCCATGATCGCCTCCAAGCGCATTTCATCCGAAGAACGAGCCCAGCCGCTTTCACGGCGTGTTGATGGTTGGAAGAAAATCCTCCACCTGTTTGCGCTTATCCTTCGAAAGCGTCTCCACCCGTTCCTTCCAGAACCGCTCAGCCTCGGGTGGATCCTCATCCCATTGGCGAACATCGGTGATGTTGTCGTCGATCATGGACCGACGGTGGCCGCCGAGGCTGAGATATTCTTTCGCAAGCTTCAGGCTTGGGTTTTCAGTGTCGCTATCGCGGCCTGATGTCGAACTCGCGTTGCGCCGGGCATTTTCCAATGCCCTTTTACGATCGGTCTCGGCTCGCTCCGTATCGGCGGAACGCGCGTCATCTGTCCCGCTCTCGGGCGGCACGTTTAATCTGGAAGTCACCATGGATCACCTCTCGATGTTGTGATCCACTAACCTTTGCAAGCAGTGAGAGTTCCGCGTGGGTGGAGATTGATTTGAGCGAGCGCCCCGCACCGCCCGGCAATCAATGAACGGCCATACTCACCATTCGATAGGGGTGCACGGCTTCGAATTGCGAGATCATCGCCGTCGCCTGCTGAAATACGAGCTCGGCATTTTCCGGATCATCACGGGCGAGTTCATCGGCGTTGACGCGGATCGTTTCGGCCATATTGTTGGAAAGTGCGGCAAACTGCGTGTTGCCTTCGACATAGGCCTCGCGAGCCGTCTCCTCCAGCGTACGAGCGATATCGACGAGGATTTCCTCGCGTTCCTCGATACTGAGGTCTTTGATGATATTGGTCTTCTCTTCCATGTCACTCACTCCAAAAAGACGTGGGACGATGACCGAGCTTGAACAAGCCTCGATCATCAAAGAGTTGGGAATGCCGAAATCCGGATTCAAGCCTCAATCCTGCTGGAACTCGCCTCCGGCACCACGCCGTCGCCTTCGTTATTCGAACGCGGGAGGCGATTTTCTGTTCCCTGCCGGGCGTTAGCACTCACGAGCAGGGAGTGCCAATTTTTCTTCCATCACCTCTTGAATTGCAAAACCATCGAACCAAATCATTCTCGCAAGGCTCGCGCGCGAGCACCCGCCCGGATTGGTCATCCGGTCCGGCTAAGGACAACGTCATCACTGTTTATCGATGGAGGAAGACATGTCGTTCCGACCGCTTCATGACCGCATTCTCGTCCGCCGGGTCGATTCAGAGGAAAAGACCAAGGGCGGCATCATCATTCCCGACACTGCCAAGGAAAAGCCGCAGGAAGGCGAGGTCATCGCCGTCGGCCCCGGCGCACGCAACGACGCCGGCCAGATCCAGGCACTCGACGTCAAGCCCGGCGATCGCATCCTGTTCGGAAAATGGTCCGGCACCGAGATCAAGATCAATGGCGAGGATCTGCTGATCATGAAGGAAAGCGACGTGATGGGCATCATCGAAACCCAGGGCGAAAAGAAGCAGGCCGCATGAGATCCCTGCTGACATCCGTCCACGCTGGAGCGCTTCAGCTTTTCATGGAAACGCAGAACCGCTCCAACATTTTATTTCTGACGCAATTCCGAACGGAAAACCCCTTCGTACTTTCCTGGAATTGCTCTGGCTGCCTATGAAGGAGTGAGGACATGGCTGCTAAAGAAATCAAATTCAGCACCGAAGCCCGCGAGAAGATGTTGCGTGGTGTCGACATCCTGGCCAACGCCGTGAAAGCGACCCTCGGCCCGAAAGGCCGCAACGTCGTGATCGAAAGATCCTTCGGCGCCCCGCGCATCACCAAGGACGGCGTTTCGGTCGCCAAGGAAATCGAACTCGAAGACAAGTTCGAAAACATGGGCGCCCAGATGGTCCGCGAAGTTGCTTCGAAGACCAGCGACGTCGCCGGCGACGGCACCACGACGGCAACGGTGCTGGCCCAGGCAATCGTCAAGGAGGGCGCCAAGGCCGTGACTTCGGGCATGAACCCGATGGACCTGAAACGCGGCATCGATCTTGCGGTCGCCGCCATCGTCGCGGAACTGAAGGCCAACGCCCGCAAGATCTCCAACAATTCCGAAATCGCCCAGGTCGGCACAATCTCCGCCAATGGCGATGCCGAAATCGGCCACTTTTTGGCGGAAGCCATGGAAAAGGTCGGCAATGATGGCGTGATCACCGTCGAAGAAGCAAAGACTGCGGAGACCGAACTCGAAGTCGTCGAAGGCATGCAGTTCGATCGCGGCTATCTCAGCCCCTACTTCGTCACCAATGCCGACAAGATGCGGGTCGAGTTCGAAGACCCGTATATTCTCATCCATGAGAAGAAGCTGTCAAACCTGCAATCGATGCTGCCGGTGCTCGAAGCCGTCGTCCAATCCAGCAAGCCGCTCCTCATCATCGCTGAAGATGTCGAAGGCGAAGCTCTCGCAACGCTCGTCGTCAACAAGCTGCGCGGCGGCCTGAAGATTGCTGCCGTCAAGGCGCCGGGCTTCGGCGACCGCCGCAAGGCCATGCTCGAAGACATCGCGATCCTGACCGCCGGCACCGTCATCTCCGAAGATCTCGGCATCAAGCTCGAATCCGTCACGCTCGACATGCTCGGCCGTGCCAAGAAGGTCTCGATCGAGAAGGAAAACACCACGATCGTCGATGGGTCAGGCGCCAAGTCCGACATCCAAGGTCGTGTGGCCCAGATCAGGGCTCAGATCGAAGAAACCACCTCCGACTATGACCGAGAGAAGCTGCAGGAGCGCCTTGCCAAGCTCGCTGGCGGCGTTGCCGTCATCCGCGTCGGCGGCTCGACGGAAGTTGAGGTGAAGGAAAAGAAGGATCGCGTCGACGACGCGCTTCATGCCACCCGTGCTGCGGTCGAGGAAGGCATCCTGCCGGGCGGCGGCGTGGCGCTGCTGCGCGCCGTCAAGGCGCTCGACAATATCAAGACCGCCAATGGCGACCAGCGCGTCGGTGTCGACATCGTTCGCCGCGCGGTCGAGGCGCCGGCTCGCCAGATCGCCGAGAACGCCGGCGCAGAAGGTTCGATCATCGTCGGCAAGCTACGCGAGAACTCCGATTTCTCCTACGGCTGGAATGCTCAGACGGGCGAATATGGCGACCTTTATGCGCAGGGCGTCATCGATCCGGCCAAGGTGGTTCGCACCGCGCTGCAGGATGCGGCCTCCATCGCCGGCCTTCTCGTCACGACGGAAGCCATGATTGCCGAGAAGCCCAAGAAGGACGCGCCGCCGCCGATGCCCGCCGGCCCCGGCATGGATTTCTAGAATCTCGCCCGCCCGCACCGCCGGGCGGGCCTTTTCCGAGGGAATAGAGATGGTTCAGACGATCAAAAACCGATCGCAGGTGCCGCTGGACTCCCGCGATCTTGCAACCTGCCAGCGCGTCTTCGACAAGTTCAGTGCCGATTACGGGGTGGCAAGGAACAGCGACGAAGCCGAACGAATGGCCAGCATCATCATCGAGCTCTACCGACAGGGCGTGCGCGACCCCGATCACCTGCAGTCGATGGTCGAGGCGGCCCGCGGCCTCTTCGAAACGAGCGAGCGCCCGCCTACTGCTCCGGGAATTTGACCATGCTGCCGCCGCCGGTCGCCTGGTCCGTCGGGAAGACTTCAATTCGGGCGACGTCAGCGGTTTCGAACGCATCAGCCCGGATAGGCTTTTCGCCGCTTTCGTCGGACAGTCCCTGAGCGCGTCGGCCTCGGCCGACGGCGTAAACCCTCAGCCCATCTCGCGTAGCCTGTCGACCCGCTCGCAGCACCAGTGACCACGCCGCGACGGAGTGGCTCCGACATAGATCTCGCATCTGCTGACGACGACGTTTTCGCCGGTGACATGTTCGGCCTCGATGACGCTCCATGCCGCCACCTCGACCGGCTCGGGCCGCGCACCCGGCCGCGCTGGCCTTAGCCAGCTCCGGCAAGAACTCGAATTCCCTTTGCGCGGTCCGTCGCGGAACTGGCGGGTCCGGCGGAATTGACAAGGATCGGATCTTTTGAGCATTTCTGGGAGAATGATTCCACGTCTCCAGCCGAACGCTTCAATCCCCCTTCCCCCCGCGGATTTCTTCCAACGGCTCGTTGAGGCAGGCTTCGACGGTGACATCGAGACCGGCCCGGCAAGCCGGACTGTGTTTTCGACCGACAATTCCATCTATCAGGTCGAGCCGGCCGGCATCCTTTTCCCAAAGGGCATCGAAGACCTGCAGATCACGGCGGCCGTGCTGTCGGAGCCGGCTTTTCGGGGGATCACCGTCGCGCCGCGCGGCGGCGGAACCGGCACGAACGGTCAATCTCTCACCTCAGGCATCGTCGTCGACTGCTCGCGACACATGAATTCCATTCTCGAGATCGACCCGATCAGGAAAATTGCGCGGGTCCAGGCAGGCGTGGTCAAGGATCAGCTGAACCAGGCGTTGAAGCCCTACGGCCTGTTTTTTGCGCCTGAACTCTCCACCTCCAATCGCGCCACCATCGGCGGCATGGTCTCCACCGATGCCTGCGGCCAGGGTTCATGCCTCTACGGCAAGACCAGCAACCATGTGCTGGGATTGCGCATCGTGCTTGCGGATGGGACCGACTGGTGGTCCCGCCCGCTCGATGCGGAGGCACTCACGGAGATCGCCGCGCGCCAGGATCGCGTCGGCGAGATCCACAGGACGGTCGACCGCATCGCGCGCGAAAAACGGGACCGGATCACCGATATTTTTCCGAAACTCAACCGCTATATGACCGGTTACGATCTCGCGCACATCCGGCGCGGCGACGGACGCTTCGACCTCAATGCCATCCTCTGCGGCTCGGAGGGAACGCTGGCGATGATCGCCGAAGCCGAACTTAACCTTCTGCCGATCCCCGCCCATGCGGCACTGATCAATATTCGCTACGGGGACTTCAACACTGCATTGGAGGATGCCCGCACGCTCGTCGCGTTGAAGGTCGCCTCAGTGGAAACGGTCGATGAAAAAGTTCTAGGCCTCGCCAGGAGCGACATCGTCTGGACCGGCATTGCCCGCTTTTTTCCCGACGATGCCGGCCGAACCACAAACGGCATCAATATCGCGGAAGTGCTCGCCGACGATGAAGCCGAACTCGACCGCAAGCTGGCCGAAGTGACTGCCGCGCTTGCTGCGGGCGCAAATGCGCATCACATGGGTTATACGATTGCGCGGGATCATGCCGATGTCGAGGCGATCTGGTCGATGCGCAAACGGGCGGTCGGCCTGCTCGGCAATGTGGACGGACCGGTCAGGCCTGTCGCCTTCGTCGAGGACACCGCCGTGCCGCCGGAAAACCTCGCGGCCTATATCCGCGAGTTCCGCGCATTGCTTGATGGCGCGGGCCTTTCCTACGGCATGTTCGGCCATGTCGATGCCGGCGTCCTGCACGTGCGGCCTGCCCTCGATCTCACCCGTGATGACCATGTCCGGCTGGTCCGGGAGGTCAGCGATGCCGTCGTGGCGCTGACGCGTAGATATGGCGGCGTGCTCTGGGGGGAACACGGCAAGGGGGTGCGTTCCGAATATGTGCCGGAATTTTTCGGCGACCTCTATCCCAGCCTGCAGGAGATCAAACGGGCTTTCGATCCGGAAAACCGCCTCAACCCGGGCAAGATCGCAACCCCTTCCGGCGAGCAAGCACTGCTGAAGATCGACGACGTTCCGCTGCGGGGAGATACCGACCGCATCATCGGCAACGAGATCCGCGCAGCCTTTGACAATGCCGCCTATTGCAACGGCAACGGCGCCTGTTTCGATTTCGACGAAACGAGCCCGATGTGCCCCTCCTATAAGGCGACACGCGACCGGCGTTTTTCACCCAAGGGCCGCGCCGCCCTGATGCGGGAATGGCTGAGGCTGCTTGCCGAGAAGGGCATCGATCCCCGCCAGGAGGCAAAGCGCTTGCGGCGAAGCGGCCCGCTCGCGAGCTTCGCGCGGCGCGCCTTCAACTCGCTGAACCCTCAAAATCGCGACGACTTTTCCCACGAGGTCCGCGTTTCGATGGATACCTGTCTGGCGTGCAAGGCCTGCGCGGGGCAATGTCCCGTGAAAGTCAGCGTCCCGGCCTTCCGCTCCAAATTCCTGGAACTTTATTACGGACGCTACCTCCGTCCGCTGAAGGATCCGCTGGTGGCAGCCATTGAAACCACCCTGCCCCTGGTCCACCGGATACGACCTGCCTACAACCTGGTCGTCGGCACGCGAGCCGGCAGGATGATGATGCGCGTCGCCGGACTGACGTCCCTGCCCCGTCTGCCGGCGATCTCTCTGGCGAAGGAAGCCGCCCGCCTTGGCGTGCCGCTTGCGACCCTTCGGCAAATCGAGGCCTTGTCGCCGCGTGAGAGGGAGCGGAGCGTCATCTTCGTCGCCGATGCGTTTACCGCCTATTTCGATCCTGAGGTCGCCCTCGCCGCAATCGGGCTCGCACGGAAAATGGGGCTTTCGCCCTTCCTCGCAGCATCCCACGTCAATGGCAAAGCCCTGCACGTTCATGGCTATCTCGGACGTTTCGAGGCTGCGGCAGGGCGGACCGCGCACTATCTGCAACGGCTGGATGATACGGGCGTGGCGCTGGTCGGGCTCGATCCGTCGATGACGCTCGCCTTTCGCAGCGAATACAAGGAGGTGCTGAAGGCGACCATTCTCCTTCCGCAGGAATGGCTGGTCGCCAATCTCGACCGGCTTGCCGCTTCCCCCTCCACCATCATAGGCAGGAGCTTCCGGTTGATGGCCCACTGCACCGAACGCACCAATGCGCCTGGCTCAATCGCACAATGGAAAAAAGTGTTCGAGAGCCTCGGCATCGATCTTCAGGCAGTGCAAACCGGCTGTTGCGGAATGGCCGGCACCTTTGGTCACGAGGCCAGTAATCGGGCGATTTCCGAGCGCCTCTATGCGATGAGCTGGAAGCCAGAGCTTGATGTGGCAGGCGAAGGCGATATCCTCATGGCAACGGGATATTCCTGCCGCTCTCAGGTGAAGGAAATCGACGACAAGCGCATTTCCCATCCGTTTCAGGTCATCGATCGGATAATTGCTGAAAAGCCAGACTTCGCGCAATAGGGGGCACTCAGATACCTTGCCGAGAAACGGAACTGCTTCAACACGTTACGCCTCACCATACATCAATAATGATGATCTCGGCCGGACGCATCAGGATGCTTTTCCCCGAAGAACGGTCATGTGCTCGTGCTGCACTTCGTTCGCGTCGTTTAGCACCGCGCACCAAAGCCTGTTGCCGAGCCGAAGCGACACCCGCTTGGTGCCCTCATGTTCAGCCGTGCCGACTTCCACCGTGCTGACGACGGAGCCATGTCGCATGTGACGGCGGAGCGCGGCCAGCGACAGTCCGAACCGCTCCGCAAGTTCGGATGACTCCAGGATGAAATCGCCATTTGCATCACGCTCGATCAACACCGGCTTATTCTCCCACCGCTTTACATATCGATGACAAACCGGCTCAGGCCACTGCCGGGATCGCATTATCTTCCTTTGGCAGCAATCGCGCCACTGCGCTCAGCAGATCCGTCTGCGATATCAGGCCAAGGATCCGATAATCGTCATCGACAATGATGACCGCATGCGTGTGCCCGTCCGTCAGAACGGGCAACAGCGACAGAGCAGGATCCGAAGGTCTGGCCACCGCCGGCCTCGCGATCGCATGCGCGATGGTCTCGGTGCTCATCGACAATTCCCGCAAGCCGACAGCGCCGACGAGACGGCCCTCCGGGTCCTTCACCGGCAAGGTGCGGATATTATGCTTCAAAAGAAGATGCCGTGCGGCATCCGGCTCCGAAGCTTCGCCAATGGCGATCACGTCACGCGACATGATATCGGCACAGCTGATCTTGCCGTTTGAGCGGATGGCCGCTTGCAGCTCGACCTGCTGCAACAGCCGGCCGAGGTCTGCCCGGTCGATATCGAAGGTTTCGTCGAGCGCTTCGAGGGCCGCATCGACATCCTCCTCGCGAAAACCGACCCGCACGGCCGATGGCAGGTCGATTGTCTGATGGGTATTCTCCGCGGATTTCGGAACGACGTGCGGATAATTCCGCTTGGAAAGCTTGTGGAACAACAAGCCAAGGCCGACGAGAATGCAGGAGTTCAAAGCGACGGGCACGAAAGGAAAGAGGAATCCCCAGCCGGCAACGACAGGACCGCCGAGCACGGCGGTCAGTGCAGCGGCTCCTCCCGGTGGATGCAGGCAGCGCGTGAAGGACATCGCGCCGATGGCAAGCGAAACGCCGACGCCGGTCGCGATGATCGGATCGCGAATGAAGTAGGCGGCAATAATCCCCATCAGGGCGGAAATCGTATTGCCGCCGATGATTGACCATGGCTGCGCCAGCGGACTTGCCGGCACCGCGAAAAGAAGCACCGCGGACGCCCCCATCGGCGCGACGATCAGGGGAAGATGCGGCCCCTGGCCGAACAGATAGCCGCTGATGACGCCGGTGAGACCAATGGCCAGCAAGGCGCCGAGACATCCAATCAATCGCTCTCGTAAGGTCGCACCGGCCAGAATAGGTGAAAACAAACGGAAGCGGCGGAAGCGGCTCGGTCCCACCTTCGGGGAAACGGGATACTGCATGACAAGACCAATTTTAAGCGAGGATTATCTGGCGGCGAGGGAGGAAGACGTTCGGGCTAGTTTGTCGCCAGCCTGATATCTCTGCCCTTTGTCGCGCTGAGGACTTCGTGGAATGCGTTGAACGCGCTTGGGCGATCATTCCTGCGGTAGACGAGCAGCGTCTCGACAGGCCCGAGCTGATGGGTCTGGACAGGCGTCGGCCAGTGCATGAGATCAAGGACGGATCGCGGCATGACGCCCGCCGTATTGCCGGTCGCAACGCTCGCCAGGATAGCGTGATAGGAGCCGAGTTCGCTCGTCGGCAGGGCGCTCGATTTGCGCGCCCAGTTTTCGGCGATCCGGCGATAGGTGCAGCCGGGTTCCAAAGCGGCGAGTGATCCGACACGCAGGTCTGCGGCGGATTTGATGGAGGGATGCCCGGACGGCAACACGATCAACAGGTCCTCGACAAAAACCGGCTCCATCTCCAGCGCCTTAAGTTCGGCATCGAAGCTCGGGTCTTCCTCGCGCATCGTCTTCGGCGGGCGGGCAATCAGCGCGCAATCCAGCGCATTGGAGAGAACGTCGCGGGTCAGATCGCGGGACGCCCCCATCGTCAGATGAAGTGACACATCAGGCCACATTTGATTGAATTGCGTCAGCGCAGCCGGCAGCCTGCTTGCCGCCGTGCTCTCCATGGTGCCGACCCGCAATGTCCCCGATGGGGCGAGAGGCCGCACGGCCTGGCGCGCTTCGAGCGCAAGCGCCATAAGCCGGTTGGCATAGGCGAGAAACGTCTCGCCCTCACGTGTCAACGTCATCTTCTTGCCGTCACGGCTGAAGAGCGAAACGCCGAGGTCCTCCTCCAATTGCTGGACGCGCGTCGTCACATTCGACGGCACCCGCCCTACGGCCTTGGCAGCCTTGGTAACACTGCGGTCGCTGGCAACGGCGAGGAATATCTCGATCGATGAAAGGTCCAATGAAAGGATCTCGTTTCCGGAATTAAGACGATAGATAATTCTCTATATAAAAATCATTGCCTCAGCTCAAGCCGGTTTCGGCATCGGACCAAAATCATGAGCCCAAGCAGACGAACGATTGCCGAAAAAAGGGTCGCGACGCCGAGGAAATAGCCATGCAAGCCGCGACATGGCCTCTGTTGGATGACGTTTTGAGGGTTTGAGGCTGGCATGAGGTTTGCATGCCTAGGGCTATCTGCAGATCGATCGGCGACGACCTCAATGTTGCAACTTGTCTTGACCTGTCTTCTTCTGAGCGTCGCTTCAGGCTTGAGCATGCGCCGTTTTCTTCTGCCGTATTTCCCAGGCGGCGATCTCGCCGAGAAATCCGCCCCGGTGACAATCGTCGCAAGCGCCGTCTTTCTGGCGGCAATCGCTTTCACCGTCTCCGATCAGGATCTTTGGGCGAAATCGCTCATCCTGATGCTCGGCCTTGCGCTGGCAGCCATGTTCGACGATGCAAGACCCAGGCTGACGATCGCTCTCTCCGCCATCAGTCTGGCTGCCTACCTCGGGCTTCGTTCGATCGCCTGAGTATCCAACCATCACGCAAACAGATCAGTGGCGATTGAACACTGCAGCGTATCGCGGTGTCGACGCCCATTCGTCAACAGAGCCACATCTTACAACCTGAAACATCTCCCGACGGGGGACAAAGAAGACTTCACGCAATACGAGCAAATGATCTCTATTGAAGAATATTCGTTCGCTGTTATTCTGTATTATAGAACATTACCGAAGCACGCAGGGATCGCAGCAAGCAGAAATCGGACCTCCCGCGATCGGTGTCTCTCGACTCCAGGAAATCGAGACCATCGATCCCGGGACCTGATCGTGACGATGCCGAAATCCGGTTTCGTAACGACAACGGCTCCCGCGCCGCACGGATGTTCGAGTTGCGCTGACGATGGGGAGGCGAGTGGCGATCATGGACAACGACCCGGCAGGAAAAACCTGGTCGGAATGGTATGCGTGGCATCCTGTCTTGCCGATCGATGACTCAGTGTACTGGCTCGAGACCGTATACCGACGGGAAAGTCCGGAAGGTTTCTGGCAATATCGTTCGTTCCGGCCCGAATGTGAGCGCCGGCAGGCTCTGATCGACATGCCGGTCTGTCCCGGCGCTTAAAACCCGACAACGATCGCCAGCTAGGCTTGCGTCAACCGAGCGCCTGGCTGACGAGCGCATAGGTTCTCGGCTCATGCGCTGCCTGATGTCCCGAAACCGGAAGCCAAGGGCCGCCGAGCGACATGGTCGTCACGATGTCGTAAACGGGAAGACCGCAGCGAGAGAGGAACTCGGAAAAGGTCCCGCCCTGCTCGCGTGTGTCGAGGCGCAGAAACGATCCTGCATGCTCAGCCGCATGCGGGCGGACGACGGCGATCGCGTCCGCGTCACTGCGCGCCACAATAGGACCGATGACATGGCCACGCCCGAACCGCCGGCAAAGCGAGAAAGCCTCGATCCTGCCGGCGCGGGTCAACACGATGCCTTTGGAATTTGCCATCAGCCGAGCCAGGAGCAGCTTGCGATCGGTGCCGAAGGCCACGCAGTCCAATTCGGCGATCGCTTCCAGATCGCCAGCCTCCACTGCCCGTATCACCGCACCGGACGGCAGCTCCACATCCGGCGGCGAGACCGCTTCGCCCTGGCATTGAAAGACGAGCGCCTCGCGAACAAAGTTCAGGGAACGATAGAGACGTCGCGCTGCACGCGTCGCATTCAGCCCGAGGTTGCGCCCGGCGACCTGTTCCAGCGCGTGGCCCATGAGCCATTGCCCGGCGCCATTTGTTTGAAGACGAGGCGAGGTGATGACCATACCGATCGTGGCAAATTGCGCGTCGTAGGGAAACCACATCGCAGAGCCCAGGATGCGGCCGATGTCATCGATCGCCACGATGCCCTGGCCGAATTCCCGCAAGAACTGCCAGTCTTCGCCACGATGCGGCCAGGCGACGGTCATCGACAGCGCATGCAACTGGTCGAGGGCAACGCTGTCGATCCCGGCAATGTGCGTCTCGAAACTATCGACGAACCTGGATTCGGATGTCAGTTCACTCACTCCCACCCCCTGCCGCATTTTTCTGGCCAAGCCTGTGCCCGGAAACTTCTCTGCCGAGACTAGAACAGATCGTTCGATACAATTCACTGGTGAGGCCGGCGCAAACACAACAATCGACCAAATCCGCTGCGCTTTCGGCAAATAAAGCCTGGGCCGTCCTCTAAAGTCATTGGCTAGGCCCGACCGGCCGCAGTCGTCGTTCACCGTGAGAACCTGGAATGTCGCCTCCCGTCAGCCCAGTTGCAAGCACCTCGAAGATCCGCGCACTGTGAGGAATCCCATGCAGGCAATTGAAATTCTCGAAAGGCTCGTTGGCTTCCCCTCCGTCGTCGGCACGCCGAACGGTGAGATCGTGGCGTGGATCCGGCGCTATCTGCAAAGCCACGGCGCTGTCGTCACGGAGCTTCCCGGCCCGGAGGGAGACCGGTCGAACCTCTTCGCCACCATCGGCCCGAGGGAAACGCCAGGCTATATCCTCTCAGGCCATATGGACGTGGTCCCCGCCGCCGAGGGCGGCTGGACCAGCGATCCGTTCCGCCTGCGGGCCGAAGCGGACCGCCTCTACGGTCGCGGCGCCACCGACATGAAGGGCTTCCTGGCCGCCGTTCTCGCGACCGTCCCAGCGCTTGCTGCCATGCCGCTTCGCCAGCCCGTCCACCTTGCCTTTTCCTATGACGAGGAGGCCGGCTGCCGCGGCGTGCCGCACATGATCGCCCGCCTGCCGGAGCTCTGCGCAGCCCCGCTTGGCGCGATCATCGGCGAGCCGAGCGGCATGCGGGCAATCCGCGCCCACAAGGGCAAGGCCGCCGCCCGGCTGACGGTCAGGGGCCAGTCCGGCCATTCCTCGCGTCCGGACCTGGGACTGAACGCAATCCATGCCATCACCGATGTTCTGGCCTGCGCTCGCGCCGAAGCTGAATACCTCACCTCCGGCCCATTCGAGCATGTCTTCGAACCGCCCTACTCCTCGCTTCAGGTCGGCACGCTGAAGGGCGGCCAGGCGGTCAACATCATTCCCGACAGCTGCGAGGCCGAGTTCGAAGCGCGGGCCATTTCCGGCGTCGATCCCGCCACTTTGCTGGCGCCGCTGCGAGCATCGGCCGAGGCGCTGTCGCCGCTCGGCTTCCAGGTGGAATGGCGCGAACTCAGCGCCTATCCGGCGCTTTCGCTTGCCGCCGATGCGCCGCTTGCGGCCCTGCTTGGCGAACTGACCGGTATCGAGCCGCTCGCCGCCGTTAGCTACGGCACGGAGGCCGGCCTTTTCCAGCGCGCGGGCATCGACGCGATCATCTGCGGCCCCGGCGACATCGGCCGCGCCCACAAGCCGGACGAATTCATCCTCACCGGCGAACTGCTCGCCTGCCAGGCGATGATCGAGGCGCTTGGCCGCCGCTGCGCCTGATGACATCGAGATCAAGGAGCCGACGCAATGACTTTTCTCTTCAATTCCGATGCGAAGCGCGGCGCCATCTTCGCCGAAGCCTTCGCGCGCGAAATGCCCGACATTGCTTTTTCCATGGATCCCAACTCGATCGAACCAGACGCCGTGCGCTACCTGATCACCTGGACGGTGCCGGATGATCTCGCGCGCTACCGCAATCTCGAAATCCTCTTTTCGATCGGCGCGGGTATCGACCAGTTCCGCATTGATGCCGTGCCTGCGTCGGTCAAGGTCGTGCGCATGGTCGAGGACGGCATCATCAGGATGATGCAGGAATATGTGACGCTGGCAGTCCTTGCGCTGCACCGCGACCTGCCGGCCTATCTCCACCAGCAGCGGCGCCGGACCTGGCAGACGATCGCTTCCAGGCAGGCCTCCGAACGCCGCATCGGCGTGCTCGGGCTCGGCATGCTTGGGAGTGCCGCGCTCGAACGTCTGCAGCCCTTCGGCTTTCCGCTTTCGGGCTGGAGCCGCAGCCCGCGCGAGATCGACGGCATCCGGTGCCTGAGCGGCCGCGACGGTCTCGATACTCTGCTTGCAACCACCGACATTCTTGTCTGCCTGCTGCCGCTGACGGATGAGACGCGCGGCTTCCTGAATGCCGAGCTCTTCGCCGGATTGCCGGCTGGCGCTGCACTCGTCCATGTCGGCCGCGGCGCTCAGCTCGATCATCAGGCGCTCGTCGACACGCTCGACGCCGGGCATCTCTCCGGCGCCGTCGTCGACGTCACCGAGCCGGAACCGCTGCCTGAGGACCACGCCTTCTGGAACCATCCGAAGATCCTGCTGACGCCGCACATTGCGAGCGTCACCCAAGCTGAAACCGCCGCGGCGGCCGTGATCGGCAACATCAAGCGGCACCAGGCCGGCCTCGATCCGATTGGACTGATCGATCGCAACCGCGGCTACTGAGTTCTCAACCTAGGAAAGCAAAATCATGTCCCTCCTCAAGACGATCGACACCAACCCATCCTTCGCGCCGCGCGAATCCGGCCCCCTCCCCGAACGGCTGATCTCGGGCAATCCTGCCTTCAAGACCTGGGCACAGGATGTCGCCCGCAGCGAAACGGTTCATAGCGGTGTCTGGGAAGCGACACCCGGCGAGACACGCTCGATCAAAGGCGAGACCTTCGAGTTCTGCCACATCCTTTCCGGCCTGATCGAACTCACGCCGGAAGGCGGTGAACCGGTGGTCTACAAGGCGGGCGACAGCTTCGTCATGAAGCCGGGCTTTATTGGCGTCTGGAAGACGATCGAGACGGTGCGCAAGATCTACGTCACCGTGACGTGACGCCGTAGATTTGACTGCCGCAGCGGCGAAAACGCAATTTTTCGCCGCTGCGGCACCACCGGTCGATGCATGCTGCTCGCGTTCCCCAGTTAGGCTTGTCTCAGCCCATCCCGAGGACATGCGATGACACTCAGCTTCGATCCGAACACGATTTCCACGCCCGTCGGGCATTTCATCGGCGGCCGGCTGGTTCCGGCCGAAGCCGTCATCGACATGCATCGTCCATCCGACGGCAAGCCCTATGCCGGCTGCCCGCTGGCCGACGAGGCCCTTGTCGATCAGGCCGTCGAAACCGCCAGAGAAGCGTTGAAGACGAGCAATTGGGGTGGTGTGCGGCCACGCGAGCGCACCGTGGCGCTGCAGCGCTGGGCGGACCTGATCGAAGCCGAGGCGGAAACCCTCGCCAGGCTCGAAGCGCTTCCCTCGACACGGCCCGTCGGCCATCTCGTCGCCGGCGATATCGCCGTCACCGCCGAACAGATCCGTTTCTTTGCCGAATTCGCCGACAAGGAAGGCGGCGATCTCGTTCCGACCGACGACGCGAATTTTGGCATGATCATGACGGAACCCTATGGCGTCGTCGGCGCCATCACGCCCTGGAATTTTCCCTTGTCCATGGCCGGCTGGAAGCTCGGTCCGGCGCTGGCGGCAGGCAATGCGGTGGTGTTGAAGCCATCGGAAATGACGCCGTTTTCGACGCTCTATCTCGCCGAACTTTCGGTGCGAGCCGGCCTGCCGGCCGGTCTCGTCAACATCGTGCTCGGCGACGGCCCGACCACCGGAAATGCGATCACCGGACATCCAGGCATCTCCAAGATCAGCTTCACCGGCTCGACGGCAGCCGGCTCGGCGATCATGACCAATATCGCCCGCACCGGCATCAAGCCGATGACGCTCGAACTCGGCGGCAAGAGCCCGCAGCTGGTCTTCGCCGATGCCGATCTCGAGCTTGCGGCGGGCGCAATCGCCGGCAGCATTCTCTCCAACGCCGGTCAGGCCTGCGTTTGCGGATCCCGCCTCATCGTCGAGGCGAAGGTGGCGGACGCGCTCGCAGCCGCACTTATCGAGAGGCTGGCGGCCATCCGCCCCGGCCCCACCTGGGATGAAGCGACCGATTATTCGCCCGTCATCTCCGAACGCCAGATCGCCCGCATGGACGGCATCATCCGCGCCGCCATCGACGACGGCGCCGAATGCCTCACCGGTGGCCGCCGCCTCGACCGCGAAGGTTATTTCTACGCACCGACCCTGATGTCAGGCGTGACGGCAACATCGCCGGCGGTTCTTGAGGAAATTTTTGGACCGGTCCTGACCATTCAGACCTTCGAGGACGAGGAGGAGGCGCTGAGCCTCGCCGACCATCCGGCCTACGGGCTCGCCGCCGGCCTCTTCACCCGCGATCTCTCACGCGCCATCCGCGTGACCCGCCGCCTGCAGGCCGGCACCGTCTGGGTCAACCGCTACGGCCGCTCACGCGACCATATCCTGCCGACCGGCGGCTACAAGCAGTCCGGCATCGGCAAGGATCTCGGCCGCGAAGCCTATCTCGCCAACCGCAAGAGCAAGAGTGTGCTCATCAGCCTGTGAGGACCTGCGATGAAAACCTACAAGATCGCCCTTCTGCCCGGAGACGGGATCGGCCGTGATGTGACGACGGCGGCCTGGGCCGTGCTCGAAAAGGCCGCTCAATCGAACGGATTTTCTCTTGATGCAACCAGCTATCCCTGGTCCTGCGACTACTATCTGGAGAATGGCAGCATGATGCCCGCCGATGGCATCGAAACGCTCAGATCCTTCGACGCCATCCTGCTCGGCGCCGTCGGCTGGCCTCGCAAAGTGCCGGATTCGGTGTCGCTGCACGGACTTCTGCTGCCGATCCGCAAGGCTTTCGTGCAATATGCCAATATCCGCCCGCACCGGCTGCTGCCGGGTGTACAGGGGCCGTTGCGGTCTGACGGCTTCGACATTCTCTGCATTCGTGAAAATACCGAGGGCGAATATTCCGGCGCCGGCGGCCGCGTCCACCAGGGCGCCGATAATGAGGTGGCTGTGGAGACCTCGATTTTCACCCGCAAGGGAGTCGAGCGCATCCTGCGTTTCGGCTTTGAGCAAGCGCGTGCGCGCAGCGGCAAGCTTGCCTCGGTGACGAAGTCCAACGCCCAGAAATATTCGATGGTCTTCTGGGACGAGATCACCCAGAGGCTTTCTGCGGAATATCCCGATGTCGAGGTGACCAGCTACCATATCGACGCCATGGCCGCCCGCATGGTCATGGCGCCTGATAGTCTCGACGTCGTGGTCGCCTCCAACCTGTTCGGCGATATTCTCACCGACCTCGGCGCCGCCATCCAGGGCGGGCTCGGCTTTGCCGCCTCCGCCAATATCAATCCCGATCGTTCGGCGCCCTCGATGTTCGAACCGGTCCACGGGTCGGCGCCCGATATCGCTGATCTCGGCATCGCCAATCCGATCGCCGCCATCTGGTCTGGCGCGATGATGCTGGAGCATTTGGGAGAAGCGGCTGCGTCAGGAAAGGTGATGGCCGCCATCGAGGCGACGACGGCACGCGGCATCGGCGCAATTCCCGGCAAGGACAAGACCGACGCGATCACGGCATCGGTGCTTTCGGCACTTGGCTGATCAATGGAGAACAGAATGAACGGATTAAGGGATAGCAGCCTGCTTCGTCAGCAAGGGCTGATCGACGGAGAATGGCGGGGAGCAGCAGCAGGACGTACGATCGAGGTGATCGATCCGGCGTCCCAGCATGTGCTGGGCACGGTGCCCGACATGGATGGAGCCGATACCAGAACGGCGATCGCGGCGGCGGAAAAGGCCTTCGGTCCATGGCGCGCAAAGACCAATGCCGAGCGCGGCGCGTTGCTGGAAGCCTGGCATGATCTGATGCTCGACAATATCGAGGATCTGGCGCTGATCCTCACCCGAGAGCAGGGCAAGCCACTGACGGAGGCGCGCGGCGAAATCCACTACGGCGCCTCCTTCATCAAATGGTTTTCCGAGGAGGCGCGCCGCATCGGCGGAACGACCATTCCTTCGCCGACGGCGGACCGGCGGATCGTCGTTCTGAAGGAGCCCGTCGGCGTGTCGGCGATCATCACGCCGTGGAATTTTCCGAATGCGATGATCACCCGCAAAGTCGGGCCGGCGCTCGCCGCAGGCTGCACCGTCGTCGTCAAACCATCGGACCTGACCCCCTTTTCGGCGCTGGCGCTCGGCGTATTGGCGGAGCGCGCCGGCATCCCCAAAGGAGTGATCAATATCGTCACCGGCATGCCGGCCGGCATCGGCGACGAACTGATGGCGAACCAGACCGTCCGCAAGATCTCTTTCACCGGCTCCACCCGCGTCGGCTCGCTGCTGATGCGCGGCGCGGCCGACAGCATCAAGCGGCTCAGCCTCGAGCTCGGCGGCAACGCGCCCTTCATCGTCTTCGACGATGCCGATCTCGATCTTGCCGTGGAAGGCGCGATCGCATCGAAATTCCGCAATGGCGGGCAGACCTGCGTCTGCGCCAACCGGCTTCTCGTCCAGTCCGGCGTCTACGAGGCCTTTGCCGCCAAACTTTCCGCACGCGTATCGGCCATGAAGGTCGGGGCCGGCACGGATGCCGGCACCGATATCGGGCCGATGATCAACAAGGCGGCGATCGATAAGATCAAGCGTCATGTCGACGATGCGGTGGAAAAGGGAGCGAGGATCCTCGCCACCGCAGGTTCCATGCCTGACGGCGATCAATATGCGGTGCCGATGGTGCTCGGCGGTGCAACGACCGAGATGCAGCTTGCCAGCGAAGAGACCTTCGGACCTGTTGCCCCGCTTTTCCGTTTCGACAGCGAGGAGGAGGCGATCCGCATTGCCAACGCTACGCCCTTCGGGCTTGCGGCCTATTTCTACACCGGGAGCCTGAAACGCTCTTGGCGTGTCGCCGAAGCGCTCGAATTCGGGATGGTCGGCCTGAACACCGGGGCGATCTCGACCGAGGTCGCTCCCTTCGGCGGCGTCAAACAATCTGGTCTTGGCCGTGAGGGCGCGCAATGCGGCATCGAGGAATATCTCGAAATGAAGAGCTTCCACATCGGCGGGCTCGCCTGACCATAGGGAAACAAAGGGCCGGGAAATCATCCCGGCGCTGGATGATCGGAACGACGGTCGATGTTCCTGCTGGAGCAACTCCGACACGTCGTTTCGAATACGCCGCAGCTTTGGCGGATTCCTGCAAAATTACGGCGCCTAAAACAACATTTCTTTGACGCTGCTTTGACGGCGGGGTGCTACGGCCGGTTTGCGAAGTTACGCAGAGGGATTTCAACCGGTTATGCTTCAGTTCGATCATCGCCATAGCGTAGATTTACATTTCGCAATCCCGGTTTCCCTTCCCGGTTGCTTGCCAGACGCCGCAGTTGTGGCAGACTGGTTCCCGGATGCCAGGTTTTCCGGCCGCCAAACGAGCGTATCGGAGGCAACGGGGGCGGGGCCGGTGGATCGCATGAACAAGGAGCACGATCCGTTTCGGATGTTCCTGCTCGGGCCTTTTGCCCTTGTGGACGCTGGGGGGCGGTCGGTTACTCCGAAATCCAAAAAGGCACAGGCTCTTCTGGCGATGCTTGCATTGTCCACCCGGGGCTCGCGCTCGAGAATCTGGCTTAGGGACAAGTTATGGAGCGATCGCTCCGACGACCAGGCGGCAGCCAGTCTACGCCAGGCGCTTTTGGACATTCATAAGAGTCTGGGGCCGGCACGTAATCTCTTGATTGCGGATAAGAATACCGTTTGGCTGGATACGGACCGACTCGTGCTCGATACCGACCTGGTGGTTCGGACGGAGCGGGCTCCGGATCAAGTCACTGACGAATTGCTCGAAGGTATCGACATCCGCGATCCCGAATTCGAGGACTGGTTGGCGCTGGAACGGCAAAACTGGTATCGCCGCCTCGATGAAGGACAAGTCCACGATGTATTCGAGCCGCGACAGCAGCCGAGCCGCGATATCGCCAAACATTCCGCCCTGCTGCCTTTAACAGGCGCCCCGGATACGCCGAGAACAGGCAAACCCGTAGACATCGCCAGCGGCGACCCCTATCGGCGGCGGGTCGGCGGTGAATGGCAATGGATGATGGTTCTTCTGTCCCCCATCATGGTGGGTGCCGGAGAGGGCGGACAAATTGCTGCGACACGGTTCCAGAATCTCATTGCAAAAGCCATCACCGATGGGCTGGGCTTTGGCGTCACCGACCTCTCCTTCACCTTGCCGGATATTGAAGAGAGCGAACAGCAGATCAGCCTTCCCCTATGCCTACAGCTTCGCCTGACGTTTGATGGTGACATGGTGCTGATCGAACTGGTGATGAAGCACCTGATCAACAACCGTATTCATTGGCTGGGCAGTCAGGCAATCAACCGCACGCAGTTCGAGCGGGGCGAGTTCGGCATCGCCGCCGCACTAATCAGCCAGGCAGTCGATCAACTGGCCTATTTCCAGGAGATCCAGGCAACCGACAGCCGATTGTCGCAGGACGGTCTCCTGATCGACGCCGTCAATGCGATCTTTCGGCTGTCGCGCGACGACCTCGATAACGCGGAGCGGCGCCTGGAAGAACAGATCCAGTATCAGCCGCGGTCATCGACTTTTGCCTGGCTGTCATTCATTCGGACTTTCCAGGTCGGCCAACGCTTCAACGCGCTGGACGCGCATCTGATCGAGCAAGCCCAGGCCTATGCGCGCAAGGCGCTGGAACTCGATCCGCAGAATTCCGTGTCGCTCGCGCTCGTCGGCCACGTCCATTCGTTCTTGTTCGGCGAATACGACTATGCGGCCAACCTGTTCGAAAAGTCGATCCGCCTGAATCCGGCCCTGCCGCTCAGTTGGGACCTCTACGCGATGCTGCACTGCTATGCGGGCCAGCCCGACAAGGCGGTGGCCATGGCGCGTTGGGTACAAGAGCTCGGCGTCTACAGCCCGCATAAATATTACTTCGATACGACCAAATGCATTGCGGCAGCGCTTGCGGGCGATCATGCCGCAGCCATAGCTGCAGGCGAAGAAGCCCTCCGGGCACGGCCGAACTTCAACAGTCTGCTGCGCTATCTTGCCTCCAGTCACGCCCATTCCAACAATCTCGGCGGCGCGCGGCATTACCTGCAGCGTCTTGAGACGGTCGAGGGCGGCTTCTCCATCAACGCCTTCCGCGGCAGCGGCTATCCGCTGCTCGACACAGGCGGCGGGCAGATTTTGATCGACGGCCTGCTCAAGGCCGGCGCCAAGCTGCGCTGAACTCCGGACAAATCTTCACATCATCGCGCAAGGAGGCTGCAATGGAAGCGGACACTACTGAGGAATCGCAATCGAAAATTGTTTTATTTCTAAACAGTTATAAATTCAGGATTGAGCCGGATACGGTCCTTCCATGCGAACCCAGGGACGATGCCGGTGCTGATCCTCTCGCTGGTGCATCACCGGCTGCAGCCGATGCAGCCTCCGAAGCTGTGCTTTTCCTCGGCACGGATGACGATGGATCGCCCCTGCCCGGGCCCATGATGGCGACGATGGCCGTAGCCTCGGTCCTTAACAAGAGCGTCGCAAACAAGTCGGTGCTCAACAAGGCGTCGCTGAACAAAAACAAGAACAAAAATAAGAATAAGAACAAGAACAAGTCGACGATGGACGGCGGCAGCCTCGGCGTGTCGCAGCTTATCCCCTCCTTCGAGCTGCGCAGGCTGCATCAGCAGCCGTCACGCAACGCCTATACCGCGGCGCGGCGCTTCACCTGGGAAAAGCTGGATATACTTCCGCCGCCCGGCCCGGATTATACCCGCCTCGAAACGACGGTGATGCTCTCCATGCAACGCCGCGACCGCGAACGTGTGCGCCGCCTGCCCGACATCCAAATCGAGTCGACGATCTCCGTGGGGGAATTCACCCGCGCATTGCATATCGAGGATCTCGGCGGTTTCGAGCAGACGGAAGGCCTTTTCCAGGCAATCCTGACGGCCTGCGAATATGTCGGGCTGATTTACAAAAGCCAGTTCAACCGGCTGCGGCCAAACCAGTTCGAGCCCATGCTGCGGCCGTTGCTGGCCGTGCCGGTCCACGAATCCTATCCCAGCAATCATTCGTTCCAGTGTTTTTCAATCGCCTTTGCGTTCTCGACGATCCTGCCGGAACATCCGGCCACCGACGAGCTTGCCCGCATCGCCCAGAACGTCGCCGAAAACCGCGAATGGGCCGGCCTGCACTATCCGAGCGATACGCAGGCAGGGCGAGATCTCGCCCGGCGTTTCGCTCCCTACCTCCACGACGCGTTCGGTCCTCTGTTCCAGGCCGTACACGACGAATGGGTCTGAATTCGCCAGCTGCTGCTCAACAGGGTTACAACCATGACGGATCAAACACAAATGCCTGAGCCCGCACCGATCAACTACTATTATCTCTGGCACCTGACTGCCCTTGGCGTGGTCGACGCGGAATACGGATCGGCTCCGCCGGCACCTCCAGCGCTCGATGCGAGCGCCGCACGCGCGCTCCCCGATCCCCTCATCACCGGCACGGTCTGGGATGCTATCGCTTCCGCCGGCCCGTTGCGACCCGCACGGGTCGCGTTGATCGATGTCGGCGTATCGCCGGATCATCCCAATCTGGCAACCCGGCTTGACCGGGACGCGTCAATCGATTTGACGACCCATCGTTACGGTGCGCGCGTGCTCGAAATTCTTGATACGACCACGTCCTTCGACCGCGAAGAAAGGCATGCCTTCTTTGCCGGGCTCAACATCGCTCCGCTCGGCAATATCGGCCTTTCGAATGACGACCGGGACTATCTCGGTGATCTGGTTGCCGAATACGCCGCGTCGGAAGGGGTACTCCGGCGGCTCTACAATCCGGAATCGCTTTTTGCATCGCATGGCACCTGCTGTGCAGGGCTGATTGTCGGCGAACCCGCCGTTGTTGCGGAAGAAGGCACGCCAAGCCTTCCGCCGGAAGGAGCCTTCTACGGGAATGGCGACGAGCTGCGCACGAGCGGCAATCGCAATGTCATCCCCTATTTCGGCGTTGATCCTTTCTCAAGGCTCATCTCGATCAGAACGTCCTTCGAAGACGATGTCAGGCAGTTCATTGCGGCCTTCCTTTATGCCTATCTTCAGAAAGCAGATGTGATCGTCTTGCCGCGCGGTCTGCCTGACCCGAAACGCAGCATCGTTGATCCGAAGAACGAGCTGAAGGCCGACCTGGAATTATGGAAAAACCAGGATGCCGCCAATCTGTTCACGCGCATTGCCGTTGCTGATCAGGGTGGGCCTGAACTGGAGCCGAAGGCTGCGCAGAGAGGTTCCAATCCGGATCGCCCGTGGCATGTCCTCAAACAACTCATCCTCGCCATCAGCCGGCACATCCCCATCGTCTGCGCCGCAGGAAACAGTGGCGAGAGCCAGCTGATCTATCCGGCAAGTCTTGCCGCCGACAACAACGGCATCATTGCAGTTGGGGCCGTTACCGTCGAAGGTTTCCGTTCGGGCTACAGCAATTACGGCGAAGGATTGACGGTAGTCTCCCCCTCTGACGACGGGGAGGTCTTCAACAGGCATCAGTTGCGCCTCGACCGGCTTTCTCCCTTTGCCGCGCAGCACGACTACAGCGCTTTTCGAACGCGGGAATACTACTATTCGCACTTCTCGCTGCTGACGACCGATCTGCCGGGGATTTTCGGCTATAATCAGGGCTCCGATCCGTGGTCGGCCATCGTGCCGTTCGGAACCAATCCGGGCATCGGGGGCGGCTACTACACCCCCTTCGGGGGCACATCAGGCGCGTCGGCGCAGGTGGGTGGGCTATGCGCCCTGATACAGCGGGCCTACAAAAGCCACCACAATCCCGGTGACCGCCTCTCGGGGCTTCAAGTGAAATCAATTCTGAAGACGGCATCCCGCCTGGACGCCATTGTCGCGCCCGGAACGAGGAAATTGACGGCGGATTGCATGAACGCCGAGAGCGAGGACGCCGTCGAGATGGCCTATTTCTTTGGAGCGGGCCTGCCAAATGCGCGGGCGGCGGTCCAGGCGGCTCTGGCGATCTGACTGCTGCGGCTGCGTTATCCAAATTCCAAGCCTCCTCTATCGAGGGGGCTTTTTCTTTGTTTACGCCTTTTTTACGGATTTTTAACGCGAAACTGGCGGGCGAATGACGCCCTTGGGGAATAGTGCCTCTCAACCGACGAAGCACAACGTTCCGATGCCGGGCAAAGTCGTCCCGAACTCCGGCATTTTTGCCCGAGATGCAACCTTGATCCGCCCGAAGACAAACTCATGGAGGCTGCCGATGTCCGCGTCCCGCATACAGCAATTGGCAGATGAGGCGCGCCTCCTGCTCAAGCGCAATCCCCTGATGGCAAGTTCCGTCTCCCTGCAGCGCGTGGCAACACGCAACCTTTTGAAGCGACGCTTCCAATATGGCCGCACGCTTGCGGCGGCTTCGAAGCTCGCCGGTTGTTCGGCTGGGGTAGAGGCACTGTCAGGTTATTTCCCCGACCTTGCAGATGGCGGATACACTCGCCTGCCGGAGCTTCCGCCAGCGGTTGCCGGACCGGTCGGCGCCGACCCTTACCGTTCATCCGTACTTGCAGCCTGGATGGGTGCGCTCGCGCGCAGTCTGGAATGGCAGGCAGCCCGCCCCGATGTGCAGGTCGTCGGCCGCTATCTGCAGCCGGATCTGATCGCATCGGATCTTGAACTCGAACGTCAGACAGCGTGCCGGCTCTCTTGCGGCATCGGCCTCGTGCACATCGAAAGTCCGGCGCGAAGCCGTATCATGCAAGCCCTCCTCCGCCAATGCATGCCGGACTATCCCCGGCCCGGCTATCCGATCACCGACGATGCGGAATTGGATCGAATCGCCGACCATCTGGAGAAGGCCTTCGCATTGATCGCGGACTTAGACGAGTACGGCCATCAGCGTCTGATCGCCGGCCTACACACGCTTTACGTTGGCGTGCGGCGCGAACCGCAGTGCTCCTTTTCGAGTTCGAACGAATTGCCGGGCAGCGCGCTCATCGTCCTTTCCAGAGAGAGGTTGCGCGCCGGCGATCATGCCGCGACAGCGGCCCAACTGCTTCATGAGGCGGGGAATATCCTGCTCGGGTTCTATACGACCTCGGCGGCGGCATCCCTGCCCGGCGAGTTCCAGTATGTTTCCCCATACAAGAAGGACCTACAGACGCTCGAGAGCATCCTGCATACGGCCTACACCATTCCCTGGGAGTGCGCCTTGCGCATGGCATGCCTATCCACCGAGTCGGATCTTGAGCGCCGCGCCCGGAAAGCGGCATTCATAATCGCCTATGCCGCGCGGCAAGTCCCGCTCATCGACATAGCTCGGAAAGGTATCGAACGTCTTGGCGGCGATGTCCTCCTCGACCTCCCAGACATCGCCGCCATTCCTTCCTGGAGCAGTCGGATCTTGTTCCTCGTCGGCCAGTTGCTTGCCGAAGAACCCATTGCGCACCGGCAGGCGCATCTTGCCGAGCGCCAGCGAGTTCTCGATCGCCAAGCCTGGGATATCGGACAGATGCTGCTGCGCGGCAAGGAGCCGATCGATCCTCGGATGGGCCGGCGAGAGGTCGATGACAGCGGCGACAATGTCAGCCTCTGGTACGACGGCAAATTCCACGTGATCGCGAAGACACCCGACCATGCGATGGGCGAGGATTACGGTCACTACGCCGCGACGATCCGCGGAGTTGCGCCCACCGAGATGGAGGCGATCTGATGGTCAATGATCAGTCTAGACGATTGTCAACGGCAATCCGTGCGCCCGTCGACTTCCCGAACTTCTTCGCCCACAGCCTGGGGTGGGGCGGCAGAGGGGCTCTGTTCACCGGCAATAGTGCTGATCCTGTCGAGGAACGGAGCCCCAATGTTACCGGGCCTGCATTCGGGGTCTCGTTGGAGGGTTCCAATATGCCGGATGAGGACGAATATATCTCCACCGCATTGGATCACGACGACGCCTTCCTGACGCCTCTTCGCCATCGTCAACGCGACTTCGCAGGTTTTGGCGAAATCGACTTCGTCATTATCGGATGCGGCGGCTTGGGCTCGCAGATTGCCATCCAGCTTGCGGCCCACGGCGCGCGCCATTTCTATCTCGTGGATGCCGATCGTATCGACGAGGACAACTTGAACCATGTCCCATGGGCGAGCGAAGCTGATCTCGGCCGGCTGAAGACGGACAAGCTGGCGACCTGTCTGGCCGCGTGTTTCTCGGCCAATGTGTTCGCGCTGCCGGAATTTGCGGAAGGGGCCGCAGCGCTCCGATTGATCGCAGATTACGCCCACAATCCGTTCGTCGTTCTCGCCGGCGACGATTCTCATCCGGCCCAGGAGTTCCTGACGGCCTGCCACGCATCGAAAGCCGGCCTGCCGCCCCATCTGCATGTCGGCCGCTCCCAAGCACATGGCATGGCAGGTTCCTCGGTCGCAGTGCATGAGGACGCATGTCCCGTCTGCCATTGCACCGCCCAGGTCGCAACCGACGACGGCTTTCTCGCTCCACCGGCCGCTGCCGAGAACGCATTTATCGCCGGCCTTGCCGTATCGCGGATTGCCCAAAAATGCCTTTCGAGACACTCGGCCGCACAGGGACGCCGATGGATATTGGACCTCAAAAGCAATCAGGCCGAGCTGCGTTCTCTCTGCAAACACCCCGAATGCAAGGTATGTCCATGAACACGCTATTTTCGTCGGGATATTGTTGCTCCGTTGGCGCAACTGCCGGAAAGAACGATGAGCTGACGATATCCGAAGCTCTTTGCGATCCACTGATCGCCATGGTGATGCGCGCCGATGGCGTGACCTCTGAAGAATTCAAGCGACTCCTTGAGGCGGCAGCCCGTGAGCTAAAAGCCAATCTGGCTAACTGATGGTTGACGAGCATGTGTGGCCAATCCCGGTGCGAAACCATGGCCCGGCATTGGCACTGGCCGCCCCGCGGAGTTCAGGCACAATGAGATTCGATATGTTGAGAAACTTCCCAACGATAATTCTTGTTTTTGCCGAAGGGAAAGATCGCAGAGTGATCCGTACCGCTCGCGAGGCTGCCCAACTGTTGCTGAAGGAATGGCCCATCGACGATGGTGAGGAATTCTTCACGGCGGTGAGAACCTGTTTGGAGGTTCTTACCGGAGATACCGAGCCCGAGATATTGCATGAGGCGATCGTCCGCGCCGCATATGAAGCGGGTATTGCAGCCATCACGACTGATAACAGCCTTGGTGTTCTCAGGATCTATCCAGTCAGCCAGGTCAGATAGTTGACCGCGCGCAGGTACTCATCGCAATCCTGCCCCCATCGAGCCGCTTCGGCTGCAATCGGACTGATCCGGCCCGTTACTGGAAGCGATCGAGCGTCTTGTAATAGAGCCCGACGAGCGGCAGGAACCACGGCTTTCCGAAATGGCCGGGGACGGCCGGCCAGTCGAGCCCCTTGATTGGGTTACGGTCGGTCTTGCCGAGGATGGAGTCGGCCATGATCATGCCGAGATGGGTGGAGAGCTGGGCGCCGTGGCCGGAATAGCCCATGGCATACCACACGCCGTCGACATAGCCGGCGCGCGGATAGCGGTCCTTCGTCATGTCGACGAGGCCGCCCCAGCAATAGTCGATCTCGACGCCGGCAAGCTGCGGGAAGATTTCAGCCAGGCTGGCGCGGAGAATGTCGCCGCTCCTTGCGTCCGAGCGCTGATCCGACGTGGCGGAAAACCGGGCGCGGCCGCCGAAGATCAGCCGGTTGTCCGGCGACAGCCGGAAATAATTACCGATGTTCATCGACGTGACACAGGTGCGGTTACCCGGCATCGTAGCCGCGATTTCGGCGTCGGTCAGCGGACGCGTGGCGATCAGGAAGCTGCCGACGGAAATGATCCGGCGGCGGAAATAATTAAAGAGCGACGGCGTATAGGCGCCTGTCGCAACCAGCACGTGGTCTGCGGTGACGGTGCCGCGTGCGGTCGTCAGGCTGTGGCGACCGTTGCCCTGCCGGTGGGCGGTCACGGCTGCCTTTTCGAAGATGATAGCGCCGTGACGCGCGGCTGCCGTGGCGAGCCCCGCGACATAGCGGCCCATATGCATCATCGCGCTCTTCTTCGAGAGCATGGCGCCATGGAAGGGCGACCCGACCTCGCTTTTCAGGTCACCCGCCGTCAGAAGCGCCGTGTCCGGATCGACCTCTCTATGAACGGCCTCGAAATTGCGGGCAATGGCGTCGAAATGCTGCGGCTTGGAAGCAAGCTTCAGCTTGCCGGCGCGGCGGAAATTGCAGTCGATTCCCTCTTCGGCAATGATCGCCTCGATCGTATCGATGGAATCGTCGAACGCCTTGTAGAGGGCGACGGCTCGCTCCACGCCGAGTGCTGATTTGGCGGACAGGAAGCTATGGGCGAGGCCGTTGTTGAGATGGCCGCCATTGCGTCCCGATGCCCCCCAGCCGACCCGTTCGGCCTCCAGCACCACGACCTTGACGCCGGCCTTTGCAAGCTGGCGCGCCGCGGCAAGCCCGGTGAAGCCGGCGCCGATGACGGCGACGTCGTAATGTCCTTCGACGGGGCCTTCAGCGGCGCCGGCAAAGGCTGGAGCCGTGTCGTGCCAGTAGGATTCGAACTGCATCCGCGTCTCTCCGTCAGAGCCCGACGACGCCAGGCAGGCCCGAGATGTCAGGAATTTCGACATAACCGTAATAGGGATTGGCCGGCTCATGGCCGCGATTGACCCAAACCTTGTTCTTGATGCCAAGATCGTGGGCCGACATCAGATCATAGCGGAAGGAGGACGAGCAATGCAGCACGTCTTCCGGCCCGCAGCCCAGCATATCGAGCATATATTCAAAGCCCTTGAAGCGTGGCTTGTAGGACTGAGCCTGCTCGGCGGTATAGACCGCATGGAAGGGCGCGCCGAGTTTTTCGACGTTCGACATGATCTGCGAATTCATGGCGTTGGAGAGGATGACCAAAGGGATTTCCTTGGCGACCTTGGCAAGACCGGCCGGGACATCCGAATGCGGCCCCCAGGTCGGAACCCGCTCATAGATCATCCGGGCGGCTTCGTCGCGAAATGTCACGCCGTTGCGCTTGCATGTCCGCTCGAGCGAATTGTGCACCACCTCGGCATAGGGTTTCCAGTCGCCCATGATCTCGTCGAGGCGATAGGCAGCGAAATTCTTGATGAACTCCGCCATGCGTGGCTCGTCGAGCTCTTCGCCGTAGAGATCGCGTGCCGCCTCCGCCATCTGAAAGTTAGTCAGCGTGCCGTAGCAGTCGAAGGTGATGTATTTCGGACGGAACGTCGTCATTTGAGTATCCTTGAGCGATCGGAACTGGGGACGTGTCACAATCATAGGCACCGCTTCACCCACAGCTCGTCTGAATTGGCGGCATCGGAAGCAGAATCTATCGTATCGAAAGCAGGGTTTGGCAGAAGGTTGCGCGTCTGCCCGCGGTCAACGTCCGGCGGAGTGACGCCTTCAATCGCCGTCGTGATCGTGATCGTGATGCGACGGAAGGTCGAGGCCGAAGGTGTTGACGAGATCGGCCACCTGCGCCGGGCTGAGGAAACGAGGATTGAGGTTGCGCAACAGCAGATAGAGCTTCGCCGTTTCCTCCAGTTCCTCGGTCGCAAAGACCGCCGCCTCCAGGCTGTCGCCGGCGACAACAGGTCCGTGATTGGCCAGAAGCACTGACGAATACTTGCCCGCCAGTCCGCGGATGGCGTCGGCCACCGCCGGATCGCCGGGACGATAATAGGGCACCAGCGCGGTTTCGCCGGCGCGCATCAGATAGTACGGCGTCATCGGCGGCAGGGCCGCGCGCGGATCGATCTCCGGCAGCATGGTCAGTGCCACCGCGTGGGTGGAGTGAAGATGGACGATGGCGCGGGCGCTGCCGCGCGTATCGTAAAGGGCAGTGTGCAGCGGAATTTCCTTGGTCGGCTTGTCGCCGGACAGGAGCCGGCCCTCGGCATCGAGCCTGGAGATCCGCGCCGGGTCGAGAAAGCCGAGCGAGGCGTTGGTCGGCGTAACCAGCCAGCCGCCATCCTCCAGCCGCAACGATATGTTGCCCGACGAACCGGGCGTCAGCCCGCGCTCGAATAGCGAGCGGCCGTATCGGCAGATTTCCTCACGCAGGCGCGCGTCGGACATGACAGTTCCTCCAATATTACGCGGTTGCCCCTTCGATCAGCTCAAAGCCGAGATCGACGGACTGCGGCGGCGCATTAGCGACGACCAGTTGCGCGGCTATCTCCCCGGTCGCCACGCGCGGCGTTCGGATGGTCGACAACGGCTGTGGGGTTGCCCGGCCGATATCGAGGCCGTTATAGCCGAAAATGGCGAGCTTCGAGGGGATCGCGATCCCTTGAGCCAGACAATGAAAATAGCCGCCCAGCGCCATGTCGTCGTTGGAGAAATAAACCGCATCGAGATCGGTCGTCCGGGCAAGCAGCCGCTCCAGCCCCAACCTGCCGTTTTCCACGGACGAAGCGCCTGGGAGAATTTCGCGGGCGACGAGCGGGGCGTCATGTGCGCCGAGCGTTTCGCAAAAGCTGGAAAACCGCTTGCCGGCACGGGTATCACGGTTCAGGTCGTGACCGACATAGCCGATCCGGCGATAACCCCGCTTGAGCAGGAAGGCAGCGCTCCCCCGCCCGGCTGCGCGGTTCGAGAAGCCGACCGCGATATCGAGAGCATCGCCGTCGAGATCAAGCAGTTCGACGACCCGACAGCCGCTGGCGCGCAGCATCTTCACTGTACCCTCGGTATGCTCGCATCCCGCCAGCATGACCGCCGCCGGCCGCCAGGCAAGCATCGCGGCGGCGAGCGCTTCCTCCTTGCCCGGATCATAATCGGTCACGGAGAAGACCGCCTGATACCGGTTTTCCTCCAGAACAGCACTGGCACCGCGCAGCACATCGGGAAAGACGATGTTCGACAAAGAGGGAATAACGAAGGCGACAAGACGCGAACCGGTGGAGGCCAGCGTTCCCGCGATCCGGTTCGGCACATAGCCCAGCCGCTCGACGGCGGCCATCACCCGCTCGCGCGTCTTGCCAGAAAACGAACCGTGGTTGCGCAGCACGCGCGACACCGTGCTCTCACCGACACCGGCCGCCTCCGCGACTTCGGCAAGCGTCACCGTCGCCTGATGTTTGAATTCCATCGTTACGTTTGAACCCGACTGTTGAGGTGGTTGTCCGACCTGCCGGCCCGATGACCACCGCTCTGCCCCCCATTTTTCACCGCTCCCGCCAAGAAGCAAGGTTTTTTTGGCAGCGCTACCAATTTGCTGTTGGCAGCGCTGCCAAAATGGATTATTGAAAATGGCAGCGCTGCCAAAAGTGGCTCGGCGTGCCGCGGGAGGATCGACAGGAGACCGCGGCAACAATCGGAGGAGAAAATCATGACGCTGCAGACGCAAGCGCCAGTCATTGGCGCACATCCCGCCCAGACGCTCGAAGACCGTGCCTATGGCAAGGTATTCTGGCGCATCGTACCCTTTTTGATGCTGTGCTACGTGGTCGCCTATCTCGACCGCGTCAATGTCGGTTTCGCCAAGCTGCAGATGTCGAGCGAGCTCGGCCTCTCGGAAGCCGCCTATGGCATCGGCGCCGGCATTTTCTTCATCGGCTATTTTCTGTTTGAAGTGCCGAGCAACATCATCATGAACAAGGTTGGCGCACGGGTGTGGATCGCCCGCATCATGCTCACCTGGGGCATCATTTCCGCCGCCTTCATGTTCACCTCGTCGGAAACCGTCTTCTATGTCCTGCGTTTCCTGCTGGGCGTTGCGGAAGCTGGATTTTTCCCCGGCATTATTCTCTATCTGACGGCGTGGTATCCGGCCCATCGCCGCGCCAGGATCATCACCACCTTCATGTCGGCGATCCCGATATCCGCCATTTTCGGCAATCCGCTTTCGGGTCTCCTGATGGACAGTTTTCACGGCACGCACGGACTTTCCGGCTGGCAGTGGATGTTCCTGATCGAAGCCATTCCGGCTATTCTTTTCGGCGTTGCGACGTTCTTCTACCTTGATGATACGGTCCGGGGCGCGAAATGGCTGAACGATGAGGAAAAACGCGTGCTGACGGCCAATATCGAGGCGGAGAACCAGGCCAAGACGGCAAGCCCGCACAGCATCGGCGCAACGCTGACCGACCGTCGCGTCTGGCTGATGTGCCTGATCTATTTCTGCTTCGTGCTCGGGCAATATGGCCTGAATTTCTGGATGCCGACGATCGTCAAGGCCTCGGGCGTCAACGGAAACCTCAATATCGGTCTGATTTCCGCGATCCCTTATATCTGCACATTCGTCGTGATGCTGGCGCTCGGACGCTCCGCCGACAGGCTGCGTGAACGCCGGTGGCACCTCATCGTCCCAGCGCTCATCGCCGCCGGTGGCTTTGTTGCGGCGACGATGGCGACGAGCACGACGGTCTCGATTGTCTGCCTCTCGCTGGCTGCTGCCGGCGCCATCAGTTGCGCGCCGCTGTTCTGGTCGCTTCCGACGGCATTTCTCGCTGGCACCGGCGCTGCGGCCGGCATCGCCTGGATCAATTCGGTCGGCAATCTCGCCGGGTTTCTCGGGCCGTTTCTGGTAGGCTATCTCAAAGACTTCACCGGCACCAACAGCGCCGGCATGTATCTGCTGGCGGCTGCCTTGGTCATTGGTTCGCTGGCAGTGTTGACGGTTCCCGCGAAAACCGTCAATCGCTGAACTCGCGCATAACCCCGAAAATCGGAATCGATTTTCGGAAAGGATTATGCGCAAATTCAAAATGTTAGAGCGTCCTTAGCGCGTCTTGTAGACGCACGGCTCTCTAAAGCCCCTCCGGGATAGCACCCGGAGGGGCGCAGACCTTTCTCAAGAGACTGGAGAAGCTCCTCATGTCACCGCTTGCTGAAAACTCGGGCTCGACCGTTGTCGCAGCCGTCATCGGTCTTGGTTCCATGGGGCTTGGAATGGCCCTGTCGATGAAGCGCGCAGGTCTCGACGTCGTTGGATATGACGTCACGCCGGCGGCAGTGGACCGCTTCGTCGACGAGGGTGGACGTGGCGCGTCAACCCCCGCCGCTGCGGCAAAGGACGCCGACATTGTCGTCTCCGTGGTCGTCAACGGCGCGCAGACCGAGGCCGTGCTGTTCGGGCCTCAAGGTGTCGCGCATGCGATGAAGCCCGGCGCCGTCTTCATCTCATCGGCAACCATGGATCCAGCGGTCGCGCGCGATCTGGCCGGGCGGGTGGAAGCTCTCGGCCTGCATTATCTCGACGCGCCGATTTCGGGCGGCGCGGCCAAGGCGGCGCGTGGCGAACTGACGATCATGGCATCCGGTTCCAAACAGGCCTTCGATACGGCACGCCCGGGTCTCGACGCCATGGCCGCCAAGGTCTACGAGCTTGGCGACGAGGCCGGAAAAGGCGCCGCCTTCAAGATGATCAACCAGCTTCTCGCCGGCGTGCACATCGCGGCCGCCTGTGAGGCCATAACCTTTGCCGCCAAGCAGGGCCTCGACCTCGACAAGGTCTACGAGGTGATCACCGCGTCGGCCGGCAATTCCTGGATGTTCGAAAACCGCGTGCCGCATGTGCTGGCCGGAGACTATACTCCGCTCAGCAGCATCGAGATCTTCGTCAAGGATCTCGGTATCGTCCAAGACATGGCCCGCTCCGAGCGTTATCCGGTACCGCTCGCGGCAGCCGCCTTGCAGATGTATCTGGCCGCCTCCGGGGCGGGCATGGGCCGTGACGACGATTCCTCGCTGGCGCGGCTCTACGCCAAGCTTTCCGGCGCTGAATTGCCCAGCTCCACCAAAGAGCCGCAGAGCCTGTAAAAGGAACGCGAGACATGCCGGTTTTCGCCGCCAACCTGACGATGATGTTCAACGAATGGGCGTTCCTCGACCGCTTCGACGCCGCAGCCGATGCCGGCTTTGCCGCCGTCGAATACCTCTTTCCCTATGAAGCCGCGCCGGAGGCGATCGCCGAACGGCTTGCCCGCAACAATCTGCAGCAGGCCCTGTTCAACCTGCCGCCGGGCGACTGGGCAGCAGGCGAGCGTGGCATCGCCGCTCTTCCCGGACGCTTCGATGCACTGAAAGCGGATGTCGAGCGGGCACTGGACTATGCGGCGGCGACGGGGGTCAGACGGTTGCACCTGATGGCAGGCATCGCCGACCCTCATGACGAAGACGCCGTCTCCTGTTACCGGCGCTCCGTCACCTATGCTGCCGGGCGGCTTGCGGAAAAGGGCATCGATCTTCTGCTCGAGCCGATCAACGGGCGCAACATGCCAGGATATTTCCTCAACGACTTCGGCGCCGCCGAGCGGCAGATTGCCGAATGCGGTCTGCCGAACCTGAAGCTGCAGTTCGACATCTATCACCGTCAGATCATCCATGGCGACGTCACTATGGCGTTGCGAGGCCTGCTGCCGATCACCGGCCATATCCAGATCGCCAGCGTGCCGTCACGCAATGAACCGGACGGGGAGGAGTTGAACTATGCCTATCTGTTCGGCGAAATCGACCGCCTTGGATATGACGGTTTCATCGGCTGCGAATACATCCCGCGCGGCCACACATTGGACGGTCTTGGCTGGTTCAAACCTTTTGCACGGAGCTAGACGATGGCTATTTTCCTCGGATCAATCGCTGACGACTATACGGGTGCGTCCGACCTCGCCAACACGCTGACGAAGAACGGTCTGCGCACGGTACAGACGGTCGGCATCCCTGATCCGGCGCTGGCGCTGCCGGATGTCGACGCCGTGGTCGTTTCCCTGAAGATCCGCTCCGTCCCGGCTTCGGACGCCGTGACGGCTGCGGCGAGCGCCGAGCGATGGCTGCGCCAACTGGGCGCCGGCCATGTGCTTTACAAGATCTGCTCGACCTTCGATTCCACCGATGCCGGCAATATCGGTCCGGTCACCGAAGCCTTGAGCGATGCAGCCGGCGGCGGCGTCGTGCTGGTGACACCAGCCTTTCCGGAAACGGGACGCACCGTCTATCTTGGCCATCTCTTCGTCGGCGGACAGCCGCTGAACGAAAGCCCGCTCAAGGACCACCCGCTCAATCCGATGCATGACGCCAATCTCGTGCGAGTTCTCACCCGACAATCGCGCAACGTTGTCGGACTGATCGATCTCACGACCATCGCGGCCGGACCCGGCGCCGTCAAGGCGAGGCTCGATTCCTTTCGCACCGCAGGCATCACCGCTGTTATCGCCGATGCGATTTTCGAACGCGATCTTGAAACGCTCGGTGAGGTCGCTCTGGAAACGCCGGTGTCCACCGGTGCGTCCGGCCTCGGCCTCGGCCTTGCCCGTGCGCTCGTCCGCTCCGGTCGGATATCCTCCGGCGGTGCAACGACGACGGACGCCATTCGCCCCGTGGGCGGGCTTTCAGCGGTCGTTGCCGGCAGCTGTTCCAAGGCGACGCTCCATCAGCTCGACATCGCCGAACGGTCGATGCCCGTCCTGCGGCTCGACCCGGAGAGGCTGCTTGCCGGTCCGGATGAGATCGCCGCGGCGATTTCCTGGGCTGGAGACCGCATCTCCGCCGGCCCCGTCGTGGTTGCCGCGAGTGCCGCGCCTGAAACCGTGTCAAGGCTGCAATCACTCTATGGACGAGAGGCCACCGGCCACGCGATCGAGACCGCGACGTCGATCATCGCCACAGAACTGGTGGAGAGAGGCGTCCGGCGCCTCGTGGTCGCAGGCGGTGAAACCTCGGGCGCCGCCGTCGACAGGCTCGCCATTCCGGCATTTCTGATCGGCCCGGAGATTGCGCCCGGCGTGCCGGTGCTGCGCACGGTCGGCAATGCCCAGGGCGATATGCTTCTGGCGTTGAAATCAGGAAACTTCGGAGGCGAAGATTTCTTTGCCGCAGCGCTGGCGATGATGCACTGACAGAACTCGGATAGGTGGATATCGATCGGTTCTAGCATAAGATGCGGCGCCCCATGACAGCAACGCTATAAGATACTGCTTGAACCACGGCCTTCAGACGATCTGCCCGCCGGCGCTCCGGCAGACTGGCGGGCACGACATGAAGGACGCTCCCATGCAAGCAAGTCAGATCGAAATCGTCCCGTTCGGCCCCGACCATCTGGAAGCCGCCGTCGCGCTCTCAAGACAGGCGGGCTGGCCGCATCGGACGGAAGACTGGCAGCTGGCGCTCGCCTTGAGCGACGGGATGGTTGCGGTCGAGGATGGCAGGGTCGTCGGCACCGTCCTCGTCACGCCTTACAAGGGCGATTGTGCGACGATCAACATGGTCATCGTCGACGAGACAATGCGCGGCAGGGGTCTCGGCCGGAAACTCATGGACGCCGCATTGCTGGCCGCGGGAGACCGGCCGCTGAGGCTGGTGGCGACGACGGCAGGCCTGCCGCTCTACCAAAAGCTTGGCTTCCACGAGACGGGAACCGTGCTCCAGCATCAGGGCCTTGCCGGAGAAATCGCCGCGCCGGCGGAAACGGAAGCCGCTACCGACGCCGACCTCCCTGCTATCGCGGGACTCGACCGCCTCGCCTTCGCGGCCGACCGCGAAGGGTTGCTCTCTTATCTCGCCGGGATCGGCGAATTCGCCGTCATTCGCCGCGACGGCGGTATTTCGGGCTTCGCGTGTCTGCGTCCCTTCGGCCGCGGCGAAGTGATCGGACCCGTGGTGGCCGCCGACCTCGGCGAGGCCAGGAAACTCATCGAACATTTCATCGCCAGGCGGCCCGGACGGTTCCTCAGGGTCGACACCACGGCCGAGACCGGCCTTTCCCCGTGGCTCGCCGAACGCGGGCTCGCCCATGTCGGCGGCGGAATCACGATGAGAAAACCGTTGGCCAACGACGCCGCCGATCCGACCGCCACCACCTTTGCCCTCGCCAGCCAGGCACTCGGCTGATCCGGAGATTTCCATGTACAGCAATTCCCTCATCGAACTTGATCGCGCCCACCTCATCCATCCGGTCGCCTCCTACCGCGGCCATGAAAAGCTTGGCGTGCGCGTGCTCGCCTCGGCCAAAGGCGCGACGGTCACCGACGCCTCCGGCAAGCAGCTGATCGACGGCTTCGCCGGCCTCTGGTGCGTCAATGCCGGTTACGGCCACGAAAGCATCGTCGAGGCGGCGGCCCGTCAGATGCGCGAGCTTCCCTATGCGACCGCCTATTTCGGCCTCGGCTCCGAGCCCGCGATCCGGCTTGCCAGCGAACTCGCCGACCGCGCACCGGGCGATCTCAACCACGTCTATTTCACCCTCGGCGGCTCCGATGCGGTGGACAGCACAGTCCGCTTCATACGCTACTATTGGAATGCCCGTGGGCAGCCTCAGCGCGATCAGTTCATCTCGGTCGAACAGGGCTATCATGGCTCCTCGACGGTTGGAGCGGGTTTGACCGCGCTGCCTGCCTTCCACGCCGGCTTCGGCGTTCCCTTCGATTGGCAGCATAAGATTCCGTCTCACTATGCCTATCGCAACCCGGTGGGCGACAATCCGCAGGCGATCATCGAAGCCTCGCTTGCGGCGCTGAAACTCAAGGTCGAGGCGATCGGGCCGGAACGCGTTGCCGCTTTCTACGTCGAGCCGATCCAGGGCTCGGGCGGCGTTCTGGTGCCGCCGAAAGGCTGGATGAAAGCCATGCGCGAATTCTGCCGCGCGCACGACATCCTTTTCGTCGCGGACGAGGTGATCACCGGCTTTGGCCGCACCGGCCCGCTTTTTGCCTGCAGCGAGGATGAAGTCGTGCCCGATTTCATGACCACCGCCAAGGGCCTCACCTCCGGCTACGTCCCCATGGGCGCCGTCTTGATGGCCGATCACGTCTATCAAGCGATCGCCGAGGGTGCGGGTGCTGCCGCCGTCGGCCATGGCTATACCTATTCGGCCCATCCCGTTAGCGCCGCAGTCGGCCTCGAAGTCCTGAAGCTTTATGAAAACGGCCTTCTCGAAAACGGTGTCAGGGCCGGTGCGCGCCTGATGCAGGGTCTGGAGTCGCTCAGAGATCATCCGCTCGTGGGCGATGTCCGCGGCCGCGGCATGCTCGCCGCCGTCGAACTCGTGGTCGACAAGGTGAACAAGACGCCGTTGCCGGCATCCGCCGAACCCTCCCGCCGCATCTTCGATCGCGCCTGGGAAAACGGCCTCGTCATCCGCGCCTTCGGCAATGGTGTGCTTGGCTATGCTCCGCCGCTCTGCTGCACCGAAACGGAGATAGATGCGATCGTTGAGCGCACCCGCATCACCCTGGACGAGACGCTGGAGGACCCGGATGTGCGTCGGGCGCTGCAAGCCTGAGAATATCGCGAAACGGCCAGATTCGGTATTTTGTGCCGCCTCATGATGCCTATTCGGCGAATCCGGTGCGGTGCAGGTGACACACTGAAATCAACGAAAGGCCACCGCAGAAGCCGGCCTTCCATACAAGAGCGGGACAAAGACCCCGCCAGCGGAACAGAATTTTCTTCTTCGAGAAGCCGAGCTCCCATCGGAGCCGAACACTGGGGAATTCACGTGAGCAAGAGCCTTCCGGAATTCAAATACCTGACCTTCGACGTCGTCGGCACGCTCATCGACTTCGAAGGCGGCCTCAAGACCTGCCTCGCCGAGATCGCGGCCGAGGCGGGGACTGAAATCGACGGCGAGCAGGCTCTTGGCCTCTACCGGGCAGCCCGTTACTCCGAGGATGCCGACCTCTTCCCCGACGACCTCGTTCGCGTCTACCTCGCGATCGCGCCGAAGCTCGGCCTGCCCACTGACCAAAAATATGGCGAACAACTGCGGGATTCGGCAAAGAGCTGGAAGGGTTTTGCAGACAGCGCCGCAGCGCTGGCCAGTCTTGCCAAAGATTACCGCCTCGTGGCGATGACCAACGCCCGCCGCTGGGCATTCGATTTCTTCGAGAAGGAACTCGGCAATCCCTTTTATGCCGCCTTCACCGCGGATGATACGGCGACCGAGAAACCCGATCCCGCATTCTTCGAGAAGGTATTCGACTACGTCGCCTCGGAAGGACATTCGAAGGACGACATCCTGCATGTCGCCCAGAGCCAGTACCACGATATCGGGA
This sequence comes from Rhizobium ruizarguesonis, assembly GCF_017357285.1. Classification (NCBI taxonomy): domain Bacteria; kingdom Pseudomonadati; phylum Pseudomonadota; class Alphaproteobacteria; order Hyphomicrobiales; family Rhizobiaceae; genus Rhizobium; species Rhizobium ruizarguesonis. The sequence continues at coordinate 547,340 of NZ_CP071679.1, read as the reverse complement.
TTTCCAGGAAACTTGGGCTGACCAATTGCTGGATCGAGCGGCGACATGCCGTGAAGGGTTACGGCGGCACGATCGAGCCGGCCGAGTTCACCAAACCCGATTACCATTTCACCTCCATGGCCGGCCTTGCCGATGCCGTGGCCGCTGCGCGCGCCTGACTTTGAAAGCAGATCGGGCCTGCCCATAACGGGCAGCCCGCCACAGAAGAAAAGGGGAATGAGATGAACGACAAGATCACCAATTGGACCAGGTCCGACGACGCCATGGTCGAAACCGCCATCCGTCGTGGCGCGACCCGTCGCGAGTTGCTGCATATGATGCTTGCCGGCGGCGTGGCCATGTCGGCCGGCGGGCTCGTGCTTGGCCGTGCCGGCAAGGCGCTCGCCGCCACGCCCGTTTCCGGCGGCGCGCTCAAAGCGGCCGGCTGGTCGTCCTCGACGGCCGATACACTCGACCCCGCCAAGGCATCGCTCTCCACCGACTATGTCCGGTGCTGCTCCTTCTATAATCGCCTGACCTTCCTCGACAAATCAGGCACGCCGCAGATGGAGCTTGCCGACGCGATCGAGTCCAAGGATGCGAAGACCTGGACGGTCAAGCTGAAGACCGGCGTTACCTTCCATGACGGCAAGCCGCTGACCGCCGATGACGTGGTTTTCTCGCTGAAGCGCCATCTTGATCCGTCCGTCGGCTCGAAGGTCGCCAAGATCGCCGCCCAGATGACCGGCTTCAAGGCGGTCGACAAACAAACCGTCGAGATCACGCTCGCCAGCCCGAATGCCGACCTGCCGACCATCCTGTCGATGCATCATTTCATGATCGTTTCCGACGGCACGACCGATTTCACCAAAGCCAACGGCACCGGCGCTTTCGTCAAGGAAGTCTTCGAGCCGGGCGTTCGCTCGGTCGGGATCAAGAACAAGAACTACTGGAAATCCGGCCCGAATGTTGATTCCTTCGAATATTTCGCGATCAGCGACGACAATGCCCGTGTAAACGCACTGCTTGCGGGCGACATCCATCTCGCAGCCACGATCAATCCCCGCTCGATGCGCCTCGTCGAGGCCCAGGGCGACGGCTTCACCGTGTCTAAGACGACGTCCGGCAACTATACCAATCTCAACATGCGACTGGATATGGAGCCCGGCAACAAGCGGGACTTCGTCGAGGGCATGAAGTATCTCGTCAATCGCGAACAGATCGTCAAATCGGCGCTGCGCGGTCTCGGTGAAGTCGGCAACGATCAACCCGTTTCACCGGCGAACTTCTATCATGACGCAGAGCTGAAAGCGCGAGCCTTTGATCCTGAGAAGGCGAAGTTCCACTTCGACAAGGCCGGCGTGCTTGGCCAATCCATCCCGATCATCGCCTCCGATGCGGCGAGCTCGTCGATCGACATGGCCATGATCATCCAGGCGGCCGGCGCCGAAATCGGCATGAAGCTCGATGTGCAGCGAGTGCCATCCGATGGTTATTGGGACAATTACTGGCTCAAGGCGCCGATCCACTTCGGCAATATCAACCCGCGGCCGACCCCCGATATCCTCTTCTCCCTGCTCTACACCTCGGACGCTCCGTGGAACGAAAGCCACTACAAGTCGGAGAAGTTCGACAAGATGCTGATCGAGGCGCGCGGCTCTCTCGATCAAGACAAGCGCAAGACGATCTACAACGAGATGCAGGGCATGGTCGCCCAGGAAGCTGGTACAATCATTCCGGCCTATATCTCGAACGTCGATGCCACGACCGCCAAGCTCAAGGGCCTGGAAGCCAACCCGCTAGGCGGCCAGATGGGATACGCTTTCGCGGAATATGTCTGGCTTGAAGCCTGATACAGCAAAGGAGACTGGGGCTGCAGCCGCGCCCCAGTTCCTCCATCTGCATTGATGGAACTTAACTCGAACGCAAAGGGAAGACGCCCGTGAACCGCCAGGTCTTATCCCTTGTACTGAGCAGATTGTTCGTCGCCGTGATCACCCTGGTGATCGTCTCCTTCGCCGTCTTCTTCGCGACAACGCTGTTGCCGGGAGATACGGCGACGATCCTGCTCGGCCAAGCCGCCACGCCGGAAGCCGTCGAAGGCCTGCGCAAGGCCATGCATCTCGACGAACCGGCGCTCTTTCGTTTCCTGCGCTGGATCGTCGGATTGCTGCAGGGCGACCTCGGCACGTCCTATGCCAACGAAATGCCGGTCGCTGCTCTCATTGCCGGCCGCTTCGTCAATACGCTGAAACTCGCCGGCGTTACCGCGCTGTTCTCCGTGCCTATCGCGCTGACGCTCGGGATCACTGCGGCGATGCTGCGCGGCACCCTTTACGACCGGATCGTCACCGTGATCACCATCGGCGTCATCTCCGTGCCGGAGTTCATGGTTGCGACCTCCGCGGCGCTCATCTTCGCCGTCTATCTGAAATGGCTGCCGGCGCTGTCCTTCGCCAATGAGGTCCACAGTCTGACCGACCTGTTGCGCGTCTATGCCATGCCGGTGATCACCCTCACTTTCGTCGTCTCGGCCCAGATGATCCGCATGACACGCGCGGCTGTCATCGAGACGCTCAACACACCCTATGTCGAGATGGCGCTGCTCAAGGGCGCTTCCCGGCCGCGCATCGTCTTTCGCCATGCACTGCCCAATGCGCTCGGCCCGATCGTCAATGCCGTTGCGCTTTCGCTGTCCTATCTGCTCGGAGGCGTCATCATCGTCGAGACCATTTTCAACTATCCTGGTATCGCCAAGCTGATGCTGGATGCCGTCGCCACCCGCGACCTGCCGCTGATCCAGAGCTGCGCGATGATCTTCTGCCTGGGCTATCTGCTCCTGATCACCATCGCCGACATCATCGCCATCCTTTCCAATCCGAGGCTCCGATGACCATGACCAGTTCCGAAACCACCTCAGGCCGGCTGTCCGGAACCCGGTTTGGCTATCGCTTCAACATCGTCGGCGCGATCGGCTTCACTGTGATCCTCTTATGGGCGCTCGTTGCGATCTTCGCGCCATGGATCATCCCCTACCCGGTCGGCGAGATCATCGATCTCGACTATTTCGGCCCGATGAGCCGGGAACTCTGGCTCGGCTCCGATTATCTCGGCCGCGACATGCTCTCGCGGATTCTGATGGGCGCACGCTACACGGTCGGCATCTCGCTGGCGGCGGTCACGATCGCATGCTTCAGCGGCGTCGTGCTCGGCATGATCGCAGCGGTCGCCGGCGGCTGGCTGGACACGATCCTCAGCCGCTTCCTCGACGCCCTCAACTCCATCCCGAGCAAGCTGTTCGGCCTGGTGGTCGTCGCTGCCGTCGGCTCCTCAGTCCCGGTGCTGATCATGACGCTGTCGGTGATCTACATCCCAGGCGCTTACCGCTTCGCCCGGGCGCTCGCCGTCAACATCAATGCAATGGATTTCATCACGGTTGCGCGCATCCGCGGCGAAAGCACCCTCTATCTCATTCGCTCGGAAATCCTGCCCAACATCGTCGGACCGGTGCTTGCCGATCTCGGCATCCGCTTCGTCTTCATCGTTCTGCTGCTCTCCGGACTTTCCTTCCTCGGCCTTGGCGTCCAGCCGCCCTATGCCGATTGGGGTGCGCTCGTGCGCGAAAATATCGGTGGCCTGCCATTCGGCGCGCCGGCGGTGATGTTTCCCTCGCTTGCCATCGCCAGCCTGACGATCAGCGTCAATCTGCTGATCGACAACCTGCCGCAGAAAATCCGCGACCGGAGCACGTCATGAGCAATTTCATCGAAATCCGTGACCTGAAGGTCGAAGCCACCACCGATTCCGGCCGACGTGTCGAGATCATCAAGGGTGTCAGCCTCGATGTTGCCGAGGGCGAGATCGTCGCGCTGATCGGCGAGAGCGGCTCGGGCAAGACAACCATCGCCTTGACCCTCATGGGCCACACCCGCGCGGGCTGTCGTATCTCCGGCGGCAGCGTTTCGGTCGGCGGCAAGGACATGGTCACGCTCAGCGAGAAGCAGCGCGCCAAGGTGCGCGGCACCGAAGTCGCCTATGTCCCGCAATCGGCAGCTGCCGCCTTCAACCCGGCCACATCGATTATGGACCAGGTGATCGAAGTCACGCGTATTCACCAGCTGATGTCGCCGGATGAGGCGCGTGCCCGGGCAGTCGAGCTCTTCCGGGCGCTGTCCCTGCCGGAACCCGAGACGATCGGCAGCCGTTATCCGCACCAGGTTTCCGGCGGCCAGCTGCAGCGTCTGGCCGCCGCCATGGCGCTGATCGGCGACCCGACCCTCGTCATCTTCGACGAACCGACGACGGCGCTCGACGTCACGACCCAGATCGAAGTGCTGCGGGCTTTCAAATCGGTCATGAAAAAGGGCGGCATATCAGGCGTTTATGTCTCGCACGACCTTGCCGTCGTGGCGCAGATCGCCGACCGCATCGTGGTGTTGAAAGGTGGGGAGACCCAGGAAACCGGCACCACCGACGAGATCCTCAACAATGCCAAGCACCCCTATACCAGGGAGCTGCTCGCTGCCTTTGAGCCAAAGCCGCGCGGCGCAGTGGGCCCCGCCGAACCCGCGACCGCTCCCCTGCTGAGGATCGAAGATCTCGTCGCGGGTTATGGACAGCGCCAGGCTGACGGACTGCCGCTCGTTCGCGCGGTCGAGCACGTGAGCCTGAAGGTGGAAAAAGGCCGCAATCTCGGCATCATCGGCGAATCCGGTTGCGGCAAGTCGACGCTCGCCCGGGCTATCGCCGGCATCCTGCCGGCCTCGGTCGGCAGTATCGTCTTCGACGGCACGGAGCTGCGTCGCAGCGCTCGCGAGCGCTCGCGCGATCAGTTACGCGAGATGCAGATCGTCTTCCAATACGCCGATACCGCACTCAACCCGGCAAAATCGGTCGAGGACATCCTCGACAGACCTTTGGTCTTTTACCACGGCATGGATCGAAAGGCGCGGAACACCCGGATCGATCAACTGCTCGACATGGTGCGCCTGCCCCGCAACCTGCGCCATCGCCGGCCAGGCGAACTCTCGGGCGGCCAGAAGCAGCGTGTCAACTTCGCCAGGGCGCTTGCCGCCGATCCGAAGCTGATCCTCTGCGACGAGATTACCTCGGCGCTCGACACGGTGGTCGCCGCCGCCGTCATCGACCTGCTCAAGGAATTGCAGCGCGAACTCGGCCTCTCCTATATCTTCATCAGCCACGACCTCTCAGTGGTGGAGGCGATCTGCGACGAGATCGTCGTGATGTTTGGAGGCAGGAAGGTCGAGGAAATCACCTCCTCGACAGTGAAGGCCCCGCAGCACCCCTATTCGCAACTGCTCTTCTCATCGGTGCCGACGCTCGATCCGGCCTGGCTCGACGGGCTCCAGCAAGATCCGGAACTGGTGCGGGCTTATTGCCGGCACTGAGTGCCGATCTCCTGCACGCTTGCCAGACACGGCGCGCACCCGGTCGGGTCGTGTTGAAAAGCCTGGACTACACGGCACGAGATCTGCAAGTGGCAGCGAACATGGCTTTGGAAAGCAAGCCCGAAATTCTGGCGCAAGTCCTTCCAACCAGTAAGGAACTTACAGAGAACAACCTGCGACAGAGAATCGGCATCTGCTTAGGACCGATTGGATCGGGGAAAGGCAACGGGGTGAGGTCGGTCTGGAACCCCGAAATCTTGCGTTTGAGCGGGGCTCCCCCTGCGGTCCTCTCGCCGGCTAATGCGGAAACAAGGTGGTTAGCGGCATGTGGGCCTTGATGATCGGCGATTTCAGGACGACGAAGCTGAAATACTTGTCGATGCCGACGTCCATATCGGTGAGGCGCTCCATGATCGTCTGGTATTCGTCGATGCCGGCAGTGACGAATTTCAGCAGATAATCGTAGCCGCCCGAAACCAGATGGCATTCGATCACCTGGTCGACCTTCTCGATCGCCGCCAGGAAGCGGGCGAAGTCGATCTGCCGATGGTTTTTCAGGGTGATCTCGGTGAATACAGTCAGCGTCTGCCCGAGTTTGCTGACGTTGATCTGGGCCGAATAACCTTCGATATAGCCCTCCGACTGCAGCTTCTTCACACGCATCAAGCAGGGGCTCGGCGAGAGATTGACCAGTTCGGCGAGTTCCACATTGGTGACGCGGCCGTTCTTCTGCAGTTCGTAGAGAATTTTTACGTCGATCCGGTCGAGTTTCATCGCACACGCCCTCAATGACGCAGCAGATTATGCTGCCTGTTTCCCAGACCAACCTTAGCACATGATGCTGGCCTGTCGATCGCGTTGCGAGACAGGCCGAAGCACAAACGGCTGCTGGCATCCTCCCAACACGGAATCTTCTGCTGCCACCAACCGATCTCCGGCAAAGCCGTGGCGTCGGATCCGCTACACTACTGTTAAAACGGAGACGCTCCCATGCCCGCACCGCTCAATCGCGTCGATACCACGCCGGAACTGCCTTCCACCGCTGATGTCGTGGTCATCGGCGGCGGCATCGTCGGCGTTTTCGCGGCCTATTATCTCACCCGGCGCGGATTGAAGGTCGCCCTCGTCGAGAAGGGCCTGGTCGGCGCCGAGCAATCAAGCCGCAACTGGGGCTGGTGCCGCCAGCAGAACCGCGACGCGCGCGAATTGCCGATGTCGACGAAGAGCCTCGACCTGTGGGAGCGCTTCGCCATTGAGACCGGTGAGGACACAGGGTTCCGTCGTTGCGGTCTCTTCTACCTCAGCAATAGCGACGAGGAACTGTCCGGTTGGGCCCGTTGGCGCGATTTCGCCCGCTCGGTCGGCGTCACGACACATATGCTGAGCAGCGCCGAGGCAACCGAACGCGGGCGCGCCACCGGCGCCTCATGGAAGGGCGGGGTCTTTTCACCGACCGACGGCACCGCCGATCCGGCGAGCGCTGCGCCGGCCGTCGCGCGTGCGATCCTCAAACTCGGGGGCACGGTGCATCAATCCTGTGCGGCCCGCGGCCTCGACGTCGAAGGCGGCAGGCTCTCGGGCGTCGTCACCGAGCATGGCACGATCCGCACGAAAATCGCGATCCTGGCCGGTGGCGCCTGGGCCTCCTCCTTCTGCCGCCAGCTCGGCATTCGATTTCCGCAAGCCTCGATACGCTCCTCGATCCTCTCCGTATCTCCGGGCGCAGGCAGCCTTCCGGATGCGCTGCATACATCCGCCGTGTCGGTGACGCGACGCCGCGATGGCGGCCACACGCTGGCGATCAGCGGCCGCGCCCGCGTCGATCCGACGCCACAGCAGTTCCGCTTCGCGCGGCAGTTCCTGCCGATGTTCGCCCGGCGCTGGCGCAGTCTCGCACCCGGTGGGTTGGAAGGGTTTCGTTCGGGTCACGAATCTCTGGCCCGTTGGCGGCTCGACAGGCCGACGCCGATGGAGCACATGCGCATCCTCGACCCGACGGTCGACGAGGCCACCATTGCCCTCACCCATGCGCGGGCGCTCGAGCTTCTGCCCGCCTTGAAGAAGACCGCCATCAGCGCGGCCTGGGCAGGCTATATCGACAGCACGCCCGACGGCGTGCCGGGGATCGGCGAGATCGCCACCCTGCCGGGTTTCATCCTTGCCGCCGGCTTCAGCGGCCACGGCTTCGGCATCGGGCCTGGCGCCGGTCATCTGATTGCCGATATCGTCACAGGCGACGAGCCGATCGTCGATCCCAGGCCCTATCATCCCGACCGGTTCGGGGGATCCGCCTGGGGCAAAGTGGCGGATTTTTAGGACTCGGTCGGGCTTTGCGCGACGTTCGACGACGCGGATCGGCACGGCTTGGTACCGGCCATAGGAGCCGATGCATCACGCTTCGATTGCCACGATCACGAAAAGCCGGCGGTCAAGGGAAGGTGTATCGCTTCGGTTCCTCACTGGCATTATTGGCAATAAAGGCGCGCAATGCCGCCGCCACAGGCGTGCCAGCGACGGCGAGATCGCGTACCGTGCTCATGTGATTGCCGTCTGCGACCTGCGATGCCCGTACGTCAAGCCCTTGGGCGGCAAGAATGTCCCTGAACGCGTTTGCCTGTATTTTGAACGGATCAGTTTCCAGTTCGCCGGTCATGATAGCGACACGCGTTGCAGGATGGTGCTCTTGATGCATGGGCGTAAACCGTCGCACCTCCTCGTCGCTCAAGGCGATCTCGTCACGCAGGAAGGACGTCTGCAGGGGCTGGAGATCGTATAGCCCGCCAAGCAGGAAAGCAGCAACTACGCCCGAAGGCGCTGGCGAACGATGGAAGAGAAAGGTTGCAAGATGTGCACCAGCGGAGTGGCCACTGACGGAGAACCGCTTTGACGTGGCGCCAAAACGATCGGCATGCGCGAGTAGAAAAGCCTTGGCTTTCAGGACCTGACCAACCAGGACGTCCATTCTCGCCATGGGCATCAACGAATAATCGACGATGGCCGCGACCGCGCCGGCGCCGGTGATAGTCTCAGCGACGCAGGAATAGTCCTCCTTGGAAAACATCCGCCAATAGCCGCCATGGATGAACATGTGGATCGGCATGTCCGAGCCGGCATTGTTTGGCAGGAAGATATCGAGCGTCTCGCCAGGCAAAGCCCCGTAGGCGATGTTGGCCTCCATGGCGACAGTGCGCCGCGTTGCTAGGCTGCGAGCTCGGATATCGCCGACGATCTCGTCGAAATCTGCGACATGGTCACGAATGCGGAACGGATCGGCGGCCACAGGTTCCTCCCTCAGAAACTTGTCGCAATGTACTTGGCTTCCATGAACTCCGCGATACCGTGATGCTGCCCTCCTTCACGTCCAAGGCCGCTCTGTTTCACACCGCCAAAGGGGGCAGCGGGATCGGAGACCAGTCCACGATTAAGGGCGATCATGCCGGCCTCGACCTTGGAGGCGACCCGCATGCCGCGGCCAATGTCGCGGCTATAGATGTAGGCGGCGAGGCCATATTCCGTATCGTTGGCGGCAGCGATGACCTCTGCCTCGCTCTCGAAACGGTAGAGCGGCGCGACGGGACCGAAAATCTCCTCGCAGCCCATGTCGGAGGCCGGGGCAACATCGACAAGCACCGTCGGCGGATAAAAAAAGCCGCGTCCTGCCAATGTTCGTCCGCCGCAGAGCGCGCGCGCGCCGCGCGAAATGGCGTCCGCAACAAGGCGCTCGATCTTCTCCATCGCCTTGCGCGTGATCATCGGACCGCACTCGGTATCCAGATCCACACCCGGGCCGACCCTGAGGGCGGCCATGCGTCGGGTAAATTTTTCCGCGAAGGCATCGTGGATACCGGACTGGACATAAATGCGGTTTGCCGCCGTGCACGCCTCGCCCGCATTGCGCATTTTCGCGACCATCAGACCCTCGATCGCCGCGTCAATGTCCGCATCGTCGAAAACGATGAACGGCGCGTTGCCGCCGAGTTCCATGGAACAGGAGATGACATTTTTCGCTGCTTCCGCCAGAAGCGTGCGGCCGACGCCGGTCGAGCCTGTGAAGGAGAGTTTACGCACGCGCGGGTCGGCCAGCATGGCGGCGATGACGGGGCCCGGCGTCGATGTTGTCATCACGTTCACGACGCCCGGCGGCACGCCAGCCTCCTCGTAGAGAGCCGCAAGCGCATAGGCCGTCAGCGGCGTCTCGCTCGCGGGCTTCAGGATGACGGTGCAGCCTGCGGCAAGGGCAGGCGCGATCTTGCGGGTCGCCATCGCGGCCGGGAAATTCCACGGTGTGATGAGAACGCAGATGCCGATAGGCTGGTAGTCGACGACGATGCGGTTTCCGCCGGCCGGGGCAAGGCCGAACTCACCAGAGATCCGCACCGCCTCCTCGGCGTTCCAACGAAAGAACTCCGCCGCATAGGCCACCTCGCCGCGCGCGTCACGCAACGCCTTCCCGTTCTCGAGCGAAATGAGCCTGGCAATCGTTTCGGAGCGCTCCACCATAAGTTCGAAGCAGCGGCGCAGGATCTCGGAACGCTTTCTCGGCGGAGTTTCGCGCCAGCTTTCCGCCGCGCTTGCGGCAGCCTCCACGGCCGCTGCCGCATCCGCAAGGGTCGCATCCGGCACGGCGGCAATGACCGCCTCGGTCGAGGGGTCGATTACCTCGATCCGACCCTCGCCCGCCGCAGGCCGCCAGGCGCCGCCAATATAGAGGCCGCGGGAGAACGCGCTGAGCTCGAAGGGATCGGAGTCTGGATGCGCAGAATGCTGGTTGAGGTTCATGATGGTTTCCCAGGTCAGAGGGCGGAAGCGGCCAGGTCGCCGTCATAGGCGGCGCGCACGAGGCCGCGCATGGCGGCCGCATCGAAGGAGCGTGGATTATTCTTGATCAGCCGGCCGATGCCGAGCGCCTGCTCCGCGGCCCAGTCGATCCGGTCTTCCGGCAAGCCGAGCCCGGCAAGTGTCGGCGCGATGCCGATCGCGGCGAAGAGACGGCTCACCTCGCCGATCGCGGCATCGGCAATCGTTTCATCGTCCTCCACTCCGGTGGGATCGAGACCGAGCGCCCTACCGACAATGGCGATGTCCGCGCCCGCGACGCGGCGATTATATGTCATCACATAGGGCAGCATGGTCGCAACCCCGAGGCCGTGCGGCGTATGGGTCAAGGCACCGACCGGATATTGCACGGCATGGGCCGCAGCAGTTCCCGCCGTTCCGAAGGCGCAGCCGGCTGCGAGCGCGCCCATCATCACATCGGCGCGCGCATCGATGTCGGCGCCGTCGACGAAGGCCTTTTCCAGGCTCCGGCTGAGGAGCCGGATGGCATGCAGCGCGAACTGGTCGGAGAGATCGCTCTTGCCGATGAAGACATGCTGCTGCGCGAGTTCAGGATCGCCGGGGCGGCGCATAGCCGTGAAGGCTTCGATGGCATGCGTCAACGCATCCGCACCGGCAATCGCGGTGAGACCAGGCGGGCAGGATAAGGTCAGTTCCGGGTCGCAGATCGCCGCTGCGGCGATGAGATATGGGCTGGAAATGCCAACCTTCAGGATACGGTCAGGATCGGAAACAACCGCGACCGGCGTCACCTCGGAGCCCGTGCCTGCCGTCGTCGGCACGGCGATGACCGGCAGGACAGGCGCCGGCACCTTGAACTCACCGTAGTAATCGGCGAGCGCGCCGCCGTGAGCCAGCAGGAGCGAAGCGCATTTCGCCATGTCGAGACAGCTGCCGCCACCGATGCCGATCACCATATCGGGCTCAAAACCGCGCGCGGCCTCAACGCAAACCGCGACCGTATCTTGCGGTACGTCCGGCAGCGTGCCGTCATGCACCAGGACGACAATGCCGGCCGCTTCAAGTACGGCGATCATTTCCGCGAAAACGGGTGTTGCGGCAAAACGCGCATCCGTGCAGACGAGTGCGCGCCGGCCGGTCCTGCTGGCGACGCTCGCGAGCGCATGGCGCTGGCCGACGCCAAACAGGATTTCCCGCGGCAGCCTCAAGGCGGCAAACAGGCTCATAATCTTTGTCCCTCGAACGCCAGGATGCGGGGGCGCGAAAGCGCGTTGAGGTCTTCCCAGAGGCGCTGGTCGATCTCGAACCCGTTGCGGCTTGCCGCCGCCCGCCGCCCGCGGGCACGATCGCCAGGGACGAGAACAGGTTCGCCGGCGCTGGCGGGTGGTGAACCGCGCACGGCATCGAGATAGGTCGACAGTCGCGCCGGCAGTCCCGGCGCCAGACTGGGCTCGATCAAGATGAAGACATCGCCCTTGTTGCATGGCGACTGGCTGTCGAGCGTGCCGCGCACATCCGGCGCGAGCGCCGAGCCGGCAAGAGCTGCCACCAGCAGCTCCATGGCGATGCCGAGGCCGTAGCCCTTCGCGTCGCCGAAGGGCGCAATCGCGCCGGCCTTGGCACGCCCCGGATCGGTCGTCGGGTTGCCGGCCGCATCGCGCGCCCATCCCTCGGGAATGGGTCTGCCGGTCGCCGCGTGATGATGGATCCTGCCCATCGGCACGAGGCTGGTGGCCAGGTCGAGCACGAGCGGTTCCTCGGCCGTCGGCACGGCGACAGCAATGGGATTGGTGCCGAGCATGGCCCGGGTACCGCCGAAGGGATGGACCAGCGCCTCGCTCGACGAGAGCGCGATGCCGACGAAACCCATTGCGGCGATGGCCTCCACATAATGCGCAAGCATGCCGAGATGGTTGGCATTGCGCACGGCGACAAGGCCGATGCCAAGATCCGGAATGTGAGGCGCTAGCCGCTCGATCGCGGCCATGGCGACGACGGGGCCAAATCCCGACGACCCCTCCACCTCCAGCACCGCATCCGCGCGCCAGCGCTGGGTGCCCTTCGTCTGCGGGTCAATGACCCCGCGCTCGATCCGTTCGACCAGCCGCGGAAGCCGGTACAGGCCATGCGAGGGGTGCCCCTTCATCTCCGCCGTTACCAGGACGCCAGCCTGCAGGGCCGCGTGGTCATGCGGTGCGCCATGCTCTTCCAGCAGGCGGGTGGCAAGTGCAAGCGCTGAGGCTTCGGATATGCGCATGATTTTTCCTCCCTATATTAAATCGTATAGGATATAGGATTGTCTTGGCCGCAGCATCGTGCTAGCGATTGAACCTGTCAAGAGGCAAGGCAGCAGATGATTTCAACGAAACCGAAGGAACCCTCAACGGGCACAACCCAGATACCGCGCGCCAACAGCCTGGCGGGCGACGTCTACGAGGCAATTTTCAACCAGCTCATGTCGTTGAAGATTGCGCCGGGGACGCGCATCACGGTCGACAACCTGGTCAAGGAGTTCAACGTCTCCCATACGCCGATCCGCGAAGCCCTCGGCCGGCTTGAAGGCGAAGGCCTCGTCGTCAAGCAGCATCTCGTTGGCTATCGTGCCGCGCCCCAGATCACGCGCCACCGCTTCGACGAGCTCTATGAACTGCGTCTGCTGTTGGAACCTGCCGGCGCTGCGAAGGCGGCCGAGGCGATGAACGACGAAAAGCTCGCCATACTCACCGAGGCCGCAGGCGTGATGACACGCAGCGACAACATGGGCGAACGAGCGAACTATTCGGCCTTCGCGCGCCAGGACGCCATCTTTCACGACCGGATCATGGAATTTGCCGGCAACGAGTTGATCCGCGAGATGCTGACATTCCAGCACACGCATTTCCATATCTTCCGCCTGATGTTCCATCGCCGCGTCACCGAGGAGGCGCTCGCCGAGCATCAGACGCTGCTCGATGCCTTTGCAGCGCGCGACCCGGGCGCGGCTGCGAACGCAATGCGCATTCATATCGAACATTCGCGCGACCGGCTGTTGCCGGCATTCGACGAAATCTGAGCAACCGCGCCGGGCAAGGACGAGCCTGCCCGACCTGACAACGAGGAGGAGAACCCATGCCAGGCAAGAAAATCCTGATGCTCACCGGCGATTTCACCGAGGAGTACGAAATCTTCGTCTATCAGCAGGCGATGGAGGCGGTCGGCCACACGGTGCACGTCGTGTGCCCGGACAAGAAGGCCGGCGACATCCTCAGGACGTCGCTGCACGATTTCGAGGGAGACCAGACCTACACCGAAAAACTCGGGCACAACGTCACCATCAACAAGACGTTTTCCGAGGCTGAGAACCAGCTCGACCAGTATCATGCCGTCTACTGCGCCGGCGGGCGCGGACCGGAATATATCCGCACCGACAAGCGGGTGCAGGCAATGGTGCGTCATTTTCACGAGCAGAAGAAGCCGATCTTCACCATCTGCCACGGGGTCCAGATCCTGATTGCGGTCGACGGTGTCGTTCGCGGCAAGAAGGTGGGTGCACTTGGGGCCTGCGAACCCGAAGTCACCCTGGCGGGCGGGACCTATATCGACCTCTCGCCTACCGAAGCCTATGTCGATGGCACGATGGTTTCGGCCAAGGGCTGGACGGCGCTCGCCGCCTTTATCCGCGAATGCCTGAAGGTGCTGGGAACGGAGATCCACCACACCTGAGACGACGGCACCAAGGAACAAAAGGCCCGGCAGGTGACATCTGCCGGGCCTTGTTTGCGGTTGGGCCTGCAATCACGCTCCGCCGCGGTTCCAGCCGCGGCCGCGGTCGCCGAACATTTCATAGCCGCCATCGGTGATGGCGAGCGTATCCTCCAACTTGATGAATCCGCGCTTTGGGTGAAGCATCGTCGTCTCGACCGAGATCACGTTCCCGGCTTCCAGCGGCTTGTCGGCATCGATGCCATCATAGGTGACCGGGTGGTTCGTCATGAGGAATGGCGCTTCGTGGGCAATGAGGCCCATGCCATGGCAGAAAAAATCGGTGAAGGCCGCCGACGGCGAGGCCTTGAGCTCGGCCTCCGCTGCCACGATCATCTCCCTGCCCGCAGCCCCTGCCCTGACCTTGGCGAAGGCCGCTTGCTGGATGCATTCGACTTCGGCCAGAAGGTCCTCCAGCTCCGCATCCGGCTCGCCGAGCACACCCATGCGGCAGAGGTCACCAATATATCCGTGATAGTTGCCGCCGGAATCGATCGACAGGATCTCGCCCTCGACCCAGGCCTGCGGCGAGCCCGCGCGGTTGTGGCTGGAGCCGAGCGTCAGCAGGCAATATTCGAAGTGCAGGCCGCGGTTCGTTTCCTCCCGGCGCAGCTGCTCGATGATCTCCATCTTCGTCGAGCCGGCGCGAGCCGCCGCGATCGTCGCCAGCATAGAGTCGGTAATCAATTCGGAGGCGCGTCTCAGCTTTGCCAGTTCACCCGGCGTCTTGACGGCCCTTAGCCGCTCCAACACATGCGTGGCATCGACAAATCGAGCGCCATCCAGCCGAGAGGCAAGCAGGTCGCGGGCGTCGGATGGCAGGAAGGCTGGCTCGATGCCGATGCGCCCACCAGCCTTGCCGATTTTCTTCAGGTGCTCGACGGCGAGCCCGGCGGCATCCTGCGTGCCCCATGTCGCCGTATGCACGGCGGGCGTCCAGAATGGATTGTTCTGGTGCTCTGCGCCCTCCATGCGGTTCCCCACATAGGCGGAGTGATCGGGCGCGCCTTTCTCATAAATCACCATCGGCAGATACCGGCTATGCCCGATCGCATCCATGGCGGCGAAGAAGATGAACTTATAGCCGCCCATGAGATATTGCGTGTTGTGTTTGGAGGTGGCGACGATGACGTCGATACCGGCTTCCTCCATGAGACGGTCGAGCTTGGCCGTATCGAACGGCGTCACGGCGGCCTGCCTTGTTTGCCCTGCATTGTCGTTCATTGTCTTTCCTCCCAGAAAATGGATGCGACGCCTCAGAAGCCCGGCTGCAGCAGGCGGAAGTCCGGCAAATCGCGAAGCGCAAGCTCCGGCCCCGCCGGTGAGTAGACCACGAAGAGGAGCATCGGCCCGCCGCCGGTGTTCTTCGTCGAATGAAAGCGGCTTTCCGGAATATAGATCGTGCAGCCGCTGGCGACCTTTCGCGTGATCGGATTACCCGTCTCGTCCTCGACCATCTGCTCGCCCTCGCCGGAAATCACAAAAATGATTTCCTCCGCGCCAGGGTGATTGTGGCGGGAATGGCCCTCGCCGCTCGGCAGTTCGACGACACCGCCGGAAAACCGGCTGGCGCCGTTGACCTCGGGCGCCACAGTCAGCGACAGCTTGCCCCAGTCGAAGCCGAAGGCGCTCACATCCTTCGGATAGATGAAGTACTTGTCCTTTACCATGAAACCGCCTCCTCCACATCCTTCTTCAGACGATCGCGCCGATGGCGAGCGCCTTGAAATCTTCGGTCTGCTTGCGAATTGCCGCCTCTGCCGGCAGGCGCTCCATCGAGCTTGCGCCATAAAAGCCGTGGCAGCCAGGGCAACGCTCGAGAACGTAGCGCGCATCCTCCGGCATGGAGATCGGGCCGCCATGGCAGAGCACGATGACGTCGTCGCGCACGGAACGTGCCGCCTTGGTGATCGCGGTGATCTCATCGACGCAGTCATCGAGGGACTTGCCGGAGGTGGCCCCGATCGTGCCGCCGGTCGTCACGCCCATATGCGCCACAATGATGTCGGCGCCGGCGACCGTCATGGCGACAGCCTCGCTCTCGTTGAAGACATAGGGTGTCGTCAGCAGGTCGAGCCCGTGGGCGGTGGCGATCATCTCGACCTCCAGATTGTAGCTCATGCCTGTCTCCTCGAAACTCTGCCGCATCCGGCCATCGAAGAGGCCGATTGTGGGGAAGTTCTGTACGCCGGAAAAGCCCATTGCCTTGAGGTCGGCGAGGAAGCGCGGCATCAGCACGAAGGGGTCCGTGCCGTTGACGCCGGCGAGAACCGGCGTCTTTTTCACGACAGGCAACACTTCGAGCGCCATGTCCTTCACAATCTCGTTGGCATTGCCATAGGCCAGCAGCCCGGCCGCCGAACCGCGCCCCGCCATGCGGTAGCGCCCAGAATTGTAGATAATGATGAGGTCGATGCCGCCTGCCTCCTCGGCCTTGGCGGAGATACCGGTGCCGGCGCCGCCGCCGACGATTGGCACGCCGGCTGCGATCATGCTGTGAAATTTTTCGAGGATGGTCTTGCGCGGTATGGCTGGCATCAATTTGTCTCTCAGGGGTTGGCGATGTCACGATAGGCCGCGACGGCGGCCTCGGCGAAGTGCGGATCGTTGATATGCAGCGGCAGGCGAATAAGACGTCGCGATGCCGTCGGCTTCACCGTCGCCTCGAGCGCGGCAAAAAGCGCGGCGTCGGCTTGCGGATCGAAGAACGGACCGCCTTCGATGTCGAGGGCCGAAACGCCCTTTTCGGGAATGAGGAAGCGTACGGGGCCGTGGCAGAGATTGAGCTTGTCGCCGATCCAGCCGCCAATCTGCGCGCATTCGGCCGACGTCGTGCGCATCAAGGTGACGTTCGGGTTGTGGCGGTATAACAGCCGGCCGGCATAGCGCTCCGGAACGGTCTCCGGCGCCCAGAAGTTCACCATGTCGAGCGCACCGACCGAGCCGACATAGGGCAAGCCTTTGCGAGCAATGGCGCCAAAACGGTCCGAGGTGGCAGGCAAGACGCCGCCGAAAAGCAGGTCACAGACCTCGGTCGTCGTGATGTCTAGCACGCCTGAGACCAGTTCGCTGTCGGCAAGCTTCTCCATCGCGCGCCCACCCGTGCCTGTCGCATGGAAGACCAGGCAATCATAATCCGCTCGGAGGCGCTCGACCATGGCGGATACGGCAGGTGTGGTAACGCCGAACATGGTAAGCCCGAGGGCCGGTTTGGATGCAGTCACCTCAGCCGGCCGGCGGGCCATGGCCGTGATCGCCTGTGCGGCGTTGTGAAGGATGACACGGCTCAGCCGGTTCAGGCCCGCCATGTCCGTGACCGAGGGCATCATCACGATGTCGGAAACATCGACATAGGGCGCCACATCGCCGGATGCGAGCGTCGAGACCATGATCTTTGGCAGACCGAGCGGCAATTGGCGCATGCCTGCAGTGATGATCGAAGTGCCCCCGCCTCCACCGATACCGATGACACCGGCGATGTCCTGGCACTCCACGAGGAAGCGCGCGAAGGCAATGCCCATCGCCTCGACCGCCCTTCCGCGGTCCCCGCTGGCAAGAACGGCTTCCGCCCCGTCCGGATGGCACGCCGCCACTGCGTCGGCCTTCACATCGACGGCGGTCGCAGGCTCGCCTATGCCGACGTCGACGCGGACAACACCCCCGCCCGCCGCTTCGATGCAAGCGGCCAGATACGCAAGCTCCTCGCCCTTCGTGTCGGCCGTGCCGACCACGTAGATCTGCTTCATTTCCCCTCCGCGACCGGGTGAATTCCTCCCGGCATATCTCACGTTCGGGGCAAAGCGACGGGCCCTTGCAAAATTGTGAGACGTGCGTATCATAAAGACATGGATGTCTCACGTCAACAGAACGAAACAGCCAGGACCGAGCGAGGCCCGCGTGCCCGAACGCGAAAACTGATGCTCGAAACGGCAACGCGGCTCATGCAGTCCGGCATCACACCGTCGGTAAGTGAAGTCGCCGAGGCTGCCGAAGTCTCGCGCGCGACGGCCTACCGTTACTTTCCGAGCCAGGCCGCGCTCGTGCATGCCGTGGTGGATGAGGCTCTAGGGCCGATACTCGGCTGGTCGTGCGACAGTCCGGATGCACGCACCCGCGTTGCCGACCTCTTGGCGACCGCGATGCCGCGCATCGACGAGTTCGAGGCCACCTTCAAGGCGGCGCTGAAACTTTCGCTGGACCAGTGGGCGCAGCGCCAGGCCGGCACGCTCGGCAACGAGCCGCTGTTCAAGCGCGGCCACCGGGTCGACCTGCTGAAGAGCGTGACTGCCCCCCTGCAGGGCACCGTGCCGCCCGAATCCCGGGAACGCCTTGCACAGGCTCTTTCGCTTGTCTTCGGCGTCGAAGTGCTGATCGTATTGAAGGATATCTGGGGCCTGACCTCGGAAGGCGCGCAGTCTGTTGCCGAGTGGGCCGCCAAGGCGCTAGTCGATACCGCATTACGGCAGGCAGAGAGCGAGGCATGACATGGCGCGCCCACACTTGGCGCACCAACTGGTTAGACCAGCGTCAGTAATATATTCTTGTATTGTGGTCTGGATCGGCGATGATGATGAATGTGAGACGGTCCGACAAGACTGCGTCAGCAGGCCCGCAATTGCGGGGGAAAGACGTCGACACCTCGATGACGAGCCTTTGATGAAAGCTCTCCGAGGTTGCGCTTGACGATAATGGCATTTGGTAATACCAGATCAGGGAAACGACGTTCAGGCTTGAGATCTGAAACGAGCTAGGGGTCGAGGAGGACCCTGAGCACGAACACCACCCAGGAGGATCGGGAAGCCAGATCGGGAGGCCCGCGATGAAGCGGGAAGCGTGCATAAATGGGAGGAAACGTTATGCGCAAAACTATGACCGGTCTGTTGGCCGGTGTCGGATTGATGTGGGCCTGCGGAACGTCCGCACAGGCCCAGGAACTGACCATCTTCTGGGCCGAGTGGGACCCGGCAAACTACCTTCAGGAACTCGCCAACGAATATGAGGCTCAAACCGGCGTTAAGGTCACGGTCGAGACCACACCATGGGGCGACTTCCAGACCAAGGCCTTCACCGAGTTCAACGCCAAGGGTTCAGCCTATGACATGGTCGTCGGTGACAGTCAGTGGATTGGGGCGGCGTCAGAAGCCGGCCATTACGTCGATCTGACCGACTTCTTCACCAAGCACAATCTGACCCAGGTGATGGCCCCGGCAACGGTGAAATACTACTCCGAATATCCGTCGAACTCGAAAAAGTACTGGTCAGTTCCGGCCGAAGGCGACGCCGTCGGCTGGTCCTACCGCAAGGACTGGTTCGAAGATCCCAAGGAGATGGAGGCGTTCAAGGCCAAATACGGCTACGACCTCGCCCCGCCGAAGACATGGGCCCAGATGCGTGACATCGCCGAGTTCTTCCACCGTCCAGACCAGAAGCGATACGGAATCGCCATCTACACCGACAACTCTTATGACGGTCTCGTCATGGGTGTCGAGAACGCGATCTTCTCGTTTGGAGGCGAACTCGGCGACTACCAGAGCTACAAGGTCGACGGCATCATCAATTCCGAGAAGAACGTCAAGGCGCTCGAGCTTTATCGCGAGCTCTACGGCTTTACGCCTCCGGGCTGGGCCAAGTCCTTCTTCGTCGAGAACAACCAGGCGATCACCGAGAACCTGGCGGCGATGAGCATGAACTACTTCGCCTTCTTCCCTGCCCTGGTGAACGAGGCGTCCAACCCGAACGCCAAGGTTACCGGCTTCTTTGCCAATCCGGCAGGCCCGAACGGCGAGCAATTCGCAGCGCTCGGCGGCCAAGGCATATCGGTCATCTCCTACTCAAAAAACCAGGAAGAGGCGATGAAATTCCTCGAATGGTTCATCAAGGACGAGACCCAGAAGCGCTGGGCTGAACTCGGCGGCTACACGGCAAGCGCCAAAGTGCTTGAATCCCCGGAATTTCAGAACGCCACGCCTTATAACAAGGCCTTCTACGAGACCATGTTCAAGGTCAAGGACTTCTGGGCAACACCTGAATATGCCGAACTGCTGATCCAGGCGAACCAGCGCATTTATCCCTTCGTCACCGCCGGCCAAGGCACGGCGAAGGAAGTGCTCGACTCTCTAGCAGCGGACTGGAACGCGACGTTCAAGAAATACGGACGCAATAAATAGCAAACGCCATCAGCGGAGGGGCTCCGTCGCCCCTCCGTTGCATTCTGCATCTCGCGCCCAAAGGCGCGGTTCGAGAGGGCGCGGCGCCCGGAATTCACCTCGCGCATCGTGATGCTTTTTCCGGCATCCGGCGCCGACTCTCGGAGGAGGAGAGGATTGGCCACCGCAGTCATGACATCGCTGGACACGAAATCGCGTGCCGCATCTCGCGGCATGAGCGACATCCGAATTCGCAATCTCTTCATCATTCCGACGATCCTGTTCCTGATCGTCTTCAACATCTTTCCGCTGATCTATTCGCTCGGCTATTCCTTCACCGACTTTCGCGCCTCGTCGAACGCGCCGGCGAACTTCGTCGGCCTGCAGAACTACCGCGACCTGCTGAACGATCCTTTCATCTGGTCGAATTTCGCCATCACCGCGAAATATGTGATCGTCTCTGTTACGGGCCAGGTGGTCGTCGGCTTCGGCACCGCGATGCTGCTCAACCGCGACATCCCGCTGAAGGGTCTTCTGACGACGCTGCTGCTGCTGCCGATGATGCTCTCGATGGCCGTGGTCGGCCTCTTCTGGAAGCTGCTCTACGACCCGTCCTTCGGCATCATCAACTACGCACTCGGCCTCGGCTCCTTCGAGTGGCTGTCGAATCCGGACATGGCGCTCTATGCGGTCGCAATCACCGACATCTGGATGTGGTCGCCCTTCGTGATGCTGCTGTCGCTTGCCGGCCTTTCGGCCGTGCCGAAGCATCTCTACGAGGCAGCGGCGATCGACCGGGCGGGCCCGTTCTATACCTTCTTCCGCATCACGCTGCCGCTGGTGGCGCCGATCCTGATGATCGCAATCATCTTCCGTACGATGGAGGCCTTCAAGACCTTCGACCTCGCCTACATCCTGACCAGCCAACCGACGACCGAGGTGATCTCCATCCGGCTCTACAAGATGGCCTTCCAGGAATGGCAGACGGGGCGCTCCTGCGCACTCGCCTACATCGTGCTCGTCATGGTTCTCGCCATCACCAACATCTACGTCAAGTACCTCAACAAAGTGAAGGAGCGCTGAGATGGCTGCCGTCCAAACCCGCTCCGAACGCGCGCTGAACCGGGTGGCGATCGCCGCCGTACTGGTCATCACGCTGATCTTCCTGGCGCCGATCTACTGGATCACCTCGACGGCCTTCAAGCCGCGCAACCTCGCCACCTCCATTCCGCCGACGGTGCTCTTCGAGCCGGAACTCTCGCCCTTCGTGAAGCTCTTCACTAAGCGCTCGCAATTGCGCGGGGCGCCGACTCCTGAAGAATATGCCGCCGCCCCCTGGTGGGAGCGGATGGTGTTTGACGGCGGCGAGAAGATCGTTCGCTCCGGCCGCGGCGAGGTGCAGCCCTCCGGCTATCCGAACCGCTTTATGAACTCGCTGATCGTCGCCATCACGTCCACGGTGCTGGCCGTCGGCATGGGAACCTTCACAGCCTACGGCTTCTCGCGCTTCAAAGTGAAGGGGGAGGCAGACCTTCTCTTCTTCATCCTGTCGACGCGCATGCTGCCGCCCGTCGTCGTGGCGATCCCGATGTTCCTCATGTACCGCGTCGTCGGCCTCAACGACACGCATTGGGGCCTCATCATCCTCTACACTGCCTTCAACCTTTCCTTCTCCGTTTGGCTGATGAAGGGGTTCATCGACGAGATCCCTAGGGAATACGAGGAGGCCGCACTCGTCGACGGTTACACGCGGATGGAGGCCTTTTTCAAGATCGTCATCCCGGAAGCGGCGACCGGCATCGCCGCGACCGCGGTCTTCTGCTTCATCACGGCCTGGAACGAATATGCATTTGCGCTGATTATGACGAACCGGCGCGCGCAAACGGCCCCACCCTTCATTCCGAGCCAGGTCGGCTCAGGCCTGCCGGATTGGACGGTTATTGCGGCCGGCACATTCCTGTTCCTGCTACCGGTCGCCATCTTCACCTTCCTGCTCAGGAACCATCTCCTGCGCGGCATGAGCTTCGGAGCGATCCGCAAATGACCTTCCGCGCCTTGAACCAGAAATATCTCGAACCCGCCTCGCAGTATCTGATGATCCTCGGCATCATCGCGCTCTGCCAGCCCTGGAACCTGTTTCTGCATCGCTACGGCATGACGATGACGCTCGTCGGACTGATCGCCTTCATGGTGACGACCAAAATCCCGCGGGACGCGCAACCAGACGAAGGCAGCCATTCATGACGCAGATCGAACTTCGCGGGATTCAGAAATATTTCGGTGCCGTCCAGGTCATCAAAGACCTTAATCTCGCCATCGCCGACAATGAATTCATCGTGCTGCTTGGACAATCGGGCTGCGGAAAGACGACGACATTGCGCGCCGTCGCGGGGCTGGAAACCATCGACGAAGGCGATATTCTGATCGACGGGCAGCCGGTGCAGCATATCAAGGCATCCGGCAGGGACATCGCCATGGTGTTCCAATCCTTCTCGCTCTATCCGCACATGACGGTCTACGAGAACATCGCCTTCCCGCTCCGCGCTACCCGGATGAGCCGTGCCGATGTCGATGCGTCGGTCCGCGAGATCGCCGGTGTGCTGCGCATCACCGGTCTGCTGGCCCGCAAGCCTTCGGCGCTGTCAGGCGGCGACATGCAGCGTGTCGCGATCGGCCGCGCGCTCGTGCGACGCCCAAAGGCCATGCTGATGGACGAGCCGATCGGTGCGCTCGACGCGAAGCTGCGCGAGGAGATGCGGGCGGAAATCAAGCGCCTGCATATCAAGCAGGGTTCAACCACCATCTACGTGACGCATGACCAGGTGGAGGCCATGTCGCTCGCCGACCGCATCGTCATCATGCACGAGGGCATCCTCCAGCAGATCGGCACGCCGGAAGAGGTTTACGCGCAACCCGCCAACACGTTCGTCGCCCAGTTCGTCGGAAGCCCGGTCATGAACATGGCGCCGGCGACCATCACCGAAACGGGCGGCCATGCGAGCGTGCAGGTCGGCGACGCGGTAACGGGCTTCGAGTTCCCCGCTGCACTGGCCAACTGCCTCTCTGACGCAAGGGCCGAGAACGGCAAGCTGACACTCGGGGTCCGGCCTGAGGGCGTGCTCGTTTCACGCGAGGCCCGCGAGGGCTTCATGCCGGTCGAGGCGCATATCATCGAGCCTCTGGGCTCGCACGACATCGTGGACTTGAAGGTCGGTCACCAGATGATCAGGGCACGCACCAAGAGCGGTTTCGTGCCTGGTCCTGGCGAAGCCGTCTGGGCACGCATCGACCCCGCCCAGGCACATTTCTTCAACACCGCGACCGGCTCGTCGCTGGGGATCAGACTCTGATGGCGCATATCGAACTCAAGGGCATCACCAAGACCTTCGGCAGGCACACGGCGCTGAAAAACCTGAACATCGACATTGCTGACGGCGAGTTCTTCGTGCTGCTCGGGCAGACCGGCGCCGGCAAGACGACGACGCTACGCCTGATCGCCGGTCTCGAGAAGCCGACCGCAGGCCAGATCTTCATCGACGGGCAGGACGTCGCCGACTGGGGTGCCGCCGAGCGCGACGTGGCCCTGGTGCTTCAGCAATATTCGCTTTACCCGCGCTATACGGTGCGGGAGAACCTGGAATTTCCATTGAAATCCCGTATCCGTCGCGTTGAACCCGGAGAAATCAAGGAGCGCGTCGACCGCGTTGCGAAGACTCTGCGCATCGAGCATCTGCTCGACCGCAAGACGGACCGGCTGTCGGGAGGCGAGATGCAGCGCGTATCGATCGGCCGGGCCATCGTGCGCAAACCGCGGGTCTTCTTGATGGACGAACCGCTTTCGGCGCTCGACGCGAAGCTTCGCGAAGCACTTCGCACCGAGCTGAAAAACCTGCAGATGAACCTCGGCGCGACCTTCCTCTTCGTCACTCACGACCAGATAGAGGCCATGTCAATGGGCGACAAGATCGGCGTCCTGAACAATGGTCAACTGGTGCAGACGGGTACGCCGCAGGAGATCTACAGAAACCCGGTCAACACCTTCGTCGCGCGCGCGGTCGGCTCGCCGCCGATGAACCTGATCGCCGGCACGCTTGCCGGCGGCGAGGCAGTGGCCAGCGAAGGCTATCGGCTGCCCCTCGGCAACGGACACGGGATCGCGACAGACGGTCGCCCGCTCACCTTCGGCATCCGTCCCGAGGACATTTTTCTCGACAGCGGCGCGCCCGGCGAAGCACGGGTCCACGACGTGGAAAACCATGGTGTTGAAAAGATCGTGACGCTGCGCACCGGCGAGAAGTTCATCCACGCGACCGTGCCGACACAGACGGCGCTTCGGATCGAGGATGAGGTTCGCTTTTCGTGGAATCCGGAAAAGGTCGTGCTGTTTGACGCCGGAAGCGGTGTAAGCCTGCGGCACGCGGGCTGACCTGATCGGTCCGAAGGATGCCAGCGGTCTCGGCGGCACGGCCGGGGCAGTGAGCGTTTCGAGTTGTCGCGACGAGGCGCTATGCGGGAAAGCGCCGGCGATAGTGTTCTACCACTTCAGGATTGCGCAAATTAACGGGCAAGTCGCCCTTGATGACGCGCAGGGCTTCGCTCGCCGCGCCTGTTCCCATGCGCATCATGCTCTCTTCCGTCAGACCCGCGAGATGCGGCGTGACGATGACGTTGTCAAAGCCGAAATAGGGATGGTCGAGCGGTAGCGGCTGCGTTGCGAAGACGTCGAGCGCGGCTCCGCCGATGCGACCATCGCGCAGCGCCTCGATCAACGCCGCATCATCGATCACGGGGCCGCGCGAGACGTTGACCAGAACGGCCGCGGGCTTCATGCGCCCGATGCGACCGGCATTGAGCAAGCCGGTCGTCTCCGGCGTCAGCGGGCAGCAGAGCACCACGATGTCGGCCGTCGCCACAAGCTCATCGATCGTCAGGAAACGCGCGCCGTCCGGCACGCTTTCCGGCGACCGGCTCGTGGCGACCACCTCCAGGCCGAAACCGAACTTCGCGATCTGGAAGATCGCCTTGCCGACATTGCCCATTCCGACGATGCCGATGATGCGGCCGGCGAGGTCGACGGCCGTGTCCGATTGGGCGCGGCCCGCCGCCCAGCCGCTCTGACGCAGTTCGCGGTCCATCGCGCGAAAGCGCCGTAGCAGGGCCAGTGTCACGAGGAAGACATGCTCGGCGACAGTCGAGGCATTGGCGCCCGGGACGTTGGCGACAAGCACGCCGGCACGGGTCGCCGCATCCAACGGCACCATGTCGAGCCCGGCGCCATGGCGGATCGCAGCGCGAAGCGCCGGCGCATCCTCGAAGAAGGCCGGCGGGATCGGCGCGCGTACGATGACGATGCCCGCGCCGCGGCCTTCTCGCAGCAATGTTTCGGGATCGGGCGCGGAAGCGACGCGCAGATCACCCGCAGCCTCAAGCATGGACTTGGCCGCAGGGTGCAGGGGATGTGTGGAAAAGATGAAGCTCATCGGCCCTCCCGCCGGTTGCGCCTATTCGGCTGTCGTCGCTGGACCGCCGATGAGACCCTTCCAATAGCTTTCCGCACCTTGAAGATGCGCGCTCATCAGCGCCTGGGCCAGATTGCCGTCTCGGGCAAGCAGCGCCTCGTAGATGCGGATGTGTTCCTCATGCGAGCGCCGGCTGCGGGCGGCGTCGGCAAAATAGATCGGCAGGCGGTGCTCGCCCATGACGTAATAGACGCTGCACACCCGATGGAAGACGCTGTTCTTGGTGGCTCGGACGATCTCCAAATGGAAGTCCCGGTCCTCGCGCGCCAGCCCCTCGCCGGCGGCAAGCTTCGCCTCCGACGCAGCG
Organism: Rhizobium ruizarguesonis; assembly: GCF_017357285.1. Taxonomy (NCBI): domain Bacteria; kingdom Pseudomonadati; phylum Pseudomonadota; class Alphaproteobacteria; order Hyphomicrobiales; family Rhizobiaceae; genus Rhizobium; species Rhizobium ruizarguesonis. Next base: position 521,443 of record NZ_CP071679.1, on the reverse strand, counting down.
AGGATATCGCGCAAGTGCTGGTAGTTCTCCTCCGTCGCCCGATCGCAGGCGAGCTCCGCGGCCTTGATCTCATGGATCTTGCGAAGCTCCACAGTCTCGTAGATCAGGATAGGATCAAGCGGCACGCCGGCGCGGGCAAAAAGCGCCATTGCCTCCACGCTCGCCTCCGTGGTCGTCAGATAGATTCCCGACTTGGCTCGGCGCTCGACGATGCGCATTGCCTCCAGAATGGCCAGTGCCTCGCGGATTTGGCCCCGGCTGACGCCGAAATGCTCCGCAAGCTCTCGCTCCGAAGGCGTACGGCCGTTGCCGCTCGAGTTCGAGAAAAGATGGGCCGCGAGATCGGAGAGGAGGGAGTTTTCTTTCATCGTCACTGTCTTTGCGCGTGAGTCTCCAGGACCCGCTGATTGATCGTGAAGCCCAGGCCAGGCCTGTCCGGGATCTCTACCATACCGTCTTTCACCGACACAGTGTCCTCGACAAGATCATGGATCATCGGATTGGCGCCGAGCGAATATTCGATGATGAAGCTTGCCGGGGAAGCGGCGCACAAGTGCAGGCCGGAGAAGAAGCAGGGCGCACCGGCCCAAAGATGCGGCGCGAAACGGAGGTTGAAGGCGCTGGCGAGCGAACTGATGCGCATCGCCTCCGTAATGCCGCCGCAGAAGGCGGGATCCGGCTGGAATATGTCGGCGGCCCGAAGCATGGCAAGATCTCGGAAGGCAAAACGCGTCGCCTCGCTCTCGCCCGCAGCGATCGGCACGTTCCCAGCCGCGCGCACCTCCGCCATGCCCGGCTTGTCATCCGCTATCACCGGCTCCTCGAACCAGGCGAGGTCGCAATCGGCGACCATCTGGATGAAGCGCTTTGCCTCCGCAACAGTATAGGTGCCGTGCGCATCGACCATGAGGTCGACATCGGGGCCGATTGCCTTGCGAGCCGCCCGCACGCGCGATGCCGAGACATGCAGCGCACGATCCATCGCACCGACGCGCATCTTGACTGACTTGAAACCACCGGCCGCGACATAGGACCGGAGCTGTTCACCGATCCGGTCCACGCTCTCCCAACCGCCCGAGGCATAGGCGGGCAACCTGTCCGCCTTGCGCCCACCCAGCAGCTTCCAGACGGGGACGCCGAGCGACTTGCCGAGAATGTCCCAGAGCGCTATGTCGACCGCGCTGATCGCCGCGACGGAAAGGCCGCGCCGCGCGATCTCGGGCATGGCGTGACCCGAACTCGCCGCCGTCTCGTGGCGTACGCCGTTATAGAGCATCTCCCATATGGTGGAGATGTCGGCAGGATCGCGGTCGATGAGCTTCGGCCCAATTTCGTGATTGAGCATGTGGACCAGCGTGCCATAGGTTCCCGCACTGCCCGCGGCATTCTTGCCCTCTCCCCAGCCGACGATGCCGTCGTCCGTTTCGATCCGCAGGATCGCACTATCGAAGGTCGTCAGTCGGCCGAAGTCGCTGCGGTGCTGACGGCTCGCCTCGATGGGAATTTTAATCCACCAGGCCTCTACGGTCTTGATGCGCATGTCTCGGATCCCCTGCCCCTCGCGGCCCGCGAGCCGCAGGGCATATTCTTTCCGTTCGTTATTTGATCAGCGGCAGGATCGTCTCGGCAGTGATCCGCATCTGATCGTCGTAGAACTTCTCAGTGAGAAGGCTCGAGCCGTGGTCCTGGATAAATTTCAGTTGCTCCGGGGGAATATCGACGGGGTTGCGCTCGACCATGTCCGGATATTTTGAGGCCGGCGTGCGGTCGACCGGAGCGACGAATTCGTTGGTGACGGCGCCGTCGTACCCGATCTCCTTCAGCGTGCCGATGATCTTCGGCCAGTCGAGCTGGCCGAGGCCGGCGGCAAAACGATTGTTATCGGCGACGTGGAAGTCGAACAGGCGCTTTCCAGCGAGCCGGATCGCTTCATACATGTCTTCCTCCTCGATGTTCAGGTGGAAGGCATCAAGGCAAACCCCGCATTCAGGGCTGACGGCATCGGCGAGCGCCAGCGCTTGGGCGGCACGGTTGAAGAAATAGGTCTCGAAGCGGTTGAGCGGCTCGACGGCAATGCGCACGCCCCTCTTCTGGGCATGGGCAAAACACTCCTTGGTAGCGTCCACCACCCATGTCCACTCTTCTTCCTCGGTGCCATCCGGCACCACCTTTCCGACGGTCGCCGGCACCAGGGTGACGATCTCCCCCTCGAGTTCGCTGACCATGGTGATGACGCTCTTGACATAGTCCACCGACCTGGCGCGCTGGCCTTCATCCCTGGCGGCAAGATTGCGCTCGCCGAGCGTCAGGGTGACGGCACCCCAGCAGCGGATGCCGTGCTCTTTCAGCAGCGCGCGCGTCTCATTGACGTCGTATTGTGCCGGCTCGCCGGATATCTCGATGCTTTCGTAGCCATATTTCTTGATGCGCTTCAGCGTGACGGCGAGCGGCTCGGCCCGCATCCAGTTGTGTGTCGAAAGATGCATGAGGTCCTCCCAGACAGGTGCAGCACGGTCCACCGCCAATCGGGCGGCAAAAGGTCATGTTATCGTTGGCCACTCTCGCCATCCTCGGCAATCTGGTTTGGCCAATTCTCGTTATTTGAAAGCTCTAGCTCAATTCTTAACCCTCTGCAAGACGGGGCCAAAAGGTCGATAATTCTTTAAACGATCGACATTTAATCCGGAATTTCCCGCTTAGGCGCAAATCCAGCATCCCAAGCGTGCAATTAACTGGCTTGACCAGATTCGAAGATTTGGTATGACCAGATTTGGAAAAGTGATAGGGTGTTGAAATCGTCGCGCAGTGGCCGCAGGGCCAAGTGGAGGGGAGATGAAGATTGGCATGTGCATGTTCCTCTGGACGACAAGTGTCGGCCGGAAACACGAGGCACTGTTACGCGATATCAAGGACACGGGGTTTGACGGTGTCGAGATCCCGATCTTTTCGGGCACACCCGACGACTACCATCGGCTGGCAGACATGCTTGACCGGATCGGCCTGGAACGGACCGCCGTTTCCGCCATGGGCGATCCGCAGATGAACCTGATCGCCGCCGACGCCCAGACCCGCAGACGCGGCATCGACTACATGAAATGGGCCATCGACTGCAGCGATGCGCTGGGCGCGACGATGCTGAGCGGGCCGCTGCATTCGACGCTCGGCAAATTTTCCGGCAGCGGACCGAGCGCGGCGGAACTCAAGCGCTCGGTTTCCTCGCAACGCGCGATCGGCGATCATGCAGCAAAGCATGGCATCACGATCGGGCTTGAGGCGCTGAACCGCTTCGAATGCTACCTGTTCAACACGATGGACGATCTTGCGGCCCATATCGACGCGGTCGGACACCCGCATATCCGCGCCATGTACGACACGTTCCACAGCAATATCGAAGAGACCGACCCCATCGGCGCGTTCACGCGAAACAGTGATCACATCGTCCATGTCCACATTTCGGAGAACGACCGCGGCGTACCCGGTCGTGGCAACATTCCCTGGGCGGAGACGTTTAGGGCACTACGCGCGAGCGGCTACGACGGGTGGCTGACAATCGAGGCCTTCGGCCGGGCGCTCAAGGAGCTCGCCGCCGCAACAAAGGTCTGGCGCGACTTTTCCGAGACACCGGAATCGGTCTATCGCGAAGGCTACCGCCATATCCGCGATGGATGGCACGCGGCGGTATGACTACCAACCGATTCTCGCCGCGGTCGATAAGGGAACCATCGGCCTGAACGCTGCACTGGCAGGCACGCCTTACGCGTGAGCAATCAACTTCTGCCTGCTCTCATTGAGCACCCAGGTTCCCTTGCATATCGGAGAGATTTCCGAAGGCGTCCGCTCAGGAGACATCCCCTCAGGAAACCAGGGACATCGGGGGGCGGGCGGCGGGCGATGCCTTGCGGATATCGGCGGTCTGAAAGTGGGAGATTCTTTCGTTCAACACTTCCACCTGATGCCGGAGCCGATGAATCTCCGCGGTGTTTTCCTCCACCATGGCGGCATTGTGCTGGGTGATGTGCTCGACATCGCGAACGGCGTTGTTGACCTCGTCAATCCCCTTGTATTGCGTGGTCGTCGAAGACGAGATGACTTGCACCAGCCCATTGATCGAGGTGAAATGGTCCATGATGGATGACAGCGCCTGGCCGGTCTCCTCGACGAGCTGGACGCCTGCGCCAACCTGTGATGCGCTGGTGGAAATCAGGCCCTTGATCTCACGGGCGGCCGTGGCGCAACGTTGCGCAAGCTCACGCACCTCCTGCGCGACGACAGCAAAGCCTCGGCCCGCCTCTCCAGCCCGGGCCGCTTCCACACCCGCGTTGAGCGCGAGGAGATTGGTCTGGAAAGCAATCTCGTCGATCACGCCGATGATGCTGGTGACTTTTTCGGATGACCGGTTGATGGCGCCCATGGCGTCGATCGCCTTGGCGACAACGGCCGCGGAGTGCTCCGCCTGGCGGTGCGCCTCGGCGACCGAAAGCGACGTCTGACGGGCGTTTTCGGCCGTCGTTCGCACGCTGGCAGTGAGTTCGCCCAGCACCCGCGAACTCTCCTCGAGGGACGCGGCCTGTTGTTCCGTGCGGCGGGCCAGATCGTCGGCGGCGCCGGAAAGGTTGGTGCTGCCCTCGGCGATCTCGTAGGTCGTGTTGCGCACCTCGGCGAGCGTCAGGCGCAGCGCATCGATGGCGTGATTATAGGTGCGCGCCATCGCGACATAATCTGTGGCCAGATCCTCGCTCATCACAGCTGCAAGGTTGCCATCGGCGAGTTTGCCGAGCATTTCCGACAGGGCGGTGAGAGCCTCGCTCTGTTCGGCCTCGATACGCGCCTGCTCAGCCGCGCGGCGGGCTTGCTCCAGTTCGTCTCGCGCCCTGTTTGTTTCGGCAAGCTCTTCCAGCCTGGTCTTCTCAAGCGCATGATCACGGAAGACGGTGACGGACCGGATCATGTCGCCGATCTCGTCGCCGCGCTTGCCGTCGCCGATCGGGACGTTCAGATCGCCGTCGGCCAGTCTCATCATCGTCTGGGTGATCCGCATCAGCGGCCCGCGCAGCGTTTCGATCAGCATGAGACCGCCGATGATCGCTAGCACGGTGCCCACAATCATTGCCGACAGCGACATTGTCGCCGAGCGCTGGCTGATTTCCTTGCCGCTCTCCTGCGCCGTGCTGACGAACTGCTCGAGCGTATGACTTGCCGACGCCACCAGCTCCGTCGCGGCCTCCTTGTTGCCCCGCCAGCGATCGGCGATCGATATCAAAAGCGACGTGTGCTTTTCGATTGCGGAAAGCGACGGCTCGATTTTCTTGGCAAGATCCTGCAACGCGGCGTTTCGCCCGCTCAAAGGCACAAGCTTTGCAGCGCTTTCGCGCAGCGCCTTGAGATCTGTGAGAACCGCATCCCTCGCTTCGGCATCCACCCGTCTGTTCAATTCGCTCAAGTGCAAGCGCAGATCGTCAATGGATTTGAAAGCGGCATTGACGATCGCCACCATCGAGCGAAGCGTTGATATACTCGCATCCATGCCGGCAAAGCGCTCGATTGCCGTGTCCGCATTGGCAGCGGCGAGCTTTGCAAACTGCTCCTCGAGATATTGCAGTTCCTGGTCGAGGGGAGCGTAAGTGTCCAGCGTCAGATTGCTACCTTCCTTGGCCATTGCAGCGAGCCTGTCCAAGAGTGGATTCAGCAACGCGATCTGGCTTTGAGCCTTCTCGGACGCAAGCGTCACACTCGCGCCCGCTTCTTTGACGAGCGGTGGCAGCAGGCTGCTGACGGCCTTGGCGAGATCCTCAGGGGTGGTTGCTCGTGCGGTTGCCTTGCGCAATTTCGCAATGCGCTCTCCGAGGCCCTTATAGGCCGAGGCATCGAGAAGAAGTGCCCGGACGAAGGCCTCTTTTCCGTTCGCCTGATCCTGAAGCACGTCGAGTTGCTGGCGGGCGCTCTGACTTTCCTTAAACAGCCGCGCCACCTCGTCGTCGATTGCCTGTTCCGTATTGGCGCGCTCCTGTGACACTGCCCATAATGTGTCGGCGCCGCCCTGCATCTTGGCCCCGAGTTCGCGCACCGCGGAGATCTGTTGCTTCTGCGCCGGATCGGCCAACATCGCATCAAGTGTCGCCGCGCCCTTCTCCTGATCCGAGATGCTGGCGATCAACCAATCGCGCGTGGCAGCACTCGGAAGATCGGTAAACGCAGTCAGCGCGGATCGCAGTTGCTGAAAACTGGAAAGGGTTTCGATCGTCTGCCGGGTCAGGGTCATCTGGCCGTTGAGCGTACCGGCAGTGAAATAACCGAAAAGGCCAATGCCAGCTATCAGGACGATCAGGGGCACCAGAAACAAGAGGATCTTCGTCACGATCCGCATGCGTTGCAACAGTCGATCAATCAGCGCCATGGATGGCCCCCGCCCCAGTAAAATTGGCTCTTTTCCGGCGCGACCTCTCGCCTTGGCTCACTGCACCGGCGGTCATGTCACGATGACCGCCGGTAGCAGGATCGCGCCAGGCCGCCACTGTAGTCACAACTGTTAAAAAAATGGTCAATGGTGTCGAGTTTGGCGCATGTGCGGCGAGGGCGCATTTTCAGCGCCCTCGTCCCGTTACTCAGCCAATGGCCATCAGGCTTGCATTGCTGCGGGCAGCCGCGATGTTGATCGGCGTCGACGCCTCCTCCAGCAGCCAATTCAAAGCAATAGGCTTCGGGATCGCCCGCCAATTCCTCGGTCGTCGCGGCGTGGACCAGCAGAAGCGGTCCGGCCGGTGAGCGATGAAGCTGAAACCCCACCGCTCGGGACGCAAGCCCAAAGTCTCTAAGAGGTAGCCTGAGCCTCCTCGAAATCCCTGAGCCGAGCCAAACATCTACATCCCAAGCCCCAAGGTCCTGCCCCGCTTCAGCGAGCGCTCCAACTCCATCTGCTGCGTGAGTTCTGCACGATGACTGCGGTCGGCAAGGCGGACGACCTGGCGGATCCGCTCGATGTCCCCGGCCTGATCGGGACCCATTCGCTTCAGCTGATCTGCGAGATCTGAGGGATCGGCGCGACCGAAGCGCGTTTCGATCGCAGTAACGATGTCCTTCGCCTCGGCAAGCGCGCGACGACCCTCCGGCGTCCCCGCCAGTTGCTCGACGAACTTTGCCTTGTCCGTATAAGGCAGATCGTCGAGCTGGCGCAGCAGCGCCTCACTCCGGCGGCTCGGCCCCAGAACTTCGACCACGTCCTGCCTTTCTCGCTTCCAGCGCTCCGAGCCGCATTCGGCCGCAAGGCGACGCTGCCAGGTCTTGGCGGATTGGCGAACATGCGAAGCCAGCGCATCGATCCTTGAAAGCGCGTGTTTGCGTTCGGCGTTGTCTCCGAACAGGCCGGTCTTGCCGGCGAGCGCACCGAACGTCTCGGGCGAAGCGCTGAGTTGGTTGGCGAGCGCGACCGGATCTGCATTCTCATCCAAGATGCGACCGCGCAAGGCTTCCATTGCCGCTGGCGCGTCTTTGAACACCTGCGGTGCAAGCTGCTTTGCCGCCTCCCAATCACGTTCGAATGCCACCATTGCCTTTGACCGTCCAACCGCTTCGACACTCATCGCATAGGTCTTCACGGCCGCAATGAGCACCGGGCGATCATCGTCGCGTTCACCGTCACGGCGGTGTTGGTGCGCAGAGCCGCCATCGGCGATGCTGCGGGCTGCGAGCGCTGTGAGCGGCTGCGGTTTCTCCATTGGCTTGGGAACCGCCGTGTCCGGGATGGGCTGTACCCCTTTGGTGATTCCGTGAGATGCGTCATCACTTTCGCCCTGCCCCCGGCGATCCTCCATGCCGCGCCGATTGGCAAAGTCATGGGTATAGTCGAGCGTCGTCTCCTTCACGCCTGAGCGGCTCAGTGCCTCCGTCAGGGCGCGCTCCGTCTTGAATGCATCGAGCCCGGCATAGAGCTGCACCTCTTCACGATGACGGGTCATCGCCACATAGGTCAGATGCCGGTCCATCGTCGTCGACGCGAGGACAAAACTCCGGTCGACGGTAGCGCCTTGCGTCTTGTGGATCGTCGTGGCGTAGCCGTGATCAAAGGCCTGGTAACGATTGACCGGTACGGTCACCTGGCGCTGCCCATCTTGCGTCTGCGCCTTGCCGTCAAGCCGAACCTGTATTGCGTCCGGCGCGACGGCGATGACCTCGCCCAACATGCCATTCTTGACGGCGAGGTCGCGATCGTTCTCCAGGAAGACGATGCGGTCACCACGCGCAAAGGATCGCTTGCCATTGTTGGTCTGGTAGGTGCGTTCCTCACCTCGATCATCCGAGGTGCTGGTGCTGTTTGCCAGCTCGCCGCGATCCTGCAACCGAGCACGAATGCCGGCATTGATGGCACGGACGTCGTCGCGTCGATGTGCCATCGCAATGCGCGTGTCGTTGGGATTGGCCGATCGGTCAGCGACGTAATCGGCAATGATCGCCTTCAGCGTTTCAGCGCGATCCGTCTTCAGATGAAGGTTTCCTCGTGCAGCATAGGCAGCAAGCCCGGCTGCGGTCCGATGCGAGGCAAAGTCGATCGAGGCCTGCTTTTGCCAATCGGCTTTTTGCCGGCGCACGTCCGACAATTGCACGTGACCCACCGCCTCCGCGATTGCCCGGAACGGTGCGCCGGCTCCGATCGCCTGAAGCTGTTCATGGTCGCCGACCAGGACGAGCTTGGCGCCGGCCCGTTTGACCTCGTCGACAAAGCGGGCGAGCTGACGGCTTGCGACCATTCCACCCTCGTCGATGACGAAGACATCGCGAGCATTGAGCCGACTACGATCGGCTTGCCAGGAATATTCCCACGACGCCAAGGTGCGGCTCGTTATACCGGATGACTCCTCCAGGCCCTCTGCGGCCTTGCCGGCTAGAGCCGCGCCATGAACGCGATAACCTTGCGCTTCCCAGGCGTGGCGGGCAGCTGCCAGCATCGTGCTCTTGCCGGCACCGGCAAAACCGATCACCACGGCGATCTGAGCTGGACCCGTGACATGCTCGATCGCCTGGCGCTGTTCAGCCGACAGCCCCTGCCCCGGTGACGCGCCTGCGGCCTGGATCGATCTGTCCTGAGCGGCGATTGCCGCATCGACATGCCGCTTGAACACACCCTGGTTTTGACGCGCTGTCATCGCCATGACGTTGCTGGCGATCGCGCCCTCGATCGCCACGATCTCTACCGTCGAATAGCGTGCCTCACCGTCACGACCCCGAAGGCCCGTGCTTTCGGGCCTCAACTCGACGAGAGCCTTCGACGCCATGACCGCGGCAAAAGCATTCTGGAAGGTCTGCGGATCGTCGTTGATGGTGCGATGCAGAGCCCTGGCAATGTCATAGCGGTTGAAGACGCTCTTCTCGTTGGTAATCAGCTTCAGGATTTCATCGGGGCGCCTCCGGATGGTCTCGGCATTTCGGTCGGCCGATTGCGGTGAGATGCGCGCGCGCGAGACTGCCCCACCGTGGCGTTCGATCTGTGTCGCATGCACACCGACATGTTCGGTCGGCTCGATCGTGATCCCGGCTTCCAGATGCGAACGGTTGTCGATACGGATATCGAGGCCGACCCTCTCAAGGTGCGTGTTGGCAAGATGCTCCCAGGCCTGTCTGAGATCCTTCAGCTGCAGCTGCGATGGCGGCAGGTGATTGGCGAGAAGCCATCTGTTTTCCCGCTCGAGCAAAGTCTTGTCGCCAAGGCCGGTTTCCCTCACCTCACGCGTCGTCATCATCAGATGCGCGTGGCAGTTTCTGATGTCGCCGCCCTCGCCTGGCCGATGGATGGCGAAGTCGACGGCAGCGCCATAGCGGTTGGCGAGATCTTCGGCGAAGGCCCGCGTCAGCGCCAGTCGCTGATCCGACGTCAATTCGTGCGGCAGCGCGATTTCGAATTCGCGGGCGATCCGGGCGTCACTGCGCTTCTCGGCACGCTCGGCGGCATTCCACAGGGCCGATCGCTTCATCGCCCAATAAGCAGAAGAACCAGCCGGCAAGACGATCTCGGCATGCTCGACACCCTGCCGGTTGCTAAAATCATGGGTCAGCCCATCGCGCTCGTTGGTGAGGCGCTCGGCCGCACGATAGGCGGCGGATGCCACGGCACTGCGCCCGCCGCTGCGGGCGATCGGCTTCATGCTGAAGTGATAGATCGCCATCGCTTGTCCTTGGTCAGCGGGCCGCGGCCCGCACTGGAGTTGCGCCAGCAACTCGTAAGTGCGCCCTTGTGCCTTCGTCGCTTCGCGCCTTCGGGCACTGGTGGGAGCACGCGGCAATCTCCCGATGACCTCGTAAGCCGTTCAGCCGGTTGATTCCACGCGCAGATTTGCGAGTAGCCGACATGCCACCCATCGCTGCAGCATCTGCGCATGCGATCGTGTGCGGTCATTGTCCTGATGCCGTTCGGCCGATCGCTGATTGTGGAACAGGGAGACGATGGCAATGGCACGCAAAACCATTGGGGAACGGCTGGCGCAGCTCGAGGCCCAGCGAAGAACATTGCAGATCCGGCTCAGCAAGCAGGAGCGCGCCATCGATACGCGCCGCAAGGTGCTGATCGGCGCACTTGTGCTCCATCGGCTCGAGAATGATCGCGATGTGCAGATCGGCGGCGGACTGGCCGAGTGGCTGAGACGGGAACTGCCAAAGTTTCTCACCCGCGATGGCGACCGGGATCTGTTCGACGCTCTGCTCGAACCACGGCCGCACGACCCGTCTCTCGGCAATATCGGCAGTGGGAGTGCGGCGCCATGATCCATGCCAATCAGATCAAAACTGCCTTCGCAAACATGATGCGCATGGCGGCCCGCGATCCGCTCTGGGCGATCGTCGCGTTCATCACCTTTCCGCTTCGATATGCCAGGTCGTTCCTGAAGGGTGCGGTCGGCTATGTCATCGTCATCGTTACCGTCAAGTTCGGGATCGACTACCTCCTTCGCGTGATCCTTGGCAGCAGCAGAGGTGACATCGTCTGGCATATCGGAGACTGGGGATTCATGCTTTTTGCCATCGTGCTGCTTATCCGGTTTTTGTCCGAGCCGCTGATCACGCATTTTGGCACAGCGAGCGACGCCGACACGCACGGGACGGCTCGGTTCGCAGGTCCGCGAGAAATCGCGCCCTTGACAAAGGCAGAAGGCGGATTGCTGATCGGCCGTGCGAACAACTCTGGCCGGCTTCTTCGCTACAGCGGACCGGCTCATCTCTTCACCATGGCCCCGACGCGTAGCGGCAAGGGTGTCGGCACCATCATCCCGAACCTTCTGACCGCCGACCGCTCGATCATCTGCATCGATCCGAAAGGCGAGAATGCGATCATCGCAGGTGATGCACGAGAGAAGTTCGGGCCGGTTCATATCCTCGATCCGTTCGGCATCACCGGCAAACCAACGGCTGCCTTCAATCCGATGGACGGTTTTAATCCTGCCGGCATCGATGTTGCCGAAGACGTCGCCACCTTGGCCGACGCACTGGTGTTCGACGAACCGGGTCTTTCAGGTGACGCCCATTGGAACGAGGAAGCCAAAGCGCTGATCGCGGGATTGCTGCTGCATGTGCTTGCCAGCCAGCCAGACGACAGGCGCACGCTGACGATGCTCAGGCACTTGCTGACGCTGGCGCCGGAAGCGTTTCGTGCCGTGCTGGACGAGATGCAGGACAGTGACGCAGTCAATGGTCTGGTTGCCCGTGCCGCCAATCGTCATCTCGGCAAGTCGGATCGTGAGGCCAGCGGCGTGCTGTCGGCCGCCCAACGACACACGCATTTCCTCGACAGTCCGCGGATGACCGGGGTGTTGTCACGATCGGATTTCCGGTTCGCTGACCTCAAGGCGAACAGGGCGACGGTATTCCTGGTCTTGCCGCCAGACCGGCTTGCGGCCTATTCGCGTTGGCTGCGTTTGCTGGTGGCCCAGAGCCTGACCGAGATGGCGCGAACGCCACCCTCGCCGCATGCATCTGCGCCGCCGGTTCTCTATCTGCTCGACGAGTTCGCCGCCCTTGGTCATCTGGCGCCGATCGAACGGGCCATGGGATTGATGGCAGGCTACGGTGTGCAACTCTGGCCGATCGTCCAGGACATTCATCAGCTGCGCGCCACCTATCGCCAGCGCGCCGGTACGTTTCTGTCCAATGCCGGCGTGCTGCAAGTGTTCGGCGTCAATGATTACGACAGCGCCCGTCTGGTCTCCGATCTGCTCGGCAAGGAGACCGTGGTGTTCAACACGGCCGCACGCGCGCTCGATTCGGAAAAGAGCGGCCTCTCCTTTGCCGAGCAGCACGTCGGCCGCCCGCTGCTGACGCCCGACGAAGTGCGCAACATGCATGCCGAGACCGAGCTGCTGTTTATCGCCGGTCAGCGGCCGATCGTTGCGACAAAGTTGCGCTATTATGCCGATCCGGAATTCGTCAGATTGTTCACTGCGTCACAGATCTGACGAGGCGACATCACCAACGTGAATCGATCGGGCCTGACCGATTCACAAAAGTCGTTGGACGCAGTGAACCGGTCTTTGCGATTCTGCCGGCATGACACTTCAGCCCTATCGCCTCTACATCGAACGCATCGATCCATCGAAGAACATGGCCCGCTTTTATGCGCTGTCGATCGAGCCGAACCTCTTCGGCGAGACATCGCTCGTGCGCAGCTGGGGACGCATCGGCAACCGCGGGCAGCAGAAGATCCATGTCTTCGACAGCGAGGCAAAAGCCGTCGATCTCCTGCTCACCCTTTTGCGCAGGAAGCGGTCGCGAGGCTATCGGGTCCTGCGGTGATCGGCATCCGCATCTCGCATGGTTGAGTGAAGGAAAAGACGGATGAGTGGAGGAAGAGACGGCTTACGCCGCCTCCTCCTCGTCGAGTTTGGGCTGCAAGGAATGCAGGTAGTCGACGGCGCGCTGCGCATGTGCCGCCGCCGAAAAGATAGCGCGCTTGTCGTGGCTCAGAACCTTGAGCCAGCTATCGAGATAGCCTGCGTGGTCGGGGCGTGGTTCGAGCTCGGGGACGATGCCGAGATCGGCGCAGAGAAACGCGCTGCCGAGTTCGGCAATCAGCTCTTCGCGGGCGCGGCCGCTCCGGTCTTTTGCATAGCGGCTGAGATCGCGATCCAGCCGTCGCGGTGCGCCGGTCCAATGCGTCATCTCGTGGCTGAGGATGGCGACATAAGAGGCATCGTCCCTGAAGGCATCCAGGCATGGCATCTGGATGTAATCACGCTGAGCGGCATAATAGGCAGCCGTTCCTCCATGCCGGATCAGCGCGCCGGTATTGGCAAAGAAGCGGCCGGCATAGCCGATCCGGCTCATCGGATCCTCACCAGGTGCGATCTCGTCAAAGCGGCCGTCGAGACCGGCGATCTGGTCGGTGTTGAACACCGTGTAGGCTTTGAGGAATGGAATATCCTGTTCGATCTCATTGCCCGTCTGCGTCATCTCGGTGCGGCTGAACGAACTGGCAAAGACGACGGTCGTGCCGGTTTCGCCCTTGCGAACGGCGCCGCCAAGTTCGATTGCCTGGCGGAACGTCATCCACCTCGATGAGGCAAAGCCGCGGGCGATGGCTTGCGACCACAGCAGCAGGACGTTGATGCCGGAATAGGGTTGGCCGTTGTGGCGCAGTGGCCGGCCGACCTCGCCCGTCGCATGCCCCGTCGTCCAGGGTTTGGTCCATGGCCGCACGCCCCGTTCGAGATCGGCGATGATCGTGTTGGTGATGCGGCTATAGATATCGGATCGTTGATTGGATTGTTGCCTGCTCATGTTGGAACCTCCGTTTCGAGGTCGCGGCCATCGCGACCTGCTACGGCGGTCCGAAAGCCGGGCGGCAAGTGCTGCCTGCACCCGCAGGGCCGAAACGCAGTGGAGGACGGCAAAGCCGTTGCCGGCGGCGCGAGCCTGGCAGGACCCAAAGCCGGGGCAGGACGCGATGGCCGCAATCGCAGGGGGGTTCTGATGGAGGCAGACGTGGCTGATCCGCGAGGCGGCATCTCGTCGCTCGCGTCACAGATGAACCGCAGCGCGGATCGCTTACCTGCCCGGCCGTCCCAGTGAGCGGGCGATATCGACGATGTCGTCACGCGAGGCGGTTGGGTCCTCTTTGTTCCAGGCAACACCAAGCCCGATCCGGAAGTCGATGCCCCTCACCGCCTTCAGCTCGAACGCCCGGTTCGGCAAGCCTTCGGTCCATTCCGGCGCAAAGCCGATGCCAAGGCCGGCCGAGACCAGCGACACCAGCGAATAGGTATCGTCGCAACTGTAAGCGATGTTGCGGGTCAGATCGTATTCCTCGAACTTCTCGTTGAAGTACCGCTCGGTGTAGGAGAGGTTCTTGCGATTGAAGGCAATGATCCTTTCCGAGCGCAGGTCGTCGATGGCAATCTCCGCCTGTTCCGCCAGCCGGTTGGTGCGGGCGACGGCTAAGAGATAACGCTCATGGGCGATCGAGGAGAAGCGCAACGAGCCGATGTTTTCCACCGGTCTGATGAAGCCGAGATTGATCTGGCCGTTTTCCAGGCCGCGGATGATGTCGCCGGTATTGCCGCTGGATATATGGATGCGGATATCCGGATACTTGCGGGCGATCTTTGCAAGAAACGCCGGCAGCACGCCGGTGGTGGCGGGATAGACGGTGCCGATCCTGATCTGCCTTATCGTCTTGCCGGCCACCGCCCTGGTGATCTCGGCGGACAGATCGACCTCGCTCAAGATCCCGACGCAGCGCTCGTGGAAGATCTCCCCTGCCCTGGTCAGTTCCACCCGCCGGGTCGAACGGATGAACAGCGCACAGCCGAGTTCCCGCTCCAGCGCCTGCACATGGTTGCTGAGCGCCGGCTGGGCGATGCGCACCTTGGCTGCCGCCCGGCCGAAGTGCAGTTCCTCGGCCACCGCGACGAAGTAGGAGAGCTGACGGAGTTCCATGGGAGCGTCCCTTTTTGCAGCTTTATTATGGGACTATCAGTCCGTCGATTGTCAAGCCGTGAATATGCGTTTGTTATGGGATGGACGTTCGACAAACCATCGGCTGGAATCTCAGACGACTCCGTGTGGCCAACGGTCTCTCTCAGGAAAGACTGGCTCTCGAGGCCGAGATCGACCGCTCGTATGTCGGACGGGTCGAGAGAGGCATGGAAAATGTCACCGTCGCAACGCTCGAGGCGTTTGCGAGGGTTCTTTCGGTGAACGTTTCAGCTTTATTCGCAGAAATTGATCCACGCGCTCCCAAGCCCAAGCCTCTTCGGTCAGGCAGAAAACAAAAGGAACCCGGCAGGTGAATGATGGAGCGTTTTCGTCCGTCTGGGCACCTTCAGCTTGGCCGCCTTGAAGGGTTCGAACTCGTGACCATCCTGTTGGCCTTAATACGCAGCAAGGTTCGACGGTTTGAATGGCTGGCTGGCGAGGGCGTCACCTTCGGATGGCACGCTGCCCTGACTACAAAACTCGATCTTTGACAAACGGCATTCAAAGGCAACTGACATCGGAGCCCCGAGCGCTGGCAGCGTTGAATTTGGTCAATGACCGCCCTGCGCCTCTGAGTTGGGTCATCTAACGAAATGAGGTGCTGAAGACCTTGGTATCGAGAAAGTCGACAAACGAGCGACCGAAGTCGCTAAGACGCGGCACTTCGGGACGGTATCGCCGCCCCCTTGCTCCGCTACGCAATCCATGCGTCTATTTAAGCTTTGAGGGGTGAGCTTCAACGTCATGGCATCACGCACGAAGATAGCCGCTTCGCGGCAGCTCGGAGCTGGGGTCGACCTCCATCCCCAAGGGACAACGGAAGACTTGAGGATGAGTGTTTTGCGCAAGAATTCAACTCGGGTTGGCCCCGGCTATCCACAGGTCGTTGTGCTCGTCGGCGCAACGGGCGATCTCTCACGGCGCAAGCTGCTGACCGGGCTGTTCCACCTCACCAATGCGGGCTTCATTCCAGGGTGCCGCATTATCGGCGTCTCGCTCGACGACATCGACGCGGATGCCTTCCGCACCATCGCCCGTGACTCGCTGGACAAGTTCTTGACTCGCAAGTTCTCGCAGTCCGAATGGGAAGCGTTTGCCGCATCGCTCGACTATGTCCCGCTCGCAGCAGGCGCCAATGCTCTCAAGGAAGCGGTCGACAGGGCCGAGGAAGCACTGGGCGCCGAGACGCGGCGCGTCCATTATTTATCCGTGCCACCAAGTGCCGCCCTTCTGGCCGTGCAACTCCTTGCCCAGGCTGAGCTGACTGAACGCTCCCGTATCATCATGGAAAAGCCCTTCGGCACGGACCTTGCCAGTGCCGTTGCACTGAACAAGAAGCTGCACGAGGTGTTCGACGAGAAGCAGATCTTCCGCATCGACCATTTCCTCGGCAAGGAGCCGGCGCAAAACATCCTGGCCTTCCGATTTGCCAATGGCCTGTTCGAACCAATCTGGAACCGCAACTTCATCGACCATGTGCAGATCGACGTCCCGGAGACGCTCGGCCTTTCCACCCGCGCCGCCTTTTACGAGACCACCGGCGCCTATCGTGACATGGTGGTGACCCACCTCTTCCAGATCCTCGCCTTCATGGCGATGGAGCCGCCGACTGCCCTTGAGCCTGCGCCAATCTCGGAAGAGAAGAACAAGGTGTTCCGCTCCATGTTGCCGATTGAGCCGCGCGACGTGGTGCGCGGTCAATACATTGGCTACCGTAATGAGCCTGGCGTCGATCCCGAAAGCGACACTGACACCTTCATCGCCCTAAAATGCGCGATCGACAACTGGCGCTGGGCCGGAGTGCCCTTCTACCTGCGTACAGGCAAGCGCATGGCCGAGGGGCAGCGCATTATTTCGATCGCATTCCGCGAGCCCCCGAAATCGATGTTCCCTGCGGGATCTGGCGTGGGGGCACAGGGCCCTGACCACCTCACCTTCGACCTCGCTGATGCCTCCAAGGTCTCGCTTTCCTTCTATGGCAAGCGCCCTGGTCCGGGCTTCCGGCTCGACAAGCTCTCGCTGCAATTCGCCATGAGCGAAACCGGCCTGATTGGCGAAGTTCTGGAGGCTTATGAGCGTCTGATCCTCGACGCCATGCGCGGTGACCACACGCTGTTCACTACGGCCGAGGGTATTGAGCGGCTCTGGGAGGTTTCCCAACCTCTCCTCGATAACCCGCCGCCCGTACGCCTCTACGACCAGGGCGGCTGGGGGCCGAAGTCGATCCACCAACTCATTGCCCCGCACGCCTGGCGCCTGCCGTTCGAGCGCGCCTGGAGGGATGCGGCAAAAGGATGATTTGACGGTCAAAAGTTGGAGCGATGCCGGCGGTCGGAATGGCGCCGACCAATTGCGAACAATCCCAATAAAATGACGTTGGCAGAGATGTGCAGGAAACGGAATTTCGACCGCTAATGCTCAGTTCCGGAGTGGCATTGGTGCGTGGACCTGCATTTGTGCAGATTTCGGTCTTTTGATACATCGTTTATTTCGTCGCCGCCGTCGGTACCGTGCAGCGAACGGATTTCGGGCGTCCGCAGGCGGGTGTTCGGTTCAGTATTTCAGCCGATCACAGCCTCTGTTTGCTGAGCGGCGAACGAGCGATGCAACCCGCTGCAACGTCGTCCTGGCAAGTGCTCGCTCCAGAGCTTCGATACAGGCCGGGTCGTGCGAATGCCCACCCGTCCCGTAGGATCGCTATTGCCTTGCTGATTGGCATGGCAACTTGATACCGCCCGTCGGCCGCCTGGGTAAATTGGCTGGGCTGTGGTGATCGCGTCAGGACTCAATGATTGGGATTGCGATCACGAAGAAGACCCTGCAAGCGGCCGCTCCCGCTTGAGAGGGATATGTCTTTGAACAACCGCGATATGAGGCGCGGTCGCAATCCTTGCCTCTCATCGATGAGGAGGAATGACATCCTCTTTATCTCGATCGTGATCACGCCTGCATTGTCATGGCGACGATAATTCCCGCAATCCATCGCATGGAATCCATTTTCCACCGCCCAGGCGGCTATCATATCCGCGTTCATCAAGGTCCTGCTTTAGGAGATGCGGACGTGCTGTCTCTAGCTGTCCCGCTCGCGCAAATCGCTTCGCAGTCCTACGGATACCGTAACTGAAACGCTCTAATCCAGCCAAATCCTTCCGCGATACCAGTTCCCACATAGGTGTTGCGAGAAAGACTCGCAGCACTCGGCACGACTCAGCCTTAAGCCCCGCCCGTTTGGTGCTCTTGAAGAGATTCGAACCGTGGCAACAGATCGCCGCGCAATTGGCCAATTCGATCAACTGAAGGGCCGAATACCCAATACCAAGACGTCGCAAGGCTGGATGGCACCGAAACCGAACCGCGCCCGTCAAATGACGGACGCAGCTCAGCGGGAGGCGCCGGGGGATCAGCCTATCCGATTGCCTTCGGCGGAGAAGAGGTGGATTTTCTCGGATTTGGGCGCGAGGTGAATTTGCTGGTCGGGCTTTATATCCACCCGCCGGTGCAGCACGATGGTTGCCGTCTGCGTGCCGACACGCACCGAAAGATGGGTCTCCGCACCGGTCGGCTCGACAGTCAGCACGGTGGCCGGAATGCCCGTCTCCGCAATGTCGAGGTCCTCAGGGCGGATGCCGTAGGTGCGCGCCGCGCTTTGGCTCAATTGCGGGGGAAGCGGCAGGGAAACACCGCCTTCGATACGGAAGCCGCCGTCGCTGACGCCACCCTCGAAGAGGTTCATCGACGGCGAGCCGATGAAGGCGGCGACGAAGGTGTTATCTGGGCGGTCGTAGAGATCGAGCGGCTTGCCGATCTGCTCGATGCGGCCGGCGCGCATGACGACGATCTTGTCGGCCATGGTCATCGCCTCGATCTGATCGTGGGTAACGTAAACGATGGTCGTGCCAAGGCGCTGATGCAACTCCTTGATCTCGCTGCGCGATATCGCGCTCCTTCGGCGCGACGTCGTTGACGACGCGGCCGTCGATGCGGATTTCACCGCCGCTGATATCTTCTAGCCCGGCCAGCATGCGCAGAAGCGTGGACTTGCCGCAGCCGGACGGCCCGACGAGCGTGACGAACTCACCGTCCTCGATATCCGCGGAAACTCCGTGGATAACGGAGGCCGCGCCGTATTGCTTCAGAACCCGGTCGATTGCTACCGATGCCATTGTCTGTCCTCCCTCACAGTTTCAATTGCCAGACGCCGGCCGCGGCGACGGCGCCTGTGAGCGTTGCCGAACCTGCGGCGGCAAAGCCCGGAATGCGTTTGGACCCCGTCCAGCGGCCGTTGTCAGCGAAGACCTCGATGGAGCCGGCATCGAGGAAGATGCGCAGGTTCGACGGTTTCGCGCCGGTGGCGACGTAACGTGGCGGCGTCTTACCGGTACGAGCGTCGAAGACAATCGCCAGACCATCGGCATCGAGTTTCACGCCTAGATCGACATCCGGATGATCGAAGGTGAGATCGAAGGCGGCGCCCGGCTCGGTGAGATCAAGTACGATCTCGACGGCGCCGGTGCCGAGCGGCACGGTCTTGCCGGCGGCAAGCGCGGTGTCGTCCAGCAACTGATGGCGCAGGCTTTCGACGGCTGCGACCGGCGGGGTCAGCACGGTGTCGCCATCGAGAAGCACGCGGCGCGGCAGGGTCATGGTCGTCGGGAAATCGTCCTTCTTGGAAAAATCCGACCAGTTGGCGAGCCAGGCGATGCCGACCGGCTCGTTGCCATCAATGAAGGCCTGGAAGGCATAGGCATCCGAACCGAAATCCAACTCCTGCTCGAACTCCGCAGTGAAGGTGCGGCCATCGAAACCGCCGACGGTGACGGAGGTGAGGTTGCGGCGGCCGGTGGCCGGGTCGCGGCTGGTGAGCAGACCGAAGATCAGCGCCCAGCGGGTTTCTGCGTTTTTGCCGGAAAGCGGCACCATGCAGGGGCATTCCGCCGCCGTCATGCCGAAACCGTCCTCGCGATGGATGATGCCGAGGAAGGTCCAGCCATCGGCGCCTTGCGCGTCTGCGGTTTCATAGAGCAGTACGACGCCGCCCTGCCTGTCACGGCTGCCGAGCAGCATCTTCCAGCGACCGTCCGGGCCTTTGAAGACATAAGGGTCGCGGAAATCGGTGGTGAGGTTCAAGCCTTCCGGGCGCAGCGGCATCACGGTTTCCGACGGGCCGGCGACGATGCCGTCGCGGCTGACGGCGGAAAGCTGGATTTGCTCTTCCGGTTGCCGATCACGCACATGCTCGGTGTAAAAGACGCGGATTTCCCCGCCTTCTGGACCGGTGCCGGGGATCGCCGAGCCGGAGAAGGCGCCGCCGCGGCCATCGTCCTTTTCCGATAGATGCGCCGCCGGGAAGAGGAACATGGGCAGATGCGTCCAGCGGACGAAATCCTTCGAGACGGCATGGCCCCAGTGCATGGTGTTCCAGCGCGGCTCATGAGGATAATGCTGGTAGAAGAGGTGAACGTTTCCGCCGAACCGTCCAAAACCGTTCGGATCGTTCATCCAGCCGAAGGGCGGGCGGAAGTGGTAGCTGTCGGGCACGTCGGGGGCGGCGGTGCGGGCATCGCTGTGCAGGACGCGGATGCCCTCCTTCATCACGGTTTCCGGCCTGAAGGCATAGGCGACAGAGAGCGCTGTGGTTGTCGCATCATAAGACAGCGCGGCACCACCGCCCTTCGCGAGGGTCACAGCGAAGAACTCAAATTCCCCCGTGCGGCGGGTCGAGGGCTCGCCGATGTCGTTGCCATCGACGGCGACGAAGAGCTTCGCCTCGCCGCCGGCATGGCGCGCCTTCAGCCACAGATGCAGCACAGTGCCTTCGGTCAGCGCCGCTTCGATGGTTTCAGGTGCTGACGTTTCGGATTTTGCCTGCAGAGACATGATCAACCTTTCACGGCGGAGCCGACGAATGAACTGACAAACCAGCGCTGGAAAGCCAGATAGAGAATGAGGACGGGGATCATCATCAGCACCGAGGCGGCCATGGCGCGGTCCCAGTAGATGCTGTCCTGTCCGAAGAAGGTGGCGATGGCGACGGCAATCGGCCGCGCATAGTCGGTCTGGGTGACCAGCGTCGGCCAGAGATACTGGTTCCAGCTTTCGATGCCCATGAGGATCGAGACCGTGGCGAGCGCCGGCAGGCTGAGCGGCATGTAGATCGACCGGTAGATGCGGAAGGCCGATGCGCCATCCATTTCCGCCGCTTCATAGAGTTCCTTCGGCAGCTGCGCGAAGAACTGGTAGAAGAGGAAAACATAGAGCGGGCTTGCCACCCAGGGCAGGATCTGCACCGCGAATGTATCCGTCAGCCCCGCCCGCGACATCATGACGACGAGCGGCATGATGATGCTTTCCTGCGGGATGACATAGAGCGCGACGACCAGCGCCAAGAGCGCCGCCTTGCCGCGCAGCGAACCCCAGGCCAGGACGAAGCCCGCCATGGAATTGACGATCAGACCCGAGACGACGGTGGCGACGAGGATCACCAGCGAATTGAAGAGATATCGGCCGTAGGCCAGCTCGCCGGAGAAATGGGCGATCTCCTTGTAGTTCGACAGCGTCGGGTCGCTGACCCAGAAGGCGCGGAAGCTGCCCATGTCGGCGAGGATGCGGAAGCGGTCGTCCTTCAGGCTGGCGATCAGCAGCATGAACAGCGGCGAGATCATCACCAGCGCAATGACCAGGATGCAGAGGCTCTGCACGATGCGCAGGCTTCTCTTGCCGTTGCCCCTTGCGATTGCCAGCGGGGCGGGCTGGCTCAAAGCGATATCAGACATCGAAGCGCCTCAGGAGTTTGCGTTGCAGGAGCGCGATCAGAAGAACGATGACGAAGAGGATGACGGAAACGGCCGATGCGTAGCCGAGTTTCTGCTCTTCGAAGCCGGCGCGCACCATGTAGTGGACAACGGTTTCGGTGCTCTCCTTCGGGCCGCCCTGGGTGAGGATCGCCACCTGCGTATAGAGCTTGAAGGCCTGGATGGTCGTGATGACCAGCACGAAGACATGGGTCGGGCGAAGGCCGGGCATGGTGACGTGCCAGAAGCGTCGCAGCGCGCTTGCCCCGTCGATGCGGGCGGCATCGTATAGTTCTTCGGGAATGCCCTGCAGGCCGGCGAGATAGATGATCATCTGAAAGCCATAGGCCTGCCAGGCTGAAAGCAACACGATGGAGAACATCGCCCAGTTGGGGTCGCCGAGCCAGTCGATCGGCTGGATCGTGCCGCCGGAAAGGAAACCGACGATCTGGTTGAGCGGCCCGCTCGGATACTGGAACAGCGTGCCCCAGATGACGCAGACCACCACCATGGAGGTGATCGCCGGCAGGAAGAACAGGCCGCGCAGCAGGTTTTGCATCGGCAGCTTCTGGTGCAAGAGTAGCGCGGTCAGGAAGGCGAGGCCGCACTGCACCGGCAGCACCCAGATGGTGAAGCGCGTAACGTTCCACAGCGAGGTCCAGAACAGCGGATCGGTGAAGACGCGCTCGAAATTCAGCAGGCCGACGAAGCGCACCGGCGTCGGGCGCGGCACGAGCGGCTGATTGGTCATCGCCGTCCAGAAGGACAAGAGGAACGGCGCGATCAGGAATATCGCCAGAAGCAGAACGGCAGGCGCGATCATCGCCATTTCCTGCCAGAGCCGCCGCTTGTCGCGGCGTTTCGCCGGACGCCGCAAAGCGGGCGTGGAGGCCTGTTGCAAAGTCATTGTTTCCTCCTCATCGGTTATCCTCCCGAGATGGTCCAGGGCCGGCAGGACGAGCCGGCCCCGTCAAAACCCCTTACTGCTGCTCGTCGAAGGGCGGGTAGCCGGCGTTGTCCTCGATATCCTCGTCGATCTTCTTGGCAGCGGCCGTCAGCGCTTCCTGCGCGTCACCGCCGTTGAAGATCTTGTCGACGGCCTGCATGAAGGCCGAGGTGATCGTCGGATAGGCCGGGTGCGGCGGACGGGCGATCGCGGTCTTGGAAGCCTGCTCAAAGGCGATGGCGAGCGGACCGCCTTCCGCATAGAGCGGGGATTCGGCGGCGAAGCTTTTCAGGCCCGGATAGGCGGACTGGGTCTTGGCGTACTCCCGGTACTCCTTGTCCTTCAGCAGGAAGCTCAGAAACTTGCCGGCGATCTCAGGGTTTTCCGAGGTCGCGGAAATGCCCCAGATCCAGGTTCCGTTCGGGCTCACGCCCTTGTCGCCGATCTTCGGCAGCGGCATGACGACGATATTGTCCTTCATCGCTGCCGATGCCTCCGCGTAGAACCAGTGGCCGCCCATGGCGAGCGCGGCCGGCTGTCCCTCGGCGTAGAACTGGTTGGTGCCCGACGAAGTCGGTACGACCCAGCCCTTCTTCACCCAGTCCTGCATCATCGTCAGCGCCTTGACGCAGGCCTCGCCATCGAGCGTGCCGCTGGCCTTCCAAGTCTTGCGGTCGATCAGGTCGCAGCCGGCGCTTTCGAGCAGGGGGCCGTAGGCATAGGTGATCCACTCGGTCTTGATGCCGTAACCTCGGAAGGTGTCGATCGGCCACTTCACGCCTTCAAGCTTGGAAAGCTTTTCGAGATAGCCTTCGAATTCCTCGCGGGTCCAGGCATCGTCGACCGATTTCGGAATGCGGGCGCCAATGGCTTCAAGATATTTCTTATTGCCGTAGAGCACGACCGAGGAGTCGGTTAGGCCGATCGCATAGAGGTCCTTGTCGATCGGATAGGTGCCCTGGGCGATATTCGAATCCGTCATGTCATCGAGCAGGTCCTTGTCAATGAGCGGCTTGACGGCCTGCAGATAGCCGGACCAGACATAATTGGCGAGGAACGGAGCATCGAGTTCCATGATATCGGGCAACTGCTTGGCCATGACGGCGGCGCTGAACTTTTCGTTATAGGCATCGTGCGGCGCGTAGATCATCTCGATGTCGACATCGGGATTGGCGGCCTCGAAGCGGGCGGCAACGTCGCCATAGGCCTTTACCCAGCCGGGATCGCCCTGGTGCATAACGTGCATGACGGTCTTCGCCTCGGCAAAACCGGCGGTTGCGACCAGGGCGGCGGACGCTAGGAGTGCATAAAGTAAACGATTACCCATTGAAGTGCTCATTGATATTCTCCTCCTGTTAGACACTATTCGATGTTCAGACGGATGCCCGTTCGACCAGATGGAACGGCAGTTTCCGCAGATGCGGCGGTTCGGGCTGCTCGGCCAGGAGGATCTCCATGGCAAGGCGGCCCATGGCGCGGTGCGGCAGGGCCATCGTCGTCAACGGCGGGTCCAGCCGCGAGGCAAGCTCGACCTGGTTGTCGAAGCTTGCCACCGCGATATCATCCGGAATGCGAAGGCCGGCGCGGGCGAGCGCCGCATAGACTTCCATCGCCACGCGGTCATTGCCGCACAGGATGGCGTCCGGCCGTTGACCGGATTTCAGAAGCGCCTCCACATGAGAGGCAACAAGGCTTGGCGCGCGGTCGCTGTAGACGCTGCGGCGCACCGCCGGCAACACGCCGACGGGGTCGATGCCCCCCTCCTCAAGCGCCGCACGAAACCCCACCTCGCGCAGCGTGCCAGCGAGAATGCCCGGCAGGTTGATAAAGGCGATGCGCCGGCGGCCGGCGACGAGCAGATAATGCACGATCTCCCGCGCGCCGCCCTCTTCGTCCGGCACCAGCGCGGTGACGCGGCCGGCAGCCTCGCGGCAGTTGATCATGACGCCGACGGCGCCCGCCAACCTGTCCGACAGGGCGACATGCTTGTGATACATGGCGGCATAAGCAACGGCGCGCGGCCGGAACTGCTGCACCTCGTCGAGCACCGAGCCGATAGACTGGCCGCTTCTGTGGTTGACCGCAAAGACCGCCATGCCGGCGCTGCGGGCCGCCCCGTCGAGGCCACGCACGATCTCGGTGGCGAAGGGCGAAGTGATGAGGCCGTCGGAGACGACGCCGACCAGCGGCAGCCAGCCCTGACGAACGCCACGCGCCGCAAGGTTGGTCACGTAGCCGAGTTCTTCCGCAATGGCCTTGATCTTCTGGCGCGTATCGTCCGACATGCGGGCGGAGCCGCCGTGCAATGCGCCCGAAACCGTCTTTACCGAGACGCCCGCACGTTCCGCGATGTCAGAAAGCGAGACTGCCACGATCTTCACCATCCTCCTTGGGTTATCGATTACCCAATAGTGGCGGAAGACGCGTTTTGTCAAGCGGATTTTACGCGCACTGCTCGACGTTCCGCTGGCAATTGAGGGAGAACGCCAGCCTTTCTCGACGCGGTGCGCAAGTCGATGCGGCAGGTCGCCGCCCGCCTCCGGTAATCGAAAGGCTAACTTCGGTTCTCCAAGCGGTTTGTTTTGCGCCACTCTTCGTACTCTCCGCGGGCATCGTCATGCAGCGGATAGTAGCGCTGCAACGACCCGCCCTCCATAAGCTTCACTCGCGAGAACTCCTCCCAATCGTGATGCTTTTGCGACTCTTCGATTACCTTCGAGGCCATTGCGACTGGAAGCACCACCACCCCGTCGTCGTCGGCGACGATGATGTCGCCGGGGATGACCGTGACACCGCCGCAGGCAATCGGAACGTTGACGGCATTGGGATAGATGCTCGTCTGCACATGGTAATTGGGAGTCCAGCCGCGCAGCCATAGGGGGAGATCCAGCTTCTCGACATTGGGCCGATCGCGCATGCATCCGTCGATTACGATGCCAGCGCCGCCTCTGCCTTTGAAATACGTCGACATCATATCGCCAAAGACGCCCGAGCTCATGTCGCCGCGCGCGTCGACCACGACCACATCGCCCTCCTGCGCGTGATAGAGCACGTGCCGGTGCAACTGCGTCTCCGGATCGGCATATTCTCCCTCGGTGA
Source organism: Rhizobium ruizarguesonis (assembly GCF_017357285.1). NCBI lineage: Bacteria > Pseudomonadati > Pseudomonadota > Alphaproteobacteria > Hyphomicrobiales > Rhizobiaceae > Rhizobium > Rhizobium ruizarguesonis. The sequence continues at coordinate 495,658 of NZ_CP071679.1, read as the reverse complement.
AGAGGTCCGGCCGCTGCGGCATGAACTGGAGCGTCAGCGCCGGACCGACGATCGACTTCCCGCGGTTCTGCGGCACGGGACCGACCATGTGCGGATTGCGGAAGCCCATGTGGCCAAGCGTGCCGGCAACCGTCGCGGCGCCGATTTCCTTCAGTGCGTCGATCAGCTCTTTGGGCGGTCGCGTAATGTCGGGAGTATGGGTCATTTTAGACTCCGGTGGATGAAACTACCAGTTCGTAACAGAACCGTCGCGGCGCTTCAGGTGAGGCGCTTCCCAGAAACGAAAGCTCTCCGCCTTGACCGCCTCTTCATTGACCTCGACGCCGAGCCCCGGCAGATCGCTGACCGGATAGTCGGGGCCGTCGAGCCGTGGCTGCATGGGGAAGAAGTCGGAATTATCGAAGCCCAGCTTTGCTTCGGGCGCCCTGGTCTCGAGCCAAGCGAAATTCGGAACGGCGGCGGCGAGATGGATGGTCGCGGCCGTGCAGACTGGGCCGAGGGGATTGTGCGGCATCAGGTCCACATAGTGCGCCTCGCTCCAGCCAGCCACCTTCATCGCTTCGGTGAGCCCGCCAACATTGCAAACATCGAGCCGGTTGAACTGATGGATGCCGCGCTCGATATAGGGCAGGAATTGCCACTTGCTGGCAAATTCCTCGCCGATGGCGAACGGGATGTCGGTCATCGTGCGCAGGGATTCGTAGGCCTCCGGTGTCTCGTCCCGTATCGGCTCCTCGAGGAAATCAAGCACGCCACGGCCGAGCTTGTTGCAGAAGCTCGCCGCCTCTGCCACCGACAGCCGATGGTGATAGTCGATACCCAGGACGACGTCGTCGCCCAGCGCCTCGCGCGCCTTGTTTAGCATGCTTGCGGTAGTGCCGATCGATTCGCGCGGCTCAAAGATGTCCTTGCTGTTTTGCCCGATGGGAAAGAAGCGGATCGCCTGCCACCCCTGTGCGCGTAGTTCGCGGGCTCGTTCGATGGCAACATCGCCTTCGGCCTCGTCACCGGTCGAGGCGAAGGTAGGAATGCGGTCGCGCTGCTTGCCGCCCAGCAGGTCGTAGGCCGGCACCCCCAGCGCCTTGCCCTTGATGTCGTGAAGGGCAATGTCGATGGCGGAAATCGCCGCCTGCAGAACGCGCCCGCCTTCGAAGTATTGGCTGCGATAAACTTCCTGCCAGATCCGACCAATCTGCATCGCGTCTCGGCCGATGAGAAACTCGCGATAGTGCTCGATCGCGCCGGCCACGGCCTTCTCGCGACCGCTCAAGCCGCTCTCGCCCCAACCGAAGATGCCGTTGTCAGTCTCGACCTTGACCAGCATCTGGTTGCGCGTTCCTACCCATACCGGATAGGGCTTGATCGCCGTGATTTTAAGTTTCGTAGTCATCCACGCCCTCGTATCGCACACATCCGCTTGGTATCAGTTGGCCTTGAGGGCCATTTCTGTTTCGCCGTCGAACAGATGCATCCGCTCCTGATCGAACTCGAGCCAAATCTGTTCGTCGGGCGCGACGGCAATGGTCGGCGGCACGCTGACGTTGACGATGGCGCCGGAAAGAAACGCCTGGACGAAGGTGACGTCTCCGGTCGGCTCCACCGTGTAGGCCTTGGCCGGGACGCTTCCAGGCATCGCACTCTTGTGCAGCTTGATCGTCGAGTGACGTGCGCCGAGCACAACCTTCTTGGTTGTTGCCCTTGAGACCTTCTGAGCGTTTTCTGGCGAGAGCTCGAGGCGCCAGCCCTCCGCGCTGGTCAACACAGTGTTGCCGCTTGCCGTTGACGCCTCCAGCGGAACAAGGCTCATCGCCGGGCTGCCGACGAAGCTGGCGACGAACATGTTCACCGGATGGGCAAAGACCTGCGCCGGTGAATCGTATTGCTGCAGGTAGCCGCCGTTCATCACCGCCATCCTGTCGGCCATGGTCACGGCTTCGAGCTGGTCGTGCGTCACATAGATGATCGTTGCCTTGAGGTCCTGGTGGAAGCGCTTGATCTCTGAGCGCATCTGCACGCGCAGCTTCGCGTCGAGGTTGGAGAGTGGTTCATCCATCAGGAATACCGCCGGATCGCGAACGAGGGCACGGCCGAGCGCCACGCGCTGCTGTTGCCCGCCCGAAAGTTCGCGTGGCTTGCGCTCGAGCAACTGCGTCATGTCGAGCACTCGCGCTGCTTCCTTGACCTTCTTGTCGATCTCGTCCCTTGGCAGTTTGCGCATCTGCAGCGGGAACGCCAGATTTTTGTAGACCGATTTCTGCGGATAGAGTGCGTAGTTCTGGAACACCATTGCGATGTCCCGGTCCTTGGGGTCGAGGTCGTTGACCACCCGGTCGCCGATGACGATGTCGCCCGATGTGATGGGGATTAGCCCCGCTACCAGATTGAGCGTGGTCGTCTTGCCGCAGCCTGAAGGGCCGACGAGCGCAACGAATTCGCCGTCGTTGACCGTCAGCGAAACATTGTTGACAGCTTTGAAGCTGCCATAGGTCTTGACCAGATCTTTGAGGACCACGTGGGCCACCGGCAACTCCTCTAGTGCTTGACTGCGCCTTCTGTAAGGGCGCGTACGAAGTATCGTTGCAGGACGAGGAACAGGACCACGACGGGCACGCTCATCATAAAGCTGGCCGCCATCAGGCCCGGAAAGTCCGTCGTATTTTCCGAGAAAAAGCGCTGGATGCCGACCGGCAGTGTCAACTGGTCGTTCTTGGAGAGGAACGTGTAGGCGTAGATGTACTCGTTCCACGCGCCGATGAAGGCATAGATCGCCGTGGCGATGATTCCTGGCGCCGAGAGCGGCATCACGATCAGGACAAAGGCCTGGAACCGCGTCGCTCCGTCGATGCGCGCCGCCTGCTCGAGTTGCACCGGGATGTTGTCGTAGAAGCCCTTGAGGAGCCAGATCGCCAGCGGCAGGCCGAATGTGAGGTAGGTGAGGATGAGCGACGCATGCGTGTTCACCAGCCCGATCGCGCGCATCAGGATGAAGAGCGGCACGAGAAAGATCACGGCCGGGAACATGTTGCGAAGCAAGACGGCGAAGAACAGAAAGTTTCGGCCCGGGAAGGTGAAGCGCGAAAAAGCGTAGGCCGCAGGAACTGCCACGATGACCGAAAGGATGGTCGTGGCGGTGGAGACGAAAAGGCTGTTCCAGAAGAAGCGGAGGAAGTCCTGGCCAACGCTGTTTTGCGGATCGAGCAGCTTCTGGTAGCTGGCAAGGGTGGGTTGGTCAGGCCACCATTGCGGCGGGAATTGCATGGCCGCGAAGCCGGACTTGATCGAGGTGATCAGCATCCAGATCATCGGCAACGCGGTGTAAAGCAGCATGAACACGAGGAAGATGCGTCCGCCCCACCGCCATCCATCGATGCGCACACGGCGACGGGTCTTGCCTTGAGCAGCAGTCTCGGCAATCGTGCTCATGCGCTCCCATCCTTCCGCTCGTTACCGCTTAGCGCACGGACGTAGAAGTAGCCGAGCGACATCAGGATCAGGAACAGCAGCACCGAATAGGCCGATGCTACCCCCCAGCGCTGGCGGCCGAAGGCGAGCTCATAGATGTGGGTGATCCAGATATGCGATGCGTTCGACGGCCCGCCGCCGGTCATGATCCAAGGGATGATGAATGAATTGAAGTTGGCCACTGCCAGCAGAAGGATCGTCACCGTCGAGACGTTTCTCAAGTGCGGGAAGGTGACGTGCCAGAACCGCTGCCATGCATTGGCTCCGTCAACTTTTGCGGCGCGCAGCAACTGATCGGGAACCGTCTGCAGGCCAGCCATCATCATGATCATGGCAAACGGAAACTCCCGCCAGATATTGACGACGATCAGGGAGGGCAGCACTGTGCTGACGCTGTCGATGAAATTCGGCGGCCTGTCGGCCAATCCGAGGCCGACCAGCACCGCGCCGATAATCCCAAAGTCCGAATGGTAGATCCACTTCCAGATATAGGACGCGGCGACCGCGCTGATGACCCAGGGAATGATCAGGACGGCGCGCAGGATGCCACGGCCGACAAAGTCGCGATGGAGCGCCAGGGCGCTGGCAAACCCCAGGACAAATGAGATGAAAGTGGATCCCAGTGTCCAGATAAGAGTGTTCGTGGTGACTGTCCAGAACACCGGACTTGTGAGGATGGCGGTGTAGTTGCCGAGGCCGATGAAAGTCTTGTCCCGGAGCTGCAGGCCCGGCGGCGTATTGAAGAACGACAGCTCGATCGTATAATAGATCGGATAGGCTATGACGATGAGCATCACAGCGATCGCAGGAAGCACGTACGCGTAGTCAGCGCGATGCTCCCAAATTTTTCGCAGCACGCTGGACCCGTCGGGTTGCAGTCTTCGGCGAGCCTCGGCCTTGCCAGTCAAGATCGTCACTGTGCCCTGCCCTTATTCTTGGGAACAAACCGGCTGCAATCGAGGCGCAGCCGGTCAGATCGTCAGGCTTGGACTAGAGTCCGCCGTCCATCAGGTCTTTCACCTTCTTGGCTGCGTCATCCGCTGCTTGGTCGACCGTCATGGCTCCGGTGAGAGCATTCTGCAGCATGTCCGGGACGATGATGTTCATGATCTCGGGCGACTGTGGCAGCGCCGGGAACGGGATACCGTATGGCAGCATCGAAGTCGTGACATCAAGGAACTTGATATTGTCCAGACGTTCCTTCATCCATTTGGTCTTGAAGCCGTTAAGGTTTCCCGGGTTCGAGCCGGCATAGGCCATCTTCAGCGACCATTCGGGGCTCGTCCACATGCAGATGATAGCCTTTGCAGCCGGCTCGTCTACCTTGCCGCCCTCGACATATTCGGGCTTCAGGATGTGAATGTTGGAGCCGCCAAACACGACGGCACGCTTGCCGTCGGGGCCAGTCGGAATCAGACCGTAGCGCATGTTGTCGATGACGGTCTGCGCCTTGTCCTTGTCGGTACCCGTCGCCTTTTTCTGCAGGTCGAGCATGACGTTGTAGTCGGACGGGTGCGAGATCATCATGCCGAGCTGGCCAGCGAGGAAGAGGGGCTGGTTGTCGGCCTGCTGGTTGGTGAGCGCCGAAACCGGAACCGACTTGTCGCGAACATACATATCGTACGAGGCTTGCAGCGCCGCCTTGCTCTGCGGGCTATTGAGCTCGACCTTCTTATAGGTCGGGTTGGCGGTAGCTTCGTCGAAGACGCCGCCGCCATAGGCCCACAACTGCGGCATGAAGCGATACGGCGTATTGCCGGCATTCTTGCGAGCCACGAGGCCGTAACCGGCAATGCCGAGCTTGTCGTGGATCTGCTGGGAATCCTTGACGACGTCGTCCCAGGTTGCCGGAGCCTTGTCCGGATCGAGGCCTGCACGTTTGAAGATGTCGGCGTTCCAGATGAACGCCATCGTCTCGTTGTTGGTTGGAATGCCGTAGGTCACCCCGTCCCAGGTTACAGCCTTCATTGCGCCGGGCCAGAAATCCTCGGTCGAATACCCTACATCCTCGGGTTTGAGCGGCTGCAAATAGCCCTTTGAGGCGAACTCGGTGCCGCCCAGGATTTGCAGGCGGACCGCCATGGGCGCTGCATTGCCAAGGAGCGCGGTCCGGAACTTGTCCAGCAGGTCGTTATAGGTGAGGGCTTGTTCCTCAAGCTGGATGTTTGGATAGGTTTTGCGGAAGGTCTCGAAGAACTCCTTGTAATACTGGCGCAGGAGGTCGGGGTCGCCCTCGAAGACGCCCTGATACCAGAACGTCAGTCGCCCCTTGTAGTCGAGCGGGGTGACCTTGGCGCAATCGGCGGCCGTGTCAAAATCCTCTGTGCCGGCAATGGAGCGCACATATTGCGGCGACCACTTGCTCAAGTCGACCGGCGCACCCAGCGCGGACGCGGACATCAACGATACCATCAAAGCAGTGCAGACAGTGCCGCGCAGTACCGCACGGCCGAGTGAAATCCTCGTCATAAGGTATCCTCCAGGTTCTCCCATGCCGCTCTGCGTCGAGGCGAGCGGTCTTTGCTCCCCGGCCGTGGGACTTTCCACCTAATGTATCCCTTCGACCTAATCATACGTTTTCAGATTGAAGATTGTCTGTCAATCAAAGAAATCGTACATTGTTTATGGAAGCTTCGCATGATATCCGAGCAATATGTGTATTGATTGGGGACCGTCTTGGCCGGAACAAGCGATTTTAAAGCAATGCCACCCGAAGGGATCGACGCTATCGGGGCCTCCAGCGAGGGCGCCTCGCTTTATCAACTGATCAGGGAAGACATCATCGAAGGGCGGCTGGCTGCCAACGAGCGGCTTGTGGTCACCGACCTCGCCCGGCGCCACGGCACCTCAACCAACCCCGTGCGCGAGGCTCTGCAACTGTTGCGCGGGGAAGGCTTTGTCACCCTCGTTCCCAACCGCGGAGCGCGCGTGCGGCCCATAGATCAGGATTTTGTTCGGGACATCTATGAGATAGGAGTCTTGATCGAGCCGGCACTGACGCGATGGTTCGTGAATATGGCCACCGTCGAGGACATTGCTGAACTCGAACGCATCCAAGGCCTGATCGAAGACAACGACTTCGCCGACACGTTCAGGCACAGCGAGCTGGACACCGCCTTTCACACCGTAATGTACCAAAAACACTACAACCGCCATGCCGCCGAGCTTTGGTGGAAGCATCGCGAAGTGCTTCGAGCCGTGAGCCGGCGTTTCAACTTCACGCTCGCCCGGCGTGCCGCGATCATTAGCGAGCATCGCGAGCTCATCGCGCATGTCAAAGCGGGAAATGCGAACGAGGCAGCCGAGCTCATTGCACGCCACGTCGAGGGCTCCGGCCGGCACATCCTCGAACACATGCGCGCGCGTAACGCCGCTCGGGCAGGATAGAATAGATAGCCTGGAATATCGTTATCCCGACCATTTCAGTAAAGGCAGTTGAGATGAAAATCACCAGCGTCCGGCCGTGGCTAATCAGATCCGATGCTTCTTATTGGGGAGAGTATCTGTTCGTTGAGGTGACGACCGACGAGGGGGTGAGCGGCTGGGGAGAGATCACCACCACGACAAGGCTCGCCAATCGCGCCCTCTGCACGATCCTGCGGCAGATCGGTGCCGCTGTAACAGGCGAGGACCCGGCGCGTATCGAGTATCTGTGGCACAAGATATTCCGCAGCTTCACCTACATGGGCAGTCGCGGCGCCGCCGTCGAATGCGTAAGCGCCATCGACATCGCCCTTTGGGACATCCGAGGCAAAGTTCTTGGTCAGCCGATTTACGAGCTATTGGGCGGACCGGTCCGCGATGAAATCGCGCTCTACACCCATCCCAACCAAGCCAAGTTCACCAGCAAGGAGGCTGTAGTCCGGGAAATTCGAGACATCGTCGAGTCCGGCCACACTGCGCTCAAGTTCGATCCTTTCCCCCACCAGGGCCGCACCGCCGATGGACAGCCTCGCGAACAGCGGGACGGCTACCTCGATGGCAGCATGACCCGCAAGGATGAGCGCGAAGCCGCCGAACTCACGGCTCTGATCCGCGAAACGGCGGGCTCTGATGTCGACATCCTCATCGATGCGCATGGCCGGTTCGACGTTCCCACCGCCATTCGCCTTTGTCGGACCCTCGAGGAAGCTGGTCAGATCGACTGGTTCGAGGAGCCTTGTCCACCGGAGAGCCTCAACGCTCTCAAACAGGTCCGTGAGAAGGTCAGCGCCGCTATCTCATGGGGCGAGCGCGGCCACACGAAGTGGGATTTCGTGCCGGTGCTCGAAAACAGGCTCGCCGACTACATCATGCCTGATGTCACCTGGACCGGCGGCATTACCGAACTCAAGAAGATTTCTGCCCTATGCGAAGCCTACTACATCCCGGTCTCGCCGCATGACGCCGCAGGGCCGATCAACGTGGTTGCGGGAGCGCAGGTGATGATGACCGTTCCTAATTTCTACAAACTTGAAACGTCAGAGTGGAACCTGGGCAAATACGATCACCTCATCGACAGACCACTCGATGTTTCGAACGGCAGCCTCAAGCTTACGCCCAAGCCTGGTCTCGGCGTTGAAATGAACCGCGACTACCTTCAAAGCCACGAGATAGAGCTGGACTAGCTAGCAACGCTCTACGCCGCCGCAGCCGTGCACGGCGACGAGCCCAGCCGACCAGAACGAGGATAAATCATGCCAGAGGCAGATGGAGCCGACGAGGCGCTCAATCGGGTGAACACGCATTCCAAGCCGTCCGACCTTCGCATCACCGACATGCGGGTAGCCGAAATTGTCGGCGCGCCGTTCACCTCAGTGCTGCTCAAGATTTACACCAACCAGGGCATCGTCGGGCTTGGCGAGGTGCGCGACGGCGCCAGCGCCACCTACGCGCTGATGCTGAAGAGCCGGCTGCTTGGCGAGAACCCTTGCGACATCGACCGCCTGTTTCGCCGGATCAAGCAGTTCGGCGGGCACGGCCGACAAGGCGGCGGCGTATCGGCGGTCGAAATCGCGTTGTGGGATCTTGCCGGCAAGGCCTATGGCGTCCCCATCTACCAGATGCTCGGCGGCCGGTTTCGGGAGAAAGTGCGCGTCTACTGCGATACCGACGCCACGGTGCCGAGCGGCACCGAGACCGGCAGGCGCCTCAAGCAGCGCATGGAGCTTGGGTTCACCTTTCTCAAGATGGATCTGGGGCTGATGCAGATCGCGGATGTGCCCGGTGCGGTCGTGTCTCCTGCCGGCTCACTTGAAGGGTACCGCGACCACCCCGGCCGAGGCCCGCTGAAGACCATTGAAGAGCGGCGCGTCCGCAACGCTGCGTACGATTTGCATAATGTCCCGCACCCGTTTACCGGCCTCCACTTTTCCGACAAGGGCCTCGACTTCCTTGAGCAATACATTGCCGAGGTTCGTGAGGTCATCGGCATGGATATTCCGCTCGCCATCGACCACATCGGCCACATCTCAGTGCAGAACGGCATTCGCCTTGCCAGGCGAATTGAAAAATACGTGCCAGCCTGGCTCGAGGATGTGATCCCATGGCAGTATACCGAGCAGTACCGACAACTGCAGGACGCCACTACGGTGCCGATCTGCACCGGCGAGGACATATACCTCAAGGAGGGCTTCGAGCCTTTGCTCAAGAGCGGCGGCCTCTCCGTTATCCACCCAGACCTGCTCACCAGCGGCGGAATCCTCGAGACCAAAAAGATCGGAGATATAGCGCAGGACCATGGTGTCGCCATGGCCATCCACATGGCAGAAAGTCCAATCGCCGCCATGGCCGCGGCACATGTCGCGACCGCGGCTGAAAACTTCATGGCGCTCGAATACCACTCTGTCGATGTCGACTGGTGGGACGATATCGTCACCGGCCTTCCCAAGCCACTGGTGAAGGACGGCTTTATCACTGTTCCGGACAAGCCGGGCCTGGGGATTGACGACGTCGTCGACGAGGTGATCTCGCAGCATCTGCAGCCGGGTGTCACCGGCATTTGGCAGCCCACGGATCGCTGGGACGATGAGTATTCCTGGGATCGCACCTGGAGCTGAGGCAAAAGGAACGAAGATGAAGATCACCGACCTCCGCTGTGCCGTTATCGGCAAACACCCAATCGTCCGCATCGTGACGGACGAGGGCCTCCATGGCTTGGGTGAAGTCGAATTCACCAAGTCCTACCTCACGCCCTTTGTGCTGCATTTCCGCGAGGCGCTGATCGGCGAGGACCCGACTGACGTCGAGAGAGTTATGCTGAAGATCCGCCAACGCGGCTCTTTCAAGCCGTACGGCGCGGCGGTGAGCGCTATTGAGCATGCGCTGTGGGATATTGCTGGCAAGGCCGCGGGCGTGCCCGTCTATAAACTGCTCGGCGGCAAGGTGCGCGACAAGGTGCGCGTCTACAATGGCTCGATTCGCCAGAAACGCACGGGCGACCGGCCGGAGGACTACGCCGCTGACGTCAAGTGGATGATGGAGCAGCCGCAGAACTTCTTCATGGTCAAGCAAGGAATCTCGTTCCACTCCAACATGAAGGACACCATCGAGGACTTCCACTACGGCGTGACGCAGAAGAAGGCCGGCTATCACGGCGCCATGGATCAGGGCATGATCAGCGAGCGCGGTTTCAATCACATGCTCGACTGCGTGATCGCGATGAAGGAAGTGCTGGGCGACAAAGTCAGCCTGGCGCTCGACTGCGGCCCGGGCTGGATGCTGCCCGATGCGATCAAGTTCGCTCGCGCGGTCGAGAAGTACAATTTGATGTGGCTCGAGGACATGCTGACTGGCGACTACGTGCCGTGGGTCAATCCGCAGGCCTATCGGGAACTGACAACCTCCACCTCGACGCCAATCCACACTGGTGAGCAGATCTACCTGCGACACAATTTCAAGGAACTGATCGAGACGCAGGCGGTGCGCGTCATCGGCCCCGATCCAGCCGATATTGGCGGCATTGCCGAGCTCAAATGGGTCGCCGAGCACGCCTACATGCACTCGATCCTGATGGCACCGCACGGCACCGCTAACGGCCTGCTGGGGCTCGGCGCGTTGATCAATGTCTGCGCCACATTGCCGGCAAATTACATCGCGTTCGAATATCCGAGCGCCTCCGACCCCTGGTGGGAGGATCTGGTAATCGGCTTGCCGCCGCAGATCGTGAAGGACAGCATGGTGGACCTACTGGAAGCGCCGGGGCTGGGCCTCGATATCGACGCCGAAGCGGCCAAGAGATATCTCAGGGAAGAGGATGCGGGCTTCTTCGACTGAACCTCCCTCCACCTGCATGAGGTGAATCGTCTACGCAAATGACTGGGATGACACGCTTCGGGTCATGCAGCGCTCAGTAAGCCCCGCCGGTATGGGAAAGGAGATCGGGCTCCGCGCGGACTCTGCAGGCCCGCCGCCCGACGCCCTTGTAGGCCGACGTATCGAGATTGACCCCCGGAGGAGGGCCTCTTTTCCGTCTCGAGTTTCATCGGCGCATGCAATATGCGGCCGAGGGCGCATTTTCTGCGCCCTCGTCTTGTCACTCAGCCGATGGCCATGAGGCTTGCATTGCCGCCGGCAGCCGCGGTGTTGATCGACGTCGACACTTCCTCCAGCAACCAATTGAGGCAATAGGCTTCGGGATCGCTCGCCAATTCCTCGACCGTCGCGGCCTGGACCAGCAGAAGCGGACCGGGCAGGTGAGCGATCTTCTGATTGACGGCAAGAACCCTGTCGCGATCCCCTTCGACGAGGGCACCGGAGAACGGCCCGTCCTTTTCCCAATCCGATGTCCAGGAAATCCGGCCGGCGACAGCCGCCGGAAGGTCCGCCAGGACTGATTTCGATAGGGAACCCGCGTCCACGACGATGTGGTTGCCGGTCGATAGGGCTGCGGCGATCTGGCGGTGAAGCCCGCCCTCCGTCTGCGGCACGAGGAGAATACGACCGCGGGGATGGAGCGCGTAGAGATTGAGTTCGCCGACCGGACCGGTGAGTTCACGTTCGAGCCCGAGTGCCGAGCGGCTTGCATATCCACGCGCCACTTCCCCCTCGCCCGACAAGCCCTTCTTGTCGAGCCAGACGATGTAGTCACGAAGAGCGAGGTCCGTATGAACGGAGTCCTGCTGCGGCGGCACGGGCGCACGCTGCACCAGCCGGCCGATATAGAGCGGACCGCCGGCCTTCGGACCCGTTCCCGACAGGCCGCGGCCGCCGAATGGCTGCACGCCGACGACGGCGCCGATGATGTTGCGGTTGACGTAGAGGTTTCCGGCCTTGATCCGGCTGGTCACATGCGCGATCGTTTCATCAAGCCGGGTGTGAAGCCCGAATGTGAGACCATAACCCGATGCGTTGATGTCGTCGATCAGACGGTCGAGTCCGTTTCTCTTGAAGCGGATGACATGCAGAACCGGTCCGAAGACCTCCCTCGTCAGGTCCGACAGCGACTTGATTTCGATGATCGTCGGCGGAACGAACGTTCCCGCCGCCGCACTTTCGGGCAACGGCAGCTGATCCACCTTGCGGCCCAAGCCGCGCATATGCTCGATATGCTGGTCGATCTCCGTCTTTGCGCTATCGTTGATGACTGGGCCGACATCAATGCTCAGCCGATCGGTCCGGCCGATCGTCAGCTCGCGGAAGGCGCCCTTCAGCATATTGAGGGTCCTGTCGGCGACATCGTCCTGAAGGCAGAGAACCCGGAGCGCCGAGCAGCGCTGACCGGCGCTGTCGAAGGCAGACGCAATGACGTCGGCCACCACCTGCTCGGCCAATGCCGAGGAGTCGACGATCATGCCGTTCTGGCCACCGGTTTCGGCAATCAGCGGAATCGGCTTGCCGCCTGCTGACAGCCGTTCCGCCAGCTGCGCCTGGATCATGCGGGCAACTTCGGTCGACCCGGTAAACATGACGCCTGCAGTCTCCTCCGCCCCGACCATGCCGGCGCCGAGGCGGCCGCTGCCGGGCACGAACTGCAAGGCACCGACCGGCACGCCCGCCTCGTGAAGGATTTTCACACTCTCCGAAGCGATGATCGGCGTGACGCCGGCAGGTTTCGCAAGCACGGGATTGCCGGCCACCAACGCTGCGGCGACCTGTCCGGTGAAAATCGCCAGCGGGAAATTCCACGGGCTGATGCAGACGACCGGACCGAGGGGCGCATGCGAGGGGCCGAGGGTCTTGCGGGCCTGTTCGGCATAGTAGCGCAGGAAGTCGATCGCCTCACGCACTTCACCGACGGCATTAGCGGCAGATTTGCCGGCCTCGCGCATGACGATGCCCATCAGCACCTTGATGCGGGCCTGCATGATATCGGCCGCCCGCTCCAGGCAGGCGGCACGCTCGGCCGGCGGCACTGCGGCCCATTGCGGCGCGTGCTCCGCAGCCATGCGGACGATGCGCGCTGCCTCCTCGACCTTCACTTCGGTCACCGTGCCGACGACATCCCGGTGATCGGCAGGATTGAGAACATCGCGTGTCACCCCATCGGTAGAGCCGTCGGCAAGGAGGGGAAGCGCATGCCACGGGGCAGCAGCCGTAGAAGTGAGCGCCTCAGCCAAATCCGAAAGGGTGGCCTCGTTCGAGAGATCGAGACCATCGGAATTGGCCCGGGCGTTGCCGTAAAGAGCCTTTGGCGAGGCGATCTGCACGTGGGGCGTGCCAACGACAGGCATGGCCGCGACGATTTCGGCGGGATCGGCGATCAGCGCCTCGACCGAGACATTCGGATCGGAGATGCGGTGCACGAAGGAGGAATTGGCGCCATTTTCCAGAAGGCGTCGAACCAGATAGGCGAGCAGCGTCTCATGGGTTCCCACAGGCGCATAGATGCGGCAGGGCCGGTCCAGCTTTTCCTTCCCGACGACCTCGTCGTAGAGCGGTTCGCCCATGCCATGTAGGCATTGGAACTCGTATTTGCCGACGGTGAAATCAGGACCCGCCAGACGATAGATCGTGGCGAGCGTCTGCGCATTATGGGTGGCAAATTGCGGGAAGACCGCATCCGGAGCATCGAGCAGCTTGCGCGCGCAGGCGACGTAGGCGACATCGGTGTAGATCTTGCGAGTATAGACCGGATAGTCGTCGAGCCCGTCCAGCTGGGCGCGCTTGATCTCCGCATCCCAATAGGCGCCCTTGACGAGACGGACCATGATCCGGCGCCCGGAACGACGTGCCAGATCGATGATGTAGTCGAGGACGAAGGGGCAGCGCTTGCCATAGGCCTGCACGACGAAGCCAAGCCCACTCCATCCGGTCAGCTCCTGGGCAAAGCAAAGCTCCTCGAGGAGATCAAGCGAAAGCTCCAGCCGATCGGCCTCCTCGGCGTCGATATTGAGGCCGATATCATAGGTCTTGGCGAGAACGGCCAGCGCCTTGAGCTTCGGCAGCAGCTCGCTCATCACCCGGCCGGCCTGCGACCTCACGTAACGGGGATGCAGGGCCGAGAGCTTGATCGATATGCCCGGGCCGTCATAGATGCCGCGCCCGTCCGACGCCTTGCCGATGGCGTGGATCGCCTTTTCGTAATCCCGATAATAACGCTCGGCATCGGCGCCCGTCGTCGCGGCCTCGCCCAGCATGTCGTAGGAATAGCGGAAGCCGCGTGCTTCCAGTGGCCGGGCGCGCTTCAGCGCCTCCGCGATCGTTTCGCCGGTGACGAACTGCTCGCCCATCATGCGCATCGCCATATCGACGCCGCGACGGATGACCGGCTCGCCGGCGCGCGCGATCAGCCGCGTCAGCGCTGCCGACAGGCTTCGGTCGTTGACCGTCGAAGTCAGCTTGCCGGTAACGACGAGGCCCCAGGTGGCGGCGTTGACGAACATGGATTTTCCGCCGCCGATGTGGGAAGTCCAGTTGCCCTCGGCGATCTTGTCGCGGATCAGCGCGTCCCGCGTTTCGGTATCGGGAATGCGCAGCAGCGCTTCGGTGAGGCACATGAGCGCCACGCCTTCCTGGCTGGAGAGCGAATATTCCTGCACCAGCCCTTCGACACCGGTGCCCTTGTGCTTGGCGCGCAACGCTTCGATCAGGCTGCGGGCCGTGCTGCGGATATCATAGCGTTTTGCCTCGGAGACGCGCGCTGCTGCCACAAGAGGCGGCAGGCATTCGGTTTCCGGCCGGCGATAGGCTGCCGTGATGGCCTGGCGAAGTTGGGATTGCGGTCGGATCGGTGGGGCAAAGCCGGAGAACGGCGCGCCGTCGACGGCATCTTGGGAGGGCGTGGAGGGGGTCGCTGCGTTCAACATGGAAGTCCCTATTCAATCGATGTTTGGTCTAGCGGATAAATGGAACAGCGGGCTCATCGTCCCAATGCTCATCATCCGTGAAAGCGGGGCCGGAATATTCCGTCTCGTGCAGCGAGCGCGCATTCGGCTTGTCGCGCTTGAGGGTCAGTGCCGCCGCCACAGCCCTTATTGCCACCGGCCGGTAGTGAACGAGCAGGTCGGGTTTTTGGTCATCATCCGCTTCGTTGTCATGCATGTATGATCCCCCGTTTTGAAGTCGGCGCCGATACCGATCACAGCGCTCTTTCGCCCGGCACCTAATCTATCACAGCCACAAATCGCGATCTCACTTGATTTTTACAGTTTCTAGGCCGTATGAACTTATTAATGCGTCATCGAGAGTTCAAATGGCCACAGAAACTGACATCTTTAGTGAATTGGACCAGTTCGACAGAAAAATCCTCGCCGCACTCGCCGAGGACGGAAGGCTGTCGATCACCGATCTGGCTACGCGTGTCGGATTGTCGAAGACGCCATGCCAGATCCGCTTCAAAAGGCTGATCAGCGAAGGATACATCGAAGGCTTTAAGGCCATCCTCAATCCGTCGAAAATGCAGCTCGACCACATTGCTTTCGTCGAAGTGAAACTCTCCGATACCCGCGAGCATGCGCTGAAAAGCTTCAACGATGCCATCAAGAAGATCGGGGAAGTCGAAGAGTGCCATATGATTGCAGGCAGGTTCGACTATCTCTTAAAGATCCGCACCCGCGATATCGGCCGCTACCGTCGGGTTCTGGGCGAGCGCATCTCGACACTGCCCCATGTTGCCAGCACATCGACGAACGTCGCGATGGAAACGGTCAAGGAAGGCTGGGACAAGTCCGGTTCGAGTTTTTCGTGAATGTGATCCTTGGGATGACCACCTGCCGGTGAGTTGCCGCAGAATCCAAAATGCGCGCCGACCGAGCTGCGCATAATCCGTCCAATTTGCCGCCGGACGAGCTGCGATATATTCATTGTCGTCGGCCATCGCGCCAAAGCGGTTGCAGCAAGGGTAGCAATCGCTCCCCAGGCAGTTCAGCCATCTCTGGCTTTCCGACCGCGTGCGCTCGGTTTCACCGGCACACTCTTGCCGTACTCATTCCACCATGCCGTCAAGGCTTCCATGGTGGGGCCGAGGCCCCGCGCTTTTTTCGTGATCTCATATTCGACGCGCGGAGGAACCTCCGCAAAGATGGTGCGGGACACGAGGCCGTCTGCTTCGAGCTCGCGGAGTTGCACCGTCAGCATGTGTTGGGTGATGCCTGGAATAGCCTTTCTCAGTTCGCCAAACCGGTGGACCCGCTGATGGAGCAGCCACATGATTTCCAGCTTCCATTTGCCGGAGAGCAGCGCGAATGCGCGACGCATCTCCTCATGCATATTGATTTCGCCATCGGCCATAGTCTGGTTTTCCATACTAGCTGCAAGTAATTCATCCTACTTGCAAAGATAGATCTTAGACGACATTTTCCATCCGTGCATCAGGGGCGCAGTAAAAGGAGCGCCTCTCGCATAGAAACCGACAGACTCGACGAGAGGAATGTTGCTGCGTGGGCAGCGACAGGGATGAACCTATGCTTGAATTTTACGGATACTGGATCAGCACGGCACTTCTATCCGTGCTCTACCTCGCTTCAGCCTACATGTATGCCACAAAGAAACAGTGGGTTCGTGAGGCGCTGACGGAACTCGGATACAGCGCGAACAACCTCGTTCCGTTCATGATCATTGCTAAGGTCCTCGGCCCGGTTGCGATCCTTTCGCGCGTCAGCGTGCCGCTCAGCGATCTCGCCTATGCCGGCATCTTCTTTCACCTGCTGCTATCGGGTCTCGCGCATATCGGCGTTCGAAAACCTGTCGGCGCTCTGCCAGCGGCGATCGGCCTGGCGCTGCTGATCACGTCGTTCATGACGCAGAACGACGCCCGCGACCTCCCTTCCCCTTACATCAAGGCCGCCGCCCTCTGACGCCTCGAAGATTCCCAAGCCTTATCAAATGGAGATACACATGGGTCGACTCAATGGAAAAGTTGCCGTTATCACCGGCGCAAGCCGCGGCATTGGCCGCGCCACCGCAAAGCTGTTTGCGGCCGAAGGCGCGAAGGTCGCAATTCTTTCTCGGACATCCGAAGGCGTCGATCGCGTTGTCGCGGATATCGTCGAAGCGGGCGGCAACGCGCTCGGCGTCGTCTGCGACGTCGGTGAAGCCGATCAGATCACGGCCGCGGTGGACAAGGTTGTCGCTGCATACGGCCGCATCGACATTCTCGTGAACAATGCTTTCGATGGTTCTGCGGTCTTGTCTTCGGTCATCGACCTTTCGCTCGAGCAACTGCAACGGAACTTCGACACCGGGCCGATCGCATATCTACGCTTCATGCAGGCTTGCTATCCTCACCTTAGAGAAGGCGGAGCAGGGCGGATCATCAATTTCGGTTCGATGGCCGGCACCGTGGGGTTGGCTGGTTACGGTCCGTACAACATGGCCAAGGAGGCGGTGCGCGCGCTGACTCGCACGGCCGCACGCGAATGGGGTGCCGACAACATCACCGTAAACAACGTTCTGCCGGTCGCGGACACCTGGGGTGCTGCGGTAAAGGACGTTCCTCCCCCGACGAACGCCCTCGCTCGTTTCGGCTCGCCGGAAGACGACATTGCCCCGGTGGTGCTGTTCCTGGCCAGCAAGGATTCCCAATTCATTACGGGATACAGCCTTACCCCAGATGGCGGCGCAATCATCGACAGCGCACGGTAACAGCCTTCGGCAACCGTCGATGAGCAAGGGGCGCAGCGTGTTGCGCCCCGTTGTCCGGCAGAGCCTCCCGACATGAGTGTTGGTTACCGATGCCGGTAGCGAAAGGCTTCGACGAAGGCGGAGAAAGCAGGGGATGGATGGCGCCGGCTGGGGTAGTAGAGATGATAGCCTTGGAATGTTGGCGCCCAATCCGCCAGCACTTCGTTCAGTTGACCGCTGTCACAATATTGCCGGACGAGGTCCCTCGGCACATAAGACAGCCCCGCGCCATCGAGAGCGGCATTGATCGCCGGCCCTATGTTGCTCATCACGAGCTGGCCTTCCACACGAACGCTGAACTCGCGGCCATCCTTTTCAAACTCCCAGGCATAGAGAGCGCCTGACGTCGGAAGACGCAGGTTGACGCAATTGTGGTCCGTCAAGTCATGCGGGGTCGAAGGCACAGTGCGGGCCGCAAAATATTCGGGTGATCCGACCACGGCGTAAGAGATATCGGGTCCAATGCGAACGGCCACCATGTCGCGCGCAATCGCTTCGCCGAGCCGCACGCCGGCATCGAATTGGCGCTCCACGATATTTGTGAAACCGTTGTCGATGATGAGTTCCACCGTGATATCGGGGTAATCCCGTAGAAATGCCGGAAGCCTCGAACGGAAGACCAGCTCCACGGCATCATCGGGACATACGAGGCGGACTGTGCCCGAAGGTTTGTCGCGCAGCGCGCCGAGGGCACTGATCCCGGCGGCGATGCTCTCGAAATGCGGCTGGATAGTTTCCATGAGCCGGGCACCGGCCGCCGTGGGAGCCACGTCACGCGTCGTGCGGGAGAGAAGCCGGACGCCGAGCCGGGCTTCGAGCGCGCTGATCGTATGGCTCAGCGCCGAGCGCGTGACTCCCAACTTTGATGCAGCGCGGGTGAAACTCCGCTCCTGAGCCACCTCCAGAAACGCACGCATTTCCGTGAACTCGTCGCGCCGCATTGTTGAATCTCCTTCATCACGACGTTCAGATTATAGCTTCTAGTCGCGCAAAACCAGCCCGGCTATCTATCTGGCACCGGACAGGAGAACGTGAATGACCGTCGAGTTGACATTGAATGAGACCTCACTGACGGACGACACGGCGACCTCATGGTCTGCTGTGACCTGTCTCTCGCTTCTCACTTTCCTTCTGGTGGGGTTGGAATTTCTCCCTGTGAGCCTTTTGACCCCGATCGCCGCGGACCTCTCTGTGTCAGAGGGGCAGGCCGGATTGGCGATCACCGTGTCGGGAGTCTTCGCGGTTATCACCAGCCTTTTCGGCAATGCCTTCCTGGCGAGGATCGACCGGAAGGCTGTCGTCCTGCTTTATACGGCGGTTCTTGTTGCATCGAGCTTGGCGGTTGCCCTCGCACCCAACTTCCCTGTCTTTCTCGTCGGGCGGTCCCTGGTCGGCGTTTCGATCGGCGGCTTCTGGTCGCTGTCGACGGCTATTCTGGCACGCCTGGCTTCGGGCCGTGACCTGCCCAAGGCCATTGCGCTTCTTCAAGGTGGCACCGCATTCGCACTCGTCCTTGCCGCGCCGCTCGGCAGTTTTCTTGGCGGGTTGATCGGATGGCGCGGAACCTTCTTCATCACGGTGCCGATCGGAATTGCAGCGCTCGTCTGGCAACTGGTCGTCCTGCCGAGGATGCCGGCGACGTCAATCGTCTCGGTGGCCAGAATATTAGGGCTGCTGCGCAATCGCACATTCGCGATCGGAATGGCGGCGACCGCTCTCGCCTTCATCGGCCAGAACGCGCTGTCCATTTACCTTCGTCCGTTCCTCGAAGGCGTCACCGGACTGCAATTGAATGTTCTGTCCATGGTGCTTCTCGGCCTTGGCGTCGGTGGACTGGCTGGAACCTCCGTCATTGGCTTAGTCGCCCGGCGCCATCTCCTGCTCGTTCTAGCAGGACTGCCGGCTGCTCTTGCGGTCCTTGCCCTGCTGCTGATCGCTCTCGGGCCGTTCGCGGCGGTTACGGCATCCCTGCTCGTCATGTGGGGATTTTTCTCAACCCCGCTTCCGGTCGCCTGGAACACCTGGATGGCCGCTATCGTTCCCGGTGAATTGGAAGCGGCAGGTGGACTGCAGGTGGCGCTGATCCAACTCGCCATTGCAGGCGGTGCTTTCGCTGGCGGCATGCTGTTCGACACCGCGGGATGGTGGAGCCCCTTCCTTCTGGCCGCCTGCCTTCTCGCCGGTTCGGCTGTCCTCGCCGCACTCCCCGGTCGCCGTTCCTGAACCTTCAGAAACCTCACAACAGGAGATCATCATGTCCCAAGGAATCGAAAACAAAGTGGTCGTCATCACCGGGGCAAGCAGCGGGCTTGGCGAAGCCACCGCCCGTCACCTTGCCGAGCGCGGCGCTTCCGTCGTCCTCGGCGCACGGCGTAGCGACCGCATCGCTAAGCTGGCTGAGGAGCTGTCCGCCAAGGGCTATAAGGCCACGGCAGTCCAAACCGATGTCACGGACCAACATCAAGTCAAGACGCTCGTCGACACGGCCGTCAACGCGTTCGGTCGCATCGACGTGATGCTGAACAATGCCGGCCTGATGCCACTTGCGCCGCTCGAACGGCTCAAAGTTGACGAGTGGGATCGCATGATCGACGTGAACATCAAAGGGGTGCTCTACGGCATCGCAGCAGCGCTTCCCCACATGAAAGCGCAGAAGTCGGGGCACATCATCAACGTGTCCTCCGTCTATGGTCATGTGGTCGATCCGGGTGCCGCCGTCTATTGCGCGACGAAATTCGCCGTGCGCGCCCTCTCGGAGGGGCTGCGGAAGGAAGTGAAGCCATACAACATCCGCACCACGATCATTTCACCCGGCGCGGTGAGCACCGAACTCCTAGAACACATCAGCGAAAAGGACATCCAGACGGGCACCAAGGAGTTCGTCAGTAAAATCGCCATCAGCGCCGACACGTTCGCCCGAACGGTCGCCTTCGCGGTGAACGAACCAGACGATGTCGACATCAACGAAATCCTGTTCCGGCCCACGGCTCAACCTGTCTGACGCGAGGCGCGCTATGTCGATGACATCCAAGTTCATGAGCCGTCGCGCGGTGCTGGGCGGAACCTTGGCGACCGCCGCTCTACCTCTTGTGGCGCAAGGGCAGGACGAGCGCGGCTCGGCGGATCCCGAGGCGACAGACGTCAGAATCAGGATAGGCTTCAACACTCTAACCCTGACCGCGACGCTCTCCGACAATCCGACGGCGCGCGATCTCGCTTCCATGCTGCCCTTGAACCTCAAGATCGAGGACTACGGCAGGAGCGAAAAGATCGTCCATCTGCCGCGCAAGCTGACAGAAGAAGGCAGCGGTGCTTTCGGAAACGAGCAGCCGGGCGACCTTTGCTACTTCAAACCGTGGGGTAACCTGGCCTTGTTCTACGCGGATTATCGCTGGGACGGGCTGATCCGGCTCGGCCGCTTCGACAATGGCTTCGAGCCGTTGCTGCTGCGCGGCGAGTATCCGGTCCGCATAGAACGCATATGACAAGGGCTTTATGGCCGGAGATAGCAATTCGCCTTCCGCCCAAGCATGAAAGGACCCCATAGACGATACTTCCAGAACCAGAAAGCCGCGGCCGGCTTAAGCCAGCAGAGGCGCTCGAGGGGGCGCCTCCGTCTATTCGATGATCTCGACGCAGAAATCTATAAAGGCCCTGACCTTAGCCGGAACATGCTGACGCGAGGGATAGAAGGCGTAGAGCGGGAATGTCTCGTCCGACCAGTCGGGAAAGAGGTTCACGAGCTGCCCATTGTTCAGATAATCCGCCATCCCGAGTGAGAAGACTTGCGCGATGCCTATCCCCGCAAGGCAGGTCGCCAAGGTCGTGCCGGCATCGTTGACTAAAATGCGGCTGCGGGTCTCGATCGAGACGACCTCTTCACCCCACCGAAGCTCCCATCCGAAAGGCCTTGCAGTCAGCGGGTCCTGGAACTGGATACAGGTATGCTCGCTCAAATCCTGTGGACGGCTCGGCCGACCATGTCGCTCGATATAAGCGGGAGCCGCAATGGTGATCACGCGCGTCTGCATCAACAGGCGCGAAATAAGCGACCTCTGCGCAGGCTCGCCAAAGCGCACCGCGACGTCCATGCCATCAGCAACAAGATCGCCGATCTCGTTGCGGGTGATGATCTCGATCTGGATATCCGGATAACGATCGAGGAAGGCGCCGAGCCGCGGGCCGAGCACAAGGCGTGAGAAATATGGGTCGACATTGACTCGCAGTCGGCCACGCACCGCCTGTCTGGCGCCAACAGCTGTCTGGGCAGCCTCTTCGATGCCGCTCAAGAGTGGGGCCACTTGTTCGTAGAACCGCGCGCCGTCATCGGTCAGCCGCATCGTGCGTGTTGTCCGGTCGAGGAGCCGCAGACCGATCCGCCCCTCCAGTCGAGAAATGGCGCGGCTGACACCCGACGCCGATAGTCCCATCAGCTCCGCCGCCCGCGCGAAGCTTCCGCTCTCGATAACGGCGGCCAGTACGCTCACGCCATTCAATAATCGTCCGTCAAACATCGCGCATCCGTGATTTTTAGTCACCAATCATGTGACAGAAGCGCGCTTCAGTCAAATGCTGCCAAAGGACATGATCAGCATAACAAACCGCCAACCTGCTGGCGGTGGAGGAAGCAAAGGAGTCTAACCATGTTTGTGATCACCGGAGTAACAGGCCAAGTCGGAGGCATTGTCGCCGCGCGTCTGCTGAAGGCGGGGGTGCCGATACGCGCCGTCGCGCGCAATGCGGAAAAAGCAGCGGAATGGAAGGACAAAGGCGCGGAACTGGCCTTGGCCGAGATGACCGACGCCGATGCGCTCACCAAGGCTTTCGCCGGCGCCGACGGCGTCTTTCTGCTGATCCCGCCGACCTTCGATCCGACCCCCGGCTTTATGGAAGTGCGCGCTGTCATTGCGGCCCTGAAGACCGCGCTTCTTTCGTCTCGTCCTGCCAAGGTCGTTTGCCTCTCCACCATCGGCGCGCAGGCCAGAGAACCTAACCTCTTGAGCCAGCTCGGTCTCGTCGAACAGAAGTTATCTGCCTTGCCAATGCCGATCGCCTTTCTGCGTGCCGGCTGGTTCATGGAGAACACGGCCTGGGATATCGCGCCGGCGCGCGAGACTTGTGTCCTCTCGAGTTTCCTGCAGCCGCTCGATCAGCCCTATCCGATGGTTTCTGTCTTCGACGTCGGAGCCAAAGCGGCAGAACTGCTGCAGCACGAGTGGGTGGGCCAGCAGGTCGTCGAGTTGATGGGGCCAGAGGGCGTCACGCCCAACGATATCGCCGCTGTCCTATCGTCCATCCTCGGCAAACCCGTCCGGGTGGAGCCGGTCGCCCGCGACACCTGGGAGCAGATTTTCACCGATCAGGGCATGCAGAACCCACTCCCGCGGATGCGTATGATCGACGGCTTCAACGAAGGCTGGATCCGGTTCGAGGGCGAGCCGGTAAAGGGCACGACCACACTGGACACAGCCATGAGCCGTCTGATTTGCCCCGGCCGATAAACAGCTGAAAGGCCGTGGCGGAGAGCAGCCACGCCCTCTAATGCGGCCTCTGATAGGGTCGACCCCCGATTTTGAACTGAGGGACTACCAGAAGACCACCGGATTGGAGGGCAGCCTATTTCAAACTCTTCAGGAGATAGCTTCCCACGCCCTTGGACGGTGGCGACGACACTTCGAGCCTCTGCCTGATGAGCGTCTGTTCCTGCTCAGGAGACTTAGTGGGAAATGCTCCCAGCACCGAGGCCGAGGGTCGCTTGTGTCATCTCGGCGGCGCCGCAATCATCGACAGCGCCCGGTAACAGCCTCCGGTAACTGTCGATGAGCAAGGGGCGCAGCGTGTTGCGCCCCGTTGTCCAGCGGAGCCTGACGCAGCGAGACCTTGGTGACCGAAAGACGCTGACGGTAAGCCCTTCGAGCAAACGTGCGGCCTAATGCGGTCTTTGGATTTCACAGTAGACAATGCTGCGGTTTGAGCCGGGCCAAACAGACACCTTCACATCCGCCCCAGTCACGCTTTCACGGGCGATCAAGCCCATCTCTCGTTCTGACCGCAACAGCAGCGCCCAGTTCATAAATGTCTCCATATAGCCATCGACGTCCGTCTCCGGGGAGAAGTTGGCGAATAGGAATGTGCCGCCAGGCTTCAGCATGCTGACGCACTTCCTGGTCAGCTTTACGGCTACCGCGTCCGGCAGATAGTCATAAAGACCCGCGGCATAAACGAAATCGAACATTCCCAGCGCGTGCCTTCCACCGAGCAGGGATTTGACCGACCCGTTCACCGCCTGGACGGACGTGCCGGCGAAATCGCGGGCGACGGTACCAACGCTCATCGGGTCTTGATCCAAAGCGACCCAGCGTCTGATCTCGCCGGCGCCGAGAGCGCGCGACAAAGGCCCCTCACGAAGATGCCCAGCCGCGATGGCGAGGACTTCGGTGGAACCAGGCCGGGCCGAAGCGATTTCGTCAACGCGGCGAGCCAAAATGTCTCGACGCTGCCTTACCGCGACGGATGACGAAGCATTACGAGTGTAGGCGTAGATCGAACGTCCCAAGTTGCTGGCTGATAAGACAGCGTCCTCAATCTCAGGTCTGCCGTAGATGAAGTCGAGAAGGCGTGCGTCGCCAGAATAGCCGCGCGGCTTTTCGAACGACCAGCGGGTCAATGGATCTTGATGAAGATAGTGAGCAACGGGATGAGATTGCGCGATCGGAACGATGACGTCCCACACCTCCGGATGAAAGCGCCGCCGTATCTGATGCAAGGCGTCGGTAAGACGCTCGATGATCGCATTAGGCTCGACGCCGGATCTGAACTGACGGATCGACACGTCAAGGCTGAGGGCAAGCTCGGCTCTGGCAACGATAAGGTGGCCGGGATCCGGGGCAGCAACCCTTCTTGCCGCCCGACGAATTTCACCGGGCGCAACAAGACTTTCACCGTCCAAGACCAGGCTTTGTTCCATTTCGAGACCCCTTTGACATAGCGTTAAGTATAATCAACCTCGAAATAGGATGCGACTAGAATCTACACGGGATAAGAGTATTTCTACTATTGCGGGTCAGATCCTATCCCTCTAAGAGTGCTCAGCAATAAGACCAATCGGGTTCAGGTTGCAGAATGTAACTTTGGAGGGCGCCGAAGTATGGCTTACTTTTTACCTTCTCTATATCGTTGCCAGGCCGGTGTTTTTGCATGAGCGCGGCTTACGCTAATGTGCGGCGCGACGAATTGACCGTCAGCTTCTCATCTGCCGAGGCCCTCAAGTCTCTGGAAACTGAAAATGATGCTGCCCGAAGGCGGAGCTCACGGCATGGTCTTTGGATCGCGGTCGTCGTTTATGTGGCCTTCGCACTTCCAGATCGATGGCTTATCCCGGATGTTGCGCCTGTGACGATCGCCGCGCGATTCGTCATTGCAACGATCGCGTTGCTGGCTTTCGAAGCCTTGCGACTGGCAAAAGCGAAAACCGTCTGGCTTGACGTCACATGTGCCGCTGCACTGCTTGTGGGCTATGTGGGCTGGCTTTACCCGGCGATTGCCACCCGCGACGTCACCGCCATGTCATACTACATGATATTCGGCGCCATCTTCATGATGGGCGCCAACCTGTTTTTCAGTTTCCCGTTTCGGCTTTCGGTGATCACCTCGGGCCTCGTTCTCTGCGCATTTTTCGTTACGATCGAGGAGTTTTTTCCTTCAAGCCAAACCTACAAGCTTGCCTTCGGGATGTTCTACATTTCGTGCTTTGCCTTCACGTCTTTCGTCAATTGGCGATTGAACGTGGAGCGTCGAAATGTGTTGCTGAACGCGGCGGAGGCTCGCCACCAGCACTGGGAGGCGTCCGAGCGTGGAAGGTCACTGCTCGAGCTTTCACATACTGACTACCTGACGGGCATAAGCAACAGACGCGCCCTGGATCGGCGGCTCGACGAATGCTGGGCCGCCTGGAAAGACGAACGCCGCGACTTCTCCGTGTTCCTCATCGACGTCGACTTTTTCAAACGCTTCAATGATCGCTACGGACATCAGGAAGGAGACCGATGTCTGACTGTCATCGCCAATGCGCTGAAGGCGGTTGTAGAGTCGTCCGATGGCATGATCGGCAGGTATGGTGGCGAGGAGTTTATCGTGGTCATGCCGGCTGCCCTCCCCAAGGTCGCGATGACTCTCGCCGAGAAGATCAGAATGGAAGTCGAGTCTCTTGCGATTGCTCACGACGAGCGACCAGATGATATGTCGATCGTAACCGTCAGCATCGGCGTCGCCTTCACCCGCGAGAAAGTTGGAGAGAAAGTTGAACGAATAGTCCGTGAAGCCGACCTCGCTCTCTACAACGCCAAAGCAAATGGCCGAAACTGCATTCGTAGTTTTGATCCGCTGTTGCCTCGCCCCGACGACCATGCTGGTAAGCTCGTCCCGCTGCTGGCGGCCGCCATCGATCGCAAACTGGTCTCGCTCGTGTACCAACCGATCTTCGACGTGACGAACGGGAAAGCAAGAGCTGTCGAGGCTTTGATGCGCCTCAGAATGCCGGACGGCACCGCGGTTTCGCCGAAGACGTTCATTCCGGTTGCAGAACGAAGTGGCGCTATCCTCGAACTGGGCAGATGGGCGATCGAGACGGCATGCCGGGACATACTGATGACCGATCGCATGGCTTCCGTCAGCGTCAACGTGTCGCCAATACAACTGCGTTCCCCGGGCTTTGCTGCCAGTGTCGCTGATATCCTTGCTCGGTGCGGGGTCTGCGGGTCGCGACTGGCCTTGGAGGTCACCGAGGGCCTGGACATGGATATGCAGTCGGAGGTGCTTAAATGCATTGCCGATCTGCGGGCGCTCGGCGTCGAGATCTGGCTTGACGACTTCGGCTGCGGCTTCGCGGGCCTCTCTTGGCTGAGGGCAATCGAGTTTCAGACGGTCAAGGTCGATAGAACCTTCCTGCACGACTGCTCGAACCCACGCGGTTTGACGATGCTTCAGGACATGATTGCTCTCATCCGCAATCGTGGGAATACGATTCTGGTGGAAGGCGTCGAAACTGCAGCACAATTTTCCCTTCTCAAGGATCTTCGCATCGACCGCGTCCAGGGCTTTCATATGGGAATGCCGGTCAGCGCTGAACTTCTGAACGCGGCATAACTCGACCTCAAGGTTTTCCAGATGGCTCAGCACGTTGCCGATGATCGATGAGTAGCGTGTGACATCTCTGCGGATTGCGAATTGGGACGTGAGTGTGGCAGGCATACCCTATTCCGGTCAGCTTATCTTCTCGCCGGGTGGTACACTTTCCGTACAGCCGATGAACCCGTACGCGTCGGCCGAACCGACTACCTACACGGCAACCAAAGCAATTGGAGCCATCTCAACGAGGGCTGCGCCACCATTGTCAGAAGTCTTGCTTTTAGACGGATCACGCCGTCTGATGCAGCGAGGCAACGGATCGCTGAAGGCAGAGGAATATTCAGCGGTTGAACCTGAGAATGAGGATCGAGATGGATCACGCCAACAGCCCGCAATCGTCAGTGAGCGAAGAGAGGGAAGCGCGCAGGCTTCAATACCTGACCTGGGAACACGTTGCGTCTGACCTCCGTCATCCGGCTCACCTCGCCCGCAAGGCGGAACTCCGGCGATCATGCGGTGCGGAGCTGGCCGAGACGTCCTACATCGCTGAGGGCGCCGCAATCTTCACCGAAAACCTGACGATGGGCGAACGATCCTGGATCGCCGGTCACGCGCTGGTCCGCGGCGATATAATCTTCGGTGATGATTGCACCATCAATCCCTATGCCTGTGTTTCCGGCAAGGTGACGTGCGGTCATGGCGTGCGGATTGCCTCGCATGCATCGATCGTCGGCTTCAATCATGGCTTCGACGATCCGACCATTCCTATACACCGACAGGGTGTCGTCAGCATCGGCATAGTGATCGGTGACGATGTCTGGATCGGCGCCAATTGCGTGATCCTCGATGGCGCCACGATTGGAAATGGTGCGGTGATCGCCGCCGGAGCGGTGGTCACGGGGGACATTCCCGCCATGGCGATTGCCGGTGGCGTGCCCGCCCGGGTGCTGCGGAGCCGAGGCTCGGCGCCCAGGAAATCCGGCACGGGCGACGTCGAAGATCAATTGGTCAGGCTCGGTCAGAAAGCGAAAGACCAATGGCCCGACATTCTTGCGCGCTGGAAAACGGAGGGAGCCTATGAATCGCTGGAGGCAGACGGCATCCGGAGACCAGCGATCCGGCATCTCTGCGATGCAATCGAGATCGCTGCCGGATTCGGCCAGCTGCCGCCCGACCTCAATCCGGCGGAGACGGTCGGGCTCCTCCAAGGTCTGCAGGACCAAGAGACCGGCCTTTTCCCGGAGGAGCATTCGCGAATGCATGGCAAGGCGCTGAGGGATGAACCAAAGGCGCTCTATAACGTCCTTGCGGTTGGCTATGCGCTTGAACTGCTTGGTTCCGGTCCACGGCAACTCGTCCATGCAGTCGAGCTCGGCGCCGGAGAGCTGGATGAATGGCTGAGCGCCCTGCCCTGGTCGACCCGGGCGTGGCACGCCGGAAGCGTGGTCGATGCGATCGGAACTGCCATGTACTTCAATGCGAAGTATTTCGGCATCAGGAATTCCCGGCAGGAGCTTTTCGAGTGGCTGAGCCGGAATGCCAACAGTGTCTCGGGGCTGTGGGGTGAACCGACCGCGGCGGAAGGATGGCTTCAACCGGTGAACGGCTTTTATCGCCTGACGCGCGGCACCTACGCCCAGTTCGGCGTGGCACTTCCGCATCCGTACGCCTCACTCGAAACAGTTCACCTCAACTATCGCAACCACAAGGGCTTCGTCGCCGCGAGATACAATGCGTGCAACCTGCTCGATACGATGCATCCTCTGCTGCTGATTGCCCGGCAGACCGACTACAGGCGGGCTGACGGGGAGGCGATCGCCCGCAATCTCATATCGCGGGCTCTCGATAGATGGCGGGATGGCGAGGGATTCCCGTTTGCCGACGGTGGTGAACCGAGCCTGCAGGGGACGGAAATGTGGCTTTCCGTCATTCACCTGGCGGCCGATTTTCTGGGCCTGTCAGATCGCTTCGCCTTCATCCCCAAAGGCGTTCACCGGACGGCAGCCGTGGGGCTCGGTTTGTGATTACGGCTTTCGATTAGCCGTGCAGCGATGCCGTCAGCCAGGCGGCGGCAAGGTCGCGTGCATTGCTTCGCTTGGCTTTGACGGGCACGATCACGTTGTAACGATCTTCCGCGGCAAGCTCGCCGCCGTCGGCCTGCACCAGGGTTCCATCCTCCAGAAAGGTGCCCACCAGCATGCGCCATCCCAAGGCAATGCCTTGGCCTGCGCGCGCGGCGGCAATGGTTTCGGTATAGTGGTTGAACCGAAGCGACGGCTTCACCTCGAGGTTGGCGCCGGTCAGCGAAAACCACTGCGCCCAGCTATACCAGGAACGATCGAGAACATCCGTTTCGATGAATTCGTCTAGGGGGCCGGGCGGACCATCGCCCCGACGCCGGAGATAGTCGGGAGAGCAGACGGGGCAGATGACGTCGCCGCGCGAGGCGATGACGGTGCCATCGCTGAAGGGAGGCACACCATATCGAATTGCCACGTCGACTTCGCCGTCGTCGAGAGCGATCGGGCTATCCTGGGATATCACCCGCACCAGGATGCCCGGGTTCGCCCGGCGGAATTCGGCCAGCCGCGGCAGCAGCCAGAAAGACGAGAATGCAACGGTCGCCCCTATCGTCAGCACGTCCTGGCTGCGCGACTGGAGCGCTTCCACGCCCTCGGCAATATCGGCAAAGCTCTTGGCCAGCGTGGCTCCGAGGCTGATGCATGCCGCTGTCGGCTCGATCGCTCGATGCTTGCGCACAAATAAGGGCTGGCCGAATTCCTCCTCCAGCAATGCAATCTGCCTGCTGACCGCTGCCTGGGTGACGCCCAATTCGGTCGCAGCCGTGGTGAAGCTCTTCTTTCGGAGCACCGCCTCCAGAGTGACCAGTGCCGTCAGCGACGGGATCCGTCTTCGGAAATGCATCGCAACTCCTCTTCACATGATAAAAACTCATGCGAGTGTAATTTTTTATGCCGTTGAAACATCAGCTTTGCAAGGGCAATCTCGGGAAACTCTCGCATAAGAGGTTCTCATGCTAAACAAGCTCCCATCTTCCATTTCGGCTCTTCTCGACGCTCGCGCCAACGGTCACTCTTTGCCGGCCGGCCTTTACGTCAGAGAAGACGTGTTCGAAGCAGACATCGACGTCTTCTTCCACAATCACTGGATCTGCGTCGGTCTGGACTGCGATGTTCCCGAGCCCGGTGACGCCACGGTGATCGATATCGGCAAGACGAGCCTAATCCTTCTGCGTGACGACGACGGAGAAATTCGCGTCCTGCACAATGTCTGCCGTCATCGCGGCTCCCGCCTTCTCGATCCGGGCAAGACGATCGTCTCAAAACTCGTCTGTCCCTATCACACCTGGACCTATGAACTAACGGGTGAGCTCAGCTACGCACCTCACATGGGCAAGGACTTCGACAAGGAGTGTCGGAGCCTCAAGCCCGTCACTTTCAAGTCGATCGGCGGGCTGATTTATGTCTGTCTCTCCGACAATCCGCCCGAAGACATTGCTATCCTCGAACAGGCCATGACCGAGCGCCTCGCCCCCTACGACATCCGGAACGCAAAGGTTGCCTTCCAAACGGATGTCATCGAGGATGGCAACTGGAAGCTCACGATGGAAAACAATCGCGAATGCTACCATTGCTCCGCGAACCATCCGGAGCTTTGCGTCTCCTTCGTCGATCTCGACTTCGGCTTCGACCCGGAAACGCTGAACCCGGAGGATCGCGAACAGGCCGAGGAGCATTTCAGGCTGTATGAAGAGCGGACGAAGGCCTGGGAGTCCGACGGCTTTCCGTCGGCGGCCGTCGAGCAGCTCGCCGACTGCGCCACCAACTTCCGCACCCAACGGCTGATCATCGCAGGCGCCGGCGAATCCCAGACCCACGACGCCACCGCCGCATCCTCCAAGCTTCTTGGGCACATGACCCGCAAGGATCTCGGCGATACGCATCTTTGGGGCCACAACAGCTGGAACCACTTCATGGGCGACCATGCCGTGGTGGCAACCGTCATTCCGCTCTCGGCAGGCAAGACGCTTGTGAGAACCAAGTGGCTGGTCCACAAGGACGCCGTCGAAGGCGTGGATTACGATCTCGACAAGCTGACGGATGTCTGGGTCGCGACGACGGACCAGGACGCCGATCTTGTCGCGCGCTCCCATGCAGGCACTCTCGACCCGGCCTATCAGCCCGGCCCCTACTCCCGCTTCTCCGAGACGAACCTCGACAAGTTCGCCAGTTGGTACATCGATCGGATGCGCGCCCATGGATACTAGGAGCCCGCAGATGCCCGCAGCCAGGGCCGCCCTTGACGACGTCTGGAACCCGGAAGAAGACGACGCGCTCGTCTGCCTCGACGTTCAGCAGGAAACCCATGACGTCAAGACATTCACCTTCGCATCGCGCGAGGGCAAGCGGTTCGCGTTCAAGGCCGGGCAGTATTTTCTGTTCGACCTCGAACACAATGGAGACGCTGAAAACAGGTGCTACAGCATTTCCTCCTCGCCGCATCGGACAAACGCCTTCTCCGTGACCGTGAAGCGCGTTCCCGGCGGAAAGATCTCCAACTGGCTTCACGACACCCTGGTTCCCGGCGCGACCGTCAAGGCGAACGGCCCGCTCGGCCACTTCGTCAGGCCCGAGACGTCGGGACGCAAGCTTCTGCTTTTGTCCGGCGGCTCCGGCATTACCCCCGTCATGTCCATCCTGCGGGAACTCGCCGACAGTTGCCAACCTGCCGACGTCGTCTTCATGCACGCGGGACGGACGCCGCAAGACCTGATCTTTCGCGACGAACTGGCCTGCATCGCCCGCAGGCTGAAAGGCCTTCGCCTGCATTTCCTCCCGGAGACCGTGGCCGGCGAGCCGTCCTGGCCCGGTCTGACCGGTCGCATTTCGAAAGACTATATCAGGCTTGCGGTTCCCGATATCGCCGAGCGAACCGTGATGTGCTGCGGCCCCGCCCCGTTCATGGCCGCCGCGCGCACCATTGCCGCCGAACTCGGCGTGCCCGCCTCGAACTACCTGGAGGAAAGCTTCGACGCAGCGGTCATCGACGAACCCGAAATCCCTGCGGTTCAGGAGGCAACTGCCAAGGTCTTTCAGGTCACCTTCTCGAAGCAGGCCCGCAGCATCGAGGTAACAGGCGACCAAAGCGTGCTTTCTTGTGCGAAGAAGTCAGGCGTCAGGATCCCGTCGTCCTGTGCGAACGGCGTCTGCGGCACCTGCAAGTCGAAGCTCGCCTCCGGAACCGTCGACATGAACCACAATGGCGGAATTCGCCAGAGGGAAATCGACGCCGGCTTCTTCCTGCCCTGTTGCTCCAAGCCGCTCAGCGATCTGGTCGTCGAGCGCTGACACTGTCACTCACCGACAACAGGGACTGACTGAGATGCTGCGAGAGGAAAGCGGTTCCGCCGAGTTGACCGGCTCGACGGTCTTCAAGGACGAGCGAAAGCAGGCATATTTCAATCCTGAAGGAGCCGACCGGCCTCTTATCAGTCCTGTGCCGGCCGCGACGCTCGATCTGGCCCGCCGCTATCGTCTGGAGCGCCTGCGCAGGAAAATGCGCGAATGGGACTGCGGCGCCCTGCTTCTCTACGACCCCGTCAACATCCGATATGCCTTCGATTCATCGAATATGAGCATTTGGACGATGCACAACGCCTCGCGTTACGCTCTGATCCTGGCCGATGGTCCGGCCATACTTTTCGAATTCGAAGGCGCCGACCATGTCAATGACGGGCTTCCCGGCATCGACGAGATCCGGCCGGCGAAGTCATGGATATTCTTCACGGCCGGGAACCTTATGGAACCTCGCCTGAAAGCCTGGGCGGACGAGGTCGCGGACCTCGTAAGCCGCAATGGCGGTAACAAACGCGTGGCGGTGGACAGGCTCGAACCCGCCGGCGCGTTCGAATTGCGGGAACGCGGCTTCATGCTCTTAGACGGCCAGGAACTGGCCGAGCGGGCGCGATCCATCAAGAGCACCGAGGAGATCGAGCTGATGCGATGGACGATCCGTGTCTGCGAAGCAGGCATGGCGCGGATGTACGAGATTTCTGAACCGGGCCGCACCGAAAGAGAGATCTGGGCCGAGCTTCACTTCGAAAACGCACGCAGCGGTGGCGAGTGGCTCGAGACCAAGCTCTTGACCGCAGGCCCGAGAACGAACCCCTGGTATCAGGAATGTTCGGACTACGTCATCAAACGCGGGGAGATGATATCCTTCGACACCGACATGATCGGACCCTACGGCTATTGCGCCGATCTCTCGCGCTCGTGGACAGCGGGACACGTCGCGATGAGCGCCAAGCAGAAGGAACTTTACGCCGCCGCCCGGGATCAGATCGAGCACAATCTTTCAATCATCAGGCCCGGGATGACATTCCAGGAATTCAACGAACTGTCGTGGCGGATTCCGGAGAAATACCAGCCTTATCGATACACGCTTGCTCTGCACGGAACCGGAATGGCGGACGAATGGCCGGGGATCCTTCTGCATCCGGATTTCGACCCGAACTTCAGCGGCTGCATCGAGGAGAACATGGTGCTCAACGTCGAAAGCCTGATCGCCGAAGCCGGATCCGAGAGCATCAAGCTGGAAACTCAGGCGCTGATCACGGCAAGGGGAGCGGTGCGGCTGGACACGTTTCCGTGGGAAGATATCTGAATAAGCCTAGAGCATGATGCCGAAAAGTGTGAGCGGTTTTCGGACGACATCATACTCTAACTATTTAATGTAGAACAGGATTCAGATTTTAGGCCGACCCGGCCTAAAATCATCCTGTTCTAGTGCGCTCTCGAAGCGGCTGCGCGATGCTGCGACGGCGTTTGCCCGAATGTGCGTTTGAAGGTTCTGGTGAACTGCGAGGCATTCTCAAAGCCGACGTCCAGCGCGATCTCGATCATTGGCGCCTTCGACTGGGCCAGGATCGATTTCGCCCGCTCCATGCGAACACGATTATAGGCCTTGGCGGGAGACATTCCCGTCTTGTCGATGAAGATCCTCTCCAGTTGCCGCCGAGACAGGCCAACCGTGGCGGCAAGCTTCTGTATAGACATGCTGCCATCGACGAACTGTTCCATCGTAATCATCGCCGCCTTGACGCGGGCGTCGTCATAATCGTCGTAGAGCGGACGCCTGGGCTGTATGTCCGTTGAAGTCCGGGCCTTTTCGATCTGAAGGACCTCCAGCGCGTTTCGTTCGGCGTCGCGGCTGATGCATTTCCTGACCAGCAATGCCGCCATGTCGGCGGAGCTGCTGCCGCCTGCGCACGATCCGCGCTGGCGATCGAGATTGAAGAGCCGGTCGGAACGAACGCTAAGCTCAGGAAACCTCTCCCGAAACTCCTTGTAGTGCAGCCAGCTCACACAGGAGTCGTGCCGCTTCATCAGGCCTGCCTCAGCAAGGATGAACGAACCCGTGCACACGCCGATCAGCGGCACCTTCTTGGCGTCGGCCTGCTTGAGAAAAGCGATGGTCTCCTGGTCGACAGGGTTCTCCACCGTCAAAAGGCCGCCGACGACCACGATGTAATCGAACTTCGACGGATCGACGAAATCGGACGTCGGAGCGACCTGGACGCCGCAGCTCGCAGTGATCAGGTGCCGCGTGCTGCCGATCACCTGCCAGTCGGCAAGGACCCTTCCCGAACGATCCTGCTCGTCGCTGGCAAGCCGCAGCGTGTCCACGAAGAGGGCGAAGGCGGACAGCGTGAACGATCGCGCCAGAACGAAGCCCACCTTGAGCCGGCCAGCCGACTTCGCGGCGTCGTCTCCCTGTCGATGCTGCCCGGGTCGCATAGTCATCTCATCACCGTTTCTGAATGCACTCATCGAATCTGAAAACCGTGCGCCAGCGGATCACGATCGTCAACGAAAATGGTGTTGTGTCCGATGACGCGTGCCCAGCCTCCGATGCTTGGAAGAATACCGCTATAGGGTCCAATACTTGCCTCGGCTTCGACCCGCCCCTCGAAGATGGTTCCGATCAGGCTTTCATGGCGGTATTTCGACCCGACGGTAAGCCGTCCCTTGCCGTAGAGCTGGGCCATGCGGGCGGAGGTGCCGGTTCCGCCCGGCGAGCGATCGATGGCCTTCTCCCCGTAAAAGACGGCGCAGCGTCCATCCGAGACATCATTCACCGGGCGGTCGCACCAGATGGCGTGATGCACGCCTCTAATCCTGGCGTCGTCGGGATGAACGGGATCGCAGATACCGGCAAGTGCTGACCTCAGTCTCTGGCTGCAGCCGACAATGTCGGATGCGGTCATGCCATCGAGGCCGATCCAGTTATCCTGTGGTTCGATGACAGCATAATAGTTGCCGCCATAGGATATATCGACACGCAGACGGCCCATTCCCGGCACCTCCACCTCGACATCAGCCTCATGGAGATAGCTCGCCACATTGTGGAGACGAACGGAATCGACATATCCGCCCTTCTCCTCATAGGTAACATCAACTCTCCCCGCGGGCGTCTCAATGGCGACCCGGCCGGGTTCGCGCGGCTTAACCAGCCCTTCCTCGATCGCAGCGGTCACGGTGCCGATGGTGCCGGCGCCGCACATCGGCAGGCAGCCGCTCACCTCGATGAAAAGCACGGCGAAATCGCAATCCTCCCGATAGGCGGGATAGATGATCGCGCCTGACATGATGTCGTGCCCCCTTGGCTCGAACATCAGCGCCTTGCGCACCCAGTCATGGTCCCGGACAAAAATCTCCCGTCGCTCACTGATCGGCGCATGCGCAAGCAACGGACCGCCTCCGGCGAC
This sequence comes from Rhizobium ruizarguesonis, assembly GCF_017357285.1. Lineage (NCBI taxonomy): Bacteria > Pseudomonadati > Pseudomonadota > Alphaproteobacteria > Hyphomicrobiales > Rhizobiaceae > Rhizobium > Rhizobium ruizarguesonis. Next base: position 460,242 of record NZ_CP071679.1, on the reverse strand, counting down.
GAGGCGGACGGGATTGCCGCAGGTATGCGCATCGATACAGAAGAAGCTGTTTCTCATCTTTTCATGTCCTTGCTCATCCGGCCTTGCGTGGCCTGTCGCGGTCGAGCAGGCCGCGGGACAGCCGGTCGAGCAGAAGGGCGACTGCAACGATCGCCAGGCCCGCCCGCAGGCCAAGCCCCATCTCCATGCGCGTCAGGCCGCGCGTCACCTCCGCACCGAGACCGCCCGCGCCGACAAGGCCGGCCAATACGACCATCGCCAGCGACAGAAGGATGCATTGGTTGAGCCCGACCAGGAGCGTCTGCCTGGCCAGGGGGATCTCGATCTTCCAAAGCACCGAACTGGGAGGCGCGCCGATGGCGCTGCCGAGTTCCACAAATTCTCTCGGCACCTGGTTGAACGCCAGCGTGGTCAGGCGGAGCATCGGCGGAATGCCATAGACGATGGTGGCGATGATTGCCGGCACCCGTCCAAGGCTGAAGATCATCACCGCAGGAATGAGGTAGACCCACGGCGGCACGGTCTGCATTACGTCGAGAACCGGGCGAACCATCGCCTCCAATGTCTTGTGGCGCGAGCACAGGACGCCGATCGGGAAGGCGATAAGCACGGAGATCAGAACTGCGACAGTGACCAGAGAGAGGGTCTGCATCGATGCCGTCCACAGTCCCATGAGGAGACAGAAGCCCAGGCAAAGACCCGCAAGGATCGCGGCGCGCAGACCGACGGCGACGAATGCCAGGACGACGACGATCGCGATAAGCCCGTAGGGCGGCACGAAGAGGAGCGCCGCCTCGAATCCGGAAAGGACCGTTTCGATCAGATAGCTGATCGCCGCAAACAGCGGATGAAGATTGGTGTTGAGCCAATCGACCGACGGTGCCAGGAAAGCGCCCGGCGAAAACTGCAGGATGGACGGATTCATGACTTCCTCCCCGTTCCGAGCCGAGCGGCGCTCTGAGTTATCCGGTCAAGCACCATAGTCAGTACCACGATGGCTATCGCTCCATTGATCGAGGTCGCGATGTCGAGCGTTCTGATCGCGCCGTAGATCGTCTCTCCGAGCCCGCCGGAGCCGACGATGCCGGCGATGACGACCATGCCGAAGGCCATCATCAGGCTCTGGTTTATGCCTGCCATGATGCTCGGCAGCGCAAAGGGAAGGCGGATCTTGAAGAACATCTTCGCCGGCGTCATCCCCAGCGCCTCTCCGAGTTCGATGAACTCCTTGGGCGTCATCCGGATACCCAGAGAGGTCAGGCGGATCGCCGGCGGCACGGCGACGATCACCGTCGCGATCAGTGCCGTCGCCGGTCCATAGCCGAGCAGAGCGATCGCCGGCAGCAGGTAGATGTATGGCGGAAGCGTCTGGATGAGATCGAGGCCGGGTTCCATGAAGCGGTCGAGGCCGGTGAAGAAGCCGGCGGCGATTCCGATCGGGATGCCGATCGCCAGGGCGAGCGCGGTCGCGGTCAAGACCAGCGCGAGCGTGCTCATCGTCTCCGGCCAGAGTCCCATGGAAAAACAAAGCGCCAGCGCTGCGCCGCTCAGCACGGCGAACCAGACATTGACCAGCCGCCAGCCGATAAGCGCTACGATCAGCGCGACCAGGTAGAATGGTGGAAGCTCGAGGAGCCATAAGATCCCGTCATAGAGCCCTTCGAGAACCTGTCTGATGGTATCGAAGAGGAATTCGCCATTGTCGCTCACCCACTCAAGCGCGGCGTCCGTCCATTCGTCAAAAAGATCGGTGAGGCCTGAACTATCCATGTCAATCAGCTCCAGTTGTGGGACGCCGCCGTCAGATCGTGGGTGGACGTCCCCTTGACGCCCATAAGCAGGCTGCGTGGCGTGACCACGCCGACGACCTGATCGTTATCGACGACGGCGATGGCGTCGCGCTCCGATTGCATCGTCAACGTGATGAGTTCGTCGATGTCGGCGTCCGGCGTCGTGCGCGCCAGCGACGCGATGTCGGAATTCGGCTGGCTCTGCTGGAATTCGGCGACGCTGCGCATGACGGAGTGCGCCTTGATCAGATGGAGGCGGGATATGCCGGCGACGAATTCGGCGACATAGGCATCCGCCGGGTTGAGGATGATTTCCTCGGCCGTGCCGGTCTGGATGATGACGCCGTCCTTCATGATCGCAATGCGATCGCCGATCCGGATCGCCTCGTCGAGATCATGGGTGATGAACACTGCAGACTTGCCCAAGGCCTTCGTCAGCTGGCGGAATTCGTCTTGAAGCTGGCGCCGGATGAGTGGATCAAGAGCGCTGAACGGCTCGTCCATCAGAATGATCTCGGGGTCGGAAGCGAGCGCGCGGGCGAGCCCGACGCGTTGCTGCATGCCGCCGGAAAGCTCGTTCGGATATCGGCTCACCCAGTCGGCGAGACCGACCTTCTCGAGCGCCGCAGCAGCGGTCTTGTTTCGCTCCGGCTTGGCAATACCCTGAACCTCGAGGCCGAAGGCCGCATTTTCCAGGACTGTGCGATGCGGCAAAAGAGCGACGCTCTGAAACACCATGCCGATGTTCCTGGCGCGCATCTGCCGGAGATCAACCGGCGACAGGGCGGCGAGGTCGCGTCCCTTGACGAGGACTTTCCCGGAGCTCGGCGTGATCAGCTTGTTGAGAAGGCGGATGAGCGTCGATTTTCCGCTTCCCGACAAGCCCATGATGCAGAAGATTTCACCGCGCCGAACCTCAATGCTCGCATCGGATACGCCGACGACGCAGTTGAACTCCTTCAAGACCTCTTTTTTGCCGAGGCCGCGTTCCTTGATCGACTTCATTGCCGCTGCGGACTTGTCACCGAAGACTTTCCAAAGGGATTGGCAGTCGATCAGGACATCATTGATATCGGCATTTACGGTTTTCATAGCGATCCCCTTGAGCCAATCGGCGCTGGCTTCTCTCATTATGCAGCCATTCAAAGTGCGACAGCGTCTCCTTTGCGCATCTGAAAGACGAGCGGCGCTGCAGGTGGCCGCCCGACGGATCGGACGGCCACGACGCGTTTAGTTCTTCTTGATGTTTTCCCAACGCTTGATCAGTTCGGCATGGGCGCCGATCCAATCCTGCACGGCCTGGTCCATGGTCTTGCCTTCATTGACTGCGCCGTTGATGGCAGTGATGTCGGCGATCGGCACGTAGACGCTGGCCATCACTTCACGCGCATGCGGGTTCTCTGCGGAGAAGCCCTTGTGGCCGATCCAGTAGTAGCTCTGCGGCGGCGGGAACACGCCCTTCGGATCCTTGAGGTACTTGACCTCGTACTTCTGGACCATCCAGGACGGCTCCCAGATCGTCACCGCAATCCACTCCTTGCGATCATAGGCGGACTTCAGCGCCGCCGTCATCGCGGCGGTGCTGCCCTCGACGAGCTGGAGCTTGAGACCGTAGTCCTTGACCGCGTTCGAGGTATCGCGCATCAGGCCGGAACCCGGTTCGATACCGATGATCTTGCCGCCGAACTTGTCGGCGTTTTCATTGAGCTGTTCCAGCGAGTCGATCGGGACATATTTGGGAACCGCGACACCCTGATAGAGGCCATGCGAAACGGGTGAGATCTTCTCGAGCCGGTTCTTGTTCTTGTCCCAGTAGTCCTGAGCGACGTAGTCCGTCTGCGAAGTGAGAGCCTGGATATCGCCCTTGGCGAGAGCGGCATAGGCGATGCCCCATTCGGAGAACTCGGTCACCTTGACGGTATAGCCGGCGTCTTCGAGAACCTTCTTGGTAATGCCGGTGATGGGTGTCAGGTCCTCCCACGACATCGTGCCCAGATTGATCGTCTTTTCTTCCGCGCGAGCAGGAAGGATGCTGACCCCGATCATCGCAGCGGCGCAGAGCGCCTTCCACAAAGTCTTCATTGTTCTTACTCCTGTTTTTCGTTCCCATTCTCATTGAAGTCTGCAAGCGGGCAGTCTTCATATTGCGCGGGCCGAGGGATCATCCCTCGCGGCCTGCACGCAATTCCTGTAGGCGGATGACCGAGTTGACGCCGAGCCACGCGATGGGCTCGGGCGGCAATCTCACCGGTTCCGGCTGGTTCTTGTATTTGTCGAGTTCGGGGCTTGCGGCTCCTGTGGCGAGATCGGCTGCCATCATTCCCGCAAGCGTGCTCTTGACCGTGCCGAGACCATTCTCGCAGCAGGCAGAAAAAAGCCCCTCTTCGACTTCGCCGAATGCCGGCACATGGTTTCGGCTGAGGCAGAGAGCACCCGCCCAGCTATATTCCATCGGCAGGCTTTCCAGTCCGGGAAACCGCGCCTCGAACGACCGGCGCTGCTCGGCCGCCACGCCGGCGACCCGCCTCTCCGACACCTGGAGGCTCGGGTCGTAGGTGAACCTCGTCCTGATGACGATTCTCGAACGACCATCGGTGGTGATCTTTCGGACCGTCGCTCCCATCGGGTCGGCCGGCAGCAGCGCCCAACGATCTGCGCCGGTCACATCGCCGCCGAACTCATTCTGGGAAAAGGCTGATGTCATCGACGCGTAGGTAAAGATGTGCATCAGCCGTCCGCGAAAATGGCCGAAGCTTTGAATATGGCCGTTCACACCCAGAATGACCTTCGGCGCGGAAACAGATCCGCGGCCGGACTTCGCCTTCCAGGACATGCCCTCGCGCGAAAGCTCCAGCACCGGCGAGTGCTCGTGGATGGCGACCTTTGAGCTAAGTCCGCGCGCCAGTCCGCGGATATAGTCTGCGGGCTGGATCATCACGGCGCCTGGCGTATAGAGCCCTCCGCGATAATAGCGCGAGCCGGTCATCTCCCGCATCTGATCGGCATCGAGAACGCGATGCTCCTCGCCGATCTTTTCGAGCGACTTCCTGTAGTTGTCGTTGAGCCCGAGCCCCCGCTCGGAGGCGGCCGCATTCACCTTGCCCGACGGATCGAAGGTTTCCTTGGACAGGCCGTATTCCGCCGCGACATCGGCTGCGAAGGAAATCGCCAGACGGTTCTGTCTGATCTCGTCCTTGGTCGCCTCTTCGTCGGCCACCGAATATTCGCCCGAGGACAGATTGTGCGGCACGTCGATCATGAAGCCGGAATTCCTCCCGGCCGGTCCCTTGGCGACTTCGCGAGCCTCGAGGACGACGATCTTGTCCTCAGGGCGCAATTGCGAAAGGCGGCGCGCCGCCGACAGGCCGGCGAACCCCCCGCCGACGATTAACCAGTCCGCGGTAATGTCGTGCTCAAGCGCTGTTGCGGGAAAGGCGCGTTCGCTGATCGCCTCCCATCCCGAAACGCCGGTGTCGATCGGCAAGCGCTTGATCACATGGCGGGTCATCGGATGGTCTCGTCGACCGAGCGTTCCGAGACATCGATCCAGATGGTCTTGAGTTCGCAATAATTATCGTGGGCGAAGACCGACTTGTCGCGGCCGCCGAAGCCGGACTCCTTGTAGCCGCCGAACGGCGTGGTGGCGTCTCCTTCGCCGAAGCAGTTGACCGTGACGACGCCGGCGCGGATCTCGCGCGAGAGCTTGATGGCGTTTCTCAGGCTGCCGGTATAGACGGACGCCGTGAGACCATAATTCGTGTCATTGGCAAGAGCGATTGCTTCGGCAAGCGAATTGAAGGTCGTGACCGAAAGCACCGGCCCGAAGATCTCTTCCTGGAAGAGGCGGCTGGCGGGCGTCACGCCATCGACCACCGTCGGCTCGATGAAGATGCCGTTATAGGTTTCGCCGCCGTGGGCGACCGACAGCTTCTCCTTCCTGGCGTCGTCGAGGAAGGATTTCACCTTCTCGAAATGGGCCTTGCTGACAAGCGCGCCGATGCGGTTTGCCGGGTCGAGCGGATCGCCCGTCTTCCATTCGCGCATATAGGCGCCGATGCGCTTCAGCAGCTCGTCCTTGACCTTGGAATGAACGATGAGACGCGACGTGGCCGAGCAGTTCTCGCCCATGTTCCAGAAGGCGCCGTTGACGACCTGCTCGGCAACGAGGTCCAGGTCTTCGGCATCGTCGAGAACGACCGCGGGGTTCTTGCCGCCGCATTCGAGCACGATTTTCTTGAGGTTCGAGTCCGCGGCGTAACGCAAGAAACGGCGGCCAGTCGGCGTCGATCCGGTGAAGGCCACCATATCGACATCCATGTGCAGGCCGATCGGCTCGCCGACCTCCTTGCCGCCACCGGTCACGACATTGAACACGCCGGCTGGAATGCCCGCTTCATGGGCAAGCTCGGCGACGCGCAACGTGGTGAGCGTCGTTTCCTGCGCAGGCTTGACGATGACCGAGCAGCCGGCAGCGAGCGCCGGGCCGATCTTCCAGGCCAGCATCAGCAGCGGGAAATTCCACGGCAGCACGCATCCGACAACACCGATAGGCTCGCGCACGATCATCGTCAGCGCGTTGGCGCCGACCGGAGCCGTGTTGTCATAGAGCTTGTCGATCAGTTCGGCATGCCAGCGGAGCGTATGAATGGTATCGGGAACATCAACCGTCTGGCATTCGCGGACCGGCTTGCCGCTGTCGAGGCTTTCCATGACGGCGAGCTCATGCCTGTTGCGCTCCAAGAGTTTGGCGAGCTTCAGAAGCACTTCCTTGCGCTCATTGGGAGAACGAAGCCGCCAACGGCCGTCGTCGAAGGCTTGCTTTGCCTTGGAGACGGCGGCATCGACATCGGTGGCATCGCATGCGGCGATCTCGGCGAGAACCTCGCCCGTCGCGGGATTCGTCGAGGTGAAAGTCTTGCCGGAATTTGCCGGACGAAATGCGCCATCGATGAAGGCATTTGTCGGAAACTGAAGCTCGGCGGCGATCGCCTTGTATTCGGCGACGGTCAAGGGTTCATGCATGATTGGCTCCCGACGTGATCTGGGCGACCGTGCGCTTCAATGTGGCGACGACGGTCTGAAGGGTTCGCTTTTCTTCGGAGTTGAGCGGACGCAGCGGCGCGCGGACCGATCCGACATTCAGCCCGATCAACTCGCATCCGTGCTTGATCGATTGGACGAACTTGCCGCATTCCAGGAAATCCATGAGCGGCAGCATCGCCATCATGATGGCGCGGCCCTTGTCGAAGTTCTTTTCGAGGACGCAGGCTTCGTAGAGGGCGACATGTTCGCGCGGGAGGAAATTGGAGCCGGCGCAGACCCAGCTCTTTGCGCCCCATGCGAAGAATTCGAGCGCCTGGTCGTCCCAGCCGCAGGACAGCGCGATGTGCGGAAATTTACGGGCGAGCAGGTGAAGATTGCCCATGTCGCCGGAGCTCTCCTTGATGGCGATCACGTTCTTCGACTTGCCGACGCGGGAGAAATACTCTTCACCCATCACGACACCCATGCGGGCGGGATAGTTGTAGAGCATGATGGGCAGGTTCGCCGCGCGATCGACCGTCAGGGCATGGACCGCATTCTCGCGCTCGGTCGGCAGCGCGTATGGCGGTGACGACACCAGGATCGCATCCGCGCCGATTTCCTTCGCCGCCTTGGCGTATTCGACTGAATCTTCGGTGCGCGTGGCGCCGGTCCCGATAATGAGCGGCAGCCGCGTACCGATCACTTCTTTCGCATAGGTCGCGAGCTCGAAACGCTCCTGACTGCTCTGGGCGTAGTACTCGCCCGTCGAGCCGCCGACGATGATGCCGTGAACACCCGCCTCGATCAGCGACTCGAGCACGGCGGCAAATCCAGCCCGGTCGATCTGGCCATTTTGATCAAGCGGCGTCACCGCCGGCGTATAGATCCCCTCAAACTTCACGACGATTTCTCCAAGAGTTGCGTGGCGGGGCCGCCGAGGAAGGCGTCCGCCTTGAGGCCTTGTGGGGCGATGAACATTTCCATGTTCTCGCGGGACAATTCCCAGTGTTCGAAGACGAGGTCGACGACGGCATTCTCGTCGTGGGCGCCGAGCGCATCGATGAATCCGTCATGATGGTCGGCAGCCACTTGAAGCCGCCGCTTCATGTCCTCGTTCCTCGGCCGGAAGAAGGTGTGGCCGATGCGCGCGTGGTCGATCAGCAGCCGGCCAAGACTCGGCTGCAGATAGACGTTGCCCGACATCTCGCCGAAAATTTCGTGAAAGCGGTTGTTCTCGAGAACCATCGCCAGAGGGTCCATGTTCTCGCTGGCAGCGCGGAACCGCTCCTGGGTCTGCTTCAGGTCTGAAAGCTGGGAGGGTTTGAAGTTCTGTACGGCGAGACGACCGATCGCCGCGTAGATCATCGGCGCGACGAGAAAGAAATTTCGCAGGGTGGAGTGGTTCATCGGGATGACCCGCGCGCCCCTGTTCTCGCGGATGTCGATATAGCCCTCACCGGCAAGGCGACGGAATATGTCGCGAACCGGCGTCCGGGAGAGCCCGTATTTTTCGCTCAGACTGGCCTCGTCCAGATCGGCGTCCGGATCCAGCTCCATCGTCAGAATCTGCCGTTTCAGGTCTTCGTAGAGATTGCTCTTGGGGGTCTTCGCCATCGTCGCTCTCCGGCCGCTCGTTGCTCTACGCCGTGAAGATGGCACGCCTCTGGGGGCGAGTCAACAATTGTGTACTTTGCGTACACAATTGGTATTTCTTAAATACACCATTGCATCGAGCAAAGCGGCCTGGTGCCCGCAAGGCGTCATTTCAAAGCGCTGTCCAGGATCGGGCGTCCCGCGGCGGCGGCCATCGCGGAGTTTCTTTCCAAGCGGATTGTCGTGGCAGGTCGGTGAGGATTTCTCGGCAGTCGAGGCTGATGCGGTGCGCATCGACATTGATCATCAGGCGTCGGAAGCCTGGCCGCCCGCAAGCCGGTGCGCGGCCATCACGGAAAGCTCGATATCCGGTGGCGGCGGTTTTGTCGGGGAGCGCCGGCTCGGCGCTCCCCGGGATCGATCACGCGGCCAGGACGCCGCTCTTCTTGGCCATCCAGGTTGCGATGTAGTCCATCAGGCCGGGGTTTAGGCAATCGTAAGGCTCGATGCCGGACGTCCTTAGCTGCGCTCTGACGGCGTCCATCTTCGCGGGGTCGAAGCCGCTCTCGATGATCGACGACACGAAGGCTGCAAAGCCAGGCTTCGCCCAGCCGCTTTCCTGAAAGCGCTCCGGATGGACGAACGACAATCCCTGGAACGGATGTTCGCGCACGACCGGCCCGTACATATGGACGCCGCATTCCTTGCAGGCGTGGCGCTGGATCAAGGCTGTGGAATCGACGACGGCGAGCTTATCGCCATTCTCCAGGACTTCGACGCTTTCGGTCGGAGCGACGGCCACGACCGAAAAGACTGCGCCCTCGGGCTTCCAGCACTTCGTGCAGCCGCACGCGTGATTGTGGGCGATATCGCTCTTGATCCTCACCTTCACAGGATTGCTGGCGCACTTGCAGACGAGCGTCCCGCCTGCGAAAGCAGCGTCAGTCGCCCGAAAGCCTGAATCCACTGCCGGATGTATGGCTATGCTGGTCATGGGTTTCTCCTCCCCTTCTGGGCCGTTTGCGATATGCCCGGCCAAGCTCTGCAATCAGTCTCCCAATCTCCGCGCGTGCCAGCGCAGATGGTCTTCCATGAATGTCGAAATGAAGAAGTAGGAGTGGCCGTAGCCTTCCTGCATGCGAAGCCGCAGGCTGATGCCGGCCGTCTCGCAGGCTTGCCTGAGCTCTTCGGGGCGCAATCCATCCTCCAGGAAGCTATCCGCTGTCCCTTGGTCGACCAGGAATTCCGGGAAACGGTGCCCGTCTTCGATCAGCGAGCAGGTATCATATGCCCGCCAGCGCGCTTCATCCGATCCGAGGTATTTCTGGAATGCCGGCTTTGACCAGCCGGAGACCGAGGGATGGCTGATCGGCGCGAAGGCCGAGCAACTGCCGAAGCGTTCGGGGTTCTTGAGCGCGATCGTGATCGCGCCATGTCCCCCCATCGAGTGACCGAAAATTCCCTGTCGCGTCATGTCGACCGGAAACTCGGCCGCGATAAGCTTCGGCAATTCATCGACGATGTAGCTGTACATCCGATAGTTCTGTGCGAACGGCGGCTCGGTGGCGTCGACGTAGAAGCCGGCACCCTTGCCAAACTGCCAATTATCCGGTTCGTCCGGGATGGCATCGCCCCGCGGACTGGTATCGGGGCAGACAATGATAATGCCGAGTTCTGCGGCAAGACGCCGATACTCGCCCTTGTCCATGACGTTCGCATGGGTGCAGGTCAGACCGGAAAGGTACCATAGAACTGGCAGCTTGCGTCCTTTGGCCTGCGGCGGCAGGAATACCGCAAAGGTCATGTCGCAGTCGCAGACATCCGAGCGATTGACGTAAACGCCCTGTGTGCCGCCGTGAGAATTTTCGGTCGAGATCGTTTTCATGGCTCAGTACACCACGACGCCGCGGATGCTCTTGCCCGAATGCATCAGCTCGAAGCCCTTGTTGATGTCTTCGAGCGGCATGGTGTGGGTGATCATCGGATCGATCTGGATCTTGCCTTGCATGTACCATTCGACGATCTTCGGCACGTCGGTGCGGCCGCGGGCGCCGCCGAAAGCGGTGCCCATCCAGTTGCGGCCGGTGACCAGCTGGAACGGACGGGTGGAGATTTCCTGGCCGGCACCGGCAACGCCGATGATAACCGACTTGCCCCAGCCGCGGTGCGAGGCTTCCAGTGCCTGGCGCATCACCTTGGTGTTGCCGGTGCAGTCGAAGGTGTAGTCGGCGCCGCCGATCAGGTCGCCGTTGCGTTTGGTCAGGTTGACGAGGTAGGGCACGATGTCGTCACCGACCTCCTTCGGATTGACGAAGTGGGTCATGCCGAACTTTTCGCCCCAGGCCTTGCGATCAGGGTTGATATCGACGCCGATGATCATGTCGGCACCGGCAAGCTTCAAGCCCTGAAGCACGTTGAGACCGATGCCGCCGAGACCGAAGACGATCGCCGTGGCGCCGATCTCGACCTTGGCGGTATTGATGACCGCGCCGATGCCGGTGGTCACGCCGCAGCCGATGTAGCAGATCTTGTCGAACGGCGCGTCCGGGTTGACCTTGGCAAGGGCGATCTCCGGCAGCACGGTGAAGTTCGAAAAAGTCGAGCACCCCATATAGTGGTGGATCTTGTCCTTGCCGATCGAAAAGCGGCTCGTTCCATCCGGCATCAGCCCCTGGCCCTGGGTTGATCGAATCGAGGTGCAGAGATTGGTCTTGCGGGAAAGGCAGGAATAGCACTCGCGGCATTCCGGGGTGTAGAGCGGAATGACATGGTCGCCCTTCTTCACCGAGGTGACGCCGGGGCCGACATCGACGACGATGCCGGCGCCCTCATGGCCGAGAATGGCCGGGAAGAGGCCTTCGGGATCGGCGCCCGACAAGGTGAAATCGTCGGTGTGGCAGATGCCCGTCGCCTTGACCTCGACCAGCACTTCGCCGGCCCGCGGCCCCTCCAGCTGCACGGTCATCACTTCCAGCGGTTTTCCTGCCTGAACGGCAACGGCGGCGCGAACGTCCATCTTGATATCCTTCCTCTTAAATTGAATTCTGATGCTACATATTCGAAGGGACCGGCTTCTCACCGATCTGCTTTGCTGCGTCACAGCCGAGATTTTATGCTCTCGCCGTCGCGCTTTTCGTTCATCTCATGCTCATCGTCGCCAAAGATCCATCAGGTCTCCGGCTCAACCTGGCACCAGACCGCAAGCAGCGGCCGCGCCGTGCATCTTATCGCGAAGGATTGGCCGGCATCGTTCGCAAAGACCGTCCCGATAGCGGCAGAGAACCACTCGGAATCGCCAAGGCGGATTTCGCCCGGCGAAAGCAGAATGAAGGCGCGGGGCTGGGTCTGAACATGATCGGGGAACCGGGTGTAGCGATCCATGTAGATCACGCCGACCCTCAGATCGGCGCGCTCCTCCATGCCGCTGGGGCCGACCACGACCGCATGGGAATGCGTATCGCCGAAATTCAGGCTTGCAAACGGACCGGAGCGGCCGCGTCTCCACAGCAGCTTGTCGGCGAGACTACGGAACTGGCTGGCGATCGCCTCGTATTTCCGTCCCGACTTCGCAAGATGGTTGATGGCGTCATCAAGCCCTTCCGGCGCGCCGGGAAGAGACCCGCCCTCCGGGCGCACCTTGCCGGTCTTGAGCAGTCTCTGGAGAACCTTGCCCGCGACGAAGCTGGCAACGGCAGGAGCCTCCGCCGACAACATCAGTCCGCCGACATCGTTGAGGAATTCCTGCAACGGTCGCGAACGTCTTTCCCTCCCGATGTCGTGCAGCCGTATGTATGCCGGCTTCTCGTCATCGTTCAGAAGAAGGTCGGCACCAGGTTTGATTGGACGTCCCACGACGCGCGCCACGTTCGGTCTCCCTCGCTAGAGCGCCTTTTGCAATTCCGGCAGGGCGTCGAAGAGATCGGCGACCAATCCGTAGTCGGCGACCTGGAAGATCGGTGCCTCTTCGTCCTTGTTGATGGCAACGATCACCTTCGAATCCTTCATGCCGGCCAGATGCTGGATGGCGCCTGATATGCCGCAGGCGATATAGAGCTGCGGCGCCACCACCTTGCCGGTCTGGCCGACCTGCCAGTCGTTCGGGGCATAACCAGCATCGACGGCAGCTCTGGATGCGCCGACGGCAGCCCCCAGTTTGTCGGCGAGCGGCAGGATGACCTCCTTGAATTTTTCCGCTGAGCCGAGCGCGCGGCCGCCGGAGATGATGATCTTGGCAGAGGTCAGCTCCGGCCGGTCGGAGTTGGAGAGCGCGTCCCTGACGAAGGTCGACAGCCCCGGATCGGAAACCGCCGGGATCGCCTCGACGGTGGCCGAGCCGCCTTCGGGCGCAGCAGCAAAGGAGGCGGTGCGCACGGTGATGACCTTCTTGGCGTCCGTTGCCTGCACCGTCTGGATGGCATTGCCGGCATAGATCGGCCGCTTGAAGGTGTCGGACGAGATCACCTCGATGATCTCCGAGACCTGGGCGACATCGAGAAGGGCTGCCACCCGCGGCAGCACGTTCTTGCCGACCGAGGTGGCGGCAGACAGGATCGTGTCGTAGCTTCCCGCCAGCGAGACGATCAGATCGGCCAGCGGTTCGGCCAGATTGTTGGCGAGTTCATCGCTTTCGGCCAGCAGCACCTTGGAGACGCCGGCAAGCTTGGCGGCGGCATCGGCGGCAGCCTTGGCAGCCTTGCCGGCGACGAGAACATGAATATCGCCGCCGATCTTGGTGGCGGCCGTCAGCGCTTTGGCGGTCTGATCGGACAGGCTGGCATTGTCGTGGTCAGCCAGAAGAAGAATGGCCATGATGATATCTCCCTAGTTCTGGCTTAAAGCACGCCGGCTTCGTTCTTGAGCTTGTCGATGAGTTCGGCGACCGACTTGACCTTGACGCCGGCCTTGCGGCCGGACGGCTCTTCCGTCTTCAACACCTTGAGGCGCGGCGTGGTGGAGATGCCGAAGTCTGTCGGGCTCTTCTTGTCGAGCGGCTTCTTCTTCGCCTTCATGATATTCGGCAGCGAAGCATAACGCGGCTCGTTCAAGCGCAGATCGGTGGTCACAACAGCCGGCAGCTTGATCTCGATCGTCTGCAGGCCGCCATCGACTTCGCGGGTGACCTGAGCCTTGCCGTCGCCGATCTCGATCTTCGAGGCGAAGGTCGCCTGGGGCATGCCCAGCAGTGCTGCCAGCATCTGGCCGGTCTGGTTGCTGTCGTCATCGATCGCCTGCTTGCCGACGATGATCAGACCGGGCTGTTCGGCATCGGCCACAGCCTTGAGGATCTTGGCGACGGTGAGCGGCTCGATTTGATCGTCGGTCTCAATGAGGATCGCCCGGTCGGCGCCCATGGCGAGTGCCGTCCTCAGCGTCTCCTCGGCCTTGGCAGGACCGATCGAGACGACCACCACTTCCTCGCACTTGCCGGCTTCCTTCAGCCGCAGCGCCTCTTCCACCGAGATCTCGTCGAACGGGTTCATCGACATCTTCACATTGGCAAGCTCGACACCCGTGCCATCCGGCTTCACCCGGATCTTCACGTTGTAGTCGACAACCCGTTTGACGGGCACGAGAATTTTCATGGGCAACCCCCCTTTATTTCTAAACTGCTGGCCGTCAGTTCGGCCGTTCGGCAAGCAATGCCCAGAAGGCGAAGAACGGCGTGTCAAGCGACCTCATCGCATGCTTGATGCCAGGGACATTGTAGAAGGATCCGCCGATACCTGGCGAAAACCAGTCCCCTTTCCCCTGCTGGAACTCTCCCTCGGAAAGCACGAGATAGACTTCCTCGGGCGCATGGTCGTGATCGGGATAGCGCACGTGAGGCGCCATCAACGTCACGCCGATCCACAGGTCGCTCCGCTCCTCCAATCCTCCCGGGCCGATAATCATGGCGTTGGCATGCCCATCGACAAAATTGTCGCTGGCCGTGTGGTCATACTTGGTGCGCCGATGCCATTCAAGCATTGGCTCGATGCCTTTGAACCCCTCGATCAAACGCGTCAGCGAAGGATAGGACGTATCGACGGAAAGCGCCACATCAAGGAGAGCGCACACAGGCAATCGGCTTCCCTCCCCCGCACGCGCGGTTCCCGGGCGCTCCAGCGCCGCAGAAATCTGACGAATCGAGCGGCGGGCCTCCGGGGCATTCGCGAACTGGTCGAAAGCCACGAAAACCGCATCCAGGAAAATCTGGAGGCTTTCATTGCGTAAACTCATGTCATCACCTCCCGAGACGATCGGCCGACAAGCGGTCCACTCGTGCGATCAGATATCTTTCGCGATGCGCAGCCCGTCATAGATGGCTGCATGCGTGTTGCGTGCGGCGACCGCATCGCCGATCCGGAACAGCTGGAACTTGCCGTCCGGATTGCGGATGATGGACTGGGGTTCTCCGGAAAGAAGCTGGTCGTGCGACATTTCGCCGAGATTGCTCGAGCCGGGTTTCAGTTCGAAATAGAGCTCGTCGAGCGGAATGGTCCCGTGATTGACGACGATCTGGTCGAAGCTGTGCTGCCTGGCAATCCCGCCGTAATCGCTGCCAACATGGGCAACGAGCTGGTTGCCGCTCTTTTCGACGGCTTCCAGACGGTAGGTGACGGTGAAGGTCACGTCATGCTTTTGGAGAGACCGCATATAGGGCACGAGATTCATGGCCATGACCTCGGGCGCGAAGGAGCGGTCCGGCGTCATGATCTCGACCTTGGCGCCTGCCTTGGCGAGAAACTCCGCCGCCTGAAGGCCGGCATGGTCGCCGGCATCGTCGAAGATCAGCACGTTGGTTCCAGGTTTCACGTCGCCGGAGATGATGTCCCATGAAGAGACCACTAGCTCGTTGCCGCTGGCGAGAACCTCGGTATGCGGCAGGCCGCCTGTCGCGATGATGACGACATCGGGATTCTCGGCCTCGATGGTATCGGCTTCCGCCCAGGTGTTGAAGTGGAAGGTGACGTCGTATTTCTCGCACTGGCTCATGCGCCAGTCGATGATGCTGATCATTTCCTTGCGGCGCTCGCTCTGGGCGGTGAGGCGGATCTGACCGCCGGGATGGTTCGCCGCTTCGAAAACCACGACCTGGTGGCCGCGTTCTCCGGCGACGCGCGCCGCTTCCAGACCGGCCGGGCCGGCGCCGACGATGACGACCTTTTTCTTGGCGTCGGCCTTCGCCACGATATGCGGCATGGTCAGTTCGCGGCCGGTGGCGGCATTGTGGATACAGAAGGCGGCCCCGCCCTGGTAGATGCGATCGAGACAGTAATTGGCGCCGACACAGGGACGAATATCGTCTTCCCGCTTTTCGATGATCTTGCGGACGATATGCGGGTCGGTCATGTGGGCGCGGGTCATGCCGATCATGTCGACCTTGCCGGAGGCGATCGCATGGCGCGCGGTGGCGACGTCCGGGATTTTCGCCGCGTGGAAGGTCGGGAAGTTGGTCGCGGCGCGAATTTCGCCGGCGAAATCGAGATGCGGTGAATTCGCCATGCCCTGGATCGGGATCACGTCGGTGAGACCCGCATCGGTATCGATGTGACCGCGAATGACGTTGAGGTAATCGATGAGGCCGCTTTCCTTCAGGCGCCTGGAGATTTCCAAGCCTTCGGCCTTGCCGGTGCCGCCCGGAAGACATTCGTCGGCGGTGTAGCGCACGCCCAGAATGAAGTCGTTCCCCACTCTTTGCCGGATCGCTTTGAAGACATCGAAACAGAAGCGCAAACGGTTATCGAGCGAGCCGCCATAAGGACCGTCGAGCTCGTTGGTGAGCGGAGACGTGAACTGGTCGATCAGATGGCCGTAGGCTTCCAGCTCGACGCCGTCCATGCCGCCCGCCTTCATGCGCTCCGCAGCGTCGGCAAAATCCTTGATGATGCGCTCGATATCCCAATCTTCCATCTTCTTCGGGAAGGAGCGATGGGACGCCTCGCGATGATGCGATGGCGCCACGACCGGCAGCCAGTCGCCCTTGTCCCAGCGCGTGCGCCGGCCGAGATGGGTGAGCTGGATCATGATCGCCGCACCCTCTTCATGCACGGCGTCGGTCATTTCCCTGATCCAGGGTACGATCTCGTCCTTATAGGCAAGCAGGTTGTTAAAGACCGGCGGGCTGTCCCTGGACACCGCGGCCGAGCCGGCCGTCATCGTCAAGGCCACGCCGCCCTTTGCCCGCTCCACCGTATAGGCGCGATACCTCTCCTTCGGCATGCCGTCTTCCGGATAGGCCGGCTCGTGGGAGGTCACGATGATACGGTTGCGCAGCGTCAGATGCTTGAGCTGATAGGGCTGAAGAAGGGGATCGTTCGACATGGGCCGTGGTTCCGGATTAAAACATCGGAGGGAACGCTAAGCATAATGTACATATGTGTCAACATTGAAAACAACTGGGTCGTTACTTTAGACACAGATGTACATTTTTCTTGTGCGCGGCTGCGCAATTTGATAGGAGATTATCCATGGATCAGGCTTTGAATGACACTGGCTGGCGCGGATCGCAGGAGGGATGGCTGGAAGCAGCTTACCACTCGCTGCTGGATTCCGGCGTGGATTCGGTGAAAATTCTGCCGCTGGCGAAGAAGCTCAACCTTTCGCGCACGAGCTTCTACTGGTTCTTCAAGGACCGGGAGGAACTGCTGGCCGGGCTCGTGGCGCGGTGGCGCGACAAAAACACCGGCAACATCATCAAGCAGTCCGAAGCCTACGCGGAATCGCTTGCCGAGGCGATGCTCAACGTCTTCGACTGCTGGCTCAACAATGATCTGTTCGACGCCCGGTTCGAATTCGCCGTGCGCAGCTGGGCGCTGCAGTCCGACGAGATTCTCGCCGAGGTCCGGCAAGCCGATCAGCTTCGACTGGAAGCCCTCAAGCTGATGTTTATCCGGTTCGGGCTACCAGAAGCGACATCGGATGTCCGAGCGCGAACAACTTACCTCGTGCAGATCGGATATATCTCCATGCAAGCTAGGGAGGAACTCGCCGTCCGCATGAAACGGATCCCCGAATATATCGCGATCTACACCGGCGAAGTGCCGCAACAGAGGGAGCTCGATCGCTTCTTCTCGCGGCATGGCTACAGGCCGGGTTAGGGAAGGATGGGATGAGCGTTTCCTTGAGGATCGGTATCATCGGCGGCGGCGGTTGGCTTGGCGGAGCAATCGCCGGCTCGATCCTTGATGCCGGCCTGGTCGAACCTCGAAATCTCTCCCTCTCCTATCGTAGTGAAGAGCCGCGCCGTTTCCCGAATTCTTTCCTGACCACCGACAGTCAGGCGCTTGCCGACCGCTCGGACGTGATCGTTCTTTCCGTCCGTCCTGATGACTGGCGTGCTCTTGATGTCGATGCCGGCGGCAAGCTGGTCATCTCGGTCATGGCGGGCATCCGCCTGGACGCACTTTCCGAATGCCACAACACCAGTCGCGTCGTGCGCGCTTTGCCGAATGCCGCTGCCGACGTCGCCAAGTCCTATACGCCGTGGATTGGCGCGAGCGACGTCACCGAAGACGACCGGGCGCTCGTCCGCGCGATTTTTCAGGCATGCGGATCTGAGGACGAGGTCGCAAGGGAAAGCGACATCGATTACCTCACCGGCCTTTCCGGGTCTGGACCGGCATTCCCGGCGCTGCTCGCCGCCGCCATGATGCGCGACGCCGTCGCCAATGGCCTGTCGGCGGAGATTGCGCGCCGCGCCGTCAACACGGTGATCACGGGCGCCGGCCGCCTGCTGGAGCGCCAAGACGAATCTCCTGACGATGTCGTTCAAACCTTTCTTGCCTATCGCGGCACCACTGCGGCGGCCATTGAAGGCATGCGCGCTGCCGGGTTCGACGCTTCGGTTGCGGAGGGACTATCGGCAGCATTCAAGAAATCGGTGAGTATGGGAGACGCTTCCTGACAACCGTTGGAGTGGGTCCTGCGGCGCCCCGCTCAGCAAAACCGGCCGCTAAACAGAGGGAACGAGAATGAAAAAACTACTCGCATCGACATGTCTGACGTTCGGCCTGATTGGCGGGGCGTCTTTCGCCAGCGCCGCCGAATGCGGCACGGTGACCATCGCCAGCATGAACTGGCAGAGTGCAGAGGTTCTCTCCAACCTCGACAAGTTCATCCTGAACGAAGGTTATGGCTGTGATGCCGAAATCACCGTCGGCGATACAGTACCGACGATTACCTCGATGGCCGAAAAGGGCCAGCCTGATATCGCGCCGGAAGCCTGGATCGACCTGCTGCCCGATGTCGTCAAGAAGGGAACGGATGAAGGCCGGATCGTCCAGGTCGGCTCGCCGCTGCCCGATGGCGGCGTCCAGGGCTGGTGGATTCCCAAATATCTGGCCGACGCCCATCCCGACATCAAGACCATCGGCGACGTGCTGAAGCATCCGGAACTCTTCCCCGCTCCTGAGGATGCGAAGAAGGGCGCCATCTATAACGGTCCGCAGGGCTGGGGCGGCACCGTGGTGACCACGCAGCTCTACAAGGCCTTCGAAGCCGACAAGGCGGGCTTCACCCTCGTCGATACCGGTTCGGCTGCCGGCCTCGATGGTTCAATCTCCAAGGCTTACGAACGCAAGGAAGGCTGGGCCGGCTATTACTGGGCGCCGACCGCTCTGCTCGGCAAGTACCAGATGGTCAAGCTGGAAGCCGGCGTGCCGAACGACGCCGCCGAATGGAAGCGCTGCAATACCGTCGCCGATTGCCCCGATCCGAAGCCGAATGCATGGCCGGTCGATCACGTGGTGACCCTGGTTGCCAAGCCTTTTTCGGAAAAGGCCGGGCCGGAGGTCATGGACTACCTGACGAAGCGCTCCTGGAGCAATGAGACGGTCAACAAGCTGATGGCGTGGATGACCGACAACCAGGCGACCGGTGAGGACGGCGCCAAGCACTTCCTCAAAGAAAACAAGGACCTGTGGACCAAGTGGGTCTCGCCTGAGGCAGCCACGAAGATCGAAGCTGCTCTCTAGAACAGGATGATTTCAGGCCTGTTCGGCCTAAAATCTGAATCTTGTTCTGAGTTAAATAGTGAGAGCATGATGTCGTCCGAAAACCGTTCACACTTTTCGGCATCATGCTCTAACGCCGACCACTGCGGTGCGCTTAATGCGCACCGCCTCTCGCTGCCGATAAAATCAAAAAGACTGCCACGGCTCTTTGAAGAAAAAGGGGAACCGAATGGAATGGTTTTATAAATTCCCGCATATGGATGACGATGCCCTTCGCAATCTGAAGAAGGCGATCGATGACGGCTTTCGCACATTTACCCGCACCTATGGCGACGCGATCGAAAGCCTCTTCTCCCCGCTGCAGCATTTCCTGATCGCCGCCGACCGCTTCATGACGCAGACGCCGTGGCCGATAATTACGGCGATCATCCTTGTCATCGCATGGTTTGCGAGCCGCAGCCTGAAGATCGTCTTCGGCTGTCTCGTCACGCTGCTGCTGATCGGCTATTTCGACATGTGGGACGATACGATGCGGACGGTCTCGATGATCTTCGTCTGTACCGTGCTCTCCATCGCCATCGGCATCCCGATGGGGATATTCATGGCGCGTTCCGACCGGCTGCAACGCGTCATCAATCCGATCCTCGACGTCATGCAGACCATGCCGAGCTTCGTCTATCTCATCCCTGTCGTCATGCTGCTCGGCATCGGCAAGGTGCCTGGACTGATCGCCGTTGTCATCTATGCCATCCCGCCGATGATAAGGCTGACCGACCTCGGCATCCGTCTGGTCGACAAGGACGTGCTCGAGGCGGCCGACGCCTTCGGGACGTCGAGCGCGCAGAAGCTGTTCAAGGTCCAGCTGCCGCTGGCGCTTCCCACCATCATGGCCGGCATCAACCAGACCATCATGATGGCGCTCGCCATGGTGGTCGTCGCCTCGATGATCGGCGTCCAGGGCCTGGGCCAACCGGTTCTGAAGGCCATCGCCAACCAGTACTTCACCCTGGGTATTTTCAACGGCCTTGCCATCGTCGGCATTGCCATCATCTTCGACCGGGTCAGCCAGGCCTATGGCAAGCGGCTCCAGAAGCATCGGGAGATCGTCCATGGCTGATCATCGGTTCGGCGGCATCAAGATCCGCAATCTCTATAAGATCTTCGGTCCCAATCCCGGCGCTCATGTCGATGCCGTCCAAAAGGGATTGTCGAAGACCGAGCTCAACGCAAAGCACGGCCACGTGCTGGGCTTGAAGGATATCAATATCGAGATACCCTCGGGCCGCATCCAGGTCATCATGGGCCTTTCGGGTTCGGGCAAGTCGACGCTCATCCGCCACATCAATCGCCTGATCGATCCGACATCAGGCGAAGTGCTTGTCGACGGCGTCGATGTGGTGAAAATGAATGAGACCGAATTGCGGACGTTTCGCCGGCACCAGACGGCCATGGTGTTTCAGAAGTTCGCGCTTCTGCCGCACCGGAATGTTCTCGACAATACCATCTTCGGCCGCGAAGTGCAGGGCATGGAGCGCTCGAAAGCCGTCGACGTCGCCATGGGCTGGCTGGAGCGGGTCGGCCTGAAAGGCTTCGAGAGCAAATATCCCAACCAGCTGTCGGGCGGGATGCAGCAGCGCGTCGGGCTGGCACGCGCCCTCTCGAACGATGCGCCGGTTCTGCTGATGGACGAGGCCTATTCGGCGCTCGACCCTTTGATCCGCACCGATATGCAGTCGGTCCTTCTCGACATTCAGAAGGAGATCAAGAAGACCATCGTCTTCATCACCCATGATCTCGATGAGGCCCTTCGGCTGGGCGACCAGATTGCGATCCTGCGCGATGGCGAAGTCATCCAGCAGGGCACCAGCCAGGACATCGTTCTGCGTCCGGCAGACGCCTACATCGCCAACTTCGTCAAGGAGGTCAATCGAGGGCGGGTCATTCAAGTCGATGCCATCATGACATCCCTGCACTCCGGCGCGGTCCCAGGCGGATTGACGATCGCATCAGGCACGACCGTCGAAGACGCCGTCCGGATCCTGGCATCGGCGGCGCACGACGATGCCAGAGTGGTTTCACCATCCGGGGAAGCATTGGGGCTTGTCACGTTCCGCCAGCTCGCGGGCGCAATGGTCAACTCGCAGGAGGTGGCTCCCCGACGCGACAGCGCCCTCTCGGTCGCACTTTGAAGCTCCAAATGCGGCCGACTTTCCGGTTCGTTGGCGACACCGATATCAGGCACGTCGCCATCTCTGGAACTGGAAAGTCCGCCGCCTGACGCCTGTGGATCACCATGTCAAAACTCTTCCCGCGTCTGTTTTCGCCGATCGGCCTGCGCGGACACACCTTGCGCAACAGGATCGTCTTCGGAGCGCATACGGCAAACATGGCGAGCGACGGTGTACCCGGCGAACGCCACGTCGCCTATTATGCCGAGCGCGCGATCGGTGGCGCCGCAATGATCGTGGTCGAACCGATGCCGGCGCATCCCGCGGCCGTGCTGACGCGCGGAAATTTTCTTCCCGGCGACGACAGCGTGATCCCTCACTTCAGCAAGGTCACGACCGCGATCAAGGAAAACGGTGCGGTCGCCATCCAGCAGCTCTACCATGTCGGCGCGCATGGGGATTCCGATAATTCATACCACCCGCATTGGTCTCCTTCCGGCTTGCCCAGTTATCACGACAGCGATGGCTCGCATTCCATGAGCGAGGCTGAGATTTGGGAAACCATCGACGGCTTCGTGCAGGCGGCGCGGCGCTGTCGCGAGGCCGGTTTCGATGGCGTCGAAGTCTGGGCGGCTTATCTCGGCCTGATCGAGCAGTTCTGGACGCCTTGGTCGAACCGGCGAGAGGATCAATGGGGTGGTTCGCTGGAGAACCGGACCCGCTTCTCACGGGAAATCATGAGCCGCATCCGGGCAGTGTGCGGTCAGGATTTCATCATCGGGCTTGCGATCAGCGATGAGCCCGATCATAGCGTTGCGCTGACGCGGGACAAGCTTGCCGAGATCCTCGCTCTCCATGACGATCTCGGCCTCGTCGACTATGTGACCTGCGGTTCGGGCGGCTATCTCGACTTCCACAAGCTGATGCCGACATTCCTCTACCAGGAGAAGCTCGGCGCCGATCTTGCCGCAACGATCAGGCGATCCGTCAAACATGCGCTCGTCATTGCCGAAAGCCATATCAGAACGCCGGAGAACGGCGAGACCGTTCTTGGAGAAGGAGCGGCGGACCTCGTCTCAATCGTGCGCGGCCAGATTGCCGATCCGCATCTGGCTCGAAAAGCCGGCGAGGACCGCCCCGACGATGTTCGTGGCTGCATTTCGTGCAACCAGATGTGCTGGGGCCGGCGTTCGCGCGATTATTGGATAAGCTGTCTCATCAACCCATCGGCCGGACGGGAATACCAGTGGGGCGGCGACCGCTTCGCACCGGCCGGCCAGCCGAGGACGGTGCTGGTGGTCGGCGCCGGGCCTGCTGGCCTGGAAGCCGCCCGCGCCGCCGCTGAAAGGGGCCACCGGGTCATCCTCGCCGAAGCATCCAGCCGGCTCGGCGGCAATTTCCTGCTTGCTGGAAAGCAGCCTCGCCGGGCGCAGATCCTCGAGCTCATCGGCTGGTACGAGCGGCAGCTGACGAAGCTCGGCGTCGATATCCGGCTCAACTCTTATGTCGAAGCATCGGATGTCGAAACCATCGGCGCAGACGCCGTCATCCTGGCAACGGGTTCCTATTCACCCGAAACCGGCTTCCAGAAGGCTCTGCCCTCAGTCGCGACGCTGCCCGGCATCGAAAAAGGAAACGTCTTCACCGTCGAGGCCGTCATGGCGCGGCAGTCAAGGCCAGGGAAGAGAGTTCTGCTGCTGGACGAGGGCGGCGGCTGGCGCGGCTGCGGAACCGCCTGGAAGCTCGCCGAAGATGGGCACCTGGTGACGATGCTCTCGCCCGACCCGTTCATCGGCAAAGAACTTCAGCGCACCACCGCCGACGTCCCGCTGCGCCGGACGTTGAAGACGCTGGGCGTCAAATGGCTTCTGGAGGTCAGCGTGCTGGAATGGCACGGCAATGGCGTCACCCTGCTGGATCACAATACCGGCGAGCGTTTCTTCGAGGAAGGCGACAGCCTGGTGCTCGCCACCACCAATGCGGCAGCAAATTGGTTGGGTGATGAACTGCGTTCAAACGATCGTCAGGTGGTGGAGATCGGGGACTGCGCTGCGCCGCGCCAGGCGCCTTATGCCTTCTATGAGGGCAGACGAGCGGCATTGGAGCTGTGATGGCCGGGCAGAGGATAAGAATGCCAATCGACGAACTCCGTCACCTGGCGCACGACGCCTGCCTTGCCTGCGGCAGCAGCCCGGCCATGGCGAAAGCGCTCGTCGATGCAACGCTGTCGGCCGCCTGCTTCGGTCGCACCGAGCTTAGTTTTCCGCATTTCGTCGATTATCTCACCAGCCTGCGCGATAGGCGGATCAACGGAGATGCCAAGCCCCGGTTCGACCATGTGCTGCCGGCCCTGATTCGAGCCGATGCGGATGGCGGCATAGCGCAACTCGGGTTTGATCTCATTTACGACGACTTCGTAAAGTGCGTGAAAACCTTCGGCATCTCAGTCCTCACACAAAGAAACAGCTATACCGCCGGGGAATTGGGATATTACGTCCGACGCCTGGCCCAGGACGGGTTGATGTCCGTCGCCGCCGCCAACGGACCGGCATTGATGGCCGCCGCCGAGGGCGGGGAGCGCGTCTACTGCACCAATCCGCTCGCTTTCGGCGTGCCCCTGCCGGAACCCTTGCCGCCTGTCGTCATCGACCAGGCGACGAGTGCGACGGCGTTCATAACGCTTGCCGAGGCGGCAAAGGCGCAGTCGCCGATTGCTCACGGCATAGCCATCGACGAGACGGGCGCCATCACCACCGATCCGGTCAAGGCAATGCTCGGTGCTCTCCTGCCCTTCGGCGGTTATAAAGGCGGCAATATCGCCCTTATCGTCGAGATGCTGTCCGCGGGTCTTTCGGGGGCCGCCTGGTCGCTCGATGCCGGCCACTTTCTCTCGGGCGAGCACCCGGTGAATGCGGGAATGACCGTGATCGCCCTCTTTCCCGCGGCTGCGGATTCGGAATTCCCGGAGCGCGCCAAGGCCCAATTGCAACGGCTGCGTTCCAAGGGAGTCCGTATCCCCGGAGACAGAGCGATGTCCGCGAGTGTCGCGGAAGCAGATCATCTTGACGTCGACATAGGCGTGTTGGAAACGATCCGTCGCTTGTGCCTTCAGTAAGAAAATCATTGCTCAGCCCAAACCGAATGCATCGCACCCGGCAGCATCATGCCGGCGTTCATTGCGCGCAACAGGCGGCTTCAGCGGGGCCGGTTGATGTACATTTTGCGCAAGGTCAGTCCAGACTGCGTCACGAAAAGCCGATTGGTCGACAATATCGGGGCCCGACAATTGCTCCATAGCTAAGGAACAGTAAGATGAAATCCGACCAAGACCATGATGGTTTGCGGTCCCAAAGCCAAGCCCGTCCATCCCATGACCCCCCAAAGGATGGAAGGGATCGTACATACGCACTCCATCCCGTGCGTATGCTTGCATGCCTGTCTGCCTGCCGAAGGCCATCTTTAAGCGGTCCACTAAGACCCTTCGGCAGGCGACTGCGCGGCTTTCGAACTGGGGGCGCTCTCGACAAGCTTCAGATGAATGCATCTCGGCAGGATCGCCGCGGTTGAACCTGTGGCGTGGCGGATACAGCCGTAAAATCGCTCTTTCAGCGTAATCGTTTTATCAGCGGGTTGTCGTCATAACCGGTAGCGTGACGTCTTGCCAATGGCCGCGGATTCTGTCAGTTCCTGATCTGGATGGGAACTAATGCATTCAACGGGCTGGTCTTTTTGCTGTTTACCACGCCCGGCTTCGGCCTGCATCAGCTGGCGCATGCCGCCGATCTCGATGCCGATACCACGCGGAGATTCACCTGCTCCGCTGCAAGCAGCTGCACACTATCCAACAATCGTCTAATATACGTCCAAGCCCCGCTCACCCATTCCGTCTGCAGGCTCTGATGAAGCCCCGCAGCGCAGGACGACTATCCATGACGACTGGCAATGCTGGCACAGGTACGTGCACCAATCCGACACTCTCGCCGGCCGCGCGTCGCGCTGGCACCTGCGAGCGGCGGAGAAGAACATGTCGAAACAGCCGCATCGAACTATGGGAGCAGGATGACAGAAAATAGCACTGCGCCATTTTCATTTCGATTTAGCGGTTCGTCCTTCGACAACATGGTCGAAACGCTGGGCGGCGCTTTTGGCGCATTTGATGCCGAGCCTGTCGGCCGCGCCAAGGACTTCCATTGGGGACTGGATTTCTCGGTAGGTGACAACGCCGTCCTGCTCACCGGTTATCATGAGGCGGAGTTTCAGTTCAATATCGAGCCGACGGTCGATACGGCGGAGTATCTGTCGATCGTCGTGCCGCGCAGCGGCGGCATGGGGGTCACCTATGGGTCCCGCGTCGCCGAGGCCGGGCAAGGAAAATTGCTTCTCTATAACAATTTCGAACCCAACAGCGTTATCATGCATGGGCAATCGAACGTCATCGACGAGTTGCTGATCAACTGGCCTCTCATCCTGCAGACGATCGGCCAGACTTTCGAGATGCCGTTCAGCGGCTCCCTCGACCTGCTGCCGGAACTGGATCTGTCGAAGCCGGAAGGCCAGCTGATCGGCAACCTTACGGAAACGATCATCCTAGGCATGCGCGACGATGGCCCCTTGCTGCAGTCGCCGATCGCCATGGCGCATATGACGCAGGCGCTCACCGATCTGGTCGTGCGCCTAGTACCGCACCGGCTGTCGCATTTCCTGGAGAATAGGCCCGCCCTGATCGCGCCCCGGCATGTCCGCAGGGCGATCGAATTCATGCATGCCAATATTGATCAGCCGATTACCATGCCGAAGGTGGCCGAAGCCGCCGGCGTATCCAGCCGGGCGCTCGAGACCGGTTTTCGTGCGTTCAGGGGAACCTCTCCCGCCGTCTATCTGCTGACGCTTCGGCTGCGTGCCGCGCGCCAGGATCTGCTCGATCCCGAGAGCAAGGAGACCATGAAGGCCATCTGCCTCAAATGGGGCTTCTTTCATTTCGGCCGGTTTTCCGCAGTCTATAAAACCACCTACGGAGAATACCCTTCCGACACCAGGAAGCGCGTGATCCGCCGCTAGCGGCCGTGGCTTGCGGCGCAGGGGTGTTTACGCCTCGTCCCGCGGCGGCAATGTGTAATGCACTCTCATCGTGCTTAGATCCCGCTTCACGATCTGCAGCACCCCTTCGCGTTCCGCTAGGACGTTGAGTTCCCTGAGCACGAGAGAATGCGCGATCCCCAGCAGGCGCGCAAAGGCGCGGCTGTCACGGGCAATCCCCAGATCCGCGGCGACCAGGAGACCGGCCTGTATGGATGTCAGCCTGATATCCCTGACTTGCGCCGCAGCGACGAGAGCGAGAAAGCGATCGGCGTCGGAGGCCTCTTCGCTCACGCGGCTTTTCGCCGGCGGAAGGACACCATGATGGATTTCGAGGTGGGCGTATCGCTTTCCACGCCCGCGCTGCCAAGCGGCACAAGCACGTTCAGCTCGGGATAATAACCCGCGATGCTTCCTCGCGGAATGTCATAGGGCACAAAGCGAAAATTCTCAGCGATGCGCTCGATACCGTCATCATGCTCGCCGACCACGTCGACCCGGTCACCGGCCTCGGCATTCATCGCCTTCAGGTCGGCTGGATGAATGAAGATGACCTGCCGTTCCCCATACACGCCGCGGTATCGGTCATCGAGACCGTAAACCGTCGTATTGTATTGATCGTGCGACCGGAACGTCTGCAGGGCGAAACGCCCCTCGCCCTTTCGCGCCCGCTGATGCACCGTCTCGTCGGGAAGCGCTTCCGAAGAGAACGATGCCTTGCCTGCCGGCGTATCCCACTCCCGATGGGCGGCCGTGTTGCGCAGGTGAAAACCGCGCGGCTTGCGCAGGCGCGCATTGTAGTTTTCGAAACCTGGAATGGTCGCCTCGATATGATCGCGGATACGGTCGTGGTCGTCGGCGAGCTCTGCCCAGTCGACCACGGCGGAGCCGACCGTCGCCTGGGCAATGCCGGCGATGATGGCGACTTCCGAGAGGAGATGCGGTGAGGCCGGACGATTGATGCCGGCGGAACCATGCACCATGCTCATCGAATCCTCGACGCTTATGAGCTGTGAGTTGCCCGCCGCATTCAGATCGATCTCGGTGCGCCCGAGACACGGCAGGATGAAGGCCGTCTCGCCGGGCATGAGATGCGAATGATTGGGTTTGGTGGCGATGTGAACCGTCAGCTTCAGCCGCCGCAGCGCCTTTTCAACGAGTGCGCTGTCGGGCGTGGCGCGGGCGAAATTGCCGCCAAGCCCGATGAAGGCCTCAGCCGAGCCATCGAGCATCGCTCCGATCGCGGCAAGGACATTGTGGCCATGTTCGCGGGGAACGGTGAAGCGAAAATGCTTCTCCAGCGCATCGAGGAAATCGTCCGATGGCTTTTCGTTGATGCCAACCGTACGGTCGCCTTGCACGTTGGAATGGCCGCGAACCGGGCAAAGGCCGGCACCCGGCCGGCCGATATTGCCGCGCAGAAACACGAAATTGGCGATCTCGCGGATCGTCGCCACGGAATGCAGATGCTGGGTCACGCCCATCGCCCAGGTGCAGATGACCCGCTCGGCGTTGACATAGACATCGGCCGCCCGTTCGATCTCCTGCCGGCTCAGTCCCGACTGGTCCTCGATCTCGGCCCAGCTCGTCGCCTCGACCGCTGCCCGGTAGTGCGCAAAGCCCACGCAGTGTTCGGCGAGAAATGCGTGGTCGAGAACGGAGGGTAGGCCGGCGGCGACCGCTGCGTCCTCCGCGGCCAGCACGGCCTTTGCCATCCCGCGCACCGCGGCCATGTCGCCGCCGAGCTGTGGCTGCAGATAAAGGCTGGCGATATCGGTCGAACCGCCGCGCAGCATCTCGACCTTATCCTGCGGGTCGGAGAAGCGTTCCAGGCCGCGTTCGCGGATGGGATTGAAGACGACCACGCGCGCGCCGCGGATCGCCGCCCGGCGCAAGTCGCCGAGCATCCGTGGATGGTTGGTGCCCGGGTTCTGCCCGATCACGAAGATCGCGTCGGCCTCTTCGAAATCCTCCAGCAGCACGGTGCCTTTGCCGACACCGACCGCCTGGCGCATGGCGATGCCGCTCGCCTCGTGGCACATGTTGGAGCAGTCGGGAAAATTGTTGGTGCCGTAGACGCGCACGAACAGCTGGTACAGGAAGGCGGCCTCGTTGCTCGCCCGGCCCGAAGTGTAGAATTCCGCCCGGTTGGGGCTATCGAACCCCCTCAGAATGCTGCCGATCTCGGCAAAGGCATCCTCCCATGCGACCGGCAGGTAACGGTCGCTCGCCGCATCGTAGCGCATCGGATGCGTCAGGCGGCCGTTGAGTTCCAGTTCATAGTCCGTCAGCTGGCGAAGCTGCGATAAAGTGTTTTCGGCGAAGAAGGCGGGCGTTGCCCGCTTCTCCGTCGCTTCCCAGGCGATGGCCTTCACGCCGTTCTCGCAGAACTCGAACGACGATCCGTGCTCCGGATCGCCCCAGGCGCAGCCCGGGCAATCGAAACCATCCGGCTGGTTCGCCTTTAGCATCGTCCGCGCCCCTGAAATCGGCATGCCGCTTTGCAGCAATCGCTTGCCGCAGCTCTTCAAAGCGCCCCAGCCGCCGGCTGCTGCCGATTTCTTACCAATGAATTTTGTGTCCATGCGCCCTGTATTGTCGAAGCGGGGAAAACATCAAGGGCGCACGCGCGATGGCTCGATAGGAAAAACCTATCAAGGATTCGACTAGCCGACGTCCTTGATGGCGTGCCGCTCCTCGGGCGAATGTGCCAGGATGCGATTGCGGCCTTGCGTCTTGGCGTCGTAGAGCGCGGCATCCGCCTCGCTCAGGAGGCGGTTCGGGTTGATCCTCAAGGTGGCTCCCGTCGCACAGGATATGCCGATGCTGGCGGTCACCCGGCCGAATTCGCTGCCGGTATGAACGATATTCTCCTGGCTTAGGAGACGCGCGAACTGTTCGGCAACGATCATCGCCCCTTTCGCACTGGTTGCAGGCAGCAGAACCACGAATTCCTCTCCGCCGTAGCGTGCGACGATGTCTGCCGGGCGGCTTACGGACTGGCGCAGGCACCTGCTGACGACACGCAGGCATTGGTCTCCGGCGGGATGACCATATGTGTCGTTATAGGCCTTGAAGCGGTCGATATCGACCATCAGAAGGCTGAACGGCGTGTTTTTCCTGGCGCTGCCTGCGGTCTCGCGGGCGAAAGCCTCGTCGAAGGCCCGGCGGTTGACCATGCCGGTGAGCCCATCGGTCTCGGCGAGATTCTTCAGCTGCTCCGCCGACAGCCGGAGGGCGATTTCCGCCTGCTTGGTCGCGGTGATGTCCGAGACAACGGCCATCGCTGTGCCGTCTTCCGCTAACCTTGTCCGGATGCTGCGCCAGTCGCCGTTGTGAAGCTGAACCTCTTCGTCCTTGTTGCTGTGCAACGTAGCACTGACGGACCTGATCCACTCTTCGCGGTCAGCGTCCGGGATACCCGTGCGCTCGCCGGTTTCGGCAACGCGGCGAAGGATGTCGCTGATATGAGCGCCAACCACGCGGGCGTCTCCGGATAGCGGAAAGGCGGCGCGATACTGGTCGTTGCAAAAAACGAGAAAACCCTTGCTGTCGTACATGGCGATGCCATCGGACATGCCGGCCATCGCATGTGACAGCAGGTTCTTGCTCTTGCGCAATTCCCGCTCCAGAGCAGTCCGCTCCGTCACGTCACGCGTGACGCCGGCAAGGCCGATCACCCGTCCCTGCCTATCCTTCAGCGGCACCTTGGAGGCGAGCAGGTATCTGTCTTCGATACGCTCGACGGAGTCGATCAGGGGCACCCCGGTGTCCATGACCTGCTGTTCGAGATAATAAAATTCTTCGGCGCGCGGCCGCGAGATAAGATTGAAATCCGACAATCCGGTCATCTCCGCCGTGGTTCTGAAACGAAAAAGGCGGATCATATTTTCATTGACGGTGATGAACCGGCTGTTTCGGTCCTTCACGTAGAGATAATCGGGCGACTGCGAAAATGCGGTCACCAGGATGCTTCGCTCCAGCTCCCATTGTTGCGTCTTCAACAGAACGAAACCACACAGCACCGTCGCCAGGCAGTTCAATACCGTCATCGGCAGACCGATGATGGCCAATACGCGGGCGTGCACCAGGGTGGGAAGCACCGCCATCAAAACAATAAGTGCGCCGCCGAGCGCGAGGCTCAGCAGCGCAACGTCTATGAGCTCGGGAGATCTCTTCCGGATCCAGACGTTGGCAGCCAGGCCGATACCGGTCGCGACAGCAATTGCGATCAGACCGTCGATCATTGCCGCGCCGCCGACCCAGAAGCGGAAGACCATCGCCAGCGACGCCGCAAAGGCGGCCGCGATCGGTCCGCCGAACATGCCCGCCAAAGCAAGCGGCGAAAAGCGGATGTCGATATAAATGCCGGGATTGACTTCGACGGCCAGCAATATGGACCCGATGGAGGCGCCGCCGGCTATGATTCCGAAGGCGATTTTTTCCTGTGTGACCGAACGACGCTGAAATTGGATCGAGAAATGCGCCCAGAGCGAAATCGCCAGGCACACGAATGACAGGTTGCCACCGAATTGCGTCCAGATGCCATTCACTGCGTTGGATCCACCTTCCAATACATGTACCGAGCCAATCATAGGGCAACACTGGTTTGAGCTTCGTTAAATCGCAGACCCATCAGGCTATATTCGTCAGCAGTTGCGTCTCCAGGCCGGTCGGCAGCAATGCGACGACAGGAAAGCGGCGACTGCCGCGATGATGAGGTATGGGCACGCACGGCCTGCTGCCAGATTTGACGACATGAGAAATACGCGAAACCGGAATTGAAAGGTCATGCCCCAGGACGGCAGGAGACCTCATGTCCGCAATGCCCTGCGGTTCAACGGCTAGCACCCGATGCATAAGGCATGTTTAATATCGGCATCCTCTGCATCAGGACACGTAGCCTGATGACAAAATATAGCGTTATCCGGATAAGTCTGCGCAATCGGGCCATTCCCTGAGCCGAGCGGTCGCGAACCCACAGCGCTGCGCGTCATGCCGTCAGCAGCCGAGGCTGCCGACGGCATCGCCCGCCGCTTCTTCTACTTGCAGATCGCCGCCGCCAAGAAGCCGCGCATCGCCTCGCCATAAGGCGGCCGCATCATGTATTCCGCCTCCACCATCCTGCTCTGATGATAGACGGCACGCGGATGCGAGAAGGCGAGGAAGCCGAACTTGCCGTGATAAGCGCCCATGCCCGAATGGCCGACGCCGCCGAAGGGCAGGCCTTCCGCCGTGACGTGGCTCATGCAGTCGTTGACCGTCACACCGCCGGAGGTCGTGTTGTCCAGGACGCGGGCCTCCTCTTGCTGATCCTGGCTGAAGTAATAGAGAGCGAGCGGGCGCGGCTTGGCATTGATACGATCGATGACGTCGGCGATATCGCGATAGGGAAGGACCGGCAGCACCGGTCCGAAGATTTCTTCCTGCAGCACGCGCATGTCTTCCGTGGGATCGAGGATCAGGGCCGGCGGCATGCGGTGGGCCGATTGCTGGGAGAAATTCTCTGCCGCCGGGTTGATCTCGACGACACGGGCGCCCTTGACCCTGGCATCGTCGATCAGGCCCTGGATGCGGGCGAGATGGCGGGCGTTGACGATCGAGGTGTAATCAGGATTTTCCTTCAGCGCCGGATACATCGCGCCGACCGCCGCGACCGCGTGCCCGGCAAAGGCCTCGACGCTTTCCTCGGGCACATAGACATGATCCGGCGCAAGGCAGATCTGGCCGGCGTTCAGCGTCTTGACGGTCATGACACGGCGCGCCGCGTCGGCGAGGTCGGCCGAGCGGCCGACGACGACAGGTGATTTTCCGCCGAGCTCAAGCGTCAGCGGCGTCAGGTTTTCCGCCGCGGCGCGCATGACGTGATGGGCGATTGCGGTTCCGCCAGTGAAGATCAGATGGTCGAAGGCAAGTGACGTAAAGGCCGTGCCCGTGGCCGGTCCGCCCTGAACGACGGCGATTTCCGTTTCGTCGAAAGCGCCGGCGATGAGTTCCGCCATCAAGGCGGCCGAGGCCGGCGTCACCTCAGACGGCTTGATCATGGCGCGGTTGCCGGCGGCGAGAATGCCGGCAAGCGGCGCAAGGGCGAGCTGATAGGGGAAATTCCACGGGCTCAGGATTCCGACAACCCCCTTCGGCTGATAGACCACTTCGGCCACCGCGTCCGGGAACAATGCTTCGTGCTGCTCGGGCTTCAGCCATTCGGCAAGATGGGCCTTGGCATATTTGAGCGAACCGACGCATGTAAAGACGTCGAGAAGCAGGCTCGCCTCGACACTGCGGCTGCCGAAATCCTCCGACAGGGCAGCGGCAATCGCATCCTTATGGTCGACGAGAAGAGCGATGACGCGATCGATACGATCGATGCGGGTGTCGATGCCTGGCGGTCCTTCCCTCAGGAAAGACGCCCTTTGCCGGCCAAGCAGCGCCTTCATCGCATCGGAACTGGTATCGGTGGCGATTGGGGTGACGGTGTTCATTATTTCCTCCCTTGAACGGTGTCAGGCGGCCGGCTGACGCACGACCGGTTTCAGCACGATGCCCTTTTCCGAATCCTCCACCGCCTGGTTGATGTCGGCGAAATCATAGAAGGTGATCAGCCGGTCGAAGGGGAAGCGGCCCTGGCGATGGAGGTCGATCAACAACGGGATCAGCACGTCGGGATTGGAATCGCCCTCGACGATCCCGCGGACCCGGCGCCCGCCGGACAGGATATGGGTGAGGTCGAGCGTCAGCGTCGCGCCATGGGGCGAGGCCCCGACGATGCCGCAGGTGCCGCGCGGCGCCAGCACCCGCACGCACTGGTCGATGACGGCGGGCACGCCGGAGGCATCGATCGAATAATCGACGCCGGCGCCGGTCAGCGCCATGATCGCGGCAACCGCGTCGCTCGCCTTGCCGTTGACGATGTCGGTCGCGCCGAGTTCCGCTGCAAGTGCCAGCCGCGCCTCGTTGACATCGACGGCGATGATCCGTGAAGCGCCGACGATCCGCGCCGCCATCACGGCGGCAAGACCGACGGAGCCCATGCCGAAAACCGCAAGCACTTTACCCGGCTCGACCTTCAGCGCGTTCATGACCGCGCCGGCGCCGGTCTGGATGCCGCAGGCAAGCGGCCCGAGCAGCGTCAGATCCGCATCCTCAGGCACTTTCACGATATTGCGCTCATGGCACAGCGCGTGGCTGGCGAAGGAGGATTGCCCGAAAATATTGCCGTGAACCCGCTCTCCCTCGCATGAGAGTCCGCTCGAACCATCGGCGCGCGCACCGAAGAAGTTGCGCGGGAAGAATTCGTGGCAATAGGTCTCCTCGTGATCGTTGCAGCTCGGGCAATGACCACAGGAATTGAAGGTCATGACCACGTGATCGCCGGGCTTGACCTTGGCAACGCCCGGTCCGATACGCTCGACGATGCCGGCGCCTTCATGGCCGAGCACGACCGGCTGCGGCACCGGCAGATGCTGGTCACGCATGACGATATCGGTGTGGCAAACCCCCGTTGCCACGACGCGAACCAGGATTTCACCCTCGCGCGGCTCCTCCAGATCGAGACTTTCCAGCGAAAACGGCGTATGGGGCGCACGCGCCACCGCAGCATGGATCTTCATTGCTTTCCTCCTCCCTATGATCGGCTCGCGAACGGCCCGGCGATCCGGGCTCGTCCTCAGCGGCCGCGCTTGTAGGCGCCGAGCCCCGGCTGATAGGTCTTGTCATCGAGGAACTGCTTCAGCCCCTCGTCGCGCCCCTTGGTCTTGTCGAGAAACAGCATCTGCTCCAGCTTGGCGTAGATGTAATCGTCGGCGAGATCCCAGGGCAGGTCGCGCACACGCTTGTAGGTGTCCTTGGCGGCCTTCAGCGTCACCGGGTTCTTTTCGAGCAGGCTGGCGCAGATCTTGCGGACCCGGGTTTCAAGCTCTGCCAGCGGCACGGCCTCGTTGACGAGGCCCATTTCCGCGGCCTTGCGCCCGCCGAACAGTTCGCCGGTCATGATGTAATAGAGAGCGTCGCGATGGCGCATTACTTCGGCGACCGCGCGGGTGACGTTGCCGCCCGGCAGAATGCCCCAGTTGATCTCGGAAAGGCCGAAATTCGCCTCCTCGGCGGCGATGGCGAGATCGCAGGAAACGAGCGGCGTAAAGGCGCCGCCGAAGCACCAGCCGTTGACCATGGCGATCGTCGGCTTTTCGAAATACATCAGCCGGCTCCACCAGCCGCCGGACTGCCGCCGCGCCTTCAGCGTCGCATTGCGCGGCTTGTCGTCATTGTCGCGGAAATATTCCTTCAGATCCATGCCGGCGGACCAGGATTCGCCGGCGCCGCGCAGGACGAGGACGCCGCAACGCTCGTCGCCCTCGAGCTCGTCGAGCACTTCGAGCATCCGGGCATTCAGAGCCGGATTCATCGCATTGCGCTTTTCCGGACGATTGAGGGTCACGAAGGCGATGCCGTTATCGAATTCGACCAGAACCGGTGATTGCATGTCAGTCATGAGTTTACTCCATTGGTTTCGGCGTGAATGCCGGGGCCGCTTCACAGGGCCTGTCGTTGAAGGGTTTCGTCGGAATGGAACTGGCGCAGGACATGTTTCTGCACCTTGCCGGAGGCGGTGCGGGGAATGGCCTCGACGAAGAGGATGCGCGCCGGGCGCTTGAAGGCGGCGAGCCTTGCCGCGCAATGACCGGCGATCTCATCGCCCGTTGCCACGGCACCCGGCCGCAGCACCACATAGGCGAGGCCGCATTCGCCCCACCTGATGTCGGGAATGCCGACGACTGCGGCGTCGAGGATATCGGGATGGCTTGCGAGTGCTGCTTCGACCTCGGCGGGATAAACATTCTCGCCGCCGCTGATGTACATGTCCTTCAGCCGGTCGACGATGCGATAGAAGCCGTTCGCTTCGCGTCGACCGAGATCGCCGGTGCGGTACCAGCCGTCGGTGAAGGCGGCAGCGGTTTCCTGAGGCTTGTTCCAGTAGCCCGGTGTCACTGCCGGCCCGCGCAGCCAGAGTTCGCCGATCTCGCCTTCATCAACCTCCCGGCCGTCCTCGTCGACGATACGAATGTCGAGCAATGGCGCGGGAAGACCGACGCTGCCGGGATTGTCCTGCACGGCGCGCCGATCGATCGGCACGTGCAGCACCGTTCCGGCTTCGCTCATGCCATAACCGTTGACCAGCGCAACGCCGTCATCGAGATAGCTTTCGATCAGCGCCTGCGTCAGCGGCGCGCCGCCGACGAAAAGCGCATGCAGGCCGGCCAGAGCCGCGGCGCTATAGGCGGGATCGTTGCGCAAGGCGAGCGCGATCTGCGGCACCGCGAAATAATGGGTGACGGCACGCTGCCGGTCGGCAAGGGCTGCAAGCGTCCGCGCCGGCGTGAAGCGGTCGGAGACGACGAGCGTGCCGCCCAGCATCAATGTGGTTCGCGCCACCGCGATCAGCCCAATCGTATGGAAGAACGGCAGATCGCACAGGGCGACGGAGCCCGGCCCGATCTCTCCGACGACGGAAAAATTGATAGCGGCAAAGAAGGCGTTGCGGCGGGTGATGACGACGCCCTTCGGCTGTCCCGTCGTGCCCGAGGTATAGAGAAGGACACAAGGGCCATCGGCATCGGCGGGCACCGGAGCGGTCGCAAGGCTCGCCTCGATCCGCGCGGCGAGCCCGGCCGGACCGCCGGCCGTCGATATCACCGCCATCTCAGGATCAGCGCTCACCAGGCTGGCAACGGTTGCCGCGAACTCCTCGTCGTGAACGAGCAGCGCCGGCGCGCAATCGGCAAGGATCGGCCGAAGTTCGGCGGCGTTGAGGCGCCAGTTGAGCGGCACGTAAACGGCGCCGGCACGCTGGCAGGCAAAGGCAAGCACGATCGAATCCATGGAATTGCGCGCCAGCATGGCGACACGTCCCCCGTTGCGGCGCGCTCCGAGCACATCGCTCAGCAAGCCGGCGCAGCGGGCAATCCGCGCATCGAGCTCGGCATAGGTGAGCTGTCGGTCGGTGGCGATCTCGAACAGAGCCGGACGGTCCGGCGCGACGCGGGCGCGGTAAAGGATCGGATCATCCGTCACCAGTCCGCAATCCGCCGACGAAGCCATCCCGGAAATGGAATGCGCCATTTTCTCCTCCCATGCCACCGCTCCCCGCGGCAGGCATCAAATTTGTATGCAACACATACTAATATCTTTTCCCAGCAAGATGCAAGAGGCTGTTTAAGGCAAATCCGATCGCTCGAATGGCGCGGGGAAATCCGCAATACGGATATTGACTAACCTGCTGATTTTGATGGTTATGGCGCCTGGACGAGGCGAGAACGAACGATGAGCACAAAACCACCGATGGACGATTTCGAGGGCGAAGATGCTCCCGCGACGCCGGGCCTCGACGTCGGCCGGCTTGGCGATCTGATGGGGTTTCATCTGCGCATGGCGCATGTCGCAGTCTATCGCGACTTCGCCGAAACCATGGAGGAGCTGGCGCTGACGCAGAAGCAGCTGGCGGTGATGGAACTCGTCGCCGGCAATCCGGGCGCATCGCAGATCGACCTTGCCAATACGCTCGGCACCGACCGGGCGACGATGATGGCCCTCGTCAATAGGCTGGCCGCCCGCGACCTGATCGAGCGCCGCCCCTCCGCGGCGGACCGCCGGCGCCAGGAACTTCATCTGACGAAGGCGGGACGCGCAATGCTCGCGCGGGCGCGTGAGCTGATCAACAAGCACGAGCAGCGTTTCATCGACCTGTTTTCGCGCGACGAAATGGATGCGCTGCTGGCAGCGTTGAAGCGGATATACAAGGCAAGCTGAGCCCGCTTCGCTGTTGCCGACCTGCCTGCGGCCCCACGCGTTTTTCTGATGCGCAGAGGGCTGAAGAGGGTCGTCAATCCGTCTTCGGCTGCCCTGGAAGCTGGCCGTAAGCCGTCAGAATGGCCTTGATCAGGCCCGGGAAGCGTTCGTCCAGCTCGGTGCAGCGCGTTTGATTGCGCATCTCCACACCCTGGCGCTCGCTCATGATCAGCCCGGACTCGCGCAGCACCTTGAAATGGTTGGACAGCGACGACTTTGGAATGATGCGGTCGCCGAGATCGGCAAGCGCAGAGCACGTCCCGCCACCGCTGGCGCCGGCAAGCTTTGCATAAATGGCAACGCGCTCCGGATCGGACAGCGCATAGAGGATCGCCTCGGGCTTGATGTCCTCCAGGGCTGGGTGAAAGAGCGGTCTCATGAATTTTATATAGCGTCCCTTGACATCGAGATCAATAGTTCCGAATTTCTGAACTATGGAACAAGCTTGCCAATCCCGGCGGCTATCCAGATCGGAAGGAACGATAAATGGCTAAGCTCACAGGAAAGGTCGCTGTCGTAACGGGCGCCTCCAAAGGCATTGGCGCTGCGATTGCCAAGGCGTTCGCAGCAGAGGGTGCGCAAGTGGTGGTCAACTACGCCTCGAGCAAGGCGGGAGCGGACGCCGTCGTTCAAGCGATCAGCGCGGCCGGTGGCAAAGCCATCGCGGTGCAGGGCGATGTTTCGAAGGCCAGTGAGGCACAGGGACTGGTCGATGCTGCGGTCAAGGAGTTCGGCAAGCTCGATGTGCTGGTCAACAATTCCGGCGTCTATGAATTCGCGCCGATCGGTGAGGTGACCGAGGAACAGTATCGTCGCATGTTCGACGTGAATGTTCTCGGCGTTCTCTTGACCACCCAGGCAGCGGTCAAGCATCTCGGCGAGGGCGGCAGCATCATCAACATCTCCTCGGTGGTCACCAGTCTGGCGCCGCCGGCCTCCGCCGTCTATACCGGGACGAAGGGAGCCGTCGAGGGCATCAACAGCGTGCTTGCCAAGGAACTCGGCCCGCGCAAGATCCGCGTCAACGCCATCCTGCCAGGGATAGTCGAAACCGAGGGCACGCACTCGGCCGGCGTCATCGGCTCGGATTTCGAACAGACCCTGGTCGCCCAGACGCCGCTCGGCCGCATCGGCCAGCCGGACGATATCGCCGGTGTCGCCGTCTTCCTCGCTTCCGACGATGCCCGCTGGCTGAGCGGCGAACGATTGGCCGCCAGCGGCGGTTTTCGCTGATAGTTGTGTGACGGTGTGCGTCTCCTCCATGGAGCGCGCACCCCTCGCGGCTATTGCGGGCGACGGCTTAAAAGCGGATTGCTGCGATCTCGGCGACCAACGGTTCTCATTGGTCTTCTTGCTTTTAAATATAGATGAAAACAGCCTTTGATTTTAATTCCAATGCACACGCTCTCTTTTAGGCTCCCATTTAGTCGACGAGTTCTGAACTTAAGGCCAATCGGCATAGCCCGAAGACAGCATGCTGTTTTCCAAGCCGGCTGAAGCGCGGGCGATCTCGCGGTAGCCGGCGGGCGAAAGCCCGGTCTTGCGCTTGAAGAAATGGCTGAAATAGGTCGGGTCGCGAAAGCCGAGGCTGTCGGAGATTTCCTGGATATTGCGGGCCGACCGCTCCAATCTCAGCTTTGCCTCCTGCACCACGCGCTCATGCAGCAGCTGGATCGGCGAGCGGCCGAGCGCCCTTTGGCAGATGGAATGAAGCCGGTCGGCCGTGACGCCCAACTCCGCAGCATAATCGCTGATCGGCCGGTGCTGGCGGAAACCCGCCTCGACCAGCTGCCGATATCTCTGCAGAATCGATCCCACTTCGCCCTGCCCGCGCTGCTCGCTTCTTTCGCCATCGGACCCACGCCAAAGCGCCATCAGGATGAGCCTGATATAAGCGGATGCGACCATCCAGGAGGAGCGGGAGGGATCGCCGAGTTCCCGCACGAAACCAGAAATCAGCGGGCTGATTTCGGCCACTGCCAACGGATCCAGTGCCTCGACCAGCTTGCGCTGTTCGGTGAAGATGCGCAGCGAATAGGATTCCACCTTGTCGCCGATCGCATCAACCATGATCTGCGGCGAAGCGCCGACCAGATGAGCCGCGGTTCCAGCTGATATCGACAGGTCGCATCGCGCCTGCGGCGGCAGGAAGGCAAGCAACGGTCCGTGCAGCGGCCGATGCTCGCCATTGTCGAAGTGAAGCTCCCCGCTCCCCTCCCCGAGCAGAAGGAAATGGTGGAAATCTGAATACAGTCCTTTTTGAAAACGGATGCGCCGGTGCGACAGTGACGGCCCGTGCCACTCGCCCCTGGCATAGTGATGAATCCCCCCGTCCGTTGCCAACGCTTTTCCTCCATTCCCGCAGCAAACAATGCGGTAATCGCCGGATAATTACAATATTAACCCAATAAATCGCATTCCATCCACACTCGATCGGCGTAACCTTATCTCCATCAGCCTTTGGGAGGAGGCACTTCAACAGATGCAGGAACGGTGAGGCAGCCCTCGTGGCGCCGCGTCCGCTCGTTTTCTCCCATGGCAACAACGCAAACCAGCATCTGGCGCCAACACGTGGCGCCAATACGTGGCAAATGGGTGGAACAGTGTTCGCGGCAAAGCTGATGATCAACAACGAGGCGATGGACGCTTCCGAAGGGGCCACCTTCGAACGCATCGATCCGTTGACCGGCGACGTCGCAACGATCGCCTCGGCAGGATCCGTTGCCGACATGACGAGGGCAGCCAATGCGGCAGCAGCAGCCTTTCCGGACTGGTCGCAGACCGGCCCGGGCGAACGGCGCAGGCTTCTGAATGCCGCAGCCGACATCCTGGAGGCCCGCACATCCGAACTCGTTGCCGCCATGACCGGCGAAACCGGCGCCACCGCGCAGTGGGCGGCGATCAATTGCGGCCTTGGCGCGGATATTCTTCGAGAGGCGGCGGCGATGACCACGCAAATATCAGGCGAGCTCATTCCTTCAGGCATTCCGGGAAGCCTCGCCATGGCGGTCCGCCAGCCGGCAGGCGTCTGCGTCGGCATTGCCCCCTGGAATGCACCTATTATTCTCGGCACCCGCGCCGTTGCCATGCCGCTTGCCTGCGGTAACACCGTCGTCCTCAAGGCTTCCGAACTCTGCCCGAAGACCCATGGCCTGATCGGCGACATTCTGTGTGACGCCGGCTTTCCGCGCGGCGTCATCAATGTCGTTTCCAATGCGCCGAGCGATGCCGCCGCTGTCGTCGACGCCCTGATCGCCCATCCCGCGGTGCGCCGCATCAACTTCACCGGCTCCACCCGTGTCGGCCGGATCATTGCCGAGTCCGCGGCAAGGCATCTCAAGC
Organism: Rhizobium ruizarguesonis; assembly: GCF_017357285.1. Classification (NCBI taxonomy): domain Bacteria; kingdom Pseudomonadati; phylum Pseudomonadota; class Alphaproteobacteria; order Hyphomicrobiales; family Rhizobiaceae; genus Rhizobium; species Rhizobium ruizarguesonis. The sequence goes on along the minus strand of NZ_CP071679.1, from coordinate 419,469 downwards.
GCTGCCTGCTCGAACTCGGCGGCAAGGCGCCGTTCATCGTCCTTGCCGACGCCGATATCGACGAGGCCGTCAGTGCTGCCGCCTTCGGCGCGTTCATGAACCAGGGCCAGATCTGCATGTCGACCGAACGGATCATCCTGATGGACGAGATCGCCGACGGCTTTGTCGGCAAATTCCGCACGAAAGCGGCAACCCTCGTCGCCGGCAATCCCACGGACGGCAACACGCCGCTCGGCACGCTGATCAACACTGAGGCCGTCCGACGCGTCCGGTCGCTCGTCGATGATGCCCTGCAAAAGGGCGCGGTGCTCGTCTGCGGCGGCCAGGCCAACGGCACGCTGATGGACGCGACCGTCATCGATCACGTGACGCCTGCCATGCGCATCTACCGCGAAGAGAGTTTTGGACCGGTCGCCGCGATCATCCGGGTCGGCAGCGTCGACGAGGCCGTGACGGTTGCCAACGACAATGAATACGGGCTGTCGGCCGCCGTCTTCAGCGCCGACGTCAATGCAGCACTTGCCGTCGCCATGCGGCTCGAATCCGGCATCTGTCACATCAACGAAGCCACAGTTTCCGACGAGCCGCAAATGCCCTTCGGCGGCGTCAAATCAAGCGGCTACGGCCGCTTTGGCGGCAAGGCCGCGATCGATGAATTCACCGAGCTCAGATGGATCACCATGGCCTCGGGAAAACGGCACTACCCGATCTGAATTGAGATCGGCCGACATGAACAATGGGAACGGGCTGGGAGGCCCGATCAAGAGGGAGGAATGATTTCATGAACGGCATTTTCCGCAACGGTAAATTCAACGCGGCATCGCTGAGCCGCCGGTCTTTCATCGCATCGACCGTGGCGGGCGGCGCGGCGCTGGCGCTTTCCGGCCGCACGGCCTTCGCTGAGAGCGGCGATACGTTGAAGGTCGGCTTCATCAGCCCGCGCACCGGCCCTCTCGGCGGCTTCGGCGAGACGGACGGCTACGTGCTGGAACTGGCGCGCAAGGCGCTGGCGAACGGCCTGCAGGCAGGCGGCAAGACCTGGAAGGTTGAGATCCTCGACCAGGACACCCAGTCCGATCCATCGCGTGCCGGCCAGTTGGCGAAGGACCTGATCAACAACCAGGCGATCGACCTGATGCTCGCCGTCTCGACGCCCGAAACCATCAATCCGGTGGCCGATGCCTGCGAAGCGGCCGGCATTCCCTGCCTCTCGACGGTCATGCCCTGGGAAGCCTGGTATTTCGGCCGCGGCGCCAAGCCGGGCGCGCCCTCGCCGTTCAAGTGGACCTATCATTTCGGCTTCGGCGTCGAAGAGTTCCACAAGGCCTATGTTTCGCAGTGGAACCTGATCGAGACCAACAAGAAGGTCGGCGTCATGTATCCAAACGACGCCGACGGCAATGCGATCCGCACCCATCTGGCGCCGGCGCTTTCCAAGTCTGGCTTCACCATCGTCGATCCAGGCGCCTATGAAACCGGAACCACCGACTTTACCGCGCAGATCGCTCTCTTCAGGCAGGAAGGCGTGGAGATCTTCAATTCGTTCCCGATACCGCCTGACTTCGCCGCCTTCTGGCGTCAGGCCGCACAGCAGGGCCTCACCCAGCAGATCAAGATCTGCCAGATCGCCAAGACGGGCCTGTTTCCGTCCGACATCGAGGCGCTCGGCGATCTTGGCCTGAACATCGGCAGCGCCGCCTACTGGCACAAGGCCTTCCCCTATAAATCCACGCTCACGGGTGTCTCCGGAACCGAACTCGCCGACGGCTATGAGACGGCAAGCGGCAAGCAGTGGACGCAGCAGCTCGGCGCCAGCCTTGCGCTTCTCGACGCCGGCTTCGATGCGCTGAAGGCGAGCACCGACGTCAAGAGCAAAGAGGCCGTCGCCAAAGCGATCAGCACGCTGAAGACCACCACGATCGCCGGCAAGGTCGACTTCACCAGCGGCCCCGTCGCCAACGTCTCTCCCGGACCGATCATCGGCACGCAGTGGGTGAAAGCGCCGGAGGGCTCGAAATTCGCGCTCGACTACGTCGTCACCGAAAACGCCACCGACCCCAATGTCCCGGTCGGCGCCAAGCTCACCGCCTATAACGGGTAACGCACAGTGCTGCAGCGGGAAGCTCATAATCGGCCGGGGGGAGCCTTTCTCTCGGCCAAGGGAATCCACAAGCGGTTCGGCGCGCTGGTGGTGCTGGAGAATCTGGATTTTTCCATGGGCGATGGCGAGGCGGTCGGCATTGTCGGGCCGAACGGCGCGGGCAAGACGACCCTGCTCAGCGTGCTTGCCGGCGCCTTCCCGCCGAGTGAGGGAAGCATCACCTTCGACGGCGTCGACGTCACGCGCCGGACGGCGGCGGAGCGCTGCCGGTCCGGGCTCGTCCGGACCCATCAGATTCCCAAGCCCTTCGGCGGCATGACGACTTTTGAGAATGTTTTCGTCGCCGCATCGCACGGCAATGCCGCAAGCCGCGACGAGGCCTATGAGCGCGTGGTGGATTCGCTTTCGCTCTGCGGCATGCTCGGAGTGGCCAACCGCCCCGCCGACACGCTTGGCCTGCTGGATCGCAAACGGCTGGAGCTTGCCCGTGCGCTTGCCACGCAGCCGAGGCTGATGCTGCTCGACGAGATCGGCGGCGGCCTGACCGATGGCGAGGCGAGCGAACTCGTCGAAACCATCCTCGAATTGCGCCGCCGCGGCATCGGCATCGTCTGGATCGAGCATATCGTTCATATCCTCCTGCAGGTGGCGGAGCGGCTGATCTGCATGGACGCCGGCAGGATCATCGCCGATGGCGAACCGAAAACGGTCATGAGCAATGCGGAGGTGGTCAAGGCCTATCTCGGAGGGACACCCGCATGAGCCTTCTCTCCATCCGCGACCTCGATGTCCGCCACGGCCTGCTCCAGGCGGTGCGCGGGGTCAGTTTCGATCTTGCCAAGGGCGAGGTACTGGCGCTGGTCGGCGCAAATGGCGCGGGCAAGACGACGCTGCTGCGCTCGATTGCCGGCGCTCATCTGCCATCCTCCGGCCGCGTCCTTCTCAACGACGAAGATCTGGCCGCCGTCCCGTCCCACAAGCGGATCGCCAAGGGCATCGCCCTGGTGCCGGAAGGCCGGCGCCTGTTTTCGCAGATGACGGTGGAAGAGAACCTGCTTCTTGGAAAGACTTCCGGCCGCAAGGGCGAGTGGAGTATCGATCGTGTCCTCGACGCCTTTCCGAACCTGAAACCCCGCCGTTACGCCAAAACAGGACATCTCTCGGGCGGGGAACAGCAGGCGACTGCGATCGGCCGGGCGCTGATGAGCAATCCCGATATTCTTCTCCTGGACGAGGTCTCGCTCGGACTTTCGCCTCTGGTCGTCGATCGCGTCTACGCCCAGCTGCAGGCGCTGCTCACCTCGGGAACGACCATCGTGCTCGTCGAGCAGGATCTCGCTCGCGCCATGAGCGTGGCAAGCCGTGTCATCTGCATGCTGGAAGGACGCATCGTCCTCGACCGGCCGGCCGCCGTCGTCACGCGCGAGCACGTCACCCAAGCCTATTTCGGATTGCACCGGGCAGCCGGCGAAAGGAGCGCACCGTGATCAACACCCTGCTCCAGGGCATTCTGCTGGGCGGCTATTACGCCGTCATCGCCTGCGGCCTGTCCTTCATGTTCTCGGTCATGCGGATCATCAATCTCGCGCATGGCAGCCTGGCGGTCGCAGCCGCTTACGGGCTGTGGCTGCTGGCCGCCAAATTCGGCATTTCGCCCTTCGCTGGCCTGCTGATCGTGTTGCCGGTCATGGCGGCGGTCGGCTGGCTGTTGCAGCGCTTCGTTCTGGAACGTAGCGCCCGCGGCGGCACGCTCTTGCCGATCCTGACGACCTTCGGCCTGTCGATCGTCATCGACAACCTGCTGTTCGAGCAGTTCGGCGCCGACACCCGGTCGCTCGCGCCGTTCATCGGCAACTTGTCCTATGCATCCTGGCAACTGCCGGGCCACATCTTCGTCGGCAAGCTTGCCGTCCTGATGATGGTGACGGCAGTCCTCATTCTCGGCGGGCTGCAGTTCTTCCTGAGCCGTTTTGCCCTTGGTCGCGCGATCCGCGCCACGGCGGAAGATCCCGACACGGCAGGACTGGTCGGTATCGACGCCCGCAGGGTCAACGCCGTCGCCACCGCGATCACCATGGTCACGGTCGGGATCGCCGGTGCTTTTCTCGGGATGCGGGCAACCTTCAGCGCTTATTCCGGCGGCCCGCAGCTTCTCTTCGCCTTCGAGGCCGCCGTCATCGGTGGAGCGGGATCGCTATGGGGTACGCTGGCCGGCGGCATCGTTCTCGGCCTTGCCCAATCGCTCGGCGCGCAATTGCATCCGCAAGGCTTCCTGATCGGCGGCCATGCCGTGTTCCTGCTGGTGCTTTTCGTCAGGCTATCCCGGTTCGGCATGCCGGTTCTCGACAAACTTGGCGCCTCTCTCAAACTGCGCACCCGTCTCCGGAGCCCGACATGAGCCCCAACGCGACCCTTGCCTCCAATGGAATATCGATAGAACGCTGGACGAAATCGTCGCGGGTGGCGCTTGGCTGCATGGCCGCGGTGCTCGTCCTCTTGATGTTTGCCCCCACTGTCCTCGGCGCCGGCGCGATCGACCGGATGACGGCCCTGTTCATCTACGTGATCCTTGCCGCCATGTGGAATGCGCTTGCCGGTTTCGGCGGGCTCGTCTCGGTCGGCCAGCAGGTGTTTTTCGGCCTCGGCGCCTATTTCACCATCCGGCTTGCGGATGCGGGGCTCAATCCCTTCGTCGCGCTGTTTGCCGCCGCGGTCGTGACCGGTGCGCTGTCGATCCCGCTATCGCTGTTCATGCTGCGCCTGAAGGGCGGCGAGTTCGCGATCGGCATGTGGGTCGTCGCCGAACTCGCCCATCTGCTCGTCAACCTCGACCGGCTGATCCAGGGGGAAACGGGCACCTCGCTGATCTCGCTCAATGTCTATGACGGCGCAACGCGGCGGGCAACGATCTACTGGCTCGCCTTGATAGCCATGGCCGCACTGCTCGGCGCTCTCTTCATGCTGATGCGCAGCCGCGCCGGTGCGGCCATGCAGGCGATCCGCGACAATGAGGAGGCGGCAACCTCGGTCGGCGTGCGCGTGATCGCGACCAAGAGACTGCTCTTCGTGCTCGCCGCCTTCGGCATCGCGGTCGCCGGAGGCCTGTGGCTGGCGACCGCCACGACCTTCCAGCCGAAGACCTATTTCAGCGTCCAATGGACGGCCTACATGATCTTCATGGTGCTGGTCGGCGGGATCGGCAAGTTCGAAGGCGCCATCCTCGGCGCCATCCTATTCTTCGTGATCGAGACCGTCTTCGGCGCAGCCGGCGTCTGGTACCTGATCGGCCTCGGCGCCACCGCCGTCATTTTCTCGCTCTACCTGCCGCGCGGCCTTTGGGGCGAAATCGAGCGCCGCTTCGATTTTCAACTTCTGCCCGTCGGCTACCGGCTGAAATTGCCCGGCCCGCATAAAATCAAATGGGAAGAATGAGCCGGCTTGCATCCGGATTCTGTTGCGAAAGGTGACGTTCATGCTTTTTGGTAAAACAATCCTGGTGACCGGCGTCGCTTCCGGCATCGGCGCCCGCACGGCGGAACTGGCCGGCCATATGGGCGCCGAGGTCATCGGCGTCGATGTGCGCGAGCCGCTGGGTGGAAGTGTCGCCTTCATCAAGGGGGATCTCTCGACTGCATCAGGCGTAGCCGACATCGTCGCGCAGCTTCCGGCGCGCCTCGACGCACTCGCCAATGTCGCCGGCCTTTCCGGCAACACCGGTGTCGTCTCGACGCTCGCCGTCAATTTCTACGGGCTTCGCGCCCTGTCCGAAGCCGTGGCACCCCGCCTTCGCGAAGGCGGCGCCATCGTCAACGTCGCCTCGATTGCCGGCTACGGCTGGCGCGCCAATCTCGAGCGGGCAAAATCCTTGGCCGGAATCGAAGGCTTTCCCGAGGTGGCGGCGGTCGTCGCTGAGCACCATCTCAAGGATGAGGAAGGTTACCCGCTCTCCAAGGAGCTGCTGCTGCTCTGGACCATGCGGGCAGCCCATCAGCCGCTGTTCAAAAACCGCGGCATCCGGGTGAATGCGGTCAGCCCCGGGCCAGTGGAAACGCCGATCCTCAAGCAGTTCCGCGCCGTGCTCGGCGACGCCAAAGTCGATAGCGACATCACCCGCGTCGGCCGGGCCGGCACCTCCGCCGATATCGCCCCCGCCGTGCTCTTCCTCTGCTCGGATGGCGGGCGCTGGATCAACGGCGCCAACATTGCCGTCGACGGCGGCCTCGAAGCTTCCATCAACGCCGAAGTCCTCGGCTTCTAGTTCTTGTCCCCAGGAGACCCACGATGAATATTTCCCTCCTCATAAACGGCGCCGACCGCGCAGCCTCCAGCGGCCGGACTTATGATCGTCTCGATCCCTTCACCGAAAAGCTCGCAAGCCGCGCTGCCGCGGCAAGCCTGGAGGATGTTGCCGCGGCCGTTGATGCCGCCTCCGCTGCCTTCGGCGCCTGGTCGAAGACCGGCCCCGGCCAGCGCCGCGCCATCCTGATGAAGGCTGCCGATATCATGGATTCCAAAGTCGGCGAGTTTACGCGACTGATGATCGAGGAGACCGGCTCAACCGCACCCTGGGCCGGCTTCAATGTCATGCTCGCCGCCAACATCCTGCGCGAGGCCGGCGCCATGACGACGCAGATATCAGGCGAAATCATCCCTTCCGACAAACCCGGCACGCTCGCCATGGGTGTTCGCCAGGCTGCCGGTGTCTGCCTGGCGATCGCACCCTGGAACGCGCCCGTCATCCTCGCCACCCGCGCCATCGCCATGCCGCTCGCCTGCGGCAACACCGTCGTCCTCAAGGCATCCGAACAATGCCCCGGCACGCACCGGCTGATTGCCACAGTGCTGACCGAAGCGGGCCTGCCGGCCGGCGTCATCAACGTCCTCACCAACGCGCCGGAGGATGCGCCTGAGATCGTTACCGCGCTGATTGCCCATCCGGCCGTCAAGCGCGTGAACTTCACCGGCTCGACCAAGGTCGGCAAGATCATCGCCGAGACCTGCGGCAGACATCTCAAACCCGCCCTTCTCGAGCTCGGCGGCAAGGCGCCGCTCGTTGTCCTCGACGACGCCGATATCGACGGTGCCGTCAATGCCGCTATTTTCGGCGCCTTCATGCATCAGGGGCAGATCTGCATGTCGACGGAGCGGATCATCGTCGACGAGACGATCGCCGATCAATTCGTCGCCAAACTGGCCGCCCGCGCCAGCCAGCTGCCGGCCGGCGACCCGCGTGGCCACGTCGTTCTCGGCTCGCTGATCAGCCTCGACGCAGCGAAGAAAATGGAGGGGCTGATCGCCGATGCGACGGCCAAGGGTGCAAAACTCGTGGCCGGCGGCAAGCGCTCCGGCACCGTGGTCGAGGCGACGCTGCTCGATCATGTCACGCCCGAGATGCGCGTCTATGCAGAAGAATCCTTCGGCCCGGTCAAGCCGATCATTCGCGTCTCCGGCGAGGAAGAGGCAATCCGCATCGCCAACGATACCGAATACGGCCTCTCATCCGCCGTCTTCAGCCGGAATGTCCAGCGGGCAATGGCGGTTGCGGCGCGGATCGAATCCGGCATCTGCCACATCAATGGCCCGACCGTGAACGACGAGGCGCAAATGCCCTTCGGCGGCGTCAAGGGCAGCGGCTACGGCCGCTTCGGCGGCAAGGCGGCGATCGCCGAATTCACCGACCTGCGCTGGATCACGGTAGAGGATTCCGCCCAGCACTATCCCTTCTGAGCAGGTTTGACAGGCGTCACCGTGCCACGACGCCATTGCGGTCGTGGCACGGCCTATGCTCAGACCGGCGAAAGTGATTTCGCACCGCCCCTAGGAAGATGCTTCAGCGCTTCGATATGCCGTGGGCGGCGAAATAGTTCGGTGCCCGTTTGAAGAGGTTCTAGCACCTGTATCTCGGGCGCCAGTCTGGAACCAAACCCTTGTCACACCTATTCGGCCGAATTGGCTTCGCACATATGGGGTGAGACACATGGCCTTGCACATCAAACGAATCTACGAGTCGAAAGACGACAAGGATGGCTTGCGCATCCTGGTCGACCGGCTATGGCCGCGCGGGTTGAGCAAGCAGGATGCAGCAGTCGACATCTGGGTGAAGGATGTCGCACCAAGCCCGGCGCTGCGCCGGTGGTTTGGCCACGATCCCGCCAAGTGGACCGAGTTTCAGCAGCGGTATCGGGACGAGCTGGAGAAGAACCCATCCGCCGTCGAGGAGTTGAAACGTCAGATCCGGCAAGAGGACGCGACGCTTCTCTACGCTGCGAAAGACCTGCAGCACAATCATGCCATCGTACTTCAGCGCTTTCTCGGCAAAGACTGACCGCCGCTGATGATACACGCTCTCTCCGTGTCCGAAATTTCCGGGAACCTTTTCGACAAACCTGCATCCAATGCTCGCTTTCGAAGGCGCATCACCGTTGCCGCCGGAAGGCATTCGGTCACGACACAAGGGAGACAGATGATGTTGAAACGAATTCTCGGCGCCACCCTGATGGCGGCATCGCTCGGCACGGCTTCGATCGCCGCCGATGCAAAGCCGACCGATCCTCAGATCGCCCACATCGCCTATACGGCGGGACAGATCGATGTCACCGCGGCAGAGCAGGCGTTGAAGAAGAGCAAGAATACCGAAGTCATTGCATTCGCCAAAACCATGGAGCGCGACCACAAGGCTGTCAACGATCAGGCGCTCGCTCTCGCCAAGAAGCTGAAAGTGACACCCGAAGACAACCCCGTCAGCCAGTCCTTGTCGACACAGGCGACCAAGGAACTGACGACGCTGGAGGCGCTCGACGGCGCGGCGTTCGACAAGGCCTATGTCGAAAACGAAGTCGCCTATCACAGATCGGTCAACGACGCGCTTGCCAACATCTTGATCCCGTCGGCTCAGAATAAAGATCTCAAGTCGCTGCTGGAAACGGGCCTGACCCTGTTCAAGGAACATCAGATGCATGCCGAGCATCTGGCTTCCACGATCAAATAGGCTTGAGGAATGGACTCGCTACTGAAATCGCTCCCGCTGCTGTCTGCACTGCTTTGGGCGGGCGACGGGGTTGCCTCAGCGGCGGACTATCAGATCACCATCACCGGCATGAAATTCGGCTCGCCGCCTGCCGAGCTGCATGTCGGCGATGTGATCGTCTGGAGAAACGATGATATATTCAGGCACACGGCAACCGCTCGCGACAAGAGCTTCGATATCGACCTGCCGCCGAAATCGGAAGGCCGCATGACTGTCGCCCAGGCGGGAGCGATTGATTTTTATTGTCGTTTTCATCCCGCCATGACGGGCAAACTGGACGTCCGGCCGTAGGCCGGGCTCCAATCGACAGACGGGCAAGCAGACGGAGAACTCCCATGGCAGCCATTCCGGTTCCGGCCGAGCGACACCGGCAGCAGATGTCGATACTGTCCGACGCCGATCTCGTGCCCCTGGCGAAAATGGGCGACGAGCCCGCCATCCGCACCATCGTTCAGCGTCACAATCAGCGCCTGTTCCGGACGGCGCGCGCCATCATCCGCAACGATGCGGAGGCGGAAGACGTCGTCCAGGCCGCCTATGTCAAGGCCTTCACCAATCTGGCGACGTTCCGGGGCGACGCACAACTTTCGACATGGCTGACCCGCATTACGCTCAACGAGGCGCTCAGCCGCGTGCGGGCCCGAAAGAACACCACCGGGCTCGAGGAAATCGAAATGCAGACGACGGCGCGGGGTGGCGAAGTGTTACAGTTTCCGTCCTTCCTGTCCGCAACCGATCCGGAAACCGAGCTCGCCAGGAGCCAGGCGCGGCATCTCCTCGAAAATGCGGTCGACGAACTCCCGGACGATTTTCGTGCCGTGTTCGTGCTGCGGGATATCGAGGGCATGAGCACGGACGAGGCCGCCTCTTATCTCGGCATAAGACCCGAAACAGCCAAGACCCGGCTGCACCGGGCGCGCAAGATGATGCGCCAGTCGATCGAAAAACAGCTCTCCGGCGCATTCTCGGCCCTGTTCCCGTTCGATGGCGCCCGCTGCGCCTTCATGGCTGAGCGCGTCATCGCCGCCGTTCGTCAAAAGACGCCATGATGTTCCGCAATATAAGCGGGAGAATCCCTCCGGCCTTCAGTGTTTCGACCTCGGCCATCGTCTCGATCGCGGCCGTTGCCGCAAATGAGATTTCATCGCCGCCAGTCGGCTTGATGGTCACGCTGACGGGGCAACGGGATGCGACGAGATGATCGTCCGCGCGGATCTCCAGGACATCGCCAGTCAGCTTCAATAGCTCAGGCCCATATTCGGGCGGAAGCCGTAACGGCAATATTCCCATACCGATGAGGTTGGAGCGGTGAATTCGCTCGAAGCTTCGTGCCAACACGGCGCGGACACCCAAAAGCGAAACGCCTTTCACGGCCCAGTCACGCGATGAACCCATGCCTCGGGCGCATCATCGGCCCGGGGCACGACCCTGACACCCCGCAATTCCCGCCGCACATCGAGGCGCGAGAATGTCTGCGCTTCGGCGTCGCGGGTCAGGATGATGGTATGGGGATCGCCCCAGCGCGGGCCGCCGATCAATAGCGCAAAGTACCGATCGTCCGCCATACCCGCAGCGTGAAGCGTCGCCTCCCATGCTCCGTAGAGCTCCTCGAAATCTTCGTCGTCGTCGACAGCGTCGGTCATCGAGGCTTGGACGGCAGCCCTTTTCCGCTGCGCGCTCCTCTTCCTCTTCGGTCAATTCTCGTTTCGTGCTTGTCGGCGAAAGGTCACGTTCATGTAAAGATCGCTCTCAGTCGAGCCATTCAGATCACCGAAGACGAGATAATCGTAGGTTTCCGGTGCCTGCGGCAGCTTTTCCTTATGAAACCAGCCCAAGTCGTATCGGTCAGTCGGTAAAGCTGCGAATGATAGCCCGTTACGAACAAGGCATCACCAATCAGCGCTATTGAGTTGACGTATCCAGGGTCGGTCGAATCGTCGGAATAGACTCCTGCGCCCTCTATTTTTCGATGGGAGGAATTCTGCCCCATCGGTAGGGTATAAACATCACCTTCGTCACTGAGGGCGTAAATGATCGGTCGTCCATCCGCCCCTATTTTGCCAGCAAGATCATCGATCTTGCGTGGGACGTCGGAACGAGACCAAGGTTGTTCCTTCGCCCCTCGTAAACGAGGATATACGAGTGCATATCCTCGTAGTCCTTGCCGCTGAACACGACGCAGAAGGTGTCCTTCGCCAGGGCAATGGCTGCATATTTCCTCACTTCAATAAGTCCCAGCTTTTAGCACATCAATCAAAGGCTGACCTCCAGGTAGTTTCGGAGGATTGGTCGTCGTTCGTCCAGGTTGACGGAATTTGCTACCGACTTGAATGGTCGCGGCGTCTTTTGCCATTTTTTTGCATTTTTCAGGTAGCTCTTCGATCTGATCGATCGCCTTATGCGCCTCATCTCCGGTTTTGCCGAGCGGAGCCGTTCCCTGAGCGCTTCGTGGGCGAAGACTGACACGTCGGTGTGGCCGCATGGACCTAGGTTAATTCGCTCAGGGGAGCGATATGTCCCGCGAATACCGTGAATATCGCCGGACTGCAGCCGATGGTTGGAAAAGCTCTACTCAATCCCCGATCTCCTGAAACGCGGAAACGACGTGCGCGGGGAACTGAATCACCAGGCGCAGTTCTTTTTGCTCGCTGCCGGGACAGAACAAAAAAGCGAATCCCGGAGAAGCGGGCTCAGGAGCACGTATAATCTAGTAAAAATGTAGAGACACTTTAATTTTGGCGTCGTCTTATTCCGGAGGGTATGATGAAGATCACAAGACGAGCTTTCACCGCACTGGTCGCAGGTGCCATCGCGACACCTTTGACGCATGTTCGACCGGCCGGCGCGGCTGAGAAGGTCGTGCGTATCGGCTACCAGAAATATGGAACTCTGGTGCTTCTCAAGGGCAAAGGGTTGCTGGAGAAGAAACTTAAATCCATCGACTACACGGTTGAATGGACCGAATTTCCGGGCGGTCCCCAGCTCCTCGAGGCCCTGAACGCTGGTGCTGTCGATTTCGGATCGACCGGCGAAACGCCACCGATCTTCGCCCAGGCCGCAAACGCTCCGCTTGTCTATATCGCACACGAGCCGCCCGCCCCGCGCGGCGAAGCCATACTGGTCCCTAGGGATAGTCCCATAAAGTCGGTCGCAGAGCTGAAGGGCAAGAAGGTCGCCTTCAACAAGGGCTCGAACGTGCATTACCTGCTCGTTAAGGCGCTCGAAGAAGCCGGCTTGACCTATGAGGACGTTGAGCCATCCTTCCTCGCTCCAGCCGACGGCCGCGCAGCTTTCGAAAGGGGCGCGGTGGATGCATGGGTCATCTGGGATCCCTTCCAGGCAGCTGCGGAAGTGGCGATCGAAGCGAGAGAGCTCAGAAACGGCGAGGGCATCGTTCCCAATCACCAGTTCTATCTCGGCACGAGTGCGCTGGTTGACGGCCACGCCCAGGCGATCGATGTCTTGATCGACGCCATTTCCGAGATCGACGAATGGACCAAGTCCGACACCGCGGCTGCGGCTGCAGAGCTATCACCGTCGGTCGGCATCCCCCAACCTGTCCTCGTCAAGGCGCTCGAACGTCAGTCCTATGGGATCAAGCACCTGGATGACTCCGTCGTCGCGCAGCAGCAGAGCATCGCCGACACCTTTTTCAAACTCAAGCTCATTCCCAAGGAGGTGACGATTGCGGACGTTGTCCGCAAGGGCAAGGCGTAGCGCTCATCGACATGGAAGACGCGGATGTCCGCCTGTAGAAGGAAGGTAGCATGACGGTTCCACTGGTCAGCTTGAGCAATCTGTCGACCGAGCCATCCCCCTCGCCTCAGGTTGCCGCGATATGGGCGGCTCTTTGCGCGGAGGCCGTCAATGCTTCCGCCAAGGATGCAGCACTCACGCGCGCCATGAATTCAGCAGTGCTTTATCATGCGAGTTTCGCCCAGGCGCTGGCTCAGCGGGTCGCGATCAAACTGGCCAATCACGATCTCGACCATGACGAGCTGCTGGCGGTGATTGCACAGGCGTTCGTCGGCAATCGCAATATTGTCGCCGATGCCGCCGCCGACCTGACAGCGATCAAGGCACGTGATCCGTCGAACACGGAAATCCTGACGCCATTCCTTTATTTCAAGGGCTTTGTGGCTTTGCAGGGACAACGGGTCGCCCACTGGCTTTGGCATCATGACCGGCTCCATTTGGCGCGCCACATCCAGAGCCGAATTTCTGAAGTTTTCGGCGTCGACATTCATCCCGCCGCGAAGATGGGAAAGAGCATCATGCTCGACCATGGGAGCGGCCTGGTGATCGGCGAGACGGCGGTCGTCGAAGACGACGTATCCATACTCCAGAATGTCACATTGGGAGGAACGGGCAAGGAGGCCGGCGACCGGCACCCCAAGGTACGGCGCGGCGCTCTTATCGGAGCGGGAGCCAAGATTCTCGGCAACATCGAAATTGGCGTCGGCGCCAAGGTGGGTGCAGGCAGCGTGGTCATAAATGCTGTTGCAGATTACACATCGGTCGCCGGCATTCCGGCGAGGCAGGTGGGCAAGCGCCACTTCAACCTCCCGGGCATCACGATGGACCAAACCTTGTCCGAACCGGAGTATACGATCTAAGGCGTGGGTATGCTTGTCCTGGGTATCACCCTTGCAGCGCCGGTCGCGCCAAGCTTTCCGACGGCGCATCCTGCTGGCTCTGATCAGTTGTGACGGTCAAAACGTGGATCAGAGCCCCTCTAGAAGGAGCCCCAAAGTGGGCCGCCATTCGAATAGATCGATGCTGCGGTAGACACCGGAGCGGACGAAGGGATCTGCTGCGCTGAACGCCTCGAACTCGGCGAGCGTTTCGACTTCGGCGATCACGACGGCGGTCGAACCCTTGCCCTCTGCCGGCGGCGCAGAAGGTCCGGAAAGCAAGATGCGGATCGCCGCGCCATGCAGATAGGCCTTGTGCTCCTCGAGCAATCGGGAACGTTCGCCAGCCTTGCCGGGGTCGGATACCGCATAGCGTGCAACGATCATTGTCTATTCTCCACTGGCGTCAGCACGAAATCGAAATCGGAGCGCCAGACCGTCGCACGATCGACACGCTCGAAAGGCGCGACCAGGCTGCTTTTCACACCAAACACCGTATCGGATTCCAAATAGGGATCGTCGCCGACAAAAGTGTGGGTTACGAGCTTCTGATAGCCTGAAGCCGTGATCAGGTAATGAGTATGGGCAGGACGGTAGGGATGGCGACCGAGGGACGTCAGCATCTGGCCGACCGGGCCGTCATCCGGGATCGGATAGGAAACCGGCTTTATGCCGACGAAACTATAAGTGCCATCCGCACCGGTGACGAAAATGCCCCGGTTGTTCCACTTCGGCTGGATATCCGGCTGCTGGACGTCGTAGAAGCCATCGGAATTATCCGACCATACATCGATCCGGGCTCCCTCGATCGGATTGCCGTTAAGATCCAGCACTCGCCCGATGAAGAGACAGCTCTCGCCCTTGCCATCGAGCGAGATGTTTTCGCCCATCTGCCGTACGGGCGCACCTTCGACATGGAACGGTCCGAACACGGTATTTTCGGTGGCGCCTGGCGGACGCCGGTTGTTGATTGCATCCACCAGCATCGACAAACCCAGCGTATCGCTGAGCAGGATGAACTCCTGTCGCTCGTCATGACAGAGATGGCCGGTTCGGGTCAGGAAGCCGATGGCCAGCTCCCATTCCTCCTGGGTCAGGCTGATATCCTTGGCAAAGGCATGCAGGTGCTTGACAAGCGACGCCATGATTTCGGCCAGACGTGGATTAATGTCCTGCCCCATCCGCGAGTTGACGGCTTCGGCGGATCTCTCTTCGCTGAAATATTCAGGCACGTGGCATCCTCCTAAGCATTAACGCGGCCGTGCGCCCTCCCAGGCGCTCTGCAACAAAGCCCGGATCGCTTCCCGTTCGATCGGGCGCGGGTTCCAGTAGGGGTTCTGGGCGGCGAGTTCCGCCGCACGGTCCAGATCGGCTTCCTTCATACCCAGATCTCGCAGCGCCATGGGGGCGCCGATCGAAGCGGCAAAATCATAAAGACCGCTGCCCAGCGAGCCGCCGAAAAGATCGGCAGCGGGCTTTAGCGCATCCGCTGCGGCCTGCGCGTTGTAGGCGGCAGAATGGGGAAAAATGACCGCATGGGTTTCTGCATGCGGCAGATCGAAGCTACCGCCCAGCGTATGGCAAAGCTTGTGATGCAAGGCCATTCCAACCGCTCCCAGCACCGTGCCGCACAGCCAGGAGCCGTAAAGCGCTTCACTTCGCGGCTCGATATCCCCAGGTGCATTGACGATTTGAGGTAAAGCCAGCTTCAGCGCGCGCAGGCCCTCGACCGCCATCATCGACGAAATGGGATTGCGATCCTGTGCGTAGAGACCTTCGACCGCGTGCGCCATCGCATTGAGCCCACTGCTGACGCTGATGTTGACCGGCAATCCCAATGTCAATTCAGGGTCGTAGATCACCACTTCGGGCAGGATGCCGGGCCCGCGGACCGTCGTCTTCTGCCCGTTCTCTGTCTGGCCAAGGATCGGTGTAACCTCCGACCCTGCATAGGTCGTCGCCACGACGATTTGTGGCGCGTCGTTGCGGTAGGCGATCGCCTTGCCGAGACCGATCGTCGATCCGCCGCCGATCGCGACGACGCAATCGGCATCGGCTCCGTGGTATGCCGCCATCGCGCGCTCGGTCACATCGACCGGCGTATGCATCGTCGCATCGTGGAACAGTCGCGCCGCAAGCGGGCCGAGGGAAGCAGCGATCCGTTCAGCCTCCGCTTTCTGGTGCGGGGTCGAAAGGATCAGGGCGCGCTTGCCGCCCTGCCCTGCAATCGCCTCGGCGAGACGATTCAACGAGCCGCTCCCGAAGAAGATCTGGGCCGCGCTGGCCGTGTATCTGAAAGGTGCAACCATGCTATCGATCGAGTTTGAAGAGTGAAACTGCGTTGGTGCGACCGATCTTCAGACGGTCGGCTTCGGAGATGGTCGTGTTGTCGAACCAGTTTGCAGCATGGTCGACGTTCTCGAATGGCCAGTCTGTCGAGAACAGAATTCGGTCCGCGCCAATTTCCAGCATCGCATCGATAAGCGATTGCGTGCGGAAGTTCCCCGACGTCGTGATATAGAAATTCTCGTTGAAATAATCGGCAATCGGGCGTTTGGCCGGATAGTTCTTTTCCACTTTGACCCACGCATTCCGGTTGTCGATGCGCCACATCATGTAGGGCAGCCCCTCGCCCATGTGACCAACGATGATCCGCAAAGCCGGATGTTCGTCAAACAAGCCGGATCCCATCAATCGCAGCGCATGGACAGCGGTCTCCTGGGCGAACGCCCATGTCGGACCCATCAGCCAGGAATGGCCAGCATAGATCCGGCTATCCTGCGGCAGCGGGTTGCGCGGATGCAGATAGAAGGGAACGTTGAGTTTTTCGACTTCGGCCCAGAACGGACGATATTGCGGCAGGTCGTAGTAAAGCGGCGTCGTTCCGTCGCCTTCCTGCGAGAAGCCATTGACCAGTGCGCCGACGAAACCCAGCGTTGTCACGCAGCGCTGCAATTCCTGCGCAGCCGCATCCGCATCCTGCAGGGGCAAAGCTGCAAATCCCAGGAAACGGTTCGGGTTCTTGACGCATTGCTCTGCCAGAAAGTCGTTGGCGCGCCGGGAAATCTCCAGGGCCTTTGCCTTATCCGGGATCGCCTGCACGGCCGGAGCATTCAGCGACAGGATCATTTTCTCGATGCCGTGGGCATCCATCAGCCGCAGACGCTTGTCCTGGATATCCAGAAGACGGGCGGACAGTTCAGTCCAGTAGTCGCCCGGCACGAATCCAGCCGAATCCTGCAGCGTCTCGGGAATGGCGAAATGTTCTTCAAGCGCGATCTTGCCTTGCACGATATGCTCTCTTTCCTGTCTTAAATCGAAGTAATGCGGATGGCGGATCAGAATTGTCCCTTGGGCGGAAGGCCGAGCAGCTGCTGGCCGACCATGGTGCCCACGGCATCCCAGTTCATGGAAATGTGGCGCCCGACGGCATTTGCATCGCGCCATGCCCGCTGGACGGGGTTGGACATCTGGAGGCCGAGGCCGCCTGTCGATGCATTGAGTGCTTCCACCGCCCGAAGGGCCAGGCTGACCGCAAAAGACTGGCTGCGACGGGCGAGAATCCGATCTTCTTCGGTGATCTCGCCGGTGCCATCCTCGCGGGCCTGGGCCAGTTGCTGCGCCCGGGCAATATCCCGCAGAATGATTTCGCGGGCGGCATCCACGGATGCGGAGGCTTCCGCCACGCGAAGCTGGATCGTCGGAAATTCAGCAATCTTGTTGTTGCCGCCGGCCACTGCACCGCGTGTCACACGGGCCCCCATGTGGTCGATATAGCTCTCCAGGGCGCCCTTCGCCGCACCGACGGCTGCACTGCCGAGGCAGAAAGGAACCCCCATGAGCAGCGGAATATTGAAAAGGCCGATACCCTTGTAGCCACGTCCGCCCGGCGTTCTGCCGGAGGTCGCATCCGGAAAGCTCAGCATGCGGTATTCCGGAACGAAGACATCCTTGAGGATCAGGCTTTTTGAACCGGTGCCCGCGAGGCCGACCACATCCCAGGTCTCGGCAATGGTATAATCGCTGGCGGGAACCAGAAGGAACGCCGGTACAGGACGCTCCTCCCCGCCGTTTGGCGGAACGATCGCCGCACAGAGCGCCCACTGGGCATTTTCGCATCCGCTCGCAAAGGCCCAATCGCCGGATAGCCGGAAACCACCCTCGACGCATTCCGCCATACGGACCGGCGCATAGGAACCGCAGAGCAGCGCATCCGGATCGCTGCCCCACACCTCCTGCTGAACCCTTTCATCGAACATGGCGAGCAGCCATTGATGCGCGGAAAGGAGGCCGGCAACCCAGCCGGTGGAGGCGCAAGCTGACGACAGTTCGATATTTGCATCGACAAGCTCGGCAAACGATCCTTGGTCGCCACCGAAACGGGCAGGCTTGACGACATCGAAATAGCCGGCGGAGCGCAGCAGATCGATATTGCGCGCCGGCACGCGGCCGGATTTTTCGGTATCACGCGCGCCGGCCCGGATTTCGTCGAGCACCGGGGCGATACGATCTGCAAGACATGCGGTCTCAACCCGCGCCGCGGCGGGAAACAGGGCAGCTGTGTTGTTCATGGAACTACCTTCAGTTCTGGGATGCGGGAAGCGCGTGCTGTGGCGCGCAATATTTTGAATTCTCGTACATCAGCGCGGTCGTGTCGTCGGAATGGCATGTATCCACCACCTGCCCGATGAAGATCGTGTGCGTTCCATAGGGAACTGCGCCCATGCGGCGGCAGACAACCGAGGCATGAGCGGAGCCCAGCACCATCATGCCGCGCTCATGGCGAACCCAATCGGCAGCGTCGAAGCGACGCTCAGGCGCAATCTTGCCGCTGAAACCTTCCGACACGGCGGCCTGCCTGTCGGTCAGAACGCTGACGGCGAATTCCGGTACCTCAAGCAGCATGTCATGCAGGTAGGTGCGATTGTTCAGGCAGATGATGAGAGATGGCGGATCCATCGAAAGTGATGTGACGGCAGTCGCCGTCATTCCATGATCCGCACCGTTGCGACAAGCAGAAATGACCGTCACCGTTGCCGGGAAACGGCGCATGGTCGATCGAAACGCATCGCTGATGGGTGCGGGGGCCGGCGCTATGCCGAGGGCAGCAGTGGCAGACATGATTTCCTCCCGTGTCTCCTTGGCATCTAGATTATTGCATTTGCAACTGTTGTCAACGCAAATTTATAAATCAGCGGGAAAATGCTTGATCTACCCAGCCGTTCTCGACGACTGAAAGCCAATCGTGTTGTCATCCCGGTCATTTAGGTGCATGTCGGAGAGAGCCCTCAGCAAGCCGAATCCTGCCAGCAGACAGAGACATGTACAAACTTACCGATTCCGTTCCGTATCTTCTCAATCGCGCCGGCGTTCGGATAGCCGAAGTGTTCGCGCAGAGAATCACCGAGGACAATCTCAGCGTGGCGATGTACCGGGTTCTGGCCATGCTCAAAGAGCGCCGGGAGAGCACCCTTGGAGATCTCGCCGACGTCGTCTCTGTCGAGATTTCGACGCTTTCGCGCCTCGTCGGCACACTGGCCAAGCGCAAGCTGGTGTCGAGAACACGTCCGGAAGATAATGGCCGTATCGTCATCGTCAGGCTGACCCCGCAGGGCGAGGCGCTGACGGAAAGGCTCATGCCGCTTGCCGTCGAGCTTGAACGCACCGCGGTTCAAGACATGTCGGACGAGGAGGTCGCAGCATTGAAGAAGGCGCTGCGCCGCATGCACAGCAACCTGCCGGCAATATCCGGAAAGGGAAAAGTTGCGAGCTGAAAAGTTTGCAGTTGCAAATATTTTATTCGCAAGTATTTAATAGCGTGTCATCGTTGTCTTGACATCGTCCGCCCGCGGGTGAGTCTGGCGCTGGGAGGAACCACGCCGGCAACGATCCAGGAGGATTTGTACATGGATCGACGCGGACCTGCCGCTGGCAGGAGCGTACTACCTGTACTCAAATGTATGGGGAGGGAAAATTGGCCATACAAGATCTCGCTATTATCAACGAACGGGTTCGCAGCCCGAATATCATCATCGCCCTTTGCGGTCTGCTGATCCTGTTCGACGGCTATGACCTGATCGTCTACGGCGCAGTCGCGCCGGCATTGCTCGGTGAAGCCAGCTGGGGCCTGACGCCCGGTCTGGTCGGACGAGCGGCCTCCATCACCCTGTTCGGGATGTTGCTGGGCGCCCTCGTCGCCGGAACACTCGCTGACAGGATAGGTCGTCGCAAGGTCATCATAGGCAGTCTGCTGAGCTTCTCCGTGATGATGATCGGGAGCGGTCTTGCGCCGAACTTTCTTGTTTTCGAGGGAACACGCTTTCTCGCCGGTCTCGGCCTCGGAGCTCTTTTTCCCACGGTAACCGCTTTGATCATCGAGTTTTCTCCGCCGAAACGGAAGGCAATAGCCTATTCGATTGCGCTTCTGGGTTATCTGGCCGGCGGCATCATCTCGGGTATCCTCGGAATGCTGCTGATACAGACATACGGATGGCGCCCACTGATGATCATCGGCGGCGCACCGATCTTGCTTCTACCTTTCCTCATCCGGCTCATACCCGAATCCCCTGAATGGCTGGCAACGAAAAACCGCCAGACCGAAGCCAATCAGATCGCAAACCAGTACGGGCTGCCCGATCCCCTAGCCAGGCCTGCGGCGCAACGCCAGGTCGGCATCCGGTCGCTGTTTTCCGAAGGTCGCCTGCTGCCGACATTGAACGCATGGGGCATCCATTTCTGTTCGCTTCTGCTGACATTCGGCATGGTCAACTGGCTTCCGACCATCATGAACAAGATGGGCTATGACCTCGGTTCTGCTCTCCTCTTCTCCGTAACGCTCAATCTCGGAGCCGCCGTCGGACTGCTGATCGGCGCAAGGATTGCCGACCGCGGAAACGTCAAAATTGTCGTGGCGGGCATGTTTCTTCTCGGAGCCTGCTCGATCTGGTTGCTGACGCAGGTGGATCAGGGCCTCCAGGTCTATGGTCTCGTCGCACTTGCCGGTACGGGAACGATCGGCACGCAGATCCTCGCCAACGTTCTCGTTGGAAATCTCTATCCCGTCGAAATTCGTGGAACCGGCCTTGGCTTCTCGCTCGGCATCGGCCGTATCGGAGGCATGATAGGACCGGCTATCGGCGGTGCGGTTCTGGGTGCGGGCCTGGCTCCGCAGTGGAACTTCTACATCTTCGCATCGGTAGGAGCCTTGGGATGCGTACTCGCACTCATGACGTTGCTATATCGCAAAAAGCCTGATTGACGGCCAGAATGTCGGCAGGTCTGGCATTCAGAACCTGCCGACAATGCAAACTTTGTGAAGCCAAATTCAGCTTGTTTTCAAGGAAGCGAGCTTGCGGCGCTGGAATGCCAGTCAGCAAGCGGCGCGAGCAGTCGGTGCGGCCGTGTCCATACTGCGGGCAGTGCGCCGACCGGCAACAAAATCCAGCCACCTGTTATTCCTTCACCGCACCAGTCATCGATGAGACGTAGTAGTCCACGAAGAACGAGTAGAGGATGACCACCGGAAGCGAGCCGAACAGCGCGCCCGCCATCAGCGATCCCCATTCGAAGACGTCACCGCGCACCAGTTCGGTCAGCACGCCGACCGGAATGGTTTTGTTTTCCGACGACTGAATGAAAGTCAGCGCATAGATGAATTCGTTCCAGGACAGCGTGAAGGCGAAGATGCCGGCGGAAATCAGCCCGGGTACAGCGAGCGGCAAGATGATCTTGGTGAGAATCTGCCATCTGTTGGCGCCATCCACCAGCGCGCTTTCCTCCAGCTCGAAGGGGATCGAGCGGAAATAGCCCATCAGCAGCCAGGTGCAGAAGGGAATGAGGAAGGTCGGATAGGTGAAGATCAGCGCCAGACGCGAATCGTAAATCCCGAGCTTGAAGACAATGAAGGCAAGCGGGATGAAGAGGATCGACGGAGGCACGAGATAGGCAAGGAAGATCACCAGGCCGACCGAACGGGAGCCGGTGAAGCGGACGCGCTCGATGGCATAGGCGCCGAAGACTGAGGCCACCAGCGAGAGAAAGGTGGAGCAGACCGCGACCAGCATCGTGTTCCACAGCCAGCCCGGATAGGATGTCTCGAGGAACAGGTATTTGATGTGCTCGAGTGTCGGTCCCACCACCCAGAAGGGGCTGTAGTTGCTATAGTCGGTCAGCTGGTCGTTCGGCTTCACCGCGGTGATCGCCATCCAATAGAACGGGAAGAGCAGCACGAAGACGAAGACGGCCATCGGCAGGTAGAGCATCACGATCCGCCGCGGCAGGCGGTTCAGATAGCTCATGCCTTCGGCATTGTCGGTCACGACCTGATCGGCGGCGTTTGAATTTATCGACATCATCACTCTCCCTAACCCCAATTTGGCTCTAACCCTGGCCTTAATCCTGGCCGCCCTGTTGCCATTTGCGCCGCTGCAGGCCGAAGAAGCTGAACATGATCGCGCCGAGCAGGAAGGGCACCATGGCGACCGCGATGGCCGCCCCCTCGCCGAGTTGCCCGCCGGGAATGCCGCGCTGGAACGATAGCGTCGCCATCAGATGCGTCGCGTTGACGGGACCACCCTTGGTCAGCACGTAGATGAGCTGGAAATCGGTGAAGGTGAAGAGCACCGAGAAGGTCATGACGACGGCGATGATCGGCGTCAGCATCGGCAGCGTCACATAGCGAAAACGCTGCCAGCTCGTGGCGCCGTCGAGCGAGGCTGCCTCCTGCAGCGATGCCGGAATCGTCTGCAGGCCGGCAAGCAGCGAGATCGCCACAAAGGGAATGCCGCGCCAGACGTTGGCGACGATGACGGATATGCGCGCATTGATCGGATCGCCGAGGAAGTTGATCGGCCCGCTGATCAGTCCCAGCTGCATTAGCGACCAGGAGATGATCGAGAATTGGGAATCGTAGATCCACCAGAAGGCCAGCGCCGAAAGCACCGTCGGCACCACCCAGGGAAGCAGCACGATCGCCCGGAAGAAGGATTTGAACGGCAGGTGCTGGTTGAGCAGCATCGCCAGCCAAAGGCCGAGCGCGAATTTCAGCACGGAGGCGACGGAGGTATAAAGAATGGTGTTGAAGACCGACAGCCAAAAGACGCTGTCGTCCATCAGGAACTGGTAGTTCTCCAGCCCGATGAAGACGCCGTCGCGGCCGATCCTCGTATCGGTGAAGCCGAGCCAGACGCCAAGCCCCAGCGGATAGGTGAGAAAGCAGACGAGGAAGACGGCCGCCGGTAGCATGAACAGGAAGCCGAGCACATTGTTGTTCTGCAGGAGCGAAGAGATCGGCCCACGCCTGTCCTGCGAATTCACCATCGACATTGCCTATCTCCCAGATTGCGTTTGAACTCGCAGAGGACTTGCGGCATGCCGAGGGGCCGGCATGCCGCTTGTTTTGAGGCGTGGGTCAGACCCGATAGTAGCGGTTTGCCCGCCGTTCAGCTTCCTTCATCGCATCTTCGGGTGACATCTGGCCGGTGACGGCGGCCGCATACATGTCGACCAGGACGTAGTCGGCCATGGTCGCAGCCGAGGCATAACCGAGGGGTCCGGCATAGCCGTTCGGACGCAGCTTTTCCGAGGCACGCGCGTAAGGCGCGTGGATTGGGTCGGAGGTCCAGATCGGGTTCTTGGCGAAAGCCTTGAGCGGCTGGCAGCAATAGGCGCTGGAGCCCTGGATCCAGGCATTCATCTGGTCGGCTTCCATCATGAACTTGATGTAGGCCTTCGCCGCTTCCGGATACTTGGTGTGCTTGAAGAGAAGCAGTGAGCTCGTCTGGAAAAGCTCGACGCTCTGGCCAACCGGGCCGACGGGGAAATTCGTCGTGCGGATGTCCTTGGCGATCTCGGCGAGCTTCGGGTCGTTTTTGGCCGTGTAATAGACCGACACGCCGTTGGCGATCAGCGACACCTGGCCCGCAAGGAAGGCGCGGTTGTTGTTGACGTCCTGCCAGCTTTCCGTGCCCGGAATGAAGGTCGCATAGAGCTCCTTGGCGTAGTTGATCGACGCCAGCGTTTCCGGGCTGTTGATCGTTACCTTGCCGCCTTCGTCGACCATCTTGCCGCCATGGCTCCACAGCAGCCAATGGGCGTAGTTGTTGCCGTCGCCGACGGCCTTGCCATGCGGGAAGCCGGCCGGCGTGCCCTTGGCTTTCATCGCCTTGCAAAGCTCGAGGAAGCCTGCCGTATCCTTCGGGAACTCGCTGAAACCGGCCGCCTTCACGTGAGTGTCGCGATAGACCACCGCATTACCGATTGCCGTCAGCGGCATGGCGATGAAGGTGTCGCCGCGCGCCGCATAGCCCTTCACACCGTCATACCAGCCGCCATATTTGTTGCCGAGATAGTTGGCGAGCTCGGTCAGGTCGACCAGCTTGTCGGGATACTGGTGAGCGTCGTCGAACCAGCACATGATGAGGTCCGGGCCGGAGCCGACATTGGCCGCGACGGCCGCCTTTGGGCGGATATCTTCCCAGCTTTCCTTGTCGATACGCACCTGGACGCCGGTCGCGTCTGTGAATTTCTTGGTGTTTGCAAGCCAGGCCTGCTCGTCGCCCTTGACGAAGGGTGTCCAGCGCAGCAGCCGCAGGCTGGCGCCGCTTTCCGGTGTATAGGTCGGTTCGGCCTGCGCGAAGGTCGGCCGGATGCCGAGGCCGGCGGCGCCGGCGACGGCAGCCGAGGCGGCAAGAAAGTCACGTCTCTTAATCCTCATGATACTCCTCCTCTTCAAAACAGCGGGTGCGAACTCTCCGGCATTCACCTCCCGCTTGGTGAACGACGGTCCTTGCATCCCTGAACCGGGGTGCTGCCAACCTGCGGGCGACGGGGGCTCCTCCGCCCCGTGCAGCCGCCGGTCGGCGTCAGTCGGTCAATCTCCGGCCGCTCTCGGCATCGAAGAGATGAATATGCGCGGCGTCGATCGCAACGCGCAGGGTCTCGCCCGGCCGCGCGCTGACGCGTTCGCGGAAGACGCAGCTGAGGTCGCTGCCGCCGAGCCTGAGGATGAGATGCGTCTCATAGCCGGTCGGCTCGATCACCACGATTTCACCGGGCAGGCCATTGGCATCGAGCAGGATGTATTCCGGGCGAAGCCCATAGACGAGGTCACGGCCCATGGCGCCGGCGGGCGGATTGGAAACCGGGAGCGCCGTGCCGTCGGGCGCCTTGAAACTTGTCGGGTTTTCGGGGTCGAGCCGGCCCTTGATCATGTTCATCGCCGGTGAACCGATGAAACCGCCAACGAAGAGATTGGCGGGCTTGTCGTAAAGCTCGAGCGGTGTGCCGATCTGCTCGACGACGCCGTCATGCATGACGACGATCTTGTCGGCCATGGTCATGGCCTCGATCTGGTCGTGGGTGACGTAGACCGTCGTCGTTTTCAGCCGCTGGTGCAGTTCCTTGATTTCGGCGCGCATGGCGACGCGCAGCTTCGCATCGAGGTTGGACAGCGGTTCGTCGAACAGGAAGACTTCCGGATCGCGCACGATCGCCCGCCCCATGGCGACACGCTGGCGCTGGCCGCCGGAAAGCTGGCGCGGATAACGGTCGAGCAATTTGTCGAGACCGAGGATGCCGGCGGCATATTTCACCCGCTTCTCGGCTTCCGCCTTCGGCGCCTTGTTGAGCATCAGCGAGAAACCCATGTTCTGCTGCACCGTCATATGCGGATAGAGCGCATAGTTCTGGAACACCATGGCGATGTCGCGGTCCTTTGGCGGCAGCGTGTTGACGACACGCCCACCGATCTTGATCTCACCGCCGGAAATGTTCTCAAGTCCCGCCAGCATCCGCAGAAGCGTGGATTTGCCGCAACCCGACGGGCCGACCAGGATCACGAATTCCCCGTCGGCAATGTCGATATCCACGCCTTTGATGACCGGAAATGCACCGAATGATTTCCGCACATCCGCGAATTGAACGCCTGCCATACTCACTCCTCCCAGAAATCGAGCGCTACATGCTATGTATTCGTATTTTCGTATATCTCGGCCGCGGCCGTCATCTCCTCAGGTCCCTCGGTCGCTGCAATCCCGCATCTGTGGGCGTGCCCTGGATCCTCCTCCCATGCGACGGTGTGGCCCAGCTTGATCTCATCTGGGCGCACCCGGAGCGTCTTCGGCGAGGTACACCTCAATCAACTCATCGACGGTGGTTTCGGCGACGAAACCCAGTTGCACCGCGCGTTCCGGCACAAAGGATTTCGGCCATCCGGCGACGATCCCTTCGATGACCTCGTCGCGGCGGCGATCGATCAAGTCCGCCGCCTCGGGACCAGCAGCACGGCGCAAGGCGGCAATCTGGTCGGCAACGGTGGCGGCAACGCCCGGCATGGTGAGCGTGCGCCGAACACCCAGAGCCGATGTGTCGAGCGTCGCAGCATGGATCAGGAATTTGATGGCGGAACGCGGGCTCGCCAGCCAGTGTTTGACGGTCTCTTCGACCGGAAGAACAGCCCGCTGGCCCGCGAGCGGTTCACGCAGGATTCCCGAAAAGAAACCTGATGCGGCGGCGTTCGGCGCACCAGGCCGGATCACGATGGTCGGCAGCCGAATTCCGACGCCGTCAATGAAGCCGCGCCGCGAATAGTCGGCAAGCAGAAGCTCGGATATCGCCTTCTGGACTCCGTAGCTGGTGAGAGGTGCGAGCACGTAGTCGTCGGGAATCGGATCCGGAAATGGCGAACCATAGACCGCGATCGACGAGGAGAATACGAACCGGGGAATATAGGCTTGGCGGGTTCCTTCCCGGCGGATCGCTTCCAACAACGATCGCGTGCCATCGAGATTGACCCGGTAGCCGAGTTCGAAATTGCGCTCGGCTTCGCCGGAAACGATCGCCGCGAGATGGAAGATCACGTCGGCCCGGCGAGCCACCAGGGCTTCCGCCATACTGCTTTCGGAAATATCGGCAGCCAGCGCTTCCACCGGCCAGGAGACGCCTGTGGGTACCGGCGGAGGCGTGACATCGGCGAGCGTCATCCGCGTGATCGCATGGCCGTCGAGGGACCCGCTGCGCCCCAGTGTGGCAGCGAGCTTGCGGCCGATCATTCCTCCCGCCCCGATGATGAGAATATGCATTGTGTTCCGTTCCTGTCTTGGACGTCTCGGTCCCCGGCTCAGCGGCCGGAGCGTTTCTTCATGCAAAGCAGATCGCGCTTCGCCTTGCTGCGCGCTACGAAAAGAGCAGTTTGGTCGTCGTATAAATACGGGTTTCGTGGATCGCGAAGGCGGCGGATGCGGCGTCAGGATCCCGCGTCTCCAAGCCAGCGAGGATCATCCAGTGATCGGCAATGCTCGAGGCGATGCTCCCGGGCTGCGAAACGACCCGCCTTCGATGGCTCAACAGATAGGAGTAAAGGTCGGCGGCCACATCAGCCAGCACCGCGTTGCCGCTGGAACGGTAGATAGCCGTGTGAAATTCCCGGTCGCAAATCAAAAAACGGACAGGATCGTCACACGCGGCCTCCTGTGCTGCAATCGACTTTCGCAGATACTCAAGCGTTGAAGGCTCGATCTTGACGGCTGCAGCCCTTGCGACCTGTGCTTCGATAAGAAGCCGCGCCTCATGAACGTCGTCAAGATTGTAGGCCGCAATGTCGCGATACCGCGCAGCTTGGACAGCCAGTTCGCCGACGTCCACCGATGCCACCACGGTTCGCATTCCATGCGCAACGGAGAGGATTCCGCGGGTGGAAAGGATGAGGATCGCGCCACGGACGGTTTCGCGGCTGACCGAGAGCGCGGAAGCCAGTTCGCGCTCACCTGGCAGCGGATCGCCCACCTTGAGAATGCCTGTTGCAATGAATGTTGTGATCTTCTGGACGACGAAGTCTTTCGTCGAGGTCTTCGGCGCCCCGCCCAGCGTCGCAACGTCGTCTTCGAGCATCGCTCGGACATCCATTGCTTTCCCCTCCTCGCCCATGGCTCTACTGGTCCGGTTAGTGGACCAGTAGAGCTGAGCTTACGAAGGTTGTCAACGCTTCATGTCCGCAACCTGGTCAATCGATATCATCAGCACCGAGTTCAAGCCGCTTTGGAGATTCTGCCGAGGCGCTTGATCGCCTGTTCCAGCGGTCGTTTGCCGTCCCCGTAATTTTCCCAGGCAGAGGACTTCGACAGCAGCGCCGGGACGGTGCGGATGGTGAACCGCTTGGGATCCAGATCCGATTTGACCTGTGTCCAGGTCAGCGGCATCGAGACCGTGGCACCGGGCCGGGCACGCGGCGACAAAGGTGCTACTGCCGTGGCCATGCGGTCATTGCGCAGGTAGTCGAGGAAGATCCGGCCATCCCTCAGGCTCTTCGTCATCTTGATCAGATAAAGCTCGGGATTGTCGCGCGCCATTTGCTGGCAGACGTCATGCGCAAAGCCCTTTGCTTCCGCCCACGAAAGCGGCTTGCGCTTATTGATCGCAAGCGGAGTGACAACGTGTAGACCCTTGCCGCCGGTCGTCTTGCAAAAGCAGATCAGGCCCAGCGCGTCGAGACGGTCCCGCATTTCCCGGGCCGCTGAAACGACCGCGGAGAATGGCACGTCCGGACCTGGATCAAGGTCGAAGACGAGCCGGCCCGGCACCTCAGGCTTATGCGGTTCGCAATTCCAGGGGTGTAGCTCGACGGCGCCGATCTGCGCGACGGCAGCAAGGCCTTCGACACGGTCGATCTGCAGATAGGGCTTCTTGTCGCCAAAGACCTTGACCAGTTCGAGAAGGTTCGAGGTGCCGGGCATCGCATGGCGCTGGAAAAATTGCTCGCCGCCGATCCCGTCGGGCGTCCGGATGATGGAACAAGGACGTCCCCTGATGTGCTCGATCAGCCAGGAACCGACGGCTTCGTAGTAGCGGGCCAGTTCCTCCTTTGTGACGGGTTTGCCGTCATTGGCATCCGGCCATAGCGGCTTGTCCGGATTGGAGATCAGCACGCCCATGACCTCGGCCTTGGCGCCTTTTCCGCGAACCGCCCTGGCCGTCACCTCCGCCGCCGGCTGCGGCAGGTCAGTCCGTGCGGGCTTTGCCGGCCGTTCGGCCCTGACCTCCCTGGCCGGCTTGTCTTCCCGCAGTCCCTTGAAGGCCGCCTGCCGGACAATGCCATCAGCGGTCCAGCCCGCGAATTCGATTTCCGCCACGAGCTCGGGCTTCAGCCAGGTAACCTCCGGCTCTTTCTTCGGCGCGCCGTTGCCGGTGAAAGGCGACTTGGTCGTCTCCAGCGCCCGCAGCTTCGGAAGCAAGGCCTCCACCTTGTTCGCACCATAGCCGGTGCCGACGCGGCCGACATAGGCGAAGTGATCGCCGCGGTAGACCCCGACCAGCAGGGATCGGAATTTCCCGCTGGTCTTGGCATAGGCGCCGATCACCACCTCATGGCCGACGCGACATTTCGACTTCGCCCAGCTTTCGGTACGGCCGGATTGATAAGGTGCATCCGCCTGTTTGGAGACGATGCCTTCCAGTGAGAGCTTGCGGGCAGACCGGAGGACTGCATCACCGCCGGCATCGAAATGCTCGACGAAACGGATGCGCAGATCATTGCCGGCATCGGACAGAAGGCTTTCAAGCCGCGCCTTGCGCTCGACGAGCGGCAAAGATCGCAAATCATCGCCTCCCTCATAGAGAAGATCAAATGCGAAATAGACGAGTTCGCCGGTCTTGCCTTCCGACAGAGCCGCCTGCAGGGCTGCGAAATCCGGAGCGCCGTTATGGTCGAGGGCGCAGATCTCGCCATCGATGATCGCATCGGGCAGTCCCGATGCCGCCTCGGCGATCTCGGGATATTTGCCCGTCCAGTCGAGTCCCTTCCTCGTCTTCAGTGTCACCTCGCCATCCAGCACACGCAACTGGATCCGATAGCCGTCGAACTTGATCTCATGAATCCAACCTGTGCCGGCGGGCGGACGCTCCAGAGTCTGGCAGAGCTGCGGCGCAATGAAATCCGGCAGATCGACCGTGGTGGCCGGTTTCGATTTCCGGCCGGCTCTGGCGTCCTCTTTTCGCTCTTCGGCAGCCAGTCCGCGGTTGCTATCCCAGACCGCATCAGCCTGAACATCGCCGTCCTCGACCATGAAAGGCTTGGGCTTTCGGCCCTTGCCGGCGGCAATCTTCTCCATGGTACGGCCGGAGGCAACCGAGGTGTCATTCTCCTCCAGGATCGCTTCACCATTGTTTTCGACAGAGAACGCATCGTGGTGTTTGATCAGCAGCCAATTTGTCCGCTTGCCGCCGTTGCGATCATTGCGCATGCGCACCAGCACGAAGCTGCCGTGCAGGCGCTTGCCCTCCAAGGTGAACTTGAAGTCGCCTTTTGCCAGCGCCTGCTCCGGGCTCTTATTTCCTTCCGGTTCCCAATAGCCCCGATCCCAGAGCATGACCGTGCCGCCGCCGTACTGACCTTTCGGAATGGTGCCTTCGAAGTCGCCATAGTCCAGCGGGTGATCCTCGACCTCGACTGCCAGCCGCTTGTCGTGCGGGTCGAGGGATGGGCCTTTGGTGACAGCCCAGGATTTAAAGACGCCATCGAGCTCGAGCCGCAGGTCGTAGTGCAGCCGGGTGGCATCATGTTTCTGGATGACGAAGCGACGGCGATTGCTACCGGCGAGCTGCGTATCGCCGCTCGGCTCCGCCGTCTTTTGAAAGTCGCGCTTCGACCGATAGGTCGATAGTTTATCACTGGCCATGGTCGTTCCCGAAAGCAGCCCCGACAGCGAAATGCCGGCTGGCGGCTGGAAGTTCCATCAGGGTGCTCCTCCAGCCGTCAGCGGATGAAACGGCTGGGATAGACGAGAAAAAATTTCTCGGCCTCGCCGCATCGTTCTCTTGCTTGAAACGTTAATTGCTACCACCGGGATGCAAACATGCGCGCTGATCAATGGCTTTCTCTTCTCATCATCGCGCTGATGATGGGCGCGTTCCTGTGGGGTCGTTATCGATACGATATAGTCGCCGTAAGCTCCCTTCTCGCTGCAATCATTGTCGGCATTGTCCCCGCCAAGAATGCTTTTTCCGGCTTTTCCGACGACATTGTTATCATCGTTGGCAGCGCGCTTATCGTCAGTGCGGCGATATCCAGATCGGGGATCATGGATGTCGCCTTGCGCAGATTTTCTCCCGAACGACGCGGGCCACGGATGCAGCTGATCATTCTGGTTGCCATTGTCGCAGCCCTGTCGGCTTTCATCAAAAACATTGGTGCGCTGGCGATCATGATCCCGGTCGCTGTGCAAATGGCCCGGAAATCACGCGTATCACCGTCGATGTTCCTGATGCCGATGTCTTTCGCCTCTCTGCTCGGAGGACTTATGACGCAGATCGGCACGTCGCCAAACATCATCGTTTCCCGGGTGCGCGAGGAGATCACCGGGCAGCCGTTCATGATGTTTGACTATACGCCTGTCGGCCTGGCGCTCTCGGTCGCCGGCATTGTCTTTCTGGCGCTGTTCTACAAGCTGCTGCCTGAAAGATCACGGGTCGAAACGTCGATGGATGAGGCGGTGGCGATCAAAAACTACACGACCGAGGCCAAGGTCACCACGCCATCAGGGGCGATCGGGCGGTCCGTCAGCTGGCTGCAGAAGCCGGCGGGCGGCGATGCGATGGTGACTGCGATTATCGGTGGCAACGGCCAAAGACGAACGCCCCTTCCCGACACGGTGCTTAAGGATGGCGACCTTCTTATTATCGAGGGGGAGCAGAGCGCCCTCGACAAGATCGTCAGTGAAGCCAAGCTTCAACTGTCCGACCGTAAACACGAGCCTGAGACACGCCAAGATATCAGTTCTGTTGAAGCTATCGTTGGCGAACATTCCCGATTGATCGGCGTCAGCGCAAAAGACGTTTCTCTCTTCCACAATACCGGGCTCAACCTTCTTGCCGTCAGCCGCCGCGACAGGCGCTTCACCGAGCGCCTGGGTGAGATCAAGATCCGCAATGGCGACGTCGTGGTCTTGCAGGGCGACTTGCAGAAACTACCGGATCTTCTTCGCGAATGGGGATGTTTGCCGCTGGTCGAACGAGATATGAAGCTCGGCAACGCCCGCAATGGCATGATCCCCGTCATTATCCTGATGGCAACGATGGGGGCGACAGCCTTCGGGGGCATTCCCGTCGCGACAGCGTTTTTCGCCGCCGCTTTTCTGATGGTGATCACCGGATCCGTTCCTTTGCGGGAAGTTTATCAGCATCTCGATGCGCCCATTCTGATCATGCTGGCCGCTCTCATTCCGATCAGCGACTCGCTTAGGACCACAGGAACCACCGACATCATCGCGGACCTCCTCTCGCGAACCGCCGAAATGCTCCCGCCCTTCGGTGCTTTGGCTCTGATCCTGGTTGCGGCCATGGCCGTAACCCCGTTTTTGAACAACGCAGCGACGGTTCTGGTCATGGCACCGATCGCCGCGACCTTTGCCGAGAAGCTGGGCTTCAGGCCAGATGCCTTTCTGATGGCGGTGGCAATTGGAGCCGGCTGCGACTTCCTCACCCCCATCGGACACCAGTGCAACACGCTGGTGATGGGACCGGGCGGATATCGATTTGGTGACTACGCCCGACTGGGCCTGCCGCTGTCGCTCATTGTGGTGCTCGTCAGCGTGCCGATCTTGTTGTTGGTCTGGCCGATCTGATTGCACCTGACACCGGACGTTGCGGTGACCGATAGGAAGTTTCGAAGCAGAGATGTGTTCCTCACGCGGCGACGTCGGGAATAGGCAAGCCTAGGATCTCGGCATGTTTGCAAAGCTTTTGCCAAGCTGCATCGCCGACCGGCACGCCCTCTTCCAACGCCGAGCGGCGCTTTCGCGCTGCGCTGTCGCCCGGCATGCGAACGGGGCCATTGTTCCAGGGCGCCGGAGGATTGCTGCGGCAGGCAGAGGCGAGAAAGTCAGATTGCGCCGTAAAGGCATCGAGCCCGGCAAAAAAGGCGGGATCGATGACCTGAAGGAAAGCGCTTTGCGAAAACACACCGGACGGCGTGTTGGCCCGTCCCTTGCCGGAAAGCCCCTGCCCCAGCAACTCGACGATCAGTCCGAGCCCAAAGCCCTTGTGTCCCTTCAGCTGACCGCCGAGAGGCATCATTGTCCCACCGCGTTCGGTCACCTCGCGCGGATCATCGGTCGGCTCGCCTGCGGCAGTGAAAGCCCAGGCTTCAGGAAATTTCTTGCCGGCCTTCGCCAGGTTTTGCGTCATGGTCGTGGTGGTGATCGAGGCCGAGACGTCGATCAGGATCGGATCCGCAGATGTCGGGAATCCGGCCGCCATCGGGTTGGGCGTCAGAAGCGGCTTCGTGCCGCCATAGGGCGCAACGCGGCTCGCCGCGGGATGCGAGACCGACAGCTGTACGATGAGGCCCCGTTCGGTCACCTGCCGCATGAAGGCTGAAAGCGCGCAGGTATGGTGGCAGTTGCGGATCGCGGCGGTGACGACGCCATGATCGCTGACCCGTTCGCAGGCCTGCTCGATCGCCTTCGTCAGCAGCCATGCGCCCGGCAGGTATTTGCCGTCCCAAACAAAGGCTGCGCCGCGGTCATTGACGACCTCATAGCTGCCGGACTTTGCCAGCGAGCCGTCTTCCAACGCCTCGACATACCAGTTCAAAAGACTGACGCCATGGGTATCGTGGCCGATCATGTCGCCTTCCACCAGGACGGTGGCAGTCGTTTCGGCCTTGTCGGCCTCCATGCCGGCGCGGGTCAATATCTGCTTTGCGAATTGAGTCAGGGCAATGCGGTCAATCAGGGGCATCGGCATTTCTCCCTCACGTCATGGAAAGCACGGGCCGCTATTTGCGGCGGCCCGTGGTTAAGTGCGGCATACCGGCTTACTTGAAGCGGATCTGCGACAGCTGCAGTTCGGAATTCGTCGCGATCGTCGGCTTGAAGTCGAGACGCGGCGAGACGCGGGTGAAACCGACCATGTGAAACATCGGGATGTCGGCGATGATTTCGGTGTTCACCTTGGCGAAAAGCTCCTTCCAGAGTTTTGTGCGCTCGTCGCCGGTGGCAGACGTCGCCTTGGCGATCAGCGCGTCGACGGCGGGATCGCGAACCATGGAGTGGGAACCGTCGGTCGCGTATTTCACGAATGCGGTGAAGACGGGGTCGCCGGTCGCATTGTCGTGCTGCGACTGGGTCAGCGTCGGACCGGAATCGGCGACAAAGGGTGCAACGAAGTAGCCGTTCCACACGGAAACGTCATACATGTCGAGCTTTACGTTCAAGCCGACGTCCTGAAGCATCGCCATCATCGCTTCCATCGCTTCGGTGGCGTTTGGATACTGCCCATTGCGACCGATGATGCGGATCTCCCGATCGACCGGGACGCCGTCAGCCTTCGCTGCTTCGACCAGTTGCTTTGCTTTTTCGGGATCGTAGGACCAGGCGGGGATATCGCCATTGTAGCCGATCGTGGTGGGTACGACGAGCTGTGTCGCGATCTTTGCCTGTTCGGGGAACAACGTTCCGAGCATCGCCTGACGATCGATGGCGAGGTTCATCGCTTCGCGGATGCGCCGGTCGTTGAGGGGTGCTGCGCGCGTATCGATGCGCAGCGATGTCGTCTCCGAATTCGGGTAGGCGAAATCGGTTTCCTTGTTGGTGGCATCCTGTACGGAGACGGCCGGAACGATATCGGCTTCGCCGGCATCGACCATGGCGGCAGCAACGGCGCTGTCGGAGCGGAACAAATAGGTCGCCTGTTCGACCTGCGGCTTTTCCCCCCAATATTCCGGATTGCGTTTCAGCACGATCGACTGGCCGATATCCCATTTGTCGAACGTATAGGGGCCGGTGCCAATCGGCTTGCGGGTGAATTCGTCTGCTGGCGTCGCATCGGCCGGTTCCACAGCCATCACCGTCATCAGAAGCGGAAGAATCGGTTGCGCCGGCTTTGTCGTAATCCGGATCGTGTTGGCATCAGGCGTCTCGAAGCTGAACTCCGTGCCGCCGAAATATTTGCCGCCGGTCTCACAGCTGAGCTTCTTGTTTTTGTTGCGCTCGATGGTGAACTGGACATCTTTAGCGGTGAACGGTTTGCCATCGTGCCATTTGACATTCGGGCGTAGCTTGAACTCCCAGGTGTCGTCGTCGATCTTCGACCATTCCGTCGCCAGGCGGGGTTTGAGGCCGCCATTGACGTAGTCGAATTCCACCAGCATCTCGTTGACGTTTTCAGAAATGACCCGGCCGACGTCCTGGCGCGCTGCCATACAGGGCTCGACGACATCAACGGTTTCGGCAAGCACAACAGTGACGTTGCTCTTGGCATCCTGCGCCAGAGCCGTGCCGCCGCTCAGCGCGAGCACCGTTGTTGAAAAGCAGGCAGCTAACAAATGTAGTTTCATTTCGTTCTCCTCCCATGCGCCTTTGGCGCTCCTCACAGTGAACTGCGTCCCGTTTCCGGTGCTCCGGCATCTATCTCCTCAGTAGTTCTCTAAAGCACAAGTGCACTAATATACTAGTTGGCGGCAAGCTTCAACTCCAGCGCTCCGAAGCGGGGAGCATTCAACCTTGGCCGGGACGCGAAATTTTACCTTGCCGAAGCAATCAGTTCGCGCATCATCTCGACTTCCTCGTCGGTAAGATCCGTCAATGGTGCCCGCACCGGTCCCGCTTCAAAGCCACGCAAACGCACGCCTGCCTTGACGGCGGAAACCGCATAACCGGCCTTGCGATCGCGAATACGGGCAAAGGGATAATAGAAATCGCGCAGCATCTGTTCACAGGCCGCGTCGTCACCGGCGAGGAATGCCTTGTGGAATTTCAATGCCGTTTCAGGCACGAAATTGAAGACCGCCGAGGAATAGGTCGGCATGCCGGCGCCGCGATAGGCCTGGGCAAACAGTTCGTGCGTCGGCATGCCGCCGATATAGGAAAGCCGGTCCCCGAGCGCGATCGTGACGCGGCGCACCGTATCGATATCACCGGTACCGTCCTTGAAGCCGATCAGATTTGGGCATTCGTCGGCAAGCTGAGCAAGCTGCTCGGCCGAAACCCGCGCCTGGCCACGATTATAAACGATAACGCCCATATTGGTGGCCTTGCAGACGGCCCGTACACGCGCAGCAATGCCATCTGCCGGCGCCTCGGTCAGGTAATGCGGCAGCAGCAGAATGCCGTCGCCGCCGGCCGCCTCGATCTCGCGCGCCATGTCGCAGGCAATCCGCGTGCCGTAGCCGCATCCGGCAATAACAGGCGCATCGCCAGACACGGCGCGGGCGGCCTTCACAACCTCAACCACCTCGCCGGGCGTCAGCGAGAACAGCTCACCAGTGCCGCCGGCAACGATCAGGCCGGCAACGGGGTAGGATGACAGCCATTCCAGATGCGCTGAAAACGGCCTGGCTGCAAACCGATCCTCGGCATCGAAAGGGGTGACGGGAAAGGACAGCAGGCCGTTGCGAATGATTTCGCGAAGTTCCGTCGGGGCAATCAATTTGGCACTCCTCGATTTCAGCTGCGCAGGTCTTGCGGCAGCAGGTCGGCGGGGAAATTCTGATAGGCGACGGGGCGCAGAAACCTGCGGATCGACATGGTCCCGACGCTGGTCGCGCCGAAATTGGTCGAGGCCGGGTAGGGTCCGCCATGCACCATGGAATCGACAACCTCGACGCCGGTTGGGAAGCCATTGACCAGCAATCTGCCCGCCTTCCTTTCGAGGACCGGCAGCAGGTCGCGGGCGAGGCCAAGATCGGCATCGTCCATATGAATCGTCGCGGTCAGCTGTCCCTGGAAGCTTTCGGCAAGGGGGAGCATCTTTTCAGGCGAGCCGACGCGTACGACGAGGCCGAGAGGGCCGAACACCTCTTCGCTGAGCGAGTGATCGGCAAGCCAGGCCGCGCCGTTGGTCTCGAACAGGCTCGGGGCTGCGTCGCGGCCAGCACTCTCTGCAGCGAGAACCGGCGCGACGGCATTGCTTGCCCGCATCCGGTCGACACCTTCGTGATAGGCCGTAGCGATGCCTTTGGTCAGCATCGTCTGCGGCGCCACCTTCTCAAGAGCCGACTTGGCAGCACTGGTGAACCTGTCCGCCTCCGGCCCGTCGACGACGACGGCGATACCGGGGTTGGTGCAGAACTGGCCGGCACCAAGCGTCAGTGAACCGGCCCAGCCGGAACCGATTGCCTCTGCCCTCGCGGCGGTAGCGGCCGGCAGCAGGAACATCGGATTAACGCTGCCGAGTTCCCCGAAAAAGGGGATCGGCTCAGGGCGCTGGGCGCAAAGGTCGAAGAGCGCACGGCCGCCGGCAAGCGAGCCGGTAAAGCCAACGGCTTTGATGGCCGGATGCGTCACCAGCGCCGTTCCGACATCACGGCGGCCCCCCTGGATCAGGCTGAAGACGCCGGCCGGCATTCCAGTGCGCTCGATAGCGGCTGCAATCGCCTCGGCAATAATCTCACCTGTGCCGGGATGGGCTGAATGTCCCTTCACCACGACCGGGCAGCCCGCGGCAAGTGCTGCTGCCGTATCGCCGCCGGCCGTCGAGAATGCCAGCGGAAAATTCGAGGCGCCGAAGACGGCGACGGGGCCGATCGGCCGTTGGACCAGACGGATCTCGGGCCGCGGCGCCGGTTGCCGATCGGATTGCGCCGCATCGACGCGAGCGTCGAGATGCGCGCCCTTGCGGATATGGTCGGCAAACAATCTGAGCTGGCCGGTGGTGCGAGCGCGTTCGCCGTTGAGCCGGCCCTCCGGAAGCCCGGTTTCCTGTGTTCCGATGTGGGTGACGGCCTCGCCGCGCTTGTCGATCTCCTCGGCGATTGCCTCAAGGAAAATGGCCCGCTCCTCGCGTGTCGTTGCCGAAAATGCTGCAAAAGCAGCTTCGGCGGCGCGGCAGGCGCGGTCGACCAGTTCCGTTGTGCCGACGGCAAAGTCATGTGCCTGCCCATGCGCCGGCTCGGACCGAAATGTCGTCGTTCCGGCGATCCACTCGCCGGCGATGAAATGCCTGCCTGAAGGGGTCCAGCTCATTGTTATTCTCCTTGGCGGAGCCTCGCTCCGTCCTGATGCGTGAAGTGTTGTCTAAGGTGCGCCGCCTTAGAACAGGATGATTTTAGGCCAGGTCGGCCTAAAATCTGAATCCTGTTCTAAATTATATAGTGAGAGCATCATGTCGTCCGAAAACCGCTTACACTTTTCGGCATCATGCTCTAGCGGCCTTTCACCTTCCGCCATTCGGCAAAGAGCGTCAGATTGCTTTCGTCGGTGGCCGGGTAGAGGCCAATGATCGTGTGACCTTGCTTGACGCGCTCGGTGACGAAATCCTCGTAAGCGGTCATCTCTACCGCTTCATCGGCGATCTCGTCGGCGATCTCGGCAGGGATGACGATCACGCTGTCGTCGTCGCCAACCATGATGTCGCCCGGGAAGACCGCCACATCGCCACAGCCTATCGGCACATTGATGTCGATTGCCTCGTGGAGCGTCAGGTTCGTCGGGCTGGAGGGACGATTGTGATAGGCGGGAATATCGAGACCACCGATGGTCATGGCGTCCCGGAAGCCGCCATCGGTGACGACGCCGGCGCCGCCCCGCATCATCAGGCGGGTAATCAGGATATCGCCGGCAGAGGCTGCGCGCGGATCCTTGCGGCTGTCCATCACCAGAACAGAGCCTTCCGGGCACGTCTCGATGGCAAGCCGTTGCGGATGTTTCGGGTTTCGAAAGACGTTCATCGCATTGCGGTCCTCGCGCGCCGGCATGTAACGCAGCGTGAAGGCCGGGCCCACCATATTGCGGCCCTTCGGCTGCACCGGCCGAACATCCTGGACCGTCTGGTTTCTCAGGCCGCGCTTGAACAGTGCCGAACAGAGCGTCGCGACGGAGACGCCCATCAGCTTTTCACGGGTTGCGGGGTTCATCTTTCCTTCTCCTCGTTCCAATTCAGACGCCGAAGCTGCGCGTTTCCACGGTCCAGTCACGGGCTTTGCCCGTCAGGCTGCAACCAAGCCCCGGACGGGCCGGCACGATCATTCGGCCGTCCTTGATCTCGAGTTGTTCGTTGAACAGCGGCGCCAGCCAATCGAAATGCTCTACCCATGGCTCATGCGCATAGGCAGCCGCCAGGTGCAGATGGATTTCCATGGCGAAATGTGGCGCCAGGCGCATGCGTTTCGCCTCGGCGTGTGTGCAGATGCGCAGAAAGGGCGTGATGCCGCCGACCCGCGGCGCATCCGGCTGAATGAAGTCGACCGCATCGGCCCGGATCAGCGCCATGTGCTCGTCGGCGCTGGCCAGCATTTCGCCGGTGGCGATCGGCGTGGCGAGTTCGCGTGCCAGTGCCGCATGGCCCTCGGCATCATAGGCATCGAGCGGCTCTTCGATCCATTCGAGGTTGAGCGGTTCGACCAGCCGGCCGAAGCGCAACGCCGTCGTGCGGTCCCATTGCTGGTTTGCATCGACCATCAGCGGAACACGGCCATCGATATGGCTGGTCACGGCACCAAGCCGGCGAAGGTCGATCATCGGGTCCGGCTGTCCGACCTTGATCTTGATGCCGCCGATACCGGAGGCGATCGAGTGGTCGATGGCATCGCGGATTTCCTCGACGCTCGATGACAGGAAGCCACCGGAGGTGTTGTAGCAGGCGACACTGTCGCGATGGGCGCCAAGCAGTTTTGCAAGCGGCAGGCCGGCGCGTTTCGCCTTCAGGTCCCAGAGGCAGATGTCGATGGCGGCGATTGCCTGGGTCGCAATGCCGGAGCGGCCGACCGAGGCCCCGGCCCAGCAGAGCTTGTCCCAGATGCGCGCGGTATCGTTGGGATCTTCGCCGATCAGGTCGTCGGCAAGCTCGCAGGCATGTGCATAAAGGGCAGGTCCGCCTGCCCGCTTCGAGTAACTGAAACCGAGCCCACTATGGCCAGCCTCGGAGACGATCTCGCAAAACAGAAAGGCCACCTTCGTCAGCGGCTTCTGTCGGCCCGTCAACACCTTGGCATCGCTGATCGGCCGCGCCAACGGCAGGTAGACGAGCGACAGGGTGACCGATCGGATGGCGTCCAGCTTGGACGGACCGGCAGCGAAGCCAGCCTTGGGAGGCTGTTCCGGGATCGTGCGTCGATTGGGATCAAACATCGTGGTGCCTCAGTTGATGGCCGGTTCCGGCGTCTTGCCACCGAATTCCGTCGTCAGGAAATCAAAGTCGCAGCCTTTGTCGGCCTGCTCGATATGGCTGGAGAACATGAAGCCGTAACCGCGCTCGTAATGCCGCGTCGGCGCCACCCAGGCGGCCCGCCGCGCTGTGATCTCTTCTTCGGAAACCAGCATATTGAGGCTGCGTGCCGGAATATCGAGCTCGACCATGTCCCCCGTTCTCAGCAGCGCCAGAGGCCCGCCAACATAAGATTCCGGTGCGACATGCAGCACGCAGGCGCCGAAACTGGTTCCGGACATGCGGGCATCCGAGATGCGCACCATGTCGCGCAGGCCGAGCTTCAACAGCGCCTTCGGCATCGGGATCATGCCCCATTCCGGCATGCCCGGTCCGCCCTGGGGGCCGGCATTGCGGAGCACGAGAACCGTCTCCGGCGTCAGCGGGTAGTCGGGATCATCGATGATCTTCTTCATCTCCGCATAGCTGTCGGCGACCAGCGCCGGGCCGCAATGGCGGTGGAATTTCGGGTCGCAGGCCGCTGGTTTGATGACCGCGCCGTCGGGACACAGGTTCCCCTTGAGCACGGCCAGCGAACCTTCGTGATAGACCGGGTTCGACAATGGCCGGATAACGTCGTCATTGTAGATCTTCACCTGGTCGAGGCCATCCACCAAGGGTTTGCCCGTCACGGTGATCGCGGTGGGATCCAGCTTGTCCCCGAGCTGCTTCATCAGGGCGCGCAGGCCACCCGCATAAAAGAAATCCTCCATCAGGTAGGTCGAACCGGAAGGCCGGATGTTGGCGAGAACCGGCGTCGTGCGACCGATGCGATCGAGATCATCAAGCTCCAGCGGGACGCCGGCGCGCCGCGCCATGGCGATCAGGTGAATGATCGCATTGGTGGAGCAGCCGGTCGCCATGGCGACCGTGACCGCGTTGTCGACGGCCGCAGGAGTGATGATCTGGTCCGGCGTCAGATCCTCCCACACCATATCGACGATGCGGCGGCCGCAGGCCGCTGACATGCGCTGGTGGTTGGCGTCGGCTGCCGGAATCGAGGATGCGCCCGGCAGCGTCAACCCCATGGCCTCTGCGATCGCCGTCATCGTCGACGCCGTGCCCATGGTCATGCAATGGCCATAGCTGCGGGCGATTCCGCCTTCGATGCCCTGCCACTCCTCCTGGGTGATCGTGCCGGCGCGGCGCTCATCCCAGTATTTGAAGCCGTCGGTACCGGAGCCCAGCGTCTTGCCTGCATAGTTGCCGCGCAGCATCGGGCCGGCGGGCAGATAAATGAAGGGAATGCCCATGCTGACCGCGCCCATGACAAGGCCTGGTGTCGTCTTGTCGCAGCCACCCATCAGAACCGCGCCATCAACAGGATGGCTCCGCAGCAGTTCCTCGGTCTCCATCGCCAGCATATTGCGATAGAGCATCGTGGTCGGCTTGACGAAGTTTTCGGAAAGGGAAAGAGCGGGTAGCTCCATGGGGAACCCGCCCGACTGAAGAATTCCCCGCTTCACCCATTCAGCGCGTTCACGGAAATGCATGTGGCACGGCTGGGCATCGGACCAGGTGTTGATGACGGCAATGATCGGCTTTCCCTGCCAATCCTCCGGCGCGTAACCCATCTGCATGGTCCGCGACCGGTGGCCGAACGAGCGCTGATCATCTGGCAGCATCCATCGGGCGGACCGCAATTGCTCGTAGGTTTTCCTCGCGGTCACGGCTTTCTCCCACCTTTTCGCTTGTTTATCTCAGCGTTTGTACAAACTGATATTTTAGTTTGCCATATATATCAATGGAAAGTTTGCGTTCTTGTGCATTAGGTCGTGCAAAGCTATGAATGGGACTGAAAAGGATGCCTCACATGAATTCCCAATTCGCCTCCACATTCGGCCTGACCGCGCCCGGCTTTCCGGTCGTTGCCGGCAGTACGGTCCAGCGGGTCTATGATGATCTGCGAAAGCGCATAATCACCATTCAGCTGCCGCCGGACACCACGCTGTCGCGCACCGAGCTCACCGAGACTTATGAAGTCAGCCAGACTCCCATCCGTGACGCATTGCAACTTCTCAAGCAGGAGGGTCTGGTTCGCATTTACCCGCAGTCCCGCACTGTGGTGACCAGGATCGACGTTCTGCAAATTTACGAGGCGCATTTCCTTCGCGTGGCACTGGAAACGGAAGTCTGCCGCCGCCTCGCAACAGATCCGGACCCGGATCCCAGCGTCATCACCCGCGCCCGGTCGATCATCAAGATGCAGGCGGCAGTTGCCGACGACGCCGATCAGATTGCGATCTTCCAGGAGCTCGACGAGCTCTTTCACCAGACATTGTTCGCAGGCGCCAAGCGTAGCAGCCTCCACCAGCTGATCCGCGAGCGGTCCGGCCATCTCGAGCGTATTCGTCGCCTGCATCTGCCCGAGAAGGGCAAGATCGTCAGCATTCTCGATGGGCACCACGCCATCATCGATGCGATTGCCGCTCGCAACGAACAGGGTGCAGTCGACGCGATCCGTGAGCATCTCAGCCAAACCGTCGCAAAAGTGGAAGACCTCAGGAAGGAGTTCCCGGATTATTTCGTCTGATCTGCAGCGCCGCGGGTTTGCCGGAGTCAATTGACCGGCGTCAGCAGCGGCCTGCCTGC
The DNA here is from genome assembly GCF_017357285.1 of Rhizobium ruizarguesonis. Classification (NCBI taxonomy): domain Bacteria; kingdom Pseudomonadati; phylum Pseudomonadota; class Alphaproteobacteria; order Hyphomicrobiales; family Rhizobiaceae; genus Rhizobium; species Rhizobium ruizarguesonis. Next base: position 376,982 of record NZ_CP071679.1, on the reverse strand, counting down.
GAAGAAGGCGGCAAGGTTGTCGACCGTCAATTGCGCCATCCTGTCGCGCGTTTCCTCGGTACCGCTAGCGTGATGGGGATAGAGCACAACGTTGTCGAGCGCTGCGAAGCGCGGATCGGGATTGGGTTCGTCGAGGTAGACATCGATGCCGGCCGACGCGATCCGCCTTTCCTGCAAGGCCTTAATCAAGGCCGGCTCGTCGACCACGGTGCCCCGGGCAATGTTGATGAAGCTGCCCGTCGGTCCGAGCGCATTCAGCACGTCCGCCGAAATCAACCCTTCGGTCGAGGCCCCGCCCGGCGTCGCGACGATCAGGATATCGGCCCAGTCCGCCAGTTTTAGCGGCGCGTCGAAATAGGCAAAATCGTTGCCAGCCTTCTTCGTCCGCCCATAATAGCCGACCGTCAGCCCGACAGCTTCGCATCGCTTGGCAATCGCCATCCCTATGCGGCCGAGGCCGACGATCCCGGCCTTCTTGCCCGACGTCGATGTCGTCAACGGCATCATGCCCTTCCGCGCCCAGTCGCCGGAGCGCACATAGCGGTCGCCTTCCGGCAGGCGCCGGCGTGCCGCCAGCATCAGAAGCAATGCCATGTCGGCAACGTCGTCGCACAGCACCTCGGATGTGTTGGTGAGCTTGATGCCGCGCCGTGTCATCGCTTCGACATCCATCTGGTCGTAGCCAGCCGAAGAACAGGCGGCAAGCTTTAATGCCGGCAATTTCGAAAGCAGGGCTTCGTCAATCGTCACATGGCCGTTACAGACCAGCGCGGAAGAGATCGGGCCGGCTTTCCGCAGGAGAGCATCCCGCTCTTCGCCTTTGACAAGATCCAGCCGGTGCAGCGTGTAGGTCTCCTCCAGCATCGCCATCTGACGGGGCCGGAGCGGATAGGCGACGATAACATCGGGCTTCATGCGGAAACGAGTCCTTCCTGTATGTGGCGGGCAGCGCGTCGGGTGGCCTGGACCTCCGGATCGGGATCGAGGCTCGCGGCAAGAAGCGCCTGCGTGTAGGGGTGGGAGGGTGCGTTGAAGATCTGTTCCACCGGACCCTCCTCGACAATCTCGCCGGCCTTCATGACGATGACACGATCGGCGAAATCGCGAACCACCGGCAGGTCGTGTGCGATGAATAGGTAGGACAGGCCGAATTCGCGACGCAGGCCCTCAAGCAAGGCAATCACCTGTGCCTGGATCGATACGTCGAGCGCTGAAACCGCCTCGTCGCAGATGATCAGTTTCGGCTCCATGGCCAGCGCCCGGGCGATCGCGATGCGCTGGCGCTGACCGCCGGAAAACTGATGTGGATACCTGTCGGCCATATCCGGCTTCAGGCCAACCTTGACCAGCAACTCGGCCACCCTCTCCTTCCATCTCGCTTTCGGCAGGATATCCGGGTGAATGACCCAGGCCTCGGAAATCAACCGGAACACGCTCATCCGCGGGTTCAGCGACTGGGTGGGGTCCTGAAAGACCATCTGCAAATCGCGACGCAGTCCGAATATTTCCCTCGGGGTCATCGCAAGCAGATCGTTGCCGCGGTAGAGAACCTGTCCCTCCTGCGGATCGTCGAGCCGAACGATTGCCCGGGCAAGGGTTGACTTACCGGAACCGCTCTCGCCGACAACGGCAACGGTTTCGCCGGGCATGATGACGAAGTCCACGCCCTTCAGCGCCTGGAATGCGCCAAAACTCTTCTTCAAGCCGATGGCGCGCAGCAGCGGTTCGCCCTGCCGGTCACGCTCCTGCGCCATTGCACCCTTCCCGGGTGCGGCGGCTATCAGCTTCTTCGTATAGGCGTTCTGCGGGTTGCGATAGACTTCGGCCGCATTGCCGGTTTCGACGACGCAGCCGGAATTCATCACCACGACCCGGTCGGCGATCTCGGCAACGACGCCCAAATCGTGGGTGATCAGCAACAGGCCCATTCCGGTTTCCTGCTGCAGCTCCTGCAGAAGTTCGAGCACCTGCGCCTGCACCGTAACATCAAGCGCGGTGGTGGGCTCATCGGCAATCAGGATATCGGGCTTGCAGGCGATCGCCATGGCGATCATCAGGCGTTGCCGTTGTCCGCCGGAGAATTGAAACGGATATTTTCGCATCGCCGCCTGCGGATCGGTTATGCCGACACGGCCGATCAATTCGAGCGCCCTCGCACCGGCACGCTCCGCCGACTGACCATGCGTCGTCATCATTTCGGTGATTTGCCAGCCGACCGGATAGACCGGATTGAGATGGGCGAGCGGATCCTGGAAGATCATGGCAATCTTGGCGCCGTTGATCGAGCGCCGCTCCTCGGGCGTCATTTTCAGCATGTCGCGCCCATTGAGGAGAATGGTACCGCTGGTGATCTTGCCGGGTGGCATGTCGATCAGGTTCATGATCGCCGAGGCCGACACGGACTTGCCCGAACCGCTTTCCCCGAGGATCGCCAGCGTCTCGCCGCGATCGAGATGCCAGCTGACATCCTGCACCGCCTTGACGGTACCGCTGACCGTGTGGAACTCGACCGAGAGGTCACGCACTTCCAAAAGATGTTCAGCCATTTTTCCTGCCCCTCATTTCAAGGCGCCAGCGTTGCGTCGGATCGAGTGCGATACGCAGCCAATTCGACAGAAGGTTCAGCGACAGCGTCGTCAGAATGATTGCAAGGCCCGGCCAGAATGAAAGCCACCAGGCATTGGTGAGGTAGGGTCGTCCTTGTGCAACCATCAGACCCCAGGTGATCTCCGGCGCCTGAATGCCGATCCCGAGGAACGACAGCGAGGATTCCGCCAGCATGACGAAGGCGAAATCCAGCGTCGCGATGGTCACCAGCGTGGGGAAGATCACCGGCAGGATGTGATGGAAGACAATGCGCCAGTACGATGCTCCCATGACCTTCGCTGCCTGCACGAACATCCGCTCGCGCACTTCCAGCACTTCGGCGCGCGTGGTGCGCAGATAGATGGGAATGCGGGTGATCGCCAGGACGAGGACGATATTGGTGACCGAGGGCTCGAGCATGTAGAGCACGATCACTGCCAGAAGCAGCGACGGAAAAGACATAATGACGTCGCCGAGGCGCATGATCCATTGAGCGGCGGAAGAGCGGCTGTAACCTGCGACCAGCCCGAGCGCCGTACCGACGACAGATGATGCGAGCACGGCTGCCGCGGCAACCAGGATGGTGTTTTGCGCCGCCACGATGGCGCGAGCAAGAAGCGGCCTGCCCAGCGCATCGGCGCCGAGGACATAAAGCGATCCGCGGGTGATATCGAACGGCGGCGCATTTCGGCCCCGCAGGTTCTGCTTGGTGGCGACGGCCTCCAGCAGGAACGGGCCAAACAGCGCACAGAGAAGAACGATCAAGAGGAACAGACCCGCGAAGAAAGCGAGCTTGTCCGCCCACAGCATCGTCAGCCAACGCTCGATCGGGCCGCTCGGTTTTTTCTCGGCAAGGATTTGTGTGTCGGTCATCGTCATCGCTCAATACCGGATACGCGGATCGAGCAGCGCATAGGCGATGTCGATCAACAGGTTCATGATGAAGATCGCCAGTGCCGAGACCATGATGACGGCCAGCACGACGGCAAAATCGCGAAGCAAAATGGAATCGATCATCAGCTTGCCGATACCAGGAAAGCCAAACACCGTCTCGACGACAACGGCACCATTCAAGATGGCGGCCGCCTGGTCGCCGATAACGGTGATCACCGGCAGCATGGCGTTGCGCAATCCATGAATGAAGATGATTGAGTTCGAGCGGACCCCTTTGGCGCGGGCCGTCTTCACATAGGCGGAAGAGAGAACACTGATCATCGAGCCGCGGACCACCTGCAGGATCAGGCCGAAGGGGCGGATGAACAGCACGCTGACCGGCAGGATCCAGTGCCAGAACGTTCCCGTTCCCGATGTCGGCAGGACATGCAGTTTGACGGCGAAAATGACGATCGCCACGATGGCCAGCCAGAAATCCGGTGCCGCAGCGCCGATCAGCGAGAAGAAAGTGGCAAGACGGTCGAAGACGCCGCCGACGCGAAACGCCGCCAGCGAACCGATGACGATCGCGGCGACCGTGACCAGCGCCATGGTGATGGCAGCTAGCCAGAAGGTCCAGACGAAGGCCTCCAGCACGACATTCATGGCCGGACGAGCCTGTCGCAGTGACTGACCGAAATTGCCTTGGGCAAGATCCGAGACATAACGGCCGAACTGCATGATCAACGGATCGTTGAAACCGTTCATCTCACGGAATTGCTGGCGCATTTCCGTGGTCGCATCGATCGGCAGATAGAGGTCGGTCGGATCGCCCGTCAGCCGGGAGAGGAAGAACACGATGACGATAAGCACCACGAGCGATACGCCACTGGCGATCGCGCGTTTGCCGATGAAACTCTTCATGCCACTCCTCCCGAGTGAACCCCATAGGGGCCGTGATGTCCGGTTTTCGTCTGGGCCGAAGCCGCCTGTCATACCCCTCCGGCAACAGGCACGGCTCGACTAACAGTCGCTATAACTGAAATATTAGTTCATCTAAAATTTTTGTGAACCCCAAAAATTGTCAGGGCTTATCAACCGGCGGCTTGCGTCGCCATGTCATGCCGCGGGTTCCAATAATGGCCGCGCCGATGATCACCACCGCGCCGATCCAGGTCTGTGCCGCCGGCACTTCCGAGAAAAATGAGAAAGCCATGAGAGCCACGACGGGCAGTCGGAGAAAGTCGAGCGGTGCCAGAACGCTTGCAGCCGCCATGCCGAAGGCACGCGTGATCAGCGTCATGTTCAGTGCGCCGAGGGCTCCTTGCATTGCAAGCAGCCCGAGTTGGCTCCAAGTAGGCATTGACCAGACCGGCAGCATAACGATCACGCCAAGCGGCACCGTCGTTATCAGATTCCACGCAACCAGCCGGTCGGCACTATCCCTCAATGCCATCCGCCGCAGCATCAATTGGCTGGCCGCCGTCAGGACCGCTCCTGCCAGTGCAAAAAGCAGCCACTGATCGAAACCGGACGCTCCAGGGCGAATAATGATCATGACGCCGACGAAGCCCGCGACAATGCCAATTACGCTGGACACGCCGACACGTTCCTTGAGCACCAGCCACGCACCGAGAACGAGAAACATGGGCATGGTGAAATTGATTGCCGTGGCATCTGCTAGTGGCGCGTGTGCAAAGGCGACGAACAAAGCAACCAACGAGGCAAGCTTAAGCCCCGCGCGCAGGACATGCAGAACACGATAGGGTGAGGCTTTCAGGTCGACCCGTGACACGATCCAGGGCGTGACGACAAGAAGTCCGAAAAACGACCGGAAAAAGCCGATCATCAATGGATGCACGTCGCCGGCCAGCAAACGTACGATGACTGCGTCGAGGCTATTTAAAAAGGCGGCGGCCACCATCATGCATACGGCAAGACCTTTGCGACCGGGCTGCGTCACGCTTCTTCCGATCGAACAAAGGCAAACCCTGCTATATCGGCCATTCGATAAAGCTGCACGTTGAACCGGCAATCCATGAGAAAAAAGAGCCTTCCTGGCGTGTTTGCCAATCTCCGGGCGCCCAGCGTTTGCCGCGCCGTAGACCGCGCCCCGCCAAGGGCCGGCAGCATCCATTATCCGTAACGCGAATAACGGCTTTATCTCAATCCATCAGCTACCGTCCACACTGACGGAGCGAATTGCTTGCCGGACCGCTCTTGCCCACTGGCGTCAATTCGCAAGACTGAGAACGCTTTCACGCGGAAAGGACGACTGCCAAGCTGAAGCATGCCGCACAAAAGTGCGCAGCCGTCTTGCGATAATGACATGTGTTGGAAATGAAGACCTAAAGTGCGAGGAGCGAATTTGGAAGATTACGGCGCGCTTTAGTGGATCACTTCCCTTGGCTTCGTCCTGTTCGAGAACTGGTGGACGAGCATGATGCCCTGCTCAAGCAGCAACTCGGCCGCCTGCAGATCGCGCGGCGTGAGATCGCCGGATAGTCCGCGAATCGTATTTGCGACGCAGATGGAGTTGGCGACGAAGCGGGTATCGCCCTCACCTTCTGCCTCCTCGGCCGTTGCTTCCAAGGCGTCGGCGACGGTGTCGAGTAGGCTTGAGCGTTCGATAAGTGTCATGTCGTTCAGGGTTTTGGAAATGCCGTTCATGATTGTCTCCTCGCGGGTGCCCAAGGCGGATCGCTGCGCCGATTTCTCCATTTCAGTCACATGGCGATGACTGTCAGATAGGATGGCTGTCTTCAGAAGCAACTCATGGCTGCCGCGCACCTCATGCATGAGTGCAGCGAGATGGGGACGGCTCAACGAACTTCGGCCGATCATTCCAGATGCTTCAGGAGACCGGCAAGTATTGGCCGCTGGCCTTTCAAGAGCTTTATGGCTGCGTCGGCTAGGGAAAACCACCCGGCGCGATCGACCTCCGGAAAGCTTTTTACCTGGCCGGACCGTGGCGGCCATTCCATTTGAAATTCGGAACTCTGTATCACATTCACGTCCAGTACCGGATCAGCTTCGATCGACCACGCGACAACTATCTTTCCGCCAGGTTGCCGGTATTCACCCAACGGGGTGAACCTGCCATCGACCGCTACACCCAACTCTTCGGCAGTCTCCCTGATTGCCGCCGCGAGCTCATCTTCTCCAGGCTCGATCAACCCCTTCGGGATCGACCAGGCAGCCTCGTCTTTCCTAGCCCAGAAAGGACCGCCCGGATGGACGAGAAGCACTTCGATGTCGCTGGAAAGGCGCCGATATATCAGAAGTCCGGCGCTGCGGATGACCATCGCATTGTGCCCTTCTTGCGTCGATCACGCGGCCAGGCATTCCTCACAGATGCCGCAGCCGTCATCGTCCATCCACCGACGCCGGCGCTTGCAGCAAAGGCAAGCACGACTGTCGGGGTGCTCTTTTGTGTCGTCCGGTGGAATGATCTCGATCGTCGTGTCGATTAGAGTGTCGGCCACAAGTTCCGCCATCTCGCTTCTCCATTAGTCTATCCTAAATAAGATAGGAGCGGCGGTCGATACCGGCAAGCTCTCGACGCCGGTCAGAGCGGCAAATGGCATGCCGAACCACATTCGGCGATCTCAACATCCAACGCTGGGCCTTCTTGCGACAAGTGTTATAGTTAAATTTCGGTCGTCCCCTAGACGATACGACAAAGGAATTATTCCATGGGAGACCAGAAACGCCCGCTGCAACCAGGAGAAACCGCCCCCGCATTCGCACTACCCACGGCCAACTTCGAGGGAACGGTCTCTTTCGCCGACTTGAGCGGACGCCCGTTCGTGATCGGGTTCTTTCGCGGGCTGCACTGCCCGTTCTGCCGGCGCCAGTTAGAACAGCTTGCCGGCGTACAGCCGACCCTGCGCGCCGCCGGGGTGGAGACCGTGGCTGTTATCAACACGCCGGTCGAACGTGCCCGCCTGTATTTCCGCCACCGGCCGACGCCGATAACGCTTCTGTGTGACCCGGACTGCCGCACGCATCAGGCTTACGGTGTGCCGCATGGCGAGTTCCTGCCCGAACGGAGCTGCGAGCAGCCCGAATGGCCCTATGGTGCAACGATGGCGCAGTTTCAGGCGGCACGTATCAACCCCACTGGCGAGCTGCCGGAACCGCTGCACCCCATGGAAGCCAACACGGTCCTCAACGCCAAGGACGGCTTCGAGCTTGACGAAGCCGATAATACGATCTTCGCCAACCATGCTACCCAGCTCGTCGGGCACTTCCTGGTCAATGCGAACGGCACCATCGGCTGGGCACAAATCGAGGCGCTCGACGGACCGAACAGCCTCTCCATCTTCCCGACCGCGGCGGAGATCATCGCCGTCGCAGGCAGCCTTGGACGCTGACCTGCAGCAAACTGTCCGCCAGCGTTGGCGAACTCGTCTCCGACCTGTCATCAGCTTGAACTCTACGTCACGTCCCGCCAGTCCGGAAAAATCGTCAGGTTAGACGGACCTCAACCGTTTCTCGGTTTTTGCGTCGAACAGATGCAGTTTGCTGAGATCCGGGGTAATGACGATCTTGTCGCCGGCGCGGAGATCAAGGCGCTCTCTTACCGTCGCAACGAGGTGATCCGCACCAAACTTCGCGGTTACCTGGATCTCGGCACCGGTGGGCTCGACGAGGACGACCTCAGCGGCAACAGGACCTTGTCCGATTGTAAGATGCTCAGGGCGAATGCCGTAAATGAGCCGTGCGCCGCGGTCCAATGACGCTGCTTCGGGCAGCGGTAATCTATCTCCGCCGTCCGTGATCAACTCCAGCGGTCCCGACGTGCTGATCTGCCCTCGAATAAGGTTCATCGCCGGCGAACCGATGAAGCCCGCCACGAAAAGGTTTGCCGGCCGGTCGTAGAGATCGAGCGGCGAGCCTATCTGCTCGACGAAGCCATCCCGCATCACAACAATCCGATCGGCCATCGTCATGGCCTCGATCTGATCGTGGGTGACGTAAATGGTCGTTGTCTTCAGTCGCTGATGCAGTTGCTTGATTTCCGAACGCATCTGGACACGCAGCTTCGCGTCCAGGTTCGACAATGGTTCGTCAAACAGGAAGACCTGCGGATTTCTGACGATGGCACGGCCCATCGCCACGCGTTGCCGTTGGCCACCCGACAGATTTCTCGGATATCTGTCGAGCAGATGCTCGAGCCCCAGAATTTCAGCGGCCTCACGAACACGCTGCTTGGTCTGTGCTTTGGGTGCTTTCGCCAGCTTCAGCGAAAAACCCATATTCGCCTCGACGGTCAGATGGGGGTAGAGCGCATAGGACTGGAAAACCATCGCGATATCGCGTTCTTTTGGCGCGACATTGTTCACGACCTTGCTGCCGATCGATATCCGGCCAGCTGAAATCTCTTCGAGGCCGGCGATCATCCGCAACAATGTCGACTTCCCGCAGCCGGACGGACCGACCAGGATCACGAATTCGCCGTCTTGGATATCAATATCCACCCCATGCAGAACCTCGAAGTGACCGTAGCTCTTGCGGGCATTCGCCACACTTACTGACGCCATAACTTTCTCCGGCTGAATGTTGATATCTTCGGGATGCAGCCGCTCGTCTGACACGGCTGTCGATTGCTCATCGGTTTGCCGTGGCGCCTGAATAAGGTGCCAATGCCGTGTCGATCGCAGCAAGGCAGAGCTCGCGGGCCTTCGGAGCGACCCGCTTTGACACCACGTCAGAATAGAGTCGGCCGAGATATTGGCTGATCAGAGTTTCGGGAATTTCATCGGGAAGCCGGCGGAACAATTCGCCGACCGCGGCGGATGCGCGAGGATCCGGCCAGTAATAGCGAATTCGATCACTATAGCTGAAATGCCGTTGCAGTCGCTCCTCATCCGGACTGCCGCCATAGTGGGCCGCCCAGCTTGCCGGTTGCTCGACCATGATCTTTTCCATGGTCGTCACCAGTCCGGTTCGCGGTGTCCTGCCTGCAAGCACATCAGCGATCGCATCGAGACCGTACAGCGCTTCGCGCAGCGCGAAAGTCAGTCCTGGTCCGACCTTGAGGATTGCAAAGCCGTCGTCAACGAGAGCAGACAAGGCTTCGGCCGGTTGGTAGTCGGTAGAATGTGCTTCGAAAACCAAACCCGGCATGTCGTCCAGCGAACGAATAAGGCTCTTGGCCCGTTCAGGCTTGTAAAGCGCCACGTCCGTGTTGCCAAATTCCACACCCGGCTGAACCACGATTCCAATGACCCGCTCCATCGCCGACGCCAAACCTGCTTTGGCAAACGACGCCCGGTGAACCGCCAGGGTTTTCATCGCCGCATCGGCCCGGGTGATTTCGATTTCTTCGAGTGCGTGCGTTGCGCCACCCGGAGGCGGCACCTCGGTTCCGATGATATAGACCGGCGGACGACGGCCTGAACGAAGAGCGGCCTCTTCCGCGGCCTTTGCCAATCGAGCGGCCCGCGACGCGGTCAATTCGTCATCGAGCGCCATTGGTTCACCGGCACAGCCCATCGACGTGTCCAGGTGAATCTTTTCGAACCCTGCCTCGACATAGGCCGTCACCATAGCCATGGCGCGCAGCATTGCCTCCTCGGCCGCCAACGTCCTCCATGGGTTGGGGCCGAGGTGATCGCCTCCCAGGATGATGCGTTCGGCTGGAAAACCAGTCGCTGCGGCGACGTCCTCGATAAACCGGCGAAAGTCGACCGGCGTCATCGCGGTATAGCCGCCCTCCTGATTGACCTGATTGCAGGTGGCTTCGATGAAAACCGCCCGGTGCTCCATGCCGGCACGCAGAAGGGCTGCCTCAATGACCAGCGGATGAGCCGAGCAGACCGAAGTGACGCCATGGGGAAAAGGCAGGTTTCGGGCACCGAAAAGCTTTCGCAGCGCGATCTGCCGGTTCTCTTCGATCCTCGTCATGCGAGCGTCACAACCTTCGTCAGGTGACGGGGAGAGACCGTATCGATTTGCCGAGCCTGCGCGGCCCGTTCGCCGAGGACCTGCAGCGCCGGAAGGACAACGAGACCCGCAAGCGACAGATCGACATCGACGGCGAGTTCGAGATCGCCTGGACCACCTACACCGATGACGACCGCGCCTTTTTCTCTCAGTTCTCCCACCAGTTTCGTCTCCGCTTCCCTCTGGTCGGAGCTGTACAGCATGACCGCAACCGTCTTCCCGTCAACGAGGCTGATCGGCCCATGCCGGTATTCCAGCGGGTGGAAGGCCTGGGTCATGATCTGGCTCATTTCCATGAGCTTCAGCGCTCCCTCCAGGGCAACGCCGAAGAGCGGCCCGCCACCGAGGAAGACGAAGTGCGACCGGTCCGCGATAATTCCAGGAAGCGCGGCATCAAGAGCGCTCGCGAGCTTGCGGGCCGAATTCACGACCGAGGCAGGAACCTTCTGCCCGATCATCTGCAAACCGAGAAGGACCATGAGGCTCGCCGATACCGTCATGACGATACCTTCGTCCGGATGGGTTTCGGCAGCGATCATCCGATCGCAATTTTTCGCGAGAGAGCTTTCCGGTTCGACGGTTATCGCCGTCACGAAAGCGCCGGCGGCCCGGCTTGCCTTTGCCGCGGCAACTGTCTCCGTCGTCTCGCCGCTGCGGGAAAGCGCGACGACGTGCGTGTTACGCCACTCCGGCCAGAAGGCCGACGGCCGGTTTTGCCATTCGGCACCGGGAACCGCGATTGCCTTGCGACCGGCCATATTCGAATAGGATGCTAGCGCAAGCGCCAGATTGAAGGAGGTGCCGCAGCCGACGAAGACGAGCAGCTCCGCGCTATCGATAGCTGAATTCGAGCCGATCGCCTTCTCCCAGTAGGGAAATTGCTCGAAAATGACTTTTTCGGTCGTGTTCATGAAGTCTCCGATTATTTGACTGAACCAGCCAACAGGCCGCTGACGAGGTAACGGTTGAGGAAAATGACGACGAGAGCGGGGATGACGATGGCGATCGAGCCGCTCGCGGTGATGAGCCCGTAGTCGATGAAGTTCTTCGTTACGAATTCCGGGATCAGAACCGTTAGGGGCTTCGTCGCCTGCGGCGAAAAAATGAGCGGCACGAGATACTGTCCCCAGGCGCCAAGGAAGGTGAGGATCGCCGCTGCCGTCAGACCGGGTCCGGCCAGCGGCAGGACGATATTGAAGAAGATGTAGAGCCGGCCCGCTCCGTCGAGTTGCGCTGCCTCTTCCAGTGCGATCGGAAGAGCTTCGAACACACTCCGCAGCAGCCATAGCGACAGAGGCAGGAAGGCCGAGACATAGATCAGCGAGACGCCCACATAGGTGTCGACGAGATGCAGCTTGATCATGATCTGATAGAGCGGGATCAAGACTGCGTAGGCAGGAATGGCCAGGGTCGCGACAACGGCGATAAAAAGCACTTTCCGGCCAGGGAATTGAAGCCTGGTGAACGCGTAAGCTCCAAGAGACGATATCGCGACGCAAAGCAGCGTGGCAGCGATCGATGTCACCACGCTGTTGAGCAACGCGGCCCGGAACTGTTTGAACACCTCCACACCTCCGATCCGCGCAATATTGATGCCAAGCAGCCGCGAGTAGTGGTCCAGCGTAAAGTGCTGCGGGAAGAAGTTGATCGGTCGGGTCGAGAAGTCGTCGCTTGGAGTAACCGAACTCGCGATGGTCCAGTAGATCGGCCCTAAAGACCAGATCAACAGGACGACGACACCGGCCCAAATCATCATTCGATAGGCAATAGTGGATTTCATCAGTCGAACCGTGTGTTGCGGTAGACACGAAGGACGTAGACCAGCGAAATCAGCAAAGACACGAGAGTGATCACGACCGACAGCGCCATGCCATACGAGAAGCGGAGATTCTGGAAAGTTTCGAGGTAGATCTGGACGAGCACCGGTCGGGTCTCGAGGCTGGCACCCGCCAGAACCCAGGCCTCGTCGAAAAGATTGAAAGCATTCACGGTTGCGTTGGTCATGGCGACAGCGATCGCACTGCGAACCAGCGGAAGGGTTACCAATGTGAACATCTGAACGCGCGTGGCTCCATCGATCCGCGCAGCCTCATAGAGATGGGCAGGGATACTCTGCATCGCGGCAAGGACGATGACGATCGTCAAAGGCATCATGCGCCAGACGTGGACGATTGTTACGGCGACGATGGCGCTGGTGCGATCGTTGAACCAGACGTGATTTTCGAAGGGCAGCCCGAGCGCCGAAAGAATGCCGTTCAACAGACCCGCGCCAGGTTGATAAATCCAAAGCCAAATGACCGAGTTCACAACGCCGGGCAGCGCCCAGGGCAAGATCACTGCTGCGAGGACCCACTGCCGCCCGACCTTGATCTGATTGATGAGAGCGGCGGCAAGAACGCCGAACACGGTTTCGGCGACGACGGCCAGAACAACATACATGAGCGTGTTGCTCCAGGTCGTCGCGAGCTGGCCATCCGATAGCATTCGGCTGTAGTTCTCCAGACCGACGAATGGAGTGCCGGCCTGCATGGGGTTGACCCTGTGCAGGCTGTCCCAGACGGTTCTTCCCATCGGGTAGAAGACCAAAGCTGCCATCGTGATAACGATGGGCGACACCAACAGCAAGCCGAGCGTAGCGTCGGCGTTGAAGCCGACCCCACGCTTGCTCCTGGCCCCTTCGGACACCAAAGCAGTCATTGCGCCATTGCCTGCTTGGCGGCGGCAGCGATAGCCTCCATCGCCTGGTCGACGCTCATCTGTCCCTTGGCAGCGCTATTGATTGCTGTGTTTACGCCGCTGGAAAATTGCGGATACCAAGGCGGCGTGCCTTGCGGGAACAGCGGCTCAACGGTTTTGGACTGCGCCACCAGAGCGTCGCCGCTGTTCAGCTTTCCGGACTCGTTGAGTTCGGAAAGCGCCGACGTGCGTGTCGGCAGGAAGCCGTTCACGGCATTCTTCTTCTGGAAGTCCTTGCTGGTGAACCATTTGACGAAAGCGATCGCCGCCTCCTTGTTGGGAGAGACATTTGGAATAGCCAGCGCTTCCGGAAGGCCGAAGCTGCGCGTTTCACCGCTCGCCGTCGGCACAAGGATCGCTTCTACCTGGCCGGCGACTTTCGACTGCTTGGGGTCGTTCATCTGGCCGAGACGACCGGGCTCTCCGGAGATCATGATGCTGGTGATGCCCTGCCCGAACATGCTCTCATTGATCTGGCTGTCTTTCAGGCCGGTAGACGCCGGATCGACCAGCCCTTCCTTGAGGAGCATCAGCTCGAAAGCAAGCGCCTTGTAACCAGCCGAATCCGGCGAGGTGAACAGCGGATTGAAGTCCTTGTCGAAGAGTTCGCCACCAAACGCCTTGGTCAGCAAATACCAGCTCGTTGACGCGCCTTCGGTTGCCGAAACCGGCAGGCCGATCGGATACTCGACAATGCCCTTTTCCTTGATTTTCTTGGCGGCAGCGACCAGGCCGTCCAATGTTTTCGGCATCTCGGTGATGCCTGCATCCGCGAAATGCTTCTTGTTGACGAGCATCACCCGGAAGTCGTTGGTGTAGGGAATTCCCAATAACTTGCCGTCGACCGTGAAGATCTTGGCAACGCCGATATCTTTCACCGTGTCGGCGTCGATGACGTCGTCAAGCGGCATATACCAGCCGGCCGCGCTGAACTGACCGGTCCAGGACCAATCGAACTCGGTCACGTCAGCTGGCGCTGTCCCGGCAACCAAGGCTGTCACCAGCTTCGGGCGGATGTCGTCCCAAGACAGGGTCTGCAGGTCGACGTGAATGCCGGTTTCGGCCTCGAAGTCAGAGGCGATGTTCGGTCCCTGCGGCGATGGCATGAGCACCGTGATCGACTGACCGGCAAGCGGCTTGGCGTCCTGGCCAAGAGCGGGTGCGGCGATTGCCAAGGCCGCTGATGCAAGTAGAGGCAAGATCAATTTATGCATGTTCCCATCCTTCATTATTCTTGAGCTCAATTCACTGGGATGCGCGGTCACCGCCTTCGGCCGTGGCCACGATTTGCCCGAACCAGCCATCGTCCAATGGCCAGTCGAGAAGCTGGGCGGCAGCCAGGAGCGCGCCGCCAATCGGGGGAAGTTTCGGCAAAGCCGGAGGCCTGCCAATTCGGCGTTCAAGCGCCTCCAAAAGCAGCCGGCTCGAAAAAGTGCCGCCAGCATAGGTCCAGTCGGCACCCGGATCGCAGTGGCCGGCAATTGCCTCATGATGCTTCGCCAGTTCATCGGCCGCTTGCTCGATCAACCCGATCGCCCCTTTGTCGCCGCCAAGTGCGATCTGATCGACGAGGGCCGAAATTGCTGCAATGTCCGCCCGTGGGTTCGCCAGGGAGCTGGCCCAATCGCCGAGCTCATTCATGGGATTGTTCGAGTCGATGCGAAGGTGGTCAAACAGGGCATTTGCGAGAGCCGTTGCCGGAGCACGCCCGTCCAAGCTTTGGCTGACGAGATTGAGCGCCTTCTGCCCGATCCAATGGCTGCTGCCCTCGTCACCGATGAGATCTCCCCAGCCGCCGGTGCGCGCCGACTGGCCTTTGGAATTACGCGCCCATGCCATTGAACCCGTGCCGGAAAGTATGAGGATACCCGGCTTGCTCGCAAAAGCGCCAAGGTGGGCGGCGTCGACATCGTTGAGGACGCGCCGGTGGACGTTTGGGAACGTGCGCTCGATCGCATCGCGCTGTAGAGCCGACAGGCGCTCAACCTCGCCGTAGGCGGGCAGTGCTGCTGCGACGGCCGCCAGATTTCCTTCATCGCGAAAGGGAAGGAGATGCTGCTCCAGCTCCTGGAGCCAATTCGGATTGTCCATGGGATTGACGCCATGGCCGCGGGAACGCCGCAATATTCGGCCACGCTTGTCCGCGAGGGCAACCAGCACCTTGCTTCCGCCACCGTCGATGCCGAGGATCAGCGCGTCGCTCACTCTTTCGCCCTCAGATCCGCGATCGTTGCGTCGACGCCGAAGTTGACAAGCTCGTCGCGCCAATGGCGCGAAAGCCCGGAATCGGTGATGACTTTCGCGTTGTCCAGCGGCGCGACCTTGTAGGTCGCCGTGGTTCCGAATTTCGAGGAATCGGCCAAGACGAAACGATTGGCCGACCGAGCCAGCATGCGCCGGTTGAGGCTCGCTTCCGCACTGTCCACGCTGTAGATCGCACCGTCGGCACTAATGGCGCTGGCGCCAAGAAAGAGCTGGTCGAACCATAATGTTTCCAGCATTGCCTCTGCCTGAGGTCCGACAAGCGATGCATTCTCGCTACGCAACTGACCACCGAGAAGCACCACCTCCAAATTCGGAATATTCAGGAATTCCTGCGCTACCGTCAGGCCGTTGGTGAATATCCTGAGCGGCATGGGGTTGATGCGAACGAGGCGCGCAAGCTGCAGGACGGTCGTTCCTGCGTCGAGAAAGATTGCCGTGCGCGGATGAAGCAGATCGTAGGCCGCGGTGGCAATCGCCCGCTTGGCCGATAGATGGCGTTTTTCCCGCTCCTGAAATGCAACCTCAACCGACGATCCTTCGGCAATGCGCGCTCCACCATGCACACGATCAATGGCCCCCTCCTGCTCAAGGATCTGCAAGTCTCTACGAACCGTGGCAAGCGATGCCCCGATCGCATCGGCAAGAGCCTGGATGGTCGAAAAGCCGTTCGCGTAGAGGTGGCTGCGAATGGCATCCAGCCGATCGACCTTCACTCCGACTGCTTGGCTCAACGAAAATCTCCCTCACGATCGATCCCAATTTCGATCACATTTTCATTTCAAATGATCAGTGTCAATCAATTTTATGACGTTTTTTGATTTATTGGATGATGGCTGGAATGAAAAAAGACGCGCCGTGAATTCACGGCGCGCCTGAAACGAATGAACTGCCATGCGCTTGTGGCTGGCTTATCCGCGGGATCTCACTGATATTTCGGCAGCAAATCGCCGTGCGCATCGATCAGGTCGTCGACAAGGTTCCAGATTTGGTCTGGAGACAATTCCGCAGACGTATGCGGATCGAGCAGAGCGGCTTGGTAGATGCGCTCGCGGTTTCTTGTAAGAGCCGCCTCGACCGTCAACTGCTGCACGGAAACGCTCAAGTTCATGACGGCGGAAAGCTGAGAGGGGATCCGACCGACCCGGACCGGCTGAATTCCGTTTCTATCGACATGGCAAGGCACTTCCACGATGCATTCATCGGGTAGATTCTCGATCAGGCCGTTGTTTGGGACATTGCCGTATATCAGCGCCGGGTTGCCAGTGACCGCGGCATGAATGATACCGGCGGCATATTCGTTGCTGCGGCACACCCCGATCGGCTTGTCGCCTTCCAGTTCCTTGCGCAGGGCATGCCACTCTTTGATCTGCACTTCGCAGCGCCGGATGTATTCGTCCAGCGGGATATTGAGCTGATCGATCAGATCCCCTCGTCCTTCCTTGATGTACCAGGAGGTATATTCGGAGAAATGCTCGCTGGATTCGGTGACGAAGTGGCCGAGCCGTTTGAGCACATCGAACCGCACCCGATCGTCCGGCGGAACGCGGCCATCGGCGGCGAGAGCGTTCAGTCTCGGATAAAGGTCTTCCCGTCGTCCGTCGCTGTGAACTTTCTCATATTTCAGGAAGAAGGCGATGTGATTGATCCCAGCCGAAACGTAATTCACGTCGGCAATGTCCTCGCCGAGGCATTGCGCGAGATGCGCGGCTGTGTGCTGCACACTATGACACAAGCCGACGGTGCGGATTTCCGGGGCCAGATCCTTGATTGCCCAGCAGTTGATGGCCATCGGGTTGACGTACTGCATCAGAAGAGCCCGCGGGCAAACCTCCTGCATGTCTCGGCAGATCGCCTCAAGGACTGGTATGGTCCGCAAACCGCGGAAAATGCCGCCGATGCCAAGAGTGTCGGCGATCGTCTGACGCAAGCCATATTTTTTTGGAATGTCGAAATCCGTGACGGTCGCCGGCTTGTAGCCGCCGACCTGCATCATGAGGATGACGAAATCAGACCCGCGCAGCGCTTCCCGCCGGTCGAGGGTGGCGTCGATCCTGACGCTTGAAAGCTTAAGCGACTCGCAGATCCGGCGAGCGACGATCTCTGACGTCTTCAGTCGCTCTGGATCGATATCGAAGAGGCTGATGACGTAGTTGCCGCCTCTCTGCGAGGACAGGACATCTCCCAGAATGTTCTGGGCAAAAACGGTGCTACCAGCGCCTACCAGGCAAATCTTCGGCATTGCAATCTCCCCATCGGTTGTGATTGCTTGTTGCTCCTTCTAGATCAGAATTTCTTCCTGGCATCGGGCCATTAATTCCGGGATTCGAGTCTTCTGCAAATGAAACATACCCAAAGGCGCGGCGAATGGATTGGATCCCGAGGGGAGTTCCTGATCGAGCGCCACATCGCTGATGCGATGGCCGCACCGCATTGGCACGACCACGTTGAATTAAACCTGCTCATGGAAGGCCGGATGACCTACCTTTTTAATGGAAGGCAGGAACAGGTGGAGGCCGGTCGCCTGGTTTTATTCTGGGCCGCAATTCCGCATCAGACGATCGCTGTTGCCGAAAACGCGCCACTCGTATGCCTCTATCTCCCCCTTATCGATTTCCTTGGTCTGCCGGTGGACAGAAAGGCCAGGCAGTCGATCATGCAGGGGAGGTTTCTGGCGCAAGCAAATCCGGAAACAATGGATGCGTTGACACTCCCACGTTGGGAAAAGGAATGGCAGAGCGGCAGTGCGGCAAGACGGAAACTGGTCGTGGAGGAAGTACGACTGCGAATACGACGTCTGATCCTGGACAATGCTGAAAGCGACAATTCGCCAACGTATGTCTCTCCGACATCGTTGGCCGGCCACGCGGTGCGACGCGTCGAGCTGCTGATCGATCTCATCAATTCCCGCTACGCAGATCCGACAAGCGTACCCGATCTCGCAAAGCTTGCGGGAATGCACCCAAGCACCGCCAACAGCGCTTTCCGAGAGGTTTTGGGAATATCGGTCAACGAATATCTGACCCGACATCGGATTGCCCGGGCGATGCAGCTTCTGACAGACACGGACGTTCCGGTCCTCCAGATCGGTTTTGACTGCGGGTTCGGTTCCAGCAGTCGCTTCTACGAAATTTTCAAGGAGCGAACGGGTACGACACCCCGTCATTTCCGAGAAGCGGTGAACTCCAAGAACACTCCGGCACCTTGATGGGACTCAAACCGATGAGGTCGTGATGGCTCTGGGTGCTCCCCTATTTCGGCTCACCACCTGAGCAGATGCGTGCGGCTTGCGCTTCGACCTCGCGCGGATCCAGCGTCGCCGTTTGGTCCCGGCGATAGATCTCGGCGGAAATAACCGCCAGGCATCGATCAAAATCGGAGGGACGGATGAGGATCGCGCCACCAACGATGATCGCGGAAAGCAAGATCGCCCCTGCCAGCAGAATATCACTTCTGACCATGGTCACCCAGTGCGACCGCCGTACGGCATTAGTGGAGCGTGCCGCTGATCACCATTTTTGACACGAATGCGGAAAGAAGCTGGCTATCGAAATGGCCCGGCGAATTCATCATCATGTTGATCGCCTCTGCTTGCGAGAAGGCGCGCTTATACGGCCTGATCGTGGTCAGCGCTTCGTAAACGTCGCAAATCGCCGCAAGCCGGGCGACGTAAGGGATCTTCTTTCCGGCGAGCCGGCCAGGATAGCCCGAGCCATCGAACTTTTCGTGGTGATAGCGACAAATGTCGAGCACCTGCTTTGGGACATGCGCGACATGAGAAACCAGCTCATACCCCCGCTGAGGATGCCCGCGCACAAGATCCATTTCCTCAGCCGTTAGTTTACCGGGTTTCGCCAAAATTTCGTCCGGAAGCGCCATTTTTCCAAGATCGTGAACCAGTCCACCCAGTCCCAATACCCGCACATCCTCTTCTCCATGACCGAGGCTGCGCCCTAGGGTGATCATCAACGCGCTTACCGCCAGCGAGTGGAGGAACGTCAGCTCATCTTTTTCCTTCAGCTTTGCGACTGCGATCAGCGCACCGGCGTTGTCGAAGGCTGCCGACATGATCCGCTCCACAGCTGCGCTTGCCGCATCACTGGCGAAAGAGGCTTTGATCCTGGCGTGGGCAAGCATTTGACGGATCTGCGGTCTTGTATCCTCGACGCATTCCCTCGCCTGCTTGATATCCTTTGCCGAAAACACGGCACGAAGCTGGGCGTCAAACGCAGTCCGGTCGATGTCCTGCGGCCCGCCCGGATCGACATCCGCGCCTTTTCCGACGTCGATAACGACCGTCATCAGACGGCTTGCCATCAAACTATCGACCTGACCGGCGGCCGAGATCAGGAACGGCTTGAACCGACGTGTCCTGTCTTCTCCCTCAATTTCGACGTCCTCGACATACATTCCGACCCGCAATTGGCTGACATGTATCCGTTTTCGCATCTCTGATCCGTTCAAAATGATCTTGGTACTCAAGCGTAGTCTCAGGTATCCGGGGCTGGCCCGAGCGCGAAAACCTCGCTCAGGCTATAGGGCTCCGGCACGGGTCTTGTCTTGGTTGAGCCGTTGTCCATGCTGCTCTAAAATGGCCGCGGCAACCGTTCGATCGACTGCTTTCGAAAACAGATAGCCCTGTCCGAGCTTGCAGCCGAGCTGGCTCAATTGAACAGCTTGGGGTTCTGTTTCAATCCCTTCTGCGACGACCCGGATTCCCAGCTTGTCAGCTATTCCGATCAGGCCCTCGACGATGAAAGTCCCTGCGTCGCCCGGCACCATGCGGTCGATGAAGGACTTGTCGATCTTGATGATGTCGACCGGCACCGTCAGCAGGTGGGTCAAAGACGCGTAGCCCGTGCCGAAGTCGTCGAGGGCAACCCGCAAGCCCTTGGACCGAAGAGCCTTTATCTCGTCCGCTACGACATAGTCCCGTTGCCCGAGATAAACCGATTCCGTCACCTCGAGGATGATGTGCTCGAGAGGAACCTCTGCTTCCCCGAAAATACGGCACAGCCTGTCTTGCAGATTACCGCCGCGAAAATCTGCGGCGGACAGATTGATGCCGACATGTTGGAGAGGAAGGCCCCGGGCGAGCCAGCTCCGGATGTCCCCTGCAACCCTGACCAACATGCGTTGAGTGAGCTCAGCAGCAATATGGGCGTCTTTCGTCGCCTCATGGAAATGCGCTGCGGCTATGATTTCGCCGGAAGGCGTGGTCATTCGACACAAGGCTTCGAAACCGACGATTTCCCGCGTATCGAGGCGCAAGATCGGCTGGTAATGCGCGTCGATCCGATCGTCTTCCAGGGCGACACCCACATCGCGAACCGCCCTGAAGCGTCGGGTCAGGGCAGTGCCCAGGCCGGGATAGTGTTGCACGTACCGACCACGGTTGTGTTCTTTCGCATGATAGAGCGCCACATCGGCGTTCTGGCGGATCTGGTCAGGGTTTGTTTCCGTCTCTGCCAACGCACCGCCAATCGTCGCGGCGGGAAAGACGACATGACCGTCGCACGTCGAAGGAGAGGACAACGCTTTGAAGATGTCTGTTGCCCTCGCATTCAGATCAAGGTCTTTGTCGTCCGACACAATGACAGCGAACTCATCTCCACCGAGCCTAAACGTGTTTTGGGAGCCTGCTGTCGTGGCGACCCGGTCTGCAACCACTTGAATCAATGCGTCGCCGGCTGCGTGCCCGAACGTGTCGTTCACGAGTTTCAAGTTGTCGATGTCCACCAGCAAGATGCCCCAGGCGCGCCGGGATCGAGGCAGCTCTTCGGCGAGAAGCTGGTTGAAACGAGCGCGATTCGACAGCCCTGTTAAAGCGTCGCTGTATGTCAGCCGCTGACGTTCCATCACCCGTTCTTCGCGATCGATGGCGATTGTGCAGAGATGGACACAAGCGTGGACGAGGTCCCGTTCGAGGGCCTTTGGACCGCGGTGGTCTCGATAGTAGAAGGCGAAGCTACCAATCACCCGCTCGCCACGCTTGATCGGGCTGGACCAGCAAGCCTTCAACCCCAGCGGAAGGACCAGGGACTTGAAATCCTGCCAACGCGGATCAGTCTCGATATCGGTGACAACGACCGCTTCTCCGAAATAGGCAGCAGCGCCACAGGAGCCCGCAAGAGGACCGGCTTCAAGATTGTCGACCGCCGCTGAATAGTGAGACGGAAGGGAGGGGCCAGCGAGTGTGTGAAGACGGCTCCCGTCGAACGTCAGCACCGAAGCGATGATCCCAGGAACGGCGGCCTCAACCTTGAGGCAAAGTTGCTCTATCGTAGTTGCCAGCGGTTCCCCTTTGGCAATCATTTCCAGAATGGCATTCTGCAACTCAAGGATCATGACGTCACTTCCCGGAAGGAGACCCTCCGTACCAAACCGACTTTCAAATCAGGTTACGCCGTTGATTAGATTTTGATCGAATAGACGCCGAATGATCAGTTCAGGACCTGTCGTGTCGAGCTTCGCGTGCGAAAGGTGTTCGCCACCATTCTGACCTCCTTCTCGAACGGAGTAAGATTGACCGATGTCACGGTCATTCTCTAAAGACGATTATGAAATACAATCCTCAGTCGTGCCCTTGAGGGCGCCGAGTCAGTGAGCACTGCATAATTTTCGAGAGTCAGAAATCAGCTTATCGGATATGGTTCGGAATGCGTTGCAATGTTTTGGCTATCGCCGCACAATGGAAATTGGCCTAAAAGATGATCGGTGGCGATAAATACGTTGGCTCCGTGGGAAAAGCATCGCTCGCGATCATCGCGCTGATGTTTCTGTCACTGACCACCCTCTTGTCGCTCTGGCTCATATCCAGTTACGAGACAGCTGTTCGCCGGGGCGATGAGCGTGTCAGCGCCGCTTCCAAAATCGTTGCAGCAAACGCGAATTGGTTGAATTCCCTTGCTCGGGAGACCCTGCATCGAATTGATGATGCTCTGGGGCCGAGTACATCTTTGCCCGGCCCGGACCGCGTGCGCGATCTCGACGCGGCCGTCTATGACCTTCCTCCTCAGGCGACTGCCTATATCATCGGGGCCGATGGAGAAACGCTCTATTCAAATGACCGCAATATCCGGCCGATCAACGTTACAGACCGCGACTACTTCGTTCGGCTGAGAAACGGTGCGGACGAATATACGTCCCCGCTGATCATCAGCCGCCTTTCCGAGCGGCAGATATTCGTCTTCAGCCGCAGGCTCGAACGAAATGGCGTGTTCGCCGGCGTCGCCGTGATTGCCTTCGACGCGAGCATCCTAAGGCCAATATGGGACGCAGTCGCGATCGGCGAGAACTCGATTGTCAGCCTCATAAGACGCGACGGGCAACTTATCGCCCGATACCCGGAACCCGCCGGACCAGTCGATATGCGAAACCACAAGCTGTTTACCGACTACATGAGGAAGGCGACATCAGGCACATATCGCTCCGTGTCGCCAGTCGACAATGAAGACCGCCTGGTCGGATACCGAATCCTCGAACGCACCCCTTTTGTGGCCATTGCTTCGGCAGATATCCATGTGATCATGCAGCCCTTTTGGGAGGATGCCAAAATCGCGGCTTTGCTGGTCGCTTTCGCCCTTGTCGGCGCATTGGCAGCTGCATTGTGGATTCAGAACCTCATCAAGGTGGACACATTGCACACAAGGCAGCTTGCCGATGCGTTGCGATCGAATGAAACGCTCATGCGCGAGATACACCATCGCGTGAAGAACAACCTGCAGACGGTGATGGCCCTGCTGCGCTTGCAGGGTTTTGAACCGGAGGCCGTTCAAAAATTAAATGAGCGGATCTCTGCGATGTCCGCAGTTCACGAGCAGATGTACGGCTTCGACCAGTTTAGCGGAATATCTGCTCGAGAATTCATTCCATCATTCGTCAGGACGCTCGTCGACGTCCATGGTCGCGCCGTTTCCGTTGACTTTGAAATCGACGACATCGTGATCGCAGCAGACAGGGCAACGCCGTTTGCCCTCCTGCTCAACGAGTTGATTGCCAACAGCATGAAATACGCGTTCGACGGCCGGGCATCCGGAAACATTCGCGTCATGCTGCGCATGACGGATGGAGAGGAATCCCAACTTACCGTCGCTGACGACGGGATTGGATTCGATGGCCGATCGGACAGCGCCGGGATGGGGACGCGGCTGATTAAAGCCTTCGTCAATCAACTGCATGGCGAGGCGAGATACAATCGCCTGGAAGGGACCCAGTTTACGGCAACGCTCAAGCTGACCGATTGAGCGAGAGCTCATTCGAAGCCACCTTGCTGCCCAAAGCAAGCCTTCGGTTATCCCCGCTGCATCGGGAACACTTTTCATCGAGCTGGGGCGACACATTTTCCAGGTGCCCTGCCGCTCGCGCGGGATTTCCTCGCGTCGGCTTTGCTGAGTTCAGATGTCACCGGGAGCAGAACATGACGAAAGTTCCAACCATAGCTCGTATCTGGCGTGGCCGCACGAAGCCGGAACTCGCTGATGAGTATGAAGCCTACAACAGCGCAGAGGGAATTCCTCCACTGCTAAAGACAGCACTCGACGTTCAACTGTTGCGCGAAGACCGTGAGGATGAGACCTGGTTCACGACAATTTCGTACTGGGCGGATATGGAATCGATGACCGCGTTTACGAAAGGCGATCCACGGCAGGTTCATCATCTGAAGCGAGACGCAGAACTACTTTGCGAACTTCCCGAGCGTATCCAGATCCACAAGATAGTGGTCCCGCCCAGGCTGCGCTGAAAATAGCCCGCCTCTTCGCATGTCTCTGCGAGCTCTCTGCTGGTGTTGGAAGATCATAGGCACGACGTCGGCACGACATCCGAAACGTTTTGGCTTGACTCCCAAAACGTTTTGGAGAATCTTTTTCTCACTTCGGGAGGAAGATCTTGGCTAATCTCAAACAACTCGCGCAATCGCTCGGACTGTCGATCACCACGGTGTCGCGTGCGCTCGACGGTTATGCCGATGTGTCGGCCGCCACGCGCGAACGGGTTCGTGAGGCCGCCGACAAGGTCGGCTACCGGCCGAATGCTTCGGCCCGTCGCCTCCGCAGGCAGCGCGCCGAGCTCGTTGCCGTCACGCTGCCGAGCGATCCCGGCCATATCGGTCCTCCGCATTTCCTCGATATGCTGTCCGGCTGTGCCGAACATCTTGCCGCTGCCGGCCTCAATCTGGTGATTGCGCCGGTGCCGCGTGGCGAGAGCGAACTCGACATCTGCCGCCGCTTCGTCGATGGCCGTCGCGTCGACGCCATGCTTCTCGTCCGCACCAAACGGAAGGACGAGCGCGTCGAATTTCTGCAGTCGCGCGGCATTCCCTTCGTCACCAACGGCCGCACGGAAAGCCTGCTGCCCCATCCCTATATCGACGGCGACGGTTTTGCCGGCTTCCGGGCCGCGACGCTGCGCTTCCATGCTGCCGGCCACCGCCGTATCGGCCACATCGCCGGCCCGCAGGAATATTACTTCGCACATGACCGCTGCCGTGGCTGGCGGGCGGCGATGGAGGAATGCGGCCTTGCCACCGACCTCTGCGCCGAAGGCGCGCCGTTGGAACAGGGCGGTTATCTCGCCGCACTCGAACTTCTGCGCCAACCCTCGCGTCCGACCGCACTCGTCTGCGCCACCGACGAAATGGCGATCGGAGCGCTCCGGGCGCTGCGCGAGGTCGATGGCGGCAACCAGATCAGCATTGTCGGCCATGACGACCTGGCGATGGGCGCGTTCACAAGCCCGCCGCTGTCCACCATGCGCATGACCGGCGAAAACCTCGGCGCGAGCTTCGCCTCGCTGCTGCTGCGCGCCATTGCAGGCGAACCTGCCGAAGAACTCCAGGAGCTTCACGCGATCGAATTCGTCGATCGCGACAGCCATCGCCGTCCCGCCAAGGCGGCATAGACAGCCGTGCATCTCAAACAAAGAACAATGAAGGAGGAGAAGATGAAACATATCCTACCACTTGGAATTCTGGCTTCGACGGTGCTGGCCTTCGCCTCGCCGGTGCTGGCCCAGACGGTTTTCGTGTCCACCCAGCTTCGTCCGATCGAGGAGGCGACCGTCGTCCGTGAGGAGCTCCTGAAGGACGTCGGCTCGGTTGACTACGTGGTTGAGGAACCACCGCAGTTTGCGGTGCGCATGGAAGCCGAACGTCAGGCCGGCAAGCACACCGTCAGCCTCGTCGGCGCGCTGCATGGCGAGCTCTCGCCGCTTGCCGACAAGGACACACTGGAACCGCTTGACGATCTCGCCAAGAAGCTGGCAGCGAGCGGCATGCCGCAGTCATTGCTCGACCTCGGCAAGCTCGGCAAGTCGACCCAGCAGTACATCCCGTGGATGCAGGCGACCTATGTGATGGCCGCCAGGAAGGAAGCGCTGCAATACCTGCCGGCCGGCGCCGACGTGAACGCGCTGAACTACGATCAGTTGATCGAGTGGGGCAAGAATATGCAGGAGGCCACAGGCCAGCCGCAGATCGGCTTTCCCGCCGGCCCGAAAGGCCTGATGGCGCGTTATTTCCAGGGCTATTTCTATCCCTCCTTCACCGGCGGCGTCGTGCGTACTTTCCAGAGTGCCGATGCGGCCGCCGGCTGGGAGAAGCTGAAGGCGCTATGGGCCTATGTCACGCCGAACTCGACCAGCTATGACTTCATGCAGGAGCCGTTGGCTGCCGGCGAAGTCATGGTCGCCTGGGACCATATCGCCCGCCTGAAGAATGCCATTTCCGCAGCACCTGACGATTATGTCGTCTTCCCGGCGCCTGCGGGTCCGAAGGGCCGCGGCTATATGCCGGTCGTTGCCGGTCTCGCCATTCCGAAGGGTGCACCCGACAAGGCCGGCGCCGAAAAGGTCATCGAGCACCTTTCGATGCCGGAGACGCAGCTCCTGACTGCCTCCAAGGTCGGCTTCTTCCCGACGCTGAACGTCAAGCTGCCGCCGGATCTCGATGCCGGCGTCGCCCTGCTCGCCGGTGCCGTCACCGCCACCCAGGCTTCCAAGGACGCGGTCATCTCGCTGCTCCCGGTCGGCCTCGGCGACAAGGGCGGCGAGTTCAACAAGGTCTACATGGACAGTTTCCAGCGCATCGTGCTGCAGAACGAGCCCGTCGCAGACGTGCTGAAGGTCCAAGGCGCGACGATGGCCAAGCTGATGGCCGATACGAAAGCTGCCTGTTGGGCGCCGGATGCCAAGAGCGATGGCCCCTGCCCGGTCGAATAAATCGGCCCATGAAGCGTCCGGACGAAATGCCCGGGCGCTCTTTCAACCCTCTGCTCGTCGAGGCGGGAGCCGATGACCAATAGCCGACCCTGGATCCCCTATCTGCTGATCCTGCCATCCGTCGCCTTCCTGGCGCTGCTGTTCGTCGTGCCGCTGGTGCAGACGATCTGGCTGGCCGTGTCGGATAATGGCGCGCCATCGCTCGCCAATGCCGAGCGCATGGTCACCGACATCAATTTCAACCGCTCGGTGAAGAACACCTTCCTGCTGACGATCGCGGTCGTGCCGGTGCAGATCGCCTTGGCGCTGGCCATGGGCACGATGGTCGCCAAGGTCGGCCGCGGGCGCGAGACGATCCTGTGGATCTGGACGATCCCGCTCGGCATTTCCGATCTCGCCGCCGGTCTCGTCTGGCTGTCGATCCTGCAGAATACCGGCTATCTGAATTCGCTGCTCTTTGGCCTCGGCATCATCAGCCGGCAGGCAAGCTGGCTCTCCTACCAGACGCCGGTCGCGCTCTTCCTCGCGATTGCGGTTGCCGAAATCTGGCGCGGCACGGCAATCGTCATGGTCATCATCGTCGCCGGCCTCAACCAGGTTCCGAAGGAGTTCAAGGAAGCCGCCGAGATCTTCGGGGCTGGTCCGTGGACGCGCTTCTGGCGCATCACCCTGCCGCTGATCCGCCCCGCCCTGCAATCGGCGCTGATCCTGCGCACCGTGCTCGCCTTCGAGGTCTTCGCGGTGGTCTATGCGCTCGGCGGGCGCAATTTTCCGGTCCTCGTCGGCGAGGCCTATAGCTGGCAAAACCAGAACCAGAATTACAGCGTCGCTGCTGCCTACGCGGTGCTGATCATGATCATCTCGCTTGCCGCCACGCTCATCTATCTCAAAGCCTTGAAGGTCGATCCGGAGCGCCTGCCATGACCACGGATAC
The DNA here is from genome assembly GCF_017357285.1 of Rhizobium ruizarguesonis. Taxonomy (NCBI): domain Bacteria; kingdom Pseudomonadati; phylum Pseudomonadota; class Alphaproteobacteria; order Hyphomicrobiales; family Rhizobiaceae; genus Rhizobium; species Rhizobium ruizarguesonis. Next base: position 349,423 of record NZ_CP071679.1, on the reverse strand, counting down.
CATCAGCACTACCGCGGACACCCCCAACACCGCCGGCTTCGTCTCCTCACGGCGCTGGCTTTTGTGGAGCGGCATCGCCGCACTCTGCGCCTGGGTGCTGGTGCCGATCTATCTCGTCGCACTCGGCGCCCTCGGCGGACGCCAGGGCGTCTACATCTGGCCGAAGACCGGTCTTCCCACTGGCATATCGCTGGAGCCCTTCATTCTCTTCCTGAAGACCGAAGGCGTCGTCCAGTCCTTCCTCAATTCGCTGGGCGCAGCCGGCATCACGGTGGCGCTTTCGATCCTGCTCGGCGCGCCGGCCGGTTACGCGCTCGCCCGCTACGATTTCCGCGGCAAGGACAGCTACCGCCTTCTGGTGCTGCTGACCCGCGCTTTCCCGCTGGCAATCCTGGCATTGCCTCTGACGGTCTCCTTCATCCGGCTCGGCCTCTACGATACGATCCTCGGCGTCGGCCTGATCCATACGGTGCTGGCGCTGCCTTTCGCCGCACTCGTCACCCAGGGCATTTTCCTCGGCGTACCGAAGGAGTTGGAGGAAGCCGCCTGGGTATTCGGCTGCACCCGCATCCAGGCCTTCTTCAAGGTAGTGGCACCCTTGGCGCTTCCCGGCATCGTCGCAACCGCGGTCTTTGCCTTCGTCATCTCATGGAACGAGGTCTTTGCTGCCTCGGTGCTGACGGTGCGCAACCGCACGCTGACCGCCTACCTGCTGACCGTGCTGTCGGAAAGCCCGATGCATTACCGTTTTGCCGGGGGCCTCATGCTCATCCTTCCCTCGGTTGTCTTCATCTTCGCGGTCAGGCGCTACCTCTTCGCGATCTGGGGCATTTCCTCCAAGTAACGGGACCAGAGACATGGCCAACATTGTCATCGACCGCATCCGCAAGAGCTTCGGAGCCTTCCAGGCGCTGAAAGAGGTCTCGCTGACGATCAACGACGGCGAATTCGTCTCGCTGCTCGGTCCATCCGGCTGCGGCAAGACCACGCTGCTGCGCATCATCGCCGGCCTCGAGACGGCTACATCGGGAGATATCCGCATCGGCGACAAGTCGGTGATCGGCCTTGCACCCCGGGATCGCGGCCTTGCGATGGTCTTCCAGAACTACGCCGTCTTTCCGCATATGACGGTCTATGAGAACGTCGCCTTCGGGCTGCGAATGCAGAAGGTCGACGACGCCAGAGTGAAGGCGCAGGTCGAGAAGGCCGCCGGCCTCCTGCATATCGAGCCATATCTCGACCGCTACCCGAACAAGCTTTCCGGTGGTCAGCGCCAGCGCGTCGCGGTCGCTCGTGCCCTTGCCGTCGAACCAAAGGTTCTGCTGATGGACGAGCCGCTTTCGAACCTCGACGCGCTGCTCCGCCTGGAAATGCGCACCGAACTCAAGACGGTGCTGCAATCGGCAGGCACGACGACGATCTACGTCACCCACGACCAGACAGAAGCCATGGGCCTTTCCGACCGCATCGCCGTCATGCATGGCGGCGTGGTCGAGCAGGTCGGCCATCCGGTCGAGATCTACAATCACCCGGCAACACGTTTCGTCGGCGGCTTCATCGGCAACCCGCCGATGAACTTCATCAAGGTGCCGGTCGCAAACAGCCAGGTGGCGGCAGGCACCGAGCAGCTTGTCGTGCCGCAGGGGTCCGGCAATGAAGTGATCCTTGGCCTGCGCGGCGAAGCCGTAGAACTCGCGCCGCTGCCGCAGGGTCTCGAAATGAAGGTGCGCGTTGCCGAACCGATGGGCTCGCACCTGCTTCTGACCGGCTCGATCCATGACCAGCCGGTGCGCGTCATCCTGCCGGCCTCGGAGACCGTAAGGAGCGGCGACACGATCGGCCTGAGGCTCGACCAGAAGCGCATCACCTGGCTTTCCCCCGAAAGCGGCAAGTCCTTTCCGTCCGTCCTGGCCTAAAAATATACCGGAGCATCCGAAATGAACACGCATACCGACCAGGCGAAGCGCATCCTCGCCGCCAACGATCGCGGCGGCTATACCGTGCCGACCGACCGGCTCTATCCCTTCCAGTGGAACTGGGATTCCGCCTTCGTCGCCATGGGCTTCGCGCTCTACGATATCGATCGCGCCTATCGCGAGCTGGAACGGCTGGTCGAAGGCCAATGGGCTGATGGAATGATCCCGCATATCGTCTTCCATGCGCCGAGCGAAACCTATTTCCCGGGGCCGAACGTCTGGCGCACAAACCATACGATCCCGACCTCCGGCATAACCCAGCCGCCGGTCTTCGCGATCGCACTGCGCAAGCTGCACGAAGCTGCCGGCAAAGGCGCCGAAGAGCGCACCCTGCAACTCTACGAGGCGGCGCTGAAATGGCATCGCTGGTGGTATTCCGCCCGTGATCCCGATGGCACCGGGCTCGTCGCGCTTCTGCATCCGTGGGAAAGCGGCAGCGACAATTCTCCGGCCTGGGACATCGCGCTCGCCCGCGTGCCCACCACCACCGACACCCCCGTCGTGCGCAAGGATACCGGCCATGTCGATGCCGACATGCGTCCGCGCGACGAGGATTACCGCCGCTTCATTCATCTGGTCGATACCTATGCCGCCTGCGGCTGGGATCCGGCGAGACAATGGGAAAAGGCGTCCTTCAAGGTCGCCGAGATCCAGACAACCGCCATCCTGCTCAAGGCCGGCGAAGACCTCGAACACCTCGCCCGCCTCCTCGGCCGGACGCAGGACGCGATCGAGATCGCCGCCCTCAACGACCGCAGCCGCAAGGCGATGATGGCCCAATGGCGGCCGGACCTTGCCCGCTTTGTCTCGCGAGACCTGATCTCCGGCGAAGATGTCGAAGCCGCCACGCAAGCCGGCTTCATCCCCCTCCTCTCGCTGGACCTCGACAGGCAGGTTGCCGAAGCGCTGGTTTCGGAAATGAAGGTCTGGTCCAAGGATCTAAAGGTCGCCTTTCCGACGACGAAGCCTGGCATTGCGAGCTGGGAGCCGAAGCGTTACTGGCGCGGCCCCGCCTGGGCGATCATCAATTGGCTGCTGATCGACGGCCTCAAGCGCAATGGCTACACGGATGTCGCCGAAGAGCTGCGGCAATCCACCATCGCAGCGATCGAGACGGAAGGTTTTGCCGAATATTTCGACCCGGTCACCGGCCAAGGCTGCGGAGGCCTCGGCTTTTCCTGGACGGCTGCCGCCTATCTGTGGCTTGAGCGAGGAGCAGTCCCCGCCTGAGTGTGGAACCTTCTAATCCGGCTGCCATGGCTGCATGGTGAGCACATTGCCGCCCAGCTTGGCGAAGGCGCGCTGGCGACAGGAGAAGACGAGGATCTGCTGGTCGCGCGATTGGCGGTGCAGCGCATCGAACATTCGCTCGATCCGGTCGTCGTCGGAATAAACAAGCGCATCGTCGAGGATGACAGGCGCCGGCCGGCCGTCGCGGGCAAGCAGCCGTGCGAATGCAAGGCGGGTCAGCACTGAGAGCTGCTCCCGCATGCCGCCGCTCAGCCGGTCGACATCCTCGTCCAGGCCGTTGCGGCGCACGATCTGCGGCAGCAACGTGTCGCCGTCGAAGGTGATCGAGATGTCGTCGAACAGCAGGCCGAGCAGCGGGGCGAGTTCGTTCATGACCGGCTTGAGATAAAGATCGCGCGCCGCCGCCCGCGTCGCCGTCAGCGCCTTGCGCAAGCGATCGAGCACGCCGACCTCCGTTTCGAAACGCTTCACCTGCTCGCGCGCGGCTGCCAGAAAATCCCGCGTTTCCGACCAGTTTTCTTCCAGCGCACTGTCCGAGCGGGTGCGGATCTGACCGCCGAGATCGGCAAGCTCCTCGCGAAGCCTGGCAATTTCGCGGCCTGCGGCGTCGGCGACCGAGCGCGCCCTGGCAAGGGCAGCCTCGGCACCTGCGAGGTCTCGTCCCGCCCTGCGCAAAGGCTCGGCCCGCAGTTCGACAGCATCGACCTGCTCGTTGGCGCTGGAAAGCTTGAGAACAAGGTCCTGCTGCAATTCAGTTCGGCCGGACTCGGGGCCGATGACCGCTTCGATCGCCTCGCGTTCCTGGCCAAGCCTGGCGTGCTCGGTCTGCGCGCGCAATGTGGCATCGCCTGCTTCCGTGCGCATCACTGACGCCTCCCGCGCCCGGTTGCGCGCCAGTTCGATGCGCCGTGTCGCATCCCCGAGACCGGCACGCACCTCTTCCGGGTTGGCGACGAGTTCGACCGGACCCTGGCTGAGTTCGGCAAAGCGTGCGGCGTCGAGGTGAAGCTCGTCAATGCCATTCGGCGCGAGATCGGCGAGCCGCTGGCGCGCCCGCACCAGTTCCTCCTGCTTGTCCCGCGCGGCAATTTCGCGCTGTCGTGCCTGCCGCAGACTGTCGACACCGAGCTTGGCAAGCAATGTTTGGCGCGTGACTTCCGCGGCCTCCAGCGTCCCGTCCTGATCGGCCTGCCGGCTGGAATGGATGGTCAGCGTGCCGACGCCTGTTATTTCGAGCTTCGCCATCCCGGCAAAGCTTCTATCCTCGCCCCCAATCAAAGCCTGGCGGTCCATGCTCACTGATCCGGAGGCATCCTTCAGGTAATCGATCCTGAGCGTGGGAAGACCAACCGCGGCGGCTGCACGCAAGCCGACGATCTTGAGATCAAGCGCTTCAAGCTGTTCGATCGCATCGGCTGGAATGGCGAGCAATGCATGTGCGGCCTCCCCATCCTCGATCTGCTGCCGCGCGGCTTCCGCCTGTTCGAGACGCAGGCGAACCTCGGCCAGGCGCTCTGCGGCGTGGCGTGAACGTAGCGCTGCCTCCAGCCGCGCAAGCAGTTCACGGTTCAACCGCTCCTCCTCTTCGGCCGCCTGCACCTCCGCCGTTGCAGCCTCGCTTTCAACAAGCGATGCCGTGCGTCGCTCGGCTGCACTTGAAAGCTCCTTTTCTGCCAAGGCGAAACGCCGCGCGAGTTCGCCGCTGCGGTTCAATGCCGTGTGGAAGCGGTCGAATGCCTGCTGCGCCTCATCGCGGCGACTGGCGGCCAAGGCGGCCTCGGCATCGAGCGCTTTGAGTTCCCTGTCATGCAGTTTAGCGGCTTCGAGCACCGACTGGGCATTGGCAATCGCGGTCTTCCGGCCCGCCTCCTCATCAGGGTTTTCCAGTTCGCCGAGTCTCGCCTGCACTGAGCGGCGGCGGTCGAGTGCGCCGTGCAGCATCTCCACCTCCTTGGCCAGCCGCGCCTCCTCCTCCTGCAACCGGTCACGCTCCTCGAGCGCGGCGGCAAAGCGTCCTCCTGCCTTCGGTCGGAGCGTTGCTGTAACCAGGCGATTGAGTTCTTCCTCGCAGGCTTCGAGCACCGCCGACATGCGCCGTCCGCCCGTCAGCGCCTCCACCTCTCCCTGCACCGAAGACAGCAGGCTTTCGCGCACTCGCTTGTCGTTCTCTTCCTCGCTCTTGCTGCGATTTTCGATGCCGGTGACGCCCTGGCGCACCCAGAGCAGGCCTGCCGGGCCGGAGGTACCGCCGGAAATGAGATCGCCGATGAAAGCCTCGGCTTCGTCGGCCTGGGCGACGATCCGGCCGCTGCCGAGATCGGTGACGCTGGCGCGCCGTCCGCTATGGAACTGCTTGGTCAGGCGGTAGCGGCCGGCTTCGATCGTGATATCGGCCTCGACGATTGGATTGCCGCCGCTATAGGGGCGCAGCATCTGCACGCTCTTTGGGTTGCCGCTGTGCGGCTGGAAGAACAGGGCATGCAGCGCCTCGAAACAGGTTGATTTGCCATGTTCGTTGGCGGCGCTCAGCACATTGACGCCGTCGGTGATTCCCTCAACTGATATTCCGCGGCCGGCGAAGCGTTTGACATTGTGGAGGCGAAGGGCGGTGAGTTTCATCGATCGATCGCCTCGCAATAGGAAAACAGGCGGATCAACGCTTGGCGCGCCACGTTCCTGTCGTCGCCGGAACGGGCCTCGTCGAGGCTTTCGGCAAGCAGCAAGTCCGCAGCATCGCGCAGTGCACCGGCTCGGTCGATGGTCTCGAGATCATCGCTCTCGCAGTCGGTCCCCAAAAGGTCGGTATCGATCTCCAGATGCGCAAATTCCGGCGCGACCTGCTCCAGCAGGCTGATCATTGCCGTCCGCCCGTTCAACCGGGCACGGCCGGAGAGCGCGACGCTCAACAGGGTTTGTCGCCGCGCGAACGGTTCCGGCAGCGCGGCCTTCAGCACTTCAACACCGTCTTCCGATGCCAGCAGAGGAAGGTGCAATGTCTGCCAGGAAAAGCTGGCGGTCGTCACGGCCGTAGTCGTCGGCATCGCCCCCTGCCCGGCAATGGAAACGACCATCGCCTGCCCCGGCCGGTCATGCTTGAAACGGTCCGGCTCGGGCGCGCCGCTATAATATGTTCTGGCGTCCACCGCCACCGATCCGTGCCAATCGCCAAGCGCCATGTAGTCGAGGCCGGCCAGCGCTGCGCGGTTCGGCGCAATCACGTTGGTGGCCGTGGCATCCTCGGAAAATTCCTGGATAGGGCCATGGGCGAGGCCGATGCGGATAGCGCCGTCCGGCGTGGCGGCGCCCGTCATCCATTCGGTCAGGTCGCGACCCGGCCTCCTGGTCGTGCAAGGCGCCGGCAGCAGGATGACATCAGGTCCAAGCGGAAGAGGCACCGCTTCCGTCGCCAGGATGACATTGTCGGGCACCACGCCGCGCGCAGCACTCCAGAGCTGATCGGCCAGAAGCGAGTCGTGATTGCCCGGAAGCAAGACCCAGCGCAGCGGTGAATTCCGGGCCATCTCGCCAAGCGCCTGACGAAGCACGGCAGGCGTCGGCGTCTCGGTATCGAAGGTGTCGCCGGCGAGCAGGATGACACCAGCGCCATGCTCTCGTGCCGCACCGGCAAGCCTGGCGATGACACCATGCCGCGCCTCGCGCAGGCGCCCTCTCAAATCCTCCGGAAGATTGCCAAATCGCTTGCCAATATGCAGGTCCGAACTGTGCAGGAAGGAAAACATTAATCAGCCATGTTTGCGATGCGCTGCGAGCTTTCGAACATGGCCAAAGACCTCTCGTCCGCAGTTCTGTGATTCGTTGTTCCGAGGCAGACCATGCCTCCCGGCTATGGGCGAGGCAAGTCCATCCTGGCCGAGCAAGCGGTTATCCAATGTTTGTCTAATTTTGAGCGGTGCACGACACCCATCCCGTCGCCGTACAGGAATTATGCAGGCGGGGTGATCGACCACGTCGGCGAAGGCATCGTCTATTATCCAAGGGTTTTACCTGCCGACGGAAATCGAACAGTTGATCCCATCATCACTGGCCCTAAGTCACCTGGTTGAACACTACCATCTTGTCGTCGGCCATCTCTTCCATCGTCCAGGGAATGCCGCCGACCCCGTATCCTGACTGCCTGCGTCCGGCGAAAGGCATCCAATCGGTGCGGAACGCGGTGTGGTCGTTGACGAGAACGGCCGCTGCATCCAGATGTTTTGCCGCCCTGAGAGCAATCGCTATGTCGGCGGAAAAGACGCTCGCCTGGAAGGCATAAGGCAGCGAGTTGGCAATGCGGATCGCTTCGTCGAGGTCGCGGTAGCCGTAGACGCAGGTCAGCGGTCCAAAGACCTCGAGCATGGATACTTTCGCCTCAGTAGGCGGGTCCAGCAAAACCGAAGGCAGAAGTGTCGTCTCGGACATCCGCCCGCCTCCGATCTGTCTGGCTCCGGCGTCCGTCGCCTCCTTGATCCAGGTCGTGACGCGGTCTGCCTCGCGTGGCAGGATGAGCGGACCTACCTCGGTTTGCGCAAGCTTGGGATCACCGACATGCAGGACTGCCACCCTGGCAGCGAGCGCCTCGGTGAAGGAAGCCAGAATATCTTCGTGCACGAAGAGACGCTGGGCCGACACGCAGACCTGCCCGGCGTGATAATAGCCGCCTTTGACGATGGTGCCGACGATCGCATCGACATTGGCGCTGCGGTCGACGATGACGGGTGCTGCTCCACCATGCTCAAGCGCGCATCGGGTGCCCGGCGGCAGCTTACCCTTGAGGTACCAGCCGACCTTGGCGGAACCGATGAAGCTCAAAAACGCGACGCGACGATCGGTCGCGAAGGCTTCGGCAAGCGCATTGTCCTCGGTGATGAGGGTCTGGCACCAGCGTTCGTCGAGACCGGCCTCCCAGAACAGCTTGACGATCTCGATGCAGGAAATCGGGGTTGTCGCTGCCGGCTTGATGATCACCGGGCAACCCACGGCGATCGCCGGCGCGATCTGATGGATGATGAGATTGAGCGGATGGTTGAAGGCCGATATCGCCGCCACGACGCCGATCGGCTCCTTGGTGGTGAAGGCCCATCGGTTCGCGCTGGCTGCAGTCAGCCCCATGGGGATTTCCTTGCCGCCGAAATTGCGCAGCTCGTCCGCCGCATTGAGGAGGCCGTCGATCCCGCGCGTCACCTCGATGATCGCATCCGTCAGCGGCTTGCCGCCTTCACGGGCGATCATCATCGCAAAACGATCGCGGTTCTCCTGCAAAAGCGCCGACGCCTTTCTGAGGATCGCCATCCGCTGATGCGCGGGCAGCCAGCCGTCGCGATCGGCGAAGGCGTTGGCGGCGATCTGAAGCTTGCGTTCGAGCGCGGCCGCGTCATCGGCCGGCAGCTCGGCAATCGGTTCGCGGTCGAACGCCTGGTAGACCTTCATGGCAAGCGGCATCTCAGACCTCCAATATCTGGGGGAGCCGTTCACGAAGCTCCTTCACCAGCACGCGTTCGTTCTCCGAATAGTCGACTGGCACATTCACCAGATGCACGCCGCCGCCGGCGAATGCCTCTTCGAGCACCTGTTTGAACCGACCGATATCGTCGACCCTGGTTCCCTTGGCGCCGTAGGATTCGGCATATTTCACGAAGTCGGGATTGCCGAAGGTCATCCCGAAATCCGGGAACTCGTCCACCGCCTGCTTCCAGCGGATCATGCCATAGGCATTGTCCTCGATCACGAGGACAACGAGATTGAGTTTCAGCCGGACGGCGGTCTCAAGTTCCTGGGAGTTCATCATGAAGCCACCGTCACCGCAGATCGCCATGACCCGTCGCTCGGGGTATAGCATCGAGGCAACCATCGCCGACGGCAGTCCGGCTCCCATCGTTGCAAGAGCGTTGTCGAGCAGCAGCGTGTTCGCCATCCGCGTCCGGTAGTTGCGGGCAAACCAGATCTTGTACATGCCGTTGTCGAGCGCCAGGATGCCGTCATGCGGCATCACTTCTCTTATATCGTGGACCAGCCGCTGTGGGGTGAAACGATCCTCCGTAGCCCGCGCGGCGATGCGCTCGAGAATGCGCTCCCGCAGGTGGAGAAGCGCCTGCGCATTCGGCAGCTTGCCCTCGAGGCGATCCGCCAGCGCCTTCAGCGAGGGGCCGATGTCGCCGATGACCTCGGATTGCGGGAAATAGACCTGCTCGACGGTCGCCGGCTGATATCCGATATGGACGACCTTCGGGCCGCCCTTGCCCATGATGAACGGTGGCTTCTCGATGGTGTCATGACCGATCGTGATGATGAGGTCGGCCTGTTCGATGGCCTCATGGACATAATCCCGCTCCGACAGCGCGGCGGTGCCCATGTAAAGTTCGGTTCCACCCGGCACCGTTCCCTTGCCCATCTGGGTCGTGAAGAACGGGATGCGTGTGCGGATCACGAATTGGGCGATGTCGGAGGTCGAGCGGGGACGGGAGGCGGCGGCCCCGAACATCAGAAGCGGACGTTTGGCTGCGGCAATGAGGGCGGCAGCGCGATCGAGGGCCGCATCGCTTGCCGTCGGCAGTTCGAGCTGATGCGGCGCAATCAGCGCCACCTCCTGGCACTCTTCGGCCGCGATATCTTCCGGAAGCTCGAGATGCACCGGCCCCGGTCTTTCCTCCTGGGCGATGCGGAACGCCTCCCTGACCGTCGTCGGGATCATCTGCGGCGACACGATCTGCCTTGCGAGCTTGGTCAGCGGCTTCATCGACGCGACAACGTCGACCACCTGGAACCGCGCTTGGCGGGACGAGAGGATGCCTTTCTGACCGGTAATCATCACCATCGGCATCGCGCCGAGCAGGGCGTATGCGGCACCCGTCGAGAGGTTCAGGGCGCCGGGCCCGAGCGTCGTCAGGCAGACGCCGGGCTTTCCTGTCAGGCGGCCATAGGTCGCGGCCATGAAAGCGGCTGCCTGCTCGTGTCGGGTGAGCACGAGCTCAATCGACGACTTGCGGATGGATTCGACAACGTCGAGGTTCTCTTCGCCGGGGATGCCGAAGATGCGATCGACACCTTCGTTCTCAAGCGCTGCCACTAGAAGATCGGAGCCTTTGGTCATGGATGTGTGCCTGTGCTGTTTGGTTTGAGGCTTCAAGAAAGGAAGGACCCCTCGAAGATATGTTCTTTTTCGCGCTCGTCCATGCGTTCGACGTCATCGGTGGTTGCCCTCAATCCTGGTAACCGAGAATTTGCAGATAGGATTTGCCGCGGGAATAAAAAAGCTCTCCGCAGTTCTGCCGGCAAACAGCTCTGACTGATGATGTGAGATGTTGCCGTTAGGCCGGCATCTCACGCGGTTGCCGGCAAGAGATCAGGTCCCTCGCTGTAAATTGCGAGCACCGCCTATAGCTGAAACGACCACTCTCGCGACCCGTCGCTTTCTCGCTGATACCGAAACGCCCCAAGTCCGTTCGCGCCGCATCGACTGTGGGCGCGATAGGCCTGTCTTCTGTGCGAGCTGATAAAACAGATTTTGCTGAAAACGATCGTGAATGCGAAGGGGCTCTTGCGAGGAAGTTCTGTCGACGCCGGGTCACCGTAGCTGCAGTTGCTGTCGGATAATGGGCAAGGCCAAGGTGATGAGCGCGGCGAATACCATGACGACGCCATACGGAATCTTCCGGCTCGCCCGAATTTCCTCGATGCGCATGAAAAAAGCGAGGTGTGCGACGGGCAATGGCACCGGCAGCCGCAGGGCCAGCAGTGTGACGATGCCAAGGACGAGGAGGAAAAACGAAAACGGCAGCATTCCATGCCATCCGACAAAAAGGCCGATCGGCAGAAAAAGCTTGGCGTCCCCTGCACCAAACAGCCGGAACGCCCAGAGCGCCACTCCGAGCATAAACATCAGCAGACCGGCCCCGACGTCGCCGCCAATTCCGCTCGAGGCAAAGAGAGCAGCGCCGACGTCCTCGGAGCCAAGCATCACGGCCACCGCGCGCAGGGCATAAAGTGTCACGAGCGCAAGCACGATCGTGTTGGGGATCTTCCATGTGCGGAAATCGGTCCAGGCGGCGTAGAGAAAAAGTAATACTGAAATCGAACTAATAACATCGAACATTTTCAGCATAGTATCCAACCTTTTTGGGTTATTATACCCTGATTTAAAGTTGAGTTCCAATAAAATCCGATGAATTAGTCGGTTTTTACGAATGGACCCGGGACTTTCGTCTTAACCATAAAAGTATAGATGCCGATCGCCAGCGTATAAAACAATTGACTAAATTAGAGTTAAGAGATTACTAATGTTCCCAGTCGAAGAGGCGGTCTCGACGACAGGGCGGCCGGGGGAAATTACGGCGCACTACTTACCTGGGAGGTAAAATCTCGATGAAAGCACTTGTAAACTGCGTACGCGCTTTCGCGCGGGAAGAAGACGGCGTCGCACTCACTGAATACCTCATTCTGCTTGCCTTGCTGGTCGGCGGCGTGATTACGGCGGTGACATTGGCCGGCACCAATCTGGCTGCCGTTTGGACGGGATGGGCAGGGTGGTTCACCACCAAACTGGCTGTCCCAGCCTGATATTGGCGTTCTAAGAAGGGAGGGGTCTTTGTTAACCCCTCTCCTCTAAATTAGCAAAAATGAATGGATGCACTCCGTCCAGTGTAGCGAGTAACCGCGATGCGTTCTTCAACGATTTTAAGTCTCGTTATTGCGTTTGTACTTGCCGCCGCAGCAGTTTTCGGCATGCGCGAGTATCTCTCCGATCAGAAGGCCCGGCTGCTGGCGATGAACGGCGTGAAGGCCGAGGAACGGACACTCGTTGTCGCCGCCAAACCGATGCGCTTCGGTGACCGGATCCGGCCCGAAAATCTCAGAGCCATCCCATGGCCCTCCAATGAAACACCCGCAGGCTCGTTCGTCAGCATCGAGACGGTCGTCGGCAGCGATGCCCAGCCGCGCTATGCCATGGCGGCGATCGACCCCGGCGAGCCGGTGCTATCCTCGAAAATCACCGGTACCGGCGAACGCGCCACGCTGTCGGCGGCCCTCGACCAGGGCATGAAGGCCGTTTCCATCCGCGTCAACGACGTGCTCGGCGTTGCCGGCTTCGTCAGGCCTTCCGATCGCGTCGACGTGCTTCTGACGCGGGTCGTACGCGAGCCGGCCGGCAACGACCAGACCTTCGTCGACGTGCTGCTGCAGGGCGTCAAGGTCCTGGCGGTGGACCAGACGGCCGACGAGCGCAAGGACGAACCATCAGTCGTGAAAACCGTGACCTTCGAGGTTACGACCGATGAGGCGCAGCGCCTTACCCTCGGCTCCAGCATCGGCACGCTCTCGCTGGCGCTTCGCAATATTGCCTCCGCGTCTATCGAGCAAACCCGGCCGATCACCGTCGCCGACCTTGGTGGCGGGGCGATGGCGACGGAACTAGGCAATGATCTGGAAAAGAATAAGTTGCCAGAACCTGAAAAACAAGTGCAGATTGTGGAGCCAAAGGTCGAACCGGTATTGCCGGTCGAGCCGAAGTGGGTGACGGTGGGGGTCTGGAACACGACGAAGCGCGAGGAGCACAGAGTCGGCCTGGTCCAGTGATGTTTAGGCGGCATGCCGCAGATGCGGCCAGCCGAATGAGGGGGCAACAGCAGGCATGGCGGATGGCAAGAGAAGAATCGCAAGTACGAAAAGCCTTGCGGCACTGGCGGCAGTGTTTTCGGCCTGTGTGTGTTTAGGTCCCGGATTTGCCGGCTGCGCCAACGCACAGGAAAAGTCGGTCACCTTAGGCAAATCGGTCCAGCGTGTGACGTTGCCTCCGAACGCGACGCTGACGCTCAACACCGGCCAGCCCTTCGGCGATCTCGTCATCGGCAGCGCCGATATGATTGACGTGGTGCCGCTTTCCGACAAGTCGCTGTTCATTCGCGGTAAGAAGGTCGGCGCCACCAATATCTCTGTCTATGGCGACGACAAGTCGCTTCTCGGCGTCATCGATGTCCGCGTTGCCAGCGATTTCAGCGAAGTCGCCGCCGCCATTCGCTCTGCCGCGCCCTCGGCCCGGGTTATAGTGGCCAATTCCAACGACCGCATTCGCCTGACGGGTATGGTTCGTGACGGCGTCGAATTGCAGCGGGTGATCGAAATTGCCCAGTCCTATTCCGATCAACCAGTGCTGAACCAGTTGCGCGTCAGTGACAGCCAGCAGGTGATGCTGGAGGTCCGTGTCATCGAAGCGTCGCGCCAGACGGGTCGTGACCTCGGGATCGGTTGGTCCGGGCGCGGCAACAACGGCATCGGCAAGGCAACGACCAGCCAGGGTATCAGCGTGGACGATGATGGCAGCCTCGTCCGTACCCTCGTCGACCCCAAGGGTGCGGCAACCGGTATGGTGCCCTTCGGCCAACTGATCGCCAAGGTTCTGGAAATTTCGGGCGGCCGCATCGACGTGGTCATCAACGCGCTCGAGCAGAAGGGTTTGGTGCGTCGCCTGGCTCAGCCGAACCTGATCGCGATGAGCGGCTCGACCGCCAGTTTCCATGCCGGCGGTGAAGTGCCGATCCTGAAGACGACCAACAACGGCACGACAGTGGCCACCGAGACGGATTATCGCCCCTTCGGTGTGCGGCTGACCTTCAAACCGGTGGTGCTTGACGACGGTGTCATCAATCTGGAAATCGAGCCTGAGGTTTCCGAGCTTGATACGTCGATCAACGTCAACGGCAATCCGGGTTTCATCTCGCGCGCGGCCAGCACCACGGTCGCACTTCGCGACGGCCAGAGCTTTGCCATGGCGGGCCTGCTGCAGTCGATCAATGCCAAGGACATCCAGCAATTGCCGGGCCTCGGGAAAATACCGATCCTCGGCGCACTGTTCCGTTCGACGAGTTTCCAGAAGAAGGAATCCGACCTGGTTATCGTCGTCACCCCGCACATCGTGCGGCCGGCCCGCCCGGGTGAGGACCTCTATAGTCCGCTCGATCAGACGCGGTCGTCCAACGACGTCGAGCTTTTCGCGCTCGGTGTCCTGGAAGTCGACAAGGACATGCTCCGGCGCTTTCGCAACGGCGAAGGTGTGACCGGGCCTTATGGCCATCGTCTCGACCTGAACCAGGGAGGGCAGGTTGTTGCTACAAAACGCTAAGCGCGCCCTTCTCGTCCTTGCCGCCGCCGGCCTGGTTTCCGGCTGCGCCGACTACATGAACCATCGCGACTCGATTACCTTCGGGGCCGGGAACGCCATGGAAGCAAACAAGGCCATCCATACCGAGGACCCGTTCCCGCCGGAAGCCCAGCGAACCCGTATCGCAAGCGACGGCAAGGTGATCCGCAGGGTGATGACCGAGTACCAGAACGGTGGGGTGGGGGTCATTCAGCCGTCGCCCGCTATGGAGGCCAACGGTGCGTCCAATGGGGCCACCATCAGCCAGTAGCGGTTCGAAAGGCATGAACGGCGGCAGCGCGCCGGAAGGGAAATGCACGAAACAGGGTCGTCACGACGAAAGCCGTGATGGGGGTAGGCCAATGCTGAGCAGGGTTGTCAGACGGTTCTGGAACGATCATCGTGGCTATGTCATCGCCCTGACGCTCATTGCCATGCCTATGCTTCTCGGCTTTTCGCTGCTGGTCATCGATGTCGGCCGCAGCAGCAACCTGCACACCGATCTCCAGAACGCGGTCGATGCAATGGCGCTCGCCGGAGCCCGCGAACTCGACGGCCGCGACGATGCCATTTCGAGGGCGCAGACGGCGATCGAGAAAATCGCCAATAGCGCGGCTTTTTCCGGGGGCGGGGCCGGCATGTCGCTTGGCTCGCATATGACCTTGACCTATGACGCCGGAAACGACGCCGGGAGCACTGTAAACGTGCTTTTTCTGAAGAGCATCCCGGCCAACGACGACACGCCCATTCCGTCTTCGATGGAAACGACAGGGGCCAGCGAAGCGTCCTACGCCTGGGTCATCGCCAAACCGCAGGCGATGCAGACGATCTTTCCGGTCCCGGTTGGCTTCACCCGCAATACGATCAATATCGCTGCCGATGCCGTGGCGGTATACCACGCCAGCGCCTGCGACGTGACGCCGATCTTTATCTGCAATCCGTTCGAGCCCGCGGGGAACACGAGTGAAAGCGCCAGCGACGTTGCGGCCGCGGCCTTGCACACCAATTTTGCCGCCGGCAATCTCTACGGGCGGCAGATCGAGCTTCACAGCACCTCGGTGTCCAATCCCGGTCCCGGCAATTTCGGGTTCCTGCGCACTCCCTTGGGCAATGGCGCATCCGTGCTGGCGGAGGCTCTTGCGACGGGCAATCCCGGCACCTGCTACACACAGGATAGCCTCGATACGGAGACCGGCGCAAAGGCGGGGCCGGTCGAGGACGGCGTGAATACGCGCTTCGGCTTTTATTCCTCATCGTTCAACAAGGCGAACGGAGATTATCGTTACAGACCTGCGCAAAATGTGCGCTCCGCCCAGTCAATCACCGGCAAGAAGGGCTGCGATACTTACGATCCGGTCACAGTCGGAGCCGTTGTCGGCGATGCCACGAAGGCACTGCCGCTTGGCTACGGAGCTGCCATGACCTCGCTTTCCGGCGGCAAGATCAGCAGCGGCAACAATTGGCAGTATACGACCTATTGGAATGTCGCTCAGGGAACGGCCGTGCCCTCGGTGAGCACGGTGCTTAGCAACTACTCCAGTTATCCCCCGCAGGCGACCGGAGCACCAAGCCAGCCCTCCGCTTACGATGTTTATCGCTACGAGCTTGCAAGCCCGTCTCTCATCAGCCATGCCTCGGCGAATGGTGAGACCGGAACACCGGCAACGGGCGGCCAGTGCTATAGCGGTCCGGACCTTTCGAACTATACGGCGGCCGAATATGGTGATCGCCGCGAGATCTTCTCAGCCGTCGTCAATTGTGGCTACGAAGCCTCGGTCGGCCACCTGAACGGTCACAAGGCGACGCGCGCCGTGGCCTTCGCGCGCATGTTCCTGACCAAGCCGGCGATAAAGGATTCCGGCGAACGTTACCTTTCCCTGGAGATGATCGACATCAGCGGCAAGGGTGGCCGTGGTACGCTTGACGAATTCCTGCGGGAAGAAGCGGAACTGGTCAGATGATGGCGCTCCGCAATTTTATCCGGCATCGGCTTTGCCTCGGCTTCTGGCGGCGGCAGGAAGGCGCGGTGCTTGCCGAAGCGCTGCTCGCGATCCCCTTTGTGACGATCTTTGCGGCGGGGATACTCGAGTTTGGCAGCATCTTCTGGCAGCGCATGCAGATCGACGCAGGCTTGCGCGATGCCGGACGTTACCTTTCGCGGTGCCGACCGGTGTCGGGAACCTATGTGCCGACATGCAATCAGGCGACTGCGAAGACGATCGCCTTTTACGGAACGCAAACACCCGCGGCAGGCGCCATACCCCGCGTCCCCGGCTGGAATAACCCTGCCGACATCACCATCACTGCGCCGGATGCGGACGGGGACATCACCATTTCCACCGCTCATCTCTACCAGACCTCGCCGGTGTTCGGCTTTCTGGGAATCGGCGCCATCACCATCAGTTCCTTCCATGAAGAGAGATACATCGGATGGTGACCTCTAGGGCAATCAAGGCATTCTGGCAGGATAGCAGTGGTGTCAGCCTTGTCGAAGCATTGCTGACCTTTCCGATCGTCATGCTGGTATTCGCCGCCTTCATCGAGTTCGGCTATGCCATGTCGCAGTGGAATCAGACGGTCAAGGCACTGCAATATGGCGCCCGTCTGGCGGCGGTATCCGATCCGCTGACCACGAATTTCAATGCCGTTTTCCCAACAGATGCCGCCGATCCACTCAACAACGGCAAAGCGGCGCCGAACGATGCAACAATATCTTCGACCTGCGGACCGGCTCTTGCAAACTGCACGGCGGCATTGAACCGGATTGTCCGGGGAAGCGACGGCGTTTGCAACGCGGGTACTGATCCTCGCCCCGGCATTTGCGACCTAAATTGGCGCATCACGCCGGATAAGCTGATGGTCACCTATCAGCGATCGGGGCTCGGCTATTGGGGGCGGCCGGACGGGCCTGTGCTGACGATGCGGCTGGAGGTGCGCAACATCACCTTCGATCTGCCGGTTCTCGGCGGCCTGTTGGGACTGAACGACGTCACCATCCCGGCCCATCCGGTGACGATCACGACGGAAGATCTGAAGACGTGCTCAACCTGCTGACTCCTTAAATTACGCGTAGGAAAGCGAAAATGACAGCGCACATGAACATTGCCGCATCTACCAAGATCCTGGTCCTCTCCGACGATCAGGCTGCAGCGAGCTTCATGCTCGATACGTTCGGGTCGCTTTCGCGGTACGATGTCCGCCATCTCGCGCTGAAGGCGCTCGCGGAAAAGGGCCGGTTCGATCCGGCGCAGTTCGATCTGATCGTTCTCGACGTCGACAATGGGACATTGCTGCAGCAGCCGGAGCTTTTCACGTTTCGCACCAGCTATCGGGACATTCCGCTCGTCGTGGTTTCCGAAGACCTGCCTGATGACATGCTGCGGCTGCTCTTCCGCCTGAACGGCAATGACTGGCTGAAGAAGCCACTCGAGCGCCGGGCACTGATCGACATGATTTCGACCCATGCGCCGGGCACCGGAGCGAGCGACAGCCGGGTGCATGCAGTGGTCTCGGCCGTCGGCGGCGCCGGCGCCAGCGTGATCGCTTCGTCGCTTGCTCATGTACTGGCCCAGCCGACCAAGAATTCCACGCCGCGGATTGACCTGTTCGACACGGATTTTTGCTCCGGGGCGCTTGGCTATTATCTCAACCTTGTCAACGACTACGACTTGAAACCCGTCATCGCCAATCCTTCCCGGGTCGATCTGGAATTCATCGATCTGGTCCGAAAGCGGCATTCGGGGGGCTTTTCACTGCTGTCTTTCAAGCAGCCATCCGTCCTGCTGGCGCCGAGGGGCCGTGAACTCGTGTTGCGTATGCTCGACGTGGCCGCCTTCGAAAGCGACCATACCATCATCGACGTTCCCTACTATGACACGCCATGGAAATACGAGGTGCTCACTTCGGTCAACAGCATCTGCATCGTCACCGAAATGACGGTCCCGGCGCTTTCTCAAGCCAAGGATCTGTTTGCCAATCTGGTACGGTTGCGCGGCAGTTCGGATCAGATGTTCATCGTCATCAACAAATACCGCGCCAAACTTTTCGGCCTCGGCCTGCGTCGACAACAAACGGAGAAGATATTCAAGGATATCCCGACGCATGTCATTGCGGATGACTGGGAGACTTTGAGCGAGGCGGTCAACCGCGGTGTGCTGCCATTTCAGGTGAATTCCCGAGCGCGCTTCTGCGGCGCGGTCGGTAAACTTGGAGCATTGGTGCGATGAAGGCAGTTGACAGTGGGCGCATAAGGTCCTGCGTCGGCCTTGCGGTTCTGGTCGTTCTGACGGTTGCCGGGGATGCCGCGGCAGGCGGTCTTGTACCACGAAGCCTTGGGCCGACGACAAGCACCGTAGTGACGATCGAAAAAACCTACGCGGCTGGAACGATCGTCGTCGTCAGCGCGAATCGGACGCTGGATCTCGTCATCTCCGAAGGACGCGCGATCCGTTACAAGATCGGAGTCGGGCGAGACGGATTTCGCTGGAGCGGCACCGTCAAGGTTGGACGCAAGGCAGAGTGGCCCGACTGGCGCCCGCCTGCCGAGATGAAGGCGCGCTCGGCTGGACTTCCGGACCTGGTACCCGCCGGACCGCTCAATCCTTTGGGTGCTCGCGGGATCTATCTCTACAAGGGTGGGACAGACACGCTCTACCGCATTCATGGAACGAACGAGCAGTCGACGGTCGGCGGTTTCGCGTCATCGGGCTGTTTTCGCATGAGCAATGCCGACGTCATCGATCTCTACAAGAGGGTGAAAGTCGGTTCCACGGTCATTGTAAATTAATCGTTCAGGGGTGGGCACATGGCGAGCGGTATCATGGGGCGTTTTTACAAGCAGGGGGAGCCGGAAAGCCGGGAACTGGAGGCGGCCAAACCGTCTTTGGTCGGCGCAGTTCAGAACATGCCCGCCCAACCGGCCTCTGATAACGCCGCGGCGAGTGGAGAAGAGGCTTCGCTCGGGCCGGACATGGTTTCCGAGCGGGTCAATCTGCACCGCTACCTGCTCGATCGCATCAACCTCGGGATCCTCGACACGCTCGACAACGAGGAGATCGCCACCGAGATCCGGCCGTTGGTCAAGGACTATATCCGGACGAACAACTTTCCGCTGAACGCCAAGGAAATCAATGATCTGATCCGCGACATCACCGACGAGATGCTCGGGCTGGGACCGATCGAGCCGCTGCTGGCCGACGACACAATCGCAGATATTCTCATCAACGGCTACAACAGCGTCTATGTCGAGCGGAGCGGCAAGCTCGAGAGCACCGCCGTGCGGTTCAAAGACGAGGACCATCTCCTGCGGGTGATCAACAAGATCGTCTCGGCGGTTGGCCGCCGCGTCGACGAGTCAACGCCGATGGTTGACGCCCGCCTCAAGGATGGCTCGCGTGTCAACGTCGCCATCCGACCGATCTCGGTCGATGGACCGCTCGTTTCCATCCGCAAATTCACGCGCAAGCCGCTGACAATGGAGCGCCTGGTGCAATACGGCGCCATGGCCGATGCAATGCGCATCCTTCTCAGCGCCGCGGTCAAGGGCAAGGTATCGATGGTCATTTCAGGCGGCACCGGTTCTGGCAAGACCACCTTGCTCAACGCCCTCTCGTCGCAGATTTCTCCAAGGGAGCGCCTGATCACCATCGAGGATGCGGCCGAGCTTCAACTGCAACAGCCGCATGTCGGGCGCTTGGAAACCCGACCGCCGACACTCGACGGACGCAACGAGATCCGTCAACGCGAACTTTTGAAAAACGCCCTGCGCATGCGCCCCGACCGCATCATCGTCGGCGAAGTCCGCGGCGACGAGGCGTTCGACATGCTGCAGGCAATGAATACCGGCCACGAGGGGTCGATGACGACCATTCACGCCAACACGCCCCGCGACGCGGTCGGCCGACTTGAGCAGATGGTGGGCATGGCAGGGATGCCGATGTCGCAGTTGAGCATTCGCTCGCAGATATCGTCCGCCATCACCATGATCGTGCAGGTCCAGCGCCTGAGCGACGGCAGCCGCAAGGTTGTCTCGATCTCCGAGATCACCGGCATGGAGGGCGAAGTCGTGCAGATGCAGGAGATTATGAAATTCAAGAAACTCGGCACCGATGAAGGCGGGCGAATCCATGGAGAATTCCGCGCCACCGGCATTCGGCCGCGGTTCGTCGAGGAATTTGCCGAACTCGGGATCGAGATCCCTGTGACGATTTTTGATCCCGGCAAACCGCTGCAGACGGGACCTGTCCAATGATCCTGCTTCTCCTTTACGCGGCCGTTTTTACCGCCGCCCTTGTTGCTGTCGAAGCGATCATGCGCGGCTATTTCAAGACATCCGAACGCCACCGCGCTGTAAACCATCGGCTGAGCTTGCTCGAGGTCAGCGATGATCATCGCAAGACCTATAGTGATATGCTCAAGGAGCGCGGGGCCGGCGGCAGTTGGCGGCAGACCCCCCTGATGCAGCGGCTGCTGCAGTTCTACGCCCAGTCGGGAATCAAGTTCGATGCCAAGCGATTTGCTCTCTTCGCGATCGCGGGCGCTCTTTTGACGTGGCTGGTCGTTCAGGTCCTCCTGCCGAGCACTCTGTTCAGAGTGCCCGCCTTTCTGCTGATCTGCCTTCTCATCCCCGCACTCGTCGTCTGGCGCGCCCGGGTGCGCCGCATGAGGAAATTCGAACAGAAGCTTCCTGAAGCGCTCGATGTCGCCAATCGCAGTTTGGCCGCCGGCCATCCGTTGCCGGCGGCGATTTCCCTGGTGGCACGAGAGATGCCTGATCCAATCGGCACCGAGTTCGGCATCCTCACCGATGAACTCACCTACGGCGTGACGCTTGACGATGCTCTCGTCAACTTGGCGGACCGGGTCGGCGTCGAGGATCTGAACCTGCTTGCGATATCGCTGAGCGTACAGGCGGGAACCGGCGGCAATCTGGTGGAGATCTTGCAGAACCTTTCGAAGACGCTGCGAGACCGGACGCTGCTGAGGGCAAAGGTCAGGGCGATTTCCTCGGAAGGACGCATCACGGCGATCTTCATGTCAATGTATCCGTTTCTGCTCTACGTGATGATCAAGATATTGTCGCCGACCTACTTCGATCCCGTCTGGGAGAGCGGCCACGGAGCCATTGTGGTGAGCGTGCTGCTCGCCGTCATGGCGATCGGGAATATCATTCTCTACAAGATGGTAAACTTCGAGTACTGAGGCGGTCATGTCGAGTGAGTATGGAATTTACCTCATCGTCTTCTTTGCAGTGCTGATATTTTCTGCAGCAGCGTCGGAATTGTTTTTTCGACAGCGCGAGGTCTCGGTTCGGGTGTCGAAGAGCTCGGCGGCAACAGGCGAGGAGTTCCACCTTGGCGATACGACGATCGCCGATCTAGGCGAGGCGGAAAACCGCCTGATCCGTCGCTATTTCGAGATTACGCGACGTGACACCAATGCGAACTCCACCCAGAACCGGCTGATCAGGGCAGGCTATTTCGCCGCCGGCGCCGTGACCACCTTCCAGGTGGTTCGCGCGGTGGTCTGTATCAGCGTCCTGGTCGCGGCGGTCTGGGCTCTGAACTGGGCCATACCGGACATGTCACGGTTCGCTACGCTGATCGTTGCGATGTTTGCTGCGGGCATGACCTTTATTCTGGTCAACATCTATATCGACCGGCGCGGCGCCGCCAAGGAGAGGGAATACCGCCGCCTCTTTCCCGATTTCATGGATATGCTGATCGTCTGCCTCGACGCAGGCATGAGCATTGAGGCGGCGGCGAACCGTGTTGCCCGGGAATTCGTCGACAAGCGGCAGGACTTCGGCCTGCACCTCTCGATCATGATGCTGGAAGTACGAGGTGGCCGGCGATTGCGCGAAGCGCTCGCCAACCTTGCCGTCCGCCTGAGGATTGATGAAGCCCGGGCGCTATCCGTTCTGTTCCGCCAATCGGAGGAGCTCGGGACCAGCGTAACGCAGACGTTGCGGGTCTACTGCAAGGAAATGCGCGACCTCCGCATTATTCGCGCGGAGGAAAAGGCAAACGCCCTGCCGGTCAAGATGCTGCTGCCGCTCGGCGCGTTCCTTTTTCCGGTAAGCCTCATCATCGTTCTCGTTCCCGTTGTTATCCGTGTCATCAGTCTTCTTCTCAGCATGAACCCCGGCGGTTGAGCCAAGCGAGGTCGTATGCAGTATTCGCTCGAACAGGATCGTAACGATGCCATCATCTCTGTCGATCCGCGCATGCCGATGGCACCGACAAGCCTGGAGCAAGCCGGACTGGATCCGTCGTTCCTCCTTCGGCTGGCGTCAAAATGTGCAGCCGAGCAGGATACGACCACGGCATCTCATCTGGCCGACCGGATGAAATTGCCGAAAGTGGTCGTCAATATCCTGATCAAGGAACTCGTGAAACTCGCATACCTCGAGGCGCGCGGCCTGGCTGGCGAGGATGTCAGATCCGATATTCGATATGCGCTTTCCATGAAGGGGTTCGAATATGCCCACGCGGCGTCCCGTCAAAGCCAATATGTCGGGCCGGCGCCGGTGTCGCTGGACGCGTTCTGCCGGCAAGTCGGTTTGCAGTCCATCCATGACGAGCGTGTAACGCCAGAGCGGCTGACCGAGAGCCTTGACGGGCTGGTGCTCTCAGACGCCTTGGTCGAAAAGCTCGGCCCGGCCATCAACTCCGGTCGCTCTATCCTGCTTTACGGACCACCCGGAAACGGAAAGACGAGCATTGCCGAGCGGACGTCGCAACTGTTTCGTCAAACAATCTGGGTGCCCTATGCCATCGAGGTCGGCGGCCATGTCATTAGTTTCTATGACGAAGCCGTGCATCATCCTGTATCGGAGGCCGACACACAATCCCATCCGAAAGCGGATCAACGATGGATCGAATGCCGCCGTCCGGTGATCAAGACGGGCGGGGAATTGACCCTCGATCAGCTCGATCTCACCTTCAACGCAGGGCCAAATGTCTATGAAGCGCCCATCCACTTGAAGGCATCAGGCGGCGTTTTCATCATCGACGACTTCGGGCGTCAACAAGTGGCGCCGCAGGCGCTTATCAATCGCTGGATTGTGCCGCTCGAGCGCGGATATGATTTCCTGACGCTGCACACCGGCAAGAAGTTCAAGGTTCCCTTTGACGAGCTGGTGGTATTTTCGACGAATATCGCACCGAAGGATCTTTCTGATGAGGCGGGCTTGCGGCGCCTCAAATACAAGATCTTTGTGAACACTCCGTCGCGCGACGAATATATCAGAATCTTCAAATCGTATGCCAGCGGCACCGGATTGGTTGTCTGTGATCCAGACCTGAATCTGTTCTACGATCGCAAGTATAAAGGTGATGTGCAAGCGTCTTGCTATCATCCCAAATATCTTCTGGATTTCGTCAGTTCTTACTGCGAGTTCAACGGCATAGCCGGAATCGCGTCGCTCGGTATGCTCGAACGGGCGTGGGAAGGTGTATTTACGTCGGAATGATGCGGGCTTGTCACTGGCACGGCGTGTTCGTGGACAATGTGTCCAACGCAGATTTGATGACTTACGGGGGAGTAAACGAATGACCAGCATTCCGGGTATTGAGGTTGAAGCAGACCGCCCAAAACCAAACAATTTGCGAGAGATAGAGCAGCGGGGCTCAAAAAGCCCCCTACTCGTCGGTTTGCTGCTGATGCTCTTGCCTGTGAATGCTGGCGTTCTCATCTATACCGCCAAAAACTCGGCGGATGTTCGCGAGAGCCGCGAGACCATCGCCGCGCTTAAAAGGTCCATCGATGGCCTGAGGGGACAAATGGAAAAGCAGTCGCGCAACATCGCGGATAATGCCAAGGCTGACGAAGTCGCACTTATCCGCCAGGGGATGGATGGGCTGCAAAAGACTATGATGAACGAACGGCGAAACGACACAAGCGGTCTTCGCATGGGTTCAGCTTTGGTCCTTCGCGCACCCGGCAAGGAGCCAGCACAATTTTTCGCACCCCGTGCCGCCCCAGCGGAAACTCTAACTCCGGATAGCAGTCTTGCGTCGATGGCGGCCGGGGGCATTGCAGTCAACGACCTGCCGCGTTACGAACGAACACTCTCGCCGGAAGGCCAGCTCATCCTTCGGAAGGCACGGTAAAACAACGACTTCACCCAAAGAACGTCGCATCACACGTGCTTCATGTGACGTGCTTTAGGTCTTTGTGTTCCGTATGTCCTGTCGCGAAACCGCTGCACAATTTTGCGCGACATGTTTAAAGCAGTCGCTGGACGCAGCCAGAGGCGCCGCGCCGATGCTCGCAACGCGGCAAGGGCACTCTCGTCTCGATGCAGATCGCTGAAAGCCCTATCACCGCTGAGCGTAATTCACGCTGTTCTTCATCAATTCGAGATTACGGGCAGTGACTTCGTTTCCGGGATCAAGCTCATAGGCTTTCAGGAAATACCGTCTGGCAGTGCGCAAGTCACCGCGCAACAGGTGAGAATATCCAATATTGTTGTAGTAGACCGGGGTGTTGCCGATCATGCGCGAGAGTTGCTGATAGGCGCGGTCTGATGTATCGAAGCGGGCAACCATGTCGGCGGAGGCTGCCAAGCCTAGCCAGGCGGCCGGATCTTCCGGAAAAACGTCAACCGCTCGCTTGTAAATGGCGTAAGATTTTCCGTAGTTCTTTTCCTGAAACTGCAGTTTGCCGGTCGTTATCAACTCGTCGTTCTTATAGAAGGCGACGGCTGAGTCATCCTCGAGGGTCTTTGCGCTGTCGCCATAAGCAGCCAGACCATCAAAGCTGGACGACTGGCAACCAGCTAAGATCACGCCAGTCGCTATCAAAAACGCAATGCATTTAGTCCCAGCTCTGATTTGCAACATTGGCAACTTGATCCCCCATCAGACATTCTTACCCAACATTCGGATGCGTTCACCGGAAATCATCGTAAAAAAAAGCTAACAACTCAAGAATTTGAGCAAATAGTCGCAAAAAAGCGACAGATACCGTCCTCGCGCGGAACGCGCCAAGGTGATAAACGCCAACTATCCAAAGTTGGTATCGTGTCCCCAGTGATTCTCAGAGTAGAAAATTAATCAACGTCGCCTACCCTGCTCGTCAGATCAAAGGATGGAACGCTGTATGCGGATCGCTATTTCCACGCTGATGCGACTTGCGCCATCACTGGCCTACGCGATAGCATCGATCTTCGTTCTCAGCATACCACTGTTGGAAAGCCACCCATCAAGTGCGTCCGCCTGGTGGCTGCATATGACGATACTTCCGGTCATGCGCGAGCCCATCTATCTGCTTTTGGCGGTACCCGGCGTTGGAATATGGAGCGCTACGGTCCTGTTGATGCTCGCATCGATTTTCGGGATTCGAGTGGCCCTGCAGCCGCAAAGACACCACCGGTCTGGATTCATCCATGCGCATATCGCGCTGATTGCGACCGGTCTAACTATGGGGCAGGCAGCAGTTGCGCAAGCCGGCCTTTCCAACTTGGCGATGCCTCAGTTTCAGCAAGGCGACTGGTCGTTCCTGCCGCTATCCCACTCACCGCTTGGGACCTTCCTTTTCATGTCCGTATTTTCGGCCTGCATTTGCTGCCATTTAACAATCATCAATCGTATAAAATCGGCGTAATAACAAAGAGGGCGAACCGCCCCCGCCTGATCCTGGATGTGACTGGCACTTGCGACGTCATTGAGCGCAATTGGCTGATTTCGACGTGCCCAAGCGGTCCGCGAGGATGAGGTTCGCGGGAACATTGCGGGAATTTGTTGCGGCTAGCCAGCGCTCAGTCGAAAAATACGTCTTGGTCCTCTCCTGCGAACCTGACGTCGCCTTAAGACCAAGAACAAAATTGAAGTTATTGTCGCCCCCGGCTTCGCGCGTGAAGCTGAGATAAGAGCCGAACCGTTCGTATTCGACATTTCGAAGGTTTTGGATCGACGCAAGAGTATCCTCGAAATCATGCCAGCACGCCTGCTTCACAATGATCTCGAAAATGCGCAGGATGGCCGGGGCGAGACGCCCCTGGGCGTCTGTCGTCGGCCCAATGATCTTGGCGCGGATCTCAAGAATATTGCCCATTTCATCTCCACGAACCTTAAGGAAGGTTGAACTGATGGGACGCACCTCGTCCCGTTCGTAGATGCGCTGAAAATAACATTCATAGCTGCGATTGCGCATCGACGCGGCTTTCCACTCGCTCATCTCAATGCCGGCCTCTCGAAGAGCGCCGCACATATTCCGCCCCGAGACGCGCCACACCCGCATAAACTGACTTGCCAGCTCCAGCTTCGGGACTTCGATCAGCAGCAGCGATATCGACGTCGACGGGAGAGGAGAAGGAACCGCCGGATCCGGGCGGACGGCTATGCGAGATGATTGTGCAGCCTTATCGAGAGCGCGATTTTCAACGCGCCCGAGATCTTCGCGGTCGTGGATTTCATGGTAAAAAACAACGATGCCTGCAAGAAGCAAAATTGATATCAAAAGCCCTGGCCAAAAGAGGGACCAGCGGTTCCTCGGCATTGCGAAAATCCGCTGCCAACGCGAACTTTCGCGAGGAGGATCGACTGCTGATGGCACTTTATCCACGGCGCGACCTCACAAGCAAATAGGAGCGGCTGCGAGTTCGAACTCAATCAATCTCGATCCTATGTGCGATCAACCGGTGTCGGTCGGGGCGCGGACCAAGCAACCCTGCTGACGCCTCCCTCTGAGATGAGCAACGGATGCGAAAAACGGTACAGTCTGTCCGACTCACCTTCAACGCTGTAACTGTGAAGTCGCGTGTGTGGAGCGTCAAGCAACAACCCCAGTGGACAGCGTTCGCTCCCTACAATTGAGGTGGAAAAGCGGACTGGCGGCTCTAAAGACAATCACATCCGCTGGACAAGCGTGCGTGAAGATATTGTCATTGCACATTCGCGTCCCGTTATATTGTCGCAGGACCTGAATCTACACCTGTCGGGAATGACTATTTTCCGTTCGTATTTCCTGATTCTTTTGTGGCTGCCTTTAGCACGCCTTCCTGCAAATCCGCCTCGTCGGCAAGAATGGCGACGGTCTCGTCGAGCAAGACGTCTTTTGCATTCTTGCGGGCATTCTCGATGGCAATATCAGCGCTCAGGCTGCGCTCGCCTGCCTCCAGGCCATCATCTCCAAGATCCTCGCCATCCCCTGCTTCCGCTCGATCCTTGAACCGTTTCTCGCGAGCAGCCGCTTCTTTGCGACGTTCGGCCTCATTGAGGGAAACAATCCCTTTCTCGCGCTGCGCCTTCAGGTCGGCAATGTCTTTTAGCAGGCGTTGGAAGTCCGGATTGCTCTCAATCCGCGCATCATGGCGGCTTTGCAATGTCGGCAGCAACGTCGTGATCGTGTCGGCGGGCGTGTAGTTCGCGGGCTTGATCTGCGCCCACGGCAGGGCATTGTCATAACTGGTCTCGCCGAAGCTTGTCGGATCGGAAAGTCCGGGCAAGCTGATATCAGGCGTCACGCCGTGCAACTGCGTCGTACCACCGTCGACCCGGAAAAACTGGGCAATTGTCACCTTTAGCTCCCCGAACTCCGGTTTGCTGTTGCGAACAATCTGGTCAAGATCGACGACGGTTTGAACGGTGCCTTTCCCGAAACTAGGTTCGCCGACGATCACGCCTCGACCATAGTCCTGGATTGCCGCGGCAAAGATCTCCGAAGCCGAGGCCGAGCCGCGATTGATCAGGACACCCATCGGGCCTGTCCAGACAGGCGCTGCAAGCTCAGCACTTTTGACCTCGATCTTGCCGTCGCTGCCACGTTGCTGAACGACCGGTCCATTGCCGATGAAGAGACCGGTCAAATCAATCGCCTCGTCCAATGAGCCGCCGCCATTGTTGCGCAGATCAATGAGAACGCTGTCGACCTTTTCTTCCTTCAGTTCGTCGAGAAGCTTGGCGACATCGCGGCTTGCGCTTTTGTAATCCTGGTCTCCTTTGCGCTTGGCTTCAAAATCCTCATAGAATACCGGCAGCGTGATGATCCCGATTTTACGCGTGGCGTCGCCCGCCTTCACGGACAGCACAGTCTTCCTGGCAGCCTGCTTGTCGAGACTGATTTTATCGCGCACCAGGCTAATGACGCGATGCGTGCCATCTGCTCCGGCATCTGCCGGCAGGATGTCCAGCCGCACGACGGAGTCTTTTTTTCCGCGTATCATCTGCACGACTTCATCAAGGCGCGTGCCCACCACTTCTTTGATCGCCCCATCCTTGCCTTGACCAACGCCGGTAATGCGGTCTCCGACCGCGAGCTTGCCGGACAGCTGCGCCGGCCCGCCAGGCACGAGCTCACGGATCGTCGTGTAGTCGTCGCGTTCCTGCAGCACAGCACCGATACCAAACAGCGAAAGCTTCATCGAGACATTGAAGTCGGCTGAAGCGGCGGCGCCGAAATAGTCCGTGTGCGGATCGATCGACGTTGAATAGGCGTCCATGAACGACTGGAAAACGTCGTCGCTTTTAAATTTGTAAGCGCGCTCGAGGGTGTTTTCATAACGTTTGTCGAGTGTTTCGCGAATCGCCGCGTCGTTTTTGCCGCCCAGTTTCAACCGCAACCAGTCGCTCTTGACGCGCTTGCGCCAAAGCTCATTGCTCTCGGCTTTCGACTGCGGCCACGGCGCTTTATCGCGCAGCACCGAATAATTTTCCTGCGCACTGAAATCGAAGTCCTGCTTCAGCAGGCTGCGCGCATAGTTCATGCGGTCGACAACGCGCTGTTCATAGGCGTTGAAAATCGCAAACGGGATCTTCAAGTCCTTCCGTTCTATCGCATCGTCGATCTCGCTGCGATCGGACATGAACTTGTCGATATCAGTCTGCAGGAAGAGCATGCGGTCCGGATCAAGCGACTTGATGAACTGATCCATGATCCTGGCCGACAAGGCGTCGTCAAGTGGAACGGGCTTGTAGCTATACCGCGAAAGAAATTGCGCGCTCAACTCAGCGGCTTGCGCTTGTCGCTTTAGCGGCGCCAAAACAGGCGGTGATGCGACTTCAGCATATGCGGACTGTGCAATTGCAAGAAATGCACCAAAGAAAACGTAGGCTATGCGCATTCAGCGTTGATCCAATTCTTAATGCCGAGTGTCGATGTGCGATCTATGTGACGCAATCATGGTTTTTTGGCAACCAAATGGCAAACGACATAGTTTGCAAAGTCGCGAAAACATATCCGGCGCGTGGTCGGCGTCTCCGCAGTCGGCGCTCAATCCGCCTGCACGTCTTGCCAGGAATCGAATGTCGCAGCTTGACCGCGACGGCATCCGCTGCGGTCGACGAGATCCCAGACGATGGCGTTCTCGATATAGAAACGCCGCCCTGACTTGGCAATGCGAAGTCCGCGGTAGTCGGCGATAAAGCCGTTGGCCGCCACGGTATTCAACAGCCTGTCACGTTCCGCGCGATCAGGTGCCCCCGCCGAAAGGCGCGATGGCAAAGTGATGAACTCTTCCCATGAATATTCAAAACAGGCCTGGGCGGCGCGGTTTGCGTAGATAAAGCGCGGATCGGCGGCGGTGTTGTGAGCAAGGACAACGGCCGGCGACTGGTCGTAAAGCCATTCAGCACCCCGGCCTTCCGGCGTCAGGCGGCGTCCCACGCTTCGTTCGAAGCTGTCCTCCATCAATGCGTAAAATTCGAGATCGTAAGACAAGTCGAGTCCGGCGTCGTTGTAGTTGGCAATCATGCTGCGCATCCTGGATTGCGGCGAGATGTTGAAGTGATGTTCTCGCTACAAAATCCTTTTGCGCTACAGAAAGTGCAAGCTCCAAATGCGACGCGGTCAAGCTGGCGACCGGGACTTCAGGCGTCATCCTGGAGGTAGCGTTCCGCGAGCCTTGCCCACATGGCTGCGCCAACCGTCAGGCTGGCATCGGCGAAATCATATTTGGGGCTATGCAGGATGGCGGAATTCATGCCGTTGCCGAGACGCAGGAAGCTGCCCGGCTTGTGCTCGAGAAAGTGCGAGAAATCCTCGCTGCCGGGAATGAGCGGGCAGGTCGCGACCTTGTCTTCGCCGATCAGTTCCGCCGCAACGATCCGGGCAAAATCTGTCTCATCAGGCGAATTGACGACGACAGGATTGCCGCGATCGTAGTCGATCTCGATCGAAGCATTGTGCCCTTCTGCCACCGAGCGGGCGAGCTTGGTGATGCGTTCCTGCAGGAGGTCGCGAATGCCGGGCTCGAAGGAGCGCACGCTCAATGCGAGCTTGGCATACTCAGGAATGACGTTGACTGCATCGCCGGCATGGATCGTGCCGACGGTAATGACCGCGGTCTGGGTCGGGTCGAGGTTGCGCGAGATGATCGTCTGCAGCGAGACGACGAGGTTGCACGCCACGACCACGGGATCGACGGTCAGGTGTGGCCGCGAGGCATGGCCGCCTTTGCCCTTGATGGTAATCTCGACGGTATCCGACGCCGCCATCATCGGACCGGATCGCAGCAGAATGGTGCCTTCCGGAGCACCGGGGTGGTTGTGGAGGCCAAAGATTGCGTCGAACGGAAACCGGTCGAACAGGCCGTCGGCAATCATCGCCTGAGCGCCGCTATTCTTGCCCGCCTCTTCCGCGGGCTGGAAGATCAGCGTCACCGTGCCGTTGAAGCGGCGGGTACGGGCGAGATAGTCGGCCGCGCCGAGCAGCACGGTCGTGTGGCCGTCATGGCCGCAGGCATGCATCTTGCCGGGGGTGCCGCTGGCATAGGCAAGTCCGGTTTCTTCAGCGATCGGCAGCGCATCCATATCGGCGCGGATGGCGATGCCCTTGCTGCCCTTGCCGGCGCTGAGGCGAGCGACAACGCCGTGACCGCCGACATTGCGGGTCACGTCATAACCCCAGCCTTCCAGCTTTTCCGCGACAAAACGCGCCGTTTCCGCTTCTTCGAAGGAAAGTTCCGGATGGGCATGCAGGTGCTGGCGGGTCGCCTTCAGCTCCGCCTCCATGGCTTCGAAATCGGAAAGGCGGGCATAGGCATTGTCGAGCGTGGGCATGAAAACATCCAGTTTTGATCGAAAAGGGCATGGCTCCGGCCCGACGGTCGAAGCAGCGAGCTGACACCGGTCAGAGAAAACGGGCGAGAAAAGCCTGGGTCCGGGGATGTTGCGGATTGCCGATGACATCCTCGGGCTTGCCCATTTCGACGACATTGCCGCCGTCCATGAACACGACCCGATCGGCCGCCTCACGGGCGAAACCGATCTCGTGGGTCACGACGATCATCGTGAGGCCCTGTTTGGCGAGATCGCGCATGGTGGCCAGCACTTCGCCGACGAGTTCTGGGTCGAGCGCAGATGTCGGCTCGTCGAACAGCATCAGCTTCGGTTTGATCGCCAGGGCGCGGGCGATGGCGACGCGCTGCTGCTGACCGCCGGAGAGCTGGCGGGGATAGCTCCCCGCCTTTTCCGACAGGCCCACCCGCTCCAAAAGCCGCATCGCGTTCTCGGTCGCGGCCTTGCGATTTTCTCCGTGCACGCCGATCGGGGCCTCGACGATATTTTGCAGCACCGTCATATGCGGGTAGAGATTGAACTGCTGGAACACCATGCCGATCTTGCGCCGCTGGCTGGCGATCTTGTTGCTGGACAGCTTTTCCAGCCGGTCCTTGCGGAGGCGATAGCCGATCTGCTCGCCATCGACTTCGATGAACCCCTTATTAATCGCTTCGAGATGGTTGATGCAGCGCAGGAAGGTCGACTTTCCCGACCCGGACGGGCCAAGCACCACGACGACTTCACCCGGCATGACGTCGAGGTCGATCCCTTTCAGCACTTCGAGCTGGTCGAAGGACTTGTGGACGTTGCGGGCTCTGACGAGAGGCTTTGCAATTTCGGCACCGGTCAATGGCTTGCCTCCTCGGCAAGGGTCTCGGATTTGGCGGCAGCGGCATTGTTGCGCCGCTCGCTACGGCCGTAATAGGCTTCGATATAGCTCTGGCCGAGATTGAGGATGGAAGTGATGAAGAGGTACCAGAGGACCGCGACCAGTAGCATCGGCACGATCTCGAAGGTGCGATTATAGATCGACTGGACGGAATAGAGCAGATCGGCCATGGCGATGACGCTGACGAGCGAGGTTGCCTTGATCATGCTGATCAACTGGTTGCCCGTTGGCGGCACGATCGAGCGCATCGCCTGCGGAATGATGATCCGCCACAGCGCCCTCGCCTTGGTCATGCCGAACGCTTCCGCCGTCTCGAACTGGCCGCGATCGACCGAGAGCAGGCCGCCGCGAATGATTTCGGCCATGTAGGCCGCTTCGTTCAAGGCGAGGCCGACGATTGCCGCCGTCATCGGCGTGATCACCGAATTGGTCTCCCAGCTGGCGAGCGTCGGGCCGAACGGAATGGTAATCGAAAGTTCGGGAAAGAGGGTCGAGAGATTGTACCAGAAGATCAACTGTACCAGGAGCGGCGTGCCGCGAAAGAACCAGATGAACAGCGATGCTAGCGACCGAGCGAGCCGGTCATTCGACAGCCGGGCGATCGCCAGTCCGAGGCCGAGCACGATGCCGATGGCCATCGCGACCACTGTCAGGCCCAGGCTGACGTAAAGGCCGTTGATAACAGTCGGATCGAAGAAATAAGCCGCGACGACAGGCCAGCCGAAATTCTCGTTATGGGCGACGATCCACAGGAAGTTCGCAGCAATCAGGAGCACGACCACCCACAAGAGGAGCCGACCCGTTTGAAAGGGCTTGTGGGCATGAGCAACATCGCGGAAGTCCGCACCGCCAGACGACGATGCGGCAGTCGTGCGGTCATTGCTCATTTCGGCAGAGCTCCACCAAGATTGAGACCGGGCTGCTTGATCATGTTGTTCTCAAGACCCCACTTCTTCATGATGGCGGCATAGGCGCCGTTATCCATCAACGCCTTGATCGAGTCGAGCAGAACGGGGCCGAGCGGCGAGCCCTTCGGCACGACGGCGCCCTGATAGAGGTCGTCGAAGCCATTCTTTTGGCCGACGCCGCTCAGTTCCAACTGGCCGTTTGCCTGAGACACGAAATAGGTCAGCGGCGCCTGCGAGGAGAAGAAGGCATCGGCGCGTTTGGAGCGGACCGCCAGGATCGAGCTCGGCTGGTCGGTATAGGACTGCACTTCGAGTGCAGGCTTGCCGTCCGTCTTGCACTTTTCGACCTGGGCCTGGATCACCTTTTCGGCGGAGCCGCCGGCCATGACGGCAATGCGATTGCCGCAGGCGCTGTCGAGCGAAGCGATGGCCCTCGGATTGCCCTTCTGAACGGAGAAGACCACGTATTCCTGAACCCAATCGACGAAATCGTTGGCCTCTTCACGGGTTTTGAAGTCACCGATCGGGCCGAAGGCGAACTGGTATCGGCCGGAATTGATGCCGGCGAGCAATGCGGTCAGTCCACTGACGGTTTCGTGCTCGATCTCGACGCCGAGCATCTGGCCGATCGCATCAGTCAGGTCGGCGCTGGCGCCGGTCAGTTTCGTGCCGGTGACGATCTCATAGGGAGGAAAGGAACCGTTGTTGACGGAGACCATCTTGCCGTCCGTGCGGATCTTCTCCGGCAGGCGGGCGCGAAGCGCGTCGTTGACGGTCTGTTTTGGCACGGCCGTTTCCTCAGCGAAGACCGACGTCGTCATCATCAGACCCAGCAGGGCGGCGGAAGCGATCAGTTTCGAATGCATGTCATTCCCCTTTTTTTGGTTTGCAAAAATGGTGATTCAACGATGAGGCCTGCGAAGAGTTTCCCCTGGCCTTGGTCATCGCGCCTCGGCGTGCCACGGAAACAACTCGGCGGGCGTCAGAAGGCGCGGCATGATTTTCTGTTCGTAAAGTTCTTCGGCAAAATCGGCGATCATTGCCTCGTTCTGGGGAAGCCCGCTGATGTTCCAGCTTGGCGGCAGGTCGGCCGCGCAGCGGCGCAGTTCGTCGATCATCCAGGGCGTGGTGTCGGCGTATTTCTCACGCTTTTCCAGCCACAGACGCTGGGACTCGTCGATCAGCTCGCTGAGTTCATCCATGATCCAGGGATGCTCCTGGACGATATCAGCCTTGAAGCCGATCAGATGCATGCCTGGGACATAACCAACCTCATTGAGGTAAGTGACTTCAGCGGCGCGAAAATCATCCAGCACCTGGCGGAGCGGCGATTCCTGATCGAAGAAACCCTTCGGCATGAAAGGCGTGAACACGGCATCGAGCCCGCCATCCAGCAAAAGATCGACCATCGGGCGCTCGCCGGGAGCAGCCTCGATGCGGCCGGGCCGTCCGAAACCATCGAGCCGGTCGGCGATCGGATGAGCTTCCGTCAGGCGCCCGGCATACCACATGGCATCCTCGACGCCGACACCTTCCCGGCGCAAAGCGGCACGGGTCCAGATATTTCCGGAATCGCGCCAGCCGGTCACGCCGATATTCTTGCCGGCCAGATCAGACAGCGTGCGGATCGGACTGTCCTTGGTGGTGATGATGCAGCGATGGCGGAAGCCGCGCATGATGAAGTTCGGCATGCCGACGATCCGATCATCGCCATCATGACGCATCTGCGAATAGCGGCTGAAGGACAGTTCCGCGGCGTCATGCGCCGCATCATCGGCGAGGCTGGAGACCAGCGTGCTCACGCGATCCACTTTGATATCGAGACGGGTAGAACTGACGTCACCGAGCACAAGCGGTGTCATGTAATCCCAGTCTCGAAGGGCGATGCGAAGCGTCACAGGCATGCAAAAACTCACTGAAATGGCTCGACGAGGGGCAAATTAAATGTTCAAAATAGAGAGCACAAATGTTATTACGTTATTGAACATTTAAAGTGAGAAAAAAATGGGCGACACAGTCGAAGCCTCCTGGTTTGCCGAAAAAATAGCCGACCGCAGCATCCGGGGGATCGCTCTCGAAACGAGCGCGCTGATCCGTGCCGGCGTCCTGCCGATTGGGACGCGCCTGCCGGCGATCCGCGATATCGCTTACGAATTGCATGTCAGTCCGGCGACGATCTCCGAAGCCTGGAGCGATTTGCGGCGGCAGAAGATCATCAGCGGCCGGGGACGCAACGGCACCTGGGTCAGTGGCGACCGCTTTGTCGCCAAGCCGGAACGCCTCGCCAGCTCGGGAAACTATAGGGCAGGTGTGCTCGACCTTACCTTGGCCGGGCCGGATGCAGCACTTCTTCCGCGCCTGGCCGAAGCAATGGCCTATGGTGCGTCCGTCGATGACCTCAACAGCTATGAGCGCAGCCGGATCGTGCCTGAGTTGAAGGACGCCGTTTCAGAGCGATGGCCCTATGAGGCGGAAGCCTTTCTGGCCACCAATGGCGGTTACAACGCCGTCTATACGATATTGCATGCGCTGGTCTCCCCGGGCTCCTCGGTCGCGATCGAACATCCCACAGCCATGCGACTGCTCGATATTCTGGAAGATCTCGGCGTGAAAATCATCCCTGTTGCCTGCGACGGCGACGGCCCCCTGCCGGCTTCGCTCAGCGAGGCATTGCGGCAACGTCCGGCGGCTTTTCTGTTCCAGCCGCGGCTGCATTCGGTGACCGGCGTTACGGTCAGTTCATCCCGCCTCGATCAGCTCGGCGATGTGCTGGAAGACAGCGATACGCTTATCATCGAGGACGACGGCGTCGGTGACGTGTCGACGGCGGCTCCGCAGTCGCTCGGCGGCCGATTTGCGGAGCGGACGATCCATATCCTGTCACTCTCGAAAAGCCTCGGCCCGGATCTGCGTCTCGCGGTCCTGTCGAGTTCCGCGCCAATCGTCGACCAGATCCAGTCTTACCGTTCCTTCAGCGCCGGCTGGACCAGCCGTATCCTGCAAGGTGCCGCCGCCTGGCTATTGCGCGATCCGGCAACCTGGCAGCTTATCGGCGAGGCGCGCGCGATCTATCAGCAGAGGCGGGACGCTCTTGCCGATGCCCTCAGCGAACGGGGAATACCCATACCGGCTGGCCAGGGCCTGTGCCTCTGGGTGCCCGTCGTCTCCGAACCATTCGCGATGGTGACGCTCGCCGCCCGCAATATTGCCGTCAATCCGGGCAGCAAATTCTCCGTCTTGCCAAGCAGTCATATTCGAGTGGCGACCAGCACGCTCAGCCATCGCTGTGAGGAAGCCGCCGATGCGATCGCGCTGGCTCATACGCCGTGAAAGGCGGGGACCGCAGCCCATGTCTCTGATCCCCAGCCATTCCGCGCAGGTCCGGAACTACTTTCCATCAAGCCACTCCTGCAGCTCTGCCTCCGCCCGCTCCAGGGCGCTGTAGTTCAGGAGTTTGCGCAGGAAAGCGACGGTGACGGCGCGGGCGCGCAGATTGAAGCGGCCGTCCTCGTGGTCGTCGCCGGCGCTCTGGTAGACGTCGAGCTTGTCGTAGAGCTGCTGCAGGCGGTTCTGCACGCTGCGCAGCGAAAGGCCCCGACGTTTGGCGATGGCCCGGTCGGTGAGGCCGAGGGCGATATCGACGAGGATCTCGTATTCGGAATCGGTAAAGCCGTTCGTCTGGCCGAGGCTCTTCTGCTGCAGGCCCCGCACCTCGCGGTCGATGACGCACTGGCTCTCGATGAAGATCGAACGCAGCGCAAGCTTCAACCGCTCGTCGGAGGCGGATTTCAGCACATAGCCATAGGCGGCGCCATCCGGCACGATGCGGGAGACCCCGCGCACATAGGCCTCGTCCGAATAATTCGACCAGAACAGGATGCGGGTCTCCGGCCGCTCCTTCCAGATGGTGCGCGCCGCCTCGATGCCGTTGCGGTTTGCCATCTGCAGGTCCATGACGATATGCGCCGACTTGTGGTCGCGGGCGAGCTTCTCGCCGACGGTCCCATTCTCCGCCTCGATCACCGTATCGCATTCCGGCAGGGCCGCATTAACAGCCTCGTGCAGATAGGACCGGTGCAGCGGGTCGTCCTCGACGATCAGAACCTTCATGGCGCCCTTCTCCTCAGTTTGGCCCGATTGCCGGGTCGTGCGGTGCGAGCGGCAGCACGACGCGCACTGCAGTCCCGTGATTGTTGTGGCCAGGCCCGGTCGTGAACCGCGCCGAAATCAGCCGCGCACGGGTCTTCATGTTGTCGATGCCGCCGCCGATCCGTCCCCGCGCCTTGGTGAGCCCGGTCCCGTCGTCGGAGATTTCGATCGACAGCCGCTCCTCGTCGGCCTCGAGCCGCACCGTGACGGCCAGGGGCGCGGCATGACGCACCGCATTGTTGATCGCTTCCTGGGCGATCCGAAACAGCGCGACGCTGACGGTCGGTTCCAGTCGCTCCAGTGCGCCGTGCGTCTCGTCGACAAGGCCCCATTCGATCCCCGATCCGCTGTCGCGGGTCGATCGGTCCAGATGATGTTCGATCGCTTGGGCGAGGCCGAAGAGCTGGAGCACGGAGGGTTTTGCCTGCTCGATGATCTGCCGCAGATCCTGCATGCAATGCTGCAGGGAACGGGAGATCGGCTCCAGCGTCTCGGGCGCCACCTCGCCGTGGCGCGACAGCCGATCGATCCGGCGGGCGAGCCGCGTCAGGTCGGCGAGCGTCTGGTCGTGCAGGTCCATGCCGATGCGCTGGCGTTCCTGCTCCAGGGCTTCGGTAAGCTTCAGTGCACCTTGCCGCAAGCCCTCCTCGCGGGCGCGGGCCTCTGCCTCGACAATGGCCGAGCGTTGCGCCTGCTCGGCCGCCTGCAGCGCAAAGAAATAGGGCGTCAGCAGGTCGGCGATGATGCGGGCGCGTTCGATATCCTCCATCGTATAGACGCCCGCCCGGTGCGACGAGCAGGAAAGCGCCGCGATGATCGTGCCCTGCACCTTCATCGGCACATGCAAGCGGCTCCTCAGCGACTGTTCGACGATCGGCCGCTTGAACGCGCCCTCGAAGTGGAAACGCGGGTCGGTCATGGCGTCGTCCGCCAGCAGAAAGTCCACCTCGCCCCAGAGCAGCGCGCGGATGGGGCTGTTGACAACAGGCGCACCGGCAAGCCCGCCCCAGGCGGTCTCGATGCCCGTCTCGTAGGCCGTGTGATAGTTGCCGCCCTCAAGCAGCACGCAGACATCGAGGTGGTCGTGCGGGATGATATGGGCGACCTCGGCCGCGACGGAACGGATAGCCGAGCGGAAGTCGAGCTGGCCCGCGAGCAGCCGGGAAATGCCGAGATAATGGTCGAACATGGCTGCGGGTACGAGATGCAGCATCGTCAGTTCCTCCCCGAGGCGGCAGCAGGCTCCTCAACCCGCCGCGACCCTTCGCAGTAAGCGCCCGCGGAAGCGCCGCCGTCTTGCGTAAACCCGCAGCTTGTTGCGCAAATCCCGCAAACGGATTGCCGCCTTGCCCCTGTACAGGCCGATCGATCTCCCGCATCCTGCCCTTACTGAGAGGAGGAAGCTCAGTGCAAGAACAATTTTCACTCGGACCCAATTGGGCCGGCAGGAGTGAAGCGATCCGCCGACCAGCGCGATCATCAGGGAGGAAGACATGACAATCCGTAAGATGCTTCTGGCATCGGCCGCTATTGCTTGCGCCGCGATGCCCGTTTCCGCCTTCGCCGAGACATCGGCCAAGAAAATCGCCCTTTCCAACAACTATGCCGGCAACTCATGGCGCCAGGCCATGCTGACGAGTTGGGGCAAGGTGACGGGGGAAGCCGTGAAGGCCGGCACCGTTGCCGCAGCCGACCCTTTCACCACCGCCGAGAACCAGGCGACGGAACAGGCCGCGCAGATCCAGAACATGATCCTGCAGGGTTATGACGCCATTGTGCTGAACGCCGCCTCGCCGACGGCGCTGAACGGTGCGGTCAAGGAAGCCTGCGATGCCGGCATCACCGTCGTGTCCTTCGACGGTATCGTCACCGAACCCTGCGCCTGGCGTATCGCCGTCAACTTCAAGGAAATGGGCCGCAGTGAGGTCGAGTACTTGTCGAAGAAACTTCCGGACGGCGGCAACCTGCTCGAGATCCGCGGCCTTGCCGGTGTCTTCGTCGATGACGAAATCTCGGCCGGCATCCATGAGGGTGTCAAGCAGTTCCCGCAGTTCAAGATTGTCGGCTCCGTTCACGGCGACTGGGCGCAGGACGTGGCGCAGAAGGCTGTTGCCGGTATCCTGCCCAGCCTGCCCGACATCGCCGGCGTGGTAACGCAGGGCGGCGACGGCTATGGCGCCGCACAGGCGATTGCCGCAACCGACCGGAAGATGCCGATCATTATCATGGGCAACCGCGAGGACGAACTGAAGTGGTGGAAGGAGCAGAAGGACGCGAAGAGTTACGAGACCATGTCCGTATCCATCGCGCCAGGCGTCTCCACACTCGCTTTCTGGGTGGCACAGCAGATCCTCGACGGCAAGGAAGTCAAGAAGGACCTCGTCGTGCCCTTCCTGCGCATCGACCAGGACAATCTCGAAACCAACCTCGCCAATACCCAGGCCGGCGGCGTCGCCAACGTGGAATACACGCAGGCAGACGCAATCAAGGTCATCGAGTCGGCAAAGTAATTCTCCCGGCGACTGCCGCGCGGCCGCAGAAGGTCGCGCGGCATTTTTTTCAAGCAGGCATGGCGGGCAGCATGGATGACGTTTTGAAGGCGGTGATCGCCGTCGATGGCGCCAAGGTAAGTTTCGGCGCGGTCAGGGCGCTCGATGGCGTGACCCTTCGCGTCATGCCGGGCGAATGCGTCGGGCTTGTCGGACACAATGGCGCCGGCAAGTCCACCATCGTCAGCGTCATCAACGGCGGTCTCACGCCGCATGAAGGAAGTGTGGCGAGCGACGGCGAGCGGCTGGAGCGCTACGGCATCAACGCGGCGCGTGCCCGCGGCGTGCGCTGCGTCTTCCAGGAGCTTTCGCTCTGCCCCAACCTTTCGATCGTCGAGAACACGCGCATCATGCATCGCCATCTCGGCGGCTTCGGCTGGCGCAGGCGTGCTGCAAACATCATCGAGACGAGCCTCGACGCGGTCTTTCCCGGCCACGGCATCGACAGCAGCCGGGCCGTCGGAGATCTTTCGATCGCCGAGCGGCAGATGGTCGAGATATCAATGGCCTTTTCCGACGCCGACATTCCCCCGCGGCTGGTGATCCTCGATGAACCAACTTCGTCGCTCGATGCAAGCCTTGCCCGCCAGATGCTCGACCATGTCCGCCGCTTCATTGCCACGGGCGGGTCCGTCATCTTCATCTCGCATATCCTGCATGAGATCCTCGAAACCTCCGATCGCATCGTCGTCATGAAGGACGGCCGCGTCGTCGCCGAACGTCCGGCGCACGGCTTCGACCATCACGGCCTCGTCGAAACCATGGGCACCGTCGCGAAGGAGGAGACCGGGCAGCGATCAGTGCGCGAACAATCCACCGCTCCGCTCATTCTGTCCCATCAGGCGAAGGGCCTTTCCTTTGCGGCCCGCAAGGGTGAGATCATCGGACTGGCGGGGCTGGCGGGCCATGGGCAGACCGAACTCCTGCTTGCCCTGCATGCCACCCAGTCCGGCAACTGGCTGCCCGAGCGCGATCCGCTCGTCACCTTCGTCGCCGGCGACCGCCGCCTCAACGGCGTCTTCGAACTCTGGAGCATCCTGCGCAACTTCTCCATCGCCTCGCTCGGCGACCTGTCGCGGCGAGGCCTCATCCTCGCGGACGAAGAGGAGACGAAAGGCGCCGACTGGAAGCGCAGGATCGAGATCCGCACCCCCGATATGGACAACCGCATTCTGTCGCTGTCAGGCGGCAACCAGCAGAAGGTCCTCTTTGCCCGCGCGCTTGCGACGCGCGCACCTGTTGTCCTGATGGACGATCCGATGCGCGGCGTCGATGTTGGCACCAAGCAGGAGGTCTATGCGATCATCCGCGAGGAAGCGGCGCGTGGCCGCACCTTTATCTGGTATTCGACCGAAATGGACGAGGTCCGCCTCTGCGACCGCGTCTACGTCTTCCGCGAAGGCCGCATCACCACCGAACTCGCCGGTGATGCCGTCAACGAGACGAGTATCATCGCCGCCTCCTTCGAGGGGGCCGCCGCATGACGTTCCGGCTGTCGTCCGACGCCCTGCGACTTGCCATTCCCGCCCTGTCGCTGACGCTGCTGCTCGCCGCCGTCTTCTGGCTGCAGCCGCGCGCCATGAGCTATGTCGGGCTCAACCTGCTGTTCAACCTGGCTGTGCCGATCGCGCTTGCGACGATCGCCCAGATGATCGTGATGGCGGTGAACGATCTCGATCTCTCGATGGGCGCCTTCGTCAGCTTCATCGCCTGCGTCACCGCGACCTTTCTGCGGGATGCCCCGGTGACCGGCGTGCTGATCCTTGCCGGCGCGATCGCAACCTATGCAGCGCTCGGCGTCGTCATCTATCTGCGCGACCTGCCGTCCATCGTCGTGACCCTTGGCATGAGCTTCGTCTGGGGCGGCCTCGCCGTCCTGCTGCTGCCGGCACCGGGCGGGCAGGCGCCGGACTGGGTGCGCTGGCTGATGACCGTGAAGCCGCCGCTGGCGCCGATGGCGATCGTCGCCAGCATCGTCATCGCCGCCGTCGCTCATCTTCTCGTCATGCGGTCGTCGCTCGGCGTGCTGATGCGCGGCATCGGCGGTAACCAGCGTTCGGTCGAGCGCGCCGGCTGGTCGATTGTCGGGGCGCGCGCTGCCGCCTACGGTCTTGCCGGCCTCTTTGCGGTGCTCGCCGGCATCGCCCTCGTCGGCCTGACCACCTCGGCCGATGCCAATATCGCGCTGCGTTACACGCTGCTGTCGATCGCCGGCGTGATTCTCGGCGGCGGCGAGTTCATTGGCGGCCGCGTCTCCCCGATCGGCGCCGTCATCGGCGCGCTGACGCTGACGCTCGCCGGCTCGTTCCTGTCCTTCCTGCGCATCTCACCGGACTGGCAGATCGGGGCTCAGGGCGCGATCCTGATCATCGTGCTGGCACTCCGCCTGATGCTGAACCGCCTGGAGAAGCGGGAGAAACGCCGATGACCCCGCTTCTGCGCCTATTCCGCAAACCCTGGATCTGGTCGTGGCTTGCCGCCTTTGTCGTCTGGTTCCTGACGATCATGGTGACGCTCGGCGCCAGCACGCTTGGCCTGTCGCAGGCAGCACTCACTTTCGCGGCCTTCTCGGTCATTGTCGGCATTGGCCAGATGTTCGTGATCACGCTCGGCCCCGGCAACATCGATCTCTCGGTTCCCGCCACCATGACGCTTGCCGGCACGGTGGCGCTGAAGCTGATGAATGTCGAAAACGGCATGATCCTGCCGGGTCTTCTCGTCGCCATCGTCATCGGTCTTGTCGTTGGTCTCGGCAACTATGCGCTCATCAAGGCGCTGCGCATTCCGCCGATCATCGCCACGCTGTCCATGAGCTTCATCGTGCAGTCCGCCGCGATCTGGACGAACCGGGGCTTGCGCATCAAGCCTCCGAGCGTGCTGGCGGAATTCACCACGTCGAAAACGCTCGGCGTGCCGAATGTGGCAATCGTCGCATTCCTCATCTCGCTGCTTGCCTGGTTCCTGCTCGAGAAGACGATCTACGGACGCTGGATCTCGGCGATCGGCCAGAGCATGCCGGCAGCGCGCATGGCCGGCATACCGGTCGACGGCACGCGTTTCGTCACTTATCTCTTCTGCGCCGTGCTCGCTTCGGTCGCGGGCTATCTGCTCGCCTGCTTCTCCGGCGGCGCAGCGCTCAACATGGGCTCGGAATATCTGCTGATGTCGATCGCTGTCGTCGTGATCGGCGGCACGGCAGTCGCCGGCGGCGATTCCAACGTGCCGGGGATCTGGGGCGCATCGCTCTTCATGTTCCTGGTCGTCTCCATGCTCAATACTTATGGGTTCGGCGCGGGCATTCGCCTGATCATGACCGGCCTCATCATCATCAGCGTCATCATGCTCGCCGGCGGTCGCCGGGCCGGCATGCGATAAACGGGAAGACCGCCATGGCCGAGGCCAGCATTTACGAAATCCACGACCCGCGCTTCCGGCAGATGATCGTGACCAGCGCCGGTCTCGACGAACTCTATTCGGGCTGCCGCTGGGCGGAGGGCCCCGTCTGGTTCAACGACGCCAACCAGCTGCTGTGGAGCGACATACCCAACCAGCGCATGCTGCGATGGACGCCGGAGAACGGCGTCTCCGTCTATCGGCAACCCTCCAACTTCACCAACGGCCATACGCGCGACCGGCAGGGACGGCTGATCTCCTGCGAGCATGGGACGCGCCGCGTCACCCGCACCGAGGTCGACGGCTCGATCACCGTGCTCGCCGATCGTTTCGAGGGCGCCAGGCTCAATTCGCCGAACGACGTGGTGGTGAAGTCAGACGGCTCGATCTGGTTCACCGACCCGACCTACGGCATCATGTCGGACTATGAAGGCTTTCGCGCCGAGCCGGAACAGGCGACGCGCAACGTTTACCGGCTCGATCCGACGACCGGCGCGCTTGCTGCTGTCGTCACGGATTTCACACAGCCGAACGGCCTCGCCTTCTCGCCCGACGAGACCATCCTCTATGTGGCGGATTCGGCAGCCAGCCATGACGAAAGCCTGCCACGTCACATCCGCGCTTTCGACGTGATCGACGGCATCAGGCTGACGAACGGCCGCGTCTTCTGCCTCATCGACAAAGGCATCCCGGACGGCATTCGCACAGACGTGAACGGGAACCTCTGGTCAAGTGCGGCCGATGGCGTGCATTGCTTCGACCCGACCGGCAAACTGATCGGCAAGATCCGCGTACCCCAGACCGTCGCCAACCTCACCTTTGGCGGCCCCCAACGCAACCGGCTGTTCATTGCGGCGACGCGGTCGGTTTATTCGGTCTATGTCGCGGTGAGCGGGGCGCAGGTGCCGTGAGGTGGTGGTGGTTGGGTTGATGAGCAACCAACAGTACTATCTTCAAACTTTGCAGATGCTTGGCAGAAAAAACGCCGGCCGAAACAATCAAGCTCAAATTGCATAATTCAGTAGAATTGAATGCTCGAAATATCGAAATCGTTGGAAGTACTTGCCTGATTTCCGCATCGAACATCTTTAAACCTATAGGCGCAATTCCTACGTGCTTCATCGTCATGTCTATCAAGGCAACTCCGATGTGAGACACTCACGACCACGCCGTTCCTCGGTGGGGACTCGGGACGCGCGGTCATTTTCCCAGACAATGAGCAGCCCAAACGTTCGACACGCACTTCGTGCGTCGTACGTATAGGCGCGCAATCTCCCCGTCTTAGCAACCAACACCAACCGGGTGGCCGTCGGGTGGACGAACCCGTGCGCCCAGTGGAGAGAGAATATGGACACCGCACAATATCTTAGTCCGATGGAATGGCTGGCGATCGAAATCGTCGCCCTCATCATCGTGCTTGCAATTCTGTTCTGGTGGAGCGGCGTGATCCGCTATATCCCCAACGACAGGCTTGGCATCCTCGAGAAGCTGTGGAGCTTCCGTGGCTCCGTAAACAATGGCTTCATCGCACTTGGCGGTGAGGCCGGTTTCCAGCCGGACGTCGTGCGCGGCGGCCTGCATTTCTTCATGCCGTTCCAATATTCGATGCATCGCGCCAATCTGGTGACCATTCCGCAGGGCCAGATCGGCTATGTCTTCGCCCGCGATGGCATGTCGCTACCGCCAA
Source organism: Rhizobium ruizarguesonis (assembly GCF_017357285.1). Classification (NCBI taxonomy): domain Bacteria; kingdom Pseudomonadati; phylum Pseudomonadota; class Alphaproteobacteria; order Hyphomicrobiales; family Rhizobiaceae; genus Rhizobium; species Rhizobium ruizarguesonis. Next base: position 304,490 of record NZ_CP071679.1, on the reverse strand, counting down.
CCCAGACATTGGCGTCGAATACCGAGGCTGACGACTTCCAGGACGTGCGCGCTTTTCTTGAAAAGGGCGGCCAAAAAGGTCCGCAGCTCAAGATCCTGCGCGAAGGCACCTATGCCATCAACCTCGCACAATTCATCGTGCTCACTGCGCAATCGAACTATGCCGTGAACTTGAACGCCTCCGAACAGAAGCTGTTTTCGGAGATGTCGGAGATGATCGCAGAGCGGGATGGTTTCGAGCCGGTCGTCATTCGTGATGCCGATGACATGATCGGCATCGTCACCATCCATGATGGCCCGGCGCTGCCGGATGGCGAGATCATTGCGCCGACTGTTGCCAATGATCCCAAGGACCCGAACTTTCATAACAATTTCCAGGATCCCGAGAAATTCCTCAACGGCGGCGGTTATCGCGGCCGGCAGTTGCAGGTGCTTGCTGACGGCAGCTACTTCCTCAACCGCATTTTCGCGACTGTCGAACTGGTCGAAAAGACGATCATCGGCGTCGGCACCGTGGGTGTCGTCGTCTCCTATACCGGCCGCCGTAGCGCGGATGTCTCCGGCCAGTCCTACAGGCACGGCGAACTGGTCGAACAGGGTTCGCGCGGTGTCTGGTCGACACCGCTTCTGCCGGGCAAATACGCGTTCAACACCTATGCGGGCAACATCGTCATCGTGCCGACGACCAACTTCGTGCTGAAGTGGACGAAGGAGCAGTTCGGCGAACATCGTCTCGATGAGAACCTTTCGGAAGTGTCGCTGATCACCAGGGACGCATTCGAGCCGGTCCTGCCGCTCTCGGTCGTCGTGCATATCGACTATATGAAGGCGCCGCTGGTGGTGCAGCGCTTCGGCGATATCAAACGGCTGGTCGAGCAGACGCTCGATCCGATGGTCTCGGCCTATTTCAAAAACATCGCCCAGACCAAGACCCTGATTGAACTCCTGCAGGAACGCAGCGAAATCCAGCGCAAGTCCGGCGACGAAATGCGCGCTAAGTTCGCCTCCTACAGTCTCGAATTGCAGGAAGTGCTGATCGGTACGCCGCGCGCCGGCAATGGCCAGAACAGTATCGAGCAGATTTTGATCCAGCTACGCGAACGCCAGATCGCGGTCGAAAAGGTCGAGACCTACAGGCTGCAGGAAGCTGCAGCGATCCAGGAGCGGACGCTGCGCGAGAAGGAGGCGCTGGCCGAGCAGCAGGCCAAGATCACGACGTCGGCGCTCGCCATCGAGATCAGCGAAAACGAGGGTAAGGCGCAGCTCGCCCGCACCCGCCAGCAGGCAGAGACCATTCAGGTCACCGCCAAGGCCGAAGCAGAAAAGGTCCGGCTCGCCGGCCTGGGCGAGGCCGACCGGATCAAGGCGATCGCGCTTGCCGATGCCGAGCGTATCAAGGCGACCGGTTTCGCCGATGCCCAGAAGGTGCGTGCCGTCGGTCTGGCGGAAGCGGAAGCCACGGAGAAGAAGGTCGCGGCCTTCGGTGGCCCGGACTACCAGCTCAACTCGCAGGTGCTGATGCGGTTTGCCGAAGCGATCGAGAATGGCAGGCTGCCGCTCGTGCCGCAGATCCAGGTCGGAGGCGGCGGCGAGAAGGGCGGCGCAAACGGATTGGTGGAAATGATGTTGTCGATGCTGGTAGCCGACCGGCTTGGACGACAGAGCTCGCCGGCTGCGTTACCGGCGCCGGTCGAGCAGCATTGATTGTGGATGGGCCGGCTATGCCGGCCCGTTTTGCATCCTGCCTATAAACTCCGTTTCCGCTTGAGCCTCCTGCGCCGTTCCTTTCTATCGCCCACCCGGCTACTGCGCCGGCTCCAGCATCGCGCAGTCTTCCCCGCCGGTGCACTCTCCCGAAAGTGTACGCTGACCGAGCGCAATGATAAGGACGGTCGCTGCCCCGGCGGCCGCAGACACCCAGAATCCGCTCTGGGGACCGTAGGTGTCGACGACCCAGCCCGAGACAAAGGCGCCAAGCGCCATACCGATGCCGATGCCGGTCATCACCCAGGTGACGCCCTCCGTCAGCACCGATTCCGGCACGCGACGCTCAATCAGTCCGAAGGCAGTTATAAAGGTCGGCGAGATCGCGATGCCGCTGACGAAGACGGCGACAGCAAGCAGGGTTACCGAACTGCCGGCGACGAGCAACGGCAGCGAGGTTACTGCGAGAGTCGCAACAGCGATCAGCAACTGACGGTGCAAGGGGATGCGCAGATTAAGCGCGCCGAGGGTCAAACCCAATAGGAAGGAACCGAGGGCATAGACGCTGATGACCAGGCTGGCCGCATTCGGCTGACCAAGCTCCTTGGTGATGGCGACAACACTCACTTCCGCGGTTGCGAAGATCGCGCCGACGAAGATTAGCGCGAGTGTGATGATCTGCACCGGACGCTGCCGGATCGCGGAGCCGACCGAAGCCGCGCCGGCGACATAACGCACCTTCGGCTCGGTGCCGCGCTGCACGATGAAGGCCGCGGTCCCGAGCGCCAGAAAAGCTGTGCTCACCATCATGCCGGCTTCGGGGAATAGGGCGACGGACAGCCCGACGGACAGCGAGGCGCCGGCGATATAGACCAGTTCGTCCGCGGCACTTTCGAACGCGAAGGCCGTGTTGAGCTCTGGCTGGTTGCGAAACAGTTCCGTCCAGCGCGCCCGCATCAGCGCCGGGATGCTCGGCATGGCTGCAGCAAGGAAGGCTGAGGCGAAGAGCGTCCACACCGGCCAGTTCTGATTGGCCGCGGAGATCAGCGCGATGAACGCCAGCACTGATACGATGGTTGTCGGAACGACCACTGCCGTCTGGCCCAGCCGGTCGACTGCTCGCGAAATCTGCGGTGAAATCACCGCATTGGTGAGCGCATAGGTCGCCGACACGGCGCCCGCCAGCCAATATTCGCCATGTGCCTGGGAGAGCATGGCGACGATGCCGATCGGCGCCATGGCGATGGGAAGGCGTGCGAAAAAGCCGGCGACGGAGAAGCCCTTGGCCCCAGGTGCCGCGAATATTTGTCTATACGGATTTGACATGGGACGATCCTTCCAGCTATCGGATAGAACACTTATATACGGAGCGTATGTGTTTAGATAATGCATACGCCACGTATGTCAATGAAAAAGATACGCGGCGTATGCCAATGGAGAAGCCATGCGCAAACCGCGCCAGGAGATGATCGCAGAGACCCGCGGCAAACTTATCGCAGCCGGGCGGCGTGCCTTTGGCACGATCGGCTACGCGGAAGCCTCGATGGACGATTTCACCGGCGAGGCGGGACTGACGCGCGGCGCCCTCTATCACCATTTCGGTGACAAGAGGGGTCTGCTCCAGGCCGTGATCATCGAAATCGACGCGGAAATGACTGAACGGCTGAACGAGGTCTCGGCCGCCGCTCCCACGCGCTGGCAGGGCTTTGTCGACGAGTGCTCCGCTTATATCGAAATGGCGCTCGAGCCCGAAATCCAGCGTATCATGTTTCGCGATGGCCCGGCTGTCCTCGGCGATATCTCGCAATGGCAGAACACCCCCGGCTGTATCGCCGCCCTCTCCCGCAGCCTCGACCGTCTCAAGGCCGATGGCGAGATCATCGACATCGACACCGAAACCGCAGCTCGCCTCATCAATGGCGCCAGCAGCCATATGGCGCTGTGGATCGCCAATGCCGAGAATCCGGAGGCGGTTTCGAAGCGGGCGGTCGCGGGATTCAAAGCTATGCTGGGCAGCCTCCGCAGGCAGGAATAGGTGTTTGATTTCCTATTCAGGCGCCGTAGGGCCAGGTCGTTCCCTGACGATCGCGTTCCCGCCGCTGTGTAGCCACCACTCCACACTCTGATACGTTTTTGGCATTTCTTGAAACATGCCAGATACGCACACCCGTCAAACATCACTCCGTCACGAAATGTCGCCCCGGGCGACAAGAACATGGAGTGCCTCATGAAGAAGTTTGACAATATTCTCGCCTGGCGCCGGCTTGTCCGCGGAGCAATGGTGATGGCGGTTGGATCAATGTTGCTGTTCCCAGCCGGTTATCTTGTGCCAGCGAGTGCCGCCGACGTCACATCGGACGGGCCGGCGACGCCGATCGAGGCGGACGAAACGATCCGCCCGTTCCAGATCCACGTTCCGCAGTCACAGCTTGACGACCTGCGCAAGCGCATTGCCGAAACGCGTTGGCCAGACAAGGAAACCGTGAGCGACGCCTCGCAAGGCATTCAGCTTTCGCGCGTCCAGGATCTGGTCCGTTACTGGGGCACAGATTACGACTGGCGCAAGGCCGAGGCTGAGCTCAATGCACTTCCGGAATTCATCACGACGATCGACGGGGTCGATATCCAGTTCATCCATGTGCGGTCGCGTCATCCCAACGCCCTTCCGGTCATTCTGACCCATGGTTGGCCGGGTTCGACCTTCGAGTTCATCAAGGCGATCGGCCCTCTTACAGATCCGACTGCTTATGGCGGTAAAGCGGAGGACGCATTTGATGTCGTCATCCCTTCCATCCCCGGCTACGGCTTTTCGGGTAAGCCGACGGAGCTTGGCTGGGGGCCTGACCGCGTTGCACGGGCATGGGACATCCTGATGAAGCGACTCGGCTACGCGCACTACGTTTCCCAGGGTGGCGACCATGGTTCCGTTATCTCCGACGCGCTGGCGCGCCAGGCACCGAAGGGCTTGCTTGGTATCCATCTCAACATGCCGGCGACCGTTCCGGGCAATCTCACCAAGGCGATCAACAGTGGAGACCCGGCTCCTGCGGGACTGTCGGCGCCCGAGCGGGATGCCTATGAATCGTTGAGCGCCTTCTTCGGCCGGAATGCCGCCTATGGAGCCGTGATGGTGACGCGTCCGCAGACGATCGGCTACTCGCTTTCCGACTCGCCGTCGGGTCTGGCTGCCTGGATCTACGAAAAATTTGCTCAATGGAGCGACAGCGAGGGCATTCCCGAGCGCGTTTTTTCCAAGGACGAAATGCTGAATGACATCACATTATACTGGCTGACCAACACTGGGGCATCCTCGTCGCGGTTCTATTGGGAAAACAATAATAACAACTTCAGCTCAGACGCGCAGAAGACCAAAGAGATCAAGATCCCGGTGGCAATCAGCGTATTCCCGAAGGAGATCTACCAGGCGCCGGAGAGTTGGAGCAAGCAGGCCTATCCCACGCTGCATTATTACCACCGTGTCGATATGGGCGGTCACTTCGCCGCCTGGGAACAGCCCAGGCTTTTCGCTGAGGAACTGCGAGAGGCATTCAGGTCGGTGCGTTGATCCATCGGCTGCGGAATGACGGCTTGGCATATCCACGGCTGAGAGTGGCGAATTCAAAGCCGCGGAGAATGCAGTTCGAACCATTTCATCAAATGGTTCTCACCTCGCGTCTTGTCCGCAGGTCAGTTCATTGCGCCATCGGCGGCCAATGCCCGCGCGTCGACATTCAGTGGGCGGTTTCGCCCACTGGATTGTGATCCGTCTTCGCTGTACAGCCAGGATGTATTTGTTGCCGAGCCCATCCCTTTAGGTGCGATTTTATGACAAAAAAAGTTTATCTCGCCGGTCCGGAGGTCTTCCTTCCCAACGCCCGCGAAATGCTCGACCGCAAGGCGGCACTTGCCCGTGAGGCGGGACTTATCCCGCTCTCGCCGGGCGATCTGGAAATCCCGCACACGAACTCGAAGCGCGAGCGGGCGGCAGCGATAAACGCGGTGGACGAGAAGATGATGATTGAGGCTGACGCGATCATCGCCAATCTGACGCCCTTTCGCGGCATTGCCGCCGATACAGGGACAGCCTTCGAACTCGGCTTTATGTGCGCAAGCGGTAAGCCTGTATTCGCCTACACGAATGTGGCCCGCGATCACAGCGGACGAGTGAGCGATCTTTATGGCGGGGCCGTCGCCTATGATGGCGAAGGTCGACTGCGGGACCCGAACGGAATTGCGGTCGAGGATTTCGGCCTGGCCGACAATCTCATGCTGCACGCCGGGATTGAGCGGCGCGGTGGCGTCCTGATCATCGGCGACGCGGCGCGGGATGCGCTCTATACGGATCTTGCCGCGTTCAAGGCCTGTCTTGCCGTCGCCGTTGAGAAACTGCGCTAAGGCGCTCAACAATCAGCGGTCCCTCGGGTCGACGGCTTGCAGCCCGCTTCAAGCCGCCCGAGGGGATCGCCGCTCCAGTCGCGCGTTGTGTGAGTGGACGAGTTTGAGGGTTAGCCGGACGGCGACCAATGATCGGTATCATGATCAGGATGCTGATGGTTGGTGCTCCTGATCCGGTGCAACATCTGGGGATTGTCGGCGTAGGTCGGTCGCTCGCCCGGCACTTGGACCAGGTTGGCGTACCAGGACACCCGGCTCTCGTTGCCGTATTGGTTTTCGGGCGGCGCGCGATCGGGCTGGTCGAGGGTGCCGACCAAAACTCCTATGTCGTCACCATCGGGATAGTCGAAGGTGAGTGGGGTGCCACAGTCACGGCAAAAACCACGTCGGCCGACGTCCGAGCTGCGAAAATAGCTGATCGCGCCACGCGTCAGGCGAAATGCGGGCTTCATCACCGGGCAGATGATCGCGAACGGACCGCCCACAGCCTTTTGGCACATCCGGCAGTGGCAGATATGGACGTTTTGCGGGGGCTCCTCCAGCGCGTACCGCACGGCGCCACATTGGCAGCCACCAGTTAGAACGACTGTCTGCATGCCGACAAACCATGGAAGGATCGCGCTAGAGCATTTCCGTTTTTCTCCGAATCACGGAAATGCTCTATCTCTTTGTTTTCACGCAATTCCGGACGCAAAACCGCTGCGCACTTTTGCTGGAATTGCTCTAGCTCAAAAGCGCGTGAGTCCAAGGCGGAGGCGCCTTGCCGGTACAAAAAAGTAGCGTCTTGGGTGAGCAAAGAGCACGTCCCCACTTCTACATTGCGGCACGGTGACGAATGCTCGCCAACTGGCTCTGCGAACTATGCATCTGCGAGGCCCGAGACGTCAATCTCCGGCAGCAGACTGTCATGAGGGGGCGACGAACGCCGTCGGAGAGGCTCGGTTCGAAGCGAGCCGTTGATCCTGCTTGAAAACGTTTTCTCAGTGATCGGGTCTCAACGGTCTCCAAGTGTACCGAACAGGGCTCGGTACACTTGGGAGCAGCCGCCAGCCGTCAGACCAGCCCGGGCACGACGAACACCAGCCAGGCAACGATCGGGCCGATGATAGCGATCAGCGCGCTGTAGATCAGCAGCTGTCGCAGCACCTGCTCTCTGTTGTCATCCGGTGCGTTGGCGACGACAAGCGCGCCATTGGTGGAGAATGGACTGGTGTCGACGATCGTCGTCGAGATGGCGATAGCGGCGACCACGCCGACGGCGCTGATGTGCCCTTGCAGGAGGAACGGAACGGCGAGCGGGATGATCGCGCCGAGCAGCGCGGTCGAGGATGCAAAGGCCGAGACGATGGCACCGGTAAAGCAGAGCAGCAGCGCCACCAGCAGCGGCATGCCGAGACTGGATATGCCGTTCGCCACGTAGTCGACCGTACCGGCTTTTTCCATCACGCCGACATAGGTGATGATCCCAGCAATCAGCAGCACGGTCGACCAGCTAACCTTGTCGATTGCTGCCTTCTGAGCCTTTGGTGACAGCAGCGCGAGGACGACGGCGACGGTCATTGCGACGAGGCCGACGTTAAACTTGAAAACCAGGGCCCCGATTCCGAGCGCCGTCAGGCCGATCAAGGTGGTAATTCTCTCATTGTTCAGGCGCAAGGTCGTCGCGGTATCTGCCGCCGTACCATAGGCATGCTCCCTGATCGGTTTTGCCGGCGTGCCGCCGTGACCTCTGATCGACGCCGATACGCCCTCGGGATGGAGTTCGGGCAGGGGGCCAAGTGATGCGGGATCTTGCTTCATCACCCTCGCGCCGCCGAAAACGAAGAAGACCAGCACCGCGATCGCCAGGTTGAAGAAGAAGCTGGAGAGAAACAGCGACGTCGGGGCGAAAGGCAGGCCGGCCTTCTCAACGATCTGGTTGGTGATTCCGCCATAAATGCTGATCGGCGAAAAGCCGCCCGCCTGCGCGCCATGGATCACCATCAGGCCCATCATGACCGGATGAATGCGGTACTGCACGGCAAAACTCAACGCGACGGGCGCCAGAATGGCGACCGCAGCAGGCCCAAGAGCACCGAAACCGGTAATGACAGCAGCGACCAGGAACATCACCCAGGGAATCAAGCCGATCCGCCCGCGAACCAGGCGGACGGCACATTCGACGAGCCAGTCGATCGTGCCGTTGATCTGCGCAATGGCAAAGAGGTAGGTGACGGCGACGAGCGTCAGGAATAGATCGCTCGGAAAGCCGGCAAAAATGTCGCTGGTTTTCATCCCGATGATCATCGAGCCGAGAAGAAATGCGCCGGCAAAGGCGAGCGCACCCATGTTGATTGGCTGGATCGTCGCAATGATGAACATGGCGACCAGCAGGCCTATGGCCAGTAATTCGATACCCATGATTCCCCTCCCTCCGACGCCTCCAGCGTCGTAGTTGTTGTTTCCAAAATTTGATGCAAGACGCCGACGCACCCTCCTCCCAGAGGGCGCGGTTGCCTTACGATCTTGCGTACAGATCGGCGTATTGCTGCCGCAGGATGTTTTTCTGAACCTTACCCATCGTGTTGCGCGGCAAGTCCTCGGCAAAGATGATGCGCTTGGGTTGTTTGTAGCGCGCGAGACGGTCCTGGAGCGCGCTGACGATGGCCTTTTCATCGAGGACGGCGCCGGGCTTGCGTACGACGATAGCGGTCACGCCTTCTCCGAAATCGGGATGCGGCACACCGATCACAGCGCTCTCAACCACACCGTCGATCTGGTCGATCTCGCCTTCGACCTCCTTCGGATAGATGTTGTATCCACCCGAAATCACCAGGTCCTTGCCGCGGCCGACGATGTGGACATAGCCGTCCCGGTCGATCTTGCCGAGATCGCCGCTGATGAAGAAACCGTCGGCGGTGAATTCGGCCGCGGTTTTTTCCGGCATGCGCCAATAACCCTTGAAGACGTTCGGCCCCTTGATCTCGATCATGCCGGTTTCTTCAGGCGGCAGCACGAGCCCAGTGGCGGGGTCGGTTACGCGCACCGTCACATCAGGCAGCGGGAAGCCGACCGTTCCGGCAATCCGTTTCCCCTCATAGGGGTTGGACGTGTTCATATTGGTTTCCGTCATGCCGTAGCGCTCGAGAATGGCGTGACCGGTGCGGGCCTGGAACTCGGTATGTGTTTCTGCAAGCAGTGGAGCCGAACCAGAGATGAAGAGGCGGATGCTGGCGACCGCTTGCTCGTCGAGGCGCGGGCTTTGCAGGAGGCGCACGTAGAAGGTCGGCACGCCCATCAGCATCGTTGCCTGCGGCATCAGCGACAGGATCTCCTCCGGGTCGAACTTCGACAGCAGGAACATCGAGGCGCCGGCGAGCAGCGTGACGTTGGTGGCGACGAACAGCCCATGGGTGTGGAAGATCGGCAAGGCATGGATCAGTCGATCATCGGCGGTGACGCACCAATAATCTCGCAAGGTCAGGGCGTTCGAGAGCAGGTTCCCATGCGTAAGCATCGCCCCCTTGGAGCGTCCCGTCGTTCCCGACGTGTAGAGGATCGCAGCCAGATCATCGGCGGAGCGCGAGGCATCGACAAAGTCGGCGGGCTCATCGCGTGCGAGATCCAGCAACGAACCGCTGCCATCGGCGTCGAGCGTTTCGATGATCGCGCCGTGGGGCTTGGCAATTGTCTCCACGCCCGCTCGAGCCGCTGACGCAACCACCACCAAACGCGGCTCCGCATCGCCGATAAAGTAATCGAGCTCAGCCAGCGTATAGGCGGTGTTGAGCGGCAGGTAGACCGCACCGCTTCGAAGACAGGCGAGATAAAGGATCAATGCCTCGGCACTTTTCTCGACCTGCACCGCCACCCGGTCGCCGGGGCGAATGCCGAGCGTGTCCATCGCGCTGGCAATGCGGCCGGAAAGAGCGAAAGCGTCGTCATAGGTCCATGTGCGCGTGCTATCGATCCGGATGAACGGTGCGTTGCCGGGCGCGGCGGCCCGCATGGCGTCGAAAAGATGGTTGCTCACTTTCGCCCTCCTCCAAGCGTCGAGTTCATTATCTGTGCGAATGGCCGGGAGCCTTGCTGGCCATTGCCGCCGCTGCGGCTTTCGTCGTTCTGGTTGAGCAAGCTTTTGACAGCAGGTGAGGCAATCACTTCGCCGCGCTGCGCTAAGGCCTCATGGTTGGCCACGATATCGTCGAGCTTGTAGAGATAATTGACCATCAGGCCGTGTGCCTGCTGCATCGCCTTGGTCGAGCGGTCGCCAAGAAAATTCAATCTCTCAAGTCGAGCGCCGTTGCCGAGATGGAAACGGGCAACAGGATCGACGGGGCGGCCCTCCGGCGTCCGTTCGACCAGGAAATAGCGCGCCGCAAGCGGCAGCAACACGCGCTCCACTTCGGCCGCCGTCTTCTCGTTGTCAGACCATTTGAGATCGTCCAGCAACATCAGCGTTTCGCGGGCCGCTTCGGATAAGAGCCGGTTGGTGGTTGAGGCGCGTGCCTTGGCAAGCCAACGGGCAAAGCCTGGAACGGGCGACAGCGTGACGAAATTCTTCAGGCCAGGCAGGTCTCTGCGCAGGTCTTCCACGACCTGTTTGATCAGGAAGTTGCCAAACGAGATCCCACGCAAGCCATCCTGGCAGTTGGAGATCGAATAGAAGACAGCCGTCGTCGCCTCGTCGGCGTTGATCTGCTCCCTCCCTTCGTCGAGCACATCTCCGATCGCGCTGGGCACCGATCGTGTCAGCGCCACCTCGACGAACACCAGCGGCTCGTCGGCCAGTCGGGGGTGGAAGAAGGCAAAGCAACGGCGGTCGGCCGGTGCCAAACGACGGCGCAACTCCTCCCAGCCGGCAATCTCGTGCACGGCCTCGTATTTGATGATCTTCTCGAGGATGTAAGCCGGCGTCGACCAGTCGATGGGCCGCAGCGTCAGAAAACCGCGATTGAACCAGGAGCCGAACAGATGCGTGAAGTCGGCGTCAAGCGCGTTATATTCTGCGGATTGATCTTTGGAAGCGAGCAACTGGTGGCGCATCTGGACGAGCTTGGCGGTGCCGTTCGGCGCGTGGTTCAATCGGCGAAGAAGTTCCTGTCGCCGTGGCTCGGCTGCCTGATGAAGGGTAATGATCGCGGCAGAGCTTTTGTCGGCGCGGTAATTTTCAATCGCCTGGTCGAGCTTGGTCGTGTCGGCCCCGAACTTTTCATGCAGCATAAGGAGGAATTTCTGCGCGCCTTCGCTGTCGAGTGCGCCCCAGCGATCGAGTATCTCGGCCGCAAGCGCCATGCCAGAGGCCTCGCCCCGGCTCGACAGCAGCATTTCACAGAGTGTCTGGAGATCGACCTTGGCTGCGACCTGCGTGGCGCGCGGGCCGGAAAACAAAAGCTGGCGTCCGCGATCCGTGATGCTCTGCAGCATGTCGGTGAAGAAGGAAGCCTCAGACATGCCATTTCTCCTCTCTTCTGCCGGCCCGCCGGGTGACCGTTTTTGACGGCTGCTTCCCATCGTCGGGTTTCACCGGTAGTATGTAGAATGCCACTCTTCGTACACGAGGTCAATGATCGTGTATACAAGAATAGCATTTGTGTATGAGGAAAGCGAAACGAAATGTCCGAGAATGTCGGCCGATGGCTGCGGGATGAGATTGAAAATTCAATTCTTTCCAACGAGTTCTCCCCCGGTGAGCGGCTCGACGAAACGGTGCTTGCGACGCGTTTCGGGGTCTCCCGCACGCCGGTGCGTGAGGCGCTGATGCAACTCGATGCGATCGGCCTCATCGAAATTCGACCGCGCAGAGGCGCAATCGTCATCGATCCGGGGCCGCACCGCGTCTATGAAATGTTCGAGGTTATGGCAGAGCTGGAGGGCTTGGCCGGCTCGCTTGCCGCACGGCGGCTGGACAAGGCCTCCCGAGAAGCGATCACGGCTACCCACGCCCGCTGTGAGCAATCAGCCGCTGCCGGTGACAGCGACGCCTATTATTACGACAATGAGGAGTTCCATAAGGCCATCTACGCAGCCGGCCGAAGCGATTTCCTTCAGGAGCAATGTCTGCAATTGCATCGGCGCCTACGGCCTTATCGCCGCCTCCAACTGCGCGTGCGCAACCGCCTGTCCACGTCCTTCTTGGAACATTGCGCCATCGTCGATGCGATCTTTGCCGGAGATGGAGATGAGGCCCGCCGGCTGCTGCGGGGGCATGTCGGCATTCAGGGCGAGAGGTTCAGCGATCTGGTCGCGAGCATGGCGGCCAGATGAGGCTATCGGCGTGGTGGTTCCAGATCGAATGCAACGGTCATCAGAATGGACATCTCGCTGCCATGCCCGCGAGTTAGTTCTTCATCGCGCCGCCAGCGGCCACGATATCGTCCGGCGTATCGACGTCGAGGCAAGCTGCATCGCCGACATCGACATCGAGCACGGGCAGACCTGACGTCGCAATGACGTCGCGCGCGCCGACGTCGCCCTCAAGTCTCAGCACTGCGTGATTGAGAGAACGTGGCAAGATAACGGGATTGCCGGGCTTGCCGCGTGAGACGGCGCGCACGACGGCCTCGCCGCCCGCGTTGCGAAAGGCGAAAATCAAGGCATTGAGGTGTGCGGTGGAAATGCCGGGCATATCGGCCAGCATGACGAGAATGCCGTCGGCGCCGTCCGCGCGCTTTGATGAGAATCCAGCCATGAGCGAGCTCGCCATGCCGCTGGCGTAATCGGGATTATCGACGAGAGTCAGCGCGAGGCCATCGAGCGCAGCCTCGATCTCGCTCCGACGATGACCCGTGACGACAATAACAGACGTTACATCCGCACCGAGCGCCGTCAATGCTGACCGCCGCACGAGCGGCACGCCGCCGAACTCGGCCAGCAGCTTGTGTTTCTCGCCTGCACCCATCCGGCTTGCCTTGCCGGCAGCGAGAATGACGATCGCGACCGACGCCTTAAGCATAAGCAACCAGTCTTGCCGCAGCGACATCAGCCAGAACCGACAGGGCGAGCGACGTTGCATCCCGCGTCGGGCCGAACATCCCGATGGGCGCCTTGATACGAGCGATGTCGTCCCGTCTGAAAGCCATGGCTCTCAGCCGCTCCACCCGTCGACGATGCGTCCGGGTGCTGCCGAGCGCGCCGATGTAGAACCCGGGCGAGGCAAGGGCGATCTCGAGAATGGCAGCTTCGGCGTCAAGCTCATGATGCAGGAGCACGACGGCCGTGAAGGGATCGATGATGTCGGCAACCGGCCGGACCCCGCCCGGCGCCATGGCAATCACGTCGTAGCCGGAAGCTTCGGCCAGCCGCGCGACGGCCTGCGCTTCGATCGTCTGCCCGGAAAGGACGACGCGGGTGCGGGGACGGTAGACGGTCACGAAATCTTGCTCGAGCCATTGGGCCCGTGGCAGTGGCTCTACCGGTTTGAGCGCCCGCTGCCCCGGCGAATATGCAAGACCGGCTGCCTGCCGCCGTTCGAGACAATCGAGAACATGCCGCAAAGCTCCGACATCCTTCAGGACATGGATTGCGACGGAGATTCCGCCGCCGCAGGGAAGGACGATGTCGAAGAAGGGCGAGCCGTCGCCGAACTTGACCGTGCGGTCGCGCCCTTGCGCCATTGCCAGGAGCGCTTCGGAAGCGACAGCGGCTTCGACACATCCGCCGGAGACATAGCCGCAGAACCGCCCGTCTGCAGCAACCGCCATATGAGCGCCGAGCGCGCGTGCAGCCCCGCCCCGGATGTCGACGAGGGTGGCCAGTGCCGCCGCGCCAAGACCATGGGCGTCTATCGCGAAGCGAAGCAGTTCCACAGGATCGTCGGTGGACGAGGCTCTGACGGGAATTGGCGCCGTGATGGGCGCAAGTGTGTGATGCATGGGAAATCCTACAGGAATTAAAGGCGGTCCGGCTTTCGGACCGCCATTGACGTGATCAGGCCACGTCCGGCAGGCCGCCGATGAGCTTGTCAAGCGTAAGCGGGTAATGCCGAACCCTGACGCCGGTCGCATTGTAAACGGCGTTGGCGATTGCTGCCGCGACGCCGCAAAGGCCGAGCTCACCGACGCCCTTGGCTTTCATCGGCGAGGACATCGGATCGGTCTCGTCCATGAAGATCACCTCCTGGCGCGGAATGTCGGCGTGCACCGCCACTTCGTAGCTGGCGAGGTCGTGGTTGACGAAGAAGCCGCGACGGGTATCGACCGCCAATTCCTCGGATAGCGCGCCGCCGGCCCCCATCGTCATTGCGCCGATGACCTGGCTGCGGGCAGTGATCGGATTGAGGATTCTTCCCGCCGCGCAGACTGCGAGCATCCTGCGAATGCGGCTTTCTCCGGTGGCAATGTCGACGCCAACCTCCACGAAGTGTGCTCCGAACGTCGATTGCTGATGCGTCTCGGTAAGCTCGCCCCACTTGATCGTGTCCTCGCCGACAAGACCATCCGGACCGGCGGCCTCGGCAAGAGGCACCGAACGATTGCCTGAGCGCACCTCTCCATTCTCGAAGACGATGTCTTCGGAGTTGAAGCCGAGCTTCTTGGCGATGGCCTCGCGTAGCTTGACGCAGGCTGCGTAGACGCCAGACGTGGAAGAGTTCGCACCGAACTGTCCGCCGGAACCCGCAGAAACCGGAAAACGCGAGTCGCCGAGTTGGACAGCGACCTTATCGATCGCGACCCCCATCATCTCGGCCGCCGTCTGCGCGATGATCGTGTAGCTGCCGGTTCCAATGTCCGTCATGTCGGTTTCCACCGTTACGACGCCTTCTCGGTCCAGTTTCACCCGTGCGCCGGAGGGAAGGACGAGGTTGTTGCGGAAGGCAACGGCAACACCCATGCCGACCAGCCAGTTGCCGTCCCGCCTGGAACCGGGCTTCCCCCGTTCACTCCAGCCAAACCGCTCTGCACCGAGCTTGAGGCAGCCGATGAGATTGCGCTGGGAAAAAGGCCGCTGCGGCTTCTCCGGATCGATCTGCGTGTCGTTGACGATGCGAAACTGGACAGGATCGATACCAACGTTCTCGGCAATCTCGTCGATGGCAATCTCGAGCGCCATCAGTCCGGGCGCTTCGCCCGGAGCGCGCATTGCATTGCCCTCGGGGAGGTGAAGCGTTGCCAGCCGCATCGCCGTCATCCGGTTCGCCCCGGCATAGAGAAGACGAGTCTGGTTGACTGCTGTCTCTAGGCCTCCGCCAGGAAGGTCTCCGGACCAGCTTTCGTGGGCAATGGCGGTTATCTTGCCGTCACCCTCGGTTCCAATGCGAATCCGCTGGATCGTCGCCGGCCGGTGGGTCGTGTTGTTTATCAGGAGGGGTCGCGGCAAGGCGACCTTGACGGGCCGTTTGACCGCACGCGCGCCGACAACGGCCAGCACGGCGTCGGCCCGCAGAAATAGCTTGCCACCGAAGCCGCCGCCGATGAAGGGCGACATGAGGTGGATCTTCTCCTTGTCGATATCGAGCGTCGTCGCAAGGTCGGAACGCCACCAGTCTATCATCTGACTGGAGGTCCAGACGGTCACCTCGTCCCCGTTCCAGGCTGCGATCGATGCGTGCGGCTCCATCATCGCGTGAGACTGGTCGGGCGTCGTGTAAGTCGCGTCCAGAGTAACGGGAGCCGACGTGAAGGCATCCTCGAAATTGCCGGTCGCAGTGTCGGGCTGCTGCGATTCATCCGGCTTGACGGCCGAATCCTTTGCCTGCCCGAGGTCGAACGCACCCTTTTCTTCGGCATAGTCGACCTTGACCAGAGCGGCTGCGGCGCGCGCCTGCTCGAACGTCTCGGCGACGACGACCGCGATTGCCTGGTGATAGTGCTGAACCTCGTCGCCACCGAAAAGCTTGGCGGTGTTGAACTTGCCCTTCTTCCGCTCGCCGACGTCGAGCGTCGTCACCACGGCAAGCACACCAGGAGCCCTCTTCGCGGCGGAGACGTCCATGGACGTGATGCGGCCCTTGGCGATCGCCGCACCAACGGGATAGCCATAGGCGTAGCGCATGTTCGGATCGTGCCACTCATAGGCGTACATCGCCCGGCCGGTCGTCTTGAGCTGGCCGTCGATGCGGTGGATCGGCCGGCCGACGACCTTCAGATTGTCGATCGGGTTGGTTGTTGCTGGCGTATCGAACTGCATGGCTCAACCCCTTGCTTCGGCAATGACCGCGCCGAGCGTGCGCTCGACCAGGTCGACCTTGAAACGGTTCTGTTCGGTCGGATGGGCGTCGGCAAGAAGCACGCTCGCCGCCGCCCGCGCGCCCTTCGGCAGCTCGGCTTCGGCTGCCTCGATGCGCCACGGCTTATGGGCGATGCCGCCGACGGCGATACGTCCTGTCCCGTCCGGCTGGATCACGGCTCCGACCGAGACGAGTGCGAAGGCATAGGAGGCGCGGTCCCGGACTTTACGATAGATGTGCTTGCCGCCGATCGGGGGCGGCAACAAGACCGCCGTGATGAACTCGCTGCGCTCGAGAACGGTCTCGATATCAGGCGTGGCGCCGGGCAACCGGTGAAGGTCGGCGATCGCAATCGTGCGACGACTGCCGTCGGCCTTGACCGTCTCTACGGCGGCGTCGAGTGCCCGCATCGCGATGGCCATGTCACTCGGATGAGTGGCGATGCAGCTGTCGCTTACCCCGACCACTGCATGCTGGCGACTGAAGCCGCCGATGGCGGAACAGCCGCTACCTGGCTGCCGCTTGTTGCACGGCTGGTTCGGGTCATAGAAATAAGGACAGCGCGTGCGCTGCAGAAGATTGCCGGCCGTCGTCGCCTTGTTGCGCAGTTGCCCGGAGGCGCCCGCGACAAGCGCCCTGGAAAGCAGGCCGTAGTCGCGGCGAACAGTTTCGTGAGCTGCTAGATCGGTGTTGCGGACCAAAGCGCCGATGCGCAGCCCACCCTCCGGCGTGGATTCGATCTTGTCGAGGCCAACGCCGTTGATGTCGATCAGATGCGTTGGTGTTTCGATATCGAGCTTCATCAGGTCGAGGAGATTGGTGCCGCCGGCGATGAACTTGGTTTCGGGATTGGAGGCCGCCGCCTTGGCCGCGGCCTCGACGGACGAGGCACGTTCATAGGTGAAGGCTCTCATGCTTTTATCCCCGCGACTTCCGAAATGGCATCGATAATGTTGGAGTAGGCGCCGCATCGACAGATATTGCCGCTCATGCGTTCGCGGATCTCGGCCGGAGTGACAGCCGCCTGAGCCGTAAGATCGCCGGTGACGTGGCTCGGTATATTCGCCCTGATCTCCTCGAGCACCGCCACGGAGGAACAGATCTGTCCCGGCGTGCAGTAGCCGCACTGGAAGCCGTCATGCTTGACGAAAGCCGTCTGCATCGGATGAAGGTTTCCAGGCTGGCCGAGGCCTTCGATCGTGGTGATTTGATCGCCTTCGTGCATGACCGCCAGCGTCAGGCAGGAGTTGATGCGGTAGCCGTCGACCATCACGGTGCATGCACCGCATTGGCCGTGGTCGCATCCCTTCTTCGTGCCTGTGAGATGAAGGTGCTCGCGCAGCGCGTCGAGCAGCGACGTTCTGTTGTCGACCTCGAGATCGCGGTTCTCGCCGTTAACCGCGAAAGAAACTTTCGATGTATAGGCCATTTCATTTCCTGGGGACTGTGCCGCCGCGGGAGCGACGGCTCCGGTTACCGCAATCGTTGCGGCCGACGAGATAAGCAGATCTCGACGGGAAAGTTCCAGTTGTGTCTGGCTTGGCATGAACTGTTCCACCTTGCTCGTTGGACATGGGCGCGCGTCAACGCCGTCTGCTGAGGTAGTGCAATTCCGCCCTCCGATTAGGCCCTTTCCGTTGCATACGGTTATCGATCTGGCTCATGAATTCCCCGAGCCGCGGTCGTATGATGCTGCGAGCCACATATTCAGTAAAATTGCCTTGGACGCGGAAGCGCCAGCGGAGTAACGCCCGCCGATGCGCGCGAAAAAAAGCAGCGCCATGCGCAAAAAATGATGCTTTTCCGGCTTATCTTTATTCCCTACTCCCTATCGAAGCAGGTGACGAAAAGGGATGACCGCATGCCCACGCCGTTTTACTGGAACGAGCTCAACACATATGATTTTGCCGGCCTCTCCCCCGAGACCACGATTGCCGTTCTGCCCATCGCCTCGACGGAACAGCACGGCCCGCATCTGCCGATCGCAACGGATGTCGCGATCGCGACCGGCATGCTGGCGGAGCTGAAGCGGCAGCGGCCGGAGGATCTGGACATCCTGGTCCTTCCGACACAGGAGATCGGCAAGGCCAACGAACACATCTACGGCCCCGGCACGCTGTCGCTCAGTGCCGAGCTGCTCATCCCCGTCTGGACGGCGATCGGTGCAAAGGTTGCCGAAGCCGGGCTGCGGAAGATGGTGATCGTCAATTCCCACGGCGGCAATGTCGACATCATGAGCATCGTCGCGCGCGAACTGCGCGTGCGCCATCAAATGGCGGTGGTCTCCACGCAATGGGGCCGTTTCGGCCACCCGGAAGGTATGGTCAGCGACCACGAGAGCAAATACGGCATCCACGGCGGCGATGTCGAGACGTCGTTGATGCTGCACTTCCGCCCCGAACTGGTGCGCATGGACAAGGCCCAAAACTTTGCCTCGAAGGCCGAAGGGATGCGGGAGCAATCCAAATTTCTTCAGCCTCTGCCGCCGCATTCGCTGGCCTGGATCGCGCATGACCTCAATCCCTTCGGCGTGGTCGGCAATGCCTCGATCGCCACAGCCGAAAAGGGCGAGGCGATCTGCCGCCATCAGGTCAAGGGATTTGTCGAACTGCTCCAGGATCTCAAGGCCTATCCGCTTTCGAATCTCTATGTGAAATAGGCTCAGCCGCGGGTTTCACATCCGGTGGGATATGACCCTTGGCCTGTAACTCCTGCACCAAGCCGAGCAGTTCGGCGAGCAGATATTCGACGAAAAGGCTGGTGGCCGCGTCGAGGGGCGCGCGGGCGCGGGCAAACAGCTTCATCTGCTGGTAACGCGCATGCGGCTCAGCGATCGGCCGGAAGACGAGTTCACCGCGCCGGCATTCGGTGATGACGTCGAGCGGATTGAGCAGCGTCAGCCCCGTGCCGCATTTGACGAGCTGTTTCAGCATCTCCGATGCATTGGTTTCCAGCACCGGCTCGACCGAGATCGGCAGGCGCGCAAAAGCAAGGTTGATCACCTCGCGCAGGCTGGTGCCCGGCTGCGCCAGAACCAGCTTTTCCTGGGTGACATCGGCAAGGTTGATCGGCCCGGGGCCGATCAGCTGATGCCCTGGCGGCAGCACGACACCGATCGGGATATCGAAATTTCCGAGCGTGCGGATGCCGGGCATGGCGGGGATGTTGAAGCCCAGACCGATATCCACCTCGCCTGATACAACAGGGCTGGCCGTCGTGCCGCCGGTATCGTTACGCAGCTGGACGAAGACGCGCGGATGCTCTGAAAGAAAGCGCGCGATGATTTCGGGCAGCGGCCCGGCGGCAAGCCCAACGGTCGTCACCATGCGCACCTTTCCTGCCTGCTGCATCTTGAGGCTGCGGATGCGCCCCTCCAGGCGCTCGTAATTCTTCAGCACGTCCCGAATATGCTCGATGCAGAGTTCGCCGGCAGCCGTCAGCCGCAGGCCACGCGGCAGCCGCTCGAAAAGCGGCGCCCCGATTTCCTCCTCCAGCGCCAAAACCTGCCTGTTGACCGCCGATGACGCCACGTTGAGGCGCGCGGCCGCCTTGCGGATCGAACCGCAACGGGCGATCTCGTTGATGTAAAGAAGGCGTCTGGAGTGCAACATGATCTCTCCAATGCATAAATTTTGCGCAGGGCGCACAAATTATCTTCAGCTTTCCCAGAGATGCCGAAAAGGCATCAATGCGCACGAATTTTGATGCTTTTCAAAGCGCATGGCAATGGCTCAAATTCCCTCAAAAGGGGGCCGAGCAAGGCTTCCCTCGGCTCAAAAGGGGAACTGCCAACCATGTTGAAAGCACAGACGAAGATGCAATTCCTGGGCTGCCTCGGCCTCGCCTCGATGCTTGCCGCCGCCTCGCCGGCGCTCGCCCTCGACAAGGTGAGCTACGGGACGAACTGGCTTGCCCAGGCGGAACATGGCGGCTTCTACCAAGCCGTCGCCGACGGCACCTATGCTAAATATGGCCTCGACGTCACCATCGTCCAGGGCGGCCCGAATGCTGCAAACAGCGCGCTGCTGATCTCAGGCAAGCTCGATTTCTACATGGGCGGCCCGCAGGGCGAGATATCCGCCGTCGAGCAAGGCATTCCGCTGGTCGATGTCGCCGCGATCTTCCAAAAGGATCCGCAAGTGCTGATCGCCCATCCGGATAACGGCGTCGACAAGTTCGAGGATCTCGCCAAGCTGAAAACGTTGTTCCTCAGCAAGGACGGCTACCTCACCTATTTCGAATGGATGAAGGCCAACTTCAAAGGCTTCAAGGACGAGCAGTACAAGCCCTATAACTTCAGTCCCGCCCCCTTCCTTGCAGACAAGGACTCTGCTCAGCAGGGGTACCTGACCTCCGAACCCTACGAGATCCAGAAGCAGGCAGGCTTCGAGCCGAAGGTCTTCCTGCTCGCCGACAACGGCTATTCGCCCTACTCGACGATGATCACGACGACGCAGACAATGATCGACGGCAAACCCGACGTCGTGCAGCGCTTCGTCGATGCCTCGATCGAAGGCTGGTACAACTACCTCTACGGCGACAACGCCAAGGCGAACGGACTGATCAAGAAGGATAATCCTGAAATGACGGATGGCCAGCTCGCCTACTCCATCGCCAAAATGAAGGAATATGGCATCATCGAATCCGGCGACAGCCTCGACAAGGGCATCGGCTGCATCACTGATGCGCACTACAAGACGTTCTTCAACGAGATGGTGGCGATCAAGGTCTTCAAGCCGGAGACGGATTACACCAAAGCGTTTACGACGAAGTTCGTCTGCAAGAGCACCGGCGTGGCACTGAAGAAGTAGTCCGACCGACGGCTTTCCTGGTCCGCCATTAAGGACGTGGCGGGCCGTATCCTCCCGCATGAACGAGACAGCAATGCTCCCAGCAGACGCCCAGGCGGTATCCCCGAAAGAGACGCGCAAGCGGCCGCTTGTTGTCATGCAGTCGGTCTCGAAGGTCTTTTCCAGCGGCACTGCCGCCCTTTCGAACATGTCGCTGACAGTCGAAAGCGGCGAGTTCGTCAGCCTGCTCGGCCCTTCCGGCTGCGGCAAGTCGACGGCGCTGCGCATCATAGCCGGTCTTGGCGATGTCACCTCGGGAACGATCGACTGGCCGAGTTCGCGCATCAACTCCAGGGGTCTGCCGGAGGGCGATATCGGCTTTGTCTTCCAGGAGCCGACGTTGATGCCCTGGAAGAACGTGTTCGACAATGTCCATCTGCCGCTGAGGTTGAGGCGCGTTTCGAAGGCAGCCGCGCATGATCAGATCATGGAAGTGCTGACCACCGTCGGCCTTCAGGATTTTGCCAAGGCCTATCCGCGCGAGCTTTCCGGCGGCATGAAGATGCGCGTCTCGATCGCCCGTGCGCTGGTGACGAAGCCGAAGCTGCTGCTGATGGACGAGCCTTTCGCCGCGCTCGATGAGATCACCCGCCAGAAGCTCAACGACGACGTGCTGCGGCTGTGGAAGGCGACCGGCATTACGGTGATTTTCGTGACGCATTCGGTCTTCGAGTCCGCCTATCTCTCGAACCGCATCGTCGTGATGAAGGCAAGGCCCGGGCGCGTGCATGCCGACGTCCCGCTGATCACCAGCCTCGAACGCGACGCGCACTACCGCACCTCGGAAGAATACCGCAAGGCCTGCGAAACGGTATCGCGTTCGCTGATCGGGGCGATCAATTCGGCAGGGGATCATTGATGAGTGACGAAACTGGCACATCGCCGCTGCTCGTTAAGGGTACCGCAAGCGCAAGGCGCCGCGATCTTGCGCTGCGCATCGCCATCCCCTTCCTCGTCATCGCCCTGATGATCCTCGTCTGGTACGCCTATGTGAAACTGTCCGGCGTGCCGCCCTATATCCTGCCAGGACCGGCCGCTGTGGCAAACGCCTTCGTGACGGATTGGGGTACGCTTGCCCCTGCCCTCTGGGTCACCACCAAGATCACCTTCATCTCATTGATGCTGGCGCTTGTCGGCGGCGTCGGTTTTGCGATCTTTCTCGTGCAGTCGCGCTGGGTCGAGCTTGCCTTCTATCCCCTTGCCGTCATCCTGCAGGTAACGCCGATCGTCGCCATCTCGCCGCTGATCCTGATCTACGCTCCCTCCACGCAGGTAGCGCTGCTGATCTGCGCCTTCCTCGTCGCCTTTTTCCCGATCCTGTCGAATATGGTCCAGGGCCTGAAGAGCGTCGACCACAATCTGATCAACCTCTTTGAGCTCTACGGCGCCTCGCGCTGGCAGACGCTGCTCTTTCTCAAACTGCCTGCCGCCCAACCCTATTTCATGACCGGTCTTCGCATCGGCGGCGGCCTCGCGCTGATCGCCGCCGTCGTCGCCGAATTTGCCGCGGGCTCTGCCGGTGCCGGCTCCGGTCTTGCCTTCCGCCTGCTGGAAGCGCAGTACCGGATGAACATACCGCGGCTCTTTGCGGCGCTCTTGATGCTCTCCATGCTTGGGGTGGCGATCTTCGGCCTCACCACCTTCATCGCCTGGCTGAGCCTTCATCGCTGGCATGAAAGCAGCATCAAACGGGAAAACTGATGACCTATTCCTTCATATCCCCGCCGAATGCGGCCCGCTTCGTGCTGAGCAATGCGACAGTGCCCGCCGTCACCGTCGAGCAAGTCGACGTGCCGGTCACGGAAGGGCTGGCCACGGTCGATATCGTCATCAGCGACGGCATGATTGCCGCCATCCGGCCGGCCGGCACCGCACCCACCGATTATGCCAGGACCGATCTTAAGGACGGCATGGTCTGGCCGTGCTTTGCTGATATCCATACCCATCTCGACAAAGGCCATATCTGGCCGCGCCAGGCCAATCCCGACGGCAGCTTCATGGGCGCGCTCGATGCCGTCAGGGCCGACCGGGAAGCCAACTGGTCAGCCGCAGACGTCAAACGGCGCATGGAATTCTCGCTCCGCTCCGCCTATGCCCATGGCACCAGCCTGATCCGCACGCACCTGGATTCGCTTGCGCCCCAGCATCGCATCTCCTTCGGGGTTTTTGCCGAAATCCGGGATGCCTGGAAGGACAGGATTGCGCTGCAGGCGGTCGCCCTCTTCCCGCTGGATGCCATGGCAGACAGCGCCTTCTTTACCGATCTCGTCACAACAATCCGACAGAACGGCGGCCTGCTTGGCGGTGTCACCCGGATGGGGCCGGAGCTTGTCTGGCAGCTCGACACACTCTTCGGGACGGCCGCAGAGCAGGGCCTGGATGTCGATCTGCATGTCGACGAGACGGATGATCGCGGCGCGGAAACACTGAAGGCAATCGCCGAGGCCGTGCTGCGCAACGGGTTCGAGGGCAAGGTGACCGCCGGCCATTGCTGCTCGCTCGCCCGCCAGGACGAAGACACCGCCGCGCGGACCGTCGAGTTGGTCGCCAAGGCGGGTATCGCGGTCATTTCACTGCCGATGTGCAACATGTATCTGCAGGATCGCCACCCCGGCCGCACCCCGCGCTGGCGCGGCGTCACGCTGTTCAAGGAACTGGCCGCCGCCGGTGTCGCGACCGCGGTCGCATCCGATAATACCCGCGACCCCTTCTATGCCTATGGCGATCTCGATCCGGTGGAAGTCTTCCGCGAGGCCGTACGGATTCTGCATCTCGATCACCCGCTCGATACTGCCGCCCGTGTCGTCACCACCTCGGCCGCCGCCATCGTCGGACGGCCGGACAAGGGCCGCATCGCCGCCGGCGATCCTGCCGATCTCGTGCTCTTCAGCGCGCGGCGCTGGAGTGAATTCCTGTCCCGTCCGCAGTCTGACCGCGTCGTGCTTCGCCGCGGCAAGGTGATCGACCGCAGCCTGCCGGATTACCGTGAACTCGATAACGTCGTTGGAGCCTGACATGGCCGATTATCAGAAGATCAAAAAGGAACTCGAAGGCATCGCCGTTGAGGATAATCCGGCGTTGGTTCGCCAGAAGAGCCGGGATTTCTACTGGTATTCGCCTGTACTCAAAGCTCAGCTCGACAATGTGACGGCCGATCTCGTCGTCACACCGAAGACCGAGGAAGAGGTCATCCGGACGCTGAAGGTCGCCTATGCCCATGGCGTACCGGTCACGCCGCGCGGCGCCGGCACTGGCAATTACGGCCAGGCCATGCCGCTTTCCGGCGGCATCGTTCTCAATCTTGCCGCCATGGACAAGATCAAGGAGATCCATCCCGGCCGCGTCATCTGCGAACCGGGCATCGTGCTTGCTCAGCTCGACAAGCAGACCAAGGCCCATTCCGGCCAGGAGCTGCGTTTCCACCCCTCCACCGCCCAGACGGCGACGGTCGGCGGCTTCATCGCCGGCGGCTCGGGCGGCGTCGGCTCGATCACCTGGGGCGGCTTGCGCGACCTCGGCAACATCCTGCGCCTGCGCGTCGTTACCATGGAGGCCGAACCGCGCGTCCTCGATCTCACCGGCTGGGATCTCCAGAAGGTGAGCCACGCCTACGGCACCAACGGTATCATCACCGAGATCGAGATGCCGCTTGCACCTGCCTATGACTGGGTCGATGTGCTCGTCGGCTATGACGACTTCATGGAAGCGGTGCGCTTCTCCGACGCACTGGCGAAATGCAACGGCATCCTCGTCAAGGAGATCGCGCCGATCGCCGCTCCCATTCCTTTCGACTATTTCACCCGCCACAAGCCTTACATCCGTCAGGGCCAGTCGATCGTCGTGCTGATGATCGCGCCGCACTCCATGGATGCTTTTCTTGCCTTCACGGCGGCGCAGAAGGGCGAGATCATGTTCCGCTCCGACAAGGTGGAAAGCATGCGCGGCATCCCGCATGCCTACGAGCTTGCCTGGAACCACACGACATTGCGTGCGCTCAAGGTCGATCCGAGCTTCACCTATCTGCAGGTGCAATATCCGGGACCGGATCATGTCGCCAAGGTTCGGAAGATGGTCGAAATCTTTGGTGACGAAGTGCCGGGTCATCTCGAATTCATCAAATTCGACGGCCAGATCCAGTGCTCCGGCCTGCCGCTGGTGCGCTATACCACCGAGGAGCGGCTGGAGGAGATCATCAAGATCCATCAGGACAATGGATGCCCGATCTTCAACCCGCACCGCTATACGCTCGAAGAAGGCGGCATGAAGCGCACCGACGCGGTGCAGCTCGCCTTCAAGCAGGAAACCGATCCGAAGGGCCTGCTCAATCCCGGCAAGATGATCGCGTGGGACAATCCCGATTTCGATTTCAACGCCGGCAAGAACTATCTCTTCCCTGGTCTGGCGGCCCTGATGGAGGCCTCATGAGGGTTCTCGTCCTCCACTCTCACCCGGTCGAGGAAAGTTACGGCAAGGCGCTTTACCGGCAAACCGTCGAGAGCCTGCAGAAGGCCGGGCATACAGTGGATGGCTGCGACCTCTATGAAGAGCAGTTCGATCCGGTGCTCTCGCGCCGCGACCGGCTCGTCTATCACGACTATCCGGAAAATCTGAAGTTGGTGGAATCGCATGTCGAAAGGTTGAAGGCGGCCGAGGGGCTGGTGATCTGCACCCCGATCTGGAACTTCGGCTTTCCGGCGATCCTGAAGGGATATTTCGACCGAGTCTGGCTGCCGGGCGTTTCCTTCGAGCTAGTCAACGGCAAGGTGGAATCGCGGCTGCGTCACATCCGCAAGCTCGCAGCCGTCCTGACTTATGGCGCAACGCCCTTCCGGGCCTTCGCCGCCGGCAACCCGCCAAAGAAAATCGTCAAGCGCGTACTGAGGGCGCAGATCAATCCGGTGAGGCCGGTGACCTTCCTCGCCCATTACGACATGAACAACTGCACGCCGGAGACGCGGGCAAAATTCCTCGCCCGCGTCGGAGGGGCAATGGAGCGATTCTAGAGCAGTTCCAGCAAAAGTGCGCCGCAGTTTTGCCAGGCAAAGCGCGAAGCGCCTTTGCCTGGAATTGCATGAAAACAAAGAGGTAGAGCATCTCCGTGCTTCGAAGAAAAAAGGAAATGCTCTACAAGATTTTCGCGGCCGTCACCTCGACCTCGACGAGGAACTCGGGGCGCGTAAAGCCGCCTATGACGAGCAAGGTGGAAACCGGCTTCGGATCGAGCGTATAGCGATCCCGTACAGCCATATAGGCCGGGAAGTCCTCGCGGCGGGTGACGAAGCCCGAAATGCGGATCACATCGGCAAAACTCATCTCCGCCTCTTCGAGGATCGCCTTGATCGCCTCGAAGCAGAGTTCCGCCTGAGC
The DNA here is from genome assembly GCF_017357285.1 of Rhizobium ruizarguesonis. Taxonomy (NCBI): domain Bacteria; kingdom Pseudomonadati; phylum Pseudomonadota; class Alphaproteobacteria; order Hyphomicrobiales; family Rhizobiaceae; genus Rhizobium; species Rhizobium ruizarguesonis. Next base: position 278,028 of record NZ_CP071679.1, on the reverse strand, counting down.
AGTGACATCGCTCGGAACGGCATCGTCGAGACCGATACCAAGCTGGCCCGACGTGACGAGCAGCGCTGCGCCAGGCGGCACCAGCAGGCCGTGATTGTAATTTCCAAAAGGCCGGCGCACCGAGGCCGGATTGAAGATCTTCCTCATCGATCGCTCTGAAATTTTCCCATAGGTCGGCAGATACCGCGACCCTACAGGATGCGGCAGGATATGAGAATATCGCTGCCGCTCATGATGCCTTGCGAGGAGTAATGCGGGACAACCGCCTTGGAGGGATCGAGCCGATGATCGTCCAGGCGCCAGGTCACTATCTTTCGGTATTTGATCTGACGTTAGCCGCGCGTCATCTTTGCGTCACGCGCCGCGAAGCGACCAAGTGGATTGGCCGGTTGCCTTCGAAGGCCCGTCCGCTGCGCTGCCCGTCCGCCGCGCTTTTGTCGCCGTCCAATTGAAACTGGTTGACCAGATCCCGTAGGCGGCCTGCCTCGGAGGACAATGAGGCAACGGCAGCCGTCGACTGCTCGACCATCGCCGCATTTTGCTGGGTCGCCTGGTCCATCTGATTGACCGCCGTGTTGATCTCAGCAAGTCCCGTCGACTGCTCGCGCGCCGATGTGGCAATCGCATCCATGAGTTGGTTGATCTGTACGACGTACTCACCGATCGACTTCAGCGACGTTCCGGTTTCGAGAACCAGTTTCACGCCATTTTGCACGTCAGTTGACGACTTTTGAATAAAGCCCTTGATCTCCTTGGCCGCTTGAGCGGCGCGCTGGGCAAGCTCGCGGACTTCCTGGGCGACAACGGCAAAACCCTTGCCCGCCTCACCCGCACGGGCAGCCTCAACGCCGGCGTTCAACGCCAAGAGGTTCGTCTGAAAGGCGATTTCATCAATTGCACCAATGATATTTGAAATCTGCTGTGAACTGTCCTCGATGCGTCGCATCGCCCCTTCGGCCTCCGAGACGACAGTTGCCGACCGCTGAGCGCTGATATCGGCTTCTTTGGCGACATTGCGCGCTTCGTCGGTGCGTTTGGTCGCCATCGTCACATTGGACGTGATCTCGTCCAGGGCTGCTGCCGTCTCCTCGAGAGAAGCTGCTTGTTGTTCGGTACGCTTGGAAAGATCCTGCGCGGCAGATGCAATCTCACCGGTACCATTATCGATGCTATGCACCGTCTCGAGCACTGCGCCGATCGTAGCGCCCAATTGCCGGAGCGAGGCGTTGAAGTCTTCGCGCAAGGCTTCATATTCAGCCGCAAATTGTTCTGAAAGCTGGAAGGATATGTCGCCTGCTGCAAGCCGCCGGAGACCTTCGCCCAATGTCGTGGTCGCGAAGCGCAATTGTTCCGCCTCGCGTTCGGTGCGCTGCTGGGCTGCGGCGCGCGCTGCCTCGCTCTCGCTGCGGGATTCAGCGGCTTCCTTCTCGAGCCTGACGACGTTGAGGGCATTCTGACGAAAGATTTCAACCGCACCGGCCATTTCGCCGACTTCATCGGCGCGACCGGCATAGGGAATATCACTGTCAAGATCGCCATCCGACAGGCGCCTCATGGCGGAGGCGATGCTTCGGATTGGGTTGGCGATGCCCGATATCGCAAAGAAGATGCCGGCTATGGCAAGAAGCACGGCCAGCGCTGCGATCGCGGCCGTCAGCAGGAAAGCGGATTGTGCGGTATCACCGCTCGCGGTCACAAAGCCTTCGGCCTGGTTGAGAATGAAAGCGACCAGATCCGCCACCGCCTTGTTCACCAGCTCGGCTTGCGGCTCCATATTTTCCTTGAAGAGGCGGATTGCTTCAGGCGTCTTCCCGTCATTTTCAAACGCGGTCATTTGCTCTGCCAGCGCGCGATATTTGGCGAGTTCCGGCTTGATCTGGTTGATCAGTTCGCGCCCCCGCTCCGTGCGGACGCCTTTTTCGTATTCGCCGACAACCGTGTCCAGCGCAACGCCAGCAGCGTCGATCTCTTGCTGTCCGGCCTTCTTTTGCTCCGCTGTGTCCACGAGAAGGTATTGCCCATAGACGAGTTTCAGACCGAGGAAGTCGTCCTTGATCTCGCGAGCCGTCACAAGCCGCTGCATCCAGAAGGTCCCGATCTGCTCGGTATTGGCACGAAGTGTCGAAATCGTGCTCAGCGAAACATAGGACAGGCCAACCATGAACAGACTGATGATCGACAGCTTTAAGATCAGGGCTTGCTTGATACTCGGGCGTTTCATGCGGGTCTCCTCGAAGCTACTGGGACGACCGGTGTGCCGGCTGATGCAAGATCTCGCACCAGATTCGATAATTTAGTATTAACTAAACAATGATCCCGCTCTATTTTCCGAGATCTTCTGAGTGGGTCCATACTTCCGCGATCAATTAAACGCCATGCGACTTAGAGTTCCTGGAAATCAAAGGAAATAGCAGCCATGGCGAGCGAAAATGCCAGCGCCATCGGGTCTCGATAACAAGACAAGGAATCGGTCGACATTGACCCGGCTTTGGACATTGAGATCGGCACGATCTGGTCATCTTCGCCATGGAGAACCAATCCTGCCGTCTGCGAGATCGGCAAGCACCTGCAGGCTTGCCAATCGGTCCACGGAACACATACTGGGTCCGTGCAGCAATCTGACAACCAACTTGCCGGCATTGAAATCGCGCTCTGGTAGTATTCCAAGGACGAAGGCGACTGGAACCGCTGGATGCAGTCGCTTTCACCGGATGAACGGGGGCGCGCCGCGACCTATCGGTTTGAACGAGACCGGGCCTCTTTCATTGCCGGCCGGTATATCGGCAACTGTTGAGCGTGCAAACCGGGATATCGCCGAGCAAGCTCCCATTGTCTCCAGACAAGCACGGCAAGCTAAGACTTGAGGGAGATGACAGGCTGCAGTTCAGCCTCGCCAACGCCGACGGGCTTGTGGCGGTCGCTGTCGCTTCAGCATGTGATCACCTGGGAATAGACTGCGAACGCGCCGACGTCGAGATCGAGGAGGCGGCGTTGGATAACTATTGCAGTGCAGACGAACGGCGCTGGCTGATGGAATTGCCTGCGCGCGAACGCGCGCGTGCGGCTAAGGCACTCGGCGTCGGGCTGCGCGAGGATCCCCCGCAACGTCACCTTTTCCTGGAAGGATGGCATCCCTGTCATGGTCGGCGGCGACCGCGATCGGCGATGGCATCACCATCTGGTCGAAAGCGGCAGCCAGCACGTCGTCGCGCTGGCTGCTTGCTCTCAATCCGAGTTTCCCGGCATTTCTATCAGCCTATTTCAGGACGACAGCAGGCCGTCCGATACCGCGCACCCGCCACCGCTAGGGATGGGCAGGTTGTCTTGCTCGACTACGACTGGTCTCGACAGAGTGTTTCATGACAGGGGCGACCGTCTCGGCAAGCAGCAGCCCGTATCTGATTTAATGGCGCCCGTCCGGTAGCGGACAGGCTTCGCCGCAGCCGCCCACGCCCGGCAGATTGTAGCGCAGGCAGCAAACCTTCCGACGGGCGAACTCAAGTCCGCACTGCTGGCGCGCAATGCGGATCATGCCGAACATCGGATTGCGCCGGCCGCACGGCCATGCGGGCTCTTCAAGCAGCGCCAGGCCGCCTTCGACGAGGCTGGGCTCGTGACGATGGGCGACTTCCTTGAGGATCCAGGAGAGATATGCCGCAACATTGTTCCAGAGAAGCTTCGGAGCAACCCCTGCATTGGCGGCGATCGCCGCGATGATAGGCTCGGCGTGGCCGCGCATCAGCCGATGAAGCTTAGCAGTTGGATCGGCGGCAACGTCGGGCCTTCCGGACATCACGAATGCTTCCGGCTCACCCGTATGCTCGTTGCAGACGAGCGAAAGCCCGTCGATCTCCAGCGGCAGCCCGATGCGGTGCACGAACATGTGGACGCTGGGCGCGATCGTCAGCATGCTGAAATAATAGAGCGTCCACATGGAGACGATCGCGCGGCGGTCGCTGCCCTTAAATTTTTGCGCATATCGGCCAATGATCTCGTCGAAGATCGCCCGGTCGCAAAGATGCCTGCAGGGAATGACAATGCCAGTCTGCGGCGGGGAACTGAGCAGCTTGCCGCGGCAATAGGAGAATGGGCCGTCGCCCACCAGGCCGTCGAGGTCGACGGCCTGGTGGGCGACGGGATGATCAGCGATCAACGTCGCGGGCTGGAGCGCTCCGCTCGTCTCCGCCGCCATGCCTTACCACCGATACTTCAGGGTCGCCGTCATGTTGCGGCCCTTCGTTAAAAATAGGCTATCTCTATAAATTCGCGATACATTATCAGAAACATTCAAAAAAACGCGTGCCATTGCTTGGTCCCTACGCCACGGGCGCGGGCGGAACCTATGCAGCGAAATTAGCCTTGTCAACTTAAGATGACTATTTTAGTCCTCTTTTAATCGACAAAAATCCACGCCTTCGACACTCCCGAACAGGTTGCACGTAGATTGGGGCGTAACGTCCCGTGCGGTTAAATTGCCAACGGAGGCGTTCTGTCGTGCGAGCGCCCAACTGCGGACCGCGACGAGTGTCAACCTGCCGGTCTTGATGGGGATCGGGCTGACGATCCCGCGTTGTTGCAGATGCAGTCTGTAGTTGATTTACGGGATCGCTCGGCAATCATCTGACGCTTTGGCGCTGCTATGTTGGTGCGTACCAAGGGTTGATAACCTTAAGCCCTGCGGCTTCGAAGGGACTAGAGTCGCGGGTAGCGACAATAAATCCGTTCGCCGCGGCAGTTGCGGCAATATAGGCATCTGCTTTACCGATTGCCCGACCTGCTGCGCGTGCTCGCGCCATTAATTCCGAATAGCTCTGTGATGCAGCCATGTCGAAGGATAGAACGCGTCCTGAAAATAGAGGCAGAACTTCCTGTTCTAGTCGATCGTCGAGGACGGTCTTTCGCCTTCCGCTAGGCATCGCGGCAATGCCGAACCGTAACTCAGCCACTGTAATCGCTGAAACGAACAGCGTTTCCACTGCTTGGGCATCGATCCACGCCAGCACCTGATTATCGGGTGTGGGTTTCCATGGCTCCGAGATGACGTTGGTATCGATCAGGATCATTCGAAACTCATAGGTTCCGCAGGCGTTTTGTCTCGGACGAGCTGCAGATTATCCACGTCGTCGTTCGAAAGCCCTGCCTCGCGTCCGATTGATGCTAGCAACGAGCCCAACATCACGCGTTCAGCTGGCCGTACCGCTGTTTCTAGGATGTCACGGATTTCTGCTTCGGTACTGCGGCCGTGATGAGCTGCCCTCACTCTCAACGCACGATGTGTCTCGTCAGACAAATTGCGTATTGTAACTGCCGCCATCGATTGCACTCCCTTAACGCTGATGGTCATGCTATCAATATATGGAAATTGATATCACCTAGCAACTCTTCGAATTGGTTTGGAATGACGCTTTTTGAACTGCAACAAATTGCAACCGTCTTCCAACTGCCACTCCCATTAGAGCCGCCGGCCAATTACGGGATCAGACCCGTGGTCCGATATGCCCGGATAGTCCGGTCGTAGATGCCGATATCCTGGCAGCCGCGCGCAACCAATTGGCCCCCCTCGATGGCAGCGAAGATCGCCATGGCGTGCTCCCGCAGGTCCTGCTCGCTTGCCGAAGGCTTTGCCCTTGAGAGCACCTTAGTCAGCCAGCCGACATTCATCGCGGCGAATTTGTCCACCTCGGTTCTGACCTCCGCAGGAAGGTCGTCAAGTTCCGCGCTCATAATGCCGCACAGGCACATGCGATTATCGTTGGCCAGGGCAGCGCGAAAGATCGCCGCGTATCTGTCCATACACCAACTCGCATCGTTGGAAGTGGCCAGCAGCTCCGCCAGGTAGGCTGCGCCCTCCTCCGTATAACGACGCGCCAGCGCGGCGCCGAGATCGCCCTTGGTCGGAAAATGATAGTGCACGCTGGCGCTTTTGATCCCGACCTCTTTCGCGAGTTCACGAAAGCTCAGCGCATTGTAGCCATGCGACTGCACCGTCGCTTTTGCGGCGGTCATGACCGCCTCGCGCATATCCGTTTTGGTTTTTGCCATCATCAGTCCATACCTATCACTCGATAGATAGTTGTTGACGACCGAAAAGGGAAGAGATATCTCTGGATCGTAATCTATCTATCGATAGACAGATAAAGGAGTCTCTCATGAAAATCTTCGATCGCCCTGGCTTTCCAAATCCGGCCCGTATCCGCATCGTGCTCGCCGAGAAGGGGTTCGAACCGCAGGTCGAGTTCGTCTCCGTCGACCTCATCGGCGCCGAACATAAGCAGCCGGCCTTCCTCGAAAAGAACCCGTCTGGCGTCCTGCCGGTTCTCCAGCTCGACGATGGCACCTACATCAGTGAGGCGACCGCCATCACTGAATATCTCGACAATCTCGACGGCGATCCACGGCTCACCGGCAAGACGCCGAAGGAAAAGGCCGTCATCCACATGATGCAGAAGCGGGCCGAGACCGAGCTGCTCGATGCGGTCGGCGACTACTTCCATCATGCGACGCGCGGCCTCGGCGCCGAGCTGCAAGTGTTCAAGAGCCCGGAATGGGCCGGCCGACAGGACTGGGGCAACCGCCAGCGCGATAAGGCGCTAGCCGGAATGAGGTATTTCGACTCGGTGCTGCAGGACCGTTCGTTCGTCGCCGGCGATACATTCTCGATGGCCGACATCACGGTGTTTGCCGGGCTGATGTTCGCGGACGCCGCCGGCATTGCCATCCCTGAAGATCATTCCGCGCTGAAGTCCTGGCGCGCAAAAGTCTCCGAACTGCCGAGCGTCAAGAATCGCAGCGGCCAGATGTTCGTCGCGGAGGATCTGCGCAGGCTCGGCTTCTAATCCCTCGCACGAAAAGCGATGCGAACACCGCACCGACGCCCAACCACAGTCGCCAATCGCGCCGCCCATGCGGCACAATTCTCACGGAGTTTCCTCATGTCTACGGTTTCAACACCCGACAGCGCTTCCCGGCGCAACCTGCTGAAAGGGGTCGCCGGCGTCGGACTGGCGGCGGCCGGTGCCAGCGCGAACTCGGCGGCAGCAAAAACGCCCGCGTCAGTCCATACCGGGAAGCCCACAGGCGACCGCCTGGTCACGAAAGACGGCACCAGCCTCTACTTCAAGGACTGGGGCACCGGTCCCGCCGTGGTGTTCAGCCATGGCTATCCGCTCTCGTCCGACGCCTGGGAAGACCAGATGTTCTTCCTATTGCAGAACGGCTATCGCGTCATCGCCCACGACCGTCGGGGCTTTGGCCGGTCGAGCCAGCCGTCCGGCGGTTACGACTACGACACCTTCGCCGACGATCTGGCGCAACTGGTCGAGGCACTCGATCTGCGCGAGGCAACCTTCGTCGGCCATTCGATGGGCGGTGGCGAGGTCGCACGCTATGTCGCGCGTCACGGCCAAAGCCGGGTCGCCAAGGTCGCCTTCGTCTCCTCGGTGACACCCTTCCTGCTGAAGACTGCGACCAATCCGAACGGTGCTCCCAAGGAGCTGTTCGATACGTTCCGCGCCGCCGTGCAGGCAAACCGGTCACAGTGGAATCTCGACGTCACCATGCCGTACTACAGCTTCAATCGTCCGGGGGCGCATGTCTCGGAAGGCCTGCGGGAGAGCTACTGGCGGCAGGGACAGGCAACCGGCTTGCCTGCCGCCTACCATGCGCTCGGGGCGTTTTCGGAAACCGATTTCCGCGATGACCTCAGGAAGATCACCGTTCCCGCGCTGGTGGTCCACGGCAGCGACGACCAGATCGTGCCGCTGGAAATCTCCGCGAAGTTGACCGCGGGGCTCGTTCCACATGCCAAGCTCATTGTCTACGAGGGCGGCTCGCATGGGCTGCTGCACGTCGACAAGGACCGCTTGAACGCCGACCTGCTGGCGTTCCTTCGCGGCTGATGGCGTGCAAAGGCCAGGGGCGGGCGGTAGCCCGGCCCCGGCCTTTGCGTACGATCGAATGCGGGTCTGGCAATCAGGACGCCGCGATCTCGTTTACCGACGCGTCGTAAAAGAGATTGTCACCAAACTCCTCCCCGACGATGTCGCGCAGTTCTGCCGACAGCGACACCGCGGCGTCCAAAGGCGCAAACGTCATCGCCACCCGCTGCACGAGCCCGGTCTCGTCGCGCTCGATGACCCCCACCGCTTCCAGATCGAGGCCGGTGCGAAGTGTTGCCTGATATTGCAGGAAATGGCGCTGATCGATCGCACCGTAGAAGGTGGGCTGCTGCGAGGCGTAGAGCGTGCCGACGTCCTCGACCAGGCGCTTGATATTGTCACGGCCCGAAACCGGACGGCGCAGGACGTCCCTCTCAGTTCGGCGTCATCGGCAAGATCATCGAGGAATGGGAGTTTTTCTCCGTTGCTGCCCGTCATGTCGTTCTCCGGAACGCGTGATTTCTGGGGTGGCGGGTGAGCGCCATCCAAACTCAACACCGACCTTGTGGAACATAGTGTGTAATTGCACTTCAAGCAATGAGCCTTGGAATCGGGATGTGGCGGGCCTGCTACTTTGTCTGTCGAACGCCGAGGCTCGGACTTGACACTGTGCAATTGCACATTTAGATGTACCCCATGCCGACACCCACTGGTCCCCATCTCTGTTACGCCCTCGCCGCCCGCCAGAACGCGCGGCATCTGAGCCGTCTTTACGACAATCATCTGGCGCCTGCCGGACTGTCGGTCTCGCAGTTCTCGATTCTGTCACTGCTGGAAGCCTACCAGAGCCTCAAGATCACCAGTCTGGCCGAAATGCTGAGCATGGAGCGCACGACTCTGGTCCGCGCGCTGAAGCCGCTGCAGGCAGCCGGATGGGTTGTCGCCGGCAGAACCAGCGGCCGCGCCTTCGATGTCACCCTCTCCCCTTCCGGCGTCGCGAAGGTATCGGAGGCAGTCCCCCTTTGGGAAAACGCCCAGGCCGCGTTTGAGCGGGAGGTTGGACAGGACCGCGCCGTGCGCATGCGCGATGAAATTCTGGAGCTGAACCTCGGCGGGTAGCTCCCCTTTTTTTATCGAAAAGTGTGTAATTACACATTTTATGCTGCAGCCAAACACAAGGAGATGAAAATGACCGACACGTTCCTCGTTACCGGCGCCACCGGTGAGACCGGCCGCTACACCGTCCAGCGCCTGCTCGAGAAGGGCCACGCCGTCCGCGCGATGGTCCACAGGCAAGACGAGCGCGCCGACGCGCTTCGCAGCGAAGGCGCGGAGGTCGTGGTCGGCGATCTCTTCGAACATGACGACGTGATCCGCGCCGCCGCAGGCGCCACCTCCGCCTATTTCTGCTATCCCGTCCGTCCGGGCATCATCCAGACGACCGCATACTTCGCCGATGCAGCCAAACGCGCCGGGCTTAAAGCCGTGATCAACATGTCGCAGATCTCGGCGCGCGAGGACTCCAAGAGCCATGCGGCGCGCGATCACTGGATCGCCGAGCGGATCTTCGACTGGTCGGGCGTCCCCACCATCCACCTGCGACCGACCTTCTTCTCGCAATGGCTGCTTTACCCGTTTGCGCGCAAGACGATCGTCGAGCAGAGCATCATCGATCTGCCATACGGCGCTGGCCGTCATGCGCCGATCGCCGCCGAGGATCAAGCCCGCCTGATCGCCACGCTTCTGGCGGAACCGGCCGCCCATATCGGCAAGACCTACAGGCTTCATGGGCCGACCGAGCTTGACCAGCCGGGCATCGCCGCAGCCATCAGCGAGGTGCTCGGCCGCAAGATCAGCTACCAGCCGCTGACCATCCCCGCCTATCGCGATCGGCTGGAAAAGTTCGGCCTGCCGGAATTTTTGATCCAGCATTTCTGCGCGATCGCCCTCGACTATCAGAACGGCATCTTCTCGGGCGCAGACAAGATCATCGCCGAAGTGACGGGCGTGCCACCGATGACCGTTCAGGACTTCGTCACGTCGCACCGGGCCGCCTTCAATACGCTGAACGCGGCGGCGTGAGCCGCTCCGGCATCGAGGACAGGACATTGGCTTCACCGGGTCCGAAGCGCCGGCTCCGTCCAACCCGCTGGTGGCGGCGCGATGCACGCGCCGCCCGGCCAACCTTCCAGGAGAAGCAAGTTGAACATCGACCTTTCAGGTAAAGTCGCGCTGGTTACAGGATCCACCGAAGGCATCGGATTTGCCATTGCCCGCGGCCTCCATGAGGCGGGCGCAGCGGTAATTATCAACGGCCGCAGCCAGCAAAAGGTCGATGCGGCGGTGGCGCGCCTCGGCGGCCCTGCGCGCGGTCATGCGCTCGACCTCGCCGGCGCCGAGGGGTGCGACGCGATGATCCGGGCCGAACCCGAGCCGGACATCGTCGTCAGCAACCTCGGCATTTTTCTGCCCCTGGACTTCTTCGAGACCGACGATGCGATCTGGGACCGCCATTGGCAGGTCAACGTCATGGCAGGCGTGCGCCTGGCGCGCGCCTACCTTCCGAAAATGGCTGCCAAATCGTGGGGGCGCTTCATCTTCCTCGGTTCGGAATCCGCCTTCAATATCCCTGTCGAGATGATCCACTACGGCGTCAGCAAGACCGCCGACGTTGCAGTTGCACGCGGTCTCGCCAAGCGCATGGCTGGCACGGGAGTGACGGTGAACTCGGTGCTACCGGGCCCGACCATGTCCGAAGGCGCCGCCGAGATGCTCAAGGGGCATGTCACCGCCGAGCGGTCCTTCGAGCAAGCCGGCATCGACTTCGTCAAGACGCATCGTCCGACCTCCATCATCGAGCGGCCGGCAACCGTCGAGGAGGTTGCGAACATGGTGGTCTACGTCGCGTCCCTCCAGGCGTCCGCGACGACCGGCGCGGCACTGAGAGTCGATGGCGGCGTCGTAGACTCGCTCGTCTAGCGCCCGATCGAAACGCGCGCCCCGCCGGTTCTCCGGCCTCCAGATCGCAGGAGAACCGTTAGGCTACGGAGTCCCCGGACCTTCCCCCTCGGCTCCTCGACCAGCTCGGTCGGCAGAGATCAAGGTGGCCGTAAAACGTCCAGATTCCAAACTATTTTCTACGAAAGCAGGAGAGAAAGAGAACGACCTGTCTTTCTTCGGTCCATTTACATGCCTATGTTTCAAACGTGGGCTTGTCGACCTCCTGGCTGACGCCACACGCTAGTCCGCATTGGTCATAAATCAGATTTGGGAAGAGAGATGACACGATACGTTATCGTGGGGGCAGGCGCGGTAGGTGCGAGCCTCGCTGCGCAGTTCGAACTTTCCGGCATCACATATGCGCTCGTCGGACGCGGCGCACAGATCGGTCATATAAAGAAGTATGGTCTGAGCTACCAACGTCCCTCTGGCAAGCGACAGATCGGGCTTAACGCTTTCGACCTCAGCGACCCGCCCAAATTGGCCCTCGATGATATCCTGTTGTTAACGGTCAAAACTCAGGACGCGGCAAGCTCCCTGGCCTCCTGGTCATGGCGTCAAGTGTCGGATTCAGCGGGGGCAACGGCTGCCAGTCTCGCCATCGTCACCTTTCAAAATGGCTTGGCGACAGAAGCGATGGCGCTCAGAACTTTCGCCAGGGTTTACGGAGCCAGTATTCTGACGCCTGCACGGTTTACCGAGACCGGCTCCGTTGCGGTGGCGGGTGATCCGCAGGTCGGCGTGGTCACCATAGGGCGTTTCCCGTCGGGTTTTGATGAAACAGCCGAGCAGATTGCGGCGGACCTCACCCGCGCAAATTATCTGGCGGAAACCAGCAATGATATCCGCCGTTGGAAATCAGCCAAACTTCTTCACAACGTCAGAAACGTCTTGGAATTGTTCGTTGGGGCCGAGGATCTCCGCGTCTCAATCGCCGATGCGCTGGTCAATGAAGCTCGTCAAGCTCTTGAGGCTGCCGGTTATAACCTCGCCTCACCCTCGGAGCGGACCACAGATCTTTCAGGGTGGCGCATAGCTCAGGACAGTGGCATCCATCCCGGTCAACAATCGACTTGGCAGAGTTTTACCAGAGGCGCTTCGAGTGAAGTCGATTTTCTCAACGGCGAAATCGTCTTGCTGGGTCGTTTGCACAATATTCCGACACCCTACAATGAGGTTGTCCAGCATCTTGCTGGCAGATTGGAGCATCAGGGCGGCTTCACGAAAGCACTGGCGCTTGACGCGATTCAATCACTTGTCGACAGACCCGATCAGGGCAGCAACACCGGTCTCGCCGCAGCGACCTGATGTGTCGCCTTCCAATTGTTCAACGATGCAACCACCAACCTGAAGCGATCCAATGAGAGAACCAATATCAGAACAGATCCTCGCCGCAGCCGGCGGGCTATTTTACAGCGAAGGTATTCGGGCTGTTGGGATAGATCGCATTATCGAAGAAGCGAAAGTTGCAAAGGCAACGCTCTATCGACACTTCCCGTCCAAAGATCATCTTGTTGCAGCCTATCTCCAGGATCGCCACGAACGTGTTATTCGCTCCTTGCGGGAGGCCTTGGACGCGACGGGTGCTCCGAGAGACCAGGTCAGAGTTATTTTCGAGCGCCTGTATGAAAAGGCCGACAGCCCGGAGTTCCGGGGCTGCGCATTTGCTCTTGCGGTAGCCGAGCATGGCGATTCCGAACGCGTCGTGACGGTCGCTCGCACACATAAGAAAGCCGTAGGCGACATCTTCCGCGCCGTCATATCCAAGGCCGGGCTCGGCCTTGACCAGACGGCCGCGCATCTATCGCTTCTTTATGAAGGCGCGCTTGCGACGGTGGCAGTGGGACGTGACCCGACAGCGGTTCTCGTCGCCCGAGACTGCGCACTTTCCGTCTTCGACGCCGCGATCCCACACGACCGGACATCTTGAGAGCACCAGAATAATGACAAAGATCATTGACTATTTCTTCGGCATCGGCTCGCCATGGGCTTTCATCGGTTTGGACCCATTCGCGGCACTGGCGTCCGAACAGAACGCAACGATCCGCCCGTATGTCATCCCCCTGATCGAGGATAACGGCGCGATCTATTCTCGCAACCGGCCGGAGGCCCGTCGCGCTTATTGGACGAAGGATCTCAAGCGTTGGGCGGCCATCCGGGGCAAAACGTTGAACTTCGAAAACCGTGCAGCCTTGTCGGATCCAACGCCCGCCGGCTTCCTTGTCCTTGCCGCCATCGATGCGGGCGAAGACTGGCTCAGGCTGACGAAAGCGCTGCAGGAGGCCTTCTGGTTGCGCGGAGAAAATATCGGTGACGCAGAGGTCCGTCGTGCGATCGCCGATGCCGCGGGTTTCGATGGCGCGGCTTTGGAAATACGTGCCCAGGGCGAAACTGTGCAATCCGCCTGGAAAGCAAATTATGAGACGGCCAGGGGCGCCGGCGTCTTCGGGCTTCCGACCTTCCGCTATGACGGCGAACTTTACTGGGGGCAGGACAGCCTGCCCTTCCTCGAGCGTCACATGAAGGGCGAAAAGCTCATCGCCTGATCCATCGCAAAAACATGGCTGACCGCTCCGAGGCGGCGGCCCTGTTTTGCGTCCTCATGGCCTTCATCAAGAATGCCATCGATCCGAAAGGCATCATGAATCCGGGAAAAATCCTTCCGGAACAGGTTTCACTGGCCAGTTTGAAAACGGCCTGATCGCCGAGGATACTGTCAAATGAACAGGTTCAAGACCCATAGCTCCCATTGGGGCGCGTTTTCAGGCCGATACGAAAACAGAGGTCTTGAGATCCGGCCTCATCCCGGCGATCCGCATCCATCGCCATTACTGGGCAACATTCCGGCGATCGCCCATAGCCCTATGCGTATCAGGCGGCCGGCGATCAGGCGCGGCTGGCTCGAAGGCACGCCGGATCACGCGCAGAATCGCGGGGCGGACGACTATGTCGAGGTCAGTTGGCGGCGCGCAGCTGACCTTGTCGCAAAAGAGCTGCAGCGCGTTTACAGAAATTTTGGTCCGGAGTCCGTGTTCGGGGGATCCTACGGCTGGTCGAGTGCCGGACGCTTCCACCATGCGCAAAGCCAGATCCATCGGTTTCTCAACGTGCTGGGTGGTTACGTCAGTTCCGTCAACACCTACAGCTCCGGCGCTGCAATGGTCATCCTCCCGCACGTGTTGGGACCATACGACCATTTCGACCGCAAGAGCGTCACCTGGGATGCCATCGAGCGGAGCAGCGAACTGGTCGTCGCCTTCGGCGGAATGGCGCTCAAGAACACGGACGTGCATGGCGGCGGCATCAGCGCGCATATCGTGCGCCAAAAGCTGAACGGTGCGAGCGCCCGCGGGGCGCGCTTTGTCCTCGTCAGCCCGCTGAAGAACGATTTTCCAGCCGAACTGAATGCACAATGGCTGCCGATTATACCGGGTACCGATGTCGCGCTGATGCTCGGCCTTGCGCATGCGCTCGCCCGTGAGGGACTGCACGATCGCGGATTTCTCGACCGCTATACCGTTGGCTACGAGCGTTTCGAGGCCTACCTGCTTGGCCGCAGCGATGGCGTCGAAAAGAGCCCGGAATGGGCGTCCCACATCTGCGGAATCGGCGCTGACGTTATCAGGAATCTCGCGCGTGCCATGGCCGGCGCCAGGACATTAATTACCGTCAGCCATTCCCTCCAGCGAGCCGACCACGGCGAGCAGCCGGTCTGGATGGGCATCGTGCTGGCCGCAATGCTCGGGCAGATCGGACTGGATGGCGGCGGCTATGCCTATTCCCTCGGCGCTTTGGGGAATATCGGTAAGGGCCAGCTTGGCGTTCCATTGCCGACCCTTGGCCAGTTCAAAAATCCCGTGGCGGATTTCATTCCCGTCGCGCGTATCGCCGACATGCTCCTCAATCCAGGCGATGAATTTCACTATAACGGCCAGGCGATGCGTTATCCCGACATCCGCCTCGTCTATTGGGCGGGAGGCAACCCGTTCCATCACCATCAGGATATCAACAGGCTGCGGGCGGCCTTCAAGAAACCGGAGACCATCATCGTCCATGAGACGGCCTGGACCTCGTCGGCGCGTCACGCGGACATCGTGCTGCCGGCGACGACCACGCTCGAGCGTGACGATATTGGTGCGGCGGACCGCGATCCGCTGATGGTCGCCATGAAGAAGCTGATCGAGCCGGTCGGCGAAGCACGGGACGATTATGAGATTTTCTCCGAGATAGCGGGCCGTCTCGGCAAGATCGAAGAGTTCACCGAAAACCGGACCAGTAAGGAATGGCTCGCCTTTCTTTTCGAGACGACGCAAAAGGCGCTTGCCGCCGCCGGGCACCAGGCTCCCACCTTCGAGGCATTCTGGGAGCGTGGAGAGATGCGCCTGCCGCTCAAGCCCAACGATGGCGGACCGGCGCGCGCCTTTCGGGATGATCCGTCCGGATCTCCGCTACAGACGCCATCCGGAAAGATCGAGATCTTTTCCGAGACGGTCGAAAGCTTCGGCTATGACGATTGCCGCGGCCATCCGCGATGGTATCCTCCCAGGACAGATGCTGAAGGCGATGAAAACCGCTTCCCGCTCCATCTGGTCTGCAACCAGCCGCATCAGCGGCTGCACAGTCAGCTGGACTACGGCGATTTCAGCCGTTCCACCAAGATAAAAGGCCGGGAACCCGTTCGCATCAACCCGGTTGACGCGGCCAGGCGCGGCATCTCGGATGGCGATATTGTCAGGCTGTTCAACGTGCGCGGCAGTTGCCTTGCGGCAGCGGTGATCAGCGAAGGCGTGCGAGAGAGCGTGATGCAGCTTGCGACCGGTGCATGGTTCGAACCGGACGATGCGGCCGCCGACAAGGCCATGTGCGTGCACGGCAATCCGAATATCCTTACTCGCGACGTCGGAACCTCCCAGCTCGCCCAGGCCTCGACCGGGCAGCTCACCAGAGTGGAGGTAGAACGTTTCGTCGGCGAACCTCCCCCTGTGCGGATATTCGAGACGATGAAATTCGTGGAGGGTGCTGCCGAGCCCGGCAGGATCGCCGATCCAAAGTGAATCCCCGATGGCACCTGCCGCCCGGCGAACCCTGCCTATAGAGGCCGTTGCCTCCTGGGGTCACTGAACAACAAGGGCTGGAAATCCTCGATCCAAACGCGCCCTCTTGTTGAAAAACGTGCCGCGTTAAGGATCTCCACACACCGCAAAAAGCTGATCCTTACCGGGACCGGAAACGAAACAAAAAAATCTACAAAAACTATAGAAAAAGAATAACCAGTCTTTCTTGGTCGACGCGCATTGCCTAGGCTGTTCCCCATGAATTCTGTCAAAGAAACTGAGGAACGCATCCGATGCCGAGAGGCAAATAGCGATCAGAAAGCGAGCCTTGCGGCCGCGCCACGACACTCATCAGGCTGCTTAACCCAGTCATAATCATCTCGCGGTCAGGGCGAGCGCCTCGCCGGTCGATAGGTCTGCCGGCGGATGATGCCGTACGCCTGATGCAGCGACACCAGGATCAAAATGTATGTGCGGAACGGCAACAGCCCGCGCCGCAACCCTATCGAACACAACCCGAACCATCAGGATTTGCTCATGACCGAACGTTCTACGTTGCTCTCTCTTTCCCGGCGCCGTCTGCTGATAACGACGTCCGTGGCGGCGACTGCACTTTTGGTGGTAACGGCAGGCTTCACTTCGGCTCAGAGCGCTGACGGCAATGGCGGTGAGATCACTTTCCTGATCGACTCGCTGGGTGACACCTGGATCCCGAACAACAGCGCGATCTCCAGCTTCCAAGGCCACATCTGGGGCCACGTGGCCGACAAGCTCCTCTACGTCGACGCTGACGGCAAGGTCAGCCCCTGGATCGCGGAGAAGTGGGAGCAGAACGACACGGCCACCGAGTTCACCCTGCACCTGAAGAGCGGCGTGACTTTCTCCGACGGCACCGCGCTCGATGCGTCGGCCGTCGTCGCCAACCTCGATATCTGGTACGCCGGCCGCAAGAGTGACGGTATCAACCCGATTGGGCTCTTTCCGAAGACCTACGACCACGCCGAAGCAATCGACGCGGCCACGGTGAAGGTCTTCTTCAAGAAGCCGACACTCGGCTTCATCCCGACCCTCGGTTATCACGGCTCGATCCTCATCTCCCCGAAGACCCTCGCGCAGCCCGCCGCCCAGCAGGCCGACCTCAGCAAGACTTCCGGAAGCGGCCCGTACGTGGTTGAATCCTGGAAGGAGGGCGACTTCGTCAAGCTGGTCAAGCGCAAGGATTACAACTGGGGTCCGGCGGCGGTCGGCCACACCGGTCCAGCCTATCTCGACACAATTACCTACAAGCTGGTGTCCGAGCCCTCGCTTCGCGTTGCCGCTGTGCAGTCCGGCCAAGCCGACGTCGCTTACAACGCCTCGCCGCAGGAGCTGGAATCTCTCAAGGCAGAGGGCTTCACCACCGCGACGCCACGCTATCTCGGCTTCGTGAACGGCTGGGCAATCAACACCAAGCTCGCGCCATATGATGACGTGAAAGTACGCCAGGCCCTCCAGGCCGGTATCAATCGCCAGGAGATCATCGACACCGTCTACACACCCGACTGGAAGCTCGCGACGTCGTTCATCCAGAGCAACGTGCCCGGAGCGACCGACCAAAGCGACCTCTTGGCTTACAACCCCGAAAAGGCCGAGAAGCTCCTCGACGAGGCAGGCTGGACCAAGGGCGCCAACGGCATCCGCACCAAGAACGGCGAGCCGCTGGTGCTGACGCTGCATTCCAACCCCTACCTCGCAACGTCGAAATCGGTCGACGAACTCATCGCCCAGCAACTCGGCAAGATCGGGTGGAAAGTCGCTATCCGTGCCTACGATGTCGTCACCTTCGGCCAAAAGGTCAAATACGGCGGTCCGGCCGTACCGGCCTACGAGGTGACGCGCAGCTTCATCGACGCAGGCACCGTCGCCAGCATCCTGACGAACGCCAACAACGGCGAGAACTGGTTCGCCCTCGACGAGAGCGACAAGACGCTCAACGAGCTACGCGACAAGATCGCCAGCGCTGGTTCCACCGAAAGCCGCAAACCGCTCCTCGACGAACTGCAGAAGTACATCCTCGACCAGGGCTACTTCATCCCGCGCACGCAAATCGTCCAACGCATCTACGTGCAGTCTCCCAAGCTCAAGGGCGAGATCTACAACGGCGTTGCCTATGCCAGCTACTACACGGCCACGAAAAGCGAATAGTCCCGCAATTCAACCGGACAACGCAAGAAGGTGACAGGCATGAGCAAAGCTTACCTCAACTACGCCGCAAAGCGCCTCGTGCAGGCGATCGTCGTGATCCTGCTGGCTTATGTCTTCACCTTCGTCGTCGTCAGCATCCTGCCCGGCGACCCGATAACCAATGTCCTGAACAATCCTCAAAACGGGTTCACGCAGGAGGAGATCAAGGAGATCATCGCCGCCCAGGGTCTGGATAAGCCGATCCCGGTGCAGCTATGGACATCCTTTTCCGGCTTCGTGACCGGCGATCTGGGCCTGTCGATGCGGACCAATCGGCCCGTGTCGACCCTGATCGCCGAGGTGCTGCCGTCGACGTTGGTCCTTGCTTCCGCGGGCCTCGTCGTCGCGCTGCTGTTGTCGGCGGTGATCGCCTATGGCACGCAGTTTCTTCCAAAACAGTTTGGCCAAGGCCTGCTGCGAGGTTTCCCGTCATTGTTCCTGTCGGTGCCCAACTTCGTGATCGGCCTGGTGCTGATCCACCTCTTCGGTTTCCAGCTCGGCGTCTTCCGGGTGATCGAGCCCGACAGCTTCTGGGCGACACTTTTCGCGGCGATCGCGCTCGGCATCCCCATCTCCGCGCAAATCGCCGAAGTCCTCATCGCCAACCTCGACCATGAGTCCGGGCAGGAATACGCCGCCGTCGCGCGCGGTCGCGGCCTTTCGCAAATGCGCCTGTTCGCCAAGCACCTGCTCAAGCCGTCGTCGCTCCCTGTCGTCACCGTCATCGCGCTGACCATCGGCGAACTGCTTGGCGGCTCGCTGATCACCGAGACGGTGTTCGGACGCACCGGTCTCGGCAGCCTGGTGCAAAGGTCGGTGAGCACGCAGGACCTGCCCGTGCTTCAGGCGGTCGTCTCGCTGGCGGCGGTGGTCTTCGTGATCGTCAACCTGATCGCCGATCTTGCCTACCCGCTGCTCGACCCGCGCGTAAAGCTCCTCGGCGCTCCCGAGCGTCGTCCAACCACAGCCGACGAAATTTCCGTCGGCATTTCCAAGGTGGTGACGCCATGACCCTCGCCTCCACCTACTCACCCTCGCGCGTCACCGCGGTCGGGCGGCTGACGGCGCTGCGCGTACCGCCGGTCGTCGCGCTCTCTTTGGCGATCGTCGCGCTGGCGATCGCCTGGTCGCTCGCCCCGAGCCTGTTCACCAGCTATGACCCGGTCAACGGCGTTCCCGCGCAAAAGCTGCTGGGCCCCAGTGCGGCGCACTGGTTCGGCACTGATCACCTCGGTCGCGACCTCTATACCCGCGTCGTCTATGGCACGGCCTCCTCTGTGGCGAGCGCGCTGATCGCCGTGGTCATCGGCGTTGTCGCCGGCGGCCTCATCGGCCTGCTGGCCGGCTTCTTCGGCGGCTGGGTGGATACCCTGTTTGCCCGCCTGGTCGACGTGCTGCTTGCAATTCCAAAATTCCTGCTGGCCGTCATCGTCGTCACCGCGATCGGCTTCGACACCACCAACGCCGCCATCGCAACCGGCGTCTCGGCGGTGGCTCTCTTCGCCCGGGTGATGCGCTCGGAGGTCATCAAGACCCGGCAGGCGACGTTCGTCGAGTCTTCATTTCTCCTGGGTGGCTCGCGCTGGCACATCCTGTGGCGCCACGTGCTGCCGAACGCGTCGCGCTCGGTGCTGCCGCTTGCAGTGCTGCAGTTCGGCGACTCGATCCTGGTGATCGCCAGCCTCGCTTTCCTCGGTTACGGCGACCCGCCGCCCGCCTCCGACTGGGGCCTGCTGATCTCGATCGGCAAGGATTACCTCAAATGGCCGTGGCTCGTTTACGCGCCCGCATTCGTCACGATCGCAACCGTCCTTTCTGTGAACAGGATCAGCCGATGGCTTCGCAAGACAGACTGACTGAGCTTTTCGCCCGTATTGACGCCACCGGATCGGCGCTCCCGCAATCGGCCCCCCTGCTCCGGATCGACGGGCTGTCGGTTTCCTACGGACCGCAGGAAGTCGTCAGCAACGTCGGGTTTGAACTCGGCCGCGGCAAGAGCCTCGCCCTCATCGGAGAGTCGGGATCGGGCAAATCGACGATCGCGCGCGCGGTGTTGCGACTGCTCCCCACGGGTGGACGCGCGACCGGCCGCGTCGAGTTCAACGGCCAGGAGGTGCTGGGGCTCTCGGAACGTCGTTTCCGGCCACTGCGAGGACGTGCGATCGGGTTCGTGCCGCAAGACCCCGGCAATTCGCTCAACCCGGTCCGGACGATCGGCGCCCAGGCGATGGAGGCGGCCGCGCTCATCGACCAACCCAACACGGCAATCCGCAAGGCGCTCGTCCTGGAAACCTTCGCCCAGGTCGGGCTCGACAACCCCCAGCGCGTATACGACTCCTACCCGCACCAACTGTCCGGCGGCATGCTGCAGCGCGTGTTGATCGGCCTTGCCGTTCTTCCACGCCCGTTGCTGCTGGTCGCGGACGAGCCGACCTCGGCGCTCGACGTCACGATCCAGAAGCGCATCCTCGACCTGCTTTCCAAGTTGCAGCACGAGCTTGAGATCAGCTTGCTCCTCATCACCCACGACCTGGCGATCGCCGCCGAGCGGGCCGATGCGCTGGTGGTCCTCAAGGACGGCGTCGTTCAGGAAGCCGGCAACACTGCGGCTGTCTTCTCTGCGCCCGCCTCGGCATATGCTAGGAAGTTGCATGCCGACGTCCCGGCGCTCAACCCGGACCGCTACCGTGCGCTGCGCGATCCCGCCTTCCGTTTCCTCGGGACCAAGGCCGACAAGGCACCGAAGATCGAGGTTAGCGGCGTCACCAAGACGTTCACGGTGGACGGCAAGGTTCTGACGGCCGTCAACGACGTGTCGTTTGCCGTCCAGGCTGGCACCACACACGCGCTGGTCGGCGAATCCGGTTCGGGCAAGACGACGGCAATCCGGCTGCTGCTTGGGCTCGAACAACCCGACATCGGCACGATCGCGGTCGCCGGCGAGCAGCTCCATGGTCGTTCGCACGAGTCGCTGCGCGCGGTATGGCGCCACCTTCAGCTCGTCTATCAGAATCCGTTCACCTCGCTGGACCCGACCTGGAAAGTCGAGCAGCTGGTGCGCGAACCGCTCGACCGGTTCAAGATCGGAACAGCCAACGAACGCGCCGAGCGAGTCCGCGAAGCGCTGGCCAATGTCGGACTAGGAGAACACCTGCTTTTGCGCAAGCCGGAAGCCTTGTCAGGTGGCCAGCGCCAGCGCGTGGCGATCGCCCGAGCGCTGGTCCTCAAGCCTGATGTGATCGTGCTCGATGAGCCCACTTCCGCGCTCGACGTCAGCGTCCAGGCGGATATCGTCGAGGTGCTGCTTTCGCTGCAGGCCAAGCTTGGCTTGACCTATGTATTCGTATCCCACGACCTGGCCCTGGTTCGCCAACTCGCCCACACCGTCTCGGTGATGCAGTGCGGACGCATCGTCGAACATGGGATCGTCACCGACATCTTTGAAAGACCCCAGCAGCCCTATACCCGCTCGCTGCTGGAATCGATCCCATCCGGCATTGCCGGGGATGCCCGCGTGTCACGCCTGGAACCCCGTCGCATCATCAGCAGGGAAAAGATCGCATGACCATCGCTGCCCCTCTAAATCCTCTGCCCGTGTCGTTCCGCCCAAAGCAGCGGCTTGGCTTCAACACCAGGGTGTCGTTCAACGACGAAGCCGGACCGGCGCAAGGTCTGCGCGACGGGATCGAGTTGTTCAAGGAAGCCGAGCGGCTGGGTTACCAGTCGGGCTGGGCCTATCAGCGACATTTCGATCACTACCTGTCCTCGCCGCTTCCGTTCTTCGCCGCCGCCGGTCAGCACACCAAGCACATCAACCTGGGATCGGCGGTCATCCCGATGCGCTACCAGGATCCTATCCTGCTTGCCGAAGCGGCCGGTACGACCGACTTGCTCATCGATGGCCGGCTTGAACTTGCCATATCGACCGGTGCCAACGCGGCGTTCGACGCAGTGTTCGGTACAGTCGACACCGATGCCCGGACGGAAGCCAAACGGCGCCAGGCACGCTTCCTCTCGGCGATTGCGGGCGAAGTCCTCCATACTGTCGTTTCGCCGGGCCAGGGTGCTCCGCAAGGTGCGGAATTGCGGGTAACGCCGCATAGCCCGACCCTGCGCTCCCGCATTCGGCAAGGTTCAGCCAGCCTCAGCTCGGCCGTGCAGGCAGCCGAACTCGGGATCGGACTCATCTCGGGAACCGTGCAGCACGGCCAGGCCGAGGGCGAGACTTTCGGGCAGTACCAGGCTCGCATCATCGAGACGTTCCGTACCACCTGGCTCACGATCTGGGGAACGGAGCCGCCACCCGTCGCCGTCGCCGCCTCCATCCTGGTTGGGACGACCGCAGAACTTCGAGAGAAATACGCTGCCTATGACCTCGAGCGTCGCACCATCGGAATTGCCGCGTCGCGTCCCAAAGGTGCCCTCGCGCCTCCCAGCCAGCCTGTCGGCGCTCAGATCTCGCCTGTCTTCCAGGGCACGCCCGATCAAGTGATTGAAGCCGTGTTCAATGACCCGGGCCTCGCAGCCGCGGACGAGGTCGTGCTCTTCCTGCCCCCCGCCTTCGGCCTCGCGGAGAACGTAAGGTTGCTGACCGATCTGGCCGAGACAGTTGCTCCAGCACTTGGCTGGTCGCCTGCCTTGTAACCCATGCAGAGGCTAAACGGCTTGATGCCAAGACAGTTGAAGACGGCCTGTGTCAACGCCATGGCGGGGAGTGGGTCCTACTCCATCCGCCACGATAGCGAATATTTTCTATAAAATCGATAGAAAGAGAATGACCTGTCTTCCTCGCGGCGCTACCGCGCCCTAACGTCAATGCAATGGTCTGCAACCTGAAGGAGCTCACATGTCCGCGGAATTCATTAGCGTCAGCTTTCCTAACGCGTCGAACGACCTCAACCCCATTCCCGACGCGCCTGTAGATTCTCGTTTCCTGGAGCGGTACGCACGTGCCCTTGATGATTACGGTTTCAACTACACGCTGATCCCCTACTCCTCCTCCTCCTTCGATCCCTTCACGCTCGGCGCAACCGTCCTGGCACACACGAAGCATATCAAGATCATCGTGGCTTTGCGCCCGAACACCGTCTATCCAACGGTCGCCGCCAAATCGCTTGCAACACTCGATCAGTTGAGCGGCGGGCGTGTTGTCGTTCACTTCATTGCGGGCGGCAGCGACGAAGAGCAGGCTCGCGAAGGCGACTTCCTCAACAAAGAGGAGCGTTACGAGCGGCAGGAAGAATATATCCGGATCCTCCGTCTGGCCTGGACGTCCAAAGAAGCCTTCGACTTCGATGGCAAATACTACCAGTTCAAGCAATTCCGCAGCGCGGTGCGCCCAACCAGTGGCCTGATTCCGATTTCGGTCGGCGGTTCGTCGGATGCCGCCTATCGCATCGGGGGTTCTCTGGGCGACATTTTCGGGCTCTGGGGCGAGCCGCTTGCAGAAACAAAGCAGCAGATCGAACGGATATACGCGGAAGCGGCAAAGGCAGGCCGGACGGATCGCCCTCGCATATGGGTTACCTTCCGGCCGATCGTGGCGGAAACTGACGAGTTGGCATGGGAGAAGGCGCATAGAGTTCTCGACCAGTTGAACGAAAACCGTCAGAAAGGCTTGGCACGCGCACCACTCAATGCGGCACGCCCGGCCAATGTCGGCTCTCAGCGGCTTCTTGACATCGCGGCGCGCGGCGATGTCCATGACCGCGCTCTATGGTATCCGACGGTGACCGCGACCAATGCTGGCGGCGCCACCACTGCGCTGGTGGGTTCGCCGCGCACCATTGCCGATTCCATCCTCGACTACATCGATCTTGGCTGCGATCTGATCTCGATCCGCGGCTATGACAATTACAATGATGCGGTCGATTACGGCCGTTACATCCTGCCGCTGGTGCGCGAAGGCATTCGCGAACGGGAAGAGGCGAATAAGAAGAAAAGTGCTGCGTGATATGTGCAGTCTGGCCCGAGCGCCGGACTGCACACCCCCTTTTCTCAACGCAGCCGGATCTGCTGTCCTTTGCCTAGGGGCATTGTTCCCTTAACAGCCAGAAAGCGTCGACCCGCATGGCCTATGATGTAATCGTTCCAGATGAAACCGTGCGTGTTCTCGCGGAAGCCGCACCGGATGCGGATCGAACCGGCCAATTTCCCTGGACCGGTATCTATGCCGTTCATCAGAGCGGCCTGCTCGAGAGCACCGTTGCAACCCGCTATGGCGGTGAAGGCGGAACACTCGGCGATGCGGCCCACATTCTGGCGGCGCTGGGGCGGGGTGATCCCTCGGTGGCGCTGATCAGCGCCATGACGATCTTCAATCATCTCGGCCAAGCCGCAAAGAACCATTGGCCTGATGATCTGTACAGGCGTCTGCTGGCGGAGGCTAAGCAGAAACCGTTATTGCTCAACGCCGCGCGCGTCGAGCCGGAACTGGGGTCTCCGGCACGTGGCGGTCTACCCGCGACCGTTGCCCGCCGCACGGCAAACGGCTGGTCGATCACGGGTCGCAAGCGCTTCGTGACCGGCGCATACGGTCTGACGCATTTCCTTGTCTGGGCGCATACCGACGAGACGCCCGCGCGTGTCGGAACGTTCGTCGTGCCGAACGGATTGCCCGGCATCGATGTGATCGAGAACTGGAACAGCCTGGGCATGCGCGCCACAGGTTCGCATGACGTCGAATATACCGACGTCGAGATCTCGGCGGAAAACGTGCTGGAACTCGTCGATCCGTCGGTGGCCCAGCAGGACAATCGCGCCCATGCGGCGATGACCTTGGCGCTGACCGCGATCTATCTCGGCGCGGCCGAAGCCGCGCAAGCGGCCTTCATCCGCTTCGCACATGAACGCGTGCCGGCCAATCTGGGCCATCCCATTGCCCGAACAGAGCGGTTTGTGGCGCTCTCGGGCGAGATCGACCTGCTGGTCGCTGGCGCCCGGCAGATCATTTTTGGCGCGCTTGAGGCCGACCATGGTGACGCGGAAAGGATGATAAGGGCTCGGCTGATCGCGGGCCGGCAACTGCGTGAAGCCGTGCAGATCGCGGTACGCGGCATCGGCAATCCGGGTCTTAGTGCCGACTTGGGGCTTGAACGGCATTTCAGGGATATCCAATCCGTGCTCGTCCACGCGCCGCAGGAAGATACATCCATTTCGATATTGGGCCGTGCCGCCTTTGACCGATGGAATAAAGAGGAAACTGCCCGCTCGAGCTATCCGGCAGAGCTGGCGGTCCTCAAAACAGCATAGCAAACAGAGCGCCTCGCCCGATGACCTCCCTCCTCCCTCGCATGATCGAGGCGAACTCGCGAAAGGAATTTAGATGAGCAACGATCTGATCGTCGGCTTCTCGGGCAATCTGTCCCGCCCGTCCAGCACCAGGCGCTTCGTGGAGAGCGTCGCGGAATCGCTGGCGAAGCAGGCAGGCCTGCAGCATGCGGTGTTCGACATCGAGGACCTCGGCACCTCACTGGCGGCCGCAAGATCGGTCGCGGACCTCGATCCCTCAGCAAAAAAGGTGATCCAAACAATCATCGAAGCTGAAGCGCTCGTCATCGGCTCGCCAACCTACAAGGGGAGCTATACCGGCCTGTTCAAGCACGTCTTCGATCTCCTCGATCCGGCAGACCTGCGCGGCAAACCCGTCATCCTGACGGCAACCGGCGGGGGCGATCGACACTCCCTCGTTGTCGAGCATCAGCTTCGCCCGCTGTTTGCTTTTTTCGAGGCCTTTGTGCTGCCGACGGCAATCTACGCCTCAAGCCGCGATTTCACGGATGGCATTCCGTCAACGGCTATTCTCGGTCGCGTAAACCAGGCGCTGGCGGAGGCTTCCGTCCTTGTGAAGGTCCGATCGACAGCAGACGCGATTGCCGCAGAATAAGCAGTCGGCGGGCAAAAATGACTGCACCAAAGAAATACGTCGTCGGCATCACCGATCACATGTTCGGCGCGCCTGATCTCGAGGCAGAAGTGCTCGGCGACGATGTCGAGATCGAGTTCTTCGCCAGCACCGACGAAGCATCTTTCGATCCAGATCGATTGGCGAGGCTCGATGCCCTGATGGTCTGGGGCGCGCGGCTCGGGTCGCGCAGCATCGCCCATCTTTCCCGCTGCAAAGGCGTCGTGCGCTACGGTGTCGGCTACGAGAAGATCGATCTTTCGGCTCTGGCGGATGCAGGCATTCCGTTCGCCAACAATCCCGATTATGGCACGGAGGAAGTCGCCGACCATGCAGTCGCGATGATCCTGTCCCTGCACCGGCGACTCTGGGAGCACGACGCTCGCGCCCGTGGCTACACGTCCGGATGGCAGGTCCATAGCCTGAAGCCGCTTAGCCGCTCGAACCGGGCCGCGGTGGGTGTTGTCGGCGTCGGGCGGATCGGCACAGCGGTGGTGAACCGCCTGAAGCCATTTGGATTCCGCATCCTGGGTTATGATCCCGGCCAGCCGCCAGGTCATGAGAAGGCGATCGGCTATGAACGCACCGACCGGCTTGACGACCTCTTCGCCCAGGCGGATATCATCACCCTGCATTGCCCGGCAAATAACCAGACGCGTGGCATTCTGGACGGGAGTGGGCTTTCCCGGCTCAAGCCTGGAGCCATCCTGGTCAACACCGCGCGCGGAGAGCTGCTCGACGATCTCGATGCGCTCGAAGCCTCACTGCGAAACGGCCAACTCGCGGCGGCGGCAATCGACACGCTGGCGCAGGAGCCGCCGCGCGAGCATCCGCTGCTGACAGCATGGCGCGATAGGAGTGACTGGCTTGAGGGGCGGCTGGTAATAACGCCACACAATGCCTTCTACTCCGATCATGCAGCCATCGAGATGCGCCACAACGCAGCGCAGACGGTCAAAATCCTGCTCGACGAGGGCCGGCTGCGAAATCAGATCACGGCGTGAGCGGCTGTCATTTGGAAACGAGACGTCAGGTCGAGCGCTTGCTATCCCGCTCTGACCGGAGGGCAAATCAGGTGTAGGTCTACCGACTGAAGGGTGATCGCCTTGACAGGAATCGAACCGTGAATTCAGCCTGGCACGCATGAGACTTTGGCTCGATATGACACGTTAACGACATACTGTCGTCCGCTGGTACAAAATCATTAGGGCAAGCATATCGTCTTTTGGAGCGGAATTCGCGGTTCGTCTTGCCGCCGGTCGTCTGCTCCCTAGATCCGACACATGGATACCGAGCGAACCACAGCTCCTATCAAATCGGTAAGAGCGTCTTCGCGGAAACCTCTCCAGAGGTTGAGCCCGGCCATTGTAGAGCAAGTCGAGCGCCTGCTCGGTGGACGCACGCGTGATATCCGTCTCAATGGCGAGCTGGCTCGGCTTTTTGGCGAACGCTCCTGGCCGCGGACTGCCAAGATCATCCGCGCGTGGATGGTTTGGGTTATCGTGCTCGACGTCCTGACGTTGGGCCTCAACGCGATCTTGCTTCCGACCGAAACCGTCATGTCGATGCTTTGGCCTGCGTCTATCCTTCCCCCCGCAGCTCTTGTCGCCGCGATAGCCTTCCTGCGGCCGCGCGCTTTGTGGGTGCAGGGAGTTTTCCTCCTCTCGGCTGTTTTTCTCATCCTCCTGTCCGTCGCCTTGGTGGGCGTGAACACCGGTGGCGAGTTTTACGAGCGGCATTTGACCATCATGCTTTTTGTGGCCGTCACCGCCATTATCATATTTCCCGTTCCACTCGGTTGGGCGATGGCGATCGGTGCTGCTGCCCTCGGTATCTACCTTGTGTTTCAACTGCGCAATCCGGGTATCGAAGCGGGAAGTGCTCTGGCCGGGACGCTGTTTTTCGCAAGCGGTGTGGCTGCAACCGTCGTTGCCCGACGCACCGCCACCATCTTCGCTCAGAAGACTTTTCTACTTGAGTTACGAGATCGAAGTCGCCTCGCAGAGCTTACTGATGCTAATTCGCAGCTGGAATTGCTGGCGCGGACAGATCCGCTGACGGGTGTCGCCAACCGGCGTTCGATGATGGAAACGCTCCATCATTTCTGGGATGAGGACCTAAAACGAACGAACGGCGCGGCGATGCTGATGTGCGATGTCGACGACTTCAAGCGCCTCAACGATAATCTCGGGCATGCCGAAGGCGACCGCTGCCTGGTGAAAGTTGCCGGCATCATTCAGAGCAGCATGAGGGACGAGCGGGACCAGGTCGCCCGGTATGGAGGCGAAGAATTTCTCGTCTTTCTCCCAGGCTCTGATGAACAAGAGGCCCGGGGGGTTGCTGAGAGAATTCGCAGCCGAGTAGAAGCTGCATCTCTTCCAAATCCTACCTCCCGCGTCGGCCCCTGGGTCACTGTCAGCATCGGAATAGCAATATTGATGCAAAACAGCGAACTCGTGTCGGCAGAGCACATGCAGCGCCAAGCGGATGCGGCGCTCTATCTTGCCAAAAAGACCGGGCGCAACTGCGCGATGGTCCATGCTTCAGAGGTCGGTCAAGCCTCCGACTAAAGCCCTTCGCCTTTTTTATTGTCCAAAAGGACGACCTTAAAACGGCTGCAAGCCGGGTCCGGTGTCAGCCTCCCATACTTGACCATTTGACAGATATCCTACAAGTGGATATGTAACATGCATCTTATCGGCGATGCGAGAAAGTGACCGGCATGACATTGAAATCGATGAAGCCGCTGACGCGCGCGCCGCTGCTGCATGTCTCCGTTCAGGAAAGTCTGCGCGCCTACATCGACGACAACGGCCTTGCGCCCGGAACCCTGCTTCCGGCGGAAGGAGAGCTTGCCACCCAGCTCGGTGTCAGCCGCAATTCCCTGAGGGAAGGCATTAAGGCGCTGGAATCGCTCGGCGTGCTGGAGACGCGGCGCGGTGTCGGCATTTTCGTGAAGGCCTTTTCCTTCGAGCCGCTTCTCGACAACCTCGCTTACGGCCTCGGCGGCGCCCTGCGACAAATCGAGGAAGTCCTCGAAATCCGGCGCACGTTGGAAGTGGGATTGATCGGCAAGACGATCGACGTGATCGAGGAGGAGGACATCGCCGAGCTGCGTGCCACCGTCAATCGGATGCGCGCCCATGCCGAGCGCGGTGAAACCTTCGCGGAAGACGACCAGCTGTTCCACCGACTGCTGTTTCGCTGCCAGGACAATGAAACGCTCGTGCGGCTGATCGATGTCTTCTGGCTCGCCTTCTACAAGGCATCGGATTTCGTCAATCTCGAAAATACCGATCCGATGGCGACGTGGCGCGACCATGCCGCGATCGTCGATGCGATCGAGGCAAGAGATCTGGAGGAGGCGCGCAGACGCCTGGATCGTCACTACGAGGGCATTGCCCGGGTGATTGCCAACAACAAGACAAGTTCAAACGTGGGAGGAACACATGAAAAGACTGTCTAGATTATCCGTTATTGCGCTTGGCGCCCTGCTGTCGACGGCGGCCGTTCCGGCTCTTGTCGTTTCGGGCGTTGCAGCTGAGGCTCAGGCAGCCACGCTATCCGGCGGCTTCGATGTCGGCCCCGGAGGCTTCCAGGGCAACTTCAATCCGCTCGCCGCGACCGCCGGCTTCACCTGGCTCAGCGTCTACTACGAACCGCTGATCACCTATGATGAGAAGCTGCAGAAGGTCGTCGGCGCGCTGGCAAGCTCCTACGAGGTCAGCTCGGACCAGATGACCTACACGTTCAAGCTGGCAGACGCCAAATGGCATGACGGCAAACCGTTCACCGCCAAGGACACGAAGTTCACCATCACCCTTGCGATGGATGCGAAAACCGGCTCGGTGCTCGCTGCCCGGCTGAAGGGCATATCGTCGGTCGAGACGCCGGACGATCACACGGTTGTCATCAAGCTCAGCGCACCCAGCAGCAGTTTTCTCGACACGATGACCAAGGTGATGATGCTCCCCGAGCATGCGCTCTCCTCGATTCCGGCCGACCAGCTGGCGAAGAACGCGTGGTGGTCCACAGCTCCGATCGGCACTGGTCCGTTCAAATTCACCAAATACGTCTCGGATCAATATGTCGAACTTGCTGCAAACACTGATTATCGCGGTGGCAAACCCGCACTGGAACGCGTCATCAATCGCTATTTCGCCAACCCGACCGCAGCGATCGCGGCGCTGAGAGCCGGCGAAATCCAGTTCACCTATGTCGATTCCAACGACGTGCCGACCTTCAAGGACAACAAGGACTTCAAGGTCATCGAAGGCAACTCTTTCGTCGTTAACTATCTCGGCTTCAACCACGATTCCCCGCTCTGGAAGGACGTGCGCGTCCGCCAGGCGGTGATGTACGCGATCAATCGCGATGCCATCATCCAGAGCCTCTATGGCGGTGCGGCCAAGCCTGCCAATTGCGCCTATGTTGCCGAACAGCTGATACCCCCTGATATCGATAGCTATGCCTATGATCCCGAGAAGGCCAAGAAGCTTTTGACGGATGCCGGCTGGGACCAGATCAATGGCGGCAAGCCGATCACGCTTCTGACCTATTACACCACGCCGCTGGCGACCAACGTGCTTGCCGCAGTCCAGGCGATGCTTGCCCAGGTCGGCATCAACATCGTCCCGCGCGCCGTCGATGCGCCGACCTATAACAGCATCGTGCTCAATGCGACGCCGGACGTTGCCCAGTTCCAGATGGTTTATGCCGGGCTGCAGAACGGGCCGGATGCCGGAAGCATCAATGTCGGCCTCAACGAGAAGCAGATCCCTCCGGCCGGACCGAATGTCGCCAGGGTTCGCATGCCTGACCTCACCAAGGCGCTCGATAGTGCCTTGGCCGAGCCGGACAGTGCCAAGCGGGATGCCGCCTACCAGGACGTCTGCAAGGTGATGAACACGAACCTGCCCTGGGCGACGCTCTGGGTGGCAAACCGCTACGGCATCGTCTCGACCAAGGTGAAGGATTTCGTCTGGACGCCGGCGCCAGGCGGCGGCCCCTACCAGGCCAACCCGCAGAAATGGTCGATCGCCGAATAGGCGGTTTCCGGGAAAGCCTTGAGGGTGGCTTCGGCCACCCTGACAAGACGGATGAACCATGCTCCAATACAGTCTCAGACGCCTGGTCATAGGAATAGGCATGCTCGTCGCCCTGAGCATGCTGATCTTCCTGCTGCTGCGCCTGACGCCCGGCGATCCGATCGATGCCTTTATCGATCCGAACCTGCCGATGTCGCCGTCAGACCTTGCCGATCTGCGCAGAAACCTCGGGCTCGATCAGCCCTTGCCCGCGCAGTATCTGGGCTGGTTGCAGCAGGCGCTGACCGGCAATCTCGGCTATTCGATCAAGCGTCTCGATCAGCCGGTTCTCGGCCTAGTGCTGTCACGGATCGGCCCGACGGTGCTCTTGATGGGCACTGCACTTGTCTTCGCCATCGTCGCAGGCATCGCCTGCGGAGTGATCGGCGCCGTCCGCCGCAATTCGCTTGCCGATCTCTCCTTATCCGTGGTTGCGCTTGCCGGCATTTCGAGCCCGGCATTCCTCAGCGCGCTGATCGGCCTTTATATTTTCTCCGTCCGCCTGCACTGGATGCCATCAGGCGGCATGCTGACGCCGGGCGAGGAATTCTCGGTGGGCGATCTCCTCCACCATCTGATCCTGCCGGCGGCACTTCTGTCTGTCGCGCAAGCCGCATTGATCATGCGTTACATGCGCGCTTCGCTGCTCGAAGTCCTGAACCAGGATTACGTGCGCACCGCCCGCGCCAAGGGCGTTCGCGAGTTCTGGGTCATCACCAAGCATGCCTTGCGCAATGCGCTTCTTCCGATCGTCACGCTGATCGGCTCCACCATCGGGCTTGCAATCGGCGGCGCCATCTTCATCGAGAGCGTCTTCAACTGGCCGGGCATGGGTCTCTTGCTCGTCGACGCAGTGCAGACCCGCGACTACCCCGTCATCATGGGGGCGACGCTCGTCATCGGCACCTGCGTTATCGTCGTCAATCTTCTGACCGATATCACCTATGCGGTCGTCGACCCGCGCATCAAGGTGGGCTGATCATGCTGGCACGCTCTTCCGAACGCCGGAGCCCCGGACCACTTGCCCGCGCCTTCAGTCGGTTTCTGCTCAATCGCGCAGCCGTTGCCGGCGTCTGCATTGCCATTCCGATGCTGCTGCTGATCCTTTCCTATCCGCTATGGTGGGCTTTCCGGCCGAACGACATCGATCTTCTGGCCATGAATAGCGGCCCGACGGCGACGCACTGGTTCGGAGCCGATGGTGTCGGCCGCGACGTCTTCGCCCGCGTGCTCGAAGGCGGCCGGATTTCGCTGCTGGTCGCCGTCGCATCCACCGCGCTTTCCGCGGTCATCGGTTTTCTTTTCGGGGCAATCTCGGCGCTGGCAGGACGCTGGACGGACGCCGTCTCGATGCGCTTCGTCGATCTGGTGATGACCCTGCCGCCCGTCATCTTCCTGCTTGTGCTCGCCTCGATTGCCGGCACCGGCATCTGGCCGACGGTGCTGGTCATCTCGCTGCTCTCCTGGCCGCTGCTTGCGCGCATGATCCGCTCGCGGCTGCTGGAATTGCGTGAACGCGACTTCGTCATGGCCGCTCGCGGCATGGGCGCCGGCATCGGACATCTGCTCTTTCGCCACGGCCTGCCGAACTCGATCGATATCCTGGTGGTCTATGCAACGCTGCAGATTGCCAATGCCATCCTGCTCGAGGCGGGGCTGTCCTTTCTCGGTCTCGGCATCGCCCCGCCGGCAGCAAGCTGGGGCAACATGCTGAACGCGGCCCGCTCGACCGCCGTGCTCGAACAATATCCGTGGCAATGGCTCTTCCCCGGCGCCGCGCTGATCCTTGCCGTCCTGGCGATCAACTTCATTGGCGATGGCCTCAGAGATGCCTTCGACCCGCGTGCCGAACTGATTTGACAATCGAAAGAAGCGAAAATGACCAAATTCAAGGGTGTCGTTCCCCCCGTCGTAACACCGCTCAATCCGGATCTCACCGTCGACTACCCATCCTATACGCGCGTGCTCGAGCATCTGATCGGTGCCGGCTGCCATGGCGTATTCGTGCTCGGCTCGACGAGCGAGGTGATCTTCCATGACGAAAAGACCCGGCGGGACATCATCGAACATTCGGCCAAGGTGGTGAATGGCCGGGTGCCGCTGATCGTTGGGGTCATCGATCCAACCACGGATCGCGTCATCGCCCATGCGAAGGTTGCAAAGGCCGCTGGCGCCGATGCGGTCGTGGTGACGGCGCCATTCTATACGGTCACCAGCCAGTCCGAGATCCTCGACCACTTCCGTTATATCCGCGACGCGGTGGACATTCCGCTGATCGCCTACGACATTCCGGTCTGCGTTCACGTCAAGCTGCAGCGCCAGACCGTGGTCACGCTTGCCAGGGAAGGCGCCATAATCGGCCTCAAGGATTCCAGCGGCGATGACGGCAACTTCCGCTATGCGCTCCTCGACCTAGCCGAACACAAGGACGTCTTCCTGATGACCGGCTCCGAGATCGTCGTCGACACCGCCCTGCTGATGGGCGCCCATGGTGTTGTCCCTGGTATCGCCAATGTCGATCCGCACGGCTATGTCCGCCTTTGGAATGCTGCGCAGCGCGGCGACTGGGTCGCCGCGAAGAAGGAACAGGAGCGCCTCTGCCGCCTCTTCGAAATCGTCTGGGTCGCGCAGGGCCGCGTCAGTGGCGGCGCAGCCGGCATCGGCGCCTTCAAGACCGCTATGCGCAGCCTCGGCATCATCGATTCCGCCGTCATGCCGCGGCCGCGTGCCTCCCTCAACGAAGCCGAAACCGCGCGGATCGATGAGATCCTGCGTGCAACCGGTCTGCTGAACTGAGCCAGCTGATGGAACAGACCGCCGAACCCGTACTCGACATCAGAGGATTGCGAACGATCTTCCGCATCCGCGGCGGTGAGATCACGGCGGTCAACAATATCGACCTGACCGTTGCCGCCGGCGAGACGCTTGCGCTCGTCGGCGAATCCGGCTCCGGCAAGTCGGTCACCAGCCTGTCGGTCATGCGGCTGCTCACCCGCAACATCGGCGTGATCGCCGCAGGCAGCATCCGCCTTGCGACGAGCGACGGCGTGGTCCGCGATCTCGTCTCCCTCGATGAAGAGAGCATGCGCAGGATCAGGGGCGACGACATCGGCATGATATTCCAGGAGCCGATGTCGAGCCTCAATCCCGTCTTTACCATCGGTGACCAGATCGCCGAGCCGATCCGCATCCATCGCGGTGCCGATCGCAAGGCGGCGATGAACGCAGCCGTCGCGTTGCTTGAAAGCGTCGGCATACCGGACGCTCGACGCCGTGCCGGCCAATATCCGCACGAACTGTCGGGCGGCATGCGGCAGCGTGCGACGATCGCCATGGCGCTCGCCTGTGATCCGGCGCTGTTGATCGCCGACGAGCCGACCACGGCGCTCGATGTGACCATCCGGGCGCAGATTCTCGACCTGCTCCTCAAACTGCAGCGCGAGCGCGGCATGGCCATGCTCTTTGTCACCCACAATCTCGGCGTCGTCGCCGAAATCGCCCATCGCGTCGCGGTGATGTATGCTGGACGGATCGTCGAAGAAGGGCCGGTCGGCGAGGTCTTCCGTAATCCCAAGCATCCCTACACGATGGGCCTTCTCGCCTCCATGCCGCGCCTTGGCCATGCGGCGCGGATGAAACAGGCCGGCGAAAAGCTCGCTGCGATCCCCGGCATGGTCCCGAGCCTGATGAACATGCCGAGCGGCTGCGCCTTTTCCCCGCGCTGCAAGTTCGCGATCGAAGCCTGTCGCGTCACGGTTCCCGCGCTCGAACAGGTCAATCCGCAGCACCGCAGCCGCTGCATCAGATGGCAGGAGATCTAGATGAGCGCACCGCTGCTTTCCGTCCGCGACCTTTCGAAACATTATACCTCCCGTGGCACGCGGCTGAACATTCTTCAGGGCATCTCCTTCGATATCGGCAAGGGTGAAGTCGTCGGGCTTGTCGGCGAATCCGGCAGCGGAAAGACCACGATCGGGCGTTCCGTCCTTCGCCTCGTCGAACCCTCGTCCGGCAGCGTCCGTTTCGACGGGACGGAGCTCACAGCGCTTTCCGCCTCCGCGCTCAGACGGCAACGGCCGCGCATGCAGTATATATTCCAGGACCCCTTCGCCAGCCTGTCGCCGCGCATGACGATCGGTGAGATCCTGACGGAAGGCTTGCAGATCCAAGGGATCGGCACTGCCCGCGACAGGCTCGACCGGGCACGGTCGGCCTTGGCAGAGGTCGAACTGCCCGCCGATGCGATCAATCGGTACGCGCATGAATTTTCCGGTGGCCAGCGCCAACGCATCGGCATTGCCCGGGCGTTGACCTTGTCGCCCGACTTCATCGTCGCCGACGAGCCGGTCTCGGCGCTCGACGTGTCGATCCAGGCGCAGGTGATCAACCTGCTGCGCGACCTGCAGCAGCGGCTTGGCCTGACCATGCTGTTCATCTCGCATGACCTCGCCGTCGTCGAATATATCTGCGACCGGGTGATCGTGCTCTATCTCGGCCGCATCATGGAAGTCGCGCCGAGTGCCGATCTCTATGCGAGACCGCAGCATCCCTATACGCGCGCCTTGCTCTCGGCGATTCCCTCGCCTGATCCGGATGCCCGCCGTAACAGGCAGATCCTGAAAGGCGATATTCCAAGTCCGGCCAATCCGCCGAGCGGATGTGTTTTTCGCACACGCTGTCCGAGCGCGCTCGAGGCCTGTGCCGGCGCCGTTCCGCAACTGCGGGAAGTCGCGCCGGGCCACTTCAAGGCCTGCATTCGCGACGACCTCAACTGATCCGTCATCCATCGGGGAAAAACAGATGAACGCGAAGATGCCGCGTCCCGCCATCGGCGGAAATTGGGCGAGCCTGCTTCTGCCGATCGCAGCCGATGACAACATCGAATTCGGCAAGCTCGGTGAAGAGATCGACATCCTCATCGATGCCGGCGTCGATGGTATTTACTCAAATGGCACGGCCGGCGAATTCCACAATCAGACGGAGGTGGAGTTCGACAGGATCCAGGCAATGCTGGCCGAGCGCTGCAAGGCGTCTTCAAAGCCATTCGTCATCGGCGCCTGCCAGCCCGACCCGCTGATCATGCTCAATCGCGTCCGCCGCGCCGCCGCGCTCGATCCCCGCGCCATTCAGGTCATCTTGCCGGACTGGTGGCCGCTCACCGATGCCGAAGCGGTCGACTTCCTGAAACGAGCGGCCGAGGCTGCCGACGGAATTCCGCTCATCCTCTACAATCCGCCGCATGCAAAACGCGTGCTGGCACCAAAGGAGCTGGGCATGGTCTGCGCCGCGGTGCCTGAGGTAATCGGCATCAAGCTCGCCGATGGCGACGCCTCCTGGTATGCCGAGGCACGCCGGCATCTGTCCGGGCTTTCGCTCTTCGTCCCCGGCCATCATCTCGCAACCGGTACCAAGGAAGGTGTGGCAGCAGGCTCCTTTTCCAATGTGGCCTGCCTTAGTCCCCGCGGCGCTCAGACCTGGACGGTTTCGATGCGAAACGATATCGACGCCGCACTCGATCTGGAGCGACGCATCTGCACCTTTATGGACGCGCATATCGTCCCGTTTCGGGAGGAATTTGGCTATTCGAATGCCGCTCTCGACAAACTCTTAAGTGCGATCGGTAATTGGGGACCCGTGGGCACCCGTTTGCGGTTTCCCTATCGCTCGATAGACACGGCAGAAGCGGTCAGATTGCGACCGATCGCACGCGCCGAACTCCCCGATCTTTTCCCCTGAGTTGGCGGGCCTGGCGCAGAAGCAACCTGCGTTGGTTTGTCTTGGTGGGGATCGAACCGAAGAGACAAGGTCCGATATGGCGCAGAACGAAAAGCTCTACCATCCCAGCCGAGCCGATATCTTGCTGGAGGCCTCTTTCAGCAGAACGATGAAGCGGTCGACGTCGCTCTTTTGCGTGCGGAAGGCCGGGGCGCCGACATTCACCGCGGCGATCACGGATCCGTCGAATGCCAGAACCGGCACCGAGACGGAGACGAGTTGATCGCTGACTTCACCGTAACTCACACAAAATCCCTGGCGGCGGATTTTATCCAATTCAGCAACCAGCTTGCCACGATCCGTGATCGTGCGCTTGGTCAGCCGCGGTAAAGTCTCGGGGATCATTTGCAGCTGCACCTGGGGGTGGAGATAGGCGAGAAGCACCTTGTAGGAGCCTGCGGTGAGCGGCCGTCTTCGACCGATCATCGCCTGCACCCGCAAGTCGCGCATCGGTTCGAACTTTGCAATACACAGGGATTCCCCATTGTCGATGATCCTGAGCTGGGTCGTTTCGTTCGCCTTCTGGCCGACTTCTTCAAGAATAGGATTGGCTATTCGCACCAGATCAACCTGTGTCGAGGCAGCGGTGCCGAGAATGATCGCAGTCGTTCCCAGCCGGTAAGTGCCCGTATCGCTCTTCCGCACCAGGCCGCGCCGTTCCAGTGTGCGTAACATGCGTAAAATTCTCGGCTTGGTTTCCCCAATGTTCTGTGCGACCTCGGTCAGTCTGATGTCCGGGTTTTTGGCGACATTCAGCAATACCTCGATGCAGACATCAACAGATTGCACGATATCACCTTTTGACGGTTGTCTTTTGTCCATGGGACCAGAATTTTCTCCGCGACCAAAGCTGAAGGATTGGCGTAGTTTCGAGTTACGCCTATCGTAACGCGCTTGTTTTCCGTTTGACAGCCCCCTTGAGGCCCCCTTACCAATTTGCGTCGAGAGTGGACGGGAACCTGCTCGTACCGACCAAGCAAGGTCGCCCCAAAAACGCTAAACCGGGATGGAAGAAATGGCCGCAAAAACATTGACGCGGGCAGCGATCGGGCTGCTTGGCACGATTGCTATTCCTGCAATGGTCGCCGCACAGGAAACCCCGCTGACGATCGGGATGTCGACGACGCCGACGACGCTGGATCCTCATGAAGACAGTTCGGCGCCAAACAATGCGACCTCGCGCCATATCTGGGACAGCCTCATAAACCTCACGGGAACGTCGGCAAATGCGCCGGAACTCGCCACCGAATGGAAGGTTGTCGACCCTACCCACTGGGAATTCAAGCTGCGGAAGGGCGTGAAATTCCATGACGGCAGCGAGTTCAACGCCGATGACGTCATCGCTTCGCTTCTGCGTGCCCGCGACAAGCCCAGCCAGAGCTTTGCCTCCTACACTCGCAATATTGTCAATGTCACCGCCACGGATCCCTATACCATCGTCGTCGAGACAAAGGTTCCGGATCCGATCCTGCTGAATTCCGTCAGCCGAATTCGCATTATCAGCGCCGATTGCAAGGAGGCACCGGTCCAGGATTTCGACAACGGCAAGTGTGCAATCGGAACCGGGGCCTATTCCTTCGTCTCCTATTCGCCAGGCAGCAACCTGACCTTGAAGCGCAATGACAGCTATTTCGCAGGCCCCTCGCACTGGTCGAACGTCACGCTGCGCTTCCTGCCCGATGACGGCGCCCGTCTGGCATCGCTTCTCTCCAACGAGATCGACATTGTCGAAACCCTTCCTGCCGATGGAATGGCACGTGTGGAAGCGAGCGATAATCTGCAAGTCATCAACGGCCTGTCTTCCCGCTTTGTTTATCTTGGCCTCGATGTCAGCCGCGATGTTTCGCCTTTCGTGAAGGCTGCGGATGGTTCCGATCTCGACAAGAACCCGCTCAAGGATGAACGGGTGCGTCAAGCAATGCTGATGTCGATCAACCGGCCGGCAATCGTCGACCGCGTCATGCAGAAGAACGGCACGGTGGCCGACCAATTCGTCACCCAAGGCTATGCGGGCTATTCCGAAAAAGTCGAGAAGGTGGGTTATGATCCCGCCGCCGCCAAGGCGCTTCTGGCCGAGGCCGGTTATCCCGATGGCTTCAGCCTGACCCTGCACGGTCCCTCTGGCCGTTACGTCAAGGATGCCGAAGTTCTGCAGGCGGTCGGCCAGATGTTCACACGCATCGGGATCAAATCGAAAGTCGAGGTCCTGCCCTGGTCGATGTATTCGGAAGCCTATTCAAAGGGCACCTACAGCACCTATTTCGGCTCCTGGGGTGTGAACACCGGCGAAACCACCAATCCGACTGTCGCGCTCGTCGCGACGCGCGACGAGAAAAAGGGGACCGGCAGATATAATGGCGGCGGCGTGTCCGATCCGAAGATCGACGAGGTGCTGGCCAAGGCGAGTTCGACACTCGATGAAGCTGCACGCGCGCCCCTTCTCGAGGAGCTGTCGACCGAGACCTTCAACAACCTCTGGCTCCTCCCGATGCATTACGAAAACGTCGTGCTGGGTGCGAAGAAGACCGTGTCCTACACCCCGCGCGGCGACAAATATACGCTCGCTTATGACGTGAAGCCGGCGGACTAATGCATGTCGTCCAAAAGCCTGCAGCGGTTTTGGGACAAATAAAGATTTGAAGTGCGTCGCATCGATCCATTCGATGCGACGCGGTTTAACAGCATCATGGGGCCGCACCAGGGCCGTCCCTTTCTTCATCTCCCAGGAGACATTCATGCAGGAACTTGGAACGGGCGAAGCCGTCGCCCGGGCGAAGGCCATCTATGACTATGGCCAGACGGCCATCTTCGCCTCTCAGGCCGATCCCCGCCTCCATATGGTGCTTTATGTGCCACCGACGGCGGCAGACGGCCGCAAGCTCGACCTCCTGGTCGCGGTCCACGGCACCGGGCGCACGTCGGCCATCGACTTCCGCGATGGTTTTGCCGAATTCGGGCTCTACAACGACTGCGCCATCCTTTGCCCGATCTTCCCGGTTGGCGTTCTCGGCGATGGCGCGCGTTCAGGCTACAAGTTTCTTGAGGAAGGCGACATCCGCTACGATCAGGTCGTCCTTGCCATGGTCGTGGAGATGGCCGACAAATACCGCCAGGACTGGTCCAAATTCGCCATGTTCGGCTTCTCCGGCGGCGGGCATTTCGTGCACCGTTTCACCATCCTGCATCCGGAAAAGCTCTGGGCGGCATCGATTGGCGCACCTGGTTCCGTCACTCTTCTGGATCCGACGCGTGACTGGTGGGTCGGCG
Source organism: Rhizobium ruizarguesonis (assembly GCF_017357285.1). Classification (NCBI taxonomy): domain Bacteria; kingdom Pseudomonadati; phylum Pseudomonadota; class Alphaproteobacteria; order Hyphomicrobiales; family Rhizobiaceae; genus Rhizobium; species Rhizobium ruizarguesonis. Next base: position 237,842 of record NZ_CP071679.1, on the reverse strand, counting down.
TTCGGGATCTGGAGGCGCGCTTCGGCAAGGCCTTCCGGCCCGAAGATCTCGCCAAGGTGCCGGTGCATATGATCGTCGGCGACGCCGATCTGGAGACCTGGGAAATCACCCACAAGCCGGGTGGCAAATATTATATGGATGGCGCAAATGACGCCGGCAAAACGCGGCCCGAGCGCCTTGCCGCCTTGGCGAGCTCATTCCGCAAAGCGGGTGTCGATGTGACGTTCGATCGTGTTCCGGGCGTCTCTCACGACCGGATGAAAGTTCTGGGCTACGTCAAGGCCTTCCTGGCAAAGGTGCTGGAGGGCCGTCGCGCAAAATGAGAAATGCAACGATCGTAGCGCCTCAGCCGGAGGCGGTCGAAGCCGGCGCGGAAGTTCTCGAACGCGGCGGCAATGCCATCGACGCAGCACTTGCCTGTGCTTTCGTCCAGGGCGTGGTCGACCCGCAAATGGCCGGCATCGGCGGCTTCGGCTCCATGCATGTCTACATGCCGAAAAAGGGCGTGCACGAGATCCTCGAATTCTATGCGCGCGCGCCGTTGAAGGCTGCGCCGGACATGTGGCTCGACAAGATCAAGCACCAGAGCCGCGACGGCTTCGGCTACGTGCTTGAAGGCAATATTTCGGATATCGGCTACCTTGCCGTCTGCACTCCGGGCTCGCTCAAGGGCTATGAGACCGCGCTGCGCGACTACGGCACCTTCGATTGGGCCGATCTCATCAAACCGGCCATCCGCCTTGCCCGTAACGGTTTCATGATCCGAAACCACATGCACTGGTATTGGGCCAAGGACCAGTCGAATGACGGTTTTGCCAACACGCTCGACAAGCTGCGCTTTTCTGAAACGGGCCGGAAAGTCTATTTCCACGACGACGGCACGCTCAAGAATGTCGGCGACCTGCTCGTCAACAAGGACATGGCAGAGACCCTCGAACGCATCGCGCGAAGCGGCGGCTCGGACATCTTCTATCACGGCGAACTGGCCGAACAGATCGCCGGCGATTTTAAGGAAAATGGCGGCTTGATCGATCGGCAGGATCTGGCGCGCTACGAATTGTCGAAGGTAGAGCCGGTTTGGGGCGACTACCGCGGCAACCGCATCGCCACCTCGCCTCCGCCAGGCTCGGGCTTCCCGATGCTGGAACTCCTGCATATCATGGAGCAGTTCGATGTCGGCTCGCTGCAGCATGGCAGCGCCGAACATGTCCGCATCCTGTTCGAAGCGATGAAGCGGATGACGATCGACAAGGACGCGCATATGGGCGATCCCGCCTATGTCGACGTGCCCTATGAAAAGCTGCTGTCGAAAGAGCATGCAAAGGTGCATGCCGGCGCGATCAAGGCGGGCGAGATCGCCAGCGTATCGCGCCTTGATGGGTCGCAGCGCGACACCACCCACATCTCGGTGATCGACAAGGACGGCAATGCCGTCGCGATGACCCACACCCTCGGCAGTCCCTCGGGCGCGATCACCGACGGCCTCGGCTTCATGTACAATGGCACGATGAGCCGCTTCAATCCGCTTCCCGGTAAGCCCGGCTCCATCGCGCCCGGCAAGCGGCGTCCCAGCTCGGCGGCGCCGACGATCGTCTTTAAGGGCGACGAACCCAGCATCGTCATCGGAGCGCCAGGCGGCAGCTATATTGCGCCCGCCGTTGCGCAATGCCTGATGAACTTGATCGATTTCGACATGTCCGTGCTCGAAGCCGTCTCGGCGCCGAGGATCGTAGGGGTGTCAAATACGATCGACATCTGCAATCGCATTCGACACTCTGTCGAAGACGAGCTGCGGGCGCAGGGCTACCCGGTGGCGCGGTCGCCGCAGACATATGCGTTCGCCGCAGTCCACGCGATCAAGATTGACGGCGGCATCTCGAAAGGCGCGGCCGATCCGCAGCGCGACGGGATGGCGATCTCCGTCGCTTAAAGCATGTCGCGCAAAAGTGCGCAGCGGTTTTGCGACAACGACGTGCGTAGAAACAAAGACGTCGATTCAAAACGTTACAGCGTCCTGCGGCTCTCGAAAAGACGAGCGGCGCTGTAGGGAGAGGTTCAATGGTCACATCCATTATCAGGCGGTTGATACAGGCGTTGTTCGTCATTGTCGCGATGACGATCATTGTCTTCATCGGCGTCAATGTGATCGGCAACCCGGTCGACATCCTCATCAACCCGGACGCCAATCAGGCCGAGCGGGCACTCGTCATCGCGCATTACGGTCTGGATCAGCCGCTGTGGAAACAGTATCTGCTGTTTCTTCAGGGACTTCTGCACGGGGACTTCGGCGACAGCTTCGTTTATGGGCGGCCGGCGCTCGGTCTGATCCTCGAACGTCTCCCGGCGACGCTCGAACTGGCGATCACGGCTCTCGGCATCGCGCTGCTGTTCGGCCTGCCGCTTGGGCTGTATGCAGGGCTCTACCCCAATCGGATTTCCTCCAAGCTGATCATGAGCGGCTCGATTCTGGGCTTCTCGCTTCCGACCTTCTGGGTCGGTCTCATGCTGATCATGGTGTTTTCCGTCGAGCTCGGCTGGTTGCCGACGAATGGCCGCGGCCCAACGCGGGAACTGCTCGGCGCACAATGGTCGTTTCTGACCGCAGACGGCATCAGGCACCTCTTATTGCCCGCCTTCAACCTGGCTCTGTTCAAGACGTCGCTCATTCTTCGGCTGACCCGCGCCGGCGTGCAGGAGGTCCTTCCTCAGGACTATGTGAAGTTTGCCCGCGCCAAGGGATTGCGAGAGCGGCGGATCATTTCCGTGCACGTTCTCAAGAACCTGATGATCCCGGTGGTGACCATCATCGGTCTCGAGTTCGGCTCACTCATCGCCTTTTCGGTCGTCACCGAAAGCATCTTTGCGTGGCCGGGCATGGGCAAGCTCATCATCGACTCGATCAACGTTCTCGATCGCCCCGTCATCGTCGCCTACCTGATGATGATGGTGCTGCTCTTCGTCGTCCTCAATTTCATCATTGATATCTCTTACACCCTTCTGGATCCGCGGGTCCGGCTGGAAGGAAAGGCTTGACCCCATGGCCGAACCAAACACGCAAGACACAAGTGCTCCAGCGCCCGAACCCAGTCGTCTGTCGAAAGGGATCGCGGATTTCTTCAGCTCTCCGGTAGCCGCGATTGCCTTCCTCACGCTGGTGATGATCTGTTGCCTGGCGCTGTTTGCGCCATGGATCTCTCCGCAAAATCCCTATGATTTGATGCAGCTCGACATCATGGATGGACGACTGCCGCCGGGTTCCGAATCCATGACCGGGCTCGTCTATCACCTCGGTACCGACAGCCAGGGCCGCGATATCCTGTCCGGCATCCTCTATGGCCTGCGCACCTCTTTGCTGGTGGGTGTTCTGTCGGCTTTCGCTGCTGCCATCATCGGAACCTCGGCCGGACTGTTCGCCGCTTACATGGGAGGGCGCACGGAAACCGCGATGATGCGGCTCGTCGACCTGCAGCTGTCATTTCCGACCATATTGATGGCGCTGATGATGCTCGCCGTCCTTGGCAAGGGCGTGTCCAACGTGGTGATCGCACTTATCATCGCCGAGTGGGCGACCTATGCCCGCACCGTCCGCGGCACCGCTCTGGTCGAGCGCGAGAAGGAATATATCGAGGCGGCCCGGATGCTGCGCCTGCCCGGATGGCGCATCCTCTTCAGGCACCTGCTGCCGAACTGTCTTGCGCCGGTCATCGTCATCGCCACCATGCAGATCGCCCGGGCAATCGGTCTGGAAGCAACCTTGTCCTTCCTCGGTCTCGGTGCATCCGTGACCGAACCCTCGCTCGGCATGCTGATCTCGACGGGCTACCAGTATCTTCTGACGGGCCTCTACTGGATCAGCTTCTTTCCCGGCATTGCCCTTCTGGTCACGATCGCGGCGATCAATCTCGTCGGCGACCGGCTGCGCGATGTGCTCAACCCGAGGAACATGTCATGACCCCATTGCTGCAAGTGAGCAATCTCGTCACCGAATTCGGTAACGGCAGGGGACGGCCCAGCCTTTGCGCCGTCAATGATGTGTCGTTCACGGTGGAGCGCGGCAAGGTCCTTGGTCTTGTGGGAGAATCCGGATCCGGAAAGTCGGTGACCGGCTTCTCGATCATGCGGCTCCTCGATAAACCCGGCCGGGTTGCCGGCGGCAGGATCATCTTCGACGGCGCCGACATCGCGAAATATTCGGATGAAGAGATGCGGCAACTGCGCGGCAAGCGGATCGCCATGGTGTTCCAGGATCCGATGATGACGCTCAACCCGGTCCTGACGGTCGGTACGCAGATGGTGGAAGCCGTCCAGGCACACGACCGGGTATCGAAGGATACCGCCCGGCAGCGGGCGCGGGATGCTTTGGCGCTGGTCGGAATACCAAGCCCTGAAGAAAGGCTTGCCGCCTACCCGCATCAGTTCTCCGGGGGAATGCGCCAGCGTGTGGCGATCGCCATTGCGCTTCTTCACAAGCCGGACCTCATCATCGCCGATGAACCGACAACGGCGCTTGATGTGACGATCCAGAGCCAGATCATCTCCGAGTTCCAGAAACTCACCGAAGAGGGAAATACGGCGGTGATCTGGATCACCCACGATCTGGCGATCGTTTCAAGATTGGCCGACGAGATCGCCGTCATGTATGCCGGCCGCCTTGTGGAGACCGGACCGGTGGGCAAGGTTCTGACCGATCCTCACCATCCCTACACGGCCGGTCTGATCGCGTCCGTTCCCTCGCAAAACAGACGCGGAGAGCCGCTTCGCCAGATCCGTGGCATGACACCGGCGATCAACCGGCTCCCACAGGGATGCAGTTTTCGTACGCGCTGTGATCGGGCAACCGACGGCTGTCTGGTCATGCCGGCGCTCATGCCGGAAGGCGATCGTTCCTTCCGCTGCATTCATCCCGTAACGAAAGAGGTAGCATGATGATCGCGACCGCCGCGCCCCTGATCGAAGCGAGGAACGTGTCGCAGCGCTTCGGAGCCAAGCCCGACCTCGCCGCCAAGATCGCGCTCAAGCTCAAGCTGGCCAAACCTGCGCCTGTCGTTCACGCGCTTGATAATGTCAGCCTCAGCATTCGGCCCGGAGAGGTTGTCGGCCTTGTCGGCGAAAGCGGATGCGGAAAGTCGACGCTCGGCCGCGCCATTGCAGGGATCACCTCGCCAAGCCAGGGCCAAATTCTTTGGAAGGGGATGGACCGAAGCGCCATGTCGAAAGGTGAGCAGCATCAGTTCGGTCTCGCCAGCCAGATGATCTTCCAGAATCCCATGGCGGCTCTCAATCCGCGCATGACCGTCGAGGAGCTTATCTGGGAGGCGCCTCGAACACATCGGCTTGCCCGCTCGACGGAACGCGACGCCTATGTCGACAGATACTTGATGCTGGCCGGTTTCGACCCGGCCATGAAAAAACGATATCCGCATCAGTTTTCCGGTGGCCAGCGGCAGCGCGTCAATATTGCGCGCGCGCTCGCCGTGCAGCCGAAATTCCTCGTCTGTGACGAAAGCGTCGCGGCGCTCGACGTTTCCATCCAGGCCCAGGTGATCAACCTGTTCATGGAACTTCGTGACAAGCTCGACCTGACCTATTTGTTCGTCAGCCATGATCTCGGCGTCGTGGAACATATTTCCGATCGCGTTGCGATCATGTATCTCGGCCGCATCGTCGAAGAGGCGCCTGTCGAGGAGGTTTTCAGGCGGCCCAATCATCCTTACACGAAAGCGCTCTTGGCCGAGGTGCCGCGCATCGAATCCGGCAAGCGGCAGTTCAAGCCCGTCGACGGCGAACTCCCCAGCCCGATAAACCCGCCGAAAGGCTGTCACTTTCATCCGAGATGCCCGTTTGCGATGGATCGCTGTCATATGGAAGCGCCGGTGAAAAAGGAAATTGCACCGAGGCACCTGTCGGCTTGCCACCTCAACGATGAATGATCTCAAACGATAGGATCGCTGATTGCTTCAGGCAATCATCCCTGTTCTAATGTGCATGAGCGCCGCCCGGACGGGACACTTTTTTCAACCCGGCTCCCGCTGCAGCGGTGTCCGCCAGGGACGCATCGCCGAGCGAGATGACGCCGGTTAGGCGTTTGTCACGATTGACGACGGGAAGGCGGCGGACCTGGACCTGCCCCATATTGCGGGTCACGTCGTCGACATCTTCGTCTTCGAAACAATATTTGACATCGCGCGACATGACTTCGCGCACCTTTGCATCGCCCCCGAGTCCGTCGGCAAGCCCGCGCACGACGAGATCGCGGTCGGTGATCGTTCCGACGAGCCGGTCGTTGTCGCCGACCGGCAGGAAGCCGATCTGCCTGTCGGCCATGCATCTCGCGATTTCGGCTATCGTCTGACTAGGGTTGGCGATTTCTACATCGCGCGACATGATCTCTGACACTTTCATGGTCTTTCCTCCTGCTTGTGCGGTTAGCGGAACGTCAAACGTGAGAGTCGTTCCGAAAGGAGGCGGCTCCATTTATGCCCGCTCCTCCTGGTCGCTCCTCGAACCATCTTCAACGGGCTTATCAGGATCCGACCAGAGGGCCTGGACTTCTGCCGGCAGTCCGTGGCGCACTTTCCGCACCTTGCCCGGATCACTATAGTAACGTAGGCCCCCAAAACCGATCTTACGGTTGGCGTCGATTGAACATGATGATGGTTCGAATCTATCAAACCAGCCAGGGAGACGAAAGTTCCGGAAGCCATCGTTAATTGCTCCGGCCGCATCGTCAGGAATCCGACGTGCCCTCCTCCTCCACGAATATCCCCCAAGCGGCGATGAAGAGAGCGGCTATCAGCGGCCCGATCACGAAACCATTGATGCCTAGTAGAGAAATGCCGCCAATGGTGGAAATGAGGACAACATAGTCGGGAAGCTTGGTCTCCCTGCCGACCAGGCGCGGCCGCAGAAGATTATCGACAAGACCGATGACGAGGGCGCCGACCGCAACCAGCACAATCGCCTTCACCCAAAAGCCGGCAAGGGCCAGGTAAACGGCCGTGGGTATCCAGATCAATGCGGCGCCGACCGCAGGCAGCAGCGACAGGAAGCTCATCAGCACGCCCCACAGAAGGGCTGGTTCGACGCCGAGTGCCCAGAAGGCGATCCCGCCGATCGAACCCTGGATGATGGCGATGATAATATTGCCTCGCACGGTCGCGTGAATGACCGAGGTGAATTTGGAAGTGAAGCGCAGCGTATGGGCGTCGCTGAGAGGCAGCGCTCTTCTGATGACACCGGCAAGGCACGCCCATCCCGGAATACGAAGAACAGGAGATAGAGCATCACGCCGAAGGTCACGAAGAACCGCAGGGTGTTCTGGCCGAGGCTCAAGGCACGCCCGGCAAAGAAGCCGCCGCCCTGCATCAATGCCGAGGAAACGCGATCCTGAAACGTATCGGCGCCATTCAGCTCGATCTTCCGGAGCCAGTCGCGGAGGAACAAGGGCAACGCTTCCTGCATTTTCTGGATAAAGCTTCGGACATCGATCTCGCCGCTGTCCATGCGTTGGTAGAGAAGGTTGCCCTGCTGGACGAGTGAACTGAGGACGATCAGCCCGGGAATGATAACGACGCAAAGACAGATCAGCACGGAGAGCGCTGCAGCAAGGTTTGCCCACCCACCCAGCCGGGCCTCCAAACGGGCGTGAAACGGGAAGAAGATGATAGCGAGGACGACTGCCCAGAATATCGCCGAATAGAACGGTAGCACGACGGCGACGAACGCAATGGTCACGAGGACCAGAAGCACATAGAAACTGACACGCTGAAGGAGCATTCGATCTTTCCGCTTCGAGACCGCGATGATGGTAGCACAGATGCGGCGGTAGCGCTGGGCCTCCCCTCCACCCTAACGGCGCGATAACGCAGGCGCCGTCTCGCAACCGGCCGGAACTTCTACCTGCGATTTTCGTTATGCGGCTCATGTTAATGAAGCAATCAGTCCAGCCGACGCTCGGAACTACAATTCACGTAGAAGATCAGGATGTTCACATCATTGACGGTGGCAACCCACATGGCATTCCAGTCCTCCTGCTGCATGGCTGCGGCAGCCTTGCGCAGGAAATTTTGTTTCCCTTCGACAACAGCGATTTCCGGATCATTGCACCCGACCGCCCTGGCTATGGATTGAGCACGCCGCTTGCACCGGCTGAGCGTGGACCTGAGGGACAGTCCTTCTGGCTTGAACACCTTCTCGCCTCTCTTGACCTGCCGGAGGTGACGATCGTCGCGCACTCGATCGGCAGCGCAGCCGCGTTATACCTTGCGGCAAGAAGACCGGACCTGGTCAGGGGGCTTTTTCTCATCTCTCCATGTTGCAGGCCAGTGCCGCCGAAGCCGTTGATTGTGCTTAGATCGGCGGTCGCCCCGGTGGTCGGGCCGTTGATCCGCCAGCACGTCATCGGCCGGTGGCCCGCATTCTTTCTCGATCGAGGCCTGAGGTCGTCCTCCTTTCCCAATCCCCTGCCTTCTCATCTCTCGGACCTGCCGGCCTCTCACGTGGTCAATCCCATTACCATCCGCACGATGGCAGACGAGTTGCGCGCCTTCAACCGAGACATGGAGCGCCTTCCAGATCTGCCTGGCGATCTTCCCCTGCACGTTCTCTTCGGGATGGCGGACCGCGTGATTTCACCGAACTGGCATATCGATTGGCTTTGCAGGAAGCATCCGGGGCCGATCGTCAGATTGCTGAAAGGTGTCGGGCATTTGCCCCATCATGTGGTCCCTGCCGTGGCGCGACGGATGCTTGGTGACCTTGTGGAGGCATCCGCACAAGAAACGGAACTCCCGCGTGTGAGGAGCATCGGCTCGCAGGCGGTTGCGGAAGCGCCATCTCGCAAAGAGTACATGCCGGTCTTCAGAGGAGATGAATCCCCGGCCCTTTAATTCGAAGCGCCGCGGCATTCCAGAGCAACGATGGGGCAATACCAGACACAGGAGACCCGCGACCCGATCTCTGCCTTTAGGGTGGAGATGATTTTTCTATTGTGGCAAATGAAAAATCTGATTTACTGACGCTTCGCTGCTTGGCTTTAAGGGGGATATTGCCGATGCCGTGGACACGCAGAAATATTGTGCTTGGTGGATTGGCGTTACTTGGCGCCGGTGCAGTCCGGAAACCGGCATTCGCCGCGGCGTCTTCCTTTTTCGACGGCACCATCGTCGACAATGGCGTGACGTTCCGAAGAACCAACTTCGCCAAGATCGACAAGAAGTGGCACCGCCAGGTCGTCAAATATTTCAGCAGCGAGCCGATCGGCACCGTCGTCGTCGATACGAGACACCATTTCCTCTACGTGATCATGGAGAACAAGACGGCCATCCGCTACGGCGTCGGCGTCGGCCGCGAGGGCTTCAAATGGTTTGGCCGCGCGACGATCGACAGCAAATCGCTTTGGCCGCGCTGGACGCCGCCGCCTGAGATGCGCAAGCGCCATCCCGAACTGCCCGAATTCGTGGCGGGAGGCTCACCGAAAAATCCACTCGGTCCCCGCGCCATGTACCTGCATCGCGACGGCGTCGACACCGGCTATCGCTTCCACGGCACGCTGGAGCCGTGGAGCATCGGCAAGGATGCGTCGAGCGGCTGTATCCGCATGTTCAATGAAGACGCCATCGATCTTTACCAGCGTTGCCCGATCGGCACCGCGGTGCAGGTTCTGCCGCATATTGCCGATCAGGCTGAGAATGCCGCGCAGGTCAGCCAAACAACTCCGGTCGAATGAGGAATATCACCCTGATGTCTGCTCCGACCGGATATGTGAGGCGCCTTGCCGCCGCAGCCATGCTCCTGGCGCTCGCCGCCTGCAGCACCACCGATATCGCCTCCGTGGAAGAACCTGCTGCGGCGCCGATGACCGGCCAGACCAACGATCCGGCGCCCGGTTTCGAGAATGTTGCGATGGGCAGCGAAGAGGATTTCATCCTCAATGTCGGCCGGCGGATCTACTTCAAGCAGGATTCCGCAACACTCGATTCCGTCGCCATGGCAACCCTGGATAACCAAGCCGCCTGGCTCAACAAGAACCCGTCCTGGCTGCTCAAGCTGCAGGGCTTTGCCGACGATTCCGGTTCCGCATCCAAGATGGAGACGCTGTCGCAAAAGCGCGCCGATGCGGCGATGGCCTATCTCGCCTCGAAGGGCGTGGAGGCCAGACGCATGTGGGCCAAGGGCTACGGCAACGACCGCGAAGTCCGCGACTGCACGGAGCGCTCTTGCAAGGTCCAGAACAGGCGCGTCGTCTCCAATCTGCGTGCTCAGCCTGACGCGGTCTGATCCAGCTCGAACCACTCAACGCTTGGCGCAGAGGCGCCAAGCGCTATCGGCCCGGCTCAGCTCGAATACGACATGGATCTCGCTAGCCTGCGTTTAATACGAAGGTGGCAGTACATGTTCGAGTGGTGACGGCAGATCGATGATGAACCTGATATCCGCGGCATTCGACGCCACAATCAGCTGGTAATCACCCGGTTCGGCGCGGAAGGCCCCGGCCTCGATGTCGAAATAAGCGAGATCGCGCGGCAGGATCTTCATTACGGCCGTCCCAGTCTCACCGGGCGGCAACGAAAGCTTTGCGAAGGCGCGCAGCTCCTTGTCCGGCCGCTCCACTCTGGACTTTGGCGAACGCACATAGAGCTGGACCAGTTCCGACCCGGCCCTGTCGCCGATATTGGTCAGATCGATGCTGACAGTCACGCCTTCGGCACCCATGTCGCTCGTCGACAGGCGCGGCTCACCCCAGCTGAAGCGCGTATATCCAAGGCCGAAACCGAAGGGGAAGAGCGGCTCGACAGCGCGTGTATCGTGGTGACGGTAGCCGACGAACACGCCTTCGGCATAGCGCACATACCCATCCTTACCCGGATAGACGGCTGGATCGCCCGTCATGGCGGAATTGTCGGCAAGCGTTTTCGGGAATGTCTGCGGCAGGCGTCCACCGGGCTCGACGTCGCCGAACAGGACATCGGCGACGGCATTGCCCAGCTCCTGCCCGGGATACCAGATCTGCAACACGGCGCGAACCTTGCCGAGCCAGGGCATTTCCACCGGGCCGCCGGTCTGCAGCACGACCACTGTGTTGGCGTTGACGGCCGCAACCCGCTCGATCAGCTCTTCCTGCCGGCCCGGAAGCCGCATGTCGGGCAGGTCCAAGCCCTCGGTATCCCATTCGCCGTCGCGGCCGACGAAGAGAAGCGCCACATCTGCATTCAGCGCCGTCTCGACGGCTTCCTGCATATCGGCCTCGCCCAAGGGCTTTTCGACGCCGAACCGAATGGCCGTGAGGTTGATCCCCTCCCCGTTCGCCACCGGGGGATCATACTCGACGGTAACGACATGGGCTCGGCCCGCATCGAGCGCCACCGTGCCGCGCTGTTCGTCATTGGCCGTGCCGAAATAGTTTTCGCCGCGTGTCCAGCCGTCATGGCCGTCGACCGTGAGCCTGCCATCGACGAAGAGCCGGGCCAGTCCGGCATTGGTCATGCCGAAGACATGATCGCCGCTCTCCTCCGGCACGAATTGCATCGTCATCCGCGCCGAAAAATCGGCGGGGTCGAGTTCGCCTGACGGCAGCTCGAACCAGAAGAACTCGCCCTTGTCGACGGTCTCGACGTGAAGCGGATTGCCCTGGCAACCACGCCCCTTGAAATATTCGACGGTGATCTTTCCCTTGGCCACCTCGATTAGACGGTTATGGCGGCAGCCGACGGCGTGGCTGACGCTGTTGGCATTGGAAAGGGCGGCTCGAATCCCTTCGAGTGGGCTGACCGTATAATGCGCCGCGATCTGCGCGCTGCCGCCGCCCATGACACGCGCGCTCGCGGCGTTGGGTCCGATGACGGCGATCCGGTCGAGCGATGTCTTGGCAAGCGGCAGCATGCCGTCGTTCTTCAAAAGGACCGCGCCTTCCGCGCCGAGACGCCGGATCAGCGCTCGGTCTTCCGGCAGGTCGACCGCCTGCTCCGTGAGGTCGGGCCTCTTCTCGAACGCGCCGACCCGCTCGAGCAGCAGCAGGATCCGCCGCGCCGCCGCCCGCACCGTGGCGGCTTCGACCTTGCCCTCGTGCACGGCGGCAACCAGCTTCTCGCCGCGATCGCGCGCCGGGCCGGGCATTTCGAGATCGAGACCGGCATTGATCGTCTCGGCCGTCGAATGCGAACCGAACCAGTCGGACATGACGATCCCGTCGAATCCCCATTCCTCGCGTAGCACCTTGGTCAGCAGCCACTCATGCTCGCTGGTATAGGTGCCGTTGAGGCGGTTATAGGAAGACATGACGGCCATAACGCCGGCGCGCCTGACAGCCTGTTCGAAGGGCGGAAAGTAGATTTCGCGCAGCGTCCGCTCGTCGATATCGGAAGACATGGTCTGCCGCTCGATCTCGGATTCGTTGCCGGCGAAGTGCTTGATCGTCGCCGCGATCCCCTGGCTCTGCACGCCCTTGATATAGGCGACGGCCAGTTCCGCGGTCAGCATCGGATCCTCGGAATAACATTCGAAATTTCGCCCGTTAAGGCCGGAACGATGGATATTCACCGTGGGCGCAAGCAGCACGGCGGCCCCTTTGCTCTTCGCCTGGTGGGCAAGCGCCACACCCATGCGCTCGACGAGATCGGGATTCCAGGTGGCGCCGAGCGCGATGGCCACAGGAAAGCAGGTCGCCTTGACGCCGCCGACCAGCGAGCCCGCGCCGCGGGCGCCATTCGGCCCGTCCGTCACCTTGATCTTCGGCACATCAAGACGCTCGACGGGAACAGTCGTCCAGAAATCAGCGCCAGACAGCAGCGAGACCTGCTCCTCGAGCGTCATCTTGTCGAGAATGGAATCGATCATGCAAACCTCCCCTTCAATGGAATTCGGGCATTGCGAAGTGCTGGCCGAGCATGCCCGGGCAATTCATCCGGTGGCGACGCCAACTTCTCTACGCACCAGGCAGTTCTTAAACCTACCGATTACTCGGTATTTTTAAGATGTCAACCGCCGAGCCGTGATATATGGATAGAGGGCGGGAGAAGGGGCAGGCGGAAGAGACGATGGCAGAATTTTTCGAACCGAAGACCGGACAGGAGGAAAAGCGACGGCGCCGATCTCGCAAGGGCGAAGCGCGCCGCGCGGAGATCCTGTCGGCTGCGATGCGGCGCTTTGCCGAAGACGGCTATCAGAATGCCGCCATCGGCGATGTGGCTCGCGACGTCGGCCTGTCGCTGCCCGGCCTGCTGCACCATTTCCCGACCAAGGTCGATCTCCTGCTAGGCATTCTGGACAAGCGCGATCTCGAATGTGAAAGCTACATCGGGCCCTATCGCTCCGATCTCCGCGGCCTGCTCAAGGGCATGGTCGGGGTCTTCCGCCGCAACGCCGAAATGATCGAGGTTATCAGGGCCTTCGCCATCCTGAATGCCGAGAGCCTGATGAAGGATCACCCGGCCAAAGCATGGTTTCTCGATCGCGCCACCCAGCTGCAGGACGACATCGCCGCGACCTTCGAAAGGGCCATCGCCGATGGCTCGATAGACCGCAAAATCGATGGCAGGGCGATGGCGGCCGAGCTGATCGCCGTGATGGACGGCCTTCAGATGCTCTGGCTGCGCGATCCCACCCGCTTCGATATGGTCGGCGGGTTGGAAGCCTATGTCAGCCGCCTGCTGGCGAGCCTTGGCCTGGAGGACTGAGTTTTGGCTTGCGACTCTGCGCTCGGGAGCCGGTCGCGGATGACGCTCCATCGGAAGATCTTTCATCCATCAAAGCGTGCCAACCAGGCCATAATGCGGCTTACAGCTTCGTAATAGCGCTGCCCGACAAGCAGACCGGTATGTGTCGTACCCCAGAGACCTAAATACTCGCTGCCGATGTGACGTGCTGTCGCCCGGCCTCGATGTTCATCGGATTCGTCGTTGATGGCGCAAATGACGAGGCTGGGACAGGCGATCTTCTCGCCTTTGATGGAAATCCCCTCCGCCCCGAAATGAAAGGAAAATGCGCTGAATGCCTTTGCAGATTCCATTGACAGGTACTTCCGCTGGAATTCGATATCCTCGAATGTTTCATCGACGCTGATTTGCTCGTCGCGCACGGGAGCAGGTACGACGAGGCCGGGCATTCGCAACGCGAGATCGCGATAGGGCGCCTCCGCGTGCACTTCCTTGCAAATGCTGGAATCGATCAAGACCAGCCCGGCAATCTTCACACTTTCCGCCAGTTTCTGGCTCAGGATTCCGCCCATGCTGAATCCGATCACGATGGGCGGGGTTCCACATTCTTTGATGATTTCGGCGATCACCAGCCGGATGTCTTCCAGGTAATCTTCAAACAGGATTTTTGTGAAATCCACCGACCTGCTTTTGTAGTGGCCCCGCAGGTTGACGCAATAAGAGTTCCATCCAGCCGATATGAAATGAGGAATGTATTTGCTCCACATCCAGCTCCCGGTAAAGGCGCCGTGGACGAAGAGCAAAGGCGGCCGAACGGACTGCCTCGAAGCGCTGTGCGCATGAAATATTTCGAGAAATAAGTCATTCTCTCCGATGTATTTTTCCGTGTGCTCGGGTCGTTCTTTTGCATAGTCCCGCATACCGCTCGCTCCTTTGATATTGGCTGGTCGCGCATCGAGACAGAGGATATTTTCTATGCAATATTGATCAATGGCACCTCGTGGCCGTACATAAAGGACAAAATATCTTCAATCAGGTGCTAATGTGGAGAGTCTCGCAAGCGTTGTCGCCTTCGTTCACGCCGTCGAACAGCAGAGCTATGTTGCAGCCGCTAGGGTTGCCGGAGTTTCGCCGTCCGCGATCGGAAAGGCAGTGGCGCGTCTCGAAAGCCGGCTGGGCGTGCGGCTCTTCAATCGGACAACGCGCAGTATCAGCCTGACTGAGGAAGGAGCGGTCCTCTACGAGCGCTACAAACGCATCATCGACGACATGGATGATGCAGAAGCCACAATCTCACGAAGCCGGGAACGTCCAAGGGGGCGCCTTCGCGTCAGTGTGCCGCATATCGTCGGGCACCATCTTCTTATGCCGATCCTGCCTATTTTTGCCGAGCAATTTCCGGAGATCGAACTGGACATCGATTTCGAAGACAAGGTGATAGACCTGGTGGCAGAGGGCCTGGATGTCGTCGTGCGGAGTGGCGAGCTCGCCGATGCTCGATTGATTGCCCGCCATCTTGGCGACCAGCATTTCGTCGTTTGCGGAAGTCCCGATTATTTCAACCGCCATGGACAACCGGAGACGCCGGATGACCTCTCCCAACATGCCTGCATTCACTTCAAATACCCGTCCAGCGGCCGGCTCGCACCATGGGCATTCCGCTCGCCATACGATCGGGTAATTTTCCCGAGAAGCCTTACATTCAACAATACGGACGCAGGGCTACGGGCAGCACGGGACGGTTTGGGGATCGCGCATCTGCCTGTCTACGTCGCAGAGCCCCCTACGCGAAGCGGGAGTTTGGTCCCCGTCCTGACCTCCTTCATGGTGCCGTATGGCTCGCTCTCGCTCGTCTGGCCGTCCAATCGTCAGCTTTCACCAAAAGTCCGCGCTTTCGTGGATTTTGTTGTTGCGAACTTTGCCGCCCGACCCGACGCTTTTCGACCAGCGCCAAGTTTGTCGCGATGATCGAGCTCGGCTGAATGCCGAAGCACGACAGCGCCACGCGTCCTTCTCACCGATTGGACATCATTCCCCCACCTATGACCGTGAGGTGCAAGGCATCGAGTATGGGGCCGAGCGCGGACAAGCGGATGAGATCCCATGCGGGGCCATCGGCCTCAATGCTGGCCGTAGCGCGATCATAGACGGCAACGCACTGCTTGTTGGTGATCCGGGACATGTAGAGAATGCCGTCGAAATCGGTGCGATCGTAGATTTCCTGACTGAGCCGGCGTCCGCTGGTCTGTGCCCTGGCTCGAACGGCATCTGTCGAAACCCCGAGCAGGTTTGCGCCTTCGTAGCGCAGGTCGAGCAGGAAAAGCGGACTGGGGTTTCGGATAACGGCGATCGAATAGCGGTCGAACTCCTCCCGCAGTATCAATCGCTCGGCCTTGCCTTGAAACCGGTCACGAACGATCGTCTCCGCGATCGCCGTCGCGGGATCCTGAGCGAGATAGAGCAACCGGAACTTATCCCTCGGGCTCGAAAACCGCGTCTTGCCGAAGCCCATACCGAGAGGCGTCGCGGCGTGAGCGCGCGAGATGATTCTGACATAGTCGGTGATGTCGGCGCGAACGGCGAGGCGCTGCAGGACGGCCTTGTCGAGCGTCATTGCGCGGAGAAATAGGTCTGGGCCGCGTCGACGACCTCGTCCGCATGATCCTGTTGCAAGAGGTTTATGGGCCTGCGCCCGCCCAGCATGGGATTCGGCTGGCTGAGCCAAAGCCATGCTACCCGCTGATTGGAAACGAGAGCGGCAATCGTTCCTATGCCCTTTGCCGGACGCCCGTCGATGAATTGTTCGATCGGATAGACGTGCTTCCTCGTTCCTTTCAGCAGCGCGATGACCTCGCCGGCATGCTGCCAGCGATTGAGGGTGGAGCGCGCAATTCCGAAATCGCGCTGGAGTTCATTTGCGCCGGCAACCGGCCCCGCCCAATCTTCGAGCTTGCGGGCAACCGCAAGCTCGTCCAGCAATCGCTCGCCTTCCTCCGCCGTGGCGATCTTCCCAAGCCCTTCGCCTTTGGAGGGTTCCACGGCCTTCGGAATTTCAAGCGCGATCTTGCCGCCATCAGGTGCATCGCTGAAGGACTCTACCAGACCACGAATGCGGCGGGTAAGTTCGCCCTGTCGCTTGCTGAGTTCGCGTCGCACGCTAACGGGAAGATCGACAATGGCCGCCGCCGCCGCTCCCGCAATTCTGGCGGACAGGGCAACCGAGCCGGACTCGAATGTAGCGTCGGCTCTCAGCACATCGGCGACTTTGGCGGCAACACGATCGGCAACCTGCGCCTGACGAGCACGACCCTGCTGCAAATGGGAACCAGCCATGAAACTATCTCCATTCTTAGAGGAGCTGATATAGTCTCAAATGGCCCATTTGTCCAGTTTGTCTCATTAATCGGCTTTTGCTCTATGGTGAGACCCCGCAACGCCTCGCGGCATCGAAGCGGCGAGGCGTGATCTCCCCGGAGGAACATCAGGCCTTTTGTAGCTTCCAGGTCCGGATTTCAAACGGCATGATGTCGGCTGGTCCCTTCCGCTCCATCGGCTCTTCGAGAATGTTCAGCGGCTGCGATACCTTCCATCCGGAAGGCAGGCTAAGGGCGAGGCTGCCGCGCCGGCCGGCCGGTTCGTAAAGACGCAGGATAAGCCCATCGCCCTCTTCCGCCGGCTTCAGGCCTGAGAAAGCGACGGGGATGCCGCTGGTCGCAAGCGGCGCGAAAGTGCCGGCGGAGAGGCCGCTGGATTCAGCCGAGACGAGCGGTTGGTTGAGATCAATCGCCTCGTCGAGAACGCCGCCTTCATGCCAGGCACCTTCATGCGGCATCAGCGCATAGGTGAAGCTCTGCTCACCTTCGTCGGCGAGCGGATCCGGATAGATCGGCCCGCGCACGAGGCTCATGCCGATCACGTTGCCGCGGGCGCTATGGCCGTATTTGGCATTGTTGAGCAGCGCGACTCCGAAATCCGGCTCGCTGATATCGACGAAGCGGTGCGCGACGGCCTCGAACATCGCCTGTTCCCAGGACGTATTCGTGTGCGTAGCCCGCTCGACGATGCCGAAGGCGCATTCGAAGGTCGCCTTGCGGGCCTGCGCGGCGACCGGGTTCAGGGTGCGCAGAAGTGTGCGGCGATCATGCCAGTCGATCGTTGTTTCGATGTCGAGCCGCCTGGCGTTGGCCGTCAGCACATAGGTCTGCGTGACGCTCGAATTCCGGTAACGGTAAACGACGCGGATCGCCGCGCGGTGCGGCCCTTCTTCAACGAGGGTGATACTGTCAGGCGCATCGAGGCGGATGGCCTTTTCGGCATAATCCGCGTCGATGTCCCAGGCGTCCCAGTTGCGCGGCTTGTCAGCCGGATAGACCCAGAGCTGATTTGCCGAGCCGTCGACCGCTTCCCGGCCCGATGCCTTGTGAATGAGGCTCACCACCGCCCCGTCCTTGCCGATGGCGACCGAGAGGTGGTCGTTTTCGAGATGGTCGTGACCTGCCTTCAGCCCGCCCGCCGGCTTGAGCGAGCCCTTGTCGAAAACCGCGACGGACAAGGGCGCGACGAGATCCGCGGTCGCGACGACCGTGCCGTTGGAGAGCGTTGCGCTGAGCGGCCTCGGCGCGAGGGACGGATTGACGACGACGAGGGCATCGCCAACCCCGCCCTTCGGCAGCTTGGCCGACAGCGCTTGCAATCCCCCCGCCTGTTCGGCCTTGGCATGTTCGATGACGCCGTCCAGTTCCTGCTCTGCATCCTGATAGACTTCGCGGATGCTCGAGCCCGGCAGAATGTCATGGAACTCGTTCTTCAGCACCACGCGCCAATCCGACTCGAGGCTTCGGGGCCTGCCTGCTCCGAGCATATGCGCCAGCGAAGCGATGGTTTCCGCGGTGATCAGCGCCCGTTCGGCCCGGCGGTGCTTGCGCTTGACGCCGCTTTGCGACGTCAGCGTGGCGCGGTGCAGTTCGAGATAGATTTCGCCATCCCACACCGGAAGGTTCTTTTCCCCAGCGGTGCGGTGTGCCTGCTCGTAATAGCTTTTGACGGTGCCCCATCGCGCCTGCGGGATAGCCGGGAAATCGCGCAACTGCACTTCGCGCTCGACCATCTCCGGCGTGACGCCGCCGCCGCCATCGCCGTAACCGACGGCCAGAAGCGAAGTATCGTGCTGCGTCTTGCCGCGGAAATTCTTCCATGTCGGCACGTAACAATCGGGTTGCACGAAGCCGTTATAACCCTGCATCGGATTGTCGAACGTATGGGTCAGCACCCGGCTGCCGTCGAGGCCCTTCCACCAGAAGAGATCGGAGGGAATATGGTTGGTCTCGCTCCAGTTGACCTTGATCGTGAAGAAGCTGTCGATGCCACCCTGTCTCAGGATTTGCGGCAACGCGCCGGAAAAGCCGAAGCAGTCCGGCAGCCAGCAGACCGTATGGCGGGTGCCGAAGGTCTTTTCGAAATAGCGCTGGCCATAGAGAACTTGACGGGCGAGGCTTTCGCCGGTCGGCATGTTCGTGTCGGGCTCCACCCACATGCCGCCGACGGTTTCCCACTTTCCGTCCACGACCTTCTTCTTGATGCGCTCGAGAAGCGCCGGGTCTTCTTCTTCCATCTGCGCGTAATAATGGGCGGTCGATTGACTGAAGCGGAAATCGTCGGAGCGTTCCATCAGCGAGAGCGCCGTATTGAAGGTGCGCCGCATTTTCCGCCGTGTCTCGCGATAAGGCCAAAGCCAGGCGAGATCGATATGCGCATGGCCGGTCAGCAGCAATTCTCCGTTCGGGGGAAAGCGCTTCTGCAGCTCCTTCAACCGCGCCGTCAGAGCCTTGAAGGCTGCGGCTGCCGAGCCGCTCTGCTCGTCTGTGAGGCCTGCCGGATTAACCTCAAGTTCCGGCAGTTCCCAGATCTTCTGCTGCATGACGGCGCTGGATGTGCGGGAGATATAGGCCGCCGTATCCGACGGCCAGTCGAGGCTGCGCAACGCATGCTCGGCGGCATCCATCAGGTGCGGCACGACTTCATGCTCGCCCAGCACCTCGATTGCCTCAGAAACCTGCTTCAACAGAAGATGCAGGCGATGAGCCGGTCCATCGAGCCAGATAAACCGCGCCTTGTTGAGCTTGGGCGCTCGATTGGGCTCGCCGAACGGAAAGCGGGCGACGGTTTCTGTTGCGATCGAGAAGCGGCGGCCCTTCACCGGGAATTCCTGATGATAGGGATCGAGACCGAATGTTTCCGTCTCGCCATCGGGATAGCTCAGCGTAATCAGGCTCTCGCCGCCGAGATCGAGCTGCAGGCGAATATCTGCGAGAGGCCACGCCTCCGGCGCTTCAGCAGTGGCGGCAAAATGCACCACCGCCTGGCGGTGCGGCCAATCCTGGTGATGTGCGATCGGCTCGCCCTCGAAAGTCCAGCCGTCGATCGTAGCACTTTGTCGATCTCGCCAATGCGCCAACTCGGCAATGCGAACTTTCAGACGATCGAGGCGCTGGGCAATGGTCAGAGGCATGGCTTATCCTGTTGAAAATCGACGGCTGGCAATCTTGTCGTCATGCTTTTGGGGTCGTGGTCATGGTTTTGGGGGAGATGAAGATGGCGCGACCGACATCGCGATTGCCCGGCCCCTCCTCCAAGCGGGCTTGCAGAGTCTTAGATTAAGTAACTTTGATTTGGCGTCAAGCCCGGAAGAAGTGAACCGGGGTTTACCGGGTGTCACCGTGACGCCATGTTCTTGCGAAAGCTTGCTTGCTCGACCAGACGCTCTCGTGCGTGAGGTTAGATTACGAGGAGCACACCGAAAGTCGCTCCACCAAATTGCAGGACATAACTCGACTGCTCGGGCAAACTTCGCTTCCCGCCACCACGCTATTCAACAATTCCGCACCTTGCAGACCGAGATCGTAATATGGCAAAGCGGCAGTGGTCAGCTCCGGCCTCAGCGCCAGGGAAACCGTCCGGAAATCGTCAAAGCCGACAATACTGACATCCTCGGGAATCCGAAGACCCATTGCCATCGCCGCGATGTAGACTTGGATCGCCATTTCGTCGTTGCCGCTCATGATTGCGGTCGGTCGATCCTTTTGTTGAAGCATCTCGGTGGCGGCAGCAAAAACGTAATTCTTCTCTGCTCCAACCGGTCCTTCCATGCCTAGACGGATACTAAGGTCGCTCTCCGCAAGGCCAAAGTCTCCGGTGGTTTTGCGGAAAGCATCGAGGCGCAGTTCCGCGCCAAGCAAAATGGGATTGAGTCGGATGTAGCCGATCTTTCGATGGCCCCTTTCAAGCAGATAGCGTGTCAGATCCTGCGCACCCTGGTAGTCATCGGGTTCGATTGACGGCAACAATTCGCTCGTGCGAGGTCGACAGTTGATCATGACTGTGGGGATACCGACGTCGCCGGTTTCGGGGTCAACGATGCGATGGTACATCGTTACGTAGAGAACACCGTCAATGCGGTGCGATTGGAACATTTTCCAAATTTTAATTTCCTGCTCGGACGCACCGCCGGTGTTTGCCATCAGGATGGTCTTGCCGTTGGCATTGGCCCAATCCTGGATCCCGCGAACGATATCCACTGAATAAGGCGTCGTCGACACGTAGTCAGCGATGATACCAAATGTGTTGGAGCGACTTGAGCGTATTTGGCGCGCGGCCATATTGGGCACATATCCGAGGTCTCGAATTGCCCTTTCGACCCTCTCCCTCGTTTCCTCGGTCACATATGGTTCGCCGTTGATAACGCGAGACACAGTTTTGTTGGAAACCCCCGCCACTTTCGCGACGCTGACTATGCTCACCATCTACGCCAATCTCCTTGTCGGGATTCGTTTTAAACCAGACGCATGACAACGTCGACATATTTTTCTGACAACGTCGTCATTCCATATTGACAACGTCGTCATACGAGGACTACCTTCGCACCAAGAAGGAGGGCTCAGTGCAAGTGCAGCGAGCCGACAGGGAGGAATCAATGAAGAAATTGCTTGGTGCCAGCGCACTCGCGCTTGTTTTCATGGCCGCCACTGCCAATGCCGAAACCATCAACATTCTGGTGGAAGGCGGCGGCGAAATGTTGCAGAAGGCGGTCGCCGAGAAGTTTACTGCCGAAACAGGCATCAAGGTGAACTTCACGACCGTTCCCTATCAGGGTGTCTTTGACAAGTTCTCGGCCGAAATCGCCTCAGGCTCTTCCGCGTTCGATGTCGTGACGATCGACGTCGTGTGGAATGCGAAATTTGCAAGCCACGTCGAGGATCTCTCGGCTCTTTTCACCGATGCGGTTCGCGCGGATCTGCCGCCTTCCTTGCTTGCCGATGCGAAGGTCGGTGACAAGCTGATCGGCATGCCTGCCTGGGCCAATGCCGAGATCGTGTTCTATCGCAAGGATCTGTTTGATAAGGCTGAGGAAAAGGAGGCTTTTCAGGCCAAGTATGGCTATCCTCTCGCGCCGCCCAAAACCTGGCAGCAGTGGCGCGACATTGCGAAATTCTTCACGCGTGACACCGACGGCGATGGAAAGACTGACTTCTGGGGCACCGACACCATCGGCACGTTTTCAGAGGAATGGATGGCGCATGTGCTGCAGGCGGGTTCGCCAGGGGTGATCCTCGATAAGGACGGGCAGGTCATTATCGACAACGAGGCGCACAAAAAGGCACTTGAATTCTACATCGCGCCGCACTGCATTGATCATTCCGTTCCTGAAAATGTGAACGAAATCGGCTGGGGCGAGGCGCAGAACCTGTTCTACCAGGGCAAAACAGCCATGATGAAGTTCTGGGCGCACGCCTACAAGATGACGCCTCCGGATTCAAAGGTCAGCGGCAAAGTCGGCGTGGTGCCAATGCTGGCCGGCGACGCCGGGGTCGCCGCTGTTCCCGGGCCTTGGTACAACGTCGTTCCTTCGACATCGCAGCACAAGGATGCAGCGAAAAAATTCATCTCGTTTGCTATCGCCAACAATGCCCTGGGTATCGAAGCTCCCCTCGGCCTTGCCGCGACGAACTCCGCCTATCGCAGCTATTCAGGCAAGGCCGGCTATGAGCACTTCCCTCCACTTCTTGAGACGCTGAGCGCGCCTACCACCCAGGGCCGGCCGATCAATGAAAAATATCAGGAAATCGTCGATGAAGCTGTTCTCCCGGCTATCCAGCAGGCGCTGACCTGCAAGGCGGATGTCGGCGAGGTCCTGACGGAAGCCAAGGAAACGATCGAGGACATTCTCAACTAGCCTCGTACATTCCTCCACATCGTGGGGCAAAATATGCCCCGCCCTTAGCTTTCGGAGACGGACATGTCGGGTGAAGACCGATTTGTGCTTTGCATGCTCGCGCCTGCAGTCGCCATCCTTGGCGTGCTGGTCGCTTACCCGGTGGGGCTCCTGGTCTTCGACTCCTTTTTCAAGGTCGATACGATCACGCCTCATATACGCGAATGGGTCGGGCTGCAGAACTATGTCGATGCCTTGACGTCGAAACGTGTCATGGAAAGCGCTCTGCGGACCGGTCAGTATTCGCTCTTCGCGCTGTTTTTCGAGTTCACGTTTGGCTTCTGTGCGGCGCTGCTTTTTTCGGCGCTCGCCGGTCAATCGCGCTGGCATCGCACGATCTTCGCTCTGCCGTTGATGGTTCCGCCGATCGTCGCGGGTCTACTCTGGCGCTTTCTGCTCGTCGGCAATATCGGCATTCTGAACTACGGGCTCGTTCGTTTGGGTCTGATAAGCGATCCAGAAGCGATCGCATGGTTGTCCAGCGAAGATATCGTCATTTATTCTGTTTCCTTTGCCGACATCTGGCTGACGACTTCCTTTGTCGCGCTTGTGTCCTATGCCGGGCTGACGAACATCCCGAAAGACCTGCTGGAGGCAGCGCGGATCGACGGGGCGAATGCGCTCAAGCGCTTCTGGCATGTCACCCTTCCCCTCATGCGGCCGGTGATCGCCGTCGTGGTGATCGTGCGGGGCGTGGATGCTGCAAAGACATTCGACCTGATCTGGATACAAACGCAGGGTGGTCCCAGTCATGCTTCCGAAGTGTTCTCTATGAACATCTACCAGCGCATGGTTCGGTTCGGCGATCTCGGCGAGGCTTCCGCGTCCGGAACATTGTTCCTCATCGTCATGATGCTTTTGGCGGCAGTCGCCTATTGGAAGATATGGAGGCCGGTCCATGCGTAGAGCTCGCCGCCTCAATCTCAGCGGAATCCTGATCAACGCGGCAGCCCTCGTGTTGGTGCTATCCTACGCGCTGCCATACATCTATCTCCTGATGACCTCCATCAAGCCCGCGGCTGATGTGCAGCAGATCCCGCCAAGCTTCTTTCCGGCCGTTGTCTCGTTCGAGAACTTCCGCGAAGTGCTGCGATCCTCCACTTTGCCGAGAGCCTTCGTCAATTCCTTGACCGTCGCGGTGCTGACGACGGCTCTCTCGCTTTCGGTGGCCGTGCCTGCCGCTTACGTCGCCACGCAGTACCGGCGCCGGATCACCACCATTTTCCTGCTCTTCGCACTGGTGACGCGCATGGTGCCATCGGTGGCGCTAGGAGTTCCGCTGTTCCAGCTTTTGAAGTCACTGGGTCTGCTCGATACCATTCCAGGCCTGGTCCTCGCCCACACGTCGGCCGCGGTACCACTGGCACTGTTGCTCATGTCCGCGTTCTTCGAGGGCATACCGCGGGAGCTCGAAGAAGCGGCGCGCATGGATGGCTGCACACGATTCCAGGCGTTTCGAAAGATTGTGCTTCCGGTCATGACAGGGGGGATAGCGGTCACCGCGCTCTTTACCTTCATCACAAGCTGGAACGAGTTCCTCTACGCGCTGCTGTTGACATCGGAGGCGACCAAAACGGCGCCGATCGTCATCGCCGAATACAATTCGGTCTATGGGCTTGCCTGGGGGGCGATGACCGCCGCAGCCGTCCTCTACTCGCTGCCGGTCATCATCGTAACGCTCGCACTGCAAAAACAAATCGTCGGCGGCCTGACTTTCGGCGCTGTAAAGGGATGAGGGAGGCAAAGGCATGGCCGGCATAGAACTGCGCAATATCAACAAGGTCTACGGAAACAGGTTTCACGCTCTGCACGATCTGAGCTTCGACGTCAGGGATGGCGAGTTCATGGTGTTCGTCGGTCCGTCAGGATGCGGAAAGTCGACGGCGCTTAGGATGATTGCTGGCCTGGAAAGCATTACGAGCGGTGAACTCAGGATCGGTGACAGGCTAATCAACGATGTCGATCCCAAGGATCGCGACATCGCCATGGTCTTTCAGTCCTATGCGCTCTACCCGCACAAGACGGTGCGGGAGAACATTGCCTTCCCCTTGCTGATGGCAGGCCTGCCGAAGACCGAGATTGCCAGCCGCGTAGACGAAGCCGCACGCATCCTTGAACTGACGACTTTGCTCGACCGCAGGCCGGCACTCCTTTCAGGAGGCCAGCGTCAGCGTGTCGCCATGGGACGGGCGATCGTCCGCAAACCAGCGGCCTTCCTGATGGATGAACCGTTGTCGAACCTCGATGCCAAGCTGCGCGTTCAGATGCGCGCCGAGATCGCCAGTCTCCAGAGAAAACTGAATGTCACGACGATTTACGTGACCCACGACCAGGTCGAGGCGATGACGATGGGTGACCGCGTCGCTGTCATGAAAGGCGGTGTGCTGCAGCAAGTCGACACACCGCAAAACCTGTACAATCGTCCTGACAATGTCTTTGTCGCCGCCTTTATCGGATCGCCCTCGATGAATTTGTACGAGGCCGTTCTGAACGGGAGGACGCTGACCCTGGGCAGCAACAGCCTAGAAATCCCCGACCGGGTTTTCGAAGACCGGCCCTCGCTCAACGGTGCGTCCAACCGTCAGGTCATTGTCGGTATCCGGCCCGAGCATATGAACGATGCCGCAATCCGGCCCTCTTCGGCCGAGATCTCGGCCCCGGTCACTCTTGTCGAGGCGCTAGGTTCTGAATCCATGGTGCATCTGAATATCGACGCCACCCGTGTGGATGCCGGCGACCCGGACGCCGTCGCCGACATCGGCAACGAAAAGGCTGCTGTAGCCCGTTTTTCTCCGAAGAGCACAGTCCGCGCAGGTGACATCGCGCGCATCGCTGTCGATGCCGAGGAACTCCATTTCTTTGAACCGGACGTCCGTACCAGCATCTGGTGATGGTGCGCAGGATCTTGCTCAAAACTCGAACAAGAGAGCCGATTGAACGCATTTCCCCAGGCGGTTTGCGAGCAACAAGCCAATCAAGAACATCGGCCTACTCTCGCTGTGGAGTAGGAAATGGCCGAGGAGACATTAGTAATGGTAAGTGAAAACTTTTACGACGTAACACAATATCCCTTAGGCAACCCCTATGAGGATATTGGATCGGTCATCAATAGCATCATTGCAGATATTAAAAGCAGGCAAGCGGTTTCCGACCAGAATGACGGCGGGAAGCCTGGAGCAGTGATCTATATTCCGCCAGGCGATTATCGTCTTGTCACCCAGGTCGTGATAGACGTGAGCTATCTGAAGATTGTCGGCTCAGGACATGGCTTTACGTCTTCGAGCATCCGTTTCAACACACCTGCAGACGAGCTTGCACAGTGGCGCGAAGTGTGGCCGGGCGGAAGTCGCATACGTGTGGACATGTCTCCGCACGCCGCCGGCGAGGCTGCCGGCGCCGCGTTTTATGTCAAGCGCACCGGCAATCCTCGCATAAGCTCTGTGGAGTTTGCAGATTTTTGCATCGATGGCCTGCACTTCATGGACGACGGTTCGGGGCAGAATGATGCGGAAAATTCCTACAGGAATGGCAAAACGGGAATCTATGTGGGCAGCGCCAATGACTCATTCCGAATAACAGGGATGGGCCTCATCTATCTGGAACATGGAGTGACTGTTTATGACGCGGATGCGCTGGCGATAGACAATAATTTCATTGCAGAGTGCGGCAACTGTATCGAATTGAAAGGTATGGGCCAGGCCTCGAGGATAGCGAATAATTTTGTCGGAGCCGGATATATTGGACATTCCGTCTACGCTGAAAATTACGGCGGCATCCTGGTCTCGTCAAACAACGTCTTCCCCCGAGGCGCCAGCAGCGTCTATTTTTCCGGCGTCGTGCGTTCCTCGATTACAGGAAACAGATTCCATTCCTTCTATCCCGGAATGCTGGTTTTTGCTGCGAATTGCTGCGAAAACCTGGTCTCCTCAAATCACTTTCTGCGAGATCGCGAGCCGTGGGCGCCCATGCAGAAGTACGATAACGGCCTGGATGACCTGTTCGGACTCTTGCACATTGATGGCAGCAACAATTCGGTCATCGCCAACCACATTTCAGAAACGATCGATACTCAATATATCAAGCCTCTCGCCGCAAAGCCTGTGATCATCAATGTCGTTTCCGGCAGCGGCAACTACATCGCCAATAATCACATCGTGGCCACAACCGAAATGTCGCAGATCAACGACGCACCAAACAGCGCCTGTTTTTCAACGCAAGTGGGCGCATTGCTTTCAACGGACAATTTGAAGGCGCTCGAGGTAACGGCAGTACGGGTGCAAAGGGGTTCGGTGCGGAATACAGTTCTGGATTCAGGCAGTGTCGAACAGGTCGAGATGGACAGAACAGCGAATGCTTTCAGGGGCACTCCAGTTCCCGGGCAATCGTCGGCAGAGTTTCACTAGATCGAGCATAGCTAGGCCGTCGGTCGAAAATCCAGTGACTATTCGGAGTTGTGTTCATGGCGAACCAAACGGACCGGGAAGATGACCCGTTGATGAAGCAAAACCTGTTCCTACCCTCTGGGTACTGCTTGGAATTTTGGGCCGCGGGCGACGGCTTTTTTCGTATCGACATTGACGGGAAAACGGTTTGGCAGGTTCGGTCATTTGCCATCCATCCGGAGTTTTTCAAATATCACCACAGGGAAGCTTGCGAGGTCACCATTGTCACCAATGCGCCGGACGCTGTTCTGTGGGCCTATGGGTATCAGCCTCAAACCGTGAACGAGACCGGTATAACAGTGTTTGAATTCTCGGAAAAAGGGATCCTTCAACGCACCGGCGCGGAAATTGAAGATTGGCTTCGGTCCGATCCGGATCGTCCTGCGCTTCATTTCTCGCCAATCCGGCATTGGATGAACGACCCCGTAGGTCTCTGCAAGATCGACGAGCTATGGCACCTTTTTTATCAATTCCATCCGAGCGGCAGTGATTGGGGACCGATGCACTGGGGACATGCGACCAGCCGCGATCTGGTCAATTGGCTTCACATGCCGGTATTTCTGCATCCAGAACAGAACCTGTGGCGTCTCGGCGCCACAGGAGGCGCATTCTCCGGCAATGCCTTTCGGGATCGAGATGGAAGTTTGATGTTCTTTTACACCGAGCGCCTGCCCGCCTATGACCTTTTCGAAGGCTATCGGGAAATTCAGAAAATAGCTCGCCCAGATCGGCTGATGATCAAGGCGGAAGGCATTGTGACGGTGTTGGAAGAGCGTCCCGACGGTGTCGAGCACGACTTCCGCGATCCAAAAGTTTGGTGGGATGACACAGCCAACGCCTATCGCATGATACTCGGCGCATCGATCGAAGGCGATCCCGCGGTGTTGTTGTTCGGCTCCGCCGATGGCCTCGATTGGCAATATCTCAGGCCGCTCTACCGTGCACCGGCTAATTTCCGCCAAGAAGGCGCGCGTGCGGTGGAATGCCCGGATTTCTTTCGGCTGGAGGAAAAGTGGGTTCTGGTGATGGGTTTTGTTGGCCATGTCGAGCCACGAACACGGCGCCACAATCTCCTTTATGCCCTGATCGGCGAGTTTATCGACGACTGCTTCGTACCCGACATGCCGGAACTGCAATTGCTGGATTTCGGCACCGATTATTATGCGATGCAGAGTTTCGAAGCGGGAGGGCGCCAGATCGCCTTTGCCTGGCTTTTCAATTGGGAATATCGCAAGCCCGAGGGCTCAGCCTATTCCGGGGAGATGTCCCTACCACGTGTTCTAAGTTTGAGTGAAGACAGGAAGAGGCTGCGCATGCTGCCGACGATCGAAGTCGACGATCACTTTGCCGCTGACCCTATCGTCGAGGACCAAAGCGGCAAATTCTCGCTACCGATGGCTGCCATTGAAATCCGCCTTTCCGGAGCCCTGGAAGGCAGCAAGGTCGTTGCGACGCAGGGCGGCGAACTTGCCTTCGAGGTGGGCGTCGCTGGCGGTATCCTCTCGATCCGGCTCGCCCAGGACGACGGCTCGATCCATTACGTGGCGGAGCTTGGCGACGGAAAGGACCTTCGTCTGTTTCATGACCGTGGAATCGTCGAGATCTTCGCCGATGGCGGAACTGTTTGTGGAACCCGTCGCGGCTACGCGAACATCAACCCCGATTACCTGGAAATCTCATCGTCCGCTTCAACGCGGGTGCTGGAAAGGGATGTGAAACGCTGCTGTGCTGCCATGAGCTATTGAATGAAACGCTTGGGCCTTCACGGAATAACGAGATCTTGATCGACAACAACAGTTATCGACACTTCCGCCGGCCCTATTTGACCGAGAATTGCACTGATATCGCAGATTTCAGGCAGCGCTGGGGAGGGTGGGATGCTTCAAGTCCGCAAATTATTGACAGCCGCGACAGCCGTCATCGTGGTTGCCGTATCGTCGTCATCCTGCACGACGACCTCGAATGACTCGATGCAAACCGGCTCGGTTGGATATACCGGCGCCGACTATTCGCTCAGACCTGCCTGCCGCGATGGATTCGGCAACGATCATCCTTGCAGCTATTAGCGACCGATAGAGTGAAGCTCCGATTGCCGTGTAGTTTCGACGATCTGTTGACGCATTTTGCGGCATTCGCCCCGCGCGCTTCGTCAGCGCCGTGATGGCCCTGACCCCGATTGATAGGACGTTCAGCCCAAAAAGCGGCTGCTAAGCCCGGCTTTCCCATAGCCCGAGGATGAAGTACACAACCGAGGTGGTGCTTTAGGAAAGACAGTCATGCGGTATCTTCGGTCAGGGCCGCGTCGGCTTCAAACCCAGGACATGGGCGCCCCGCGCGCAAAAATGGTCGGTCTGCGGTCCGGTGAAATTGCCGATCGAAATATTCGCGTCATCCTGGAAGCCATCCGCCGCCATGGCCCGGTGACGCGGATGGAGCTTGGCCGGCATTGCGGCCTGACCGGCCCCGGCATTACCAATATTCTCCGCCGATTGGCCGAGGAGAAGCTCGTCACCTCCAACCGTCGCAATGGCGTTGGCGGAGGGGCCACCGCTACCGAGTTTGCCTTGCGCCCGGAAGGCGCGTTCTCGATCGGCGTCAAGCTTCGCCAAAGGCGTGGCGAGGCCGTGCTCATCGATCTGAGTGGCCAGGTCCATGACCGGGTCTATATCGAGCTGGTCCCCGCTGACAAAGTCGGCGTGCTGCATGCGGCCGTCAGGGATATGGTCGATCGCCACGCCGCCTTGCCGATCATCGGCCTTGGCATCGCCGCCAACGACTGGACGGAGGATCAAAGCAATCAGATCGCCGCGATGTCGACGATCGCGCGACCCTATGTCGAGAACGAGTGCACGGCGAGCCTTCTCGCCGAACGCACGATCGGCAGCTCCGGCCGGGAAGGCGGACTTGCGATGATCATCATCGACGACGACGTTCAGGCCGGCTTTCTCATTCGCGGTATTCCCTATTCCGGCGTGCATGGCCGGGCGGGCAGTATCGGCGAAATGCTGACCGGCCCGGACAATGTCCAATTGAACACCGTCGTCGGCTTCGAGTCGCTGCGATCACGGATCGGCGAGCAGGACTTCACCCGCCTGCTGAAGGGCGAAGAATTCTCCTCACCGTCACTGTCGCAATGGATACGGGAAGCCGCCGGCCATCTGCTCGACCCGATCATCGCCATGGCCGGGTTCCTTGCCCCTAGCGTCGTCATGATCGGCAGCGACCTGCCGCAGGGCGTGATCGAAGCGCTGATCCATCAGCTTTCCATCGAGCGGCGCGATACCTCGACGAGGCCGTTGCTGACGCCCTGGATTTCTCCGATGAAACCCGCGAGCTTCAGCGGCGGCGGCGTTGCGCTCGGTGCAGCACTCCTGCCCTTCCTCAACACTTTGCTGCTGCCGCCTGCCTCGGCATGATGCATGTTGCCTCAGACGAGGGCTTCATCGGTGTGGCTGAGATCGGAGGCCAGGGCCTTGTCCAGGATTTTCTGGATATTGGCCGCCCGCCGGAACGAAGGTTCCTGGGTCCTGCCGGCCCGCACGGCCTGGACGAAACGCTGGTAGTTCGTCTCGACCGGCTCGAAGGGGACGTCACGCCAGGTTGCCGTGTGCACGTCTTCGCCTAGACAGGCGCGAAGCGTCGATTTTCCGGTATCGTAGATCATCTCGATCGAGCCGGTTTCGCCATAGACCCTGAGGCGCAGCTGATCCATCTGTCCGGCCGCCGTGCGCGTCGCCTGGATCGTCCCGATCGCCCCGCCGAAGAAATCGACATTCATCGTAAAGCTGTCATTGGCATCGAGATCATATTCGCCGATCTTGTGGCCCGGCGCCTTGTCGAAGGTCTTCAGCCGCGCGAAAACGTGAGCAACGTCGAGCCCGGAACCGTATGATGCAAAATCGACGATATGAATTCCGATATCGCCGAGCGCGCCGTTGGATCCGTGCTTCTTGCTCAGCCGCCACAGCCATTTGCTTTCGGTTTTCCAGTCGCCCCAATGGCGACCGACCAGCCAGCTTTGAAGATGGGAGGCCTCGACATGCCTGATCTCCCCGATTTCGCCGGCAAGCACCATCTGCCGGCCTTTCTGAAGGGCAGGCGAATTGCGATAGGTGAAATTGACCATGCCGACCTTGCCCGATCGCTCGATGGCCTCGGTCATCTCCATGGCCTTGACCGCATCGGTGGCGAGCGGCTTTTCGCAGAAGACGTGCTTGCCGGCGGCGATGGCCTGAAGCGTCGTCGGATGGTGAACGCGGTCCGGCGTGACGTTTGCCACTGCGTCGAACTCGCCCCAGGCGAGAGCATCCTCAAGGGTCGTGAAATGGTTGGCGATGCCATGTTCGGTGCAGAAGGCCGCGAGCCTTTCCGGGACGACATCGACGCCGCCCACGACGCTGACGCCTTCGATTGCCTTGAAGTTGGCGGCATGCTGGTTGGCCATTCCGCCGGTACCGAGAATGAGTAAACGCATCTTATCCTCCATGGAATTAACGTCCCCGCCGCAGTTCAGCCGGGGCAAAACCGCACCCACGCCATCGCAGCCATCCGCGATCGCCTCGTGCTCTCTTCAGGAAAATTGCGGTGGATGCGCCGCGCGTCCCACAGGACGCTCCATCACCTTTACGGCGCAGATCCTTTTCCGAAAATCGATCTCGATTTTCGGAAACTGTGCGCTAGCTGCTGTTGATTGTCGCCAGCATCTCAACCTCCCAGGTTCTGGCCTCCCAAGCTGTGGCTTGACATCAAATCAAAGTAACTTAATCTAATTAATGCAGCACGGAAATGAGGAGAGGTCAACTGACCGCCAGGCTGTATCCGTTCAAAATGGGGAGGAGACCCATCATGAAGAGCGCCACCGTCAGCGCATTTGCGCTGAGCACTATGTTATTTTCAGCATCCGTTTCATTTGCCCAGGAACTTGCCACGAAGGACAGGATCGGCCTTGCCGATGCGCCAAAATCCCTCGTCGTCCGTCTGACGAACGACAGTCCCAACAATTCGGATCCGGCGATCGCCGAGGGCTATCAGAAGCTCTTCGTCGATTTCATCAAGAAGCATCCGGACTGGAAATTGCAGATGCAATTCATGTCCTCGGACATCGGCACGGAACAGGC
Organism: Rhizobium ruizarguesonis; assembly: GCF_017357285.1. Lineage (NCBI taxonomy): Bacteria > Pseudomonadati > Pseudomonadota > Alphaproteobacteria > Hyphomicrobiales > Rhizobiaceae > Rhizobium > Rhizobium ruizarguesonis. Next base: position 205,363 of record NZ_CP071679.1, on the reverse strand, counting down.
CAAGATGCTGGAGCAGGCCAAGGCCGGCAACGCGCCTGACTGCGCTGCTGTCGACTCCTTCGTCCTCTCGCAGTTCATGGTCAATCATGTCCTTGCGGACTTCACGCCGTATTTTTCGAAGGAAGAAGTGGACGACCTGTTCCCCTTCATCCGCAGCGGCATCACCGATAAGGACCAGACGGTCCGCGCCTGGTGGTGGGATACGGACCTTCGTGTGCTCTACCGCAACAAGTCGATCGTTGCCGATGCGCCGCAGACATGGGACGACCTGAAAAAGGCCGCGCTCGCCTCCACCAAGGAAGGCATGGAAGGCGTTCTCTTCAACGGCGGGCGCTGGGAAGGGACGACATTCGACTGGCTCGCGAATTATTGGGCGCTGGGCGGCAAGCTCGTCGACGACTCGGGCAAGCCGGTATTCGGCGAAGGCGAAAACAAGGAGAAATTCCTGAAGGCGCTGAATTATTTCAAGGATCTCGTCGATTCCGGTGCCGCGCCCAAGCGCGTCAGCACGATCGCGAATTACGACGATATGAATGCTGCGGCCGCAGCGGCGACGACGGCGCTCTTCATCGGCGGCAACTGGCAATATGCGCAGCTGAAGGCCACGCTCGACGAGGACGAGTTCAACAATTGGACCTTCTCGCCGATCCCCGGCCCCAGCGCCGATCAGCGTTCGACCGGCACCGGCGGCTGGACGATCGCCTCCTTCAGCAAGGACAAGGACAAGGTCGAGATGTGCGCCAACCTCGCACGCGAGGTCTATATGGGACCGGCAAACGCGCTGCAGCAGCAGTTGCCGACCAGGAAATCACTGTTCGACAAATATGAGGTCTTCTCCACCGAAGCCAACAAGACCTTCGCCAAGGCTCTGGTCGACGGACAGGCACGCCCGGGTGTGCCGATCTATCCCGAAATCTCCAACCAGATCCAGATCATGATGGGCGACGTGCTTTCGGGGACGAAAAAGCCGGAAGACGCCTTGAATGCCGCCTTCAATGCGGCGCTGGAGGCTTACAAGCGTCTCTAGTGCTTCCGACCGTGACGGCGCCTGCCCGCCAGGCGCCGTCGACATTGCGAAACCCCGCACAGAGAAGCCAATGAGCCCCATTGCCATCGAGGCTGATAGCCCGCCTCAAAGCAGAACGTTCATGCGCCGTTTCGCCGGTGCGCCCCTGCCCTGGATCATGCCCGTGATCGTCGTCATCGGCATCTTCTACCTTTACCCCGTCATCGACGTTTTCAGGCTTTCATTCACCAATGCCACGCTGATCGGCGACAGTCAGGATTATACGCTGGGGTCGATCACCAATGCGTTGAGCTCGCCGCAGCTGCCCGACATTTTATGGGCGACCCTGATCTTCGTCGGCGGCAGCGTCATCGGTCAGCAGATCTTGGGCCTTGCGGTCGCTGTCGTGGTCATCCGCGGCGAAAAGCGCGGCCTGTTCGGCACCACCATTCTGAGGACGACGGCGCTGGTTGCCTGGGTCGTTCCGGGAATTGCCGGCGGCATCATCTGGCAGATGCTCTTTTCCGAAGCGCCTTATGGTGCGCTGAACAGCATTCTGAGGCTGATGCACATGCCTGTTGTCGCCTGGCTCTCGGATCCTGCTATTGCGCCGTGGTCCACCCTCATTTCCAATATATGGCGCGGCACCGCATTTTCGATGGTCGTCATGTATGCGGCTCTGAAGTCGATCGATCCCTCGCTCTATGAAGCGGCGGAGGTCGACGGCGCGACGGCATCACAGCAGTTTTTCTTCGTCACGCTTCCGCAGCTGCGCGCGGCGATCCTCGTCAACATGATCCTCATTACGATCCAGACGGTGAATACCTTCGATGCGATCATCACGCTGACGGGCGGCGGTCCGGGGCGTGCGACCGAGGTCATCTCGCTCTACGTCTTCAATATCGTCTTTAGAAACTACGACCTGTCCGGCGGCAGCGTGCTCTCCGTGCTGATGCTGATCATCAGCCTCGGGCTCGCCTTCGTCTATGCGTCGTTCCTGCCGAAGGAGGAAGAGCAATGAGCGGGCGGACCGGAACGCGGCTCGGCGATGCCATGAGCTATCTGTTCATGCTGGTAATGTTCGTATTCTTCGCCGGCCCCCTTACCTATCTCCTGTCGATGGCGATGCGCGACAAGCGCGAGATCTATCGCGGCGCGGCGCGATATATTCCAAACAATCCCACCATCGACAACTTCATCACCGTTCTCAACAACAGTTACTTTCCGATCTATCTCTGGAACGGCCTCAAGCTTGCCGCCCTCAGCGGACTGGGCGTCCTGATCGTCGCACTGCCCGCGGCATACGCCTTTTCCCGATTTCAATTCCGGGGCAAGGGCCTGTCGATGATGGGGCTGCTGCTCTTCCAGATGATCTCGCCGCTCGTCATTATGGTGCCGCTCTACCGCTACATGAACCGCCTCGGCCTGCTGGATACGCATTTTGCCGTCGTCATGGTCTATATCGCACTTGGCGTTCCGCTGGCGACCTGGCTCCTGAAGAGCACGGTCGACGGCATTCCGCGCAGCCTCGACGAGGCGGCCATGATCGATGGCTGCAACAGGTTTTCCGTCTTCTGGCGCATCGTTCTGCCATTATCGGCGCCGGGCATAGCCTCGGTCTTCATCATCACGGTGATTGCCGGCTGGTCGCAATTTCTGGTGCCTTTTCTGTTGCTCACGAAAAATGATCTGATGCCGATCGGCGTCGGGATCTTTAACTTCCGCGGCATGCAGACCGACTCGTCCATCCAGCTGCTTGCCGCCGCCTGCCTGATCGCGGTCGTTCCGGCGATCGTCGCCTTCCTGTCGCTCCAGCGGCTGATCCTCGGGGCAATGACCAGCGGCGCGGTCAAGGGATGAGGAGCGGTTCAGTCTCTATGCGCAAGGAAGGATTTCAAGCATGAACCAGACACTCGGCGCCAGACTGTCCCCGGATCTGACGGGCGCCAATGTCGAGGATGCAGGTGAGCACAACAGGGCCGTCGTCCTGCGCTGCATCCATCGTCAGGCGCCGATTTCGCGCGCTGAAATCGCCAGGCGGACGGGTTTTACCAAACCGGCAATCGCCCGGATCGTCGATCGCCTGCTGGACGAGGGCCTGATCATGGAAGCCCGCCGCCGGCATGGGCTGAGAGGCCAGCCGGCGATCGAACTCGAAATCAATCCGGATGCCTGCTTTGCCATCGGCATCAACATCGATCGCGACCATCTGACGATCCTGGCCGTCGATGCCGTTGGCAACGTCCGCGCCCGTGTGCATCATGAGAAACGTTTCATCCTGCCGGCGGAATTCCTGCAGCTCACGGCCGATGCGATTTCGCATTTCCAGCGCAGCCGGCTCATCGACGACGCGCGCCTGGCCGGCATCGGTCTGGCGATGCCGGATTGGCTTGGCGAGATTTCGCTCCTCGGCAAGCCCGAGGCTTATCAGGAATGGACGGCATTCGATGTGCGCGCCGCACTGGAGAACCTGACGCAGCATCCCGTCTTCATCGAAAACGAAGCCAATGCCGCAGCCCTTGCCGAACTCGATTATGGACTGGGTGCTGAAAGCAGCAGCTTCTTCTACATCGCCATCAATCCATGCCCGGGCGGCGGCCTCGTGCTCGATGGCAATGGTCATCGCGGCGCCATGGGCCTCAGCGGTGAAATTGGCTGGCTTCCGATTGCCGATGGCGGGGACGGGAAGGCCCATAAGGTCCAGCTTCTCGGCGAGATATTCTCGCTGTTCTTCCTCTATGATTTTCTTGCGCGGCATGGCGTCGAGGTGAGTGTTCCCCACGATCTCCTGACGCTGGATGCGCATGGCAGGCGCCTCGTGTCGCAATGGCTGAAGGAAATGAGCGCGCATCTGGCCGTCGCCGTCAAGCATATCGGCATGGTCGTCGACCCCGACGCCGTCCTCGTCGGCGGCAGATTGCCGATCCGCATCGTCGACGAGTTGCTGCGCTATGTGCACGAGCATCTCGATGCCGAGGACACCAACCTCCCCTCGCTTCATCGCGCCTCGCTCGGAGAGGATGCCTCTGCCATGGGGGCGGCGGTCATGCCGATGGCAGCAGCCCTCATGCTCGCATCGGCGGACGCGGCTCAACGCACACGTTCGCCACTCAAGAACATGGATCGCCTGAACGGTTGAAACGGCCGCCAGGCCCCAGGGATTTTGTTGAAGGAGGATTTTGGTGAAGATCGGCTTTTACACTTCGACATTCAACGATCGCCCCTTCGAGGAAGTGGTGGATTTCGCCGCATCGGCCGGTTTCGACGCCATCGAGATCGATGTCGGCGGCCATATCAAAACGCCCGATCGGTTGGAGGCCGCCGTCGCGCTCGCACGCAGCCGCGACCTCTTCGTGTCGTCAATTACCTATTTCGGCAATCAACTCGATGCCGACCGGGCAAAACGAAAGGCACTTCGGGAAAGGACCGCCGAATTTGCCGGCGCGATCGGTGAAGCGGGCGTCCCGATCTTCGTGATCTTCCCGGGCCGGGACGACACCGCAAGCGACGAAGCCAACTACGATGACTTCGCCGATTTCGCCAACGGCCTGATCGCTGAGACGCAGCCCTTTGGCCTCACCTTCGCAATCGAGAACTGGCCGGGTCCGAAGGACAATTTCATCGGTACGACGCCGAAAGGATGGCAGGAGCTTTTTCAAAGGATCGAGAACCCCCGCTTCGGCCTGGAATTCGATCCCTCGCACCTCATTCGCATCGGCGTCGATCCCTATCAGGCGATGGAGGCGGTGAAGGATCGCATCGCCATCCTTCACGCCAAGGACACGGCAATCAATGCGGAGAGCCTGCAGGCTGTCGGCTATCACGGCAAGGGCTGGTGGCAATACAAGCTGCCCGGGCTCGGCCTCATCGATTGGCCGAGGTTCCTGCGCCAGGCCAGCGGGGCTGGCTTCGACGGCACGCTGTCGATCGAACACGAGGATGCCGCCTATGGCTGGCCGGGCAAGGACTTAGCCGCGCGCAAAGACGGCGAGCGCCTCGGCCTCGATTATTTGAGAAATGTCCTGAGCGGACTTTGACAGCGATTTCGGGAGGACGGTAATGGCCCATGTTTCGGTCAACAATGCGCGCAAGGATTACGGCGCGTTCAAAGCTATCAAAGGCGTATCGGTCGACATCGGCGACGGCGAGTTCGTCGTTCTGGTCGGCCCCTCGGGCTGCGGCAAATCCACGCTTTTGAGAATGATCGCCGGCCTCGAGGGCATCACCTCGGGGCAGATCCAGATCGGCAAGCATATCGTCAACGAGCTTGCGCCCAAGGACCGGGACATCGCCATGGTGTTCCAGAATTATGCGCTCTATCCGCACATGACTGTTGCCAAGAACATGGGCTTTTCGTTGCGGCTGAAACGAATGCCGCGGACGGAGATCGATCAGCGGGTCGGCAACGCCGCGAAGATCCTCGGTCTCGAAAGTCTCCTGGAGAGATATCCCAAGCAGCTGTCGGGCGGCCAGAGACAGCGTGTGGCGATGGGGCGGGCGATCGTTCGCGACCCGGCCGTCTTCCTCTTCGACGAGCCCCTGTCTAACCTCGACGCCAAGCTCAGGGTGCAGATGCGCTCGGAGATCAAGGAATTGCATCAACGGCTGCAGACGACCACCATCTATGTCACCCACGACCAGATCGAAGCCATGACCATGGCCGACAAGATCGTCGTCATGAAGGATGGCCTGATCGAGCAGTCGGGTTCTCCGCTGGAGTTGTACGATCGTCCGAACAACCTCTTCGTCGCCGGCTTCATCGGCTCCCCGGCGATGAATTTCATCAGCGGCAACATGACGGAAGACGGGTTTCGAACCGCCGACGGCCTGCTCCTGCCGAGCGAGCGCCGTCCGCCTGAAGCCGTGATCTACGGCATTCGTCCCGAGCATATCCGGTTGGACCCGGGCGGCATCGAGGTAACGACCGTGGTCGTCGAGCCGACGGGTTCGGAAACGCTCGTCATCGTCCGGCTGGGAACGCAGACGCTGACCTGCGTCTTCAGGGAACGGATCAGGGCCGCCCCCGGCGAGGTGCTGAGGATTGCGCCAATCCATGATGCTGTTCACCTGTTTGCCGGAAACGAGCAGCGGATCACATCAGGCGAAGCCCCGTTGAACTGACCCGGCCGATTGCCCCTCCCCTTCGGCCGGCGCCAGCCGGGGGCGCGTTTTCCGCGCCCCCGGCCCCGAAAAGCTCTCAGTCCTGCACCGGCCGGTTTTCAGGCTCCGCTCAGGCCGCGTCGCGATATGTCCGGGTGTTGGCTTGCGCCCTGCCCAATTCGAACTGCGTGACCAGTTCGCGCAGGCGCTCGGCCTCGCTGGCGAGCGTGACGCTGGCGGCTGTGGTTTCCTCCACCATCGAGGCGTTCTGCTGGGTCACCTGGTCGAGCTGGCCCATGGCCGAATTGACCTCCGACAGATTCGTCGCCTGTTCACGCGCCGAGGCCGCCAGCGCTTCCATGCGCTGATTGATATCGGCGATGAAGCGGCCGATGTCACCAAGCGCTGCGCCGGTGTGGCTGACCAGTTCGACGCCGCTGGCGACGTTGGCGGATGCCCGCCCGATCAGGTCCTTGATCTCCTTGGCGGCCTGGGCCGAGCGTTGCGCGAGTTCGCGCACTTCATGGGCGACGACGGCGAAACCCTTGCCGGCTTCGCCGGCGCGGGCAGCCTCGACGCCGGCATTGAGCGCCAGCAAATTGGTCTGGAAGGCAATCTGATCGATGACGCTGATGATGTTGTTGATCTGCTTGGACGATTCCTGGATCTGATCCATGGCCTCGACTGTCTGGGCCACCACCTTGCCTGACGCCATGGCGCTGCGATTGGCATTGTCGGCGACGCTGCGGGCCTCTTTGGCGATCTCGAAAGCTTCCGTGACCTTGGCGGTTACGGCGTTCAGCGCCGCGGCAGTCTGTTCGAGCGTCGCAGCCTGCCGTTCGGTGCGGCCGGAGAGTTCGTTGGAGCCGTTGCTGATCTCGCGAGTGCCTGAATTGATGATCGATACGCTTTCGGAAACGGAAAGGAGCGTATCGCCGAGTTGCTTGACGGAGGCGTTGAAATCATGCCTGAGCGGTTCGAATTCCGGCGCGAATGCGTCCGACAGCTGGAAGGCGAGATCGCCCTGGGCGAGGCGCTTCAGCCCGGCGGCAAGGCCTGACGTGGCGATCGTCAACCGTTCCGCCGCGCTCCGCTCCGCCTGCTCCTGGTCCGCCAGCCGGTTTGCTTCTGCCAGGCGACGGTTCTCCTCGGCCTCGCTTTCGAGCTCGGCGCGGGCGATGGCGTTCTGGCGGAAGACTTCGACCGAACCGGCCATCAGGCCGATTTCGTCGCGGCGCCCTGCGTAGGGGATTGCCTTGTCCGTCTCGCCGGCTGCGAGTTCCTGCATGGATTGGGTGATGCGCTGGATCGGGCGTGACACATGCCGGGCGATGGCGATGAGAATGCCGAGGCCGACGAGCGCGGCAATGCCCGCCAATGCCAATTCGGTTTCGATTTTCGATTCCAGGGCGCTGCCGGCGGCGGCGACGCTCTCGGTTGCTATTTTATCGACGATCGCGTTGACCGCGACAATCCCGGTCAGGATCGCCTGCTGCGAGCGCGCCAGCTTTTCGGCTGTCGGGACCTCGTCCGCCTGCTGCAGCCCGAGACTGATCCTGACGTCCTTTTCCCAGACATCATGGGCCTGGCGGAGTGACTGCACGCCCTCGGTCAGCGAACCGGCGAGATCGACGCGGCCGAGCTCATCGAGCGACTGCACCAGCGCTCCATTGCTCTTATCGAACCCGGCCTTGACCTCGGCCGCCGGGACGAAATTCGTCATCGAAAGCACCCGGTCCACGACGGAGGTCGCATCCTTGAACTGCCGTTCGATATGGGCGGAGACCATCTTGGCGTTCACCGCTTCCTGCACCACCGCGGCGACCTGGGTCTGGCCGACGATCGCCTGATAGCCGATCAGGAATGCGCTGCCGAAGCCGACGATGATCGTAGCCACCATGGGCACGAGAATCTGCATGCGTATGGAGAGTTTCATTGCCAGCACCTCAGTTCGGCAGCGTCGGCAGGGGGATGTCTTGCTTTTCTGCAGTCAGGGTTCCGAGAAAGGCGATCAGATCCTTGCTCTCCTGGTCCGTCAGCAAGAAGGGCGACATCGCCTTATCGAGCGACGGACGGCTGACGCCGCCGCTTTCATAATGGACGATCACCTCGTCCATGCTCTTCAGGCTGCCGTCATGCATATAAGGGCCACGGTAGAGCGTGTTGCGCAGGCCGGGCGTCTTGAAGGCATATTTATTGTCCGCGCTGCTCGCATCGATCTTGTAGCGACCGATATCGTCGCCCGGCAGGCCGATGTCGTGGAATTTGTTGTCGGTGAAGTTCCAGCCCGTATGGCAGGAGGAGCAGCCGGCGGTGCCGGTGAACAGCTCGAAGCCCCGCTTGGCGCTGTCGGAGACCGCCTTCTCGTCGCCGTCCACCCAGCGGTCGAAGGGCGACCAATTGGAAACCACCGTCCGCTCATAGGTGGCGATCGCCGTTAGCATCGTCTCCTTGGTGACGCCCTTGTCAGGGAATACCTCGTCGAACCACTTCTTGTAATCAGGTATACCCTGCATTTCGGTCACGGCGGTGTCGAGCTTGCCGTTCATTTCGGCGGCAGCAGTGATCGGGCCTGCCGCCTGCTCCTCCAGGTTCGGCGCGCGGCCGTCCCAGAAGAAGGGCGTGACCCAGGCAACGTTCAGAACGGTCGGCGCCTGGCGCGCAAGCGCGGTATTGGCCGCGCCGATCGGCGTCGTCACCGGTGTCTCGAAGCCGAAGGAAGGGTTATGACAGCTGGCGCAGGTCATGTTCTTGTTGCCGGAAAGCCGCGGATCGAAGAACAGCATCTTGCCGAGCGTCGCCAACTGGGGGGAGTAGACTGTAACGCCCTCGAAAGGAACTGTCAGTGGCCGCTTATACGCGGAGAGATCGGCGGCCGCGCCAGGCTGGACGACGGCCAATGCGATTAAGGAAGCTGCAATCAGGAAACGCATCGTTCTAGCAAGCCCGGACTGGGTTTCTGGTTGATGCTAAAATTAGCGTAATTGCATTAAAGGTATGTAAAGCAAACATACTTGAGGCTAATGCGAAGGTTTAAGCAGTCCGACGTTGCGCGCAGATGCTATTCGCTGCGAAACGATACTATTACGTCGACCTTGTGAAAGACGGTCGCACTACGCAAGAACGCGCAATGACTGCAAGCCGGATATGAGACGCTGATGTCATTCTGCTCTAGCTGGTGGCGTTCCTTTTGCCGAGGAGGGCTGCGCGGATCTGTTCGCTTTTGCTCAACAGGGGAGCGGGAACTGTTGCCGTCTGCTCGGATGCATCTGTCTTGCCGGTGTTCTGCTTGAGGCTCAGGAAGCGTTTTTGCGCGACCAGCCGGTCTTCGGGCGACAGTGGTTCGACGGGTTCGCCGTCAAGGCCATGGCGCATGGAATCGGGCTGGGCGCTGGCGAAATAGTAGCGTCGGCAGTGGACATAGGCCGCGGTCGCTCGCCGCAGCGTGGTGACACCGGCATCGGGCTTCAGGAGCGGGCGGAGTTCATTGAAAAGGCCGACGGCAAAGGGAAGGATTGGATCTCCCGCCTTGGCCGGAAGCACGCCGACCGGCCGGATCAGCAGCACATTGATCGCGTTTGCCTTCTCCACGTCGAGCTCGGTTGCCGCAATCGGTCCGCGGCTGATCTTCCAGGGCTTGTCCATGCGTCCTCCATGTAACGTCCATAGCGACCGACTGTGATGGTATCTTGACGGACAGGGCGAGTAACGGAAGTCGCACATCGTCGGTTCCACTGCAAGCAGGTGAGACGTGGAACAGGAGCCGAGTGGCGAAAAGCCATTTTGCGGGAGCTGATATGGCCTGGCGTCACCGGCTGCCGTTGCATCTAATCGTTTTTATCGAGGAATATGCATTGACCTGCCGCATCGATTACACTTCATATCCGCGCCCAAGATGGAGTGACCGGTCCAGGGGAGGATATATGCGGGTTTTCTCGAGCATTGACGAGCTGCGCCACACGCTCGATGCGCTGAGGCGGCAAGGGCGGACCGTCGGCCTCGTTCCGACGATGGGTTATCTTCATGCCGGTCATATGGAGCTCGTCTCGCGCGCTCGCGCCGAGAATGACATCGTCGTCGTCTCGATTTTCGTCAATCCGCTGCAGTTTAGCCCGGCGGAAGACCTCAGCAAATATCCGCGCGATCTGGAACGCGATGCCGCCATGCTGAGGCAAGCCGGCGTCAATTTCCTTTTTTCACCTGGCGTCGAGGACATGTATCCGCGCCCGATGCTGACCCTCGTCGACGTTCCCGATCTCGGGTGCGAACTCGAGGGCGCGGTACGGCCTGGGCATTTTGCCGGCGTCGCCACTGTCGTCTGCAAGCTTTTCAACATCGTGCAGCCGCAAACCGCCTATTTCGGAGAGAAGGATTACCAGCAGGTCGTCATCATCAAGCGCATGGTGGACGATCTGGCCGTGCCGGTGCGCGTGAAATCAGTGCCGACGGTCAGGGATAGCGACGGCCTCGCATTGTCGTCGCGCAACGTCTATCTCAGCGAGGCGGAGCGGCGTGCCGCGGTGATTGTCCCTCAGACCCTTGACGAGGCCGAGCGTCTGGTCGCCGGCGGCCTGACCGATCCGGTGGAACTCGAGGCAAAGCTCACGGCGTTTCTTGGTCGCGAGCCTCTGGCAAAGCCCGAGGTCGTCGCCGTCAGGGATGCCTCGACGCTGCAGAAGGTCACGTCGATCGCAGACCCTGTCGTCGTGGCGCTCTTCGTTCGGGTCGGCTCGACACGGCTGCTGGACAACAGGGTCGTCAGTCACAATCAAGTTATCGGTGACAAGAGAGTCATCAGCGGCCGGGGTCTGCCGGGAAAAGGAGTGACCAGATGAGTGCGGCCGGAATTCAGAAGCGCCTTACGCCAGCCCGCATTTCAGCCATGAAGGGCGGCAAGCCGATCGTCTGCCTGACCGCCTATACGACGCCGATGGCGCGGCTGCTCGATGAGCATTGCGACCTCCTGCTGGTCGGGGATTCGCTCGGTATGGTGCTCTACGGCATGGAGAGCACCATCGGCGTGACGCTCGATATGATGATCGCACACGGCAAGGCGGTGATGCGCGGCGTCGGCAAGGCCTGCGTCGTCGTCGACATGCCGTTCGGCACCTATCAGGAATCCAAGGAGATTGCCTTCCGCAATGCTGTGCGCGTCCTGCAGGAAACCGGTTGCGATGCCGTCAAGCTGGAGGGGGGCGAGGAGATGGCCGAGACCATCGCTTTTCTGACCAAGCGGGGAATCCCGGTTATGGGGCATATCGGCCTGATGCCGCAGCAGGTTCATACCGCAGGCGGTTATCGTTCCGTCGGCCATTCCGAACACGAGACGTCGAAGATCCGGCGTGATGCCCATGCCATCGGCGGCTCGGGCGCCTTTGCCGTCGTCATCGAGGGCACGGTGGAGCCGCTCGCCCGCGAGGTGACGGCCGCCATGCACATCCCGACCATCGGTATCGGCGCTTCTTCCGCCTGCGACGGCCAGGTTCTGGTTTCCGACGACATTCTGGGGCTCTTCAACGATTTCACCCCGCGTTTCGTCAAGCGCTACGACGAACTCGGCAAGAGGATTTCGGCCGCCGCTGCGGCTTATGCCGAAGAGGTCCGATCGCGACAGTTTCCGGCAGCGGAGCATACGTTCAAGCGGCGATCCTGAGGCGAGGCGATGTCAGGTCCATCACCGCGCGATATACTGTTCGCGCATGGTTTCGGCCGACCGGCGAACCGCCTCTGAAACCTGCTGGAGCTGTTTGGCCATCGGCGTCGAATTGCGCCAGATCATGCCGATCGTTCGCGACGGCTGCGGAGACTGGAAACGGGAGATCGAAACATGGGCCGAGCGCGTTTCCACCGGAACGGCCATCTCCGGGATCAAGGTGATGCCGATCCCGGCGCTGACCATCTGGACCAGGGTGGATAAAGAGCTGCCTTCCATGACCTCCCGGGGGCGGGCCTGCCCTATCTTGCAGAATGACAAGGCCTGATCGCGAAAGCAGTGACCTTCCTCGAGCAGCAGCAGCCGCATTTCGCGCAGCGCCTCGCGTTCGGGTACGGGCTTGCCCTCGTCTTCGGGGCGCCGGACCAGCACGAACTCTTCCTTGAAGAGCTCGAGTTCTGCCAGGGAGGGTTCCGACACGGGCAAAGCAACAATTGCCGTGTCCAGCTGGCCTTGTGCCAGCTCCTGAACCAGCTTCGACGTCTGCGTTTCGCGCACTTCGATCTGGATACCCGCGAAGCTCTTGTTCAGGTCATTGATGATTGCCGGCAACAGATAGGGTGCAATCGTCGGGATGATGCCGATGCGCAGCCGCGTCAGGAAGGGATCACGCGCGGCCCGCGCCAGCTCCGCAAGCTCGTCCACGCCACGCAGGATATCGCGGATCCTGAGAGCCACGGTCTGACCGAAGGCGGTCAGTTTCACCTCACGCGCGTTGCGCTCAAAAAGCTCACCGCCCAATTCTTGCTCAAGTTCTTTGATCTGCATTGACAATGCCGGCTGGGAGATTGCACAGGCGTCGGCAGCGCGTCGGAAGCGGCCATCTCTTGCCAGTGCTTCAAAATAGCGTAGCTGTTTCAGGGTAAGGTTCTTCATAACCTCAGCTTATCGCAACGATCAGTAAATCCAACTTAAATTTATGAAGCGCTTCCGATATGAAGACTGCAGGGAGAGAGTGGGGCACCAGCTCGGCTCATCTTTTTGGACCGCAGACAGATCAAGCAATGAAGGAGACGATCATGGACAACCCCACTGACAGCGCAGGCAAATGTCCTGTTGCACACGGTAATACGCCTCGCAGCAGATCCAATCGCGACTGGTGGCCGGACCAGCTGAACGTGCAGATTCTTCACCAGAATTCCGGCCGCGCCGATCCGCTCGGCCAGGCCTTCGACTATGCCGAGGAGTTCAAAAAGCTCGATCTCGACGGCCTGAAGAAGGATCTTCACGCCTTGATGACGGATTCAAAGGACTGGTGGCCGGCCGATTTCGGTCATTATGGCGGCCTGTTCATCCGCATGGCCTGGCACAGCGCCGGCACATACCGCATCACCGACGGCCGTGGTGGCGCCGGCCAGGGCCAGCAGCGTTTTGCACCGCTCAACAGCTGGCCTGACAACGTGAACCTCGACAAGGCCCGCCGCCTGCTGTGGCCGATCAAGCAGAAATACGGCAACAGGATCTCCTGGGCTGACCTGTTGATCCTCACCGGCAACGTCGCGCTCGAATCCATGGGTTTCAAGACCTTCGGTTTCGCCGGCGGCCGCGCCGACGTCTGGGAGCCGGAAGAACTCTACTGGGGTCCTGAGGGAACCTGGCTGGGTGACGAACGCTACAGTGGTGAACGCGAACTGGCAGAGCCGCTTGGCGCCGTGCAGATGGGCCTTATCTATGTCAACCCGGAAGGCCCGAACGGCACTCCGGATCCGCTGGCATCCGCCCGCGACATCCGTGAAACCTTCGCCCGTATGGCGATGAACGACGAAGAAACCGTGGCGCTGATCGCCGGCGGGCATACTTTCGGCAAGACCCATGGCGCTGGCGATCCGTCGTTTGTCGGCGTCGACCCGGAAGGCGGCGAGCTCGAAGCTCAGGGCCTGGGCTGGACCAGCAAGTTCAACACCGGCGTCGGTCGCGATGCCATCGGCAGCGGCCTCGAAGTGACCTGGACCCAGACGCCGACCCAGTGGAGCAACTACTTCTTCGAAAACCTGTTCGCTTTCGAATGGGAGCTGACCAAGAGCCCGGGCGGCGCGCATCAGTGGAGCGCAAAGAACGCTGAAGCCTCCATCCCGGATGCTTATGATGCGTCGAAAAAGCATCTTCCGACCATGCTGACCAGCGACCTGGCGCTGCGTTTTGATCCTGTCTACGAGAAGATCTCGCGCCGCTTCCTCGAAAACCCTGCCGAGTTCGCCGATGCCTTCGCCCGCGCATGGTTCAAGCTGACTCACCGCGACATGGGACCGAAGGTGCGCTACCTCGGTCCGGAGGTTCCGGCCGAAGACCTGATCTGGCAGGATGTGATCCCGGCCGTCGATCATCCGCTCGTCGACGACAGGGACATCGCCGACCTCAAGGCAAAGGTGCTGGCAACCGGCCTCACCGTACAGGAACTGGTCTCGACGGCCTGGGCGTCCGCCTCGACCTTCCGCGGCTCCGACAAGCGTGGCGGCGCCAATGGCGCGCGTATCCGCCTTGCCCCGCAGAAGGACTGGGAAGTCAACCAGCCGGCGCAACTCGCCAAGGTGCTCGGCGTTCTCGAAGGCATCCAGAAGGACTTCAACGCTGCCCAGACTGGCGCTAAGAAGATCTCGCTGGCCGACCTGATCGTTCTGGCCGGTGCAGCCGGTGTGGAAAAGGCGGCAGCGGCCGGCGGTCATGCCGTCGGCGTGCCGTTCACGCCGGGCCGCACGGACGCCGCCGAGGCGCAGACCGACGCGCATTCCTTCGCGGCGCTGAAACCCCGCGCCGATGGTTTCCGCAACTATATCGGCGGCCGGCAGTTCATGAAGCCGGAAGAAGCGCTCGTCGACCGCGCCCAGTTGCTGACGCTGACCGGACCTGAAATGACCGTTCTCGTCGGCGGCCTGCGTGTGCTGAAGGCCGGCGCGCCCGAACATGGCGTCTTCACGTCCCGTCCGGAAACGCTGACGAACGACTTCTTCGTCAACCTGCTCGACATGGCCACGCAGTGGTCGCCCGTCACCGGCAAGGAAGGCGTTTACGAAGGGCGCGACCGCAACACGAACGAAGTCAAGTGGACCGGCACCCGCGTCGACCTGATCTTCGGCTCGCACTCGCAGCTTCGCGCCTTTGCCGAAGTCTACGGCCAGTCCGACGCCAAGCAGAAGTTCGTCAAGGATTTCGTCGCCGCCTGGAACAAGGTCATGAACGCCGATCGTTTCGACCTCGTCTGACCGGCAGCATTTTGCCCGGGCGCGCAGTTTCAGCTGCGCCCGGGCATTTTTTCATCGGAGACCGGACTTACCGCCCGACCGTCCAGTCCTCGACACGCAGACCGTCGACGCGGCGGAATTCCCCGACATCGTTAGTGACGAGAACCAGCTCCCGGGTCTTGGCCTGAGCGGCGATCAGAATATCGACAGTTGCCGTCTCTGCGCCTTCTACTGGCGAGGCAGAATGCCGAAAGGCGAAAGTGACAGCAGATCGGGATCAGTCGTCGCCGTTACTGTCGCTACCTCGGCATGGTTTATGCTGTAGCCGTAGGTGAGGACGCGGTCACCGTCGATCATGAAGAATTGCGCCTGATCCAGGCCGGGCCGCAGAGTACCCGTCACGCTGACGGTCTCGTACATTCTTGCCAGGTGCAAAGGCTCTTCCGGAACGACACGAACCAGTTGGTTGGGCGGAGGGGACGGCATGTGGCTGCAGGCTCCGGCCCAAGGCACCAGCATGAATTCGTAGACAAGATCGCCTTCCTGGTCGATCGGCAGAACGAAGCCCGTCAATTCGATCGGATGCGCCTCCCCATGCCAGGCGAGTGTTTCGCCCTGTGGGCCGCTCACCGCCGTGCCCGACAACGGCACTTTCGCTTTGGCCTGATCGGCCGGCCGTAAAGCTCTCCAGAAGATAGGCTGGGCCGCAGCGAAGGCGTTGGAAATGGGCCATGCGGAACAAAATGCCAGCGCCGCGAGCGTCAGGAGGAAAAGTTTGTGTTTCATTGCATCTCCACCGGGCCGGCCGCTTTGACCACCTTGCCGCTACCGCGTGGATGCTACTCCCGATCCCGCTTGGCCGTCAAAGCTTGGGGCGCGGACTACTCAGGGCTTGCAGAGAGCAGGGAGAGGGTGTGCCATGGCCACCCCCTCTGCCCTGCCGGCCATCTCCCCCACAGGCGGTGAGATCACAAGTTCAACCTTCTCGAAACCCTTATTCTGACCCTGGAACTCGCCAAACACGGGCTGGCAACGCCGAAATCGGAGCGTCCTCGGATCGATTATGGCACCAGCCATCTTGGCGTATGGGCGCTAGGCCATCGGCAAATGTTGACCGAGCAGTGCTGCGGAAATCGGCAGCAACGAGAGAGACGGCTGAACCAGGCGTGTAACGCCGATAGTGGGGCCAGCTGGGAAGCCGGCCCACCCAACTCAGAACATCGTATTCTTGTTTGCCGCCTCTTTCGGAACGGCCTGGATCACGTCCCAGTGCTCGACGATCTTGCCGTCCTTGACGCGGAATATATCGACGATCGCCTGGCCAAGATCGCCTGCGCCATTCGTCGCGTGCACATGCAACCAGACCAGATCGCCATCGGCGGCGCTGCGGACGATCTGGGCTCGCGACTGGGCATTGTCCTTGAAGAAGCCGCTGAAGAAGGAAATCAAAGGCTTCTTCCCGTCTGGAACTTGAGGATTGTGCTGCCGGTAGTCGTCGGCGACGACCGCGGCGGCCTCGATATCGTGCTTGTTGAAGAACCTGTCGTAGAATTCCACCACCAGCTTCCGGTTGGCTTCCTCGACCTTCAAATCCCGCGAGGCGGATTCAGCAAAAGCGCCGGCCGGCGCGGCGACACTCGCCAAAATGACGAGGACGAAAAGCGATTTCCCGAATGTCATGCATCAACCTCCTTGGTATGAATTCGCGATCTAGTCTAGAAAGCAGACTATGAGAGCTGGTCTATGAAACCTCGACATACCTAGCAAGAAGGCAGGTTTTAGTGGCAAGGTCAGCCGAGGATGACCGAGGACGGAGCATGCCCAAGGAAACCGACGAGCCTAAGCAACAGCCCGGGGCGGGATGCCCGATCAGAGGCGTGCTCGATCGTATCGGCGATCAATGGAGCCTGCTCACCCTCGAGGCGCTGGAAGACGAGAAGAAACGCTTCAACGAGCTGATGCGCGAGATCGGCGACATCTCGAAACAGATGCTCTCCAAGACGTTGAAACATCTGGAGCAGGACGGCTTCGTGCGGCGCACCGTCTATCCAGAGGTCCCGCCTCGTGTGGAATACGAATTGACGGATCTTGGGCGATCCTTCCTCATCCCCATGAAAATCCTGATCGGATGGGCCGAGCGGAACCACCCGGCAATCACTAGCGCGCGGCGACGGCACGAAAAGGCCTAGTGACCATGTTCGTCACGCCAGCAGAACCTTGCCGCCCGTTCTAAAGGGAAGAGCGGAGTGCAGGGCTTGCCGGACATTTTCCAGGGGGAATACCTCCCGCACCTCGGTCGCGATGATTTTCGAAACGATCTGCGCCGCGATCTCGGAATAGGCCCGCTGGACGTCGCTCATCGCTTGCGAATGAACCCATTCCCGGAGGTGACAATAGGAAAAGGCGATATCGGGATGGGAGGCCCAGAAGGAAGCCGGAATGCTTTGGCCCGAGAGCAGGCCGTAATGCACGAAATGCCCGCCGGGCTTCAGCGCATCGGCGAGGGTGGCGGCGCGCGCGCCTCCGACACAATCGAGCACCGCGTCGAGCCCATGTCGGCCGGCGAGCCCGGCAGCCAGATCGCTTTGGCTTTCCTCCCTATCGATGATGATAGCCTCGACCCGGCCGCGCAGGCGCTCAAGCGATCCTTCGCTGCGGACGATGGCGACCGGCTCCACGCCTGCGGCATTGGCGAGACCGATCAATATCGCTCCGATCGAAGAGGCGGCGGCATTGATGGCAATACGCATGCCCGGCCTCAGCCCGATCTTGGCATGCAGCATCAGCCAGGCCGTCATCGGATTGACGTAGCTCGTCGCAGCTTCGAAGTCGGTGAGCTCGTCTGGAACACGAAGGCACCAGCCGGGATCGGTATCCTTGAATTCCTGCCAGCCACCGGCGCTGCGCACCGGCAGCACGCGTGTTCCCGGCGAAAGCCCATGAACCTCCTCGCCGCACTGTTCGACCACGCCGAACGCTTCGAAGCCCGGAATGAAGGGCAATGTCGTGCGTCCGCTATAGGCTCCTGATATCGTGATGATATCGGACGGGTTGATCGCCCGCGCCAACAGGCGCACCCTCACCTGGTCGCGCCGCAGCGGCGGCAGCGCAGCCTGCTCGAGCTCGACGACATCTTGAGCCGGGCCGAATTTTCGCACGACCGCCTGATATTGCATTGCATCCCCCACACACTGCGGTTAGATCACCCCGTCGAATTGGTGATCGAATGAGCGTTGACGACAGGCCTTTAGCATCGTTCCGGGTCTCGATGCGAGACATCGACATCTATGGTCATGTCCACAATTCCCGTTATCTCGATTATTGCGAGGATGCGGTCGTCGAGTTCCTGCGGCAACGGCAAATTCTCAGCCATTTCCGTCACACCTCCTCCGGCGTCGCCTATCACGTGAAGAAGGCGGAGATCACCTTTCACAGCCCGATCGACCTCGACGATGTCGTCGAGGCGAAGGTGGACGTGGAGAAAATCGGGCGCACGAGCCTGTCCTTCGCCATAGAACTCTTTCGCCAGCGCGATGGCGCCCATTGCGCATCAGCGCATTTCGTCTGGGTCTGCGTCGGCCTCTCCGACAGCCGCCCGACGCCGATCCCCGAAGCGACCAAAGCGGCTCTGTCTCCCGGCTGATTGCCGATCATTCAAACCAGCGGGTGTCCATGCCGATCCATGCGCAGCTTCTTCGACATGCAACGGAGACACCGGACAAGCCGGCGCTGGTCATCGACGGGCGCTCGCTCAGCTATGGCGAGCTCTATTTGCGCGCCAAGGCAATCTATCGGTTTCTCCGAGATCTGCCCCGCTCGAACCGCCGCATGCTCAATCTGCCCGGCGTGGAGAAGCTTGCCGCCCTCAGCCTTGGCAATCATATCGGCTTTGCCGAGTATTTTGCGGCGGCCACCGCTTTCCCGAATGCCTGCGCGGTCATCGACCCGCTGATGCCGGCAGAAAGGATCGAACGCATCATCGAGCGCCTGGCGCCTGACGTTCTGATCGTCGACGACGATGCCGGGCCGAGCGCTGAAATTGCCCGAAGACTCGGCATTCCTGTCGTCGCCGCCGGAACGGAGGCTTTCAACCTCGCTGCGGCGGGAGGTGAAGCCGAGCTGCCGGCCGATACCGACAAGATCTTTCTGATCGGCTTCACCTCGGGGACCACCGCCGAGCCGAAGGCCTATTATCGCTCGCGGGAGCAGTGGTGCCGGAGCCTCGATCGGGGACGCGTCGTTTTCGAGCTCGAAGACGCGCCGTCGACAATGTGCCCGGGAGCCCTCGCGCACGGCCTTGCGCTCTATGCATTGGTCGAAGCTCTTGATGCGGGGGCAACCTTCCATTCAGTCCGGAAATGGGATCCGGGCGTGGTCGCACGCACGCTCTCCTCCTGGCAAGTCGAACGGCTGGTTGCCGTGCCCACCCATATAGCCGGAATTGCAAGGGCGTGGGCGGGCGAACCCGCTTTGACCTCCTTGCGCGACGTCCTGACCGCCGGCGCAAAGCTTGACAGGAACGGGGTCGAATCCATGCGTCGCCTGTTTCCGAAGGCCCGTATCCGGGAATATTACGGCGCATCCGAGCTCGGTTTCATGACGGTCTCGACCCTTGTCGGCGGCGAGATCGATTTCCCGATCGACCGGGTGGGGCAGGCCTATCCCGGCGTGGGAATTTCCATTCGCGACCCCGATGAGAACGACGTCGGGACCGATGTGCCGGGAACCATATTCGTCGACAGCGACCTGATCGCGGATGGATATCTCTGGGGCGACGACGGTCAGGCGTTCCGGGTCACAGAAGCCGGAGCGACGGTCGGAGATCTCGGCGAACTCGATGCCAATGGCATGCTGCGGGTGATCGGCAGGGCGGGCGGCATGATGATCACTGGCGGCAACAACCTTTATCCCGCCGAAGTCGAGAGTGCGCTCAAGGCCTGCCCCGGGGTAGAGGATGCTGTTGTCTTCGGATTGCCGGACGCCTATTTCGGCCAACGGATCGTCGCCGTCGTCTCGGGAGAGACGATGGACCTAAAAATTCTGGCCGATCATTGCGCGAGCTCGCTCGTCAGGTACAAGATCCCCAAGCAATTCTACCATATCGGATCCTGGCCGATGACGAGCAGCGGGAAGATCTCGAGGGGGCAAGTGGAGCGGGCGGTGGTTTCTGGAGACGATCTTGTCCTACGCCTTTCAGCCTGACGAGGATTGGCAGCCGGTCGTGGTTGCCGCCTACCGGTCGCCGATCGGCCGGGCTTTCGGCTCGCTTGCGACTGTCGCGGCGGAAGACCTGCTTGCGCCGATCATTCATCGGATCCTGTCCGAAACGGGAATTGCGCCCGAAAGCATCGACGATGTGCTGGTGGGCAATGCCGCCGGCGGCGGCGGAAATATCGCGCGGCTGACAGCGCTCACAGCAGGTCTGCCCATGGCGGTTCCGGGTGTCTCGATCGATCGGCAATGCGGCTCGGGCCTGGAAGCGATCATCACGGCAGCCCGGCTGATCCAGGCGAAAGCCGGCTCGTGCTTTCTGGCCGGCGGCGTCGAAAGCGTCAGCACCGCACCATGGCGCGTCGAAAGACCAAAGGCGAATGGGATGCCACCGCGATTTTACGGGCGCGCCCGGTTTTCGCCTGACACGATCGGCGACCCGGAAATGGGGATTGCCGCCGAAAACGTCGCCCGTCAGTTCAGCATATCGCGGCAGAGACAGGATGAATTCGCCTTGCGCAGCCATCGGCTCGCCGTAGCGGCGGCAGAGGCAGGCACCTTTCGCCCCGAGATCGTTGACATTTCCACCGACCACGGGCCGATCGAACGGGACGAATGCCCACGTGCGGCTACATCCCTGCAGGTACTCGCAAACCTCCGGCCGGTCTTCCTGGCTGGCGGTTCGGTGACAGCCGGCAATGCCTGCCCGCTGAACGACGGCGCCTGCCTGGTGCTCGTCATGAGCCGTGGCATGGCGAAAAGCCTCGGCATCGAAAAGGGCCTTGCCTTCATCGACAGCGCCGCTGCCGGCGTGGATCCCAATCTGCTTGGCATCGGCCCGGTCGCCTCGACCAGGAAGCTGCTGCAGCGTCAGCCCGGGCTCTCGCTGTCCGACATCAATGCCATCGAATTCAACGAGGCCTTCGCCGCCCAGGTTCTGGCATCGCTGGATCAGCTCGATGTCCCGGCCGACGCGATCAACAGGAACGGCGGGGCCATTGCCTTGGGCCATCCGTTCGGCGCCTCCGGCGCAATCCTCGTTACCCGACTATACAGCCAGCTGATCCGCGACATCAGCGGATGGGCGCCGGGCGCGGCCGGCCTGGCAATGATTGGCATCGGCGGGGGCATAGGGCTGACCGCCATGTTCGAGGCTACCCAGCTTTCCTGATCTGCCGAAGGCGCAGACCGTCAGGCGGCGGCGCGCTTGTGATCGGCCGGATGCTGTAGCCGAAAGCCGATCGCCAGCCTGTTCCAGGCGTTAATCATTGCAACACCGATCGAAAGGGCCACGAGTTCGTCATCCGAGAAGTTGGCGTGCGCCTCTTCATAAACATCATCCGGCGCATGGCTTTTCGCGATCTGAGTGAGAGCCTCGGCCCAGGCGAGTGCGGCCCGCTCCCGAGTGGTGAAGAGCTGCGACTCCCGCCACGCGTTCAGAAGCAGCAGCCGGTCATCCGTTTCGCCGAGCTTCAGTGCGTCCTGGCGGTGCATGTGCAGGCAATGCGCGCATCCATTCATCTGGGAAACGCGCACCTTGACGAGTTCGAGCAACTTCGGATCGAAGCTTTTGGCAATCCAGCCTTCAACGGCCACGAGGCCGTCGATGCCGCTGTTCTTATGGGCCATGAAGTTCAGACGCTTGATCATTCTTATCTCCATCGTGAGAGGATTGATGACGCAAGCCTCGGCTTGCAGGCCAGTGAATACGCCTTGCCTTCCGGGTCGGCCATCTGCCCCGACGGTACATCTGGCCAATGCCTGTCGATGTGATGTTCCGCCATTTCGGCCGACTGCCTCGACCGCAGAGCCAGCTGGCCTACTACGTTCGCATAGGCTGACAGCGACCGAGGAAGAATAGTTTGGGGCCGCGATCCGGCGCATCCTCATGCCCATCGGTTTACACCGGTCGCACCGGCGACGGTCCCGATGAAAGTCGCTTCGCTCATCGAGGGCGCGGGGGCATGCCGAGCAGTTGCCTGCTCACCTTCAGGCCACCAGAGGACATCCTCGTAAAGGACAAGGAGACTACCCATGAAGATCGTCGTTATCGGCGGCACTGGCCTCATCGGCTCAAAGACCGTGGAAAGATTACGCAACAAGGGGCACGAGGCATTGGCGGCGTCGCCGAACTCGGGTGTGGACACGATCACCGGCAAAGGCCTGGCGGAAGCGCTCGCCGGGGCACAGGTGGTTCTCGATCTCGCAAACTCGCCCTCGTTCGAGGACAAGGCCGTCCTGGAATTCTTCCAGACGTCGGGCCGCAATCTGCTCAAGGCAGGGGCTGCCGCCGGCGTGAAGCATCACATCGCACTGTCGATCGTCGGTATGGAGCGGCTGCAGGGCAGCGGCTACATGCGCGCCAAGATGGCCCAGGAAGAGCTGATCAAGAGCTCCGGGATACCCTACACCATCGTGCACTCCACCCAGTTCCATGAATTCATGGCTGGCATCGCCCAGTCGGGCACCGTCGGCCAGACCGTGCATCTGTCGCCGGCCTACGTGCAGCCGATCGCCTCGGACGACGTCGCCGACGTCATGGCCGAAGTGGCGCTCGGCAAGCCTGTGAACGGCACGATCGAGATCGGCGGGCCGGAGAAGATCCGCCTCACCGAAATCGTGACACGTCTCTTCAAGGCGACGAACGATCCGCGGCAAGTGATGGCGGATCCGCACGCCCGCTACTTCGGCGTGGAGCTCGAGGATAATTCGCTCGTGACCGGGGCCAAGGCGCGGCTCGGCAAGATCCGCTTCGACGATTGGCTGAGCCGGCAGCCGCCTCAGAAAAAGAGCGCCTGATACCGGGCGCCCGACCCATTCCCATCAACGCAGGAGACCAGACATGCTCAGAAAAATGATCTCGGCGGCGGCGCTCGCCATTGTCCTTGCCGCCGGCACTCAGGCTCACGCCGCAGGCGGCGACGCGAAGGTAAGCGTCGTTTTCGACCAGAAGCTTCCGAATGTTCCCGGCAAGAGCATGCGGGCGGTGCTCGTCGAATATGCGCCGGGCGGTACCTCGCCCGGCCATACGCACCCGGCTTCGGCCTTCATCTATGCCACCGTTCTCGAAGGTGCGATCACCAGCAAGGTGAATGACGGGCCAGAGAAGGTTTACAAGGCCGGCGAAAGCTTTCCCGAATTTCCCGGCGATCATCACAGCGTCAGCAAAAACGCCAGCAAGACAAAGCCGGCGCGCCTGCTTGCGGTCTTCGTGCTGAATACTGACGAGACGGAACTGACGACCGACGACAAATGACGTCATGAACGCATCAATGCCCGGCGCCGTCGGGCATTGATATCAATAACGCCCTGCGATTGGCGTCAGGCCGCGTGCAGCGCCAGTTCCAGGTCGGCGATCAGATCGTCCGGATGCTCGATACCGATCGAAAGGCGGATGGTCGATTCCAGAACGCCGATGCGCTGGCGGACATCGGCGGGCACGCCGGAATGCGTCATGGTGGCCGGATGGCTCGCAAGCGATTCCGTGCCGCCGAGGCTGACCGCGAGCTTGAAGATCTGCAGCGCATTCAGGAATTTGAACGAGGCGGGCTGGCCGCCGCGGATGTCGAAAGAGAAGGTGGAGCCCGCGCCGGTGCATTGCGCGATGAAGGTCCGGCCGGCCGGCGATTCCGGATCGTGGTAGGGCAGGTAGTGAACCTTCTCGACCTTCGGGTGATCACGCAGAAAGTCGGCAACGGCTCGCGCGTTGCTGTTTGCCCGTTCCATGCGCAGTTGCAGCGTTTCCAGCGAACGGCCGAGCATCCAGCAGGAATGTGGATCGAGCTGGGTGCCGATCGCGCCGCGCAGGGCCTTGATCTGCTTGATCACCGCCTTGCGACCAAGAACGGCGCCGGCGATCAGATCCGAATGACCACCGACATATTTCGTCAGCGAATAGAGCGAGATATCGGCGCCGTGCTCGATCGGCCGCTGAAAAACCGGTCCGAGCAGGGTGTTGTCGCAGACGATGATCGGCATATGGCCCTGTCTTGCGCCGATCATGTCGGCCACGCGTCGGATCATCGCGACATCGACCAGACTGTTGGTCGGATTGGCAGGCGTCTCGATCAGGATGACGGAGACGCGGCCCTTGGCCATCGCGTCTTCTGCCGCCTTTTGCACCGATCCTTCGCTGACGCCGTCGGCAAACCCAATGGCGGCGACGCCGAAGTTCAGAAAAGTCTTTGCCAGCAATGTTTCGGTTCCCCCGTAGAGCGGCTGCGAATGCAGGATCGCATCCCCCGGCCGGACGAAGGCGAGCAGAGTGGTGGCAATCGCCGCCATGCCGGATGAAAACAGCACGCCGCTTTCCGTCCGTTCGTAGACGGCGAGCCTGTCTTCGACGATCTCGCTGTTTGGATGGTTGAAGCGTGAATAGACGAGGCCCGCCCCCTTCCCTTCGGGCGGCTCGCGGCGGCCCGACACATAATCGAAGAAGTCGCGGCCATCCTCGGCCGTCTTGAACACGAAGGTGGAGGTGAGGAACACCGGCGGCTTGACCGCTCCTTCCGAGAGTTCCGGATCGTAGCCGTAATTCAGCATCTGTGTTTCGGGATGCAGGGCATGATTGCCGATATGGGTTTTGGAAGGATGCGGGGCGGTCATCATCGTCTCCTCTGTCGGGACTGCAGAAATGGCAGAATACATCAAAACGATATGAGCGGAGCAATCATCGCGGTCAGCCCATGGTCTTGCCCAGAGTGTCCGCGACATAGGCCCCGCGCGATCCCATCGGCAACGGCGCTCCCGTCGTCGTGTCCTTCGCGGTCTGATGCTCTAGTTCGGCGTTCAGCTCGCCTCCGATGATGAGAATGACGACCGAAAGCCAGATCCAGATGAGGAAGCCGATCAGTGCGCCGAGCGTGCCGTACGTCGCGTTGTAATTGGCGAAATGATCCAGATAGTAGGAGAAGCCGAGGGACATGGCGGTCCAGGCGACCGTGGTCAGAGCAGCGCCCCACGTCATCCACCGGAGCTTGGCAGGCTCCCTGCTGGGGCCGAAGCGGTAGACTGATGTAACGGCCACCGCGACGACCAGCAGAAGCAGCGGCCATCGCATGAGAAGGGCCATGTGCTCCTTGAATTGATCGAGCCAGAGATAGGAGAGGACAACCGGCATGATCCCGACGAGCGCCACCATGACCACCGTCAAAAGCACCGCGCAAAAGGTGAAGCAGAGGCCGATCAGGTTCAAGCGGACAAGCCCCCGCTTCTCCTCCTCCTCATAGGCCACGTTCATCGCGTCGAAGATCGCCAGCGTGCCGCTATGCGTGCTCCAGAGGGCGATGCCGAGGCCGAGGAAGAAGGTGATGCCGAGCGTAGCGTCGCGTCGGCCGACGAGCTCCTCGATCTGGTTGGCAAGAAGATCGAACGCGCCCGATGGCATGAGGCCAGCCAATTCGCGAAGGTGTTCGGATATGGTGGCCGGATCTGCAACCAGCCCGTAGAGTGATACCAAAGCCGCCATGGCTGGGAACAGCGCCAGCAGCAGATAGAAGGTCACGCCCGCGGCAATCAAAGTGACCCGGTCGGCGAGGACCTCGTGGAAGACGCGCCAGAACACGTCGCGAAGGCCGCTGAGAGGGATAGCCTCGGGCACGCTGGCGCTGCGGCCATGATCGTCACCTGCGCGGCCGGTATCCGCAGACGGGGCGACCGACCTGCGCTCAGTTGCCTGCATCAAGACAAATGCGCCAATCGCTGCGGCCATCATTGTCGCCGCAAAGGGGAATTTCTTGGGGTGAAGTACATCTGGCATGAGGATGTTCTCCGATCTGGTGCGGAGATAACGCAGGGTATCGCTAAAGGATGCAAGCCGTTGCTTTCCTGCGGACATTTGAGGCGAGCCCCGAGATCAGTCCTTTCCCAGTCGGGTCAGGAAGCAGGGATTGGAAACGATTGAGGGCTCGTCAAGCCGCGCCGCCGCTGCGCTCAGGATTGCCCAAAGCAAGGGATCCTAACTCGTTTCAATAATTATAAGTTATTGATATTGCTGCGATCACATCCTGATATGGAAGCGAATCCGGACTTTAGTTTCGTTACCGCGTTGCTGAGCGTGTTTTCAACAAGTCTACCGATAGGGCGGTTTGGCGGCCGCGAGGCGGTAGAATTGGTCCGCAACTCGTATCGGAAGCGCGGCTTGGATCTGAATTCCACCTGCTGCCATCCGATTCCGACGCCCAATAGCGAATGCACCTGCAGGCGACACGCTGCGCAGCAAGCCTGACAAAACAATAGCGCCGGCGACAATGGCCTGCAATAGCCGTTTACGTTATCAACGGGCAAATACTGGGTCCGCCCCTGGCGGGTCGATTGCATTCGCTCGGCATCCCTCATGAGCAAGCGTCGTCGAGACCGAGGCACCGCCTGCCCGCCGACGCGATCTCGATGGCCTCAATGGTTGCTTGATGGCGTCTCGGCAATCGGCAGAACGCGCGTCGCGATCGACCAGGTCGCCACGCGAAAGCAACTGCCCGGTAGGGAGACGGCGACAGGATGCGCGCTACTCCTGATGTCGGCCAGCTCGCAGCCTGGCGTTATTTGCCATAGACGGCCCCTCCCCGACCATCACTAGAGGTGTTGCTCCGGCCATTCATTGCTGGGCATCTCCGGCGCGCTGCTCAAAGGCGCAGGATCATCTCCTGGCATACCGGCCGGGATAAACAGGCCTTCCACATTGCCAGAGAGCGAGGATCTGCGCGTCATCAAATAGTGTGCATCGATCACGGGCGCCGCCCCATCTGACATGACGTCGCGGCCCTCGCGCCGCGGTCGGCTATCCCAGAGCAAAACGAACCCGAAGCTGCCGTTCCCACATACGCTCGGCTTGCTGCCGCAAGCAAAATCGACGACAGCCGCTGGTGTGTCACGTGCGCTGCCGGACGGTAGATATTAGCGGCCACTCGTTCGTAACGAGCTGACGCGCCCCGAAAGCCTAAGCTGTGAGCCGCCGATCCTGTAGGGTCGAAAGCAGCCCCTCCCCTGTCGCGTACCCCTTCAGTTCGATCGCATGAAGAACCAAATGCGCTGGCAGTGAGGCAGCGTTCTGTCGGTCGGCTATCGCCACAGAAGCCGACCTCAGTGGCGTATGGCAACTGACCCTGCGGCCTTCCCCAGGAGAATCCGTAAACCGCAACTGCGCGCCGAATGTTGCCCGATCGTGCCGTTGTCCGCGGACAACCGGATGATCAACGTGGTAGCCGTCAGGTCGTTTGCACATGAATCAACCTCAGCAGCAATTAGTCCGCGCGCCGGGAGAAGATCCCCGATATCGCTCGCTGATGGATGTCATGGACTTGCGGTATTGCTGCCGCCTCGATGGCTGTGCCTGGTATCGTAGAGCAGTGGTTTCATTCCCCTTGCCGAACAGGCATGGATGTCGGTTCCAAGGGTTCCGAAGAGCCCCATCGGGTCTGTCGACAGGTCGGCAATGCCTAAACCTGATCCCCCGGGAGCAAAATGCGTTAGAGGAAGCTGTGGGGCTGTCGGCGCTGCGGCTTCGCTCATCGAATGGGATCCGCGGCAAGGGATGCGGGACGGTCGCGACGCCGTCATCCTCGCAGCTCTCGCGCGTCTCCCGGATCAAGCGACAATCGAGGCCGTCCGCCGCTCGACGCAAGGCTGCCTGGCTAGCGGCAACGCTTCGGCGGCAATCTCAGATCAGGTGACTTCGTTGCCCGTTCAATTCAGTTGATCGGGCGGGGGGGCAACCCCGCCCTTCGAGGTCCCTGCGAGCGCCTCCGGATGAAGCTGGAGAGAGTGGCACGTGACGGCGGCGAATCCATTATCCGGTCAGCTTGCGCTGCATCGATCGTTTGTCCGTCCAAGCTGTACCGGTTGGTCCTCCTTCCTGAGTTTTGCAGGCCAAAGGCCGAAGCCTCGAATGAGGGAGCGAATAACTGAAGGCCGGCGACGACGTCCGCATGCGGTGGGGCGGATGGCCGGATGTTGTCGCCGTCGTTGGTGATCGGCGGCAGATCGGCCAGCTTGGTGATCGCCTTCTTCGGCATCTCAGTCAATTCGGCCGTCAGTCAGGTGGAGATAAGCGAGGCCACGCCCTCGGGCGAAGGGTTGGGCAAGGCAGGTCCGGGGCGGATCGTCATCGATCATTTGAGGCAATCTCCATTCGCACGTCCAGCTCTTGGCGCACCGGGGGTGCGATCCCTGCCCTCATCAATCACTTTGTGGTGCGCGGATCGGCTCGCTAGGAACCGGAAAATTCCCTCCACTAGAATCGCTGTTCGGCAAGTTGTCCGCGGACAACCCTAGGCCCAGGCCCGGTCGCGTGCGAACGAAGGCTGCGTACCTGACCCTTCGTCTGCGACATCCGCGGCAACCGCCAGGCTTGAATTTGCCGCATTGCGGCATTACCTCGTGACGGACCGAAGCGCTTTCCCCTCCTAGCCGCTTCGGTCCGACGGACAGCACTTCTCCTCCCAAGCTGTCGGTCACTATCGAAGCCCGGCGCATCTCTCCCGCGCCGGGCTTTTGTCGTCTCGGCGACCCACTGTCGTCACCAGGCAGGGAACGTCTCCTGGTCCTCCATTCTTATCACTCCAGGCCTCAAGTGAGGTGTGTTGGCAATTTGGGACGCCGGCGGCGGCGATCAATTGCGCGCGTCTCCAATCCGCGTCGCTGCTGTCATGCTGCCGTGCTGCCGCCAGCAGAGGAGCCGCCATCGGCCATCTTCGTCCGATGGCCAGCGCGCGAACCACGCGCCGAAAACATCGCCGATCGAGGGCCATCGCTTGCAGGTCTTCACCGCCGGTCTGAGCGCCGCCGTCCAGGAGGGCGTCGAAGGCCGGAGTGGGATCGCGCCGGCAAGTTCGCATCGACCAGCAGGTCACCCGACGGCGGGGCCTGTCCGGCTCATGCGGCTCACTGATTTCGATAAGCCGTTGGTGCGTAATCCTGCCTCCACCTCAGCCGGCATGGCCGCCGCCCGGATCCTCGGCGGGCTTGGTCCAACTTCAAAGATGATGGGCCGCAAATTTCGACGGCAGGCTTTTCGGTGCCGGACAGGCGAGGGCGCGCCGGTGGTGAGCCTGCACCAAGCTTTTGATAGCTAGATCTGATGTCGACGCCCTGGGCGTGTTTCCCCCGTGCCTTGCGCCGGATGTTTGAGCGTGGCGACGTCGTCGTCGGCCAGAGGTGCGGCGAACTGATCGCGCCGGGCGAAAGGAGGATGGTGTCGAGGACATCGAGCTCTTCGGTGCCGCGGCGCGCTATATTGCTCGCTGAGGCGAGGTGGCCGACTTTCGCGGAACCGGCGCGGATGTTTCAGACGTCATCATAGCAAAGCGCCCATTGGTCGCCGATATACCAGCAGCGTCCTGTCCGCGGCTCCGTCTTCCAGAGCACGCTTTTGACGAACTCGATGCCGCCGCGCCTGAAGGCGCCGGTCAGCGCCTCGATCTCGCTATCGTCGATTGTCAATCCACCATTGGCGCAGACGAAATAGGCTGTACCGATCCAACGCGCCGCAAATCCACCCTCGCCGCGCTCGATACGAAGTGCAGCACCATGGGATGCGTGACGGCCGCCTTTCGGCGGTCGGTCCTGGCGCGGTACGCCGAGTGGCAGCACGAGGCGCCCTCCGGGTCGAAGCCTTTCGATCCAGGGTTCCGCGGGCCGCGCGACGGCGAAATTTACATAGATCGCATCCACCTCTTCCTGCGGCCATTGACTGCCGTCGGCGTTAATGACGCTGACATTGGCCCGATCAGCAAGCGCTGCTTGAGCGAGGGCAGCCAGATCGGGATCCATCTCGACGGCATAGACATGACCGGAAGCGCCGACAAGCTCCGAAAGAATGGCGCTGTAATAACCGGTGCCGGCGCCGATATGGGCGATGCGATCGCCGATCTGTACGTCCAGTTCCGCCAGGAGTCGGGCATGCAGTGAGGGACTGCCATTGTTGACACCCTTGTCGGGCTGCAGGGCGAATAGCACGTCCTGATAGGCCAGAACCAAGTCGGAGGAGGGGAGGGGGCGATATCCGCCGCCCAGGTTGGAGATCTGCCATGGCGGCGCACCAAGGAATTTTTCGCGCGGGACGGCGGCAAAGGCAGCTTCGATCCGCGGGTTCGTCGTTGGGGCGGTTGCCACCACCTGATGGGCGTAAGCGCGGCGGATCACCACCAGTTCGTCGGCCGTGAATATCGCAGTCGGCATGGGCAAATCTCCGGACTTGGTTTTGATCTGTTCCATTTTAGGTCTTTGCGGCTCCAAATCCATCTATACCCCGATGCTTGATCCGTGTAGTATGGGATCTCATGACGGAAGTTAAATGCCACTTCTCTTCCATTACGGAAAACTACGTTGTTACTTCATAAGGTTAATATTCCACAGGCTGCAAAACTTAACATTGTCGCCGCGGTAAGTGGGGCAGATTCGATGGCGCTGCCGGTTTGGCAGGCAGAAGCGTCGAGCGCTGATGACCGTTGGTGGCTCCAGCGTTTAAGCCCGAGCAAGGATGGTGGCCGGGAGAGACGGGATGGGGTGATCTTCACTGCCGATCCCAAGCCGGTCACCGAGATAATGGTAGAAGGAAAGGCCGAGCTTTTGGCAGGTCTTCATCAGGCCGAGCATGACATCGCGCGCAACACGGCCATCCTGGCTCATTGTGCCACCGGAGATCTTCCGCTTCGTGACAAACGTCCGTAAGGCATTTTCGGAGGCATTGGTGTGGAGCGGGATGCCGGGATACTCGAGCACCTTTAGCAGCTCGTTCTTCCTGCGATGCAGTCGCTCGAGAAGCGTGTCGAGTGCTTCATAACCCGTACGTAGTGTGAAGATCCTATCGAACCGTCGTCGGAATGCGGGAGCGGACTGGGGGGAAGGGCACTGCTGGTAGGCTTTCAGCGCTTTATAGAAACGCCAGACGAGATCTCGGACCATCGTGACCAGCCGCTCCTCCTTTGCAGTGGTCGGCATCAGCTTTTGCAGAAGGCGCTCAGTATGGACCCAACACAGTGCATGATTGCCGACACGGAACTGTCCGGCATCGTCGGACACGATCACCGTATTTGCCATCAGGCCGTGATGGCGGATGGAGCCCCAAAGCCCTGCTTCGGCAAGGGTGCCGATCTCCTGGCGGTTGAGAATATCGACACCTTTGTCAGCCAGATGCGCCATGAACGGTACCTGGTTGCAGAAGTGTTGCGGCTCAAACGTCCGAAGCCCATGGACTACGGGCGGATTGCCGCGACGTTCTTTCAGATAATCGAATGCGGCGTCACCCAGCACATAATCCTGATAGCCGCCGCGCAGCAGGGACAGAAAGTTCAGGCGTGACTTCGATTTCGTGGTGCGAAAGACGGTAAAATCCGCACCGCCGATCTGTGTGGTGTAATAGTTATTATGGGAATGCCGCGCGCCGGTGTCGTCAACCGTCACATAAGGCGACGCCACGAGACCGGCATGCAGCAGTGCGGCATCCTCGGCGACGAAGCCCTCCAGCTGCCTGGTGAGAAGCCGCACTATCTGACGCTTGGAGATGGCGATCCCGACATCGTTCAGCAATGTCGTCAACCGCTGCGTCGTCACCTGTCCTTGTGCGTGCAGCATCAGGCAAAGCCGCCGGAGGTTGGCGCCATAGCCACCTATGATCCCGGCCGGCAAGGGAGCGAGAACCGTCTTTCCATCCGGTGTCACCCAGCATTCACGGCGGTAGTGCACGAGTTCCGCCTTGAGCACCAGGTCTCGGACGTAGACGCTTCTATATCCCTTGAAGCGCGAGCCGGACGGAGCATCGATGCGCAGGATCTCCTGCCGGCTGACCCGATCCACATCCAGCTTCGGACCCCGCGGCTTTTTCCTGCCGGCCACATGGTTTGCTGGAGAGGCCTCCGTTGCCCTCTCCATGCCGGAGGCGCGAAACGGCGGGCGCGGCGGCAGATTTTTCAGCCGGGCGATCTCGTCGCGCAACAGCTGGTTCTCGAGTTTCAGGCGGGTATTCTCCAGCCGAAGGGCGGCGTTTTCCTCCCGCAGCTGGATGTTGTCGGCCTCAAGCTTCGCAAGCCGGGCTTCTGCCTGCTGCGACCGTTCCAGAAGACCCGTCACCAATCCGCGCAACGCATTCAGTGAAAGCGTGTCGGCATGCTCGGGGGAGGGGAGCCGTTTCTTCATGGCAGAATCGAATCATGATTTGCCCCGGCTTGAGAATCCCCAGACTAGCAATCACTTCTCAAAGCGCGCGGTTATGCACACTTCTATGACCGCTCACTAAAACGCCGCCATGGATTTTGCCCCACGTACGTCGCCGCGTAAGCGGGGCTGATTTGGTGGCCGTGCCGACACAATCAGCATGTCTGACGCAGAAGGGTGGTCGTGCTCGAAGGATCGAGAGCGTTCAGGCGCGTGCTGCAACCATCGAGGCGAGGGGTGCCACAAGATGATCTTCGTCACCGATCCCCAGCCGATCGCCGAGATAGTGCCAGAACGACAGGCCGAGCTTTTGGCAGGTCTTCATCAGGCCGAGCATGCTGTCACGCGCCTGCCGACCGTTGCGACTGACCGTGCCGCCGGAAATCTTTCGCTTGATGACAAGTCCGCGCAGATCTCTTTCCGACGCATTGGTATGGAGCGGGGTTTCAGGCTGCTCCAGAACCCGCAGCAGTTCGGCCTTGCGGCGACCCAGTCGAAACAGCAGTTTGTCGAGGTCGCCATAACCGGTGCGCAGCGAAAAAATCCGATCGAACCGGGCCTGAAGGCCCCGGGCTGCACGGGGATCAGGTCTTCGCTGAAAGGCTTTCAGGGCCTTGTAAAAGTGCCAGACAAGCTCGCGCAGGGTTTCGACGTGTTTCACTTGGCCGGGCGTCGCCGGCATAAGCTTGTGCAGCAACCGCTCTGCGTGGACCCAGCACAGCGCATGATTGCCGACACGGAACTGTCCGGCATCGTCGGATACGATCACCGCATTGCCGACCAGACCATGATGGCGGATGGCGCCCCAGATGCCGGCCTCGGCAAACGGGCGGATTATGTCCTTGTCGAAGATGTCGATACCATTGGCGGCCAGATACTCGAGAAACGGAACCTGATTGGCAAACCGCCGCGGTTCACATGTCTTCAACCGCGCCAGAAGGGCGGGGTCCACCTGACGGGTTTCCAGAAAGGTGAAGGCGGCATCGTTGAGAACATAGTCCTGATAGTTGCCGCGCAGCAGGGCCAGAAAGTTCAGCCGCGACTTCGACGGCGTCGTGCGGAAGGCGGTGAAATGTTCGCCACCGATCTGTGTCGTATGGAAATTGCGGTTGGCATGACGGGCGCCAGTGTCGTCGACCGTGACAAAGGGAGCCGAGACCAGGCCGGCATGCAGCACGGCGGCATCCTCGGCATGAAAGCCGTCCAGCCGCTGCGTCAAAAACCGGATGACCTGGCGTTTGGAAATCTCGATACCGACATCGTTCAGCAAGGTCGTCAATCGCTGCGTTGTGACCTGCCCATGGCTATGAAGCATCAGGCAGAAGCGACGCAGACTGGCGCCGTAGCCACCCTTTATCCCTGCTGGCAGCGGCGCGATGATCGTGCGTCCTTCCGGTGTCACCCAGCATCCGCGGCGATAGCGCACCACTTCGGCCCGCACGACCAGATCCCGGACCATGCAATCCTTGTAGCCTTTAAACCGCGATCCAGGTGGGGCTCTGGCAGGCAGCACCTCTTCGCGCGTGGCGCTCCTGGTGTCGCCCTTCGGCCCGCGACGCCGCGCAGGCTTTCGGCTGCCGGCAACCGCCTTGTCGCTCGTTGCCTGGTCCATGCCCGAGGGTCTGAACGGTGGGCGTGGCGGCAGGTTTTTAAGTCGCGCAATCTCGTCGCGCAGAAGCTGGTTGTCGACCTTCAGCCGCGTGTTCTCGATCCTCAGCTGATCGTTTTCTTCTCGAAGCTTTCGGTTGTCAGCCTCGAGCGCCTCAATCCGGATTTCTGCCCGATCGGCCCGCGCCACAAGTCCCGTCACCAATTCCCGCAGCGCCTTCAGCGACAGCGTATCAGCATGCTCGACCATGGGGAGGCGGCGCTTCGTCATAAAGGAAGTGAATCATGATTCACAAAAAATCGGAATCCCCCGTGCCACCAGATCTGCTCCAGTTACGTCGCCGCATCAAAGTGCGGCCTGCAAAGAGGCAGTATCGGCCTATTGGTGTCCCCGACAACAGGCGACGCTGCAGACGGCTGAACCGGTCCGGCCCTTGGAGCCCAAGCACTCCCACAGCACCATCGAACACGTTTCAGGCGTCGGGTATCGTGTGGTGCTTGGCGTCTACCCTGAAACGCTTCTTGATCCTATCGACGGGCGTCCCGTCCTGAAGCGGAACCTGGATTAGCCGATCATAGGTCTTGAAGCCCATCTTTGTGTAATAGCCAAGGCCGCTGACGTTGTCGGCCCGAATGGTGGCATTAATGAATTCGAGCCCGAATTCTTCCGCTGCGGCTCGGGTTGCGGGGAAGAGAGCGGTGCCGACGCCTGGGGTCCTTGGGGTCATGCGGGCAAAGGTCGCGATGTCGGCGAAGCCTTTCGGCGGATCGCCGTATAAGCTCAGGGACTGAAAACCGACGAGCGACTGATCGTGCTCCGCAACATGGCAGGTAAGAGGAAACTCGCCATCGATGAACCAGTCCGCAAACTCGGCAGCCGAAAGCGGCGTCTCGAGTGCGGTTGTTCCGCCAGCCCGGATGATCTCGTTCAGGAGACTGCTCAGCTCCTCCGCGTCAGCAGAGCCGGCCCTTCGAATGCGCATGTCTTCGCTACCTCATCCTCAACCAAAACCGTTTTGGCGAGACTCGAGAGTACAAGTCACCACTTCGTCTGCCAGGGCAAATTCCGGTTCCGCGTTCGACGGATCTGCTGACGCGCCTTATTCAGGCGTTCAGGCGCTGCTGCGTCTGCCGGTCGAAGAAGTGAACCTTGGCCGTTTCGAAAGAAAGCTTCACCGGCTGTTCCGGCACTAGTTCGACACGTTCGCGAACGACCCATGTCAGCTCCCTGCCTTCGAGCTCCACGGCGACATGGGTTTCCGATCCCGTGGGTTCGACCACCTTGACCACGGCATCCACACCGTTTTCGCCACCTAAGGTGATGTCTTCGGGACGAATACCCAGCGTCAACGGTCTGTTGGCGGAATTGGCCGGAGCCCGCGAAAGTGCTACGCGTGATCCACCCGGCAGCGACAATGCGGGGATGCCTGCGCCCTCAAGGGTTCCCTCGAGAAAGTTCATAGCGGGGGAGCCGAGGAAACCTGCGACAAAGATGTTGCGCGGTCGGTCGTAGAGTTCGAGCGGACTGCCGATCTGTTCGACGCGACCGCCGTGGAGCACGACGATCTTGTCAGCCATGGTCATGGCCTCGATCTGGTCGTGGGTGACATAAACGATCGTGGTCTTCAGGCGCTGGTGCAGAGCCTTGATCTCCGCTCTCATCTTCACGCGCAGTTTCGCATCCAGATTGGAGAGCGGTTCGTCGAAGAGAAAGACTTTCGGATCTCGAACGATGGCGCGGCCCATCGCGACGCGCTGCCGCTGTCCGCCCGACAGCTGAGCCGGCTTTCGATCGAGAAGCGGCTGCAATCCGAGAATTGCCGCAGCCTCACCGACCTTCTGTTCGATTTCCGGCCGCTTGACCCCGGCGAGCTCGAGCGCAAATCCCATGTTCTGGGAGACCGTCATCTGCGGGTACAACGCATAGTTCTGGAAGACCATCGCGATATCGCGATCCTTCGGCTGCAGATTGTTCACGACCCGGCCGTCGATGCTGATTTGACCGGCGGTAATATCCTCGAGCCCCGCAATCATGCGCAGCAATGTCGACTTGCCGCAGCCGGAGGGGCCGACGAGAATGGTAAACTCACCATCGGCGATCTCGACGTCGACACCATGAATGATGTCGACCGTGCCGAAGGATTTCTTGACGTTTCTGATGCTCAAGCCAGACATTTCGTACCCCTTGCCATCTTCTAGCGCTTCCTGCGCACGCGCAGCGCCTGATATGGCTTACGCGGAATTTTGACGCCGAAGGCCGCGTCCGGCTTGCCGCCGCGCACGACCGAGCCATGGCGTGTCGGATGTGGAATGGGCGCCTCCACCTTCTCGACCGGCGTGATCGTCATCTCCCATGTGTCGATGAGATCGACATCATAATCGTCGCCGTCGACCGGCAGGCCGGTGGACCAGATCACCGGCTGATGCTCGCCAAAATAGATCAGACGAAAATCGCCGTCGCCGTCGCGGGCGCCCGACACGCGGGACCAGGGCCATTCGCCGATGATGCCGAGCGGCTCGAGGCCGTGCTTGACATCGGCTTCCAGGAGGTCCCGGAGGAAGCCGATGCGTTTCCACGCTTCGCCGCGCAGTTCCCCGCCTTTGGCCCACCAGATCAGGTCCTCGGGATGGGAATAGGTTTCGCCATGGCCGGCATAGCCGCCGCGCGCCATCGTGATCCAGAAGCGGTGCACGAGCTCCTGCGCATTGAGATTGCCCCATGATTGCAGGATGTCACCCTCATATTCCGGCTCGTCGTTGACGACAGGCTTGCCATAGGCATCGCGCCATTCCTGTGTCCGCTTGACGTCAGGGTTTTGAATGCAGGTGTGCGTGACCCACGGCTTGCGATGATCGAAATTCGCAGTCACGTCGCCATTATGGATGGAGCGCAGGTGCTGGTATGGGTCGTTTTCCTCCAGGATGTGGAAGTAGCGATCCCATTGCTCCATCGGCTTCGTATCGATGAGGAAATCATATTCATTGGCAAGCGACCACCAGACGTTCCGGTAGGCGGCGAGACGAGCGGCCAGATATTCGACATAGCGAAAATCCTGTTCGGCCGACATGTCGGCATAGCCCCACCGATCGTAGGGATGGAAGATGATGATATCCGCTTCGATCCCAAGTTGGCAGAGCGCTGCGACCTGCTTCTCGAAGTGCTGGAACGAGGCGGGGCTCGGGCGGTCGAAGTCTTCCTTCCCGTCCGCTCCGCGTTCGAAGCAGGCGTACAGCGGCTCGTTGACGTTATAGGGATAATCCTTCGGGAACACGCCCATCCGGAGCTTGTTGAAGCGGGCCTTCTTGAGGGTTTCGAGGGTCTGCTTCTGCATTTCGAGCGGCTGGTGCGTCCAGGCGTAGCAGGTCGTCCCGAAGGAGAGGAACGGGGTGCCGTCCGCATAGGCGAAGTGGAATTTGTTGCGCACGCGCACCGGGCCGTGATTGCCGGCCGAGGGTCTGGCCGCAATCAGTGCGCCAGTCTTGCCGTCGAGTGCAGCAGTCTTGGAACGCGTCAGAAACGACCATTCGCCTTCGATGTCCGGCATGAAGCGGATACGGTAGGTCCCGTTGCCGTCATAAAAGCCCGGCACGCGGACTTCGCGGCTCTTATGGGTGAACACGGCATCGAATGCCACGTCGAGATAGGGATTGCCGCCGGAGGGTCCATCAAAGGAGGCCTCGAACACGCCCCATTTTTCGACTGTTGCATCAGACATAGAATATTCTCCTCATGGAATAGCTTTGTGGTCGCTAGCCTTTGACAGCACCGGAGGTCAGGCCAGAGACGAAGTAACGCTGGAACATGAGATAAACGATCGTCGCCGGCAGGACGGTCATCACGATGGCCGCATTGAGCTGGCCGTAATTGCTGGAGAACTGCCCCTGAAACGACATCAGGCCGAGCGGCAAGGTCCACATGTGCTGATCCTGGAGCAGCACCAGCGCCATGGCGAATTCGTTCCAGGTGGAAACGAAGTCGAGGATGAGCAGTGCGGCGAGCACGGGCAGGCACACAGGCAGAAATATCCGCCTGAAGATGACGAAGTGGCTCGCACCGTCGATCAGCGCTGCTTCCGACAGCTCCTTGGGAATGCTCTTGAAGAAGCCATGCAGGATGAAAACCTGATAGGGAACGCCGAAGGCGATGTAGGGAAGGATGACGCCGGGGTAGGTGTCGATGAGGCCGAGTGAATTCACCAGGGTAAAGAGCGGCGCAAGCATCACCTGGAAGGGGATCATCGTGCCGAACACGACGAGCAGCAGCAGGGCCTTGGTGATCTTCAGCTTGATCTTGGCAAGGGCATAGGCGGCCATCGCCGAAAGGAACAGCCCGAGCGGCACCTTGATGACCGTTATGATGACGCTGTTGAAGAAGGAGCTTGCGAAGTTGCCGCGGCTCCATGCAGCGCTGTAGTTTTCGAAAGCGAGGTCGGTTGGCGGCACGAAGGCGCCGGTGCCTGTCACAGCCGCCGGCGTCTTCAACGAGGTGAAGACGATGAAGACGAACGGCGCGACCCAGACGAGCGCCACGATAACAAGCGTGATCCAGAGGCCGATCAGAATGGGATCCCGCTTCATCGACGATGGTTCGACCTGCAAATGCACCGCGGTCTGGTCGGTCGGCACTGCTGTCACGATTCAACCTCCTCGTGCTTCTGGGTCCATTTGAGATAGGGAATGACGACGGCCATGGTGATCAGCAGCAGCACGACCGAAATCGCCGCTCCCCGTCCGAAATCGAAGATCTGCATGGCCTGCGTGAACGCCCAGAGCGCCAGCATCTGGGTAGA
The DNA here is from genome assembly GCF_017357285.1 of Rhizobium ruizarguesonis. Classification (NCBI taxonomy): domain Bacteria; kingdom Pseudomonadati; phylum Pseudomonadota; class Alphaproteobacteria; order Hyphomicrobiales; family Rhizobiaceae; genus Rhizobium; species Rhizobium ruizarguesonis. The sequence goes on along the minus strand of NZ_CP071679.1, from coordinate 166,609 downwards.
TTGCGCCGGACCGCCGCCCGTCAGGCCATAGACGATGTCGAAAGCCTTCAGGGACGAGATGACGGAAAGAACGAGGACGATCGTGATTGTCGGGCGCAATGCCGGCAATGTCACATGCTTGAACACCTTCCAGCGGCCGGCGCCATCGATGCGGGCGGCCTCTACGAGTGTCTGAGAGACGTTCTGCAGGCCCGCCAGGAACAGGACCATCGAGAAGCCGACTGTCTGCCAGAGATAGGCGACGAAGACGGAATAAAGGGCGATATCCCTGTTGCCCAGCCAGTCCTTGATCCAGCCCTGCATGCCCCACGAGGTGAGCAACTGGCTGAAAAGACCGAAGAATGGGTCGTACATCCATTTCCACATGGTGGCGACGGCAATCGGCGCGATGATGACTGGCAGATAGAAGATGGCCCTGAGGCCATTGCGGCCGAATATCTTCTGGTTGAGGCTGAGCGCCAGCAGCAGTCCGACCATCGGGGGGAAGATCAGGCTCATCACGGTCCAGATCACGGTATTGCGGAAGGCCACCCAGAAGACCGGATCTTTGGTGAAAATCGCCGAATAGTTCGCAACGCCGACAAATTGCCGATTGGGATCGAGCCCGTTCCACTTCTGGAAGCTCAGGATGACGACATTGAGCATCGGATAGAGGGCGAAGACGGCATAGATTGCCAGGGCCGGCACGAGCAGGATGAGCGCTTGCACGCGCGGATCATGTGACGATTGTCGAAGTGACATGTTTTCCTCCTGGCGGTGCATTTGCTGCCAGCTCACGAAAGAATGTGCCAGCCGCACGACCCTGAGGTCGATCGGCTGGCGCCTCGGGAGGAATCAGGTTCTGCTGGCGATGAAGCTCTGCAGCTGCTTGGCCGCCTCGGCCGGCTCGGTGCTACCGGAAGCGACGTCATTGATAACGCGGAAATATTCCGTCGTGACATCGAGCGGGAACGCCTGGTCGCCGTTCATGTAGACCTTGCCGTATTTCTGGAAGATCCCCAGCCATTCCGCTTCGAGCGGCTTCTGGTTGGCATATTGTACGTTCTTGTTGACGGAGGTCGAGCTCAGCTGGCCGAGCAGGTCCTGCTGCACCTTCGTCGAGAGGAAATAGTCGAGAAACTTCGCCGCTACGTCAGGGCTCTTGCTCTTGGTGCTGATGTAATTGTACTCGGCAAAGCCATAGAGCCGGTCGGTGTTGGTCGGGAAGGGGAAAATGCCGTAGTCATCGAGATTGGCACCGGAGCCGTCGAGCTGGCTAACCAGCCAGTCGCCTTCGAGCATCATCGCCGCACGACCGGCGGTGAAGAGGCTGTAGGACTGTTTGTTGTCGATGCCCATGAATGGCTGCAGCGTATAGTCCTTCGTCCACTTGGCGAACTCCGCAAAGGATTCCGTCGCGCAGGGTTCCTTGGTCCAGTCCAGCGTCATCGCCTTCAGCGCATCGTGCTTTTCAGCACCGCACTTCGTTTCGAGGATGACGTCCATGAGGCGCATGACGTGCCAGTTGACCGTGCCGCCGAAGGTGAAGGCCGGAATGCCTGCAGCCTTCAGCTTATCGGCTGCGGCAAGGAATTCCTCGTAGGTCTTCGGCTCTTCCTTGATGCCGGCCTGTTCGAAAAGCTTCTTGTTGTAGTAGACGGCCTCACCCTTGAAGGTGAAGGGGACACCGTGCTTGCCGCCGGGATAAAGGTCGGCAAAAGCCGCTGCCGAGGGCAGCAATTCGTCGTTCCACTTATACTCGGCATAGTACTTGTCGAGCGGCAGGGACAGGCCGGCCTTCACATATTCGCCGCCGAGGCCGAGGCCCGCCCAGCTGAAGTAAATGTCTGGCCCCTTGTCGGAGCCTGCAGCGACACGCAGGGCGGTCTTGTGCTCGTCGACGGCGCGCTGGACGATCTCGACATGCGTTCCAGGATTTGCGGCTTCGAAATCTGTCGCCACCTTTTTCAGGGCCGTATTGGCGGCATTATTGTCGAAGTTGAGGGTCCAGAGTGTGATGTCTTCAGCAAGAACCGGCGTTGCCGATAGCGACGCCATGGCGATCGCAACGAGGCTCGCAGTCTTCAATTTCGCGGAAAGGGTCAGCATTACCGTCCTCCTCTTGTAAGCCGGGCCCCTTGTTGCAGATAGTCATCGACATGTCAACTGGTATGACGAGCTAACCATTGCGACGTTGAGCAAATTTGGCCATGGCGGCGATGATGATGACGGCGGACGCGGCGCCGGGATCGATGTGCCCGATCACGCGGCTCCCCAATCGCGAAGCCCGTCCCTTGGCCGCCGTCATATTGCTGGTCGCTTCACAGCCTGCCCGCGCTGCCCTCTCCGCTGCCTCGAAACATTGGGGGAGGGGCTTTCCCGACTGCCAGGCATCGAGTGCCGCGTCAGCCGCGGGCTTCCAGGCGTCAACCATCGTCTTTTCCCCGGGTTCGGCTTTTCCGCGTTCCTGGATTCCCTGTGCCATTGCCGCAAAGACGCTGAGGAAGTCGTCATCGCTCAATGTCTGCTTGTCTTTGGCGGCGGCTCCGGCGCGCATCAAGGCCGTGGCATATAACGGGCCGGACGAAGCGCCGACCGCATTCAGGAATGCCTTTGCCGCGACGTTGAATGCGGTTGTCGGGGCAATTCCGGCGGCAAGTTCGCCGACCGCTTTCGCCGCGGCCTGGCAGCCTGCATCCATGGCAAGGCCGTGATCCCCATCGCCGATGGCGCCGTCCAACGCGCAGAGATGGTCGCTCTCTGCCGCAATATCCTCGGCAATCCCAGCAAACATGCGCTGCAGGTCTTCGGTCGTAAACGTCATCGATTACCTCGCAAACATCGCGCAATCACAGGGGTGGTCGATCAATCGCTGAAGCTCGTCGTCAAGATGCATGACCGTGATCGACGCGCCGGCCATTTCGAGCGAGGTGCAGTAATTCCCAACGAGCGACGTATGGAGGATGAGCCCGGCATCGTCGAGCCGGGACTTCACGCGCCGCATCATGATGTAGAGTTCCATCATCGGGGTCGAACCCAGCGAATTTACGAGCACGGCGACACGATCGCCCCGGTCTGCTTTCATTTCGCGAAGAATGCTGTCCAGGAGTTCGTCGGTCACCGCGTCGGCCGGCCTCAGCGGCTCGCGCGCCACGCCAGGCTCCCCATGGATGCCCATTCCGATCTCCATCTCGCCTTCGCCGATCAGGAAGTTCGGCCGGAGGGTCTGGGGCAGCGAACAGGGGGAAAGCGCGACACCCATCGTATAAGTTCGCGCATTGGCATGGCGGGCGACACGCTCGACATCGTCAAAGGAATAGAGAAGATCGCAGGCTGCGCCGGCGGCCTTGAAGATGAAGACGTTGCCCGCCACGCCCCGCCGCCTGTCCCGCTGATCGGGAGGAGCAGACGCCACGTCATCCGTGGTCAGGACGGTTCGTACCTCGATCTCGTCAAGCGCAAGCATCTCGGCAGCCATGTCGAAGTTCATCACGTCGCCGGCATAATTGCCATACATGAACAGGACACCGGCGCCGCCGTCGACCGCCATGGCGCAGGCGACAATCGGATCGGGCGGCGGCGACGCGAAGACGTTGCCGATTGCGGCGGCGTCCGCCAGCCCCTTGCCGACAAAGCCCAGAAATGTCGGTTCGTGCCCGGATCCACCACCGATGACCAGTCCGACCTTGCCCTTGCGTGGCCCGTTTCTGGCAATGATCGCGCGGGGCATGTCCTCTACCGCGTAGAGATGGCGCGGATGCGCCGCCAGGATCCCCTGCAGCATCTCATCGACGGCATCCGCACCGGCATTGATAAGTTTCTTCGTCTTCACATCGATCCTCCCGAGAGCCGAGTTCCGATCGCATAGATGCAGTTGCACCGCTGGAGGTCAATCCGCCAGCGCGTCGTGCTCCAGCGGCAAGACGGCGACAGCCAATGGGGCAAGCAGCAGATCCCCGCTTGAGTCTTTCCCGGTCGGCCCGCATGCGCCGCAATCGACCTTTCGTTCTTCGCTCGTCAGATTGACGATGTAAAGCCTGGCGCCTGTAGCATCCCTTGCAACGAAAGACAGGACCTCGGAGGGAGAGGAGGAGACGCATTCCCGCCAGGTTGCACCAGCCAATTGACACAGTGTCCGGACAGTGTCGAACAGCGGACGACGTCCACCCTGTTCGGTCGGTTCCCCCGAACCGGCGATCAGACCGAACGGACCTGATAAGGCTGATAGCGTCAGGCATTCCAGATCGGCACCCAGCACTCGTATCGCATAACCGAGCGCGAAGGCCTGTCCGAAGCGTGCATTGTGGCGCGGGTCGCGATTGGCCATGGGGATGCGCCCGCCAGCCGGATTGTCCATCGTGCGGCTACCATAGGGGTTCTGCCGCATCGGGATCGTCGATGGGCCGATCCGGTAGGGTTTGTCGCCATAAATCGCCCGAACGGATCGCGTGATGAAGGGCAGCGCTTCCAATGTCTGCATGACACTGAGGTCGTCGGCCGCATGCACGATCGGATTGGTGCAGTGGCTGACGAAGTCGAGCTGTCCATCGGGTACGCGCTTCCGGTTGAGCTCGGTGAAATAGCTCAGCATGCCGCCGCCGATGCGAATGCCGGGAAAGGCGGCGTGGGCGGCAGCATAGACCTCATCCAGGGGCGGGCAATCCGGCCATTTGCTGCCGGGCGGCGTCGACTGCCGGTCGACGGATGGCGATATCATGATCGCATCCGGCCTGAATTCCGCCAGCCGCATCTGGCGGGCAATCTCGGCCGCCTCGCTTGACGGGGACGACCTGGAGGGAAGGGCGATCTCCAGCATCGAGCGGCCGCGATGGGCCGCGGCGATCGCAGCAAACCGCCTGAGCGCTTCGACGTCGTGCCCGGCACCGGGGTCGAAATGGAAGAGGAGTTCCTGGGGAGCAATCTCCGACAGAACGGACTTTGCCGACAGTGTCGCATCGGCCTCCTCGGGTGTAACGATCACGCCGATATCAGGCATGGTGCCGGTGCGCGCACCGAGTTCGAGTTTTATGGCGCCGCTTGACACCCCAGCTGGAGGATGCCGTGTCGCACCGCTGATATCCCTGATAACAAGCGACGTCTTTTGTCGAATGGGCTGATTGGCGGCAATCTGGTAGGGCCAGGGCAGAGCGAGCGGTCTGACATAGGTCTTATAGGATGCGTCCGACCAGTTCCTTTGATCTTCCATTTCAAAGGTGTCGCCCTCCATCCGGCATTCCGCCTGAACGCCAGGCATGACCGCGTGGGTGATGGCGCGCATCTCCTTGAACGGCTGCCAGGGCTCGATGACATCGGGAAACCGTGTCGCCACGATCTGTCCGTCGACATGCTCGACCGTCGCCGGTGAACCCGCCACAATGACAATCGGATGCAGGATGCAGAAACCGCAGCGGTTGGTCTCGAAGCCGGTTGGCGCGATAGCTTCGGCCTCGAAGTCGAGCCGATCCGGGCTTCCGACGATGCGAACATCGATGATGAGCTTCGTATCATCCGGTCCCTCGCAGCGGGCGAGATAGGCGACCTCGAAACGATCGTCACTCTGCTCGATCCGGAGATCGGCGATATCAGGGCTGTACGTCCCCCAGTCCCGGTCGCGGACAAGATAGGAAATCGCCCTCAGCACCTCGGTTCCATCGTAGCGGATGGTGCGGAGGTTGCCGTTGGCGAGATCGGCTTCCAATTTTCCGGCTCTCAGGCGAACCGGTGGCGGATCGACGAGATGGGTGCCGTAGAGCTTGAACGCATCGATCGTCATCGCAGCATCGCTCCGACATCGATCGTCTGTCCCCCGGCAGCACTGTCATAGGCGGCCTCGACCAGGGCAAAGGTCTTCAGATTGTCCACCCCTGACGTCGAATGTTCGGCGCCGCGCTCCAACTGGTCGACCCAATGCTGCTGGATCGCATAGACGCTCTCCTGGATATTGTGCCAGGGCCGCGAGGCCCATGACAGCAGCTTCGGCGATACGTCAGTGGTGGTGGTGCCCTTGACGTTGGTAATTTCGAGGCCGTAACCCTGGGTCAGGCGGATCGTGCCCTCAGAACCGTCGAGCTCGATCAAAGTCTCGGGGAACGGCTCCCTGGAAAGCCTGGTGGCGTAGCTGACGTCGACGACGGACGTGGCGCCGTTTTCATGATCGAGCAGAATGGTCGCGACATCCTCGCCCTTGATGGCGGGATTGACCCGCTTGGTGCGGGCCGTGAGCGATCGAACGTCGCCTAGGATATAGCGGGCGATATCGAGCGTATGGATGCCGAGGTCTTCAATGATGAACCGCTTGCCCTCGGCCAGATAGGGTTGGCCCGAGAAGACGTCGTAGGCCGAACGGAAGGAGAAGCGGCCCCAGAAGGGCGTGCCGATGGCATCCGCCTCCAGCGCTTTGCGCACGGCCTGGATCGGCGTCTGCCAGCGAAAGTTCTCGTGCACCATCAGGGGGATGCCGGCATTGCGACACGCCTCGACCATCGCCTTCGCGTCCGACAAGGTCTTGGCGAACGGCTTCTGGCAGATGGCCGGCACCTTGTTCCGAGCCGCCATTTCGACGAGAAAGCGATGGCTTTGGACTGTTGTGGCAATGTCGACGAAATCAAAACCGCCATCGGCAAACAAAGCCTCGGCATCGCCATAGCGGCGATCGATGCCGAACTGATCGCCGACGATCTTCAGCCGCTCCGGGTCGCGGTCGCAGATCGCGACGATGCCGGCACCTCGAACATCGTTCCAGGCATGCAGCTGGTTGACCGCAAAGAAACCGCAACCGATCAAAGCCCCTTTCAATACCGTCATCTCAACCTGCCTTTGCCATCTGCATGAGGGTAACGCGCTGCTGCAGGCGGCGTTGCGCCTGGTCGACGACGACGGCAATGATGATGACGAGGCCCTTGATGACCATCTGCCAGAAAGAGGAAACGCCCATCATCACCAATCCGTCGGAGAGGATGCCGATGACGAAGGCGCCAATGATCGTGCCGCCGATCGTGCCGCGGCCGCCCGACATAGAGGTGCCGCCGAGCACGGCGGCGGCGATCGCATTGAGTTCGAAGCTTTCGCCGGTGGCCGGATGGGCTGCCATCAGTTCGGAGGAGATGACGACGCCGACGATGGCGGCGCACAGTCCGGAGAACATATAGACGAAGATCTTTACGACATCGACCCGGATACCGGACATGCGCGCGGCCCGCTCATTGCCGCCGACGGCGAAGATGTGACGACCGATCGGTGTCGAGCGGGCGACATAGGCCGCCAGCAGGGCAAGCACGATCAGAATCCAGATCGACACCGGCAGGCCGAGAATGCGCCCCGCGCCGAAGAAATCGAAGCCGGTCGTCGCGTATTCCGGCCGGCCGACAAGGTTCGGAAACGTCTGGCCGTCCGATGACAGCAAAGCGAGACCGCGGGCGACATAGAGCGTGCCGAGCGTGGCGATGAAGGGCGCGACGTTGAGCTTGGTGATCAGCAGACCGTTGATCAGACCGATGAGCAGGCCGATCGACAGGGTGATCAGCACGATCTCGAACAGGTTGAAAAAGATCGTGTAGCCGATCGGCAATTCGATGCCGTAAAGGATCAGGCCGCCGGCGACCATGCCGCAAAGCCCGACGATCGATCCGACCGAGAGATCGATGCCGCCGGTGATGATGACGAAGGTCATGCCCATCGCCAGGAAGGCGTTCAGCGCCACATGCTTCGACATCAGGATCATGTTCGCCGTCGAGGTGAAGTTCGGTGCGAAGATCGCAAAGAAGATGATGACGGCAAATAGCGCGATGAACGTCCTGAGCTTCATCAGCGTCAGAAGCGCCGAGCCGTTGGCGCCCTTCGGCGCGAGAGTGGTTGACGTAGCCGCCATCATGACGCGAGTTTCCCTTGATGTCCGTGTCCCTTGGCCGAAGCCGCAATTATGGCTTCTTCCGTGGCCTCGTTCCGGTCGAAGACGGCGACCAGTTGGCCGTTGCTCAAAACCGCGATGCGATCGGAAAGCGCCATGACCTCCTCGAGGTCGGAAGTCGAAAACAGAATAGCGAGCCCGTTTGCCGCCAGCCGCCGCATAGTGCGGAAGACGTCGGCCTTGGCGCCGACATCGATGCCGCGGCTCGGCTCGTCCATCAGAAGCACCTTCGGATTGGTCATCAATGCCTTACCGATGACGACCTTCTGCTGATTGCCGCCGGACATCGAGGTCACCTCGAAATCCGGGTTCGGCGCCTTGATAGAGAGGTCGCGGATCGCATCGCGAATAGCATTCTTCTCCGCGCCTCTGTCGATATGGAAGAGCCGGGTGAAGCGGCTAAGGCTCGCCAGCGTCAGGTTCGAGGCGATGGAAAGCACCGGGACCAGACCTTCGCGCTGCCGGTCTTCCGGAATGAGCGCAAGGCCGCGACGGATGCGCCGCGTGGTGTCGCGGGCGCGAACCTGCTTGCCGTCGATGAAGATCTTGCCGGTCGAGTGTGTGTGACGGCCGATGACGCATTCGAAGAATTCGCTGCGCCCGGCGCCCATCAGGCCGTAGATGCCGAGGATTTCGCCTGCCTTGACCGACAGGGAGACATTGTTGACCGAAAGCCCGCCTGTCGGCCGCGGCAGGCTGATATTTTCGGCGCGAAAGACCTCAGCTCCGACGGCGTGGTCCACGGATTTTGCAAAATCCTTGGCATCCGAGCCGATCATGGAGCGCACGATCCAGCGCGTGTCGATGTCGCGCACCATTGCCTCGCCGGTGACCTGGCCGTCACGCAGCACGGTGATGTAGTCGCCGATCCGCATCAGCTCCTCGAGCCGGTGCGAGATATAGACGATCGCCACACCTTGGGCTTTCAGTTCCGCGATCACCTTGAACAGGATCTCGACTTCGGCCGCCGAAAGCGCCGACGTCGGCTCGTCCATGATCAGGATGCGGGCATTCAACGACATCGCCTTGGCGATCTCGACGAGCTGCTGCTGGCCGATTGGCAAATCCTCGACCATCGTTTCGGCCTCAATGCCGGCATCCAGACGCTTCAAAAACGCATTGGCCTTTTGCACCTGTGCCTTGTGATCGATACCGAGGATGCCGCGCGTGATCTCGCGCCTGGCGAAGATGTTCTCGGCAACCGACATGTTGGCGAAGAGATTGAGCTCCTGAAAGATCATGCCGATGCCGTGCGCCTGCGCATCGGCAGGGCTGTCGAAGGATACGGGCTTGCCGTCCAGGATGATGCGGCCGAGCGTCGGACGCTCGACGCCGGCGATGATCTTCATCAGCGTCGACTTGCCTGCACCGTTTTCGCCGACGAGGACGTTCACCGCGCCACGGCGCAGCTCGAGATTGGCGCGCTTGACGGCGACGATACCCGAATAGACCTTCGACACCTCGTCGAGGCGCAGGATAATGTCGTCCTTTTGTGCCTCTCCTGTGGTCATGGGCCGACCTTCAGTTCCGAAGGTGTTACGAGCGGAAGCTCGCCGCTCTTCGGCAGCGGAAAGGCGCCGATCGCGGTCACCGTCTTGCCGACCAGGCCTTCGCGCGGGACGGCGGACAGAAAAGCCGTATTGGCCTTCTCGTTGAAGGCCTTGCCGAATTGCGCCCACTCGATCTGGTTCTTGAATTCATTGAAATTGACGAAATCCAGCGTGTCGCGCAGCGCCGTGCCGCGCAGCGCCGGCCCGATCTGCACCTTGGCATCGGCCTTGCCGTCGCCATCGGCGTCGACATCGAGCGTTGCCGCGCGCGACGCCGTATCGGCCGCAACGACCTTGCCGGTGATCTTCACCGCATAGGTCCATGGCGAGCTGCTCTGCTTGCGGGGATTGCCGTATTTCTCGCCGGCGGCGTCGGGGCTGGAGGCGGAAAGCTGCATGACGTCCTTCAGGTCGCCGGCGCGCTTTTCAAAATAGGGCACTGCCTCGGACTGCCAGATCGCCTCGACCTTTGCATTCGGGTCGAAGGCGGTCTTTGCCGCTGCCGCAGCCTTTTCCTCAGCCGTCGGCGTCTTGATGATCTTGCAACCGGGCAAGGCTGCCGCCACGACGGCAGCGAGCAGAGCGCCCTTCATTCTCAACATGCAGTAAACCTCGACGTCTTGCGAAATGCATTGCAGAGGGCACAGCGCTGCGCCCTCTGCAATTCGCGGCTGATCAGTTCGTCAGGGCGAAGGTCTCTAGCTTGCCGGCATTGTCAGCATTGACGAGGACGCAATCCATCAACTGCTTCTCTTCCTTCGGGGTCATCTTGTTCTTGATGTAGGCGTCTGCCTGTTCCACTGCCAGCTGAGCCTGCGCATAGGCGGGCTGCAGGACTGTTGCCTTGATGCCGCCCGACTTGATGGAGTCGCGCACGTCGTTGGAACCGTCGAAGCCGACGACGATCACGTCCTTGCGGCCGGCAGCCTGCAGCGCTGCGATCGCGCCCATGGCCATGGTGTCATTCCCTGAAATGACGCCCTTGATGTCGGGATTTGCCTGGAGGATGGTTTCCATCTTCGAATAGGCTTCCGTCTGGCTCCAATTGGCCGACTGCTTGGCGACGGACTTCAGGTCCGGATAGTCGTCGATGACGTCGTGATAGCCTTGCGAGCGGATACCGGCATTGGTGTCGGACTCCTTGCCCACCAGCTCGACGTAATTGCCTTTCTCGCCCATCAGCTTGACGAATTCCTGCGCCCCGAGCTGGGCGCCCTGGTAGTTGTTCGAGACGATCTGGGCGACGGCAACGCCCGTGGCGTTGATTTCGCGGTCGATCAGGAAGGAGGGAATGCCAGCATCCTTTGCCTTCTTGACGGCCGCGACGGAGGCGTCGGCTCCGGCATTGTCGAGGATGATCGCCTTGGCGCCGCGCCCGATCGCCGTGTCGATCATTTCGGACTGTTTGTTGGCGTCGTCGTCATGCGTCATGAGCAACGTCTCGTAGCCGAGTTCCTTCGCCTTGGCTTCGGCGCCGACGGCTTCGGCCTTGAAGAAGGGATTGTCATGCGCCGGCGTGATGATGGCGATGAGGTCGGCCGAAAAGGCCGGAAGAGCCGTTCCGAGCGCCAATGCGCCGGCAAAAGCTGCAAGTGTCAGTCTGCGCGTCAGTTTCATATTTTCCTCCCTGTTGTGAATGAAGCCCCTTCTCCCTGGGGCGGCTAGACCCCGTCTCCCCGGGGCAGTTGAGGGGGAGGGCTTACCTCCCCAGGCCGGTTCAGGTGATGCGCCGGATGCTTTCGGCGATCTCCTGCGGTTCGAATACTTTTTTCCAGTCGTCGCGCATCAGCGCCGGGATGCCGAACTCGATCGCCTTGTTGCAGGCATCCGAGAACACGCCGTCGACTTCCCTGAAGATGACCGCGCCGAGCACGTTCATATGGCCGAGCAGGAAGTCGCGGGCGGCCTGTTCCGGCACGCCGCGTGCCACGCATTCGTCCATGGCCTGTCGCATGACGACGAGCAGCGATGCGCAGACGGTTTCCGACAAGCCCGGTTCGAGCATGGCAAGCTGGTCGACTGTGACCCGATGCGAGCGCATGACCGGCGCCCAGATCAGCTTGGCGATTTCCTCACCAAGCGCATAAGCGCTTTCCGGGCCCTGCATCAGCGCCGAGACGATATGCTGCTTGGCGAAGAGGCCGCCGAAGTGGTCCTTTTTCGCCTGCATGTCCGTCTCGTCGTTGAAGATCGGCGGATGGCAGGGATGGGTGACGAAATAGGTAAGATCATCGCGCTTCGGCAGGTGGCCGGCAAAGGGAGCCGCAGCGTCCAGCGCGATCACCATGGTGCCTGATGGGAGCTTGTCGACAATGCCTGCCGCGACCTTGCCGATGGCCGTGTCCGGCACGGCAAGGATCACCACCTCAGCGCCGTCGAGTCCGATATCGACGGGCACGCAATCGACACCGAGATCATTCTTCAAACGGGCCTTGCCTGCGTCGCTCACCTCGACATGGCGGACCTCGAAACGCGAGCCTTTGAGATTTTTGGCAAGCCGGTATCCCATTTTCCCGCCTGCGCCGAAGAGGGCAATCTTAGTCATGTTTCCTCACCTTTTCCCGTTCTCGATAGGATCATATACTGGTATGATGAGTCAATCACCATATCACTAGTTAATTTGTTGGAGTCACGTTTTTCTGCGATCGCACGTTTCGGCCGATGCCGAAGGAAACCATCAGCGCTTCCTTCCCTCACGGATCTGGACGAAATAGCCGTCCGTCCCGACCTGGCCGCCTTTGAGCGCGATCTGCAGGCCGTTGGTCGGCTGATAGTCGCCATGCGCAAGGCAAAGCGGAGAACCAGGCGTCTGCGGCAGCGGAAGAAGCGTCGTCAGCGCGTCGATCTTCAACTGCCTGAGCGCATGACTTGATGTGTCGCCGCCGGCGACGACGGCACGTGAAAGCCCTTCGTTCTCGATCAGGCGGCGCAAGATCGTGCCGAGCGCGCTGCCGAGCCGGTGACGAGCGCCCGGAAGCCTGTCGATGTCGGCGCCGCGGTCGGCAGACGGACCAAGCGCGGTGTAGAGAATGACGCTCTTGCCTTGCCTGAGCTTCTGGGTGCCTGCCTCAACCGCTGCATCCACCGTCTGTTCGCCATTCTCCGAGACCAGTGCAAGCGGATCGAGCGCGATACTCTCGAAGCCGCTCTCGACAGCCGTTCGGATCTGGCGCTCGGTCGTCGGCGATACGCTGCCTGACACGACGGCGAGGCGGTCGACCGGGCCGATATCAGGAAACTCGGCGCCGCTGTTGCCGATGAAACCGCTCCGCCGCCATGCGCTAAGCAGGGCATATTCGACACCCGAGGAGCCGGCGACAAAACTTCCGGAGCGGCCAGTGACACGAAGCAGCTGCCGACCGGCAACCTCCTGCGTCGCCTCGGAGTCGACATCGATGAGCAGGATCCCTTCTGAAGCCGACGCCAGTTCGTCGATCCGCGCATCGGCGTCCGTCGCGGTGATGGCGACAAGATCGGCGACCAGGACGGGAAGCCGGGTCTGCTTCGACAGGTGGATCGCAAGGTCCGCCTCGTCCATCGGGGTGACCGGATGGCGGCTCATGACGGGATGGCGATCGATGCGAAAGACCCGGCCCTGGTAAGCGGCAAAGAGGTTGCCGAAAGCCGTGTAGCGCTTCAATTGCGGCGCGCCGACGATGACGGGCACGATGGATTGCCCGAACACCGTGCGGCCGATTTCGATCGCCTTGCCGATATTGCCGATCTCGGGACTGGAATCGAAGGTCGAGCAGACCTTGTAGTGGCAGATATCAGCGCCGAGCGAATTCAGCCATTCGAAAGCGCGCGTAAGGTGCTCTCCCATCCATGCGGGCGTCTCGCTACGGCTTGTCCCGGCAATGCCGATTGCCCGGCAATCCCTGAAGCGCGCGAGCAGTTCCGGCGTTGGAACGTCGAGGAAGAGCACGGTCGAGACACCGTTCGAGGCCAGAGCCTCCATGACATCGGTGGAGCCGGTGAAGTCGTCCCCGTAATAGCTGACGAGAGGTTCATCCATCGCGATCACGCGCCCTTGCCGTCGCTGAACTTTGCAATCGAAGCGGCGAGCTCCGGATGATCTTTCGCGTAGGTCTCCAACGGGATGTCCGCGACCGCGGCCTGCCAGGCCTGCTGCACGGCCCGAACCCCGGCCGCCGGGCCGCTGGGATGGCTGACGATGCCTCCGCCGCAGAGATAGAGAAGATCGACGGTGCGACCGGTCCGTTGATAGGTCTCGGGCGCCTGTCCTCCCCACTGGCCCGAACCGGCAACCGGAAGCGGGCAATCGGAGGCATTAAACAGCGGCGTGCTGACGGCCTTGAAGGACGAGACGAAGCTGTCGTCCGGCTCCCAATACTTGACCCTGATACCGTTGATCTGGAATTGGTCGACGCCCAGCAGCCGCCAGAATTGCTGGTAGACCTTGAAATCCATGCCGGCGCCGGGGCCGCGCGTCAGCACGTCCCAACCGTTTCGATGCGCGTGCAGCACCAGATTGGAGCGCTTGCGCAGAAAGCTCATGCCGCCGAAGCCGATCGAGTTGATATTGACGACAGCGCAGTTGCCGCCGGCCTTGGCGACGACATCGTGGTTGCGCATCATCTCGTCGGGGTCGGCATGCGAGATGCCGAAGGCATACATGACCTTCTTGCCGGTCTTCTGCTCGTGATCGAGAATGCGCGGCATGATCGCCGCAACGCGGTCCTTGAGCGGCGAATAGGCCGGGCTCATCAGTTTTTCGTCATCCTTGATGAAGTCGACGCCGGATGAGATCAGCTCGCCGACGAGTTCCGCCGTTTCGTGCGGCCTGAGGCCAAGCGCCGGCTTGACGATCGTTCCGATGATGGGGCGACCTTCGACGCCGGTGAGGCGGCGGCTTCCAGGAATGCCGAATTGCGGTCCCGGATGCGCGCTCCCGAAGGCGTCGGGCAGCGTCATGTCGACGATGCGGATGCCGGTCATGCCCTTGATGGAATAGACGCCGCCGATCGCAATGGTCATCAATGCCGAAAGGTCGGTGCCGATCGCGTCCAGCGGAAAGGCGATGTCGACATCGGCACGATTGAGCAGTGTGCCGGGGGCGACCTCGGGCCAGGTTGGATGGCGCGCATCTTCGAGTGAGCGGATCGCCAGCACGCGGGCGGCGACACGCGACTTCAGCTCTTCGGTTTCGCCCGGGACGGGCACGAAGGTGCCGGTCGACTGGTCGCTCGCGATCTTTTCCGCCATCGCCTCGACGCTGCCGGGCGTTTCGATACGATAGGTCAGGGTAATCATCATGGAACGGACGGTTGCTCCTCTCGCCCGGCAGATTGCCATGGCGTCAACTCATGATCTGGTATAATGAGTATTCCAACTTATGAAAAGTAGAATCTTCGGATCCGCAAATTTTCGCTGACAGCTTTGTTCTCGACCCGGAAAACTGTTAGGAGGAAACATTTTGAGCCAGCGAGATGTGATGACCCAGCCCCTCGAACAAATCGTCCGCCGGAAACTCTCTGACGAAGTGTTTGATCGACTTGAGCGAATGATCACCTCGGGCGAGCTTCAGCCCGGCGACGAAATGCCCTCCGAGCGCGTGCTGATGGAACGCTTCGGCGTCGGCCGGCCGGCGATCAGGGAGGCCATGCAGTCCCTTGCCAACAAGGGTCTGGTCAGCATTTCGCACGGTGAGCGGGCGAAGGTTCTCCGGCTGACGGCAAAATCGATATTCCGCCAGGTCGATCTCACCGCCAAGATCATGCTGTCGCAATCGTCGGACTCGCTGGAATATCTCAAGAGCGCCCGCATCTTCTTCGAGCGGGGCATGGCGCGAGAGGCCGCGCAGCGCGCCTCTGCAAGCGATATCGCCGATCTCAGGAACATCATCGAACGCCAGCGAATGTCGCTTGGGCGGGCCGAAGAGTTTATCGACGCGGACATGGAATTCCACACCCGCATCGCGCAGATATCAGGCAACCCGATCTACGTCGCCGTCAGCGAAGCGATGCTTGCCTGGCTGAAGGAATACCATACCGAGATGCTGATCTGGACCGGCAAGGAAAAATTCACGCTCGCCGAACACGACGAAATCGTCGATCGCCTTGAAGCAAACGACGTGGATGGCTCTGAAACAGCACTCCTCAAGCATCTCGAGCGGTCGCGAGCGCTTTACGCGAAGTAATTAACACGAACTCGGCGATCGCCGCTGGCCGACGCTGAATTAGCTGGTCTCCCGTGCCACCGCGCCGCGTGCTTCTTGCGCCTGCGCCCGCCATTGCTTGACCAATTCCCGCCTCTTTCCGGGATAGCGATCGGCCAGGAGTGCTGCTTCGAGGATACGGTCGGCGCGAAACATCCGGAAATCCTGTCGCAGTTCGCACCACCCGGCAATGATCCGCCTGGAATCGAAGAAGGCGACTGCAATCGGCCATATGATGCGGTGGCTGTCGGCATCTCCGGCATCTCTATAGATGATCCGCAGCTTCATCTGCTGCTGCATGGCCTGACGCAGGATCTTGAGGCTGATTGCGGGTGCCGGCAGCGAGGGGAGGCCGATATGGAAATCATTGTCGGTCAATCCATGACGGAGTTCCGACGGAAGCACGGCTTCGATCTTGGCAAGGGCGTCCTGAGCCGCCGCGCGTAGATCCTCGTCTGTCTGACGGGTGACCCATTGCACGCCTAGCGTGATCGCCTTGATTTCCGCTTCCGAGAACATGAGAGGCGGCAGTATGAAACCCGGCTTCAGCACATAGCCGAAACCGGGCTCCCCTTCGATCTCAGCGCCGATGGATTGCAGCAACGAGATGTCCCGGTAGATCGTCCGCAGGGAAACGCCCGTTTCTTGCGCGAGATAGTTCCCGGAGACCGCTTGGCGATGGCGGCGGAGAATCTGGAGAATTTCGAACAATCTCTGGCTTTGGGACATGACTATATCTTAGCACAGCCTCTACCGGTGCTGCCGAAGGGGCTCCGGAGTATCGGTTTCAATTCACACGGACTAGGACCTTTCCGTTGCTCTTGCGGCCATGTTCCAGAGCCGTCAGCGTCTCTATTCCATCGCTCAGCGGTACGATTTCGGAAACCGGAAGCTTCAGCCTACCCTCGTCTGCGGCACGGGCAAGCCCGTCCAGGATGTCGGCCCGCGCGGTGCAGATGATTGGCTTCAGCCTGCGGTCGACCATCGCGCGAATGAATTTGCTGGGCGTCGGATCAATGTCGAGGAAAACGCCGCGGCTGCGCAGCAGGCCGAGACCGATCTTGATCTTCATTGTGCCGGCTGTGTCGTAGACAACATCGAAGCGATCGCGGATCTTCGACAGGTCGGCAGTGCGATAATCGAAAAGAGAGTGCACGCCGCGGTCTCGGGCGCGCTGCATGGAGGCCGCGCCGCAGCTTCCCGAAACCGTCGCCCCGAACATCTGTGCGAGTTGAACGGTCGCCTCGCCGACAGCGCCGGCGCAGCCGTTGACGAACACATGTTTGCCCGCCGTCAGCTTTGCCTTGTCAACGAGGCCGTTCCATGCAGTGACTCCGGGTGTTGCGAGGCAGGCTGCATCTTCGAAGGAAACAGACCCAGGCTTGCTGGCGAGAAAGGCTTCCGGTGCGATCACAGCTTCGCCGAGCGCTCCGCCATCCCTGATATGTGCGAGGCCGAACACGGCATCGCCCGGTTTGAAGCGCGTCACGCCTGGGCCGACGGACGTTACCGTTCCGGAAAAATCGCTGCCTATGGCCCGCGGGAAGGTTTTCCCCGTCACCATTTTCAGATAGCCGTTGCGAACCTTCCAGTCGATGGGGTTGATTGCCGCGAAGGCGACCTTCACCACGACTTCGCCCTTGCCGGCTGCGCGAAGTTCACACTCTTCAAGCTGCATCAGCTCCGGCCCGCCATATCTGTGATATTGGATTCTCTTCATAGCAAGCCGTCTCTCTTGTTGCCGCAGTGATGGTGATCATTTGAAGAACTTCCGGGGCAAGTTCAGTGTGGCTTGACCGTCGCCATGTACTCGGCGAACGGCGCGGAGTCGTAGATCACGTCGGTGGATGCGATCTTCCCGCCGTTGACCGTGATGAGCTCGACGGTCAGGGCGCGCGGAACAGGATGGGTTTCGGCTTCATAGACGATGACGGCCTGATCATCATCGCCGTAGACAGCGAGAATGTTCACGCTTTTGATCATGCGCGCAAAGCCTTCGTGGAAGCCGCGAAATGCCTGCGTGCCGCTCAGCTTGCCGATCGGCGACGAGCAGACGACATCCTCGGCCGAGAGTTCAAGAATAGTGTCGATGTCTTTGCTGGAGATGGCTTCAATATAGGTGCAGGCAATTGCTGTCGCGCGTCCGGTGTGTTCAGCCATGGTCATGTCCTTTCGTTGGTGATGTTTAGCTGAAACGGTCTTACCGAGGGTTAGTGACACGATATGTCAGCATTAAGCGCCGTTTGATTGTTTTCGAGATATTTTACTATTAAAACGTGCAAAGCCATAAAGCTGCTGATGTGCCCGACACTCAGATTGCCGCTGGTGGCGGTTGCTGCCGCGTTTCGCGCATTTGTAAGCAGCAGTTGCGGAACAATGACGCGTTGGCGAGGTTCTGAATAATCACGCAAAGATCCCAAGGAGGACATCAGATGCGTATGAAACTCGTAGCAGCTTCGGTTCTCGCTATTGGCATGGCCACGTCTGCTTTCGCCCAATCCAATCCGGCGCCAGCCGGGGCCACGATCGACAAGAACCACGTCGATCAGGGTGGCGCGAAGGTCAAAACACCGATGGGAACCGACACCACCACGACAAACTCCACGACCGGCGGCACGATGAAGACAGGCAGGACCAAGTGCCCCAACCCGGTCAACAACTCCAGCAATCTTCAAACGCAAGGCGGCACCAGCAACGCCACGCCGATGGATGAGGCCTGCGCAGCGCATAACAATTGATCACCCTATTCGCAAAGAACCCCGCTTCGGCGGGGTTCTTTGCGCCGGGCTTCGGCCTATGGCCTGAACTCTCCTTCTGAGTTTATGCGGCGGATTGACGCACAACTCCAGCAATGCTATTCAAGTGGTAATTGGTCAGGCCAGTTGACCAGCTGCGGCTTGAGGAGAAGCTCGCCTAGGGAGGCCCACGATGTTTTCGCCTGTTGAATCACGCCGCCTTTATCGGCAGGTCGCGGATCAGATTCGCTTGATGATCGCCAGCGGCGAGCTTGCCGTTGGCCAGCGGCTGCCGGCCGAGCGCGACCTGGCGGAGCAACTGTCGGTTTCACGCCCGACCGTCCGCGAGGCGCTGATCGTCCTTGAGGTCGAGGGCCTCGTCAACATCCGCATGGGATCCGGCATCTATGTGGTGCGCCAGCATGCTGCGACCGTCACCGGGGCCGAGCGCGAGCCGGTGGAGGGGCCGTTCGAGCTGCTGCAGGCGCGCGCCATTATCGAATGCGCCATCGCCGAAGAAGCTGCCGGTCGCGCCAAACCGGACGATATCGCTCTGCTCGATGAAGCTCTGACGCGTATGGGTGGCGTGGTCAACGATGCAATCGCAGTGCTCGATGCCGATCGCGCCTTCCACACCGGCATTGCCGCCATCGTCGGGAATGCGACATTGATCCGCGTCACGGGCGAGATGTTCGACATGCGCATGACCCCCTATTTCGCAAGGCTCGCCAGCCACTTCGAGGGGCCAACGACATGGCGCAGCGCCCTGGACGAGCATCGGGCCATTCGCGACGCGATCGCTGCCGGCGATGCCGCTGGCGCCAAGGCGGCCATGCGCGCCCATCTCACAATGTCGCAGAAGAGGTTTTCCGAGAGCTTCGGGGAGGAGTTTTCGGGGGAAGAGGAGCGCGGACGCAACAAGCGGCCGCCGAAAGGAACTGCCAAGACTTAACCCAAGCTCGGGAGGAGAGAGCAATGAAAAGCAGACTGGCAACGATACTTTGCACTGCAGCCGCGATCATGGCGAGCAGCGCGATCGCGCATGCCCAGACAGTGCTGAAATGGGCGCATGTCTATGAAACGTCAGAGCCCTTCCACACGGATTCTGTCTGGGCCGCGGAAGAGATCAACAAGCGCACCGATGGGCGCTACAAGATCGAGGTCTATCCGGCATCGCAGCTCGGCAAGGAAGCCGACATCAACCAGGGCCTCAAGCTCGGGACCGTCGACATCATCATCTCGGGATCGAGCTTCGCGGCACGCGACTACAAGCCGATCGGCGTGACTTACTTCCCCTATATCTTCCGCGGTCCCGATCACTTGATCGCCTACACCAAGAGCGATGTCTTCAAGCGTCTTGCCAAAGGCTATGAAGACAAGACCGGCAACCACATCGCCGCCGTCAGCTATTACGGCACGCGCCATACGACATCAAACAAGCCGATTGCCAAATGCGCCGATATGCAGGGCTTGAAGATCCGGGTGCCTGACGTTCCGGCCTATCTCGCCATGCCGCGCGCCTGCGGCGCCAACACCACGCCGATCGCCTTTGCCGAGGTCTATCTCGCCTTGCAGAACGGCACGGTCGAGGCACAGGAAAATCCGCTGACGACAATCGAGGCGAAGAAGTTCTACGAAGTCCAGAAGAACATCATCCTCACCGGCCACATCGTCGATCACCTCAACACCGTGATCTCGAAGACGCGGTGGGCGAGCCTTTCCGACGAGGACAAGAAGATCTTCGGCGAGGTTATGCAGGAGGCGGCCGAGCGCACCAGCAAGACGATCGCCGGCAAGGAAAATAACCTCATCGCGACCTTCAAGGAAAAGGGCCTGAATGTCACCGAGGTCGACAAAGCCGATTTCGAAAAGACCGTGATGGAAAAGGTCAAATTCGAGGATTTCGGTTACGAGAAGGCCGATTGGGAAGCAATCCGCGCGATCCAGTAAACTACGCGGCGCGGCGCCTTACAGCGCCGCGCGTCTTTCAGACGCGCAAGGACGCTGTAACACTTTGGTTGCTGCAGACGCCGCGCTCCTTCATTCCGATCTGGAACAGGGCCGATCATGTCGCAAGAAATTCATACGCAAATCACGGCCGAAGAAATCGGTCACGAGTTCGAAGGGCACGCGCCGACCGCAAACGTCTCGGACTATGCCATCGAGGACTGGATCACGCTGCTCGTCTTCTGGCTGATGGCCGGTTGCGTGTTCCTGCAGTTCTTCACGCGCTATGTGCTGAACGACAGCTACGCATGGACCGAGGAGATCGCGATCAATTGTCTGATCGGTGTCGTCTTTCTCGGTTCCGTCATGTGCGTGCGCACGTCGCGGCATATCCAGGTGGACGTGTTCTATCACTATATGCCAGCAGGCCTGGCACGCGTGCTCGCCACTTTCGTCGATATCGTCCGCATCGGCTTCTTCGCCTATGGCTGCCATCTGATGTGGCGTTACGTCGACATCGTGGCGGACGAGCAGATGGTCACCATCGATCTGCCGCGCAACATCGTCTTCTACAGCGTTCTCATCGCCTTCGTGTTGATGCTGATCCGCGCGATCGTCGTCTTCATCGCCAACATGCGCCGCGGCTACTCCGTTCTGGAGCGCCCCGAAGAATTCCAGACCGTCGAGGATTGATCCGATGCTGCTGCTTCTTGGCTCGTTTCTGGTGCTGATGCTGGTCGGGGTGCCCGTTGCCATCTCTATGGCCGTCGCATCCGTGCTTTACATCGTCCTTTATGGCGTCGCGCCCGACATCATCGTCGCCCAGCGCATGATCGCCGGCGTCGAAAGCTTCCCGCTGCTCGCCGTGCCCTTCTTCATCCTCGCGGGCAACCTGATGAACTCAGCCGGTGTCACCGGCCGCATCTATTCCTTTGCCGTCGCTCTTGTCGGCTGGATGAAGGGCGGTCTCGCGCAAGTCAACATCATCGGTTCAGTGATCTTCTCCGGCATGTCGGGCACAGCGCTCGCCGACGCAGCGGGTATCGGCACGATCGAGATCAAGGCGATGAAAGATCACGGCTATCCGGTCGAGGCCGCGGTCGGCGTGACGGCGGCTTCGGCAACGCTCGGCCCGATCTTCCCGCCGTCGCTGCCTTTCGTGATCTACGGCATGATGGCGAACGTATCGATCGGCGCTCTTTTCATGGCGGGCATCCTGCCCGGCATTGTCATGACGCTCCTGATGATGATAACCGTCGCCGCCTTTGCCTATTGGAAGCGCTGGGGCTCCGATGCGCCGTTCGATGTGAGGCAGCTGCTGTCGGCGGGGATGGAAATCGTCGTCGTCCTGGCAGTGCCGCTGGCCATCTATCTGCTGATGCAGGCGGGCGTATCGATGAATGTTGCGGCGGGCATTGCCCTTGCCCTGCTTCTTGCCCTCGACTGGTATTTCCGCTTCTCCGCCGTCATGGCGCTGATGACGCCTGTCATCCTCATCGGCGGCATGACGATGGGCTGGTTCACGCCGACGGAGGCCGCCGTCGCAGCCGTCCTCTGGTCCCTGTTCCTCGGTCTGGTGCGTTACCGCACGATGACGCCCTCGACGCTCGCCAAGGCAAGTTTCGATACGATCGAGACGACGGCATCCGTTCTCTTCATCGTCACCGCGGCATCGGTCTTTGCCTGGCTGCTGACGGTGAGCCAGGCGGCCCAGTTGCTCTCCGATGCGATCCTGTCGATCACCGACAATAAATGGGTTTTCCTGATCCTCGTGAACCTGCTGATGCTCTTCGTCGGCTGCTTCCTGGATACGATCGCAGCCATTACCATCCTCGTGCCGATCCTTCTGCCGATCGTCCTGAAATTCGGGATCGATCCGGTCCAGTTCGGCCTCATCATGACGCTGAACCTGATGATCGGCCTGTTGCACCCGCCGCTCGGCATGGTGCTTTTCGTGCTGTCGAGGGTCGCGAAACTCTCCGTCGAACGCACGACCATGGCGATCCTGCCCTGGCTGGTGCCGCTCTTCCTGGCGCTGATCCTGATCACCTTCGTGCCCGCCATATCGCTGTGGCTGCCGCAGCAGCTTGGACTGTTGAGATAGGATGGACACGATGCGGACACGTGTGGCACGGCTTTACCAAAAGGGTGATCTCAGGATCGAGACCGCCGCGGTTGCGGCCCCTGGTCCCGGCGAGGTGCTTCTCAAAATGGCAGCCGCAGGGATTTGCGGCTCCGACCTGCATTATTATCAGGACGGCGGTTTCGGCCCAGTCCGGGTTCGCGAGCCGATCATACCCGGCCACGAGGCCTCGGGGACGGTGAGCCAAGCGGGCGAGGGGGTCGACCTGAAGACCGGTACGCTGGTGGCGGTCAGTCCCAGCCAACCCTGCGGGCATTGCGAATATTGCCAGAAAAACATGCCGATCCACTGCCTGGACATGCGCTTCATGGGCAGTGCGATGCGCCTGCCGCATGAGCAGGGCATGTTCCGGGAATGGCTGGTGGTGCCGGCCAAGCAATGCTTTGCAGTCGGAGTTGCGACAACTGCTGCAGAAGCGGCCTGCAGCGAGCCGCTCTCCGTCTGCCTGCACGCGGCATCGCGCGCAGGAGATATCACAGGCAAACGCGTGCTGGTCACCGGAGCCGGCCCGATCGGCGCCCTGATGGTCGCCGTCGCCTCCTATCACGGCGCAAGCGAGATCGTGGTGACCGATCTCGCGGATGCGGCTCTGGACAGGGCCAAAGCGATGGGCGCCAGCCGCACGATCAATGTTTCCAAGGATGTTCCGGCGCTTGCAGAATACGAGGCGGGAAAGGGCTATTTCGATCTCGTTATCGAATGCTCGGCCGCCGCTCCGGCCATCCGCGGCGCGATTGCCGCCATCAGGCCGCGCGGAACGATCGTGCAGGTCGGCGTCACGGGAGACGTCTCGATCCCTCTCAACGCCATCGTCGGCAAGGAGCTTCAGCTCCACGGAACGCAGCGCTTCCATGAGGAGTTCGATACCGCCGTCGAGCTGATCTCCAGCCGCAAGATCGATGTGCGGCCGATCATCAGCCACAGCCTGCCGCTCGAAGAAGCCACCGCAGCCTTCACCCTCGCGGGCGACCGTACGGCGGCCTGCAAGGTGCAACTGACCTTTTAAAGCGCGTCGCGGAACTCACACCTGTGCTCGGTGGGGCGATGAGCATCGAAGGCCGCTAGGCCGACGCAGCATTCGCTTCACCACGAAGGCAGCAACCTTCCCCTGACCCGACACTGCCCTATCGCTGAGCCGGCGAGCGGATTCGATTCCAGAGTCTCAGGAAATTCTTGACGTCTATCTTATGTCTACATAATGTCTTTCAAAAGGATTATGAGATGGACGATGACATTATCTCCGAGATCGGCAGCCCCGATCGCAAAGTGAATCTGAGCCTGACGCTCCGCAGACGCATCCTGACGATGGAGCTGCCGCCGGGTGCGGTGTTGGACGAAGTGGCGCTGAGCGAGGAGTTCGGCCTATCCCGCCCGCCGGTTCGCGAGCTGATGCGACAGATGGCTGGCGAAGGCTATATCGAGCTGGAAGCCAACCGGGCGGCGCGCGTCAGTTCGATGAGCTACCAGTCCTTGCATGACTTCTTCCTTCTTGCACCGATGATCTACATCACCGCCAACAAGCTGGCGGCCGAGAATGGAACGCGCGGGCAGCTCGACCTGCTCAAGCAGATGCAGCAGTCATTTCGAAAGGCCGTCGACAATTGCGACGTCGAGGGGCGCGTCTTCTACAACGACCAGTTCCACCGACAGATCGGCGAGATGGCACACAACGTCTATCTCGTTCCGAGCCTGCGGCGACTGCAGATCGACCATGCGCGCATCGGCAAGGTCTTCTACAAGCACCCGAACACGCCTCGCATGCAGGAAGAGCTCGAACTCGCCACGCAACAACATGACGAGATGATCGAAGCGATCGGGAAACGCGATCCCGACGCAGCCGGAGAACTGGCGCGGCTTCACCTCGAGCTTTCACGACGAAACATGGCCATGTACGCGGCCCCAGAGGGTCTGGAGACCCCGACCCTCTAGGACCATTTGGCTTGACCCTTCGGCAGCCTAACGCGAGACACAAAACGAATGTCTAACTTCCAGTTTCGAGGCCTGAATCTTGCCATTACGACGCCGTTCGACCATGCCGGACGCATCGACTACGGCAGGCTCGAATATAATGTCGAGCGCTACCTCGCAGCAGGCGTCAAGAGCTTCCTGTTCAGCTCCGGCACCGGCATGCACGTCTACCTTTCCAAGGAGGAATCCGAGGAGTTGATCCGGCGCGGAGCGCGGATCGTCAACGGACGGGCAAAGGTGATTGCGCAGACCTCCGCTCTCCTCGTGGAAGACGTCATCGAGCGTACTATCCGCGCGCGCGACGCTGGCGCCGAAGGCGTCATGGTTCTTCCGCCCTTCTTCGAGGGACCGACCGACGACCAAGGCATCGTCGATTTCTACAGCGAGGTTGCGACGGCCGGTCTTCCGGTGATTGGCTACAACGTTCCCCAAGCGGTCGGCGTCGCCGTCACGCCCGAACTTCTCGACAAGCTGAGCGAAATCCCCGGCTTTTGTGCCGTCAAGGACAGCAGCGGCGATCTTGGAAAGCAGGCAGCACTTATCCGCACCGGCCGTTTCGTCATGAATGGCGCTGACCCTCTCGTTCCCTACGCGCTCTATGCCGGATGCAACGGCCTGATCTGGGGTGGGGCGAACTTCGCTCCGAGAATCTGCATCGCCCTCGTCGAGGCCGCCGCTGAGCACAAGTGGGACGAGGTTCGCGCCCTTTGGAAAATCTTGGAGCCGTCGATGGGGCTGATCTGGGAAGGCGACTACGTGCAGTCCGTCTATGCGGCGGCAGATCTGGTGGGCTACGGCGCCGGCGTTCCACGAAAGCCGCTGCGCGGGCTTGCCCCAGAAAAGCTTCCGGCCGTCCGGCGCGCGCTCGAAACGCTCATGGAGCGGGAAGCAATCTGACGTGACCCAGTCCGCAAGGAACGTCTTCGTTGCATCCAGGCTTCCGAAACGCGCAGGCGTTTCGGGCTGGGTGGCCACGCTTGCGCCGCGCACGCCACAGTCCACGCTGAATGGTTCGGTCATTGCGGATGTCGCAATCATAGGCGGCGGTTTCGCAGGGCTTTCCGCGGCCCGGCGCATCTCACGCCTGGACCCGACCGCGCGGGTCGCCGTGCTGGAAGCGGGTATTGTCGGCGAGGGGCCGGCGGGCGCGAATTCGGGCTTCATCATCGACCTGCCCCACGAGGTCTCGTCCGATGGTTTCAGCGGAGAGTCGGCGGCCAGGTTCAGACAGTCCGTGCTCATACAGCGCTCGGCTATTGCTCTGGCGACCGAGATGGCGACCGAAAACGGTTGGGGCAAGAACGTGTTCGATCCCTGTGGTCGATACAGCGTCGCCATCAGCGCGGAAGGCGACAAGCACCTCGAGGACTATGCGCAGCAGCTCTCGAAAATGGGCGAAGACCATCGGCTCCTGAGGACCAGGGAGATCGGAGCGGTCACGGGATCGCCGGTCTACACCTCTGGTCTGTTCACGCCCGGTACGGTCATCGTGCAGCCCGCCGCCTACATTCGCGGGGTCGCCGACTGCCTGAAGAAGCCGGTCACCCTTTACGAGCGGACGCCGGCGCTCTCGTTCGAACGCCTCGGTACGGGCTGGCTCGTCAAGACGCCGCAGGGTTCGGTGCAGGCGCCGAAGATCATCATGGCAAACAATGGACATGCGGAGAGCTTCGGCTTCTTCCGTGGACGCCTGCTTCACGTCTTCACCTACGCCTCCCTCACCGAGGCGTTCGACCCCTCGCGCCTCAGTGGAGAACGGAAGTGGGCCGCCACTCCCGCCCTGCCGATGGGAACGACCGTCCGCCGCATCAGCACCGGCACCGGCACCGGCGACCGAATCCTGGTGCGCTCCCGCTACAGCTATAATCCGAGCATCGCAGTCAGCGACGCCGCGATCCAGCGAGCCGGCCGCCTCCACGACGGCAAGTTCTCCAAACGCTTTCCCACCCTTAGCGGCGTCGGGATGCAGTATCGCTGGGCCGGTGCGATGGCGCTCACACGCAATCATGTGCCGGCATTCGGTGAGATCGAGCGTGGCGTATTCGCGGCATGCGGCTGCAACGGCCTTGGAGCATCGAACTCGACGGCATCAGGGATCGCGGCTGCGGAGCTGACGCTCGGACATGATTCCGAACTCGGCCGCGTCTACGCGCGCCTGGCTGCCCCGACGGCATTGCCGCCGCAGCCTTTCACGACGATCGGAGCAAAGATCCACCTCGCCTATCGCGAGTGGAGTGCAGGATCCGAGTGACGAGGGACGACATCACCATTGTATCACCCGGCGGTTCGTCCTGCCGGACGGTGAGCCGTTCCGGCAATGCCGAATCGATCGGTTCGCTATAAATAAACGCTATAGCGGCAGAGTGGAGCTGTGTTGGCCAGCGACGCTTCCCTGAACCTACTGTGATGGTGTCAGCGCTGGGCTGAGGCTATAAGAACCGCGGTGTTGGGTAGCGGTCCAGCAAGGACTGAAGCCCCAGAATTTCTGCGGCATCGGCCATTCTAGTTTGCTTTCCAGTTCGCATTATCGGGGATCGACCGCTGAGGCACGACGACCTGGATGATGGACGGACTGTTCAGGTTTTCTTTCGCGCCATTTATGGCTTCCTCGAGTTCGCCATAGGTGTCCACTTTCCAGCCTTGGCAGCCAAAGACCTCTGCCAACTTGCTGTAATTCCATCGGTGCAGGATGCATGAATTGTAAAACGGCTTGTTACCATGGAAAACCGATGCATCGGCAAGCCATTGCTCCACGCCATAGATGCCGTTGTCCATCACGAAGATGATCGGGTTGAGATTGAAGCGGGTTTGTGTCGAGAGGCATTGAGCGGTCATCTGAAACCCGCCATCCCCCGCAAAGACCAGTAGCCTCTGTTTATCTTGCTTCGCCAGCGAAACCCCGGTCGCGGCGGGACCGATATAACCGATCGCCGAATAGGATGATTGTACGATGAAACCGCGGCGAGCACCCACTTCAAGAAGCAAGCTCCCGAAATAATTCAAACTCGCGTCGGCACCAACGATAGTATTTCCGTCGATCTGCTGCTGAATGAAATGGTAGAAGCCCTGATAGGTAATTTCGCCTGCCGGATTCACGGCCGGCGCTTGCCGGGCTGTTTTCGCCGGAAGACTTTGGGCCTTGCACGTCAGCCTTTTGTCAATCAAGCCGTTGACGAGGTCCGCCAGCGAAACCTCTGCGTTGAAGATCGTGCCATATTTCACTGTATCCCAGGAGGCGAATGCGGTTTTATCGAGATCGATAGGCCAGCCCAAATCATTGATATCAGTCAACCAGACGCCCAGCGCCAATACGAAGTCGGAGTCTTTGACCAACGACTGGACATAGGGTGACGACGATTCGCCATCAAATACCCCGGCAAATTGGACATCGTCTTCCGATAGGATGGCCTTGCTCAAAAGCTCGGTCACGTAGGGAATCTTGAGGTCTCGAATGAGCCGCTCCGCCTGGTCGTGAAGGCCAAACCGGTCGATCTCGACACCGATCCAGATCAGGGGTTTGGTGGCATTTTGCAATCTTTCGCTGATTTGCGCGATCGACTGATTGAGACTGTCCTCGTCGGATATGTCCGGCGCCGCTTTTAATGCATTCGACGGGCGCGTGCATTCCAGGTCCACCATATCCTCCAGCAACTCGATATAGACTGGACGTCTTTCGGTGATGCACTGCGTCAGCGCATAATCTATGAGCATTGGCGCAAGATGAGGGCTATCGATGCGGACGGCAGCGGCCGTTATATATTCGAACACCTGAAGATCCGTTTCCCGCCCGCTGATGAAGTGATGCGCACTGTAGCCGGTTTGTTCGAATGTGAGCGTCTTCTTGATGCTTGGCGCACCGTTGATCAGAACGACCGGCACTTTCTCGACGTAAGATCCGGCGATCGCATTTGTTGTACAAAGCGAGCCTGCGGAATAAGTAACGCAAAGCGCACCAATGCCTTTCAGTCTCGCATAGCCGTCAGCCGCATAACCGGCATTCAGTTCATTCACCTCCTCGATGACCTGAATACCGCTTTTCTCGACATAACTGTTCACCCATTCGATCGAATAATCGCCCGCTACGGAAAACAGGTGTCCCAGGCCCAGTTCGCGAAGTCTGTCGACCAGATATTGTCCAACCGTGTATGTCTCGCCCATGTTCCAACGGATCCCCTGTTGACGACAATTGACGTATTAAAACTCGCTCGCGTTATCGAATAAGCGCGGTATGTATATGTCGAATATGCCGGGGCATTTTCGTTCGGGAAATCTTTCCAGCAGGAAGCGCTTGAAAGCATCATTGGTGAGTCCGTTGCCGGCGGCCTCCATGGCAACGGACAAATACTCTATATTTTTGGCAACCTCGTTTTTGTCGGCCGGAAAGCCGTGGCCGGGAAGGAACAGGTCGTAGTCGGACAGCAGCATACCCTGCAAAATCCCAATCCAATGCTCCATGTATTTCGTCAGATAAAGGTGCGTTCCGCTGTAGATCAGGTCTTGCGCAATAAAAACGCCCACGTCCGGAAGACCTATGGTGAGGAGAAAATCGATCTCCGTATCAACGACTTCATCAAAGACGTATTTGACTCCGTCGATGACTTCCGCGCCGGCGCGGACAGTTTTTTCGGGAATTATCAGGCTCTTCGGAGCGAGATTGCCCATTTTCCAATGGTCATTCAGGGAATCTTGCCCGTGCTGCTTCAGGAACTCTTTCGTTTCCGGCAATGCATAAATCGGAATGTCGCTGAATGCGGCTCCCAGGCCAAACCAGTGGTCGGGGTGCCTGTGCGACAGGTAAATCCGGTCGATCTCCTTGCCGATACTGTTGGCATATTCCCTGAATTGCAGCGCATAGGGAACGAGGAATTGGCCATCGACAAGAACAAGCTTGTTCCTGCTTTCGATTATGTGCGTTGCATTGGCGATGTTGTCATCCGTGAAAGCTGAAATGAAAGTATGAATACGGACATCGCCTGCTCGCCTGACGATTTTAATGGGATCCGGCAATTGCGTGACCATAGGTATCTCCCTGATTGAAGGTCGTTTGCTGAGGTTTGACGTTCACCCGGGCACGGCGGAGATGAGGGCTCCCCAACATTCCTGGCCAGCATTCCCGGGTTGTTTCCAGCATGTGCGCCCGAGCGCCATCACGGATGAGATCGACGGCCGTGGGACGCGATCTTTTCCTCCAATGTCTCTAGGGCGGCGCGCGCAACCTCGTAGGCGCTGTCGACTCCCGCCTCCGGCGCGTCCTCACCGGGCCGCCAGAAGCGTCTGCGCGTCATTCTCATCGAGCTCTCGAAGGGTGGAATTGCATTAAAGACTTCAACGAGATAGGGGCCGGAATAGACCGGCTCGATTTCGTCCAGCATAATCTCCCAGGGAATCCAGCTATCTCTAACAGCGCCCCGGTCCGGCGCTGAGATATGAACGTAATTCAGTCGGCTCTGCTGTATGGCTCGGGCGACATTTTTCTTGAAGATTGCCGGGCCCTGGCTTTCCATCACGACCTGGGCTGTATCGATCGTGACGCCACAGACCGCAATGTCGGCGCTTTCGAGAAAATCCAGCGCTTCAGAGACCATGGTCGGCCCGGGCGTTTCCCAATTCTTGACGGGTTCGATGGCGAGCTTCACACTCTTCTCTGTAGAATATTGCGCCAGTTCCCGGAAGATGGAGGCCGCCGCCGCGTATCGTGGCTTCATCCAATCCTGAAGCGCGTCGCTCCAGATTCCTTCACCGTCATCCGTCAGCGGAAAGATACCGTAGGGGTACAGGAACGGCCCTGACATGATCGTATTCTCCCCGCCCAGCACCGAGGTGATGTCGACGCGGGATTTGAGATAGGACAACGCCTGCTTGCGCTGTTCCTCGTAGGGCGAGGTCGGATCGAAGGTTCGCGTGGTCCCCACATTGGTTGT
Source organism: Rhizobium ruizarguesonis (assembly GCF_017357285.1). NCBI lineage: Bacteria > Pseudomonadati > Pseudomonadota > Alphaproteobacteria > Hyphomicrobiales > Rhizobiaceae > Rhizobium > Rhizobium ruizarguesonis. Next base: position 136,282 of record NZ_CP071679.1, on the reverse strand, counting down.
GAACTTCACATCCCGGAAGCCCGCCTGATCGAACGCCCTCTTGAGGCTGATATAGCTTTCGACCTCGGTGTGATGACCGACATGGGCCGGTCCTGGGGCGATATGCACATCGAAGCCGGTGTAGCCGATCTCGGTAAGAGCTTTCAGATGCCTGACGAGAACCTGGGTATAGCCCGCGTCATTCGGCCTCAAATCCGCTGTAAACATAAAGAAGCTGAAATATATATCCCGTCTGCGTGCCTCTTCCATCTTCATCGCTCCAGCTGTCGCTATCCAGTCATGCGTGGTTCAGGATGATGTCTCGCCCGACATTGTCATGAGGCGAGATCCGTCCCCACCTCCTGCGCATCGCTATCGGGCTGAAACAAACGGTTCGTGCAGGGCTACCATCCAAGCAGCTTGCGCAGATATTCGCGGCCCATTTTCGCGTATTGCAGCGGATTGGCCTTGGCCGGGTCCTGCTCTGCTTCGACGCAGATCCAACCGGCGAAATCGGCCTCGGCCAAAGCATCGAGGATTTCCGGAAAGGTCTCTATGGAGCCGTCACCCGGGACGGTGAAGATCCCCGCCTCGATCCCTTGCTGGAAGGACAATCCTTCTTTGTGAATCTTCGTAACCACCTCGGCGCGAAAGTCCTTCAGGTGAACATGCTTGATGCGGTGGGCGTATTTTCTGGCCAGTGCCAATGGATCGACACCGGCAGCCGCCTGGTGCGCGGTATCGAGAAGCATGTTGACCAGGCCAGGATCCGTCTCGTCCATGAGCCGGTGGATCGCTTCCGTCTTCATCACCCCGGTTCCGAGATGCGGGTGATAGCAGAGCCGGCGGTTACGGGCCTTGGCTTTCTCTCCCGCCGCATGCAAGCCTTCGATCAGGTGTTTCCACTGTTCCTCGGAGAAATCGGGGCAATTCGGAAACAGGGCGACCGGAAGCGGATTGACCGCCCCGCCAAACTCGGAGACGACCAGATCGGCCCTGCGCGGATCGTCGCTGCCGCCTTCCATGGCTTCGAGGAAGTCGAGCTGAGCATCGACGTTTTCAAGCGTATGACGATTCATCGCCTTGATGGTGAAGTAAGTGCTCACCCAAGGCTCGGAAATCCGCAATCCCCTGAGTTCGAGGACAGGCCGCAATATTTTCGGGTCAGTCGGATACTTATGGCCGACGCCACATCCGACATAGCCGGCGAGCGCCATTTCACTCAGAGCCTGCTCGTAGGGGATGCCGATGTCGATGTTGATGAAATCGTCATTCCACCAGAGCGTGGGGATGACACCGAGCCAGACCTTGGCGGGCGTCAGTCGATGCAGATATGTCGTCATGGCAATGATCCAGTTCTTTGAAGACAAACGGAAGTGACGTCAAGTTTGGGAATCGAGACCCGGAATAGCCGGAATCTTCGGCGGAAAGGCCCAGGAGCCGAAACCGGGACCCTTGGCGCCTGCGGGGTGGGCTCCGATCGCCTTCCAGAGCAAACCCTCGACATAAGCATCGGGAGAAACGACGAAGGTGATATTCGCAGGCCTGGGGCCAAAGCGCTCCGTCCAGGCGGAGGACAGCTCGAACCAGGTGCCGGAATACCAGAGCTTGATCAGCGCGCGGGCCACGTCTCCCAGCAATTCATTGCCCAGAATGGTCGTGCGCACCGCCTGGATACGGGCCTCACCTTCCGGCGGTGGCAGGCCGGCGAAGGCGGCCAGCAGCGCGTCGGCGATCTCGCTGCCGACCACCTTGTCGAGCGTGGCGAGATAGCGTTCCGCCAGGCCCGTTCCCAGAAGATCGAACTGGGAGAAGGCCGTCAATTCGACGGAGAGACTCAGAAATGCCTCGAAACGGCGGCTCATGCGTTCGCCTCCGCCCGCCGGGTGACGGCTGGCTGTTTGATATTGCCGGGGATCTCATAGGTGGGGCTGCCGTTCTTACCGGGATGCCTCGGCAGGGGATTGCGGATGAGTTCGAGGATCATGTTGCGGAATTCGAACATCATCGGAACGGCTTCCAGCAGCAAGTTCGGCTGGCCGTTATAGGCACGCGTCAAGAGCTGGAGAAATTCGCCGTAGCGCGTGTTGAAGGCGATCGCCGCCTCACGCAGTTCCGAGCCTTCGTGTATGTGCGCCACTTTCAGGTTCTCTTTTATCGGATAGGCGCCTTCCCAATCGACCTGCAACTGCGGACCTGAGGGGTGGCCGGGCTGGTCGCCCTTCTGGTAGTAGCGGCCTTTGACCAGTTCCTCGAAACGGTAGTAATGGGCCAGTTCGTGGTCGTCATCGTCGTAGATACCGCCACCGTCGCCCTCGCCCTGTTCGATGATCAGATCGATGGCTTCCAAGGCGCTTTTCAGATCGGTCACGGGAAACAGCTCGCCGCCGCCGGAGTAATAATATTCCGAGGTGATCTGGCGCGACCTGTCGCCGGTAAAGATGGTTGTGCCCGCCCCATGCGCTTCGGCCTCCAGGTATTTGATGCCTTCCGAGATGGTCGAGTAGAACTCGCCGATACTGAAGAAATGGAGGTCCTCATGCCTCGGATCGCTGGCAAGCGCGGTGATATCAGGGGGAGTTTTGCGATGTATCAGGCCCTTGCCGACGAGGTGTTCAGGACGCTGGGCCGGACGCTCGATTTTCAGGAAAGTCGCCAGCGCCTCACGGCCGAAAGCCTGGATGCTGACCTTGAAATCGGTCTCACCGTCCGGCAGGGCGGCGGGATAGCGGGCTACGAAGTCCGGCCTGACAAGATCCGGTGTGCCGCCGATGGCATTGAGAATATTGGCCGCGATGGTCAGATGCAGCATTTCTTCCACGACGATCACGCGCAGAACCTGGGTCGCATCCTGGTTGACGCCGGGCTTGATCGAGTAAAGCGCCGTCAGATACGGCGGAATCGTCGCATGTTCGAGCTGCATCGCCCGGTAGAGAAACTCTTTCAGCTCATCGAGCGTCTTAATACTGGAGGAATCCATGCTCAGGCTCCATGAAAGATAAGTTGGGTGCACAGGTCGGCTTCGTGTCGCTTGCATCGAGCCAATCGGTTCGTTCCGCGCAGCGGATGCCGGTCTTCGTTCAATGCAGAGACTTCAGAATGTCGCGGCCGCTTCGGAAGCACATGGCGGCCAGCGTCAAGGTGACATTGGCCGTGCCGATCGTCGGCATGCTGCCGCCGCCCACCAGATAGAGGTTTTCGTGGTCCCAGCTGCGCTGGTTCTTGTCCACGACGGAATTGGTCTTCGTCGTTCCCATGATGTGGGTGCCGGCCAGATGATTGCCGCCGCGGATCGCATAGCCTTGCCCCTCATAGGCCACATAGCCGAAATCGCTGGGGTCGTAATGGGTATGATCCTGCGCGCCCAGACGCGTAAAGACGGTGCGCGCAAACTGGCGGCCATAGGCGGCACCCTTCATGGTATATTCCGGAACCGTGAAGGACAGGATGGGCCGCATGTTGCCCAGAGCATCGGTATATTGCGGATCCACCGCGATGCGGTTGCTTTCGACGGGCATGACCTCGATCATGAATGCCAGCAGCAACTGCCGCGAAACCTGGTCGATCATGCCGCGCCGAAGATCCGCCCCGTAGAGGTTGCGATCATCCACCAGTTCGAGAAGGTCGGTGGTCGGCGCACCCGTGGCCCAACCCCAGCCGTCGTTATGGATATCGATGGCGAAGGCGGCCTGCCTTTCCCGGAAAGGGCCGTCCCGCAGGTCCACGATACCGCCCGTCGAACTGGTTCCGCGCATCGTGCCGCAGATTTCCGGCATCAGCGCCCAGTTCAGCAGATAGGCGTGGTCCATCAGATTGCGCCCGACAAGACCGCTGGTGCTGCGCAGGCCGGAGGCCAGCATAAGACGCGCCGTTTCGATGGCGCCTGCCGCAAGCACGAAAACCTTGCCCTTCACGGTGATGGTCTCGTGGGCCGGTGAGGCCGGGTCCTTGTAAATCTTGACCTCGAGAGAGCGGACTTTCCCGCTATCCGGATCGATGTTGACCTTCGATGCGACCGCCTGCGGCAACAGTTCGACAAGCCGCTCGCCCCTTTTTCCGTTTACCGCGAACGCCTTGGCAAGCGTTTTGCCGGAGTGGTAGCGCGCTTGCACGGGACAGAGCGGTACGCAATTGGTGTTGCCCTGGCAGCGACCGCCCTCTTCGACCTGATGCGTATCGACGGCGCCGATGGGACGGTAGCCCTTCCCACCGTCATAGGCCGGGTTTGGTATGCTGTTGCGCCCCTGCGGATAGGGCCTGACCTTCAGGGGATAGGTCTTGTCGTAAAGTTCGACACTGGTGCCTTCGATGCCCTTGTTGACCTGCTGATCCAGATAGGAAAGCGGCAGGCCGCGCATGGGAAAGACATAGTCGCCCGGGAAGGTCTGCCCCAGATATTGCTGATCTTCGACATTGGCCGATACGCCGATTTCCCGCTCGGCCAGGCGGTAATCATCCTCGATTTCCTCAAAGCTCAGCGGCCAGTCCAACCCTTGGCCGAAAATGGTGCGCGTCTTGAAATCCGAGCGAAGCAGGCGGGGCGTTTTCGCCTCCCAGTGCATGGTCGTTCCGCCGAAAATACGGGTATATGTCGTATCGCTGACATAAGGGCCGGATTGAACGATATAGGTCGAGCTATCGGTTTCCCCCGCCCGCAGCTTGCGAAGCTGCGGGCTGCGGGGCATGGCCGCGTTCGCATTCAGCGGAAAGGGCGACTGGTTGTCCTTGGAGGCTGCCGAATAGAAAGTCGTCAGCAGATCGTCATAGCCTGCCAACGTGCTGTTGGCACCGGTTCCAGCTTCAACGATAAGGACACGCTTGCCCGCCTCCGCAGCCTGCTTGGCAATGATTGCTCCGGAAATGCCGCTGCCGACGATCACGATATCGTAGTCGTCAGACGCTGCGACGGTTTCGGCATCGGCTTTTATCGCGGATTCGAGGGGAAAAAGCACTTTGGTCCTCCATTATTCCCGGAAAGCCGCATCAGGCTTTGCGGATCATGCGGTTCTGGACTCAATCGAGATTTCAGGCCGTCCGGCCTGAATCGTCATGATTTCGGGCCGCGGGAGTTTCGGGGTTTGGACTTGGCGGCCGGGGCGGCGGCGGAGCGGGCTCTGACTGCCGAGAGAAAGGAGGCGTAGCTCCAGGTCAGATTCCGGACGCTTTTCTCATAGCCAACGGTTCCATCGAACTGTTCGCTCAGTTCATAGTGATCGCTGTGATAGACGATGGCGCGCAGCATGACGTCAGACGAAGCCCGCAAGGCAGCTGACGCGTCTGCGGTGCTGCTGGATGCACCAAGTCCCAGTTCCGCGAAGAAGGGTTCGGAGAACTGATCGAGGGGGATGGCGCCGTTGGCCTCGATGGCATTGGCAAGCCGATATTGAAACTCGGCGAAGTTGGCAGTGCATAGAGCCCAGGGATGCCCGCCGACCACCGGAGCCGCCACGTCGCCATCGTAATGGTCGCCTGGATAGCGCCCGAAGAGTGGTCCGAGCCCTTCGGCCGCGTCGGCGCCATTGATCGGGTAATAGTTCGAAGACGAAGGATCGGCCCACTGGTGCCGCAGGATGGCGGCCGTTGCCAGAAGCTTGGTATCGGTCGGCTCGATCCCGCCATAGCAGACCGAAGAGACGATATCGATGTTCGCGTCGTAACCGGCTTGCTCCGCGGCATCCAGAATGCTCACATAGAGCTGCCCGTTCCAGTGTGTGGCCAGCTGGCTTTCCAGCCAGGAGATGGCATCGGCCACCCCGGCAGGCACCGCAATACCGATCGTGTTTGTGGAAATTTCCCGGAAAAAGCGCAGCTGTACGGCTCTTGCGAAAAAGGAATAGCCCTCATATTCCTCCCAGAGATTTGTGGTCTTGTTCTGGTAAACTTCGAGAAGATAAGAGAGGTTGGCCTCGACCAATTGTTTGGCGATCGTCTGCGTGGCACCATCCAACTGATCGAACAAGGTCAAGATCGCAATCGACTGAATGGCCGGCCCGTCGTTCTGCTCAGACCACGGACGAACCTCGCCAGTGATGGTGAAGCAGGCGTGGCCAAGTGTGACGGTCGCGGAATTCTTGGCATTCCCCTGACAGAGCGCGGCGAAGTTCACGTAGTCGACCAGGCTCGGCAAAACCCCGCCCGGAACAGGCAGCAAGCCGGCGAGTGCGATCTCGATGGCCGTAATGGCTCCATCGCGAACCCAGTTGAAAACATAGTCTTGGTCGACACCCGGCGTGTTCGCTGGATAGGAGGGTGCGGCGATGACGCAGCCCGGGGCCGAAAACACGCCGGGCGATGCCGGATCCTCGATGACATAGCCATCGCTTGTGATGTTGCGCATCATCAGAAGAGAAAAATAGCGCGACAATGCGACCAGGTCGGTCTGCGCGAAGGCAGGCCGCGGTTTGACTGCAGGCGTATTGGCGCCGATATGGGCGGGGTTCGCACCTGTTATTGACTGACTCCAAAGCGCAACTGTCATTGGCTGACTCCAAAATCGGTTGAGACTTGCCGGGACCAGATCGAGAAAATATTCCGGACCCGGATGGGAGAAATATTGCGGCCGAATGGGTGGCGATGCGTTTTTCGACAATTTCCGCGCAGCGTATTTATAGTTTCACGTCAAAAGCCGACGCCAACGAGCCTTCTTCGTCGAGAGTGAAAACAAGGTCTCTGCGGCGGCGAGGGCAGGGCGGGCTGGCCTCCCTGTTGTGCCGCCGTTGAAGCTTTAACTAGAAAGATCGTCGACGATCAGATTTTTATCAACCTAAAGATGTTGATCTCAGGTCAAAAAATCTCACCGAATTGCGCTTGGCGTTACGGGTGCTCCGGAGGGATGGATTCGACCAGCCCAACGAGATTGGACCGTGTTGCCGCAGACCGGTTGCGCAACGCCAGAACCATTTGCAATTCCGTGGCGGAGATCGCGCTGTTCCTATGCCAGTCCATGGTGCCTCGCCCGAGCAGCAGCCAGTCGAGGGAGACATCCAGCAGGTCGGCGAGCGCGCAGGCGCTTTCCAGCGAGGTATGACCGCCATTCTGCCAGCGTGAGACGGCGGCGACGGACACCTCTAGTTCGGCCGCCAGAGCGTGAACTTTCCGGAACTTGCCCCGGGATATCGCCTCTCGAATACGTTTGCCGCGTGCCATGTCGTGGGTCATCAAGAATCCTCCCGTTGGTTGCGTTAAAATTGGCAATTACCAAGAGCTTTCGATCGACGAACATCAGAACCTTCTTATGAAAGGGAAGGCAAAGCGAAGCACCGGTCAACCTGGTGAAATATCCAGATTGCTCCCGGTCGACCTCTTGTTGTGAAACGTCAGCACATCAGGAGGGACGGATATGTTGCGGATACTCACCAAAGACATGCTCGAGACCGATCGACGTGCTTTCGATGAAATGTTTCGAGCCCGCGCCGCCGTTTTTCGCGATCGGCTGGGATGGCAGGTCGATGTCCGGGATCAATGGGAGAGGGACAGATACGACGAGGCTGAAGATCCCGTATATCTCGTCACGCAACGACCTTCCGGCACGCTGACGGGTTCGCTGCGCCTGCTGCCGACCACAGGAGCGACGATGCTCAAAAGCGAGTTCCGGCATTTCTTTGATCAGCCTATCGACGTCGATAGCCCGACGACCTGGGAATGTACCCGCTTTTGCCTTCATCCGCTTGCCGGACACATAGACCAATCGCGCACAGTCGCCACCGAGCTGCTCTCAGGGCTTTGTGATCTTGCGCTCGACACCGGTATCGAAAGCATCGTCGGCGTCTATGATGTCGCGATGGTCGGGGTGTACCGCAGGATCGGCTGGAGGCCGACACCGCTTGCCCGATCCCGGCCCGAGATCGGCAAGCTGTATGTTGGCTTATGGGATGTCACGGCGGACAATTGTCGAACACTTCGGGCCAACCTGTCCCGACTTCTGGAGCAAGCCTCTCCCTATCCTGCCAGAGCCCTTGTCGATGGCGGCATGCGGTAAGCGCAGTCGCTGTCCCACCGCCCAGCAGTGGGATAGGTCTCGCCAGCTCTTTAACCTGTTCTTCATATCGCGCCATGGTTGCCATAAAATATGCTGTTCTCGGCAATCGCGAAATGTTACCACTGCGAGCAGTCAGGAAAACACACAACCACGAGTCCATCTCATGCTGAGCAGTTCTCGTTTTTTCTACTGTCTGGACCGAATCTCCGCATCGCCGACATTGCGGGATCTCGAAACGACGCTGGACGAAGTCCGCCACATCTATGCGATATCACACATGGTTCTGCATGTAACACGCTCCTCGGGGGCGGCGGCCAGCAATCCATTGCTGATGCTGACCTACCCGCCCGAGTGGGTGAAGCAATATCTTGACCGGGACTACTTCAGCATCGATCCCGTCGTGCGCCTCGGCCTGCGCGGCTTCCTGCCCGTGGAATGGTCTGCGTCTAAATGGGATTCAGGCCAGGCCTATGGCTTCTTTAAGGAGGCGATGGCCTTCGGTGTCGGCCGGCAAGGCGTTACCCTGCCGGTGCGGGGACCTCACGGGGAGCGATCGCTGTTTACGGTGACCTCCAATCATCCCGACGCCTACTGGCGACAGTTTCGCATGGACAGCATGCGCGACCTCCAGTTTCTTGCCCACCATCTCCACGACAGGGCGATGGTTCTGTCGGGGATGAGAAAAATAACGGACTTTCCGCAATTGTCGCGCCGCGAACTGCAATGTCTTGAAATGACGGCCAACGGCCTTCTGGCGAAGCAGATTTGCGCCCGCCTGTGCATTTCGACAAGCGCGGTGCAGCTCTATCTCGCCTCGGCACGGCGGAAGCTGACCGTCGCCACGACGAGCGAAGCGGTCGCCAAGGCCACGGCACTCGAATTGATATAAACGTGGTGAGCGTGATTCAGCGCCTGCCCCTCGTGCGCGTCGCCAGAACATTGCGGATCGAGAAGCTGGAATGAATCCTGAGAACGCCGGGCAAGGTCGACAGTATCTCTTTGTGGATCCGCTCGAACTCACCAGCATTGGCAACCTCCACGCGCAGCAGGTAGTCCGAACCGCCCGTCATCAGAAAACATTCCCGGATCTCTGGATGCCGGCGGACCGCCGCCTCGAGGCGGTCGAGATAGTCCTCCGTTTGTCGTTCGAGGGTGATGTTGATGATCACGGCGATCATCTCATCCGCATTGCCGGTGTCGACCAACACCGTATAGCCGCGGATCACGCCTGATTTTTCCATGATTTTAATGCGCCTGAGACAGGCCGATGGAGAGAGACCGATCTCCGCGGCAAGCTTGGCATTGCTCATGCGGGCATCGAGGCGCAGCAGTCTCAGGATATTGCGATCGATCGCGTCGAGAGCAGGCATGAGAGATCGTTCCAAATTTTCGTTGATTATGCGGTTAATGAGCAAATCAAACAATAATCAACTGCTAAATGATAGGCAATTTCGCTCATTATTTCATAAACTCCCTGAGATCAAAAAGGGGATGGACATGGATAGCGATATTTTGGTTTCCCGCACACGCACCGCTACGACCGCGCAGGGAGCCACGGGCTATCTGACGATCGATCTTGGCGCCCTCGGCCGCAACTTTCGCAAGCTCGTCTCAACGGTGGCACCGGTCCGCGCGGGGGCCGTCGTCAAGGCCAATGCCTATGGCCTTGGCGCCGAGCGGGTTGCGAGAACGCTTTACAGGGAAGGTTGCAGGCATTTCTTCGTCGCCCAATTTGTCGAGGCCGTGAGGCTCCGGCCGGCCCTTGCGCAGGACGCTCAGATTTTCGTGCTGAACGGTTTGCAGCCGGGCAACGAAACCGCCTGTGCTGAGATGGGCATCGTCCCGGTTCTCAATTCGCTGGCGCAATGGCAGCAATGGTCAGCGGCCGCGCGCATTCTGAAGCGCTGCCTACCTGCCGTCCTGCAATTCGACACTGGCATGTCGCGGCTCGGCTTTCCCCGGGAGGAGCGAGCGGAGCTGGCGGCAGCCCTTCGGGACGGCACCAATGTCGAAATCCTGTTCATCATGAGCCATCTGGCTTCGGCCGATGACATGGACAGCGAGCAGAACGGCGAACAGTTTACCGAGATGTCCCGCATCGCCGACGAATTTTCCGGCTTCGACATTTCCTTCGCCAATTCCGGCGGCGTTTTCTTGGGCGACGCCTATCACGGCGTACTCGCCCGCCCCGGCATCGCGCTTTATGGCGGCGCTCCGAACGCCGGCGAGAAGAACCCGATGGAGCCGGTCGTCAGCCTCAATGTCGCCGTCGTGCAGACGCGCACCGTAGCGGCGGGTGCGAAAGTCGGTTATGGCGGCGCGCATGTCACGCAACGGGAAACACGTCTCGCCACCATTGCCGCCGGCTATGCCGATGGCCTGCCGCGATGCCTGAGCGATCGCGGCGCCGTCTATTTCAAGGGCATCCGCCTGCCGATCGTCGGCCGCGTGTCGATGGACAGTGCGACCGTCGACATATCAGCACTGCCCGAAGGGGCGCTGACCTTCGGCAGCCTTGTCGAAGTGCTTGGCCGCCATCAGACGCTCGAGGACATTGCCCGCGACGCCGACACCATTTCTTACGAAATCCTAACCGGCCTGGGCGATCGTTACGACAGGCAATATCGCTAAGAGCCGGCGGCTCCATCATTGGGAACATCATGAAAGTCATCGTTCTAGGAGCCGGCATCGTCGGCGTCACATCCGCTTATCAACTGGCCAAGGCCGGCCATGACGTCACCGTCGTCGACCGGCAGCCGGGTCCGGCGCTGGAAACCAGCTTTGCCAATGCCGGCGAAGTCTCCTTCGGCTATTGCTCGCCATGGGCCGCGCCCGGCATCCCTATGAAGGCCATGAAGTGGCTGTTCATGAAGCACGCGCCGCTCATCCTGCGCCCGAAACTCGACATGGCCATGCTCTCCTGGATGGCGAGGATGCTGTCGAACTGCACCTCTGAGCGCTACGCGATCAACAAGAGCCGCATGCTGCGCCTTGCCGATTACAGCCGCATCGCGTTGGCCGACCTTCGCGCCGAGACCGGCATCGCCTATGACGAACGCATGCAGGGAACCCTGCAGCTGTTCCGCACGCAGCAGCAGCTCGATGCCTCGGCAAAGGATGTCAAGGCGCTGGCCGCCGACGGCATTCCCTATGAGGTGCTGGACCGGGACGGCTGTGTCCGCTTCGAACCGGCGCTCAGCCACGTGCGCGACAAGATCGTCGGCGGTCTGCTGACGCCGAAGGACGAAACCGGCGACTGCTTCAAGTTCACCAATGCGCTGGCGGCCAAAGCCGAGGCGCTCGGTGTCCGTTTTGCTTACGGGACGACGATCAAGGCGCTGGATGTCGAGGCCGGCCGCGTGCGGGGGGTCATCACCGACCGTGAGCGGATGAGTGCGGAGGCGGTGGTGGTCGCGCTCGGCAGCTATTCGCCGCTGCTGCTCAAGCCGCTCGGCATCCGGCCGCCGGTCTATCCTGTCAAGGGCTATTCGCTCACCATCCCGATCACCGATGCGTCACGCGCCCCGGAATCGACCGTCATGGACGAGACCTACAAGATCGCGATCACCCGGCTCGGTGACCGCATTCGCGTCGGCGGCATGGCTGAAATATCAGGCTATACCAACGATCTCGGCCTGGCCCGCCGCAGCACGCTGGAACATTCGGTCACCGATCTCTTCCCCGGCGGCGATATTTCCAAGGCCTCCTTCTGGTCCGGCCTGCGCCCGATGACGCCTGATGGCACGCCGGTCATCGGCCCGACAAAGGTCGCCGGTCTCTTCCTCAATACCGGCCACGGCACGCTCGGCTGGACGATGAGCACCGGTTCGGCGCGGCTCATCGGCGATCTCGTCGGCGGCCGCCAGCCGGAAATCGACGCGAGGGATCTCGCAATCAGCCGCTACGGCTGAAACCGCCCGGGGCAACACAAAAGAGGGATGAACATGATTGCACAAATCCGGTGTCACTTGTGCGCCTCGTCTATCGAGGTCCAAAATGTCCGTTAGTTCTCATATATATAACAATGGCGGCCTCACCCGGCAGTTGGCGACGCAGAGCATGTCGTTTCGGGAGACGGCGCATAGCGGAACAGACCCGGACGCGCTTTCGGAAATATTGTCGACGCCAAACTCCCCGATCAAGGTTGTGGCGGAGGGCAATATGCCCATTGCATACCGCTGCAATTTCGTCTCCGTGGGAGAAGAGGTGACCGTAGCCGACTGCACCTACGAAGGCACGATCCTGATCAGGCGGGAGGCGATCAACGACAGGATGATCGTTTTTCTGCCGATGGAGGGAAATGCATTCTTCGACGGCATGCGGGAGCAAATATACTCTGTTCCCGCGCGTGGTACGATTCTTGAGGCAGGTCGTGCCGCAGGCGCCCGCCTGTTTGGGCCTCGCCGTCATTTCGGCCTGTTCGTCGATCAGGCAAAGATCATCAGCCACCTCACGCAGATGTTCGAACGAACGATCAGCGGCGATATCGATTTTCATCCTCACATCGATCTGACGACCGGTCCGGGGCTTGTATTGCAGCAACTTGTCTCGAGCCTCCATCGCGGCCTCAGCGGCAACGGACCGCTGCAACGCTCGCCGCTGGCCGCCAGCTCGCTCTGCGACGCCGCGATCTATCTGCTTCTGGAGGCCTGCCCCAATCGCTATTCGAATGAGCTTGCGCTCACTGCTCCGACACCGGCCCCACGCCATGTGAAGTGGGCGATCGACTTCATGCAGGAACACATCGCCGAGCCGATTTCGCTCAACGATATCGCGATGGCCGCCAAGGTCAGCGTTCGGACTTTGCAACAGGGTTTCCGCCAGTTCAGGAATACGACCCCAATGGCCTATCTGCAGGAACTTCGGATGGCTGCCGCCCATCGCGATTTGCTCGAATCCGACGCCAAGCAAGGCATTGCCGACGTCGCGCTGAGATGGGGCTTTACGCATCTGGGGCGGTTTGCTGCCGAATACAGGAAACGTTTCGGCCAGTTGCCGTCACAGACCTTGAAGCGCTGAACTCCGTCTCTGTTTGCCGGATGGTTCCGTCGACGATGGACCAGAGATCCGATCGCCGACGGGAGCGGCACGCGGGATACGGATCTACGCCGCGCGCTTCAGGGCATCACCGAGTGTCGAAACGATCGTGTCGATCTGGATTTTCTCGATAATGAGCGGCGGGGAGAGGGCGATAATGTCGCCGGTCACCCGGATCAGCAGGCCCTTGTTGAAGCAGTCAACGAAGATTTCATAGGCGCGGCTTCCCGGTGACCCGTCACGAGGAGCCAGTTCGACCGCGCCGACCAGTCCGAGATTGCGGATGTCGACGACATGAGGCAGGCCTTTCAGTGAATGGAGGGCCTCCTGCCAGTACTCGGCCAAATCGGCTGCGCGGGTCAGCAGGCCTTCCTCCTCGTAGATCTCCAGAGTAGCGAGCCCGGCGGCGCAGGCGACCGGATGGCCGGAATAGGTGTAGCCATGGAAGAGTTCGATCGCGTTATCAGGTCCGACCATCAGGCCGTCATAGACCTTTCGGCTGGCAAAGACCGCGCCCATGGGGATCGTGCCGTTGGTGATGCCTTTTGCCGTAGTGATCAGGTCGGGCACGACGCCGAAGTAGTCGGTTGCGAAAGGGGTGCCGAGACGCCCGAAGCCGGTGATGACCTCGTCGAAGATCAGCAGGATTCCGTGCTTGTCGGCGGTTGCGCGCAGTTTCTCCAGATAGCCCTTCGCAGGCAGAACGACGCCTGCCGATCCCGACATCGGCTCGACGATGACGGCTGCGATGGTTTCGGCGCCGTGCAACTGCACCAGGCGCTCGAGATCGTCCGCCAGTTCCACGCCGTGAGGGGGAAGGCCCTTCGAAAACGCATTGCGCCCGATGTCGAGCGTATGGCGCATATGGTCGGCCGGTATTTGCGGGAAGACCCGCCGGTTGTTGACGAGGCCGCCAACGGAAATGCCGCCGAACCCGACGCCATGATATCCCTTCTCACGCCCGATGATCCGCGTGCGGGTGCCCTGGCCGATCGCCCGTTGATAGGCGATGGCGATCTTGAGCGCCGTATCGACCGATTCCGAGCCCGAGCCGGTGAAGAAGATCCTGTCGAGCTTGGCTTGCGGGCCGCCCGGCGCGTTCGCAGCCAATTTCGAGGCGAAGTCGAAGGCGATGGGATGTCCCATTTGAAAGGTCGGTGCATAGTCCAGCGTTGCAAGCTGTCGCTCGACGGCATGGGCGATCTTCTTGCGGCCGTGGCCGGCGTTGCAGCACCAGAGCCCGGCCGTGCCGTCAAGCACCTGATTTCCGTCGATGTCGGTGTAGTACATTCCCTCGGCTGCAGCGAGAAGCCGCGGCGTAGCCTTGAATTGCCGGTTCGCAGTGAACGGCATCCAGAAATTTTCGAGTACGGGTGCGTTCGTTTTGCTGAGTTGGTCCATCCTGGCCTCCTTTGGGGTGGCGCCGAGAATGGCAATTTCTCTCTTTCAAACAAGTCCTTTTCTTCGTCAGTGCAAGCCATTGAACTTAAACGGATGAGTGGGTATGATTTTCGATATTCTGGACAACATAAACGAACCGCATCATGTCAGTCGATATCGGCAGCCGTCTTCGCTATCTCCGCATCGCCCATAAGCTTTCCCAGCGTGAGCTCGCCAAGCGCACCGGAGTGCCCAATTCGACGATCTCGCTGATCGAATCGAACGCCTCCAACCCGTCGGTCGGGGCCTTGAAGCGAATTCTGGACGGCATCCCCATCGGCCTGGCGGAATTCTTTGCCTTCGAGCCCGAGCGTCCAAGGAAGGCCTTCTATGCGGCGGAGGAGCTGGTGGAGATCGGCAAGGGCGCCATCTCCTACAGACAGGTTGGGGAAAACCTGTTCGGGCGCAGCCTGCAAATCCTCAAGGAATGCTACCAGCCGGGCGCCGACACCGGAAAGGTTCCCCTTGTTCACGAGGGGGAAGAGGGCGGGATCGTGCTATCAGGAAGGCTCGAGGTGACGGTCGATGACGAGCGGCGTATCCTTGGAGCGGGCGACGCCTACTATTTCGAAAGCAGACGCCCGCACCGCTTCCGCTGCGTCGGACCGGTGCCCTGCGAGGTCATCAGCGCCTGCACGCCGCCGACTTTCTAGTTCTTGCCCTCAATGCGGGCAAGCACCCCGTCGAGTGCAGCGGTCAGCGCGGCAAGGCCGCCCTTCTTCTCGAAGTCGGAGAAAACCTGCTCGTTCAGTCCGCCCTTGGTCGCGAATTCGCGGCTCAGGGCGCTGAACGGTTCGTTGCCGGGGCTGTTCGCTTTCTGCGCGAGGCTTGCAAAGAGCGGGGCAATGTAGGCCTGTCCCTTCGCCTTTTCGAGGCCGCTTCTTTCCAGCCAGACGGCAACCTGCTCCATGATGCCGAAATAGGTCGACATCATTGCGCTCGCTGCTGCAAGAAGATCATATTCCTTCCTCGACTGGCATTGGACAGCCGTTCCGAGCGTATCGAAAAGCGCGGCGACAGTGGTATCCGGCGGATAGAGGGCGGTGACGCCTTGCCGGCCGGCGACGAAGGGCAGGGGGATCGCCTGCACCAGATGCACGTCGGCGGCGATCCATTCGGAGAGGGCCTGGCGCTCCGTCGCCGCAACGAGGCTGACGACCATTTGGCTATCCCTGAACGATAGCGCGCGCACGACCTCCTCGGCGACCTGCGGCCGTATTGCCAGGAACACCATGTCGCTGCGCTCGACGACGTCCTGATTGTCCTTGGCAATTCTGACGGCGGCGAATTCGTCGGCCAGCGTCGCGGCGATGTGAGCGCTTCGTGGAGATACGTGAATCTCGGAGGCATAGGCCGGCTCAGTGAGAAGCCCGCGAACCATCGCTTCGGTAATCGCGCCGGTGCCGACGAATCCAATAGTCTTGACTGTCACGTGATTACTCCGCAGCCCGCAGCGGGCCCAACGCGACATCCGTCGTGTAGTTCTCGCGCATGAAATTGATGAAATTGTCTTGGAACTGGCGCGTATGGGCGTGGGCGAGTTCGTCGGCGAGTTCCACGTTCTTGTCCCTGACGGCATTGAGCATGAGCGTGTGCTCGTCGGTCAGGAGATAGCCTTCGTGGGTTCGCTCCAGATATTCGAAATGCAGGTGGAGCATGCGCTGTCCCTGTGACAGCAGCTTCTCGTAGAACGAGGCCAGGTATTGGTTTTTTCCGGCATGGGCGATTGCCATGTGGAATTCCTTGTTGGCTTCCGACATGGCCAGGTGATTGCCGGTTTTAACAGCCGCTTCGAACGACTTCAGCCGCTTGGTGATGATCTTCAGGTCATCCTCGGTTCTGAGCGCGGCGGCGAGCCGCGTATTCATGCGCTGCGCGATGTCGAGCGCCTCTACATATTTGGGAAACGTCGCCACTTCGATCGGCGCTACGATCGTGCTCCGGTTCGAAAGTGTGACGACCAGCTCATCGGCGCCGAGCCGGATCAAGGCCTCGCGCACCGGCGAGCGCGACATGTCGAAGCGTTCGGCAAGCGTCATCTCATCGAGAAGCTGACCGGGCGGCAGAGTGAGCGCCAGGATCTCGTTGCGAAGCGTTTCGTAGACGTTCTTCCAGCCAGTCCCGCGGATTCGTTTCACTTCCGATTCATCAGACACTTAGGTCCCTTTCTCTCGACGCGGGTCACATTGGGCCAGAAAAGCAGCGTGTCGGCAATGTAATTTTTCCGCTTGACTTTGTCGACACGCTGTTGACATATCTTTCTCAGTCGACACTAAGCCGACACGAAAATAACAGAAACGGCTACAGCCGACGAGTGGAACCGCGCACTTCGCGCACAGCAAAAGAGGAATGCCGATGCTTTCGAAGTTGATAACGTCCGCCCTGCGGGCGCTGCCCGCGCTCGCTCTCATGGGAGGTCTTTCCGCCACCGTCGCACGGGCTGAGACCGCTGAGGGATATTGGCAGGGTGTGCAGAAGGCGGGCGTGTTGCGCTGCGGCGCCGCCGTTGCTCCGCCCTATGTCATGCGCGATCCGGCGACCGGAGAATATTCCGGCTTCTTCGCCGATCTGTGCAAGGAATTTGCCGAAGTCCTGAAGGTGAAACCCGAATTCGTCGATACGACCTGGGACAATATCGTCGCCGGCCTGCAGGCCGGCAAATGGGACCTTTCGCTGGCGCTGAACCGGACGCCGACGCGCGCCATGGCCGTGCAGTTCTCGATCCCGGCGATGGAGTACCAGATCTCGCTCGCCTATAACAAAAACAACCCGAAAATTTCGGCCGGTGCCGCTTCGGTGGTGGATATCGACAAAGCAGGCGTGACGCTTGCCGTCATGTCCGGCACGGCGCAGGACAAGGCAATTTCCGCATCGGTGAAGAACGCCACGATCATGCGTCTTCCCGGCAACGACGAGACCCGCCTGGCGGTGACCTCGAAGCGTGCCGATATCCTGGTCGACGCCTCCGACACCAACCAGCTCTTCACCCAGTCGAACCCGGACTGGGCGGTGGCGATAAACCCGACGCCGGCGCTCGCCAAGCAGGGCGTCGCTTTCGGCATGCCGCACAATCTTTCGGCCGCTGACGTCGAAGTGGTCGATATCTTCCTCGAAGAGAAGGTCGCGACCGGTCACGTCGATGAGCTGATCAAGAAGGCGGTCGACGAAGTCCTCAAGGGCGCAAAGTAACCTCGCCGGGCCGGTGCGAGGATCGCGCCGGCCCTCTCCAGCTTCGATCATCGGAGATTGGCATGACCACGTCCTTCAGTCTTCCTCTCGTGAAAATGCAGGCGCTCCACAAAAGCTATGGCAACGGAGCCATTCAGGTGCTGAAAGGCATCGATATCGAAATGAAGCCCGGCGAACGCGTCGTCGTCATCGGTCCGAGCGGCGGCGGCAAGAGCACGCTGCTCAGGGTGATGATGGGGCTGGAGCAGATCGACAGCGGGTCGGTCAATTTCGACGGGAAGGCGTATATTTCTTCCGAAGGCGTGGGCCGGAAGACCCAGATCGACACCAATGTCCGCCGTTCGATCGGCATGGTCTTTCAGCACTACACGCTGTTTCCGCATCTCAACGTTATTCAGAACCTGGTTCTCGCTCCCTGCAAGGTGCGTGGAGAAACCAAGGCAAAGGCTACGGCCCGAGCCCAGGCGCTGCTCGAGCGGTTCGGGCTCGGCGCCAAGTCCAATGCCTATCCGGCCCAGCTTTCCGGCGGACAGAAGCAGCGCGTCGCGATCGCCCGCGCGCTGATGCTCGACCCGAAGCTGATGCTGTTCGACGAGGTCACTTCGGCGCTGGACCCGGAACTCGTCAGCGAGGTGGAGCAGGTCATCCTGCAGCTCGCCGCCCAGGACATGCCGATGATGATCGTGACGCATGACATGTGGTTCGCCAAGAACATCGCCTCTCGCGTCATCTTCTGCGCTGGCGGCGTGGTCGTCGAGGACGGCCCTCCCGAGCAGGTGCTCGGCGCCCCACGCGAGGAGCGGACGAAAGAATTCATCGACCGCGTCTTCCACATCAAGCAGTAGGCCACATCAAGCAGTAGGGAGAGCATCGTGAACTATACGTTCGACTTCAATGCAGTATCCATCGCTCCGCTTCTGCAGGGGCTGTGGGTTTCGCTGGAGCTGACGGCTGCAGCGAACGTCATCGGCATCGTGCTCGGCTTCGCGCTCGCCCTTCTGATCATGAGCCCCTACCGGTTGGTGCGGTTGCCGTTCATGCTGTTCGTCGAATTCTTCCGCTGCACGCCGGCCATCGTCCAGATCGTCTGGATATTCTACTGCGTGCCGATGCTGTTCGACGTCTTCCTCGACCCGGTGACGATGGGCATCCTGGCGCTTGGGCTCAATCTGATGGCGTTCAACGCCGAGGCCTACCGGGCGTCCATCCAGGCGGTTCCGCGCGAACAGCTCGACGCCGGCATCGCGCTCGGCCTCAATCCGCTGCAGCGGGTGCTCTACATCGTCTTCCCGACGGCGTTCCGCGCGTCGATCCCGGTGCTTCTGACCAACGGTATCGTCATCTTCCAGCAGAGCGCGCTGGTCGCGATCGTGGCCATCCAGGACCTGATGTACCAAGGCAAGACGCTGGCCACCGAGACCTACCGCCCGATCGAAACCTTCACGGTCGTCGCTCTCATCTATTTCGCTGTGTCCTTCCCGATAACCCAGATCGTCGGCCTGCTTGAGCGCCGCCGCCAGATCCTTGTCAGCTAGGAGGCCAGAATGACGCTCGACTTCTCGATCCTGCTGCGTTTCGAACACGCACTCCTGCTCGGCCTGTGGATGACGATCAAACTGACGGTCATCTGCGTCGTGCTCGGATGCACTCTCGGCTTTCTCGTCGGTCTCCTCAGAACGTCGCGCAACCTCGCGCTTCGCGCAATCTCCAGCATATATGTTGAGTTCTTCCGCGGCACGCCGGTGCTTATCCAGCTCTTCTGGATCTTCTTCTGCCTGCCGCTGCTGCTCGGCGTGGAACTCTCGAACCTGGCGTCGGGTGTCATCGCGCTGACGCTCTATATGGGGGCGATCACCAGCGAGACCTTCCGGGCAAGCCTCAAGTCCATCGGCCAGGAACAACTGGACGCCTGCGTCGCCCTCGGCCTGCCGCGCAGGAGCCAGGTGATGGACGTCGTGCTGCCGCAGGCCGTGCTGCGCGCAATCCCGACGCTGCTGTCGAACTGCGTCAGTCTCTTCAAGGAGAGCGCCCTGGTCTCCGCCGTCGGCATGGCGGATCTGATGTTCGTCGGTCAGAACATCTCCAACAACACTGCCCGTCCCGTCGAAGTGCTGACGGTCGTTGCCCTCATTTACTTCGCGATCGCCTTTCCTCTGACCCGGGCCGTCTCGCTCGTCGAAGGCCGGATCCTGAAGAAACTCGCAATCTGAAGATAGTCGTTCCCAGACAGGAGAATTCCCCATGAAACTTTCCGGCGTCATGCCCGCGCTTATCACTCCCTTCGACGCGAACAACAAGATCGACTTCAAGGCGTTCGAAAAGCACCTGACGGCGCTGCGCGCGGCCGGCGTCACGGGCTGGGTGCCGATGGGTTCGACCGGCGAATACTTCTCCCTCTCGAACGAGGAGCGCGAAGAGGTGCTCAAGTTCGTCAAGGACTTCGCCAATGACGACGAGATACTGATCGCCGGCACCAACGCGCCGGCCACCCGCGAGGTCATCGAGAACACGGCGCGCGCCAGGGAGATCGGCTATGACACGGTTCTGCTCGCCACACCCTTCTACACACGTCCGACGCAGGACGAACTGCTCGCGCATTACCGTGCCGTGCTCGACGCCACTGATGTCAATCTCATCCTCTACAACTATCCCCCGAAGGACGGCATTGAGATCTCCTTCGACTTGATGGATGCGCTCGCCGACGATCGCCGGGTGATCGGCATCAAGGAGAGCTCGGGCGTTCTGCAGCGCGCCGTCGACATCCATTCGCGCTATAAGGGTCGCATCGACCTCGTCTCGGGTTCCGACGATATCGCCCTCGACTTCATGTTCTGGGGCGCGGATTCCTGGATCTGCGGTCCGGCCAACTGCATGGCGAAAGCGTGCTGCGACCTCGACCGGACGTTCCGTTCCGGCGACCTCGAAAAGGCCCGCGAGATGATGACGGTTCTCTACAGAGCGCTGAACATCCTCGAGAGCGGCAAGTTCGTCCAGAAGATCAAATATGGCTGCGAGCTCCAGGGCACGCCGGTCGGTGTCTGCCGCGCGCCGCTTGGCGAACTGACCGAGCAGGAGAAGGCCGAATTCAAAGCGGCGATGCAGCCGATCCTCAATTGGTAGCAGCACTCGACTGGTAACAGTTCCGGGGCGACCAAGCCGCACCGAAACCACTGAAATTGTGAGGTTCTCCGTGTCATCCATCGTGGTCGTCGGCGCCGGCATTATCGGCACCACAATCGCCTATGAACTGCAGCGCCGGGGAAAGACCGTCACCTTGCTCGACAAGGCGGCGCCGGGCCGCGGCGCTTCCTATGGCAATATGGCGAGCATCGCCGTCACCGAATTCATGCCGGCCTCGCGTCCCGGTATCTGGGCGCAGATGCCGAAATGGCTGCTCGATCCGGAGGGTCCGGTCCGCATCCGCCCCGGCTACCTGCCGAAACTGGTGCCCTGGTTCCTGCGGTTCCTGGCTGCGAGCCGCCCCTCGAAGCTGCGGGAACTGGAGGCAGCCGGCGCCGTGCTGTGCCGACGCGTCTACGAAGACCTGGACGCGCTCCTGAAGGAGACCGGACTCGGGCACATGCTGACCGCCGAGGGGTGCCTCAGCCTCTATACCGATGACGCCGAGTTCAAAGCCGATCGGGAGCATATCGAAATCCTGGAGCGCTTCGGCTTCAGGCACGAGATCCTTGGCGGCAACGCCATCCGAGATCTCGAGCCTGTTTTGACGACGAAGATCGGCAAGGCGGTCCTTTTTCCCGACAACCGGTCGATTGCGGATCCCTACAGGCTTGTCTTCGCGCTGTCCGAAAGGTTCGGGCGGCTCGGCGGCAGAATCGTTCAGGGTGATGTCGTCGATTTCGAGCAGGGCGACGCCGGCATCTCCGCGCTTCGATTGGCAGATGGGCGCACGATTGCGGCCGACAGGGTGGTGCTCGCGGCCGGCGCCTTCACCGCCCGGCTTTCCGCCCTGCTGCGGGAGCATATCCCGCTCGAAACCGAGCGAGGCTACCACACGCAGATCATGGAGCCTGGCATCTCGATGCGCCATTCGATCATCTGGCCGGCGCGCGCCTTCATGGTCACGCCGACGGCGGGCGGCATCCGCGTCGGCGGCACGGTCGAGATGGCCGGTCTCGACGCGCCACCCGATTATCGGCGCGCGAAGATCCTGGTGAAGCGGGCTCAGGAGGCATTGCCGGATCTGAAGGTCCGGCAGACGACGGAGTGGATGGGGCATCGCCCGGCGCTGCCCGACACCGTCCCGGTGATGGGCCGATCCGCCAAGCGGCGCAACGTCTGGTACGCGACCGGCCACGGACATCTTGGTCTCACATATGCGGCGACGACCGGCCGCCTGATGGCCGATCTCATCACGGGCGTCGAACCGCCCGTCGACATGAAACCCTATCGCGTCGACCGTTTCTGAGAGCGGCGTCGACGCAAGGCGAAGGGAGTGACTATGCGAAGCGAACTCTACATCGATGGGCAATGGGTGAAACCGGCCAAGGGCGGAACCTGCGAGGTGATCAATCCGGCGACTGAGGAGGTGATCCACAGGATCGCCGCCGCAACGGCCGAAGACGTCGACCTCGCCGTGAAGGCCGCGCGCCGCGCCTTCGACAGGGATGGCTGGCCGAAGCTGACGGGAGCCCGGCGCGCCGGATATCTCCGCGCCATCGCGGACGGCATCCGCGCCCGTCAGGCCGAGATCGCCCGCCTCGAAGTTCTCGACAACGGCAAGCCGTTTCCAGAGGCCGACTGGGACGTCGCCGATGCGGCGGGCTGCTTCGACTTCTATGCGGGTCTGGCCGAACAGCTCGACAACAATCCCGAGGAGGCGATCGCGCTTCCCGACGCACGGTTCACGTCCAAGGCGGTGCGCGAGCCGATCGGGGTGGCCGGCGCGATCATTCCCTGGAACTATCCGTTGCTGATGGCGGCATGGAAGGTCGCCCCGGCACTTGCCGCCGGCTGCACCGTCGTGCTCAAGCCCGCCGAATTGACATCGCTGACGGCGCTCGAGCTGGCGGCGGTCGCCGACGAAGCCGGGCTGCCTGCTGGCGTCCTCAATATCGTGACGGGGGCAGGCTCGATCGCCGGGCAGGCGATCATCGACCACAGACAGGTCGACAAGCTCGCCTTTACCGGCTCCGGACCGGTCGGCTCGAAGATCATGGCCGCGGCCGCCCGCGACATCAAGCGCGTCAGCCTGGAGCTCGGCGGCAAGTCACCCTTCGTCGTCTTCGAGGACGCCGATATCGACAAGGCCGTCGAATGGATCATGTTCGGCATCTTCTGGAACCAGGGCCAGGTCTGCTCTGCCACCTCCCGCGTTCTCGTGCACGAAGCAATCTACGGCCGTCTGCTCGAACGGCTGGTCGAAGAGACGAACAGGATCAAGATCGGCAATGGTCTCGACGAGGGAACCCTTCTCGGCCCGCTCGTCTCGAAACGCCAGTACGACCAGGTCGTCGCGGCGATCGAAGGCGCCCGGAAGGCCGGCGCCACGGTTGCCTGCGGCGGCACCCGCCCGGAAGGATTCGACAGGGGGTTCTATCTCAGGCCGACGGTACTGGCCGACGTGCCGCTCGACAGCGACGCTTGGAAGGAGGAGATATTCGGACCGGTCGTCTGCGTGCGCTCCTTCAAGACAGAAGAGGAGGCCGTGGAGCTCGCAAACGACTCCCGCTTCGGCCTGGCCGCGGCTGTCATGTCGAAGGACGATACCCGCGCCGAGCGGGTTGCCGCCGCCTTCCGCGCCGGGATCGTCTGGATCAATTGCTCGCAACCGACGTTCACGGAAGCTCCGTGGGGCGGCTACAAGGAATCCGGCATCGGCCGTGAACTCGGACGCTGGGGCCTCGACAACTATCTCGAGACCAAGCAGATCACCCGCTTCGCCAGCGAGGCCCCCTGGGGCTGGTACATCAAGCCGGAGGCGGCCGAATGAACTGGAACCGGACCCTCGATCTGCTGCAGGTCCACTGCCAGGGCGAGATCGGCAAGGTCATCGTGGCAGGAGCGCCGGAGATACCTGGCGCGACGATGCTCGACAAGATGAACCACATCAACACGGTCGACGACAGTCTGCGCCGCTTCGTCACCTTTGAGCCGCGCGCCAACGTCGCCATGTCCGTGAACCTGCTGGTCGAGCCGACACGCAGCGATGCGGATGCCGGCTTCATCGTCCTCCAGGCCGACCGCGCCCACCCGATGTCCGGCAGCAACTGCATCTGCGTGGTCACGGCACTTCTCGAGAGCGGGCGGGTGCCGATGTCGGAGCCGGAGACGGTCGTCCGCCTCGACACGCCCGCCGGACTCATCGTCGCACGCGCCGCCTGCCGCAACGGCCAGTGCCTGTCCGTCAGCCTCGACAACGTGCCGAGCTTCGCCGAAGCGCTGGACAAGGAGGTGGAGACGCCGAAATGGGGCCGCATCAAGATCGACGTCGCCTTCGGCGGCGTCTATTACGCGCTCGTGGATGTCGAGCAACTCGGCCTCGATATTGCGCCTGCCAATGCCCGGCTGCTCGCAGAAACCGGTATCGAGCTCAAGTCGCTTCTGTCAGGGCAGGTCTCGGTCGCCCATCCCGTCCTCAGCGGTATCGACGAGATCGCTTATGTGATGTTTCGTGGACAGGAAGCCGATGGCGCGGTGCGGACCTGCACGACGCTGCAACCCGGCCGCGTCGACCGATCGCCCTGTGGGACTGGTAGCTCGGCGAACCTCGCTGCGCTCTACGCCCGCGGAGAGGTCTCCGTCGGAGACCGCAGGACGTCGCGGTCGATCATCGGCAGCGAATTCCTGGCGGAGGCGATCGGCGAGACCGAGGTGGGCGGCCGCCGCGCCGTGCTGCCGAGAATAACCGGCCGGGCCTTCGTCTATGGCCGGGAGCAGCTGCGCATCTCCGCCGATGATCCTTTCGCTGCAGGATTCGCACTGTCCGACACCTGGGGTCCCCAGGTCGGCCTTCTCGGTTAGGAGCCAAAGTTGTCTCACCCTCAAGCACTGGCCGGCCAGACGGTCCTCGTCACCGGGGCGTCGGGCGGGATCGGCGCAGCCATCGCCGAACGCCTGGCTGCGGAAGGAGCCCGGCCCATCATCCATTATGGGCGCGACAGGCAGCGCGCAGAAGCTTTGCTTCGCAAGCTCGGCGGAAACGGCCTGATCGTCCAGGCCGATCTCTCCCGTCCAGACGGCGCCTTCGCGCTATGGCACGAAGCACTTGCGGCGGCGGGGCGCATCCATGCCGTCGTCAACAATGCCGGCATCCGCAACGAGATCTCGATTGACGCCGATCCGTCCGATTGGCAGGCCGCCTGGCAGAAGGAGTTTCAGGTGAACTTCTTCGCGGCAGCGGACCTGTGCAAGGAAGCTCTCGTGCATTTCAGGCAGAACGGCGGCGGGCGGATCGTCAACATCGCAAGTCGCGCCGGACAGCGCGGCTACGCAGCCGACGCCATGCCATACGGCGCGACAAAGGCAGCGCTGATCAATCTCACCAAATCGATCGCGCGCAGCTTCGGGCGCGACGGCGTCGTCGCCGTCTCCATCGCGCCGGGGTGGGTGCGAACCGATATGGCCGAGAATTTCGTGGTGAGGCACGGAAAGGATGCGGCAGTTGGCGATATCCCGATCGGGGAGATGGCCGAAACGGGAGAGATCGCCGAGCTGGTGGCGTTCCTGCTTCGCCCGTCGCAGGCCTCGGTCAACGGGGCGACGTTCGACGTCAACGGCGGCAGCTACATCAGATAGAGCAATTCCAGCAAAACTGCGCAGCGGTTTTGTGTCCGGAATTGCGAAAAGCAAAGAGCTCCAAGAGGTTCGATATGAAAAGATTTGTCAATAAAGTCGCGGTCGTGACGGGCGGCGGAGGCGGCATAGGATCGGCCATCTCCAGGAGGCTGGCCGACGAAGGTGCCTTCGTGGTGGTGACGGACGCCAACATAGAGGCGGCAGGCGAAGTCGCCTCGCTGATAGGGGCCACGGGCGGATCTGCAACTGCGATCGCGGCTGATATCTCCCGGAAGCCGGAATGCGTCGACCTCGTCGCGAAGGCCTTTGCGATCAAGGGACGGTTGGATGTTCTGGTCAACAATGCGGGCATAAACCGGCGCGGAAATCTGCTGTCGCTGTCGGATGAAGACTGGCAGACGAGCTTCGCGGTCAATCTGGATTCGATGTTCCATCTCTGCCGTGCGGCCCTCCCGCACATGATCAATGCCGGTGGCGGCGCGATCGTCAACACGGCCTCGCAATGGGGGCTCTACCCCGCGCCGAACCACATCGCCTACAACACGACGAAGGCGGCAGTCGCCGCCTTCACCCAGAACCTCGCCCGCGACTATGCGCCCGACAAGGTCCGGGTCAATGCCGTCTGCCCCGGTGAAATCCATACACCGATGCTCGAAGCCGGCGTCACCCGCTCTGGTCGGACGATCGCCGATCTCGACAAACTCGTGCCTTACGGCCGTATCGGCAGGCCGGAGGAGGTGGCAGCGCTCGTTGCTTTCCTTGCATCGGACGAAGCGGCCTTCATGTGCGGCTCGCTCGTGGAAATCACCGGCGCGCAAGCTGTGGCTTGAACGGGTCGGCCGAATTCGGTGGCAGCATGCCGGACTGTCGGAGGCGCTTGATCCTGCTTTCGTTTCGGATTTCATCCGGTTACAAGGCGAGGAGGCTGCGAACATTCGACCGAACGGAAGGCATCGATCTTGAATCTCCTGCGTCGCGCACTCTTGGCGTCCATCGGGGCGTTGGTCGGCTGGAAGCAGTCATCGGCGAAGGAACCCAGCCCTCATGGTGGCGAGGAAACGGCGGTGCAAGCGGCGGCGGGATCGTCGGTAACGCCTCGGCATGTCTTATGTTTCCTCAGCAGGGAACGAAACCTCAGCGCCTTGTCCGAGGCCGCATCACAGGCGATCCGTGACTTCGCCACGGGCTTCAGCGTCGACGAGAATTACTCCCAGGCCGAGCCCGATGACCGGATGGTCCAGTCCTTCGCCGTGTGCTGGGACCGGGTCGAAGCCGATGCATGGAGCCCGGCAGACGAGGAAGCCGTCGCCGATCATCAATCGGTCCTCTATGTCCTCGGGCCGAGCGTGACGCAGGCAGAGACGGTGAAGGTTTCTATGCTGGCGCTGCGCCTCGTCGAACGCTTGATCGATGCGGGAGCGGTTGCTGTCAAGGGTGAAAGCGCCGGCATTGCCCACGGCCTCGACCGATGGAGCGAGCTGATCCGGCAAGGAGCGGAGGCGCTGAAGGCCGCCGACCCGCTGGCTCAGCAGCGGATCGGCCGACTGGCCTTTGCGAAGCGGCCGCTATCGGTTCCGGGGTACCTGGAGAGCGTCGGTTTCCATCTCGTCGGATTGCCGGAGGTCTATGTGCCTGAGACGGCTGGCAGCGAAAGACAGATCGTCGCCATCATGGATGCGGTTGCCGACGAGATCGCGCAGCGGGGCCTCGAGCCGACGCTTAGGGATCGCCGTGCAAGCCTCTCCTTCGATTCCACCTACGAACCGGATGAGTTCAAGTTCAATCCATACGGCGTTTTCAGGCTGCCCAAGTGAGCCTGGGACGTCCAGCCGATTGCGACAGCTCTCTCGGCTCAGTTGTAGGTGATCGTGTCGCCGACCCTCGGGCGATTGAAGTAATGGCGATCGAAGCTGTAGCCATTCTGCCCGGTGAAGTTTGAAAAGAACGCCGAGACCGGCGTCGTCAATGTGTACTGCACCCGGGTCAGCACGACCTGCACGCCGTCATCCTGGATCTCCGAAGGGACCTCGATTGTGCTCGCCGAGCCGGAGTTCAGTGCGGAGGTGTTGAGTGCTGCAGACCAGTTGACCGTTGCGCTGCCGCTCTTCGCGATATCGTCCACCGCAACGGTGATCGTCAGCCCTGTTGTCTCATAGGGCTGCAGGATGAAGCTGGCGCCGGAGAGAAGCTTGGCGACATCGGACTTCGTCCAGGAGCCCTGCTGTGAAATCATGTCGCCTGTGGAAGAGGCGATCTCATCTATCTTTCGGCTGACTGTCAACGCATGGCCGAGATCGACGGTGCCGAACAGGAGCATCACCAGGATCGGCAACACGAGCGCGAATTCCACGCCCGAAGCCGCCGACCGGTCGCGCATGAGATGAGGGGCGAGGGATCGGGCAAAGCGGAAAAAGGACTGGCTCCGTCTCATCATGTCAGAAAGGCTCGTTGCGGAACAGAACGGAAGATCCGAGCAGGTAGCGGCCGTCGGCAAGCTTGGCGCTCGATAGGCTGAAGAAATTCACGACGGCAGTCCATGGCAGGAACGTCTGAACCAGGACGTAGTCGCTGCCCTTGCCGATATCATAGGTCTCGGTGACCGTGAGATTGCCGCTGTCGTCGATGGGATCGGCGCTGGCGGCGGACGAGAGGTCCGAGAGCACGTTCACCTTGACCAGGAGATCGCTGGAACAGCTGAACGAGAGAAGCATGTCATTGCAAATTCTGGCCTTGAAATCGGCCTGCGTGATCTTCGAGGACGCCACCTCGCCGGTACGGATCATCCGGGAGATCTTGTGAACCGAAGCGTCCAGCGCCGAGTTGACGAAGAACATCAGCGACACTTCGATAATGCCGAAGATCATGATGAAGAGCGGCAGAGCCAGGATCGCAAATTCGATCGCAGCGACCCCTTTGCGATCGCCAAGCAGGCGGTGCAGCGATGCCAAGCGTTTCCCTGGCCTCATTGGGTCAGCCGAACGGATGCGAGATATTGGGTGAACAGCGCCGACAGGCCTGCCGTGATCTCGGCCGACGACGATGCTGATATGAACAGGCTCTTGGAAGATGCGCAATCGGAAAGCGCATAGGGAATGTAGTCGCGTCTCGTGATGCTGGACGACACGCCGCTTTGCATGGTGCCACCATAGGTGCTCTTCCAGTTGGCGCTTGCCATGGTCGAACCGACGGTCGCATTGTAGCCCCAATCCGAAGTGAGCGGCAGGTATTCGGTATAGAGAACCGCCATGGTGGCGGACTGGTTTTTGACGTAGGCGCACCAGTCCGGATTGAGAGGCGCCACCTTGTTCCAGTATGCCCCGGAAATTGCTTTGTTGTTCGACCATGTGACCTTGTCGGTCACCCATTCGCGCTGCGACTGGACGCCATCCGTCAGCAAGAGAACCAGCTTGAGCGGCGAGTTCGTGGAGGTTCCGTCCCCGCCGGTCCCGACCTTCTGCTTGAGCGTCGCAAGCGACACGTCAAAATAGGTGGCTGCCTTCGAGGTCGCGCTGGTGAGACCGTAGCTTGAGTCTGCTAGGCGTGTTCGCGCCGTGTCCGTGCTCAGCGTCGGGGCCAGGACTTCCGTGAGGGTATCGCCGAGGCTATATAATCCGACCTTGATGCGTTGATGATTGCTGTCTGAGGTGTCGATCAGGGCAAGCACGTCCTTGACGGCATCTCCGGCGACGTCGGCGCGCAGCTTTATGTTCTTGGCCGTGCTGTATTCATAGTTGTTTGCGTATGTCGTCTTGCCGATTTTGTGCGCATCGCCCGTGTGGCAGGCGAACTGGCAGCCGATGCCGGAATACATGGTCGTCTGGCCGGCCGTTGTTGCCGCCAGAAGCATCGACGGTGATGTGTCGATGACGATATAGACATTGAGATAGGAGGTGGCCGGCCCCTTGACGGCGCTTGCCACGCTGACGTCAACGGTGTCGATGTTGGCGATCTTCATCAGCGTCGTCGGAACCGTGCCGCTCGCCGTCGCCGTGATCTTATGGTTTGATGTATCGATGTCGATGTCGCCAAGCGTATAGCTGTTTTCCACTTGTGCGTGGAACCAGTCGGAAACTTTTTGCTTGAGAGCGACGGTGTCGTCGGTATCGATCTCTTTGACTGCGGCGATCAGCGCCGTGTCGAGGTCGCTCTGCATCCTCTGGCGGACATTGTAGGTACGAATGTAGTCAAAACTGGCGCCGACTGCGACGATCATCGGCACCAGGGTGAGCGCAACGACGATCGCGACATTGCCGCCCCGGTCGCTTCCGAGACCGCGGAGAGCTTTGAAGATCCGAGCAAATGAATATGAAAGACCCGAGCGCAAGAAACCACCGTCACATAAGTCATACTAATGTGCAAGAAGTATCCGAATTGCTTAAGTCTCTGTTAATTTTTGCATTTTCCGGCAGAACGCGGACTGTCGACGCATTGTTTCATGCGCATATTGTATATGTCTGCGAATTATGGATAGTCGCGGAATGACACGTCATCTCTTTCATGCCGGGGGGATCCGCATGAGTGAGTAAGCCGGAAGCGGGGATACGCACGTGGCGCATCCGCGACCTCTCCAGCGTTTTCGTTCAACAGCGTGAACTATCCAAGCGCGGAGATCATGACCGGCAGTGTGGCCGCGGCGAGGGATAGCGCTTGCAGAAAACGGCGTCGGAGAAATTCACGTGTCATCGCGTCCTCCTGGGGTGCACCTGGGTCATCAGTCGAGCAGACGGCCCTTATTGTATTCGTCGTCGGAGACCTTTTCCATCCAGGTGACCGAGTTCCCGTCCAGGGCTTCTGCGACCGCGAAATGCGTCATCCCCTCGTCCATTGAGGCGCCATGCCAGTGTCTGATATGCGGCGGGATCCAGACGACATCACCCGCGCCGACCTGTTCGACGGGGCCATTCGCCTTCTGAACCCAACCTTTCCCGGAGACGATGAAGAGCGTCTGGCCAAGCGGATGGGTATGCCATGCAGTACGGGCGCCAGCGGAAAACGACACCGTCGCGCCGCCAATCCTTGCCGGCGCATCGCCACGATAGAATCCTGACGTTTCCACTTTGCCCGTGAAGTACTGTTCCGGTGCGGATGCCTTGCCATTCCCCGCGCGTGTGATTTTAATTTCTGTCGTCACGGTCGACTCCTTTACCGTTGGTGTCTCGCGCTGATCGAAAACACGTTTCACCACTGGAACGGCGGACATGGCTCTTGGCCAACCGGCATAGAAAGCGATGTGGGTGACGATCTCGGAAACCTCTGCACGCGTCAGGCCATTGTCCATCGCGCGGTTCGCATGGAAAGGAAGCTGTTCAGGCTGCCCGATCGCCACCAGGGCCGCCATGGTCACGAGGCTGCGGTCTCGGGCAGATAGATCTGGACGCTGCCAGAGGTCGCCGAACAGGACGCGGTTGGTGAGGTCGGCAAGCGCCGACGCCGTCGATGCGACATTGGTGTCCACGGTCGCCGCACGCGCCGCCTCGGCCGCAGCGTCAAAGTCGATCCGGGCGGCATCGCTGTTCGAAACGGTGCCGATCCCGCGCTCTTCGAATACCTTCTTCGTCTCGGTGACAGCAGACATGGCATTGGGCCAGCCGGTATAGAAGGCAAGCTGCGTGATCAGTTCGCCGATCTCTTCAGGCTTCACGCCGTTGTCGAGTGCCCGGCGGACATGGCTTCCGGTCTGCGCGGCCTTGCCGGTTGCCACCAGGGTGGCAACGGTCACGAGGCTGCGGTCACGAGGCGAAAGTTCCTGACGTTCCCAGACCTCACCGAACAGCACGTCGTCGGTGAAATGCCCAAGACCCGGCGCGGTCTCGTAGACGGCCGGAGGGGCAACGCGCGCGCGCCTGTCTTCGGCTTCGGCGCCCGCTGCTGCCAGTGTGGACATTGCGATGGTGGCTGCGATCTTCTTCATGAATTTGTCTCCGTCGAAGGTTTAATCAGACACATAAGCTTTAAGGCTCGCCGGAGCGGCCAACCGCCCCTACCGTCGAAGCAGCGTCTTGATGGCCCGGCGTTCGTCCATGGCGCGGTAGCCCTCCGCCACGTCCGCAAGTGGGCACACAAGGGGAGCCTATGCTGATCCCTCAGCAGTCCGGGTCGTAGCCGCGCCGGGAAGCTGACGCCTGACTGACGGTCTTGCGTCTCGATCTATTATTGCTGCGTCCTCGCTCTGTGCCGGAGGAAATATACTGCCCTACCATTGATCGGATTAGATGGGATGTTTGGCATGAACCTATGACAGTCATTCATGAATGCGCTTTTCATGTTCGCGCGCGCGCCAACCGTGTCACGCATTGATGAATGAGAATGATGAGATGCGATGAGAGGCACCTGATTGGGTTGGTTTTCGCCCAACGTTTGTCTTCGACGCCTTTACCAGCCGGCGTCGCTCCGCCTCAGCTTCCTTACGCCGATGACCCATAATTCCTGCGAGAGCTGCAATCGTGTCCGCCTCACCTGAACGGCCACGCTCTACATATGCCTCGGGCAGTGGTCATGTTCTACTCGTTCTTCGTGGACTACTACGTCTCCTCGATGACCGGCGCAGTGAAGGAGTGAAGTCTACCGCAGGCACGCCGTTGCTTCCTGCAGCGGAGCCTTCCCATCATGTATCGACACCTCGTCTTGCCGAGATCGAATAATTGTAAATTGCCGCGTAGCTCGTCGATACGAGCAGCGGAAATGCGATGGTCTTGAGTATTTCCGGCGTGCCGGTCGCCGCATGGATTGCCACGAGAATGCTGGCTGAGCCGATACAGGCAATGAGAGGCGGCGCCCAAAATCGCACAGATCCGACGAAGCGCTTTGAAAGCCAGTCGATGACGGATTTCAGGAAAAGCGTCAGGCAGGCGGATATCGTACCCTGCACAAGGCCGGCATAGAGTGGCAATGGCATGGCGTGCGCGCGATTGGCGAAAACCGCCCAGCTGCCCATTGCCAAAAAGGCGAAGAGAACATGTACGCCGCCGCTGCGGAGTAGCCGGTGCAGTGCATTCGGCATCACAGCGACCACCCGTGGCGTACAAGATGGTGCAATAGGGTCAGAGGCCGTTCTTCATCGCAGCGCGCAACGTATCGTTGATACGATCCTGCCAGCCAGCGCCATTTTCCTGGAAAAAGGCAAGCACATCACTGTCGATCTTGAGCGAAACAAGCTCCTTGACATTCGGCAGTGCCGGCCGCTCAACGGCTTGTTCCGGCTTCTTCTTCGCGGGTTTGAACAATGCTTCGGCAGCATCCAGTGGATTGACAGGTCTGCGGGGCGGGTTTGCCATGGTTGTCACTTTCTATTGTCTATCGGAGCGACATATGAGCGGCATACGTGATGTCGGCCGCTTCGTCGACTATTTATCTTGTTTTGCGAGAAGGCGATTTAGCCGAACTGCTTGATCGCCAGCGTGCCGGGCCGCAGGTCGTCGTATGGAACGATGTCGGGTCTTGGCTCCATCGTCAGCATCGTGAAGGCTTGGCGGCGGCGGCGCATCAAAGCGGAAGGCTGATGGTGGTTCCTCAATCGCCCATGAAGCCAGTCATATCGAAGACAGCGGCGTTATCTTGAACCTCGCGCAGCCCCTTGTAGGACGCATGGCGGAGATTGCCGTCATCGGTCCAGCCGCGAAACTCGATCTCGGCAATCAGCGTCGGCTGCACGAAGACGAGGCGCTTGCCCTTCAACGGAGTAACCGGCCGGCTCGTCTTCAACCGATCGAGCGTCTTTTTTAGCTGCTCCGCATCCCTGGCACTGAAACCAGTCCCGACCGACCCCACGTAAACCCAGTCGAAACCTTGTCTGCCGGCCACAAGCAGGCTGCCGATGCCGCCGCGGGCGGATGCCGACTGCTCGTAGCCGACGATCATGAAGCTTTCGCTCTGGACGCACTTGATCTTCAGCCAGTCGCCCGTGCGGCCGCTGCGGTAGGGCCGGTCGCGATGCTTGGCGATGATGCCTTCCAGATGACGATGGCAGGCGTGCTCGAGGAGATCTTCGGCCGGCAGGTCTATTTCTTCGGAAATGCTGATCGTGCCATTGCCGCCTTCCGGTATCAGGTCTTCAAGAAGGTGCCGTCGCACGTCAAGCTCGGTGCCAGTGAGATCGTGACCGTCGAGATAGAGAAGGTCGAAGGCGACGAGGATCGACTCTATCGACACTCGCTTGCCGCCCCGCCCGCCAAGCGAACGCTGCAGGGCGCCAAAATCCGATCGGCCCTGCGCGTCAAGAACGACCGCCTCGCCATCGAGGATGGCTGTCGTTACCCCAAGCGCTTTTGCTGCAGCGGCGATGGTGGGGAAGCGATGGGTCCAATCATGGCCGCCGCGAGTGGTGACCCGCACGCCCTTCGGCTCAACATGGATTGCCAATCGATAGCCATCCAACTTGACCTCATAGAGCCAATCCGACCCCACAGGCACGGTCGGCTTCAGCAGCGCAAGGCAGGGCTCGACGCGCAACGGCATTGGATCGAAGGGCAGGCTTGGCTGGTCGGGATCGCGCTTGCGGATCGGACGAGACTGCAGCGTTGCGTGGGACTCGTCGAGCAAAGGCAGAATGGGGCGGCGCGGGCGCGTCATGATTGGGTTTAACGCCTCCCCGGGCGGTTTTCCGCTTCGACCGACTTGCGCAGGGCATCCATGATATTGATGACATTGCTCGGTGCCGGTTGTTGTTTTTCCCCAGCCTTGGGCTTTGCCCTGCTCGGCTTTTTCATCTGCTTCTTCTTCGCGTCGATGATATCGAGGAGCTTGTCCTGAACGGGATCGGAGACCATCGTCGGGCTCCAGTGTTGCGTCTGCTTTTTGATGAGCTGCTGGACGAGCGGCATCATCTCGCTGTCGGCAGCCTCGTCATCGACCCTCTCGAAATAGGTGTCGGCGTTGCGCACCTCATCACCATATCGCAGCGTCCAGAGCACGATGCCCTTGCCGCGTGGCTCCAGCATGACGGCGCGTTCCCGCCTTGAGATCACGAGTCTTGATATGCCGACCATATTCTCGGCGGCCATGGCGTCGCGGATGACGGAAAACGCTTCCTGGCCGACCGGATCGTCCGGAGAAAGATAGTAGGGCGTATCGAGCCAGATCCAGTCGACGCCATCCCGCGGTGCGAAAACTTCGATGTCGATTGTCTTGGTACTGTCGAGTGCAACGTTTTCGAGTTCCTCATCTTCCAGAATGACATACCCGTTCTCCCCGCGCTGATAACCCTTCACCTCGTCCTCGTCCTTCACCTCCTTGCCGGTGACGGAATCGACATAATGGCTGACGACGCGGTTCTGCGTCTCTCGGTTCAAGGTGTGGAAGCGGACCTTCTCATTTTCCGACGTCGCCGGCATCATCTGAACAGGGCAGGTGACGAGCGACAGCTTGAGGTAGCCTTTCCAGTGGGGACGAAGGGCCATGGAATCCTCCAATCAGCTGGCGCGGCGGTGTTGAGCGCCACCGGTGCCACGCGATTTCGCCGACGTCGCACGCGCTGCCGTCTGGCGCCCCTTTCCGGCATTGGCGTTAACCGCTGAGCGCTTGGTCTTGGCGGACGCGGACATTCCGGCACTTTCACGCAGCGCCTGAAGGAGGTCGCCGGGCTTGGATGCCGGGGGCGTCTTCTTCTTCGGCAGCGTCCGGCCCTCAATCTTAGCCTTCACAAGCTCTGCCACCGCCGCCTCATAGCGGTCGTCAAACTGCTTGGGATCAAATTGGCCCTTTTTCGTGTTGATGATGTGTTTGGCGAGCTCCAGCATCTCACCTTCGATCTTGAGGTCCGGCATTTCCTCGAAAGCCTTTTGCGACGAACGGACCTCATAGTCATAGTTCAAGGTGGAACCAACCAGGCCGTTGCCGTGCGGCCGAATGAGAACGGTGCGCAGACGCCGGAACAAGACCGTGCGAGCAATTGCAGCAACCCTGGCCTTTTTCATGCCGTCGCGCAGCAGCTTGTAGGCGTCGCCGCCTATCTTGTCAGGAGCAAGGTAGTAGGGCTTGTCGAAATAGACATCATCGACTTCCTCGCAGGGAATGAACGCTTCGACCGTAAGTGTCTTGTCGCTGTTTGGAATGGCTGCCGCGACTTCGTCGGGTTCGAGGACGACATATCGCCCGTCCTCGATCTCAAAGCCTTTGACCTGATCCTCACGCTCGACGGGATTGCCGGTTTGGCTGTCGACGAACTCGCGCCGAACACGATTGCCGGTCTTTCGGTTCAGAGTGTTGAAGGCGATCCGTTCGGAGGAGGATGCCGCGGTGTAGAGCGCGACAGGAAACGCGACTTCTCCAAACTTGATGTAGCCTTTCCAATTCGCCCGCGGGGCAACCATCTACGCGACTCCCTCACACAACCAACGCGATTCAACTGAATCACCTGGCAAATTGTTCCGAGTCGAAACGAATCTAAATTCAAGGACTTAACACGTAGAGATCTCCCGTATTCCGAGTCTGGAGATGTTATTGTTTCGATGACTCTTTTTGTCGCAACGTGCGTTTGAACGAGGCGGCAACCACCAAGATATATCCGACTTCACCGCCAGCATTCTTCAACGGGCGCTGTACTTCGCGTCGAGATCATCCATGGCCTTGACGTTACCGGCAGAGCGGCCGTTCTCGTCGAAGGTCTGGGCAAGAAACGCATCAGCGATCGACTTTGCAAGCTCGGTTCCGATGACGCGGGCTCCCATGGTGATGATCTGCGCATTGTTGGAAAGCGCGGCACGCTCGGCAGAATAGGTGTCGTGCGTCAGGGCGGCGCGGATGCCCGGAACCTTGTTGGCCGAGATGCAGACGCCGATGCCGGTGCCGCAAACAAGGATCGCCTTGTCGTAGGTGCCGTCGATGACGCCTGAGGCGACGCGGTCCGAGAGGTTAGCGTAGAAAGGATCGGCGCCGGCGCTGGTGCGCGAGACTTCGTAGACGTCGAAGCGCTCCTTCAGATGGTCTGCCAGGATCTTGGCGAGGCCTTCGCCGGCGCTGTCTCCTGCAATGGCAAGCTTCATGGTCTTTCTCCTCAGAGTTTGGCGGCGCATTTGGCCAGGATGTCGAGGTAACCTTCGACGTTCCAGGCCGAACGGCCGATGAAGAGCCCGTCGATATGCGGGCTCAAGATCAGTTCTTCGCAGTTCTGGGGGTTGACCGACCCGCCGTAAAGGCAGGGGATCGTCCGGCCCAGCACAGCTTCAGCAACGGCGATGATTTCAGACTGGCGGGCATCCGCATAATCTGCGGTCGCCGGGATGCCCTTCTCGCCGATCGCCCAGACCGGCTCGTAGGCCAGCAGGATTTCGGCACCCTTTTGGGCGCCCGAAAGCTTCGAAAGCGCGCCGCGCACCTGGGTCGCGAGGATATCGGCGGCCTTTCCGCTTTCGCGGTCGGAAAGCGTCTCGCCAATGCAGATCAGCGGAACGAGACCGTGGCGAACGGCCGCTTCGGTCTTCAGACCCACAGTCTCGTCGGTCTCTCCAAAATGTTCGCGCCGTTCGGAATGACCGAGCTCGACGAGATCGAGATTGCAGTCCTTCAGCATTACCGGCGAGACTTCGCCGGTCCAGGCACCCTGGTCGGCCCAATGCATATTCTGGGCGCCGACCTTCACCGAGGTCGTGGCAAGCATCGCCTTGACCTCGCGCACGGCGGTGAAAGACGGAATGACGAAGCGCTGGATATGCGGGTCGCGCGCGGCGTCGGCAGCTTCGAGACCGCGGGCGAAATGTTCGGCTTCAGCAAGCGTCTTGTTCATCTTCCAACTGGTGCCAATCCAGAAGCGCGGCTTTTCGGTCATGTCGGATCCTGCGTTGATGCGATGGTGAGCGTAATGCCCGCCTGCTCGAATTCTTCCAGGACAGCAGCATCCGGTGCGCTGTCGGTGATAATCGCGTCGAAATCGGCCAGATCCGCCATGACATGCAGGGCGGTGTGGCCGATGCGCTGATGGTTGACCAGAAGGCAGGTCCTGGTCGACGACGCAATCATCGCCCGCTTGGCGCGCACGACGTTGTCGTCCATATGATAGGCGCGCCCACCGCTGACGGCAGGCGTTGAAATGAAGGCGATGTCGGCCCTCAGCCGCGACAGTGCCTCCTCGGTGACGACGCCGAGATAGGCGTTGAATTTCGCCGAATAGATGCCGCCAAGCGCGATCAGCGTGATGCCGGTTTCGCCTTTCAGCCGCTCCATGATCGCCGCATTGTTGGTGATCAACGTCAGCGGCCGCTTCTGCAGCAGCATTTCCCCGAGCACGGCCGCCATTGAGCCGTCATTTACCATCACCGTCATCCCCGGCTCGACCAGTTCCAGCGCGGTCTCAGCCATAGCCAGCTTGGCTTCGCTGCCTTGGCGCTCGCGAATGCGGAAATCGCTTTCGAACTGCGTTCCGGCATCAATGGTCGCGCCGCCGCGAACCTTGCGCAGGACGCCCGCCTGCTCGAGATCGTCGAGATCGCGATGGATCGTCATCTTTGACACGGTGAAGCGATCGGCAAGGTCGTCGAGATCGACGGTCTTGTTTTCGACGAGCAGGTTGACGATCAACTGCTGCCGCTCTTCTCGCCTCATCCCGCTCTCCCACCCTCGTTGATGTTAAGATAACGGAGTATGCGTGATAATCAACATTTATTGTGTTATTTTGCGATAAAATGTTGTTGTCTTCCCATAGCTACTTCAGCAGCGCCTGCGCAGTTCGCTCATCGGTGATCAGCCCGAAAAGACGGCGGCTATTCAGAATTGCCCGGATGGCCGCCACTTTCGACTGTCCGCCCGCCAGCGCCACAAGCCGCTCTTTCTTGGTCTTAGGGAAAGACGCAGAGAGCGTGCGCGCCGTCAGCGCGGTGTCGAGGATGTGGCCGTCGGCGTCGAAAAAATGTCCGAGGATTTCGCCGACGCCGCCAGCTGCGGCAATGTCGTCGATTTCACCGGGTTCGACCATGCCGGACAAAACAAGCTGCGCCTCGGCATCGACAGTTCCCAGGCCGACGAGCTTCAGGTCAGCATTATTGGCAAGATCGAAGACCTCCTTGACGGCACGCTGCGCCTTCAGCACTTCGCGGTCCTCGCCGGTATTGGCGAAAAAGGGAACCGGCATCACATAGGCGTGGGCGCCGGTCTTTTCGGCGATGCGATGCATCACGTCATAAGGATTGGCGCCATAGTTTCGTGTCAACCCGCCAAGCAACGAGACGAAGCGCAGGTTCTTCGCGCTCACCCTCGGCATATATTGGACGGCGGCGGAAAGCGTGCGGCCATGACCAAGGCCGATGACTGTGTTGTCGCCGCGCTCGATCTCGCGCTTGAGATAGCCGGCGCCGGCATGACCGAGTGCGCGCAGCGGCAAGCCTTCCTCGCCGAGATCGGGGGCGACCTCGCAATATTGAAGCCCGAACCGTTCCGAAAGCCGCATCTCCAGCTCGACGCATTCGACGATATCCCCGTCGATGGTGACTTTGACGACACCATCGGCAACCGCTCTTGCGATCAGGCGATGGGCCTTTACCGACGGCACGCCGAGGCGGCGAGCAACGTCGGACTGCGTCAGGCCACCGGCATAGTGAAGCCAGGCAGCACGCACGGCAAGCGTATCATCGGCGTCCGTCATCACGGCTCCTTTTCGAAGGTCATGCGGCGATTCCGCCGTATCGCAGTGCTGCCTTTTAAAGATCTCCGCCTCAGATGTTCAAGTCAGTGACGCCGGTGTCGATATGCGGCGCCCAGAAGGCGACGCTTTCGGCGATCTGCGGGATGACCTGGCGATCGTTCGGCTCGCGTTCCTTGAAGGAGAGTTCCAGGCAGATTTCATTGTCCTTCGCCCCACCTTCGGCCAGTGCCTGGAGCAGAGGTGCCGGCTGGATGCGGCCCTTGGTGTTGAATTCGGCGGTAAAGGGCCGGTGCCCGCCCTTGTCCATCAGGCTCTGTTTGATGTGGATGATCGGCGATACCGGCGGGACGGCGCGCGCCCAGGCATAGGGGTCGTAGTCATCGGGATCGGCGGAGGTGATGTCGCCATGATCGATATCCGCCATCATCCACATCGGAATGGCCATTCCGGCGGCCGTCAACCGCTCCTGCAGCGACAGGCAAGCGCCGATCGTCTCGCCGAACTCGCGGCCGATGCTCATCGGCTCCCAGAACATGTAGGAGAGGCCTGCGGCGCGCGCGTGCTCGGCGACATCAGCCCAACAATCGATGGCGATCTTGATCAACTCCTCGCGTCTGGCCGGATCGTCGAAGTCCTTGTAAGTGAAGATCGCAAATTGCGTTCCGACCGCGTGGCCGCCGAGATCGGCAGTGATGTCGGCAAAGGTCTTGAACCAGTCGACGTAGTAGCGGCGGACATCGGCATCCGGATGTCCGAAATGGTTGAGGCGCCCGTAGGGGCCTGTCATGCCCGAGGTGACACGTACGCCGGTGCGCTTCAGCGCAGCGCTCATCGTGCGCGTCAGGCGGCTGATCACGGGCGCCTGCCAGCTCGGATTGATAAATTCGTGGGTCAGTTGGAGGTCGCGGATCCGCAGGTCACGCGCAACCGTGTCGATCAGATCGTCTGGGTCGGCGAAGCGGTTCACCAGCGGATTGGTATTGAGCGAAAGGGTCAGCGGCATGGCGGCATCCTTCAGGCGGCGGCAAGGCGGGTTGAAGCAAACCAC
This sequence comes from Rhizobium ruizarguesonis, assembly GCF_017357285.1. Classification (NCBI taxonomy): domain Bacteria; kingdom Pseudomonadati; phylum Pseudomonadota; class Alphaproteobacteria; order Hyphomicrobiales; family Rhizobiaceae; genus Rhizobium; species Rhizobium ruizarguesonis. The sequence goes on along the minus strand of NZ_CP071679.1, from coordinate 96,283 downwards.
TCGCCAAAGGCCGCGCGCTCCGCTTCGTTCAGATGGAGGTAGTGTTTGGTGCGGCGATAGAGGATGTCGTCGGCCGTTTCGGCCCATTCCGTGGCGACGAGGTAGCGGGCCTCGGCCTCATAGAGCTGTCCACCGAAATGCCGCCCGAGCCCTTCTAAGCCCGTCGCACCGGCAACCACATTCCTGGCGCGGGCGCCATAGAGACGGCCATAGTGATGCACGAGCTTGCGCGGCATCCAGGGATAGATATCGCGCAGGCTGTTGGCAAAGCTCTCGTAGTCGGCATTCGGAATTTCGCCGCCCGGCAGCGGCGCTTTCTCAGTCCAGTCGCCTCCCATGTTCGGGAAGATGTGCTTCAGGCGCTGCATGCCGCGTTCAGCGAGCTCGCGGAACGTGGTGATCTTGCCGCCGAAGACGTTGAGCAGTGGGGCGGCGCCTGTCTCGTCGAGATCGAAGACATAGTCGCGGGTAACGGCCGACGGATTGCCCTTGCCATCGTCAAACAGCGGGCGCACGCCGGAGAAGCTGTGCAGCACATCGTGGCGACGCAGCTTTTCCTTGAAGTAGCGATTGACCGCCTGGAGCAGATACTCGATCTCCGTCTCGTCGGCGGTAACATCCTCGGCCCGGCCTTCGTACGCGATATCGGTCGTCCCGATCAGCGCCTTGTCGCCCTCGTAGGGATTGATGAAAATGACGCGTTTGTCGTGGTTCTGCACCAGATAGGCATTGGCGCCCGCCCAGAACTTCGGCACGATGATGTGGCTGCCCTTGACGAGGCGGACGTTGCGGCCGGAGTTCGATCCGGCGACGCGATTGATGATGTCCATCACCCAGGGGCCGGCGCAGTTCACCAGACATTTGGCACGGAAGGTTCGCGTCTCTCCCGTGGAGTTGCTTTTGGTGACCACGGTCCAACCGCCATTCTCGCGGCGGGCCGACACGGCGGGCGAGCGGGTCAGCACCAGGGCGCCGTTTTCCGCTGCGCTGACCGCATTCAAGGTCACGAGGCGGGCGTCGTCGACCCAGCAATCGGAATATTCAAAGCCGCGTGTGTATTGATCGAGGATCGGCGTGCCTTCCGGGTCGCGGAGCAGATTGAGCGTGCGGGTCCCGGGCAGCTTCTTGCGGCCGCCGAGATGATCATAGAGGAAGAGGCCGAGCCGCACGAGCCATGCGGGGCGATCCTCTGGGCTGTGCGGCAGGACGAAGCGCATCGGCCAGATGATATGCGGCGCGGCATTGAGCAGCACTTCACGCTCGATCAACGCCTCACGCACCAGGCGGAATTCGTAATATTCGAGGTAACGCAAACCGCCATGCACCAGCTTGCCCGAACGTGACGACGTTCCCTGTGCCAGATCGTCCTTTTCGCACAGCACGACCTTCAAGCCGCGGCCCGCGGCATCGCGTGCTATCCCCGCGCCGTTGATGCCTCCGCCGATGACGAAGAGATCCAGGAGTTCGGGTTCAGTCATGTCGTACTCCTTCGATGCCTGCTGCATCAGAACTTGATTACTCGCCCACCGGCGATGTCGTTGCGGCTTCGGCGAGCTTGTCCCAGGCGGGCGCCATTGCCTGGCGTACATCGGTGTAGGCAGAAAAAAGCCGGTCGAACCGGTGGGCCTCACTGGCATCCGGTGTTTCCGGATCGCCGAGCAGCGGCGTCACCCAGTCGGCAATGCAATCGTCCATGCTGGAATAGACGCCGACAGCCACCGCGGCCATCATCGCCACCCCGGCCGCCCCCGTCTCCTCGCGGCGCGACTGGCGGATCGGTGCGTTAACGGCGGCCGAGAGTGAGCGGCGAAGGGCGACGGAGCGTGTTGCCCCGCCCGTGAGCCGCAGCTCTTCGGGCATCGCGCCCATCGCCGCGTAGCAGTCGCGCGTCGCAAGCCCCAACCCTTCGACCACGCCGCGCAGCAGGTCGGGGAAACCGTGACGCATTGAAAGCCCGGTGAAGCCCGCGCGCGCATTGGCGTTGACGAAAGGCCCACGTTCGCCCGCTTCTGAAATGTAGGGGTGGTAAAGCACCGCCCCCGGTCGGCTTTCTGCAAACCAGCCGTCGATGCGCGCAATGAGGTCTGCATGCGAAGCAGGCTTGCCTGCCTCGGCCATCAGATAGGCGGCGACATCGAGGATCCAGTCGATGTTGATCGTGGCGCCCATATTCGTCTGGACCTGGGTGACGATGCCGGGGATGGGCAGGGCGATCACATAGCCGGTGCCCTCACGATTGAGCTGAACGTCGGCAACGGACTTGGCGCGCAAGTGCACGCCGGTCGAGCCGATCGTCGAGCAGGCGGCGTTGCGAGCGCTGCTGCGCACGCCTGCACCAAGCGCCGTCATCACCATGTCGACATAGCCGAGGCAGACCGGCGTTCCGGTCAGAAGTCCACAGGCCTTCGCCGCCTCCGATGTCAGCGGGTGGGCGATCTCGCTGCCGTCGATGATTTCGGGCAGCAGCCCGCGCCTGTGGTCAAGGCCGAGCGCGTCGATCACCACTGCATCATACTGGCGCGTTCTGAAATTGCCGAAGGTGAAACTCGCCTCGGACGGATCGGTCGCCCGCACGCCTGTGAGGTTGAGATAGAGCCAGTCCTTGCAGTGCAGCGCCGTCTCCGCCTGGTCGAGAAGATCCGGCGTGAAGCGATCCATATGGGCAAGTTGCGCGCCCTGCTGGCAAGTGTTGAGGCCGGTGCCCGTTGCCTCGAAGCGGGCACGGTTCTGGGTTCCGCCGGCAAGTGCCGTAACCGTCGGCGCAGCACGCGCGTCGAGCCACAGCCAGGCATCGGCGACCGGCGTATTGCCGCGGCCGACGAGCCAGGTGCCGTCGCCCTGTCCGGTGACGGCGATGGCTGCGGTGCGGGATGCAAGATCAGGGACTTTTTCGCTAAGGCCACGCAACGCGCTGGCGCAATCGAGCCAGGTCTGATCCAGCGACTGCGTTGCCGAGCCATCGTCTCCGGTGGTGTATCTGTTGCGAACGGAGGCCGTGGCAATCTGGCGTCCGGACGGATCGAAGGCGACGGCCTTGATGACCGAGGTGCCGGCATCTATGCCAATGATGATCTTCTGGGTCGATATCATTGCAGGCCTATCTCGTCACCACCGCAAGCCCCACGGCGGGCAATACGCGCATCAAATTCATCTGAAGTCCTCCCAATCCCTGAATTCTCTGGGATGATGCATCCGGCTGCCAACTTCGGCCCTTCCACGGGCAACGACAAGCGCGCCGCCTTTGACAAATCCCAGATCTGGCGCGCAGCCGAAACCTCCCTAAGCTCGCTCGGAAACATAACATAAAGATACCATAATGCCAGTAAGATTTTTCTAGCGATGTAATTTTTTTCATTTAAAATAGAGGAGCAAGGAGTTTACTTCCGCGCTGTCGAGCTATCGGCGTGTGGCATGGAAAACGGCGGTGCGCGCGATGCTCGATCTGTGATTTTTTGAATGAAAAACAAATAGATGCTTGCATCGTTCGATCGAATGACAAGTGTGAAGGCGATTGCATTTCCTGCCACTTTTTGCTGCGCCGCAGCGTGATGAACAAGATGTGAGGCCGTGCCTTTTAATCGAGTTGCTGCGAAAGTGCCGTTGACAGTTCGTAAAATTTATAACATCATTTGCGGCATAAATAACATACTTCTATCACGGAAGTGCGCTTCCTGATGGAGAATTTGCAGGGCCAGGCGGTTGGAGGAGACGGCCGCCGGTCTTGTTGAGGAGGCTTCCAATGCGAATTTTCGTCCAGAGTTGTGCTCTTGCGGGTGGCCCGCCGGCTTATGTTCCGGTGCGACGCAATGCTTCAGCCCGCCTGCGATCATCGTCGCGCTAACCCTCCATCTCGCCATTCCAAGCCAAGGCCGTCCGGACATGAGTACATCGCCCGATTATCCAGCATCAAAGCCGAGCAGCGGCAATCGCGGGCTCCTTGTCAGCGCGGCGTTGGCGGTTATCGTCGTTGCAGCGATCGCGTTCGATACGACGGTCGTCAAGATCGGTTCCGAAAACGATGTCCGCCAGCAGGCATTCTCTCCGGAAACCTTCGGCGCCGAGCAGTTTCCGAAAATCAAGGCTAATGTCGAGGAGCGGGCCGTTGCAGCCGCCGATCTCGCGGCCGCCATTGCCGCCGACAAGAAGGCGGCGGCCGAGAAATACGGCACTGCGACGAGCACCGGACCGGTCATTCCCGTCACGCTGACCGGCGTTTTCGGCGCCCGCAAGTCGAACACCAACGAAATGAAGATCGATGGGCTGCCTCCCGAGACGGTGGTCCGTGTCCAGACCGGTCCTGCGGTCAACGGCACGGACCTCCGCGACGCAACCGGCACCATCGAATTCGGCCAGTTCACCAACCAGATCCAGTATCAGGATGCCGGCTCGGCCATCAATAACGAGATGAAGAAGGCGGTTTTTGCGGGCCTGGATGCTGACGCCCTGGACGGAAAGCAGGCGACCGTCGTCGGCGTCTTCAAGCTCATCAATCCGAAGAACTGGCTCGTCACGCCGGTGAAGGTCGAGCTCAAATGAGCCAGCCGCAACGCAGCAACGGCGCGAAAGGCGAGGTCGTCCTCGCTGCCCGCAACATCGCAAAATCCTACGGCAGCGTTCACGCCCTGAAGGGGGTGAACTTCGACATTCATCGCGGCCAGGTCACAACGTTGTTCGGGGAGAACGGCGCGGGCAAGTCGACCTTGATGAAGATCCTTTCGGGTGTGGCGCAGGCAAGCTCCGGCGAGATCATTCTCGACGGCTCGCCGATCAGCTTCAGCTCGTCGACCCATGCGCGCGAGTGCGGGATCTCCATCATTCACCAGGAGCTCAGCCTCGCCCCCAATCTCAGTGTCCGCGACAATATTTTCATGGGCCGGGAGATCATCAAAGGTGGTGTCGTCGACTTCGCAGAAGAGGAGCGTCAGACCCGGGCGCTGATGGAAGAGCTCGAGGAAGACATCGATCCGCAGACCCGCGTCGAGGATCTTCGCCTGGGCCAGCAGCAGATCGTCGAAATTGCACGAGCCCTCTCCGTCAATTCGCGCATCCTGATCATGGACGAACCGACCTCAGCGCTGAGCGCGACGGAGGTGGAAGTGCTCTTCAAGGTCATCCACGACCTGACCAGCCGCGGCGTGTCGATCGTCTACATCTCGCATCATCTGGAAGAGGCGCTGCAGATCACCAATCACGCCGTCGTTCTGCGCGACGGAAACATGACGGCCTACGCCGAGCGCAAGGATATCGATCTCGAATGGATCGTCCGCAACATGGTCGGTGAGAATTTCGACCTCGGCAGCCCGCCGCAAGGTCACCAGTTCGGAAACGTCTCGCTTTCCATCGAAAACCTCAGTGTCCCCGGTCCTTCCGGCGCTGCCTATAATGCAGTCGATCGTCTGTCTCTCAAGGTGCGTGCCGGTGAGATCGTCTGCATCTACGGGCTGATGGGCGCCGGGCGCACGGAACTGCTCGAGTGCATTGCCGGACGTCTGCGCGCAAGCGGCGGACAGGTTCTGCTCGAAGGACAGGACGTCAGTGGGCTCAGCATCGCCGGGCGCATTGCCAGCGGTCTCGTGCTCGTGCCCGAAGATCGCCAGCGCGACGGTCTCGTCCAGACGATGACGGTCGGCTCCAATCTGTCGCTTGCGAGTATCCGCGCCTTCACCAAAGGGCTTTTCACCTCCGGCCATCGGGAGCGCGATCTCGTCAATGACGCGATCCGGCGGGTGCATGTGAAAACCGATGGCGGTGCAGCTTCGATCGGCTCGCTCTCCGGCGGCAACCAGCAGAAGGTTGTTATCGGCAAGATGCTGGCAACCCAGCCGAAGGTCATCCTGCTCGATGAGCCAAGCCGCGGCATCGACATCGGCGCCAAGGCGGAAGTTTTCAAGTTGCTTGCAGAGCGCGCCAAGCAGGGATTGGCGGTCATCTATTCGACGTCCGAAGTCAATGAATGCCTGAGCATCGCGCACCGCATCATCGTCATGCATCGCGGCAGGATATCGGCCGAGTTCGGCTCGGATGTCACCAAGGAAAAGATCATGGCCGCCTCCGGCGAAGCCGTGGTCGCGCACTAGCCTGGATTATGGAGCACTGATTATGTCAGTCACGAACATCACCGAAAAGAAATCAGTTTCCAGCGGGCAGAAACGCAATACCAATATCGTGCGTCTCATCCTGGAAGGCCGAGCCTTCTTCGCGCTGATCGTCATCATCGCGGTCTTCTCGTTCCTGTCGCCCTATTACTTCACGCTGAACAACTTCCTGATCATGGCGTCGCACGTCGCGATCTTCGGCATTCTGGCGATCGGCATGCTGCTCGTCATCCTGAATGGCGGCATCGATCTGTCGGTCGGCTCGACACTGGGGCTTGCAGGCTGCATCGCCGGTTTCCTGATGCACGGCGTCACGCTCACCTATTTCGGCGTCATCCTCTATCCGCCGGTCTGGGCCGTCGTCGTCATCACATGTGCGCTCGGTGCGCTGGTCGGTGCGGTCAACGGCGTGTTGATCGCCTACCTCAAGGTGCCGGCCTTCGTCGCCTCGCTCGGCGTGCTCTACGTGGCCCGCGGTATCGCGCTCTTGATGACCAACGGCCTGACCTACAACAATCTCGGCGGCCGTCCGGAACTCGGCAATACCGGCTTCGACTGGCTCGGCTTCAATCGGCTCGCAGGCATTCCGATCGGGGTCATCGTGCTTGCGGTTCTCGCCATCATTTGCGGCATCGTGCTGAGCCGCACCGCCTTCGGCCGCTGGCTCTACGCCTCAGGTGGGAACGAGCGTGCCGCCGACCTCTCCGGCGTCCCGGTCAAGCGCGTGAAGATCATCGTCTATGTGCTTTCCGGCGTCTGTGCTGCGATCGCCGGCCTGGTCCTCTCCTCGCAGCTGACCTCCGCCGGTCCGACGGCAGGCACAACCTACGAGCTGACGGCGATCGCAGCCGTGGTCATCGGCGGTGCGGCGCTGACCGGCGGCCGCGGTACCGTCCGCGGCACCATGCTCGGCGCCTTCGTTATCGGCTTCCTTTCGGACGGCCTCGTGATCATCGGCGTCTCGGCCTACTGGCAGACGGTATTTACCGGCGCGGTGATCGTTCTCGCCGTCCTCATGAACAGCATCCAATACGGCCGCCGGGTCAAATCGTCCTGACGGCTGAGACCGAAACTTATCCACGACGGCGGGCTGGAGTCCACGAAGCCGATTGGGGAAAGCACTGCCGGATCCCCGGCAATAACTGAACTCACAAATGGGAGAGAGACTATGTTTAAGAAAGGCATGCGCATACTTCTGGCCGCCGCGGCCGTAGCACCGCTTCTTGCAAGCTCCGCTTGGGCAGCGGGCATGATGACGATCATCGTCAACGATCCGTCGAATCCCTATTGGCTGACGGAAGGCAATGTCGCCAAGGCAACTGCCGAAAAGCTGGGCTACACGGCCTCGGTCAACGCCCACAAGGGTGACACCAATACCGAAAGCAACCTGATCGATACGGCGATCACCAACAAGTCGGTGGCGATCATCCTCGACCCGGCAAACGCCGACGGTTCCGTCGGTGCGGTCAAGAAGGCCGTTGCTGCCGGCATCCCGGTCCTCCTCGTCAACGCCGAAATCAACCAGGAAGGCCTGGCGAAGGCGCAGCTTGTTTCCAACAACGCACAGGGTGCCGCCCTCGGCGCACAGCAATGGGTCGAAGCGATCGGCGACAAGGGCAACTATGCCGAACTCTTCGGCGCTCCTTCCGACAACAACGCTGCAACGCGTTCGAATGGCTACGAGACCGTCCTTTCGCAGTATCCTGATCTGAAGAAGGTCGCCAAGGAAGTTGCCAACTGGGACCGCACCCAGGGCCACAACAAGATGCAGTCCATGCTGCAGGCCAACCCGGATATCGTCGGCGTCATCTCGGGCAATGACGAAATGGCGCTCGGTGCGATCGCAGCACTCAAGGAAGCCGGCAAGCTCGCCAATGTGAAGGTCGGCGGCTTCGACGGTTCGCCGGATGCCGTTGCTGCCATCAAGGCGGGCGAACTCCAATACACCGTCCTCCAACCGGTTGCCGTCTTCTCCGAAGAAGCCGTCAAGCAGGCCGACAACCTGATCAAGACGGGCAACACGGGCGCCAAGAGCGAGAAGCAGCTCTTCGATTGCCTGTTGATCACCAAGGACAACATCGACAAGTACACCGGCCCGTTCGTTCTGGCGCAGTAAACGGTAAAAGGGCGCTCGTTAGAGCGCCCTCATTTTCATGCTGGAAGCGATGGCCGACGGTCCAACCGCCGGTTGCGTTTCGCCTTTTTGCCTTGGCGCGGCAATCACTGTACGAAGCTGGGATCCATAATTCAGCGACAGGAGTGACCCGTGACACAGAAGACCAGCCGGGACGACGATCTGTTGGACCAGCTCACCAGCGACAGCCGGCAGACGCGCCAGATCGCGCGCCGCCGCATGATTGCAGAGGCCGTTATGGGTGAAGGCTCGATGCGGATTGAAGACCTGACAGACCGTTTTGGGATCAGCCTGATGACGGCTCACCGCGATGTCGATGAACTCGTCAGCCGCGGCCTCTTCAGGAAGACGCGCGGTATCGTCACGGCGGCGGCGACCAATCTCATCGAATCCAGCGACGTCTATCGCTCGAACCGTCAGTCGGTGGAAAAGAAGCTGATTGCCGAGGCGGCAATGCAATTCGTCGAACCGGGACAGGCGATCTTTTTCGATGACTCGACCACGGTTCTTCAGATGGCGGCACATCTGCCTTCGAAGGCGCCGGTCACGGCAATCACCAATTCCCTGACGCTGATGAATGCGCTGACGGGCCTGCACGACGTGACGCTGCTCGCCCTTGGCGGCCAGTATTACAATTGGTGCAACGCCTTCATGGGTCGCATGACCATCAACGAGATCAAGGCTCTCAGGGCAGATGTCGCGTTCATCTCGATGTCGGCGATCAGCGACGGCACGGTGCTGCACCAGTCTCCTGAAACAGTCGATACCAAGCGGGCCATGTTCGATTGTTCCGTAAAACGCATCCTGCTTGCCGATCATACCAAGTTCGAACGGCGCGCACTCCACAGTTTCGCAGCACTGGATGAGTTCGACGTCGTTATCGTCGACGACAAGACCCAGCCGGTGCACATCGACCGCATGCGGTCCAGAGATATCAACGTGGTCATCGCCAAGGGCGCCGGAGGGCGCTCCTGACGGCGTGGGCCAGTTGCTCGTCATGAGGTAAACCTGAATGCCGACACTGCTCGGGATCGATAGTGGTTTGACCGTCACCAAGGCGGTCATCTTCGATATCGATGGCACGCCGCTTGCAGCCGCCCGGCGCCGCGTTACGCAGTTCATTCCGAAGGCCCGCCATATCGAGCGCGACATGGATGAATTATGGAACGCGACGGCCGATGCCATCCGCGAAGCGATTTCGCTCAGCGGGCGACCGGCAAGCGACATAGAGGGCATTGCCGCTACCGCGCATGGAGACGGCATCTACCTGCTCGATCACGCCCGGAAGCCGCTTGGCCGGGCCATTCTCTCGCTGGACAGCCGGGCAGGGGCGATCGTCGACCGGTGGACGAAAAGCGACGTCGCCGACCTGGCGATCGAACTGACGGGGCAGATCCCGCACGTCTCCGCGCCATCGGCATTGCTTGCCTGGATCCGCGAAATGGAGCCTGAGCGCTACAAGCGCATCGGCCATTTCATCAGCTGCAAGGACTGGCTGCGGTTCTGCCTGACCGGGATCATCGGTACGGACCGCACCGAAGCCAGCACCTCCTTCACCAATGTCAAAACGCAGAACTACAGTGAGGACGCTCTTCGGCTGTTTGGATTGGAGGATCTCGTCCACGCCCTGCCACCAGCCTCGCGCTCCGACCAGATCGTCGGACGCGTGACGCGTGAGGCCGCGCAACTGACGGGCCTTGCCGAAGGAACGCCTGTCGTTGCCGGCCTCCACGACGTCACGGCCTCGGCGCTCGGGGCAGGGGGCTATGCCGAGGGTGTTGTCGCGGTCATTGCCGGAACCTATTCGATCAACGAAACGCTTTCGTCGGAACCGCGTGTCGACCGGCGCTGGTTCTGCCGCAACGGGATTGCACCCGGCATCTGGAACAGCATGTCGATCTCCCCGGCATCGACAGCCAATTACGACTGGTTTCTGGACACGCTCTGCGCTGCCGAACGCAAGAATGGCGAGGTGCAAGGCAACTCGATCCACGCCCTGCTGGCGCCCGAGATCGATGCCGCTTTCGAACGCCCCTCGACGGCGCTCTTCCATCCCTATCTGTTCGGCTCGCCTTATGGCGCAGCCGCCAGCGCCGGTTTCTTCGGGCTCGGTGGATGGCACGACCGCGGCGACATGCTGCGCGCCGTGCTTGAGGGCATCGCTTTCAATCATCGCATTCATGTCGACGCGCTTCGCGACGGCTTTGCCTTCGATCAGGCGCGGCTCGCCGGTGGCGTCTCGCGCAATCCTGCCGTCGTGCAGATGTTTGCCGATGTGCTTGGCATGCCGGTCACGGTAACCGAGACGGATGAGGCGGCCGCCTGGGGTGCTGCGCTTTGTGCCGGGTCGGGCGCCGGGGTCTTCGCCGACCCGCAGAGCGATCCGCGCGACACTGCCTCCATCGCAAAGACTTGCCGGCCCGATGCAGCGCGCAGCGCGGATTATGAAAAGCGTTACCAGGTGTTCCGCGAGATTGCCGACGCGATGATCCCCCTTTGGCCTAGGATTGCCGCGCTTGCGCCGGAGCAATCGGCAAACTGAAAAGACAGATGCCTGCTGCGGCGGGCAATTTAGGACGATGAGCATGACCCCCGATTTGCAGCAGCGCTTCTCGAATCTCGGCGAGAACGATATCGACGTTTTGATCATCGGGGCGGGCATCAACGGCGCCGGCCTGTTCCGCGACCTCTCGCTACAGGGTGTCAATTGCCTGATCGTCGACAAGGCCGACTTTGGTTCCGGCACGAGCGCTGCACCATCGCGGCTCATTCACGGCGGCCTGAAATATCTGGAAACGGGTGAGTTCGGACTGGTTGCGCAGTCGACGCTTGAGCGCAACCTCCTGCTCAAGAACGCGCCGCATTGCGTCGAGCCGCTGCCGACCTTCATTCCGGTCTTTTCCTGGACCCGTGGTATCTGGGCAGCGATACGGACGCTCTTCGGGTCGAAGACGGCGCCACGCAGCCGTGGTGCCGTTCTCATCAAGATCGGGCTTCGGCTCTACGACTTTTTCGGTTCACGCGACCAGGTCATGCCGCGCCACCGGCTGATCCTGAAGAAACAAGCGCGCAAGGAAATGCCGCATGTCACCCCCGCCATCGTCGCCGGCGGCATCTACTACGATGCCAAGATCAGCAGGCCGGAGCGGCTCGTCTATGAGCTCGTGAGCGATGGTCTCGATGCGAATACGAGGAGCCTCGCGGCAAATTTCGCGACACTGGCTGCCGTTTCAGATGGGCGTTTGACCTTCCGGCTGCCCGATGGTCGCGATGTCACCGTTGCTCCCAAGCTGGTCGTTAATGCGGCAGGTCCCTGGATCGATCACGTCAACACTTTGCTCGGCGCTCCATCGCGCCTGATCGGCGGCACCAAGGGTTCCCATATCCTGCTTGACCATCCCGAATTGGTGCGAAGCCTCAACGGCCATATGATCTATTTTGAGGCCGACGACGGTCGCATCTGCCTCGTCTACGACTATCTCGGCCTGGCACTGGTCGGGTCGACCGACATTCCGGCGGATGATCCGGACAATGTCCGCTGCGAAGAGCCGGAAACCGAGTATTTCCTCGAAAGCGTCCGCTCGCTACTGCCGACGCTCCGCTTCGATCGCGACCAGATCGTCTACAGCTATAGCGGTATCCGCCCGCTGCCGGCATCGGATGCGGCCGCACCGGGGTTGATCAGCCGCGATCACTCCGCGCCGGTGAAGGAGCCAGAGAAGGGCAGACCTTTTCCGATCATTTCGCTGGTCGGAGGCAAGTGGACGACGTTCCGCGGCTTTGCGGAAGAGGTTGCCGACACCGTTCTCTCCCGGCTGCAGCGCCGCCGCAGCCAGTCGACACGCTATCTAGCGATCGGCGGCGGCAAGGCCTTTCCGGCTGATGCCGAGCAGCGTAACGCCTGGATCAGCGATGCCGCGTCACGCAGCGGCGTCGCCGCCGAGCGTGCTGACGAACTGCTCCGCCGCTACGGCACGACGGCCGCAGCCCTGCTTTCTTCTGTTTCAGGCTATACCGACGAACAGCGCCTGACGGGTGCGCCGCGTTACAGTCTCCGCGAGATCGACTGGATCGCCCGGAACGAGCTCGCTATCCACCTGTCGGACATCGTGATGCGCCGCACGACGCTTGCGATCGAGGGTCGGTTGACGCTGGAAGGCTTGCAGGAAATCGCCGGCGTTGCCGGGGCAGCGCTCGATTGGAATGCCGAACGAACGGCAAGCGAAATCGAGGACGTTGTCAGCCAGCTGAGCCGCTTCCACGGCCAAGCACTGACAGGCAAGGTTGCCGCCGAGCCGGAAAAGGCACCGCGCCCGGCCGCAGGCTAGAACAGGATGATTTTAGGCCGGGTCGGCCTAAAATCTGAATCCTGTTCTCCATTATATAGTTAGAGCATGATGTCGTCCGAAAACCGCTTCACACTTTTCGGCATCATGCTCTAGCCCAGTTTCAGGAGAAAGCCGGATCGAGAGAACCGGACTTGTAACGCTTGGCCATTTCCGAAACGGGAAGGGGCGTGATGCGGCCGGCCATACCGGCAGTGCCGAACTGTTCGAAGCGCTCCTTGCAGAGCTTGGTCAGCGCCGCCATCGCCGGCTTCAGATATTTGCGCGGATCGAACTCGCTTGGGTCCTCCTGCAGCACGCGGCGGATCTGACCGGTCATCGCCATTCTGCCATCGGTGTCGATATTGACCTTACGCACGCCATTCTTGATGCCGCGCTGGATTTCCTCGACCGGCACTCCCCATGTCGGCTTCATCTGACCGCCATATTTGTTGATGATCTCCTGCAGCTCGATCGGGACCGAGGACGAGCCATGCATGACGAGATGCGTGTTCGGGAGCTTACGGTGAATTTCTTCGATGACGTTCATCGCCAGCACCGAACCGTCCGGCTTGCGGGTGAACTTGTAAGCGCCATGCGATGTGCCCATCGCGATGGCGAGCGCATCGACCTTGGTTTCGCGCACGAACTTCACGGCTTCGTCCGGATCGGTCAGCAATTGGTCATGCGAAAGCTTGCCCTCGGCGCCGTGGCCGTCCTCGGCCTCGCCCATGCCGGTCTCCAGAGAACCGAGAACGCCGAGTTCACCTTCCACCGAGATGCCGCCGAAATGCGCCATATCGGTCACCATCTTGGTGACGCCGACATTATAGGCCCAGTCGGCGGGCGTCTTGGCGTCCGCCTTCAGTGAACCATCCATCATCACCGAGGTGAAGCCCGCCTGGATCGCCGTCATGCAGTTGGAGGGATCGTTGCCGTGATCGAGATGCACGCAAACCGGAATATGCGGATAGATCTCAACGACGGCATCCATCATGTGCTTCAGCATGATGTCATGGGCGTAGGCGCGTGCTCCGCGCGACGCCTGCATGATAACCGGCGCCTGACACGCGTCCGCGGCTTCCATGATGGCGAGCGCCTGCTCCATGTTGTTGATGTTGAAAGCGGGAACGCCGTAGCCTTCCTCCGCAGCATGGTCGAGCAGTTGCCTCAGCGTAATGCGTGCCATCCAAGATTCCCCCATATCGATGGTCGATCGAAACGCCGCCATCTCTTCGAGACTAGAGCCCGGGCGTGAGCCGTTCAAGCGTCTTATTTTAATAGGCAAAATGGCATAGGAGGAGGAACGTAACAAGCAATAATAACAATATCACAACGAGTATGATATTTCTCAAGAGTCATCTCGCATGCGTGAGCCGAATGAAATTCAGGCCTGTGCTGAAGAGACGGGGCGTCATGCCCCTTGCCGGCGATGGCGAGAACTCTTCAGCCAGACACCCGTGCGGCCGCTGGCTGTTATGGCTTGTGGTTGATGGCAGTCGGCCAGCAGTGGAATCCGGAATATCCGGCACCGGGTCAGATGAGACCGTATTGTTCCGCCTTATTGCGCAGGAACGGCAGGCCCTTGTCCATGACCTCTTCCATATCGCGTGCAACGGGGCGCCAGACGGCCAGGCCATAGGCGACCTCGGGCGGCATGTTGATGAAGCTTTCCATCGCAAGCCCGCCCTTGAAGCCGATTGCGGCAAGCGCGGCATAGATCGCATCCCACGGAATGTTGCCATAGCCCGGCGTACCGCGGTCGCTCTCGGAAAGGTGGATATATTTTAGGTGGTCGCGGGCGATCAGGATGCCGTTTGCCGCACCCTTTTCCTCGATATTCATGTGGTAGGTGTCGAGGTGAACGAAGATGTTATCCGCGCCGACACGCTCCACCATGTCGACGGCTTGCTGCGCCGAGTTGATCAGGTGGTTCTCGTAGCGGTTCACAGCTTCGACGCCGAGTTGGATGCCGTACTTCTTCGCATGTTTTGCCGCAACGTCGAGCACTTTGGCGATGTTGTCGTATTCACCTTGCGTCGGCGGCACGCCGGTGCGCTCGCCGATGCCGCCGAAGATGACGCCGGACAGAGCTTCCCCGTTCATGTCAGCGGTCTTTTCGATCGCAACCTTCAAGTGCTCGATTGCTGCCTCCGGGCGGACGGAGGCCCAGGCATGCTCCGGCAGGCCGAGCGAGCAGACGGCCCGCAGCTTGTTCTTTTCAAGCAGGTCGCGGGTGTGTTTGGCATCGACGGCAGGCGCATTGAGCAGCGCGATCTCGATGAAATCCATCTTGTAGTGCACCGCTCCGGCAATCGCCTTCTCGGCGCCTGCGCGGTCCCAGTTCATGGTCCACATGCTGGTGTGAACGCCGAAACCTTCCATGATCGTATCTCCTATTTCACGATTCTGATGAACTTGGCCGAGAACCATCGCAGCACCATCACGACGATGAGCAGGATGCCCCAGACGGCAGTGGTGAGGTGCTGGTTGGCGCCGAGCAGGTTGAGCCCCGAAGAGAGAAGCTGCAGTACGATGAGCGCCACAAAGACGGGCAGGACGCGGCCGAAGCCGCCGAATGGATTGATGCCGCCGAGGAAGCAGGCGAGCACGGTGATCAGCAGATAGGACTCGCCGTGGCCGACGCGCACCGAATTGAAGCGCGCAAGCATGATGATGCCGGCAACCGCAGCCATCACGCCGGAGAGCATGTAGACCAGCACCAGGATTTTGCGGGTGTTGATGCCGGAATAGCGGGCAGACTCGATATTGGAGCCGATCATGTAGGTGGAAAAGCCGAGCTTGGAGCGCGAGAGCAGGATGTGGCTGGCGATCACGCAGGCGATCAGGATCAACAACGGTACCGGGATGCCGAGGATGCTGCCGTGGCCGATCGGAGCGATGAAGGTGGGGAAGCCCGAGATATCGCCGCCGCGCGTCAGGAACTCGCCGAGGCCGCGTAGGAAGATCATCATCGACAGCGAAACGAGGATCGGATGGGCGCGGGTAAAGGCGATGACGAGGCCCATGACCAGGCCGCTCGCGGCGCCGACGGCAAGTGCCAGAGCCGAGCCGAGCAGGAAGGCGCCCGGACCGGCTTCGATGCCGCCATTGGCCTGCAGCGTCCAGGCGAGCGTCAGGCCGGCGATGTTGGCGGTGAAGGTGATCGCAAGGTTGAGGCCGCCGGTGAGGATCGGCATCAGCATGGCAAGCGTCAGGACGCCAAGCTCGGGAAGCTGAAAAGCGACCGATCCGAAGGTCGCGCCCGTCAGGAAATGCGGCGAGGCGAAACCGAAGACGATGAGCACGGCCGCCAGCGCGGCGAGGGGACCGGCCATGTCGGCCCCGAAGATGGCGTTGAAGCGGGCGGCGAGTGCGTTCATCAGCTCTCTCCCCTTTCTGCAGGCCTGTCACCGGTCGATTTGCGGGTCGCAAACACCGGCACCAGGTTGCCGATGCGGGCGCTCGACAGGGTGATCGCAACGAGGATGATTGCGCCGACGATCATCTTGAAGGCGAAGGGCGAGACGCCCATCAGGTTGAGGCCGTTCTGGGTGATCGAGACGAGCAGCACGCCCAGCACGCAACCGAGCACGGAGCCCTTGCCGCCGCCCAGCCGCGCCCCACCGAGCACCACAGCAGCCAGGACATCAAGCTCGCGGCCATAAAGTGCGTTCGGTACGACCTCCTGCGCATAATGCGCCTGCATGAGCCCGGCGATGCCTGCCATCAGTCCAAGCCAGCCGAAGGCGATGAACTGCATGGCGCCGATATTGATGCCGAAGCGGCGCGCGCCTTCCGGATTGTCGCCGAAGGCATAGAGCTGCCGGCCGGTCGTCGTGCGGGTAATGAAGAACCAGGTGGCGAGCGTGCAGACGGCCATGACGACGACCGGCAACGTGATCTCGGCCCAGCTCCCGTCGGCCATTTCGCGCTCGTAAATGATGACGCGGGTCGTCAGCCAGTCGGGCAGATTGTAGATCGACACGCCCTTGGTGAAGAACATCAGCAGGCCGAAATAGACGTTGAAGGTCGCGATCGTCGCGACGATCGAGATGATCCGGAAGCGGTGGATCAGGAAGGCGTTGATCACGCCGAGCACGATGCCGATTCCGGCCGCGATCAGGAAGCCGGATACCCATCCACCCCCGCCGATCCGCTCGAGCGCAAGTGCAGTGACATATTGCACGATCGAGGCGGCGACGGCGAAGGAGATGTCGATCCCACCTGATATCAGCACCACGAGCAGGCCGACGGCGAAGATGATGTTGACCGCGCTGATATTGAGCAGGTCGAAGACATTGCCGAGCGTGAAGAAACGGTCGGTCATAAAGGCCAGGGCAACGCTCATCGCGATGATGACGGCAAACAGCACGAATTCGGTCGTATGGGACAGGAACAGCTTACGCATAGACCGCCGCCTCCAGGTCCTTCAGTGTGGTCGCGCGCGGATCGTGCCAGCCGGCGATGCGGCCCTTTTCCATATGGATGATCCGATCGGCGTTGAAATAGACCTCCGGCACCTCGTCCGAAATCAGGATGATCGCAAGCCCCGCCTCGGCGAGACGTGCAACGATTTCGAAGATGCCGGCGCGTGCGCCGACATCGACGCCGACCGTGGGTGCATCGAGGATCAAGACCCTCGGATCGGTGGCGAGCCATTTGGCGATCGCGACGCGCTGCTGGTTGCCGCCCGAAAGCGTCGAGATCGCATCGTCCTGCTTGCCGATCTTGACGCCGAGATCGGCGATCCAGCGTGCGACCAGCGAGCGCTTCTTTTCCGGCGAAATGAGCCGGCCACCCAGGATGCGGTTGAGCGAGGCCATGACCAGATTGTCGGCGATGGATTGCGGCTGGTTGAGACCGAGCGAAAGGCGGTCTTCGGAGAGATAAGCGACGCCTGATGTGATCGCCTCGCGGTTGGAGGCAAAGCGCACCGGCCTTCCCTCCAGCATAATCGTGCCGGCTGCGGGCCGGCGCATGCCGAACAGCGTGAGCGCAAGTTCGGTGCGCCCGGAGCCGAGCAGGCCGGTGATCCCGAGCGTCTCGCCATGGCGCAGATCAAAGGAGATGTCCTCGAACTCGCCGGGCCGGGAAAGCTTGCTGACAGAAAGCAGGACCGGGTTCTGCGATACGTCGCGGGCGCGAACATTCTGGTCGAAGGTGCGCCCGGTCATCAGCTCGGTGATCTGAGACTGGGTCATGCCCTCCACCGGATAGACCCCGACCAGCGCGCCATCGCGCAGCACCGTGATGCGCGAGGAAATTTCCAGCACTTCCGCAAGGCGATGGCTGACGAAGACCACGGCAACGCCCGAAGCCGACAGCGTGCGCACGATCGCCAGCAGATTATCAGTCTCCGACTGGGTGAGCGAGGCGGTCGGCTCGTCCATGAAGACGATCCGGGCCTCTCCGACCAGCGCGCGGGCAATGGCGACGATCTGGCGCTGCGCGATGGCGAAGTCCTTGAGGGGTCTGTCGACGTCGAGTGTGACGCCAAGCCGGGCAAGCGCCTCCTCGGCTATTGCGCGGATCGCGGCATAGTTGACGAAGCGCGGGCGCGAACCGGAAAGGGTCTGGAAGGCGATATTCTCAGCCACGCTCATCTCCGGAAAGAGCGCGAGGTCCTGCCAGATGATCTGGATGCCGCGGGACTGGGCCATGCCTGGCGTCATGTGGGATATCGTCTCGCCGTCGAAGACGATCTCGGCGCCGTCTGCGGGCCGATAGACGCCGGAGATCACCTTGATAAGGGTACTCTTGCCGGAACCATTCTCGCCGGCCAAGCAATGCACCTCGCCAGGCAAGACTTCGAAGGAGACATTTTTCAGCGCCTTCACACCGCCGAATGTCATGTTGATGCCGCGAAGCGAAAGAAGCGGCTGGGCCTTCACACCATCATCCGTTGCCATGCTCATGCCGGTTGCCTGTCCAGTCGAATGCCATGAAAGGTCAATGGTCCAGCCATGGCCGGATACCGCTCTTTTTCCCGAACGTCGGGCCGGTCCACATCGACCGGCCCGACACCCGGGGAGGGGGCCTCTTCAGAGGCCCATTGCGGCCAGGTCGTCGACCGTATCCTTGTTGATCGGCAGCAGTTGATCGACGATGATGTCGTTGCCGACCGGCTTGATCACGCCGAGACCCGGAATGTCATCACCTTCCTTGACGCTCTCGCCCTTGATCAGGCGATCGGCGAGCGTGACGAAGACTTCGCCGGCCTGTTTCGGATTCCACATGAAGCCGCCCGATATCGCACCTGATTTGATCAGCTTCTGGCCTTGGCCTGGCGAGAACGGGCCGAGCACGAAGATCTTGCCCGTCTTGCGGCGTTCCTCGATAGCGCGCCCGGCGCCGATCGGACCCTGGCTGCCGAAGGCGAGGAAGCCGGTCAGATCCGGATGCGCAGCGATGAGATCGAGCGCCGTCGAGCGGCTCTTGTCGACGTCTTCCGCCACGCCGTAGCGCTCGCCGACGAGTTTCATGTCTGGGTAGTTTGCCTTGATATAGGCAATTGCGGCGTCCGCCCAGGCATTGTGGAGCGGCACGGTCAGCGAACCGACGAAGACGGCATATTCGCCTTTGCCGCCCATTTTCTCGGCGAGCAGCTTGCCATGCGCTTCACCGAAGCCTGTGGCCGATGCGAGTTCGAAATTCCAGTCGGCGCCCTTCTGCGAGGGCGATTCATGCGTAATGACCTTGATGCCGGCGGCCTGCGCCTTGGTGAGCACGGGCTCGAGCACCTTGGCATCGTTGGGCACCACGCCGATGACCTTGACGCCCTGGGCGATCAGATCTTCGATGGCGCGCACCTGCAGCGCCGGGTCGGCGCTGGTCGGGCCGATCATGAA
Organism: Rhizobium ruizarguesonis; assembly: GCF_017357285.1. Taxonomy (NCBI): domain Bacteria; kingdom Pseudomonadati; phylum Pseudomonadota; class Alphaproteobacteria; order Hyphomicrobiales; family Rhizobiaceae; genus Rhizobium; species Rhizobium ruizarguesonis. Next base: position 76,878 of record NZ_CP071679.1, on the reverse strand, counting down.
GGCATCGACGCCGAGTTTCTGGCCCTGTTCCTTGATCCCGGCCTCCATCGCATTGAACCATGGAATGCCGCCGATCTTGACGACAATGCCGACCTTCGGTGCGTCCTCTGCAAACGCGACCACCGCCCCGGCAAGCGATAGCGATGCGGCAAATGCCGCTGCGATAAGTCTCCTCATCTTCACTCCTCCTCAAGGTCGCTCATACGAACGACGACCACCGGCCGGCTTGCGGCAGGTTGTTCCTGGTTGCTTCTTGGCGAGGGAATACCCTTGCCTCCCGTCCCGCCTCCTCCGGCGAACCATCTTTTGCACAATCGATCTTTCTTTTTTGCACAATCGATGGTGCAATGACTATCGATCAAGGTGGGGCTTTCGTCAAGAGGGGTTTGTTTCTAAGGGAAGCGACAAAGGAAAGGCGATATATGACCGACATCAGCAAGAAGAAGGCGACGATCTACGATCTCTCGATCCTATCGGGTGCGTCGCCTTCCACCGTGAGCGCCGTGCTGAACGGAAGCTGGCGGAAACGGCGTATCAAGGAGGCGACGGCGCAGCTGATTCAGAACCTGGCAAACGAGCACGGCTATACGGCAAATCTGCAGGCCCGCGGCCTGCGTTCGTCCCGCTCTGGCCTCGTCGGTCTTCTGCTGCCGGTGCACGACAACCGTTATTTCTCCTCCATGGCGCAGTCTTTCGAGGCGCAGGTCAGAAGCCGCGGCCAGTGTCCCCTCGTCGTCAGCGCCTGTCGCGACCCGGAGGAGGAGCGCCAGGTCGTCGAGACACTGATCTCCTATTCCATCGACGAACTTTTCATCGCCGGCGCAACCGATCCGGATGGCGTGCACAAGGTCTGCGAAAAGGCAGGGCTGAAACACGTCAACATCGATCTGCCCGGCACGCTGGCGCCGTCGATCATCAGCGACAATTGTGAAGGTGCGCGCATGCTGACGCAGGCGATCATCGGGCGCGCGCAGGAGGATGGACCGCTTTCACCTGACGATCTGTACCTCTTCGGCGGCCGCAACGATCATGCCAGCCATGAGCGAATTCGCGGTTTCCGCGACGTAAAGCGCGCACTGCTGGGCGCAGATCCGGACGTCTGCATCCAGCCGACCGGCTATTCCCCTGCCATGACTGCCCGCGCCTTCGAAACCTTCTACGAAGGCCACGGAAAGCTGCCGCGCGCATTCTTCGTCAATTCCTCAATCAATCTCGAAGGGCTGATGCGCTTCCTCGCGCTGCACCCGCACGAGACCTTCGCCGACATCATCGTCGGCTGTTACGATTACGATCCCTTCGGCTCCTTCCTGCCTTTCCCCGTCTTCATGATCCGGCAGGACAGCGAGGCGATGATCACCAAGGGGTTTGCGATCCTCGATGCAGACCGCGGCGCGCCAATCACGCATCTGGTGCGGCCGACGCTCGTCCCACCCCGCACGGCACTGACCGGCCCACTCGACGCACTGAAGGATATCGAGTAATGCGTCCCACCTCGTTGGAAATGCTGGGCTGACGGAGAACAGACCCTTTGATGCCCGATCGCGTTGGCATCGACAACTGCCTTATCGGATCTAGCTTTCTGTGATGCGGCGATCTTCATCGGAGCCGACGGAAAGCTGCTTCCAGTCCAGGTCTTCCTGCAGCTCGAGATATTGCGTCGCGCCGATCTGGTCTGTGTCGCGCAATTCCTCGAGCCGCTGGCGCTGGGCAAGAACGGCGGCGATCGTCAGGTGGCGGCGGCGATCGAGCGGCGAGGTCTTGTTTGCATCGGTTGATGCAGTCCAATGATCCTTGCAGATCGTCCGTATCGCTTCGGCTTCAGTGCCGCCCTCCTTCTCAAGCCGCTGAAAGGCCGCTTCGGCGAGCGATCTTCGGGCCGCCTTGAGTTCATCCTGGACTTCTGCCTGCCGACCGAGTTTCAGGAAATGGATCATCGGTGCCAGGGTCGCCCCCTGAATGACCAGGGTTGCGAGCACCACCGCGAAGGCCGTCAGCACGACCAGGTCTCGTTCCGGAAAGTCGGCGGGGAGCGCGAAGGCCGTCGCCAGCGTAACGAGGCCGCGCATACCGGCCCACCCCACCAGCAAGGTCTCCCCGGATGTGAAAGGCGCCAGTTCATGGCCGCGTCGGTGGCGAGACGCGACGACGGCGTGAAGCAGGAACGCCATCACCATACGCGCCAGGATGACGCCGACCACCACGATGGCGGCAAATCCCATCGCCCGCTGAAGCTCTTCGGCCGACATCGCTTCAAGGATGCGGCGCGCCTGCAGGCCCATCAGCAGGAAAGCCACCACGTTCAGCAGGAAGACGACAGTCGTCCAGACGGCGAAGGAATGCACCCGCATCCGTGGTGAATCCTTGACCGAAGAGAGAGTGGCGAGCGTCATTGCGCTCGCCACTGTGGCAAGGACAGCCGACAGATGCAGATGTTCGGCGATAAGCCAGGTTGAAAAAGCGTAGACGAATTGAAGCAGGGTCCCGCCGACCGTGTTTTCGGTTATCGGCCGAAGCCGCGAGACAAAAAAGCCGAAAACGATGCCGAAAACGATCCCACCAGGTGCGGCAAGCCCCACCTGAAGCGCCGTCCCGGCATCCAGTCCGCCACGCGCCTGGACAGTCAGCGCAGCCCCGAAAAGCAGCAGCGCGGTTGCGTCGTTGAACAGGCTTTCTCCCTTGAGCAAAGCATCCACACGGCGGGCGACCGGCAAATTGGAAAGGACTGCCGTGGCGGCTGCGGCATCGGGCGGCGAAACAATTGCGCCGAGTGTGACCGCAACCGCAATCGGAAGCCCGACCGTCAGCATGCTGATCGACACGACCACGCCTGTCGTAACGAGAACCGCAACAACAGCATAGAAGAACAACGGCAGCAGCATGCGCCGCGCCGCGCCCACCGGGAAATCATAGGCCGAATCGACAAGGACCGGCGCGATGAACAGAGCGAGCGCTGTCGGCGGATCGATGGGGATCGTGGGCGCGCCGGGCAACATCGCCACGCCGACGCCGGCGGCAGCCAGAATGCCGGGGTAGGGCAGGCGCATGCGACGCGTGACCTGCAGCAGCAGGATGGCAACCGCCAGCAATGCAACAAGTGTTTCGAAGAACGTCATTTCAGCATACTAGCAGGCTTTCGAGCACATTGAAGCGGGTGCCACCCCGATGTAAAGCTTGTGTCGTATCAAGCTGATGAGGGCGACGATGGACTACGAGGTTGCGATTGTCGGCGCTGGCGCAGCCGGGATTGCAGCGGCAAAAGGCCTGGCCGATGCCGGGCGCTCGGTCATCATCCTGGAGGCCAGCAACCGCGTGGGTGGACGGGCCTGGACAATCGAATTGGCCGGAATGCCGCTGGATATGGGTTGCGGCTGGCTGCACTCTGCCGAGCGCAATCCTCTCGTCGCCATTGGCCGTGGGGCCGGGTTCAATATCGAGCGCGGGCCGACGGCGTGGCAAAGCCAGTGGCGCGATCTCGGCTTTACTCAGGATGAGCGCGCGGCGGCGGCGGCGGCATGGACCGCTCTTGAGGAGCGGATGCGGACCAATCCTCCCGCCAGCGACAAGGCGTCGGACGCGCTGGAGCCAGATGGCAAATGGAACGCCTACTGCCAGTCCCTCAGCGGATATATGAACGGCGCGCCGCTCGATCGGCTGTCGGTCGCCGACTTTCTTGCCTATGACAATGCAGCGACCGATGCCAATTGGCGGGTGCATGAAGGCTATGGAAGTCTGATCAGCGCGGCCGTTCCGAACGTGGCCCTGCACCTTTCGACGCCCGTACGACGCGTGACATTGACCGCGAACGGCGTCCAGCTGGAGACCGACCGCGGTCTTGTCACATCAGGTGCCGCGATCATCACTGCATCGACCACCGTGCTGGCCCGCGGAACCATTATCTTCGACCCGGAGGCCGACGATCACCTCCATGCCGCAAGTCAGCTGCCGCTTGGCCTCGCAGACAAGCTGTTTTTGGAGCTCCATGGCAATCATGGTCTAGAGCCGGAAACCCATCTGCTCGGCGACCCGCAAAATGCCGAGACCGGCAGCTATTATATCCGGCCGCTCGGCCGGCCGGTCGTCGAAGGCTTCTTTGGCGGAAACGGCGCTGTCGTCATCGAACGCGCGGGTTTGGTAGAAGCATTTGCCTTCGCACTCGACCAGCTGGCATCACTGCTCGGCAGCAACATCCGCCGCTACCTGCGGCCCCTGGCAGCCTCTTCCTGGTGTCGCACCGATTGGATCGGCGGCTCCTACAGCCATGCGCTGCCCGGCCATGCGGGCGCACGCGCAGTCCTGGCGCGCCCGCTCGGCGACCGGCTATTTTTCGCCGGCGAGGCGACGCACCAATCCGACTTTTCGACCGCGCATGGCGCATGGGAAAGCGGATTGCGGGCCGCCGACCAGGTTGCAGCTGTTCTAACACCCTCGTGATATAGAAGGGTGAATCTCGTTTGTCTTTATTGGCCGGCGGTGCAGGGCCATGTCGATACTCGACGGATGTGATGACAGTATCATTACGACGCGTGTGAAGATGATGTCGTTACGTGCTTAGACTGTTCTTCCAAGCCACGATTTCGATCCTGTAGGAGATAGGTCTGTTATGCGATCTTCCGCTACGATATTCTTGGACGATGAAACTTAGTCAGACCATACGGTTCTGTGCCTCCAAGGACGGCACCCGTATCGCCGTCGCGTCTTGCGGGCAGGGACAGGTGATCCTGCGGGCGGCGCACTGGCTTAGCCATGTCGATTATGATCTCGAGAGCCCGGTGTGGCGGCCATGGCTCCAGGCGCTGTCCGCCCACAACCGGTTTGTGCGCTACGATCCGCGTGGCTGCGGCCTGTCGGATCGGCATGTCGGCGACCTCTCCCTTGAAGCGTGGCACGCCGATCTCGATGCCGTGGCGGCGTCGATCGAGGAGCCCCGCTTTGTCCTCCTCGGTCTTTCGCAGGGCGGCGCACTCGCTATCGCATATGCCCTTAGATATCCCGAGCGGGTATCGCATCTGGTGCTCCTGAACGCGTATGCTCAAGGTGCCCGTGCCAGAGCTCAGACCGAGGCCGAGCGGCTGGAAGCCGAGACCCTTGTCAATTTCGTTCGCATCGGCTGGGGACGCGATAATCCAGCGTTTTGTCGGTTCTTCACCAACCTCTTTATCCCCGACGGCACACCCGAACAGCATCGCTGGTGGGGCGATCTCGAGCGCCAAACGGCAACGGCCGACGTCGCCGCGCAACTGCTTTGGCAGATGCAGGGGATCGATGTGCTGGACCTTGCGGCGATGCTGCGCCTCCCAACGTTGATCGCGCATAGCCGCGGCGACGTGCGCGTGCCGTTTGATCAAGGTTGCAAGCTGGCCGCCGCGATTCCGAACGCGAGCTTCGTGCCGCTTGAGAGCAAGAACCATGTGCTCTTGCCGGACGAACCAGCTTGGAATGTGTTTCAAGCCGAACTTGCTGCCTTCCTCGGACAGGATCGGTCCGTACGGCCGCGCGCAGTCAGCGAGGCCGGTCTGACACCCGCCGAGGCGACCCTTCTCGACCTCGTCGCAGAGGGGCTCGACAACCGCGCAATCGCAGAGCGGCTTGGCAAGAGTGCAAAGACCGTGCGAAACCAGCTGTCGGTGATCTTCAGCAAACTCGGCGTGCATAGTCGCTCGCAAGCGATCGTCATCGCGCTCTCCGGATAAATCCGCGTCGCAGGCAGGTCGCCACATCCTCCGTTGCCGATGGGACATCTGTCCCTCCAATGAGCGGATTTCTTCGCAGACGCGGGACGACCGCCTCATGCCCGGCAAGACGACGGCCTTCATCCTTGACGGCACGGGTGGCAAGACGCCGCCCGAGGACCGGGAGGAATTTCACGTGACGGAACTCAACGAAACAACGCTCAATGAACTCGTAGGTCGCGTCCTTGGCGACCTTGGCGGAGCGGTCAGTGTGCCGCTGGTTCGGATCGGTGATGCTCTCGGGCTATACAGGACGCTTAAGGAGATCGGGCCTGCGAAGGTCGACGAGCTTGCCGATGCTGCCGGATGCGCGCCTCGCTATGTGCGCGAGTGGCTGGCCGCACAGGCCGCCTCAGGTTACGTGCACTATGAGCGAGGAAGGTTCTCGCTGACGCCCGAGCAGGCCCTTGTGTTTGCCGAGCCGGACAGCCCGGTCAATCTGATTGGCGCATTCGATACCGCTGCTGCGATGGTCGAGAACCAGCCAAAGGTGCAGTCTGCCTTCAAAACCGGCAGAGGCGTCGCCTGGGGCGATCAGGCCGGTTGCATGTTCTGTGCCGTCGCGCGACTGTTTCGTCCAGGATATGTCAATGCCCTTGTGCAGGAGTGGCTGCCGGCGCTTGACGGTGTCATCGACAAGTTGAAATCGGGTGCAACGGTGGCGGACGTCGGATGTGGGCACGGGCTCTCGACGATCCTGATGGCGCAGGCGTTTCCCGATTCCCGGTTTACAGGCTACGACTTTCATCCGGGCTCGATTGCCGCTGCGACCGCGCACGCCCAAGCACACGGGTTAACGAACCTGCACTTCGAGGTCGGCCGGGCGCAGGACTTCGACGGTCGAGATTTCGATTTGATCACCTGCTTCGACTGCTTGCACGACATGGGCGACCCGAAAGCCGCGGCGGCTCATATCCGAAAGGCGCTGAAAGACGGCGGCGTCTGGATGGTGGTCGAGCCAATGGCCGGAGATACGCTGGAGGAGAACATCAATCCGGTTGGGCGGCTTTACTACTCAGCTTCGACGATGATCTGCGTTCCGACCTCGCTTGCGCAGGAGACAGGGCTCGCGCTTGGTGCGCAAGCGGGAGAGAGGCGATTGGCCGAGGTGATCCGGTCGGGCGGTTTCACTCATGTCCGGCGTGCAGCCCAGACGCCCCTCAACATGGTTCTCGAGGCGACCTGAGAGGGTCGCAGCCTCTCCATGGAAATGCCGCGCCGCATTCAAGGCCTCGTCAGGAAAGTCGACGAGTGCGGCGACTGGCTTGCGGCAGCGCGCCCGCCACCTGATCCCCAGCGGCGGCGATAACGCGTTCAGGCTGACGAAGGAGCAGGTGCTTCGGTGTCTTCCCGCCGAGCAAGCTGTCCGCCAACCGATATTATAGATAGCAAATAATTTGAATCCTATCGATATTGATGCTATATACTCGTTCATGAACACCTACAGCAACCTCCAGCGTGTCTTCACCGCCAACCTTCTTTCGACCGGTCGCCAGTGGCGCCGTGCCGTAGATCTGGCGTTGAGTTCGCATGGCATCTCCGAAGCCTGTGCGGCACCGCTCCTCTGGATCGGCCGCCTGGGCGGCGGTGTTCGTCAGGTCGTGCTCGCCAGCCACGTCGGCATCGAAGGACCGTCGCTGGTGCGTCTGCTCGACCAGCTCGAAACGCTCGGGCTCGTCATTCGGAAGGACGATCCGGCCGACCGGCGGGCCAAGGGATTGTGGCTGACCGAGCAAGGGGCAACGCTTGCCGCTCGCATGGAAAAAGTGCTCGACGATCTGCGCGGCCACATTCTTCAAAACGTCGACAAGGCCGATCTGGAGGCCGCCATCCGGGTGCTGCAGGCCTTCGACAACAGCGAGATGCCGCAACCAGGCACCTTGGAAAAGCAGGTCGAGGCAGCATCGTGAGTTTTCCCAGTTGGCGTGATTGGCTATTTTCAGCCAAGGCTTTCCTTGCATCGATGCTTGCGCTCTTCGTCGCATTGTCGCTCGACCTGCCGCGCCCTTATTGGGCTATGGCTGCCGTCTATGTCGTTGCCAACCCGTTGGCCGGCGCGACGAGCTCGAAAGGTCTTTACCGCGCGCTAGGAACGCTGCTCGGCGCCTCGGCCGCCGTCTTCCTCGTGCCGCTCTTCGTCAATGCGCCGGAGCTTCTGTCGCTGGTGATCGCGCTCTGGACCGGCACGCTGCTCTTCCTGTCGATGCTCGACCGCAGCGCCCGAAGCTATGTCTTCATGCTGGCGGGATATTCGCTGCCGCTCATTGCTCTGCCATCTGTCGGCGCGCCGGAGACGATTTTCGATACCGCGCTTGCCCGTTCCGAAGAGATCATCATCGGCATCACCTGCGCCAGCATCGTCAGCGCTGTCGTATTTCCGGCAAGCGTCCGCACCGTGCTCGGCGGGCGTATCGTCTCATGGTTCGATGACGCCGGAAGCTGGGCCGACGAAATCCTGCGCGGGGAGGGCGCATCGCCCGCAACCCCGCTGAAGCGGCAGAAGCTCGCTGCCGACATGACTGGCCTGGACCTCATCATCAGCCAGCTCGGACATGATGCGAACGGCCGTGATATCGTTCGCCATTCCCGCGAATTGCGGGGACGGCTGTTGATGTTATTGCCTCTCTTCTCCTCGCTCGCCGATCGCCTCCATGCACTAAAGGCCGACGGCGAACGGCTACCTGCGGAACTCTCGAACGTCCTCAACGACATAGCCGATTGGCTGCGGCAAGGCGGCAAAGGCGAGGCCGGGGATAACGCCGAGCGTCTGCGCGGGCGCGTCGAAGCCCTCCAGCAATCGGACCCGGACAATGTCGGTTGGAATGCGCTGCTTTTCCGCAGTGCGCTGGCTCGCCTGGCGGAGATCGTCGATCTCTGGCACGACTGCCTGACACTGCGCGACCAGATCCGAAGCAGCGATCACGCCGGACCTTGGCATCCCGTCTTCCGGCACCGCCGCATCGTCGGCCGCAACCGCCATTACGATTATGCGCTGCTGGCCTTCGCCGCCTGTTCGGTGATTGCAGCGATCGTCGTCGCGTCCTTCTTCTGGATCTTCTCCGGCTGGCAGAACGGCGCAGGTTTCGTCACCATGGCCGCGGTGGCATGTTCTTTCTTCGCGGCGCTGGACCGACCGGCGCCCTTCATCCGTTCGATGTTCATCTGGTGTGCCGTCAGCCTTGTCATCTCCTTCATCTACATCTTCGCCATCCTGCCGGCTGTGAACAGCTACGAACTGCTGGTGCTGGTATTTGCGCCGCCCTTCCTGCTTCTCGGCCTGCTGATCCCGAAGCCTCAGTTCAACATGCTGGCGATGCTGCTTGCGGTAAACAGCGCGTCCTTCATCGCGCTTCAGGATCGGTACTCTTCGGATTTCACGACCTTCGCCAACGAAGCGATCGCGGCCCTTGCCGGCATCGGCTTTGCCCTGGGCTGGACACTGATCGCTCGTCCCTTCGGCGCCGAACTCGCGGCGCGGCGGCTCCTCCGGGCTGGCTGGAGAGACCTTGCCGAGACCGCCGCCGGCGAACGGCGGACCGACCATGAACAGCTTTCGGGGCGCATCCTCGATCGTCTCGGTCAGCTGGTTCCCCGGCTGGCCGCCGTCGAGGATCGCGAACTGAAAAAGGTCGACGGCTTTGCCGAGGTGCGTCTGGGTTTCAACGTTCTGATGCTGCAAACGAAGAGAGCCGAGTTGCGCGGCTCAAGCAGTTTGTCGGTCGGGCATGTTCTGACCGGCGTATCGGATTTCTACCGGTCGCGCCTCAAGGCGGGACAGGCGATCGATCCGCCGGACGAACTGCGTCAATCGATCGACGACAGTCTCGCGACAGTCGTACTCGAAAACCCGCAAGCGGATAGAGAGAATGTCGATGCCCTCGTCGGCCTTCGCCGCGCGCTCTTCCCGGAAGCGGCTCCGCCGGCAAACTGGCGCGATCCGCAAGCTCTTGCCACTCCTCTCCAAATTGCCGCCGAGTAAAAGCCAATGCCTGCCGAATTCGATCTCTACGGCGTCTATGTGCCACGCCTCCTCGTTCTCATGATCTTAAGCTTCATGCTGGTCATCCTCATTCGCCGGAGCCTTAGTTGGCTCGGCGCCTATTCGCTGGTCTGGCACCGCGGCCTCTTCGACCTTTCCCTCTATGTGCTGCTCCTGGGAGCAGTTTCCTCTTTGACACGCTGGTACTTCGTATGAACACGCTCAAATTTTCAATCCGCCTCATCGTGACCCTGGCCTTCGTTTGCGCCGCCTTCTATGTCGGCCGCGGCCTCTGGGTTCATTACATGGACGAGCCCTGGACGCGGGACGCCCGCTTGCGCGCCGACGTCGTCGGCATTGCACCCGACGTATCCGGCCTCGTCAGCGAAGTGGATGTACAAGACAATCAGCGTGTGAAGAAAGGTGACGTGCTCTTCCGCGTCGATCGCGAACGCTTCAACATTGCGCTTGCCCAGGCAGAAGCTGCCCTCGAAGGAAGCAGGGCTGCGATGGAGCAGGCACACCGCGAACGCGAACGCCAGGAGCGGCTTGGCGATGCGGCGTCGTTGCAGCAAAAGGAACAGGCCCGCACTGCGGAAGACCAGGCACGGGCCGCCTATGGGCAGGCGCTCGCAAACCGCGATCTCGCCAAGCTCAATCTCGACCGTTCAGAAATCAAGGCGACCGTCAACGGCACGGTTTCGAACCTGAGTTTGAGACCCGGCGACTATGTCACCGCCGGTACCGCGAAGGTCGCGCTCGTCGATACCGACTCCTTGCGCGTCGAAGGTTATTTCGAAGAGACGAAGCTGCCGCGCATCCACGTCGGCGATACGGTGTCGGTCCGCCTCATGGGGCAGAGCCAAAGGCTCCAGGGTCATATCGACAGCATTGCGACCGGCATCGAGGATCGCGAGCGCACCGCAGGCACCGGCCTGCTTGCCAATATCAATCCCACCTTCAGCTGGGTGCGGCTGGCGCAGCGCGTGCCCGTGCGCATCAATCTCGACAATGTGCCTGGAAACGTTCACCTCATTGCTGGCCTGACGGCAACCGTCGAAGTGCGAGAACCATCATCGAAGCCTACCTCGATTGACTGAGCCCGCGCGCCATACGGACCCCGGATTGGGGGGTCAGAAACCCATCAATCCGGGTCCGTTTTCCAAGGCGGTGAGAGCAAAAGGATATCGCTGTCGCCGCGCCGTACTGACTTGCGTTTAATCGAGTTCCATAAACTGCATTATGCCACTTTGGCATGACAGATGGTGCGTTCAAGGATGAAGTGCGAAAGAAACCAATGGGTTATCGCTCGCAAGGAAAGCGCACGGATATTCTAGTTGACGCCGAGAAACTGCTTCAGCTCTGCAGTCTGAGGATTGGCGAAGACGTCCTCCGGCAGGCCTATTTCGTGAACGCGGCCCTGATGCATGAAGACGACGCGGCTGCAGACGTCGCGGGCGAACTTCATCTCGTGCGTTACCATCAGGAGCGTCATTCCCTCGGCGGCAAGCTCGCGCACGACGGCCAGGACTTCGGCGACCAGTTCCGGATCGAGCGCGGAGGTGATCTCGTCGCAAAGAAGCGCGGTCGGCTGCATGGCCAGCGCGCGGGCGATGGCGACGCGCTGCTGCTGGCCACCCGAGAGCTCGTCGGGATAGGCGTCGAACCTGTGGCCCAGCCCTACCCGCTCCAGCATCTTTCGGGCGGTGGCCTCGGCTTCGACTTTCGGGGTCTTCTTGACCACGGTCTGTGACAGCATGACGTTGCCGCCGACGGTCAGGTGCGGGAAGAGGTTGAACTGCTGAAAGATCATGCCGACCTTGAGGCGCAGTGCCTTCAGATGCACTTCGTCATCAAGGAGCTGCGCGCCGGCCACGGAGATGGAGCCGTCGGTGATGGTCTCAAGGCCGTTGATGCAGCGAAGCAGGGTCGATTTGCCTGAACCGCTCTTGCCGATAATAGCGATGACTTCGCCAGCCTCCACATCGAGATTGATGCCTTTCAGCACCTCGGTGCTGCCGAAGCTCTTGCGGACTTCAGTGATTTCGATGAGCGACATTGAGCTTCCTTTCCAGGATCTGGCTGCTTTTCGACAAAGGCCAGCAAAGGGCGAAGTAGATGAGGGCGACGAGCCCGTAGACGGTGAAGGGCTGGAAGGTGGCATTGGTGACCACCGTGCCGGCTTTCGACAATTCAACGAAACCGATGATCGAAGTCAGCGCCGTTCCCTTGACGATTTGAACGGAGAAGCCGACCGTGGGCGGTATGGCGACCCTCAGCGCCTGGGGCAAGATGACGTAGCGCATCTGCTGCAACCGGCCCATGCCGAGGCTGGCGGAGGCTTCCCATTGACCCCTCACGACCGCTTCGACGCAGCCTCGCCATATTTCGGCGAGGAAGGCGGCGCTCCACAGGGTGAGCGTCAATCCCGCAGCAAGCCAGGCCGGCACATCTATCCCGAAGAGACCGAGACCGAAAAACGCGATGAAGAGCTGCATCAGCAGCGGCGTGCCTTGGAAGAGCTCAATATAGTATTTCGCAAGTACCCTGAACGCCTTGCGCTTGCTGATGCGCAAGAAGAGCAGCCCCAGTCCGACCGCGCCGCCGCCGATGAAGGAGACGAGCGAAAGCAGGATCGTCCAGCGGGTGGCGAGCAGCAGGTTGCGCAGGATGTCCCAGAGTGTGAACTCGATCATCGCGTCGCCCTCCTCGGGAAAATGAACCCACCGACCACCGCCAGCACCTGCCGAAGCAGGATCGCCAGCACAAGATAGATGGCTGTCGAGACGATGTAGGCCTCGAAGGCGCGGAAGGTTCGCGATTGTATGAAGTTCGCAGCAAAGGTCAGATCCTCGGCGGCGATCTGCGACACCACCGATGAGCCGAGCATGACGATGACGACTTGCGACGACAGCGCCGGCCAGATGCGCTGCAGCGACGGCACGAGAACGACATGCCGGAAGGTTTCGAAGCGCGTCATGGCAAGGCTCTCGCCCGCCTCGAACTGACCCTTCGGAGTTGCCTGGATGCCCGCGCGGATAATCTCGCAGCTATAGGCGCCGAGGTTGACGACCATCGCGAGGTTGGCGGCCGTCAGTTCGGAAAGCTTGAGGCCTAGCGACGGCAGACCGAAAAAGATGAAAAAGAGCTGGATGAGAAACGGCGTATTGCGGATCAGTTCGACATAGGTCGCAACGACAGGCTTCAACCAAGCCGGGCCGAGCGCGCGCACCCAGGCACAGAAGATGCCGAGCGAAATGCCGAGCACGCCGCCGATCGCGATAAGCTCCAGGGTGATCAGTATGCCCTTGATGATCTCAGGATAATATTCAAGCAGCCAGCCGAATTCGAAATGATAGCTCAAGGAATTGTCCCCTCTTCTGGCGACGGAGCGTCACGTCATCCCGCGCGCAGGCGCGGGATGACGTCCGTGAGACCGGCTTCCTTACAGATCCGACGGGAGATCGGCGCCGAGCCACTTCTGCGAGATGGCGTTGAGCGATCCATCGGTTTTGGCGGCAGCGATAATGCCGTTTACCTTCTCCAGAAGAGCCGCCTGTTCCTTGTTGAGACCGATGTAGCAGGGCGAGTTCTTGATGAGGAATTTCATCTCAGGGCGCTTGGGAGGATTTTTGGCGAGGATCGCAGCGGCCACGACATTGCCGGTCGCGATGGTGTCGACCTGACCGGACAGGAAGGCCGAGATGGTGCCGTTATTGTCCTCGTAGCGCTTGATCGTCGCATCGGCCGGCGCGATCTTCGTCAGCTCGAGATCTTCGACAGCGCCGCGCGTAACACCGATGCTTTTGCCTGCGAGATCTTCCACCTTGGCGATCGAAAGATCGGCGGGCGCGAACACGCCATTGAAGAAGGGGGCGTAGGCCGTGGTGAAATCGATCACCTTTTCGCGCTCCGCATTCTTGCCGAGGCTTGATATGACCAGATCGACTTTGTTCGTCTGCAGATAGGGGACGCGGTTGGCGCTGGTGACCGGCACGAGTTCGGTTTTGACAGCCAGCTTCTCGGCAATGAGATTGGCCACATCGATATCGTAGCCCATCGGCGCCATGTCAGTGCCGACGCTGCCAAAGGGCGGGAAATCCTGCGGGACGGCGACACGCAGCGTACCGCGCGCCGTGATGTCGGCGAGAGCATCGGCGTAAGACGCGGAGCCGAAGCCGAAGGTTGCAGCCAGGGTCGCCATTGCGAAGAAGACTCGTCTTGTCAGCATGTTTTAATTGCTCCTTTGAAGTTGTGGTTTTTTGGGTCCGGGAGTTGGGGACACGGTCTTGGGAGGAAGTGACAGGGAACTGCGCAGTTCCGAGAGCGGGTCCGGGCGTGTGGTGAGATCGAGCCCCATTTCCACTTCGTCCAGATGTTCGACAGAGAGTTCCGCAGCTCTGACGAAATCGCCCGCTTGCATGGCCTCGAAGATGCGGCAGTGCCCGTCATGGGACTGTGCGGCATGAAATTCAGATTGATAGAGCATCGAGATGAGGATCGTCCTCGCTGTGAGATCGCGGAGGATATCGACGATGATGGCGTTCCCGCTCAATTCTGCGATGCGGATGTGGAAATCACCCATCAAATAGGTCAGGCGCTGGCGGTCGCCCGCAGCCATTGCCGTCTTTTCCTCGTTCAAATGCACGTCGAGAGCTTCGCTTCCCTCGTCCGTCAATACGCGCATGCTGCGCAGCAATCCGGCCTCGATGACGCGCCGTGCCTCATAGACCGCGATCGCCTCTTCAGCGGACGGCTCGACAACAAACCAGCCTCGTCTCGGACTGACATGCACGATACCGCGTGTTTCCAAGCGCATCATGGCTTCACGGACGCGGGTTCGAGACACGCTGAAGAGCGTTGCCAGCTGGTTTTCACTGAGACGCGTCCCAGGCCGAATTTTGGCTGAAAGAATCCCGGAGACGATCGTCTCCTCGATGGTCTTCTGCGTGCTCTCAGATGTCTGGCTATCTTGCATACAAGACAGGAAAGCAAAGCTCGTGCCAAAATTCTGCGTTCAGGACTTCCAAGATGTCTCGGATCCCTCCCCCTGGAATTTGCACGCTGGGAATGCAAACTGAGCGTAAATTGAGCGAGTCCCCGCAATTCCTTGCAAACTTCTCAGCGTCGGCCGCGCAAAGCCGGGAAAGCCCCTTCCCTATCGAAAAGTTGCTTGCGGCTAGACCGGTTCGGCTTATATAGTCATGATAGTCACTATAGTCAGGGTATAGCGAATGCAGCCATCCCGACCAGAGGATAAAAGTTGGACCGTCGCCAGTGCGAAGGCCAAGCTGTCTGAGGTTATCGAACGCGCGCAAGCAACACCGCAAACGATCATGCGCAATGGTAAACCAAGCGTCGTCGTCGTTTCGGCCGAGGAATGGCAGCGGAAGACCGCGCGCAAGGGCACCCTTGCAGAGTTTCTGATGCAATCGCCGCTGCGTGGCGCCGATCTGGACCTCGAACGGCAGCGCGACGAACCGCGTGATCTCCAGCTGTGAGACTTCTGCTGGACACCAATGTGCTTTCCGAGGTGACAAGGCCGCGTCCCGATGCACATGTCCTGCAATGGCTGGACGATCTCGACGAGGATCGCTCATTCATCAGCGTCGTATCGATCGCGGAGATCCGGCGTGGTGTTGCATTGATGGAAAGCGGTCGGAAGCGCGACGCGCTGGCTGAATGGCTTGCCCAGGACCTGCCGCAACGCTTCGAGCAGCGTGTCATCCCTGTAGACCAGGCGGTTGCGATAACCTCGGGAGACTTGATGGGGCTCGCAAAGCGAAGCGGACGCGGCTTGTCGTCAATGGGTGGCTTGATTGCCGCCACCGCGATTGCCCACGATCTCACCCTCGCCACCCGTAATATAAAGGATTTCGAGAGCCTTGGGATCGAGCTTGTCGATCCTTGGATCGAGCGCCCGTGACGATCCGCAGAGCGGACCGTCACGGGATCTTTTCGTCTAGTTGAAACTCGAGGTCTTGAGGAATTCCGCCAGCCGTTCGGTCTTCGGATGCACGAACATGTCCTTCGGATCGCCCTCCTCGCAGATGACGCCCTGGTTCATGAAGATGACCCGTGACGAAACGTCGTAGGCAAAGCGCATCTCGTGCGTGACCAGCAGCATGGTCATGCCGTCGGCGGCAAGCCCCTTGATGACCTGGAGCACTTCGCCCACCAGTTCCGGGTCGAGCGCGGAGGTCACTTCGTCGAACAGCATCAGCCTCGGCGACATGGCGATGGCGCGGGCGATCGCGACGCGCTGCTGCTGGCCGCCGGAAAGCTGTCCGGGATAATGGTTCGAGCGGGCGGAAAGGCCGACACGATCGAGCCATTTTTCCGCGATGGCGCGGGCATCCGGCTTCGTCATTTTCTTGACCTTGACGAGGCCGAGCATGACATTTTCAGCGGCACTCATATGCGGGAAAAGATTGAACTGCTGAAACGCCATGCCGGTCAGCGCGCGTTGGCGTGCAATCTCTTTCTCGCTCTTGCGGCGCCGCGTTGCGCCTTCGGCGCGGTAGCCGATCTCCTCGCCGTCGAGGCTGATCGTGCCGCCCTGGAATTCCTCAAGCATGTTGATGCAGCGCAGCAAGGTGGTCTTTCCGGAGCCGGATGAGCCGATGATGGAAATGACTTCGCCTTCCTGCACGGCGCAATCGACGCCCTTGAGGACTTCGTGGATGCCGTAAGTCTTGCGCAGACCCTGGATGTCGAGAATGGTCTTGGCCATCGGGGGAACTCCTCAGGACGGCAGGGCGGTCTTGCGCTCGACATATTTGCCGAAGTGCTCGATGCCGTAGTTGATGATGAAATAGAGACCGCCAGCCAGGAAATAGAACTGGAGGCTCATGAAATTGCGGGAGATGATCTCCTGTGTGCGCAGGAGAAGTTCTGCGACGCCGATGACGGAGAGCAGTGTCGAGGCTTTCACCATCTCGGCCGCCGTATTCACCCAGGCCGGCAGGCACTGGCGCATGGCCTGCGGCCACAGCACCGAGGTGAAGGTCTGGGTAAAGGTGAGGCCGATCGCCTTGGCGGCTTCGGTCTGCCCCTTCGGGATTGCCTGAAGCGCTCCGCGCACGATTTCGCCGACATGGGAGGAGCAGAAGATGGCAAGGGCAAGCACGCCGGCCGAGAACGGCCCGAGATCGAGGCCGACGGCGGCCGACACATAGTAGCTCGCCAGCACGAGCACGAGCACCGGCGTGCCGCGGATGATATCCGTATAGGCGCGCACGGCCAGACGCAAAACAACGCCGCCATAGACGAGCGCCAAACCAACGAAAACACCGAGTACGGAACCGGCGAGGATGGCCAGCAGGGAGATCGACACGGTCACGCCGATGCCGTTCATGATGACGTAGCGGGCGATCCAGAGTTGTTCGAGAAAAGTGTGGGACATCAGGGCTTATCTCGGCAGGGCCAGACGGCGCTCGACGAAGCGCATCACGGCGGCGATGAGGAAACAGGTCGCGACATAGAGCGCTGACGTCACCATCCAGGTCTCTATGACGCGGAAGCTCTCGACATTGATCTTGCGGGCAGCAAACGTCAGTTCGGGCACGGCGATGGCGGCGGCGAGCGAGGTGTCCTTGAAGAGCGAAATAATCGTCGAGGACAGCGACGGCAGCACGTTGCGCAGCATCAGCGGAGCGATGATGGAACTGCGGATCTGCATCCCCGTCAGGCCGATGGCAAGACCCGCTTCCGTCAATCCTCTCGGGATCGACAGCAGCCCGGCGCGGAACACCTCGGCCAGATAGGCGCCGGAGTAAAGGGATAGAACCAGGACGAAGCTTTTTATCTTGTCGAGGCGCAAGCCCATCTGCGGCAGCGCGAAAAAGGCGAAAAGCACCAGGACGAGAATCGGCAGATTGCGAATGACAGTGACATAGACCCGTGCCGGCACGACTGCAAAACGGCTTTTGGACGTCAGCGCGAAGGCCACGACGAGGCCGATCGCGGCGCCGATCAGGATCGAGATCATGGCAAGGCCGAGGCTGAGCGCGAGCCCGCTCAAAAGAAAATCAAAATTGCGCCAGACGGCAGCGAAATTCAACGTGTAACCCATACGGGCCGCCCTTTCAGACCAGAGCATGATGCCGAAAACTGTGAGCGGTTTTCGGACGACGTCGTGCTCTCACTCTCTAAATGCGGAGCGGGAAACGTGTCCCGCTCCACATGGCTGTTACTTGAACTCGACGGGAAAGCCGATCTGTGGCGGGGTCAGATCCTTGCCGAACCAAGTCTTGAAGGACTTGGCGTAAAAGTCGAATTCAACGCCGGTCATGGCTTCGTGCAGGGCGGTGTTGACGAAGTTCAACCAATCCTGATCGCCGCGTTTGACGGCGCAGGCATAGGTCTGCGGGTTCCAGCCGTAGCCGGCATCTTTATAGCGACCCGGATTCTGCGTCATGTACCAGGCGAGCGACGACTGATCCGTGGCGACTGCATCGGCGCGTCCCGATTCCAGCGCCTGATAGATCAGGTCGACGGAATCGTACTGGTCGACGGTGGCCTCCGGCAATGCCGCATGCACCATCGCCTCGGCATAGACGTTCTGGAGAACCGAGATGGTGACGGAGGAGCCGGCCGTCTTGAGGGCGGCGTAGTCGGCATATTTTCCGTCCGCCTTGAGCATCAGGCCTACACCCTCGCGATAATAGGGAATGGTGAAGGCAACCTGCTGGGCGCGCTCGCCGGTAACGGTCATGAACTGGCAGGTGATGTCGACTTTGTCGGTGGTGATGTTCGGGATGCGGGCATCGGAGGACTGGTTCACATATTCGATCTTCTCAGGGTCGCCGAAAAGCGCCTTGGCGATGATATGGCCCATGTCGACGTCGAATCCCTGAAGCTTGTCGTCGGCGCTCTTGAAGTGCCAAGGCGCATTGGTGCTGCCCGTGCCGAGGACGAGATGGCCGCGGGCCAGCACTTCATCGAGCTTGCTGCCTTCGGCCAGCACAGGCGTGGACAACAGAGCGGCGGCGGCCAGCGACATCACGCCGGTGCGAAAGGAAATGGTCATGGCGTTCCCCTTATGGATGATTTCTATTGTTCCAGTATAATGGACGCATGTCTGTTTTACTGGAATAACGTTATCAAGTGCCATCAAGGATGAATTGTCAATGGGTCGTGCCGAAAAAACGCGCAGTGGTGCGCGTGGCGATTTTTTTGGCAGCGCAGCATTTTTCTCTTGTTTCCGAGCTTCATCATCATGCCCCTCCCGCTCCGTGACCTGGCGGCCGAACCGAGCCTTTATCTTCGGTGGGTTGATGAAATCTCCGCCGGTGGGCTGCCGACGATGCGGCCGCAGAGCCGGCGCCTCCGGATCCGGCCGCCTTAGGGGGGGTGCGGTCGCGGCGCGGATCAGCGAACCGGCCGCTTCACCTGCGGCGAACGAGCCATCGAGTTGCAGGATAATCTGCCGGGTGAAGGCGAACAATTCACCCGCATGGCGCCGACGGTCGATTTGCGCGAAAGGCCCGACGCATGGATCGAGCGTTGCAAGCCGAACCATCCCGGTTCGAGGTAGCTTGATTGAAGTGGGGTGGGCAGCGCGGCTGAAGTGTGGGAGACAACCAGCCGAGCATATGGCCAGCCCAGCCGTCCTGGGCGCGGCATTGCAACGCATACAGCCGTCGCGCTGTTTGCGAGCTTTATCGTGTCCCGCTTCGGCCTTTCGATCACGGTGACGTTCTGCCGTCACCGATACTGC
Organism: Rhizobium ruizarguesonis; assembly: GCF_017357285.1. Classification (NCBI taxonomy): domain Bacteria; kingdom Pseudomonadati; phylum Pseudomonadota; class Alphaproteobacteria; order Hyphomicrobiales; family Rhizobiaceae; genus Rhizobium; species Rhizobium ruizarguesonis. The sequence continues at coordinate 57,449 of NZ_CP071679.1, read as the reverse complement.
TCAGATATGGCCTCAACTTGGGCAGATCAGAATTCCTCCCAATCAGACTTCAGCGCGACGGACGCCGACCCACGCATGGACGCGGCAGGCGAGGTACGAACGACTTTCAAAGCCGTCGGTGCGGCGGCGTGGCGATCCGCCTGCACGAACGAAGACCTCGATCTCGGTGCATCGTTGAAACGGAACTGTTCAAGAAGCTCGAAGAGCGCGGCAGCCTCTCGCGCAAGGCCGTGGCTCGCGGCCGTCTGCTCCTCGACCATCGCGGCATTCTGCTGCGTTCCCTGGTCGACGGTGTTGATGGACTGGCTGATCTCGCCGAGCGCAGTCGATTGCTCGCGCGCCGCCTCCACGATCGCCGTGACGTTGGTATTGATTTCGTGAACCTGACTGGCGATTTCCTGGAGCGCGGATCCGGCATTCGTGACGAGGGCAACGCCGTTTGCGACATGAGAACCGGATGCCGTAATCAGGCTCTTTATCTCCTTTGCAGCTTTCGCCGATCGCTGCGCCAGTTCGCGGACCTCCTGGGCAACGACCGCAAAACCCTTGCCGGCCTCCCCTGCCCGTGCCGCTTCTACGCCGGCATTAAGCGCCAAAAGGTTCGTCTGGAAGGCAATCTCATCGATGACACCGATGATGTTGGAAATCTCGCGTGACGAATTTTCGATCTGGTCCATCGCTCCAATCGCGTCACGAACCACCTGGCCGGAATGTTCCGCATGGTTCCTGGTACGCGCCACGAGCTGACCGGCTTCCTCCGCACGGCGGCTCGAATCCTTGACCGTCGTCGTGATTTCCTCAAGGGCGGCGGCGGTTTCTTCGACGGATGCCGCTTGCTGCTCGGTACGTTTTGCCAGGTCGTCGGCCGCCGTGCGGATTTCGTTGGAACCGGCGGAGATCGCCTTGGCATTTTCGGCAACCGTCGCCATCGCGCCCTTCAACTTTTCCGAGGCGCTGTTGAAGTCGGAACGCAGCCTTTCCAGTGAAGGAATGAAAGGCTTCTGGATCGCCTGCGACAGGTCGCCATCCGCAAGATTCGTCAGGCAAAGCGCAAGTTGTTCGACATTTTCGACGCGTGCCGTGACATCGGTCGCGAACTTCACGACTTTGAACACCTTGCCGTTCAGGTCAAAGATCGGATTGTAGGAAGCCTGGATGTAAACCTTTCGTCCACCCTTGCCCACACGCGTGAATTCGTCGGCAACCAGTTGGCCGCTCGCAAGTTTCCGCCAGAATTCCTTGTAAGCCTCCGACCTCGAGTAATCGGCTTCACAGAACATCGAATGATGTTTGCCCTGGATTTCGGCAAGCGAATAACCAAGCGCGGTCAGGAAATTGTCGTTCGCGGTCAGGATTTCGCCGGCCGGCGTGAATTCGATGATCGCCTGAGCCCGGGACAATGCGTCGATCTTGCCCGCATGCTCGGCAGATTTCAGCTTCTGCGCGGTGATATCGGTTGCAATCTTGATGACCTTGACCGGCTTCCCGCGTCGGAACACGGGATTGTAGGATGCTTCGATCCAGACCTCACGCCCGCCCTTTCCGAGCCGCTTATATTGTTGTTGATCGAATTTCCCGGCCGACAGCTTCGTCCAGAAAGCCTTGTATTCTGCCGAGGATGCGTAGGCAGGTTCGACAAACATGCTGTGATGTTTTCCGACGATCTCCCTCAACTCGTAACCGAGCGCCCTGCAGAAGCTTTCGTTTGCGGTGAGGATATTGCCCGATAAATCAAACTCGATCATCGCTTGCGACTTCGACAGAGCCGCAAGAACCGCGACAGCATTTGCACCACGATCAAGAATATTCATTCGCAAATCCCCCTAGATTCATCGCTGTCGATCCCGCCATTTCGGGAATATTCGCCCATGCTTATTAACGGGGATTTAATTATGAATATAACGTGCAGGATATTTTGTTTTCAACCAGCGCTGCGTTCATCAGGCGCATCCGGGCAAAGGCACCGGCCCCCTGCCCCGCAGGGCAGCGATGCACTTCCGTCAGCTTCTCCGGGAACGGGCCTACAGGCCGCTCAACTGCTTTTCAACTGCGCCACCGCAAGCAGCGTGTCAGCGCTGATTGTCGCCGAGCCGGTCAGGATCGACAGGGCTGACGACGTGGTGCCCGTGCCGTTGGCCATGTCATACATGGCGGTGAAGCGTTGGATCAGATCGTCGACTTTGTCAGGATCCGACAGATCCTTCATGTCGATGAAATTGTCGACCATCTCGGCTTGCTTGTCGACGTCCATGTTCGAGACGTAACTGGACAGGTTGAAGGTCGTCGTAAAGAACTCAAAGAGCGCGCTGTCGCCCAGAATGTCATAGGCGTTCGAAATCTCCGGCGCCTTGCGTGCGAAATAGAGGGCAAGGCGCACGCCGGTGTTGCTGTCGCCCTGGTCGTCTTCGAGCGTCAGCCTGACATAGGAGTCGATCGTTTCCAGCACATCGCCGCGCTGCTGCACAGTCCCGGTCGGATCGGCGGAAATATTGCCGTCCTGATCGAAATTGAACGAGCCGACGAGTTCGCCGAAACGATTGTCGTCCAGCTTGTTGACATAACTATCTTCGTCGTCGAGATCGGAAGAAAACATCTTCTCCAACTCGTCCGACGTGACATCGTCCGGGTCGAGCCCCTTCGCCTCAAGCGCAAAGCTAACCAGGCGATCGTCGGCCAGAAATTCGCTGGCCGTGGTGATCGTCGCCATCTGCTCGCGAAAATAGGTGATCTCGTCATTCGCTGCATCGGTCGCCTCGGTCAGTTCGTCGCCTTCGAGGTATCGGATTTTGTTCTGCTTGTAATAGGCGGCATAGTCGTCGACGACGGATTCCGACATGGCCTGCAAGGGAACGGTGACGTCACCATTGTCGTCGAAGTTGAAGGCTTTGCGAAAGGCTACGAACCGGTCGTCGTCGAGGCTGTTGACATAGCTTTTCGAGTCCGCGGGATCGCTTTCGAGAATTTTCCGAACTTCGCTTCTCGAAACGCTGTCCGGGTCTATGTCATAGGCGCGCAACGCCATTTCCCACAGTTCCGGAAGATCGTCGTTGTCGTCGTCATCATCGTCATCGTTCGATACGAGGAAATCATCGATCGAGGTGACGCTGGCGATGCGTGTCGTATAGTTGTCGGTGGCATCTTCCGTGCTGGCATTGGCGACCAGCACCTGATAATTTTCGTCGAAGGCTGCCGTGGTCGTGGCGGTCTGGTTCGAGGTCTGGGCGGTGTCGCCATCGGCAAGCGCGCCGTCCTCGTCGAAATTGAAGGCGTCGTGCAGGTCAGACAAGCCGATCGCTTCGGCGATGTCGGCGCTTTTCAGGGCTGCCGAAATGTAGGAGTCGGATTCGTCGTCGGAAAGCCCGTAGGCGATCCTGAGATAGCCGACCAGTTTGTCGTCGCTCATCAATTGGTCGACGGAGGTGATGTTGCCAATTTCGGCAGCAAAATAGGTGTCGTAGGCCTCCCCGGTTTCCGTGGACGCGATCGTCGACGAGGCCACCGCATAAGCACTTGATACCAGCGAGATCTGGTCCTCCGACATCAAGTCGCCGTCGGTCGAGCCATCCTCGTTGAAGTTGAAGGCCCTGGCCAGGCTGACATAGACGTCGTCGCCAAGCTGGTTGACGAAACTGTCGGCATCGTCCAGATCGCTCGTCAAAACCTGCTTCAGGAAGCTGCTGGACGTGTATTCGGTGCTGAGACCGAAGGCCGTCAGCGCATAGTTCTTCAGTCTGGAGCTCGACAGAAATTCATCGACAGAGGTGATCGACGAGATATTGTCTTCAAAATAATCCGTCTCGTCCGCGATGTCGTCCGCCTCGGTGTCGAAGGATTCCTCATAGGCATCGAGCAGATTGTCCCGCTGCACGTCTGACTGCGCCGTCTTCGTCTCGCCCCCGAATTTGAAGGCGGCGGCGAATTCGGCGTAGCGGCCGTCGCTCAGACTGTTGGCGAAGCTCGATGAATCGCTGAGGTCGCTTTCCAGCACCTTCTTCATGAAGGCCTTGGCATATGTCATGTCGTCGAGCCCGTAGGCCTTCATGGCATAGGAGTAGAGCTTATAATCGCCCATGAATTCATCGACCGTCGTGACCTTGTCGATGTTTTCCTTGTAATAGGCACTGTCGCGGGAAACCGTTGCCTGCGAAGCCACACTCGAGAGACTGGCGTTCAGATTTCTGGCGACCGAGAGGTAGCTCACATAGGTGGAAACCAACGTCTGTCCCTTTGCATGAGCGCGCGCGCGAAAGCCTGCCGGCAGTCACGGTTGAAACTTTTCATGTTTGCTGAGATGTTGCCGCCGCTCATGGCGCATACGGACCGCATTCATGCGGCCGAATCAATTTAATAGAACCACATGGTACTATAATTATTCGAAAATGCAACAGGACGTCGAAAGCCGAGGGATTGCGGCTTTATCGCGTTAAGCGGCCCCGACGCCCGCCGCAAAGATTGCAATGCAACGCCTGAGATGGGCAAGCAGCACCGCCCGATCAGGCCAGGCCTGAGCGCGCCCTTCCGGCGGACCCATGCCGCCGAAAATCATATCCATCAGCATCCGGGCTCCGCTGGCCGGATCATCAAGTGACAACTTGCCTTCCGCCCTACGGTGGCTCAGCCAGTCGGTGAGGTCCTGCCGGCTGGCAAGCATGCCTTCGCGCTGCAGAATATCGACGAGCTCGGGAAACTGCGCCGCTTCGCGAAAGACGAGTTGCAGGAATCCGGCACGATCCGCGTCCTTGTCCTCATCCATATCGATCATGAAGATACGTTCGAGGCTCTCGGCGATCGAGATATCTTCAGCAGGCCGCGGCAAGTCGAGCATCAGGCGCCGATGCGCGCCGACCACAGCGGCAAACAGCTCTTCCTTGCTCTGAAACAGCTTGTAAAGCGTCTGTTTTGAAACACTCGCCTCGCTGGCGACGACTGCGGTCGTACTTCCGGCATAGCCGTATTTTACAAAAACGCGGCGGGCAATTTCGACAATATGCGCCCGCTTGTCCTCGTCGCTTGAGACTTTCGGCCGGCCTCGCTTGCGCGGCTCATCTACGGGCTCGTCGGCAACATCCATAATGATCTAGACCGCCTCATCGAAGCACAAGCCGACGCCCGCAGAAAGGAGACTACGATTTCTGAGGGACGATTTTTTCGGTTGTGGCATTAGCAATTTCGATTTAGAGAACTCATCAGTTCTGTAATGCGTTGCATCCCCACCCTCTATCGATGGAGCGCTTATGACGACCATTTCTGCCGCAACGTCGATCTCTTCCTATTCCTATAGCAAGAGTTCGACGTCAGCATCCCAGGACACCCTATCCTGTAATACGGTTTCGGCAAAAAAATCAACCGCAAGCCAGCAGCTCAGCGAAGACGCGACCAACAGCGCCGAGAAACTCATGTCGCAGTTGATGTCGTTGACGATGAACGGCCTCGCCGGTCAGTCCGCTTCCAGCGAGCAGCAGGACGGCGGCGCAGACATGGACGTTGCGCAGCTGGACAGCGATGGCGACGGGTACGTGAGCAAGGCCGAGTTCGTCGCAGCCCGGCCGTCCGATGTGTCGGAGGATGAAGCCGGCACGCTGTTCAACAGCTTCGACAGCGAAGGTTCCGGCTCGCTATCGGTCGATGCGCTGACCGAGGCCCTGTCCGCCCAGCAGTCGGAACGCGCCGAGGGGCCGCCACCCCCGCCACCTTCCGACGATGACGAACTTGCATCCATGCTCTCCGATCTCGATACCGACGGCGATGGGCAGGTGAGCAAGGCCGAGTTCGTTGCAGGTCGGCCGTCCGATCTGAGCGAGGACCAGGCCGGCACGCTGTTCGACAGCTTCGACAGCGAAAGTTCCGGCTCGCTATCGGTTGATACGCTGACCGAGGCCATGTCCGCTCAGCGGTCGGAACGTCCCGAAGGACCGCCGCCGTCCGCTGACGATGACGATGACCAGTTTGCATCCCTGCTCTCCGATCTCGATACGGACGGAGACGGGCTTGTGACATTGGACGAGTTTATGGCGGGTAAGCCGGACGACATCACCGAAAGTCAGGCGAGCCAGCTCTTTAGTCTGCTCGACACGTCAGGCACGGGTTCATTGTCTGCACAGTCCACGAGCTGACGGTCGTTAAGCCGTCGCCATTGCGGTCGCTGGAGGATCTGCACTGAGACGGTTTTAAAGCGACCCGGCAGTCGAGCCGGCAGAGCCGGCAGTCGGGTCGCTTGTGAAATATGGAAACGTTCGAATGGTGCGCCGTCACAGGCGCACGGATAACCAGCGCGCGGATGAGCCGAAGCGCCTATCGCCATCACGGGGTCAGTCCAGACAATCAGATCATCGACCGGCGTCGGCCTTTGCCCGGCGCCAGCGATGTGGTGCGCCCGCCATCCGGGCCCTGGAAGCCCCTCGTCACATGGCATGTTCCCAAACCTTAAAGGATCGAGCCATGAGCATTTTTGGAAGCATGAAAACCGCCGTCTCCGGCATGAGCGCCCAGGCAAACCGGCTCAGCACGGTTTCCGACAATATCGCCAACGCGAACACCACCGGCTACAAAGCCGTTTCGACGTCCTTTTCGTCATTGGTCCTGCCGTCTTCCTCGGGCAATTATAATTCAGGCGGCGTTCAGACCTCCGTGCGCCAGGCAATTTCTCAGCAAGGCGACATTTCCTATACGACGTCGGCCTACGACCTGGCGATCTCGGGAGACGGGTTCTTCATCGTCGAAAGCGCCGACGGCACGCCTGTGCTCACCCGGGCCGGCGACTTCTCGGTCGACAGCGACGGCAATCTCGTCAACGGCGCCGGTTTCACGCTCATGGGATACTCCTATGACTCCGGCGTGCCGGCTGTGGTCGTCAACGGCTTCGACGGCCTGGTGCCGGTCAACGTCTCTCAATCGGGCTTGAGCGCCGTCGCTTCGAGCAGCGCTTATTTCAGCGGCAACCTGAACTCCGAAGCGACCGTCGTCACCGATACGACGACACTGCCGAGCGCGAACACGGCGAGCGTCACCGACGACACGCAGAAGATGTCGCTGGTTGCCTATGACAGCCTCGGCGGCACCGTCCAGTACGACTATTACTTCACCAAGACCGGCGTCACGACAGACGCGAGCGGCGCGGTCACCGGCAGCACCTGGGAGGTCGCGGTTTACCGCAATGCCGATGCATCCACCGGCAGCACGGCGTCCTTTCCCTACTCTTCCGATGCCGTGAGCGTTGCCACGCTCTCCTTCGACGCCGATGGCCAGCTAACCTCCGCAACCGACACCGACATCGTCGATCCGGTGACGGCCAAGACGATCACCATGGATTATTCCGACTTCACCCAGCTTTCCTCCGACTTCTCGGCAACGGGCTCGGCAGACGGCCAGGCGGCAAGTGCCGTGAGTTCGGTGTCTATCGGTACGGACGGCGTGGTGTCGGTCTCCTATGCGAACGGCGCGACGAAGGCTCTCTATCAGATTCCTCTCGCGACGGTTGCCAGCCCCGACAATCTGACGCTGCTCAGCGGCAACGTCTACAGTGCCAACGGATTATCCGGCGTAACGGTCACCGGCTTCCCGCAGACGAACGGGCTTGGCTCCATCCAGTCCGGTGCTCTCGAAAGCTCGAACGTCGATCTCGCCGGCGAACTGACGGAAATGATCGAGGCGCAGCGCAGCTATACCGCCAATTCGAAGGTGTTTCAGACCGGCTCCGATATCATGGATGTCCTCGTCAATCTGAAACGATAGGAGGGCGCCGGCATGTCGCTCACCTCCGCCTTGAACAGCGTGCAAAGTATTTTCAATACTACGGGCCAGCAAAGCAGCATCGTCTCGACCAATATCGCCAATGTCGGAAATTCCGACTATGTGAGACGGGAGGCGTCGGTTACGACGTCTCTTTCCGGCGCCCAGGTCGTCAGCATCAGCCGGGCGCAGGAAACGGCGCTGCTTGCCCAGTATCTGCAAACGAATGCCAAGGACAGCGCCCAGCAGACGCTGGTAACCGGCCTCGAAAGCCTGAAGTCGCTGGTGGGCGGCAATGACTACGAGACCTCGCCGAGTACCTATCTCACGGCATTCCAGCAGGCGCTCCAGACGTTCTCCACATCCCCGAGCAGCACGACATCAGCGCAATCGGCCGTGACCGCCGCGCAGGATCTTGCCAATTCGTTGAATACAGCAAGCGACGGCGTCCAGTCGATCAGAACCGAGGCCGATGCGGAGATCACCACTCAGGTCTCCACCCTGAATACGCTGCTGTCGCAGTTCGAGGCGGCCAACAATGCGGTCAAGCTGGCCACATCGACCGGCACCGATACATCCTCGGCGCTCGACGAGCGTGAAAAGCTGCTGAAGCAGATCTCCTCGATCGTTGGCGTCACCTCAACCGTGCGCGACAATAGCGATATGGCGCTCTATACCTCTGATGGCACCGTGCTGTTCGAGACCATTCCCCGCACCGTCACGTTCGCGACGACGGCAACCTATGTTGCCGGAACGGAAGGCAATTCCATCTATATCGACGGCGTTGCACTCGACGCCGGCGAGGGATCGACGACGAGTGCCTCGGGCAGCCTGCAGGCGCTGCTGCAGCTTCGCGACGAGATCGCCCCGACATTCCAGGCCCAGCTCGACGAGATCGCCAAATCGCTCGTCCAGAGCTTCTCGGAAACCGACGGCAGCACGAGCGCGCCGGGACTTTTCGTGTGGACGACGGCGTCAGGCGCAGCCGGGGCAACACCTGCTGCTTCCGACGATACGACAGGGATCGCCTCCACCATTTCGGTCAATCCAGCCGTCATCACGAGCGAGGGCGGCGATGCGACGAAGCTGCGCGATGGCTCCATCAGCGGCATCACCGATCTCAACACTTCGGGAGACGGCGGCTTCTCGGACAATCTCGATGCCCTGTATCAGGCGCTGACGGAACAGCGCTCGTTCTCTTCCGACGCCGGTCTCTCCACGTCGCAAGGCCTGACGGACTACGCCAGCGCCTCCATCGGCTGGCTCGAACAATATCGAAGCGATGCAACGTCGGCCTCCGAAACAACGGCTGCGGCCTTGTCACGCTCCGACGAGGCCTATTCCAACGAAACCGGCGTCAACCTCGACGAGGAACTGACGCTGCTTCTCGACATCGAACAATCCTACAAAGCGGCGACAAAGATCCTGAACGTCATCGACGAGATGTTCCAGTCGCTCCTCGACATAGCGAGCTAGTCATGAAAGCATCTTTTGTCTCATCATCGGCGATGCAGAATGTTTTGCGGCTCACCATCAGCCAGTCCCAAAACAAGCTGCAGCAGGCCTCGACGGAAGCAACGACGGGAACCTACGCCGATATCGGCGTATCCCTCGGCAACGGCGCTGCAAAGTCGATCAATCTCACCAGCGCTATCGCCCAGGCCGCCTCGTTCAAGGCGAGCAATGCCGTCGTCGAATTGCGAATGGACGCATCGCAAACCGCCCTTTCGAGCCTCAAGGATGCCGGCGACAGCCTGGTCTCGAACCTGACCGCGCTCCAGGCGAGCCAGGATACGACAAGCATCGCCGTTGCCCTGCAGACGGCGGGCGCCACGATTTCGCAGTTGGTCTCGACGGCAAACACGTCGGTCAATGGCGAGTTCCTGTTTGGCGGAACGAACCTCGACAGCCAGCCTCTGAGCGATCAATCCTCGGCGGTCTCGGATACAATCGTTTCGGCTCTGAACGATTATGCAACCGGTCTCGGAAAAGACGTCAACGAGTTGACAGGCGAGGAAATCGGCAGCTTCATCACCGACACGGTCGAGCCGATGTTCTCCGAGAGCGCCTGGACGGACACTTCCGACGGCTGGTCGACCGCTTCCAGCACCGACATGACAAGCCGGATCAGCGGATCGGAAACCATCACCTCGTCGACCAACGCCAATTCCGAAGGCATGCGTTATCTCGCGCTGGCGTCCGTCGTGGTCTCCGCCCTCTTCGGCCAGGATCTCAGCTCCGACGCACAGAGCACCGTCGCATCCAAGGCGATCGCCTATGCGGCGCAGGCGACCTCCGGGATCGTGACGCAGCAAAGCGAACTCGGTCTCGCGCAGGAGCGGCTCGAAAAGGCAAATGACGCCCTCGACGCTCAATCCACTCTGCTTCAGGGAAACCTCGTCGATCTCCAGGGCGTGGATACCTATGAGGCTTCGACGCTCGTCAACCAGCTGCAGACGCAACTGGAAACGGCCTACACGCTCGTCTCGAAACTCCAGAGCCTGAGCCTGGTCAACTATCTCTGACGGATTGAAAAATGCGGGAATTCAAGCGGATGCAAATACCGGCCTTAGCGAGGGAGCCCAACACGACGTGTTCCGAAATCGTGGCGGAAGCGGCCTTCGCGCTTGCTTCCGGCATTATCGATACGATCCCCTTCGTCGGCAGCAAACTCGACGAGCAACAGACGCGGGCATGGCCGCGATCGGGTGTCTTCACAGATGACGGCGTCGAGATGACGGGTACGCCCCCTGAAATATTTGAGCTTTGCGAGCTGCTGGCAGCCCACATCGAGAAAGGCACGTCATTCGACGTATTCGAGGTTTTCCACAAGATTGCGCGCATCGACCGGCTGATCGACTGGCGCCATGGCGCAGTGCTGTCACCGGAGCCGCATCCGGTAACGCATTGACAGAAGGCGCAAAATATCTTCCGAATGGCGGCACGATCACGGCCGCGCCGCCAGGAAGCATGGCATGGGCTGATCTTGCAAGTGGCTTCTCCGTTGCGGCAATGTGGGCTTTGCCATAGGGGAGATCGAGGGCGATTGTCGAAGGTCTGCCGGCAATGGTCTTTCAGAGACCGAGTGTGTTGTTAATGTCAAAGCCGCGCGCGAAGCTTCCGTTCTCCGAAGAGACCTTGCAGGCCATGCTGATCCGCGTGCTTCGCCCGCTGGTCAAGCTTGCACTCGCCTCCGGCTTCAACTTCATCTCTTTTTCGACCGTTCTTCGCCGCCTCTATATCGAGGTTGCGGAGAAGGAATTCGCGCTGCCGAACAAGAACCAGACGGATAGCCGTATCTCGCTTCTGACCGGCATTCACCGTAAGGACGTCAATCGGCTGCGCGGACAGGTGCTTGCGGCATCCTTCCTGACCGTCGGCGTTTCGCAGACAAGCCGCATTCTCGCCAGATGGCTCGCCGATCCGTTTTATTGCGATGCGGAGGATCGGCCGAGCGCCCTGCCCCGGACCTCCAGCGACGGCGGTCCGTCATTCGAGAGCCTGGTGAGCGACATCACCAAGGACGTCCACCCCCGCTCCATCCTGGACGACTGGCTGGATAAAGGCATCGTCGTTCTCGATCAGAACGGCTGGATTCAGCTCGATCTCTCATCCATCATCCCCAATGCCGGTGACGAAGCCCGCCGGCATTATTTTACGCGCAACCTCCGTGACCATGTGCAGGCGTCGGTCATGAACCTGATGAACGAGCCTCCACCCTACTTCGAACGTGCGGTTCACTACGACGGGATATCCCCCGCGCTGGCGGCCCGGCTCGACGAGATTGCACGCCAGGAAGGGATGGCGCTGCTTCTGAAGCTCAACAAGATCGCCCATCAGGCGATCAAGGACGACCTCGGAGGCAACAGCCGCTGGATCGCTGGACTCTATGTCATGACCGAGGAGGATGAGGCCGATCGTCAGGCAGACGCCGCCTCCAAGACGGAGACAGACGAATGACCCCGTCGGCGATTTCGAGAAGGCAATTTCTGCTGGCCGGAATAGCGCTTCAAGTCCTGGGGGCCAAGATTGCAGCCGCGCAGCCGACGGGCACCAGCGATCATGGAATCGGCGGGTCTGGACTTTCCATCCAGGGCGGCGGCGAGAACGAAGATCACGGCATCGGCGGAACGGGCATCGTCGGAACCATCCAGGGCTTTGGAAGCATCATCGTCAACAACATCCACATACCGTTCAGCGCGACGACACCGATCGAAATCGACGGCCGACGCGTTCACGCTCGTGCGATGAAGGTCGGTCATGTCGCCCGGGTGCTGCTGACGGGCGGGCTTGCCGCCCGCATCACGATCGCCAGCGAAGTCCAGGGCCGCATCGACCGGATAGACAAGACCGGCATGACCATATTGGGGCAAACAATCGACACAACGGGTGTGCCGACGAAGGGTCTGCGGAAAGGCAAGCGGGTCGCCGTGTTCGGCATCCGCAAACCTGACGGTGCGATCATTGCCCGGCGCATCGAGCCCCGCTCCGTTTCCGAAGGCGCCCATGTTCGTGGCGTCCCTGTCAAGAGCAGCAATCGCGTCCTGATCGGCGGCCTTTCGCTTGGAAGCACGCATGGATACCTGGCCGGCAAGCAAACGCTCGTGCGTCTCAAGGCTGTCGCCGATCGATTGATCATCACGCGCATTCAGGCTGAACCCGTGGTGCCGGGCCTCAAACGTGGCATCGTCAACCTCGAGACCTTCCGGCCGACGGATAAGGACGGGCCGAGCGTAGGACCCAGAGGCTCCGCGCCTTTCGGCTCGATGCCGCTGTCGCCTGATGGTCATGGCTTCGTCGATGTCGGCGTGCGGGACTCAAGCAGAATGACAGGCTTTCCCGACGGGCGCATTCCGGACGGCTTCGGTTCGCGACCGCCAGGTGGCCCTTCGGATCGGCCGCCGCCCGATCATTCGCCTTTCGGCAGAGGCGGGCCGGGAGATTTTCCCGCTCCGGACAGAGGGGGGCCGCCAACGCAGGACGCCCCGCCGCCTGGGCCGCCACCGCCCCCAGGCCCGGGCCCGGGTCCGCGCTGAAAACGCTGTCACTCCCACGTTGACAAATGGGAAATTTTCCCATTTATTGTTCATGCGAATTCTGCTTCGGGTGATTCCAAGGAGGGTTTGCCGATTGGCTAACGTGTCCGCCCCACACCCGCTAGCCAATCGTTTGATTTTCAATCGTTCTGAGACTGTCAAACCCATGCTCCTGAGTCATCGCGGGGATGGCCCATCCCGTAGGCTTGATGGCGCCATCCGAACCAAACCGTTATCGCCCAAGAGGAATCAGGAATTGTTTTTGCTGGAACGCGAGCCGGACATGTCGATGGAAATGGAGCAACCGACGGTCGTTACAACCTGGGAAAATCGAGCGCAAATCATCGAAATCATGAGCATCGCGCTAAAGACGAGCCAAGAATTTCAGCATCTTTGGCAGAGCAGCGGCGGAACGGGCCGGCTCAGTCAAGACGACACGGATAAACTGATCGCGCTGCTGCGGCAGATCGGCGACCTTAACGAAATGCTCATGCGATTGGCCTGAAAAGCGTCGATACTCGAGTAACAGCGCCAAGCATGTTCCGAGATGTCAAAACTCCCATGGGGAGATCAACTGAAGGCCCGTGGTCGCAAAATCGCCCAGATTTCGCGTCGCAAGTCGACCACCATTGACCCGTGCAATAGCGGCGATCATGCCATCCGGCGCTGACATCCCGCGCCCCTGACGAGCGGCCGAACCCAAAATGTCGCCATAAGCAAGAGCGGCCTCTTCGGTCAGACCAAAAATCCGGCCTGCAAAGCGACGACGCCAGTCGGACAGTCCCTGCTCGAGGCGTTCGGCTCGCTGATCAGGCCGGATCTTCTGGATACCGAAAGCGATCTCGGCAATCGTTACCGTCGGCAGAGCCAATTCAGCATCATGGCGGACGAGCCATGCGATCACGGCTTCATTGGGAGATTTTCTCAAAGTTTCCGAAACAATGTTCGTATCGAGAAAAATCAAAGCTCGATGCCCTTATGAACCTGCCTGCCTTCCTTGATAACGGCCTCAAGGTCGATGTCCGTCCCGCTTTGCTGCGAAAGCCTGGCATAGAAGGACGCAGCCGGCTCTCTTCCGGCTTCGCGTATTTCATACGATTCGAGGGCCCGTTCGACAATGTCGGCTATCGAGCGGTTTTCACGGCGGGAAAGCCGGTGAGCAAGATCACGCGCTTTTGCGCTCCGTACAGAAAGCTGAGGTTCGGCCATTCCGATCTCCTTTACGATGGGATATAAAGCCGTTAGCCATCAAGATGGCAAGTGATGGCTTGATAGCATGGCTTTCGCAAATCATCAACCCAATTTTGGACGGTTCCCTGGACCTTCAAGAGCTTGCTAAGCTCCGATGTCAAAAGAATTAACCATATTTCAGTGTTCTTGGCCAAATAATGCCATACGTAGATCAGGCCTCTCGAAGTAGAGAAGCCAAAGTTATTTGGAGACAGTCTTGGCATTCACTATTGCTCGCAGCTTGGTGGCGTTTGGTGTCGCCGTTTCAGCTGGCCTTTTCATGTCAATCGGTTTGCAGCAATCGGCGCTCGAACGGCTGAAGGTCAATGGTCCGGTCTACGAACAGGTGGTCTACGGCAAGGATTTGATCGCCGATATTCTACCGCCGCCTCTGTTTGTGGTCGAATCCTACATGCTCTCCTTTGAGGCGAGCAAATTTCCCGAACTCACCGACACCAATCTTGCCAAGATCGCGAATCTCAAAGCCGCTTACGACGACCGCCGCGCCTATTGGAAAACCACCCGGCTGCCGCAAGCTTTGAAGGACGAGCTTGAAAACGATGTCATCGCCAAGGGCGATGCATTCTGGGGAGTGATGAACCGTGAGATCATCCCGGCCTTGAATGCCAGGGATGAAGACAAGGCACATGGTGCGATCGAGCAGCTGCGCGTCGCCTTTCATTCGCATCAGGACGCGGTCGAGAAACTCGTTGCCAATTCCGACGCCTTCCTGAAGGGCGAGGAACGCAATGCGGCCTCGGAGATCGTGACCTGGACGATCTATGCCGGCGCTGCGGGCTTCGGATCGTTCGGGCTATTGCTGGTAGGGCTCTATCTTCTGCGACGCCGGGCGATCGTACCGCTCGATGGTATGAAGGCCTATATGGGCAATCTTGCTGAAGGCGATTTTTCGACTGACGTTCCCTACGCCAACCGTTCCGACGAGATCGGAGCCATGTCCAAGGCCGTCGCGGTATTCCGCCGCAACGCGCTCGAGCGGCAGGACGCACAGAAGCGTGAGACCGCACTTCGCGATGCGGAATTCGAGCGTGAACGCAGCCAGCTGGCCGAAAAGGCCGCCGAGGAGCAGATCCGAGAAACGGTGATCGATCAGCTGACATACGGACTGGAACAGCTATCGACTGGCAATCTCGATTGCCGGATCAAGACACCCTTCGCCGCTGCCTACGAGACTTTGCGCGCGAAGTTCAACGACAGTATGGACGCGCTTTGCGCTTCGATGGCTGAGATTGCCCAGACCTCCAAGCAAGTGGGCAGCTCCTCGGCTGGCATCACAGATGCAGCCGACAGTCTTGCGTCGCGCACGGAACAGCAGGCCGCAATGCTCGAAGAGGCGACAGCCGCGCTCGATGAAATGAATATCAAAGCCAAAGATGCCTCCGACCATGCCGGCAGGGCGACAGGCATGATGGCTCAGACCCGCACCAGCGCCGAACATTCGGCAGCCGTCGTTCGCGAAGCCATCGCCGCCATGGAAAAGATCGAAGGCTCATCCTCCCAGATTGGCGCCATCGTCAATGTCATCGATGAAATCGCCTTCCAGACCAATCTTCTGGCGCTCAACGCCGGGGTTGAAGCAGCGCGCGCCGGCGAAGCAGGCAAGGGTTTTGCCGTGGTCGCGCAGGAAGTGCGTGAACTTGCCATGCGCTCGGCCAACGCCGCCAAGGAGATCAGATCTCTGATCTCCACCTCCTCGGCCCAGGTCTCCACCGGGGTGGAGCTCGTCAACCGAACCGGCAAGGCGCTCCTGGAAATCGAAGGGCAAGTCGAGCGGGTTGCCGGCCTGATCGCCCGCATCGTTTCGGTGTCCTCCGAACAGGCGGTAGCGATCAACGAGATCAACGCCTCCGTCAACGCGCTCGATCAGGTAACCCAGCGCAACGCAGCCATGGCGGTCGAAACTGCCTCGGCCTGCCGGGCGCTCGGCAGCCAGACACAGACACTGGAGGGGGTGGTCAACCGCTTTCAGGTCGATGCGGGAGCCGGCACGTCCAGACCGCAGAAAGCTGCTTGAGGTGTGATCAGCCGTCGAAACTGATCCCCTCTGCCTGTTTGATCGCCTCAGCCCGTAACGATCGCCACGACGGCAACGCAGTCACCAGCCTTGACCAGCCCTGGGAAATGCCGGGCACAAAGAATACCGTTCATGCCGGCGCGGATATCGCGGGGCGCCACCCCGGTCCGCCCGGTCGGATAGATGCGAGCGATGACGGCATCGGCTGTGACGGCTTCACCGAGATCAATGACAGGTTCGATCAGCCCGCCCTCCTCTGCGAAGGAGAAGCAGCGGCCGTCCGGCATGTCGAGCCAGGTCGTCGGACCAGGATCGACGGCGCCGGCGACGATCCCTGCGTGACGCAGCACGTTCATCGTGCCGCGCTTGGCAATCGCAGCACTTTTGGCCGTGGCGGTGCCGCCGCCGCCGAGTTCCGTGGTGATGAAGATCTTGCCCATCTCCTCGGCCGCGGTGTCGTACATGCCGACCGCATCGATCTCCAGCATCTTCATCGAATAGGGAGCGGCAAAAGCCCTCACGAATTCGAAGGCTTTTTCCTCCTGTTGCTTGTTCGGCAGGATGTGGGCCGCGCAGAACGGCAGAAAATCGAGCGTCTTGCCGCCGGAATGGAAGTCGAGAACGACATCCGCCATCGGCAGAAGCACACGTTGGAAATAGTCGGCGATCTTCTCGGTCACCGTGCCGTCCGGCCGGCCCGGGAAGCTGCGGTTCATGTTGCCCCTGTCGATCGGCGAGGTTCTGGTTCCCGCTTGGAATGCCGGATAATTCATGACCGGCACGATGATGACAGTGCCGTTCACCTCTTCGGCCTTCAGCGTGCGGGCAAGATCGAAAAGCGCGATCGGTCCTTCGTACTCGTCGCCATGATTGCCGCCAGTCAGCAGGGCCGTCGGCCCTTTGCCGTTCCTGATGAGCGTTATCGGCACCACCACCGACCCCCAGGCGGAATCGTCGCGGCTGTAAGGCAGCCTCAGGAAACCGTGCTGGATGCCCTCGGCGGCGAAATTGACCGTCGCGCTGATCGGCGACGGTCGCAAGCCAATCTCTGTCATGACAGCCTCAATCCTTCACCATCAGCCTGCGCGGCACGTTGGCGAAGCATTCGACGCCGCTCTCGGTGATGAGGATGCTCTCGGTCGTCTCGAAGCCCATATCGTCGAGCCAGAGGCCGGTCATGAAATGGAAGGTCATGCCGGGCTTCAGCTCCGTCCGGTCGCCGGGACGCAGGCTCATGGTGCGCTCGCCCCAGTCCGGCGGATAGGAAAGGCCGATCGGGTAACCCGTGCGATTGTCCTTGACGATGCCGTATTTCTTCAACACGGCGAAGAAGGCATTGGCGATATCCTCGCAGCTATTGCCGGGTCTGGCGACCGCAAGACCGGCCTCCATGCCTTCCAGTGTCGCCTTTTCGGCGTCGAGAAACGCCTGCGTCGGCTTTCCGAGGAAGACGGTGCGCGATAGCGGCAGGTGATAGCGGTTGTAGCAGCCGGCGATCTCGAAAAAGGTGCCCTCGCCCTCCTTCATCGGCCGGTCGTCCCAGGTCAGATGCGGTGCGGACGCTTCGACGCCGGACGGCAACAGCGGCACGATCGCCGGATAATCGCCGCCGATGCCGTCGATGCCGCGGGTGCCGGCATCATAGATTTCCGCAACCAGATCGCACTTGCGCATACCGACCTCGATCTTGTCGAAGATACGGGCATGCATCGCCTCGACGATGCGGGCGGCATTGCGCATGTACCTGATTTCGGTCTCGCTCTTGACCGCGCGCTGCCAGTTGACGAGCGCGGTAGCGTCGACGAAGCGGGCGTTCGGCAGGTGCTTCTGCAGCGCCGCAAAGGCCGCCGCCGAGAACCAGTAATTGTCCATCTCGACGCCGATCGTCAGCTTGCCGAAGCCGCGCTCGGTCAGGATGCTCGAGAGGTAGTCCATCGGGTGGCGCTCGGTCGACTGCACATAGTGATCGGGATAGCCGACGATGTTGTCGTGCTTCAGATAGGCGGTGAACTTGGCGCCGTTGGCATCCTGGCCGCGGCCGAACCAGATCGGTTCGCCCTGCGGCGGCACGATCACCGCTTGATGCACATAGAAAGACCAGCCGTCATAACCGGTCAACCAAGCCATGTTCGACGGATCGCTGGCGATCAGCAGGTCTACGCCCTTCGCCTCCATGGCACGCCGTGTCTTTTCCAGCCGCGCGGCATATTCACCGAGCGAGAATTTGAGATTGGGCTGGGTCATGTCTCTTCCCTTCTTTTCCGGCGCCGCGCCGGTCAGCTTTCGAATGCGGTCCCGGCCTTCGCCGCGCCGGCGCGGGCAAAGGCGAGTGTGGCGATAGCGGTGTCCTGGATGCCGGTTCCGGTCAGGTCCGCGATGGTGATCTGGTCGTTGCGCGTCCGCCCCGGCGTCCGGCCGGCGACGATCTCGCCGAGCTCGGCAAAGACCGCATCGCCTGCGACCAGGCCGGCATCGATTGCGTGATGCAACTCGCCGAGACGGCGTGTCTGCTTCAAGCTGTCGGCGACGTAGAGGTCGGCAGCCGCAATGGCGGCCGGATGGATCTCGTTCTTGTGTTCGGCATCCGAGCCCATGGCCGTCAGATGCTGTCCGGGTTCCAGCCACCCGGCCTCGATGATCGGGATTTCCGACGGCGTGGTGGTGACGATGAGATCAGCGCCGGTCACCGCACCTCTGGCATCCGATGTGGCGGTGACGGGAAACCCGAGCTTTGCGGCCAATTCCATTGCCGCGGCTTTCGCCTTGGCAGCATCGCGCGCCCATATCCTCGCTTCGCGGATCGGCCGGACCAGCGTCAGTGCTTCGAGCTGCAGCCGCGCCTGCATACCCGCACCGAAGATCGCGGCCACGGACGCATTTTCCCGCGACAGATGTTTTGCCGCGACGGCGCCGGCTGCTGCGGTGCGCACGTCGGTGAGATAGCCATTGTCTAGCAGCAGCGCCTGCACCAGTCCGGTTCGGCTCGACAGCAGCACCATCATGCCGTTGGTGCTCGGCAGACCAATCTTTGGATTGTCGAAGAAACCGGGGCTGATCTTGATAGCGAAGCCCTCGATGCCGGGCACGTAGGCCGTCTTCACATCGACTTCGCCCCGATATTCCGGAATGTCGAGCCGCAGGATCGGCGGCATGGCGACGGCTTTGGTCGCAAGCGCTGCGAAAGCGGCCTCGACACAATCAACCGCATCGCGATCAAGCGTGATGACTTTCCTCAGTTCTGCTTCCGTCAGAATGATCATCCGGCTCATGGTCTCTCCTCGCCGCAGAGTGCCGCCTTGCCATTGATCACCCGCCGATGCTGTTCCATGTCGACATTCGCCCCGGACAGGATCGCGACGATGGGGCCACCGCCCCTGATTTTTCCGGCAAGCAGTGCGGCGATGCCGACCGCGCCCGCGCCTTCGACGATCTGGCGTTCGGCGGCATAGGCATGGCGCATGCCCACGGCAATTTCCGCTTCCGTCAGCAGGATGACCTCGTCGAGAAGGTCGCGGCACATGGCAAAGGTCACGCGATTGTCGAGGCCGATGCCGCCGCCGAGCGAGTCGGCAAGGCTCGGCACTTCCTCGACCTGCACCGGCCGTCCGGCATCGAGGCTCGCCTTCATCGCAGCCCCCTTCTCCATCGTCAGGCCGATCACCTTGGTCTTCGGACTGATGCCTTTGACCGCAGCCGCGACCCCCGCTGCTAGGCCACCGCCCGAGAGCGGCACCAGCACGGTCGCCGCCTCCGGCAAGGCGGCAATAATTTCGAGTCCCAGCGTCCCCTGCCCGGCCACGACATCAGGATGGTCGAAGGGCGGGACCATCACCAGCCCCTCCTCGCGAACCAGTCGGTCGACTTCCTGCTGCGCCTCGTCCTGCGACCCGCCGACGATGCGAACATCGGCACCGAGGCGGCGGATTTCCGAAACCTTGTTCTCCGGCACCAGCCGCGACATGCAGATGGTCGCAACCGCCCCTTCCGCCTTTGCCGCATAGGCAAGCGCCCGGCCGTGATTTCCGGTCGAGGCCGCGACGACACCGCGCGAGCGCTCTGCCGGCGACAAGGAGAGCACCGCATTGGTCGCACCCCGCAGCTTGAAGCTGCCGGTCGTCTGGTGATGCTCGAGCTTGAGATGGACAGGCGCGCCGGCCAATTCGCCGAGGGAAGCGGACTGCACCATCGGTGTGCCGATCACGCGGCCGGCAATCCGGCGTGCCGCAGCGCGGATATCCTCCAGCGAAACGGGCAAGGGGCTCACCATGATCTCAGCCTTCCCGATAGGGCTTGGTCATCAATTGACCGAGTTCGGGCCGCGCCTGATCATCGCCGCAAAGCCTCAGGCAGGCCCAGGCGGTCGCTAGATTGCTGGTGATCACCGGCTTGCCGGTCTCCCCTTCAATGCGGGCGGCGACCTGGGCGGCACGCACCGCCGTACAGGAGATAAACAGCGCATCGGACTGCGGCGCCAGCGCCTGGCGTGCGAAGGCAAGGATCTCGTCCGGTGCGATCCGCGCCATCTCGCGGTCATCGGTAAGGCCGAGACAGGTGAAGCGGTCGATCGCAAAGCCGAGATCCGAAAAATAGTCCGCCATCGGCCGGCTGGTCTCGATCGTATAGGGCGTCAGCACCGAAATCCGTCTGGCGCCCAGCGCCTTCAGGCCGGTCACGGCGGCAGCCGTTGGCGTCACGACGGGAACGCCGGGCTTGGCCGCATGGATCGCCGCCTCGATGTTCCGGTCGCCGATCACCACCGAAGCGGAGGTGCAGGAATAGACGACCGCATCGAGCGCCTCCTCCGGCAGGATCAGTGCCGCGCCTTCCGTCAGCGACGGCTGCATCCGCAAGAGGTTTTCCGGTGTGACCGGATTGGCATAATGGATGCGGCTGACATAGACGCCGAGGCGAGCGCTGGCGACCATACGCTGGAAGTCGACTTCCGTCGTATGGTCCGTCGCGAGGATGATGAGGCCGATGCGCTTTTCCAGCGGCCGATCTTCCAGTCGCGGCAGCCGGCCGGTAGCGATGATCTCGATCTCTACGGTCATGGTCAGTCATCCATCCTGGCATAGCGTTCCTCAAGCCAACGTAATCCCACGACCGAGATCAGGCTGATGACGAGGAAGAAAACGCCGACCAGCGTCATCGGCTCGATGTAGCGGTAATTGCTATTGGCGATGCTCTTTGCCTGGTTCATGAGTTCGAGCACGGTGATCGCCGAAAGCAGCGGCGTCTCCTTGAACATGGCAATGAAATAATTGGCGAGCGCCGGGATCATCGGCGGGATCGCCTGCGGCAGGATCACGTGGATCCAGGCCTGGCGCGTCGACAGATTGGTGGCCTTGGCTGCCTCCCATTGTCCACGCGGCACGTTCTCGATGCCGGCGCGATAGACCTCGGCGGTATAGGTCGCATAGTGAATGCCCATGCCGATGACGCCGGCGACCAGCGGCGCCAGCCGGATGCCGATATCCGGCAGCACGTAGAAGATGAAGTAGAGCTGCACCAGCAGCGGTGTGCCGCGGATGAATTCCGAGACGAAGCCGACCGTCCTGGAAATGCCGGCGACCGGTGAGCGCCGCGCAATGGCAAGAGCCAGGCCGACGATCATGGCGACGGCAGCGCCGAGGATGGTCGCGAGAAGAGTGATCTTGAAGCCTTCGAGAAGGGTCGGCATGATCTGCCAGACGAAGTCCCAATCCCATTCCATCTGATCAGGTCCTTATGCCGTCGAGGCTGCGCGCCATCCGCCGCTCCAGCCAGCGCATCGTCGCGGAGATCGCCCAGGCCATGAGGAAATAGAGGATGAGGATTGTCGCGAAGGGCACCAGCGTATTGCCGGTCTGCGCCCGCACCACCTGCGCCTGGAAGGTCATATCCGTCAGCGAGATCAGCGAGACGACGGCCGTGCCCTTCAAGAGTTCGATCGCATTGTTGCAGAAGGTCGGCAGCATCAGCGGCAGCGCCTGCGGCAGGATGACGTGGCGCATGCGCTGGGTTCGCGAAAGGTTGAGCGCGATGCAGGCTTCCGACTGTTCGCGCCCGACGGCCTTGACGGCGCCGCGCACCACTTCCGCCGCATAGGCGCCGACGTTCAGCCCGAGCGCCAGCACGCCCGCCTGCAGCGGCGTCAGGGTCAAGCCCGCAAAAGGCAGCACGAAATAGACCCAGAAGAGCTGGACGAAGATCGAGGTGCCGCGGAAGAATTCGATATAGGCCGTCGCCAGAGCCCGCACGGCGAAGAAGCGCGACAACCGGCCGAGGCCCGCCAGGAAGGCCATCACCAGCGCCAGCGCAGATCCCATGATCGTCAGTTCGAGCGTCACCAGGGCGCCCTCAAGGATCAGTGTCAGATAGCCGGACCATACCGACATCGGCAACTCACTTCCTAGAGCATATCGCGCAAAACTGTGCAGCGGTTTTGCGATAACGACATGCGTAAAACAAGGACCTAAAGCGCGAGGAGCGCATCTGAAAGATCGCGACGCGCTTTAGGAGATCGTTCGGGGACGATCCGGCCATGCCTGGGGCATGGCCGGCTGCTTACCCCTTGTTACTTCGCCGCGGCGCAGAGCTTTTCGCGGCTCGTCGACATCGCCGCCTTGGCCGAGAAGCCGTAGGGCTCGATAATCTTGGCGAATTCGCCCGATTCCTTCAGCTTCTTCAGCTCGACGTCGAAGGCGTCGCGGAGCGCAACATCCTGCTTGCGGAAGGCAGCGCCATCGCAATAGACCGGCGCATTGACGACGGGTGCGACGGTTTCAAGGTTCGGATCGTTCGCCTTGGCCATCAGGTCATGGATCGAAAGGACCGGCAGCGAGTAGACGTCGATGCGGCCATCCTGCAGCATCTTGATGCCGCTCTGGCCATCCGGAACGACGATGACGCGGTCACGCGGCACGCCGGCTTCAAGCGCCAGCTTCTCTTCGGTCCCGCCGCCCGGCGCGCCGATCTTGGCGTCCGGATTGTCGGCGATATCCTTGTAGCTTGTCAGCTTCAGCGGATTGCCCTTCTTGAGAGCGAAAGCCTCGGCGTCGCAAAGGATCGGTTCGGAATAGGCGACGGCGGCGCAACGCTCAGGCTTCATGAAAAGGCCCGCCGTGATCGCGTCGTGGCGGCCGGCCTGCAGGCCGGGGATCATCGCGCCATATTCCGAGATCGAGGCGACCACTTCCTTGACGCCCAGCTTTTCGAAGATTGCGCGCGCCACGTCGGGGGCGGCGCCGGACACCTTGCCGTCGGCGCCGACCGCCGTGAACGGCGGCTCGTTGGCGATAGCGATACGCGCAAAGCCCTGCTCCTTCAGCTGTTCGAGCTTGTCATCGGCGGCAGAGGCCGGGCCGGCGGCCGTGATCAAAAGCACCGACAGGCTGGCGGCGCTCAAAAAATATCCTGCATTCATCGTTCCCAACTCCTCTGATTTTCCTTGAGCCTTGTTCTTGCGGGCAATGTCTGAGTTCAGACGCGGTGCCCCGCCGCAATGATCTTGCGCAGGAAGGTCTGCGTCCTCTCCTGCGTCGGATTGCGAAAGATGTCGCTCGGCTTGCCTTCCTCGACGATCTTGCCGCGATCGAAGAACAGGACACGGTCAGCGAAATCATGGGCAAAGCCCATTTCATGCGTGACGAGAAGCATGGTCATGTCGGTCTCGGATGCCAGCCGCCGCATGACGTTCAGCACCTCCTCGACCAGTTCCGGGTCAAGCGCCGAGGTCACCTCGTCGAACAGCATGATCTTCGGCGACAGCGCCAGCGCCCTAGCAATGGCGACGCGCTGCTTCTGTCCGCCGGAAAGCTGCGCCGGAACGCTCTTTGCCTTGTCGGCCAAGCCGACCATGTCGAGCAGTTCCATCGCCCGCTTTTCGGCCACGGGCCGCTTGATGCCCTTCGTCAGCATCGGCGCCAGCGTCACGTTGTCGAGCACGCATTTATGCGGGAACAGATTGAAATGCTGAAAGACCATGCCGATCTTTTCGCGCATGCGATGCAGATGCCGTTCGTCGGCGGGCACCAGCCCGCTGCCATTTGGCATATGGTAGAGCTGTTCGCCGTCGACCTCGATATGGCCGCCGCTGATCGTCTCCAGCGTCATCAGAATGCGCAGGATCGTCGTCTTGCCGGAGCCGGATGGCCCGATCAGCGCCAGCTTCTCGCCCGGCATGACATTCATCGACAGGCCGTCGAGCACGGTCAGCGGGCCGTATTTCTTGACGATGTTGTCGATGCGGATGATGGGCGGAAGCATTCATGTCTCTCCCTGTTGAGACAAGCAATGTCCTAACGATGACGGCCCATCAAAATCATGTCAATTCGTAAAATAATATCATGACAATTATTCTGCATGCGCTCAAATACAAGGCATCGGCATCAGATCGCAAGCAGCAGCTCTTCCGGATTGCCCTGCGCCAATGAGGCGACGATGCCGAGCCCGGTCCGCAACTCGCTTTCCGTCGTCGAACCAAGCGAGATGCGCACGGCCGGCGTCCAGCCCTGATCGGCGGTGTGGAACGATTTGCCAGGCGCGATCGCCACACCCCGCAGCCTTGCCTGCGAAACGAACCCATCCTCCGTATGATTGCCGGAGAGTGGCAGCCAGACGTGCAGGCTTTGCGGATGCGCCCGGTAGGTAAGGCCCGCCAGCATCTCCGCCGCGATCGCGTGCCGGCTCAAAAGCGCACGGCGCTGCCAGTTGACCAGTTCCATTGCCGTGCCGTCGCTGACCCAGCGGGTGGCGATCTCGGCCATGGCAGGCGTCGCCATCCAGTTGGAGACGAGATGCCGGTTGGCGACGGCGGCGACATAGCGATCGGGTGCGGTGAGATAGCCGATCCGCAGGCCCGGAACGGTAATCTTGGTGAAGCTCGTGACGTAGAGCGTCCGCTCCGGCGCAAACGCGGCCATCGGCGGCGCACGACCCTCGACCATCGGGCCGAGAATATCGTTTTCGATGATCGCGATGTCATGTTTGGCGGCGACAGTGGCGAGCGCCTGTCTACGTTCCGCGCTCATCAGCGCCGCCATCGGATTGATCACCGAGGGCTGCAGGAAGATTGCCCGGATCGGTCCCTTCCGGCAGGCCTCGTCCAGCGCCTCGGGGATCATGCCTTCCTCGTCGATCGCCAGCCCTTCGAGGTGCAAACCGAGATAGGTGGAGAGCGGAACGAGCGTGTGATGGCTGATCGCCTCGGTCGCAACCGTCGAGCCGGGCGGGGCGACGCTCATCAGCGCCACCGTCATCCCCGATGTCGCACCGTTCGTCACGCTGACGTTCAGCGGCGATACCTCCAACCCGCAGCGCGCCAGCCATTCCGTGGCGACCGCGCGATGGCGCGGAAACACCATGTTCGGCCTGAAGGAAAGGGCGGAGCTGGAGGGCAGGTTTTCCGAAAGCCAGCCGAAGGCCTGCCGCAGCCTTTCCAAATGGATCTGCTCGCAGACCGGCTTCAGGATCGACAGATCGATCACCTCGCCCAGCCTTTCCGGCAGATAGGGCGGCTCCGGCTCGCGCGGCCTGGTCTGGACAAAGCTGCCGCGTCCGATCTCGCCTGATATCAGCCCCCGGCGGATCAACTCGTCATAGGCGCGGCTGACCGTCTGCACCGAAAGATGCAGATCATCCGCCATCTTCCGGTGCGGCGGCAATTGTGTGCCATCGCTGAGCTTGCCGTCCGTGATCGCGTTTGCGATCTGCTCGGCAAGCGAGAGATAAGCCGGACGGCGGAGTTGCGAGGGATCGGGGCGCCACTTTGTCATGATTTTAACACTGCTGAAAATCAGTTCAATTGACAATGCAAAAATGCGCTCCCATTGTCTTTTCCCTGCGATTGAAATGATTTCTTTCTAAAGAAAGCACCATGAAGCTCGACGCCATCGACCTGCGCATTCTCGACGCCGTCCAGCGCGACGGCCGCATCACCAAACTGGCGCTGGCCGAAAAGGCCGGACTGTCGCCGACACCGTGCTGGATGCGGCTGCGCAAGCTCGAAAAGGCGGGTGTTATCACCGGCTATCACGCACGCATCGCGCCACGGCGCATCGCGCCGGTCGCCAGCGTGATGATGGAAGTGACACTCGCCAATCACCGCCAGGCGGATTTCGAACGCTTCGAGCGCGCCGTGACCGCAATCCCGGAGATCGTTGCCTGCTGGTCGGTCGGCGGCGGCGTCGATTACATCCTGAAGATCATCGCCCCCGATATCGACGCCTATCAACGGCTGGTCGACGGGCTTCTCGACCGCGAACTCGGCATCGACCGCTACTTCACCTACATCGTCACCAAGACGGTGAAGGAGGAAACAGTCCTTCCGGTCTCTTCCTATACTGCGACCGGTGAAGAACAGACCACGTCGTAGACAATCTCTCTGCCAGGCCGCCATCCTTTAGACCATCTCTCTCTTTTCGCATCCCCCAACAGACAATCTCTCGCCCGCTCCCGTGGAAGACTGACGTCAACCGCCACGAGGAGACTTGATATGACCGCCGTTTTTGCCCGCCCCGCCTTTCATGACGCGCTGTCGCGGCTTGGCGACCGTCATCTCCTGCGCGATCTGGCCTATGTCGGCGGCCGCTGGATCGCCGGCCAATCAGGGAAAAGTTTCGAGATCACCGATCCCGCCTCTTCGGCGACGCTGGCCTGGGTTGCAAGCCTTGGCGCCGACGAAACGGCAGTGGCGATCGATGCTGCGTCGGAGGCTTTCGCCGGCTGGCGCGCAATGCTGCCGCAGAGCCGCGCGGCGATCCTGCGCAAATGGTTTGAGCTGATGCTGGCAGCCAAGGAGGATCTGGCGCTGATCATGACGCTCGAACAGGGCAAGCCGCTGGCGGAATCGCGTGGCGAGATCGATTACGCCGCCTCCTTCGTCGAATGGTATGCCGAGGAAGGCAAGCGGCTGAACGCCGAAAGCGTCACCAGCCATCTGCCCGGCGCGGAAATGATTGTCCGGCGCGAGGCGCTCGGCGTCGTCGGCATCGTCACGCCCTGGAATTTCCCCGCTGCCATGCTCACCCGAAAGGCTGCCGCGGCGCTGGCCGCCGGCTGCACGGCCGTCGCCCACCCCTCCTCAGAAACGCCGCTTTCGGCACTTGCCCTTGCCGAGCTCGGCGAGCGGGCGGGCATTCCCGCCGGCGTCTTCAACGTGGTCACCGGCAATGCTGCAACGATCGTCGGACGGATGTGTGCCGATGTCCGCGTGCGTGCCATGAGCTTAACCGGCTCCACCGGCATTGGACGGCTGATCGCCGCCCAATGCGCACCGACCCTGAAGCGGCTGGTGATGGAACTCGGCGGCCACGCCCCGCTGATCATCTTCGACGACACCGACATCTCAAAGGCGGTCGAGATCGCCGTCAACGCCAAGTTTGCCACATCAGGCCAGGATTGCCTTGCCGCCAACCGCATCTTCGTCCAGCGCCGGATCGCCAATGCCTTTGCCAAGGCCTTCGCAGACCGCATTGCCGAACTGAAGGTCGGTCCGGGGCTCGAGGATGGCGCCGAGATCGGCCCGCTGATGCATGAACGCGCCGTCGCCAAGATCGAGGAACAGGTCGCCGACGCGCTGGCGCGCGGCGCGCAGCTCCTCACCGGCGGCAAGCGCCACAAGGCCGGCCGACTCTTTTATGAGCCGACGCTGCTGACCGATGTGCCGGCGGATGCGCTGATCATGCGCGAGGAGACTTTCGGTCCTGTGGCGGCCATTACCGCCTTCGACACGGAAGACGAGGTTATCGCCCGCGCCAACGATACCGAATACGGCCTCGTCGCCTATATCGTCACGGAAAACGGCGCCCGCCAGATGCGCCTCGGCCGCGCACTGGAATACGGCATGGTGGCGGTCAACCGCGTGAAGATCACCGGCGCTCCCATTCCCTTCGGCGGCTGGAAGCAGTCCGGCCTCGGACGCGAGGGTTCACGCCATGGGCTCGAGGCCTTCACCGAGCTCAAATATCTCTGCATCGACACGGCCGCCTGACCCCATTTCAAGTGAGCCCCCATTTCAAGAAAGAGGCTAGACATGCTCGACAGAAGCAACGAACTCACCGCCTGGGACCGCGATCACTTCTTCCATCCCTCGACCCATATGGGTGCGCATGCTCGTGGCGAGACGCCGACCCGTGTCGTTGCCGGCGGCGAAGGCGTCTACATCACCGACACGACAGGACGCAAAAGCCTCGACGCCTTTGCCGGCCTCTATTGCGTCAATGTCGGCTACGGCCGCCAGAAGATTGCCGACGCGATTGCCGAACAGGCGAAGAACCTCGCCTATTACCACGCCTATGTCGGCCACGGCACGGAAGCTTCGATTACGCTGTCGAAGATGATTATCGACCGCGCGCCCACCGGCATGAGCCGCGTCTATTTCGGTCTCTCCGGCTCGGATGCCAACGAGACCAACATCAAGCTCATCTGGTACTACAACAACATCCTCGGCCGTCCGGAAAAGAAGAAGATCATCTCGCGCTGGCGCGGTTATCACGGCTCCGGCGTCATGACCGGCAGCCTCACCGGCCTGGCGCTCTTTCACAACGCTTTCGACCTGCCGCGCGCACCGGTGCTGCACACCGAAGCACCCTATTATTTCCGCCGCCTCGACCGGTCGATGAGCGAGGAGCAGTTCTCGCAATATTGCGCCGACAAGCTTGAAGAGATGATCATTGCCGAAGGCCCGGAAACGATCGCCGCCTTCATCGGCGAACCCATCCTCGGCACCGGCGGCATCGTGCCGCCGCCGAAAACCTACTGGCAGAAGATCCAGGCCGTGCTCGACAAATATGACATCCTGCTCGTCGCCGATGAAGTCGTCACTGGCTTCGGCCGCCTCGGCACGATGTTCGGTTCGGACCATTACGGCATGAAGCCGGACCTGATCACCATCGCCAAGGGCCTGACCTCGGCCTACGCTCCCCTTTCCGGCACAATCGTTTCGAACAAGATGTGGCAAGTCCTGGTGCAGGGTTCCGATCAGATGGGCGCGATCGGTCACGGCTGGACCTATTCCGCCCACCCGATCTGTGCTGCCGCAGGTATTGCCAATCTCGAACTGATCGACGAACTCGGCATTGTCGAGAATGCCGGCACGACCGGTTCCTATTTCCGCTCGGAACTGGAAAAGGCGGTCGGCGGCCACCGCAATGTCGGCGAAGTCCGCGGTGACGGGCTGATGGCGGCCATCGAATTCGTCGAGGACAGGGACGACCGCACGTTCTTCGATGCCGGCCGCAAGATCGGCCCGCAGGTCGCATCCGCCCTCCTCGAACGCGGCGTCATCGGCCGCGCCATGCCGCAGGGCGATATCCTCGGCTTCGCCCCGCCGCTCTGCCTGACACGCGAGGAGGCAGACATCGTGGTCAAGGCCGCGGCGGATGCGATCGAAACCGTCTTCAAGAACATCTGAGGGAGAGATCTGCATGACGATCCCGGAAAAGATGGCGGCCGTATTGCTCACCGGCCATGGCGGTCTGGATAAGCTCGTCTATAGCATGGACGTGCCCGTTCCGAGGCCCGCGGACGGCGAGGTTCTGATCCGCGTCACGGCCTGCGGCATGAACAATACCGACGTCTGGGTCCGCCAAGGCGCCTACGGCACCGAGGACGATCCGTCCGCCGTCTCCACATGGCGCAGGCAAGGCAATACGCTGACATTCCCGCGCATCCAGGGCACCGATACGGTCGGTCATATCGTCGCCGTCGGCGCCGGCGTTAATCCGGCGCGCATCGGCGATCGCGTCATGGTCGACTTCTCGATCTATAACCGCGACGACGACAGCCTCGCCGACATCGATTACATCGGCCATGGCCGCGACGGCGGTTATGCCGAATACATGGCGCTGCCGGCCGAGAATGCCCATGTCGTCGCAACCGATCTGACCGACGTCGAACTCGCCACCTTCTGCTGCGCCTATCTGACCGGCGAGCGCATGCTGGAACGGGCAAGGCTGTCGGTCGGCGAACGCGTCCTCGTGACCGGCGCCTCGGGCGGCGTCGGCTCGGCGATCATCCAGCTCGCGCGTGCCCGCGGCGCCATCCCGATCGCGGTCGCAGGTCCTGGCAAGGAAGCGGCGATGCTCGATATCGGCGCCGAAGCGGTTGTAACCCGCGGCAAGGGCGATCTGGTAGAAGCCATCCATTCCGCCAGCCGTGGCCAGCCGATCGATGTCGTCGCCGATCTCGTCGGTGGACCGCTGTTCAACGATCTTCTGAAGATCCTGCGCCCCGAAGGCCGCTACACGACAGCTGGCGCCATCGCCGGCCCGGTCGTCCAGCTCGATTTACGGACCATGTATTTGAAGCAGCTGGAGCTGCACGGCTCGAGCCAGGGAAGCCGCGCCGACTTCCGTCGGATCGTCGGCTATATCGAAAGCCGGAAAATCCGGCCGCTCGTCGGCGGCGTCTATCCGCTGTCGGAATTCCACCGCGCACAGACCGATTTCATGGCGAAGAACTTCGTCGGCAAATTGGTGGTGGTTCCCGACGCAAGATGATCCTTGCTTTCGCGGCCGAACCTTGTCGGGTTTGCCGCGTTTCACGGCCATGGAATATCATCATGGCACCGAGCTTTCGCTGCGTCGGACTATTTCGCAGCAATGCGATGACATCCTTCCCGCGCCCTCACTCGAGGAGGCGGAACGGTCGTTCGCGCCCAAAGGTCGCTGATGCCAGCCTCCGCCAGCACGAAACACCTGACGTCCATCGAACTTGGAAGAATTCGGCGCGCCGTCGGCATAGCGCGCCTGATGGATACCGCGGTCAGATTGCCTGTCATCGGCGTGCGGATCGGCGCGGACTCGGTTCTCGGGCTCATCCCGGCCGTCGGCGACATTGCCGGATCCCTCATCGGTCTTTTCATCATCGATGAGGCACGACGTCTCGGTGTTCCCACCCACAAGCTCGCCCGCATGGCCGTGAATCTCGGGATCGACGCCGCCGGCGGAACGGTTCCGCTGATCGGCGATCTTTTCGACGTCTATTTCAAGTCTCATCGCCGAAACGTCGGCATCATTCTCGATCATTTTGGGATCAGCGAAGACGAACTGAACCAGCGTATTTGACGACGCCGATCGCTTCGCCGGTTTGGATCACGTCCGAGTGACCTTCCCGGCCAGAAACGCCAGAGCGGCTGCGCCGACGAGGCCTGAGTTCTGGTCCAATGCCGCCAGCATTACCCTGACATCCTTGAATGCCGGCATTGCCCATTGCGTGATGTAGCTTTGAATGCCCGGTTGCAGCCGATCGAACTCGTGGGAAAGTCCGCCCCCCATCACGATAATATCGGGGCTGAAGATATGGATCAGGCTGGTGAAGCCGCGACCGAGAATTTCCGCTTCCTCGTCAACCAGTTGATTTGCCAGACGATCGCCATCTCTTGCGGCCGCGAAAACGCTGCGGCTGTCGATG
Source organism: Rhizobium ruizarguesonis (assembly GCF_017357285.1). Taxonomy (NCBI): domain Bacteria; kingdom Pseudomonadati; phylum Pseudomonadota; class Alphaproteobacteria; order Hyphomicrobiales; family Rhizobiaceae; genus Rhizobium; species Rhizobium ruizarguesonis. Next base: position 26,027 of record NZ_CP071679.1, on the reverse strand, counting down.
GCGCCGCCATCGCTGCCTATCGTTGTCTCGCCAGATTCCATAGCCCTCATCTGGGCGCGGCGCGCAAAAGCCGTTCCGGATCCGTAGGCCTCGAAACATCCTCTGTTGCCGCAGGGGCAAAGCTCTCCGTCCGGCACGACCGACATGTGCCCGACATGGGCTGCCATGCCCTTGCGGCCGCGCACGACGCGACCATCCGACACAACGCCACCGCCAATGCCGGTGCTCACGGTGACATAGACCAGATTATCCAGGCCCTTGCCGGCTCCGAACTGCCACTCGCCGATGGCAGCGGCGATAGCATCATTCTCAAGGTCGACCGGAAACGGAAACCGCTTCTGCAACTCCGCCTTCAGCGGAAAGTCGACAAAGCCGGAGAGGGTCGGGATATGCGAGGCGACACCGGCGACCGTATCGAGCGGGCCTGGAGCGGATACGCCGACGCCAACCACAGAGGCAGGGTTCGATGCTTCAAGCAGTCCATCGGTCAGTCCGCAAATCTGGTCGAGCACGCGGGCGGGGCCTGCCAGCGCATCCGTTGATTCGGCTGCGCGCGCCAGAATCCTGCCCTGCTCGTCAACGAGGGCAGCGCGCACCTGCGTCCCGCCGAGGTCGATTCCAATGGCAACCTGCTGCTGCATGTGAAGACCATGAGTTAGAGTGCGCGCACCCATGCCATCCGCTCGTCGAGCGATGGCGCATTGAAAGCCAGAGAACCGAGAACGACCGTTTCCGCACCGGACTGGCGCAGGAGAGGCACAGTGTGCTCGCGAATGCCGCCGTCGGCCGCCAGCACGATCCGATGCGCCGCACTGCAGCCGCCGATAATCTGCTTTGCCTGCTGAAGCCGCGCACTGGCCTTCTCGTCGAGGCCCTGGCCCTTCACGCCGATCGCCGTGCCGAGCAGCGTCACAAAGCTCAGCCGGGAAGCATATTTCTCGACCCGCTCGACAGGGGTGTCGACCTTGAGCACCATGCCGGCGGCGACACCGCGGCGGTCGAGAAGATCAAGAGCCTCGTCGGCGACGCTTTCGTTTTCAACATGGAGACTGATCAGGTCGCTGCCCGCATCGGCGAACTGCTCGATCTGCGACAGGAGGATGCTGTCGGCGACCATCAGGTGAACATGGATCGGGCGCGAGGACACTTTGCGCACGCCGGCAACAAGATCAGGGAAAAACAACATTGCCGGTGCGAAATGGCCATCGGCGACATCGATGTGGAGAATGTCGACGTAAGGATCGACGCGTGCCAGATCGTCCGACAGACGGACGAGATCGGCCGACCAGACCGAGAATTCGGCAATCAGGCGATCCTTCGGAAGATCGGCGATCCAGGTCTTGGAGGGGGTCGTCATTGTTTTCAGAGCTCCTTCAGAAAATTGCCCATGGCAAGCCGGAAGTCGGCGACGTATTGCGGGCGGCTCTCGGTCTTCGATGTGATCTGCACCAAACGCGCGCCGGCAATCCGCTCGGCAAGAGCACGCGCATGGCTGAGAGGATGAATGCTGTCCCGATCATGGCCGATGACCAGCGTCGGTACAGTGAGATTGCCGACCTCCTCGTCGGTCACATCAGGACCGTCATTGGAAATCCTGGTGAGCAGCTCGGCGGTCACTTCCAAAGGCGTGCGGGAGAAAAAGCCGGCAAGCGAGGCCAGATTGTCCGGCGCCTCGGCGGCGAGCCGCACGCCCACCGGCCCGGCAAGGAACGCGGTCTTTGCCTCGCCCAGTGGCAGAGTTTTCAAAAGATGCCCGACTTCGGCATTGGGTGCCATATTCTCCGGCGCGGGTGCCGTCAGCCAGGCCGGCCTTGCAATGATCAGAGCCTTGACAAGATAGGGTCGCTTGACCGCGAGACGCAAGGCGATCGCAGCACCCATCGAGATGCCGCCGATGACCATCGGCGGCGTAAGGTTTTTCTCGATATAGGCGGCGATATCATCGCAGAAGGTCGCGATCGATAACCGCTCCGGATTGCCGGCTTGGGAATGGCCGTGGCCGCGCGCTTCGATGGTAACCCGGCGAAAACCCGCTTCGAGCGGAAAGACTTCGTCGGTCTGCGCCACGTCTCCGCATAGGCCGTGCTGGAATATGACGGACGCGCCCTCGCCCGCCATATCGACATTGAGAATAGTCCCGTCGCTGGTTTCGAACGGTTGCGCCCGTCTCATGCTCCTGCCCCCGCAGCTTCACCGCCGAGACTGCTCTTCAAGAAACTCGCCGCACCGGCCGCCTCCGAAGCCGAAAGGCCATGCGTGACGAGACTGCCCTTAAAGCCGATCGCCTTGAGACGGCCGAGATAATGCGCGTAGTCGAGGACACCTTTGCCGGCGGTCGCGAAACTGCCGTTCGGATTGCGATCTTTCGCATGCGCCATGACGATCCGATCGGCCAGAAGGTCGATGGCGGAAGAGACAATACTCCGCTGCTCATCCAGCGTCGCGACCTCAAAGAGATTGGCCGGATCGAGCACGATCTTGATGCGGGGGCTCTTCAGTGCCGCGATCAGCCGATAGGCTTTCTCAGCCGAGTTGACGACATTGGCAAGCTCGGGCTCGATGCCGAGATCCACATCGTAGCGCTCGGCGATCTCGATGGCCGCGCCCATGGCGTCGAGGAGATCCCGCCAAGCCTCCGGCGTGTCGTTGTCGGCATGCGCCTTCCACTGGTCGATGGGGTCGCGTGTGCCGGTGCAAAGCGTGATCAGAGCCGTCGACATGCCAGCGCAGCGTTCGGCCAGCGTTGCCAGTCTGCGAAGGCCGGCCTCGCGCACGGCGGGATCCGGATGGATCATGTTGAAGGTGCCCGAAACGGCAACGATCTCGACGCCGCTTTCGCGCGCCGCTTCGGCGACCGAGCCGGCCTGGACTTCCGTGATGATCTCCGGCATCGGCGCAAGGCCCGAGCAGGCCATATTATATTGTGCGCAGGTGAACCCGGCCGCGGCGACCGAGTTGAGAACGGTTGCGGGTTCCGTTCCCTCGAAGGTCTTTGCGAAGATGCCGAGCTTCATCACACGCCACCCGTGACGTCAGCCAGCGCAACCGCCTTGCCGCTTTCGACGGAGCGCGCGACGGCAACCATGGCCCGGACGGATGCCAGGCCATCATCGATATCGGCGCCTTCCATCACCGCGCCATCCAGAATGGTACGGGCGAAGCCCTCGACCTGACGGCGGTAGAAATGGCCGTCGGCACCGAGAACGCGATGGGTCGCGCCGTCCGCTTCCCGGAAAATGTCCACCTCGCTGGTCTTGTAGTACCATGGGTTATAGGTCTTGCCCAAAATGCTGCCGTTCTTGCCGTAGATCTGGAAGCCTTCGTGCCAGTCCATGCGCACCTGGACGGTAAGATCGAGATGGCCGAGCGTGCCGGAGGCAAATTCCACGTCCACGAACCAGCACCAGATACCGGCGCGCTCCGACAGACGAGCGTTGACGGAGACGATGTCGCCGGCGAAATAACGTGCCGTGTCGATTAGATGGCAACCGTGCGCAAGCATGTAGTAACGCCGCAGGTCGGCTTTCGGATTGGCGGAGGGTTTCTTCGCATTGGCGCTGGTGACGATCAGCGGCTGGACCGCATCGGTCATCGGATAGCGATGCGTGCTGTCGCAATACCATGCTTTGAGAGCGACCATCTCGCCCATTTCATCGCGGATGAAGGACTTGGCAGCCTGGAGCCCCGCATCGAAACGCTTCATGTGTCCGACCTGGAACACCTTTCCCGACTTGTCGACCACAGCCTTCAGTTCAAGGCATTCCTCGATGGTGACGCCGACGGGTTTTTCGCAGAGGACATGCTTGCCCGCCTGAAGGGCGCGTAGAGAAGCCGGGACGTGAAAGGCATCGGCCGTCGCGATGACCACGGCATCGAGGTCGGGATCGGCCAGCATCTGATCGTAATCGCCATAGGTTTTTTCCGCCCCGTGGGTGATTGCCATGCGTTCGCGGAGATCTTCGGCAACGTCGCAAATTGCATAGAGGTCGGCATTGGCTGCCTTGGTGCAGCTCTCGAAATGCGCGGCCTGGGCAATCTGGCCCGCTCCCAATACGCCGATGCGGAGACGTCGTTCCTGTTTTGCTGGCATCGATAAGCCCTTTGGATCGGATATTGAAGATGAATGCTGGTTTCGGCTTCGGATGGAATGCATTGAAGACATCGAACGTCGCCGACGTCTTCTGGCCGGACTGCCACCGGCGCCTGGCGGCTCTCCCTCGTCACATCACAGCGCCATATGCGTTTGAGGGTGGAAAAAGTGCAGTTTCGCCGGGTCGATGGCCAGATCGATCGACTGGCCCGTCTCGACCGCGCTGACCGCTTCGAACCGCGCGACGGCATTGGCGGCCCCGCTCAGGTCCTCGACGGCATCGGGGTCGCCCGAGTCGATCCGGACCGCGTCGATCTTCAAATGCACGATCAGTTCGGAGCCGAGCTCCTCGATCGACTTCACGACAACCGGGATCGTCGGATGGGAGGCTCCAGACGGCAACCGGCTGTCGTAGAGGTCCTCGGGCCTGACCCCAAAGATCACGTCCTTTCCCTCGAAAGCGGAAAGACCGGGAGCGCGCTCGAAAGCGCCGCCGGACAAGGGAATGGAGAAGCCCGGCAGATGGATCCGTCCGCTCGCCAGACGCCCTTCGAAAAGGTTCATCGACGGCGAACCGATAAAGCCGGCGACAAACGCATTGACCGGGCGGTGATATAGAGCCTTGGGCGTATCCACCTGCTGAAGCACGCCGCCCTTCAGCACCGCGACCCGATCGCCCATGGTCAGCGCTTCGGTCTGGTCGTGCGTCACGTAGATCGTCGTCACGCCCAGCTGTCTCTGCAGGCTGGCGATCTCCGCCCGCATCTGAACGCGCAGCTTCGCATCGAGGTTCGAGAGCGGTTCGTCCATGAGGAATGCCGCGGGTTCGCGGACCATGGCGCGTCCCATCGCAACACGCTGGCGCTGGCCGCCGGAAAGCTGCGCGGGCTTGTTGCCCAGCAAGGGCTCCAGCTGCAGGATCTTGGCGATTTCGTGGACGCGCTTGGTGCGTTCGGCCTTGTTCTTTCCGGCCAGCTTCATCGAAAAGGCAATGTTGTCGAAGACGGTCATGTGCGGATAAAGCGCATAGCTCTGAAAGACCATGGCAATGTCCCGGTCCTTGGGCGCGAGATCCACGACGTCCTGACCGCCGATGCTCAATGTTCCGCTGCTGATTTCTTCGAGCCCGGCAATCATGCGCAGAGCGGTCGATTTTCCGCATCCGGATGGACCGACCAGAATCAGAAACTCGCCATCATGGATCGTCAGGCTCAGATCCTTGATCGCATGGTAGCTGTTTCCATAGGTCTTGCAGATTTTGTCGAGTACAACCACAGCCACGTCTCATCCTCCCGTGCCAGTCCGGATCACATCTTCACACGGCGCTCCCCGCCGTCTCCGATCGTTTCGACAAGAAGGCTCAGGACTGAGCTTCAAAGTCAACAAAAGATTCGAGGATAATTCGCCGAAGATCGCCAGAAGTTTTTCATATCTATTTGAAAAAATTAAATCTTCTTCTATAAATTAAAAATCAATTGCGGAACTATATTTTTTATCGCGCGTAATTTTTTGATGGAAGTACAGCTGTTGAGAGATCGCTCAATGCGATTCAATGACACGTCACCCGTGAGGCTCTGTTGGGGCGGTCGACCGGAGCCGGCACCCATCGCCGCCCGCGCTCATTTTTGGCATCCCGGCATCGGCATTGGCACAGGCGTATTCTCCGCCGCCATCCATGCCATGCACGTCTGGTGATCTGGCAGGCCTCTGCGCCCTCCCCGTGCGGTCACGGAAATGGCGGCCGCCGCCGTGGCATAGGCAGTGCATTCAAGTGGGCGCTTGCCCTCCGCAAGGGCAAGGGCGTAGGCACCGTGAAAACAATCACCGGCGCCGGTCGTGTCGACCGCCTGTACCTGATAGGCCGGCATATGCCACCGGGTGGCATCGCCCTTCTGGCGGAAGTAGGTCCCTCGTTCGCCATCAGTCAGAACAACCGCGGACCGATCCTTTGACCAGAGCTGATCCAGGATCATCGTTGGATCACCCTCGCCGGTGTACTCCCGTCCGAAGGCAATCGGCAGCACCAGGTGATCTGCGAAAGCCAGGATCCGGTCGGTCGCGGCACCGACCGTCCATTCGATATCGGCAATCACGGCCAGGCCCAAGGCGCGTGCGCGCGCCACGACACTTTCGGAGTGCGTGGCATAGCCATCGATCAGCAGTACCGGGGCCTGCATCAGAACATCGTCGGGCAGCGCATCCGACGTGCCGTGCAGCACATTGTCGTCATAGGCGATGAACCGGTCGCCGTCGGGACCGACCGTGATCACGGAGCGGATCGGAGCGGCATCCGCGTGGCGGGGAGCCAGCGATATGTCGACACCGTCGCGCTCGAGCTCGCTGCCCGCCATGTCGGCCGTTGTCTCATCGCCGAGCCAGCCGATGAAGCCGGCGCGACCGCCGAGCCGGGCGACGGCAACAAGAGCCGTCGCCACGTTGCCGCCATGGTCCGTGGCGCGCTTCGTCACCTTCCCCTTGCCGGCCGTCAGCCCCCGATCGACATAGATGATGTCATCGATTGCCAGGGCGCCGAAGCCCAGAACCTGGAAAGGGCGCGACACGTCTCAAGCACCGGCCGCCGCCAGCGCATCCTCCGGCGCCATCCCCTTGTGAATGACGAATTTGAAGGCGCGCGCGGCCATGGTCGTATCGCCGTGACCCCAGAGGTTGCGTCCGACGACCGCGCCTTTGGCCCCAGCGCGCAATGCTTCCGACGTCTGGACGAGCGCCCCGAGCAGCGTATCGGTCTTCGGGCCGCCGGCGATCACGACCGGAACCGGGCAGGTCGCAACGGTCTCGCGGAAGGATTCGAAATCGCCGGTATAGCCCACCTTGATCACGTCGACGCCAGCCTCGAAGCCGATGCGCACCGCATAGGCAATCTCATCCGGGGTGAATACGATCTTGCCGCCGTCGGAGAAATCACGGGGATAGACATGGGCGACGACCGGCATCTCGAAGCGGGCGGCGGCGTTGACCGTATCGGTGAGCCAGCGGATGTACTCTCCTTCGGTGGCGCCGCGCACGGGAATGGCAACAGCCAGAGCGTCCGCACCATAACGCACCGCGTCCTCCGGGGTCGCGATGAGCTGACGAATACGGTCGTCGGCGGTGAAGCAACCGCCCTGTATGACGAGCGCTGCCTTTCCGGCATATTCCGACCACAGGTGGCGCGCCGCGCCAGGCTGGATACTGATGTAGTCGGGCCCTCCCGCCATGACGCGTCTGAGCGCACCCGGCAGGTCGGCAAGCCCGCCCTCACGCACATTGCCATAACCGACAAAATGATCGACGGCGCCTCCGAACAGATGACCCGATGGGTTCGAGAACAGGCGTGCGAGGCGGACTTTGGTTCCGAGACCCATGGCGATACTTCCTTTGTGATTGCCGGCTTTGCGATTGCTGGCGCCGATGCTGAGGAAACCCTAACTCGAAAACAAACAAATATTCAATATTTCGATTTCTTTCGTTTTTACATCAATGATGAATTTTTGACGTGCATTTTCGTCATCATGCGGCTATTTTTGTAGCACGAGCCGTAGGATAAGGCGGCGAACTTTCGTTTTTCAAAAGTCATATGGTCGCAAAGGGCGGCAGGTCGGGATCACATATGCTTGCAGAACAAAGGCGGCAGCAGATCATGCTGGAACTTCAACGGGTCGGTCAGGCCCGCACCCGCCAGCTCGCGGAATTCTTCGAAGTCTCGGAAGTGACGATCCGCTCCGATCTCGAAATCATGGACGCGAAGAAGCAACTGATCAAAACGCATGGCGGGGCAATTGCCCTGCCGTCCGACTCGCCCGCGGCGGCCTTCGAGGAACGCATGCAACGCAATTTCGATGCAAAGCGACGCATCGCCCAGATGGCTGCGCGACAGATCATCGACAATCAGTCGATCGTCTTCGACAGCGGTTCGACGCTGCTGCAGGTGGCCATGCAGATGCCCCCGGTCAGCAACGTCGTGGTTGCGACAACGGCAATGAACATCGCCCAGCATCTGATGTACCGGCCGGGACTCGACGTGCACATGATCGGCGGCCGCGTGTTTCCCAGCACCGTGAGCACCATCGTATCGGACTCCGACAAGGCGGTCGGCGGCCTCGTCGCCCACCAGGCCTTTGTCAGCGCCCACGCGATCGATCAGGCCTTCGACGTCGTCGATGTCTCCGAGGACATTGCGCGGACAAAGCGCAACCTGGTTCGCATGGCCCGGCGTGTCGTCCTCGTGGCGGATTCGAGCAAATTTGACATCGGCGCCTCCTCCAAAGCCTTCTCGCTATCGCGCGTCGATCTGATCATCACGGACAGCAACATGCCGCACAGCATTCGCCACCGGCTGGACAAGCTGGGCGTGGAGGTTCGCTACGCGTGACCTGCAGTCCACCTGTCCATTTCAGAAGAGAACCGGGAGAGACTTTGGCGCGGGCCGAAGGCCCCGGCCGATGCCGGGGAAAACGAGATGGGCTAAAATCCCAGACGTCGAAGCGTCTCACGGTTCGCGCGAACGGCGGCGGCAGGATCGGTTCCGGCATGGTCGGATTCTTCTTCCACCACGATCCAGCCGATAAAGTTCGGCGCATCCCGAACGGCCGAAATGACGGCAGGCACGTCGCAGACGCCTTCGCCCAGCATCGCCCAGATCCCGCCGGCGTCGACATCCTTAAGATGCACGTAACGGATACGGTCCCGGTGGGCCGCCAGCGTGTCGCCGATCTGCTGGCCGCCACGCAGGATATGGCCGGTATCCGGCACCCAACCCACTCCTGGATCCAAGAGAGCAAACAGGCGATCATAGTCGTTCCGGGTGAAGAGCAGCGTATTGTGATGCGAGGAAGGATGGACAGCTACAGTGACCCCAGCCGACTGTCCGATCTCGGTCGCACGATTGTAGCACTCGGCCGCAATCGCGAATTTCTCATCGCGCGGACCATCCGAGACGACCGTCGCCGATCCCATCGATACCATCGCACCGGGAAAGTTCACGGCGAAATCGACCCATCGCCGCGCAGTGTCGAGATCGGAGGCAATCTTTTCCGGCACCGTGAAGCCGCTGGCGGAGCCGAAAGCAAAGGAGACCAGCGCCAAACCGGCATCCGTCAGTGTGCGGGCAAAGTCGGCAGGCTTGAGCGCGTAGTGACCAATCATCGTATCGGTGATTTCGATACCGGCATATCCACCGTCGGCGACGGCGCGCACCAGATCGTCCGGACCGCCGTTCCAATCCGTACCCAGCATCTCCCAGGTGAATGTTTGGCAGCCGATCCGCAGCTCAGCATTTTTCATATCTCGGTCCTGACCTATTCGTTGATGACAGCCGATACCGAAGCCGGCGGCTTCCCCGCGCGAGCAATCCTCGGGGGCTTCGCCGGCCTTGCCGAAAACCCCTTCCGCCGGGAGAGGCGGCCGAAGACCGGAACGGCGGGCTCTTCAGCAAGGATTGCGACGCCAGCGTCTTGCCATTACGTACGGTCAAATGTTACCGTGCGTCAATATATTTTATTCCTTGCGATTAAATTGTAACGCGCCCCTCAATCCTTCGCACTCGCAATCGCAAAATCAGGTTCTTCGATGACACAGACCAATGGTATGAAACTCAGGATCGGCGTGGTGGGATGCGGCAACATTTCGCTCGCCTATATGCGCAACGCGCCGCTGTTTTGCGGCGTCGAAATCATCGCCTGCGCAGACCTCAACGCAGACGCCGCCACGCGCCGCGCGGCCGAGTTCAATTTGCGCGCCGCTGACGTCGATAGCCTCATCGACGACAAGAACATCGACCTCATCCTCAATCTGACGATCCCGGCTGCACATTTTGACGTTTCGATGCGGGCGCTGTCGGCAGGCAAGCATGTCTTCACTGAGAAGCCGCTCGGCGTCACGGCCGCAGAAGGACGCCGGTTGGTGGATGCCGCCGCCTTAAAGGGCCTCATGCTCGGCTCGGCGCCAGACACGTTCCTCGGGGCGGCAGGACGCCATGCCCGGCGGCGAATGGAAGCCGGCGCCATCGGCAAGCCGGTGACCGGGACAGCCTTCATGATGGGACGCGGCATGGAGCACTGGCATCCGGATCCCAGCTTTTATTATCAGGCCGGCGCAGGCCCGGTCATGGATATGGGGCCTTACTATCTGACGATGATGGTCAATCTGATAGGGCCGATCCGCCGTGTGCAGGCCGTCGCCACAAGCGGGCAGGAAGAGCGGCTCATCACGGCGGAGGGACGGAAGCAGGGCACCACGTTCAAGGTTGGCACGCCGACCAGCGTGCTGTCGCTGCTGGAATTCGATTGCGGCGCTACGGTCACCTTCGGCACCTCCTGGGACGTCTTCCGCCATTCCAACCACCCCATCGAGCTCCACGGGACCGAAGGCTCGCTGCGCCTGCCCGACCCCGACAATTTCGGCGGCTCCGTCGCGCTGTCCAGCCGTGGCGCGCCCTGGCAGGAAACGGATACATCAGGCGACCTCTTCGGCGCCGTCAACTGGCCGATCGCAGCGCCGGATCGTGCCAACTACCGCATGCTTGGCCTTGCCGATCTCGCGCGCGCAATCATCGAAGGCCGTGCGCCGCGTGCTTCGGGCGATCTCGCGCTGCATGTGCTCGAAGTCATGGAAGCGATCCTGCGTGCCGGTGAAACCGGTGTCGCGCAGACCATTGCGGGTATCGTCGCGCAGCCAAAAGAATTGCGGGAAGAAGAAGCGAGGAGTTTGCTGGCATGACGCAACTCGACGAATCCGCCAAACGCGCGCTTGCATGGCCTGGCGATCCACAAACGCCGGTCGAAAACTGCACGCCGGCGCTGGCGCGGCAGCAATATCTGGACAGTTTCGCAGACATCCAGCGGCCGCTCGAAGACGTGGCCGAGATCCTGGAAAGGCATGCGGGCGCCATCCGGTTGAAGATATGGCGCGGACGATCCGCGCCGCGCCAGGGCGCACCGGCCTTGCTTTATCTCCATGGCGGCGGTTTTGTGATCGGCGCGCCGGAAACCCATGAGGATATCTGCCGGACGCTTGCCAATATGGCAGGCGCCGTCGTCGTTTCGCCCGACTATCGCCTGGCCCCGGAACACCCCTTTCCGGCAGCGATTGACGATTGCGCCGCCACACTCGTCTCGATGACGGAGCAGGCGGATGCGCTCGGTATCGATCCCTTGCGAATTCTCGTCGCCGGCGATAGCGCCGGCGGCAATCTGGCCGCCGTCGTCGCCCTGCTGGCACGGGACGGACAGGTGCCGGCTGTCATCGGACAGGTGTTGATCTATCCGGTGACCGACCAATTGCAGGCAAGCGACAGCTACTTGCGTTATGCGGAGGGTTACGGCCTGACGGCCGCAGCGATGCAATGGTTCCGAGACCACTATCTGCCGGAAGCCGCGAGCAGGCCGGATTGGCGCGCCTCGCCGCTGCGCGTGGCGTCGCTAGCAGGCGTGGCGCCGGCCCTCGTGATCCTTGCCGGATACGACGTGCTGTTCGACGAAGGGGCCGCTTATGCCGAGCGGCTCAGCTTGGAAGCGCAGGCCACAAGCCGGACCTGGGCCGGACAGATCCACGGCTTCGTATCGAAGCGACGGGCCATTCCGGAGGCGCAAGAGGCCCTTGAAGCCATTGCTATGGCCTGGCGCACCATGGACCCTGGGCTTGCCCGTTGAAGCGCAACCGCGACTGACTCAAGCCGAGTCGCGCATAACAAGCGTCGCTTCGAGGATCACCCTGTTCGTCACAGGGGTCGTTCCATCATCCTCGCTTTCGATATGCGCCAGCAAAAGCTCCACGGATTTCGCGGCGATCTCCGGCGCGTTCTGGGCCATCGTCGTCAGCGACGGACAGGTATATCGGCTCAGCGGGTGATCGTCGTGCCCGGCGATACGCACGTCGCACGCGTCACTACGGCCGATTTTCAGTCCCGAAGCGAATGCGGCAGCCATCGCACCGAAAGCAAAGCGATCGTTGGCGCATAGCAGCGTTTTGCCGGGAAGACCGCCATTCGCAAGAATTCGCTGCATCTGCTCGTATCCGAGACGCTCGAATTCCCAAGAGGGTGGTGCGTCGCAATCGATGACCAACGGAGCATGCCCTTCCTTCGCCATGGTCGCGCGGTAGCTCTCCTGCCGCTCGCCGGCATTTTCGGTCAAATGCGGAATTTCCAGGAAGATCGGTGGCTCACCGGACCGGCAGAGATATTGCACAATGGCTGCCATGCTTTGCGCGTTGTCGTTGCCGACATAGGGAAGGTCGGCGCCGGCAGGGTTGTCGAAGCAGACGACGGGGATTGCGCCGCTTAGTCTTTCCAACGCGGAACGGCGAGAACCGGCCCCGAGCGGCGCCACGATCGCACCTGCGACCTTCAGCGACAGCAAGGTTCGCACGGCCTCCGCTTCGAGTTCCGGCCGCGTGTGGGACGAGATCTGGACAGGCCAGAATCCCTTTTCGCGCAACTCCAGCTCGATCAGCGACACGACCTGCACATAAAAGGGATCCGACATGGTCGGCACCAGAATGCCGATATTCCTGGTCCGCTTGCGATTAAGGTGCCGCGCGAAAAGGTTCGGCTCGAAATGCGACTTCTTGAGAGCCGCCTCGATACGCTTACGGGTCACCTCCTTGATCTGCGAGGGATCATCGAAATATTTCGACAAGGTCGGACGCGATACGCCGGCGGCGGTCGCGAAGTCGTCCATCGATTTATAATTCTTCTTGGCCATTCAATTCCTTACTGGCGGGATGACGACACTGATCGGGAATGATTTCGCACTCAACGGCAGATCCGCCGACGCGCCTAATCACGCATTCGGCAATTTGTACAGGTGATCTTCGTATCCTGAATCGTCGAAAATCAACGCGTAAGCCGGCGTGATCCGTCATTTTTGGTGCGGGGCCTGCCCTCCCTTTCGAAAATCGAAATATTCCCTTCAACTTGCGCCGTATGCGCCGTCTGCGCCGCGTGGTTGCAAAAGGCGCTTGTTTCAGCACCCCAAATTCCAAAATTTGCAGTGAAGAAGCCGAGTTCCACGCTTTTCATTTTGTTGGGTAAACTTTCATTTGTTTACGAAAGTAAAGAAAAAATGCGTCACAAGCAATACAAATGCTGCAGAAAAATACTGATGATGTCAATCAATTTTATTATTTTTTATCAATGATTTAACTCAACACGCTCCGTGAATGCCGGCCTGCCATCTTTTCCCGACCGCAGTTCTTCATTGACAGATAGGGGCTTCAGGGAACCTACTTTGCCTACGATCTTGAGGAGGATCGATTAACTGACAATCTTTGGGAGGCACAGATGAATATCAGAAAATTCGGCGTGACGATGCGGGCTGCCGTGGCGGTATGGGCGCTCTGCGCCACATCGGCGTTTGCCGACACCACCATCGAGTTCATTCAATGGTGGGAACCCGAAATGCCGTCTGGCGCCCTGCGCGGCATCATGAACGATTTCGAAGCCAAAAACCCCGGCATCAAGGTGACGCTGGTCAGCGGTCCCTATGCCACGACGCGTGACCAGATTGTCGTCGGCGCCGCCTCGGGAACGCTGAGCGACGTGGTGGGCCTCGATGGCGCCTGGGTAAACGGGCTTGCCAAGCAGGGTGCGATCGCCTCGATGGACGAGCTGATGGAGAAGGCGAAGTACGACAAGAGCCAGATCACCGATATCGTCAAGGTCGATGGCAAGAGCGTGATGTTCCCGCTGGCATCCTTCGTCTATCCCGTCTTCGTGAACCTGGATATCGCCAAGGCGTCCGGCGTCGACAAGCTGCCGACGACGCGCACGGAATTCGCTGAAGCCGCGAAGAAGATGACCGACGCCTCGAAAAACCAGTATGGCTGGGTTCTGCCGCTGTCGTTGCAGTCTCCGAGCGGTATCCAGAACGATGTGATGTCCTGGGTCTGGGCCTCCGGCGCCTCGATGATGAAGGACGGCAAGCCTGACCTCGAAAATGATGCCGTCGTCGGCACGCTCGACTATCTCTCCTCCCTCAACAAGGAAGGCGTGATTTCTCCCGGCATTTTCGCCAAGAAGGAACAGGACAAGGTCGAGGAATTCGTCAACGGCCGCGTCGGCATGATGGTCGATTCACTCGCGCATGTGAACCTCATCCGCGAGCGCAATCCGAAGCTCAAATTCGGCATCTCCGCCTTGCCGGCCACTGATGGCTACACCGGCAAGCGCGGCATGCCCTATGCCTCCTGGGGCATCGGCATCAGCGAGGGCAGCCAGCACAAGGAAGAAGCCTGGAAGCTGGTCGAATACCTGATGAGCCCTGACGTCAACGGCCGTCTGGTCTCGATTGCCAACGCCTTCCCCGGCAACGTCCATGCCAAGCCGGACTTCGTGGCCTCGGACCCGATCTTCGCGGAAGCTTTTAAAATCTTCCAGAGCGGCTATCCTGCGAACGAATTCGTCGGTCTTCCGGTTGCCGAAGAGCTGATGCGCGACATGAACGTCGAAGTTCAGAAGATGTTCGACGGCGGACAGTCGGCCAAGGATGCAGCTGCCAATACCGAGAAGGCTTGGCTCGCGAAGTTCTAAGCACGTCGCTTTCACGGATCACCGGCAGCGCGACCTGGCGCTGCCGGTGTAAGTCGTCAAATCTCGGCAGAACGGGAAGTCACAGCTCATGAATCATTCCGCTCCGGCTCTCGTCGCCGCGCACGCCAAGCCGCGAAGAAAAGCAAGACTTCGTTACAGCACCTTGAGGAAGCTGGTGCCGTATTTCTATGTTTCGCCGGCGACCCTGCTGCTTGTTCTGCTGATGCTGTTTCCCATGGTGATGGTCTTCAAATATTCATTGATGGACGGCGCCATCATGAAAAAGGACGCCGCGTTCGCAGGCGTGCAGAATTATCTGACCATCTTCGAGAATCCCGTCTTCTGGCAGTCGGTCGTACAGACGCTTTATTTTACGATCATGAGCGTCGTCTTCCACTTCATCATCGGCTTGGCATTCGCGCTGCTGTTGAACACCAACCGCGTCGATCCGCTCATTCGCAGCATCCTTCGTGTGCTGTTCATCCTGCCCTGGCTGTTCACGGCCGTCATCATCGCCATCATCTGGCGCCTGTTGCTCGACCCGAACGGCGTCGTCAACAGCGTGCTGATGGCGCTCCATATCATCAACTTCAAGGTCGAGTGGTTTTCGTCGACGCGCACCGCCATCCACGCTTTGACCTTCGCAAACATCTGGGCAGGCTATCCGCTCTACATGGTCAGCCTGCTCGCCGGCCTCCAGGGCATTTCGAAGGAGCTTTACGAGGCAGCCGGTATCGATGGCGCGAACGAACTCCAAAAGTTCTGGTACATCACCATTCCGCAGTTAATGCCGATCATCATCAGCATCGCGCTCCTCGATTTCATCTGGACGATGCAGGTCTTTCCGCTCGTCTGGATGACGACGGGCGGTGGTCCGATCTATTCGACGGAGGTGCTCTCCACCTTCACCTACAAGCTCGCCTTCTCCCAATATGAATTTTCACTGGCTTCGGCGAGCGCAATGATCATCCTGATCATTTCGATGAGCGTCACCTACTTCTACATCAAACACCAGCAGCGCAGGTGACCGCCATGGCAAAACGTTCCTTCAAGAACTCGGTCTTGCCGACCATCCTGACCTATCTCGGACTGGCGATCGGCCTGGTCTTTTCGGCCTTCCCGATCGTGTGGATGTTTTTCAGCTCGCTGAAATCGAATACCGAAATCTTCGCCCTTCCGCCGCGGCTTTTTCCGCAGGATTTCACGGTGGCCGCCTATCTGACGATCTTCAACGATCCGGTGAAAGTGCGGTTCTTCATCAACAGCTACTTCGTCGCCGGCGTCGTCACCGGCCTGACCCTCGTCGTCGCCATCGTGACCGCCTACGGATTCAGCCGCTATCAGTTCCGGTTCAAGAACACCTTGAACATCTTCATCATCAGCACGCAGACCGTTCCGCCGATCACCCTTCTCATCCCCTATTTCGGAATGGTGGTGGCCTTCAGGATCTTCGATACTTATCTGGCGCTGATCCTCACCTACATGGTCTTCACGCTGCCCTATGCCATCCTGCTGATGACAGGCTATCTCAACACCTTGCCGAAAGAGCTGGACGAGGCCGTCCTTGTCGACGGCGGCTCGAGCTGGACGGCGCTATGGCGCGTCATCGTTCCCGTCTCCATCCCGGGGATCGTCGCCACCGCGGTCTACACGTTTCTGCTAGCCTGGAACGAATTCCTCTTCGCGCTGACGCTGACGAAATCGATGAACCTCAGAACCGTTCCGATCGGTATCCAGCTTCTGATGGGCCAGCACGCCTTCGAATGGAACGAGATGATGGCGATGAGCGTGCTCGGTTCCCTTCCTCTTCTTGTCCTTTACCTGGTTGCTCAACGCTACTTCCTGGCCGGCATGACAGCCGGCTCGGTCAAAAGCTGATGGAGCGCTGATCCTAAACTGGCTTTGACAACGCATGCCGCAGGCAGATCGCTTCTCCGATACGCCTGCCCGCCACTACTACCGTCCAGCGCTCCAATCCCGGAGAGCATTGCGGACTTCGGCTCTTGTGGGGGCACCGATACGTCCGCCGAACACCTGGCATTTGAGTGCCGCCGCCATGGATGACAAGCGCATCGTCTCTTCGATCGGTAAGCCTTCCGCAGTGGCCAGCGCAAAAGCGCCATGGAAAATATCGCCGGCTGCGAGCGTGTCGACGGTCCTCACCTTCGGAGCCGCAAGATGGACAATTTCGCCGGTTCGGTCGTCGAACCAGAAGCAGCCGTTTTCGCCGGCCGTGACGCTGATGAAGGCATGCTCGAACTTTCGCTTGAGAAGGCCGACGACCTTCACCAGCTCGGCCGTTCCGGCAAGCCGCTCGGCGGCCGGCTGCGAGAACACAATGTGGCTGGCCGCCGGTGCCAGCATCTCGATCACGCCATCGCCTGCGACGTCGCCATCGAGAATGGCCGGCTTTCCCGCCTCTCGGGCGGCCAATAGCGTCCGCAATGCAAGCTTCGGCCACCGCACGTCGACCAGCACCGCATCGAAAGCAGAAACATCCTGTTGCGTGACCGGCTTGACCGTTTCGTGCAAGCCCGCATCGTAGAAAGGCACGATCAAGCGCTCGCCCTGATCATCGACAAGGATCGTCGAGACGGCCGAGCGGGCGGCTTCGACGCGCACCACGCCGCTCGTGTCTATGCCGCTATTGCTGAGGTCGGCAATGATGCGTTCGCCGGTGTCGTCATTGCCGACCGCACCCCAGAGGCTGGCATGGCCGCCCAGTCGGGTGACCGCAAAGGCGGCACTCGATGCCATGCCCTCGGCGATCTGCAGCATATCATAGGGCAGAATTTTGCCCTGGCCGGTGGGTAACGAGCGCACGCGAAACAGTGTGTCCATAACCGCAGCGCCGACACACAAGACGCGGCGCGCCTGACCGGGAGGCTGTTCGAAGGCAGCAGAAGTCGTCAAAACCGTTGTCTCACCAGCTCACTTGACGGCTCCGGCCGTCAGGCCCGCCACGATCTGCCGTTGCGCAAACACCGTCAATATCAGCACAGGCAAGGTGACGATCAACGCCGCCGCCGCCAACGGACCCCAACTGACCTGCTCGAACGAGAGCATGTTGTAGACCGCGACAGGAAGCGTGCGCGTCTCGCGGCTGGCAAGCACGATGCCGAAGACGAAGTTGTTCCACGAGAAGATGACCGACAGTATGAAGGCAACGACGATGCCCGGCCTTGCGATCGGCAAGGCGACCAGGCGGAAAACCTGCCAGGGTGTTGCGCCGTCGATGCTTGCAGCCTCCTCCAGCTCCATCGGCGTCGTCTCGAAATAACCGATCATGATCCATACGACGATCGGTACAGTGACGACGAGGTGGATGATGATCTGCGGCATGAGCGTGCCGAGCAGGTTCAGCCACTGGAACAGCAGGAAGAGCGGGATCAGGAATGAAAGGCCCGGCGTCATGCGCGCAATCATGATGACCATGGCAGACTTCTCGGCTTTCAGGCGCGCGATGCCATATCCGGCCGGCACGCCGATCAGCAGCGCCAGAAGCGTGGCCGCACCCGTCACCAGCACCGAATTCCAGAGATAGAGGAAGAAGTTGTTCTCTTCGAAGACCTTCAGATAGTTCGACCAGGCCAAGCGCTCCGGAATGAAGATCGGCGGATAGGCGCCGTTGTCGATCTCATATTTCAGCGACAGCGAGATCATCCAGAGGAAGAACAGGACGACGGGCGAGATCATCACCAGGGCAACAAACAGCAGTCCGATGCGATCGAGCGTCTTGCGCTTCATCAGCGTGCCTCCCCGTCGGACCAGTTCACGCGCTGCCGGAGCATCATAAGGACGAAGGAGAGCAGGACGATGAGGATGAAGAAGACAACCGCCATGGCCGAGCCATAGCCGATATCGTAATAGGCGAAAGCGGTGTTGTAGAGATAGATGTTGATCGTCTCCGACGCCGTGCCGGGACCGCCTTGGGTCATGGCATAGATGATGTCGAAACTTTTCACCGCATCGATGCTGCGGATAATCACGGCAATCATCAGGAACGGCGCGATCATCGGCAGCGTCAGATAGCGGAATTTCTGCCAGACATTGGCTCCGTCGATTTCAGCACTTTCATAGGGCTCGCGCGGAACCGCCGCCAGACCGCCGAGCACGATCAGCATGATAAGCGGCGTCCACTGCCAGGTCTCGACCAGCACCAGCGACGGGATGACGCTGCTCTGATTATAGATCCACTCCTGCGGGCCGATGCCGACGAAGGAGAGGAGATAGTTGAGGACGCCGAGCTGCGGATGGAACATCATCGTCCAGACGAGCGCGATGGCGACGGGTGTGGCCATCATCGGCATCACGAATATGCCGCGTATAAGACCGCGCAGCGGAAATTGAGCATCAAAGATCAGCGCCGCGAGCGTCCCCAGAAAAAGGGGAACCACTACGGAGAGCGTCGTATAGAGCACAGTGTGCCACAGCGACTCCCAAAAACGCATGTCGGTGGCGAGGCGCGCGTAGTTGTCCAGCCCCGCAAAGACCTGCGATTGGCCGAGCGTCCAGCTGTTGACGCTCATCCAGACCGTAAACACCCACGGAAAGACGATGACGGCAGCTATGACGATGAGCGCCGGGATGACGAAGGGCCAGTAGTTAGGAGCAAACCGATCCGGTTTGCTCCTTCCTTTCGACGTCTTGGCCACGGCGGCCGTTTCGATACTTGTCGAGGCCATTATCCCTCGCTTTTTGCCAGGACGGGTTCGAACTGTGCCGTCGCTGCCTTCAGTTCGGTTTCGGGATCGGCGCCGCCGATCATGTTGGTGAGACCGACGCCATAAACGTCGCGGAACTCGGTGACCGGAATAATGACCGGCAGCGCGAGCTGCGAGATCTTGCCGGAACCGACGACGGCATCAAGCCATGCGCCCGGCATTTTGACGCCTTCGCGGACCTTCGCGTCCTCGAGGACGGACTGGCGGAAAGGAACCCCGGCGCCAGCCTGCAGCAGACGTGCGCCCATTTCATGCGAAATCGCCCATTGGCAGAAGAGATACCCGGCTTCTTTTTTCTGGCTTGCCGCGACGACGCCAAGCCCGTCGCCGAAGGTGCCTGCGGCCTGTGCCTTCGGACCTTTCGGCATGATGCCGTAACCGACCTGGCCGACGACGCGCGATTTTTCCGGATTCTCGATCGGCGGCGCAAAACCAACGCCGTCCAGCCACATGCCGATCTTGCCCTGCAGGAAGGCCGACTGCGCCTCGGCCCAGTTGAAGCCGGAAACGCCGGGAGGGGCTGTCTTGGTCATCAGTCTTTGATAAAGCTTGGCCGCATCGATCGCTTCTTGCGACGTCGTGCGCAGCTTGCCATCGGGGCCGAGCGGGCTCGAACCATATCCGAGCAGCAGCGACGTCCAGACCGGCGTATTGGCATTCTTCAGGCCGCGGGCGACGAAGCCGTAGGTGTTGCTCGAAGGATCGGTGAGCGCCTCCGCAGCACTGGCGAGTTCTTCGAACGTCGTCGGGTAGGCAAGCCCCTTCTTCTCGAAGAGCGCCTTGTTCCAATAGATGATCCAGTAATCGACCGAGAATGGAAGCGAACGCAGAACGCCGTCCGGATCTTTGGCAAAAGTCAGGCCGGCTTCGGCGAAGTCGGTTTCTACCAGAGACGGGTCGGTCAGAGAGGGGTCCTTGAGAAAACCGCCGATATCGGCAAGCCAGCCGCCCTTTTCGAACTGCCGCTTTTGGACATGATAGCTCATGTGCACGACGTCGAAGCTCGGCTTGCCGGAGCTCAGCTCGATGGTCGTCTTCTGTCGCTGCTGTTGTTCGGGCGTCGCTTCGGCATTGACCTTGATGCCGGTGAGCTCCTCGAATTCGGACAGGTACTTCAGCAGTATTTCGCTGCGCGGGCTCTTGACCAGGTTGACTTCGAGCGTCGTGCCGGCAAAGCGCTTCCAATCGACGGCAGCCGACGCCAACCGCACGCCGAGCATGCTGCTGGCGCCAAAAGCGGCCGTACCCGCCAGAAAGCCGCGCCTCGTCGGATTCAAAAACGATGACATGTGGTACCTCCTCCTTTTGCCGGCGATCTCCTCACCCCCGGCTGTTTATTTCCGATTATATCCTCAGCGCACGATCTCTTGCGTGATTGATGTGTGCGACAAGGCTGTTGACGGCGTCCTCCGCCGATCGTCTTTCGATCGCCTCGAGCACTTTCAGATGCTCGCCCATGACAGGTCCGACGTGACCATCGATGCGAAAACGATCCTGACTGATCAGGCGCATCTTGATCGAGTTCACCCGGTAGGCATTCGAGATGATGGTATTTCCAAGGGCATCGATAAAGGCGTCGTGCATGCCCCAATCGACAGCTTGCGCGTGCACTTCCAATTCGTGCGATCCATCGCCGTTTCGAATGGCGTCGGCGATATCCCGATGCTGCTTCAGGAGCCCGGCGATCGTCTCGTCAGACGCAGAGCGGGTGAAAAGCGCGACTGCTTCCTTCTCCAGGAAGACGCGCAGCTGGAACGCCTCGCGAATGAGGTTCAGGTCGATATGAGCAATCTGCAAACCCCGCTGGGGGACCGTCTTGATCAGCCCTTCGGCTTCGAGCCGCGGGATGAGTTCGCGGATGGCGCCGAGCGTCAGCCCCGTCAGCTCGACGAGGCGGCGCTGCGAAACGAACTGGCCGGGGCGCACGTCACGCGCAAGAAGGTGGCGTGTGAAGCTCTCATACGCCTTTTCCCGCAGTGTCGGCTGCTCGTCCGTTCCGTCCATCACCTCTCCCAGAAACATGTCCGACCTATGCCGCTTTCGAGCGGAAAAGAGTGTCGAACGCAAGAGCGAGTTGCGCCTGCCCATCGCCGGATATTGAAACGAGTGGTGGGCGAACCGCAAGCCAGATTTCATCCGACGTCAAGTGAGCCACCATGGCCTTCACGGCAGCGGTCACCGGAAATTTCAGCAGTTCGTCCACGAAATCCTCGATGCGGGAATCGTCCTTGCCTTCCTCTGCCATCAGCTTGACTTCATGGGGTACGAAATTCGCCATGCCGGAGATTGCACCCTGGCCGCCAAGCCGCACGCCCTTCGCCAGATGACGTTCGTCCCCCACCAGGATGACAAGATCGCCATGCGCCTTCAACAGCGCTTCCGTGAACGGCCAGTCGCCGGAAGAATCCTTGACGCCCGTGACGATATTGGGAAAGGCGGTCCGCAGTCGGCCGATCAGCGATACGCTCAGCGGGACCATGGTGACCGAGGGGATGTTGTAGACGATAATGTCTCGCGCCTTGTCGCCCAGGATGGCGAAAACAGCCGAAAACCACTGGAAGACGCCGTCGTCACTGACGTTTTTGAAGTAGCAAGGGGGAGCAAGAAGGATATTGCGGGCTCCCTCGGAAAGCGCATGCCCGGCCTGCATCGCAGCATCCTCGGCCGCGTCGACCAGTACGCCGACGATGATTTGCTTTGCTGCTATCCCATTATCAAGCATGGAAGTGAGGACACGTTCACGTTCCTGGGTTCCTATGGAAGAACCTTCACCCGTCGTCCCGAACAGCGTCACGCTCGAACATCCGGCAGCGAGGCTTCGCCGTGCCTGCTCGATCATCGCCTCGATCATGATATCGCCATGGCTGTCGAATGGTGTGGCGAGAGCGACTGAGAGCCCGAATTTTTGTGTCAAATATGCCTCCTCCCAATTACCGGCTCAGATGTAGCAGACTAACATGTTAGATGTAAAGCGTTGATTGCACACCGCCTCGTTACACGATTGTCGCGGCCGTGGCTTCCCTCCGGTCAACTGGCATGCCTTGCTGTTGGCCCATTCGCCCGCACGAGCGCCATCAGCATCGGGCCGATCGCAAACTCACCCCTCTCGGTCCTTCGGGTCAGATCTCTGAGATAGCCGCCGGGCGAGTTGATGTGCCCTCCCCTTTCCAGAATGCAGGCAATCACGGTGGCGGCATTTTCCGGCCCCATGCCGGAGCAGGCTTCCTCATAGGCCGAGGGACTGACGCCGAGCATCGAGCGCACGACGACAGCGGCCGACATCAGATCTCGCCAGTTGCCGATGCTTCCGCCGGGCCCGTAGTCGAGAATACCGGGGCAGGCCTGGAGGACGAGGCCGAGCGGGAAGGATTTCAGGCTATGCCCGGCTCCTGGATCGGCGGCACCCCCCGCCTTGTTGCTCATCCCGCCGGAAGGCTTCGGTTGTTTCAGTCTTTGCTCGTCCGGCGATCCGGCATTCGGTTCAAGATCGGCAACTGCCCGTTCGCCCTGCTTCGTTTCGAAGCTTGGTTCAAGTTCATAGGTGGATTTGGGATTTGAATTCTGTTTGTGCTGCTCATTCTGAGACTCATTGGCGTCTATTTTTTGTGTTTTTATCTGCCTTTCCAGCAAGTTGACGACTTCAGCCCGCAGCAATCCCATCTCATCGACCAGCGGAGCCAATTCTTCTGCGGTCGCCACGCGCGGAATCCGGGCGAGGAGCGTTCGAAACATCACTGAAATGCCTTCCCAATCACCGGAGACCTCTTCTTCGAGGGCCGTCGCAATCAGCTTGGAGATGTCGCGCCGGCAGATGGTCAACCGTTCCCTGATCGCGCGCAGCAGTTCCCGGTCGGCAACCGCCTGGGCGGCCAGGTTTTCGATTTCGACTGCACGCGCCAGAAGCGGTGCCACGCTGAACCCGAAGGCCTCGCCGACGGTCCCTGCCCTGTCGCGGCGCGCATAGCGCTTTCCGTTCGGGCTGTCCTTGCGCAGGATCAGGCCGGCCTCGACCAGAACCCCAAGATGCCGCCTGAGGGTCGCCGGCGTCATGCCGCGGGCGCGCAGCGAAAGTTGCGCATTCGACGGGAAGACAATCAGGCCCTTCTCCTCGGAAATCTCGTCGTCTGGGTAGAAGGTCAGAAGCGCGTCGAGCACCGTCAGCGCCCGATCGGTGACGCCAAGCGCCGGCCGCGCCTCACAGATCGCCCTGAACAGCTTCCACTTGCTGCGCTTCATCCCCGGCTCGATGGTCTCGGCCAGTTGCTGGCTTGCCAGCATGCCAAGTGACATCGGCCGCCGCCCAAAGGGCGTCGTCACATATCCACTCTCCATTTGCCTTCACCTTCGTTCAGGCAAAAGAAAACCATCCACCAATTTGGTGCCTAAGACGCTTGACTGTGATTCGGGGAAATGCGATTCTCGATGTGCTTAAGATCTGAGAAGGGCTTCCACGACGGCGTCGTTGGGGGCCTTTTTCTTTTGCGCGCTACGCTCCTCTGTCCTTATTGAACTCCTGGAACAGGCCCTTCAGCCTTTCCTGGACGAATTGATCGAAACCGGGTGCGGTCTTGCCGTCGAAAACGAAGGTTGCACCGGACGCTGTCTTTTTGATCATGACAGGCACCCCATTAACCTGGGTTTTGGCCACCGCTGGCTTCGGCGCAGCCGTCTTCTTCGTTGCCAGAATGAGTGCCCGCTGAAACCGCTCGTCGCTCGAAATTTTGCGCGCGTCGTCCGCGGACAACTCCACGATGATCTTCTCGACGTCGGCTTTCTCAAGCCGCTCGCCCAATTCCAACCATCGCCGGCGGCCGATATCGGGCGCGGCGCCGATGGCGTTGACGAGCGTAAGGGGGACCTGTCGGATGACGATCAGCATTCTCGACAGCGCCGCCTTATCCACGCCGAGAGCCGCCATAATGACATCGCGGCCAAAGCTGCGTTCCTCAAGCCTCGATGCAAAGAGCGCGCGTTCGATGTAGGAGAGATTGGTTCGAGCACTGTTTTCCTGTCCCTGGCTGACGACCAGCTGACCGTCGGTGAGATCACGGACGACCGCGCGCACCCTGATGCCGATTTCTCGGGCGGCAGCCAGGCGTCGATGGCCGTAGGCGACCTGATAGCGTCCCCTGGTTTCGGGATGCGGGCGGACAAGGATCGGAACCTGCTGGCCATGCTCGCGGATCTGCTCGACAAGCTGCGCAAGTTCGGCCGCGTCGATCGCCAATCGATCGCTGACGAAGGAAGCATCGATCAGTCCGGGATCGAGTTCGACGATGGTCTGGCCGGCAGCGAGCTGCCGTTCCAGCTCACTTGCCCGCTCCATCTTCTCGGTAATGTTGCCGAGCGTCTTGGTAATGCCGCCGACCGGCGCCGCACTGCGCTCCTGCGGCACGAATCCCGCGATCGGACGATTGTCGCGCGGTGCGACTGCGTCCATCCTTTCCGGGTTCGGAGCGGAAATTTCGATGAGGTTCTTGCGCGCCATCTGTTATTTCCTTCCCCAGGTCGAGCGAATATGCGCCTCGATCTCGCCGTTCACGAGGTTGAGGGACTCCAGAGCCCGATCGTAGGTTCCGCGTGTGAACTGCGATCGCTCGACCTCGTAGAGTGTCTGCTTGGTGACGCCGGCGTCGGCGACCGCCGTCGACTTCACCATGGCGTTGTGGAGCATTCGATTGCCAAAGATCGCCCGCATGAAGCCGGTCATCTGGCTTTGCGGTCCGTCGTTCGGCTCGAACCGCGTCACGAGATAGCGCATCCAGTCATAGCTGGTACGCCCTCCGGCCTTTTCGACGACCGACATCAACTCACTTGTCATCGTCAGAAACTGCGACATCGACATGACATCCAGCATCTGCGGGTGGACCGTGATCAAGACCGAAGTGGCCGCGCAGAGCGCCGACATCGTCAGGAACCCCAGCTGCGGCGGGCAGTCGATGACCACAACGTCGTAAAGGCTTTCGATCTCCGTCAGGACTTCGCCAATGCGGGCAAAGAACATCGTCTCCGCCGTACCCGACGCCATCGCCTTCGGCGTCTCGTGCTCGAATTCCATCAGCTCGAGATTGCCCGGAATGAGATGCAGATTGGGCGTGTAGGTAGCGCGCACGATGTCGGCGATGGGGCGCGGCTCCTCGTATCGGATCGCACCGTAGATCGTTTCGCCCTCTCCGACGTCGAACTCCGGCTGATGACCGAACAAGGCGGACAAGGAAGCCTGCGGATCGAGGTCGACGGCGAGCACGCGGTAGCCCCTGAGCGCCATGAACTGCGCCAGATGGGCCGCAGTGGTGGTCTTGCCCGAGCCACCCTTGAAATTCATGACGGAGATGATCTGGAGCTTTTCCCCCGGCCGGCGGGCCGGCACATATTTCGGCGTTCCGTTTCGCTCGTCGAGGACCCGGCGAATCCGGTCCATGTCCGTTGCACTGTAAAGCCGCCGTCCGTTTGCGAGCGGATCGGGCCCATGGCCGTCGGCGGCTACCTGGCGGAGATAACCTTCGCCGATGCCGATAAAGGCCGCAGCTTCCGCCGGCGAAAATGTTCTGATGGTCTTTTGCGAGAGCGGGGGAAAGATTTTTGCCTGATGCTGCTGAAGTTGATAGGATAACTCCTTCGCATCTGTTGCCAGAAGCGATGGGAGGTGCTCTTGATCGTCTTGAAGAGCAAGACTCGGCTGCAT